>NZ_FORM01000036.1 GCF_900114005.1 Olleya namhaensis
GATGTTGCCAGTCAAACAGCAACACCTGACGCTACATGGTTAGCAGCAGATTGTGATGGTGATGGAGTAACAAATGAGCAAGAAGTTATTGACGGAACAGATCCTACAGACGGGTGTGATTTCTTAACAACTAGTATTACAGTAACAGCAAGTTCTGAATGGAACCTATTAGATTGTGATAATGATGGATTAACAAATGGAGATGAATTAACGGAAGGAACGGATCCTCAAAACCCAGATTCAGATGGAGATGGTGTATTAGACGGAACGGAAGTTACTGACGGGACAGATCCATTAGATAATTGTTCATTCGATATTACTCATCAAACAGTTACAGCAGATGCAGCATGGTTAGCAGCAGATTGTGACGGAGATGGAGTAACAAATGCACAAGAAGTTATAGATGGAACAGATCCATTAGACAATTGTGATTTCGATGTTGCCAGTCAAACAGCAACACCTGACGCTACATGGTTAGCAGCAGATTGTGATGGTGATGGAGTAACAAATGAGCAAGAAGTTATTGACGGAACAGATCCTACAGACGGATGTGATTTCTTAACAACTAGTATTACAGTAACAGCAAGTTCTGAATGGAACCTATTAGATTGTGATAATGATGGATTAACAAATGGAGATGAATTAACGGAAGGAACGGATCCTCAAAACCCAGATTCAGATGGAGATGGTGTTATAGACGGAACAGAAGTTACTGACGGAACAGATCCATTAAACAACTGTGAGTTCGATTTAGACCACCAAACATTAACAGCAGATGCAGCATGGTTAGCAGCAGATTGTGACGGTGATGGAGTAACAAACGAACAAGAAGTTATAGATGGAACAGATCCATTAGATAATTGTGATTTAGTATTCACAAGTCAAACATTAGTAGCAGATGCAGCATGGTTAGCAGCAGATTGTGATGGTGACGGAGTAACTAACGAGCAAGAAGTTATAGACGGAACAGATCCTACAGACGGATGTGATTTCTTAACAGCTAGTATTACAGTAACAGCAAGT
>NZ_FORM01000035.1 GCF_900114005.1 Olleya namhaensis
TGCCTACTTACGAAAGTCCTCGCGGACTTTCTATCTGTGATTTATTTGTTAACTTTAGTGCTTAAACCACGCAACTAATCTTATACAAGACCGTTCTACACCATTTGAAAAAAAGACAGTACATACTTGCAGTTTTAGGTTTAATGACAATCATTTCTTGCAAATCCTTCAAAAATCCGAATTCTGAAAAAGACAATTTTGCGGAATTTAAAGGTGGAAGATTTGGTTATGATTATCTAACTCTGCGAATTTATTCTGATTCCACTTACTATTTTGACAGATGGTCTCATAATCAAGTTTCTGTTAAGGATTATGGTAAATGGAATTTGCAGAATGACACGCTGAATTTAAACTCAACGGAATCTTTGACTGAAAGTAGGTTTCCGAAACGCAAATCGAAAAAGAAACACTTTGTAAATGTAAAATTTTCAATTCAAAATGACACGCTGAAATTATATTCGGACTCAAAAATTAATAATGAATATTCTAAAATAAGTAACGAACTTTATAGAACGAATTAACGGAATGAAGCTGAATAAAAAACGGTGTAGAACAACGTGTATAAAAAATTGCTACATTAGTGCTTAAATAAAGGTCGTTGCATTTTTGTTACGTCTGAATTTCCTTCGGAAATTCCTCGCACACAAAAACGCAACTTTCCATACACAGAGACGTTAGGCAACATTAGAAAAATGAAACAAACATTAATACTTCTTATTGGAATTTTAGTTTCCACAACAGCTTTTTCACAGAATAAAGCGACTGAACTATATACTTCTGGAAACTCGAATTTCAAATCGGGAAATTTTCAAGAAGCCATTTCAAATTATACTGAATTGATAGAAATAGTCGAAGAAAAAAGTGTCCAAAAAACTTGTTTCATAAATCGTGGACTTTCGTACGATCGAATTAAAAAATATGATTTAGCAATTTCTGACTTTACAGAAGCAATTAAACTAGACAGTACTGATATGGCTTCATTCATTGACAGAGGACTTTCTTTAATGCATGCTGGAAAATTAGAAAGAGC
>NZ_FORM01000032.1 GCF_900114005.1 Olleya namhaensis
CGTTGTGCTTAATGCCGAAAAAACCGAATGCCAAAAATCGAAAACATAAAACAGTTTGCACTTTTAGAGGAATTTGAAACCTCTGACAAGTTGATTAAATTAGGTTTTGGCGAACTTCAAAACATCAACCTCAATAACGACTTTTACTTCCTTCCTTTTCAGCTTTTATCACAAGGATTTGAAAGATTTATGAAAGCCTACATTTGTATAGGACATTATCATAAACATCAAGAGCTACCAAATTTTAGATATCTTAAAAACTTAGGACACGATTTAGAAAAGTTACTAAAGGAAATAATAGACAATTATTACTTCGACTTCGATAGACCACAATTTGATTTAGACAATGAATTTATCCTTACGAATTCAGATTTAAAAGAACTTCTTTTTATTCTTTCTGAGTTCGGGAAATTAGCAAGATATCATAATTTCGACTTGATTACTGATAATACACGAATTGGAATTAATGCAAGAAAATTATGGGAAGATTTTGAAAATAAACTTCTTGACAAAAAAGATTACGAAAAACTAATGAACTTCGACTTAAATCACGAAGTTTATCAAAAAATAACGAATCATATTATTATCATATTTGAGAAGTTTGTTTCTGCATTATCAAGACAATTTATTTTTAAATGTTTAGGACAAAAAGGTTTGCAATTATCTGCAACAACAGTTTTTGACTTTGGTATGTTATACGATAAAGATTTCGGAAAGAAAGATTATAGAAGTCAAACTACAAGATATAAGCAAACACCTAAAAAAGAACTGTAATTGACGAATTACAAAGAAATATAAATCCAAATTATAAGTCGAGAAAAATAAACAAAACTGAATATGATGGAGATTGGCCTTTTTACGCTGACGAAGTAATTATTGAATGTAGAGAAAACCATTGGTGCATTGTAACGATTGATGGTTTGGACTTTGCTTTGAATGGTTCTGCAAGCGGACGATATAAATTGGAATTTCCTCACGATGCAGGAAGAGCAATTTTAGGAAAAAGCGTATCTGAATTTATAAAAATGGCTTTCGATTTGAACAAGGAATAAAGCACTAAGCACAACAACGTATAAAATTAATTGCTTGGTTATTGCCTACTTACGAAAGTCCTCGCGGACTTTCTATCTGTGATTTATTTGTTAACTTTAGTGCTTAAACCACGCAACTAATCTTATACAAGACCGTT
>NZ_FORM01000031.1 GCF_900114005.1 Olleya namhaensis
AAACTATTTTTTTTACCTTCTAAACGTCTAAAAAAAATCTTTTGAACTAGAAAATATTAACAAAAAAAGGTCAACCTATATCAGTATAATACAAACAACCGATAACCATTGAATTTAGATGAGTATATTTCCATTTAAGAAAAAGATTAAATCCAAAATAGAGTCAGAATTAAGGAAACTGCCTTGGGACGTGGATTCTGAAAAAATCATTCAATTACTCGAGCCGACAATTGGAATTAAAGCTAAAAAGACAAGTTCAAAAATCGGAATTGGAAAATCGAAATTTGGAGGTTTCCCTGATTTATTAAAAGAAGTAGAATGGCCAAATCTAAATGGTTTTCCGTTTGCCTTTTTAGGACAAATAAATCTATCTGAAATTAAGTTCGACAAGTTCAATTCTCTACCAGAAAATGGTTTATTATTATTTTTCTTTTCAACAAATCAGGATGATTATCAATATGAAAATCTTAAAGATATGCATCGTGTAATCTTCATTGTAAACCTATCGAATTTAGAACAAAGAAATTACCCTGAAAAATATAGTGATTTGGCAAAATTTAATGAATGTGAGATTGAATATTTCGAGCAATTCAGTTTGCCATCATATCAAAACTATAAAATACTAGATTTAAATTTTACGGATGAAGATGATAATTTACTATTTGAAGCGTCAGAAATCATAAATGAATTAACATCAGTTGGAGAAGATATTGGACATCAGATATTGGGAAATGCTCAAGCTGTACAAGGAGATGTAAACTATCCTTGGGCTTTACAATCTATTGGACATAAACTAAAAACTTTATCAGAATTAAATATAACAGACCAAAATAGAGTTTTAGAAAATCAAAAAAACATAAGACTTTTATTGCAAATCGATATGTCAGATAATACACCTAATTTCTCGGGTTTTGGAGCTAGTGGTGGAATTTATTTCGGAATAGCAGAAAAAGATTTAGCAAATGGAAATTTTGAAAACACGTATTTTGAACTACAAAACTCATAAAGCACAGTTGCCAACACCGTATATAATTTATTGCTAGTTCTAGCCTACTTACGAAAATCCTCGCGGATTTTCTATTCAGTTTTTATTTGTTAACTTAGTTGCTTAACCACGCAACAAACCATATACAAACACGTTGTACGTAAGCTGCCAAAAACACTCAGAAAACGAAAATACTGAATGAATTACACTCAAATTTATACAACACGAAAACTTGAAAAGACCATTCA
>NZ_FORM01000030.1 GCF_900114005.1 Olleya namhaensis
TCCTGGTGCTGGACTATTCTCAAAGTTGTTATCTGCATCAACTTCTCCTGCTGTTACTGTTACTGGAATACTTCCATCTGTTGTGTCTGTATTTGCTACAGTATCACCATCATCTGTTGTATCGCCATCAACTACTGTTGTATCTGCTGGTGTTGTTTGATCTATTGTATATTCTCCTACTGGTACATCTGTAAATTCATATGTCCCATCAACTCCTGTTGTTACTGTTGGATCAACTGTTGCTGCATCGCCATCATCTAATGTTACTACGATTCCTGATACAGGATCGCCATTCTCATCTACGATTGTTCCGCTTACGCTTCCTGGTGCTGGACTATTCTCAAAGTTGTTATCTGCATCAACTTCTCCTGCTGTTACTGTTACTGGAATACTTCCATCTGTTGTGTCTGTATTTGCTACAGTATCACCATCATCTGTTGTATCGCCATCAACTACTGTTGTATCTGCTGGTGTTGTTTGATCTATTGTATATTCTCCTACTGGTACATCTGTAAATTCATATGTCCCATCAACTCCTGTTGTTACTGTTGGATCAACTGTTGCTGCATCACCATCATCTAATGTTACTACGATTCCTGATACAGGATCGCCATTCTCATCTACAACTGTTCCGCTTACACTTCCTGGTGCTGGACTATTCTCAAAGTTGTTATCTGCATCAACTTCTCCTGCTGTTACTGTTACTGGAATACTTCCATCTGTTGTGTCTGTATTTGCTACAGTATCACCATCATCTGTTGTATCGCCATCAACTACTGTTGTATCTGCTGGTGTTGTTTGATCTATTGTATATTCTCCTACTGGTACATCTGTAAATTCATATGTTCCATCAACTCCTGTTGTTACTGTTGGATCAACTGTTGCTGCATCGCCATCATCTAATGTTACTACGATTCCTGATACAGGATCGCCATTCTCATCTACGATTGTTCCGCTTACACTTCCTGGCGCTGGACTATTCTCAAAGTTGTTATCTGCATCAACTTCTCCTGCTGTTACTGTTACTGGAATACTTCCATCTGTTGTGTCTGTATTTGCTACAGTATCACTATCATCTGTTGTATCGCCATCAACTACTGTTGTATCTGCTGGTGTTGTTTGATCTATTGTATATTCTCCTACTGGTACATCTGTAAATTCATAGGTTCCATCAACTCCTGTTGTTACTGTTGGATCAACTGTTGCTGCATCGCCATCATCTAATGTTACTACGATTCCTGATACAGGATCTCCATTCTC
>NZ_FORM01000029.1 GCF_900114005.1 Olleya namhaensis
TGTCTAGTCCTGAAATATGGCTACAGGTTAAAATTGAATTTAGGCTGATAATTTGTATACCATATTAGGTGTTTTATAGTCTAAAGATAAATGTAATCTTATTTCGTTGTATAAATTAATTGCATTTTTTGCAGCTCTCTTAGCGTGACTGACGTTATCAAAGGTTTGGTCTAAATAAAATTCATCTTTTAAAATTCCATTTACACGTTCAGCCATCGCATTTTCATAACAATGATTTTCTTCAGTCATACTAATATTTATTTTTTTTCTTTTTAATATTTGAGTGTATACGTTACTGCAATATTGTATTCCTCTATCAGAGTGGTGTATAAGTCCTTTAATGTTTTTAGCTTGATAAATGGCCTTATTTATGGCTCTCACGCATCCTTTAAGCTCTAAGCTATCACTTAGGTCATAACCAACTATTTTCCTAGAGTACATGTCTGTTATTAAAGCTAGATAACAAAACCCTTTTACTGTTCTAATGTATGTTATATCAGATGCCCAAACTTGATTTGGTCTTGTGATTTCTATATCTTTAATAATGTTGTTGTACTTATAAAAACGATGATATGAGTTAGTTGTTTTGGCGCTGGTTTTCCTTCTAAGAGTTAGCATTTGGTGTTTTCTAAGAATATTAAATAGCGTGTCTCTACCTACTTTAATGTTAGCGTTAACAAACTCTTTATCTAAGGATTTGGTAAGTTTACGAACACCTTCTCTAGGAAGGGATTTGCGCCTTTTTCTAACAATATCTATAATCTGTTGTTCTAGGTTTAAACGCTTATCAGCTCTGTTTTTATGCTTGTAATAAGCATTGCGTTTAAGTCCAAAACAATGAGTTATAGTTGTCAAAGAAGCAAATCCCTTAGATCTCTTTTTAGCTTTAATTAAGGCTTTATATTTAGCTTTTTTTTTAGTTCAGAAACTGATTTATAGCCAAGATCTTCAGCTGCTACTTCAAGATAACAATCCTGAACCATAGCATCGAGATCCTTTTTAAGTAGTAGCTTTTTAAGCTGTTCTACCTCTTTTTGAAGTGTCTTAATTCTAGATATTTCGTCTTTTGTTTCCACTTTCACTCTGGTGTTCATTAAGTCTTTACGATTATACTTTTTAATCCACACATTTACTGTTGTAGGTGCAATAGAGTAGAGTTTACAAAGTTCGCTCTTTGTGTGTTTTCCGATTGTAAGTTCGGCTAAAATTTTTAATTTAAAAGGTTCACTGTAACGTCTAATTACTTTGTCATTTCTGTACATAATGTTTAAAATTATGTAGCCTTATTTCAGGACGGGTGT
>NZ_FORM01000028.1 GCF_900114005.1 Olleya namhaensis
TCTTCGTCAATATATTCTAATTGATTAGTTGTGGTATTGAACGTTAAAGAAGTAACCGTTTCTAAGTTATCTACTAAATCAGTTAGATCTAATTGCGTTACTAACCCATTTTCGTCAGTATAATCAATATTAGTATCATCAGCATTTAAAGCGATGATAGTTGTTGTTTCGTCATAAGTCGTTTCAGTACCATCTTCCGAAGTGTAAGTAAAAGTACCATCCGCATTATCTACTAAAGTAGTAACTGTTTCTTCGATTGTTACGACAGTTCCGTCACCAGAAGTATGCGTTGCTATGGTTTGCACTGAAGTGTTAGCGTTATCATCTGATACAGTAGATGCTAAAGCGCCTAAGTCAACACCATTAGTTGTACCATCTTCGTCAATATATTCTAATTGATTAGTTGTGGTATTGAACGTTAAAGAAGTAACCGTTTCTAAGTTATCTACTAAATCAGTTAGATCTAATTGCGTTACTAACCCATTTTCGTCAGTATAATCAATATTAGTATCATCAGCATTTAAAGCGATGATAGTTGTTGTTTCGTCATAAGTCGTTTCAGTACCATCTTCCGAAGTGTAAGTAAAAGTACCATCCGCATTATCTACTAAAGTAGTAACTGTTTCTTCGATTGCTACGACAGTTCCGTCACCAGAAGTATGCGTTGCTATGGTTTGCACTGAAGTGTTAGCGTTATCATCTGATACAGTAGATACTAAAGCGCCTAAGTCAACACCATTAGTTGTACCATCTTCGTCAATATATTCTAATTGATTAGTTGTGGTATTGAACGTTAAAGAAGTAACCGTTTCTAAGTTATCTACTAAATCAGTTAGATCTAATTGCGTTACTAACCCATTTTCGTCAGTATAATCAATATTAGTATCATCAGCATTTAAAGCGATGATAGTTGTTGTTTCGTCATAAGTCGTTTCAGTACCATCTTCCGAAGTGTAAGTAAAAGTACCATCAGCGTTATCTACTAAAGTAGTAACTGTTTCTTCGATTGCTACGACAGTTCCGTCACCAGAAGTATGTGTTGCTATGGTTTGCACTGAAGTGTTAGCGTTATCATCCGATACAGTAGATACTAAAGCACCTAAGTCAACACCATTAGTTGTACCATCTTCGTCAATATATTCTAATTGATTAGTTGTTGTATTGAACGTTAAAGAAGTAACCGTTTCTAAGTTATCTACTAAATCAGTTAGGTCTAATTGCGTTACTAACCCATTTTCGTCAGTATAATCAATATTGGTATCATCAGCATTTAAAGCGATGATAGTCGTTGTTTCGTCATAAGTCGTTTCAGTACC
>NZ_FORM01000027.1 GCF_900114005.1 Olleya namhaensis
CAAGTACAAGAAGTTGCGTCCCAAGTATTAGTTTCCCAACATGTTAATCCCGTTGGTTCTGTTGGTTGTGTTCCTGAGGTTGTCCAAGCACAAGAAGTTGCGTCCCAAGTATTGCTTTCCCAACATGCTAATCCTGTTGGTTCGGTTGGTTGCGTTCCTGAAGTTATCCAAGCACAAGAAGTTGCGTCCCAAGTATTAGTTTCCCAACATGCTAATCCTGTTGGTTCAGTTGGTTGTGTTCCCGAAGTAACCCAAGCACAAGATGTTGCGTCCCAAGTATTAGTTTCCCAGCATTCTAATCCTGTTGGTTCTGTTGGTTGTGTTCCCGAAGTAATCCAAGTACAAGAAGTTGCGTCCCAAGTATTAGTTTCCCAACATGCTAATCCTGTTGGTTCAGTTGGTTGTGTTCCTGAAGTTATCCAAGCACAAGAAGTTGCGTCCCAAGTATTAGTTTCCCAACATTCTAATCCTGTTGGTTCGGTTGGTTGCGTTCCTGAGATTATCCAAGCACAAGATGTTGCGTCCCAAGTGTTACTTTCCCAACATGCTAAACCAGTTGGTTCATTTGGTTGCGTTCCAGAAGTTATCCAAGCGCAAGATATTGCATCCCAAGTGTTAGTTTCCCAGCATTCTAATCCTGTTGGTTCAGTTGGTTGTGTTCCTGAAGTTATCCAAGTACAAGAAGTTGCGTCCCAAGTATTAGTTTCCCAACATGCTAATCCTGTTGGTTCATTTGGTTGTGATCCTGAGGTTATCCAAGTACAAGATGTTGCGTCCCAAGTATTGCTTTCCCAGCATTCTAATCCTGTTGGTTCATTTGGTTGTGTTCCAGAAGTAATCCAAGCACATGACGTTGCGTCCCAAGTATTAGTTTCCCAGCATTCTAATCCTGTTGGTTCAGTTGGTTGTGTTCCTGAGATTATCCAAGCACAAGAAGTTGCGTCCCAAGTATTGCTTTCCCAACATGCTAATCCTGTTGGTTCATTTGGTTGTGTTCCAGAAGTAATCCAAGCACATGACGTTGCGTCCCAAGTATTAGTTTCCCAGCATTCTAATCCTGTTGGTTCAGTTGGTTGTGTTCCTGAGATTATCCAAGCACAAGAAGTTGCGTCCCAAGTATTGCTTTCCCAACATGCTAATCCTGTTGGTTCATTTGGTTGTGTTCCAGAAGTAATCCAAGCACATGACGTTGCGTCCCAAGTATTAGTTTCCCAGCATTCTAATCCTGTTGGTTCAGTTGGTTGTGTTCCTGAGATTATCCAAGCACAAGAAGTTGCATCCCAAGTGTTAGTTTCCCAACATTCTAATCCAGTTGGTTCTGTTGGTTGTGTTCCTGAGGTTGTCCAAGCACAAGATGTTGCGTCCCAAGTGTTAGTTTCCCAACATGCTAATCCTGTT
>NZ_FORM01000026.1 GCF_900114005.1 Olleya namhaensis
TGTATTATACTGATATAGGTTGACCTTTTTTTGTTAATATTTTCTAGTTCAAAAGATTTTTTTTAGACGTTTAGAAGGTAAAAAAAATAGTTTGAACTAGGTCTATTCTTAAATCGTAAGCTCAGGTAAATTTACATTATTTTTTCGATAGGATTTGTATTTGATGTTTGGATTTAGATGTACTTCAGCAGGTTTTCTGAGATTCAGGCTAAAATGGGTTCTCAAATTGTTATAAATATACACCGCTTGTTGTGTCATTTTTTGTGCTAATTCAGTGTTTTTAATGTTTTGTTTTAGCCCGTATTCATATTTAAGAGTTCTGTTAATGCGTTCTGCTACTGCATTTTCGTAAGGATCGTATTGTTCAGTCATACTCATTGCAATTCCGTTGTCTTCAGCAAACTTTGTGTATTTGGGGTTGCAGTATTGGAAACCTCTATCTGAATGGTGAATAAGTTTTTGATTAGGATATTTTCTGTTTTTAATAGCCATAGCTAGCGCATCTGAGCAAAGCGATGTTCTCATATGATTATCAAGTTTGTAACCCATAACTTGCTTAGAATAGGCGTCTGTGACTAACGCTAGATAGTTGTGTCCGTTTTCTGTTTTAATATAAGTGATATCACTAACCCAGAATTGTTCCGGTCGATTAGGAACGTGGCCTTTTACAAGGTTCTTATATTTTTTGTACATATGGTTTGAGTTTGTCGTTGTGATGTAATTTTTAGTTTTTGGAATCAAAAGATTATTTAGTCTAAGGAAGCGATAGAACTTGTCTCGACCTATCTTGATACTAGCGTTAATAAAGTCTTTCTTTAACTCATTGTGTAGTTTTATTCCACCAGTTTTAGAGCCTACTTTTTTACGGTAGTCTTTAACCATTTTGATCATTTTTTGATGATCTATTTCTTTTTTCTGATGCGTTCTTAGTCTTTTGTAGAAGGCTTGTTTAGATATCCCAAAACATCCATAGAGCCATTTTCTTTTATACGCTGTTTTTTCTTTTGCTCTATCTCTTTTGCTAATGTTTTGGGTAATGACTTTTTTGACATATCGACTCCTGTAATAAGTTCCATGTCAGCGATAATGTCTTGTTGGAAGTCTTTTTGAAACTCAAGTTCTTCAATCTTCTCCTTTAGCTTTTTAATCTCATCGTTTTTACTCATACCCATGTTTTGTTGTACTAAGGTACTGTATTTTCTTAACCAATAAGAAATAGTTGTTCTAGGAATATCATATTTTTTAGAAGCTTGGTTGTTTGAAATCTGACCATTTAAGATTTGGTCAACGACTAAAAGTTTGGTTTCTAAAGTAGCTTTTTGATAGCTTTTTTTTAGCCAGTGTTCATTTTTTGTTTTCATAAGTGACTGTAATTAATTGCTTAATTTTTAGTCAACCTATTTCAGG
>NZ_FORM01000023.1 GCF_900114005.1 Olleya namhaensis
TACATTTATCTTTAGACTATAAAACACCTAATATGGTATACAAATTATCAGCCTAAATTCAATTTTAACCTGTAGCCATATTTCAGGACTAGACATATCCCAAAAATACGGAAAACTGAAATTGACAAAATATGAATTATAAAAAAACAGTTTCTTTTTTAATCAAGTTAATAGCTTTTGTTGCTGTTTTTTTTATTACGAAATTCATTTTTAACGAATATAAAGCCTACAATTTACCCTATGGAAAAAAGGCTAATGAAATTAGAACATCAGCTAATATTCCGACAATTAAAAGTTTTATGTATTCTAAAAATGTGAATAAAAAATTATTGGGAAATCAATGGGTAAGTATTAGAAAAGAACCGAAAAAAGGAGAAGTATTGCATATTTGGAAATTAGCTATTCCGGAAGATGAAAGCGGAACTTTACGCGAAGAAAAGGATGCTTTCAGAAAAACAGAGGAAAATGGAAAAACCTTTCAGCTAAATTTAAAATCAATCGTTGAAAATGATATTATTACAAAACAAGATGCCATTTTGTTTGAAGTTCCAAGCTCAAATGACAATCGAAAAGAAATTAGGGGAACTGAATTACAAACGTTGATTTCAGAATGGAAAATACTCGAACTGAAATAATACTGCGTACAACACCGTGTATAATTAATTGCTTGGTTCTAGCCTACTTGCGAAAATTCCTGCGGAATTTTCACGGGTTCGTAAATGTTTATTAACTTAGTCGCTAAACCACGCAACTAACCATACACAATCACGTTGGCAAACATTTGACAGAACTATTATGAAAATAAAAATTTTACTTATAACATTGATTTTGATTTCTTGCCAAACAAAAGGAAAAAAGGAACAAATCGAAATTAAACAAAGTGAAAAAAAAGTAGAACAAAAAGTAAAACAGGCTTCTGAATTAATAAATAACGGAGAATACTTTAAAGTAAGACTTTTTCATCCAGAAACTGAAATAGAATTTGACAGTATTGTATCAAAAGAATTTATAAAAGATGATTTATTTACTCTATTGGAATTTAATTATCCAAGATTTAAATCAAAACTAATTGACAAAAATTCAATAGAACTCATAAAAGGGAATATAAAAATTGTAATTAAGACAACTGAATTCCAAAAAGGCAAAAGAGAATTGAAATTTGATTCTAATGAAAAATTTCTTGAAAAAATTGATGGAAAAGATATTTATGGAACTGACGGGAATATTCCTAAAAAGGAAATATCAGATTTATATTTAATAGTTGATAACTTAAAAATAGAAATACCTAAAAAACAATACAATGATTTGTTTGAACCAACAATAGAGTGTTTAAATGATAACGATGATTTGTATTGCTATACAGTCGCTTATTTAAACGAAAAAGGAGAAATAATATTGACAATGCAAAATAGTGATGGAGCAGGAAGTTATATGGTTATTTTCTTATTTGATAAAAAGTATAATCTGAAGGAAAGAATAATCGGATATCAATTTTAAATAAAACGATTTGCCAACACCGTATATAATTTATTGCTGGCTTATCGCTTACTTACGAAAGTCCTCGCGGACTTTCTTGGTCGGTAAATATTTACTAAATTAGTTGCTTAAACCACGCAACAAACCATATACATAAACGTTAGCATACATTTATGAAATGAATTTCCCTGAAATAGGTTGACTAAAAATTAAGCAATTAATTACAGTCACTTATGAAAACAAAAAATGAACACTGGCTAAAAAAAAGCTATCAAAAAGCTA
>NZ_FORM01000009.1 GCF_900114005.1 Olleya namhaensis
AACTATTTTTTTTACCTTCTAAACGTCTAAAAAAAATCTTTTGAACTAGAAAATATTAACAAAAAAAGGTCAACCTATATCAGTATAATACAAAACAGCATATTTCAAAATATATATATAATAGTTGGAATAATCATTCCAATTATTATATATTTGCAAAGTGAATAAAAAACAAACCATATTATCATCTGCTCTTAAAATTCTTGTAAAAAAAGGTGTACATAACACACCTATGTCTGCTATTGGAAAAGCTGCAAAAACTGGAATGGGAACTATCTATAATTATTTCCCAAATAAAGATGCCTTAATTAATGAAATTTACACAGATATAAAAAAACAAGAAAAATTACTATTTGAAAAATTTGAAGCGGATAAGCCAATCAAAACTCAATTTGAAAACTATTTTACTATAGCAGTCGACTTTTTCATCGATAATCCTAATTATTTCCAATTTATGGAGCAACTGCAAGCTTCTCCTATTATAACGGAAAATAGTAAAGAAGAAGGTAGAAAATCTATTACTCCTATTTTTGAACTTTTAACACTAGGAAAACAACAACGTATTATAAAAAACATTGACATCGAAGAAATTTTAATGTTTATAGGTGGAGCTATTTTAGCTTATTTAAGATGGTATTTTAATCAAACAGAGAACAAACAAACCTCGCTTAAAAATCAAGTAATAATGGTTTGGGACGCAATCAAAGAATAAAAAAATTTATCAATAATCTGGAATGAACATTCATTCCAAAAAGTTAACAATTATGAAAAAAAACGTATTAATTACAGGAACGTCAACAGGAGTAGGATTTGAAAGTGCTATTCTATTCGCTAAAAACAACTATAAGGTTTACGCTACAATGCGTAATCTTAAAAAAGCTGACAAGCTTAAACAAAGAATTTTGGAAGAAAATCTTAACATAGAAGTACTTCCTTTAGATGTAACTAAAGTAGCCTCTATAACATCTGTTGTAAAAACAATTATAGAAAAAGATGGAAAAATAGATGTATTAGTCAATAATGCAGGAGCTGGTTTTGCAAAAACAACAGAGCAGGCTTCAGAAGAAGAAATTAGATGGGTTACTGACGTAAATTATCACGGAGTTGTATTTTGCACACAAGCAGTATTACCATATATGAGAAAACAAAAATCTGGTCAAATTATTAGTATTACTTCTGTTGGTGGTTTGGTTGGACAACCTTTTAACGAATTATATTGTGGTGCTAAATTTGCTGTAGAAGGGTTTATGGAAGGACTTGCAACCTATGTTAGTGATGCTTTCAATATCAAAATTACTTGTGTTGAACCAGGAGGTATAGCTACAGAATTTATGACGTCTGCTATTGAAAAAACAGCTATTAAGGGACAATTTGCAACAGGAGAATACGCACCAATATTTGACAGATATATGGCAGGAAACCAAAAAAGAGCAAATGAAAGCAAAGAGCAAGTGTATCAAACAGGAATAGAAGTCGCAGAAGTTGCTTTAGGTATTGCTCAAAACGAAAATCCTCCTTTAAGAATCCGAACTTCACAATGGGCTGAAGATTTTTGTAAGTTAAAAACAAAAGCTGACCCAGATGGCCATAAAATAGTGAAACAATTACAAGATAGTTTTTTATAATATGAAAGTAATATATTGGTCTTCGACAGCAATATTATCCGCTTTTCTCTTCCTAAGCTCTTATAGCTATTTATTCAGTAAAAGTACAATTCAAGGAATTAAAAATTTAGGATTTCCTGACTTTTTCAGGGTAGAACTAGCTGTTTTAAAGTTGATAGCTGCAATAGTATTACTAATACCTTTTGCTTCATTACAACTAAAAGAATGGACTTATGCAGGTGTTGGATTGTTTTTAATAACGGCTTTAGTCGCACATATCAAACATAAAGATTCTATCTTTATTATGCTTCTACTTCTAATACTTTTGGCGATTCTAATAATATCCAACATATATATGAACAAGCTTTTAAAATAAATACTGTGGGTAACATTGTATATAAAAAATAGCGAGGATAGCACAAATCATCAAGGTTTGTGCTTTTTTATATCTTTGTGTTTAACTGAAAAGTTAGTGAATTTAAATTCGCTACTTTTCAAGAACTGTGTTAAAAACCTATTAAAAAAACAATTAATTTTTAAGCAATATTCCTCTATTACATTTTCATCCTTGAATAAAAACATATTGAAAATAATTAAAAACAAAGTATTACCTAACTAATACACTCTTATAATTTTCGTCATACCATAAGTGAGATTTAGCAATTGCAAAGGACTGTTTCAATAGCTTATTACAAACAGCTACTAAAGCTAGTTTTTTACTCTTACCCTTAGCTACAAGTCTACCATAGAGTTCGCGACAAGCTTTATTATGTTTACTAGTGGAGAAGCTGCAAATAAATAATATTTTTCTCAATCGCCTATTCCACATTTTACTTATTCTAGGTCTTGACCGTATACTACTACCAGACTCTCTTATAATAGGTGTTAAACCAGCAAATGAACACAATTCTGATGCTGTATTAAAACGCTCAAATCCATCTGTCAAGACAATCAAAAGAGCACTAGCTTTAGCTCCTAAACCAGGGATACTTTTAATCCGACTATGCAAGTCCTGATACTCTTCTTTTACCAATTTCAAAACGGTCATCTCTAAAGTTTCAATTTCTTTTTTATAATAATTTAAGCTCCGTTTTATAGAGCGTATTACTCTAGGCACGGGACTGCCTTGAGCTTCTTCAGAGTGCAATTTATTTTTAAGAACAATAATCTCTTTAGTATATAAATTACTTAAACTTAATAAATGAGAGCATTCTATCTGACTCTTAGTCTGACCTGTCCATAACCTTGGAGTATTAATTAGAGCATACTCGTAAATCATTTTTGAATCACTCTTGTCTGTCTTAATTTTTGATAACTTCATCTGTATAAAACGTTTAACAGACAATGGATTCTCAACACTAACTTTAATGTTTTGTTCTATTAAAAAATAGGCCAATCGTAGATGATACACACCTGTAGACTCCATAACACAATGAGAATTATCTTCCATAAGTTTAAGGAATTGCTTAAAACCTTTAAGATCATTGCTAAACTGATGAAATAAATTATCATTGCCCATTACATCAAAAACATCCTTGCTAATGTCAATTCCAAAATAATTTGTATTTTCATTCATAATTAAAATGTTATGAAAGAACGTATCTACCGTGTTTTCTACAACTTAAAAACGAGATCCTTAGTCTCTTAGAACTGTACGAAATAATAGTAGAAAAGGGAGGGGATTCTCAAGAAAAACGAGATCTAGTCTCAATATACAAAATAACCTTAATCCTCTCTTTTTGTTCTTTCTGATTATATACTTAAATTTAATACCTTTAATCAAAAATCAAACTTAAGTTATACAAAACCGTTGTGCTTCATTATGACTAATCACTAACCAATGATAAAATTCTTTAGAAAAATTAGACAAAATTTACTTTCAGAGGGAAAAACTGGAAAGTATTTTAAATATGCCCTAGGAGAAATTGTGCTTGTCGTTATTGGAATTTTAATAGCATTACAAATCAACAATTGGAATGAAAATAGAAAGCAACAAGCTGAAATTACTGATATTTATAAGCAGATTGTACTTGATTTAGATAATGACATTGATGAATTTTCAAACGTTATCAAATATTACGATTCTATAAAACCCGTTTACGATGCTGTCATTTCAGATACTAGAACTATAGATTTATTGGACGACGGTTTGTCTCGATTAATGGTCGAAATTACAGCAACTAATATGAATAAAGGCGGTGTTGAACGCTTAAAATCAATTGCTTCTAAAGATAGTCTATCATTGTATTTGATTGAAATATATGATACTGGAACAGTCATTAATACTATGGAGAAAGAAATTACTGATGAAAGTTGGTTAATTGTAAATAAATTTAGAGATAATTACAGTTGGTATCCCGAATGGATAAGTAAAACAATAACAAAAGATAATAGCAGTAAGGAGCTACAAGATTATTTTGTAAATAGTCAAGAATATAGGCATTATGTTATTAGTAATTACCAGAAATTATATAATAATTATATACCGATTTTGGAATATGGTATAGTAGAATTGGAAAATATAAAGAAATCAATTAATGAACGAATAGATAAATAACGAAAGCACAACACCGTGTATAATTAATTGCTGGTTTTAGCCAATTTACAAAAGTCCTCGCGGACTTTCTATCTGTAATTTATTTGCTAACTTAGTTCCTTAAATCACGCAACTTTCCATACACAAAACCGTTGTGTACAATTAAACCAATGAATTTTCCTGAAATAGGTTGACTAAAAATTAAGCAATTAATTACAGTCACTTATGAAAACAAAAAATGAATGGAAAAATCAGAAACATACTAATACATTTTACACAACTTAATTTTCTTAAAAAAAACTACAAAACACCAACTATAAAGACCTTAAAACAGGTCGCTTAAAATATTACAAATTAGAATTATGAAAATCAAACAGACAATTACTTTAATTATTATTTTAATAAGCGCAACCGTTTCCTTTGCCCAATCTACAGACTTAGATAAAGACATTACAGAAATTAATATATTAATGAAAGAAAACGGAATAAATAATAAATACTACACCCAATTAAGTGTTAGTGATGATAAATTGATTTTTGAAAATGTTGGTAGTCAGTACAAACTAAAAAACACTCAGAAAAGAGAGATCACAATTGAAAAAATAGTATTAAAAAAAATAAAACTAACATCTACCAACCGTCATAATAGAACATTAACATCAACTATTGAAATTAAGACAAAAGGAAAACACATCTACAATGACGCTTTGAAAGGTAATTACTCCAATTGTTTTATCTTTTTAAAGGTGAAAAAAGAGGAAGTTGCTGAAACGGTTCAAAATAAAATTATTGAATTGATAACAAAGCTACAAGCTTAATATTTTTTTTCACAAATACGCCTAATTAAAAAAATCGCTGGTAAAGCGATTTTTTTTAGTCCAATATCTTGTTTCTGCTATTTAAGCTATGGTTAATACTACATTTACTTCCATTCTACACTTTCCATAATACGCTTAATATCTTTTTGCAAGTAGTGTGCGGCAGGTAAAATAGAATCGTAATTTGGTTTAGCATAAAAATAAAGCGATCCTGTTAAAAAGTGATTAATGCTATCTGTAATATAAAACTGCGATTGTGATGCTGCGTTACCACCAACCTCATAAAACATACCATACACTTTATTAACTGGGTTCTCCCAAACGACTTCCTCAATAGCGTCCGCTTTTTTAGTATGCTCTTGTGTAAAGTTTTGTGCGTTTTTAAGATATTTAGTTAAGCGCTCTTGACCATCAATAGCCTTATAGGTTAAGTAAACCGTCCCTTTAAGCTTCTTGTACTCTATATTTAACCCAAAGCTTTCCACATCATCTTTTAATGGCTTAAAACGTATGGTATCACTTTGCGCATTTCTATCAAAAGTAAATGGTAAATCTTGATCATAGGTTTTGTATTGTGCCTGCGGATACTCTAACCTTAGATATCCGTTTGGTTTTGGAATTGGGTCACTTCCACAGCTTAATAATACAATAAATGAGATAAGAATGACTATTGTTTTTTTCATAAAAAGAGCACTTAAACGCAATATTAGCGCCTATTTAGTTATTGTTTAAGGTAATGTAACCTTGACACGTTTTATTCGTTTTTTATCTAATGCTTCTATAGTAAAAACGTATTTTTCAAAATTTATTTTACTATTACGTTTCGGAAATCCTCCAGAATTTTCTAAAATAAAACCAGCTAATGTTTCTGCTTCCCCTTTATGGTTTTCAAAAACAGTATCGTCTTCTATTTTAATAATCTTATAAAAATCTTTCAAGGCAGTTTTACCTTCAAAAGCATAATTTTTATCATCTAGTTTTGAGTAAATCAAATCTTCGTCATCAAACTCGTCACTAATATCACCTACTATTTCTTCTATTATATCTTCTAAAGATACCAAGCCAGAAGTCCCACCATACTCATCTACTACCATCGCTAAATGGACTTTCTTTTCTTGAAACTCTGCCATTAAATCATCCAATTTTTTGTTTTCTGGCACAAAAAACGGTTCTCTTAATAGTGTGGTCCAATCAAACCCTTTTTTATCTATATATGGCAATAAATCTTTTACATATAACACACCAATAATAGTGTCCATATTATCTTTATAAACCGGAATTCTAGAATACCCAT
Organism: Olleya namhaensis; assembly: GCF_900114005.1. Taxonomy (GTDB): domain Bacteria; phylum Bacteroidota; class Bacteroidia; order Flavobacteriales; family Flavobacteriaceae; genus Olleya; species Olleya namhaensis. The sequence goes on from NZ_FORM01000009.1 coordinate 6,253, forward strand.
TATCAATAATTTCTGGTATAATCTCGCTATAGGGTTGCTCCACATTTAGAGCAAATACATCTATACGTGGTTGCATAACTTGTTTGGTATCTGTGTTACCAAAACTAACAATTCCTTGTAGTATTTTTTGTTCTTCTTTAGTGGTATCATGCTCACTGGTTAACTCTAATGCTTGAGATAATTGATCAACACTTAAATTTGATTTTTGCTTTCCTAGTTTGTTATGTATCCCTAAAGTTATACTACGCATAGGCAAACTTAAAGGCGAAAATAACACATCTAAAACACGCAGTGGATATGCCATAAACGTTGCAAATTTTAAGTTATTACGACTGGCATATATTTTTGGTAAAATTTCTCCAAATAATAATATTAAAAAGGTAATAACAACAACTTCTAATACAAACTTTGCTAAGGGAGAGGCAATACTTGCAAAAATATAATTACCTAAAAAGGCAAACAATATTACAATACCAATATTTATAAAATTATTAGCCACCAATATTGTTGCCAATAATTTTTTTGGACGCACTAATAGTTTTGAAATGATCTGAATTTGTTTTTTACCTTTTAAATTTTCGTCTTCTAAATCTGATTTGGATAGTGAAAACAAGGCCACTTCTGCTCCTGATATCATTGCAGAGCATATTAATAGTACTATTAATAGCACAAAACCAAGTACAACATTAATATTGTTGGTAACTAATAACGCTAAAAAACTCGAGGGTTCGGGATCCATAATTAATTATTAAAACGGAAGATCGTCATCACTAGAAACAGGTTTAGGTGCTGCTGGTTTTTCAGCCATTGGATTAGCTTGTTGCTTTGCTGGAGCAGCTTCTGGATCACGTTTTGTGTTTAAAAATGTAAAGTCCGAAACCTGTATTTCCGTACTATAACGCTCATTACCAGAGTCGTCTTGCCATTTTCTGTTTTTTATACGCCCTTCCACATATACTTTATCCCCTTTGGTTAAGTATTTTTCGCAAATTTCTGCTGCTTTATTACGCACCACTATATTATGCCAATCTGTATTAGTAACACGCTCATTAGTTTGCTTACTAACATAAGTCTCGTTAGTTGCCAAAGGAAAACGTCCAACACAACCACCGCCTTCAAAGTAGTGCATCTTTACTTCATCTCCTAAATGCCCTATAAGCATTACTTTATTTAATGTTCCTGACATAAGTTATGGTTTTTACCGCTACAAAATTACAGCTTTAAGCTTCAATGTAAATAAATTTAATAAAAAATATTGAGGTGTTACGGTTTATAGTTTAAAAATTAAATTTTTCAATAAAATTTCCAATCAAAATAGGCACAGGATAGTCCTTAATTTGTTTTATAGACACTCCTTTTGATAACTCTTGATCTAAAGTAACTATCCAAAATTTAGTATTTAAATGTTGATGTGATAATTTATGGACAATAACCTTATCATTATATAAAGACACATCAAACGTTGCGTCTTTTAAAATATCTAAATTTTCAATCTCGTTTACTATAACCTCATGCGTGGCTTCCTTTTCAGTTTCGATTAACGGAAACTGATATAAGTTTTGCCAAATACCACTACCTTGACGTTGTTCAATAATAGTTTTGTTGTCTTTGGACAGCATGACTATAAAATTAAAATGTTTTTTAGTAACCTTGTTGGCCTTCAGCTTGACTGGCAACTCACCTATTGTTCCTTTTTGTAATGCAACACACACCGTATTAAAAGGACATATATTACAATCCGGATTTTTGGGCTTACATAAACGTGCACCAAACTCCATTATAGCTTGATTAAAAGTCGCCGGTTGTTTAACATCTATTAATTGTTGTGCTAAAGCTTTAAACTCTTTAAACCCTTTTCCTGTATTTATGGCAGTTTCAATACCATATATTCTAGATAGTGCGCGATATACATTACCATCTACAACAGCGGTGATTTGGTTAAAACAAATGGATGCTATGGCACTTGCCGTATAATCTCCAACACCCTTTAATTTTAAAATATCATCAAAAGTGTCTGGAAATTGCCCATTTAATACATTTACTATATATTTGGCTGAAGCATGTAAGTTTCTGGCTCTAGAATAATAACCAAGTCCTTGCCATAACTTTAACACATCTTGCTCGTCTGCGTTTGCTAGGTCAAAAACAGTTGGGTAATAGGTTGTAAAAGCGGTATAATAAGGTAAACCTTGTACGACTTGTGTTTGTTGTAATATAATTTCGGAAAGCCAAATAAAATAAGGGTTAGTGGTGTTACGCCAAGGCAAATCACGCTTATTATCTGTGTACCAATTAATTAGTTGTTTTGAGAGATTCATTTATTAGAAAAAAGTAAGAAAAGCAAAAGTAAAGTTTATCACATTAAATTTTAATGAATTAGGTTTGAAATATTGAATAATAAATGACTATATTTGCCAACCCTTAGAAAAATTAATAACGCAAATAAGAAAAGAAAATGACTAAAGCTGATTTAGTAGCAAAGATTTCTGAAAAACTAGGAATTGAAAAAGGAGATGTACAGGCAACTGTAGAGACTTTCATGGAAGAGGTTAAAACATCTTTAGAAGGAGGCGACAATGTATACCTTAGAGGTTTTGGTAGCTTCATTATTAAAACAAGAGCAGAAAAAACAGGAAGAAATATTTCGAAGAATACGACTATCAAGATTCCTGCTCACAATATCCCAGCGTTTAAACCTGCAAAAGTATTTGTAGAGGGTGTAAAAACTAACGTTGACGTAAAGTAAAAACAATATAATCGAATTATTAATTTAAAAAAATTAACCCTATGCCAAGTGGTAAAAAACGTAAAAGACACAAGGTTGCAACGCATAAGCGTAAAAAACGTAGACGCGCTAACCGTCACAAGAAGAAAAAATAATTCAAAAAAGTAGTTTTTATAAACTACTTTTTTGGTTTATTAGAAACAAAGTTCTTTGAAATAGAGTTTATCTATAACACGTAAAACCTTGCGTGATTATTAAACTCTACCGGATTTAAAAAATCCTGTGAAAAAAAAATACCTTAACTTATTACAAGTTAAGGTATATGTATAATCCATCTGTACTTTATTGTATGGATAAAAATTAACCTAAATGGATAAAGAATTAATTATTAGATCTAGTCCAGAAGCTGTTGATTTTGCCTTATTAAAAGATGGAAAATTAATTGAATTACATAAAGAGGAAGATGGGAACAACTTTGCGGTTGGTGATGTGTTTATTGCCAAAGTAAGAAAAGCTGTTCCAGGTCTAAATGCTGCATTTGTTAATGTAGGTTATGAGAAAGATGCATTTTTGCATTATCATGATTTAGGTCCAAAAATGTCCTCCCTTTTAAAATTCACAAAAAGTGTAAGCACAGGTAAACTAAAAGATTTTTCTTTAAAAAATTACCCATTTGAAAAAGATATTGATAAAGACGGAAAGATAACTGACGTCTTAAAATCAAATCAGTCTATTTTAGTACAAATAGTAAAAGAACCAATATCTACTAAAGGCCCAAGGATTAGCTCTGAGCTGTCTATAGCTGGTAGATATATTGTTTTAGTACCATTTTCTGATCGTATTTCCATCTCTCAAAAGATAGAAAGCAAAGAAGAAAAAGAGCGCTTAAAACGTTTGGTTAGGAGTATAACTCCGCCAGGTTTTGGAGTTATTGTACGTACTGTAGCAGAAGGCAAAAAAGTAGCCGAACTAGATAAAGATTTACAAAACTTGCTTAGTCGTTGGACGGCAATGTGTAAAAAATTACATAAAGCAAATCATCCTGCCAAAGTGCTGGGCGAATTAAATAAAGCCTCTTCAATGTTAAGAGATATATTTAATGACACCTTCACCGGAATTCATGTAGACGATGATGCTTTATATGTACAAGTAAAAGAATATGTGCAGCAAATTGCACCAAAAAAAGAATCAATAGTTAAATTACATCAGTCTACCGTTCCTATTTTCGAAAAATTTGGAATAGAAAGACAAATCAAGACCGCTTTTGGTAAAACAGTCTCTATGTCTAAAGGTGCATACCTTGTTATAGAACATACAGAAGCACTTCACGTCGTAGATGTAAATAGTGGTAATAGATCTAACAAAGCAAACTCTCAAGAAGACACCGCATTGGAAGTAAACTTAATATCAGCAACAGAAGTTGCAAGACAATTAAGATTACGTGATATGGGTGGGATTATTGTAGTAGATTTTATAGATTTAAACACTGCAGAACACAGGAAAAAACTTTTTAATCATCTTCGTGATGAGATGAAAGATGATCGTGCCAAACACAAAATATTACCTCCTAGTAAGTTTGGATTGATTCAGATAACACGTCAAAGAGTAAGACCAGAAATGAACATTAAAACCAGAGAGGATAATCCTAACGGTTTTAAAGGAGAAGAAGTCGAAGCGCCAATTAACATTGTGCCTAAAATAACTCATGACTTAGAACAATTATTAAAAAAAGACTACAAAAAGGTGACCTTAAACACACATCCTTTTATAGCAGCCTTTTTAACAAAAGGTTTTCCATCGATTCGTTCAAAATGGTTTTTTGAACACAAAAAATGGGTAAAGATACAACCAAGAGATGCTTACACATACCTTGAATATCATTTTAATGATCAAAATGGTAAACAAATTAAATAACAAAAAAAACCTTACTATTTATTTAGTAAGGTTTTTTTTATGCCCAAAAACTAGCACTTTTTAGGGCGTTACCTTTGTCCTGATTTTTAATATCAGCACAAAGGTCAGGCTATCCGTTATATCTTTTTAGAATACTTGTAATACAAATATACAACAAGTTAAAAACCAACCACATTTCTACTAACAACCCCTTAGTTTGCATTACTAAAAAGGATGCCACTACTATCCTTAACGCAAACCAAAACCCCCTAAAACCAATTAAAAAGCCATATAATTAGTCAAAAACAAGATACTATTACTTAAATAGTAATAAAAAACCAAACATAATATATCAAAAAAGCCCCACTTAACAGTGGGGCTTTTTATCGGTTTTTTTGGTTTATTCTGGTTGTATAACTTGTAATATATTTATTGCTGTGGTCCTCCACTAATAATAAAAAATTGACTTCTTCTATTAAGATCATGATCTTGATCCGTACAAGGATTACAATCAATAGCCGGCTCTGTCTCTCCTCTACCTGATGCAGAAATTCTACTAGCAGCAATTCCTTTAGAAATCACGTACTGTGTCGTTGTTTGTGCACGTCTTTCTGATAAGCGTTGGTTGTATTGATTAGACCCTCTAAAATCTGTATGTGATGTTGCTTGTATTACCATATTAGGATACTTATTCATCACTTGTACTAAATTATCTAATTCAAACGCAGCACGAGCTGTTATGTTTGACTTATCATAGTCAAAGTAAATTGGGTTAAGTATAACACGTTCTGGCGTTACAATAGCCTCTATAGGCTTCAAACTAACTGTTACAGCAACTTCTTCTTCGTTACTTGCAGCTATTGTTACTTTGTTACTTTCATAACCATCCATAGTAACTTGTAATTCAGTTCCAGTTTCGCACTCTACAATATATTCCACTACACCCTTTGCATTTGCAGGCTTAGAAGCTAATACGTTTCCTTGAGCGTCTACTAATGTTGTTAATGCCCCTGCTAATGGCGTTCCTGTTTTTTCGTCTAAAACAGTTCCAACAATTAACACATCACATAACGGTTGTAACTTTTTGATACCATAGATATCATCACTACCTTTTCCTCCTTCACGGTTTGAAGATACAAATCCCTCTCCCGTTTCTTCATTCATTCTAAAAGCAAAATCATCTCCATTACTGTTAATAGGGATTCCTACATTACGTATTGGCGCCAATTTACCATCAATTTCCTTAGTATAAAACACATCCATTCCTCCAAGACCTAAATGTCCTGTTGAAGAAAAGTAAAGTGTATTATTATCACTAATGTATGGAAACATCTCTTGTCCTTCCGTATTTACTTTCTGCCCCATATTTACAGGTGTACCAACTTTTCCATTACCATCTAAAGATGCTTTGTAAATATCAAAATTTCCAAAACCTCCAGGCATATCACTAGCAAAGTAAATTGTACTTCCGTCAGCGCTAATAGTAGGGTTTTTAATAGAATAATTCTGACTGTTAATTGGTAAAGCTTCTACTTGAGAGAATCCATTTGCTCCTTTGTTTGCTTTAAATAAGTGTAAAACACTATACTTTGTATTAGATAAACTGTCTTTTTCGTAAATGTTTTCAAAGAAACTTTCTCTTGAAAAATACATTGTTTTACCATCTGGAGTAAAACTTGTAAGACCTTCATGATACTTAGTATTAATCTTTCCGTCTAAAAGTGTTTCTCCTTGATAAGACCCATCTTCCGCTGCTGTGTATGAGTAGATATCTAAAAATGGCTCTTCATTCCAACCATAGTTTTTTCTACTTGCATTTCTTGAAGACGTAATGTATAATTTACCATCTTGAAGTGTTCCTCCAAAATCAGACATTTTACTGTTAAGATCTAAGTTTTGCACATTAAACTTTTTTCCTTTATCTAATATTTTAGATAAATACTCAGGGTTAGCTTTGTACATTACTGCACGATCATCTCCAGGTCTCATAGACGCAAACTTGTCCATTTGCTTATTAGACGCATCGTATTTACCGTTAGCTTTTAACATCTCAGAATACTTAAAAAGCATTTCTGGTTGAGATGCTCCAGCCTCTAAAGCTTTAGCATACCATTTTTCAGATTCGATTGTACTAAAAATATTATAGTTAGCTTCTGCTAATCTAGAATATACGTAGGCATCACCCTCCCCTTTTTCTACTAATTTATTGTAGGCCTCAATAGCATCTACAAATTTATATTTAGCAAATAATTTATCGGCTTTTTTGGTCGCATCACTTTGAGCAAACACACTTGTGCTGCTTATTAAAATGGCGAATATAAATAGTTGTATTTTTTTCATTGTTTGGTTAGCTTATTGGATTAGAAATAACGTGGTGAACGAGAAACTTTTCTTGGTAAATTGATATCAAAATTGATAAAAATCTCGTGAGAAGAATTAGTTACCACATCTAATTGAGATTGGATTGTGTCATACGCATAACCAATTCTTAAATTAGGCGCAACTAAAAAGTTGATCATCCCACTAAAAGAATCGTCTAAACGGTATCCCGCTCCTACCTCAACAAAATCATACATAAATAAATTTAAATTAACATCAAAACTTACTGGAGCGTCAAACGCCACCTTAGCTAAAGCATGTGGCTTTAGCTTAAAGTCTTCTGATAAATCAAACACATATCCAACTGCACCAAAAAAGTGCTGCGTTTCTGACCCAATCTTAAACCCGTTAGCATCTAAATGTACCGAGTTTAAAATATTTGGCATAGACGCCGAGATATAGAATTTATTTGGCTTATAAAAATATAATCCTGCTCCAATATTTGGAGTTGTTTCATTAATATTCTGTGCAAAGAAAGGATCATTAGGATCTACTAAATCAATTTGTGTTAATCCAATATCATGAAACGTTGCTCCTGCCTTTAATCCAAACGCTAATTTAGTAGTTGTCCCTACTGGAATAGTGTATGAAAAATCAACATAAGCATTAGTCTCTTTTACTGGTCCTACCTCATCACTTATTAAAGATAGTCCTAAACCTACATTCTTTCCTACTGGAGAGTGTATCGCTAAAGTACCTGTCGTTGGTGCACCTTCTAACCCGACCCACTGACTTCTATAAAGTGCTCCAATAGCAACACCTTCTGTAGAACCTGCATAGGCTGGATTTACCACATTCATGTTATACATGTACTGTGTGTACTGCGGATCTTGTTGGGCTTGTACGCCTATAAACACTAGGAATACGATATATACTAATTTTTTCATCTGTTATCTTATTGGTTTTCTAGTTAGTTTATTTGTTTATGTATACCCAAGCGGCTTTTGTTTTTGTTCCTTGATACTTCATAACATAGTAGTAAGTTCCTACCGGAAGCATATCTCCATTGTCTGCTTGACCACCCCATTCTGATGTATAATTGTTTTTAGAATATACTAAAGTACCATTACGGTTATAAATCTCTAAACTTTGTACATCAAAACTACTTAAATCAAAACGGTCATTAATACCATCTCCGTTTGGAGATATTCCCTGAGGAATTATACATGTTTCTAACTCGTCTACAGTAACAAATGCAGAACTAGTACATCCTGAATCATTAAAGGTAACTTCTATTTCATAATCACCAGCTAATAAAACCGTTGGTAATTCAATTCCTGTTTGACCAGTAATTTCACCACCTTCATAGTACCATTTGATACTAACTTCACTTAAAGTATAATTTGCAGGTTCTGCTGTAACTATAATTGGAGTGGTTGCATTTGGACAAACTTCAAAAGCCATATCAGCACTAAACGTTGTTTCTGGTGCTGGATTATATGAGATACCAAAACTTGTTGTTGCAAAACAATCACTTGCAGTAGCATTCTCTACTCTAACATAAATTGTCTCTGAGTTTGCTGTTAAAGTGTAAGTTGCTGGAGTAGCAATAGCATTATCTCCACTTAAAGCGTCAGCTTCAGTTGTATGATATGTTACTAACACACCTGTTTGAGTACCTATTATTGTAGCTTCGTCAGCTGTTAAATCAAATACATTACTTCCTGTTCCGTCATCACACACTTCCATATCCATTGGCTGTGTCGCTTCTGGAGACGTACTTACCACTAAATTAAAAGTCGTATTAGTAGAGGCACAACCAGAATTAGAACCTACAGCGTCAACATCCTCCACTCTAACATAAATAGTTGTTCCGTCTGTAGCTGTGTAAGGAGATGTTAATGCTCCTGTACCTGCTTGTGCATCTGACAAAGCACTGTAATATGTTACAGAGAACTCACTAGGATCTTGTGTCCCTAAGATTGTTGCTGTTTGAGTTTCTAAATCAAACACTCCGTTTCCTGCTCCATCATCACAAACTTCCATATCTAAAGCTTGATCTGCTGTTGCTGCGTCATAGAAATTAATAGTTGCTAATATTGAGAATGTAAAATCATCACAAATACCACCACCTACAACACACTGGTAAGTTCCTGTTTCTGTCGCAACAAAAGTAGGAGCGTTTATACCGTCTTGATAAATACCATTCACGTACCAATCATAAGAATCAACTGCATAAGCAGTATCCGCTGTTAATGTTACAGAATCATTTCCACATAAATTAATAGGATCACTTGATCCTTCTGCAGCAGTTACCCCTTGTTCTATTAGGATTCCGTCGTAATCTAAAGCTACGTCACAAACAACATCACAATTTGTTCCATCTAATGGGCCTGACTCTTGAGTAAATACATATGTTCCATCTTGTTGAGAGAAATTAGTAATTAATATTATATAAATCGAGTTAGCTGGAACTCCTGTTAACGTAATAGTCTCTGTTGCTGTAGCAGAATAACTACAGTCTGCGATAGCTTCTGGTAACAGTTCAAAACATCCTGCTTCTTGACCTGGAAATGGTCCCCAAACTATAAAGTCAATATCTAACCCTACACCAGCATCATTGGTTTGTGCTAATTGGAATACATAATCTCCTGCATCATCAAACTGAATCGTGTTCCATTGTGGATCTGGCTGACTTCCTAAACAATCGTAATCGATATAAGAAGGTGCTACTTGATCACCAACTATACTCGGGTAAAAAATTGTTGGATCTGCACAAATTGGTAATGCTTCTGTACAATACGTTGGCACACCTAAAGTTTGGATACATAAATCAAAAGTTATAGTTGTTGCAGTTGTACCTGCAGAGAACACTCTAATATAATATACATTTCCTACAGTTAATGTTGGTGTTATACTTGAATCGTCCGTAGTACAATATAACTGCGTTAAATCGTTACAATCAGCACCTTCTTCATAAAGTGCATGGTCTACGTTAAATCCTCCAGCAACATTTAAGATTTGAATTATTTGTTGCTCTCCTAATGCTGTAAACTGATACCAAACGTCATCGTCTGTACCTGTAGCACAAGAACCTGCTGGCACTCCAGAATCTGTTGCTTCTGCTAAAGTTCCAGAATTAACATCGATACAAGACTCACCATTATTAACTAAAGCCACTGTTGCATCGCAAGGGTTATCATTACTTGGTGGACAAGCTGCTAATGATATTGTATTACTTGTAATAACACAATTAACATCGTCTACATTAGACACTGTAAAAACAACATCTGTATTAAAAGCGTATGGTCCAAATTGACTAACACCTGCAGCAGTTACCGTTACCGGTGCGCCACCTTGATTATCTTCTATTTCTAAAGTAGTAGCATCTCCTATTGACGTTACATCCACATCGACTAAAAACTGATCACCGTTTGCACAATCGTCAACAACTACAAATGTTGCTGTTGGATTAATACAAGTTGCACAAGTTACTGTTACAGAAAGTGATGTAAATGTCGTACTACTTAGACAGCTAACACTTCCATCAGATTCGATAGCAAAAGAAATAGTATCTCCTGATGATTGGAATGTTAAACCACCAATTTGTCCACTTGCACCATAAGGTGTTGCAGCGTTTAAGTTAGTAACTCCGTCAGAATCTAACACGATTAGCTCATCAAAATTATTTTCAACTTGTCCCGCGTTAATTGTTAAATTAAGTGGCGTACCATCTGTTGATGTAAATGTAAATACATTAGTATCATTACTGTCATAACAGTAATCTATAGTTTGAGGTCCATCTGTTGCACAATCTAAAATAAAATTAAATTGTAGTAATGTTGAAAATGTGAATGGACCAGCCCATGTACTATTTTCTGCCCCACAAACTGCTTGAACATAAACTTCATAATCTGTTGCAGGATTTAAACCAGACACTGGTATGGTTGTAGTACTTGATAAAGTACCTGAAGTAGGTGTCCCTGTTCCTGCTAATTGCACTACATAATTCCATTGTGTCTCTGCTCCATTTGGAGTCCAAGAAATATCAGCTGAAGTTTCTGTTATTGATGTCGCGGTAATACCACTTGGTGCAACGCAAAAATCTCCACAAGATTCTACTCTTACTTGATCTAAAGCTAAATCTCCTTCAAAACCTGCACCAGTTCCTCCGTAACTATATTCGACATATATAACTTGTCCTAAATAGGCGTCTAAATTAACTCCTATTGGAACCCATGCTTCATCTGCTGTTGATTGATAATCTCCACTCCAAGTATATTCTGTTGTAAATGGTCCTGTTGCGGATGTACTAACCCCAACATTTAATGTTCCTATATCATCTCCAAAAGCATGCATGTAAAAAGATAATTCTGCACCATCTAAAGCTGTTGTTAAATCTATTGCTGGCGAAATTGCTGATGCTATATCTGATGAATTACCTGATGCTTCATATTCCAAATGTACTCCAGCATTACCATCCCAACTAACATTTGGCCCTGTTCCACCAGAATTTCCATTTGGATTAGTAATTCTCCAATTACCATTACTAGCGTCAAAACCAGTACCTGTCCATCCTGAAGGCGCTACGCCGGGAGTTGAACCGAAGTCTTCAGTAAATATAAATGTTGAATCTCCAGTTGCACAAGTAACCCCTAATGGTGCAGGTGGCGGAGTATTAAATGTTGTAAAGTTTACTGGTCCAATCCAAGCACTAAACCCATCTGTTCCACAATTTCCTCTAACATATACCTCGTAAGGTGTGCTAGGTGTTAATCCTGTTGCCGGATATGGCGCATTTAAACTAGTAACAACACCATCTGTTGTTGGTACTCCTGTTCCTGCTGCCTGAATCCATATTTGCCATTCTGTTTCTGTACTTCCTGCATCCCAAGTAATATCTGCAGTTGTATCTCCAGTAACCACTGCTGCTATAGCCAATGGATCTGGACAAGAAGGTACTGCTCTTACTTGAAAATTATCTACAAATACATCATTATCTGCTGCGTCATCAATTGTTCCTTCTGAAGCTCTAATTCCAAATTGAGCAGTAGCTCCAGAATACGCTGATAAATCTTGTACAACATGTAAACCTGAGTCAGGAATTACTGATGAAGCATCAAAGGTTTGTAATACTGTCCAAGTTGTTCCACTATCCGTAGTTATCATTAACTCAACTGTATCATCAGATCCTAAAGTCCCTGCTACTGTTGAACCTCCAAATGGCATTACACCAAAATCAAACTCTACTTGAAAAGGAACACCTGTTAAATCAAAAAGCGGACTTAACAACCAGTCACTTTTAGTAGCAACCCATAAGTTAATCTTATATGCTCCTGTTGTACCATTGTTTAAATAACCATCTTGTGTCCAAGAAGAAGTCCCTAAGTCTCCGGGACCTGTAGTTGAATCACCACTATCTGCTACCTCCCAACAAATTGCTGGAATCGCTGTAAAATCTTGTAAATAATCAGGTGTAAAAACAGCACAAGCTGTAGTAAAAGTTACTGGACCAGCCCAAACACTGAAGTCTCCACCGCAATCTGCTCTAACATATACTTCATAATCTGTTGCAGGTGATAATGATCCCACCGTATATCCTGTATTAGTCGTTACAGCGGTACCTGACGTTGGCAATCCTGTTCCCGCAGTTTGCACTACGACTTCCCAAGCCGCTTCTGCATCACCTAAAGACCATGACAAATCAACAGAGTCAGATGTTATTGCGTTTGCCATTAATCCTGAAGGACTAGGACAATCTGTATTAAAAATTGAAACATCGTCAAAAGCAAAACCTTCACTTTGAACAGATCCATCAGAACCAAATGCAAATCTAAACATTACATTAGCCTCTCCCGCTAAACCTATTAAAGCATGATTAGCACTCACCCAACCGTTAGAACCTGTACCATTTCGCCCTGTCCAACCTTCTTGTTGACCACCCGGATTACCACTGATTGTGTCATCCGTATACCAGTTATTTGGATCTCCTAATGCTCCTACGTTAACCCAAGTTGTACCACCATCGATAGAACTTTGAAAAACTGCACCATCCCAACTAGTTTCCGCTTCCCACCAAATATTAAATGATACTGTCGGCGCTGTTAATGCTGATAAATCAAATACAGGACTAGTTACAGATGAATTATCTGAACTGTTATAATCTCCTGTTAAATTTGTTGCCCATGAGTTTGCTCCGGATGCTGCACTGTTAATGACTGTAGACGCAGGCAAACCAAGTGCCCAGGTACCGTCAGTTCCATTGTCTGCTACCCAACCTCCGTCGCCAGCTTCAAAATCTTCCGTGTAAGGATAAGTTGTAATTTGTGAATTAGCTTGCCACCCAATAGAGAATAGTAACAAGGCTAAAATGAACGTAGTTTTTTTCATTTTTTGAGAAGTAGTTAGTTAATTAGAGACCTAAACTAAAAAAAAAACGTCTTGAAAAACTGTTAAAAATACTATTATAGACTAAAAGCAAAAAACGTCGACAAAAAGCACAAAAATAGAAGATAAAACCTACATTACCTATGGCGCAGGGTTTGGTATTTTTGCATGAATCGCATCTATTTGTTGCATTAACTCTGTATTTAATGTTAAATTTATAGAATCTATATTCTCTTTTAGTTGATTTACGGAAGTTGCCCCAATAATATTACCGGTCACAAATCGTCGTTGATTGACAAAAGCAAGAGCCATTTGAGCCAGTGTTAAGCCATTGTTTTCGGCTAATTGCAGATACTGTTTTGTAGCCTCTGTAGCTTGTTGACTACTGTATCTAGCAAATCTTGGAAAAAGATGTAAACGAGCCTTTTGCCCTTCTATTCCTTTAATATATTTTCCAGAAAGGACACCAAATGCCATAGGAGAATAGACTAACAACCCAATATTTTCCCTAATAGACACCTCCGCCATATCCCCTTCAAAAACGCGATTTAAAAGTGAGTATGCATTTTGGATGGTTACCGGTCGTGGTAAATTATTGTTTTTAGACTCTTCTAGATAGCGCATCGTTCCCCATGCCTTTTCGTTTGACAACCCTATTTGTCTAATTTTACCTTCTTTTTTTACTTGATCTAAAGCCTCTAGAACTTCTCTAAAATTATCTGTCCAAGGGTCATTTGGATTATGACTATAATCTCTAACACCAAAAGTGTTAGTTTCACGCTCTGGCCAATGCAATTGGTACAAATCTATATAATCTGTTTGTAGTCTTTTTAATTCTAGATTAACTGCTTCTCTAATAGACGCTGCTGTAAACCCTGTTGTGCGTATATGTGCTGTATAATCTCCTGTTCCAGCAATTTTAGAAGCAACAACAAGCGCTTCCCTTTTTTGATGTTTAAGCCAAGTCCCAATAATCTCACTAGTCCTACCAGATGTCTCTGCTGTTGCTGGCACGGGATATAACTCTGCTGTATCAATAAAATTAACACCATGCTCTACTGCGTAATTTAATTGGGCATGTCCTTCTGCTTCTGTATTTTGATTACCAAAGGTCATGGTACCCAAGCAAATTTTACTGACTTTAATATCTGTATTTGGTAGTGTAGTGTATTTCATTTTAATGTGGTTTAGCTTTCTAACAAATATAAAAAAGACCTTTAATTATTGTTAGTAACTAAAGGTCAAATGTTTGTTAAGGTTTGCGTTAGGGATAGTAGTGGCATCCTTTTTTTGCTGCCATATATGGCAAAAAAAGATATAACGGATAGCCCGACCCTTGTGGTAACGCCCTAATTAATTATTTAAAAGATTGGTAATCTTATCCAATTTTGGCGTTAAAATAACTTCAATACGACGGTTTTTAGCCTTCCCTTCTGGTGTTGTGTTTGGTGCAATTGGTGCAAACTCTCCACGACCAGCAGCTGTTAAATTATCTGCTTTTATATTATTGTTTTCTTGTAATATAGACACAATTGCTGTGGCACGTTTTGTGGATAAATCCCAGTTATTACTAATGTTTCCTTTTGCTGGGTAAGGTGCATTATCTGTATGCCCTTCTATTAATACTGAGATTTCTGGATTGTCACCTAACACGGTTCCTAATTGTTTAACCGCCCTGCGACCTTGTGTCCCGACTGCCCAACTACCTGACTCAAACAATAATTTGTTTTCCATAGACACGTATACTTTACCGTTACGCTGCTCTACAGTTAACCCTTTACCTTCAAAGTCAGTTAACGCACTTGAGATTGCATTTTTAAGCGCCGTCATCTCAGCTTCTTTAGACGCAATAATGCTTTCTAAATCTGCAACACGTTGTGAGCGTGACTCTAACTCTTTTTTAAGTTGTTCTAATCTTGCATTTTCTGCAGCTAAAGCCTGCTCTTTAGTTTCTAGCTGTGCTAATAACTCTCTGTTTTTTTGTGTATTTGCTGCAATGGCAGAACTACTATTTGCATCCAATGCATCATAAGATGCTTTTAATGCGTCATATTTACTTTTAGCTATTGTGTAATCGGTATTTAACTGATCACGTCGTTTTACCGCACTATCATACTTTGCTTGTAATTCCGCTAAGTCATTTGCTGCTTTATTTTTAGCTTTTAACAAATCACCGTTTTCATCTTTTAAATTTCTATTTTCCTTTTTTAAAGTCGCGTATTTGCTTTCTAACTCTTTATACACTTTTGGCGACACACAACTGGTAGCTATAAGCACTAATAGGATAACTGTTATTCTGTTTTTCATTTTACTAATTACTATTTGGGATTATGATTCAATTTCTACTAAAATAGGACAATGGTCACTATGTTTAGCTTCAGGTAGTATAACTGCTCTTTTTATTTTTTGTTGTAATGACTGACTAACCATTGCATAATCTAAACGCCATCCTTTATTATTAGCTCTAGAATTGGCACGGTAACTCCACCAAGAATATTCTTGACGCTCCGGGTGCAAAAATCTAAACGAGTCTATAAATCCAGAATCTATAAAATTACCTAACCACTCGCGCTCTTCTGGTAAAAACCCAGAAACACCTTTCATTTTTGGGTTATGGATATCAATAGCTTCGTGGCATATATTATAGTCTCCACAAACCACTAAATTGGGTAACGTATCCGTTAACTTATTTAAATATTTTTGGATTAAGTCCATGTAATCAAACTTATGTTCTAATCGTGCTGCGTTTGTACCTGACGGTAAATACATGCTCATAACAGACACCGTGTCATAATCTACACGAATATTTCTACCTTCAAAATCCATAGATTCTATTCCGGTACCATATTCTATATGATTAGGTTCTGTTTTACACAATACAGCCACACCACTATAGCCTTTTTTCTGAGCACTAAACCAGTAATTATAATGGTAACCTGCCTCTTTAAACAACTCTAAATCCAACTGCTCCTCCATTGCTTTTATCTCTTGCAAACAAATCACATCCGGATCTGCGCTTTGTAGCCATTCTATAAACCCTTTATTGATTGCTGCCCTAATTCCGTTGACGTTATATGAGATAATTTTCATGCGTGTTTAATAATTGTTTTAATAGCTCACAAAATGTTTGCTATTGATTATAGTTAAAAAAACAACCTTTTTACCAAGCTTGTTTAATGCTTAAAACATTTGTTTCGGCTAAATTAAATAATGCTTTACTTTTACAAGATAAATCACTTCACTTTTACTGAAAAAATATTAACAAAATAATATAGTAATATTAGTGTTATAAATAGAGATGAAACTTACCATTAGCTGTTTTTTGTTTTTCTTCGGAATTTTTGCATTTGCGCAAGAACAGACTAACGGGTTAAACCGAAAGACTGTTGCTACCAACAAAACCATACAAATTGACAGCGTCAGTATTAATACTAATGGTTTTAAAATTGAAACTACGACCGGTGCAACAATAGACTCTAGTTATTACACTGTTGATTTTGGTAAATCCATACTTACCTTGATAAAACCGATAACAACCGATTCTATAATTATTAACTATCAAAATTATCCTGAGTTTTTAACTAGAACCTACACACAATTTGATAAAAATGTGATTGTAGAAAATACAGATAACATTAACAAACTGGTTAAACTTACACAACCCAATACCAATAAAACATACACCCCTTTTGATGGATTAACAACTTCAGGAAGTATTAGTCGTGGGGTCACCATTGGAAACAATCAAAACTCAGTGTTAAACAGTGAGCTTGATTTACAAATTACCGGAAAACTAAGCGACAAAGTATCACTTAGAGCAAGTATCCAAGATGCTAATATCCCGTTACAAGAAACCGGTTATTCTCAGCGTTTAGATGAGTTTGACCAAGTGTTTTTAGAACTATTTTCAGACGATTGGGCCATCCGAGCAGGAGATATAGATTTGGTAAACAATCAATCCTATTTTGCATCCTTTACAAAGCGTGTGCAAGGTATGCAAGTAAAAGCCAAGTTTGGAGACGACGATCAGCAAACTAATGTATTTGCATCAGGTGCTATTGTCCGTGGTCAATTTGCAAATTTCCAATTTACTGCGCAAGAAGGAAATCAAGGTCCTTATAAATTACAAGGCCCCAACGGAGAATTATTTGTACTAATTGTGTCCGGAAGTGAAACTGTTTTTGTTAATGGTGTTGCACTAAAACGTGGCGAGAACGAAGACTATATCATTGATTATAATGCAGGTGAAATTATCTTCAACCCGACCTACCCTGTTACTTCAGAAATGAGAATCAGTATAGATTTTCAATACTCAGAAAGAAACTACTCTAGAATTGTAGCCTATGGCGGTGGGACTCATGAAAGCGAAAAACTAAAACTAGGCGTCTCTGTTTATTCTGAAAACGACTCTAAAAACAACCCATTGCAGCAAAATCTATCTGAAGACCAAGTCTTAATTTTAAGTACTGCAGGAGATGACACGCAACAAATGGTAACATCTTCTGAGGTACCAGAACCCTTTAATGAAAATCGGATCTTATACAAAAAAGAGCTTTTTAATGGGGAAGATATCTATGTGTTTTCTAACAATCCAGACGACACCTTATTTGGCGTCACTTTTACATTAGTTGGAGACAATCAAGGGGATTACACGCTAACGTCTAGTAATGCCATAAATAATATCTATCAATTTACCGCGCCTATCGCAGGCATAAAACAAGGTAACTACGCTCCGATTGTACAATTGGTAGCGCCTACATTATTACAAATAGCGACACTAAACGGTGCTTACAAACCCACTAAAAAAACTAACGTTGGTTTTGAACTGGCAGCCAGTAAAAATGATCTTAACTTATTCTCTAGTGCAGATGACACTAACAACACCGGTTTTGCAGGTAAATTAAACGTCGAACAAAACATTATAAAAAACGATAGTCTTTGGAATTTAAATGCGGTTTTGGATGCAGATTATATTCAGCAAAACTTTAAAACCATACAACGTTTATATGCGCCAGAGTTTAACCGTGATTGGAATTTAAGCCAAACTAATTCTAACCTTTTAAACACAAACTTTGGTGACCAAACATTAGTATCGGTTGGCCTACAAAGTTTTCATCATAAAAAAGGCTATATTAATTATAGCTTTCAGCATTTAGATTATTCCGAAAATTTTTCGGGAAGCAAACACAATATTTTAGCAAATATTAATATTGGTAATTTACGATTATCAACCAACACCAATATATTAAAGGCTGATGGTAGCGATAACTCCTCTAAATTTTTTAGAACGTATAACAAAGCCATATACACTCTAAAAAAACAATGGATTGGAACTGGTTTTTCTGCTGAAGAAAATAAAGAACGTATTAACCAAACACAGCAATTTACAGACTTAACACAACGTTTTACTGCTTACGAAGCTTTTACTGGTATTGGAGACAGCACTAATATTTATGCGGAAGTTGGTTACAAATATCGTGTAAATGACAGCTTGCGTAACGGTAAACTAGATCGCGTCAATAGCTCTAACACGTATTACTTAGATTCTAGATTACTTAAAAACGAAAAAAACAATCTGTCTTTATATGTTAATTACAGAACATTAAAAAATGAAGACCAAGAGCAAGCAAATGAAAACTCATTAAACTCTCGCCTATTATTTAATCAACGTTTTTTAAAAAATGGTATTATTTGGAACACCGCTTTCGAAACTAATTCCGGAACCTTACCACAGCAAGACTTTACTTATGTCCAAGTTGAGCCTGGTCAAGGTGCATACACATGGATTGACTATAACGAAAATGGCATCCAAGAATTAGAAGAGTTTGAAATAGCACAATTCCAAGATCAAGGTGAATATATTAGAGTCTTATTACCTAATCAAGTTTTTATTAAAACACATCAAAATAGATTAAGTCAAACCGTTACCCTAAATCCTATAGATTGGGTAAACGCTGAGAGTAAAACCAAAAAAATATTCTCCAAATTTTATAATCAAAGTAGCTATCTAATAGACCGAAAAATTATACGTAACGATAATGACTTCGACTTAAATCCATTCAAGCAAGGCGAAGACAACCAACTAGGACTAACGCTTAATTTTAGAAATGTGTTGTTTTTTAATCGCGGAAAACAACGCTACACCACTTCTTACACCTATTTATGGAATAGTAGCGAAAACACACTAAGCTTTGGATTTATTGAAAACAATCTTAAGAGTCATCAGTTAAATTTTATCCATAAAATTAAAAATAGTTGGCTAGTGACTTTGACCTCTGCTTTAGAGCAACAGTTTAGTAATAGCGAAAATTTTAGTAGTAAAAACTTTGACATTGACACTAATAAATTAAATCCTAAATTATCCTATTTACTAAACGACAATGTGCAATTTGATGTCTTTTATCAATTTACAAACAAAGACAATACCATCAATAATCTAGAGTCCTTAAAACAGCAAAAATATGGTCTATCTTTTGCGTTTTCTCCTAAAGGCAACGCGCAAGTCGGTGCCATTTCTGGCGAATTTAATGTCTTTAATAACAATTTTGAAGGTAATGCCAACAGTCCTGTTGCTTTCCAAATGCTAGAAGGTTTACAACCCGGAAAAAACTTTACTTGGACCTTACTAGCACAAAAAAAACTAACCAAATTTTTAGATTTAAACCTAACTTATTTTGGACGTAAGACCGAAACTAGCAAGACCATCCATACCGGAAACGTGCAACTAAAAGCTTATTTTTAAGACATTTGTAACCTTTGTTACCTATTGACATTTCTAATTGTGTAAATTTGTATATAATTATGAGCAAAATTTTAGCAATCACTTATTCACTTTTGATTCTCGTTCAGAGTTTCAACATAAACTTGGAAGATATTTCTAAGTTTAGTGTGTTGTTAGAACATGCAGAATTTCATGAAGAAATGTATGGTGACACGTTTTTTCAGTTTTTAGCAGAACATTACGGAGACGCTAGAGACACGCATGATAATGATCATCAAGAACACAAAGACCTTCCGTTTAAGGATAATCACCACATGTGTACACACATCAATACCTCTTTTATAAGTATTGCAAATAATTTTGACTTTAACCAGTACGAATTTATTGAAATCCCTTTTAATTTTCATTACAACGAAACGGTAACAGACTCTGAAAAAACTTCTGTTTTTCAGCCGCCCAAGCACGCATAATTCATTTTAGATCTTAATCCTGTTTGCTTCAAACAGGCATTTATTATTTCTTAAATATTATGAATTATGTTAGAAAACATCATAAGATTCAGCTTAAAAAATAAGCTGATCATATTTCTATTTACAGCCTTTATTATAGGCTTTGGTATTTTTTCATTAACTAAAATACCAATTGGCGCAGTGCCAGATATTACCAATAACCAAGTACAGGTTATTACAACATCGCAAAACTTATCTACGCAAGATGTAGAGCAATTTATAACCTATCCCGTAGAGCTAGAAATGGCTAATTTACCTGGAGTAGAAGAGATTCGTTCTGTTTCAAAGTTTGGATTATCCGTAGTAACCATCGTTTTTAATGACGACATGGGAACCTTTTTACCTAGACAGCTTATTGCCGAAAAAATCAAATCGGCTTCCGAACAAATTCCAGAAGGTTTTGGCACACCCGAAATGGGACCTATAACCACTGGGTTGGGCGAGATTTACCAATACATTTTAGATGTCAAACCGGGCTACAAAGACCAATACAGCACAATGGATCTACGTACCATCCAAGATTGGATTGTAAAGCGTCAATTGTCCGGAATTCCTGGCGTGGTTGAAGTGAATACTTGGGGCGGATTTTTAAAGCAATATGAGGTTGCTATAAATCCTAACAAGCTTACTGCCATGAACATTTCTATTGCAGAAGTTTACGAAGCTTTAGAAAAAAACAACAGTGTTTCTGGTGGTGGTTATATTGAAAAAAATGACAAAGCTTTTTTTATTCGTGGCGAAGGTCTAGTTGGCTCTTTAGAAGATATAGAAAATAGTGTTGTTAAAAATGATGGTTCACCAATATACATAAAAGACGTGGCTACTGTCGGCTTTGGAAGCGCCACACGTTTTGGAGCCATTACAGGAAATGGTGAAGGCGAAAAAGTATTAGGACAAATCATGATGCTTAAAGATGGCAACTCTAAAGAAGTTATTGATACGGTTAAAAAACGTGTCGCATCCATACAAAACACATTACCAGAAGGTGTGTATATAAATGGCTTTTTAGAACGAAGCGAACTGATTGCAAAAACAACATTCACCGTTGCCGAAAACCTAATACTAGGATCGCTAATCGTTATTTTCGTGGTCGTCTTACTACTTGGTAATTGGCGCTCTGGTTTAGTCGTAGCTTCTGTTATCCCGTTAAGCTTAATGTTTGCCATTATATTGATGCGTCAATTTGGTGTCGATGCTAACTTAATGAGTTTAGGCGCTATAGATTTTGGAATTATCATTGATGGCGCAGTTATTATTGTCGAGTTTATTGCGTTTCAAATCATGTCCAAAGCATCGCATCTTTCTGAAATTAATAAAACCGAAAAACAAGCAGAAATTGACCAAATAACACTAAAAAGCGCATCAAAAATGATGAATTCAGCGATTTTTGGGCAATTAATAATCTTAATCGTGTTTATTCCAATTCTGTCTTTAAGTGGTATTGAAGGAAAAATGTTTAAGCCTATGGCAATGACGTTCAGCTTTGCTTTAATAGGCGCCATGATTTTATGCTTAACCTATGTTCCTGTAGTCTCATCTTTGTTTTTAAAACCTAGTACACAGTCTGCAAAAAACATGTCGGTTAGATTAATGACCTTTTTAAATAAAGCCTACCAACCTATTATTAATTGGGCATTGTCTAATAAAAGAATAGTTGTTGTGTTATCAGCATTATTACTAACCTCTAGTATTTATGTTTTTAGTAGAATGGGTGGCGAATTTATACCCACTTTAGATGAAGGTGATTTTGTTATTCAGCCGGTTTTAAAAACAGGAACGTCACTAGGCAAAACCATAGAAATCACTACTAGAATAGAACAAATCCTACTAGACAACTTTCCTGAAGTAGACCAAGTAGTCAGTAGGATCGGAGCTGCAGAAGTACCAACAGACCCCATGTCCATGGAGCAAAGCGATGTAATTATAAAGCTTAAGCCTAAAAACGAATGGACTTCTGCTAAAAACAAAGACGCGTTAGCAGATAAATTTAAAGAAGCTTTAACCGTAATTCCAGGTATGGAAGTTGAATTTACACAACCTATAGAAATGCGATTTAACGAGCTTGTTACTGGAGTTCGAGCAGATGTAGCCATTAAAATTTTTGGTGATGACCTATCGATATTAGCAAGCAAAGCAAATGAAATCAAAGAACTTATTGAAAACGTTGAAGGCGCTGTAGATCTTTCGGTTGAAAAAGTAGAAGGCTTACCTCAAATGAGTGTAAAATTCAACAGAAGTAAAATTGCACGATATGGGCTTAATATTTCAGATTTAAATGATGTTATCTCTATGGGATTTGCGGGTAAAACATCTGGAAGTGTTTTTGAAGGCGAAAAACGTTTCGACTTAGTCCTACGTTTAAAAGAAAACAACAGAAAAGATATAGGAAGTCTTGAAAACCTTTACATCGACACCCCTAACGGAAATAAAATTCCGCTTAGCGAATTAGCAGAAATCAGCTATACAACTGGTCCTGCTCAAATATCTCGAGACGACACCAAACGTCGTATTGTAGTTGGTATAAATGTTAGAAACAGAGATTTACAATCTGTAGTAAATGACGTGCAAAACATTATAGACAGTAAATTAAAGTTACCTGTTGGTTACAGTATTACGTATGGCGGACAATTTGAGAATCTTCAAAGTGCAAAAGACCGTTTATTATTAGCCGTTCCATTGGCTTTAGTTTTAATTTTTATTCTACTCTATTTTGCATTTAACTCTGTAAAAGAAGCACTAATCGTCTATTCTGCAATTCCGTTATCCGCAGTTGGTGGTATACTATTATTATGGGCTAGAGATTTACCATTTAGCATATCTGCAGGCGTTGGTTTTATTGCATTATTTGGAATTGCAGTACTAAACGGAATTGTATTAATCGAGCATTTTAAAGCGCTTAAAGCGGAAGGTTTTAGTAACATAAACCAACGTATAAAAAAAGGAACCACAGAACGTTTACGCCCCGTTTTACTTACAGCCGCAGCTGCTGCTTTAGGCTTTTTACCTATGGCTATTTCTACAAATGCAGGTGCAGAAGTACAACGCCCTTTAGCAACGGTTGTTATTGGTGGTTTAGTAACTGCAACCTTATTAACCTTAGTGGTATTACCTGTTTTATATGCTTGGTACGAAGAAAAAAAAGCGCTTAAAATGAATAAGAAAACTATTATTTCTGTGATTGTCTTGCTATTAACTATTAGTATTCAAGCACAAAACAAACCATTAAATATTGAACAAACAATAGCATTAGCAATTGACAATAATGCGAATTTAAAAGCTGAAAACTTAAAAATTGAGCAATCCAACGCTTTAGTTGGCTCAGCTTTTACGTTTGATAAAACGAGCGTTTATTATAATTATGACGAAAGTAATTTAGCTATAAACAATGTACCTCTTAAGGTTTTTGGCATCTCACAGGACTTTAAATTTCCAACGGTTTATTTTGCTGAAAAGAAAGTAAACGAATCTAAAGTAAGTTTACAAGAAGCTAATTTTAGTTTACAATTACAGCAATTGACAAAACAAGTTTACGCCAATTATTACCAGTTAAGTTATGCTAAAAACAAAGCTAAAAACTATAAATATTTAGACAGCTTGTATAAAGATTTTGCACAAAAAGCAAAGCGTCGTTTTGAGTTAGGTGAAACTAATTATCTAGAAATGATTACCGCACAATCCAAACAGAAACAATTGGAAACACTTTATAAACAATCACTGCAAGAGGTGACTTTATATAACCAACAGCTTAAAAAGATAGTGCAAGTAGATTCTCTTACTATTAAAGACGGATTACTACAAAAATTAGAAGTAGAACAATTGTCTGTTAATCAAAATGTCGGATTATCCGTTTTTGACGCTACTATTAATTATCAAAAAGCACAAACTAAATTAGAAAAACAAAAGTTACTTCCAGATTTAAATGCGGAATACTTTCAAGGTACAAACAGTACTCTAAACGATAATATTAAAGGCTATCAATTGGGTCTTAAAATTCCTGTTTTATTTGGTGGTCAACGCTCAAAAATTAAAGCTTCAAAAATTGCACAAGATATTATTGCCGAACAAAAACAAGATTATCAGGCTAAATTAAATGCCGAATATCAATCGTTATTGGCAAAGCTTCAGCAGTATGAAGACGCTATTAATTATTACGAAACGCAAGGTAAAACCCTTTCCGAAGAAATAATAAAAACAGCAAATAGAACTTTTAAAGAAGGTGAAATTGATTTCTTTCAATACATACAGAGTTTAGAAACTGCGAAAGATATTCAGCTTAGCTATTTAGAACAATTAAATCAATACAACCAAACCGTAATCACCATCAATCATTTAACACTATAAAGAGATGAACAAGATATATATCCTATTATTTTCACTGGTTTTAGTAGCCTGCGGAAATTCAGAAAAAAAAGTAGAAATAGTTCCTGAAACGGAAACACATAATGACGAAATAACCATTACAAAAGCACAGTTTGAAGGCGAAAAAATGGCATTTGGAACGTTAGCGGAATATGCTTTTAATGAAACCGTAAAAGTAAACGGAATGATTGATGTACCGCCTCACAACAAATCAAGCATCACTACTTTTAGCGGTGGTTATATTACAAAAACACCATTATTAATCGGGGATCAAGTAAAAAAAGGACAACTATTAGTCACTCTAAAAAATCCAGAATTTGTTGAGCTGCAGCAAAATTATTTAGAAGTTTCAGAGCAATTAAATTACTTAAAATCTGAATTTAACAGACAAAAAACATTGTTTGAAGAAAAAATTACTTCAGAAAAAAACTACTTAAAAGCTGAAAGTGCGTATAAAAGTAACCGCGCCCATTATAATGGACTACGCAAAAAATTACAAATGCTAAATATTAATCCGAGTAATGTAGAACAAGGACGCATAACTTCGACTATAAATTTATACGCCCCAATTTCTGGTCACGTTACAAAGGTTAATGTTAGCAACGGAACCTATGTTTCGCCTAGCGATGTTATCATGGAAATTGTAGATATTGACCACATTCATTTAGAATTATCGGTCTTCGAAAAAGACATTATGCAAATTAAGAAAGATCAAAAAATTACATTCAAAATTCCAGAAGCTTCAGATAAAACCTTTGAAGCAGAAGTCCATCTTGTTGGAACTACTATTGACGAGCAAACTAGACGCGTAAAAGTACATGGACACGTAGATAATGACAAAGAGCATTTTATTGTTGGGATGTTTGTTGATGCTGATATTATTATTAATAGCATCAAAAGTATTGGACTGCCTAAAGAAGCTATTATTGAGGTTGGAAATGACTTTTATGTTTTAATTTTAGAAGAAGCTCATGGAGACGAGTTTCTTTTAGAAAAAGTTAAATTAGAGCTTGGAAAGCAAACAGAAAATACTGTTGAAATTTTAAACACTAGCCTTTTAAAAGACAAACAAATTCTAGTAAAAGGAAATAGTATGCTATTAAATGAGAGTGACGATGGGCATAATCATTAATTAAGATTTAAAACAACTACTATGGAAAACCATAATAACAACGGACACAACCACAGTCATAATTTGATTTTTGGAAAAAAAACAGAACTCTATTTTGCTATACTTTGCGGTATTTTTTTAATAACTGGTTTTACTATTGAAAAACTAACCGATTTACCAGCTTGGGCATCATTAATAAGCTACATGGTTTCATACTTTTTTGGTGGTTATTTCATTTCTATTGAAGCGTTAAAAAAAATACCAAAAGGCCAATTTGATATCGATTTTCTAATGATTGCTGCTGCTATTGGAGCTGCATACATTGGCAGTTGGGCAGAAGGTGCTTTGCTTCTATTTTTATTTAGTTTAGGTCACGCGTTAGAGCATTACGCTATGAATAAAGCTAAAAAATCTATTGAAGCATTAAGTGATTTATCTCCAAAAACAGCAATAGTTAAAAATGGAAATCAGCTTATTGAAACCCCAATTGAAAATTTAAAAATTGGTGATATTATTGTTATAAAACCAAGTACTAAAATTGCTGCAGATGGTGTAATAATTAGTGGAAACAGCAGTATAAATCAAGCACCAATTACAGGAGAAAGTATGCCTGTTGATAAAACAGCGATTGCAACTTTAGATAATTTACCGGAATTTAAACACATCGATAAAAAACATATTGCATTTACAGGTACTATAAATGGAGATAGCACCATTGAAGTACATGTTTTAAAACTTAGTCACGACTCAACAGTGGCACGATTAATTAAAATGGTGAGTGAGGTAGAAACACAAAAATCGCCAACCCAACGCTTAACCAAAAAGTTTGAAAAATGGTATGTCCCAATAGTAATCATAGTGGTTGTTTTACTCTGTTTTGCCTACTTAATTATTGACGAAACGTTTAACGAAAGTTTATACAGAGCCATAACTGTTTTGGTAGCAGCAAGTCCTTGTGCTTTGGCCATATCTACACCAAGTGCAGTCCTTAGCGGAATTGCAAGAGCAGCACAAAAAGGGGTTTTAATTAAAGGCGGAAAAGCGTTAGAAGATTTAGGGAGCATTACCACAATTGCGTTTGATAAAACAGGAACGTTAACTGAAGGAAAGCCAAAATTAACCAATGTGATTGCTATAAATAATTTTGATGAAAATGAATTTCTACAAATTATTTTAGAAGTCGAAAGTTTAAGCAATCATCCACTAGCAAAAGCAATAGCAAAGGACATTGAAAAGCTACATAACATACGTTTTAAAGGCGTTGCTAAAAGTATTGAAGCCATACAAGGAAAAGGAGTTACAGCCTCTTACAATAATGCCAAAGTGTTTATTGGTAATCTAAAATTAATGCAAGATGAAGGTGTCATTTTTGAAGATTCTGTAATCACAAAAATGGAAAGCCTTTTAAAACATGGTCATACCGTTATGTTGGTTGCTTTAAAAAACAAAGTAATAGGTATAATAAGCGTTATGGATACACCAAGACAAACTGCAGAAAGCACATTAAAAAGGCTAAAAGCAATTGGTATTAAACGTATGATTATGCTAACAGGAGATCATCAAAATGTTGGTGATGCCATTGCAAAACAAATAGGTTTAACAGAAGCAAAAGGAAATTTATTACCAGAAGATAAAGTTAAAGCTATTAAAGATTTGTTAGCAACAGACGGGAAAATCGCCATGATTGGAGATGGCGTAAATGATGCACCAGCAATGGCATTAAGCACCGTTAGTATTGCTATGGGAGCAGCAGGAAGCGATGTGGCTTTAGAAACTGCAGACGTTGCGTTAATGTCTGATAAAATAGAAAATCTACCTTTTGTTATTGGGTTAAGTAGAGCGTCTAAACGCATTATTAAAGAAAATATTTTTATTAGCCTAAGCGTTGTCGCTATACTTGTTCCTGTTACAATTCTTGGATTAACTAATATTGGATTAGCTGTATTATTTCATGAAGGATCAACCATAGTGGTTGTTTTGAATGCTTTACGTTTACTAGGTTATAAAGAACATTTATAAAACCGTATTTATTTACGCAACCTTTTACTACATTTAACATCTAATAATGGTATAGCTTTTGATAAGTTATACGCTTTAATCAATCAACCAAATTTATGAAAAAAACACATTTATTATTCGTTTTATTATTGACATCCTTTTATGGATTTGCTCAAAAAGACATTGAAACAACTACAAAAAAAAATGAAATTTCATCAAATTTATTTGACTTAGTAGTCGCAGGATCATTTAACGTTAATTACGAACGTTATTTAGAAAAAAATCAGTCGCTTTTTATTGGAGCAACGTTTTTTGACACTTATGCTTACTATGATACTGGATATATAAAAGACTCTGATGCTATTAGTCTTAAAGCAGCATATGTTATCTATTTTTCAAAGAAAAAAGATCATGCTGGTTTTTACTTTTATCCGCAAGCCAAACTTAGAACAGGAACTGTAACTGTAGAAGATTATTACTATTACGACTATATTAGTGACACTAATGTAGAAGAAGAATATACGTATGATGTAGACGGTTTTTCTTTAGGCTTTGGTATTGGTCATAAATGGGTGTTTAATGACACTTTTACGTTGGGAATTAACGGAGAAATAGCAAGAAATCTTGGTAGTATTGATGATGATTACTTGGATAATGTTGAGCCAAGATTTGGAATTAATTTTGGAATTAGATTCTAACATTTAAATTAAAAAATAAAAAGCCCAAACTAATTAGTTTGGGCTTTTTATTTTTTATTACATCTACTTTTGAAAGCTATTACATCTTCATTAGCCACTCTTTTACATCAACTTCTTTTTTGATGATGTCTTTAAGATCTGAGATAGCAACACGTTTTTGTTCCATTGTGTCTCTATGTCTAATAGTAACCGTATTATCCGTTAAAGTGTCGTGGTCTACTGTAATACAAAATGGTGTACCATTAGCATCTTGACGTCTGTAACGTTTACCAACCGCATCTTTTTCGTCATAAAATACATTAAAGTCCCATTTAAGATCTTCAACAATTTGTTTTGCTACTTCTGGTAAACCATCCTTTTTTACTAAAGGAAAAATAGCTGCTTTTACTGGCGCTAAAACCGCTGGTAATTTCAATACAGTTCTTGTTGTATTGTTATCTAATTCTTCTTCAACTAAAGCATTAGAAAATACTGCTAAAAACATACGGTCTAAACCAATAGACGTTTCTAAAACGTATGGTGTATAACTTGCGTTGTCTTCGTGGTCAAAGTATTGTAGTTTTTTACCAGAAAATTCTTCGTGTTGTTTTAAATCAAAATCTGTACGAGAATGTATTCCTTCTAATTCTTTAAAACCAAAAGGGAATTTAAACTCGATATCTGTAGCTGCATCAGCATAATGTGCTAATTTTTCGTGATCATGGAAACGGTAATTATCTTGCCCCATTCCAAGAGAAAGGTGCCATTTCATTCTAGTTTCTTTCCAATGTTCAAACCATTTTTTCTGAGTCCCAGGTTTGATAAAAAATTGCATTTCCATTTGTTCAAACTCACGCATTCTAAAAATAAATTGTCTTGCAACAATCTCATTTCTAAACGCTTTACCTGTTTGCGCGATACCAAAAGGAATTTTCATTCTTCCTGTTTTTTGAACATTCAAGAAGTTTACAAATATACCTTGTGCTGTTTCTGGACGTAAATATAAATCCATTGCAGTCTCTGCTGTTGCACCAAGTTTGGTACCAAACATTAAGTTAAACTGCTTAACATCCGTCCAGTTTCTGCTTCCGCTTAAAGGACAAGCTATTTCTAACTCTTCTATTAATGCTTTAACATCTGCTAAATCTTCAGCTTCTAAAGATTTTCCTAAACGTTTTAAGATGGTATCAATTTTTTCTTGATATCCTAAAACTCTACCGTTAGTTGCTAAAAATTCTTCTTTATTAAAAGTTTCTCCAAAACGTTTTGCAGCTTTAGCAACTTCTTTATCTATTTTTGCTTCTATTTTAAGGCAGTAATCCTCTACCAAAACATCAGCTCTGTAACGTTTTTTAGAATCTTTGTTGTCAATTAAAGGGTCGCTAAATGCATCTACGTGTCCTGAAGCCTTCCAAGTGGTTGGATGCATAAATATTGCAGCATCAATACCTACAATATTGTCGTGCATTTGCACCATTGCTTTCCACCAGTAGTCGCGTATATTTTTCTTTAATTCTGCTCCGTTTTGAGCGTAGTCGTAAACTGCGCTAAGTCCATCGTAGATTTCACTACTTTGGAATACGTAACCATACTCCTTTGCGTGAGAGATTACTTTTTTAAATTGATCGTCGTTGTTTGCCATAATAGTACAAAGATAAACGATAAATAAAAGTGTACAACCAAAAATTGATTAGTCTTTTTGACAAGTATAAACAAAAGCTGGAGGAACGTTTAAAGGCTCGAAACCTAAATCTACGTTGCCCTTAAAAATTTCTTTTAATGCAGAATAATAGGTAAGACTATATTGGTATTGAAAGAAATACCCTTTTGGGTTTAAACTTTTGTAAGCGCTATCTAAAATAACAGCCGAAATTGGCTTAGGAATATTAGTTAATGGCAAACTAGAAACAATGTAATCTGTAGATGAAAAACCATGTTGTTTAATCACCTCTAATACTTTATCTGCGGATTGGTTAGACACAATTAATCTTGAATCTTCAATTTTAAGCAAAGCCTTATAAAAACTATCATTTATTTCAAAAGTAATTAAAGTAGCATCCGGTTTTAATCTTGCTAAAATCTCTTTAGTTATAATCCCATTTCCAGGTCCAAACTCTACTACTAATTTTGTTGTTTCAAAATCTATACTCTTCAATAATTTTGACGCCAAGAATCTAGAACTAGGAAACAATGTCCCAGAAGTTTTTAAACTTTTAAGTGATTCTTTTAAAAAGTTGATTTTGTTCAAAAAAGGATTTTTTAGAGATAATTTTAACGAATATATGATTTTTATTTATTCGTGTAAACGCAAAAATAAAACCATTACGAATGTAACGGTTTTATTTGTATAATATTTAACGCTATTTAAGTGTTACAGAAGTACTTCCAAGCCTAGTATTATCGTGGAAAATATTTACAAAATACACACCTTTAGTTAAAGGCTGATCAACATCTGTAGTAATTATTGCATCTAGGTTTATGTCTTCATTTTTATAATCCAAAATGATTTTCTTACTATAAATTAAAGATTGTTTACCAAAAGATACAGACCCTTGATCTGCAACAACATTGTTACTAGGACTTAAAATTTGTATGTAAATATCCTTTTTACCTTCGTTAACAAACTTATTTTTAGATACAGTAAATGCTACATGAAGTTTATTAGACTTATAAGACTTATTAGTCCCTACAATACGATTTTTGGTAATACGTTTTACAGCTTTTGCATTAAGCTTACCTATCTCTAAATGGCTAGCAGCTTCAATTTTTTTAGAAAGTTGCGTATTATTAAAAGCTAAATCTTTATTCTCAGATTTTAAAGCATTTGTTATGCTTCTAGCTCCTTGAAGATCCTCTTCAACTTTGGCTGTTTTTATGGATAAGCGTTGGTTTTCGTTTTCAAGTTTAGATACTAAAGCTAGGACCTCTGCTTTTTCTTTTTGCAGAAGTTTAATTTTAGATCTATAAACAGTTAATAAAGATGCACTTGGTTTTAATACTCTTATGGAATCTAAAATACGTTCTATTTTAAATTTAGACTGTTCAAGTTTGTCATTTAGCACAACACTATTAACTTCAACTTCGTCATAACGTACTATCATTTCTGATAATTCAATCTCTAAAAGTTTTTTTTCTTGAATGACATAAGTATTATAACTTTCTAACTTATCTAAGTTAAAATAGCTAAAAGCACCTAAAGACACCAAAGCAATAACCAAGCAACCAATTACTAATCTATAGTTGTAAGTATGAGGGATAACTATCATGTATAAATTAATTACAAATAAAATTATTGATTTAAAATATGGTTTACTGTTAAATACCGATGAAGAGGTGAAAAAATTGTTAAAGTAACCTTTTAAGCTAAAAAAAAGACTTCAATATAATTTTCAAACCCCTTTAAAATAAGAGTTTTCGTACGGTTTTAATATTATTTAAGGGTCATTGTTGTTTTACCAATTAATCTACTTTTATGGTACACAGTAACATAGTAATCGCCTTTTTGTAAAGACTGATCCTCAGATGGTTTAACAAACAAACACTGCTCTAAGTTTTTGTTTTTATAGTCCACCATTATTTTCTTACTGTAAATTAAAGAGGATGCTTCTGTATTAAACACCCCTTGATCTCCAACAACATTATTTAAAGGGTCTACTATTTGTACATAAAGTTCCTTTTTACCTTTTACTGCAAACTTATTTTCAGGAATAGTAAAGCACACATTAATTTGTTTTGCTCGTCTTGCTGTGGTAGTACTTTTAATATCCCCGTTGTTAGTCACACGCCTAACACCTTGCATAGCAATACTGGAAACACTTAAGACCTTAGCCTTATTTATCTTTTCTTGGTACTTACTGTTAATAATAGATAAAGTTGAGTTTTTGCTTTCTAAATGCTCAGAAAATGAAATAGTTTGATCAAGCTCTGCGCCTACGCGGATGGCTTCTTGTTTTAAAAATTCGTTTTCAGCGTTTAATTTCTCAACTAACGCTAAAATACTATTGTTTTCATTTTTTAAGACTTGCAATTGCTTCTTGTAGTGAGACACTAAATAAACATCTGGTTTTAGATATTTAACAGAATCTAAGATGCGTGCAATTCTAATTCTAGAATTATCCAATTTAGTTTGCAAATCTCTATTATCAAAACGCAATGAATCGTAGCTAGCTACCATTTGACTAAGCTCTGATTCTACCATAGCATTTTCGTCAATTAGAAACTCATGATACTCGTTTAAAGACGAATAATTATTATAAGCGTAATAACCTAAAGCGCACATTAATGTTGATAGCGCAACAATAACTAACCTTAGATTATAGATTTGGGATTTTATAATCATTAGTTTAATATTTGATGCAAAACTATTGCTAATATATCTATATGTAATAATTTTTCGATAACTTGATTAAAATCCGTGCTAAAGTAATTTTGAAAGTTTTTAAAAGGATTTATATGCACTTCATCTAAGTTACAACCCGCATTAAACCAATATTTTATGAGCTTTAAAGCCTTAGCTGATTTATTTTTCCCAAAGGTCTGCAACGCGTGTAAAAGCCTCCTATCCGATAATGAATCCTTTTTATGCACCACCTGTAGACACGTCTTGCCAACCACAGATTATCACACCTCTAAAGACCCCTTTGTAAAAAACGTGTTTTACGGTAGGGCACAAATAGAAGCAGCTACAGCTTTACTAAGGTTTGAAAAAAAAGGTATTGTACAACACCTACTCCACCAACTTAAATACGGAAAAAATGAAGAAGTAAGTAGTTTTCTAGGCGAATGGCTAGGAGAAGAACTAAAACAATGTACCGATTACAAAGCTATAGACTTGGTTATCCCTGTGCCATTACATCCAAAAAAGATAAAAAAAAGAGGCTATAATCAATGTGCAGAATTTGGTAAAAAAATTGCCCAAGCCTTGCAAACCATTTATAATGATGATCTTTTAATTAAGGTAACAACAACCGCAAGCTCTCAAGCTTCTAAAAAAAGACTGGAACGATGGCAATTAAATAACGAAACCTTTGCAGTAACACAATTGTCACAACTTAAAAACAAACACATCTTATTGGTGGATGATATTATTACCACCGGAAACACATTAGAAGCTTGTATAATAGAATTAAAAAAAGCTGAAAATGTAAAAATAAGTGTCGCTACAATGGCAATAGCCTAGTGCATTTTTCGTTAAAACATAAATATGTTGTTAATTTGTAACCACATTTAAAATCATATGCAAAACCGTCTCTTAAATTTTTGTTTTTATTGCGTTTTAGCGCTTACTTTTATTAATTGCGCCAATAGAGGTAATATTACTGGAGGAGAAAAAGATGTTACACCTCCTAAAATCAGATATTCTGAGCCTGCTAACTTCTCGACAAATTTTAATAGTAAAGAGATTAAAATATATTTTGACGAATATATTAAAACAAAAGATCTAACCAAACAACTGGTTATATCGCCTCCAATGAACACAAAACCGGACATTACACCTTTAGGAAGTCCAAGTGAGTACATCAAAATCAAGATTCTTGACACGTTAGCGCCTAACACAACTTACGCCATTAACTTTGGTAATAGTATTGTGGATAATAACGAAGAAAACCCTTATCCTTATTATAGGTATGTGTTTTCAACAGGAGATTACATAGATTCGTTATCTGTAAAAGGAAGCGTTATGGATGCAATAAAAAGAACAACAGACCCTTTTATCTCTATTCATTTATACGAAGCAGATTCGACTTACACAGATTCTATTGTATATAAAGAAAATCCAAAATACATTACTAACACTTTAGATAGCACCACTAATTTTAAACTAGAAAACTTAAAAGCAGGAGCTTACAAGCTTATTGCTTTAAAGGATAATAATTCCAATAATAAGTTTGACCAAAAATCAGACGAAATTGGTTTTTACGAAGAATTTATAACCGTATCTGCAGATACTTCTGCGTTTTACGAATTAAAAATATTTAAAGAAGAAATAGACTATAAAGCAGAAAGTGCTCGTTTAGTTTCTGGCGAAAAAATAGCATTTGGTTTTGAAGGTGAAGACTACAAAGACATGACAATTGATTTATTGTCTGACGCGCCTAAAGACTATAGTTACAGTTATTTTAAAGATGAAAAAACAGATACACTAAACTATTTTTACAAACCAAAATTAGAGGTGGACTCATTAGTGTTTAAAGTAACTAACAGAACTAAAATAGACACTTTTACAGTTAGAATAAAAGATAACAAACGCGACTCGTTACTAGTAAAAGCTAGTCCAAGTAGTAATATTGACTTTTTTGAAACCTTAAAGCTATCGGCTAATATTCCGATATCAAAATTTGACAAAAGCAAAATAACCATATTAGACAAAGATTCTACAAAGGTTAGTTTCACTACTAAATTAGATACTTTACAAAACACAATAGAGGTCGACTTTGATAAAACGGAAGACAATTTATACAAGATCCAATTACTACCAAGTACAATTACGGACTTTTACAACTTACCTAATGACACTTTAAATTTTAATTTAAGAACCGTTAAAGAATCTGGTCTTGGTAATGCCAGAGTTATTCTAAAAAATGCAACTTACCCACTAATCGTTCAGTTTTTAAACAAAACAGGTGAAGTAAAATATGAGCAATATGCCACAACGCCAAAACCATTAGATTTTTTCTTTTTAAAACCAGGAGAATACTATGTTAGAGTTATCTACGATACTAATAAAAATAGAAAATACGATTCAGGAAACTTTCTTAAAAAGCAACAAGCAGAACGTGTAAGTTATGCTAAAAAAGTAGAAGAAATTAGATCAGGTTGGGAAGTTATTATAGATTTTACTCTAAACTAAATTCATCTTTATCTTCTAAAAATCTAAGTTTGTTTCTAGTGTTGTCCACATGAGATTTAGACAACACGACTTCTGTTACACCTTCTGTATTTGGCTTTAAGTTAGCAAGCACATTTCCTAACACATTATAAGCAGCAGAATGTCCTGGATATTCGTAATTATTAGCGTCTAAACCAACCCTATTTACACCAATGCAATAGCACATGTTTTCAATTGCTCTAGCCTGCAACAAGGTATCCCAAGCGGTAATACGTTTTGTTGGCCAATTAGCGACGTATAATAGTATATCAAAATTGTCTTGTACCCTAGCCCATACAGGAAAACGCAAATCATAACATACCAAAGGTTTAATTTTAAATCCCTTGTAATCTACTATCACTACTTGGTCTCCTTTAGCATACACCTTGTCTTCTCCCGCTAAAGTAAAGGTGTGACGCTTGTTATAACTATCTATTTTACCATCGGGATGCACAAACACTAATCGATTATAGTATTGCCCGCTATCTTCAATAACGACACTCCCAACAATAGCAGCCGTTTTCTGTTTGGCCAAAGCTAACATCCATTGCACGGTAGCACCATCCATAGTTTCTGCAACCAATTGCGGAGACATTGTAAATCCAGAAGTAAACATTTCTGGCAACACAATAAGATCAACAGTATTGGTTAAGTTTTCAATTTTTTGTGTGAAGTTTAGCCTATTCTGAATTGGGTTTTCCCAAGCCAAGTTAGCCTGAATAATTGCTACGTTTAATTTATTATCCAATTTGTATGATTTAAGATCTTGTTATGACTGTGCGATTAACTTTACTCTAAAAATAAACAGAAATTACAACAAATGGACACCCATTAAACAATTCTTAATTTTTTAAGCAAATCCGCTTTATAAGTTCTTCCTATAGGCAAACGTTGCGTATTAATAAAGACCTCATTTCCTGATATTTTACTCACGTAAGTAGCGTTAATTATATATGATTTGTGAATTTGAATAAAGTCTTGCTTCGGTAGTTTTTCTACCCAATTTTTAAGAGAATCTATATAAGACAGTTTTTGTGTTTTAGTAACTACAGTAATATAGTTTCTATCAGATTCTAAATACAAAATTTCACTTAATACAATTTTATGTAGTGTTTTATCCACATTCAAAAAAATAGAATCCTCAACCACTTTAGTATCTACTGTATTAATATCTATGTTGTTATTTGCTCTGTCTTCCGCTTTGTTTACAGCTTTTAAAAAACGATCAAAACCAAAAGGTTTCACTAAATAATCGACAATTGTATCTAACTCAAAACAGCTCACTGCATAATCTGGATAAGCAGTTGTCATTATAATTGCAGGTGGACTTTTTACCGTTTTTATAAAATCTAAACCAGATATATCTGGTAAATTAACATCCAAAAACACAACATCCGCTGTGCTTGTTTTAAAGTAATTATGAGCCTGAATAGCAGATTGAAATGTACCTAACAATTGCACATTAGGTAATTTACTTAAATAGTTTTTAAGTAAATTCTGGGCAGGTATTTCGTCTTCAATAATTATACAAGTCATGATAGATCTAAGGTTAAAATTACTTTAAACTGCTCTGTCTTTTCAATTTGTAACTGATGCTTATTAGGATACAACAAATCCAATCGCTTTTTTAGATTTTTGAATCCAATTTTAGAGTGGTTATCGTCCGTATTATTATGTTCAAAATCGTTGATGCACGTACAAATCAACGTGTTTTTTTCTTCAGTAATTTGTATAAAAATAGTGCTATGTAATGTACTGTGTTTAAATGCATTTTCAATAATGGTAATTAAC
The DNA here is from genome assembly GCF_900114005.1 of Olleya namhaensis. Lineage (GTDB taxonomy): Bacteria > Bacteroidota > Bacteroidia > Flavobacteriales > Flavobacteriaceae > Olleya > Olleya namhaensis. Next base: position 43,611 of record NZ_FORM01000009.1, read on the forward strand.
AATAAAGGTCCAATTTTAATGTAATCTGATTTTACATTAGTAGTATACTTGATATGCTTAACACCTTCTGTTCTTATCTTCTGAAACTTAATATAATTATCTAAAAATTGAAGTTCCTTATTTAAATCGACAAACTGAGCATTACTCTCATATAAGACATGCTTCAAATTGTCTGACAACATCAAAATAAGCTCAGGTGTTTCGTTTGGTTTTTCTATTGAATACGAATAAATAGTATTCAAATTATTAAACAAGACATGTGGGTTTATTTGAGATTTCAAAAACTTTAATTCCATTTTCTCATGCTGTTGTATCATGTATTCCTTTTGACTTTGCTCGTCCAAAAACCGAAATAACATCCAAATAAAAGAGAAAAATATTAATGGCACCAATGTCTGCCAAAGGTAGTCACTTAAGCATTTCATTATAGAACAACCACATTGTGCAAAGACATTACAATACAATTGCGTAGCAAAAAAAGATATTGCTATAAAAACTAAGCCATACCATTTATACCATTTTCGTTTTACAAAAAAGGGTAATAACACAAAATGGTTAACATATACAATGACACCTAAAATGGATAAATATTGCAAAAATGGGTTTTCGGCCCAATAATATCTGGAAAAGATAAATAAAGACACAAATACAAATAGCATCCAAAACAGCAGATGTACTAAGATTTGCGACGTATGTTTTTTTAAGTTTATCATAATTTAGCTTGAAAGTAAACCAAAAAGCTAAAACCATCAAAAAACAAAGTACAAAAACCATTAAAAGCAATGCAAACTGCAAAAAGTGTGTTGTTTATAAGCTTAAGTGTGTTGTTGGTTTAAATAATTACTAATCAATTAAAATTAAAGATAGATTTGAGTATATCAATCAAAAACAACACTTATGAAATTACTTGTATCCATTGCCCTTTTTTTAGTAACCCTTACCACCACAATTGCCCAAACAATAAATACTGAAGTTATGGATGGCAAGGGGCAGCCAAAGTTATTAGGAAAGATTAATAAAGATGGTCTTTTAAAAGACGGTTATAAAACGTGGTTTAATAAAAATCATGACGAGTATATAGCCAACGAAAAACTAATAAACACCTTTAAAGACTCGCTAAACAACTACACCATTAAAGTCTTTTTAGGTACTTGGTGTGGAGATAGTAAAAAAGAAGTTCCACGTTTTTACAAAGTACTAGAATTAGCTAATTTTAATATGGACAACTTAGAGGTCTTTGCTTTAGACAACACAAAAGAAAGCTACAAAAAAGGACCTAATGGAGAAGAAAAAGGATTTAACATCCATCGTGTACCAACTTTTATTTTTTATAAAGATGGAAAAGAAATTAATAGAATAGTAGAGCATCCTGTTGAAACTTTAGAACGCGACATTGAGAAAATAGTCACTAACCAACGTTATTTTGCTAAGTATTATGTTGCTAACATTACATTTTACAACATGAATGAAAAACCATTAGAAGACTTGATTGCGTTAGAATCTAACTTTTTAACGTATTTCCCAGACTACTCAGAAGGAAGCAAAGAATTAAATACATTGGGATACTGGCATTTAAAGGACAAGCAATTTGACAAAGCGTTGTATCTTTTTGATTTAAACACTAAAATGTTCCCTAATAACCCCAACGTTTTTGATAGTTTAGGCGAAGCTTTTTATATGACTAAAAACTATAAGGAGGCTACAAAAAATTACAATAAAGTACTCCAATTTAAGCCTGAAGATAAAAACGCATTGGAGATGTTGGATAAAATAAGGGCTGAACAAAAATAGCCGTAATGACATTATAGATTAAATCCCTTTTGATCAAAAAGGGATTATATTTATTATATCACACCTACACAATCTCCATCTTTTTAAGTAAGAAACTAGCATTCATATTTTGACAAATCCCTTTTTTAAAGGTGTAATCAAAATACAATTCATCATCAATGATTTGCGCATCAAAATAGTGGTTTTTTACTTCTGATAAATGCTTTTCAATTTCGCATAAACTTAGATCGTGTGTAGCAATTATCCCGGTAGCATGACTGGCTACCAATTTTTCGACAAACTTGCGCGACCCAATAGCTTTATCTGTACTATTTGTTCCTTTTAGGATTTCGTCTAAAATAATAAAGTAATTATCCTGCTTAATAGCATCTACGATGTATTTTAAGCGTGTTAACTCTGAGAAGAAGTAACTACTGTCATCCGTTAAAGAATCGCTGGTACGCATGCTTGTAATTAATTTTACAGGACTATACACCGATGCTGTTGCACAAACTGGCAAACCAACATTAGCCATAACAATATGTAAAGACACTGTGCGCAAAAACGTACTTTTCCCTGCCATATTTGCACCAGTAATAATAAAAAACTGCTTGTTTTTTATTTCAAAATCATTATCCACACGTTTGGCAGATTTTAATAAAGGATGTCCTAATTGCGTGACTTTAGTATCTTCATTTTTATCTACTATTTGAGGATAGACATATTCTTGATGATTAAAAGCATAGTTTCCTAAACTGTTATAAGCATCAAAAAAAGCAACGACTTCAAACCAATCTTCAACTTTGTCTTTATAATTTTCTAACCACTGTTCTATTGTATACGTATGCTTTATGTCAGTTAAAAAATACCCATTCCCAAAAATAGCCGAGATTAAATTACTTCTGTTATCTAAAGCGTCCATTGCTTTTGATAGTTCTTTTAAAATCTGAGACGCTTTTTTGTCTTTTAATTGAATTTGAGCCTGCTTGCTAATTAGTAATTGTGACGTAAATGTTTCGGTTTCGATAGCTTTTAACAAAGAGGTGTATTGACGAAAAGTGTCTCGCATTTTATCTGCATTAGCACTCAGCCCATTTATTTTTTTGACATAACGTCCAGTAACAAACAAGCCGACAAATAACCAATATCCAATAGTAATTGGAGGTGTTATTTTAGCAATTGCTAAACCAATAATTATAATAGTCAATACTGAAACCACTAAAGGTAATATCTTTATGTTTTTAGGTAATATGGACTCGTGCGCTTTTAAAAACTTTAGAATTGTAGCTCCTTTGGTCTCTACTTTAATTAAACTAGCATTAGCTTGAAATTGCTGTCTCCAATCTGATTTGTTAGCTAACTCTTTAATAGCGTCTTGCCTAAGTACAATATCATCTGTGACGTTAGCTTTTAAACTAGTTGCTAACTTTTCCGAACCTTCCTCTATTGCTGTTCTATTTATAAATTGAAAGAAACTACCTCTACCAAATAAATCAATATCTAAAGCATAATTATGGTTAGCCTCCTGAAACGTAAGACCATCCGGTTTTTCAAAAAAATCTCCAGAAGCAATCTTTAGCTCATCCTGATTAATTGTGATTAGCTCTTTTTTTAAATTGTAAACGGATTTAATATTGGTATAACGCGATAATAACACTATAAACAAGACAATGACAAGTATTATAATAACAGAAAACAAGCCCCAATTACCAAACGTAAAATAGGCCCCAACCGCAGTGATTAGAAACACTAAAAGTCTAGCAATACTTAAAGAGGTTAGCTGCTTGTAAAGCTTAGAAACTTCTGTTGTATAGTTTACAATATTACTGTTGTAATAAGAATTAGAATCCGTCATTTATATTAAAAATCTAAATTATCAAATTGAGTAAACACAGTTATAATAGTTTGTACTGCATCCTTATAAAATTGTTGATCAATGTTTTCAAAATCATCTGTTGGCTTGTGATAATCTTTATGATCTGCTACTCCAAAATAAATAAAAGGGATCTTAGCTTTATGAAACGCTGCATGATCACTTGAATAGGTCCAATCATCTCCCTTTGTAACACCTTCGTGCCCTATTATTAGATCTGTAGTTCCAATATCTTTAAAATTAGCTATGATTGGTTTTAAAATTGGATAATGGTGACTCCCGACAGCAAATAACTGCTTGTCTTCACTTCTACTAATCATATCCATATTAAGATTCAATACGATATTTCTTTTTTGGATAGTATTGTCTTCAACAAAATGATAAGCCCCTTTTAAACCTAATTCTTCAGCATCAAAAGCTGCTAAAATAACATTATGTTTTGGCGGATACTTGGCAAAAAATTCCGCGAAAGCGAACAATGCACTAATACCCGATGCATCGTCATCTGCTCCATTATATATCTTTCCGTTTTTAACGCCTTCATGATCATAATGCGCAGATAATACAATGTATTTATCAGTGCTTTCTGTTCCTTTTATTAACCCTAAAATATTAACCGCATCGTAGCTTTTAGTTATTTTAAATGTAAAAGGTTGCGTATAATCTGGCACTAATGGAGTAACACCACGTGCAATAAATTGTTTAATTACAAATGCTCTTGCTAGCTCGCCACCTTTGGTTCCAGTTCTGCGACCTTGATAGGTGTCTGAAGATAATTCTTTTACATTATCTAATAACGCAGTGGTATCAAACTGATAGTCCACAGTAACCTGATTAGCATTGCTAGTTTTAGAAACATCAGTTACCGCTATGTCTCGCGTTGCTTTGTTATCTGATTTACAGCTAACTATTAGCACTAAAAGTAATAGATATATAGATTTCATATAAGGGATATTTACATTATAAAAGTAACTAAAAAACCCAAGCTTATCGCTTGGGTTTTTATTTATTTAAGACGCTTTGCTAATGCAAAGCGTGACAATTATGTCTTTTTTATCCTTTTAAACTTGCAGATAAATACTCACGATTCATACGTGCAATATTCTCTAAAGAAATTCCTTTAGGACATTCCACCTCACATGCTCCAGTGTTGGTACAGTTACCAAAACCTTCTTCATCCATTTGTTTAACCATGTTTAAAACACGCTCTGTAGCTTCTACTTTACCTTGAGGTAATAATGCAAATTGTGATACTTTAGCACCAACAAATAACATTGCAGAAGAGTTTTTACAAGAGGCTACACAAGCACCACACCCAATACAAGTTGCTGCTGAAAAAGCGTCATCTGCGTCTTGTTTATTTACAGGTATCGTGTTAGCATCAATTGTGTTTCCAGATGTATTTACAGAAATAAATCCACCTGCATGTTGTATACGATCAAATGCTGTTCTGTCTACAACTAAATCCTTAATTACAGGAAAAGCACTAGCTCTCCAAGGCTCAATAGTTATAGTTTCACCATCTTTAAACGTACGCATGTGTAACTGACATGTTGTAATTAAACGGTCAGGACCATGTGCTTCACCATTAATATATAATGAGCATGACCCACAAATTCCTTCACGACAATCGTGATCGAAAGATACTGGCGACTCACCTTTTTCTATTAATTCGTTATTTAAAACGTCTAACATTTCTAGAAAAGACATATCCGGAGATATATTGCTGATTGGATAATCAACCATTTTCCCCTTATCGTTAGCGTTTGCTTGACGCCAAATTTTTAACGTTAAATTCATAGCTTTTCTTTATTTATAACTTCTTTCTTTTACTTCAATATTCTCATATGCTAATTCTTCTTTATGAAGTATAGCATCTTTTGGTTCTCCTTTGTATTCCCAAGCTGATACGTATTGAAACTCTTTGCGACGCATCGCTTCACCTTCAGGTGTTTGATACTCTTCTCTAAAGTGACCACCTGCAGACTCTTCACGTTGTAAAGCATCTTTAGCAAACAGCTCTCCTAATTCAAGGAAATCTGCTACACGACCTGCTTTAGCTAGTTCTTCGTTAAATTCATTCTGTGTTCCTGGTACACGTACGTCTTTCCAAAATTCTGCTCTAAGTTCAGAAATCTCAGTAATTGCAGACTTTAAATCCTCTGCGTTTCTAGCCATTCCACATTTATTCCACATGATTTTACCTAAACGCTTATGGAAATAATCAACAGAATGTGTCCCGTTGTTATTTATTAAATGATCGATATTCTTTCTTACTTCAGCTTCAGCTTCAACAAATTCTTTTGTATCTGTAGAAATTGGACCTGTTCTAATATCATCAGACAAGTAATCTCCAATAGTATAAGGTAACACAAAATATCCATCTGCAAGACCTTGCATTAAAGCAGAGGCACCTAAACGGTTAGCACCATGATCAGAGAAGTTTGCTTCTCCAATTGCATATAATCCAGGAACAGTTGTCATTAAGTTATAATCAACCCAAACACCACCCATTGTATAGTGTACTGCTGGATAAATCATCATTGGTGTGTTGTATGGATCTTGATCTACGATCTTCTCATACATTTGGAATAAGTTTCCGTATTTATTCTTGATTACTTCTTGTCCTAATTTTTTAACAAGTGCAGCATCGTTTTCGTCTAAACCTTTAACGTGAGCAGCTTCTTTACCGTAACGTTGAATTGCCGAAGCAAAATCTAAGAATACAGCTTCTCCTGTTGCATTAACTCCAAAACCAGCATCACAACGTTCTTTTGCTGCACGAGAGGCAACATCACGAGGTACTAAGTTTCCGAATGCAGGATAACGACGCTCTAGGTAGTAATCTCTATCTTCTTCAGCTAATTGTACAGGCTTTAATTTACCTGCTTTAATAGCCTCAACATCTTTCATGTGTTTTGGCACCCAAATACGTCCATCATTACGTAAAGACTCAGACATTAACGTTAGTTTAGACTGATGATCTCCAGAAACCGGGATACATGTTGGGTGAATTTGTGTGTAACAAGGGTTTGCAAAGTAAGCCCCACGTTTGTGTGCTTTCCATGCTGCTGTTACATTACTTCCCATCGCGTTAGTTGATAAGAAGAAAACGTTACCATAACCACCAGTTCCAAGAACTACAGCATGTGCTGAATGTCTTTCAATTTCTCCAGTAATTAAGTTACGTGTTATAATTCCACGAGCTTTTCCATCAACCTTAACAACGTCTAACATTTCGTGACGGTTGTACATTTTGATTTTACCACGACCAATTTGACGGTTCATAGCAGAATACGCTCCTAATAATAATTGTTGTCCTGTCTGTCCAGCTGCGTAAAAAGTACGTGATACTAATACACCCCCAAATGAACGGTTATCTAATAATCCACCATACTCACGTGCAAAAGGAACTCCTTGAGCAACACATTGGTCAATTATATTTGCAGATACCTCAGCCAAACGGTATACGTTTGCTTCACGAGAACGGTAATCTCCTCCTTTTACAGTATCGTAAAATAATCTGTAAGTTGAGTCACCATCACCTTGGTAATTTTTTGCTGCGTTAATTCCTCCTTGTGCCGCAATTGAATGCGCACGTCTTGGAGAATCTTGAAAGCAAAATGCTTTTACGTTATATCCTAGCTCTGCTAAAGTTGCAGCAGCAGATCCACCAGCTAATCCTGTACCAACAACAATAACATCAATGTTACGTTTGTTAGCAGGGTTTACTAAATCGATATGATTTTTATAATCTGTCCACTTATCTTTAATTGGACCTTGAGGTACTTTTGAATCTAAACTCATAGTAACTATATTTTTTAGTGGTTTAAAAAGTGAAAAACAGCAATAAAAATGAATCCTAATGGAATCCCGATTGCGTAGATTTTACTAAATCTTTTTAACCCTTTTGTGTATTTGTTATTTGCTCCAACAGACTGAAAAGCCGAATCAAAACCGTGTAATAAGTGTAGTGCTAAGAATACAAAAGCAATCACATAAAGTGCTACTCTCCATAAATCTACAAATTTGTGTTGTAGCTCTTCGTAGTATCTAAACCCACTTTCTGCATTGTTTGGATCCATAAGACCTGACATGTCACCAACAATAAATTTGGTGTTTATTTCTGGAAACCAGAAATCGTAAAAGTGAAGGCAAACAAATGCTAAAATTGCAGCACCACTCCAAATCATGTTTCTGCTCATCCAAGAAGAATTTGCTCCTCCATTGTTTTTTGCATAACTAATTTGTCTTGCTTTGTTGTTTTTAATTTCTAAAACAAATCCCATTACAAAGTGAAACACAACACCAAAAATTAATACAGGTTGTAATACATATTGCACTAACGGAAAAGTTCCCATAAAGTGAGATACCTCGTTAAAAGTATCTGGACTAAATACCGATAGTATGTTTATTGAAAAATGTTGAAGTAAAAAAAACATTAGAAAGAATGCTGAAAGTGCCATCGCAAACTTTCTTCCTATTGAAGAATTTAAAATTCCGCTCATTATAGTTGAAGTTAATTATTTGTTATACAAAGATAAGCCACAAGCGATATACTAACAAATTTTAAAACTTTTTTGTACTATTTAGAATGGGTTTAAGTAACAACCCGCTACTCTACTTCAAAGTTTTTTTCTACACCTTCAATTTTAATTTTATATTGTCCTTTAATCAGATAATACTTACCATTTTTAGCTTTATTGATATCGATAGCCGTATTTTCTTTCATTAAAGATTTTCTTCCTTTTTCATTAATCGTCAGATCGTAAACAATAAAATTAAACCCTTTATTTAGCATTACAGAAAAACGTTGCACTTCCTTACCGCTTTCCGTCAAGACCTCAACTTCTTTGTTACCAGAGACATCACTAAACACTTGAATTGTTGTGCTTGGTTCAAACGGTTGCATCCATTTACTCCAAGAGTTACCCCAACGTGAATAATATCTAATGGCATCCAAATCAAAAATGGTCATTTTACTATTTTGAGTCATTTGGGAATCAAACTTTTGCAAAGCAGCCACGTTTGTTTTATAAATTCCACGTCCGTGCGTACCTAACAACAAATCGTTACTTTCTTTGTGCATTTTAATATCATGAACAGCGACAGCAGGCAGGTTTTTAGAAAATGCTTCCCATTGCCCTCCATTATTAAAACTTACATAAGCCCCGTTATCGGTACCTAAATATAGAATATTGTCTTTAACTTCATCCTCTGCAATCACATTTACTGGCGAAGTAGGTATGTTAGCACTTATTGACTTCCAAGTTTGACCGTAATCATCGCTCATGTACACATACGTTGCAAAATCGTCAAATCTATAACCATTTAACGTAGCGTAAACACGTTCTTTTTTATGCTTAGAAGCCACGACACGTGTCACCCATAAATCATCAGGCAAATTACCAGAGATGTTTTCCCATGTTGCGCCTTGATTTTTTGTAACATGTATTAACCCATCATCACTACCCACGTACATTAAACCAAACTCAAAAGGAGACTCGCTTATAGTCGCGATTGTACCGTAAGCTACATTTCCTTTTTTTCCGCCTTGTGTTAAGTCTTTACTTATCGCTTCCCAAGTATTACCCTGATCTAAAGATCGCATCAACTTATTACCACCTAAATACAAAATATCCTGATTATGACGTGATAAATGTATTGGTGTTTGCCAATTAAAACGGTACGGCTTTTCTCCTAACTCATGCTTTGGCTGGATGTATGTTTGTTCTCCCGTATCCCTATTTAATCTAAAATAATTACCAAATTGGTATCCCGTGTAAACAATGTCTGGGTTACGATTATCAATCTCAATTTGCATACCATCACCTCCCATTATACTTCTCCATGGATACTCTCCGCTTTGATGCCAACTCTTGTCTTCCAGAGCATTATTTGCACCAACCCAAACACCATTATCCTGCAAACCGCCATACACACGATATGGTTTTTGATTGTCCACATTTATAGCATAAAATTGTCCAACAGAAGGCGAATTATTTTTTATCCAATTAATACCATCATCGTAAGTTATATTAACACCACCATCATTACCATTAATTAAATGATCAGGGTTTTTAGGATTTATCCAAAGCGCGTGATGATCTGCATGCACATTTTCTGCACTTATCGACGTAAATGTTTTTCCACCATCTTTAGATTTTAAAATAGGCACACCATAAACATAAATATCATTTTGATCTGCAGGAGACACATAAACATGCCCAAAATAGTAACCATAACTATAGTACAAATCATCCAGATAATCAGCATGTGTTTTAGACCATGTTTTACCACCATCTATACTTTTATAAACCTCCGCTCCAATAACCGGCGTGTCAAACAACATAGAATTAGCATCCTCTAAATAATGCGCTAAATCAATTGGTTTCACGTTTCCGCTACGCACCATTTGTTTTACATTTTCGGCTCTGTACTTTTCTTGAAACCCATTGGTCTTCAAAAAACTGTTCAGTTTTTTATCCTCTAAACTTAAAAACTCAGACGTAGTCATTGTTTTAAAATCGTTCTTTTGTAAACCTCTTGTATTTGTTTTATTTCCGCTTGACGGTCTTCTAAACTGACTATCATGAATCGCATAAATAATATTATTATCGTAAATAGCCAATCCTATTCTACCAACACCATCACCTGTAGGAAACCCACTGTTTTTTGTAGACACTCTTACCCAAGACTCTCCTGCGTCTGTACTCTTATAGATTGCTGAGTTATTTCCACTTCCATCAAAGTTCCACGCTTTTCTATCCTTAGTCCATGAGGTTGCAAACATGGTGTTATAATCGCCAGAAACATGCTGCATGTCAATAATCCCACTGACATCATCAATATATAACGTCTTAGTCCAAGTATCACCGCCATCTTTAGTTTTATAAACCCCTCTATCTTCAGAACTAGAATACAAAGCACCCGTTACACCAACCGTTACTTCGTTAACATTATTTGGATTAATTAAAATACGACCAATATGTTGCGAATTTGACAACCCAACATGCTGCCACGTCTTTCCGTTATCTGTAGATTTTAACATCCCGACACCAGAATATGAAGATCTAGACGCATTATTCTCTCCCGTACCAACCCATATAGTTTTAGACTGCCAATGCACTGCAATATCACCAACATTTTGTGTTTGAGAACTATCTAAAATAGGCACAAACGTCGTCCCATTATTAGTTGTATGCCAAACACCACCAGAAGCATACCCAACATAAAACTCCGTAGGGTCTTCGGGGTTTACTGCTAAATCCACAACACGCCCACTCATAACCGTTGGCCCAATGTTTTGGAACGCTACATTTTTAACTATTGAGTTGGTTTGTAATAGTGCTTTTTGCGTTAGTAAATCTTGTTGCGCGCTAACCGAACAAACAATAAATAGGGATAATATAAATCTTAGTTTCATGGTTGATTATTATAAGTTTTGAAGATACTGATAAAACTAATATTGCCAAAGTAAAAACCCAAAACGCATCAGATTTTAAGAAACATTTATAAGTTATCTCTCTTAAAGTTATTACTTTTACGACTACTTATACTTTCCGCTTGACGGAAAAAAATAATTATAAAATATCTATACTATTTTGACTTACGTCGAAATAAAAAATAATCTTATCCTATTATGAAATACCATAAAATAGACGCCTCACTTTTTGTAAAAAACCGTAAAAACTTTGCGTCTCAAATGAAGCCGAAAAGTATTGCTTTTTTTAACTCAAATGACATTTACCCAGTTAGTGCTGACAGCACTTTACCTTTTGAGCAACACCGTGATATCTTTTATTTAAGTGGTGTTGATCAAGAAGAAAGTATTTTAGTTTTATTTCCGGACTGTCCAAATCCTAAAAACAGAGAAGTTTTATTTTTAAAAGAAACTAACGCACATATTGCTGTTTGGGAAGGCGAAAAATTAACTAAAGACGCTGCATTAACAACTAGTGGAATTAAAACAGTTTACTGGTTACAAGACTTAGAAAAAGTAGTGTTTGAAATGATGACACAAGCCGAAACAGTTTACATCAACACAAACGAGCATTACAGAGCTAACGTAGAAACGGAGACAAGAGAAGACCGTTTTACAACTTGGATCAGAAATAAATACCCAGCACATAGCGTTGCTAAAAGTAATCCTATTTTACAACGTTTAAGATCTGTAAAAGACCAAATAGAATTAGACTTAATCCAAACGGCTTGCGATATAACAAATAAAGGTTTTAGACGTGTGTTAAGTTTTGTAAAGCCCGGCGTTATGGAATATAATATTGAAGCCGAGTTTATGCATGAGTTTTTAAACAACCGCTCTGATGGTTTTGCTTACACGCCAATTATTGGTTCTGGAAACAACGCCAACGTATTGCACTATATAGAAAACAACCAAGAATGTAAAGCTGGAGATTTAATATTGATTGATGCAGGAGCAAAATATGCCAATTACGCAAGTGATATGACACGTACAATTCCTGTCTCTGGTAAATATAACGACAGACAAAAAGCGGTTTACAATGCTGTTTTAAGAGTAAAAAACGAAGCAACTAAACTACTAGTTCCCGGAACTATTTGGGCAGATTACCATATTGAAGTTGGTAAATTAATGACTAGCGAGCTTTTAGGTCTAGGCTTACTTGACAAAGCAGATGTGCAAAATGAAAATCCAGACTGGCCTGCTTATAAAAAATACTTCATGCACGGAACCTCTCACCATATGGGATTAGACACGCATGATTATGGTATTTTAACTGAGCCAATGCAAGCTAACAATGTATTTACAGTAGAACCTGGAATCTACATTCCTGCAGAAGGTTTTGGTATTAGATTAGAAGATGATGTGGTTATCCAAAAATCTGGAGCTCCTTTTAATTTAATGAGAGACATCCCCATTGAAATTGAGGAAATTGAAGATATAATGAATAAGTAAAAGTTGTAATTTTTTTAAAGAAAAGCGAGCGTAAGGTTCGCTTTTCTTTATTACACTAACACCTAGTTTTTATAAACAGACAAAACAAATGAAAACACTTAAAGAACAAACTGATGCTAAAATCGCATCAGGCAGACAAAATAATCCCGAATTCATGAAAGGTGTTGACGCTATTATTAATAAAGCAAAAGACTTTGAATACGGAAAAAACGCAATAAAAATTGGACATAAAGCTCCTGATTTTAAGTTACCAAATCCTGAAGGGCAAGACGTAATCCTGGCAAACTTACTAGATAAAGGTCCGGTTGTTATTACCTTTTATCGTGGTAGTTGGTGCCCGTATTGCAACTTACAACTTAGAGCATTGCAAGCTAAATTAAGCACCATTAAAGCTTTATGCGCAACTTTAGTAGCTATTAGCCCTGAAGTGCCAGACGGATCATTGACAAAAAATGAAATTAATGACATGGAATTTATTGTATTGTCTGACCAAGATGCTAGAATTGCCACACAATATGGTGTTGCTTGGGAAGTCCCAGAATTTTTAATGGAGCATATGCGTGTAGATCGAAATCTTGATTTGAAAAAAATTAACAATGGTAATAGCAGCATACTTCCAATTCCTGCCACCTTTATAATAGCAAAGGACGGAATAGTTAAATGGAACTATGTTAATGTAGATTACCGAACGCGATCTGAACCAGATGAAATAATTGAAGCTTTGAAAAAATTGTCTTAAAAAAAAAGCAAGCCCTAAAGCTTGCTTTTTCTCATTTTAAACCAAAACGGTATGACTCTCAAAAACATAACGCTGTAGCTTTTTCAAGGTTTCATTTTTATCACTAGTATTTATTAGTAGTGAGATGTTGTTATTACTTCCGCCGTAAGAAATCATACGCACAGTAACATCTTGTAAAATCTGGAATAGATTAGGCGTATCTGGATGAAATATAATGGCATGACCAACCAAACAGACGATACTCATATAATTATCAACCTCAACTACAGAAAAGCGCTCTAACTCTTCAACTATACTTTCTAAATGCGTGGTATTATCAATAGTTAAAGACACTGCGATTTCTGATGTTGTAATCATATCTATGGACGTTTCGTAACGCTCAAAAATCTCAAAAACCTTCTTTAAAAAACCATGTGCCAATAACATTCTAGCAGATTTTATTTTTATAGCCGTAATATTATCTTTTGCAGCAATTGCTTTTATCCCTTCTCCATGGACTTGATTAGTAATCAACGTACCGTGTGCTTCTGGAGCCATTGTGTTTTTTAATCGCACCGGAATATCCAATGCACGCACAGGCATAACCGTTTGCGGGTGCAATATTTTAGCTCCAAAATAAGCCAACTCTGCAGACTCATCAAAAGACAAATTAGAAATAGCGGTTGTATTATCTACAAAACGTGGATCGTTATTATGAAAACCATCAATATCTGTCCAAATTTGCACTTCTTCTACCTTTAAAACAGACCCAATTATAGTCGCCGTATAATCACTTCCTCCGCGCTGCAAATTAGCAATATTACCCTCTGCGTCGCGACTTATAAAACCTTGTGTGATATAAATATCTGCTTGTGCGGTTTCTTTTAAAATACGATTTAAATTCTGCTGAATGTAATAATTATCAGGCTCGTTAGATTTATCAATACGCATAAAATCTAAAGCAGGTAACAACACTGCATTTATATTTTCTTGTTGTAAATAGTGACTAAAAATAAAGGTGGACAACAATTCACCTTGAGACACAATTTGATTATATAATATGTCATCATACAATCTATTAACCAGTGATTCTAGCGTATTAAAAACATCGTTAACATAAACAAAGACCGTTTTATGCAATTCCGGATTAGTAATTAATTTTTTTATGGTCTTGTTGTACGTGTTTCTAAGTGCATCAATAACAATCAAAGCATCATCAGACTTATGGTTTTTAATATAATCTGTAATTTTTACTAAAGCATTAGTTGTTCCAGACATTGCTGATAAAACTACTACTTTTTGCTGCCCATTGTTAATAATGTTTTTAACATTAATCATGTTTTCAATAGACCCTACAGATGTTCCTCCAAACTTTAGTACTAACATAATATTTAAATTTTATAAGGCTAAATTACTTAGAGACTAAGAGATAGCCATAAAAATGAAAAAATTGTACTATTTTTACACAAATTGTTAAATAATTAACAGAATGAAAACTATCGCCTCTTGCGTAGAAGACATATTAATCACGCAACCGTTTTTAGAAGAAGCATTGTCTAGAAGCATTATTAACTACTCTGCCTTAGCCGAAGAATTGAACGCGCCAATTAGTGCCATGTTGCGTAAACCCGTAAAATCTGGAGCTATTATGATGGCTTTACGCAGATACAACACACCAAATACGTTGCGTCATTCTTTAAAACTAAAAAGCACGCTACAAAATTTAGGAGATATCACGGTACGCTCTAACTTAAGTGATTTTACATTTCAGAATTCTGAAACCCTAATACAAAGTCACACCAAAATTTTAGATCAAGTAGAAGCTAATAAAGATATTTTTTACGCCTTTACACGAGGAATTTTTGAAAGTAATATTATTATATCGAATTCTGAAAACAAGAAAATATTAAAATGTTTTATTAACGAAAAACAGATTGGATTACAAGAAAACTTATCCGCAATCAGTATCCGTTTACCAAAAGACAACTCTAAAATATCAGGTTTATATTACCAAATATTTAAACGATTAGCTTGGGAAAACATTCCGTTATACGAAGTTGTTTCTACCACCAATGAATTTACGGTATTAGTAGAAGACCACGTGGTTGACAAAGCATTTTCAGTAATTAAAAACCTGAAGAATTAATTATTTTTTATATATTCTTGAAGCTTACTATTTAAGACTAGATATAATTGACTAGGTCTAATGTCTATGTACTTTGTCTTTAATCGAATTGGAGAATCAAATCTTTTATAACTAGCATCACCTATTCTTCTTTTTAATGACCCTGACTCGTATTTGCTTACAAATTCCTCGGGGTTTTTCAACACCAAAATAATAGCTTTTTGGTTAAGTAGTAAAGACCTTACTTCTATTTTTTTAATATCAGACCAAGGTACAAACCCAGCTGATAATTCAGAGCAATTGTCAGTAACACCATTCTCGTCTATTACTAACCCAAATTTTCTTATAAAAACTTTAGTTATTATTTTATTTAACCAATAAGCGCAAATTTTAACCATCAAAACATCCAACAAAATAGCTGTCCAATCCAAATTAGAGAAATCCCATAACACTTGATCATTCAAAAAATAAAAGTGTAATAAAAAAGCTGTTAAAAGTGCAAAATAATAAATTAATACCCCTAGTAATTTTAACAAACTATAGCCAACACTAATGATATCTTTGTTCTCTAACTGTTTTTCTAAAACATGTTTTTTTCTTCTTTCAAAATATCCTGCAGAAAAAGTGAAAGTAAAATATGAGAAAAAACCTGTAATCAAAATAAATAGCACTAGATTTTTAAGAAAAAAATCTTCTAATTTGAAAACACTAAGAGTTAGATAAGTAAACGAAAACAATAAAAAAGGTGCAATTATAACAAAATATTTCTCTTGACTTTCTTGAAACCAATTTGCTTTAAAAGTTTCTAAAGATTTTTCAAAAGATGAAGATTGATCATCTTCGTATTGCATCTGACTTAAGTCATAATCTAATACATGTAAGATTGTTTTAAGAGTATAACTTCTTGGTGTTACTTCTCCTGCTTCAATACGCTGAATTGTTCTAACACTTATATTACATTTTTCTATTAACTCTTCTTGTGTTAGTCCTTTTTGTTTTCTTAATTGCGAGATCTTCTCACCTAATTTTGGCTGCTTCATAATATAAATATTTTCAAGCAAATCTACTCTCATGAAGCTATTTTTTAAAATTTCTAGACCGCTTTAAACCCGACATTTACCCGTCAAAGCCCTTAAATAGCTTGTGTTCTTGATTTTTTAGTAATTATATTAATAAAGAGAAATAAAATTAAAGCGGGTAACACCCAACCTAAACTATGCTTTGCAAACGGAATTAAGTTTACAATAGTTGTTAAACCTTCTGATGGACTTAAAAACCCAATAACATCAGGAATACTAAAAACAAAAGTCACTAAAACCACCACTCTAAACACTAATTTAGAAGCATATTTATTCGGAATTGCATTTAACAAAATCAATACAATAGTAATAGGATAAATAAACAATAACACTGGTAACGCATAGACTATAATAGTATTAAAATCTAATTGCCCAACCACAACACCAAAGACACATGCAATTGTCGCGGTAACCGCATATACGGTTTGAGAATTATTAATTAAGCCTTTAAAATAATCTGCAGTTCCAGTTACAATACCAACAGCTGTAGTAAAACATGCCAAAGCAATTAATACACTTAAAACCGAATACCCAAAAGCACCAAGCGCTTTAACGCTAATCCCAGTTAATAAGTTAGCACGTTGCATATCGCTATTTAAACTACTGTTTATGTCTATTTCTGCACCATAAGAAGCACCAACCGCAATAAGACCAGCGTAAATTATAAACAAACCAAAACCCGCAATTAATCCTGATTTTTTAATCAGGTCCTTTTTAGCTTCAAAAGAAGCCTCTGTTTTTAAATTAATAGAAATTATAATTACTGCTCCTACTACTACTGCCGCAATCGCGTCAAAGGTTTGATACCCTTCCAAAATACCAGATACAATTGGTGTATCCATTGTTGTTGGATTAGTAATCATTTGTGTAGAATATAATCCGATACCAATAACCAGTAATAAAATAATAACAATAAAAGGCGTCAAATACTTACCTATTATATTTAAAATCTTAGAACGGTTTAAGGCAAAAATCAGCACTAAAATAAAGTATATACTACTTGTTAATAAAGGCGAGGTTCCAAAATTTGGATGTATCGCTATCTCATGAGTTGCTGCTGCGGTACGTGGCGACGGAATAGCAACCGCTATTAAATAAATTAGTATGCAATAAATAAAACTAAAAGTTGGAGATACTTTTTTTCCAAAATCATATAACGTCCCTTGTAATTTAGCATGTGCATAAATACCTATAATAGGAATTGCCACTGCTGTAATAATAAAGCCTAAGGTTACCCAAAACCAATTCTCACCTGCATTATATCCTAAAAGCGGTGGTAATAATAAATTTCCTGCACCAAAAAACAGAGAAAACAAAGCAAAGCTTGTTATTAGAAGATCTTTTGTTCTATTCAAAATTAGTCTTGTTTAATTAGTTTTAAGTCTTCAAAGTCAAAGCTAAAATCTGTTACAGGTGCAATAGGCTTTAAGGTAGCACCTACTGCCTTACCTGTTTCGTCAAAGCTAAATTGCACATAGCAATCTGCATCGTAACTTCTATTATCCCATTTAACAATAAATGTTGTGGCATTATACGGTAATAAACTTCCTTTTAGTGTTTGAGATTTATCTGAAAGCAACCTTAAATTAGTTCCGCTTTGCGTAATACTAACCTTTCCAAACCATACATCTTTATATGCTCCTACAATAGCATCCGCCTTTGGAATAATAGCACTGTTTTTCATTTTAGCTACTTGATCAAAAACTGCTATTTTTAAACTGTCATTATATGTATACCATTCGGTATTGTTTCTTCCTAATTTATCTAACCAATTACGATCTTCGTAGCCTAAATAACTATCTTTAATAGTATTAGTTATCGTTGTAAAAGCAGACCCATTCATCTGATTAGTTAATACCACAATTGCTAAATCTAAATCCGGAATCATAGTAAATTGCGTTACCGTTCCTAATAATCCACCTGTGTGATATACTTGCTTATAACCACCTTTTACATCTGTTAAAAACCAGCCTAAACCGTAGCCTTTAAAGTTTGAATTATAACTATCGTTAGCACTTACTTTTAAAGGCGTCTGTAATTGCCAAAGCTCATGGAATTGTTTTTCACTTAACAAACGCTCGCCTTTTGCAGTCACAGCATCATTCATTAAAAACTGTGCCCAAGTTAACATATCATCCACGTTACTCATAATCCCTCCTGCTGGATTTGCCAATGGACTCCAATCATGCGGAATCTGAACCAATTTACCATCAGCAAGCGTATGGGCTTCAATAATATTAGACTTATCTGTCACACGATTATAAGATGCTTTACTGTTAGTCATCCCAACCGGTTTCATTATTTTAGTTTCAATAAATTCTTCCCAAGACAATCCACTAACTCGTTTTAAAACCTCTCCTGCAATAATAAACATGTTGTTATTGTAAGCAAATTGACTTCTAAAAGAGCTCTCTGCTTCTAAATGACCAACATTTTTAAGCACATCACTAACATTAAAATCGGCTTCCGGGAAAAACATTAAATCTCCTGCACCAAGTCCCATTCCGCTTCTATGCGTAACCAAATCTCTAACCGTAAACTGCTCCGTTACCCAAGCATCTTTTAATTTAAATTCAGGAATATGCTGTCTTACTTTATCATCCCAATTAAGCTTACCTTGATCCACAAGCATTGCTAATGCAAAACAAGTAAATCCTTTACTGTTAGAAGCCACACCAACTAAAGTGCTATTATCCATCTCTTTTTTATTAGACATAGCGCGCACACCATGACCTTTAGCATACACCACTTTTCCGTCTTTAATTACACCAACGGAAATCCCTGGAACGTTAAAGGTTTTTAAAGTGCTCTCAACAAGTTGATCTAGTTTAGCCTCTTCAATTTGAGCAGACAAAGTCATGCTTGTAAAAAAAGCTATAGTATAAAGGAAAGGTTTTAATCTCATAATTTGATAGTTTATAATCTAGGCAATCAAATATAGTAAATAGTTAATCAAAACAACTTACTAAAAACAGTACAAATCTTATCTTTGCAGGCTATGATTTTAACTTACAAAGGTATATCCATTTCTTATTCTGTTTCTGGACAAGGTAAAACAGTCACCTTATTACACGGTTTTTTAGAAAACAGTACTATGTGGAAGGATACCGTTGCCAGTCTAGAACGCACACATCAGGTCATTACTATAGATTTGTTAGGACATGGTTTAACAGACGCTTTAGGTTACGTGCACACCATGGAAGACTTTGCAGATGCAGTAGATGCAGTACTTACCCACTTAAACATTACAAGTACTACGCTAGTTGGCCACTCACTTGGTGGTTATGTTGCTTTGGCTTTCGCCGAAAAAAAGCCGCATACTATTGAGGGACTGTGTTTAATGAACTCGACACCTTTTGCAGACAGCCAAGAACGCATCATACTTAGAAACAGAGCCTTAAAAGTCGCAAAGACTAACTACAAAAACTTAGTTAGCATGTCTATTAGTAATTTGTTTTTTGAAGACAATAGAATTCGTTTTGAGGACGCTATTGAAAATATTAAAACCGAAGCTCTAAAAACACCACTTCAAGGTTACGTTGCCACACAAGAAGGCATGAAAATTAGAACTGACAGAACTAAAACATTAGAAAATTTAAACTGCAAAAAACTAATTATTGCTGGTAAAAACGATCCCATTTTATCTAAAACAGACCTGCATCAATTAGAAAAATTAAATGGTGTTACGGTTACTATTCTAGAAGGTGGACACATGTCTCACATCGAAAACAAAGAAGAATTCTTACAAGCAATAATACGTTTCATCGAATAAATAGTGCTTTTTGACGTTTAATTGGTTTTTTATCCTACTTTCGGTAAACGCTATATATCAGATTTTTACAAAATGTATAAAATCTAACAAAAAAACGAATCATGCACAAAGTACCACAAAAACAATCTCTTAAAGGAAAATTATACTGCTCCGTATTCGGACACAACTTTCAGGTCAGTAAAAAAATCACTTATCACGTTAAAGAATACCAATGTTGTCATTGCAAAAAAGAAATGACTACTAATAGTAAAGGAAACTTAACAGAGTTAACGCCAAAATATAGAGAAATTAATTATGTACTAAAGCGCATACACAAAAACAAGCAAAAACGCTTTGCTGCACAAGCACTAAAAAATGCACCATTAAAACTATCGTCTTAGTCTTTATCAAAGCTATTCCAACCTTGCGCTGTTAATGCAATTTTTTGATCACCTCTAGTTACTAAGTGTGCTCCAGAAGCTTGATCTGTAATAAAACCAATCACGGTTAAATTTGGATTCGCTTTAATTTTTGGAAAATCTTCTTGAGAGATCGTCATTAATAGCTCATAATCTTCACCACCACTTAAAGCAATGGTTGTGCTATCCATATTAAACTCCTCACTTGTAGAGATTACTTGAGGGTCTAATGGTAATTTATCTTCGTATAAATCACAACCCACCTTACTTGCCTTACACAAATGTAATATCTCTGAAGACAAACCATCACTAATATCAATCATAGACGTTGGCTTAACCTCTAATTCTTGCAATAGTTTTACAATATCTTTTCTAGCTTCAGGTTTTAATTGACGCTCTATTATATAAGTATACGCATCTAAATCTGGTTGACTATTTGGGTTAACTTTAAAGACTTCTTTTTCACGTTCTAACACTTGAAGTCCTAAATAAGCACCACCTATATCTCCAGATACCACTAACAAGTCGTTAGGTTTTGCACCACTTCTGTAAACCTCATCGCCTTTTTTAACTTGACCAATAGCTGTTACAGAAATAATTAATCCAGAGGTTGATGACGTCGTATCACCTCCTACCAAATCAACATTATAAATTTTACAGGCAGTTTCTATTCCTGCATACAACTCTTCAATCGCTTCTAAAGGAAAACGATTAGACACCGCAATAGATACAGTAATCTGTGTTGCTTCTGCATTCATAGCATAAACATCAGACAAATTAACAACTACAGCCTTATAACCCAAATGCTTTAAAGGCATATAGCTTAAATCAAAATGCACACCTTCTACTAAAAAGTCTGTACTTACAACCACTCTGTTATCACCAAACTCCATTACAGCTGCATCGTCACCAATGGCTTTAATAGTAGATTGTTGGGTAACCTCAAAATGTTTTGCTAAATGATCAATTAAACCAAATTCTCCTAATTGGCTTAAATCCGTACGTTGTTGATTTTTATCTTCTATCATACTGCAAAAATACTAAGCTTAATTTAATAGTAGCTCTAAAAAATTCTAAATTGTCTTAATATTCAAAAAACGAATTTATTTTTATTAAAAATTTAACATTTTAACACGTGAAAAACGCATTTCACTACTATTTCCATTAAATTTGTTCTTAAAAATTAAGAATACCTCAACCAATGTCTATTTCAAAAAAATTACTATTTATACTCCTTTTATGTATTACGCAATTAACACTAGCACAAAGTCCTTGTGTTAACGGGTTTGCAACACAAACAATAAATGGTGTAGAAACCAGCTATCCTTGCAATGGCTATGACTTGTTATCGCGCATACCAATTTCGACATTAGCAACAACACTGGGTAACGAAGAAGGTAGTGATTTATGGGGCTGGACGGACCCTTTAGACGGAAAAGAATATACCATAATCGGGACAACAAACAGTACCGCTTTTGTAGATATTAGCGACCCAATTAACCCTGTTTTTCTGGGACGAATAGAAACCGCAAACGGAAACACCTCTTTCTGGAGAGACATTAAAGTTTATAATAATCACGCTTATATTGTTGCTGATGGTGTTGGTAGTCACGGAATGCAAATTTTTGATTTAACCACATTACGATCTGGTGTAAATGACGATTTAACTTTTACTAATAGTTCAACAGACGGAAATGTAAAAGTATTTACTGGCGACAACGGAATTAATATTGGTAGTTGCCATAATATTGTAATTAACGAGTCTGAAGGCATAGCTTATTTAGTAGGCTGTGGTGGCGCTGCCAGTGGCGGACCTGTTTTTGTAGATATCACAACGCCATTATCGCCAACCATAGTTGGTAGCTATTCAGGAAAAGGTTACACACACGATGCACAAGTTATTACATACAACGGAACAGATAACAATGTAACCAGTCCAACAGTAATAGGAGTCTCTAGTTATATAGGTAGAGAAATATTATTAGCCAGTAATGGTGGATCAAATGACAGAGTCGTACTTTTAGATGTTACCGATAAAAACAACCCTCAGTTTATTTCAGAAATAACGTATCCAAATCCCGGTTATGCACACCAAGGTTGGTTTACTGACGATCACAGATATTTTATTTTCGGAGATGAAACAGACGAACAAAATTTTGGATTTGGTACACGTACTTTCGTGTTTGATATGTTAGATTTAGACAACCCTGTTTTATCAACTACTTACGAAGCTTCAATAGCAGCAATAGACCATAATGGTTATGTTAAAGACGACACTTTTTATTTAGCAAATTATAGAGCTGGGATGCGTGTATTAGACATTCCTACACTTATTTCTACTAATAACAGCAATTCTGAAACCGGTTATTTTGACACTTACCCAGCTAGCAATAGTGCTAATTTTAATGGTGCTTGGAGTATCTACCCTTATTTTGAGAGCGGTAATATAATTATTAGTGATATTGAAAGAGGTCTTTTTGTGGTAAGAGCAAGCAACAATCCATTAAGTACCAAAGACTTTAACTTAGACTCTAAATTTAGTTTGGTACCAAACCCTACTAAAACCAATTCAAAATTAACAGCTAGTAAAGGTCAAACTATTACTTCTGTAGAGGTGTACAATGTGATTGGTAAAAAGCTTTTTTCTAAAAACAATATTAATCAAGACAGTATCGTTTTACCAACAACGCATTTATCTAATGGATTATACTTAGTAAAAATAAACAACACGACTACTAAAAAACTAGTAATCAATAAATAGACAAAAACTTAGAGGGTAAAAACCAAAGCCTTTTAATAGTTAGAAAAAGCAATTCACAGATGTTTAAATTAAAAAATATTGTCGCTATAACCTTAACCGCTATTAGTGTCCTGTTTTTCTCTTGTAAAGATGAAACCTTAGAAGAAATAGAACCCGCTACAAATACATTAGCCCAAGGTAACTTAGAGACTGTTACAACATTAGGAGGATCAAAAAACGAAAGCGGTCAAGCAGTAGCAAAAACAACAGATGGTGGATGTATTGTTCTAGGATTCACACAATCCATGGATGGAGATATTACCACAAAGACTGATGAAAGCTACGATGTTTGGGTTTTAAAATATAACGAAGATCTAACTTTAGAATGGACTAAAACTTTTGGAGGTACCAATGACGAAAGAGGTCATGACATCATCCAAACTCAAGATGGTGGCTACGCTATAATTGGGTTTACGTATAGTACTGATGGTGATGTTACAGCAAACAATGGACAAGAAGATTTTTGGATTATAAAACTAGACGCCCAAGGAAACCTACTTTGGGAAAAAACCTATGGCTATTCTGGAATAGATACTGGACACGCCATTATACAAACTAATGATGGTGGTTATTTTATAACGGGTGTTTTAGATGTGACATCATCTGGAGGCGCTGGTAATACAAGATCCAGCCAAGTACAACATGCAGGTGGCGACTACTGGGCTTTAAAATTAGACCCTACAGGAAACATCCAATGGAGCAAATACTTTGGAGGCTTCTTTTCGGATACCGCATATGATGCTATTCAAACTAACGACGATAGCTTTATTATAATTGGATCTTCTGATAGCGAAGACACAGACATTAGCAACAATATAGGTTCTTACGATTTTTGGATTATTAAAACGTCAAACACAGGAGAAACCTTATGGGAAAAATCTTTTGGAACTACAGAAATTGACGAAGCTAGAGCAGTGATTAATACTTCAGACGGAAACTATCTAATTATTGGAGACACCAGAGGAGGCAATACAGATGTTAGCTCTAATTCCGGCGCTGCAGACGTATGGGTAATTAAAGTGTCGCCTAATGGCGAATTACTTTGGGAGAAAACTTACGGAGGCGAAGGTTTTGATGTTGGACGGGATATCGCTACAACTAACGATGATGGCTATATTATTAGTGGTAGTTCTAGAAGTGCTTCGGGAGACTTAACGGGCAACCAAGGTCAAAATGATGCCTGGGTGTTTAAAATTGACAACACTGGAAATTTAAAATGGCAAAAAACCGTTGGCGGTTCTAATGTCGATTTTGCTTATAGTGTAACCGAATTAAATAACGGAAAGATAATAGCAGTAGGAGAATCCAGCAGCAACGACGGAAACATCAATGAAAACAAGGGTTTTACAGACTTACTATTAATTGAAATTAATTAAAAACATGAAAAAAATTGTTTCACTTTTAACCTTAGCATTGCTAATTATTGCTTGTAACGAGGATATTGACGACACTACAATTACAATCCCAGAAGTCACCTTTAATTTCACACATCATTGGGATAGCACTTTTATAAACAGCACCAACCTAGAAACCGAAACACTTACAAATGCTAATGGAGAGGTTATAACTATTAACAGAATTAGATACTTAACATCTCATTTTGAACTAACAAATCTTGCAGGAGAAACATACATCTTTGAGGGCTATAAGTTAACGGACTTATCTGACGATGCAACATATAACTTTACACCAGTAGTCAACACAATCCCATCCGGAACATACAATTTAAAGTTTGTTTGGGGTTTTAACGCAGACGATAATACAGATGGAATATACCAAGATTTAAATTCAGAATCATGGAATTGGCCAGCAATGCTTGGTGGCGGTTATCACTTTTTACAATTTGATGGTATGTACAATGTAGATACTGCAAACCCGTCTCCTTTTAACTTTCATAATGGAACTGCAAGAGTTAGCGATGGTGTTTTTGAAGACAATTTTGCAGTCATTACATTTGATGCACCAATAACCATTTCAAACAATACAACTATTGAAATTAAAATGAATATCGCTGAATTGTTTAAAAACCCAAACACTTGGGATTTAAATGTTTTAGACACACCTTTAATGCCAAATTACGACGCACAAAAAATGATGCAACAAAATATTTTGAGTGTTTTTAGTTTAGGTGAAACAACACAATAAACATGAAATTTTGGCCACTATATAGCTTGCTTTGCGTAATGCTTTTTAATTGTGATTCCAAGGAAGATACTCCTGAGGATAACTACATCCCTATTCCTTATCAATTAGAAATACCAGTACTTTTCCAAACCAAACTTATAGATCCAATAATCCCATTAAGTAATACCTTAACTATTGAAGGTGTCGCATTAGGTAAACGTTTGTTTTTTGACAACATCCTTTCGGTAAACAATACAAAAGCCTGCGCTAGTTGTCATTTGCCACAAAATGCCTTTACAGACCCTAATCAATTTAGTAGCGGTGTAACAGGAATTCCTGGTAACAGAAACAGCATGCCTTTATTTAATTTAGCATGGAATTTTGATGATAAATATTTCTGGGACGGTCACGCTTTAGGATTAGAAAATCAAGCTTTAGAACCTGTAATTGATGCTAACGAATTAGGAAATGATAGCTGGGAACCTATTGAAGCAAAACTGAACAACCACGACCAGTATCCTTTATTATTTAAACAAGCCTTTGGCACTGAAACAATAACTAGACAACTTGTAACAAAAGCGATTGCACAATTTGAACGCACATTGATTTCCGGAAATTCTAAATTTGATCAATTTTCAAATGGCACAGTAAATTTGACCACACAAGAAGAAAATGGATTAGCCATATTTATGGATGAGGAACGAGGCGACTGCTTCCATTGTCATGGCAATCCAAACAATCCATTGTGGACAGACAACCAATTTCATAACAACGGTTTAGATGCTACTTTTACAGATTTAGGTTTTGGAGCAGTAACAGGAAACCCAAACGATAACGGTAAATTTAGATCTCCTTCATTACGTAATTTAGCCTACACAGCACCTTACATGCACGATGGTAGATTTGCAACTTTAGATGACGTAATTAACCACTACAGCACAGGGCTTACAAACTCTTCTACAATTGACCCTTTGATGAAAAAAGTTAATCAAGGCGGTGTTAATTTAAACCCGCAAGACAAAGCCGATTTAAAAGCCTTTCTTTTATCATTATCAGATCCAAGCTTCATTAACAATCCTGATTTTATTCAGTAATAAGAAAAACCTATAAAACCATATGCTAATATAATGTTAGTTGCTATTGAAAAAAGCGACTGATGTTGTATCTTTGCACTCTATTTAGATAAATTCTAATTAACAGGTATGATAAAAGTTTCTGACACAGCTAAAAAAAAGGTTATCGAATTGATGACTGATGATGGCTATAATGCAACCACAGACTACGTTCGCGTAGGTGTGAAAAGTGGTGGTTGTTCTGGTTTGTCTTATGATTTAAAATTTGACAAAGAAAAAGAAGATGAGGATAAAGTTTTTGAAGATAATGATGTAAAAATCATTGTTGACAAAAAGAGTTTCTTGTACCTAATTGGTACCACTTTAGAATATTCAGGCGGATTAAACGGAACAGGTTTTGTGTTTAATAATCCAAACGCCAACCGTACTTGTGGATGCGGAGAAAGTTTTTCATTATAATTAAACTTACAGACAAAATATGTCAAAGTATACAGAGGACGACCTTAGAGAAGAATTAAAAACCAAAGAATACGAATATGGTTTTTTTACAGATATAGAATCTGAAACATTCCCTATTGGTTTAAATGAAGACATCGTTCGTGCTATTTCTAAGAAAAAGGATGAGCCAGAATGGATGACAGAATGGAGATTAGAAGCTTTCAAAGTTTGGAAAACAATGAAAGAGCCAGATTGGGCAAATGTAAACTACAAAAAACCAGATTTTCAAGCCATAGCTTATTACTCTGCTCCTGTAGCGGTTGACCCTAATAAAACATTAGACGACGTAGATCCAGATCTATTAGCGATGTATAAAAAATTAGGAATCTCTGTTGATGAGCAAAAGAAGATGAATAACGTTGCAATGGATATTGTAGTAGATTCAGTTTCAGTAGCAACAACATTCAAAAAAACGTTATCAGAAAAAGGTATCATTTTTATGAGTATTTCTGAGGCTATAAAAGAGCATCCAGAATTAGTTAGAAAATATATAG
Organism: Olleya namhaensis; assembly: GCF_900114005.1. Lineage (GTDB taxonomy): Bacteria > Bacteroidota > Bacteroidia > Flavobacteriales > Flavobacteriaceae > Olleya > Olleya namhaensis. The sequence continues at coordinate 71,270 of NZ_FORM01000009.1, forward strand.
GAAGTATTGTTCCAACAACAGACAATTTTTACGCAGCTTTAAACAGTGCTGTTTTTAGTGATGGATCGTTCTGTTATATTCCAAAAGGCGTTAGATGTCCTATGGAATTATCAACATACTTTAGAATTAACCAAGGAGGAACTGGACAGTTTGAACGCACACTTTTAATTGCGGACGAAGGTAGTTATGTCTCTTACCTAGAAGGTTGTACAGCACCTAGTCGTGACGAGAACCAATTACACGCAGCAGTTGTAGAGCTGATTGCAATGGATGATGCTGAGATAAAATACTCAACCGTTCAAAACTGGTACCCTGGAAGTGCAGAAGGTAAAGGTGGTGTTTACAACTTTGTTACAAAACGTGGATTATGCGAGAAAAACGCAAAAATCTCTTGGACTCAAGTAGAAACAGGAAGTGCTGTAACTTGGAAATACCCATCTTGTATTTTAAAAGGAGATAACTCTGTAGGAGAATTTTACTCGATTGCAGTAACTAACAACTACCAACAAGCAGATACAGGAACTAAAATGATTCATTTGGGTAAAAACACCAAATCAACTATTATTTCTAAAGGTATATCTGCAGGAAAATCACATAACTCATACAGAGGATTAGTACAAATAGGAAGTCGTGCAGACAATGCGCGTAACTTCTCACAATGTGATAGTTTATTAATGGGTAATGAGTGTGGTGCACATACATTTCCATATATCGAAGCTAAAAACAAAACGGCTCAAATAGAGCACGAAGCAACTACAAGTAAAATTGGAGAAGATCAAATATTTTACTGTAACCAACGTGGTATTGATACAGAAAAAGCAATTGCTTTAATTGTAAATGGTTTTAGTAAAGATGTTTTAAATAAGTTACCAATGGAGTTTGCTGTAGAAGCACAAAAATTATTGGAAATTTCTTTAGAAGGATCTGTAGGTTAATAAATAGTAATTGAAATGAAAAAATTAGCAATTCTTTTTATGTTTATCGCTTTTATTAGCTGTAAAACAAACGAAGAACAAACCTATACAGGCGGCTTTGTATATTATCAAGATGCTGCTGTTTTTCAAATGGGAAATGTAATTCATGGTGTGATCTTAAATAATAAGGTTGACCAAATTATTACCCAAGCTAAAGCCTTTCAACAAGCACCAACAGACATGGTGGAAATTGAGGTGATAGGCGAGTTAGTTCCGAAGGGAGACCAAGAAGAAGGCTGGCCATATAAGCTAAAAATAAATAAAGTTATCAGCGTAAAAGCTTTAGCTCAAAATAAAAACGACGTTATCAAACTAGGAAAATAAGTAATATGTTAAAGATAAACAACCTACACGCAAGTGTTGAAGACAAGTCCATATTAAAAGGAATTAATCTTGAAGTAAAAGCAGGAGAAGTACATGCTATCATGGGACCAAATGGTTCTGGAAAAAGTACTTTAGCTTCTGTAATTGCAGGAAAAGAAGAATACGAAGTAACGGATGGTAACATTCTTTTAGACAATGAAGACATCGAAGACTTAGCTGCTGAAGAGCGTGCACATAAAGGTGTGTTTTTATCTTTTCAATATCCAGTAGAAATTCCTGGAGTTAGTGTTACTAACTTTATGAAAACTGCAATTAACCAAACTAGAAAAGCAAAAGGTTTAGAGGATATGCCAGCTAAAGAAATGCTGCAATTAATCCGTGAAAAATCTGAGCTTTTAGAAATTGATCGTAAATTTTTGTCACGTTCTTTAAACGAAGGATTTTCTGGAGGAGAAAAGAAACGTAACGAGATTTTTCAAATGGCAATGTTAGAGCCAAAATTAGCTATTCTTGATGAAACTGATTCTGGATTAGATATCGATGCTTTACGTATTGTAGCTAACGGAGTCAACAAACTAAAAAGCAAGGATAATGCTGTAATAGTTATTACACACTACCAACGTTTATTAGATTATATAGTACCTGATTTTGTTCACGTTTTATACAATGGAAAAATTGTTAAATCCGGAGGAAAAGAACTAGCGCATGAGTTAGAAGAAAAAGGTTACGACTGGATTAAAGAAGAAGAAGACGCTAAAAATAATTAGTAGTAATCAGTATTAGTTTTCAAAGACAAACTAAACTAACTACACAATATTTTATAGTTTCAAAATCAATAAATAGTACCCAGCCAAACGTTGTCTTTATTATAATATTAATAAAAGCAAGCTGTAGCTGAAAACTGAACAATATGAGTTTAAAAGATAAATTAGTATCCTCTTTTATAGCATTCGAAAATCATGTAGATATAGATTCTAAAATACATGACATTAGAAGCGAAGCAATAAAAACGTTTGAAACAGAAGGTTTTCCTACTAAAAAAGACGAAGCTTGGAAATACACGTCATTAAATAGTGTTTTAAAACACGATTACAGCGTGTTTCCAAAGCAAGAAAACGCATTAGAGTATAATGATATAAAAAAATACTTTATCCACGACATAGACACTTACAAGATTGTGTTTATTGACGGAAAATACTCGTCACACTTATCAGAAACGACTCATGACGGACTTGATGTGTGTTTAATGTCAGCTGCCTTAAGCAAGCCTAAATACCAGTTGGTAATAGACAATTACTTTAATAAAATCGCTACAAAAGATGGACTATCATCTTTAAACACTGCGTTTTCTAAAGAAGGGGCTTACATACACATTCCTAAAAATAAAGTGGTTGCAAAACCAATACAAATATTACATTTCTCTACAGGAAATGAGTCGACGTTGTTATTACAACCACGTAACTTAATTGTTGTTGAAGAAAATGCACATGTACAAATAATAGAACGTCACCAAAGTGTTACAGACAATCCAGTTTTAACTAACTCGGTTACAGAGATTGCTGCAAACAAACGTGCTATTGTAGATTATTACAAAATACAAAACGATAATAAAAATGCGTCTTTAATTGATAGCACATTTGTTGATCAAAAACGCGAAAGTCACGTGTCTGTTCATACGTTTAGTTTTGGAGGAAAATTAACGCGTAACAACCTTAACTTTTACCAAAATGGAGAGCACATGGACTCTACATTAAACGGTGTAACTATTATTGGAGACAAACAACACGTTGATCACAATACATTAGTACATCATATAGAGCCAAATTGCGAAAGCCACCAAGATTACAAAGGGATCTTTAACGATAGTTCAACTGGTGTTTTTAACGGTAAAGTAATTGTTAATAAAGAAGCACAAAAAACAAATGCGTTTCAATCTAACAACAACATATTGTTAAGCGACAAGTCAACAATAAACTCTAAACCTCAACTTGAGATTTTTGCAGATGATGTAAAATGTTCTCATGGGTGTACGATTGGGCAATTAGACGAAAGCGCTTTATTTTACATGAAATCTAGAGGTATTCCTGAAAAAGAAGCTAAAGGGTTATTAATGTATGCGTTTAGTAACAACGTTTTAAAATCTGTAAAAATTCCAGAATTAAAACAACGTATCACTAAAATTATAGCAACAAAATTAGGTGTTAACATTGGTTTTGATTTGTAAAAAATATGGATATTTTAAACATTTCGAATAAAGTTTTCATCAAATTAATTAGCATTTGCTTGCTAATTGCAATTGTTACCGGAGGTCTTTTTTACATGACTAAAGGTGGTTTTTTTGATGGTATATTATTAACTTTTGTTGGATTATCATGTACTTATATGTTATTGGTACTTTCGGTTTTTGTTTTTAAAAACCTGACTAATTTACTAGCAAAAGGTAACATAAAAACTTATCAAGTTGCTTTAGCGCTAATAGTAACACTTGCTATTTGCGTGTCATTATTTATTATGCTGTTTAAAGCCATATCAAAAGCGTTTTAATTTATTACCAATTATGTTAGATATCAATAAAATACGTCAAGACTTTCCAATACTTAAAAGACAAGTAAATGGTAAACCGTTGGTGTATTTTGATAATGCTGCCACATCACAAACACCACAACAAGTTATAGATGTAATAGTAGATTATTATTCTAACTATAATGCAAATATACATAGAGGCGTACATGCACTAAGTCAAGAAGCAACTGATAAATACGAAGAAGCAAGACTGACAATACAACATCATTTTAATGCTGAAAAAGCACACGAAATAATATTTACGTCAGGAACAACGCATAGTATAAATTTAGTTGCTAATGGTTTTGCTACACTATTACAAAAAGATGACGAGCTTATTGTATCTGCTCTAGAACACCACAGTAATATTGTTCCTTGGCAAATGTTATGCGAAAAAACAGGCGCTATCCTAAAGGTTATTCCAATGACTTTGGAAGGCGAGTTGGATATGGACGCGTACTCTAAATTACTTTCAAATAAAACAAAACTTGTTTTTGTTAATCATATATCAAATGCTTTAGGAACAATAAACCCTATAAAAAGTATTATTGATCAAGCACATAAAGTTGGTGCTGCAGTATTGATAGATGGCGCACAAGCTTGTCCACATATCAAACCTGATGTGCAAGCTTTGGATGCTGATTTTTATGTAACATCTGCTCACAAAATTTGTGGACCGACAGGTATTGGAATGCTATATGGTAAAGAAGCATGGCTTAATAAAATGCAACCCTATCAAGGTGGTGGAGAAATGATTGACCAAGTCACGTTTGAAAAAACAACATATGCTGGTTTACCTCATAAATTTGAAGCAGGAACACCCAATATTTGTGGTGGAATAGCTTTTGGTGCTGCATTGGATTACATGAATGCTATCGGATTTGATGCAATAGCAGATTATGAGCACGAGTTACTAGACTATGGTACAAAACAACTAGAAGCTATTGATGGTCTAAAAATTTACGGGACCTCAAAAAACAAAACTTCAGTTATATCTTTTAATTTAGAAGGTATACATCCTTACGATGTTGGTACTTTACTAGATAAAATGGGTATTGCTGTACGTACTGGTCACCATTGTGCACAACCAATTATGGCATTTTATAAGATTCCTGGCACAGTCAGAGCATCTTTTGCCTTTTACAATACAAAATCCGAAATTGACGCTTTAGTTGAAGGTGTTAAAAAAGCAAAAATGATGTTATCTTAATAGTTTGGCTTCTTTTTTGTAATATTATAATCAAATACCAAAATATTACTTCTATGAAAACAATTACTATTTTACTTTTTTCTATTCTTCTTAACAGTTGTGGTTCAACTCAAGACACAAAAAGTAGCTTAACTCAAGATATGTCAGCAACACCACTTAACGGAACTTACAGTGTAACTACTCTAGAAGGTAAAGCAACAACTAATTCTAAATTATCAATAGGCTTTGACAATGCTACAAATCGTGTATATGGTTTTTCTGGATGTAATAATTTTTTCGGTACATATGCAGTGGATGGAGACCAAATCACTTTTAGCCAATTAGGATCTACTAAAAAAATGTGTCCAGAAGCAGAAAACACAATCGAAACCAACTTTCTAAAAACACTACAAGAAACTACAAACTACAAAGTAACTGGCAACGCCATTACGTTATTACACAATAAAAAAGAACTACTTAACGGTATGCAAGCATCGGGTACTGCAGATACACAAAAACAAGATAACGGAATGTCATTTAGATACTCCGCATCAACTAGAGGTAGTTATACGTTAATAGAAATAGATCAAAACACTATAAAATCACAATTTAATAGATCAGAAAAAGCAACAGTTAAAACCTGTAGTAAAGCGGATTGGTCAACATTACAAGATTTAACAGATAGTATAGATATAGAAACTCTTGAAAAGCTTGACCCACCAAGCAAAGCGCATCAATATGACGGTGCAGCAGCAGCAAGTTTAACCATCATAGTTAATGGTAAGCAATATAGTACGCCCTCTTTTGATGCCGGAAATCCTCCAGCAGCAATCGCAGTACTAGTAAACAAGATTTTCGCACTAACCAAATAGCAAGCTAAACAAGAAGCGTAAAATTTTCAAAATTATCTTTAAGACTTCTTTAGTAATTAATCAGTGAATATTGATTAATTTTGCACCTGAAATTATATTGAAAATGCAGACTATAAAAGAAATACAAGACGAGATTATTGATGAATTTTCCATGTTTGAAGACTGGGAAGAGCGTTATCAATACATGATCGATTTAGGAAAATCATTACCGCTTATAGCTCCAGAATACAAAACAGAATCCAATATAATCAAGGGTTGCCAAAGTAAAGTTTGGGTACATGCAGAGCTTAATGATGATCAAATAGAATTTACAGCTGATAGTGATGCCATTATAACTAAAGGTATTATTGCTATTTTAATACGCGTATTTTCTAATCAGCACCCAAAAGATATCCTAGACGCAAACACAGATTTTATCGACGAGATTGGCTTAAAAGAACATTTATCTCCAACACGAGCTAACGGTTTAGTAAGTATGATCAAACAGATAAAAATGTATGCCATAGCATATCAAACACAATTAAATTAATTCGCTTAAGCGGAATTAAAAAAACAAATTTTCTTTTTAAAAGGAAATGAAAAAGTATAAAATGAGCGAGACTACAATAGATACAGCAGAATTAGGAGAAAAAATAGTAAAGGTTTTAAAAACCATTTTTGATCCAGAAATACCAGTAGACATTTACGAATTAGGATTAATTTACGATGTTTTTGTTAACGAAGATTATGATGTAAAAATCTTAATGACATTAACAACACCTAACTGTCCTGTTGCCGAAACGTTACCTTTAGAGGTAGAAGAAAAAGTAAAATCTTTAAACGATGTTAAGGATGCCGAAGTAGAAATTACTTTTGATCCACCATGGACGCAAGATTTAATGAGTGAAGAAGCTAAACTAGAGCTTGGTATGCTTTAATGCCAAAACACAATGGCTAGACAAGCACCAAAATCGCTAAAAGAAGGTAATAAAACCAATCTCAAAAAATCTTTTAGCGCTTTAATTTATATCCCTAGATTTTTTAAAGAAATCTGGAACACCAATAAAAAACTATTTTTAGGCTCTGCCTTTTGCAGACTTATTGGTGCTGTTTTACCAGTTATTATTTTATGGATTGGTAAAATAATAATTGACGAAATTATAATACAAACCAAATTAGATGCTTCGGACCTTACACAGCTTTGGACCTATGTTGGTATCGAGTTTGGTTTAATTGTATTGTCCGATTTAATTAGTCGCGCCATACAATTGACGGATAGTTTATTAGGTGACGCCTACTCTATTGATACCTCTGTAAGAATCATAAAAAAAACCAATCAAATAGATATTAGTCTACTTGAAGATTCTGAATTTTACGATAAATTAGAACGTGCCAGAACACAAACCACTAGTCGTGTTGGTTTAATGTCAAATGCATTAGGAGAAGTACAAAGCTTAATATCCATTGCAACACTTGTTGCCGGTTTAATATACTTTGAACCCTATCTGATTATCCTTTTAGTATTAAGTATTATTCCGTCTTTTATAAATGAAATCTATTTTAGTCAACAACAATACTCTTTAGCTAGAGGTTGGACTGCAGAACGTAGAGAATTAGATTACTTAAGATTTATAGGGGCAAATGATAAAACAGCAAAAGAAATTAAACTATTTGGTCTAACAGACTTTGTAGTAGACCGTTTTAAAAACCTGTCTCAAGAATATTACGACCTCAACAAAAAACTGGCAATAAAAAGATCGGCTTTAGGTTTTGTCTTTAATGTTTTGGGAACCTTAAGTTATTATGGTGCGTATGTGTTTATAATTTATCGTGTTATTTCTGGCGTTATTACTTTAGGAGAATTAACCTTTTTATCGGGTGCTTTTAATAGATTAACAAGAAACTTACAAGACTTCTTTTCTAAGTTTACACGTATATCAGAAAGCGCATTATATTTAAAAGACTATTTTGATTTTATTGATATTTCAATAAAACCAAAACATAACGAGGATATGCCACTACCAGAAACGATAAGTGAAGGGTTTGAATTTAAAAATGTGGAATTTTCTTATCCAGAATCTGACAACAAAATATTAAAAGGAATTAGCTTTAAAATTAAAGCAGGAGAAAAATTAGCCTTTGTTGGTCAAAATGGTGCTGGTAAAACAACATTAACTAAGTTATTATTACGTTTTTACGAACCTACGTCTGGCGAAATATTATTAGATGGCGTTAATATTAATAGATTTAACAAAGCAAAATATCAAGCTTTTTTTGGTGTGATTTTTCAAGACTTTTTTAAATACGAATTTACCGTTAGAGAAAACATTGCTATTGGTGATATTAAAGAAATAAACAATCAAGAAAAAATTGAAAATGCAGCCGAGCTAAGTTTAGCAAACCAAGTGGTGTCAGAACTTAAAAAAGGTTACGACCAACAACTAGGAAAACGTTTTGCTAAAGGACAAGAATTGTCTGGTGGACAATGGCAAAAAGTAGCATTAGCTAGAGCATATATGAAAGATGCTAAAGTGATGATTTTGGACGAGCCTACCTCTGCTTTAGATGCTAAAGCGGAAAGCGATGTTTTTGATCGTTTTATAGGTTTAACAAAAGACAAAACCAGTATTATCATTTCGCACAGATTTAGCACTGTAAGACAAGCAGACAAGATTTTAGTATTAGACGAAGGTCGTGTACTAGAAATGGGTACACATGAAGCGTTAATGGCTAATCAGTCATTATATGCCGACTTATTTAAACTACAAGCAGAAGGTTACCAATAATATTACTTATTTTTAAATTATGGCTGAAGAGATTATTAATCGCGTTGCGAATAGCAAACTAGTAACTATTGACCTTGAGGATTATTATCCAAAAGGAAAACGTGTTGTGCTAGATATTAAGGATTGGTTGTTTCAAGAATTGGTTTTAAAAGAGCAAGATTTTAGAAATTACATCAAAAATCATGACTGGAGTCAGTACCAAAATCAGTACGTAGCTATCACATGTAGCGCCGATGCTATCATTCCGGATTGGGCTTTTATGTTACTGGTCGTAAATTTACAGCCTTTTGTCGAAAAGAGCCATATTGGTACACTTGAAGATTTAGAGACTGCTATTTACCAAGACATAATTAATGCAATTGATGGTACTATTTACCAGGATAAGCCGGTTATTATTAAAGGCTGCAGTAAGCTGCCAGTGCCTATAAACGCTTATGTTATGATAACAAATAAGCTTAAACCTTACGCTAAAAACATCATGTACGGCGAGGCGTGTTCTTTTGTGCCATTATTTAAACGTTAACCACTTCTTTAAAAATACAACTAATTGATTATTAGTTGTTTGTGTTTTTTTGTTATTTTTAAAGTTATTAGTTCTAAACCGTATCTTTGCAACCGATTTACTAAAACTATAAGAATTATGAAAAAAATATTTTTAACAGGTGCATTATTATTAGGAATGGTTTCTATGAATGCCCAAACAAAAGAAGAATTACACACTCAAAAGGTAGAAAAGCAAGCTGTTGCTGATGCAGCACAAGCAGAAGCTAATGCTTTACAAGCGCAAATAGATGCTTTACCAGGATGGAGAAAAGGTGCTTTTGGTACTATTGGAGGAAGTATTTCTGAATTTAGCAACTGGTACTCTCAAAGTGCAGCAAACAACGCTTCTGGAAACATTGGTATAACTGTTAACGGTTTTGCTAACTTAATTGAAGAAAAGTTTTTCTGGAGAAACAATCTTAACGTAAACTTAGGATGGGTAAAATTAGACGACAAAGCTAATGACAATTTAGACGGAACTCCTTTTGAAGTTGATGATAAAGATTTTGATGCTACTACAGATGTTTTTAACATCTCTTCTTTATACGGAAGAAACATTGCTAAAAACTTAGCTGTATCTGGATTAGCGGAGTACAGAACTACAATCTTAGATAACTTTAACGACCCAGGATATTTAGATGTTGGTGTTGGTTTAACTTGGACACCTATTGAAAACTTAATAGTTGTTGCTCACCCATTAAACTACAACTTTGTATTTGCTAAAAACGATGCTGTTTTTCAGTCGTCTTTAGGAGCAAAAATAGTTGCTGACTATACACGTCAAATTGGAGCAATTAGCTTTAAATCTAACTTCTCTACTTTCCAATCTTATGAAGATGGAGATTTATCTAACTTTACTTGGATAAACAGTTTTGGTTACAACTTATGGAAAATGATTGGTGTTGGTTTTGACTTTGGTTTAAGAAGCAACAAACAAGAAGCTGCTAACTTCCAAGATACTACTTTATCTGGTGCTGATAACAAATTACAATCTTACTGGTTAGTTGGTTTAAACTACCAATTATAATAGTAATTACAATACATAATAAAAAAAGCACCTTTTTAAGGTGCTTTTTTTTTATGCGTTAAGGATGGAAGTGGCATCCTTTTTTGTAAACTATTTTACTGTTAACCAAGTTTAATTTTAACTGTTAGGTCTATAAACAACAAACAGGTTTACTAGTATTACAAAAAAGATATAACGGACAGCCTGACCCTTTTTAGGGTAACGCCCACATTATACTACTCTTCCTCGTCTAAGTTATCGTAATCGTAATCTGGATATAAGAAATGGTTGTACGGGAAACGCGTCACGTGTATTTCTCTAACCTCATCATAAACACGCTTTTTAAAATCTTCTAAATTACGTTTGTTTAAGGCAGAAATAAATAGTGCGTTATGTTCTCCTACTCTGCTCATCCATGTTTTTTTCCATTCTGCTAAAGAGAAATGTTCTCCGGTACGCTCGGCAATTAAATCCGTCTCGTCAAATGGTTTGGCCTGGTAAGCATCTATTTTATTAAACACCATTATTATTGGCTTGTCTGCGCTATCAATTTCGCCCAAAACTTTGTTTACAGACTCAATATGGTCTTCAAAATTTGGATGCGAAATATCTACAACATGCAATAATAGATCTGCTTCTCTAACCTCATCCAAGGTACTTTTAAAACTGTCTACTAATTGTGTTGGTAACTTGCGGATAAACCCTACGGTATCCGTTAATAAAAAAGGTAGATTTTGAATGACTACTTTTCTAACAGTTGTATCAAGGGTTGCAAATAATTTGTTTTCGGCAAAGACCTCAGACTTGCTAACAGTGTTCATCAAAGTAGATTTACCAACGTTGGTATATCCAACTAAAGCTACTCTGACCATCTTACCACGATTACCACGTTGTACTGACATTTGCTTGTCAATAGTCTTTATCTTGTCTTTAAGCAAGGATATCCTATCACGGACAATACGTCTATCTGTTTCGATTTCTGTCTCTCCAGGTCCACGCATACCAATACCCCCTTTTTGACGCTCAAGGTGTGTCCACATCCCTCTTAGTCTTGGTAATAGGTATTGACATTGTGCTAGCTCTACCTGTGTTCTGGCATAACTAGTTTGTGCACGCTGTGCAAAAATATCCAGAATCAAATTGGTACGATCTAATACTTTTACGTTTAGGATTTTACTTATGTTACGCTCTTGAGACGACGATAACTCGTCATCAAAAATAGCAGTCCCGATGTGATTGTCTTCAATATACTGTCTTACCTCTTCCATTTTACCTGTCCCTATGTATGTTTTAGGGTTAGGCATTTCCATTTTTTGGGTGAATCGTTTTGATACTTCACCACCTGCTGTAAAGGTCAAAAACTCAAGCTCATCAAGGTATTCCTTAGATTTCTCTTCGTTTTGTTCTTTAGTTACAACACCAATTAAAACTGCTTTTTCAAGCGATATATCTTTTTTTTCTAACATATAAATAATTATACTACAAAGTTACGCAATTGTATCCATAATAAATTCGCTATTTTTAGGCTTCTAAATTTATACTATTGAAATTTAACATCTTTAAAACAAAAACCTTACAGCACACATTTGCTTTTTATAATATAGAAAATCTATTTGATATTTATAAGGATGATTTAACGCGTGATAGAGACTTTATTCCAACCTCAGAAAAACGTTGGACTATAAAACGCTATAATAATAAGCTACGTAAAATTGGGTATGCCATTTCTAACATTGGTAAAAAGGAAACGAAAGCACATCCTGCGATTATTGGTTTGGCCGAAATAGAAAATGAAGCTGTTTTAAAAGATTTAATTAACTCCAAACATCTAAAAGAATATGCCTACCAATTTGTGCATTACAATAGTAAAGATGAACGCGGTATTGATGTCGCTTTTGTTTACGATAGCGAAAAATTTAAAGTGACCAACTCTGAGGTGTTTACGTTTAGTTTTAAAAATGAGGATGGCAGCTCTGATTATACCCGAGACATATTACTAGTGTCTGGGTTGTTTTTAGGTGAATCGATTCATTTTTTAATAAACCATTGGCCATCACGACGCACGGGAGGTTATGAAACCGAACACAAAAGACTTACAGCCTCTACTAATTTACAGGCTATTATTAGTACCTTAAAAGATAATATTCCGGATGCTAGAATTGTTGTTATGGGCGATTTTAATGATAATCCAAATGATAAAAGCATAGAACTATTAATGGAAAACCAGGGATTATTTAATCCAATGGAAACTTTAATATCTATTGACAGAGGGACAACAAGTCACCACTCTGAATGGAACTTGTTTGATCAAATATTATTTACGCCTAACTTTTTTGAGAGTAAACCTAAAAGTCTTAGATATGTCAAAGCAGATATTTACGATGCGGACTTTTTAAAACAATTAGATGGCAAATATAAAGGCACACCTTACCGTACTTATGTTGGAAAAAACTACAAAGGCGGTTATAGTGATCATTTTCCGGTGTACATGATTTTAAAGAAAAAACTAACCTAATTAAAGTTTCTGTTTTTAAGTTTTTCTTTAAACATAATAGCTGCACTAGTATACCCACCTTCTGTACCATCTACAAAATGGATGTGTTTTTCTTTACGATCTTGAATGTAACAAGACATAATAGACGCGTGTGTGGTGTGTAATCCGTAAATAATTTTATTGTTTGACTCTAAATCATCCAACAATATTTGCAACCTACTAACCTGTTTATTAGTACCAGAAATTACTGTATTAATAGACCCATCTAACATAATGGTATCAGACAATTGGCTAACCTTATACACATAACGCTTACCTGCTTTAAACAACTTAAAATAGTACTTTCCAAAAATAGTAATTAACCAATTGTTTAATAAATAGCTGGTTTTGTTTTTACCCAACTTAACATGCATTTCTTTTTTTATTTTTTCAATGGATGTGTTAAGCCTAAGTTTTAAAGCGGTAATTGGATTACGATTGTTTAAGTCGCCAAAAACATAGTTAATCTCATTCATTATTGTCCCGTATATTTCGGCTTGCTTTTTTTCGTCATTACAATTTACAAGTAAACAAATCACTTTTTTCTCGGTTTGACTTGGGTAAATCTCGTCCCATCGACATTCCATACCTTCTAGGTTAAGTGTTAATACACTAGTATCACCATGAGACGCTTTAAAATTATCTTTAATAACGTTTTCGGCATATTTTATACCATTACCTAAAACCACGGGAGTTGTAAGGTATTTGTTGTGTCTAAGCTTAGTAATCCTTAAGGTTACATTATTGTTATAAACCTTTTCTAGCTCTAAATGTCCTACTCTTAAATTAAGATTTAAAGTGTTTTTTATATGTTGACTATAATTATTTAAAGCCTCTAAAACGGGAGTTAATATAGTATTAGGTATAATAAATGTAGACCCATCACCTCCAAAAAAATAAGGGATTTCAATCTTTTTATTAACTGTTTTTATAGTATTTAAAACTGTTATTATACTACCTGTAGCACACAAATTAACGTCGTTATGAAACCCGTTTGCTACTGCTGCTGTTGAGTTTTCGATATCCGTCACAACAATAGACCAATTTTTAGGCACACTAGAAAACAAGCTCTCATCCTTTAAAAGGTCTGTTAAGGGCAGACTATTTTTAGAGATTTTTTTATAAAAATTCAAATCAGATTTCATACATCAATAAGCATTATTTAAATAAACACTCAGATTTTAAAGATACGTTATTAACACAATAATCAGATGTCATTGCAAATTATATAACAACACTAAAAAATTGTGTAACTAAAAAAAATAAAGTCACAATACCTTTGTTGGACATTAACTAATCACAATCTAAAATTATGAAACCCAACAAAATCCTTTTAATAATTACTACCCTTTGCATAATGCCATTAATAATTATGTCTACAAATAACGAGGTGAAAATAGTGAGTCATTTAACTCCAATAAATACTACAAAAACTACTAACAACACAGACAAAACCACTTCTATTAATCAAGCCTTAGGACTTACTATTAATGACACTTATTTTGATATAAAAGTTAAGGTCCCAAACTACACTGTCCAGACCAATAACAATCAAAATGTAGTAATTACCACCCAAGACACTGTATTTGTTTTAGATCAAAAAGCAACCGAAGACCTTACCAAATACACTATTAACAATTTAGCTAAAATCACTAAAATTGTTATTAAAAACTAAAAATTAGAATTTAGTATCTTTATAAGATTATCTTTATTTTGTAACTTAATTATTTACTATGACATTGTTTTTTAAATTCGATTTTAATGCCATTTGCCAAATAGTTTTAGAGCAAATACTAAATGATAATAATATTAAATATAAGTCTGTAGGTTTTGGCGAAATAGAAGTTTTAGAAAAACTATCTAAAGAAAAACAAGACCAACTGCAAAATGCTTTAGCAAATTATCAAATTGATATTGTTGAGAATCAAAAAAGTATTTTGGTTCAGAAAATTAAAGACACTATTATTGATATGGTGTTTAATGAAGACGTTGTGGTAAACGTAAAAAGCTCTGTATATTTAGCCGAAACTTTAGAACATAGCTATGGCTATCTTAGTAACTTGTTTTCTGAAGTTACCTATACTTCTATTGAGAATTTTATAATTCTTCAAAAAATAGAATTCGCAAAACAATTAATTATTAAACAAGAATTCAGTTTAACTGAAATTGCTTTCAGACTTAACTATTCAAGCGTAGCGCATTTAAGCACACAGTTTAAAAACACAACGGGAATTACACCATCCGCTTTTCAGCGAATTATTGCCAAAAGAAGAGCCTTAAACCAACAAAATAAGACAGACTAATATGCAGGAAGATTATATAAACATCACGCTAGCAGATGATGACGAAGATGATAGGTTGTTTTTTACCGATGCATTTGATGACATTAAAATAACCACAAGAGTTAAAACTTTTAATGACGGTGTCTACTTAATGGACTATTTAAATAGTGATGATGCTTTGCTACCAAACGTATTGTTTTTAGATTTAAATATGCCAAGAAAATCAGGTTTGGAATGCTTAAAAGAAATCAAGCAAAACCCTAAATTTAAAGATATTGCAATTGCAATTTACTCGACCTCAGCATCCGAAGAAGACATTGAAAACACTTTTATACAAGGCGCAAATATTTATATTAAAAAACCAAGTGATTTTAAAACACTAAAAAAAGTATTAGCCGAAGTTGTTACCATTAACTGGCAATACCACACTAACAGCATGAATAAAGACAACTTTTTACTTCGTTTTTAAACTATGATTAAAACATTATCAAATAATATTTCCTTTTTAAGAACCATGCTTTATATAAGCGCATTGGTTATTCTTGTTGTTGGTGCCTTAACGTACAGAAGTATTACTGAGGTTACAAAGTCTTCTGAGATGATTACCCATACATATAAGGTAAATGTCGAGTTAGAGCAGGTTTTGTCTTATTTAAAAGATGCCGAAACAGGGCAACGTGGCTATATAATTACTAACGACTCTATATTTTTAGAGCCTTATATTTCAGGACGTAGTAAAATAAACAACAGTTTTGCAGAGCTTAAAGTTTTAGCAAAAGACAATACTACTTTAACCAATAGCTTAAAGGATCTAAACCTATTAATTAACAAAAGGTTATTAGCTTTTCAAACGTCTTACAGGTCTTTACCAAAAAATGATATTGATGATCCTGCTTTTATCCAAAACTTCAAGAATGGTAGAGTGTTAATGGATAGTATTAGAGATCAAATTAAGGGCGCTATTGCTATACAAAACAACCTTCTAAACCAACGAAATAACGAATATAAAAGCGACTTAATGGCAACGCCTTTATTATTGTTTTCCTTATTGTTATGTTCGTTATTATTAATGTATGCTGCATACAATAGTATTTACAAAAACATCAAACAGTTAAAAGCTACTAACGAAGAATTAGAAATTTTTAAAGAATCCACAAACCAGTCAGAAATTGTAAGTAAACACGGTAGTTGGACTTGGAATGTAAAAACAAACACATTTACCTATTCTGATAATTTATATAGATTATTAGGCGAACAGCCACAATCTTTTAAACCTACCATAGAAAACTTTTTAACCTACGTACATCCAGAAGATGTCGAGCAGCTAAGTAAGCAAGTAGAACAAATGAAGGAGAATGTTGAGCTACCGTACATCTATTACAGAGTGGTTCATAAAAATGGAAATGTAAAACATCTAAAGGCTTATGGTAAATCTTTAGTTAATGATGAAGATGAAACCGTGTTACTTGGCACAACAGCAGATATAACTGACGAAATTATTAGCTTTAAAGTACTAGAAGAGCGTAATGCGGAGTTGGAACGAAACAACAAAGAATTGTCTTCTTTTAATTATGTTGCCAGTCATGATTTACAAGAACCACTAAGAAAAATTCAAACTTTTTTATCACGATTAGAAGATGAAGAAGTTGATAAATTGTCACCAAAAGGGATTCGTTATATAGACCGAATCAAAAATGCAGCAACTAGAATGCGTTTACTAATTGATGATTTATTACAATTTTCTAGATCAAACAAAGCCGATAAAGTTTTTGAAGACTCTAATATAAACTTGATTTTTGAAGCTGCAAAACAGGACCTAGCAGAAGTTATTTCGGCAGAAAATGCTATTATAACATCAGATGCATTTCCGTCTATGAAAGTCATCCCGTTTCAAATTCAGCAACTATTTGTTAACCTATTGGGTAACGCTATTAAATACAAAGCAGAAGGTGTAATTCCAAAAATAGAAATCACACATCAAGTTGTAGAAGCAGATAAAGAAGACGGTATTACAAAACCTAAAAATCAGTTTTATCATAAACTAGTATTTACAGATAATGGTATTGGTTTTGATAACACATATGCCGAGCAAATATTTACACTGTTTAATAGACTACATAACAAAGACGAATATTCTGGAACCGGAATTGGTCTATCTATATGCAAAAAAATTGTAGAAAACCATAAAGGGTATATCACCGCAAAGGGAGAACCTAATAAAGGTGCAACCTTTACCGTTTTCCTCCCAATTGACTAAATTATTTTATTTTAATATATCTAAAGCCTTACATCTCGTAAGGCTTTTTTTATGCATAAAATGTAACACTATATTGAAATAATATAACCTTATACTAAAATGATGTAACAGCAAACCTCTTGTTATATCGCAACTTTGCATTGTATTTAAAACGGAATGTAACACACAAGATGCTAATTCTGTAAACAATATCAAAAATGATGTAACAGCAAACAAACAAGTCGGTTGCATCTTTGTACCAACAATAATTAACAAGTAATAAAAAAATGAAATATCTGAAAAATAGAAGATTTACAGTTGTGCTCTTCTTTACAGTATTACTAATTGCTTTAAGTTTTAATTCTTGTGACGAATTTATTAAAAGTAAAAGCCAACAGAATAAAGAAACAGAGCAAACACAACAAACAATAGCAACTAATAAAAACGAAGCAAAACTATTATTAATGTTATCAAAGGATAATCAAGATGTTATCCACTTAAGTAAAAAATTACAACATGTAGTCACTAAGGATAGCGCAGTAGCATTAATAAAAAAGATAGAAGAAACGCACATTGAAATAGCTGAAGCATTTAATACAGTAGCCACTAACAAACTAATATCAATACCAAATTACTCAGAAATATCACCCAGTAATATTGTATTAGATAGTAGCCAAGAAAACAAAATAAAAGCATTACAAAAATTGAAAGCTATAATAGATAATCAGCTCTTTCTTTTAGACAAGCTATCAAAAACAACAAATAGCAAAACGTTTAAAAAACTGATTGTTAAAGCAGATTCAAAAATTAACGACAGCTTAACCAGAACAAAAAATATAATTAACACCCTTAACACTAACAGTTAACAACAATTAAAACATCTAACTATGAAAATAGCAATTATTACATTAGGACTTATCGCTTCAAGTACTTTATTCGCAAACGCAGCAGAACTTGATTTACTAGATCAACAACTATTAACAGATACTAGCATAACATTACCAATTAATACACCTATTGAGCCAGAAAATGATGCCGAAACGCAAATTTATCAATGGTCTGTAAAAACAACCACAGGTGCTTTTACAGGAACTGCAGACAATTTAAAGGATGCCAACAAACAAATAGCAATGGTCTCTAAAACAGCAACAATACTTCAAAAAGATATTACTAGTATAAATCTAAGTAAAGCTAAAAGTACAGAGCAAGTTTATACTTGGGGAGTCGTAACAGATCGCGGTTATGCAACAGGCGTAGCAACAAGTGCAGATCAAGCAGAAAAAATGGTAAAACTAATGGGTAATACAGAAGTCCCTAAGTCTAAAATTATCGAATCTTTTAAACCAAACAAATAAACTATTAATCTAAAAAACATAACATCATGAGAGGACTACTTTATATCATCGCAGTAATACTAGTAATTGGTTGGGCATTAGGCTTTTTTGTCTACAGTGCAAGTGGATTAATTCACATATTATTAGTCATAGCAGTAATTGCCATTTTATTAAGACTTATTGGAGGAAAAGGAGTCTAACAAGACGACTTAACTAAAACAAAACATTAAAAACATAAAGCTAAAACAAATGAAAACATTAATATTCTCAGTACTAGCCCTTACACTTACAGCATTTTCAGTTAACGCTCAAGACATATCTAAAAACGCTTTAGGTTTAAGACTAGGAGACAATGATGGTCTTGGAGCAGAAATCTCATACCAAAGACACCTAAATGACAACAACAGATTAGAGTTTGATTTAGGTTGGAGAGACTCAGATAACTTAGACGTTTTTAAACTAGTTGGTTTATACCAATGGGTAATGCCAATAGACGACAGTTTTAACTGGTACGTTGGTGCTGGAGCCGGATTTGGATCTTACGATAACGGAAATAACGATGGGACGTTTGCATTAGTAGCAGGAGACATTGGTATCGAATATAATTTTGATATTCCCTTACAATTATCATTAGACTTTAGACCAGAATTAGGATTTGATGATGATTATAGTGACGATGTAGATTTTGATATAGCCTTAGGGATACGCTATAGATTCTAAAAACAAATTATTATTAACACAACAAAAACTCAAAACCATGAAAATCACAAAAGACAATAAAGAATTAGTAAACACTTTACAAGATTTATTACAAAAAAATTACGATGCAGAAGCTGGATACAAACAGGTCATGCAAAAAACAGAAAACCAGCCATTAAAAAACTGGATGCAACAAAAAGCGTTACAACGTAACACATTTGCAACTGAGTTGGACTTTCAAATTAGAAAACATAACGCAGAGCCAAAAGCATCTGGAACTTTAACTGGAGATTTACATAGAGGATGGATTAATGTAAAATCTACATTAACGTCAGATACCGATGAAGCCTTATTAGAAGAGTGTATCAGAGGTGAAAAAGCAAGTTTAACGGAATACGAAGAAAAGCTAGAACGTTTTAATGAAGATTCTGAAATCAAAACAATTATTCAAACTCAGTTAACCACAGTAAGATCGGCATTAAACACCGTAAAAAAACTGGAAGACATCATAGGATAAACTAACCTTAAAAACCAAAAATCATGAAAAAATTAATATATACATTCCTGACACTAGCTGTTTTAAGCACCTCATTTGTGGCGTGTAGAGAGCAAACTAAAAAGGAAGAGGTAATGGAAGAGATGAAAGATGATGGTGCTGAGATGAAAATTAAAGACAACAAAGTCAAAATGGAAACCGAAACTAAAAAGGTGAAAATTACTGACGATGAAATCAAAATTAAAGACAAATCTTAAACTATACAAAATGAAAAAAGCACCATATGCATTTGCAGTCTTATTTTGTTTAGCAATAACATTATCTGGATGCAGAGAAGAAACAACAGGAGAAAAAGTAGAAGACGCAGTAGAAAGTGTAAAGGATGATGTTGAAGACGCAGTAGACTAAATTTACATTATATTGTAAAACCTTAAGGCTCGCGTAAGTGAGCCTTTTTTTGAATAATACTAAGAGCAATATGACACTAAAAACAAAGAAAAACAGAGGAATTAAAAAGAAAAGGTATTTGATACCTTTAACTTTAATAGTGGTATTAATTGCTTTTAGACTTTATTTACCAATACTAGTTAAAGACAATGTAAACAAAGTACTAGCCGATATACCTGGTTATTACGGACAAGTAGAAGATATTGATATTTCGTTAATAAGAGGCGCTTATGTTATTAATGGTATGTACTTAAATAAAGTCAATGCCAAAACACAGATTCCTTTTTTAAAATTTCCAAAAACAGATATATCAATAGAATGGAAATCGTTACTAAAAGGACATATTGTTAGTGAAATATTAATGACTGATCCTGAAATAATCTACGTACAAGAAGATCAAGAAACAGCAAGTACAGCACCTGATGTTGACGATTGGACCAAAGCATTAACAAACTTAGTCCCGATAGACATTAACCATTTAGACATTAAAAATGGTAAACTAGCCTATGTACAATTAAATACGGATCCAAATATCGATTTACAATTTAATACTATCTCGTTACAAGCTGACAACTTAAGAAATGTAAAAGAAAATGAGCTAATCTTACCATCTCCAATTACAGCAACAGCCCTGTCCATTGGAGGAGGGAAAGTAACACTTAATGGTAACGTCAATATTATTAAAGAAATACCAGACATGGATGTGTCCTTTGCATTGGAAGATGCAGATGTAACAAGTTTAAATCCATTTACAAGACACTATAGCGGTATTGATTTTGAGTCTGGTACATTTGGACTTTATAGTGAAATTGCAATAGCGGACGGTTATTTTAAAGGTTACATGAAACCACTTTTAAAAGACTCCAAACTAATAGGTAAAGACGATGGTGTCCTTGGTGTTATTTGGGAAGGTTTTGTGGGCTTTTTCAAATTTGTTTTAAAAAATCAAAGTACAGATACTATTGCTACTAAAATACCAATGGAAGGCGATTTAAATAATATCCAATCTGGTGTACTAACTACTATAGGAGGTATATTTAAAAATGGATGGATCAGTGCATTTAAAGGAGAAATTGATGATGATATAGAGTTTAAAGATGCATTTACAGACAAAGAACTTACCAGAAAAGAAAAAAGAGCGCTGAGAAAAGAAGAAAGAGAAGCGAAAAAAAATAAAGACTAGAAAAAGAAAATTACAATAAAAAAAGGAGGCTATTTAGCCTCCTTTTTTGTGTCAAATTATTACAAACCACTACTTCCCTAGCAACAACAATTCATTACAAAGTACTTCTGTTGTATAACGTTTCATACCGTCTTTATCTTCCCAACTTCTTGTGGTTAACTTTCCATCTATAGCCACTTCTTTTCCTTTGATAACATATTTTTCTATAATGTCTGCGGTTTTTCCCCACGCAACAATTTGATGCCATTGCGTATCTGTAATTTTCTCGCCTTTTGCATTTTTATAACTTTCGTTTGTGGCTAATGTAAATCTTGCTAACTTTTTACCAGATTCTAAATTAATAATTTCAGGATCTTGTCCAAGGTTTCCAATTAACTGTACTTTGTTTCTTAACGTATTCATAAGATAAGGTTTTAATAGTATTGAATTTCATTAGTTCCATTCAACACTGCAAAGATGATTTAGTAACCAAATATTAATCGGTAGTTACGCATTTAATGTCGGTTGTAAACGTTTGTTGTCGTTTGTAAACGGAAATTACGTATCTTTCCTTTTCAATTTAACTATTTATGATACAATTATTTACACCATTATTTTCTATCACTCAGAAGCTAGAATATATTTTGAATTAGTAATTGAGAAAAAAAAATTCAACCATAAAAAATAAGTATGAGTATTTACATAGAAACAGAACGGTTACTACTTCGCGAGTTTGAAGACCAAGATGTGGATGGGCTGTTTGCATTAGATTCCGATCCACTAGTACATAAATATTTAGGGAACAAACCCGTAACCAATAAAGACCAATGTTTAGAATACATTACCTCATGTAAGCAAAAATATAAAGCACATGGCATTTGTAGATTAGCACTTATAGAAAAAAAGTCGGGCGATTTTATTGGTTGGTCTGGATTAAAACTTATTGACGATTACACGTTTAACAATCACACTAATTTTTACGACGTTGGTTACCGACTTATACCCAAATATTGGAATAAAGGGTATGCCACAGAGTCTGGAAAAGCTGCTGTTAATTATGGCTTTGAAACACTGAAGTTAGATACTATTTTCGGTTTAACCGAAATAAAAAATGAAGCATCACACAATGCCCTGTTAAAAATAGGTCTAGATTATATTGAAGATTTTTATTATCCCGAAGACGCTATACAATTACGTTGGTACGCCATTAAAAACCCTAATTTATAAACAATCATGAATAAAGCTTGTCCCGAATGTGGAGATAAAATAGTTGGTCGGATAGATAAAAAATTCTGTAGTGACGGTTGTAGAAATGCACATAACAATAAAGTTAACAAGGATGGTAAAAACTTAATCCGTAACATTAATAACCGTCTACGTAAAAATTGGCGCATTTTAGAAAGCCTAAATCCTGATCAAAAAACAAAAACTACCAAAACTAAATTAGAAGCCAAAGGTTTCGATTTTAATTACTTTACAAGTATTTACACCACAAAAGCTGGTACTATTTACTACTTTGTTTATGACCAAGGCTACTTACCTTTAGACAACGATTTTTATGCACTTGTAAAACGCCAATAATACTATGAAAAACCTATTTCTTTTACTGCTAGTTTTCATTTTTAGCTGTAATAAAAACAATAACGTAGCACCCACACCTAATCTTGATGTAACTAAAAATCAAGTTGTAGCAAACGTAACTCCAATTCCGCTTGACGGAAAAAAAGCAACATATCTATATCATTTTGCATACACTTGTTTGGATCAAGAATATCCTAACAAACTAAATCAGGTTTTAGGAGATGACACATATTTAAAAACACCACAGCAGTTACACCCTGCTTTTTATGGCTGTTTTGATTGGCACAGTTCTGTACATGGACATTGGACTTTGGTTAATATTTTAAAAGATTTTCCTGATTTTGAATCTAGAGATGTTGTTTTAGCTAAGCTGAAAGCAACCTTAACAGAAACAAATATTTTAAAGGAAATAGACTATTTTGATGACCAATACAACAAAACATTTGAACGTACTTATGGTTGGGCTTGGCTACTTAAATTAGCTGAAAGCCTAAAAGAATGGGACACGCCGGAAGGCCAACAACTATCAAAAAACCTAGCCCCTTTAACAGCACTTATTGAGGAAAAATGCATCGCTTTTTTTAATAAATTAAATTATCCAATCCGTGTTGGAGAACATCCAAATACCGCTTTTGGGATGAGTTTTGCATTGGATTATGCTAAAAAATACAATCCAAAATTAGAACAGGTAATTATTGACAAAGCCAAAGTATTTTATTTAAAAGATGAAGGGTGCCCGATAACTTGGGAGCCTGGAGGTTTTGATTTTTTATCACCTTGCCTACAGGAAGCCTCACTTATGGCTAAAGTGTTACCAAAAACAGAGTACATCAAATGGTTGGATGCGTTTTTACCTGATTTTAGACACAATCCATCACAATTTATAAACACTGTAGAAGTGGTTGATAAAACGGATGGTAAAATGGCACATTTGGATGGTTTAAATTTTAGTCGCGCTTGGTGTTTGTATGAAATGGGCTTGATATTAGACAACCAAAATATGATGGCCTTAGCTAATACCCATTTTAATGCTAGCTATAATAAAATGGATTCTGGTGAATATGCTGGTGCGCATTGGTTAGCATCTTTTGCATTGTATGCTTTAAAATCTGGAACGCAAGAATTGTAACTAATTATTCCTTTTTTATACTAATAATATAACACCCATAAACCGTCTTTTAAAATGTCAATGCCCATTATTGTTTTTCTAATAGCCTTTGCTATTGCAATTATTATTTTATTAATCTATTATTTTAGTGCCAAAACAACCATTTTAAGACGATTAAAAAAAGTGGGTTTTAGTAGAATTGGTAGTCTACAAAATAACCGTTTTGCTAAAATAGAAGGTACTGCACTTAACATTGGAGATCCTTTAATAGCACCATTAAGCAAACGTAAATGCGTGTTTTATAAAATTAAAATTGAGAGAAAAGAAAGTAATGGTAAAAGCGCACATTGGAAAACAATAGTTAACGAAAAAAGAATTCAAGATTTTTTTGTTGAGCAAACAGGAGAGCGTCTTATTATTTTCCCGATGCAAGACCCAAAAAACTATTATGATTATTTAGATACGGATAAAACAGTAAGCTCTGGCACGTTTAAAGATCCCACCCCTGAATTTAAAGCACTTCTAGAAGCATATAATATTAAAACAGAATCTGTCTTTGGTTTAAATAAACAACTACGCTATACTGAAGCTATCGTAGAAGTTGGAGAACGCATAACTGTAGCGGGTCATGTCAAATGGATAAAACTAGACAATCCTGTAAAAAATTACAACTACTCAAGTATAGCATCCCTTACGGCTACAACCAATGAGAAAATTTTAATTACGGATACACCCGAAGCATTGCGACCAAAACATGGTCGTGCGTAACACTATTTCCAGTTATGTCCTTTTAATTGCATAGCTGCTTTTAATATATCCTTTTGGCTAATTTGTCCTACTAATTTTCCGTCTTCTACTATTGGAAAACGTCTGCGTTTAGATTCTAAAAAACGATTAGCAGCATCAAAGACATTAAGATTTCCGTCTATTGTTTCTACATTTTTTGCCATATGTTGCTCCACGCTATTATTTTGTGTCGGCATATTATAATATCTACTTTCACTAATTTGTTTAATACAATCACCTTCAGAGATAATACCAATTAATTCGTTTTTTTCATTAACCACCGGACCTCCAGAAATCTTGTATTTAATCAATGTATCTATTACTTCTTCTACGCTTTGTGTTGCTTTAAAAGTTATTAAATCTCTTGTCATGTAATCACTAACCTTTAAGGATTGATTACTTTCTGCTTGTTGTTGTCCTTTTCTAGGACCTTCAAAACTTTTAATTCCCATACCTGTTATTTTTTATTTCACTTAAAGTTACTGATTTTAAAGCATTTAACCTAAACCGTTAACACACGCAATATTTTACTACTTTTATATCAACTAATTAACCATCCTTAAAATGTTAAAAAAAGCGCTTGCTATACTTATAATTATTCTTGCTGTTTACGCCAGTTTTGATGCTTTATTACCTAATAAAATTTCAGATTTAGAGACCCCCTTAAATCAATTTTCTACAGAACGTGCTTTAATTCAATTAGCCGAAATCTCTAAAAAACCACATTATACGGGTAGCGAGGAGCACACTAAGGTGAGAAACTATATTGTTTCAGAATTAGAAAAATTAGGATTAGAGCCCCAACTTCAAGAAGGTTACACTATAAGTAAATGGGGTAATTTAGCAAAACCAATAAACATACTTGCAAGAATAAAAGGAACTGCAAATACTAAAGCATTAATGTTATTAACGCATTACGATAGTAATCCACATAGTGCCATTGGTGCTAGTGACGCTGGTTCTGGAGTGGTAACAATTCTGGAAGGTTTACGTGCTTTTTTAGCAGATGGAAAACAGCCCAAAAATGATATTATAATTGGTATTACGGATGCTGAAGAATTAGGTTTAAATGGTGCCGATTTATTTGTTAACCAACACCACTGGGCAAAAGACATTGGTTTAGTTTTAAATTTTGAAGCTAGAGGAAGCGGTGGACCCAGTTACATGCTGATAGAAACTAATGGTGGAAATGCCAATTTAATGAAACAATTTGTAGCTGCACACCCTAAATTTCCTGTCGCAAACTCATTAGCTTATAGCATATACAAAATGTTGCCAAATGATACCGACTTAACTGTTTTTAGACGTGATGGAAATATAGAGGGTTTCAACTTTGCTTTTATTGATGATCATTTTGATTATCATACAAAAATGGATAATTACGAGCGTTTAGACAGAAACACCTTGGAACATCAGGGCAGTTACATCATGCCTTTATTACATCATTTTAGCCAAGCAAATTTAGACCAAGTTAAAAGTACAGAAGACTATATTTACTTTAATGTTCCATTTTTTAACACTGTAATCTACCCTTTTAGTTGGATTATTCCAATGCTAATATGGGCTATTGTACTTTTTATAGGATTAATTATTTACGGTTTCAGAAACCGAAAACTTCAACTTAAAGTTATCAAAACAGGATTTAATTCCTTTCTGTTAAGTTTAATCACTAGTGGAATAATTGGTTATTTTGGATGGTCATTACTACTACTTATATATCCTGAGTATAAAGAATTACTTCATGGTTTTACTTACAACGGTCACACCTATATTTGTTTTTTTGTTTTAATAACACTGGCGATAAGTTTTATGTTTTATCGTAATACATATAAAGTAAACAACACTGTTAGTTTATTGGTTGCTCCTTTAACATTGTGGCTTATAATTTGTACTGCAATTGCATTAAAATTGGAAGGTGCCAGCTTTTTTATTATTCCGGTATACTTTAGTTTAGCCGCCTTTTTTGTTTTACTTAAACAAAAACAACCTAATAGTTTCCTTTTAACAATATTGTGCATCCCAACGTTATTTATACTTGCGCCTTTTGTAAAAATGTTTCCCGTTGGTTTAGGACTAAAAATGCTAGTGGCTAGTGCAGTATTAGTCGTGTTAATCTTTGGATTATGCCTACCCGTTTTTGGACAATTAAAACATAAAAAAAGATGGAGTTATATGTTCTTTTTCTTCGGAATAGTTGCCTTTTTCATGGCACATTTTAATTCCGCATTTACACCCGACACACCAAAACCAAATAGCCTAGTCTACACACTGGATTTAGACAATAACACCGCACTTTGGGCAACTTATGACAAAACACTAGATAGTTATACTCAAAACTTTTTAGGTAGCACACCAAAAGAAGCCTCTGAGTTAAATAAAAATACTTTTGGTAGTAAATATGCGTCAGGTTACACTTATGCTTCCAGCGCTCCTGTAAAGGTTATTCCGTCACCTAAAATAGAAGTCAGTAATGATACTATAATTAACAACACCCGCTTTTTTAATATTTGCGTTATGCCACAACGCGATGTTCAGCGTATGGAGCTGTTTTCAGATTCTACCAATCTATTTAAATCTTTTAAAATTAATGGTGTAGAAGCTTACCGTGATAAAGGGGACTCATTAGTCTTTCAAAACAGGAAGCGCAATAGACTTTTTAGTTTTTATGTTGAAAAAGGTCAGATGTTGGACATGCAAATTAGCGTTCCTAAAAATCAAAAAACGGAGCTACAACTTTTTGAAGCCTCTTTTGACTTGTTAGAAAACGATCATTTTAGTATACCTCCAAGAAGTCCAAATATGATTCCTAAGCCGTTTGTTTTAAATGACGCGGTCTTAGTAAAAAAGACAATTACCATAGAATAATAACAACTCATTAATTAATAACCCTTTAAGACAAAACATGAAATATTTTCATAGTTTTGACGCAATTAAAATTATAACAATGAAAAAGATACTTTACTTAGCTGTTTTTGGTTTCTGTTTAGGAGCAAATGCACAATCTAATGACGCATTAACAAAGCACTACGAAGCTTATTACAAACAAATGAAAGCCCAAGGTGATGTTCAGGGTTTGATAAATGCTATTACACATCTAAATGTGCTAAAACCATCCGAAGCAAGAAAAGACACCTTAGCTTATATTTATTTAAAAGAAGGGAAATTTAACCAAGCTTTAAACACTATTGGTGCAGAACAAAAATCTACGGATTCTGAAATGGCGTTAGAAGTAAAAGCAGTAGCGTTAAAATCTTTAGGCAATATGGAAGGTTCTATACCTTTTTTCAAAGCTATTTATGACAAAAATAAAAATGCACAGGTAGCTTATGAGTTGGCAGAGCTTAATTTAAATCTGAATAAACTTACTGAAGCTAAAAAATATATAGACTTAGGATTAACAAATGTAAAAGATAATCAGGGTAAAAGTTTTTACGAAACACAACAACCATATAAAGTGTCATTAAAATCTGCTTTTTATTATCTTGATGCTTTAGTACAATTTAACCAAAACAAAGAGGCCAACAAACCAGCTGCTTTATTACTATTAGATAAAGCATTAGCTATTGAGCCACAATTTAACATGGCTTTAATTGCTAAAAACGCATTATCACCACAAACCCAATCAACAGAAACTAAAGAATAATTTAGTTTGTATTACAAATAAAAAAGCCTTCCAAATTGGAAGGCTTTTTTAATATATAAAACTGAGATTTATTTTACTATAATAAATTCACTTCTTCTGTTTAATTGATGTTCTGACTCACTACACTTAACACCATCACTACATTTGTTACGTAGTTGTGTTTCTCCATAACCTTGTCCTGTTAATCTAGCTCTGCTAATACCTCCTACAGTCACTAAATATTCAATTGTAGACTTAGCTCTTCTGTCTGATAAATCAATGTTATATTGATCCGTGTTACGACTATCTGTATGAGATCTTACATCTATATTTACATTAGGATACACATACATAAAGTCAATTACCTTACGTAACTCAACCTCTGCATCTTTTGTGATAAAAGATTTATCTAAAT
This sequence comes from Olleya namhaensis, assembly GCF_900114005.1. GTDB lineage: Bacteria > Bacteroidota > Bacteroidia > Flavobacteriales > Flavobacteriaceae > Olleya > Olleya namhaensis. The sequence continues at coordinate 100,206 of NZ_FORM01000009.1, forward strand.
CAAAGTAAATAAGATTTATTCCCAACAACGGTGCAATATCTGTTCCTAACGGAGCAGGTAATTCGTCTTGTTTTTTCATAAATAATGTACGCTCCATTGATCCAGTAATATTTGGCGTATTAAATACTTTTTCAGCAGTAGAATACGTTTCTTTTGTAGATCTTATAGAATACCCTTTTGAACAATCTAAGGTAAAATCGAAACTACCATCTGTTCTAGATGTTTTTTCGTTTATTACTTTATTGTTTTCGTCTAATAAGTATACCGTTGCATTTCCAATTGGCTGATCGTTTTCTTTATTTAAAACAACACCATTAATAGCTTGCTCACATCTTGAAATAATTGGTTTAAACATTTTAAAACTATAAATATCATCAAAACCTTTACCTCCTTCTCTATTAGATGCAAAATAACCTAAACTAGTTTCACTATCAATTATAAAAGTGAAATCATCTTCAGGGCTATTAACAGGTCTTCCTAAATTAAAAACATCTCCAATTTTGTCATCATTTAATTCTGAAACAAAAACGTCTAATCCTCCTAATCCAACATGACCGTCAGAAGCAAAATACAACTTGTTATCTTGACTAATAAAAGGGAATGTTTCTCTTCCTTCTGTATTAATCTTATCACCAAGATTTATAATATCTCCAAAAACACTATCTTTTATAGCCACTTTATACAAATCAGAAAGTCCTCTAGTACCTGGCATATCACTTGCAAAATATAATGTTTTTTCGTCTGGACTTAACGTTGGGTGTGCAACTGAATACTCATCACTATTAAAAGGTAGTTCTTGAACATCCCAATTAGTATTTCCTGAATCTATTCTTGTACCTCTGTATAGTTTTAATCTGTTTGTACCGTCTTCATCTTCCTTATAGTCTTTATCCGTATAGTTGTTTCTAGTAAAGTACATAGTTAACCCATCCTTTGTAAAAGCTGCAGTAGACTCATGATAAATAGAATTTACTGTACTACTAAATTTAGAACTACTTGTTTTAAGTACTTCTGTACTGTTTAACTTGTAAAGATCTAAAAATGGTTGTTCATTCCAATCATGTACTCTTTTTGCTGCGCTTCTTTGCTGTCTGTTAGAAGAATAAATTAAACTCCCTTGATAAAAAGATGGTGCAAAATCTGATAATTCTGAATTGAAATCTACATTTACAAGTTCAAAACGTCCTGATTGCATTTCTATTTCTTCCAAATAGTTTCTTTCATTAACAAACAAATTAGCACGATAATCTTCACCTTTAGCTTGGTGAAATTTTTCCATAGCGTTATCTGATGCTAAATATCTTTTATCACTTTTCAATGATAAAGCGTAGCGATAGATGTACTCCGATGGAATACTATCTGAAGATTGCATTAATTGACCGTACCATTTAGCTGCGTTTGTATAGTCTGCATTAAAATAATAAGAATCCCCTAAGTTTTTTAATAACTCTGCAGATTTAACGCCTTTATTAGAAGCTCTCAAATAAGATTGTCTTGCCTCTATATAGGCTAGCTTTTCAAATTCCTTATTACCTTCTTTTACAGCCTTCTTTTCTTGAGCCGATAAAACATTTATTGAAAGAAAAAATAAGCTAATATAAATTGTAATTATTTTTTTCATGTTGATTAGTTTTTGGGATTAGAAAAATCTTGGCGAGATCATACGGTTATTTCTTTTAAATAATTCAAACCTTAGAAATATTTCATAAGAACCATCATTAAATTGCTTTAACTCTGTAGTCTCTCTATCATAAGCAACACCTAACATGATTTGATCTGATACTTGAAACCCAGCCATAGCACTTAAAGCAGCACTCCAACGATAAGCCAAACCTAATGTTAACTTTTCTTTGATTAAAAAGTTACCCGATAAATCAACTTGAAGTGGCGCACCGTCCACAACCTTAACTAAGGCAGAAGGCTTAAACTTTAAATCTGTATTAAGATCAAATGTTCTACCTGCCATAAGGTAAAAATTGATTCTTTCTTTAGCAGTTGCAAATGAATTATTGTTTGCTGCATTTTGGTCAAAGTGTTCTGTCTCTAAAATGTTTGGAGCACTTAAACCTAAATAGAATTTATCTGTGTAATAATAAAGACCTAAACCAAATTGAGGAGAAAATTTATTATCAACATTAATTTCTGTATTAGCATCTCCTGGATTAAAAGCACCAGTATTTAACCTATTAGTATCAATGTTAAGTAAATGAGCACCGGCTTTAATACCTAACGCCAATTTAGCATCATTAGCTAAGTCAAGCGTATAACTAAACGATAGATCGATATAAGTTTCGCTAGTAATAAATATCTCATCTTGAGTGACGTTAAGACCTAAACCTACTTTTTCTCCTACAGGTGAATGCAATGAAGCTGTAAACGTGTCTGGAGCACCGTCTAAACCTACCCATTGTGTCCTGTATAAACCAACAAAACTTAATACATCTCTAGAACCCGCATACGCTGGGTTAACACTAAGCGTGTTGTACATGTATTGAGTGTATTGAGCATCTTGCTGCGCATAACTTTGGTTAGAATAAAATCCTAAACCCATTAAGGCTAAAATAACTATGCAGTAATTTTTCATGTTTTTTATAAGTTTAAACCAGTAACTCTTTCGAGTTACTGGTATTTGATAATTTAGTTTCTGTTTATATATAATGGTCCAGCTTTCTCTACAGAGTTACCGCTTTCGTTAACATAAGTTAATACGTAGTAGTAAGTACCTACAGGTAGCTTGTCATCTTTTTTAACTGTAACTCTACCTTCAGAAGTACCTCTAAAGAAATTATTACCTTGACCATAACCATCTACATCATATACTTTAACACCCCAACGGTTATAGATTTTTAATGTATTCTCTGGGTATTGTTGTATACCACTTATTACAAACACATCATTATTTCCGTCTCCATCTGGTGTCATAATATCAAAGACAATTAAACCATCTGGTGCATCCGTATCTCCATTATCAGCTTCCTCATAATCAGGGATTCCATTGTTATCATTATCTGCAATTTCATCTCCATTTAATGTAGAATCTCCATCACAATCTAAAAGTAACCAATCAGCACTAACACCTTCAACAATTTGTGTTTCATAATCAATTACTTGACTAGTAAACTCATAATCACAAGGATCTAAAGGATCTGTTCCATCGATAATCTCAATTTCATTAGATACTCCATCACCATCACAATCACCATTGTTAAATTCATCCGAACCTACAATCGTTTGACTTCCAACTACAAAGTCACATAAGTCTGTTGGATCCGTACCGTCAACAATTTCTTGACCGTTAGTTACTCCATCACCATCACAATCTAAGTCTGCAAATGCATCACTAATTGTTACTGTTTGACTTGTGTAAACAAAGTCACAAGCATCTTGAGGGTCTGTACCGTCATTTAACTCATCTCCGTTTGTTACACCATCACCATCACAATCAATAGCTTCCCAAGTAGAAGATACTATTGATACATCTTGACTTAACATATCGAAATCACAAGGGTCTATTGGATCCGTACCGTCTAACACTTCTTGAGCATTAGTTACTCCATCACCATCACAATCTGCAGTCAACCAAGTTGAGTCAGCTGTTATAGTTTGGTGTAAGATATCAAAATCACAATTATCTAATGGACTTGTTCCGTCAGTAACTTCTGTACCATCAATGATTCCATCACCATCTGTATCTGCATCCTGTGGGTCTGTACCTTCTGTAAGTTCATCACCATTATTTAATCCATCATTATCACAGTCTAATAAGTTCCATTCTGGACTTGCTGTTACTGTAATACTATCAGTTAAGAAATCACATCCATCTACTGGATCCGTTCCGTCTATAACTTCTTGACCATTTGTAACTCCGTCACCATCACAATCTGCTGCTAACCATGCTGCACCAACTGTTCCTGTTTGACTTCCTACTACAAAATCACATGAATCTAAAGGATCAGTTCCGTCTATAACTTCTTGTTCGTTTGTAACTCCATCATCGTCACAATCTGCTGCTAACCATGCTGCATCTGCTGTTAATGTTTGGTGTAATAAATCAAATTCACAATTGTTTAAAGGGTCTGTTCCATCTGTTACTTCCGTTCCGTCTATAACACCATCATTATCTGAATCTGAATCTTGTGGATCTGTACCTTCTGTAAGTTCATCACCATTTGTCAATCCATCATTATCACAATCTAATAGGTTCCATTCTGGACTTGCTGTTACTGTAATACTAGCTGTTAAGAAATCACATCCGTCTGTAGGATCTGTTCCATCTATAACTTCTTGCTCATTAGTAACTCCATCACCATCACAATCTGCTGCTAACCAAATTGGGCCAACTGCTACTGTTTGATTTTCAACTATGAAATCACACTCATCTAATGGATTCGTTCCGTCAATAACTTCTTGTTCGTTTGTAACTCCATCTCCATCACAATCTGCTGCTAACCATGCTGCATCTGCTGTTAGTGATTGGTGTGTTAAATCAAACTCACAATTATTTAATGGGTCTGTTCCGTCTGTAACTTCCGTTCCATCTAAAACTCCGTCTCCATCTGAATCTGAATTCTGAGGGTCTGTTCCTTCAGTTAATTCATCTCCATTTGTTAATCCATCATTATCACAATCTAACAGGTTCCATTCAGAACTTGCTGTTACTGTAATACTAGCTGTTAAGAAATCACATCCGTCTGTAGGATCTGTTCCGTCAATAACTTCTTGCTCATTAGTTACTCCGTCACCATCACAATCTGCTGCTAACCATGCTGCATCTGCTACTAATGTTTGACTTGTGAATACTAAATCACAATTATCTAATGGATCTGTTCCATCTGTAACTTCTTGTCCATTTGTTACTCCATCACCATCACAATCTGCTGCTAACCATGCTGCATCCGCTGTTAAGGTTTGATGTAAAATATCGAACTCACAATTATTTAAAGGATCTGTTCCGTCTGTAACTTCTGTTCCATCTACAACTCCATCTCCATCTGAATCTGGGTTTTGAGGATCCGTTCCTTCTGTAATCTCATCTCCATTTGTTAATCCATCGTTATCACAATCTAATAGGTTCCATTCAGAACTTGCTGTTACTGTAATACTAGCTGTTAAGAAATCACATCCATCTGTAGGATCTGTTCCGTCTATAACTTCTTGCTCATTAGTTACTCCATCACCATCACAATCTGCTGCTAACCATGCTGCATCTGCTACTAATGTTTGACTTGTAAATACTAAATCACAATTATCTGATGGATCTGTACCATCGATTATCTCCGTACCATTCGTTACACCATCACCATCACAATCTGCTGCTAACCATGCTGCATCAGTTGCTAAAGTTTGATGTATAATATTAAATGAACAATTATCTAATGGATCTGTTCCGTCAGCAACCTCTGTTCCGTCTATAACACCATCTCCATCTGAATCTGGGTTTTGAGGATCTGTTCCTTCTGTAATCTCATCTCCATTTGTTAATCCATCATTATCACAATCTAACATGTTCCATTCAGAACTTGCTGTTACTGTAATACTAGCTGTTAAGAAATCACATCCGTCTGTAGGATCTGTTCCGTCAATAACTTCTTGCTCGTTAG
>NZ_FORM01000008.1 GCF_900114005.1 Olleya namhaensis
GCATTAGTCCCTGAATCTGCTTCCGCTTGTGTTAAATAATAACTTACTGCGTATGCAGGGTTACCACCACTTATTTCGTTGTTTTTAAGACTTAAATCAATTGAAGTTAAACCATCAGGCGTACCATTATCACAAACAATTAAGGGGGTTGGAGTTACCGCTACAGGTTCTGGATAAACCGTTACTGCAACATTAGTCGTTGTAGGACAAGCTCCATTAGTTGAATAATCAATACTATAAGTTGTATTAGAAATACCTCCAGTAATTAATCCGGAAGCCGCGTCTAAAACAACAGTATCTCCTGCTGCTGGTGGTGAATTAAAAGTAAAAGCACCTCCTGTTAATCCTGTAATAGTCGCTATTGCACCATCACAAGTAGGAGTATATGTAAATGAAGAGTCATCTGCCGAAAGTACATTCAGCACCTGAGTGCTAGTCCCTGTACAAGCACCAGCTGTGGTATACTCTATAGTATAACTTGCTCCTGGTGTTGCAGAAGTTACCGTTCCGGTATTCACATCTATAACAGCTGAATCTGAAACCGCAGGGTTAAATGAATAAGTCCCGCCAGATGTAACTACAGAGTCCACTGTACCTCCATTACAATCCGCTAACACAGTAAATCCTGGATCATCTTGATTTAAAACCGTTACATTTTGGAAACTATCATCTGGACAAGGTCCTGACGTCGTGTACTGAACAGTATAAGTTGTTCCTGAAACTCCTGAAGTAACCTCTCCTGTTGCTACATCTATAACTGCACCATCAGAAACTGATGGATTAAAAGCAAATACACCTCCAGTGTCTCCAATTATATTCATTGTTGCTCCATCACAATTTTCAATAACAGAGAATGTTGCATCTTCCGAAGCAAAAACGGTTACATCTTGAGTACTACTTTCCGGACAACTTCCTCCTGTAGTATATTCAACAGTATATGTTGTACCCGATGTACCGGCAGTAATTGTTCCGGTAGCTGCATCAATAACAGCTCCATCTGTAGGTATTGGATTAAAAGTAAATGTACCACCTGGCGTAGCTACTGTATCTACTGTACCTCCATCACATGTTGGTAACATTGTAAATGAGGCATCGTCAGTAGTCTGAACAAGTAAAACTTGATCTGTAGAAGACGGACATACACCTGCTGTCGTGTATTGTATTGTATAACTAACACCACTAAGTCCATTAGTAACTTCTCCTGTAGCTGCATTTATTGTTGCACCATCTCCTAAATCAGGATTTAGAGTAAATGTTCCACCTGTTGTGGCAACAGTACCAATAGTTCCACCGGAACAATTTGGCGTTACTGTAAAAGAGGAATCATCATTTGCAGTTACAATTAGGTCAAAAACAGGTGTTGGAGACGCAATATAACATGCAGCATCACCAGCCACTTGGACTCTAACATAAATAGGTTGTGGATTTACGGTATTGGTATAATCACTAACTAAAGCAGTACTTGCTATTCCCGCGTCTGCATCTGCAAAACTTAAATAATAAGTAACAATAAAGTTAGCAGAAGATTGTGTCCCTAAAATAAATGGATTTTGACTTTCTAAATCAAAAGGTGCAAATCCATCATTTGATGGATCATCACAAGTAACCATGTCTGGCGCAGGATTAATTGTTGGTTGAGTCGTTATATTTAAAGTAAATGTTTCCGTTTCAAAACAACCTGATGTTAAATATTCTATTCTAACATAAATAGATTGAGGCACTCCTAACACAGCAGTAGAACTATAACTATTTGGTGTTGCAATCGCTCCTGTACCACTTGTTGCATCCGCTAGACTTTCGTAATAAGTGATGTTTAAATCACCAGCTATAGTAGATGAAGCAGTCATAACAGCATCGTTTTGAGTCAAATCAAAAACATATGGTGCAGCACCTGGATTACATAAAAACAAATCATTTGGTAAATCATTATCTATTTCTGGTAAAACATCGATACAAACAACTTCAGTATATTCACAACCAAAATCATCCGTAGTTCTATAAGTATAACAGTGTGTACCCGCTGTTGCTGGCTGTACCGTTATATCATTACCTGTAGTCGCAGTAATTGAAGAATCTGCATCCCATCCTTCTGTCACCGTTGTTGGTGTAAACGATAATTCTGGCGGTTGTAATGCCGGATCAAATTCTATACTCCAAGAAAAAATATACCCATTATCAACAGATAAATTATCAACCACACGAATGGTCCAATCACCATTTAATGGACTACCTAACAAAGAGTTAAAACTTTCGACAGGTAAATATGTTCCTGTTAACCATGAGTTACCAGGTGGATTTGATCCTGCTGTTACCGTTGGAGCATCACCTAACAAAACCGCAGCAGACATAGAAAAACAGTATTCTTCTCCAACACCCGGAGTATTTGTTCCATCATCATTAGCACCTCCAAAATAAGTACCACCACCTGCTTGATCAAACAACTGCGCTTGTAAACCTGAAGGTCCTGTAATAAAAATATCTAAATCTCCAGAAAAAGAATGCTCCATATTAACACAAATACTTGTTATTTGGTTAATATCGGTTAAGGTTAATGATGACTCATAACAATCCACTGTAATAGCTGTTTGATACGACGCCCCACTACCATCTGGCAAAAATGTTGTACCACTTACTGGTGGTGTACAGTCATTAATAAATTGTACTGGATTTACAACGCCATTTAAAGTTGTAGAGTCTCCAAAACAAATAACACTATCCACTGCATCAGTTCCTGTAAAATCTGGAGCTGTACCAACTTGTATTACTTGATTAATTAAATTGGTATTAGCACAACCGTCAGGATCAGCACTAGTATTAGTATCAGTAACATTCAAATTGACAATATAAACACCTGGAGTGCTATAAGAAAATGTTGCCGATTGTCCAGCAATAAAATTACCATCACCTAAATCCCACTCATAACTAGCCCCAGTACCATCTACTGAAAATGTTGCGCTTCCGTCTAAAGTAATAGGCTCATCAGGACAAACTCTAATATAACCATCGCCATTTGGAGCTGGTGTTGCTGTATCAATTTGAGAAACTATTGTTTGACAAGGTTCAAAACAAGAAATTGTTGCTGCCCAACCCGATGCGTTTGGTGCCCCATCAGAAACAAATTGAATAGTTAAACATCCCGATGTATTTTCTGGGGTAGCCGTAACAAAACCTGGACTAGCGCCTCCTCCTCCTCCTGAGAAGGTTCCAAATGCTGGAGCAGAAACATCATCTCCATTAAAAATAGTCATGACATCCGTATTCAGCCCTGTACTAAAAGCAGTAAAATCTAACTGCACAAGATTACCAGGAGAATCTGGACAAATAGTTAAAATAAAACTTTCGTTATCACCATAATTAGCTGATGGCCCTCCCGAATCGTAAAATACACCACCACATTGATTAACGGTAGCAGTTTGCATTAATACATCTTGAGAGAAAGCGATAAATGAATTTAATAATATAAGAGCTACTAAAAACTTTTTCATTGGTATATGTTTATGATATAATAGTCAGTGTAATCTAACTAATAAATTATTTTCTAAAGGTTTGCGATTTGATAATTATGAAGTACTCCGTGTTATCAATTCTATATATGCTAGAACCTACTCCAAAAAACTGAAGGTTATATTTTAACACATTAAAAGTTGAAGCATCATAAGATGCATCAGCTACAAGGTTTTTATTATAATTATTAAAAAGACCAACCTCACTTAGCAACTTATACTTTGCAGTATTACCAACTAAACTTGTTATTTTCTCAATAGATACTCTATTTCTAAGTAAATGCTTAAAATCTTTAATACGCTGAGGGTAACTTAACACATACGTTTGTAGCTTATCTTGATACACTTCTTTAAGCATAGCCATCTCTGATGCTGTTAAAGGTGCCTCAACATTTTTGTTGTATTTAACTAATTGTGTTTTTGCTTTTTTTTCAGTTTGTGCCTCACTTTGTTGAGAAAACAACAATAAGCCAAATAATAGGGTATAGAAAACTCTAAGTCTCATGGTTTTTTTAGGATAAAATTAGATTCGAAAATTAAGAAAATTTTAATAAACAATATGTTAATACCGTTATCTAATTAACTTTTTTTTTACACTTATACATATAACAAGTACATTTAACAAAACCCTACCCTCAATCAAATTTATTTATTGTTTATCTTTGCAAACTATTTTAAACACCATTTTACAGACTTTATTTAAATGAAGATTGAAAACAATATAGACGACAACGATGCTATTGGCGAAAACCATATTGGCACAAATCACGATACTCCATTAAGAGCCGATGCTTTTGACTTATCAGATGCTGATAAAATTGAGAGCATAAAAAAAGATGTCACTAAAATATTAGAGACTTTAGGTTTAGACTTAACTGACGACAGTTTAAAAGGTACACCTAACCGTGTTGCAAAAATGTTTGTTAACGAGATTTTTGGAGGGTTACACCCAGATAAAAAACCAAAAGCATCGACTTTTGACAACAAATATCAATACGGAGAAATGCTAGTAGAAAAAAACATAACCGTTTACTCTACTTGCGAGCATCATTTACTTCCAATAGTAGGACGCGCACATGTTGCTTACATCTCTAACGGAACTGTAGTTGGACTTTCTAAAATGAATCGTATTGTAGATTACTACGCAAAACGCCCACAAGTACAAGAGCGTTTAACAATACAAATTGTAAAAGAATTACAAAAAGCTTTAGGTACGGATGATGTTGCTTGTGTTATAGATGCAAAACATTTATGTGTAAACTCTAGAGGAATTAGAGATATTGAAAGCAGCACAGTAACTTCAGAATTTGGAGGGCAATTTAAAAAGAAATCTACTAGACACGAATTCTTAGAATATATTAAACTAGAGACAAAATTTTAGTAAACAGCAATGGAACTTTACAAACATCAAAATATAAAAATATACAACTCTTTATCAGGAGAAAAAGACAACTTTAAATCTATTAACGAGGGTTATATTGGCATGTATGTTTGTGGACCAACCGTTTACAGTAACGTCCATTTAGGAAACGTTAGGACCTTTATGTCCTTTGATGTGATCTTTAGATATCTTAAACATCTTGGATACAAAGTCCGCTATGTTAGAAATATCACCGATGCTGGACATTTAGAAAATGATGCGGATGCTGGCGAAGATAAAATTACTAAAAAGGCAAGGTTAGAAGAGATTGAACCTATGGAAGTTGTACAACGTTACACAGTAGATTTCCATAACATATTAAATACATTTAATTTTTTACCACCAAGCATAGAGCCTACTGCAACCGGTCATATTATTGAGCAGATAGAGTTAATTAAAACCATTATTGACAATGGTTTTGGTTACGAGGTTAATGGCTCTGTCTATTTTGATGTACATAAATATAACGAAACTAACAATTACGGCATTTTAAGTAAACGTAAGTTAGAAGATTTAATACATAACACTAGAGCACTAGACGGGCAATCGGACAAGAAAAATCCACAAGATTTTGCCCTTTGGAAAAAAGCCGAACCTACGCACATCATGCGTTGGCCATCTCCTTGGAGTGACGGTTTTCCTGGATGGCATTTAGAATGTACTGCTATGAGTACTAAATATCTTGGGGATCATTTTGATATCCATGGTGGCGGAATGGACTTAAAATTCCCGCATCACGAGTGCGAAATCGCTCAAAATCAAGCAGCACTAGGAAAATCTCCAGTAAACTATTGGATGCACGCCAACATGCTAGAGCTTAACGGACAACGCATGTCTAAATCTACGGGTAATACTGTAAATCCTGACGAGTTATTATCCGGTAATAATGCCTTTTTTAGTAAAGCCTATACACCAAGTGTTATCAGGTTTTTTGTAGCACAATCATCATACCGTAGTATTTTAGACCTTACTGATGACGGGTTATTAGCCAGTGAAAAAGGGTACAATCGTTTGATGGAAGGCGTAAGCCAACTAGACCATTTAAAAACATCAAAAACATCTACATTAAACATTGACGCTTGGAAGCAAAAATGTTACGATGCCATGAATGATGATTTTAACACACCAATTGCAATTGCAAACTTATTTGAAGGTGTTAAATACATCAATCAAATAAAAGAAGGAACTGAGACAATTTCAGCGCAAGATTTAGAAACTTTTAAAGCAACAATAAATGCTTTTGTATTTGATATTCTAGGATTAAAAAATGACAAAGCAGCAGCCGGAACTGGAACAGATAAATTAGCAGGAGCCGTACAACTATTAATCAAATTACGTCAAGAAGCTAGGATCAATAAAGACTTTGCTTTATCCGATCAAATCAGAGACGAGCTAGCGGAAGCAGGAATACAACTTAACGATGGTAGAGAAGGCACAACCTTTTCTACAAACTAAATAAATTACCCAAGTCCTTTCTTCAAGAAAGGACTTTTTTATTATGAAAAAAATAATAATCGCACCATTCCTCTTTTTAATTAAGGTTTATCAAAACCTCATCTCTCCATTTACACCCGCAACTTGCAGATACCAACCTACCTGTTCAAGTTACACAAAAGAAGCCTTACAAAAACACGGATTACTTAAAGGATTAAAATTAAGCATTAAACGCATTTTTAGCTGTCATCCTTGGGGCGGTAGCGGTTACGACCCAGTACCCTAATTATTTGGGCGTTTTAACAGGCTGTCCGTTATATCTTTTTTAAGAAAAATAAAAAAGGATGCCACTTCCATCCCTAACGCCTATGCGACAAGATTTAGTAATAACATTAATTTATTGCTAAACCTTTGCAAAGTAATTCTGATAAATACAGCATAAATACTATATTTACAACTCCAAAAAACAAACTATGTACATACTTAAATTTGATTGGAATCCTTTAACAGGAATCGACATAATAGGTAATTTTAAAATACACTTTTATAGCTTAATGTGGATAGCAGCATTTGTTATCGGGCACGCCATAATGAAACGTATTTTTAAACGCGAAAAAATAAATCTAGAATTTTTAGATCCTTTATTTATATACACCGTTTTAGCAACCATGCTTGGTGCACGTTTAGGACATGTTATATTTTATCAACCTGAATTATTTACTCAAGACTTTTTTAGTGTCTTTTTACCGTTTAAATTTAAAGGTGGATTTGAGTTTCAAGGCTTTCAAGGATTAGCAAGTCACGGAGCAGCAATAGGTATTATTGTCGGGATGTACTTGTACCGCAAAAAATACAACTACAAATCTTTAATGTGGATTTTAGACCGTATTGTTATACCTGTAGCTTCTGGAGCTATTTTTATAAGATTAGGTAATTTTATAAACTCAGAGATTATTGGAAAAGTAACCGACTCTGATTTAGGCGTTAGATTTGTACAAAACTTTTATAATAAATATGAAATTGTACAAAAAACAGGTATTGAAGACGTTAAAAAAGCCTATGCTTCTATAACTGATAATCCAAATATGGTCGAGCTATTAAACGCTGTACCTTATAGACATGCTGCACAATTATATGAGTCGTTTTGCTATATTTTTGTATTCTTAATTTTATGGTTTGTTTATACTAAAACAACCAAAAAAGATCAAACTGGATTTTTATTCGGGTTCTTTTTAATACTACTTTGGAGTGTTAGATTTTTTGTCGAATATGTTAAAGAACCACAAGGAGACGAATTTATTAATTGGTTTGGACTTAACACTGGACAATGGTTAAGTATTCCTTTTATTTTAATTGGTCTTTATTTTATGTTTATTTACAAACCAAAAACTGTTATCAAATAATGAAACTATTTTTAAAACCTTATACTCTTATTTTAATTGTGCTTATCGCGTTTAGCTTTACATCTTGCAAAGAAGACAAAGCAATTACACCTGTTAAAATAGAATTTAAAAAAGAAGGAGAACTAACCCTTTTTAAAGGCACTACAGACACAATAATTAAAGTCTTTAATATTGAGGTAGCAAAAACGGATTACGAGATACAAACCGGTTTAATGTACCGTGACAGCATGAAGGATAACCAAGGGATGTTATTTGTGTTTCCAGAAGTAAGACAACGTTCTTTTTACATGAAAAACACACGTATGCCTTTAGATTTAATCTTCTTTGACCACAACAAACGTATTGTTAGTTTTCAAGAAAACGCAAAACCAATGGACGAAAGCGGTTTACCGTCTAACACGCCAGCACAATTTGTTTTAGAACTTAACGCAGGAATGGCGCAAAAGCTATTACTTGATGTTGGTGATAAAATGGACTATTTTGAGTACATCTTAGAAAAGTAAATTCACTTTATGTCTATTGAAACTTTTAAAATACAAACTGGCTTAAACAGATGTATTTCGGTTTCAAAATTTAAACCAAAATTATCTAATAACAAAAGCATTGTTATATCATCCGCAACAGGTGTTTTACAAAGATATTATTCAAAATTTGCTTTACATTTTGCGGTATTAGGGTATACTATTTACACTTTTGATTATTCAGGCATTGGAGACTCTGATGCCAATAATTTAAAAGAAAACACGTGTAACCTTAATGATTGGGCTATTGACCAAAGCAAGGTTTTAGCTTTTGCAAAAAAAGAAAATACAGCACACAACTTAACACTTGTTACACATAGTATTGGTGGGCAACTTATTGGATTAAATCCAAACATTAAGTTAGCAGATTCCATTATTATGGTTTGCTCTCAAAGTGGCTATTGGAAATTATTTAATGGTTTTTCACGTTTTAAAATGTATACATTTTGGCATGTATTAATACCTGTTCTAACGCCTTTATATGGTTATTTTCCTGCTAAACATTTAGGTCTTTTTGAAAACATCCCAAAACAAGTGGTCTATCAATGGAGAAAATGGGGACTACATCCTGAGTATTTCCTTTCGGAATATAACACCAACGATTTACAGTTTAAAAACATTACTTGCGACGTTGTATCTATAAGCTTTCCTGAAGACGCGTTTGCTTCTAAAGCCAGTGTAGACTGGCTAACTAATAGATTTAGCAAAGCTAATGTAACTAGGCAGCATATTATCCCTAAAGATATAAATACCAATACTATTGGTCATTTTGGCTTTTTTAAGGAGTCTTTTAAAAATCCACTTTGGTCATTTACTAAACATTGGATAGAAAAAAACGACTTAAGCTAATTAGCCCGCGTTAAGGATTGATGTGGAAATCCTTTTTGTGAGGCACGAGCAAAAAGATTGTAACGGAAAGCCTGACGCACTTTTGCAACTAAAAGCAAAAGTGGGTAACGCCCTAAAAAATCATATGGATTGATTTAAAAAGATTGCTTAACTCTACTCGCAATGACACAAAACAAAAAAGCCTTTCTAAATTAATAGAAAGGCTTTTTTTATACTGTTTAGTTTATGACTACTTCACTACTGTTTCGTCAACTACTACTTCTTTCTTTTTTAATGCATCTGCTGCATTTCCTTTTTTAACAAAGTCAAACATGATTGGCGTTGCTATAAATAAAGATGAGTATGTACCTACTACTACACCAATAATTAAGGCAAACATAAATCCTCTAATTGAGTCTCCACCAAAAATAAAGATTGCTAATAATACTACTAAAGTAGTTAAAGATGTATTTAACGTACGACTTAAAGTACTACTTAATGAGGTATCAATTACTTTATCAAATGCCCACTCTGTATGCTCGTTAAAAAATTCACGAATTCTATCAAATACTACTACCGTATCATTTAATGAGTATCCAATTACTGTAAGGATTGCTGCTATAAATGCTTGGTCGATTTCCATTGAGAATGGCATAAACTTGTATGTTAAAGAGAATACTCCTAATACGATGATAACATCATGGAATACTGCTGCTACTGCACCAAGTGAGAATTGCCATCTCTTGAAACGGAATAAGATATATAAGAACACTACAACTAAAGATCCTAAGACTGCCCAGAAAGACGCTTGCTTAATATCATCTGCAATTGATGGACTTACTTTATATTGATCCATAATACCTACTTGCTTATTAGCTTTAGATAGGTCTTTAAAATCTTGGAAAGAAACACCTGTTAAATAAGGTTGTAATGCATCAAACATTTTAACTCTTACTTCTTCGTCAACTTCGTTAGCTGTTTCGTTAATTTTATATTTAGTAGATATTTTTAAGTTATTCTCGTCACCAACAGTTTTTACTGTAGCACTTCCAAAAACATCTTGAGAAGCTAAAATACCTTCTATTTCTGCTGCACTTACTGGCTCTGCAAATCTAACCTGCGTTGTACGTCCTCCAACAAAATCAATACCTTGATCTAAACCATTCATGAATAAAGATCCTAAACTTATAACTAATGCTACTGCAGAAATCATGTAAGCAACTTTACGTTTTTTAAGAAACTCTATATTAATGTTTCTAAATAAGTTTTTAGTTAAACCTGTTGAGAAGTCTAATTTTCCACCTTTTTCTGCATACCAGTCTACTAATAATCTAGTAATAAAAATTGCAGTAAATAATGATGTACCAATACCTATTAATAAAGTAGTTGCAAATCCTTTAATTGGACCCGTACCAAATATAAATAAGATTAATGCTGTTAAACCTGTTGTAATGTTGGCATCTAAAATTGAAGATAATGCATTACTAAATCCATCTTGGATGGCAGCTTTTTGATCTTTACCTTTGGACAACTCTTCCCTGATACGCTCAAAGATAAGTACGTTTGCATCCACAGACATACCAATTGTTAATACAATACCTGCAATACCAGGTAACGTTAATACTGCTCCAATACCTGATAATACACCAAAGATTAATAAGATGTTAAATAACATTGCAATGTCTGCAAATAAACCTGCTTTACCGTAGTAAAATGCCATCCATATTAAAACTAATGCTAATGCAATACCAAAAGACATTGTACCACTATCAATAGCTTCTTGACCTAAAGATGGTCCTACTACACTACTTTGAATAATCTCTGCAGTTGCCGGTAATTTACCTGCACGTAACACATTTGCTAAATCCGTAGCTTCGCTTAATTTAAAGCTTCCTGAAATCTCTGTACTTCCTCCTGCTATTGGTCCAGAAGATGATGTTGGTGCAGAGTATACTGTTTTATCTAAAACAACTGCAATTTGACTTTGCGTTTTAAAAGCATCTCCTGTTAATTGCTCCCAGATTTTTGCTCCTTTACTGTTCATTTGCATACTTACAACAACCTTGTTAGCTTGGTTGTAAGATTGACGTGCATCTGTAACTACTGCTCCATTTAATGGTGGCTCGTTATCTCTGTTACCTTTTAATACATATAGGTCTACTAATTCGCTATCTTCTACTGGCTTACCAAATAAGAATTTAGTGTACCTTAAATCTGCTGGTAGTAACGCTCTAACTTCTGGCATTGCTAAGTAGTTAGCTACTTTTTCTCTATCTGCAATATTAAATTGTGCTAAAGTTGCACCAAAACCAGGTCCTGCAATTAGGTCTAATAATGGGTTAACTTCATTAATAGTTTCGTCTTGTTCTCCTGTAAGAGCAGCAATTGCTTTTTCCTCTTCAGTCATTTCTTTTTCTTCTGCGTCTGCAGTAGCGTCCGTCTTAGTAGAAGCGTTTAATTTAGTTTTTAATAAATCGTTTGCAGATAATAAAAACTGGCTAAATTGCTCTCCTTTTAAACCTTCCCAAAACTCTAACTGTGCTGTTTGAGTAATTAAATCTGTAGCACGTGCCACATCTTTAACACCTGGTAATTCTAATAATACACGCCCAGAGTTACCTAAACGTTGGATGTTTGGAGACGTTACACCAAACTCATCAATACGCTTACGTAATACTTCAAAAGCAGAAACGATTGACTCGTCAACTTTTGTTTCTAAAACTGCTTGCGCATCACTATTAGACATATTTAAGTCAATTTCTCCTACTAAAGATCTGTTAGCAAAGATATCTGGAGATGCTAATTTTTTATCTCCGTCAATATCTTCAAATGCTGTAAAGAAATCTTCTAAGTAGGTGTTTTGACTATCTTTTTGGATTTCGTCTGCATCGTCTAATGCTTTTCTGAATGTAGGATCCTTACTATCGTTTGATAATCCTACTAATAAATCTCTAACTGAGATTTGTAATATTGCTTCTAAACCACCTTTAAGGTCAAGACCTAACTTCATTGAGTTTTGCTTAACGTCCTCATAAGTGTTACCCAAGAAAACGCTTTCTTTTGAAGCTGCTAACGTATCTAAATACTTAGCCGCATACTCGCTTACTAGGTTGTTACGGTCTGTTGCTGAGGCGTCAATCTTACTTTCGGCCACTTGTGCTGCACTGTTTTCAATCGCATTATTTTTAAATGTGAAAGACAGTTGGTAAATACTTACCAACCCAAACAATACTGCAAATAATTTTACTAATCCTTTATTTTGCATGGTTTTGTTTATTTAGTCAATTTTTTTGATCGCGCAAATATATGGTATGCACGTAAATTTGACAATTATTTTTAATGGTTTAAAATGAATTGTTTATGACTCCAATAACGCGATGTTTTGAAGTCTATAAGGTAATATGATGTTATTGAAAAATATTAAGCAGTTGGTCCCGCTCTGCCTTCTGGTATATTGAAGGTCCCCTTATCTATACTAATAGAGATATTAGTATTTACTTTTTCACCAACCACAATAGGTTGATTTAATTGTATAATGTTTTCTGATATGGCAGAAAAAGATACCGTAACCTGAGAGGCTCTAGTATATTCTTGTTTTGCTTCGACAAAATATTTACCATCAAAACCTGTACCGGACTGGGTTGTAGTTTTAATTTCAAAAACATCAAAGTTGTAATTCTGACTTTGCGGATTATCAGACGGTTTATCTTGTCCAACAAGTTTGATTAACTTCTCTTTTAGTAAAATAGCTTTTACACTAGCAACAGTGGCATCACTATAATACGTGATTTTTAGTGTTCCGTTTTGCTCAATAATTGATGTGTTTTTTACACCAATACTTTTAAGTTGGCGTTTTACAACAGCAATAGTAGTTTCTGTTTGAGAAACAGTGGTTTGGTTATCAGTAAATTGAAATACAATTTGCTGATTAGGCACAGTCATTTCTTGTTGACAAACAACAAAAAATGCAAGTGCAGTGATTACAATACCAAAGTACCATTTAGACTTCATGCCTCAAATATAGAAAATAAGGTGATATTACTATAGTTTTTAAGCAATTAAATAAAGTTATAACGCAAAAAAAGAGCAGCTATTACGCTGCTCTTTTTTTGTATTTGTTTTAAAAGGAGCTATTACATTCCTTCCATTTTCTCATATCCTTCTGGAGGTGTCATATCAAACTTATCATCTGATACAGATTCTTTATTAACTCCTGTAACTTCATAAGTCATTTTCATTTGCATTCCTGACTGATTAACATTAATGGTCATTAATAATGGAAACCCTTTAAAGTCCTCTCCAAACTCAACTGTTTGTTGGTTTGAAGCTTCAATAGCTTCAGTAGTATAAATATCCATAGTCATAGTAACCCCTTGTTGGTCCATAGCTACATTATACTCATTACAAGTGTATCCTAAAATAGTTTTAGTCCCCTCTCCTTTTGTAATAGTAATTCCTGATGTATCAGGATTAGCTTCGATTTCTGTCTCTGAGTACTTCTTACCCATCATTGGGTTATTAAGTAACGTTAACATCTTTTTAGCTTGTGTATCAATTATTGAAACAGACTCACCAGACATTGGGTTATTAGTTTCAGATCTTGTTTTATCTCCTTTAAAATATGTTTTAATAGCGATATCTCCAATCATTTCGAATTGAGCCTTCATTTGCTCATTATCACTAGACATAGTCATTTTAGAATCGATTACACCTTCGGTCAATTTTTCTTGAGCAACCATAGATAAACTAAAAGTCGCTACTAATAAGAATACTAATTTTTTCATTTTGTAAAATTTGTTATGATTAATTACGGTTATGTTGTTTGCCTCATTAATGACAAATACCTTGCCACAACAATTTTACAACAATAAATAGAAAGCTACAATATTAGCTTTTTATTTAAATACTAATTTCTTAGAACGTAAAAGTAGGATTTATATCTCAAACTTAAAACAGAAAATAAAAAGTAATAGTTCAAATGCATATTATTTTGCATTTGGATTATTAAATAATACTACTTTAAACAAAAAAAAGACTGCCTTTACAGACAGTCTTTTAATTTATATAAATATTAGATACTTATTATAGCTCTAATAATGCGTTAGTTTTTTTAACACCTTCTGCAGACTCAGCTAATTTTGCTTTTTCAGCATCACTTAAGCTAATCTCTACAATTTTCTCAATTCCTTTTGCACCTAATACACAAGGTACACCAATTGATAAATCACTTAAACCAAACTCACCACTTAATAAAGCAGAACATGGGAAGATTTTTTTAGTATCACAAGCAATTGCTTGAACCATTGCAGATACTGCTGCTCCTGGCGCATACCATGCAGATGTACCTAATAAACCTGTAAGTGTTGCACCACCTACTTTAGTATCTTGTACTACTTGCTCCATTCTTTCTTCTGATAAAAACTCAGAAACTTTTACACTATTTCTAGCTGCTTTATTAATTAATGGCACCATTCCTTTATCAGAGTGTCCACCAATTACCATTCCGTCAACATCGCTAATAGGTGCTCCTAAAGCTTCTGCTAATCTGTATTTGAAACGTGCAGAGTCTAAAGCTCCACCCATACCAATAATTCTTTCTTTTGGTAATCCTGTTGTTTTATGCACTAAATAAGTCATAGTATCCATAGGGTTACTTACAACTATAATAATAGTGTTTGGAGAATTTTTGATTAAGTTAGAAGACACTGTTTTTACAATTCCTGCATTAATACCAATTAACTCTTCACGAGTCATTCCTGGTTTTCTTGGAATACCTGAAGTAATCACACAAACATCACTTCCTGCTGTTTTAGTATAATCGTTAGTTACTCCTGTAATTTTTGTATCAAAACCGTTTAATGATGCAGTTTGCATTAAATCCATTGCTTTACCTTCAGCAAAACCTTCTTTAATATCTAATAAAACTACTTCTGATGCAAAGTCTTTAATTGCAATATATTCTGCACAACTTGCTCCTACTGCTCCTGCTCCAACTACTGTTACTTTCATATCTTATTTACTATTTAAAATTAATTGTGTATGTTTTTTACTTCTTACAAAATTAACATTTTAAAATTACTTTTTATTAAGAAAATTATAAATCTAGAACATCAAATTTATTCCTAATGATGCTGTGTCAAAATCTGCTAGTGTATAAGAGGCGTTTAAACCAAAAACGCCCAATTTTAAATTCGCGCCAAGCGTAGCTGTAACACCACTTGTGTCTGATTTTACAGAGAATGGATCTACAATTTCTTCTGAAAACAAAATACCGTTTGAGACTCTGTAAGTCCCTAATAAATCTGTTTCTGATGTTGCACTTAAATATCCTATCGCTCCGTAAACATTAAAAACATCGTAATTAGTCCCAGCAATTAATTGAAATAACAAACTATTGACATTGGTTTGCACTTGTTGATTCTCGCCATCAACGACATCTGTTTTTGTAAAATCATAATTAGCATCTAAATGTGTGTATGCCACCAAACCCGAAACTGAAAGCGGAAAACTAGTCCCTTCTGGTAACCAAGCTGTAAATTCTTGCTGAAGACCAACACCGTACAATCCTATTTTAGTATCGTCTGTTTCTACTTTTGGAAAATATCTAGCTTTTATTTGTGTGCCCTTAAATACAGAAAAGCTTCCTTGTAAAAAAGCAGTCGGAATTAAATTTACATTAGCAGATCCTACGCCTGTCGGCAAAGTTAACTCTACCTCTTGATTACCAAAAATAGGATCGCTATAGGTTACAATAACATTTATTTCTGGATCATTATGTCCTAAAGCTGTTGCTACAGTTTTTGAGGCACTATTATCTGAAAATCTTATGTTTTCGTAATCTGACACATTTAAATCAAATGCTTTGTTTTCGTCCTTTATAAAAGAAGCATTTCCTATAATTGAGAATTCAAAACCATACTTTTCTGGTGATTTAGCATTATTAAACCATCCAGAACTAATCCCATAAGCCAATCCATCTGTTGCTGGCAATACATATTGTCCGGCAAACTGCTGTGCATCATTAATACCTGCTGCCAATAAATCGTTTAAGTTTTGTTGCGCAAAAGACATCTGAAAAGAAAGCGCTAATACTATTAAAATAATTGTTTTTTTCATTGTTATATATTTGTTTCTATAGGTATAAACGTAAAAATATGTGTTTTGGTTTTTCTGAGTAAAATTATTACCATCAAAAACTAGTATCGTGTTGACTTAAACCGATTCACAAAAGACATAAAAAAAGGAAACATTAAAAAATGTTTCCTTTTTAATATAAAAATACTTTACTAATTATGCATCAATGTTTGCGTAAATAGCGTTTTTCTCAATAAACTCACGTCTTGGTGGTACTTCATCCCCCATTAACATAGAAAATACGCGATCAGCTTCAACACCATTATCTATTTGAATTTGACGTAATGTTCTAAATTCAGGATTCATTGTTGTATCCCAAAGTTGTTCTGCATTCATCTCTCCAAGACCCTTATAACGTTGAATTTTTGAAGAATCACCAAACTCTTCCATAATCTTAATACGTTCTTCATCACTCCAAGCATACTGCTTTTTAGCACCTCTTTTAACTAAGTATAAAGGTGGTGTTGCAATATAAACATGTCCGTTTTCAATTAATTCTTTCATATATCTAAAGAAGAAAGTCAAAATTAAAGTTTCAATATGCGAACCATCAATATCGGCATCACACATGATTACTATTTTATGGTATCTTAATTTAGAAAGGTTTAAGGCTTTACTATCTTCTTCTGTACCGATAGTTACACCTAAAGCTGTAAAGATATTTTTTATCTCTTCGTTTTCAAACACTTTATGTGTCATCGCTTTTTCAACATTTAAAATCTTACCACGTAACGGTAAAATAGCTTGAAACGCTCTGTCACGACCTTGCTTTGCCGTACCACCTGCCGAATCCCCCTCGACTAAGTATACTTCACATTTTGCAGGATCTTGCTCAGAACAATCAGATAATTTTCCAGGCAAACCACCTATACTCATTACTGTCTTACGCTGTACCATTTCACGTGCTTTTTGAGCGGCGTGACGGGCTTGTGCTGCAAGTATTACTTTTTGCACAATGATTTTAGCATCGTCTGGATTTTCTTCTAAATAATCAGATAACATTTCTGAAACAGATTGACTTACCGCTGCAGAAACTTCTCTGTTTCCTAATTTAGTTTTTGTTTGTCCTTCAAATTGAGGTTCTTGAACTTTTACCGAAATAATAGCTGTTAAACCTTCACGGAAATCATCTCCTGCAATATCAAACTTTAACTTGTCTAACATTCCTGACTCATCCGCATACTTTTTAAGCGTATGTGTTAAACCACGTCTAAAACCAGAAAGGTGCGTACCACCTTCGTGCGTATTAATGTTGTTTACATAAGAGTGTAAGTTTTCTGCATATGATGTATTATAAATCATTGCAACCTCAACTGGCACTCCGTTTTTTTCACCTTCAAAAGAAATAACATCTTTCATTAAAGGCTCTCTTGTAGCATCTAAAAACTTGATAAATTCTTTTAATCCTTCTTCAGAATGAAATGTTTCACCTTCAAAAGAACCATCTTCTTTTTTACTTCTTCTATCAACTAAATGTACTGTAATACCTTTATTCAAATACGCCAATTCACGCATTCTACTAGCTAAAGTATCATAGTTATAAATTAACGTTTGTGTAAATATTGTTGGATCCGGTCTAAAAGTAACTGTTGTTCCTCTTTTATCTGTATCTCCAATTGCTTTTACTGGGTATAATGCTTTTCCTTTAGAATACTCTTGCTCCCAAATTTTTCCTTCTCTATATACTGTTGCTGTTAAATGATCTGACAATGCATTTACACAACTTACACCAACACCGTGAAGTCCACCAGAGACTTTATAAGAATCTTTATCAAACTTTCCACCGGCACCAATTTTAGTCATTACAACCTCTAAAGCTGAAACACCTTCTTTTTTGTGCATTCCTACAGGAATACCACGACCGTCATCTTCTGTAGTAATCGAGTTATCCTCGTTAATTGTAACTGTAATATTATCACAATGACCAGCTAAGGCTTCATCAATCGAGTTATCTACAACTTCATATACTAAATGGTGTAAACCACGTACTCCGACATCTCCAATATACATTGAAGGACGCATACGTACATGCTCCATACCCTCTAAAGCTTGGATACTATCTGCTGAATATCCATCTTTATTGAACTCTTCCTTTTTTTCGCTCATATTTATATTGTTTATGATCTATTTCTGTTATTTAGGCATAAAAAAAGATGCGATTAAGCATCCTTTTGAATACAAACAAATATACACAATTAAAAACGTTTTTCAAGTGTATTTAAGCGTAGAGATGAAAAATTATTAACATTTGTTAATTATTACAAAACCCTCTTAAAACGTCTAAAAACAGCTTTAAAATTAAAATACAGAATTTAAAATAGTCGTAAAAAAGCTAAAAAACACAAAACCCCGCAGAAGCGAGGTTTTGAGGCTAATAATCTTTATAATATTCAATCAATTACACAAAATTACTTGGATGTTGCGTAAGATTTATCATGTACATTGGCAATTGCACGTCCAGATGGCTCATTCATGTTTTTAAAGGCTTCATCCCACTCTAACGCTGTCGCAGTACTACATGCAACACTTGCTTCTTGTGGCACGCTTAAAGCAGCTGCATCACTAGGGAAGTGTCCTTCAAAAATAGAACGGTAATAAAACTCTTCTTTGTTTTGCGGTGTCTGTATTGGAAAACGGAATTTAGCATTTGCCATTTGCTCATCTGTTACTGCTGTATCTACTACTTCTTTTAAAGTATCAATCCAACTATATCCCACACCATCACTAAATTGTTCTTTTTGTCTCCATGCTACGCTTTCTGGCAACATATCTTCAAATGCTTTACGGACTACCCATTTTTCCATGCGCTCTCCATTAATCATTTTATCTTGTGGGTTGATACGCATGGCAACATCCATAAATTCTTTATCCAAGAAAGGTACACGACCTTCTATTCCCCAAGCTGCTAAACTCTTGTTTGCTCTTAAGCAATCGTACATGTGCAACTTATCTAATTTACGTACAGTTTCTTCATGAAACTCTTGTGCATTGGGCGCTTTATGAAAATATAAATACCCTCCAAAAATCTCATCAGCACCTTCACCGGACAATACCATTTTTATTCCCATAGATTTAATAACTCTCGCCATTAAATACATTGGTGTAGACGATCTGATTGTGGTTATATCGTAGGTTTCTATGTTATAAATCACATCTTTTATAGCATCTAAACCTTCTTGAATAGTAAATTTAATTTCATGATGCACTGTTCCAATATGATCCGCTACTTTTTGTGCTGCAGCTAAATCTGGAGACCCTTCCAATCCTACAGCAAAAGAGTGCGTTTGTGGATACCAAGCTTCTGACGTGTCATCACTTTCAATACGTTTTTGAGCATACTTTTTAGCAATTGCTGATACTACTGAAGAGTCTAAACCTCCCGATAATAAAACACCATAAGGCACATCACTCATTAATTGTCTGTGTACCGCAGCTTCTAGAGCTTCTTTTATTTCGGCAATACTTGTTTCGTTTTCTTTTACAGCATCATACTCACTCCAATCTCTATTGTACCATTTTACAAATTCACCATCTTTACTAGACATATAATGTCCTGGAGGAAATAATTCTATCTTAGTACAAACACCTTCTAAAGCTTTTAATTCTGAAGCAACATAAAAAGTTCCGTTTTGATCCCAACCAATATACAATGGAATAATCCCCATGTGGTCACGTGCAATAAAGTACTCGTCTTTTTCAACATCGTAGATTGCAAATCCAAAAATTCCATTCATTTCATCTACAAAATCAACACCTTTTTCTTTATAAAGCGCTAAAATAACTTCGCAGTCACTTTCTGTTTGAAACTCGTATTTACCTTCAAACTGCTTACGTAATGCTCTGTGATTATAGATTTCGCCATTAGCTGCTAAAACCAATTTACCATCAGGGCTAAATAACGGTTGTTTTCCAGATGCTGGATCAACAATTGCTAAACGCTCATGCGCTAAAATAGCTTTATCATCACTATAAATTCCTGACCAATCTGGTCCACGATGACGAATAGTTTTAGACATTTCTAAAACCTGAGGTCTTAAATCTTCACTTTTTTGTTTTAGGTCGAAAGCACATACAATTCCACACATAACTTATATATTTTAAATTCTTTAATTCTAATTGATGTAGCAAATATTGGCTTTATGTTTCAATTTTAAAACAGTAAACATTAAAACGCTTACAAATTGAAACTAAAAAATACAAATTCACCATCAATTGTATCTCTAAACCAATAAATATGTAAGGTTTGATATAGATTTTTAATTTTAAACAACCATTTTAGCATAAAAACCAAATACTAACCAACAGTATTACAGAAAAAAGCAAGATTACATATTTTCTTAACTTATTTAAGTTATACTATTTAAAACAATAGCATGACATTAAATACAAATGACAAACTACAATAATATAAAAGTGCTCCAAAAGGAACACATATTCCAATTGAAGCACTTTTTATAAATTATTATAGTATTTAGGTTACTTAAAAAACATAAGATAACATGTAGACATATCGAAAGACAGATTTAAACCAAACACTGCACTAAAGCAAAAATTAGATTTTAACATGCCCCCAATTCTCACCTGTTTTAATACGATGCAACTGCATTTCGGACACACCAAATTGTCGTGCTAGTATTTTTAACCTTGTGCGCCTTTTAGGATCAAAAAGTCGTTTTTTAAGTCTTATCACCTCCGTTTCGGTTAATTTAGAAGTTGGAATGACTTTTTTTCTGGTTTTGTAATGCGGATTATTAAATTGATGCACTTCCTTTTCTCGCTTAGTTGCCCATTTTAAATTTTCGATAATATTATTGCTTTTATCGTAATCTAAGTGCAACACAAATTTAGCGTCTTCAGGTTTTTCCAAATGGTGTTGGGCAACTAATTTGTGAATGTATCTTGCAGTACGCTTACCGTCCTTTTTAAAAACAGGTATGGTACTATATCCATTAATAGGATATGGCTTCTCTATTAAAACATCTACCCCATCTACGACTTTACAAAGCCGTCCAAGGTTAGATATTTTAAATTTTATTTGTTCCGAAATAATTTGGTCAAAAATTACGGGTTTCCAAGTTTCGTTGTAAAAATTTCTAATCATAAAGCAAAGTGTATAAGGATTACTTACGCTGTGATTAATAGTTATAGTCTAAAGTACAACTTTTTTACGGAATATTTAAATACTTATGCGTTTGTAATGATACTTTCCATTTTGGATTAGCCATAACATAATCCACAATCATAGGGATCATAGTATCACGCTTGCTCCATTCTGGCTGTAGATATAAAATACAATCACTATTCACTTTAGCAGCTTGCTCTTCAGCAAACTTAAAATCGTCTTTATTGTAAATAATACATTTTAACTCGTGTGCCTTATCATAAACTCCTTGAGTAGGTAGTTTCATTTTTTTAGGGGATAAACAAATCCAATCCCATTGCCCAGTTAACTCGTAAGCACCAGAAGTTTCAATATGGATTTTACAGCCTTCAGCTTTAAGCTTATCTGTTAATGCTGTCATATCCCAAGTTAATGGCTCACCTCCAGTAACTACTACAGTATCACTATACTTTTTAGCATTAGCAACTATAACATCTGTACTAGTTGGCGGATGTAAATTAGCATTCCAACTTTCTTTAACATCACACCAATGACATCCAACATCACAACCACCAATTCTTATAAAATAAGCAGCAGTTCCTTTATGGAAACCTTCTCCCTGGATAGTATAAAACTCTTCCATTAAAGGCAGCATCAATCCTTTGTTAACTAAATCTTGTATCTCTTGTTTCATGGACTGCAAATATAATCTTATCTATTGGAAATTTTAAGCATTTAAAGTTGAAAGTTTTCAATGATTTACGCTAAGATTAGTATTTTTACATCAAATAATTTCAAGAATGAGTAGACAAGACGAATTTTTCAAACACATCACAGAGGGAAACACTTGTAAAGGCGACTATATAACTTTGGGATCTGCTATGCTAGATAGCCAAACGGTTAAAGATGCTTTTGTAAACGTGCCATTAAAAACCATGAATAGACATGGCTTAATCGCAGGTGCTACAGGAACAGGTAAAACTAAAACCCTACAAGTTTTAGCAGAAAACCTAAGTGATAAAGGAATTCCGGTCTTACTTATGGATATTAAAGGGGATTTAAGTGGTATTGCACAACCTAGTCCTGGACATGAAAAAATTGACGAACGTCATGCTAAAATTGGATTACCCTTTGAAGCTAAAGGTTTTCCTGTTGAGATATTAAGTCTATCGGAACAAGATGGTGTAAGACTTCGTGCTACAATAAGCGAATTTGGTCCTGTATTATTATCAAGAATTTTAGACCTTACAGATACACAATCTGGAGTAGTGTCTGTTATTTTTAAATATTGTGATGACAATAAATTACCGTTATTAGATTTAAAAGATTTCAAAAAAATATTACAATACTGCACTAACGAAGGTAAAGAAGAGTTTCAAGAAGAATATGGACGTATCTCCTCTGCCTCTACTGGAGCAATCCTTAGAAAAGTCATAGAAATAGAACAACAAGGTGGTGATCTATTTTTTGGCGAAAAAAGTTTTGAAGTTGAAGATTTATTAAGAACCACAAGAGATGGTCGTGGGTATGTTAACATTATTAGATTAACAGACATACAAGACAGACCAAAATTATTCTCGACATTTATGCTAAGTTTATTAGCCGAATTATATGAGACTTTACCCGAGCAAGGTGATTCTGGAAAACCAGAACTAATCATGTTTATTGATGAAGCACACTTAATTTTTAACGAAGCCTCTAAAGCCTTATTAAACCAAATAGAAAGTATTGTAAAACTAATCCGTAGTAAAGGTGTTGGTTTATACTTTGTCACACAAAACCCAACAGATGTGCCAGAAGGTGTATTAAGTCAGTTAGGTTTAAAAATACAACACGCCCTGCGTGCCTTTACAGCAAAAGACAGAAAAGCAATTAAATTAACTGCTCAAAATTATCCAGACACGGATTATTATGACACCGGAGAGGTCTTAACCTCATTAGGTACAGGAGAAGCTTTGGTATCTGCCTTAGACGAAAAAGGAAGACCTACACCACTTGCATCAACTATGATGCGTGCACCAATGAGTAGAATGGATGTTTTAAACGATAATGAGCTACAAGCATTACTAGACGACTCTAAGTTAGTTTTAAAATATAACGACACAATAGATCGCGAAAGCGCCTATGAGTTATTAAATAAAAAAATAGAAAAGGCTGAAGCTTTACAAATTGAAGAAGACGCTAAAGCGGAAAAAGAAAAAGAGAAAGAACAAGCAGCAAAACAATCTAGATCAACAAGCACAAGACGAAGAAGCACTGCCCAAAACCCGATAATTAAAGTACTAACAAGTGCCACTTTTATTAGAAGTGTCTTCGGTATTTTAAAACGTGTAATGAAATAGTTTTAAAACACGTCAGCACAACAAAACACTATAAAAAGTATTTCGCTTAAGCGGAAATAAAAAATAACACCAATGAAAAAAACAATAGTATCCCTTAGTATTTTAGCATTAATCCTTACTTCTTGTGGTAAAGGAACAGATCCATATTTAGTTCAAAACCAAAACGTAGGATTATTAACCGACTCTACTCAAGTTAAAGAATTAAAAACGATATATGCAAACGACTCCATAATAAGTCCAATTGCTGGAGATGAGTTTTCCGGATCAATAAACACTATCGAGGTATACGAAAAAGGAGGAAAACATTTATTAAGTATTATTCCAAAACAATTATTAGATTCTACTTCAACAATATCTAGTATCAAGTTTAAAGACCCAAGATTTAAAACCGATAAAGGGATTACTAGTAATAGTACTTTTGGAGACATAAAAAAGAATTACACAATAACAAAAATTCAGAACTCATTTAAAAGTGCTTCTATTTTTGTAAAAGAAAGTGATGCGTTTTTCTTAATTGATAAAAAAGAATTACCAGCAGAATTTAAAGTTGATACGCACAAAACAATCGAAGCAACTAACATTCCAGAAACTGCTAAGGTTAAGCATTTTATTTTAGGTTGGTAAAACCTTTAGTTTACTAGACTTAAAAACTGCTCATCAATATTTCAAAAAAAATGGAAAACAAAAAAAAATATACCATACAAAACAGTCCATTTGTTGTTCCTACAACGGATGGTAAATTAATAGAAGAGCATGTTGGTTTAGCAACAGATGGCAATAAAGATATTAGCATTGCCCACATGGTTGCTCCTGCTGGTTGGAGCGAACCGTTTCAAACCCCTGCATTTGATGAGTATACTTACATTATTAAAGGAAAGAAGCAATTTATTATTGATGATGAAGAAATAATATTAGAAGCTGGACAATCTATTAAAATAGAAAAAAATACTCGTGTACAATACTCAAACCCATTTACAATAGCTTGCGAATATATTGCCATTTGCACGCCTGCTTTTTCAATGGACTTAGTAAACAGAGAAGAATAAAAAATGAAAAAAACAATTGCTAAAGTACTGCCTAAAATAATTGGTAACGGTTTAAACGCGGTTAGCTATGTTGCGCCTAAATACGCAAGCGCAAAAGCATTAGACATATTTGCAACGCCTAGACAAGGACGCTTTAAAGACAAACATCAAGCGTTTTTAGATACTGCTAAACAACATACTTTAAACTACGATAATAACACTATACAAACCTACAATTGGGCTGGAACTAAAAAAACAATCTTACTGGCGCATGGTTGGGAAAGCAATACCTTTAGATGGAAAAAATTAGTTGAAGCGTTACAGCTTTTAGACTATAATATAGTGTCCTTAGATGGTCCTGCTCATGGAAATTCTAGCGGTACACAGTTTAATGCTATTTTATATTCTGAGTTTTTAAATGTAGTTGCTAAACACTATAAGGCAAATGTGATTATTGGTCATTCGGTTGGTGGTATGGCTTCTGTGTTTTTTCAACATAAATATCAAAATGATTCGTTACAAAAAATGATTTTGCTTGGCGCACCTTCAGAATTTACAAACGTTTTTAAAAACTATGTCAATATGTTAGGTTTTAATAAACGTATTGAGAACGGATTAAACCAATTAGTTTTAGAGCGTTTTAATAATTTACCATCACATTTTTCAGCTGCTAAGTTTATAAAAGAAATTGATTTAGAAGGTCTTATTATTCATGATAAAGGAGATAAGATTATACATTATGACGAAGCAGAGCTAATTTCGTCTAACTTTAAAAATTCAACATTAATTACCACACAAGGTTTTGGTCACGGACTACGCGACGATAGTGTAAACAAGGCTATTATTAACTTTATTAAATCGTAAAACATTTTGGAAGAAAAATTAACAAGACTTAATAAATACCTCAGCGAAGCTGGTTTTTGCTCACGTCGTGAAGGCGATAAACTAATTGATGCTGGACGCGTTACTATTAATGGTGTTGTACCAGAAATGGGAACAAAAGTAACGCCTAGTGATGTTGTTGCTGTAGATGGCGAGATTATTAAAGCCAATACAGAAAAGCCTATATACTTAGCGTTTAACAAACCAGTAGGTATTGTTTGTACAACAGACACAAATGTTGAAAAAGACAATATTATAGATTACATTAATTATCCAAAACGTATTTTTCCAATTGGACGTTTAGATAAATTAAGTGATGGTTTGATCTTTATGACAGATGATGGTGATATTGTAAACAAAATTTTACGTGCTAGTAACAATCACGATAAAGAATATTTGGTAACGGTTGACAAAGCAATATCGCAAACCTTTATAAACAGAATGGCTAGCGGAATATATCTTGAAGACTTAGACCGTACGACTAAAAAATGTTCTGTTAAAAAAATAGATTCTCATACATTCAGAATTATTTTAACGCAAGGTTTAAACAGACAGATTAGACGTATGTGTGAGTACTTAACTTATGAAGTAACATCACTTAGACGTGTTAGGATAATGAATATCAAATTAGATGTTCCTGTTGGAGAATACCGTGAGTTTACAGAAAAAGAGTTAAAAACACTACACTTACTTTTAGAAGACTCTACTAAAATACATGAAGCTAAAACTGCCAAAGAAAACACTACTAGAATAAGTAAAGCGAGTAAAGAGAGACAATCTCGAGAAACTACTGAGCATAAAGCAGAACCGTCTAGAGATGATTTAAAGGAAGAACAACCTATTAGAGAAAATAGAGAACGTCCAATTAGAAACCGTCGTAAAGAAGATTAAATTATGGGCAGCGTATCTCCTTTTCATTTAGCAATTCCAGTTCATAATTTAGAAGCTTGTCGTCTGTTTTATAGAGATATTTTAAATTGTGAAGAAGGACGTAGCAGTGATCAATGGGTTGACTTCAATTTTTTTGGACACCAATTAGTCATTCATTATAAAGAAAAAACTACAACAGAAACTGTTGCCAATGAAGTTGATGGAAAACACGTACCTGTACCGCATTTTGGTGTTGTTTTAGATTGGGACGCTTTCGCGGAATTTGAAGCACACTTGAAAACTAAAAAGATTCATTTTATTATTGAACCCTACGTGAGATTTGAAGGTTTAGTTGGAGAACAAAAAACAATGTTTTTTAAAGATCCTTCTGACAATGCTTTAGAGTTTAAGACCTTTAAAGATAATAGCCAATTATTTGCGAAGTAATAATTACACAATATAAAATAGCCCTCACTAGAAAAACTAGTGAGGCTATTTTTTTTAGCACAAATTAAACTTACTAATTAACCGCATTTTTATTTTTCTTACTAACTAAAAAGAAAGGAAAATAAATAAGAAAAAAAGCAGGTATTAAAATTAACTGCGCTGTAATAACATAAGTGGGCCACTCTCCAAAATAATCTAAAATAGTAGCTGATTTTGGTTTCTGATTTAAGTAGCCATAGTTAGCATCAAGCAATTTATTTATACCCATTAATATTAGTAAATACACTTGTAAACCTATAAATGACTTAACAACGCTTTTCAGGTTTGGTTTCATTTTAAAAACTACAATAGCATAAGCAATTATCAATATTAATCCTAAATGGACCACCCAATATCGGAAGTAATCAAAACTAGGAAAACCAACTTCAATCTCTGGTGTAATAACGCCTTGAGTAGTGCCAATAATAACCCAAAATACTAAAAATTCAAATAAGACAAATCGCCTGGTTGCAGTAAACGCCACTATAAATAAGGCCATAAAACTGCATAAAAACAACGGTAAATCTGTTTGTAAACTGTACCCACCTTTACTAATTTGATACCCATGAAAAACAACCATAACCCCTGATACAAAAACCCCAAGTAATTTAAACACTTGTATTTGTATACTCTCATGTTTGTTTTTTGCATATAAAATAACAACAAAACCCAATACTATAGTTAATAGTATTGGTAGTATATGTTGTAAACTTCCAAACAGTACTCGTGTAGTTAATTCCATAAAAAAAACCTGAAACAATTAGTTTCAGGCTGTAAAATAAGTAATTATTTTTATATCGTTATGATCTTTGAATATGACGCTCTCTTGCCAATAATGTGTTTTTTAATAACATTGCTATAGTCATTGGTCCTACGCCTCCAGGAACAGGTGTTATATGACTTGCCTTTTTACTTACGTTTTCAAAATCTACATCTCC
This sequence comes from Olleya namhaensis, assembly GCF_900114005.1. GTDB lineage: Bacteria > Bacteroidota > Bacteroidia > Flavobacteriales > Flavobacteriaceae > Olleya > Olleya namhaensis. The sequence goes on from NZ_FORM01000008.1 coordinate 27,888, forward strand.
AGTAATACGGTAACCTCTCTCTTTAGTCTCATCCGGCACACGTGTAATACCAACATCAATAATAACTACATCATCTTTTACCATTTCTGCTTTTAAGAAATTAGGAACACCTAATGCCGAAATAATAATATCTGCTTGACTAGTAATTTGTGTTATGTTTTTAGTATGACTGTGTGTTAACGTTACGGTACTGTTACCAGGAAATCCTTTACGTCCCATTAAAATACTCATTGGTCTTCCAACAATATGAGAACGACCAATTACTACAGTATGTTTTCCTTTAGTATCTACATTATACCTGTCTAACAATTCTAAAATCCCGAAAGGTGTTGCAGGAATAAAAGTAGACATATCTAATGCCATCTTCCCAAAATTCATTGGGTGAAAACCATCAACATCTTTATCAGGGTTTACAGCCATTAAAACCTTTTGTGTATCTATTTGATCCGGTAATGGTAATTGAATGATAAAACCATCAATATCATCGTTATTATTAAGCTCTTCAATTTTATCTAACAACTCAACTTCACTTGTAGTATTAGATAATCTTACCATTGTAGATTCAAAACCTACACGTTCACAGGCTCTAACTTTACTTCCTACGTAAGTTAAACTTGCACCATCGTTTCCAACTATAACAGCAGCTAAATGGGGTACTTTTTCGCCATTAGCTTTCATCTTATCGACTTCTGCTTTTATTTCGTTTTTGATGTCGTTACTAACTTTTTTTCCGTCTAAAATTGTCATGGTTTAAATAGTCTTCAGGTTGTAGGCCTCAGTTGGCGATCTACAAATTAATATATATTGTAAAACAACGTAAAAAGCAAAAACAGCCTACTTTGGACTGTTTTTTACTTCTAATTTATTTCATGTTTTTCATGGCTTGCATCATGGCTTTTCCTTTACCCCCTTGCATCATTTTCATCATCTTGCTCATTTGATTAAATTGCTTTAGCAACTGATTAACTTCTTGCACAGATGTTCCAGATCCTTTACCAATTCGTTTTTTACGACTGGCGTCAATTATAGCTGGATTAGTACGCTCCTTAACTGTCATGGAGTGGATAATAGCTTCGATACCTTTAAAAGCATCATCATCTATATCTACATCTTTCATCATTTTTCCAGCACCAGGAATCATTCCAATAAGGTCTTTCATGTTCCCCATTTTCTTGATTTGCTGAATTTGCTTTAAGAAATCGTCAAACCCAAATTGATTTTTAGCAATTTTCTTTTGAAGCTTTCTAGCTTCTTCCTCATCAAACTGCTCTTGAGCACGCTCTACTAAAGACACAACATCTCCCATACCAAGGATACGATCTGCCATACGAGAAGGATAGAATATATCAATAGCTTCCATTTTCTCTCCAGTACCAATAAATTTAATTGGCTTATTTACTACAGATTTAATAGATATTGCTGCTCCACCACGTGTATCCCCATCTAATTTAGTTAAGATAACACCGTCAAAATTAAGAACATCATTAAAGGCTTTTGCTGTATTTACTGCATCTTGCCCTGTCATTGCATCTACCACAAATAATGTTTCTTGTGGTTGTATAGCTTCATGGATATTAGAAATTTCTTTCATCATTGCTTCATCAACAGCTAAACGACCGGCTGTATCAATAATAACCACGTTATGTCCATTTTGCTTTGCATGCGCAATACCCGCTTTTGCAATAGCAACAGGATCAGTATTTCCTTTATCACTATAAACATCAACTTTTATTTGATCTCCTACAACATGTAATTGATCTACTGCAGCTGGACGATAGACATCACAAGCTACTAATAAAGGCTTTTTAGTTTTTTTATTTTTCAAGAAGTTAGCTAACTTACCTGAAAAGGTAGTTTTACCAGATCCTTGTAAACCAGACATCAAAATAATAGTTGGTGTACCAGACATGTTAATGCCTTCTACATCACCACCCATTAATTCAGTTAATTCGTCTTTAACGATTTTAACCATTAATTGTCCTGGTTGTAACGTTGTTAAAACGTTTAGACCTAGTGCTTTTTCTTTTACTCTATTAGTAAAATCTTTAGCAATTTTAAAGTTAACATCGGCATCTAAAAGTGCTCTACGTACTTCTTTTAGGGTTTCGGCAACGTTTACTTCTGTAATGCTACCATGTCCCTTTAATACGTGTAACGCTTTATCTAACTTTTCGCTTAAATTATTAAACATAATTTTTTCTGGTTTTAAGAAGCACAAAAATAGCAATTTGAAGCGTATTTACGAAGTTTCATATATAAATAATTCCATAAAAAAAGGCTACTAAAATTAGCAACCTTTAATCAACTTAACTTAAACTAAGTTTTAAATACAATCTTTATCCAAAACTAACTCGTTATTACTATTGCTGACGTCATGCAGTATCATTTGCTCTCCAGTACACTCCACAACATTAAAATCGCCATTTAAAACCTGTACATTTCCTCCAGATATATTTGAAAAAGAAACCACTACTTGACCGCTACTACCAGAAGTAGCCCAATTACCGGTGTAAGTTTCAGTATCTGATGCGATTGTCATGTTTTGATCATCCTGAAAATTAATGTCAAATATATCAAAACTACTATCTCCGGCGTAATTGGTAATAGTCCACACACACATTTGTAAGGTGCCATCAACATCGTCTTCTGTGCAGCTAGTAAAACAGTTTTCTACAAGAATAGTAACCTCAAATATTTGAAATGTATTAGGATCATTAGCTAACTCAACTCTAGCATAAAGCACGTCTGGGTTTGCCATATTTGTGTATGGAGATACTAATGCGTTTATACTTGCTTCTGCGTCTGCATTAGTATTATAATAGTAAACTACTAAATCATTTTGTGCACAGTCTTGATAGATTGTATCAATATCAAAAGCGGTAAATAAATCCAATGTATCGTCATTATCACATATTGTAACAGTAATATCTTCAAAACAATCAAAAAGATTAGCCGTATTACAATTATTAAGTAGTACTAATGTATCATCACCTTGTTCCAAAATTAATTCACCCGAAGCACATTCCACAACTTTCCATTGTCCATTATATTCTTCTAAACCATTAAAATCTATAAACACATACAAGTAACCTCCAATTGTAGCAATATCCCAACTACCATCATAAAACAAATCACCTTCAAACAATGTTGATATTATAGTATTATCTTGAAAACTAAATGTGGTAAAGGATGGAGTATATCCATTTAAACTAGGGATTTGACCACAACTTAGTAAATAATCACTAACATCTATTTGTGTGCAGTCATTATCATCTGTATAATCGTAATCATCATCCTCATCACAATTACCATCGGCATCATTTATAGCATTTTCTAATTCTTGATTGCTATTAACTTCAATAGTATCACCATTAGCCAAAACCATTGTTACAGGAAAATTTAAACTTGCCAGTATCGGTCCTTGTAACGATTCTAAAAACAGATATAATGCTTGATCATCCTCTATTATTGTTACTTCTGTAACCTGAAAATCAGTATTATAAATAGAAAACGCAATTGGATATTGAAAATCAATACACTCAATATCATCATCTGCTTCATTCTCACCATTACAATTTTCTATTTGCCCTTCTAATTCGTCTTGATTATTTATTACAATTTGAGAATAATCATTTAAAACAACGGTAATAGGAAACGTGATCCCAATGATATCATCATCTGTTGTAAAGGCTTCTAATAATGTTTCCAACACATTGTAATCTGTAATACTTTCAATAGTTACTGTAACGCCATTTGTTGTAATGGTAACCGGTAACACGACCTCCAAACAATTAGCATAATCTATAATATTATCTATAGACCCATCATTTAAAACGGTATTACTTATAAGGTTGGCAATTGTTGAATTACCTGATATTAAATCGTCTTGCTGATTTACAATTTCTGACTCTTCATTTTGACAAGAAAAAAATAACATCAAAACTAATAACGGAAATACAAGGGTAGTTTTAAAATTCATAATTGTTTTGTGATTGGTTAATTTCTCTTTTTCAAGGGTATACATTTCGGGCTTCGTTAATAAAACATTTATTTTTAAGAAACTCCTACCCTAAAAATCAAAAAAAATAGTTCTACTTTGTAGCTCTATAAAATACTATGTCAAAAAATTTACATAAAGATATTTGCGATAAATCAAGATTTGAAGCGCTATTTAAACAGCATGCTAAAAACCTCCATGACTTTTTGTATTACAAATTTGGTGATCGCTTAAATCCAGAAGATAAAGCACAAGAAGCATTTATTAAGTTATGGCAAAACTGCGAAAAAGTGACGCCAAGTAAAGCAAAAAGCTTTCTATTTACAATTGCTAATAATTTAATGTTAAACGAAGTTGCGCATCAAAAAGTGGTCTTAAAACATCAAAAAACAATAACATCACACCATACCAATTTGTCTCCTGAATTTTTAATGGAAGAAGATCAATACCGTCAAAAATTAGAAAAAGCAATATCTAATCTTACAGAAGCGCAACGTGTCGCTTTTTTAATGAATCGTGTAGAAGGTAAACGTTTTAAAGAAATTGCATCCCTTTTGGATATTAGCACAAAAGCAGTAGAAAAGCGAATCTATGGCGCTTTAAAAAAATTAAGACAAGACATAGAAGAATTATAATAGTAATTAAGGTAGGATTTTTACTCTTGACCTTGTTATATGTTTGAATTGCAATTATGAATAAAGAAGAATTAATATTAAAATGGTTAGATAATAACTTATCGCCCGAAGAGCTTGAAGCATTCAAAGCTCTGGAGGAGTATGAGTCTATTACAAAATTATCTAATTATACCAAGGAATTTAAAGCACCAGAATTTAATACTGAAGCTGCTTTACAGTCTACATTATCTAAATTAGAATCTAAATCTGTTTCTAAAAACAAATGGTTTGCACCGTTACTAAAAGTAGCTGCCATACTAGCCATCTGCTTTAGCACTTATTATTATACCACAACTTTAGACACTACTATAGCCACACAATACGCAGAAAAAACACAAATAAATCTTCCGGATCATTCCAAAGTAAATATAAACGCATTATCAAAAATTACTTATAATAAGAATCAATGGGATGCTAATAAACGTAATATTAACCTTGAAGGTGAAGCCTTTTTTAAAGTTGAAAAAGGAAGCACTTTTAACGTTATCACAGATGCCGGAATTGTAAGTGTCGTTGGGACACAGTTTAATGTTAAGCAACGTCAGAATTATTTTGAAGTTACTTGTTTTGAAGGTATAGTAAGCGTAACTCTTAAAGATCAAACTACTGTATTAAAAGCTGGAGATTCTTTTTTAATTATAGATGGTAATCAAATAGAACGCTTAAAAACTAACAGCCAACAACCTGATTGGATAAATAGTGTAAGTAGTTTTATTAGCGTACCTTTAAAAGAGGTATTAGCTGAGTTTGAAAGACAATATAATGTCAAAATAGAAGTTAATACTATAACAACAAGTACATTGTTTTCTGGTAAGTTTACACATAATGACATAAATATTGCATTACAATCTATAACGCAACCATTACAATTACAATACAAAAAAGTTAACAAAACCATTATTTTAACGCGTGAGTAAATCGTTAAAGACTACACTACTTATTTACCTATTACTAGTTTGTAGTTTTTCCGTTTATGCCCAAAATAAAAAACTACCATTGTTAGATGTTTTGTCTACAATAGAGTATCAATTTAAAGTCAGTTTTTCTTATGCTGACAAAGTCATTAATGGCGTTATGGTTGACTATAACGTAAAAGATAACCTTAGTACTACCCTTTTAAAATTAGAATCTCAAACGGACTTAAAATTTAACCGTTTAGACAGTCACTTTATTACAGTTACTACTAATAAAGATGCCTTTTCTTTTCAAAAATTAGACGAAATTACTATATCCAATTATTTAACAACCGGAATCAATAAAGACAACTCCGGAGCTATTACTATTGCACCCAAACAATTTGGTATTTTACCTGGTTTGATTGCACCAGATATTTTAAAGACCATACAAGACTTACCCGGTGTTTTAAGTGTTGACGAGACCGTATCTAATATTAATGTTAGAGGTGGTACGCATGACCAAAATCTGATTTTATATGACGGTATTAAGATGTATCAATCCGGTCATTTTTTTGGATTAATTTCGGCCTTCAACCCTTACTTAACAAAAAGTGTTGCTATAACAAAAAACGGTACAAGTGCTAGATTTGGAGATGGTGTATCTAGTATTGTAGATATGCAATTATCGGATAGTTCTAACGAAGAATTTAGTGCTGGAATTGGTATAAATATGATTACCGCAGATGGCTTTGCAATAATGCCCTTAGCTAAAAACACACAACTACAGTTATCTACAAGACGATCTTTAACAGATGTATTAAATACTCCAACTTACAACCAATACTTTAAACGTGTCTTTCAAGACGCTAATGTTAGTAATAATGCAATATCCACTACTAAAAACCAAACCTTCAAGTTTAGTGACATCTCTTTAAAATTATTACACGATTTTAGTAAAAAAGACAAACTAAGATTTACACTCTTAAATGTATTTAATCAATTGGATTTTGAAGATGCTAGCAATACATCAGATTCAGAAAACAGAACTAATCAATTAAAGCAACAAAATCGAGCATCGGCATTACAGTATGAACATGTTTGGAATAATAAATTAACAACAAGTATAAAAGGATATTATTCTAATTATGATTTAAGATCTTCAGACTACGATATTGTTAATAACCAGCGCCTGATTCAAGAAAACAAAGTCATTGACAATGGGTTTAACATAGATGCTAGTTATACCTTTAATAAGGTAATAAAGGTAAATGGAGGCATTCAGTTTAACGAAATTGGTATCAGTAATCTAGAAGAAGTAAATGCGCCCTTTTTTAAACGCAATATAAAACGTGTCCTTCGTACTTATAGCGCTTACGCGGAAACTGTGTTTAGTTCTATTAATAAAAACACACAACTAAAACTGGGACTGCGACAAAATTATTTCCGAAAATTTAATATTTCCATTACCGAACCTCGTTTTTATTTTAGTCAACGTTTTCTAAAAGATTTTAGGTTGGAATTATCTGGAGAATATAAAAGTCAAAGCACTTCTCAACTTATAGATTTGCAAAACGATTTTTTAGGAGTAGAAAAAAGACGATGGGTTTTAGCCAATGACAATACAATTCCGATTCAAAAAAGCAAACAAATAAGTTTAGGATTAATATATAACAAACACAAATTATTACTAAGTGCTGAAGGGTATTATAAAACTGTAAATGGTATTACCACTAGAAGCCAAGGATTCCAGAACCAATACCAATTTACAAATGCAATCGGAGACTATACCGTTAAAGGTTTAGATGTCTTAATAAACAAAAAAACGGATGCTCTAAGCACATGGATAAGCTACAGTTATAGTGATAACAACTACACTTTTGATAACTTAAATAATAACGATGCTTTTCCAAGTAATTTTGATGTAAAACATCAGATAAACTTTGGGAGCACTTATCAATGGGAGCAACTAAAATTAGCCTTTGGAGTTAATTGGCGCTCCGGTAAGCCTTACACTAAACCAGATAGCAATACGCCTAATACAGGTAACACTATTAACTATCAAGCACCAAATAGTAGTCGATTAGAATCCTATGTCAGAGCCGACTTATCTGCTACATATCAATTTAAACTAGGAATCAATAAGGCTGTTATTGGCGCATCAATTTGGAATATCCTAGATAAAGAAAACATATTAAACACCTATTATACTGTAAAAGAGGATCAAGTCTCTAAAATAGAAAATGTATCTTTAGGCCTAACCCCTAATGTTAGTTTTAGAGTAAAATTTTAATTTAATTTTGGTCTAATAAAAAAATATACAAACAAAAAACGCCTCTTAAATAAGAGGCGTTTTTTTATAATAAATAGTTTACTTAAAAGTATACTTAATCTCTTAATAAAGGCATTGTACTGCAACGTAACAAGCCTTCTTGTTTTGCAATCTCTGCATACGGTACTTCTTCAACAGTAAAACCATTGTTTCTTAACCACCCGTTTAAACGTGTAAAGTTTTTTTCAGAAATAATAACATCCTCAGAAATACTAAATATGTTACTATTCATATTAAACATTTCTTCTTTTGAAATTATAAAACAATTGTCTTTGCCAAAAAAGTCTAATAACCATTCAAATTCAGTTTCATCTCTAAAACCTTCTTTATGCAAAATAGCTTTATTAGTTCCAATAGGCTGAAAACAACAATCTAAATGCAATGCATTATCATGTGGATTAGTTTGCGATTTATTAAGGTCAAAACTCTTTACTGTTTTATTAGGAAATTGTTCTGTAATAAAGTCTACTCCTGCCTTGTTAGTTCTAGCCACGATATAATCAGAATAATCTTCACCTCTATAAGTACCTATAAAAATATAGTCATTCCAAAGCATAACATCTCCACCTTCAATATGTACTTCCTCTGGTGGACGAATTACCTTTTTAGGATCTATCTGGTCAATAACATATTGTATTGCTTCTAGCTCGTTCTCACGATCTGGAAGGATATTAGCTTTTACAAAAACGTCATCAATTACAAATGCAATATCACGAGCAAAAATCTGATTACAATCCTGAATTAATTCAGGTCTGTAAACTTTAACATCATATTTCTCAAAAACTTTAGCCACAGCTTCCATTTCTGTAACCATATCTTTTTCTAAAGGATAAGTTCCGGCTTTAATATGTAATAAAGATTTTGGATCGTAAGCCTCTTCTAATTTAGGTGTTGGTCCATTACTAACTGCTGTTCCTAAAACAACTGCTCTTAATCTAGATGTTTCGTTTTTTACGTTTATTTTTAACATAAAGTGTGGGTATAAAAAAGCTCCATAGTAATATATGAAGCTTTCTTTAATATAATTTTGAAATTTTATCTTTCTGTAATTGACTTGAAAGGTCTTAGGTTTTCACCAATATAAATTTGTCTTGGTCTTCCAATTGGTTCTTTACGGTTACGCATTTCTTTCCATTGTGCAATCCAACCTGGTAAACGTCCTAATGCAAACATTACTGTAAACATTTCTGTTGGAATCCCCATACCTCTGTAAATAATTCCTGAGTAGAAATCTACGTTTGGATATAATTTACGATCTACAAAGTAAGGATCACTTAAAGCTTCTTCTGCTAAACCTTTTGCTATATCTAATACTGGATCATCAATACCTAAATCAGCTAAGACTTCGTCAGCTGCTTTTTTAATAATTTTTGCTCTAGGATCAAAGTTTTTATAAACTCTGTGTCCAAAGCCCATTAAACGGAAAGGATCTTGTTTATCCTTAGCTTTAGCCATATATTTTTTAGTGTCTCCACCATCTTCCTTAATACCTTCTAACATTTCTAAAACTGCTTGGTTAGCACCACCATGTAATGGTCCCCATAATGCAGAAATACCTGAAGATAAAGACGCGAATAAACCAGCGTGAGAAGATCCTACAATTCTAACAGTAGATGTAGAACAGTTTTGCTCATGATCTGCATGTAAGATTAATAACTTATCTAAAGCATTTACTAAAATTGGATTTTGAGTATACTCTTGATTTGGTTTTTTAAACATCATTTTAAGGATGTTTTCTACATAACCTAAAGAATCATCACCGTAATCTAATGGCAATCCTTTTTGCTTACGCATTGTCCATGCTACTAACACAGGAAATTTACCCATTATCTTACAAACTGTATTGTAAACATCTTCTTCAGAGTCTACATTTACAGAAGATGGGTTAAACGCTGTTAAAGCACTTGTTAAAGATGATAACACTCCCATTGGATGTGCTGACTTAGGAAAAGCATCTACGATTTTCTTTACGTCATCATCAACAACAGATTGTTCTTTAATATCTTGTTCAAACTTTAATAATTCTTCTTTAGTTGGTAACTCTCCAAAAATCAATAAAAATGCAACTTCTAAGAAATCTGCTTTTTCGGCTAATTCTTCAATAGAATAACCTCTATATCTTAAAATTCCTTTTTCTCCATCTAGAAATGTAATAGCACTTTCGCAAGATCCTGTGTTTTTAAAACCTGGATCTATAGTTGTTACTCCTCCCGTAACAGCTCTAAGATTTTTAATATCTATTCCTATTTCATTTTCTGTACCAACAATTAAAGGAAATTCGTGCTTTTCTCCATTAATTTCAATCGTTGCTTTATCTGACATATATATTAATTTATTGTAAGTTATTTTGGATTGTAAATTTACAAAAACTATAACGATTTAGAAAGTCTATTTATAATGGTTTTAACAATTTTACTATAGGATAAACTTATTCTTATAAATTTAACATAAAAAAGCCTTTCAATTTACATTGAAAGGCTTTTTACAAGAACTTTAAAAATTTCTTATTTTTTTATTTTGAAAGCTTTTACACCAGGATAGTATGCTACTTCTCCTAATTCTTCTTCAATACGTAATAATTGATTGTATTTTGCCATACGATCACTTCTTGATGCAGAACCTGTTTTAATTTGCCCACAATTTAAAGCTACAGCCAAATCAGCAATTGTATTATCTTCTGTCTCTCCAGACCTATGAGACATCACAGACGTATAACCTGCATTATGTGCCATATTGACAGCTGCAATAGTCTCTGTTAAGGTTCCAATTTGATTTACTTTAATTAAAATTGAATTAGCTATGTCCTGAGAAATCCCTTTAGCTAAACGTTCTACATTAGTTACATATAAATCATCACCAACTAATTGCACTTTATCTCCAATTTGCTCAGTTAAATATTTCCAACCTTCCCAATCGTTTTCATCCATACCATCTTCAATAGAGATAATAGGATAATTTCTTGATAATTCTGCTAAATAATCAGCTTGTTCTTTACTAGAACGTACTTTACCTGTTGGACCTTCAAACTTAGAATAATCATAATTACCATCTACATAAAATTCTGCAGCAGCACAATCTAAAGCAATCATAACATCATCTCCTAAAGTGTATCCTGCGTTTTTAACAGCTAATGCAATAGTTTCTAAAGCATCTTCAGTACCTCCTTCTAGATTTGGTGCAAAACCACCTTCATCACCAACAGCTGTACTTAAACCTCTGTCATGTAACACCTTTTTAAGATTATGGAAAATTTCCGTTCCCATTTGTAATGCATGTGTAAAGTTTTTAGCTTTTACAGGCATCACCATAAACTCTTGAAAAGCAATAGGTGCATCACTATGTGATCCTCCATTAATAATATTCATCATAGGTACAGGAAGTGTATTAGCACTTACCCCACCAATGTATCTGTATAATGGCAAACCTAATTCTGCTGCAGCAGCTTTAGCCACCGCTAGAGATACTCCTAAAATAGCATTAGCTCCTAATTTAGATTTATTAGGTGTACCATCTATTTCGCACATTAATGTATCTATATAATTCTGTTCGAAAACATTAACACCTAAAAGTTCTGAAGCTAAAATAGAATTTACATTATCTACAGCTTTAGATACCCCTTTACCCATATACTTATCACCACCATCACGTAATTCTACAGCTTCATGTTCTCCAGTAGAAGCTCCTGACGGTACAGCTGCTCTACCAAAAAAACCATTTTCAGTTTCTACATCTACTTCAACAGTTGGGTTTCCTCTAGAATCAAAAATTTGTCTTGCGTGAACGTTGATTATAATACTCATATAAGTGTGGTTTTAATTTATTAAATTCAAATTTAATGTTTAATTATTAGCTATAAATAAGATTTACAGTAGAAATACATAATAATCTACCTATAACGTTTTAGTATAATAAAAAAGACAACGAAATATGAATATCGTTGCCTTTTTAATATTATTTATTTTTAATATTACTTATAAACTGATCAAATAAGTAAGATGAATCATGTGGCCCAGGACTTGCTTCTGGGTGATATTGAACAGAAAAAACATTTTTCGATTTCATTTTTAAACCTGCTACAGTATCATCATTTAAATGTAAGTGCGTGATTTCTAAATCTGGATGTGCTTCTGCTTCCTCTCTATTAACAGCAAAACCATGATTTTGAGATGTTATTTCTCCTTTACCTGTTACTAAATTTTTAACAGGATGGTTAATACCTCTATGTCCATTATGCATCTTGTAAGTGGAAATACCATTAGCTAAAGCAATCACTTGGTGTCCTAAACAAATACCAAATAATGGTAAATCTCTGCTAATAATTTCTTTAGCTAACGCTTGAGCATCTACCAAAGGTTGTGGATCTCCTGGTCCATTAGACAAGAAATAACCATCGGGATTCCAAGAACTTAAATCCTCAAAACTGGCATTGTAAGGATATACTTTAACGTAAGCGTCACGCTTAACTAAATTTCTTAAGATATTCTTTTTAATACCAATATCTAAAGCTGCAATTTTGATTGGTGCATTTTCATCACCTACAAAATAAGGGACTTTAGTAGATACTTTAGAAGCTAATTCTAAACCATCCATAGAAGGTATATCAGATAATTCTTTTTTAAGGTTTTCTAGATTATCAACATCAGTAGTAATTACAGCATTCATAGCACCATTATCTCTAATGTAACTAACTAATGCACGTGTGTCCACGTCACATATTGCCAAAAGATTATTTGCATTTAAAAAATCTTCAAGAGATCCGTTAGAATCTACTCTAGAATAATCATAACTAAAGTTTTTACAAATTAAACCAGCAATTTTAATTGAATCTGATTCAACCTCATTATCATTTACCCCGTAATTACCAATATGTGCATTAGTAGTTACCATAAGTTGTCCATAATACGAAGGGTCTGTAAAAATCTCTTGATAACCCGTCATTCCAGTGTTGAAACAAACTTCACCAAATGCAGATCCTTCTCTACCTACTGCTTTACCATGAAAAATGGTACCGTCCTCTAATAAGATTAAGGCTTTTTTTAATTTTTGATACTTCATAGTCTTTAAAAAAGTTTAGCAAAATTGCATAAAAAAAAGGATAATCTAAAATAGATTATCCTTTTTATATTAAATGCTTATTAACATTTCTTATTCTTCTTCGTTAGATGCTACTGGTGGCGTAACTGTTTTAGCACTACCTCCTCTTCTACTTCTACGAGTAGTTTTCTTAGCTTTATTATCTGCATTGTAGATTTCATTGTAATCTACTAATTCGATCATAGCCATATCAGCATTATCACCTAAACGGTTTCCTAACTTGATAATTCTTGTATAACCACCTGGACGGTCTCCAATCTTAGCTGCTACATCTCTAAATAATTCCGTTACTGCCTCTTTTTGACGTAATCTAGAAAATACTATACGTCTGTTGTGCGTAGTATCATTCTTTGATTTTGTAATCATTGGCTCTAGGAATCCTCTTAAAGCTTTAGCCTTAGCAACAGTTGTGTTAATACGTTTGTGTTCTATTAAAGAACAAGCCATATTAGCTAACATTGCTTTTCTGTGAGCTGTTTGTCTACCTAAGTGGTTTACTTTTTTTCCGTGTCTCATGACATTTTTTGTTTAATCACCATCTTGCTACAACTCTTACGAGGAGCAAAATATGATGTATTAGTCTTTATCTAGTTTATATTTTGATAAGTCCATTCCGAAATTAAGACCTTTTACATTTACTAGCTCTTCTAGCTCAGTTAAAGATTTCTTACCGAAGTTACGGAACTTCATTAAATCATTTTTATTGAATGATACTAAGTCTCCTAAAGTATCAACCTCTGCAGCCTTTAAACAATTAAGAGCACGAACAGATAAGTCCATATCAACTAATTTTGTTTTAAGTAACTGTCTCATGTGAAGTGATTCTTCATCATAAGTTTCAGTTTGTGCAATTTCATCCGCCTCTAAAGTAATACGCTCATCAGAGAATAACATAAAGTGGTGGATTAACGTTTTTGCTGCTTCAGTTAAAGCATCTTGAGGACTAATAGATCCATCAGTTTGAATTTCAAAAACTAATTTCTCATAATCCGTCTTTTGCTCTACACGGTAATTTTCAATGCTATATTTAACATTTTTTATCGGCGTGTAAATTGAATCAGTAAAGATTGTTCCAATTGGTGCAGAAGCCTTCTTATTTTCTTCAGCAGGAACATAACCTCTTCCTTTTTCAATTGTAATTTCCATATTGATGCTTACTTTAGAATCAAGATTACAGATAACCTGATCTGTATTTAATACTTGAAACCCTGAAATAAACTTCTGAAAATCTCCAGCAACTATTTTATCTTGACCAGAAATTGAAATAGAAATAGACTCATTGTCTACATCTTCTATCTGACGCTTAAAACGAACTTGCTTTAAGTTTAAGATAATTTCTGTTACATCTTCAACAACCCCTGCGATTGCTGAAAACTCATGATCTACACCTTCTATTCTAACAGAAGTTATTGCAAATCCTTCAAGAGAAGATAATAAAACTCTTCTTAAAGCATTTCCTACTGTTAGACCGTAACCAGGTTCTAGTGGTCTGAATTCGAATTTTCCTTCGAAATCAGTAGAATCAATCATGATTACCTTATCAGGCTTTTGAAAATTAAATACTGCCATATTGTTCTTCGTTTTAATTGTTATTTAGTTGCGCGATTTAAAAGTTTGAAGATCACTAACAAATCCTTTGGCTAAATACCAATATGATTATTTATTATTTAGAGTATAATTCAACGATGAATTGCTCGTTGATGTTTTCTGGAATCTGAATTCTAGCAGGAACAGAAACATAAGTCCCTTCCTTTTTCTCACTATTCCAAGTAATCCATTCAAATACGTTACTTGAGTTAGCTAAAGAACTTCCAATAGCTTCAAGAGATTTAGACTTTTCTCTAACTGCAACAACATCTCCAGCTTTTAACTGGTATGAAGGTACATTTACTAATTGTCCATTAACAGTAATATGTCTGTGAGACACTAATTGTCTAGCACCACTTCTAGAAGGAGAAACTCCCATTCTAAATACTACATTATCTAATCTAGACTCACATAATTGAAGTAAAACCTCTCCTGTAATTCCTGGAGAAGCAGTAGCTTTTTTGAACATGTTTCTGAATTGACGCTCTAATATACCATAAGTATATTTAGCTTTTTGCTTCTCCATTAATTGGATTGCATATTCAGATTTCTTTCCACGTCTTCTTGCGTTTCCGTGTTGCCCAGGTGGGTAATTTCTTTTTTCGAAAGATTTATCATCTCCGAAGATAGCTTCACCAAACTTACGAGCTATTTTAGTTTTAGGACCAGTATATCTTGCCATTTCTTTAATTGATTTAAGAGTGATTATGAATTAAGGTCTTAATCTTATCCTTCGATAATCGTTAATCTCTTGTTGATACTTGTTAATAATTTCAGTTTGCAAATTTATACAAAAAATTAATACCATCTGTAAACAGATGATATTAATTTTTCAATTTGCTGTATTTAAAAAAAGTAATTAAACTCTTCTTCTTTTTGGAGGACGACATCCATTATGTGGTAAAGGTGTAACATCAATAATTTCTGTTACTTCTATTCCCGCATTGTGGATTGAACGGATAGCAGATTCTCTACCATTCCCAGGTCCTTTAACGTAAACTTTCACCTTTTTTAAACCTGCCTCTTTAGCTACTCCAGAAGCATCTTCTGCTGCTAATTGTGCTGCATAAGGTGTGTTTTTCTTAGATCCTCTAAATCCCATCTTACCTGCAGAAGACCATGAAATAACGTCTCCTTTTTTATTGGTAAGTGAAATAATGATATTGTTAAATGAAGCAGTAATGTGAGCCTCTCCAACAGCGTCAATAATAACTTTACGTTTTTTTGTGCTTTTAGCGTTTGTCTTTGCCATACTACTTATTATTTAGTTGCTTTTTTCTTGTTAGCAACAGTTTTTCTTCTACCTTTTCTTGTTCTAGAGTTGTTTTTAGTACGTTGACCTCTTAAAGGTAAACCAGCTCTATGACGTATACCTCTGTAACATCCAATATCCATTAAACGTTTAATGTTCAATTGTGTTTCAGAACGTAATTCACCTTCAATTGTAAAAGTTCCAACAGCGTCACGGATTGCTCCAATTTGATCATCTGTCCAATCTTGTACTTTGATGCTTTCGTCTACTTTAGCTGCTGCTAAAATTTCTTGAGATCTACTTCTACCTACTCCGTAGATATAAGTTAAAGAGATTATTCCTCTTTTCTGTTTTGGTATGTCTACACCTGCGATTCTTGCCATAATTACCCTTGTCTTTGTTTGAATCTAGGATTCTTTTTGTTAATGACGTAAAGTCTACCTTTTCTGCGTACGATTTTACAATCTGCACTTCTTTTTTTAACTGATGCTCTTACTTTCATCGTATTAGTATCTATAGGTTATTCGAGCCTTAGTTAAATCGTAAGGACTCATTTCTAATTTCACTTTATCTCCTGGTAACAATTTAATGTAATGCATACGCATTTTACCTGAAATATGTGCGGTCACAATATGACCATTTTCTAATTCAACACGAAACATTGCATTTGATAATGCTTCTATTATCGTACCGTCTTGTTCTATTGCTGCTTGTTTTGCCATAGTGAAAAATATTAAGCTACTGCTTTTCTGTTTTTACCTGTTTTCATCAAGCCATCATAATGTCTATTTAACAAGTAAGAATTTACTTGTTGCATAGTATCTATTGCAACTCCAACCATAATTAATAAAGATGTACCTCCAAAAAATAAGGCCCAACCTTGTTGTACATTTAACAACTTAACTATAAACGCTGGGAACACAGCTATTAAAGCAAGAAATATAGAACCAGGTAAAGTTATTTGAGACATAATTTTATCCAAATACTCTGATGTTTCAGATCCAGGACGAATACCAGGAATAAATCCTCCACTTCGTTTTAGATCATCTGCCATTTTATTTGTAGGAACAGTAATTGCAGTGTAAAAATAAGTAAATATTATAATTAACAATGCAAATACTAAGTTATACCAAAATCCGAATATATCCGAAAAGTTTGATTGCATCCATAAACCAGTAGCTGTATCCTTTAATAAAGAAGATCCTCCTATTAACCCAGGAACAAACATAATTGCTTGAGCAAATATAATTGGCATTACACCAGAAGCATTTAATTTTAAAGGAATGTACTGTCTTGATCCAAACACATTCTTCTCATATCCTCCAGTTGCAGAACGTCTAGCGTACTGAACTGCGATTTTACGTACTGCCATCACTAATAATATTGATAGCAAAATAATAACGAACCAAATTACGATTTCAAATAAAATCATCATAACGTTGTTTCCAGTTTCTAATCTTGATGCAGCATTCTGTAAGAAAGACTTAGGCAAAGTAGCAATAATACCTACCATAATTAATAATGAAATACCATTACCAATTCCTTTATCCGTAATCTTTTCTCCTAACCACATAGCAAAAATAGTACCTGTAACTAAAATAACTATTGATGAGAAATAAAACACCCCACCTTGACCAAGTAAAAACGCTGAGTTCGGAATCCCAAACATAGGCTGTAAACTAGCCAAATAACCAGGTGCCTGTACTAAGCAAATAGCAATAGTTAACCAACGTGTTATCTGAGTGATTTTTTTCTGACCACTAGCTCCTTCCTTTTGTAGTTTCTGTAAATAAGGAATAGCTATTCCCATTAACTGAACTACAATAGAAGCAGAAATGTATGGCATAATTCCAAGTGCAAATACAGAAGCATTAGCGAAAGCCCCTCCTGTAAATGCGTTTAAGATACCGAATATACCATCAGATGTACCAGCTTGTAAACTCTCTAATTGAGTAGCGTCAATACCTGGTAATACAACTTGTGCTCCGAAACGATAAACTAATAACAGTCCTAGTGTAACTACGATTCTGTTTCTTAACTCTTCAATTTTCCAAACATTTTTTAATGTCTCTATAAATTTCATCCGTTCAATTATTCTTATAAAGTTACAGCTTCTCCTCCTGCAGCTTCAATAGCAGCTTTTGCAGTAGCAGTAAATTTATGAGCTGTGATACTTAATTTAGCTTTTAATTCTCCTCTTCCTAAAATCTTAACTAGCTCGTTTTTACCAGCTAATCCAAGACCTACTAAGGTATCAAAATCTAAAGTATCTTTAATTTTCTTATCGTCAACTAATTGTTGTATCACATCTAAGTTTACACCTTGATGCTCTATACGATTAATGTTAGTAAAACCAAACTTAGGTACTCTACGTTGAAGTGGCATTTGCCCTCCTTCGAAACCTACCTTTTTAGAATAACCAGATCTAGATTTAGCTCCCTTGTGACCACGTGTTGCAGTACCACCTTTACCAGAACCTTGACCTCTACCTATTCTTTTACCTTGATTTTTAACTGAACCTTCTGCAGGTTTTAAATTACTTAAATCCATTTTCAGTATTATTATTTAGTTTCTTCAACAGAAACTAAGTGATTTACTTTTGCTACCATTCCTAAGATATTAGGAGTAGCCTCGTGTTCTATAGTTTGCCCAATCTTTTTAAGACCAAGAGCCAATAAAGTTCTCTTTTGTCTCTGTGTTCTATTGATTGCGCTTTTAACTTTTGTTACTTTTATCTTAGACATTGCTGTTATGATTATCCGTTAAAAACTTTTTCTAAAGAGATACCTCTTTCACGAGCAATCGTTCTTGGGTCTCTTAGTTGTAATAAAGCATCAAAAGTTGCTTTTACAACATTATGAGGATTTGATGAACCTTGAGATTTAGATAATACGTCATGTACACCTACTGCTTCTAAAACTGTTCTAACAGCTCCACCAGCAATAACCCCTGTTCCAGGAGCTGCAGGTATAACATTTACTCTTGCACCACCAAATTTTCCTTTTTGTTCATGAGGTAAAGTTCCTTTCATGATTGGAATACGAACTAAGTTTTTCTTAGCATCTTCAATTGCCTTTGCGATTGCACTTGCAACATCTTTCGATTTTCCTAAACCATGACCGACAACACCAGCTTCATCTCCAACCACTACGATTGCCGAGAAACCAAATGCTCTACCCCCTTTTGTTACCTTAGTAACTCTCTGTACACCAACTAAACGATCTTTAAGATCTAATCCACTTGGCTTTACTAGCTCTGCGCTTTTGTATTTTTGATACATAATTTCTTAGAATTTAAGTCCTCCTTCTCTAGCTCCTTCAGCTAATGATTTGATTCTACCATGATATAAATATCCACCTCTATCAAAAGCTATAGTTGCAACTCCAGCTTTAAGGGCTTTCTCTGCGATAGACTTACCTACTAATGCAGCTACTTCTACTTTATTTCCTTTTGCAGCAATATCTTTATCTCTAGAAGATGAAGCTACTAATGTTTTACCATTAACGTCATCTACAATTTGAGCATAAATTTCTTTATTACTTCTAAAAACAGCTAATCTAGGTCTAGCTTCTGTACCAGAAACAACCTTACGGATTCTGTTTTTAATTCTTAATCGTCTTTCGTTTTTTGTTAACGCCATAACTATTATGCTGATTTACCTGCTTTTCTTCTTAATATTTCTCCAACAAATTTGATACCTTTTCCTTTATAAGGCTCAGGTGGTCTAAATCCTCTAATTTTAGCAGCAACCTGACCAACTAACTGTTTGTCAAATGATGTTAAAATTACTTTTGGGTTTTTACCTTTATCAGAAACTGTTTCTACTTTAACTTCAGGAGCTACACTTAAAACTATATTGTGAGAAAAACCTAAAGCCAAATCAAGGATATTACCTTGGTTTGATGCTCTGTACCCAACACCAACTAATTCTAATTCTTTCTTCCATCCTTTAGATACACCTTCAACCATGTTGTTAACTAATGAACGATATAAACCGTGTTTAGCCTTTTGATCTTTAGTATCAGCTGAACGCGTAACCAATATGTTACCATCTTCAACTTTAATTTCTACAGTATCAAAATTCTGAGATAATTCTCCTAATTTTCCTTTTACTGTTATAGTGCTATTGTCTACTGTTACAGTTACTCCTTCTGGAATGGCAACTGGATTATTTCCTATTCTTGACATTTTCTTCTGGATTTTAGATTAGTAAACGTAACATAAAACTTCACCACCTACGTTTTCTCTTTGTGCTTGCTTACCTGTCATAACTCCATGTGAAGTTGAAACGATAGCAATACCTAATCCATTAAGAATACGTGGTAATTCAGTAGAACTAGAATATTTTCTTAAACCAGGCTTACTGATTCTTTGTAATTTTCTAATTACTGGTTCTTTTGTTTCCTTATTATACTTTAAGGCTATTTTGATAGTACCTTGAACAGTGCTATCATCGAACTTATAACTTAAAATATATCCTTGATCGAATAAAATTTTAGTCATGTTCTTTTTTAAATTTGATGCAGGAATTTCTACAACTCTATGATTAGCACGCACTGCGTTTCTAATTCTAGTCAAGTAATCTGCAATTGGATCTGTATACATATGTATTGATTTGCGGACTGGGTTTTCGGACTATTCCGAACCTTAGACCAATTATAATTTTACCAACTTGCTTTTCTAACACCCGGGATTAACCCTTGGTTAGCCATTTCTCTAAACATTACACGAGAAACACCAAAGGTACGCATATATCCCTTTGGTCTACCAGTTAATTTACATCTATTATGTTGACGAACTGGTGAAGCGTTTTTCGGTAACTTTTGTAACGCCTCATAATCTCCAGCTTCTTTCAAAGCCTTACGTTTTTCAGCATATTTAGCTACAGTTTTTGATCTTTTGACCTCACGGGCCTTCATTGATTCTTTAGCCATATCTTAATTTTTTTGAAAAGGTAAACCTAATTCAGTTAATAATGATTTTGCTTCCTTATCTGTCGGAGCAGAAGTTACAAATGTAATATCCATTCCGTCAATTTTATTAACTTTATCGATATTTATTTCTGGAAAGATAATTTGCTCAGTAACTCCTAAGTTATAATTACCTCTTCCATCAAATCCTGTAGCTTTAACTCCGTTAAAATCTCTAACACGTGGAAGTGCTGAAGTTATTAAACGATCTAAAAACTCATACATTCTTTCTCCTCTTAACGTAACTTTCGCACCAATTGGCATCCCTTTACGTAGTTTAAAAGATGCAACATCTTTCTTAGATATAGTAGCAACTGCTTTTTGACCAGTTATTGTTGTAAACTCGTCTACTGCATGATCTACAAGCTTTTTATCTGCAACTGCAGCTCCAACTCCTCTAGATAATACTATCTTTTCTAGTTTTGGAACTTGCATTACATTACTGTATCCAAATTCTTCTGTAAGAGCAGCAATTACTTTGCTTTTATACTCTTCTTTAAGTCTCGGTGAATATCCCATAACTATATTACTTCATTAGATTTTTTAGAAAATCTGACTTTTTTATCACCTTCAACTCTATAACCTATTCTTGTAGCTTCTCCTTTAGAAGTTAACAATGATAAGTTAGAAATATTGATTGGCGCCTCTTTTTCTACGATACCTCCTTGAGGGCTTTGTGCACTTGGTTTAGTATGTTTCTTAACCATGTTCACACCTTCAACTATAGCCTTATTTTTCTCAATAAAGACCTTTTGGACTTTACCTTCAGAACCTTTATGGTCTCCAGCTATAACTTTGACTGTATCTCCTGTTTTAATTTTAAGCTTTGTCATTTTTTTATCAATTAAAGCACCTCTGGTGCCAATGATACAATTTTCATGAATTGTTTATCACGAAGTTCTCTAGCTACAGGTCCAAATACACGTGTTCCTCTCATTTCACCCGTTGGGTTTAAAAGTACACAAGCATTGTCGTCAAATCTAATATAAGATCCGTCTGGACGTCTAACTTCTTTCTTTGTACGTACAACAACTGCTGTTGATACCGCTCCTTTTTTAATGTTTCCATTAGGAGTTGCATCTTTTACAGTGACAACAATTTTGTCACCTACAGAAGCGTATCTTCTCTTAGTACCACCTAGAACACGTATTGTTAATACTTCTTTTGCTCCAGTGTTATCTGCTACTCTTAGTCTTGATTCTTGTTGTACCATAATTACTTCGCTCTTTCAATTATTTCAACTAATCTCCAACATTTAGATTTACTTAAAGGTCTTGTTTCCATGATCTTTACTGTATCTCCAATATTACAATCGTTTGTCTCATCGTGTGCAACATATTTCTTTGTTTTTAACACGAACTTTCCGTACATAGGGTGTTTTACTTTTTTAACTTCAGCAACCACAATTGATTTCTGCATCTTGTTACTAGTAACTATCCCGATACGCTCTTTTCTTAAGTTTCTTTTTTCCATCTTGTAAGCAGAATTATTGTAAATCTCTTTTAGTTAATTCTGTTGCAATTTTTGCAACCGAACGTCTTACTTGACGTAATTGAATTGGGTTCTCTAAAGGAGAAACTGCATGAGCCATTTTTAAATCTGAATAACTCTTCTTTGTTTCACTAAGTTTCTCTTGTAACTCAGCTACAGATAATTCTTTAATTTCTGATTGTTTCATAATATCAAATAAATTATGCTTCGTAATCTCTAGCGATTACAAACTTAGTTTTTACTGGTAATTTTTGAGCTGCAAGTCTTAATGCTTCTTTAGCTATTTCTAAAGGCACTCCTCCAACTTCGAAAAGGATTCTTCCTGGTTTAACAACTGCTGCCCAATACTCTACTCCCCCTTTACCTTTACCCATACGTACTTCAAGAGGTTTCTTAGTGATCGGCTTATCTGGAAATATCTTAATCCAAAGCTGACCTTCTCTTTTCATGTGACGAGTAGCGGCAATACGAGCTGCTTCTATTTGACGTGATGTTAAAAAATTAGAATCCAATGATTTTATTCCAAAAGTTCCGTTTGAAAGTAAGTGACCTCTACCAGAGTTCCCTTTCATACGTCCCTTTTGCATTTTTCTAAATTTTGTTCTTTTAGGCTGTAACATTTTTTCTGTTCTTTAAAAAATTACTTTCTACGACGTTGTTGTGGCTTTCCACCTTGGCGTCCACCTTTTCCTTGCTTCTTAGCTAAGCCAACAAGAGGAGAAAGTTCTCTTTTACCATATACTTCACCTTTCATGATCCATACTTTAACCCCTAATCTACCATAAGTAGTATGAGACTCAACTAAAGCATAGTCAATATCGGCTCTGAATGTAGATAAAGGAATACGTCCTTCTTTGTAGT
Source organism: Olleya namhaensis (assembly GCF_900114005.1). GTDB lineage: Bacteria > Bacteroidota > Bacteroidia > Flavobacteriales > Flavobacteriaceae > Olleya > Olleya namhaensis. The sequence continues at coordinate 51,039 of NZ_FORM01000008.1, forward strand.
GTTCTGAACGTGCCATCTCTGCCCCGTTTAAACGTCCACTAATCTGGATTTTAATTCCCTCAGCATTCATTCTCATTGTAGCAGCAATAGCCATCTTAATTGCACGTCTGTATGAAATTCTGTTTTCAATTTGACGAGCAATACTAGATCCTACTAAAAATGCATCAAGCTCAGGTCTTTTAATTTCAAATATATTTATTTGAACTTCTTTTCCTGTAATTTTCTTAAGTTCTTCTTTTAACTTGTCTACCTCTTGTCCACCTTTCCCAATAATAATACCAGGTCTAGCAGTAGTGATAGTAACGGTTACAAGTTTTAAAGTTCTCTCAATAATTACACGAGATACACTAGCTTTAGATAAACGCGCGTGAACGTATTTTCTGATCTTATCGTCTTCGGCAAGTTTATCACCATAATCGTTTCCTCCGTACCAGTTAGATTCCCATCCTCTGATAATTCCTAAGCGATTTCCGATTGGATTTGTCTTTTGTCCCATATCTATCTTAGCTTTGTGTGTTATTGTTAGCACCAACCACGATTGTTACGTGGTTAGAGCGTTTTCTTATTCTGTGAGCACGTCCCTGTGGTGCTGGACGTAATCTTTTTAACATAGATCCACCATCTACTCTTATTTCTTTAACGACTAATTCAGCATCTTCGATACTTGCATCTTCGTTTTTTGCCTGCCAATTAGCTATCGCTGAAAGTAATAATTTCTCTAAACGATTTGAAGCTTCTTTTTGACTGAATTTCAAAATATTAAGTGCCTTTTCTACGCGTTCACCTCTTACTAAATCGGCTACTAAACGCATTTTTCTTGGTGACGTAGGACAGTTATTAAGCTTAGCAAAAGCGATTTGCTTTTTACCTTCCTTAATAGCGTCTGCCATTTGTTTTTTACGACTTCCCATAGCTTACTTTTTACCTTTATTTTTAGCACCTGCATGACCTCTAAAAGATCTTGTTGGTGAAAATTCTCCTAATTTATGCCCAACCATGTTTTCTGTAACATAAACTGGAACAAACTGACGACCGTTATGTACTGCGATTGTTTGTCCAACAAAATCTGGAGTAATCATACTTGCTCTTGACCAAGTTTTGATTACTGTTTTCTTGTCAGCTTCAACATTAGCAGCTACTTTTTTCTCTAATTTATAGTGAACGTAAGGTCCTTTTTTTAATGATCTTGCCATGATTTCTTATTTCTTTCTACGTTCTATAATATATTTATTACTCGCTTTAGTTTTAGAACGTGTTCTATATCCTTTAGCTGGTATACCGTTTCTAGAACGTGGATGTCCACCTGATGACTTACCTTCACCACCTCCCATTGGGTGATCAACTGGGTTCATTACAACTGGTCTTGTTCTTGGTCTTCTACCTAACCATCTGCTACGTCCCGCTTTACCAGAAACTAATAGTTGATGATCAGAGTTAGATACTGCTCCAATTGTCGCTGCACATGTTACTAGTATTAATCTAGTTTCACCTGAAGGCAATTTAATTGTTGCAAATTTACCATCCCTAGCCATTAATTGAGCAAAAGCTCCAGCACTTCTTGCCATTACAGCACCTTGTCCTGGTCTTAACTCTACACAAGAAATAATTGTTCCAAGTGGAATATTTGCTAATGGCATTGCATTTCCTATTTCAGGAGCTGCACCTTCACCAGAAACAACAGTTTGTCCAACTTGTAAACCATTTTGAGCAATGATATAAGTCTTTTCACCATCTTGATAATTTAACAAAGCGATGAATGCTGTTCTATTTGGATCGTATTGGATTGAAGCAACTTCAGCAGGAATACCTGCTTTAGTTCTCTTGAAATCGATAATACGATATCTACGTTTATGACCACCACCTTTGTAGCGCATTGTCATACGTCCTTGACTGTTTCTACCACCTGATCGTTTTTTCGGAGCCAATAGGCTTTTTTCCGGCTTATCAGTAGTAATGGCGTCAAATCCGTTTACTACTCTAAATCGCTGACCTGGTGTGATTGGTTTTAATTTTCTTACTGACATTTGTCTTTAATTACATGTTAGTGTATAAATCAATCATTTCACCTTCCGCCAGTTGTACAATTGCTTTTTTCTTAGCATTTGTTTTACCATGCTGAATACCAGTTTTTGTAAACTTGGTACTCCTATCTGGACGGACATTTATAGTACGAACTTTTTCAACAGAAACTCCATAAGCAGCTTCCACTGCTTTTTTGATTTCTACCTTGTTCGCCTTAGTGTTCACAAAAAAGCTAAAACAATTGTTTAACTCGCTGTTAGCAGTTGCTTTTTCTGTGATTATAGGTTTAATTAAGATATTCATTTTGTTTCTATTTGCTTAAATTCGACTCAATACCTTCTAAAGAACTCTCTAGAAGAATAACTTGATTTGCATTTAATATTTTATAAGTACTTAATTCTGAGCTCATTATAACTTCAGAGCCTTTTAAATTACGTGATGACAAATATACATTATTATTTGACGTACCCAACACAAACAATGATTTTTTGTTTTGTAGGTCTAACGCATTTAAAACCGCTGTGAAATTCTTAGTCTTTGGAGCGTCAAAATTAAAGTCTTCTAAAACAATAATTGACTTTTCACTTGCCTTAATACTAAACGCTGATTTACGTGCTAAACGCTTCAGGTTTTTGTTAAGTTTAAATGAATAATTTCTAGGTCTTGGTCCGAACATACGTCCACCTCCTCTAAAAACTCCTGACTTAATACTACCAGCTCTGGCTGTACCAGTACCTTTTTGTTTTTTAATCTTACGTGTACTTCCAGTTATCTCAGCACGCTCTTTAGCTTTGTGAGTACCTTGTCTTTGGTTAGCTAAGTATTGCTTAACATCCAAATATACAGCATGATTATTAGGTTCAATAGCAAAAACACCGTCAGAAAGGTCTGCCTTTCTACCTGTTTCTTTTCCGTTTATATCTAAAACTGCTACTTTCATTATTTTCTAATAATTACATAAGCGTTTTTGTGTCCAGGTACACAACCTTTAACAACAAGTAAATTCTTTTCAGGAACTACTTTTAAAACTCTTAAATTTTCAACTTTAACTGAGTCCGTTCCCATTCTTCCTGCCATACGCATTCCTTTGAATACTCTAGCTGGATAAGACGCTGCTCCAATAGATCCCGGTGCTCTTAAACGGTTATGTTGTCCGTGAGTAGCTTGACCTACACCCGCAAAACCATGACGTTTTACAACCCCTTGAAATCCTTTTCCTTTTGATGTACCTGATACATCAACAAATTCACCTTCTGCAAAGTGATCTACAGTGATTGCATCACCTAATTTGTACTCCGAATCAAAACCTCTAAATTCAACGATTTTGCGTTTTACAGAAGTCCCTGCTTTTTTAGCATGACCTAAGTCAGCTTTAGTAGCACTTTTTTCTGTCGCGTCATCGAAACCAAGTTGAACAGCACTATAGCCGTCAACTTCTTCAGTTCTGACTTGGGTAACGATACATGGTCCAGCTTCGATTACTGTACATGGCATATTCTTACCATTTTCATCGAAAATGCTGGTCATACCGATTTTTCTTCCAATTAACCCAGACATAATTTTTATTTATTTGTTATTACTATTTATTAAAACACAAGGCTGAAAAATACGTTTCAGCCTTGAATTGTATTTTAACCGTTTTTCCTTCGCTCGAAGCTTAGGACATGTTTCGTTTAATCAACGTTAAACGAATAAATTTACTTAAACCTTAATTTCAACTTCTACTCCACTTGGTAATTCAAGTTTCATTAAAGCGTCAATTGTTTTAGAAGATGAAGAGTAAATATCTAATAATCTCTTGTAAGAGCTTAATTGAAATTGTTCTCTAGACTTCTTATTAACGTGAGGTGAACGTAACACAGTGAAAATTTTCTTGTGCGTTGGTAATGGAATTGGACCAGTTACAACAGCACCTGTACTTTTTACTGTTTTTACAATCTTTTCAGCAGACTTATCTACTAAGTTATGATCGTAAGATTTTAATTTTATTCTAATTTTTTGACTCATTTTATTAAGATTTACGATTCAACGCCTTTAGCTGCTTTGATTACTTCTTCAGAAATATTTGAAGGTGTTTCAGCATAGTGAGAAAATTCCATTGTAGAAGTAGCTCTACCAGAAGATAATGTTCTTAATGTTGTTACATATCCAAACATCTCTGATAATGGTACAGTAGCTTTTACAGTTTTTGCACCTGCTCTATCTCCCATATCACTAACTTGACCTCTTCTTCTATTTAAATCTCCTACGATATCACCCATGTTTTCTTCTGGAGTAATAACTTCTAGCTTCATAATAGGCTCCATGATTACTGCTTTTGCAGCTTTTGCACAGTTTTTAAATCCTAACTTTGCTGCTAATTCGAAAGATAATTGATCAGAATCCACATCATGGTAAGATCCATCTCTTAAAGTAACTTTCATCGCATCAACTTCAAAACCAGCTAATGGTCCATTAACCATTGCCATTTTAAATCCTTTCTCAATTGAAGGGATAAATTCTTTAGGAACGTTACCACCTTTAATTACAGATGTAAATTGAAGTCCAACAACTCCTTCATCTGCTGGCTCTACTGTAAATACAATATCTGCGAATTTACCACGTCCACCAGATTGCTTTTTGTAAACTTCTCTGTGATCAGCAGCTTGTGTAATAGCTTCTTTGTACTCAACTTGAGGTTGTCCTTGATTTACTTCCACTTTAAACTCACGTTTTAAACGGTCTACAATTACATCTAAGTGTAATTCGCCCATTCCAGAAATAATAGTTTGACCTGAAGCCTCGTCAGAACGCACAGTAAATGTAGGATCTTCTTCAGCTAACTTAGCTAAACCTAAACCTAATTTATCAACATCAGCTTTAGTTTTTGGTTCAACCGCAATACCAATTACTGGATCAGGGAAGTCCATAGACTCTAAAACTATTGGATGTTTCTCATCTGAAAGTGTATCTCCTGTTTTGATAGATTTAAATCCAACAGCAGCTCCAATATCTCCAGCTTCGATAAAATCAATTGCATTTTGCTTATTAGCATGCATTTGATAGATACGTGAAATACGCTCTTTTTTACCAGAACGGTTATTTAACACGTAAGAACCTGCATCTAAACGACCAGAATATGCTCTAAAAAATGCTAAACGTCCAACAAAAGGATCCGTTGCAATTTTAAAGGCTAATGCAGCGAAAGGCTCGTCTACACTTGGCTTACGTAATTCTTCTTTTTCTGTATCTGGGTTCATACCAACAATACCTTCCTTGTCCATTGGAGAAGGCAAGTAACGACATACAGCATCTAATAAGAACTGAACACCTTTGTTTTTAAACGCAGAACCACAAATCATAGGAATAATTGCCATATCCATTACTGCTGCTCTAAGCGCTTTATGCACCTCGTCTTCAGTAATAGAATTTTCATCTTCCATGAATTTTTCTAAAAGATTCTCATCATAACTTGCAACCTCTTCAATTAAAAGTGCACGGTACTTACGAGCTTCTTCTTTCATATCCTCAGGGATTTCGATTACATCGAAAGTTGCTCCTTGAGTTTCATCATGCCATACAATAGCACGGTTTTTTACTAAGTCAATAATACCTTTAAAATCTTCTTCGTCACCAATATTTAAAACTATTGGCACAGCGTTAGACTTTAACATATCTTTTACTTGTTGACAAACTCCTAAAAAGTCAGATCCTTGACGGTCCATTTTATTAACGAAACCAATTCTTGGGACTTTATAGTTGTCTGCAAGTCTCCAGTTAGTTTCAGATTGAGGTTCAACACCATCAACTGCACTAAATAAAAACACTAAACCATCTAATACACGTAATGATCTATTTACCTCTACAGTAAAATCTACGTGACCAGGAGTATCAATAATATTAAAGTGATAATCCTTTGTATCAGGAGTAGGTTCTGCATTTTCTAATGGAAACTTCCATGTACAAGTTGTAGCTGCAGACGTAATAGTAATACCACGTTCTTGCTCTTGCTCCATCCAGTCCATTGTAGCAGCACCATCATGTACTTCTCCAATCTTGTGAGAAACTCCTGTATAATATAGAACACGCTCTGTTGTTGTAGTTTTACCTGCATCAATATGAGCTGCAATTCCAATGTTTCTTGTATATTTTAAATCTCTAGCCATATCTTATTAAAATCTAAAGTGAGAGAATGCTTTGTTTGCCTCAGCCATTTTGTGAGTATCAGTACGTTTCTTAACTGCTGCTCCTTCTTCTTTAGCTGCTGCTAAAATTTCTGATGCTAAACGTAGTGCCATAGATTTTTCATTTCTCTTACGAGAAAAACTAATTAACCACTTCATTGCAGTAGAAACCTTACGGTCTGCACGTATTGGGTTAGGAATTTGGAATGTAGCTCCACCTACTCTACGACTACGTACTTCTACGTGAGGCATAACGTTAGATAATGCATCTTTCCAGATTTCTAATGCTGTTTTTTCTTCGTCTGTCTTTTTAGTATCTACGATGTCAATTGCGTCGTAAAACACTTTAAAGGCTACAGACTTCTTTCCGTCCCACATCATCATGTTAACAAATCTAGTTACTAACTGATCGTTAAATCGAGGATCTGGTAAAAGCGGTCTTTTTTTTGCTGCTCTTTTTCTCATGTCTTCTTCTTAAGTTTTTAATTAACTTTTAGGGCGTTTTGCACCATACTTAGATCTACGTTGTGTTCTACCTGCAACACCTGCTGTGTCTAAGGCACCACGAACGATGTGATATCTAACTCCTGGTAAATCTTTTACCCTTCCACCTCTAACCAATACTATCGAGTGCTCTTGTAAATTGTGACCTTCTCCACCGATGTATGCATTTACTTCGTTACCGTTTGTTAAACGAACCCTTGCTACCTTACGCATTGCTGAATTTGGTTTTTTAGGTGTCGTTGTATAAACACGAGTACACACACCACGTCTTTGAGGACACGAATCTAAAGCAGCCGATTTACTCTTCTTGGTTATTTTGGCTCTTCCTTTTCGTACTAATTGTGAAATTGTTGGCATATAATTCTAATATAATTTTATGTTACCTCTCTCTAAGAGGGGTGCAAATGTAGTGATTTAATTCAAGTAATCAAACCTTAATACATTAATTTTCAATAGAATTTAAAATTAAATTTCCACCAGATATTATTTAGTTACTTTTTTACGTTAATTTTACTATCAACATATAATCAAACAGAATTTGAATTTTAAAACATATACAACTTGTCTAATCTTCATTTTATACGCCTCTATATTATGCAGTCAAAATTTACAATTAAAAGTAATAGGATTTGATGATAACGAAACTTCAATATTAAGCCAATACAATACCAAAACAACATTTGATTCTTATGAAGAACTTAAACTAAATGTATCTCATATTGAAAATACCTTAAGCCAAAATGGTTATATTAATAATCAATTACTATCAATAACTCATAGTAAAAACAACCTCTATATTGCACAAATAGCACTCAAAAATAAAATAGAAAATGTTGTCCTATATATAAACCCTACTTTTCAGTCTAAAAACTATTTCTCTAAACTAAACATAGATAACTTAAAAAACAACACTTTTGAAGTCCCCTATTTAGCATTAGAAAAACTACTAATTAAGTACAATAAAATAATAAGTGAAACCGGTCAACCATTTTCCACTTTACAGCTTAGTGATGTCAAACAAAAAAATAATACAACCCTTTCTGCAAATCTAATAATCACGACTCAAGAAAAAAATAGACAACTAGACAAAATAATTATCAAAGGATATGATAAGCTTCCTAAATCTTATTTAAAACGATTTCTTAAAATCCAGAAAAACAAAACGTTCAACCTTTCTTCCATTAACAAAAAGACACTTCAATTAAACAACTTAAGTTTTGCATCTCAAACTAAACCTGCTGAAATACTATTTACAAAAGATTCAACACAATTATATTTATACTTAAAAAAAACACCAAGTAACAACTTTGATGGATTTATTGGATTTACAACAAATGAACAAACCAACAAATTAGAATTTAATGGCTACTTAAATTTACAATTAGTAAATAATTTAAATTATGGCGAAAGTTTATACTTAGATTACAAAAGTGATGAGAGTGAACAGAAAAACTTCAACTTAATCGCAAATCTTCCTTATTTATTCAAAACACCAATAGGACTAGAAGCTTCACTTAATATAACAAAAAGAGATTCTTCATTTATTAACACAAAACAGAAAGCAAGTCTTTTTTATCAATTAAATGATAAAACAAGTTTATACGCGGGAATTGAAACTGCAGAATCAAGTCATTTATCTGACAACCTAGAAAACATAGAAGATTACAGCTCAAATTTTCTTAAATTAAGATATCAATTCAGACAACTACAAAATGAAGCCCCTCTATTTAAAATAAAGACAGAAATAAATACCGAATTTGGTGTAGGAAAAAGACAAACAACATCAAACAACCAAAACCAAAATTTTATAGATTTTAATGGTAGCCACATTTTTAATTTAAATAACAAAAACAGCTTCTATATAAAAAGCATAATTCAACTAATTCTGTCAGAAAATTACCTCGAAAACGAGCTTTTTAGGTTTGGAGGTGTTAATACTATACGAGGATTTACAGAAAATAGTCTAATTGCTAACAGCATTTACATATTAAACACAGAATACAGATACAAATTAAGCAACAGTATTTTTGTTAATTCTGTTATAGATATCGCACGCTTTAAAAACGATAATTTAAACCAAAAAGAAAATTTATATGGTTTTGGTTTTGGTTTCGGAATACTTACCAATGCTGGATTGCTTCGATTTATTTACGCTAATGGTAAAACAGAACAAACCCCTTTCAACTTCTCTAATTCTAAGATTCATATTAGCCTAAAGGCGACCTTCTAATTTAGAATAAATCAAACATTTTAACTCATGTTAATTTAATATTAAAAAAAACTGCCTAAACATTGTTTTATTAACAAATTATTTAGATTTTTGGGATAGACTAATTTAATATATTAATATGAAAACAAATTTAAATCGAATTTTAACACTGTTCTTAGTGATGGTAGCCAGTCTATCGTACGCTCAAGAACGAACAATCTCAGGAACTATTACTGATGAAAATGGACTACCATTGCCCTCAGCAACAATTGTTGTAAAAGGAACTTCTAATGGTAGCACTTCAGATTTTGATGGAAACTACTCTATTCAAGCAAGTAATGGTCAAGTATTAAACTTTAGCTATGTTGGGTATGACTCTGTTGAAAAAACAATTGGAGCCTCTAGCACTATTAGCGTTAGTTTACAACCAGGTAATACTTTAGACGAAGTTGTTGTAACAGCTTTAGGTATTAAAAGAGAAAAGAAAAGTTTAGGTTATGCTACTCAAGAAGTTGCAGGTGATGAAGTTTCTAAAGTGAAATCTTCAAACTTTGTTAATTCTCTTTCAGGAAAAGTAGCTGGTTTAGACGTGAAATCTTCTGGTACTTTAGGAGGATCTACAAACGTTGTAATTAGAGGTAATGCCTCTATTGCAGGTAACAACCAAGCTTTATTTGTAATTGATGGAATACCTGTTGATAACGGTAACTCTAACAGTGCTGACCAAGTTTCAGGTCGTGGTGGTTATGATTATGGTAATGCTGCATCAGATATTAACCCTGATGACATTGCAACCATTAACGTTTTAAAAGGTGCTGCAGCAACTGCACTTTATGGATCTAGAGCATCTAATGGTGTTGTAATGATTACAACTAAAAAAGGTAAAAAAAGAAAAGGTATTGGAGTAACTTTAAATTCTAGTTATACAGTTGGATCTGCAGATACTGAAACTTTACCAGTATACCAGAAAAAATATGGTGCTGGTTACGGACAGTTCTATGATGACCCATCTGGATTTTTTGGGTATACTGATATTGATGGAGATGGTAACCCAGATCTAACAACTCCTTTTACTGAAGATGCATCTTACGGTGCTGCTTTTGACCCAAATTTAGATGTTTACCAATGGAACTCTATTTACCCACAATTAACGGATACTTACCAACAAGCTACTCCTTGGGTTGCAGGTGCTAATGATCCAAATTCTGTATGGAAAAGTGGAGCTACTGCTGTAAACTCTGTATCTCTTGATGGAGGTAATGACACTAGTTCTTTCAGATTAGGTTTCACAAACATGTTACAAGAAGGAAATCTTCCAAACAGTGAAATTAAAAGAAACACTATTAACTTTTCTGCATCTCATGATTTAAACGAAAAACTAACAGCCTCTACAACGTTTACATATACTAAAACAAACGGTAAAGGTAGATACGGAACTGGTTATGATGCTAATAACGTTATGCAACAGTTTAGACAATGGTTTCAAACAAATGTAGACGTTGGTGCTTTAGAAGACGCTTATTTTGCTACTGGAGACAACATTACATGGAATCCAACATCTGCAACAAACCTTTCTCCTATTTACTCTGACAACCCTTATTGGACTTTCTATGAAAACTATGAGACAGATCAAAGAAATAGATACTTTGGTAATTTTGCTTTAGATTATGAAATCAACGATTGGTTAAGTGTTTTAGGAAGATTTACTTTTGATACTTACTCTGAATTTCAGGAAGAAAGAACAAACGTTGGAAGTTCAAATGTATCTTCATACAGTAGATTTAATAATAACGTAGCAGAATACAACTACGATTTTATTTTAACTGCAAACAAAAACATTACAGAAAAATTAAACATAGAAGGAAACCTTGGTTTTAACTTAAGACGTAATGACAGAAGTAGTATTTATGCACAAACTAATGGTGGTTTAAATCTACCTGGTCTTTATGCTTTATCAAATAGTGTAAATGCTATTAATGCACCTGCTGAATATGAAGCTGTATCTAAAGTAGATGGTTTATATGCTAGAGCAAGTTTAGGATATGACGGTTTTGCTTATTTAGAAGGAACTTACAGAAGAGACCGTTCTTCTACTCTACCAATAGAAAATAACACTTACGGATATTTTTCTGTAGCAAGTAGTTTAGTATTCTCTAAATTTATCGATGCTGACTGGTTATCTTTTGGAAAACTTAGTGCCAACTATGCTGAAGTAGGATCTGACACTAACAACTATAATGTATTTAACACTTATGGTATTGGAACTCCGTTCTCAGGAACAGGAATTGCTTCAAACCCAGGATCTAAAAACAACTTAGAGCTTAAACCAGAAAGACAAGAAAACTACGAATTTGGTTTAGACACACAATTCTTCAACAGAAGATTAGGTCTTAACGTATCTTACTACCATACTACCAACAGAGATCAAATTACAAGTGTACCAGTATCAAATGCAACAGGATATACTTCAGTTTTATTAAATGCAGGTACAATGGAAAATAAAGGTTGGGAAGTACAATTAAGTGCTACACCAATTAAAACTGAAAACTTTAGCTGGGATGTTAATGTAAACTGGGCAAAAAACAAAAGTTTAGTTGTATCATTAGCTGATGGTATTGATAACTTACAGTTAGCTTCACCACAAGGAGGTATTTCAATAAATGCAACACCAGGACAACCTTACGGAACAATTAGAGGTACAGACTTAGTATACAATGATGCGGGTCAACCAATCGTACAAGCAAATGGTTACTACGAGAGAAGTGGAAGTAACGAAATTATTGGTGACATCAATCCAGAATGGACTGCAGGTTTAAACAATAGTTTTAACTACAAAAACTTCAACCTTAGCTTCTTAATCGATATGCAAAAAGGAGGAGATGTATTTTCTTTAGATACTTGGTATGGTTATGCAACAGGATTATATGACATTACAGCAGGAACTAACGACTTAGGAAACCCAGTAAGAAACCCAGTTACAACTGGTGCTGATAGTGGTGGAGTTATTTTACCAGGTGTACAAGCTGACGGATCAGTAAACACAGTAAGAGCTAGCGCTAGTAACTATGCAAACCCATGGGGTTATGCAAGAGCTGCAAATAGCCAACACATCTATGACGCTGGATTTATTAAATTAAGAGAAGCAAGTATTACTTATAAGTTTGATGACAAAATTTTAAGCCAAGTTCCATTTACAGCAGCTTCAATTTCATTAATTGGAAGAAACTTATGGATCATTGATAAAAGTACTCCTTACGCAGATCCAGAAGCAGGATTAAGCTCAGGAAACATTCAAGGGTACCAATCAGGTTCTTACCCATCTATCAGAGAAATAGGTGCGTCATTAAAGTTACAGTTCTAAAAACAAAACATTATGAAAAAAACATTTATAACAATATTATCAGTCGTAACATTGTTCGCTTGTCAATCAGACGAACAATATGAGGACTTAAATAGAGACCCTAAAAATCCAACGCAAGTTGATGCGGATTTTTTATACAACTCTGCTACAAAAAGTTTGTTTAATCAAATGACCAGTACTAACGTCAACAATAACGTATTTAGATTATTAGGACAATACTGGACGGAAACAACCTATACTGACGAAAGTAACTACGACTTAGTTGGTCGTAATATTCCAGAAAGCCACTGGTCAGAAATGTACAGAGATGTATTATTAGATTTACAAACAGCTAGAGCTCAATCTACATCTCCTGCAAGTATTGCACAAATAGATGTATTAGCTATCTACACTTGGCAACAAATGGTAGATACATTTGGAGATATTCCTTACACGGATGCTTTAGGTTTATCAACGTTACCAAAATACGATGACGCTGAAACTATTTACCTAGATTTATTAGATAGATTAAATGCTGCTATTCCTAATTTAGTAGGAACAGGATTTACTTCTGCTGACAAAATATACGGAGGTGACATGGTTGCTTGGAACAAATTTGCAAATTCTTTAAAATTAAAATTAGGAATTCGTTTATCTGACTTCAATACAGCTTTATCTCAATCTACTGTAGAGTCTGCATATGCAGCGGGAGTATTTACTTCTAATGCAGATAATGCATTATTAACTTACGAATCTGCTACACCTAATACAAATCCATTATGGGTTGACTTAGTGCAGTCAGGACGTACGGATTTTGTACCTGCTAACACTTTAGTAGATGTAATGAATACACTTGAAGACCCAAGAAGAATGACCTATTTTGATGAAAATATGGGTGCAGGAACTTACATTGGTGGAATATACGGTGACAACAATACATTTGGTAACTATACTCATATCGTAGGATATGACGACGGTACATCTTTACACGACCCAACATTACCAGGTGTTTTATTAGACTTTTCTGAAGTATCTTTTTACTTAGCAGAAGCTGGTCATAGAGCATGGAATGTAGGTGGTACTGCTGATCAACACTATACAAATGGTATCACAGCATCTTTTGATTACTGGGGAGCTGCAGACTTAGCAACTTACTTAGCTGATCCAGCTGTTGCTTACGCTACTGCTGCAGGTGACTGGAGACAAAAAATTGGTACTCAGTTCTGGTTAGCAATGTACAACAGAGGATTTGAAGGATGGACTGTTTGGAGAAAATATGACAATCCAACATTTAACCTTCCTGTCGTAACTTCTAATCCTGTTCCAACAAGATACACGTATCCTGTAAACGAACAAAACTTGAACGAAACAAACTGGTCTGCTGCTTCTGCTGCAATTGGTGGAGATAGTCAAACAACTAAAATATTCTGGGATGTAAACTAAACATTCCTAAAACATATTTAAAAGCCTCATAAGTTAATCTTATGAGGCTTTTTTTATTCAATTAAATTAAAAATAAAAACATCATAAAAATTGTAGGAAAAATATTTAATATAATCTTAACATTAGCATGGGTAACACAATTGAAAAAGTAATTTAAGTATAAAAACCTTTAACATATTATTAGCATTACTAGTTCACTATCAAATTATTAGGACAAAACAACGGAATACGCACAATAGAAATGCCACAACAAAAAAGCATACATTCCAATATAGCAAGACAACAAACCTCCTATTGAATATATGCAAACACATTGCTCAAATCCTTGCATTATTCACTTATCTAAAACAAATATTATGATAAAAAAGTTGTTTTATTAAGTTTTTATTATGATTTTTGGCTCAGACTAATTCAAATAAAAATAAAAATGAAAACAAAGTTTAGTGGAATTTTAACGCTATTTCTAGCGTTTGTTGTGCAAATAACGTTTGCACAAGACAAAACAGTTTCAGGAGTTGTTTCTGACGAAAATGGTATACCATTGACGTCTGCTACAGTATTAGTAGTTGGAACTTCAAATGGAACATCAACAGATTTTGATGGTAATTACTCAATAAAGACTAAGGTCGGAGATAAATTACAATTCAGCTATGTTGGTTATGGTAACAAAGAAGTTACAGTTGGTGGTGCTAACACTATCAACATGACCTTAGCTCCTGATAACGCTTTAGACGAAGTTGTTATTACAGGTTTTGGTTCTAAGAAAAGAGATCAGTTAACATCTGCAGTAACAACTTTATCTGCCGATGATATCACAAAACTATCTCCTTCAACTTCAATTGACAACATGCTTCAAGGTGTTGCTCCTGGTGTACAGGTAGTAGCAGGAAACGGTAAGCCAGGTCAAACTGCATTTGTAAGGATACGTGGTGTAGGTTCAATTAATGCTTCAAGTGCGCCTTTATACGTAATTGATGGTATAATTGCTCCAGATCTAAATTCTGTAAACCCAGGAGACATTGAAACAATGTCTATCCTTAAAGATGCTGCAACAGCGTCTCTTTACGGTTCTAGAGCTGCCAATGGTGTAGTAATCATTAAAACTAAAACTGGAAACAAAAATAGAGATGCTAGAGTATCTATCAGCTCAAGAGTTGGTTATGGTCAAAGAATAGCTGACAATTTTGAAATGATGAATGCTGCTCAAAAAATCCAGTATGAAAGAGAATTATCAGCTTTAGGTATTGGAAATGCAACTGCCCTTCCAGGAGCGCAAGTGTCTACTCAAGAAGAATATGACTTTTTAATAGCACGTGACACAGACTGGGAAGATGAGTTATTAAGAAACTCTTACATACAAAACAATTCTATATCAATAGATGGTGGTACAGAAAAGTCATCTTACTTTGTAAGTTTTGCACATGATAGAAATACTGGTATTATACAAAGTATTAATGGTTTTGAAAGATTAAGTGGTAGATTAAATTTAAATGTTCAAGCTAAAGATTGGTTACAAGTAAGCACTAATGTTAGTATTACAGGTACTTCTAGTGATGAGCCAAGAGATAGAAACAATGTTCAGAATCCTTTTAGAGCGATGTATGACTATAACCCATACGAAACAAAGTTTTTATTAGATGACGATAACAACCAAGTTTTAGATGGTGCTGGAAATCCTATTTTCAACCCTACTAGAGCTGGTTTCCCTATTTCTGAAGCTTTAATAAACAATCCAGAGTCAGATAATACGTTATTTATAATTGGAGGTATTAGTGCTATAGCTAACCTTTCTGACAAATGGACAAACACTTTTAAAGTAGGTGCTACAAATACAGCGTATAGAAGAGAGTATTTCTTAAAGCCAGGATCTGTCTTAGACGGATTTGTAGGAGATGCTGACAACCCTGGTAGTAAAACTGACAGTGGATCTAATGAATTAGACCTTACAGTGACTAACTTATTAAATTACAGTACTACAATCGGAGATAAACATAATGTATCATTAACAGGTTTATTTGAGTTCAACAAAAGAACATTTAGAAACTACAGTTTATCAAGTGATGGATTTAGTAATGATTTTCAAAGTGTACAAGCAGTTGCAACAATTCCAACAGCAGCTTCTACAAACTTATTTACAAGATCTCTATTAGGTTACGGAGGTTTCTTAGACTATGACTATGACAGTAAATATTTAGCTACTGCTTCTATTAGAAGAGATGGTTCTTCTACTTTTGGTATCAATAACCGTTACGGTGTATTCTGGTCAGGAAGTTTAGCTTGGAATTTATCTAAAGAAAATTTCTTAGCTGATAGTGATATAGTAGACGAATTAAAATTAAGAGCATCAGCTGGTACTTCAGGTAACAGTAATGGATTAGCTTCTTATGCATCAGTAGCAACATTAGACTTTGGAAGTTTAAACGGTGCTTCTACAGCTATTCCTACAGATAACGGAAACTCAGACTTAGGGTTTGAGAAAAACTACATCTGGGGTGTTGGGGTTGAATTTGCAGGTTTTGATAGACGTATTAGAGGTGTAATTGACTACTACGAAAGAACAACTTCTGATTTATTATTAAATGCGCCATTATCTAGTTTAGGTGGAGAACCAGATGGTTCAATTTTTAGTAACATTGGAGAAATGACAAATAAAGGTTTAGAATTAGAACTTTCAGCAGACATCATTAGAGCTGAAGATTTTGGTGACTTTACATTAACTGTTGGTGGTAACATTGCATTTTTAGATAATGAAGTAACTAAATTAGTAAGTTCTTCAACAGATCCAAACGGAGCAGATATTTTACTTACTACTAATGGAGATAATAACATCGTCCGTGTAGGAGAAGAAATTTACACGTATTACTTAGTACGTTATGCTGGAGTTAATCCTGCTAACGGTGAGCCTCTTTTCTACGATATAGACGGTAACATAACTAACCAATATAGCGCAGATGATGCAGTAGTATTAGATGGAAAGTCTCCAATAGCTAAATTTGATGGAGGTGCAAACCTAAACATGACTTATAAAGGTTTTGACTTTACAGCAGATTTATACTACAAAGTTGGTAACTACATTCAAAACTACTTAGAAGGTAACATGTTAAGTAATGGTACGGGAGTAGATTCAAATCAAAGAGTTGATGCATTTAACTACTGGAAAAACCCAGGAGATACTAATGTATTACCAAGCCCTTTATTTGGTAACGAAGCAGGTAACACATCTGATAGATTATTACAAAAAGGAGACTACGTAAGATTAAGAAACTTAACGATTGGATATACTTTACCAAGTAAATTTACTGAAACATTAAATATTAGTTCTTTAAGATTGTTTTTACAAGGTCAAAACCTATGGACTTACGCACCACACTTTAATGGAGATCCAGAAGTTGGTATTGGTTCAGGTGAAACTGATACTAGTGTTAATTTTGGTAACTACAACCTTTACAGTTACCCACAAACTCAGTCTTTACAGATGGGTGTTGAATTAAAATTTTAAAAAAAAAATTATGAAAAACATATTTAAAACAATAATATTAGTTTTTGGTATATTACTTTTTAATTCTTGCGAGGATGAATTAGATCAATTACCAAACGACTCTGTTTCGCCAGACACTTTCTATAATAATATAGGAGAGTTCGAATCAGCAATGAGAGGAGTATACTCTGGTTTCTTAAGTGGAAACTACTATGGAGGTCAATTTTTAGCTTTACCGGACATTTTAACGGATAATGTAATAATTGCTCAAGAAGGAAGATTAAGTAATAGACTATTTTTCGAATGGAGACATGCTCCAAACCTTGCTTACAGTTTTATGTACGCGCCTTATGTTGTTACTAACAGAGCTAATTTAATTTTATCTAATATAGATAATTTACCAGCTGGACCAGAAAGAAGTAATATAGAAGCAGAAGCAAGAGCAGCTAGAGCATTAGCTCTATTTGACTTAGTGAGAGTGTTTTCAGAAATTCCAACTCAATCAGCAGGAGCTTCTCAAACATTAGGTATGCCTATAATTACATCTACAGATCCTACAATACAAGTATTAAGACCTACAGTAGAGACGTCTTACGACTTTATTATTAGTGAATTAGAAGCTGTAAAAGCAACAATTAATGCAGACAATGGATCTGGTAGATTTAATAAAAATGCTGTAAATGGTTTATTATCAAGAGCATATTTATATAACGGTGACTATTTAAATGCAATTACTGCTGCTAATGATGTTACAACAAGTGTTGCAACTAGCGCAAATTTCCCTGCTGTTTGGACAGACGGAAGTGAAGATGGTGTAATATTTAAAATAAATCAAGATAGAATCTTAGATGGTGTAAGTATAGGAACATCATGGAGTCAATCTAACGCTGGAGCAATTGTACCAGAATACGTATTATCTTTTGAACTTGCTAATTTATATGCTAGTACAGACGTTAGAAAATCATCTGGTGCTTATACACAAATACAAGCAGATGCTTCTGGAAACTTATATAATTCAATCACAAAAATGTTTGGTGAGTCTGGACAAAATAATGGTGTTGTAGACGCAAAAGTAATTAGAGCTGCAGAGGTACAACTTAACAAAGCAGAAGCGCATGCAATGCTAGGACAGTTTACGGAAGCTTTAACTGCTTTAGACGTGGTAAGAATGAACAGATATTCAGGATTTATTAGTCCTTCTGAAACTGGAGCAGCCTTATTAGATGCAATTAAATTAGAAAGAAGATTAGAGCTATTCGCTGAAGGTCATAGATTATTTGATCTTAAAAGATGGAATGAAGGTGTTGTAAGAAGTGCAACAGATGGTGACTTTTTTGATGGAACAGGAACACCAGTTCCAAGTACTTTCACAACATTGCCTGCAGGTAGCCACTTATTCCAATTTCCAATACCTCAAACTGAAATAAATGCTTTCCCTGAATTCCAACAGAACCCAGGATATTAATTTATAAAACATAAAATAAAAATGAAAAAAATAATATTTCTTTTAGCCATAACGCTAGGTATGTTCTCTTGTGAAGAGGATGGTGCTTTAGATAACGAAGTAGACAACTACTCTGGGCCTGATGTAACTTATTTTACAGATGGTGCAAGTGGATCATATTTTGTAACACCTGCTGAAGAACCAGCAACAATACAGATTGGTTCTACCACAACAAGTGCTTCAGATAGAACATTTACAGTAGTAGTAGATGCTGCATCAACAGCTACTTCAGGTGTTGACTACAGTTTAGCAACAACTTCAGTAACTATTCCTGCTAACGAATATTTTGCAGAAATTGATGTTCAAGGTATCTTTGCTGGTGTAACACCAGAAGGAACTAACTTATTACTTTCATTAGAAGGTAATGGACCAATTGAAGCTACTTACAACCTTAGCATAATCCAATTATGTGAGTCTGATTTAGCTGGTATGTATAGTGTAACTACAACTTACGGGTACCATGATTTCTTACCAACTTTTTCTACAAACACACAGGATGTAGAAATTATGGAAGTTGATGATGCTACTTACTTTATCCAAGATTTTTCAGGTGGATTATATGACGGCGGACCTTATTCAGCTCCTTATGGTACTGGACCAGATAGTTTTGACGTAACATTTACCGAAAACTGTGGAACAATTGCTTGGGAAAACCAATCAGACCCATGGGGTTCTGTTGTTCAACAACCAGGTACTACTAGTACTGTAGATTTTGATTCAGGTGTTATTACAATATCTTGGTTCTGTAATGGATATGGTGAAAACGGAGTTTCTGTTTACACACCTCTTTAATAATTTTAAACTGATAAAAAAATGAAAAACTTAAAAAATATTTTATATCTGTTTATGGTTGCAGCAGTAGTTACTTCTTGTAACAGGGACGTGGCGGACATAAATTTTAACAATATCCCAAACACTCTGTACTTTGCTAGTGATAGTGGGACGCTTTTAGTCGAAGACGGAGCATCTAACATGTTTAATGTACCTGTTTCTGCTACAGCTGTAGCAACTGCAGATACGCCTTATACAATGTCAATAGATGCATCATCTACAGCTGTTGAAGGTGTAGATTTTGAAATAACAACAACAAACACTGTATTACCTACTGGAGATATAGTAACCTCTTACAGTATTGTAGCAGATTTTGATAATGCAGCCACAGAAGGAAAAACGGTAGTTTTTAATCTTACCAGTGATGCTAGTCAAGTTGCAGATTCAGACCAATATACTTTAAGCTTAATCAAGTTATGTCCGATTAATGCGCCTTTTACAGGAACATACACATTATCGACTGTATCAAATGGAATATTTGATTCACCAACATTTGGAGATGGTGTATACGAAGTAACAGTAGGAGCAACACCAACAGATAGAGTATTTACAAGTCAAGTATATCCAGGTTTAGGATCTTTTGGTGACGTAGAATTCAAGTTTAGCCTTATTTGTGGTAATGTAGTCGTACCAACTCTTCAAGAGACTGGCGTAGGTTGTGGAGGTAGTACAACACTAGGACCTGCAGCTACATTTGGTCAATTTGACGGTGATGACGATACTGTTATCCAAGTTATTTACATAGATGATGAAGCATCTCAATGTGTAGATGCAGTTACAGCTGAATTTACATTAACTAAAATGTAAAATTTACATATACTATTAAAAGCCTTTGGTATTTACCAAAGGCTTTTTTTTTGTTAAAAAAAATAAATTATGACCTAAATATTTTATATTTGTTTAAAGAAAAATTTTTATGAAAAGACTTATACTTTTAGCTGGTATTTTATTAACTACCAATACAATACTTGCCCAAACAGAGACAGAAAAAAAAGCGATTACAAACGCATATAATACGTCAAAAATTGACGCTCTAAAAAAACGTTTGGAAGCTTCCAATAAAACCATTGAAAAAGAAATTGTAGACTATATCACAGCGCACAATATTGAGCGAAAATACAAAGATGAAAATGGTACATTATTTCAAATAAAATATATTTTAGATGGAAAACCAGTTTATGTATCCACTGATAATGCTGCAGAGGCCATCTCTACACGTACCAACTTCCTACATAATGGAGGTGGATTAGGATTAAATTTAGAAGGACAAAATATGCATGTAGCGACATGGGATGGAGGTCCTACTCTATCTACACATCAAGAATTTTTAGATGATGCAACAGTGCCTTCTTCTAGAGTAACAACACCAGATTCTTCTGCATCAAACGGAGAAAGTAATCACTCAACACACGTTTCAGGTACTATTGTGGCTAAAGGAACGCAGGCTGCTGCTAAAGGTATGGCTCCGCAAGCCACGTTAACCTCTTTTGATTGGGATAATGACAGTCTTGAAGCTTTAGACCAAGCAACTACAAACGGTCTACTATTATCAAATCATTCTTACGGAATTCCTGTTTCTGTAAATGGCTCTCAAAATGCACCAACATGGATGATGGGGAATTACAACAGTGAAGCTGTAGCTTGGGATGAAGTTGCATATAATGCACCTTATTATCTAATGGTTGCTTCTGCCGGAAATGATGGTTCTAACACTTACACAGGCGGAACAGCAAACAATTATGACAAACTAACAACAAATAAAAACAGTAAAAACAATCTAGTTGTAGCCAACGCAAACAACCCTTTAATAAATCCAAATGGTAGTGGGCAAATGCTAAACTTGTTTATAAATACTAGTAGTAGTCAAGGACCATCTGATGATGGAAGAGTAAAACCAGATATTACTGCAGATGGAACAGACGTTTATTCTCCAATAAGCAGTACTAACGCAAGTTATGATTCTTACACAGGGACGTCAATGTCTGCGCCTAATACTACGGGAACTTTATTATTATTACAGCAGTATTACAACCAATTAAATGGAAGATATATGAAATCTTCATCATTAAAAGGATTAGTTTGCCACACAGCAGATGACAACGGATCAAGCCCTGGTCCAGATCCTATTTTTGGATGGGGTTTATTGAATGCTAAGGTATCTGCTGAAGCAATTGAACAGGATGCTACTGATGGAGCTGCCAAAATATTTGAATCTACATTAACTCCTAGTCAAACCTTTACAACCCAAGTAACAATCCTTGACGGGGAAAAATTAAGTGCTACACTATGCTGGACAGATCCTGCGGGAACAGCAAAAGACAATCAAATAAATAGTACTACACCAGCATTAGTAAACGATTTAGACTTAAGAATAACCGATGCCTCTAATACGGCTTATTTACCATGGAAACTGCAATTAAGTAACATCCAAGGAGTGGCTGTAAAAGGTGATAATATTGTAGATAACATTGAGCGTGTTGACATTAACAATGCACCTGCAGGAACGTATACGATAACAATTAGCCACAAAGGTGCGTTAACTAATGGTTTACAAGACTATTCTTTAATTGTTACAGGAAAAAGCTTATCAAGTACTTTAAGTACAGATCAATTTGAAACGGCTAACAACTTATCTTTATGGCCTAATCCAGCTAACGAAACATTAAACTATTCTTTTAAATCAGTATCTGAAGGAAAAGTAAAAATCTCGTTAATAGATATTCAAGGACGTGAAGTATTTACAAAAGAATCTATTGACAATACACCATTAATTGATGGTCAATTAGATTTATCTGGATATTCTAAAGGACTTTACTTTTTTAGTATCCAACAAGGAACTTCTACAATCAATAAAAAAGTAATTATTAAATAATACTTTTAAAATTATAATTAAGTAAAAAAGAGCTTGCAATTTGCAGGCTCTTTTTTTATACCTTTGCGTCATGGAAAAAACCACTCAAATATTTGGTCTTAGAGCTATTATTGAAGCTTTAAATGCAGGAGAACATGTAGATAAAGTCTTTTTACAAAAAGGACTTAAAGGCGACTTGTTTCAAGAATTAGAAACCGTTTTAAAAAGCAAAAGAGTAAACTCTTCTTATGTACCGGTTGAAAAATTAAACCGATTAACTAAAAATAATCATCAAGGCGCTGTAGCCCAAATTAGCCCTGTCAAGTTTTATGACATTGAAGAGTTATTTGAAATGGTATCTGCAAAAACAAAAACACCTCTTTTTTTATTACTTGACCAATTAAGTGATGTAAGAAATTTTGGTGCTATTATCCGTACTGCAGAATGTACTGGTGTGGATGGTATAATTATACAAAGTAAAGGTGCCGCCCCTGTCAATGGAGACACAATTAAAACTAGTGCTGGTGCTGTATTTAAAGTGCCATTATGTAGAGTTGATCATATAAAAGACGCGGTATTCTTTTTACAGTCGTCAGACATAAAAGTAATTGCGGCTACAGAAAAAACAGATAATACATTGTATGATGTTTCTTTTAAAGAACCTTGTGCTATAATAATGGGATCTGAAGGACGTGGCATAAATCCTTCTATTTTAAAAATAGCAAACGAAAAAGCTAAATTGCCTTTATTAGGAGAAATAGAATCTTTAAATGTAAGTGTAGCTTGTGGTGCGTTTTTATACGAAGCTGTAAGACAACGTTTATAGTTCCTTATTTTCTTTAAACGTATAAGTAATAGTTACTGGTAGAGTTACTTCTGGAAGATTACTTTCAGGTAACTCCTCCTCTACTACGGTTTCAATAAAATTACCGTTTTCATCAAAATGTTGTAAAAACTCGTCCTCCTCTTCATTGTAGTTTGGATCTTCCCACACATATCTTTTCGGCTTTGCTATTTGTTTTCTAAATACAAATGCAAATAGTAATCCTACTAATAAACCACTTAAATGGCCTTCCCAAGAGATGCCTTCTTCTAGTGGTATTGTATTCCAAATCATACTCCCATATAAAAAAGCCACTAATAAGGATAAGGCTATTAACCTATAGTGTTTTGCAAAGACACCTTTAAAAAAAATAAAACTAGCCAAGACATAAATTAAACCACTTGCACCTATATGGTAAGATGGTCTTCCAATACACCATGTTAAAAAACCTGATAATAAAATACCGTATAGTAAAACTTTAAAAGCTATTGGCCTGTAAAAATAAAACAGCGCTGTACTTAAAACAAATAATGGTATGGTATTATGCCATAAATGGGAAATTCCGGAATGTATAAACGGACTACATATAACACCAATCAAACCTGAGAGTTTTTGAGGATAAATACCTAGAAAATTTAATGGATATCCAAACCTTAACTCTAGAGCAAATATTAACCACAACAACATTACAAATGCAATTGGATAGATTATAACATCTATGGTAAATTTAAAAGGCTCTTGTGGTTTCATTCACAGTCAAGATAGCAAATAGTTATCCAATTTTACTGTATTGCAATAATGTCAGTCGCATACTGCGTGAAGGATTGAACGGGTTGTCTGAAATCCTTTTTGCCTAAGCAAAAAGATTGAGTAGTGAAAGCCTGACTTTTTTGTGAAGAATGAGCAAAAAAGGCACGCCAAAACAAAATTTAATTTAATTTTACATTATGAACACGCCTTTAGCAGAAAGATTACGTCCACAAACCCTAGACGACTACATCAGTCAATCACACTTAGTAGGACCAAATGGGACTTTAACTAGCCATATTAATCAAGGAATTATACCTAGTATGATCCTTTGGGGCCCTCCTGGTATTGGAAAAACAACATTAGCTAATATTATTGCGACTACTTCTAAACGTCCTTTTTATACTTTAAGTGCGATAAGTTCTGGTGTTAAAGATGTGCGAGAGGTTATTGAAAAGGCCAAAAATAGTGGTGGGCTTTTTACTGCTAAAAATCCCATATTATTTATTGACGAAATTCATAGATTTAGTAAATCGCAACAAGATAGTTTGCTTCAGGCTGTAGAGAAAGGTTGGGTCACATTAATTGGGGCTACTACAGAAAACCCAAGCTTTGAAGTTATCTCTGCATTATTGTCACGCTGTCAGGTTTATATTTTAAAAGCTTTTGAAAAAAGCGATTTAGAAGCCCTTTTAAAGCGTGCAATTGAAAAAGACGAGTTCTTGTCTAAAAAGAACATAAAACTAGAAGAAACTAGTGCTTTACTGCGCTTATCTGGTGGCGATGCCAGAAAATTATTAAACATCTTTGAATTGGTGGTTAATAGTGACGTTAAAGATATGATTACTATTACTGATGCAATGGTTTTGGAGAAGGTCCAAAATAATACGGTACGTTATGATAAAACGGGAGAGCAACATTATGATATAGTATCGGCATTTATAAAATCTATTAGAGGAAGCGATCCTAATGCGGCTGTTTACTATTTGGCTAGAATGGTTGAAGGTGGTGAGGATGTTAAATTTATTGCTCGACGTTTATTAATCCTGGCTAGCGAAGATATTGGCAATGCTAACCCGACTGCTTTGGTTATGGCAAATACAACGTTTCAGGCAGTAACCACAATTGGTTATCCTGAATCAAGAATTATTTTAAGTCAATGTGCTACATATTTAGCATGTTCGCCAAAAAGTAATGCTGCTTATATGGCAATAAACCACGCGCAACAATTGGTTAAACAAACGGGCGATTTAAGTGTGCCTTTAAATATTAGAAATGCACCGACTAAATTAATGAAAGAGATTGGTTATGGCGAAGACTATAAATACAGCCATAATTATGAAAATAATTTTACTAGCCAAGAATTTTTACCAAAAGAGGTTAGTAATACAAGATTATACGAACCCGGAAATAATGCTAGGGAAAATGCCCAACGTGACTTTTTAAAATCACGTTGGAAAGAAAAATATGGTTACTAAAACTGGATATTAATTGCTTTAGTCACTAAAGTATCATTTTTATACTGTGCTAAAATCCATTGCGCATTCATTTTATAAATAACAGCATCGGTTCCTTTTACAACATAAACATCTTCTTTTCCTGAAAACAAAATGGTGTAAGCGATAGTGTTATTATCCGTTTTTAATTGATAACAAAATACTGAACCTGGGATCAATTTAGCTGTATACAAATCCTTTTTAGAGACTTTTAAATTAGTGGTCTCAACCACTGTTTTTAATACTGTATTTGGTGTTTTTTCTTGAGGCTTAACTATTGTGTCAGGCGTATCTTCTTCCTCTAAAACTAATGGTTGACTTACCTTTTTTACTTTATAGTTGTGCTTAAAATTTTGAAAGGTTTTAATTGTATTACGTAAAGCAATATTGTAGGCTACTTTATACTCTTTATCTGAAGAAATACCCTCTTCCGAAGTAAATACAACCTGATTATTGCAATTTCTAAAATTAATTTTTAGCTTAGTTTTAAACATATTACTATGTTCCGTCACATCTGCATAAACCACTAAACATCCATTTTTAACAGCATCTTCTGGTAAACTTTCTGACTCCAAAAGAACTTTAAAATTTTGTTTCTGTAATAAAAACTGAGTTAATCCATTTAATTGGTAATCGTTAGCCTTTTTTTGACAAGAAAACTGTTCTTGCACAACAATATATTTGTAGTCATTTAGTTGTTCTTGTGCATTTAACGCTATTGAAAAAGTAAACAAGAAGATTACTAAAGTTGTTATTTTGTGTTGAAATTTCATACTACTATAAATATTTTTTGATGTCTAATAAATGGTTTACAAATTTAATATCTGGTTGCTCTTGTACGTTGTGGTAATTAAAACAGATGGCATCTAAACCTATGTTTAAAGCACCCAATATATCTGCTTCGTAATTATCTCCAATCATAATACTATTTTTTGTTTCGGCTTTAGCCGAATTTAAAGCATGATTAAAAATTTGAGGGTTAGGTTTTTTAACGCCTGCGCTTTCTGCACTAGTCACCGTTTCAAAGTAGTGATCCAATTTGGAGCTTTTTAATTTATTGGTTTGCGCCTCTTTAAATCCGTTTGTTATTATGTGTAATTTATACTTTGTTTTTAGGTAATCCAAAATTTGATAAGTACCATCATAAACATGATTAAAACTAGATAAAAAAGTAATGTAATCTTCTGATAAGTGATGGATTATTTGATCTTCTACAGTAAACTGTAACGCATCAAAAGTTTCCTTTAACCTATTATAACGTAAATCTTCTTTGGTTACTTTTTCGTCTCTATATAATTTCCAATATTTAAGATTTATTGGCTCATAAAAACTTAAAAAATCAGTTAAACTAGCATTAACATCATGCTTTTTAAAAATAAACTCAAAGGTTAAGGCTGAGTTTTTATCAAAGTCCCAAAGGGTATGATCTAAATCAAAAAAAACGTGTTCTACTTTATTTGTTTTTGGCATCCAATATTATATTAAAAAGGGTTTTAAAATGTTTCCAACGGTCTTGTTTGCTAAACGTATAATTATGAAATACGGGTACAAATGTTCCGTTTACTTTTTTGATACTGCTTATTAGTCGTTTTAAAGCTTGTTCCTTATCTAATAACGAATGGTATTTTAAAAAAGCAAAATCTAACGCTTGATAGGGCACTATTTTTAAAGGCGTCTGAACTTCAAAATCTAAGTCAAAAAATAAAAAAGGAGTACATGTTCCGGCTCTAAAGCCTAAGTGATTGACATAACCCATGGTGTAATCTTCAGGGATTTCTAACTCTACTAAATTACGGTAAGACTCTGGTAAATTTACTTTAGAAAACGATTGCCTAGAGCCAACAATAGCCGTATTTATAATGGCTTCCATCCTAACTTTCTCTTCCTTTAACAACTCTAAATTTGTTAATGCGAAAAATGATGTTTTTATACCGACTTGGCAATAATCTGCCACGTGCTTTATAAGCGATACAAACTTTTGTTTTTGGGGATTTATATTTTTATCGTAGGTCGAAAAATCGCCTAACAAAAAGAAAAATACAAATTTATATTTTGAAGATTTTTGTTTATTAATAATATATTTATAAGTATCAAAAGGGTCTCGTTTAAATCCACTTAACACAGAATAACGTTGATAAAATCGTTTAAATTTAAAAGTAAATACATCTTTAAACGTCCCACCTAAAGTACGCATGACGCCTTTTAACTTATACTCATAAGCCACAGGTACATCTATAACCGGTTTAACGGTATATACTTGTTCTGGAAAAACAAAATCAGGATAATTACTTTCTAATAGATGTTTAAATTTATAAGCCCAAATATCTACGACTGGTTGATCCAGAAAATTATTTTTAAAGGCTATACTCTCTTGTGCTGTAAAACGCCCATATTGATCCTTTACATGTGGTAAATACTCTTCATAGCGACTTAATAAATAAAACGAAGCTGCAAAAATATCAAATGGTAATGCACTTTTATCTCCTGCAGTAAAAAAACACTTGGTGTCCTCCCAAGGTAGCACAGCAATATCTATGTCTGACAAACCTTGTTCAAACAATAACTCATTACTACGTATAAAAATCTCGTTACTTAAAGGTTGTCTTGTGTAGGACATTTTTAGGCTATCGTGCGCAATAAAGGTTTCGATAGTTGTAGTAAAACTTACAGGTATGCCCAAAACACGAGTGCAAATTTGCTTAAAAACATATTTGACTCTTGGTGTTATTTTATGTGTGTAAACTAGTAGCATTTATTTTGAAAGTAGTATTCTGTATTTAGTAAGCAGTCTACTAATATCAAAAATATGAATTTCCAAAAGTAAAAGCCTTACATTATAAATATAAATGCATAAACCAGGTCTTCTAATTATAGATATTTAATATTGGACAATACATTACACTTTAAACTAGTGTTTTAAAGCATACCCTCATCAGCAAAACTAAAATAAGCGTTTTCTGTAATAATCAAATGGTCCAATACTTTTATATCTAAGCTTTGTGCAGCTGTTTTTAGTTTTAAAGTCACATCCTTATCCGCTTGACTTGGCTTTAAAGTACCAGATGGATGATTATGTGATAAAATTAACCCTACTGCACCAACCTCTAAGGCTGTTTTTAAAACTAAACGCGTATCTACTAATGTTCCTGTTATGCCACCTTTACTAAGTTGATTTTTGTAGATTACTTTATTAGAATTATTAAGATAGACTATCCAAAACTCTTCATGAGGTAGCTCTCCAATTACGGGTTGCATTAGCTCGAAAACAGACTTACTGGATTGGATTTTCTTTTTTTGTAGTGCTTCTTCACCTCTGCGACGTCTCCCAAGTTCTAAAGCCGCAATAATACTTATAGCTTTAGCCTCTCCAATACCTTTAAATTCCATTAATTGCTTTATGCTAAGTTTACCAAGATCGCTTAAGTTATTATCCACACTGGCTAAAATACGCTTGCATAAAGACACCGCACTTTCACTTCTGTTACCTGAACCTATTAATATAGCTACTAACTCCGCGTCACTTAACGTTGCTTTTCCTTTGTATAATAACTTTTCTCTAGGTTGATCGTCTTGAGACCAATTTTTAATTGAAAATGAAGTACTTTTATCTGACATTTTATAAAATTACATAATATTTTGTGATTTTTAAATGAAATTAAAAACATAACCTAACAGCCAACAACTTTGTATCCTCCTAAAAAACATCAAGATAGCGACAAAAAACACTTAATAGAAGTGATAAAAACGTATCCTTTAGCAACTGTTATTTCGGTTAAAGACAACACACCATTAATTACACACTTGCCTTTAATTTACAGAGCATCTGATGGTAAACTAGTTGGTCACATTGACATTTATAATCCACAAACCGAATTACTAAAGGATTTAAATGAAGTGACACTTATTTTTTCTGGTCCACAATGTTATATCTCTCCAAGCATTTATACAACCACTCAATTGCCAACTTGGAATTATATTAAAGTCCATTTAACTGGGACAGTACAACGTATTGAAAATAAAGCCGAATTAAAGCAATCTTTAATAGATATGACATCTTTTTTAGAAGCGCCTGATCATAAATATGTATTAGAGACGGACAATCCAAGACTAGATAAAAATCTAGATTACATCAAATTATTTGAGATTACAATAAAAACCTGGGAAGGAAAATTTAAATTGTCTCAAGATAAAAAACCAAAAGACACCGAAAACGCAAGAATAGAATTATTAAAGACTAATCTAGAACAAGTTAAAACGTTTTTAGATCAAGTCTTTTAAAGTACCTATTTTACAATAACCAGCTTAAACTAAACTTATGGATATACTAATTAAAATAATTATTGCAATTGTAGCAGCGCTACACCTCTACTTTTTATACTTTGAAATGTTTGCATGGGAAACTACCGGACGTAAAGTTTTTAAAAGCTTGCCGAAAGAGATCTTTAAACCCACTAAAAGCATGGCAGCAAACCAAGGTTTGTATAATGGTTTTTTGGCTGCGGGGTTAATTTGGACCTTTTTTATAACTAATCAAGAATGGTATAGCAATATTGCTATTTTCTTTTTAGGATGTGTTGCTGTTGCTGGTGTTTATGCAGCATTAACAGTCTCTAAAAAAATATTTTTTATACAAGCAGGACCTGCTTTAGTAGGTATTATATTGTTATTGATTGCTAATTAAGTATCGCGTTTAAAAAATAGAATTTACGACTTAAAAAGAAGCATAAAAAAACAGCCATTATTATACAAAATATAATAATGGCTGTTTTTAATTATAAAATAAGTGACTTATTTAATACCTACAACTTCAAGGTCAAAAATAAGGTCTTTACCTGCTAACGGGTGATTTGCATCTAACACGATAGTTTCGTCTTTTACCTCAACTACTAATAAATTAGTTTCGCGACCATCTTCTGTTTTAGACACTAAGCCCATACCTACTGCAGGAGTCATATCCTCAGGTAAATCTGATTTGCTTACTTCTTGTATTAAAGCTGGGTTAACATCACCATAAGCTTCTTCTTTAGCTATTGTAATGGTTTTTTTCTCGTTTAACTTCATATCAATCACACCTTTTTCAAATCCAGGAATTAATTGTCCTTGACCTAAAGTAAACTCTAAAGGCTCTCTTCCTTCTGAGCTATCAAAAATTTGCCCGTCCGATAATTTTCCTGTGTAATTTACTTTAACTGTGTTGTTTTCTTTTACTTGATCCATACTATATTATAAAATTTAAAACGTGCATTCTGCATAATTTTTATGCTGTAATTATTATAGATTAAATGCACTGACATGGTAAACGCCAAAATCAAGCCAAACCCTAAAATATTAATATTCAAACCAATATTATCTTATTTAGAAATAAAAAATTAACAGATCAGCCCTTTGATAGCAGTAAATTGATAAATTAAAATTGCTTTTGAAAGAAAAAATAAAGCCTAAATTAAAATCAGCAACTATGTCATGTTACCAATTAAAGTTAAGTATTTATGTGTCATAACTACAAAAAAACGAATTATAGATTACATGTATTTGTTATATCAAAAAAGCTCACAATTAAAATTGTGAGCTTTTTTATATACTTAATTTGCTTACGCAACATTTGTGCTACTCTATGTAACCCATTTTACGCATCCAATCGTCATTAAACATTTTTCCAACGTATCTACTTCCATGATCATGGAATAATACCACCACAACATCATCTTTAGTAAAGTGTTCTTTTAATTGTAACACACCTTTAATAGCTGCTCCTGCACTATTACCTAAAAACATACCTTCTTCTTTAGATAGTCTTTGTGTATACACAGCTGCGTCTTTATCTGTTACTTTAGTAAACCCATCAATAATATCAAAGTCTACGTTTTTTGGTAGGATATCCTCTCCGATACCTTCTGTTACGTATGGATAAATTTCTTTTTCGTCAAAAATCCCTGTTTCATGGTATTTTTTAAATACAGAACCGTAAGTATCAACTCCCCAGATTTTAATATTTGGATTTTGTTCTTTTAAATATTTACCAACTCCAGAAATTGTACCTCCTGTACCTACACCAACCACAAAATGTGTGATTTTACCATCTGTTTGCTTCCAGATTTCTGGCCCTGTACTTTGGTAATGTGCTTTAGCATTACTTGGGTTATCATATTGGTTAACATACCAGCTATTTGGTGTTTCTTCTCCTAAACGTTTTGATACAGAATAGTAAGATCTTGGATCATCTGGCTCCACTGCTGTTGGACAAACCACTACCTCTGCGCCTACTGCTTTTAATATATCTACTTTTTCTTTACTTTGTTTGTCCGCCATTACAAAAATACATTTGTATCCTTTTATTATGGCTGCTAATGCTAATCCCATTCCGGTATTACCTGAAGTCCCTTCTATAATTGTTCCTCCTGGTTTAAGACGTCCATCTGCTTCTGCGTCTTCTATCATTTGTAAAGCCATACGGTCTTTAACGGAGTTTCCTGGGTTAAAAGTTTCGTATTTAGATAATACTAAACATGGTAACTCTGCAGTTAACTTGTTTAATTTAATTAGTGGTGTATTACCTATGGTTTCTAATATGTTATTTGCGTATTGCATCTATTGTTTTTTTTTCTTTTGCAAAAATAAGTTAAAAGTTAAAGCTTGAAAGTTAAAACCGAAATTATTTATTTTGGAATGGAACTTTGGTTGGTTGCGTTAAGGATTGAGCAATCTGTTTGAGCTCCTCGCAGAGAGCGAGTTGTGAAAGCCTGACGGTTGTCCTGATCTAAAATCAGGATAACAGTAACGCCCAAATTATTTAATCAAATCTAATAGCCTTTACAGGCGAAATTTTAGAAATTATATAAGATGGTATTAACAGCATTAATAGGCATAATACAAATGTCCCAATATTTAACGCTATTATATAACCTAAGTTTATATAAACCGGTACTGCCGATACATGATAGGTTTTTGGATCTAATGGAAATAGTCCAAAATACTTTTGAAGCATTAGTAAACTTATCCCAATTAAATTACCCCAAAACAGTCCTTTTAATATAAGATATGCCGCGTTATAAAGGAAAATTTTACGGATGCTATTATTGGCGCTTCCTAAGGCTTTTAAAATTCCAATCATTTGTGTACGTTCTAAAATTAGCACTAATAATGCGGTTATCATGTTTATCCCTGCTACTAAAATCATGATACCAATGATAGCGTATATGTTATTATCAAAGATTTTAATCCACTCAAAAATCATTGGGTATTCTCTGTCTACCGTTTTGGCATTTAAGGTAGATGGGACTTCTTTAAAAATTGCATTTCCTGTGGCTTCTAATGTATTAAAATCTTCTATAAAAACTTCGAAACGTCCAACTTGATTGCTATCCCATTTGTTTAAACGCTGGATTTGTTTGATATCTCCGATAACATAAAGCTGATCCATTTCTTGCAAACCAGAATTGTAAACTCCAACTATATTATATGTTACTACGCGCGGTGGTTTGGTAGAGTCTTCCCTTAAAAAGTAGGTATTTATACGGTCGTTTAATTTTAATTGTAGCCTATTAGCCAGATATTGCGATACTAAAACATCGGTACTAATATCCTTTGTGTAATCGGGTAATTTACCTTCTATTAAAAATTCTTTAAAATATTGCCAATCATAATCTGCACCAACACCTTTTATTACAATATATTCAAAATCGTTTTCTAATCTTATTATTCCTGATTTTGTTGCTGTACCTTGGACATGTGTTACTTCTGGAATATTTTTAAACTCGGGATAAAAATCTTGTTGGGTAGTTATTGGTCTTATGCTTTCTTGTGAGTTGTTGGTATCGTAATTTTCGATAATAGTGTGTCCATTAAAGGCTATTACTTTTTCTCTAATTTTTTGTTGTAAACCAATTCCTGTCGCAATAGCTATCATCATTACAATAATACCCAATGCAATTGCTACGATACCAATTTTTATTATTGGTGCCGATATACTACTTTTATACGCTTTACTATCAATTATGCGTTTAGCTATAAAAAACTCGAAATTCAAACTAGATTATGCGATTTAATGTTTTCAAAAATACAGTTTTATTATTTGTTTTAGTATTAATTTCTTGCGGAATGAAAAAGCAAGATTCAAGTTTAAATACTAATGAAAAAACACCAGTTACTACAACTTTAAAAGCAGAGGTACAAAATCCGATTCAGGAAGTCAAATCCTTAATAGTTGGCGCTAATCAAACCGAAGCATATTTACCTTTACTAAAAGGACAACGTGTTGGTATTGTGGCTAATCAAACTAGTGTGCTTTTTAATGTTTTAACTGATAACGCTTCAGGTAACAATTACACACACCTTGTAGACTCTTTAGTGCGTTTAAATATTGACGT
Source organism: Olleya namhaensis (assembly GCF_900114005.1). Classification (GTDB taxonomy): domain Bacteria; phylum Bacteroidota; class Bacteroidia; order Flavobacteriales; family Flavobacteriaceae; genus Olleya; species Olleya namhaensis. The sequence goes on from NZ_FORM01000008.1 coordinate 84,816, forward strand.
CAAAAAAGTGTTTGCTCCAGAACATGGCTTTAGAGGTAAAGCTGATGCAGGTGAAGTTGTTAAAGATGGTTTTGATACTAAAACAGGGTTACCAATTGTGTCTCTTTATGGTAGTAACAAAAAACCAAGTGTTGCACAATTAAAAGACCTTGACATCGTGATTTTTGATATCCAAGATGTTGGAGCGCGTTTTTATACTTACATTTCTTCTTTACATTATGTTATGGAAGCTTGTGCTGAACAAAACAAAACTTTAATAGTTTTAGACAGACCTAATCCAAATGGACATTATATTGATGGTCCTATTTTAGAGGAAGCACATACTAGTTTTGTAGGCATGCATCCTATACCTGTTGTACACGGTTTGACTATTGGAGAGTATGCACAAATGATTAATGGCGAAAACTGGCTTAAAAACAACGTACAATGCGCCTTAAAGGTTATTACTGTTAAAAACTATACTAGACAAATGGCTTACGACTTACCTATTAAACCATCTCCAAACTTACCTAATGCACAAGCTATAAACTTATATCCTAGTTTATGCTTTTTTGAAGGTACAAATGTAAGTGCTGGACGTGGTACGGATTTGCAGTTTCAAATATATGGTTCTCCTTTTTTATCAAAAACAGACTACACATTTAAACCTAAACCAAATGAAGGTGCAAAATATCCAAAACATGAAAATAAAGTCTGTAATGGCTATAATTTAAGTGACGTTAAACACCAAAGTACATTAAATTTAAGTTATCTAATTACTGCTTATAAAAACACGACAAACCCATCTACATTTTTTGTTAGTAATGGCTTTTTTACAAAACTTGCTGGAACTAAAAAACTGCAACAACAGATTGAAGCTGGTTGGAGTGAAGACAAAATAAAAGCCACTTGGACAAGTGGCTTAAATGATTTTATGGTTAAACGAAAACCTTATTTGTTATACAAATAATATCGGTTATTCGTCATACTTTTTACCGTTAGGTCTTAAGTTTTCTTTTCTGTATTCTTCTCTGGTTTGCTTATCTAAACCACCGTTGTTTATATCAGAAATATTGTACTTAACTTCTTTTACCTCTATTGGGTCACTAGATCGGTCTGAGTTATGCTCTGCAACATCACGCTCTTGCTTTTTTCTTTCGGCATCAGCTAAAGCAAGTGCTCTTTGCTTTTCACGTTTTGCTTCTGCAATTTCTCTATCTTTAATTGCTTGACGGTTAGCTTCTATTTGGGCTAATTGTTTGTCAGCTTTATCTTTTGCTGCTTTCGCTCTGTTGGCTTCTGCTAGTGCGTGTTCTTTTCTAGACTTATCCGCAGCTTCTTTTTTAAGACGCTCTTTTAATTCTCTTTCTTTTACCTCAGCTACTGCACGCTCTTTTTTAGCTTTAGCATCACCCTCTCTTTGAATACGTTCTCTTTCAGCTCTTTCTTTAGCTTCTTTTTCTGCTCTGCTTGGTTTAGAATTTGCACTAGCTAAACGTGTATCATCTTTTTTATATCCTCTTGGCTTAATATTTCTTTTAAGTAATTCTTCCGCAGGTAAACTTGCACGTAAAACATCTTCCTCCAAATCCGCAATGGCATTTGTTGGTTTAGCTATAGATTCTATTCTGTTTAAAGAAATTGGATATACAGCATCTTCTCTATACGCTACAACAGTGTAACGTCCTACTTCAAAATGGTGAAGCGGAATCCTAGCTTCTTTACTTCCTAAATCCATTAAAACAGATTCTTTTTGACTATGGAATAAAAAACTAAATCTAAAAATTTGAGTGCTACTTTTAAGAATGATCGTATCTCCAGTTTTATTTAGAACATGGACAAGACCAGCTTTAGTTGCATTTACGTTTTCTGTAATAGTAGTTCTGCTTCTTGATTGCGCTAACGCAGAAGTAGTTACCATAAGTAAAACAAGGAGTGTGTATGTTATTTTTTGCCTAATCATAATTTTAAATTATATCGATACGCTAAAAATCAGTTGTAAGGGAGTACAAATTTAAAATGAATTTGTGTTAATACATATTAAACTCCCTTTAATTTACTTAAAATTAGCTGAACGTCACAAAATATTCGACGAATAGTTAATTTATCTGATTATCAATGATTTAGAGATATATCGCTTATTTGATTAGTATATATTCAAATAATGTACCAAGTCTATATAGTATCAACACTATTTAACAAAATATTACAAAAACCCTTTAATATTAGTCTGTTGTTGGGTTTCTATACTTATAAAAAGGTTGCTTTAACAAGTGTGATAGCTCACTGTTTTTGGCTTCGTCCGGAAAGGTATCTACACCATAAATAATTTGATCTCTATCCAAAGTCATATAAGTCCCAAAAAGACGATCCCAACTATTAATATTTACACCTATGAGAAGATGGAATCGTTTCGAAGTATGTAATTATAGATTCCATTAATGATATGCTATTTGTTTACAATAAACTTAACTTTATTTAAATCTGATTGTAACACTTGTGCTTTCCATGGAAGTGCCTCCTCAATATTATCTAAACTTCTGTAGGTTGCATAATTTAAAAATGCGAACAAAGCAACATTAATCTTATCAATGTCTTCCTCTGTATATTTTTTCAACATTCGGCGTGCCTTATTATCTTTACCAAGTATTAAAGCTTCCTTTATCTTTAATAATTCGTGCTTTTGTAATAATGCTTCTTTTGTGGCATAATCACTATTTTGCAATAAATTTTCCGCTTCAAGCATATATATGTCTGACAACATAATAATTTCTTCTTTTACAAAATCTTCAGCATATATAGCAAAATCTAAATATTTATTAGCTAATCTAAAAGTTGTTGCGTAATTTTTATTTTCGAAATAACTATTTAATTCTGCCTCCAAAAAAGAGGTGTCTAGTGCATATTTTTTAATAATTGCAGTCAAGTCTTGCGTCATAAACTCGTCCGCAGTCCTCAAATCTAAAATATTACCATTAGGATCCATAACCTTTACATTATCGTCATTAAAACGATTAATATAGCTCATGTTACGTTTACCATCTATTTTATCAAATAGTTGCTGATACATAGACTCGTTAATAATAACAGGTACAAAATATTTCCATACTAACGTTTTTACAGCATCACTTTCAAACAATTCTGTAACCACTTTAGTCCCATCAGCATCTTCTAATATTATGGGATAAGAATAATTTGCTGAATCTTCCCAAATAACCAATAGCATCTTATTTTTAGACAATGCTAATTTTTTTGCTAAGGTTAAAGAGGTCAACCATTCTTGTGCCATAGCACTTGTAATGGTTGCAACGCTTAATAATAGGGTAAATAAAAGCTTTTTCATAATACTTAAAAATACAAAATAATTGTATTAATATTTAATTCGTTTTTTCATCTCTTCCACAATATTAAATGCTGCGGGACAAATAGCGACGTTTTTTAACGTTAAATTAGATATTTGCTGAAATTTTTTACGGTCAGTATGCGGGAATTCGGCGCAAGCCTTAGGACGCACATCATAGATAGAACAGTAGTTATCTGCTCCTAAAAAGGTGCACGGTACAGACTGTAACACGTAATCGTTTTCTTCGTCTAGACGTAGGTAAGTGTCAATAAATTGTTGTGGTTTTTGTCTAAAATGCTTAGCAATACGTTGCACATCTTTATCTGTAAAAAGAGGTCCCGTAGTTTTACAACAGTTGGCACACGTTAAGCAATCCGTTTTTTTAAATTCGGCTTCATGCAATTCTTGCATAATATAATCCAGTTGCTTTGGTGCTTTCTTTTTTAGCTTAGTAAAAAAGGTTTTATTTTCCTTATGCTTATCTTTGGCAAGCTTTGGGAGATCATTTAAAAATTCTTCCATGTTACAAAAATAGTATTTTAAATGAAAGACCTTTTCGGAAAAGCCTTATTAGATTATCAGAATAATAATTATACAGTAGACCTAATGACGTCTACTAACATATCTGATGAGGATGAGTTACCTCTTCCTTATCTTTTTAGAGATTATAAAGCTATGCCTAAGTTAGAACAACAGGCGTTAAACTTAGCAAAAGGTAAGATTTTAGACGTTGGTTGTGGTTCTGGAAGTCATAGTCTATACTTACAAAGTAAAGGGCTTAGCGTTAAAGCTATTGATGTCTCAGCTGGTGCTGTTGCAGTTAGTAAAGCACGAGGTGTAATTACTATTGAAGAAAAAGCGCTTTTAGATGAAACCGATACTTTTGATACTATTTTATTATTGATGAATGGTACCGGAATATTTCAAACCTTAGATCAAGTCTCTACTTATTTGTTGCATTTAAAATCTTTATTAAATAAAGGTGGTCAAATATTAATAGATTCTAGCGATATAAAATACATGTATCTAGATGAAGATGGTGGCTTTTGGCAAGATATGAATGCTAATTATTATGGCGAATTAGATTACTTTTTAAGTTATAAAGGTGAAAAAGAAGCCGCAATGAAATGGTTATATCTTGATTACAAACTATTACTTGATGCGTGTACTGCTATTGATTTAAAATGCGAAATGCTCGCGGAAGGCGAGCATTATGACTATTTAGCTAAGTTATCGATTTAAAGATCGTATCCTTTTTCTGATAATTTAGCGATCATTCTTTTGTATAAATCACCACTCCACATTACTGAAATATCACCCATTGATGCATTCATAGAGTCTTGAGAGCTTACAATTTTTTGACCTGTATCACTTTTATAAAATTCGGTTAAAATAATTTTATCGCCTTCTGTTAATACTTCTGGCTTAAACATGTTTTTACCTGCTTTTGTTGCGTATAACGCATTCATATTTTTAACATCTTTATGTGTAAAATGCGCTCTGTAAGCAGACACTACCATTTGCGCTAACTCATCCATAGCACCAGTTCTTTCTTTTTTTAACTCTGTCCAAACAGTTGTAGGTACTGCTTGAGACTCAAACTGTTCCTCTAACATTGTAAACATCTGATCTATTACACCTTCGTAATACGTCATTGTTCCATTACTTTTTATACACGTCTTAACATCTTCACTGTATTGATCTACTTGAGCAAAACTTGATGTCCCAATTGCTAAAAAGCAAACTAATGCGATAATTTTTTTCATTTTAAATAAGTTTATGTGATTACAAAATAGCAACTACTGTGCCACGCCATTAATATATGTTTCTTTTACCTTTATGTTTGGGATTTCTTTTTGATCAATGGTCATAATATTATCGCCTAAGATAATAAAATCGGCATATTTACCAACTTCTATGCTTCCTTTTTCCGTGTCTTCAAAATTAGAATATGCTGCCCAAATGGTCATTCCTTTTAACGTTTCTTCTCTTGTTAATCCGTTTTCTTTATTAAAACCACCTTTAGGATATTGATTAGTATCTTGTCTTGATACAGCTGCGTAAAACGTTAAAAATGGACTTACTCTTTCCACCGGAAAATCTGTACCTAAAGCGACTCTTCCACTTTTTTCTAATAATGTTTTGTAAGCATAAGCTCCTTTAATTCTATCTTTTCCTAAACGGTCCTCTGCCCAATACATATCACTTGTTGCATGTGTTGGTTGTATAGAAGGTATAATGTTTTCGTTTTTAAAATATTCAAAATCATTATCTGTAATCACTTGCGCGTGCTCTACTCTCCAACGTCTATTACTTTCAGATTCTAAAGTTTTAGCATACGTTTGTAACACAAAACGGTTAGCCGAATCTCCAATAGCATGCGTGTTCATTTGGTAACCCGCTTTCTCAATTCTTTTTGCTAAATCTTTATACGCTTCCACACCAATAACTAAAGCTCCAAAATGGTCGTGTTGATCAGAGTAATCTTGCTTTAACGCTGCACCCCTAGATCCTAGCGCTCCATCTGCATAAACCTTTACCGATTGCACATTTAAACGGTCTGTCTTAATTTTTCCTTTATTTAAATAGTAATCTAAATTTGCTTCTCTGTTACTAATCATCGCGTAAATACGCATATCCAAAGTCCCTGCTTGTTGCAAGCTGTCAATCAACTCTATGACATGTTTGTCTAAACCTGCATCAGATACCGTAGTTAATCCTAAATCTGTACATATTTTTTGAGCCTCTAATAAGGCGTCTATTTGTTGCTGTTTTGTTGGCTCAGGAAAAACTGCTTCTACCAACTCCATTGGATTGTCAATTAAAACACCGGTAAGTTTACCATTTTCTTTTAAAATCTCTCCACCTTCTGCAATTGTGTTTTCTGTGATTTTAGCTAAATCTAATGCTGCTTGATTACAAATCATAGCATGACCATCAATTCTAGTTAATGCCACAGGTATATTTGGAAATAATTTATCTAGTTCTGCTTTAGTAGGATATGTTTTAACCTCCCAATCGTTTTGATCCCAACCTCTACCTATTATAAATTTAGAAGGTTTCTTTTTCTGAAATTCGACAACCTTACTTATAACGTCATCATAACTTTTTGTATCCCTAAGATTAACTTGTAATTGGTTTAAACCAAGTCCATAAAAATGGCAATGTGCATCAATAAAACCAGGTAAAACAGTTTGACCAGCAACATCAATAAGTGCTTTTGCTTTATATTTATTTTTAATATCTGCTGCTTTACCCACCGCCACAAACTTACCGTCCTTGATAGCAAAAGCTTCTGCGTTAGAAAAGTTAGCATCTACAGTATACACATTAGCATTAGTGATAATAGTATCTACATCTGTCTTATCTACACCACAAGATGTTATGACTAAAAATAAGAATAGGATTTTGGTGAATTTCATATTTTAAATTTTTCCGTAAATATAAGCATAAAAAAAAAGCCTCTAATTGAGGCTTTTTTAAACTTTTATTTGTGTTCGGTTTTAAACCGAATTATTTTAACTAAAAATCAAACTTATACGTCGCACCTGCCAAAAACTGAATGCCTTGTACTGGTGTATTTTGCCATTTTGTATAAGATTCGCCTACTAAATTATTTCCTTTAGCAAATACAGAAAAACGATCATTAATATGATATCCTACATGTGCGTTAGCATCAAAATAAGCATCCAAAGTAACCACTCCTGTCATTGGCGTTATTAAACTTGGAATATTAAATTGGTCTTTACGTTCTCCGATATAATATAAATTTGCTCCAGCAAACCACTGTTGATTTATTTGATAATCTACAAATACAGATCCTTTTATATCTGGTAAATTCCATGCTTCCATTTGATTTTTTGCATCATATGAAAAGTATTCTCCTTTTATCCCTAGCGTGAAATTACGATTAATGTCCACGTTTAATTCTGCAGCAACACTTAACGTTGTTACATCATCATAAGCAATACCAAAAGAGTTCCCGTAGGTATAAGCTTCTGACGTTTGCGTGATATCATTATTAACAAATAACGCTTTATTTTTCTCTGATTTGTAGCTTCCGCTAACTGTGTAACTCATAGCGTTAGACAATTTCCCTTTTAACCCTGCAAATCCATTATATTGTTGGTCTGTAGGTGCTATAAATAAATTAGGTGACACAAATTGGTTCTCGTCAGCAAAGTCATAATAAGAGTTTTGTATTAACCCACCTTTTACGCCTCCGAACACAATTAAAACATCATCCACTAATCTGTAACTAGCTGCAATATTTGGATAGATAAAAAATTTGCTTTGACTAGCTTCTGTATCATTTAAATAAACCGCTTTAACACCTAAACTTACTGATAAGTCATCATTATTTAATTTAAAAGTTGGCGCTACACCTACTATAAAATTACCATAATTAAGCGCTGTAGGTACTGCGTAAGCTTTATCAAAACTACCGCCTAGGTAATCTGCAAAGACTTCTACATCTACTTCGTTATCTCTAATCTCTACTGTTCCTAAAGCATTAACTTTTAATCTATTTTCTCCAGAACCATAATCGTCACCAAAACGTCTAAATAATAGGCTTCCTGATTTAAAAACTGAATCTTCAAACATAATATCTCCACCAACATGCGCAGTAGTAAAACTATGACCAACATCTAATGTATCTGCTGTTGCTTGATTAAATAAAGGCTGTTGTAAACCATACCAATTATAGGTTTCATGTTGAAAACCTCCTAAAAGAGACCATGTGTAATCCCTATTGTTTTTAGTATAGTTTAAATTAAGCTTAGAGTCTGAAAAACCACTATCCGTTAATACATCATCTATATCTCCTTGAGAAGAGTGATGCCCAATATAAGCACTAAACGCCTGGTCTCTACCAATCGCATGATTTAAATAAGCCTCTCCTAAAATAGTAGTATAAGTCCCCACACCCAATGTAGCATAGTTGTTATATAATTTTACTTTTTTAGCTTTATCTACTACCGCTGCTTTTCCTTTTGCAGGCGTAAATGTTGATGCCACAGGAAAAGAGAAAATATTATATTTAACGTCTTTTTTTGTTGCGGTATCTGTATCATCCAACGATGGTGTTTCTTTAACTTTAAAAGCATCAGAAATTGTTGGTGTATATGGTTTTACTACATCAATAACACCTGTCTGTATAGTATCTCCTTCCCTTTCTTGTGCTAATGCAAAGACCGAAATTAATATCGATGGTATTAATAAAGTGATTTGTTTTTTTGTAATAAACATAATTTATATTTATGAATTGCGATTGTCTTGATTGCTGATTTTAGTCTTCAGTAATTACTGATGAATTTGTTTTAGCTTCTTCTGCTTTTATTCTAGTCAATTCTGTTTGTGCTTCTGTTTTCACATCCTCAAAATTGCTAAAGTTTTTGATTACACTTTCAAGTATATACGTTGCTTGAAAAGCATCTCCTAAAGCATAAAAGTTTTTAGCCATTATAACTAATCCTTTTGCTCCGTAATATTTATACCCAGAATAATCTTTTGCTAAACGCTGTGTTACCGTGTTAGACTGGTTATACAATCCGTCTTTATTTTTAAAATAAGCATTGTAGTATAAGGCTTCTGCTGCAGTTTCGCCTGTTGCAAATGTTTCGACTTGTGCATACGCTGTTCTTGCTTTAGCTTGATCATTTGTTTTAATAGCAGAACGGGCAATTATAACATAAGCATCACTTCTTATTTTATTATCTAAATTAAGGTTACTAAGCACTTTTTCCGCGTAAGCGACCGCTTGATTATAATTATCTAATTGGTAATTAGCCTGCATTAAATTAGATTGTGCAAACAAACTATTTTGCGGAAAGTTAGCCTCTACTTCTAATCGTTTTAAGGTTGGAATTACTGCATTCCAATCTTTTTTATCTAATTGAATTTGAGACAAACGTAATAATGCTTCTTCAGAGAATTCGCTTTGCGACTTACCAACAACAAATGCATAATGCGGCTCTGCATTAGACTTTAAATCTTTTTTAAAGTATAGCTGTCCTAAGTAAAAATGTGCTTGTGTGGCATGCAATCCGTTTGCAAACTGGTTTAAATACCCATTAAATTGTTTGATGGCTGCGTTTACGTTTTCGTCTAAATATTGTTTCTCTGCAGCCTCGTAAGTTGCATTATCTAAATCGGCATCTGTAACCTCAACAAAATCCAATGTTCTAACCCAAGTAGCATACTCATCTACTTGACCTAAATCTATATAAATTAAACGTGCTGTTGCTACCGCTTGATTTGCTTCTGGCGTACTTGGATAATCTTTTGCAACCGCTTTAAAGGTTGTTAATGCTTGTTGATTTTTATTAGCGTTATAATAGACTAAACCCTGACGTAATTGCGCTTTGCTTGTAAAAGGACTTGTACTATACTCCTTTTTTAATTGGTTATAAATACCAATAGCTTTGTCATCTTTACCTGCTTTTACATAACTATTACCCAATGCATACATCGCATCATCACGCAATTTAGAGGTTGGATATTTTGCAATAAATTGTTCTAATTGACTGGTCTGATTACTCTCATTACCAATGTAACCATAACTCATTGCTTTTTGGAAAAAAGCATAATCGTTTTCAATTTTTCCAACTTGCATAGCGTTATCGTAAGCAGCAATCGCTTCGTTATAACGACTGGACACAAAATAACCATCCGCTAAACGTAAATATGCATCATTCAATCTAACTTTATCTGTTTTGTTTTTTTGAATAAACTGATTAAAATATGTGGTTGCTTGACCATAATTTTTTTGTTTAAAGTACGTGTAAGCAATATTGTAATCTAAATTTTCATACTCTACAGTCTCAGACGCACCGCTTTGTTGTGCAAATTGTTTAAACCCTATTAAAGCATCATCATAATTTGTTAAGTTATAATCTGTCTCTGCTTTCCAAAAGGTTGCTCTAGCGGTATATTTTTGATCTTGCTGTTCTTTTAAAGAACTATCAAAAAGGTCTTCTGCATCTTGATATTTACTATCATTAAACAACTCTAAACCTCTATAAAAAGCTACTTTTTGATAAGCAACTTTACTTTCAAAACTGTTTTTATTTTTTAATAAAACTAGTGCTTCCTTATAATTTTTAGAGGTAATGTAAGAGTCTATTAACAACCCTTCTACTTCTTCTTTATATTGTGTGTTTGGATATTTTTCTAGATACCCATTTAAAACCTGCGGTACAGATTGATACGCATTACCAATTTGGTAACTAATTTTAGCATAGTTTAACCAAGCATCTTCTTGGATTTTTAAATCATAATCCATTTGCGATGCATTTCTGAAGGCATTTAATGCTTCTTGTTTTTTACCAACATTAACATAACTTTCTCCTAAGTGATAGTAAGCATTTTGGGCAACACTATTATCTGCACTTACAATTTTATTAAATTCTGAAATGGCTTTATCATAATCCTTTTGCTTGTAATACGCATATCCTAATTGGTAGTAATCCGTATTACTCCACTTTCCTTTTTTACCATTATAATCTGTTAAGTACGGAATAGCTTCGTCATACTTTTCTAGGTTGAAATAACTTTCTCCTATAATTTTATTTAATTCCGAAACTTCATTTCTATCGCTAGTTTCTAATTTAGACTTAGCCAACGCTATCGCTTTATCAAATTTTCCTAATTTAAAATTTAAATCTGCCTGATAGTAACTTAGTTTTTCCTTATACTTTTCTTCATCTCCAACCTGCTCAAAATACTTATTAGCTCCGTCGTAGTCATCTCCTTCATAAGACATAAATCCTAAATAATATTTGGCTTGTGACCCGTATTTTTGAGACGTCTCGACGCGTGTTAAATACTTTCTGGCGTCTTTATAGTTTTTGGTAGTAAACGATGCATATCCGTTATTAAAGTTATAGGCTTCTTTATCCGCTCTAGCCAAAGACCCTTCGTCCACTTTTGCATACCATTTTTGTGCATAAGCATATTTACCATTGGTAAAGTAATATTCTGCAACATCTACAAATGCAGTATTACGTTTTGTACTAGTTGGATAATCTTCCACAAAACGCTCCATTAATACATCTGCATTTTGCTGGTTTAATCTAATAGCAGCATTTGCAATATAAAAAGCACAATTACTTTGTACATTCTCGTCATCCGTCGTTTTATTGATTTGACTAAACAAATTTTGAGACGCTAAATATTGCTGACTATTATACAACTGAAGTGCTTTTTGGTAATCTCCAAGACTACTTGTATACACCGCGGATTGTTGCCCAAATAATTGGAAACAAAACGCTAAGATTATAAAAAATGTAAGCTGTTTTTTTACTAACATTGACACTGTTTTTAAATTATAAATCAAAGATAAATTAATCTATAGGTCTAACGCTGAATTTTACTAATAATTATAAACGGAGTTATTAAAAGCAGAAAATCTACTCTATTTTTTCCAAATAACTATCCGCAAGAGATGCGGTAATAAATTATTACTTTTGACCTCCTTTTTTTACTATTAATTGTTTACTTTGTCATCTACAATTTTCTGCAATACAAAAGCGTTATAATAACTTAAGAATATTAAAATTATTTTATGTCTGACACTGTTTTAGAATTAAAAAATGCTTCAATTTTTCAAGGTGAAAGCTTAGTCCTTTCTGACATTAACTTAGAGGTTAAAAAAGGTGATTTTGTTTATCTAATTGGTAAAACTGGTTCTGGAAAAAGTAGTTTTATGAAAACGCTTTATGGCGATTTAAAACTAACTAAAGGAGAAGGTCATATTGTTGATTACGACTTACTAAAACTAAAAGAAAAAGAGATTCCGTTTTTACGTCGAAAGCTAGGTATTGTATTTCAAGATTTTAAATTACTTACAGACCGTACTATTAACGACAATTTATTATTTGTTTTAAAAGCTACAGGCTGGAAAGACAAAGCTAAAATGACGGAGCGTGTCGCTTCTGTTTTAGATAAGGTAGACATGAAAACTAAAGGTTTTAAATTTCCGCATGAATTATCAGGAGGAGAACAACAGCGTATTGCTATTGCACGTGCTTTGCTAAATGATCCAGAATTGATATTAGCAGATGAGCCTACAGGAAACCTAGACCCACAAACTAGTATTGAGGTTATGGAAGTCCTGCAAGAAATAAATAAAAATGGAAATACCATTTTAATGGCTACCCATGATTATGCTTTACTTTTAAAATACCCAAGCAAAACATTAAAATGTGATGACAATAAGGTGTTTGAAGTTGTACAACGTAAGGCTAATTAATCCCTATTTGTATGCTTTCTGTTTTAATACCGACCTATAATTACAACGTCACCACATTAGTTAACAGTCTGCATGCACAATTACTACAATCACAAATTAATTTTGAGATTTTAATATTAGATGACGGATCAAACCATGTTATAAATACAACCAATCAAGTATTAAACACATTAGCATTTGTAACATTTAAAACCAATATTAAAAATGTTGGATTAAGTAATAACCGTAATCTTTTAGCTGAAGCGTCCATCTATAACTATATTTTATTTATTGATGGTGACTCTCTAGTTATATCGGACCAATACATTGCCAATTATCTTAGTAATATTACACCTGAAACTGGTATCATTTATGGTGGACGTATCCATCCAAAACAAGTCTCTAAAAAAAGAGAATTACGCTTAGTTTACGGAAAAAAAAGAGAAGATTTAAGCGCCAAGCAAAGATCTGAAAAACCGCATAAACGCATGTTTTGTAATAATACGTTAATGACTAAAGTAACATTTAACGCTATTACGTTTGAAAAAACATTAAACCAATATGGTCATGAAGACACATTATTTGCATACAAAGCAAGTGTTTTAAAAACAGCCATTTTACATATTGACAATCCTATTTTACATGGTGATGTTGATTTTAATAACGTCTTTTTAAACAAAACAGAAAAAGGATTAAAAAACTTAGATTATATTTATAAATCAGAACTTATACCACAAGATTTTATTCCTTTTTTAGAGTATTTCTCTAAATTAAAGCGATTTAAATTAAATTATCTTTTAGCCTATTCTTACTATTTTACTAATCCGATAACTAAGTATTTATTAACCAGCAAACTGACCTCTTTAGCATTATTTGATATCTTTAGAATTAGTTACTTTTGTCATATTAACCTCAAAAAATGAGTCCTTTCTTCTCTGTTGTCATACCGCTTTATAACAAAGAAAGTTATATTTCAAAAACATTAAACACGGTTTTAAATCAGTCGTTTAAAGATTTTGAAGTTATTATAGTTAATGATGGCTCTACAGACCAAAGTGTTTCCGTTATAGATACTTATACAGACAAAAGGATAAAACTTATACATCAAACAAATCAGGGCGTTTCCGTTGCACGTAATACTGCAATAACAGCTTCAACCGGAATGTATATCGCGACATTAGACGCAGATGATATTTGGAAACCAAATCATTTAAAAGCATTAAAAAAGTGCATTGATACTTTTAAAAACGCTGTCTTATTCTGTAATAATTACGAAATTAAAAGACGTGATGGTTTTGTAACAAAAGCTAAATTTAATTTTGAATACCACTCCGACTGTCTTTTAGTAGACAATTTTTTTGAAGCTAATATTATAAACTACATTCCGCACTCTTCTTCTGTTGCATTTAAAAAAGATACGTTCTTTAAAATAGGAGCTTACAATACGCAATTACGTACAGGACAAGATATTGATTTGTGGATTAGATTTGGCTTACATGGTGCCATAGCATTTAACCCCGTGGTTACCATGCTTTACAACTTTTTTGACCCTAATAGTTTATCTAATAGTAAACTGAATGATAATAGGTTATTATTGATTAGTCAGTATACTACTGAAGAACAAACTAACCCGTCTTTAAAACGCTACATGGACATTAAGCGTTATGCTTTAGCCATTAGATACAAGTTTAATAATGAAGATAAAAAAGCGACGTTTTTAATTAATGAAATTAACGTCAACAATCTTAATTTCAAGCAGCGTGTGATATTAAATTGTCCAAAAATACTTTTAATAAAACTGAAACAATTTCAAGAGTTTTTGATAAAAAAGAATATTTATTTATCAGCTTTTAGATAATACAAATTGATTATAATCCCTGATGTAATCTAACTCTTTATAGACATCGGAAGCCAACACCAAACATACAGACCCTGCTGAAAAATTCTCAAGCTCTCTCCAAATACCTGGCACAATCAACAAACCTTTATCGGGTTTATTAAGTGTTACGGTTTTAGTAGACTTACCATCTTTTAATATAACATCAAAACTACCACTTAACGGAATCAAAAATTGATATAATGCCTTATGTGCATGACCACCGCGATAAGCATCACTTGGAACATCGTATAAATAATAGACACGTTTAATATCAAAATCCAAACAGTCTTTTTCAATAACCGAAAGATTACCTCTCCCTTCTTCGTCAGAAATTTTAGGGATATTAATTATTTGGACGTCGTCAAGATTAGTTTGTTTCATTTATACGTTTTAAATAGTTGCTCCATTGTGCTCCAATAACTTCTTCAGATAAATGGCTTACGCTAGATTTAGCCGAAGCTTTACACGCGCTGTATAGATCTGTATCAAATATAAAAGTATTTAATGCAACCGCTAAAGTTTCTGTATTAAAATTTTCAACTAAAAGCCCATTCTGCTTATCAAGAATAATTTCACTTGGTCCCGATTGACAATCTACTGACACGACAGGAGTTCCCATAGATAAGGATTCCAACAAAACCATCGGAAAACCTTCATATCTACTTGTTAATACCGTGTATTTTGCGTCTTTTATAAACTTAGCTGGGGCTTTAGTAAAGTTATAAAATAAAACATACTCTTCTAACTTTAATGCAGACGCTAATTGTTGTAATTCAACTTTGTCCTCACCATCACCCAAAATTACCAACTTGACATTCTGCATTGGTAATTTAGACTGACTGTAAGCATTTATTAATAAAGTAATGTTTTTACTTTTATTGACTAACCGTCCAAAATATAAAATATATTGTTCTGGTAAATTCAAATTTACATCTGTCGCATAATTTAAGAAGTCTTTATCAAATGCGTTATAAATGGTTGTGACATTTGTAAAACCGTAGTTTTGCTTTATTTTTTCATTTATAGCCTGACTAACAGTAATAAAGTTAGTGTCTGATTTATAAATCAATCGCGCTAAAAATCTTGCTTTTGGAATATAAGTCTCCGTATTGTAATTATGTACCCAGTATACCACATTTAGCTTTGTGTAGACTAGCTTGTTAATAAGCCACTCTTTAATAAAAGTAGGTCGAGATCTAGAATCAACAACTATTGAAATATCATGCTTTTTAAGATATTGTTTAAAAGCAATCAACCGTTGCAGTCTTCCAAATATAGGCGTCCCTTTTGCTTTTAAAATGCCTAAATCAAAACGCTGTCCCGAAAATTTAAAATCTTCTCCAGACAATACGGTAATGACATGCACGTGAAAACCAAAACCCTCTAAAATCTGAGATAATTTTGCACTTGTACGTTCTGCGCCTCCGCCTGCCAATGACGACGCAACAATCCCTACATTAATTTTATTATTAGTTTGCAAATGGTTAGTTTTGGATAATCAAATATAGTAAATGAAAATCTTATTATTGGGTGAATATAGTAGATTACACAATTCTTTAAAAGAAGGTTTAGAAGCTTTAAATCATGAGGTTGTTATAATTGGCTCTGGAGATGGATTTAAATCCTTTCCGGTTGACTATAAAGTGTATTCTGTTTTTAGAGAAAAAAAAGCCCTACTATTTTTATCCAAAGCTATATTAAAAGTGTTTAGAATTAATATTATAAAAATAGAGCTTGCCATTAAATACTATTTAGTGTTTAACAAATTAAAGCAGTTTGATGTGGTACAACTTATTAACGAAGCCTCACTTAAAACAACTGCACGCTTAGAGATAGCACTACTAAAAAAACTTTTTAAGAAAACAAAAAAGGTGGTTTTACTGTCCTGTGGAGAAGATTATTACAACATCTCTTATGCCTTAAAAAACAAAGAAAACTATAGCCTTCTAACACCTTATCTAAATGACAACACTTTAGCAAAAGACTATGCTTTTACTTTAGAATATGTCACAGAACGACATAAAAAACTACACACCTTTTTAGCACGTAATTACGACGGGATTATTGCTTCAGATTTGGATTACCATTTACCTCTAATTAACACGCCTAAATACCTAGGTGTGATAGCTAATCCAATAAATACAGATATTATAAATTACACACCTTTAGATTTAGATCAAAAAATTAAAATATTTTTGGGTATAAATACTGAAAATTCAATAAAAAAAGGCGTCTTATTTTTTGAGAAAGCTTTAAAAATTATAGCGTCAAAATATCCTGATCTAGTCGAAATAACAATCACTAAAAATCTACCATACAACACATACATAAATAGCTATAACCAAGCACATATAATTTTAGATCAAGTCTATGGTTATGATCAAGGTTATAATGCTTTAGAAGCAATGGCTAAAGGTAAGGTGGTATTTACTGGCGCTGAGCAACAATGGTTAACATATTATAATGTAAAAGAAGATACAATAGCTATTAATGCATTGCCCGATGTAGACTATTTAGTCAAAAAAATAGAATGGTTAATTACTAACCCAAATATTATTAAGACAATATCTGTAAATGCTAATGCTTTTATAACAACACATCATAACTATAAAAATATAGCAGCACAATACGTTAAAACCTGGAATACATTATAGATTACTCTCCTTCTAAATTATCCGGTAGCACACCAAATAAAGACGAATAAAAAATTAGTAGTATTATGGCGTAATACATAACATTAGTTATAAAATAGGCCATATTTGCCCCGACTACCCCAAATTCGTCAATCAATAATGTACTTGTAAAATATAACGTGGTTACAGAAAAAGCTTCGGTAATAATATAATGCCAAAACATGCGTTTAGCCAAAAACTGATAAGCAATGACTACTGACAGCACTTTAATAAAATCACCCATTAATTGCCATAAAAACAAATCTTCAACAGGTGTAAACTCGTCCGTCAACACAACCTGAACAATAAAATGTCTCAAAAAATAGATGACCACTAATCCAACAGCAAATATTGGAATAATAGACTTATAAAAACCAAAAACTTCTTTTCTAAAATCCTTGATATTATCAATCTCTGAAAATCTAGGTAAGATATACATGGTCAAAAGCGTGGTTACAAATAACAAGTAATACTTTGATATTCTATTCATGGCTTCCCAAAAACCGGCTTCTTTTAATCCAATATTATCTATAATATAGCTTCTAATTAGTATCGCTATTAATGGTAATATTATTGCAGAAAACAAAGCCATACCGGAATACGAACTTAACTTTCTAGCAAAACTTAAACTAAAGTTACTTGACTTTATTAATGGTGCAAAATTTCGACGATTAATAATTCCAACCAATGTGATTAAAAATATAAGGGATTCTGCCACTACCACAGCTATCAAAGCCCCATCTACTTTTTGTTGCCAAATCAACAAAATAGTAACTGTAGCCCCTAAGATTTGTCCAAAAATATTGAATATTATCAAGTACTTGTATTTACCAAACCCATTTAAAATAGAAAAGGCAAACATGTTTAGGCAATAAAAAGGTATTGCTACAGCAAATATCCTAATGATATAGGCATAATTATTATAGTCTTTAAATATTAAATCACTAATATAATCCGCTTTCAGGTAAACCAGAAAAGACATTAATAAACTGGAGATAAAGCCTAAATAGAATACTGTAGATAATACTTTACTAAGTTGAACGGTATCTTTTTTAAATTGAGCGATATACTTTACAACCCCTTTATATAACCCAAGTATAGATATGGATTGTATAGACCCTGTAAAGTTTCTTAAATTACCAACTAATGCCATCCCTTCTGACCCAACAAATAAAGCTAGTGCTTTTGATGTTAAGAATCCTGCTATTATTTTTACAATAACAGAGATTGAGTTAAGTGAAGCCACTTTAACTAAAACATTAGTATTTATGTATTCTAAAAAATTTTTCAATTAATATCCGTTAAGTATTGCTATTACAGTATCGACCTGAAGTTTAGTCATAACTGGACTAATAGGAATACTCACACAAGTTTCGTGAATTTTTTCTGTTATCGGAAATTTTAACTCGTTAAATCGATGAAGTGCTTTTTGTTTGTGCGGCGGAATTGGATAATGAATCCCTGATTGAATCTTATGTGACTCTAAATAATTAATAAAATCATCTCGATTTTCTACCAAAACAACAAACAGATGAAACACATGATTGCGTAAACCATTAAACACCGGTAATTTTATCTTTACATTTTTTACTTCTAACAAATAACGTTTTGCAATAGCTACACGCTGTACATTATCCGCATCCAAAAATTTAAGCTTAACATTTAAAAACAAGGCTTGAATTTCGTCCAATCTATTATTTACTCCCAATACATCATTTACATATTTAGATGATGTGCCGTAATTTCTTAATTTAAAAATAACATCAGTTAATGCTTTATTATTAGTAGTGACCGCTCCTGCATCTCCTAAAGCCCCTAAGTTTTTACTTGGGTAAAAGCTAAAAGCTGCTGCATCGCATAAGTTTCCCGATCGTTTTGATGTTAGACTATCGATAGCTCCTGTGGATTGTGCAGCATCTTCAACAACTAATAACTGGTTACGCTTGGCTAACGCATTAATTTCAGAAACATCACACAATTGCCCATATAAATGAACAATCAATATCGCTTTTGTTGTTTCGGAAATATGTTTTTCAATTTCCGATGCTTCTATATTAAAGCTATCCGTATTAGGTTCAATCAAAACAGGTTTTAAGCCCACTTCCATAATAGCCAATATAGATGCAATAAATGTATTAGCAGGCACAATAACTTCATCCCCCTTTTGCAATACGCCTAATTCTAAATAGCCTTTAAAGATTAAAGCTAAAGCATCAAACCCATTACTGACACCAATACAATATTTAGTTCCACAATAATCCGCATAGTTAGCTTCAAATGTTGTTACACCTTGTCCTAAAACATATACTCCTGAATTTAAAAATGCATTGAACTCCGATTTGAATTCTGACTCAAAACGTGCATTAATTTTTGGTAGATCTAAAAACTTTATCATATCAATACCGTGTCTAAAATTTTATAACTGTTAGTATCCACCGTATAAAAATCTTGTGTTACCGTTCTTGCTCCAAAACCTTCCTTCCAATATTGCAAACCTTGATTAACTTGTCTTCCGTTATTTACATTAGACACTCCAAAATCAAAAAATCGTTTCTTATTAAATACAGACGTAATTAAATAATGATGCAAAAAATCTAAACTTCCTAATTCATTCTTTTGATTATTACCCGATATATATTGCGAATGCGCAACATATTTGCTCTCAAAAATTGTAGTCCCAGCTACTATCTGATTATTTTGATAGACATTAAATTGACGTATTTGTTTTTCAAAATTAGTTTTTAATGCTGTTATTTCGGCTAAACTATGCACCGGTTTCACATTATGCTTTTCATTTAAATTAGGTTCAAGCACTGTAGACCAAAAAGATTCAAAACCACCTTCTTCCTTAATAACTAAACCGTGTTTTTTACCTCGTTTAACGCCTTCTAACCTATCTTTAGAAAATTTCAAGGCCTGTCTGTAATCAATTACAGATAATGCATCCCGTCTATTAAGTTTTGCATTTAGCAAAAACATGATATAAGACTGCTCATCGTTTGGCAATGTATTATAAATAGAAGGCAATATTTTTAATTGTAATTCTGATATTTTAGCTTCATTTAAAAATTTTAAAAGTGCTTTATAAATTAATAAAACGCTATTCAATTTTAAATTTTCTTTAAACACTAAGCCGCCATATGTTAACCCTTGATGAGAATAAACACAATCTTCAACCCTGTTTGCTGGTAGTATAGCAACTAATTTTTCATCTTTAAAAACAAGCAATGAGAAATCATTAAATCTGTCGTTATGGTACTCCATAAAGTTTCGATTAAATAAAAACGTTGCGTTCTTGGAGGCGACAACAAAATCGTTCCAAACGTTAAAGTATTCGGGGTTGTATGTTTGTATTGAAAAAATAATATTACAATTTTAGGCCAGCCTAAATTACTAATTAAAAAAGCAATTGTAGTACATTTAATTAGATAATGGCTCAAAAACCGTTTCTCCTTGGTTATCAATATATTTATAGACTCCAAACGGCGCGCCTTGATTGATCATAATATAACTACTATCATCTTCAAGATGATCCAAATAACTCTCATTTTCAACTAAATAAGAAAAAAGGATTCTAAAAAAATTAACTGGAGTTTTAAATTTAGTATCAAAGTCTGGAGGCATACCATTCCATTTAATTGCCAACATAGCAGTATAAATAGAATATATTAGATCCGGATCTGTTTGTTTAATTCGCGCTTCTAACGTGGTATTAAAACCAACAAACCCACCATGATCTGCAGTTATAATAATTAGCGCATTTTTATCCTGACTATCTATCAACGTAATAATCTCTTGTAACCATAGATTAGCTTGTTGTAACTTATTTAAGTAGTTTTCTTTTTCGGTTATTTTATTTACAGACTCACTTGAACTGTTAGTAACATGAGAAGGCAATAGCTTTTGAATAAAGTAAAAATTAGAAGTCAAAGTATCTTTTGGCAATACCGTTTTTAAATCAGAAATAACATCTCTAACGGGTCCCAGTCCTTTATACCTAAACGGTACGTCTTTATATTTTATGTTACTATAATCAAATCCTAAAGTTGGTCTATTTAGCAAAAAATAATACTTGTCCATCAAAAGATGTGTTTTATACGTATTGTTTTTAAAAATCTCTAAAACAGAGTTTTTAGAGACAATATTTTCTCTAGCATGAGACAACTCTGCAAAAGAGTGATCCGGACTAGAATAGTAATGGTGCTTCATTGCTAAAAGTGAACTATTAGAACTTAAAGTCGAATAATAATTACTTCGATAGTCTGAATAATTTTTAAAACCAGCTTCTTTTAAATAGCTGTTAAAACTAGAATTGTCATAGCCATAAGGTCCTTTGCTTAACTTATCCACATTAGCATATCCATCTACTTGAATAAAATAAACATTAGGAGTTGTCTTAAATATAACCTTGGTAATAGCATCAGGCTGCTCTAACCATTGTTTAGAATACGTGACGTGTTTAAAAACAGTAGGAATAAGTGATACTAAAGCCATAACCACCAACAGAAACTGAAAGACCACTATTTTTTTTAAATGTTTACTAAAAAATAATGCGCAACACAGTGCCACAATAATTAGCGGAATGATATAAATTAACTGAAACCTAAAGGTACTTATCAAAATAAAACTGCCAAAAAAGCCAATATCTAATAAAACAAAAAGCTTGAATTTATTAGCTTCTAAAAGTTTAATTTTTTTTGAAAAGTAATTAAAAATACTAAAGATTAAAACTGGAACAACAATAAAGAAAAAACTAAAAAACAGTAATTGACTTACCGAATTTGCTTGTGTGTAATTAGCATTAAAATAATATAACATGGGATACAAACCCGAAGCTATACCGACTAAGAGTGGAAGATTATTTTTATTATTTATAAAATTGGCAAGATGTTTTTTCATTTAACCTTCATTAAATACAACACACGATGCGTGTCTTGGATAGCTAGCTTTTCTATGATATCAAAATAAGAGCTGTATTCTTTTTCAAAATTACTAATGTTATAAAAATCGAAGTAATCCTTAAAATCAGTCTTACTATCTAATAATCTTTGCACCCAAGAATCTTCTCGTTTAGGGAATTCGATAATTAAATATTTAGAAAACGATTCAAAAAATTGTGCAGACATTTTAAACGACACATTTCCACTAAGTGACATATGGTGTATAACTGCTAGAGCTAAAGTAGCTTCTGGCGCAAAAGCTTGTATGCGATTTAAAAACGATAGACGCTCTGTATTATTAAACCCGATACTTGCAGAAGGATTTAAAACATCCAACACAAACGGCGTCATGTAAGTCTCTTTGTTTTCTTTAATTGTTTTAAAGTTAAAATCTACCGCGTTATTATCAATATCACAAACCAAGGCCTGCTGTAATTGACGTTCTATTTTTCTAACAAACGTACCATCATTGCCACCAATATCAATAATAGTATTAGTCTTTAATGTATCAATCCATTGATTAATAATTGTCGCCTTTTTAATAAAAGCACTAGCACTATAATTTGTTTTATCATAATAATCCCCCCACTCACTATGCTCTTTAAGTGTTAGGTTTTTTATATAATCATATAAGCTTTGAACAATATTTAACTGTGCTTTTTTAGATAATATAGACGCTTTAGATTCGCCTTTATAATCTTGACTATGCTTGTCTTCAAACTTTGCTAATAAATGAATATTAGTATACAAAAACGGGTTAAGTTTAGTTTTAAAAGGCAACATAGATGCCAACATTTTTATTGGAATACCGTCTATAAAATTACTTATTAATTTTATGGATTGCGCACCATGATAATGTGATAATACTAAAGGTCCTAAAAAATGAGATATAAATTGTTTGTATCCTCGCCAGGGTGAATCTTCGACATAAAAATCAAAAGAAAGCGTATCAATAAAAATAGCTTTTCCCTTGTAAAACGCAACATTAAAGGCACTAGCATCTTTTAAAGAAAACCCATGCTCTAAGGCGTACTTCTGAAGTTTTAATGTTAATAATGCCGCTTCTTTGTATTGATTAAAACTCCACTCGTATGGATAAGTAATAAACGGAATGTGTTCTGGTTGGATTATAATTTTTTCAGCTGTAGCTGAAACTTCTTTATGGGCAACCAAAAGCTTGTTATCAAATAAGGCTTTAAAAAATCCAGAAGTATTTAAGGCTTCATACTGCTTAAAATAAATAGGATTAATGGTTCTTTTAATAACACCATCGTCTAGAAACACATATCCAGAAGGATCCCTAAATGAAGCACTATGTTTAGATATGGTAGTCACTATTTAGACGTTTTATCCGTATCAGAATCTTTTACATTAATATCATCAAAAAGATCATCATTCTCCTTTTTGTCCATTCCCAAAAAGACTTTAACTTTATACATGATATTTTTTGAAAATAAAAGAATAGCCGCAACTGCAGCCACGATAGATTGAATAATCATCGCACCTAAACCCGGATCAAAATAGAGACTATACATTTGTGTTTTTTGTAAATATAAACATTGTTACAAATTTATATTAAGAATATAATGTAATTATTAAATCAGAGAAACTTTAACCTAACTCTCCTTTTGTCTTTTTAACATCGCCATTAATACGCCAATCAAAAAAAGTAAGTATTGAATTTATGATGTAAAACACATATTTAACAATGTTTGCAACATTACCTTGTATTACATTTTTAATAATCTGCGCTAGGTTATAAAAAGACCACGTTAAAAAAGTCTGCTCGTATTTAAAAGCGGTACTTATATTACCCACTAATGATATTCCAAAAATAATAGCAACGGTGTGTTTAAAAAATTGATTTTTAATAGTTGTTCCAAACCAATAAAAACCTAAAAACACTAATGTATAAGAGGCTATAAAGGCCAAAAGTATGAGTAACCAATATTTGGTATCTGCTTTTTTAACCTGCTCACCCTCACTCCATTTTTTGGTAGCAATAATGGCTATAATAAATGTTAAGGGGTAGGTTATAATGGCAGAATGATTTCCAAATAGGTAATCAATAATACCTGAATTAACAGTAGTAAACACGCCAATCCAATTTCCTAGATTTTGTTGTTTAACAATCATTCTAGCAGCTAATAAAGATACTACAGCTCCTATTGTAGACAATAATCCAATTGGAAATGCGCCTTTAGATATGTAATCACTAAAACCAGAAAGAGGTACCCCAAATTGGATACCTCCCTGATAATATATTGTTTCATGAAACCCTCTGTAAAAACAGATAGCGGCTACCAAAATTACACCAACTATATCTATATATTTAGAGTGTACTACACGTCTAAGTGTTGGATTTGGTAACTGTAAGTGCTTCACGTATTAAGCAATCTTGTTTCTCTTACGATCGTTTTCTGTTAAATAGATCTTACGTAAACGAATATGGTTTGGTGTAACCTCTACATACTCATCTTTTTGGATATATTCTAATGCTTCTTCTAAACTAAACTTGATAGCTGGTACAATCTTAGCTTTATCATCTGCTCCAGAACTACGTACATTACTTTGCTTTTTAGCTTTAGTAATGTTTACAGACATATCATCTTGACGAGAGTTCTCACCAATTACTTGACCTTCGTAAATATCTTCACCTGGCTCAACGAAAAACTTACCTCTATCTTGTAATTTATCGATAGAGTAAGGTATAGCTTTACCATTTTCCATAGAAATTAAAGATCCAGAAATACGTCCAGCAATAGCACCTTTTAATGGTTGGTATTCTTTAAAACGGTGTGCCATAATTGCCTCTCCAGCAGTAGCTGTTAATAACAAGTTACGTAAACCAATAATACCACGAGAAGGAATTAAGAATTCGCAAATCATACGATCTCCTTTTGCTTCCATACTTAATAATTCACCTTTACGTAAAGTTACAAACTCTACAGCTCTACCAGAAACAGTTTCTGGAAGGTCAATTGTTAATTCTTCAACTGGTTCACATTTAACACCATCAATTTCTTTGATAATTACCTGTGGTTGCCCAATTTGTAATTCATAACCTTCACGACGCATCGTTTCAATTAAAACTGACAAGTGTAATACACCACGTCCAAAGACCATAAATTTATCTGCACTACCAGTTTCACCTAGTTTAAGTGCTAAATTCTTTTCTAATTCTTTTTCTAAACGATCTTTAATGTGACGAGACGTTACATATTTACCATCTTTTCCAAAGAAAGGAGAATCGTTAATTGTAAATAACATACTCATTGTAGGCTCATCAATTGCAATTGATTTTAAACCCTCTGGGTTTTCAATATCTGCAACAGTATCTCCAATTTCAAATCCTTCGATTCCTACAATTGCACAGATATCTCCTGTTTGTACGCTGTCTACTCTTTTACGTCCTAAACCTTCAAATATAAATAATTCTTTGATTTTACTTTTTGTAACAGAACCATCTCTTTTTACAAGAGATATTTGTTGTCCTTCTACTAAACTTCCTCTTTGTAACCTACCAATCGCGATACGACCTGTAAAAGAAGAGAAATCTAAAGAAGTAATAAGTAATTGAGTTGTTCCTTCATCAAAAACAGGTGTAGGAACGTGCTCTATAACCATATCTAATAATGGCTCAACATTTTCAGTTTCTACTTTCCAGTCATCACTCATCCAGTTGTTTTTTGCCGAACCATAAACGGTTGGGAAATCTAACTGCCACTCTTCTGCTCCTAATTCGAACATTAGATCAAAAACTTTTTCATGTACTTCATCCGGAGTACAGTTTTCTTTATCTACTTTGTTTACAACAACACAAGGTTTTAAACCTAAGTCA
Source organism: Olleya namhaensis (assembly GCF_900114005.1). GTDB lineage: Bacteria > Bacteroidota > Bacteroidia > Flavobacteriales > Flavobacteriaceae > Olleya > Olleya namhaensis. The sequence goes on from NZ_FORM01000008.1 coordinate 110,702, forward strand.
ATCGCTTTTTGTAATACAAAACGCGTTTGAGGCATTGGTCCTTCAAAAGCATCCACTAATAATACAACACCATCAGCCATGTTTAATACACGCTCTACTTCTCCTCCAAAATCGGCGTGACCTGGTGTATCAATGATATTAATTTTTGTGTCTTTGTAAATTACAGAAACGTTTTTAGAAGTAATTGTAATTCCTCTTTCACGTTCTAAATCATTGTTATCCAAAATTAAGTCTCCTGTGTTTTCGTTTTCACGAAACAATTGACAGTGGTACATGATTTTATCAACCAACGTAGTTTTTCCGTGATCGACGTGTGCAATAATTGCAATATTTTTAATATTAGCCATAATGGTGCCTTATTTTAAGCGTGCAAATGTACTCAATTTTTATCTAAAAACCCGTTTTAATTTATATTTGATAAATTCCTCTTTAAAATTTGTAACATTTTTAAACAAACACACACAGATAGTTATGTTTAAATATAGAAATTTACTATAAAATATTTCCTACAAAACATTATATTATTAGATTTGTTAACTTATTAATCAACCCGTTAAAAAACCAATCATAACCATGAAAAAAATCCTTTCCCTATTAGTCGTCTCTATTTTATTAGCCAGTTGCGGTACTAAAAATGAAGAATCTTACTTTATCCCAAAAGACGCTGTTGGCGTCATGTATATTAATTTAAAATCCTTGTCTGATAAAAGTAAAGATTTGGACATAAATAATTTAAATATAAACACCCTTATTAAAGAGAAAGCTCCTAAAGAAATAAAAGATTTTGTTTCTGAATTTATGACCTCAGAAAACTTAAACAACACCTTTAGAAAAGAATTTATTCTTGGATTTGGATCTATTAAAAGACTATCTGGGTTTGGAGGCTTAGCCCTACCAATTAAAGATGCAAGTGCTTTTGAAACTTTTATAACACCAATGCTAAATAAAATTCCAAATTTAGAAAAAGAAACTAATGTTGGAAAAGATAACAATTTTACAATATATTCAACTAAAGAACTTGCTATTGGTTGGAACAATAAAACTGCGTTAATTATTGGAGCAAAAAACTATGCAGCAGCAGAATTAATAGATTTAACAAATTTAGATAGGCAAGAAACTATATTAGCTACTAATTATTTTGACAACTTTTTTGACACAAACCAAGACATAGGCTTACATATTACTTCTTCTCCACTAGGCGATGCTTTGGATGGTATTTTGAGTGCATTTGCCGGAATGAATATTAATTTAGAAAACAACAATCTGAGCTACTATAGCACTTTTGAAGATGATAACGTACATAGCGCTACTAAACTAAAATTAAACAATGACATTAAATCGTTAGTAGGTTATGACAAATGGATGACTACTTCATATGACAAAAAACTTCTAAACGTTTTGCCTAGTAATCCTGTCATGCTAACAAAACTATCTGTAGATACTGAAACAATTTACGAACACATTTTAAGCTTAAAAGACAACAAATCTTTACCTATTTCGGTAAGAGAAGAATTGAAAAAAAACACCAAAAGAGCTAATCGTGAACTTGAAAAAGACTTAGGAATGGACACTCAAGATTTTTCAAAAATATTTACCGGAACAGTAATACTTACGGCTGACAAAAATGATTCTCCTGAAAAAAAATCTCCAAATATTTATACTGCAATAGCTATAAAAGATAAAGCTAAATTTGATAGGTTTTTTAATGCTATTAAAGAAAAAAAATCACGAATTAAGGAAATTAGCAAAAATTATTATCAATTGGAAGAGGATATTTTAATGGTGGTTACTGATGATTTAATTTTTATAACAAACGATGGAAATAAAGCTGATGAAGTTAAAAATAGTGGGAAATTAGCAAAAAACTTATCAGATTTTAAGCACATCGATAAATTATCACATAGTCTTTACTTTTACAGTAAAGGTGATTTTAATAGTATCGTTTCAAAGCTATATCAAACTAGTCAGTACGATAGATCTAGTCGTTACACAAGCTTTGACAATTATGACGACTTTAATAGTTTTTCTAGAGGCAGAAAAAAGAATCCAATAGATAACATAACAGATAAAAGTGCTGAATTGTACGAAAAGTATTTTGAAGAAAATCATTTCTACATGGATATTAATGGAGCTGAGTCCTTTATAACTACAAAAGGTGATAAAAACTCACTTATTCAGACAATTTTATACGGTGATGAAATAGCTAAACTTACTTCTGAAAAGAACTAATTAGCGTGCAAATTACAATCCAAAATATAACACCAAACTTTTTTACTCCAGCTTCATCCGAAGTCTGGAGTAAAAATTTTGAATTACTTCCAAATTCAAAATATTTAATAAAAGCCGTTTCCGGAAGTGGAAAAAGTTCATTTTTCAACTTTTTATATGGCTTAAATAATCGCTATTCTGGTTCTATTATATTTGAGAAAACGACAATTGCTTCATTTTCTGAAAATGATTGGACGTCTTTAAGACGAGAAAAAATTTCGATTGTATTTCAAGGTCTTCGACTATTTCCAGAATTGACAGCTTTGGAAAATATTCAACTTAAAAACACACTAACCAATCATAAATCTGAAACTGAGATTTTGGCAATGTTAGCACAATTGGATGTAGATCAATTAGCACACAAAAAAGCAGAAACTTTATCTTACGGTCAACAACAACGTGTTGCTATTGTTAGAGCTTTATGCCAACCATTTAAGATCTTATTATTAGACGAGCCCTTTAGCCATATAGATCAAACTCAAATAACAAATGCAGTTAACCTTGTCTCTCAAGAAGTAGAACAAAACAAAGCAACTTTAATAATTGCAAGTTTAGGTGATACTTATAATATCAATTATACAAAAATACTACTGCTATGATTGATATACTTCTAAAAAAACAAGTTGATAAATCTCAACTCCTATTTTTTGCACTCAGTTCTAGTTTAGGATTAGCCATATTACTAATTGTGATTCAGTTATTTATTGACACAAGACCGGTGTTTAGTTCAGAAAACGATTTGTTAGGCAATCAAAACTTAATTATTTATAAAGACTTAGGACGAGATAACGCTTTTACTACCGACGAAATAGAAGAACTTAAACAACAACCCTTTATTAATAAAACGGGTGGTTTTACACATGGCACCTATCGTGTACTTGCAAGTGTAACATTACCCAACTACACTGGGATATCTACAGAAATGTTTTTAGAAGCTGTTGGAGACGAATTTATTGACATTAAAAGTGACGATTGGAAATGGCAACCCGGAGATCGAGAAGTCCCGATTATAATTCCTAAAAACTATATTAACCTTTATAATTTTGGATACGCAGCAAGTACTGGAATGCCTCAGATTAATGAGAAAATTATAAGACAAATTCCTATTGACCTAAAACTTACTGGTTCAAGTAAAACAGAACTATATCCTGCCTATATTTTGGATGCTTCCGAAAAAATAAATTCTATATTAGTTCCAGAATCCTTTTTAAGTTATACCAACAAAACACTAAGCCCTTTAAAAGAATCTAAAATATCTAGAATTATTCTTGATGTTATCAATCCATCAGATCCTAAATTATTACAATTTCTAGCTTCAAAAAAGTACAATTATTTATCAAATGATGTACAAAACTCAAAACTGAGTTATGTCTTAAAATTAATACTTAGTATTGTTTTAGGTATTGGGTTATTAATTACATTCTTATCCATTTACTTAGTCATAACAAACATTAACTTGTTGATATTAAAAAACAAACAGACCATTACGCAACTTCACTTTTTAGGCTATTCTAAAGCTCAAATTGCTAAAGTATACCATACCATTGCTTATAAAATTTTAGCTATTTCCATTGTCGTTGCTTTAGTATTAAGTGTTATTAGTAAAATAATTATTTCGCCTTACTTAGCACTTTTACACGTCGAAAAAACAATGACTTCTATTATTTATCTAGTTGTAATAAGTATTGTTCTTTTTATTTTATTAGCCTTGTATTATCGTAACCATACAAATAGTAAAATACAGCAAATGTTAAGACCCAATACAAGCCTACTAACTACTGAAAATTAACTTATCTTTGCATCATAAATTATTACAATTATGATACTTCAAGATATTCCTAAAATAAAACATACAGACAGTAACAATTTCTTTTTGCTTTGTGGGCCTTGTGCTATTGAAGGAGAAGATATGGCGTTTAGAATTGCCGAAAAAGTTTTAACTATTACTAACAAACTTGAAATTCCTTATATTTTTAAAGGAAGTTTTAAAAAAGCTAACCGCAGTAGAATTGATAGTTTTACGGGTATTGGAGACGAAAAGGCTTTAGAAATTTTAGCTAAAGTTTCTGAAAAATTTGATGTCCCAACCGTTACTGATATCCATGAAGTAAGTGATGCTGCAAAAGCTGCGCAGTATGTTGATGTATTACAAATTCCTGCTTTTTTAGTTCGCCAAACAGATCTTGTTGTTGCTGCTGCCAAAACAGGTAAAGTAGTCAACCTTAAAAAAGGGCAATTTATGAGTCCTGAAGCTATGAAGCATGCGGTACAAAAAGTAAAAGATGCTGGAAGTGATAAGGCTTGGATTACGGATCGTGGAACTATGTTTGGCTACCAAGATATGATTGTAGACTTTAGAGGTATTCCAACAATGCGTCAGTACGCACCAACGGTATTAGATGTAACGCACTCTTTACAACAACCAAATCAAAGTGCAGGTGTAACAGGTGGACGTCCAGATATGATCGAAACTATTGCACGCGCAGGAATTGTAAATAACGTTGACGGTTTGTTTATAGAAACACATTTTGACCCTGCTAATGCTAAAAGTGATGGCGCAAATATGCTACATTTAGATAACTTAGAAGCGCTATTAAGCAACTTAACGGCTATTAGAAAACTAGTCACTACTTTTTAAATACATACAAAAATTATTATTTTACAATGAAAAACAAAACGCTAAACACATTAGCATTGTTATGTCTTACCCTATTTTCAATATCTACAATAGCCCAAGACACCAATACAGAAAAATATACTGCACACAACAAGGGAAAATTTTATGTAAGCTGGGGAGGAAACAGAGAAACCTTTTCTAAATCTGATATTAGATTTGAAGGTGAAGGCTACGACTTTACCATACAAGATGTTACTGCAAAAGACAAACCAAAAGGTTGGCATATAGATTATATCAACCCAACTAGTATGACCATACCACAGACTAATTTTAAGGCTGGATATTTTATTTCTGACAAGTATAATGTTGCGCTTGGAGTAGATCACATGAAGTATGTTATGAACAGAAACAGAACTAGAACTGTGACAGGATATATTGATTTACCTGCTGACGAAGACGGTAGTATTTATAATCAAGAATTTAATGGTGATCCCTATTTTTTATCAGAAGATTTTTTAAAATTTGAACATACAAACGGATTAAACTACGTGTATTTAGAATTGAATAGATTTGATGATATTTCGTCTTTATTTAAAATCAACAATACAGATATCTTTCAATTAAATGTAACTGAAGGTTTTGGTGCTGGAGCTTTATATCCTAAAACAAATACTACTTTATTAGCAAAAGATCGCTATGACGAGTTTCATTTAGCAGGTTACGGAACCCACTTAAATGTTGGTCTTAACCTTACGTTTTATAAATACTTTTTTATTCAAGTAGACTTAAAAGGTGGTTATATAAACATGCCAGATATTAGAACAACAAGCAATGCTAATGAGAGTGCATCACAGCATTTTTGGTTTTTACAACGTGTTATCTCTTTTGGTGGTCGCTTTAGGTTATAATCAATACAAACTATACGCCTCTTGCAATATTGCTATTATAACAGCATCATTGACCTCTTCTAAAGACTGATATCTTAAAGACATCATTTTTTTTCGCTTCTCAGTAACGTGATGCGATTTAAAGACATTAATTTGATTGCCTTTTACAAAAGCAACATCTACAAATTGTCCTTTATGACTCGCATTAAAATAACAAAAGGGTTTTCCGTTTATATAATAAAACGGAAGACCCCACTTGTACTTTAATTCTGCAATACTAATAGTATGCTCAACAATGACCTGCAAATGCAGCAAAATAGAACTGTAAGGTTCTGGTTGCTTTAAGATATAATCTTCAGCAGGATTCAATTGTTATTATAATATATGTAATAAACTTAATACGCCAATTGCTAATAAAGCAATACCTATAATAGCTTTAAAAGGCATAAGCTTGCTTGATACTTTTCTTAATGTTTCTTCCAAAGCTGGTACTTTTCCAAAGACGTGCGTTAGTAACAATAAACCTCCAACAATACTTACTAATCCGTAGATACTAAATCCTCCTGAAAATATTCCTAATATTGGTAACACCAATAACGCACCTCCAATTACTGTTTGAAAAGGCGCTAATACACCAGCAATTTTATTAAAAAAGTTAGCTTCTCCATCCCATTTATCTAAAGTTGCTAATCCTAATAACAACCCTCCTGAGATGTTTGCAATGTCTAAAAGTAAACTTGTCAATGCCATAATAATTTTTGTTTTTAAATAGTTAGATTATAAATCTATGAAAAATAAATAGCACTTCCCCCTAAATGTTAAAATGAATATTAAGAAACTTTTAACTTGCATATTTAAACGATTTACGGTTACTTTGTAATTCAAAGTACTTTTACCATGAGCGACAAAGATTATTTAAAAGACATTAGCACGATTAAAAATTTAATGAATAAGTCTTCAAGGTTTATATCATTAAGTGGTTTGTCAGGTATATTAGCAGGTATCTATGCTTTAATTGGCGCAGCTCTAACCTACTATTTAGTCACAACTTATAGCTACGGAACATTAACTTTAGATGGTTGGGTTTTTAGATACGTCTTTTTTATCCTATTTATGGTTGCTTTTTTAAGTGTGGTTACCGGAATTTATTTAACTACAAAAAAAGCAAAACAAAATGGAGAAAGTATATGGGACGGTTCTTCAAAACGGTTACTATTTAATTTTCTAATTCCGTTAGTGGCAGGTGGTTTATATATTTTAATAATACTTAGCCAAGGACGCTACGGACAAACCGGAGGCTTAATGCTTATTTTTTATGGATTAGCATTAGTTAGCGCTTCAAAGTATAGCATAGGTGATATCAAGTATTTAGGCTTTACAGAAATTATCTTAGGTCTTATCGCAAGCTTATATCCTGGATACGGATTCTGGCTTTGGGTTATTGGTTTTGGTATTATGCATATAATTTATGGGACTTATATGCATTTTAAATATGATGTTAAATGAAATTAAAGAATCATATTTATTTAGGAATTGGTATTTTATTAACTGACTTTATATTTATTTTTATCGCCCTATTTATTCTAGAAGGTTATAAATATTCTCATAATGTAAATACTATTAAATACTTCCATTTTACGAGTATGACCATTAAAGAAAAATTAGCCTATTCATCCATATATGCGATAATCGCTTTAAACGTTGCTTTAATAATATATGTAATTTTAAAAAATAACAAAAAATAGATTCCTACATTCCCGGAAAATATTATGAGCATAATAACTAACATCAATAAAGTATTTGACCACAGGATAAGACTTGGTATCATGTCTGTTTTGATGGTTAATGAATATGCCGATTTTAAAACACTAAAAGAATTGCTTGGTGCCACAGACGGAAACCTAGCAAGTCACAGTAAAGCCTTAGAAAAAGCAGAATATATTACAGTAGAAAAACAATTTATAGATCGTAAACCCAATACACGTTACAGTGTTACTAAATTAGGTCAAGCCGAATTTAAAAAGCATATTAACGCACTTGAAAAATTAATTAAAAAACAATAACACTATTTTTTTATCAATCTACTTTGAAAAACAAAGTACTTTTAAATAACTATTATGAAGCACCTAACCTTAATTATCGCCGCGCTATGTTTTAGCACACTTTTTTACCAACAACAAATTGGTTTAAACCTAAGTCTGTTTTCCATAATCAGTATTGGCATATTATGGTGGCACAACAAATCAAAGTTTAAGAATCAGAGGACTATAATCTATGCAACTATTTATTTAGTAACTGCAGTTCTAGTATTTATACATGGCTCTGCTTTGTCTGTATTTGTTAACCTGTTTTCATTTTTCACCTTAGTAGGTTCAGTCTCTTCCAACAAAAACGCAATTTATGTCCAATGGATTAACGGATTATACTCTGTGATTGCAGGTTATTTCCAACGTAGATTTGATGCTCCAAAAACTACTGAAGTGTCTACGACAAAAAAAGATATTGACATTATACATTGGATAAAACTGATTGGCATTCCGTTAGTATTTGTTATCATCTTCATGTTGCTTTATAAAAATGGAAACCCAATATTTGAAGATTTAATTACCGAAATTAATTTCGACTTCATCAATATGCAATGGATACTACTTACTGTATTGGGGTACTTCCTATTTAATAACATTAATCAACCTGTCACTGTAGAGCCTGCTACAACTTTAGATAGTAACACCTCCAACTTATTAATTGAGAGCGAGAATACTTCCGAAGAAAAAAATAAAAAAGATAACCAATTAGGGACTACTCTACTGGCTTTTCTTAATGTGCTTATTATATTTTATATTATTACGGATGCAACCTATTTATTAACTAACATAGTAGACACTGCAAACCACTTGTCCACTCAAGTCCATAATGGGATTAATGCATTAATAGCTTCCATTATAATAGCCATACTTACTATTTTATTCTTTTTTAGAGGCGATCTTAATTTCTACAAAAAAAACAAAACCACTAAACAGCTCTCTTATTTATGGATAGGATTAAACATTATACTGATTGTTTTGATTTCCATAAAAAACTACCAATACGTCTCTGCTTTTGGATTTACCTATAAACGCCTTGGTGTATTTGCTTATTTACTTTTAACTTTTTCAGGTTTGATTACCACGTTTATAAAAGTATTTAAGATCAAAAACCTATGGTATTTATTCAGAATAAATACTCAAGTCGCTTTTGCTATTTGCATAATGTCTGCTACCGTAAACTGGGATTATTCAATAACAAAATATAATATTAATAATGCCAAGGTATTAGACTTAAACTATTTAATTCACTTAAAAGGTAATAATGCTAAACTACTCCAAACATATGCTGTACAGTACAAATTATCTGACCGTACAACTACACGCATTAATAAAAAATGGGACAAACATAATCAAGAACTACTAAATAGAGATTGGCAAGCATACAGTTTAGAAAACTTTACTAATATGTCTAAATCTAAATAGTAATGAATTTTATAACTAACACAGCAAAAAGTGCCCTCTTGGCGACTATTATCTTTTGGTTACTTAATCTAAATCAAATTACTTTAAGTAGTGCTTTCTTCTTTATAGGGATTTCATTATTACCTATATTTTTATGTAGTTTAATAACAATATCAGCTACCATTTACCCAATTTTTGTAATAGGAGGAAAAACAAAATTAGCTAGAAAAAAAACTTTCAAAAGATACTTTCCGTATTACGCAATGGTCCTTTTTAGTGTTTCGATAATACTACTTTCCGCAACACAATTCGATCCTTTTTTACTGTCCTTTTTAACCTCAGCATTTATAACAACAAGCCAATCGTGGTTATGGTTTTCAAAATAATAAATCTATGCAAAAACAACGTAAACAATTAATAGCTTGGCTTTTTAAAGTCACACAACATATTTACACGACCTACTTTAAAACCAACACACCTTGGAATATTAAAAAAGAACAATTACTAGAATACAGTCCTAGCACTTTTGGCTACCATTTAGGATTGTTTTTAGACAGTAATGGCTTTGAATTAATCCCTAAAGTAGAACGTCACGACGCATACCATGTAATAACCGGGTACAATAGTAACGAAGAAGACGAAATTGCTTTGCAATACCTCTGCTATGGTAATGGAAAACGCAGTATTTACCTCTTTGGCGTTATTACAATTGGCACTATTATTTTGCCAGAATACTGGAAATATTATCTCAAATCATATCGTATTGGAAAAAGCGCCAACATGTTTTACAACTTAGATTACAAAAGGTTACTTAATACATCGATAAGTACTTTACGCGGTTCCATATTTGTTAATTTAAACTACTAAACATGAAAAAACTAATCAAACGTGGTATTAAATTAGGGGTTATATTAATCCTTGCTATTTTACTAGCCAATTATCATATAAACTATAATGCCAAAGGAAAACTGTATAACTCCATTGAGAATATCCCTAAAAACAGAGTAGGTTTAGTGTTAGGCGCAGGTAAATATGTTGGCAGTGGTAATCATGTTAATTTATACTACAAATACCGTCTAGAGGCTGCCTTTTTACTATATCAAAACAAAAAGATTGACTACCTTTTAATAAGTGGCGATAATAGTACCGTTGATTATGATGAGCCTTCTACATTTAAGCAAGACTTAATAGATCTAGGTGTTCCCGAAGATAAAATAATATTGGACTATGCTGGTTTTAGAACATTAGACTCCGTTGTAAGAGCAAAAAAGATATTTGGACTAGACAGTTTTACAATTATATCGCAACAATTTCATAACCAACGTGCCATTTACCTTGCAGAAAACAACAACTTAAATGTCATAGCCTTTAACGCTAAAGCTATTAAAGGGCGCTATGGATTTAAAACAAAAATTAGAGAATATCTAGCTCGAACAAAAGCTATTATAGACGTTGTAATTAATAAGCAGCCTAAATTTTTAGGACCAAAAATAAAACTGTAAATGACACTAAAATTCAACCCGCTATTTACTGTCTTAACAGTGGTATTACTAATAACCGAAATTGCTATTGCCTACTTTTTAAAAGATGGCTTTGTACGCTATACTGTTGGAGACGTCCTTGCTTCTATTTTAGTGTATTGCGCCATAAGGAGCTGTTGTAGTACAAAAGCTGTGCGGGTAGCACTAACTGCTTTAATTATTTCTTTTACAGTAGAATTTGCACAACTGTTTAACCTACTTGATCTTTTAAATTTAAGAGCAAACAAAATAGCCTCTATAATCCTTGGAAGTCATTTTAGTATTGAAGATTTAATCGCTTACGCTTTTGGCATCATAACCATCTATTTTATAGATATAACCTACATTTCAAATGAAAACCATTAGACAATTTATCGCTGCTGAAACAAAAACTATTTCAGTACTAATATTACTATCTGCATTTAGTATTCTATTGCTTCTATTTAGAATAAAACTAACACAATCTCACTACTTTTTATTTTTAGTGTGGAATCTTTTCCTTGCAGGAATTCCATATGCTATTACTAGTTATTTAAAAACTTTAAAGCATATAAACACACTGTCTCTTTTAATTATTGGTAGTGTTTGGTTAGTCTTTCTACCTAATGCGCCATACATAATTACGGATTTATTTCATCTCCGTTATAGCAGTGCACATCTAGTTTGGTTAGACACTTTAATAATTATTGTGTTTGCAATAACTGGTCTAATCTTTTTTTATAAATCGGTATTAACTATGGAGTCTATTATTAAGACTTACGTCGAAAAAAGAGTCGTTGCTTTTATGCTACCTGTATTATTTATACTAGTAGGTTTTGGTGTTTATTTAGGTCGTTTTTTAAGGTTTAATTCTTGGGAAATTATTAATAAGCCTTGGACCATAATAACTACCATTTTAGAAATAATAACACACCCCAGAACACATAGTGCTGCATGTTTTTTTACAATTTGCTTTGGTTTGTTTTTAGGTGTATTTTATTATATAGTTAAAACCACTACAATTGAAAACAAAAAGAGACTCTAAAACAGAGTCTCTTTTACAAAAATATCTTAAAAATTTAATCGTTATCCTGTATCGTTATTGTCGCAAAGTTTATAGAACCTACTGAACCAAGTAATACTGAAGGATATATTATCATTGTTTCAACACCTTCTACTAAAGCATCGTCAAAAATTTCTACATCTAAAACACCTGCAACCTCACCTTGTTGGATGGTAACGGTAAAGAAATTACCCACATAATCACTAAAGCTTGCGCTACCTCCAATAACACTGTATTCTAAAACTATATCATCTATTGCAGGACTACTTAAAGACACATTACCAAAACCAGTATTACCTTCTATAATTGTAAAATCATCTAAAGTCACATCTGGAGCTATTGGATAATCAGAGGCATCATTTGGATCTGTTCCTTGTTGTGCTTCGACGCAATCATCAAAGCCATCACCATCACTATCCGCATTATTAGGGTCCGTTATATTCCCATTAGGACTGCACGTTCCAAAACCATTATCTAAACCAGAGACCTCATCACAATCTGCAATACCATCTTGATCACTATCCATAAACTCTAGTCCCAATAAAAGTAATTGGCCTATTGCCGACTGATTACTAATAGTATTTGTTGCTACCACAAAAACCTCATTAAACAGGTTAGAATTAGTATAAATACTAGTATTTATTATAGCATTAGTGGAAGCCTCCGCATCAGCTTGTGTTTCAAAATAACTAAAGACCGTGTTCGGGTATACCACACCGTAAGTATCCGTTAAATTATATTGTGCACTATCAGCATCACAATTTAAAGCCCAAATTTCAGAATTATAAACAATAACATCCTGTGCGTCTAAATAATCAGGAATCATATCTCCATCACTATCTTCATTCATTGGACTACCATCATTATTATAATCTTCATCTATTGTATCTATTCCATCACCATCATCATCTGTATCTAAATAATTTGGTGTTCCGTCTTGATCTGTATCATCATCATCAAGATTATTATTTCCATTAAGGTCTTCATTTAAATCTATAACTCCATCAGCATCACTATCTGATAGATCTGTACAAGACATTTCCGTACCTAAATCCGTTATTCCTATAGTAAAATTACCAGTAACCGCATCCGTACTTTGGCCACTTTCTAAATCAAAAAACTGAGCAGAAAATGCAGTATCTGTACTACAATAATCAATTGCAACATCCAACTGTCCATTTGTTATTGGTACTATGGAATAGGCGCTATTATAAAACAATTGCACATATCCGTTTACTGCTGCAACTCCATTACAATCGTTAAATATTCCTATTAAATTAGTTGTAGGTCCACTACCAACAGTAATAGTGATATTTGCGTCTTCAGAAAAAGGCCCAATGTTTTCAGTAAAATTATTTCCTACACAACCAAAATCCTGAATAGTTAGCGTTAACATTTCATCCGCAGGAATCAAACCACAAACTAATCCATTTTGATTTGTATAACCGCTAGTAGAGGAATACCAACCCGAGGTACTGCGCTGTAATTGCACAAAATTATTAGGCAACGGATTACCATCAGTATCTTGTAAAGTCACACAAAATGGTACTGCAGCAAAAGGCGCGTCACAATTCCAGAAACTAAAATGAGAGACCTCTCCAACATATTTGTTTCCTACTAACTCAGCAAAACCTTCTTCCTTCCAATACCCATAAACCTCATCAAAATACCATAATGGTATTGTTGCAGGCGGATTAGTAGCGTTTGTGGGCACTGGAACACTAATTAAAGCTACCGAATCTTCTCCGATAGTTAAATCTTCTCCATTTTGACCAATTAACTCTACTGCTATCATTCCGTAGGTTTCCAAAACACGTAAATCGCCGCTTTCATTTTCAGCAATTAACGCTCCTGGCATTTGTAAAGCCATGTTTTGATTATCAGGGTTTAAATGTTTTATAACCACAGACACATCACCTTGGTATTCAAATCCAAACTTAGTTTGATACGTCCCAGGTAAATCAACAGAAACACCGCCAGGTAAATCAAATGTTAATGGTTGCCCTGAAGCTACTGTTGCTATTGGCTCTGAATCCAATAACATTATAGAAACTTGATTAACACCATCTGTTGGGACTAACGCTCTAGATCCATCTATAAAACCAAATTTACTAGCTTTTACGTAAGCAAACTGCTCATACACGACAGCTTCCTCTATAGAAAACACACCATTAGAATCAGTAATAGCCATAGTGGATCCAATAGTAATAGTAACTCCAGAAATAGGACCACCTTCCTCATTAACTACCGTACCAATAAAACGTGCTGTTATATTGTCTCCAAAATTATCTAAAAACGGATTACTAGTTAAACCATCTACCTGCTGCTGATTAAGGGGGATATTATTATCTTTTTCGCAAGAAAATATCAATAATAGGGCTACTGCCGAAAGTATCAAATTTATTTTTTTCATCTTTTTAATATTGTAATTATTACATAAGTATAACATCTTAAGACTTAAAAGTCCTAGTCATTAAATTACTCTTTACCATCTACATAGTCTTGTAAATAACTAAAACGCTTTGTTAATTTACCCTTTTCAGTAATCTTTGCGCGTTTTAAAACACCATCCGCATCACCATTAAAAAATGCAGGAATGACATGTTTTAAAAACATATCTCCAAAACCTTCACTGGCATCCTTTGGTAACTCACAAGGTAAATTATCTACTGCCATTACGGTAATAGCATCTTTAGCATTAAAAGCAACTTCTTTTTCAGTTTTAGCATTGTAACCATAAAAAGGATCTGCAATAGTGGACGGTCTAATTGTAGTGGCTACAGGCCCATCAATATCACAAGATATATCTGCGACTAAATTTATTCTAAACTCAGGGTCCTTAGCATCTTCTCTGGTAAATAAATACGGTGCTCCATCTCCAAAAAAGTGACCTGCTATAAAAAAGTCTGTTTGTTTAGCATACGGCATAAAATTACTTTCGTAACCTGATGCATCTTTATAAAATGCCCATTTATCTCCAACTTTTCCATCTTTACGCTTACTATATTCCATAACATCAACCATACAGTACACAGGCTCTGTAAATTCTGATGTTAAATATAATGCATCACTAACTTCCTTTATTTTTAAATGGTCTAAAATCTCTTTAGCACCTTTTGCAACTTTTCCTGTTCCTGATAGTAAAATTTTAATATTTGGTAGCGTAATTTTATCAAGCTCACTTTTAACCTCATCTAAATCCTTTAAATTCTCAACTTTAGGCAATTCAAATAAATTATCGCGTAATCCTAATGCTCTAAAACCATTATAAGCACCTACAAGTCCTGCATAACGCCCAAAACCAATTAACCTTGCTCCACTTTGCTTAACAATTGTTTCGTGATCATACATTTCTATATTCTTATCTAGAATAGCTTTTAAAAGTTTTCTATTGTAAGGTTGCTTTTTAATAGTATGACTAAAGAAAAAGTATTTTTTATTGGGTATAAGTGCATCAAGTGGCACTTCTTTTACACCAAACATCACATCTGCATCAGAGATAGTATCTGATACCTGAAATCCTTCTTGCTGATAATCAGCATCCTTGAACACTCTAATATCTGAAGCTTCCACAACTAACTCAGCTTCAGGAAAATTAGTTTTAAGTTGCTTTAAGTCTTTTGGAGAAAAAACCACACGTCTATCTGGTGGGTTTTTACGCTCTTTTATAATTGCGAATTTCATTTTGTTTAATTTGGTATAAAGTTTGCACTAAATTAAGTGTAAATGCATGGTTATACAAACTTTTTGGTAACTTTGCATTCTTATTATTTTTAATTAAAATGGGGTCGACTGGTTTTGACAGCGAGATTAATTAGATTGTAAGCACGTCGAGTAATGATTTTGTACTCGTAAAACCCTTGATCAACTTTTTAATCGGCGAGAATAACTACGCTTTAGCTGCCTAATCCGAATTATAGTAGGATTAAGCCTCGGTACACAAGGTGTACGAGCTTTATGTCTCCGGAAAGCTTTGATTGACAGCGTTCCATTTGAGGCATCGAAAATGTCAATATAGGCTTAGTAGCGCTTTGATGCTTTGCTGAAACTAAAAAAGATAAGTTGTAAGTGGGTTGTCTTTAACCAGCTTACAATCGAAAACCTAAGAAAAGAATAAACGTGTAGAAAGCCTTTTGGTTACTTGTTTGGACGAGAGTTCGATTCTCTCCGACTCCACTTAAAAAGCTGTAAATTAAATATTTACAGCTTTTTTATGACTTAAAAGATGATTCTCGAATAACAATATTACTTTTAATCTCAACCATTTTACTAGTCAGATTGTCTTCCGGCGAATTTATTTCGTTAATTAAATATTTAACTGCTGTACGTCCAATTTTTTCACCTGGCTGATCTACTGTAGTTAATTTAGGTTGGATAATTGTTGAATTAACCGAATTACTAAATCCAACAACTGCTATTTCTTCTGGGATTTTGACATTAAACTTAATAAGTGTTTGAATAACTCCAATAGCCGCACCATCGGTTATAGCAAAAATGGCATCAGGTCTTATTTTAGAGCTTAGTAATATATTAGTCATCCGCTTACCTTCCAGCAAAGAAATATCTTCAACTGTAATAACCATTTTAGGATCAACCTCTAAATTATAATCTTTTAAAGCTTTTAAATATCCCGAATACCGTTTTTCCGAATTATAAGAATATTCACCTTCCTTAATTATCGCTATTCGTTTTTTACCAATATTTATTAAATGTTCAACAATATTATAAGCTGCCTCCTCATCATTAATAGTAATTTGTGTACACGGTATTTTATTAGAAACCTTATCAAACAACACAATAGGAATATTATTTAATGTTGCTAAAACATGCTCCACATCTCTAGTGCGCTTTGTTAAAGACGCTAAAATACCATCCACCCCAAATTGTATCATGGTATTAAACATTTCTTTTTGTTTTTCTACATCGTTATTAGACTCGGATATAATTACTCTGTATCCTTTACTTTCCGCCTCTTCCATTATACCTCTTACAATTGTTGTTGTAAAATAATGTGTAATATTAGGTACAATCACACCAATAATATTAGACCGATGCTTTCTAAACCCTTTTGCAAAGATATTAGGTACATAATTTAACTTTGCAGCAAGCTTCTGTACCTTATCTTTAGTATCATTGCTTATATCAGGGTGATCATTTAAAGCTCTAGAAACAGTTGATATAGATAAACTTAGCGTTTGAGCAAGTTTTTTAAGTGTTGTGACTTCTTTTTTCATTTAAAATAAAATTACAAACGTTACCGCAAACGTTTGCATGCAAATATGATACAATTTTATATACAAAACTGATTATTCTGTATTTATATTAGCAATATATTAACTAATTCTTAATAAAATGAAAAAACTATCAACCTCCTTATTAGCTTTAATATGTTGTTTTTCGATGTTTGCACAAACAGAGATTTCTGGAACTATAAAAGACAATACTGGATTACCCGTACCAAATGCTAACATTTTAATAACTAACTCAAACGTTGGAGCTTCTTCCGACTTTGATGGAAATTTCAACTTTACAGTATCTGACCTTACAGGTACTAGACAATTACAAGTATCTTATATTGGTTATTCTACGTTTACACAAGACGTAGATTTAAATGGAACTCCAATTACAATTAATATTGTTTTACAAGAAGGTAATAATCTAGACGAAATTGTTCTTACAGCATCCTCTACTTTTAGATCCCAAAAACAAGCGCCTTTATCAATAAGTAGTAAAGGTATTAAAGAAATTACAAGATTATCTGCCAATAGTCAAGCAGATATTTTAAGAGATGTACCTGGTATAACTGCCGAAGGTGGTGGTGGAGAAACCGCGACTAACCTTTTTGTTAGAGGACTACCTTCTGGAGGACAATATGTATTTAACCCTTTACAGTACGATGGTATGCCATTAATGAGCACGTTTGGACTAAACTCATCAGCGCACGATGTTTACGCCAGACCTGATATTGGATTTAAAGGTGTAGAATTTGTACGAGGTGGATCGGCTGTGCTATATGGCGCAGGATCTGTTGCAGGTATCATTAACTACACCAGTAAAACTGGAGATTCTAATGATGAGAATATTATAAATGTAGAATGGGGTAATGATGGTAGACTTAAAACAGATTTTTATACCGGTGGTAAACTTGGTGGAGAAGACTCTAATACCTATTATGCTTTTACAGGTTTTGTAAGAAAAGATGACGGGCCAATTGATACTAGTTTAGCAACAAGAGGAGCACAATTTAGAGCAAATATTAAACAAAAATTTGACAATGGATCTTTTACAATTCATGGTCAATATATAAATGATAGAGCACAATTTTACCTACCGTTACCACTAGATGGAAGTTCTCGAGAGAGACTAAATGGTAATGATGGTGAAGAAGTTAGTCAACTATTATCAGGAGAACTAGCAAACACCTCTTTTTTAACACCAGGTGGTGTATATGAAAGTCCAATTGAAGATGGTGTTTACACTAAAGGTGGTTATGTTTTAGCTGATTTTAATTACAATTTAAATGATAATCTAAAATTTAAATCTAAAGTTAAGTATGCTAATTACCAACACAATTTTGCACTATACGTTGGAGGAAGTGGTAATTATGGTAACCCAATTACAATTAACGATTATGTTGCTGCAATAGCACCAAACAATACAGACTTTAGCGCAACTTACCAAGGTGGCTCTGGAAACCAAATAAACGGGACTGACTTAGTAGTAGAAAACCTGCATGTAGATCGTTTAAGACCAATGACAGATTATTCTGGAGAAGCTAGTTTTATATTAAAATCTGATGATGGTATACACACTTATACTGCTGGTACTTTTTTAGCTAGAACTGAAGCAGAAGATGTAAACTACCAATACAGAGTCCTTTCTGAGTTTAACAACAATCCGCAGTTAGTAAACCTAAATTACACTAACGCTGGTGGTGACAATGTTATATACTCTCAAGGTGGCTTGTATAATAGAATAGGTATGACAGCTAATAATTTTTTAACGCAAAGCAGAACGGCTTTTTATATTACAGATGAAATGGTCTTTGACAAATGGCGTTTTGATGTTGGTTTACGTATAGAGTCGACTAACGGTACTTACCGAAGAGGTGGTATTGAAGAATCTCAGGTATATGAAAATGCAGAACTAACTAGTGATTTACAAAATGTAAGATTCGCAGATGGTACGTTTACAACCGGAGAAATTAAAGATACAGATTGGGCATTATCATTAGCCGGATTATACAAACTTACTGATGCCACTAACTTATACGCTAACTTTTCTAAAGGTTACTTTTTTCCACAACAACGTGGATTTGGACCAACACCAGGTATTAGAGATACAAACTATGAAGCTGAAACAATAATACAAGGAGAAATAGGCGCTAAATTTGGAACAGATAAATTTTCGGGATCTGTCGCAGCGTATTATGTAGGTTTAAGTGATCGTATACGTATTGATCAAGCTATTTCTGGTGGTCAATTAGTAGATCAAGCTAGAAGTGAACAATCAACAAAAACATTAGGTTTAGAGGCTACAGGTAGATATAAGTTTACAGATCATTTAAATCTTTCTGCAACTTTAACATACCAAAATCACGAAATAACAACAAATCAAACCGAAGATTTAATTAACGGTACAGTAAGTACTATTAACGAAGGAAATGAAATAGCTAGACAACCAAAAATTTTAGGAAACTTAGGCCTTAACTATGATAACAAAAAAATTGATGCTAGTTTTTCTGTAAACCATACAGGTAAAAAGTTTACTGACGATACTAATAATGTTGAGCTAGACGCTATAACAATTGCTAGATTAGGTGCTGGTTATACAATACAAACCAATGAGGACACTTCTTTACGTTTTGGACTGTCTGTCTTTAACTTATTTGATAGTTCTGGTATTACAGAAGGAAACCCAAGAGCAGGTATTGCTGGTCAGTCGTCAGATGGTGAGTTTTTTGTTGGACGTCCAATCCTACCTAGACGTCTGTTCTTAACAGCCACATTCAACTTTTAATTTATAATTATTTAATCAGTCTAACACCAAAAACAAGATTAATCTAATATGAAAGATTTACAACAAGACGCTATTACGGTTTTAAATAATAACTGGAAAGATAAATTTAGTATTCCGTGTGCCAAGTTATACCCTTTTCAATGGTTTTGGGACTCTGGATTAATAGCCATAGGTTTTGCTCATTTTGATATGCCTAAAGCTGAAAAAGAAATAGAAACTTTACTTGACGCACAATGGAGTAATGGTTTTATACCACATATTATTTTTCATACAGACTCTGATACTTATTTTCCTGGACCAGATTTTCATCGTTCAGACTTACATTCAGAATCTTCAAAAAAATATAAATCTACAGGTATGACACAACCACCTGTAACAGGATTTGTTTTAGAAGATTTATATCGAATTAGTAAGGATCGAGATGCAACCTTAAAATTTATAGAGACGGTAATTGATAAAGTGTATCAAAATCACGAATATTTTTACAACCAACGTGACCCACAAGATGAAGGTTTAGTTTACATATACCACAATTGGGAATCTGGGACAGACAACTCTCCTATTTGGGACGACATTTGGGACACCATGAATCCTCCAGAATATTCTTTTGAAAGAAGAGACACAACACATGTTGATGCATCAGAAAGACCCTCAAAAAGAGAATACGATCATTATTTACATATCATAGAAATTGCAAAACAAAACAATTATAATGATCAAAAAATAGCAGAACTTTCCCCTTTTTTAGTTCAAGACCCTCTATTTAATGCGGTTTTATTAAAATCTAATCAAAGTCTAATAGATCTCTATCGTATTATTGGAAATAAAAATAATAACGATAAGATACACCAACTTCAAAAATGGCAAGACAAAGGGACAAAATCCTTTAATAATAAACTCTATGATGAAGAACTAGGTGTTTATGTACATTATGATTTAAGAAACGAAAAACTATTAAGACATATATCATCTTCTTCATTTGCTCCACTTTTTGCTAACTTACCAAGTGAAGCTAGAGCAGAAAAAATGGTGGATATTATGATGGAAAAATTTGGTAATCCAGATCAATATCTATGTGCATCATTTGACCCGACTAGCGATAGATTTAATCCTAAAAAATATTGGAGAGGTCCTGTTTGGGTCAATTTAAATTGGATGTTATATTATGGCTTAAAACAATATGGTTTTTATGACATAGCTAAAAGAATAAAACAAGACACCATTGATATTATTGAAAACAATGGGTTTTATGAGTATTTTGATTCTAGAAAAGAAGAACACAAAAATGGTAAAGCAGGTTATGGAGGTCATAATTTTTCATGGAGTGCTGCATTATTTATAGATTTATTAAATGAGTAAATAACCCACTAGCTTTAACCACATGAATTATATAGACTACATTATTATAATATTATATTTAATCGGATTTTTAGGTATAGGTTACTTCTTTAAAGAAAACAAAAACTCTAAAGATTACTTTCTTGGAGGTCAGTCAATGGGATGGTTCCCACTAAGCTTATCAACTATGGCAACTCAACTTTCTGCCATTAGTTTTATATCTGCGCCTGCATTTGTTGGTCTAAAAGAAGGTGGAGGACTGCAATGGTTAACTTATGAATTTGGTGTACCATTAGCCATGGCTTTTTTATTAATTGCAATAATTCCGACCTTATATAATTCTGGTATTGTAAGTGTTTACGAATATTTAGAACGTCGTTTTGATGCCTCTTCACGGTTACTTATAAGTTTTGTTTTTCAAATTAGTCGTTCTGTAGCAACAGGTGTTATGGTATATACTATGGCACTTATTTTACAAGCTACCATTGGTATAGAGTTTTGGATTTCGATATTAATTATTGGTGTTATAACCATGGTATACTCCTTTCAAGGCGGAATGAAGGCTGTAATTTGGGGAGATGTCATACAAATGATTATTCTGTTTTTTGGAATCATTATTTGTCTGTTTTATGGTTTAAGCGAACTAGGTGGTTATGATAATTTTATAAACTTAGTTGATAAAGACAGATTAACAGCTGTAGATTTTTCTAAGTGGGGATTTAATAATGCCGATAAAAATGACGAATTTGGCTTTTGGCCAATGGTAATTGGTGGTTTCTTTTTATATGCTTCTTATTATGGGACAGATCAAACACAATCACAAAGACTGCTATCTGCCAAAGGATTACCTACCATTAAAAAATTACTACTAGCTAATGGATTGTTTAGATTTCCTATTACGTTAACCTATTGTATAATGGGATTAATTTTAGGAACATTATTACTTCAAGACCCCGGTTTCCAAGAGCTATTAGATACGGTTTACCAATCCAATATAACAAGTTTAGAAGGTAAAAAAGCGGACTTAATGGTACCTGTTTTTATTATTAAATATTTACCAAATGGTGTAATCGGGATTTTAATAGTCGCAATAATGTCCGCTGCGATGTCCTCTTTAAGTAGCACAGTAAATTCATTATCCGCAGTAACTTTAGAAGATTTTATTAAGCGATTTAAGCCTAATATGCCAGACAAAAAATACGTACAATACTCGCGTTTATTATCTGTATTCTGGGGATTAGTATGTTTGTTTTTTGCGTTTTTTGCTGGAAGCATAGAGGGAACCGTTATAGAGGTTATTAACAAAATAAGTTCTATTTTTTACGGTCCAATTTTAGCTGCTTTTATATTAGCTATACTTACTAAAAAAACACACGCTTTGGGTGCTAACATAGGTATTATTATAGGTGTATTATTTAATATGTACCTATGGTTATATGTACCTAGTATATTTTGGTTTTGGTGGAATGCAATTGGGTGCTTAGTTACTATTATTATAGCTTTAATTGTAAGCTATGTTATTAAAAAAGAAACTAAACCAGGGTTAGATATTGAAGTCTATAAAGCAGGTAAAAAGGAAGTCATTATATTATTATCATACTTTATTGTAATTGTGTTGTTTGCCATTTACATAGGTGATATCCTAAAATAAAATAGCTTTATGAAAATTGTAATTGCTCCAGACAAGTTTAAAAATTCGCTAACCAGTTTAGAGTTTTGTTCTATTGTTGAAACACAAATAAAAGCAGACTTACCTAACGCTACTGTTGTTAAATTACCATTAGCAGATGGAGGTGATGGCACAATTGATATAGTAAACTATTATTTAAAAGGAAAAACAATTAATGCCAAGGTTAGCAATCCTTTTTTTACAGCTGTAAATGCTAGTTATGTATATGCCATTAAAACTAAAACAGCCTTTATTGAAATGGCTGAAGCTTCCGGATTAAAACTACTAGAAAAAACACAATTTGATTGCAAAAACACTTCTACCTATGGTACCGGAGAGCTTATTTTGGATGCTATAAATAAAGGCGCAACTAAAATAATACTAGGCATTGGAGGAAGTGCCACTAACGACTGCGGAATAGGTATGGCCACAGCTTTAGGCTATAGATTTTTAGATAAAAACAATGACGCAGTACATCCTATCGGAGCCAATTTATCCGCAATAAAAGCAATAGATCTTTCAAAAGTAGAACCCAAAATATTTGAAGTAGACTTTAAAATTGCTTGCGATGTCACCAATCCTTTGTACGGAAAAAATGGGGCAGCCTATGTCTATGGTCCACAAAAAGGAGCTACACATAAAGATGTTTTGTTATTAAACAAAGGACTTAAAGATTTTTCAAAACTTATAAGTTTAATCTTTAATATAGACCCTCAGAGTATTCCTGGTTCGGGAGCAGCTGGAGGTATGGGTATTGCTTCAAAAATATTTTTAAAAGGACACTTACAAAGCGGGAATAAACTAATTAAACAACTCTCCAATTTTGAAACACAAATTATAGATGCAGATTGGATTATTACTGGAGAAGGCAAGTTAGACAGTCAAACGCTATCAGGCAAAACCATTCAAGGTATTTTAGATGTTTCATTAGTTAAAAACATTAAAGTAGCAGCTTTTTGTGGCACAATTGATATTGATAGTAATGTCTTGAATAAAATGGGAATTTCATATGTTTCAGAAATAATAAACGAAGCTAAAAATCTAGACGATGCTATGAAAAACGCACCAATTCACCTAAAAAAAATCACAAAAAACTTTGTTAATCATATTCAACAATTAGCATAAAAATGAAACTATATCCCTTAACTTTCACCCCAGTTTTTAGTTACCGTATTTGGGGAGGCGACAAACTAAAAACGGTATTAAACAAAAGTTACTCCCAAGAAAGCATAGGCGAATCTTGGGAGATTTCTGACATTAAAGACAGCGAAACAGTTGTAAATAATGGATACCTTAAAGGACAAAAATTAAAAGAAATAATCAATACGTTTAAAGGTGATTTTGTAGGACAGAAAGTGTATGATGCTTTTGGCAACGACTTTCCTTTGCTAATAAAATTTATTGATGCTAAAACACCTTTATCCATACAAGTACACCCTAACAACCAATTAGCAAAACAACGACATAATGCTTTTGGTAAAAACGAAATGTGGTATGTTATGCAAGCTGAAAAAAATGCTGAATTAATTTTAGGTTTTAACAAAAAAATAAATAAAGAGGAGTATCTAAACACCCTTGAAAATAACAAGCTGAAAGACATTTTAAATGTTGAAAAAGTCACTTCGGGCGACACATTTTACATACCCACAGGGCGTGTTCATGCTATTGGAGCAGGTGTTTTACTTGCCGAAATCCAACAAACCTCAAATATCACCTATCGTATTTATGATTATGATAGAGTTGACAAAAAAACGGGACAAAAAAGAGAGCTACACACCAATTTAGCTTTAGACGCAATAGATTACAATTGTTATGACAAGTACAAGACGGATTATAAACAGGTCCGTAATACACCTTGTAAATTAGTAAATTCAGAATATTTTAAAACAAACATAATTGAATTAGATACTGAACTAACTAGAGATCTAACAACTAAAGATTCGTTTACAATTTATATGTGTGTTGATGGCGAAGTAACTATAACCATTCCAAAAGACGCAGTAGAATACACATTAAAAATGGGGCAGACAATTATTATCCCTGCTTGCATAAGTACGGTTGTATTGCAAGCTAATTACACCAAATTAATTGAAGTCTATTTATAATATTATTAAACCAAAAAAAATCCCAACCTTTTCAGATTGGGATTTTTTTATTTGTTATTTTTTCTTGTAGGGCAGTCCTTCATGTTCCCATTTAGAGAAGCCGCCTTGCATATCATAAATCTTTTTAAAACCTAAATCTATCATCTTTTCTGCACACTTAGCGCTTCTTCCGCCTTTCTGACAGTATAACAATACCGGTTTTGCCTTATCCAATGTCTGAATATCTATATCAAACGTAGGTGACATAAAATCTATATTTTGCGCTAACGCAATGTAACCTGACTTGTATTCTTTAGACGTTCTTACATCTACTAATTGCACATTATCTAATTGTAATAATGTTTGCATCTCTTCTGGAGACACCACTTTTATCTCACCCTCTACTTGCTCTGTACAGCTAAACACTAACAAAACTAAAAAGCTTAAAATTATCGATACTTTTTTCATAAATAAATATTATTCCACTTCACCATTCCACTCATTAAACCCTCCTATAAGGTTGTATGCATTTTCAAAGCCTAGTTGATTCATAACCGCACAAGCTTGAGCACTACGTCCTCCTGATCTACAATACACATAATAATTCTTTGACTTATCTAGTTTTTGTACATCATCCACAAAACCTTGTCCTTTATATATATCAATATGTAATGTGTTTGGTATTTTACCATCTGCAACCTCTCCTTCCGTTCTAACATCTAGGATTACTGCATTGTCATCTTTTTCTAATTGGGCTACCCAGTCTGATTGTAATAAATCTGCCATTTTCTTGTACTCTTAATTTTCTACAAAATTAACGTTTCTTTAGTATATAGACGTGAAAAAATCCGAAATGTTACATTTTCACTCCTTAATTGCATAATTTGAAGCTAAAAAATTTGAAAAACTAAAATTTGATTTATATCTTTGAACTTTACAATAATTATGAATACAATATTAAATCATACTTGGTGGTGGAACTCTCGAAACTCAAACTTCGTGAACTAACCTATACGTATTATTTAAATAACTATACAAAAAGGCTTGTCATTCACGACAAGCCTTTTTTTTATTTTCTGAATTAGCTTCAGAAACAAACAACAAATTAATACTATCTCTTAAGTAAGAGGTACTGAAATAAATTCAACCAAAAAATGAAAACATTCAGTTTATACACACATTATAAAAAAATACTAGCAGACACTATTACTCCGGTAAGTATCTACTTAAAAATTAGAGATAAATATCCTAATAGTATTTTGTTAGAAAGTAGTGATTATCATGCCAACGACAATAGTTTTTCTTATATCTGTTTTAACCCAATTGCCTCTATTAAAGTAGATGATACGGCAATTACACAGACATTTCCTGATGGTAGTGAAATGAAAAACAAGGTGCGTAACGTAACCGAAATGATTCATAAATTCACCAAACGTTTTAAAGTTAAATCTGACGAAGATTTTAAATTTATAAACAATGGTATTTTTGGTTATACGGCTTATGATGCTGTAAAACATTTTGAAGATGTCCAGATTTCTAAAAAACCAAATTCGTTAGAAATACCTGATGTCTATTACGCAGTGTATCAAAATATAATTGCCATAAACCATTTTAAAAACGAAGCCTATATTTTTGCGCACTGTTTTGAAACAGAAAATAATATAGACGAAGTGCTACAACTAATTAGCTCTAAAAACTTTGCCTCTTATAAGTTTGAAACAAATTCTGAAATAGAATCTAATCTAACCGATGACGAATATAAAGCACAAGTAGAATTAGCAAAACAACACTGTGCAAGAGGTGATGTGTTTCAATTAGTATTATCTAAAAAATTCTCTCAAGCTTTTAAAGGAGACGAGTTTAATGTGTATCGTGCCCTACGTAGTGTCAACCCGTCGCCATACCTTTTCTATTTTGATTACGGCGATTTTAAAATATTTGGAAGTTCTCCAGAAGCACAATTAGTGGTTAATAACGGTCAAGCCGAAATCCACCCAATAGCAGGAACATTTAAAAGAACAGGAAACGACGAAGAAGATCAAATACTAGCAAAAAAACTAGCACAGGATGCTAAAGAAAATGCGGAACATGTAATGTTAGTAGACTTAGCAAGAAATGATCTAAGTAGACATGGTAGCGAAGTAAAAGTTGTGACTTATAGAGAAGCCCAATTTTTCTCACATGTAATTCACTTAGTTAGTAAAGTTACAGGAAAGGTACATAAAGATACACCGACTATGCAAGTGGTTGCAGACACGTTTCCTGCAGGAACATTAAGTGGTGCTCCAAAACACAAAGCCATGCAGCTAATAGAAAAATACGAAAAAACAAGTCGTGGTTTTTATGGTGGCGCTATTGGTTTTATGGATTTTGATGGTAATTATAACCATGCCATTATGATCAGGACGTTTATGAGTAAAAATCATAAATTACATTGGCAAGCAGGTGCAGGATTGGTTTCAAAATCAAATCCAGAAAGCGAGCTGCAAGAAGTGTATAACAAACTTGGTGCTTTAACAACTGCCATTCAATTAGCAGAAGATATTTAATATCTAAACTAGCACATTGAATCATAAAAAAGGAATTGCAAATAAATAGTTTTCGCTTTAAGCGGAAATTAAAAAAGTATAAAAATGAAAGTACTAGTAATAGATAACTACGATAGTTTTACCTACAATTTAGTTCACTATCTTGAGGACTTAAATTGCGAAGTAACAGTAAAAAGAAACGATAAATTAACTTTAGAGGAAGTTGATGCTTTTGATAAAATAGTGCTATCTCCAGGTCCAGGAATACCGGATGAGGCAGGTCTTTTAAAAGCAATAATAAAAACTTACGCACCTACAAAAAGTATTTTAGGCGTTTGTTTAGGGCAACAAGCTATTGGAGAAGTGTTTGGAGGATCTTTAATTAACTTAGAAGACGTATACCATGGAGTTGCTACAAATGTAGAGATTGTTGTGGATGATGAAGTCTTATTTAAAGGTATGGATAAAACTATCGAGGTAGGACGTTACCATTCATGGGTTGTTAACCCTGACTTACCAGAAGTTTTGGAAGCGACGTCTTTTGATAAAAACGGACAAGTTATGTCGTTAAGACATCGTGTTTATGATGTTAGAGGCGTACAATACCACCCAGAAAGTGTATTAACACCAAATGGAAAACAAATTTTAGAAAATTGGATCAATAGCTGATTATAATCGGACACAATACTTAAAATAGCTATTAAAACATTAAAAAAGATCTCTTTAAAAACGAAGAGTAAATCATAGAAATGAAACAAATACTAAATAGATTAATAAATCAAGAAAGCATCTCTACAGAAGAGGCAAAACGCGTATTGGTTAATATATCATTAGGTCAATATAATCAAAGTCAAATTGCTTCTTTCCTAACCGTTTACATGATGCGTAGTATAACACTGGAAGAGCTCCAAGGCTTTCGTGATGCGCTATTAGAGTTATGTATCCCGGTAAACCTTTCGGATTTTGACCCTATCGATTTATGCGGAACTGGAGGAGACGGAAAAGACACATTTAACATCTCTACCTTAGCCTCTTTTATTACTGCAGGAGCCGGAGTAAATGTTGCTAAACATGGTAATTACGGAGTATCATCAGCTTCAGGATCTTCAAATGTAATGGAAGCTTTAGGCATTCATTTTTCTGATAAATCTGATTTCTTAAAATACTCTATTGAAAAAGCCGGCATCTGTGTGCTACACGCACCTTTGTTTCACCCAGCCATGAAAAACGTGGCACCAATACGTAAAGCATTAGGTGTTAAAACCTTTTTTAATATGCTTGGGCCAATGGTAAATCCTGCATTTCCAAAAAATCAAATGGTTGGTGTTTTTAATTTAGAGCTACAACGTATCTATGGTTACTTATATCAAAACACAGATAAAAACTATAGTATCGTACACGCTTTAGATGGTTATGACGAAATATCTTTAACAGGAAATACAAAAATTATTTCTAACGCTTCGGAGACTATGTTAAGTCCATCAGATTTAGGATTAGAACAACTAGAACAATCAGACTTATTTGGAGGAGACACAGTTAAAGAAGCTGCTAAAATTTTCAAAAATATTATTAATGGAAAAGGTACAGATGCACAAAACAACGTGGTTTGTGCTAATGCAGGTTTAGCAATTGCAACAGCCAAACAAATTTCACATTTAGAAGGTTTTGAACTTGCTAAAGAAAGTTTAGAAAGTGGACGTGCAAAAATAAGTTTAGAAAAATTAATAGAATTAAGTAAGTAATGGATATTCTAACTAAAATAGTTAACGACAAACGTATTGAAGTTAACTTACGCAAGCAGCTAATACCAATCAAACAATTAGAACACTCTATTTTGTTTGAACGCGAGACTGTTTCACTTGCAAAAAAATTAAAAGAAAGCAACACAGGTATCATTGCAGAGCATAAAAGACGTTCGCCTTCAAAGCAAGTCATCAATCACGATTTAAATGTTTTTGATGTTGCTAAAGGTTATGAAGATGCTGGAGTTTGCGGAATGTCAGTTTTAACCGATGGGAAATATTTTGGAGGAAGTTTAGACGATTTACTAACTGCAAGAGCAAGTTGTAATTTACCTTTATTAAGAAAAGAATTTATAATAGATCCGTACCAAATTATTGAAGCTAAAGCTTATGGTGCAGATGTTATTTTATTAATTGCAGCAATCTTAACCAGAGAAGAAATTAAAACCTATTCAGAATTAGCTAAAAGTTTAAATCTTGATGTGCTTTTAGAAGTGCATAACCAAGACGAATTACATAAATCTATTATGCCAAGCTTAGATATGCTAGGTGTTAACAACCGTAATTTAAAAACCTTTGATGTTAGTTTAGATACAAGCAAACAATTAAGTGATTTAATCCCTGACGATTTTGTAAAAGTATCGGAAAGCGGAATAAGCAATATCGAAGCCATAAAAACACTACAACCCTTTGGTTATAAAGGATTTTTAATTGGCGAAAATTTCATGAAAACTGACAATGCTGGCTTAAGTGCCAAACAATTTATCAAAACATTAAACAACTAAGACTATGAAACTAAAAGTATGCGGAATGAAAAACGAAAACAACATCCTAGATGTTGCTGATCTTAATCCAAATTATATGGGTTTCATTTTTTACGAAAAATCATCGCGTTATTTTAACGGAGTCATTCCAGAATTACCAGAAAGCATCAAAAAAATTGGTGTTTTTGTAAATGCAACGTTTGAGTATATAAAAGGAAAAGTAGATAAGCATGACTTACAAGGTGTGCAATTACACGGTCAAGAAACACCAGAATTGTGTCAACGTTTAAAAGATTTAGACATTGCTGTAATCAAAGTGTTTTCTATAAAAAACCAATTTGACTTCTCTGTTTTAGAACCTTATGAGGATGTTTGTGACAATTATTTATTTGACACAAAAGGAAAAGAACCCGGAGGAAATGGTTACACCTTTAATTGGAATGTTTTAAAAAGCTACCCCTCTTCAAAACCTTACTTTTTAAGTGGCGGTATTGGATTAAACGAAGTAGATGCCATTCTTCTATTTTTAAAGAGGCCGGAATCTTACCTATGCTTTGGATTTGATTTAAATAGCAAATTCGAAACTGCAGCAGGATTAAAAGACACGACAAAACTTAACGATTTTAAACAAAAATTGATAGCACACAATTATGAGTTTTAATATTAACGACAAAGGATATTACGGAGATTTTGGAGGTGCATACATCCCAGAAATGCTATATCCAAACGTAGAAGAATTACGTCAAAACTATTTAAAAATAATGGCAGAACCGTCTTTTAAAGCGGAATTTGACTACTTATTAAAAGATTATGTTGGACGCCCTTCTCCACTCTATTTTGCAAAACGCTTAAGCGAAAAATATAATACTAAAATCTACCTTAAACGCGAAGATTTAAACCATACAGGAGCACACAAAGTAAACAATACCATCGGTCAGATTTTAATGGCACAGCGTTTAGGTAAAACACGTATTATAGCCGAAACTGGCGCTGGACAACATGGTGTTGCCACAGCAACTGTTTGTGCTTTAATGGGCATGGAATGTATTGTTTACATGGGCGAAATTGATATTGCACGCCAAGCACCAAACGTGGCAAGAATGAAAATGTTAGGCGCAGAAGTACGACCAGCATTATCAGGAAGTCGCACCTTAAAAGATGCCACTAACGAGGCCATTAGAGATTGGATTAATAACCCAGTAGACACACATTACATTATTGGTAGTGTTGTTGGACCGCACCCTTATCCAGATATGGTAGCACGTTTTCAATCTGTAGTCTCTGAAGAAATTAAATGGCAATTAAAAGACAAAGAAGGTCGCGAAAAACCAGACTATGTCATTGCTTGTGTAGGTGGTGGTAGTAATGCAGCAGGTGCTTTTTACCATTATTTAGATGACACAGACGTTAAATTAGTAGCAGTAGAAGCTGCCGGAAAAGGGATTTATTCTGGAGAGAGTGCAGCAACGTCGGTATTAGGAAAAGAAGGCATTATTCACGGAAGTAAAACCCTATTAATGCAAACGCAGGATGGACAGATTACAGAGCCTTATTCGATTTCAGCAGGATTAGATTATCCAGGTGTTGGGCCAATGCACGCTAACTTGTATACCACTGGTCGTGCCGAGTTTATATCAATTACCGATGATCAAGCCATGAAAGCTGGATTAGAATTAAGTCAGTTAGAAGGGATTATTCCAGCAATCGAGAGTTCGCATGCATTTGCCATTTTCGAAAACAAAAAATTTAATCCAGAAGACATCGTCGTAATTAATTTATCAGGACGTGGTGATAAAGATTTACAAAATTATATCGACTATTTTAAACTGTAATATTTGGTCGTTACCACTAGGGTTAGGCTTTCAAGGCTCGCGCTCTGCGAGGCGCTCAAACAAACCTTTTCAAACCTTTAGGTTCACGAAATCAATATTTTAAAATATTAATCTGTGAGTAATCCTCAACGCGGGAGAGCTATATAGTTAATAATTAGCAAAATAATGAGAATCTAAGACAAGTTAAGTATCAAAAATTAAACAAAGCTAGCAATAGAAAAAGTCCCTAATCAATTCGCAGAATTGAACGCCAAGGCGAAGAATAAATAAAGAAAAGCTCCGAAAACAGGAGAACATAGTTCGACGCGGAGTTTTCGTATTGGTTTCAGTTTGTAAAACTGAAAATTCCTTGGCTTGGATGTCTTTTTTTGGTTCGTTTTTTGGACAAGCAAAAAATGAATATAGATAAATTTAAAAAACTGCATTAGTGCAAACAAAAAATAAATTCATTTAAAAATGAACAGAATAAATCAAAAACTAAAAGAAGATAAAAAGCTGTTAAGCATATACTTCTCTGCAGGTTACCCAACACTAAACGATACCGTTTCAATAATTCAAAACCTTGAACAAAACGGAGTTGATATGATTGAAATTGGACTTCCATTTAGTGATCCTTTAGCAGATGGGCCAACCATACAAGCTAGTTCTACGCAAGCTTTAAAAAACGGAATGACTACAGACACGTTATTCACCCAACTAAAAGACATTAGAAAAACAGTATCAATACCATTAATAATCATGGGTTATTTTAACCCAATGCTACAATATGGGGTTGAAGCATTTTGCAAAAAATGCCAAGAGACCGGTATTGACGGATTAATAATTCCTGATTTACCAGTAGATGTTTACAATGACCAATACAAAGCAACATTTGAAAAGTACGGTTTAATAAATGTCTTTTTAATTACACCACAGACTAGTGTGGAACGCATCAACTTTATAGACTCTATTTCAAACGGATTTATTTACATGGTAAGTAGCGCTAGCGTAACAGGTGGTAATTCTGGTTTTGGAACAACACAAACAGATTACTTTAAGCGTATTGCAGATATGAAGTTAAACAACCCTCAAATTGTAGGTTTCGGTATTTCTGATAACAAAACGTTTACTCAAGCAACACAATATGCAAAAGGAGCCATTATTGGAAGTGCATTTATAAAACACTTAACCACTAACGGTAACGCCAAAATAAAAGAATTTACGGATACTATATTAAATTAAAAAGTAACACCTATGGCAACGATTACGTTTAGAGAAGCAACATTGGAGGACAAACCAGTGTTATTACAATTTGAACAACAACTTATTGCCTACGAGCGTCCTTTTGACAGTATTTTAAAAGCCGATTGTACGTATTATGACCTTGACTTTTTAATACAATCAAAAGACGCTAAATTAATCGTTGCTACAGTTAACAGTATGCCTATCGCTTCAGGCTATGCCAAAATTGTAAAAGCAAAGCCCTATCACAAAATTACAGAATACACCTATATGGGTTTTATGTATGTCGATCCAAAATTTAGAGGTCAAGGTGTAATTCAAAATATAATTGAACACTTAAAACAATGGTCAATTAGTATCGGTATTTTTGAAACTAGATTAGAAGTATATAGCAATAATACCTCAGCGATTAAAGCCTATGAAAAAAAAGGGTTTAAAAATAGGATGATCGAAATGAAAATGGACCTTAAATAATCCTTTAAGAGAGTTTAACAGTTAGTGATATTAGTTTAACTATCCCTTGTGACACAGTAGCATATGTAAATACTATCTTTATTAAGAACCAAAAAATTATAAATTATGGGAATGATAAAAGATAGAAAGAAATTTAAAACAACGGTTAGACAAACCAATCCAACTAACCCTACAGGAAACACAAAAAGGGAGACTAACGATTTTGATATTGATAGTGCGACCATTAAAAAACAGCAAAATAAAACCAATAGCTAAACCGATTTAGCTTAGTTATTAAATGCCTATTCAGTATATTTGAATAGGCATTTTTTATATGAAACTACTTAACGACTTCCGACTAATTGCATTACTATGTTTAACCTTAGGCCTAGCTCCTTTTTTTCCAGAACCTCATCTTTGGGGTAAATTAAAATGGATTGCAGGAGGCGCAACAGGTATGCAACCTAAAGATTGGTTTGATGTGTTACTGCATGGGTTTCCTTGGGTGCTTTTAATTAGAGTAATAATTGTAAAATTAACATCAAAAAACAATGCTTAATATCGTTTTAATAGAACCAGAAATCCCTAACAACACTGGAAACATTGGTAGACTAGCACTAGCTTCTGGCAGTACGTTACACTTGGTTAAACCCTTTGGATTTGAACTAAGTGACAAACGTTTAAAACGTGCGGGATTAGACTATTGGAAACATTTAAATGTTGTTATGTACGACTCAGTAGATGACTTTTTTGAAATAAACAAAGACGCTGATTTTGCGTTCTTTTCTAGTCACGGAACTAAATCCCATTGGGACATCCCGTTTAAAGACAACCAGTTTTTAGTTTTCGGTAAAGAATCCGCTGGACTTGGAAGCGCTATAATAGAAAAGCATAAAGATTCACTTTATAAAATCCCTTTGTATAGTGAGCATATAAGAAGTTTAAACCTGGCAAACGCTGTTGGGATTATTGTTTATGAAGGCTTAAGAAAACTACAGCTATAAGCTATGGATTCAAGAAAACGAAAAATAACAAAATCACTTTCAGAATACGCACAAATTGCACTCGGAATTGTATTAGCAAGTATTGGATTAAAAGCCTTTTTACTTCCTAATGGATTCTTAGATGGTGGTGTTACCGGAATTGCATTATTAATAAACAGATTAGTACATATCAATATTTCCTTATTACTAGTACTGTTTAGTATTCCGTTTTTAATTATTGGTTATTTTACGGTCTCTAAAAGGATTATTCTAAAGTCAGTCATTAGCATTTTAGGACTTGCACTATTTATTCACTTTGAAAATTTTGAAATCATAACAGAAGACAAGTTTCTAATCTCCATATTTGGTGGATTATTCTTAGGATCTGGTATTGGAATTGCGATTAGAAATGGGTGTGTTTTAGATGGATCAGAAATTTTGGGTGTCTTTATAAATGACCGTTTTGGAATAAGTATTGGTAAAGTAATTTTACTATTTAATGTGATCTTATTTACTATTACCGCTTTTGTAATTTCAAAAGAAATAGCCATGTACTCTATACTAACTTATATTGTAACTGCTAAAGTTACAGATATGGTTATTGAAGGGTTTGAAGATTTTATAGGGGTGTCCATTGTGTCTAAAGATTTTGACAAAATAAAAGTCGAAATTATTAAAGAACTTGGTACAGGAATGACCATTTACAAAGGAAAAAGAGGCTTTATTAACCAAGGCGAAACGGAAGATATAGATATCATACACACTATTATAAACCGTATTGATATAAAAAAAATGTATCGTATTATATCCAATATAGATGAAGATGCCTTTATTGTAGAGTTTGACGTAAACAATGTCAAAGGAGGTGTATTAAGACGATATTTAGACAGAAAAAAAGGCGTAAACTCAGCTAAATTCTTATCAGAAACACCAATGCAATAAGCTTACTTATTATTCTTTAAATACTTTAAATACATGTTTTCTACCTTAGTTCTAGCCCAAGGTGTACGACGTAAAAATTTTAAACTAGATTTAATTGAAGGGTTGTCTGTAAAACATTTAATTTTTATAACATGACCCATGTATTCCCAACCATAATGCGATTCTAAATCCGTTATGATCTGTTCTAGTTTTATACCGTGTAAAGGATTGTTTTTTTGTGTTTCCACTAGATGTTTTCTATTAAGCTTTTAATTTTAACTGCTTTCTCAAAATGATCCAATTTATTAGTTTGTATCCACCACGTGGCAGCTTCCATTAACAACTCAGGATCATCATTTTTATTTTTAAAAAAAGCATAAAAAGAGACTCCAACGGAGTCTCCTTTTTGCGCAATTTTCTTATTGCAAACTTCTATTATTTTATCTTTTAAAGCAAGTGTCATAAACAAATTAGCGTCTACTATCGCTATTTCTACTTTTAGATTTAGTTCTATTACGACCTCCAGAGTTTGAAGACGCGTTACCACCTCTTGACTTACTCTTATCACCTTTTGGCTTACTGCTTTTAGGCTGTTGTCTTCGGTTTTGACCAGGTTTAATTGGCGCAGTAGATGCATTTGGGTCAGGTTCAAACCCTTCCATAATCTCTACTGGTAATTTCATACCAATTAACTTTTGAATATCTCTTAAAAAAGTCGTTTCGTCAGCACTTACTAAACTTATCGCTTCCCCATTAGCTCCTGCACGACCAGTACGACCGATACGGTGTACATAATCTTCAGAAATATTAGGAATTTCAAAGTTAATAACGTGTGGTAATAAAGGTATGTCTAAACCACGTGCAGCAATATCAGTAGCTACTAACACACTAATACTTCCACTTTTAAAACCAGCTAAGGCTTTAGTACGTGCCCCTTGACTTTTATTACCATGGATTGCAGCAGCTTTAATACCTGCTTTAATCATTTTTTCTACTAACTTATTTGCACCATGCTTAGTTCTGTTAAAAACTAACACTTGTTTCCAATTACCATCAGTAATTAACTTGATAATTAGATCTGTTTTTTTAGCTTTAGCAACACGATACACTTTTTGTGTAATGGCATCAACAGTTGTATTTTCTGGAGTAGCTTCTACTTGTACCGGACGATTTAAAATTCCGTTAGCTAATTTTCTAATGTCTTTAGAAAAAGTTGCAGAGAACATTAAGTTTTGACGTTTGTCTGGCATTAACTTCATTACACGTTCTATATCGCGTAAAAACCCCATATCTAACATACGGTCAGCTTCATCTAAAACAAAAATCTCAACACGTTTTAAAGATAATAAGCCTTGGCTTTCTAAATCTATTAAACGTCCTGGAGTTGCTACCAACACATCAATACCTTGACGAATTGTTGCTGCTTGAGGTTTTTGATTAACACCTCCAAAAATCACAGCACTACGTAAGTTTAAAAACTCACTATACTCTTTTACATTGGCATATACCTGTGCTGCTAACTCACGTGTTGGAGTTAATATTAGCGCACGTATAGGTCTGTACTTTTCTTTCGGGTTTTCCGATAAAATATGTAATAATGGTAATGTAAAACCTGCTGTTTTACCTGTTCCAGTTTGCGCCGAAGCCAACACATCGTGTCCCGCTAATACTGGCGGAATGGCTTTTTGTTGAATTGGACTTGGTGTTGTGTATCCTTTTTTACTAATTGCTTTTAGTAAGGCTTCAGATAGGCCTAAAGATTGAAATGACATAAATACTGTTTATCGAGATAATCACTATTTAGTTAGGTTATCTCTTTTAATTTGATGCAAAGGTACTGTTAAATTATGGTTTTAATATTTTAATTGGGTTTTGTTTAAGGTTTAGGTATTTCAATTTGTCAGAAAAATACGCTAAATTCGTGTGAGCTTGAATAAGATTCTATAAACCAACAACATATTCGCAATCCAATATGTTAAACATTTACAACAACACTAATCAATAATAAAGTAATCCCTACTGTTGTCTTTTATGACACTATTTTTACCATAATGAGGATTGACTTAATATTTTTACTATTAATTAATTTATATTTGAGAAGCGGTTGCTATAAAAAACACGTGGTTATACGTACTGAAAATAGGACTTATATACTATAGTTTAGCAATACTAAACTTCGGACTAAACCGACTTATATCACGCCATGTTTTCGGGATATCACGAACTTTAGTCGGCATAATACTAGTTGTAAGTAATTATGAGAAACATTACGTTAATATTGATAATTGAAAAAAATAAACGTAAATAAAGGAGAAATCTTACAGCGAAAAGGAGATATAAGCTCTAAAATATATATTGTTGAAAGTGGTTTGTTACGGAGCTATACGATTGATGAAAAAGGGAAAGAACATATTTATTTGTTTGGTCCTGAAAACTGGTTAGTTGCTGACAATTGTGAATCCAATACACCTTGTCAATTATTTATAGATGCAATTGAAGATACCATTATAAATGTCGCTACAAAAGAAGAATTATTAAAAGAAGGCCCAGACCTAACTGCCTTGCTAAGGCGTTTAGATACTATGCAAAATAGAATTATAATGCTAATGAGTTCAAATGCAAAAGAAAGGTATCTTCATTTTATTAAAACTTATCCGAACATAATTCAAAGAGTTCCACTAAAAATGGTGGCCTCTTATTTAGGAATTACACCAGAAGCTTTAAGTCGAGTTCGAAATGAACTTTCTCAAAAAAAATAATCTAATGTCATTTCTTGATTTACATCAATGCATAGCCCTTCTAAAGCTCTGACTTTTGTACTATAAATAAAAAGAAGATAAAATGACAAATCAGAAAAACAACAAAGCAATCAATATAATTTTATGGATTGCACAAGGATTATTAGCTGTAATGTTTATAATGGCAGGTATTATGAAAACGACTCAACCAGTTGAAGCATTAGCAGAATCACTGCCATGGGTAACATCTACACCAGTAGAATTGGTAAGATTTATTGGTATTAGTGAATTGTTAGGAGGATTAGGCTTATTAATTCCATCTATTTTCCGATTCAAACCTTTTTTAACTGTTTGGGCAGCTTTAGGTCTTGCATTAATAATGGTTTTAGCAGCAGTATTTCATGCATCACGAGGCGAGTTCCCAAATATAGGAATGAATGTTATTCTAATTGGCATTGCGCTTTTTATTGCCTGGGGAAGAAGTAAAAAAGCACCTATACTTCCTAAAAGTTAGTGGTAAATTAATAGCGGAATAAAAACGGTACACCACTGTACATAAAAAATAGCAGTTAAGAGCTAAACTTATAGTTTGGTTTTTTCTGCTATTTTTGTTTTATATCACAAATTAGTACATATAAATCTGCTACTTTTTATATACAATACCGTTAGCAAATATAAATAAGGCTTAGTGTAAAGTATGCCCCTTATCATACATTAAGTACTAATATATATTTTATTTAAAACTTTAACCATAAAGCTACTTGTGATTTTCTACCATCCCCTAGTATACCTTTGTCAGACCATGTAGTGCTTTGATTAGTAACCCAAGGTATATTATTTGTAACTTCGCTTACCCAAACGCATTAAAAAGCACTTGATTACTTTTAAGCGGTGCAGTACAAGTTTGAGATAAATGATAATTTGAAATTTAAATAATGGCAATAATATACTGTACCCAAAAATTTGAAACTGTAGTTGGTAAATCACGTATAGTTAAATCGGATAAATCTTCTCCTCTTGGAAACTGGAACGCTAATGTGTTTATGGTTAACAAGAAAAATTGTGTAATACTAATGAATGATGTTTCTTATTATTCTGTGATTTTAATTGATTTTAAAAAAATTGATTTAATGAATTTCCATGAAGTATTCGCTGAGCGCTTTCTTAAGCAATTGGAAAATGATGAGATAACGGTTCCATCTGAATTTACAGACAAAATCACGAAAGAGTTACAGCCTATTTTTTTAACTACCAATAATAACAGAAAGGTATTGGGTGCTATACAGGATGCCACCCTTGATATGAAACTTTATATTACCGAAGACTATAGTGACAATATTGAGTATATTGACGTTGACGAATTGAATTCCAATATTAATGAAAAGATTTTAAGCGTTCTTGGTAAAAAGAAACGTGGCTATGGGTATCCTAATGATGCAATGCAGGAATTGTTGAATAAGTTTTGTAAATAGCAGATTGGTATTGCGTTTTACATCTTGTTTATAAAAAAGTAATAGCGCTCAATGCTATAATTTGGATCCCGCTTGGTTATGTGTTGCTGTAAAGAGCGAAATAATATATAGTCATTAAATTTAATTAAAAAATAAAACATTTGCCAACAATGTATAAAACAACTACTCGATTTTGGGCTTAACCAAAGGTAGTTGCTAGTTTATTACGTCTGATTTTCCTTCGGAAATTACTCGCATACAAAAACGCCACTAACCATACACAAAACCATTACGTTTTATGTATTAACATCAAAATTAAAAATTGAAAAAGAAAGAGCTCTTTTGGTTTATTGGAACGACAATTCTCGTACTAATATTAAACACGCTAATTTTTGGAATTAACGGATTAAACGCTGACGCCACACTTGATATAAATATTCATGATACTTATTTTATAATTCCGAATTATCATTTCATTCTTTTACTAGCAGTTTTAGTGTTTTTTGGTGTTTATTTGGTTAGAACATTACGCAGCAATTTTAAAAATCTGACTGCAAATCTAATTGTAATGATTGCGACACTACTTCTAATTCTAGTACTAATCGGACTTGATTCAATTTTAGATGCTTTTATCACACAAACCACAAGTTGGAGCATTTATCCGCCTTTAAGTGCTGGAGAAGTTGAACAAGATATTAAACCAAAAGAAAATAATTTAGGCATATTATCAAGTGCTCTTTTCTATACCCTAATAGTCTTACTGATGTTCCTCGCCTTCTGCGGGTTTAAAACTGGCCAGAATCATAAGCCGAATACATAAAAACACAACACCATTTAAAATTAATTACTAGTTTAAACTACTTACAACCCTGTTTTAATAACAATCTATCTGTATTTAATACAACTCTTTGTTTTTGTTAAAACTATTTTACAAAATTGAGGAAAACCGTAATATTACTACAAACATTTATTTTATATTTGAGGAGCAGTTGCTATAAAAAATACGTAGTTATACGTATTGTAAATAGCACTTATATACTTTAGTTTAGTAATCCTAAACTTTGGACTAAACTCCCTGATATCCTGACATATTTTAGGGATATCAGGAACTTTAGTCAATATAATACTAGTTGCCAGTAATTTGAGAATGAACACAGACTTACGAAATATACTTTCCGATACTGAAGATTATTTGAATAAATTAAAATCTGATTTAAAAGAAGTTAGCATTTCATTAAGTCAAACTATTGTATTTAATTCATCTGAATTTAGAAGCTCTGAAATTCTAAATAGCAAAATAAAGAAAATCAATCTAAATAAGTTTCCGTTGATTTATACGATTGAATTAAAACAACAAAATATACTTCCGAATTTATTAAACAACTTCGAAGAATTTCACGAACAAAACAAGCTTAAAACAAAAAACAAAGACAGAGTTAATGTCTCAAAATATAATAAAACGAATTCCAGTTTTTTATATGTCGGAAGTTCTATAACTGATTTTTATTCTCGAATAAAAAACCATTTTGGAACAAGAGGCACAAGAGTTTATAGTATGCACCTATCAAAATGGGACAATAATATTAGTTACGATTTAATCATAAATACTTATGAAATTAAGAGTTCTAATAAAATGGCTACAGAACAGAAACTAATAGAATTAATAGAACAGCAAGTGTGGGAATTATTACAACCTAATTTTGGAAAAAAAAGCGGACAGTAAAAATTTAAAAACCTAAATTTGCGTGTTCTTTGAAATTGTGAGTTAACTTTTTAAATTCATCTAAAAATGGAAATAAAAATTAGCTTGCGAGTGACTGTATCGCTAAAGGTGTATCAACTTATTAAGTTTTTAATTTACGCCACACAGTTCGCTATGTTAGTTATTAACTAATGTTTAATGACTCATTAGGGCACATTCTAACTTTGAACGAGAATAGATTTTAGTTTGCCCTATTTGAGAGAAATAGTTCTCAACCTCACTTTTCAAAGAACATTTTTTGACTAAATCACGAAAAAAACTACTGGCAACACCGTGTATAATTAATTGCTAAGTCACTGCCGACTTACGAACATTCCTGCGGAATATTCTATCTGTGATTTATTTGCTAAATTAGTTGCTTAACCACGCAACTAACCATACACAAACACGTTAGGCAACATTATAAAAACAACCTATGAGAATAAAGGAAGACATTCCAATATTAGGAAAAGTTACTGTAAACTTCCTTGATTTAAGTGCGAAATTATATCAACATTATATTGACATTGAAGAAATAGATAGGCAAAAAAACACAGCTCATTTAGGTTTAATTTCTCACGCATTTAAAAACTCAAATCACAGTAGATTTGATTATTTAATTTTACAATGTGTAATATCTGAACTAATTGAAAACTCATTTAAAGGAACTACTAACGCACAAGGAAGTATCACAATAAATGGAACAAAACAGATTGGAAATGACGTAATTAAAACTTGGATTTTACTTTCTAATTTTGGGCACTGCAAAAACACAATTGGAGACGAAAAAACACTACTTCTTCATTGTATTCAAAATAAATCTTACAAAAGAAAACTAATTAATTGCATTAAAGATGCAAAATTAAAAAAATGGTCTGAAAAAGTAATTAATAATTTTGATTACGTTAGCTTTCATCATATAATAAGTTTTATTAGAATTTATAAGACATTCACAAGAAGAGTTGAAAGACAAGAAGAACTTATTAATATTTACAAACTATTACTACTGCCAGAAGAAGAAAATGAACTAATAGCAAGCTCTATTCAGATTTCTCAACTAAAAAATCTTTATTACATTTTAAGAGATATTTCTATAATAGCTTTAGATTCAAGAAATAGTTCTTTACCCTTCAATTTAGATATTCTTTCTACAGTTTTATCATTAGATTCTTTTGAGAATAAATATCAAAACAAAAGGATTTCAATCATATTGGAGCCATTAATATCTATTCTGTGTGATAATCTTTATTTGAATATTAAAAGCCAAAAACATCAGAGGTCATACGAAATAAATGCATCTAAAACAATCGGAACAGATGTAATGAAGAGTCTAGACACTGCTTTAAAAGATGGGTTATATAATCCTACAGTATGTAATTTGCATCATTTTTTAAGAATTCAACTTGACAAAAAAAATATGCTTTTTGAAGAGATTTCAAATGCTACTCGACAAATTTTGACTGTAAAAAAAGGAGTGAGTGGTGTTGACGCATCAATGGACTTAAATCCGTTTACTGACGAAAGAGTTATTGATTTTTATTTGGAAGATAATTTTAATATTAAACATTTTTCAACTTTCATTTATAATATTGGAAACATTACAATTGAACAAATTATAGGAACTGCATCAAATGAATTTAATAAAACTAAAAAAATCAATGAAATAATAGATTCCAATTTAAATAAATTACCAATAACAAATGCGGAAAAGGAGGATTTCAAAAAGCCAATCCAAGAACATATTTCGTCAAATATTAAAAAAGCTTTATTAAATAAAAATTTACCAATATTCAAAAATATTCTTTGGGCAGTTCTGCGTTATCACCTAGATTCAAAATATCATTTTGATATAGATAATCACTCTTTTGAGAACTATGATTATTTTGGAGTAAAAGTTGCTGGCTTAAATCCTTTAAAAGAAAATTTAGACAAAGCCATAGATTCTGAAAAAGATTTAGATAGAAAACACGAATTAAATCAATTAAAAAAATCCGCTTACAGAAAATTTGAAGGTACTGTGTTAATTTGTCTTTCCAGAATAAAAATTTACAATTACTCTTTGTCACCAAACAATAGGATAGTAACAGATATTGATGGAGTTGTATTAAAATTTAATGACAAGGAATTGATTTTAGAATTACACGAAAGTAAGAATACAGCCAAACCAGTAAAAGATGCTATAAAAGACATCAACTCTAAACTAATTAAAACAATTGACAAGAAAATTATGGGTGTTAAAATTAAAGAAGTTCCGAGTTTTGGAGCAAAAATTTACATCCGACATAATTAACGTTGCCTAACACCGTGTATAATTAATTGCTTGGTTTTAGCCAATTTACGAAAGTTCTCGCGAACTTTCTATCTGTGTTTTATTTACTAACTTTAGTGCTTAAAACACGCAACTAATCATACACAATCACGTTGCGCTTAATTGAAAGAACTAAAACTCTATGAAAATAAAAGAAACTCGTTCTACAATTATTTTTAGTCCCTTTTATATGTTTATAGGTTTATTCTCGTCATTTGGGTTGGTTATTTTTGCTTTAATCCTATGGATAGATTACAATGATAAAATTCAAAAAAATGATGCTCAATGGGTTTTATATCTCACATTAATACTCTCTGGGTTTTTAATTCTCTGGCAGGTACTTGAAAAAGGCATAAAAAGTGATAAAGCATTAAAAAATAGAGTAATTCAAAAATTTGATGATTATAAATTACTTACTCATTTTAAATACACAAAAAATGAATGGGATGATTTCGCACAAAAAAGTTATTTAAAAAAACGTAAGGCATATTATATTTATCTATTCATACTCTGTCTTATTATAATTATTGTTAATTCAATTTTTGAAAAGGAATCAAGACTAAACTTAATTCCAATTAACATAATCACATTACTCACCTTATTATTAATAAGTTACTTTTTCTTTAAAAAAATGAAAAAAGAAAAGTATAGTATGGAAAATTATAATCATTTTCCTGAAGTCAAAATAGCTCAATCTGGAATTTTAATAAATAATACTTATCTGATTTCATACCATAATAAAGATGGATGGTTAGACATTTGTTACAGTAACTTATATATTAAAAGCGAATGTATTACTTTTAAAATTAGAAGGTCAAGCGGAACTGCCAACCCTAATTATCAATTTTTCAATCTATTAATCCCTAAAAACAGATTAGAAGAAAAGGAAAAGATAATTGATATTATAAATGAATATAGAGTATATAAAAACGGTTAAAACTAAGTACAACAATGGCA
Organism: Olleya namhaensis; assembly: GCF_900114005.1. Taxonomy (GTDB): domain Bacteria; phylum Bacteroidota; class Bacteroidia; order Flavobacteriales; family Flavobacteriaceae; genus Olleya; species Olleya namhaensis. The sequence continues at coordinate 155,273 of NZ_FORM01000008.1, forward strand.
ATAGTTAATACGGGTTTTGGTGTTTAAGCAAGAGTTTAGAGTCTATAACCAAGCCCGCCAAAATTTTTTGGCTAAGTATTTAATCGGAAATTCAGTAATTTTAATTCCCGTACTAACCATAGCCTGAACGTTACCCAACATTTGAAAAAACACTACGAAATAAACAACAAACTTCTGAAAGGACTACTTTTTGACAACCTCAAAATGATAGCTCTTATGATAATCGTATTGCCTTTTTATTGGAAATGGAGAAACGGAACCGAATTTGTTCTTGACCAACAAATATTCATAATTTTTAGTGTCATAATCCTGATTATAAACATTCCATCTTCGTTAATCTATCTCAATTATTACTTTGAAAACAAAGACACCTCTTTTACTTTGGACTTTGACTCAAAAAAAATTGAAATCACTCAAAACGGAATAACTAAAACATACACGATAAATGATGTTTCGGAATCGAACTATCATCTCGGAATTTATTACAAAAATGAAATAGATAGAGCTGGACGCATTCCAATGCTTGTATCTGACTTTGGATATTGGGATTTGAAATTTAAAAATGGAGATAGATACTATTTGACAAATATTCTTCACGATTTCATACACGATACGCCATTTTTAGGTAAAACAAAATATCGATTTAGAATGTTTACTTACATTAATAAGTCAGATTCTAAACAAGCAATTGAATTAAAAGAAAAACGAGAAAAAACTCGAATTGAAAAATTTGTAGAGCTATATGAATCCAAAAACGAAAAACAATTAATTGAAATTTTGGACAACCGAAAAAGCTATCAAAAAGAGGCAGTGGAGGCAGCCAAAATAGTTTTGAAAAATAAAAACGATGGGTAACACCGTATATAATTTATTGCTCATTTTTAGTTTATTTATGAAAATCCTTTAAGATTTTATAGTTAGTATTTATTTACTAAATTAGTTTCTTGAAATACACAACTAACCATAGACAACAACGCTACCAACAACCTGAATGAACGAACTGCTAGAATTAAACAAAAGGTTTCTAATTAATGGATATTTATGGATAAGCGGAGTTCTGACTGGTATTTTTTCAATTTATCTGTTTTTCTTTCTTTCCAAAGTTGCAACAAAATGGCTTTTGATAATTTTTGCTCTGACTTTAATAGTTTTACCTCTATTTGTTCTATCAGCTTGGATTTCTGATTGGTTTCGTAAAAGAAGATATAAAAACCGAATTCTGACAAAAAAACCATACTCTGAATTAGAAAAAATCGGATTTACCAAAAGGACAATTAAAACAAATCACAATAGTTTGGTGGACTATGTTCAATTTGCAGAAATAAATGGATGTGAAATTACATTTGACATTGACATTAAAAAACCGAAAACAGCAGAATTTAGTATTTATGGACTTACTAATCATTTGAACAGTAAAGAATATTTACAAAAAGCTAAAGAATATGATTATTCCAATATTGACTTTAGTAGATATTCTTTCACTAAAAAAATTGACACTAGAAAGGAAAAACTAAATTCTATTCAGGAATTAGAAAAAATATTAACTGAATTGACTCATATTGTGAAAAAGGAAAAATATGAACCGATTCCAATAACGGAAATAAAGCCAGTTAGTAACACCGTATAAAAACAATGCGCAGTTTAGTGCTTATTCAAGAGCTAATGTTATTTTGCTGCGCCTAAATTTCTTTCGGAAAATCCTCGCATACAAACACGCAACTTTCCTTATACATTAACGTTAGGGCACATTAAAAAAATGAATTTTCCTAAAATTGGTTTAATGGACACGATTAATATTGAGCAATTAAGAAAAGACTATAACCTTCCTCCTTTCCGCGACTATTTTAATAGCATGACTATAAACCATTTTGAAATGAATAAACAAGCCATGTTAGACAGAGGCATAACGGAACCTAAATTATACAATTAAAAAGCCCTATAACAGTATTACTCTAAAACGCACTACATAATCCCATTTACACCATTTAAAGCTTTTAAACACACCCTAAAAAAACTCACGATACTGCATGACTCTAAAATCAAACGTATTAAATTTAGGGTTAGCTGCTTTTAGTTGTTTATATAATGGATTACTACCTATAGCTATATTGGCTGCTCCAGACCCAGAGGTTAAGGATACGGTTTTAATTAATCTTGGTTTGAGTAAGATTGGTTGGGTTGCTGTAGTTTTGGGACTTGGTAATACAAACTGATGTATTTTGGGTGTTATTTTTGAGACTAATTCTAATTTTAGATTGTAGTCTTTGATGTGTCTTCTAAAAAAATATTCTGGTCCGTTTTTACTATTTCCGCCTGTAAACAACAAGGTGTCTACTGCGGGATATTTATGTAAATAGCCAATTAGGTCTCTTAATTTAATATTAGTCATTCCTAGATCTGACGCATCAATTTTTTCGCGTTCTGCACTATCCACAATATCACAAACCCCTATTTTTTGTTGTATTAAAAAGGCTTTTCTTTGGTCTATTGCTTCTTGAGAGTTATCAAAACGCAATCCTAAATCATGTATTTTATCTATAAACAACCACAAGCTATTATAATAACTACCGTAGCAAAAGTCCACATCTTTTTCTAGTAACTGTCCAGTTGTAAAACGCGGTGGTGGTAAGGTACCTACAATTAGTTTTGTGGTATCCTTTTTTATAAAGGGTTGGTATGGATGTTTGTGTTTAAACATAGTTTTTAGTTATTAAAGTCCGTTAGTCCGGCAAACTTTATAACAACTTTAGGAGTATTACTTTGGCTAAAAATAGTCCTTTTTGTATCTTAAAAACAGTATTTAAAACTAATTATTTGCACTAGCGTGCCAATTAAAATAAAAACAAACTATGGGTAAAGGAGATAGAAAATCAAAACGAGGAAAAATTAACCGCGGTACTTTTGGTGTTAGACGCCCACGTATTAAAAAACGTGTGAGACCAGAAACTAAAATTAGCTTAGACAAAAAGGGTACGGTTAAACCTTAAACCTATCCCCTATTTTTTTTCCTATGACGTAAGCACCATAAATGGCTAATAGCAATATTACTATGGTGCAAAATATGTAAAGTGGATATAAAATAACATGGTGTGCAGAGTTAAGACAAAAGGTGTCTGTTATACATACAGTAACCTCTTGATCGTACAGCATTGGCAATAAAAAGCTAACTACCAATAGCACACCAATTACAGAGAACAAATACATGACGTTTTTGTTCTTTTTTGTTTTTCCGGTAGCCTTAAATAAATTACGTTGGTCTTTGGTACGTTTGTTATCTTGTAAAGACCAAGTCTTTTTGGGTTGAGAGGTTTCCATCAAATTGATAGTTATTATAGTTAAATTGTTTTAAATCGTCTACAGTTTTTGCATTGGTATCAATAACAAATTTAGCCATTAAACCACGTGCTTCTTTAGCATAAAACGATATTATTTTTAGCTTCCCATTTTTAAACTCTTTAAAGTTAGCGGTTACAACCGGTACTTTTAGTGCTTTGGTGTCTATAGCCTTAAAATACTCGTTTGACGCTAGATTTAAAAACAGCTCGTCATCCTCAAGCTCTTCGTTTAAAGCTGCTACGATGTCTTTTTTCCAAAACTCGTATAAATTTTTATTGCTTCCTACGGGTAACTTTGTTCCCATTTCTAAACGGTACGGTTGTATTAAATCCAATGGTTTTAACACCCCGTAAAGCCCTGATAAAATCCTAACTGTGTTTTGGGTTAACGCTAACTTATCCTCTGGGATATTGTAGGCGTCTAGTCCTTTATAGACATCTCCGTTAAACGCGTAGATGGCAGGTCTTGCGTTGTCTTTAGTAAATGGTATGGTCCAGTCTTGATTACGGTCGTAATTAAGCTGTGCTAACTTGTCGCTAATACCCATCAATTTTGACAGGTCTTGCGGCGTTTGCTTTTTTAATACCGTATTTAGTTTTTTAGATTGCGCTAAAAACAAAGACTGAGTTGTTTTTGTTGTTGGCAATTTAGATTCAAAATCAAGGGATTTTGCTGGAGATATAACTAGTTTCATGATGTGTTTAATTTACTATTGGAGTCCCATTGTTTTGCAATGTTACTGCTTTGTATATAGTACGTTAATACATACCATAACTTATTGTTTTACTTATCACGAAATTACGAATTACACTTTGGTTATAAAAGCTGAATCTATAGTAATTTACAATACTAAAATTTGATTTTACTATGATGTACCGTGTTGCGTTAGGGATAGTAGTGGCATCCTTTTTTTGCTGCCATAAATGGCAAAAAAAGATATAACGGATAGCGCGACCCTTATCCTGATTTTTTTTCAGGATAAGGGTAACGTCCAAAATATCTTAGACTAGATATTATTCCATGTGTTTTGAGTAACCTCTCCACTTTTCGATACAGTTTGCTATATCTTCTGGGATTGGAGACTCAAAGCTCATAAACTTATTTGTTGTAGGGTGCACAAATCCTAATGTTTTTGCATGTAGGGCTTGACGTGGTAATACTTTAAAGCAGTTATCTACAAATTGCTTGTATTTTGTAAACGTGGTCCCTTTTAAGATTAGGTTTCCGCCGTAACGCTCGTCATTAAATAAAGTATGTCCAATATGTTTCATGTGCACACGGATCTGGTGTGTACGTCCGGTTTCTAACTTACAAGTTACTAAGGTTACATATCCTAAACGCTCTATAACTTTATAGTGTGTTACTGCGGGTTTACCTTTGTCTGCTTCGTCGTCAAAAAACACGGTATTTTGTAATCTGTTTTTTGGGTGTCGTCCAATGTTACCTTCTATGGTCCCTTCTTCCTCGTCCATATTACCCCAAACTATGGCAACGTATTCGCGCTCGCTAGTTTTGGCTTTAAATTGCGCAGACAGATGTGCCATAGCAACTTCTGTTTTTGCTACAACTAACAATCCTGAAGTGTCTTTGTCAATCCTGTGGACTAATCCTGGACGGTCACTAGAGTTGTTTGGTAGGTTATCAAAATGGAATATTAATGCGTTGATTAACGTCCCAGAGTAATTACCGTGTCCTGGATGCACAACCATACCTGCTGGTTTATTGACTACCAATAATTGGTCGTCTTCATAAACAACATCTAATGGTAGATCTTCTCCTACTAGAAGATTCTCGTGCGGTGGATAGGCTAAACGTACTGCAATAGCATCTTCCGGCTTGACCTTGTAGTTTGATTTTACAGGCACCTCATTAACAAATATGCTTCCATTTTTGGCAGCATCTTGTATTTTGTTACGTGTTGCGTTTTCGATTTTGTTCATCAACCATTTGTCTATTCGTAATGGTTTTTGACCTTTATCTGCAACAAAGGTGTGATGCTCGTACAACGTTCCTTCTTCTTCTTCTGGTAATTCTGGTGTATAGTCGTTCATAATTAGTTACCTCCTGGACGATTACCGTTACCTAAAACCACATCAATTTTTGATGTTTTTGGTAATTTTGTATTAGGCTCTAAAACACTGCCATTATAACGTAGTCCTAAGACCATGTCTTTACCAATATTATCTATGTAGGTTGTTTTTCCAACTTGAAAACCTAAGGCTTCTATCATTGGTCTAGCTTGCCTAAACGACTTTTGGCGTAAATCAGGCACTGCTATTTTACGGTAGCCAGAGGGATTTAAGGTGATATATATTTTACGGTTTTCCTTTACTTGCTCACTAGCTTTCGGGTCTTGATCTATCACAGAAAACTTTGGGTAATCTGGATTAAAATTAGCAGAATCTTGAATTTGCATGACCAAATTATTTTCATCTAACTCTATCTGAGCAACTTCTATGGATTTTCCTTTTAAATCTGGCACAGTTTGAAACTCGCCATTATTGGTTGTAATGTCCAACCATTTTAAGATTAAAAATCCAATTACAAACAAAGCAACTATAGCAATTGCTAATTGTATAAAAAACGCTTTACTTTTAAGAAAACTGATCACACTCATTTAACTAATTTTTGTAGGCAAATATATAAAAACTAAAAGGTTTTATCTTCGGAATAAAATAAATGATATTTTTACAAAACGAATATTATACTACTTTATTGGATATCTGATATAATTTAGATTTAAATGAAAAAAAACATTGCCATAATAATGGGAGGTTATTCTAGCGAATACAAGATCTCTCTTAACAGCGGAAACGTTGTATATCAAAATTTAGACAACACTAAATACATTGGTTATCGCATACATATTTTTAAAGACAAATGGGTGTATGTTGATGCTAATGACACTGAATTTACAATTGATAAAAACGATTTTTCTGTTACTGTAAATGACACAAAAATAACGTTTGATTGTGTGTTTAACGCCATACATGGTAGTCCTGGAGAAGATGGTTTTATGCAAGGTTACTTTGCCTTGATAAATATGCCACAAACTAGCTGTGACATGTATCAAGCGGGTTTAACCTTTAATAAAAGAGACTGTTTAAGTGTTTTAAAACCTTACGGAATTTTAACCGCTGAGAGTTATTACCTTAATCTTGGAGATGTTATTAATGAAACTGAAATTATTGCCAAAGTGGGCTTACCTTGTTTTGTAAAAGCAAATAAAGCCGGTAGTAGTTTTGGTATTAGTAAAGTGCATAAAAAAGAAGATTTACAACAGGCTATTGACGTTGCGTTTAAAGAAGATGATGAGATTATAATAGAATCGTTTTTAGATGGTGTAGAAGTGTCCGTAGGAGTGATTACTTATAAAGGTGAAACTAAGGTATTACCAATTACAGAAATTGTAAGCGAGAACGATTTTTTTGACTACGAAGCCAAATATTTAGGCAAATCTCAAGAAATTACGCCTGCCAGATTAACAAAAGCACAAGAAGAACAGGTCAATACCGTTGCAAAAAAGGTCTATGAGGTTTTAAAAATGAAAGGATTTTCTAGAAGTGAGTTTATTTTTAAAAATGGCGAACCACATTTATTAGAAATGAATACCATTCCTGGATTAACAACTGCTAGTATTTTACCTCAACAAGCGCAAGCTGCTGGGATATCCATGCAAGACTTGTTTAGCAGTGCTATTGAAGAAGCTTTAAAATAAAAAGCATATATTTAAATACTAACCAAACCACTATACACATGATTTTTTACGGAAGCAAAGCCTCTAAAATAAAAGAAGGCACTCTAAGCAATACAAAATGTCCGGATTGCGAAGATGGACGCAGTATGCGTTATACCATTTTTGGAAAATATGCCTATTTATATTGGATCCCGATGTTTCCGATTGGTAAAGAAAACATACTAGAATGTACTAGCTGTAAAAGGACGTATAAACTAAAAGAGCTTCCTAATCAGGTTAAAGAAAAATTTAAATTAGAAAAAGCAGATGCTAAATATCCACTTTGGTATTTTAGTGGCTTAGCTGTTTTAGCTGTTATTATTGCTTTTTTAGTGTATTCTGGTAAACAGAATGCCGAAAACGAAAAACGCTACATAGAAAATCCTGCTGTAGGTGATGTTTACGCTTTAGAAACACCACAAAAAGGATATTATAGCACAATGAAGATTAACAAAATTACAACCGACAGTATTTTTGTAATTTATAATGACATGTCTATTGATAAAAAATCAAAGACCTACAAAATAGACAAACCTGAAAATTATAATACAGAATTTGATGGATACTCAAAAACTGAGATAAAATCTCTTTTTGCAAACGGAACCATTTACGATGTTGATAGAGACTAAAAAACAAAACATGAGACGTGCACTTTTCCCTGGATCTTTTGATCCGATTACCCTAGGTCATTACGATATTATTAGACGTGGTATCAAACTTTTTGACGAAGTTATTGTTGCTATTGGTGTTAACTCTGAAAAAAAATACATGTTTTCTTTAGAAGAAAGAAAACGCTTTTTAGAAGATACTTTTAAGGACGAACCAAAAGTAAAAATTGTAACCTACAAAGGCTTAACTATAGATTTTTGTAAAGTTGTAGATGCCCAATTTATTTTACGTGGTTTGCGTAATCCTGCAGATTTTGAATTCGAAAAAGCAATTGCACATACCAACCGTAAACTTTCTAAAATTGAAACCGTGTTTTTGCTAACTGCTGCAAGAACAAGTTATATCTCTTCTTCTATTGTTAGAGAAGTTATTAGAAACAATGGAGACTACACGGTTTTAGTACCCGATAGTGTTAGGACTAATAATTAGGCATTAGGCATTAGGCATTAGGCATTAGGCATTAGGCATTAGGCATTAGGCATTAGGCATTAGGCAAAATTAAAAAAAGCATCACGATTTAGATCATGATGCTTTTTTTTAGTTAAGAACGAGTCCTTTTCCCTTTTAACTTCTGCCTTCTGCCTATTTAAAGACAAAACAGATCTAAAACTTATATTCTGACAAAGGCTTAGGGAAATCCTCAGGATTGGCTGCTAAATGGTATCTAGGATCGTCTATATCTTCTACAACCACTTCTCTAAACTTAGGGTTAGATTTATATAGTAATACTTTACAATCTTCGCTTAAATGCTTTAAACGGATTTGCTTTCCTTCTTTCTCATACTTTTCTACTAGATTAAAAATAGCTTCTAAAGCAGAATGATCACTTACTCGAGATTCGACAAAATCTATTTCAATTTTATCAGGATCGTTTTTAGCATCAAACTTCTCATTAAATGCTTGGATACTTCCAAAAAATAATGGTCCCCAGATTTCATAAATCTTAGTTCCATCTGCTTTGATACGTTTTCTTGCTCTAATTTTAGTTGCGTTTTCCCATGCAAATACTAATGCTGAAATTATGACTCCAATAAATACAGCCACTGCTAAATCTACAAACACCGTTACTAAAGATACTGTAATAAGCACCACTGCATCAGACTTAGGTATTTTTTTTAATATTCTAAAACTTGACCATGCAAATGTTTCAATAACCATCATAAACATGACACCAACTAGCGCTGCAATTGGCACCATTTCTATTAACTGATCAGCAAATAATATAAACGATAATAATGTTACCGCCATCATGATACCAGATAGTCTTCCACGTCCACCTGCATTAATATTAATAACTGTTTGACCAATCATACCACAACCACCAGTACCACCAAATAAACCAGACACAATATTTCCGGCACCTTGTGCGACACATTCTCTGTTTCCATTACCCCTAGTTTCTGTTAACTCGTCCACTAAATTCATAGTCATTAAAGACTCAATTAATCCAACAGAAGCTGCTAAAAACGCAGGTATTGCAATAAACTTTAAAGTATCTAAATTAAACGGTAATTTCTCCCAAAGCTCCATGTTAGGTGTTGGAAATTCTCCTTTTAAACCTGTACCACCACCTTCAACAATATAAGATCCAACGGTAGACACATCCATATTAAAACCAATAACTATTAAACTAGTCACCAATATTGCAGTTAATGCTGCTGGCAATTTTTTAGTTATTTTAGGTAATCCCCAAATAATACCCATAGTTAGTAATACTAAACCAATCATGATATATAATTCAGACCCTTGCATGTAAGTACTAATGTATTCCTTTACTCCTGCATCAGAAATTTGTAATGATTTATGAGAGAACATTTTTACTTGTGCCATAAATATTACAATAGACAACCCGTTTACAAACCCCATCATTACTGGATGCGGAATCAATCGTACAAAACGTCCTAGTTTAAAAACACCTGCTAATATTTGAATCACTCCCATTAAAACCACACAGGCCATCAGGTAGAAAAACCCCATATTTTCAATAGGCGTATCCATCAACATTCCTTTGGTATGTCCATCGGCAATCATAGTCACAAAAATAACTGCCACTGCTCCTGCTGCTCCAGATATTAAACCTGGTCTACCTCCAAAAATAGCTGTAATTAAACCTATAATAAAAGCACCTGACAATGCCATTAATGGATCAATTTGCGCTACAAACGCAAACGCTACCACCTCTGGAATCATAGCTAGAGACACTGTTATCCCGGCTAAAACATCATCTTTTGCATTCGGAATTATCTTTCTAATAAACTCAGTCATATCTTCAATTTTTCAAGCTGCAAAAGTACGTTTAATTACAACAATCACAAGTCTATAGTATTATATTTGTGTAACCACTTTTTAAAAAACTACCAATGAAAAAAATATTAGTCCTTTTAATTTTAATCGTTTCTTGCAAACCATCCACTAAGACTAACTATGATTTTGAAACTATTTTCGAAAAATCTAATGGATTAGAAACAGCGACTTACCAACAGACTATTACCTTTTACAATAATTTAGCATCGACTTACCCTTCAATATCTATAGACTCTTTAGGTCAAACAGATTCCGGAAAACCATTACATATAGTAACTTTAAACCCTGATGGCAATTTCAATTTTGAAAACATCAAAAAGGACAAGCGCATCTTACTAATTAATAACGGAATCCATCCTGGAGAATCCGATGGTATTGACGCTACAATGCTATTATTTAGAGACATTGCGGATGGTACTATTGCAATACCAAAACATACTGTATTAACTACAATCCCTATTTATAATGTGGGTGGAAGCTTAAACCGAAACACAGGCACAAGAACCAATCAAAACGGACCAAAAGCATATGGCTTTAGAGGTAATGCTAGAAACTATGATCTAAACAGAGATTTTATAAAAAGTGACACTAAAAACGCCAAGACGTTTGCACAGATTTTTCATTTAGTACAACCTGATGTTTTTATTGATAATCATGTTAGTAATGGTGCAGATTACCAATACACCCTAACCCATTTATTTACACAACACAACAAACTGGGTGGCGCATTAGGAGACTATTTACACAGCAAGATGCAACCTAACTTAGAACATAAATTAGCTGATAAAAAATGGGACATCACACCTTATGTCAATGTTTTTAACACGGTTCCCGAAGCTGGATTTAGTCAATTTATGGACAGCCCGCGCTACTCCACTGGATACACAACATTATTTAACACCTTGGGCATGATGGTAGAAACACACATGCTTAAACCCTATAAGCAACGTGTAGAAGGGACTTATGAGTTAATGAAATCTATGATAGAAATTATAGAAGAAGACCATGAGCAAATAAAAACACTACGCCTAGAGGCGAATCAAAAACTGTTGGCTAAAACAACTTATCCATTACAATGGGAAATTGATACTACAAAAACCACAACATTACAATTTAAAGGTTTTGAAGGTCACAGAATACCAAGTAATATTACCGAAGCCGATCGTTTAAAATACGACGTCAACAAACCTTTTACAAAACCTGTTGCCTATCAGAACTACTTCAAACCTAGTGTTGAGGTTAGTGTTCCAAAAGCCTACATTATACCTCAAGGTTGGTGGCATGTTATTGAACTTTTAAAGTTGAATAATGTAGCACTAAAAACGTTAACCAAGGACACAACCATAACGGTACAATCTTATAAAATTGATACGTTTGAAACTAGAACAAGAGCTTATGAGGGACATTACCAACATTATAATACTTCCATAAAAGCCTCAGAGGAAAACATTCTTTTTAGAAAAGGAGATTTTCTAATTGAAACCAATCAAACGGCGTTTAGGTATCTAATTGAAACTTTAGAACCTCAAGCTCCAGATTCATTTTTTAACTGGAATTTCTTTGATACAATCTTGCAACAAAAAGAAGGATTTTCGCCTTACGTTTGGGAAGATAAAGCCGAATTATTATTGGCGCAAAATCCAAAACTTAAAATAAATTTCAATCTTAAAAAATCGTACGATAAAGACTTCGCAACTAACTGGTACTCACAACTAGACTGGTTGCACAAACAGAGTCCAAATTACGAGAAATCACACTTACAATATCCTGTTTTTAGAGTGGAAAAATAAATGTAAAAAATATTTTTTTTAGTTGTTTTTTCAATTTGTTTTTATACTACATTTACTATACAAATCAAGTAAATAAAAATGAACCCACAAGACATTGAAAATATAGAATTAGCATATCTAACTCTAGATGATTATCAAGAGTTAAAAGAGGCTATGCAAGAAGCATATAAGTCTATGCCTAATTTATATTGGAGAGAACATCAAATTAAAACATTAATAGACAAGTTTCCGGAAGGACAAGTTGTTATTAAAATCAACAACCAAATTGCAGGTTGTGCTTTATCTATAATAGTAGATTACGATAGGATTGAAGAAGAACACACCTACGAGGATATTACAGGTAATTACTCTTTTAACACACATACCAAATCTGGAGATGTGCTTTATGGTATTGATGTTTTTATAAAACCTAAATTTAGAGGATTACGTTTAGGGAGACGTTTGTATGACTACAGAAAAGAATTATGCGAACAACTTAACCTAAGAGGTATTGTATTTGGCGGTCGTATTCCAAACTACCACAATCACCAAGATAAAATGACGCCGAAGGAATACATGGATAAAGTGAAGCGTAAAGAAATCCATGATTCTGTTTTAAACTTTCAAATATCAAACGACTTTCACCCACTACGTGTTTTAAAAGGCTACTTAGAAGGGGATAAAGACTCTGGAGAATTTGCGGTGCTTTTAGAATGGGATAATATTTATTACAAAAAACCATCTAAAAAAGCAGCTACCAAGAAAAAAGTAGTGCGTTTAGGTCTTATACAGTGGCAAATGCGTTTATATAAGGATCTGGAAGAATTAATGCAACAAGCCGAATATTTTGTGGATGCCGTATCTGGATACCGTTCTGACTTTGCGTTATTCCCTGAGTTTTTTAACGCGCCTTTAATGGCTACCAACAACCACTTACCGGTATCTGAAGCTATTAGAGAATTAGCAAAACATACGGATGAGATTGTACAAAAATTTTCAGAATTAGCGATTTCATACAACATCAATATTATTACAGGAAGTTTTCCAGAAATGAAAGACGACCTATTATATAACGTTGGATATTTATGTAGACGAGATGGGACATTAGAACGTTATGAAAAATTACACGTCACACCTGATGAAGCTAAAGTTTGGGGTATGCAAGGTGGTAACAAACTACAGGCATTTGATACCGATTGCGGAAAAATAGGAATTTTAATTTGCTACGATTCTGAGTTCCCTGAGTTAAGTAGATTATTAGCTGATGAGGGTATGGACATATTATTTGTTCCGTTTTTAACGGATACACAAAATGGGTATTCTAGAGTCCGTCATTGTGCACAAGCACGTGCTATAGAAAACGAATGTTATGTTGCTATTGCAGGTAGCGTTGGTAACTTACCAAAAGTACACAACATGGACATCCAATATGCGCAGTCGATGGTGTTTACGCCTTGCGATTTTGCGTTCCCTGCAAATGGTATAAAAGCAGAAGCTACAGCAAACACAGAAATGATTTTAATTGCAGATGTAGACATAGATTTACTACGCGAATTAAACCAATTTGGTAGCGTTAGAAACCTAAAAGACAGACGTAAAGACATTTTCAGCTTGACTAAAAAATAGGCTTTACTATTTATTAAAAAATTAACTAAACTGGTTTTACTTTTTGTAAAACCAGTTTAAAAATAATATAACTTTACTTATAATTTATATCGCGATCATCGCATAAAATGAACAAATACATTGTTGTCAATCAACCTGAAAAATGGCATTTTTCGATTGAGAATATTACGGTAATTTCTTCTCAAGACTATCTTACCAATCCTAAGTTTTCACTTTTAAAAAAAGCGAGAATATTTAACCTTTGCAAAGACTACAGCTATCAATCTAAAGGGTATTACGTGTCTTTATTAGCAGAAGCTAGAGGTCATTTAGCCATTCCTACGGTTAGAAACATTGTAGATTTAAAAACATTAAAACTCGTTAAAATTGTATCGGATGAGTTTGATGATGTTATCCAACAAAGTTTAAAAAGTATTAAATCAAGAGAATTTACATTGAGCATCTATTTTGGACAAAATGTAGCTCAAAAATATAAAGAGCTAAGCAGCTTATTTTATAAACATTTTCAAGTGCCTTTTTTACGTATTAAGTTTCATCATAACAACAAATGGAACATACAAAGTATTAAAGCCATTTCAGAATCCGAAATCCCAGCGGATCATATCGAAAGTGTCAACGTATTCGCCAATCAATATTTTGCAAAAAAACGTTACGACACACCTAAATTAGCGACGTCAGATTTCGATTTAGCGATTTTAGTTAACCCAAACGATCCCGCACCTCCAAGCAACGCCAAAGCCTTAAAAAGGTTTATTGATATTGCTGAAAAAATGAATATTTATGCCGAAATCATAGAGCCTAAAGACTTAAGTCGCCTATCGTCTTTTGATGCTTTATTTATTAGACAAAGTACAGAAGTTAATAATGAAGCCTATGCTTTTGCTAGAAAAGCACAACAAGAAGGACTTGCAATTATTGACTACCCCGAGGCTATTTTAAAATGTTGCAACAAAGTGTATATGGCAGAAGCTTTAAACAATGCACATATAGCAACACCAAAAACAGTCATTGTACACAAAGAGAATAGAGCGTTAGTTTTAGAACAAGTAGGCTTACCATGTGTTTTAAAAGCACCAGATAGCACGTTTTCGTTTGGTGTAAAAAAAGCTAAAACAGCAGCAGAATATGATACGTTAGTCTCTGAAATGCTTAAAGAATCAGACTTAATTATTGCGCAAGAGTTTTGTCCATCTGATTACGATTGGCGCATTGGAATTATAGACGATGTGCCTTTTTATGCCTGTAAATACTATATGGCAAAAGGACATTGGCAAATCTATAATTGGAATGCCGATAAAAAAAACGATCAAGATGGTGACGCAGATTGCCTACCAATAGAAGACGTCCCAAAAACAGTTATTACTATGGCTATAAAATCGGCTAAACTGATGGGAAAAGGTTTATATGGTATTGATATAAAAGTGGTAAACAATACGTCGATGGTTATTGAAATTAATGACAACCCTAACATTGACTTTGGAGTAGAAGACGCATTTTATGGTGATCTAGTCTACACAAAAATATTGAATGCTTTAAAAACAAGATTGGAATAATTATGGGTAAAAAGTATCACTTATTTGAGGTCTATGGGATAGAGCTTGAATACATGTTAGTTAACACTAATAGCTTTAAAGTGGCACCTATTGTTGATGTATTACTAACTAAAAAGAATGGCCAATTAACTTCTGATATTGAAAACGGAACCATTGCTTGGAGTAATGAGTTGGTTGCCCATGTGGTAGAATTAAAGACCAATGGACCAACTAAAGATTTAAATTCGTTAGCGGAAGCATTTCATAAAAACGTATTAGAAATTAATGCGTTACTAAAACCGCTACAAGCTAATTTACTACCTACAGCATGTCACCCGACAATGGATCCTTTAAAAGACACACAATTATGGAAACACAGTTATAGTGAAGTGTATGAGTTGTACAATAGGATTTTTGACTGTAAAGGTCATGGCTGGAGTAATGTCCAAAGCACACACATTAACCTCCCTTTTTATGATGATAAAGAATTTGAAAAACTACACGCAGCCGTTAGGGTAATTTTACCGCTATTACCAGGATTGTGTGCCAGCTCTCCAATATTAGATGGTAAAGTAACAGGTTTTAAAGACACTAGATTAGAGTATTATAAAACCAACCAAAAAGAAATTCCAGAAATGACAGGGTTAGTTATTCCGGAGCGCGTCTTTACAAAAGCAGATTACTACGCAACTATTTTTGAACCCATAAAAAAAGCCATTAAAAAGCATGACACTAACAATATCTTAGATCATCACTTTTTAAATAGTCGTGGTGCCATTGCTAGATTTGACAGAAATGCTATTGAAATTAGATTAGTAGATATACAAGAATGTCCAAAAGCAGACATTGCCATTTGCGCATTAATAATTGAAGTTTTAAAGCTATTAGTTAATGGAGAAACGGTAGGACTTAAAAAGCAAGAAAAATGGTTAAAACAAGATCTTTTTGCTATTTTGAATAATACTATAAAAGACGGAGAACTTTACAACATCTCTGACTTAAACTATTTAGAGCTATTTGATTTAAAAGACGCTGCCACAGTAAAAGACATATGGAAACATCTATACAGTCTAGTTAAAGAAAACATCTCTGAGGACTACCAAAAAGCGTTAGAGACTATCCTTACACATGGTACATTATCTACTAGAATTATTACCGCATTAAAACAAGATGTTTCAGTTAAAAACATAACTCACATTTATAATCAACTAGCCCAATGTTTGCAAAACAACGTGCTATTTACACCCACGGTTTAAAATGAAATTAGTTATAACTTGCGAACATGGTGGTAATACTATTCCCAAGGAATACAAATCACTTTTCACAGACACTTCCGTACTTGAAACGCATAGAGGTTATGATTTAGGCGCTTTGGATGTGTTTAATTACTTACAACCACTAGCTGATTATTCTAACTATAGCAAAACTAGTCGCTTGTTAATAGAGTTGAATAGGTCTTTATTACACAAAAATGTATATTCCGAGTTTACTAAAAAGCTTCCTATCAATGAGAAAAAACAAATTATTAAAAAACATTATAGCGTATACAGAAGTGCAGTAACAGATTATATCCAAGCACGTATTAAAAATAATAATGACGTATTACACTTATCCATACATTCCTTTACTCCACAATTAAACCAAGACATCCGTAATTGTGATATCGGTTTACTATTCGATTCTAGAAAAGCTAACGAAAAAGAAATTGCTGTTGCTTTAAAAAAAAGTATTCTCGCTAAAAACCCTAACTATCGAATTCGCTTTAATTATCCTTATTTAGGTAAAGCTGATGGATTTACTACTACTTTAAGAAAACAGTTCCCGAAGCATTACTCTGGAATTGAAATTGAAATAAACCAATCTTTTAGTGTCGACAATAAAATGCCCGATGCTATTAAGACTGTTCTAAAAGAAAGCATACTTAAATTTAAGGCATAAAAAAAACCGTTACATCACTGTAACGGTTTTTTTATATAAATAATTAGTGATTATTTTCTCACTACTACCTTTTTAGTAAAGCTTCTTGTTTCAGAAGTCATTCTTAAAATGTAAAGTCCACCAGCTAATTGATTTGTTTGAATCATGTTAGTGTTACTAGATAAACGACCAGCTAAGACTTGCTTACCATTTACGTCCATCATAGAGTAAGTTAAAACTTCACCTTGTAATAAATTAATATTTACGTGTAACTCATTAACAACTGGATTAGGGTATAATTTAAGACCTGCGTCTAAGTTATCGTTTCCTTTAGTTTCAGCTAATTGAGTAGCTCCAGTAGTTCTATCAGTAGAACCTGTAGTTACAATTAATAATGGATTTCCATTAGCATCTAAATCTGCACAGATTTCATTGTTTTCAATTAAATCTAAGATATAAAAAGCAGTTGTATCACCTAATTCAATATCGTTTAAGTTAAACGTTGTTGGGTCGTAAGCTAAAGTATGTACTTTATAGTTTCCACCTGATACTGGTAAAATCATTGTTGTTGACTCACTAACACCTTCAATAGTTAAACCTGCACCTTTAGTAAGCACTGTACCTAATTGGTATCCTACAGGTAAAACAGCATCGTTATTAGTTATTACACTAACTGAAACAGTTACTCCTGGTGTTACTACAGCAAAACCTGTAGATAATGATCCCGTACCAGCTGATACATCTTCACATTGTAATACATCTACTAAAGCAAAGCTAATTGTTTGTGTATCGCATAACGTTCCTCCATTGTAATCAGCAGAAAATAATTCAGCTTGAATCTGGAAGTTTCCTAATCCTAAACTCCAAGCAACTCCTCCTGCAGGGTAAGTATAAGGTACTACGTTTTCAATAATAACAAGTGTTTCGTTAGTATCTAAGTTAGTAGCAGTTAATCTTACGCTTTCAGATCCTCCGTCAACAATTGCATCAACATAAAAATCTTCAGGTAAATCAGCAATATTATAAACACCACCTTGTGCTATAGTAACATTATCTGTTGTATTAGAAAAAGCAAATTCGCTAATAGTTCCACAAGGCTCTTCACAATTAATTGTAAATGTAACACAAGAGCTATCACACTCTGCACCACCAGCATTGTTAGCTGCATAAATACTAGAACATACTTTAAAAGTACCACATCCATGTGCCCATGAAGCAGTTGTTGCTCCTGGATAAGTATATGGTGTTGCATTTTCAGTTTTAGTATAAACGTCTCCTGTTTCTAAGTTTGTTAAAGTAAAATAAGCACTTTCAACATTTCCTGACGTTAATAAGTTGATGTTAAAATCTGCAGGTAAGTTATCAAGATCATAACTAGCACCATCTACTATAGATACAGCAGCATCAGAAAAGTTAGAAAATTCAAATCCATCTACTTCTCCACAAATCGTGTTGTTTATTGTAAAATAAATTACATTTTCATCACAAGCAGCACCCTGGCAGTAATTAGTAGCAAAGATTTTACTTGTAATTTTAAAATTACCAGTTCCATAACTCCAAGCAGCGTTTCCTCCTGGTGCAGTATATGGTAAATAGTTTTCACCAACATTAAAAACTTGACCTGTAGTTAAGTTTTCAACTTTAAGACTAGCACTTTCAGACTGACCGTTTACTATTAAATCAGCATAAAAATTATTAGGTAAAGTATCTAACTCGTAAACCCCGTGGTCTACAACCGTTACAGTATCCGTTCCATTAGATAATTCTAATCCAGAAATATCTCCACATGGATTAGAACATGTAATAGTAAAACGGATTGTTTCGCTATCACAGTAAGAACTACAACTGCTATACTTATAAATTTTTGATTTTACTTCAAAGTTACCACAACCTAAGTTCCATGCTCCGTTTCCTCCTGGAAATGTATATGGCGCATAGTTTTCGTTAATGTTGTAACATTGTCCAGTGTCTAGGTTTCTAACATAGTATCTAGCACTGTTAGAATATCCATTTACTTGTAAATCAATATAAAAATCACTTGGAAGATCTCCAATGTAATATGATTGATTATTAGAAATGGCTGTCGAAGAGCTTCCATTAGAAAACTCAAAACCAGCAATTGAACCACAATACGTGTCTTCAAAAGCAAAAGTTTGAACCGAAAAAGCTAAGGCTACCAAAATAAATAGCGCCCTAAAATTTAGAGTTTGATTGTGTAATTTTTTATACATACTTGAGGGTTTTAGATTATTTACATTTACAACTGCAAATCTAACCAACAAAGTTTTCCTACAAGAAAATAATAGCCAAACCGTTTAATATTGTCTTTAAAAAGTTAAAGCGTTTGATTATACGGATTAAAAGCAGTAAGAAGAATTTTAACTAAAATAATTTGGTGATTAAAATAGCAGCTTAATATTGGCGTAAGAATTGCTTAATGCTTTACCCCAATCCTTCTCTCCTAGCCATTTCACCTCGGTAATACCCTCATTAAGTTGCGGATATAAATTACCAGAAAACGAAGACTGCATTTCATACCAATATGTAATTTTAAGTTTCGTCTTACCATTTCTTTTAAATATATGATAAGTAATTGGCAGTGGTTTTACTATTTTAAGACCAGAAACTCCTGTTTCCTCAGCAACTTCTCTAATCGCTGTTTCTTCAATAGTTTCGTTTTTTTCTGTTTTACCTTTTGGCAAATCCCATTTATCATTACGGTAGATAAACAATATGTCCCCGTCATCATTAAAAACTTTACCACCACCTGCTATAACATTAGGCAGTTTTTTCTTGAATGTTTTTAAAAGCTTATCCTCATTATGACCTATTAAACGTACAGAAGCAACAGATTTTTTAGCCAAAGTCTTAAGGACTAAATCTATATCTGCATCTTTAAGCAAAAAGTTTTTAAAATCAGTTTCCTTTTCAACTTTTGTAGTTAAATAGATAGGTTTGTCGTTTACAAAAATGCGTTGCATAAATATGGGAGACTAGTATTATTTAGGTAAAAATATTAAATTTAATGACAATGACACTTTCTCTCAATTTATTTTAAAATTAATTTTAAGTAAAATTAAATAAAACTGTATTTTTGCCATATGATTTTCAACAAACAAACAGCCAGACAAACCGCAAAAGTTTTATTACAAATTAATGCGATCAAACTTCAACCTAGCGCACCATTTACTTGGGCATCTGGTTGGAAATCTCCCATTTACTGTGATAATCGCGTCGTATTATCTTATCCTCCAGTACGTAATTATATTAGAGAGGAAATGAGTAAATTTATAGAAGAACATTATGGTAAACCTGATGTTATTGCGGGTGTAGCAACTGGTGCCATAGGTATCGGTATGTTAGTTGCAGAATATTTAAGCTTACCGTTTATTTATGTCCGTCCTGAAGCAAAAGGTCATGGAAGAAAAAACCAAATAGAAGGTCATATAGAAAGTGGTCAAAATGTAGTGGTCGTTGAGGATCTAATAAGCACAGGAAAAAGCAGCCTTAATGCAGTAAAAGCATTAAAGGAGGCTAATGTTAATGTAAAAGGAATGGTTGCTATTTTCTCTTACGGATTTGACGTCGCAAAAGAAAACTTTGAAACTGAAAACATCACACTACACACATTAAGTAATTACGAAAACCTATTAACGGAAGCTGCTTCTAGTAATTATATTTCTGATAAAGAAATTGAAACTTTAAGTCTTTGGAATGCCAATCCAAGTGTTTGGAACGCTAATTGATACTATGCAATAGTTGCACTATTATTTAGTACAATACAATTTTAATAAAATAAAGACCATTATATAATGAAATTACAAAGCCCAAAAGCAACCTTAGATAAATCTACAGAAGACACGTTTAATTTTTTAAGCGATGTAAAAAACTTTGAAACCTTAATGCCAGAAAACATAAGCAAGTTTGAAGTATTAGGAGAAGACAAATTTTTGTTTGCATTAAAAGGAATGCCAGAAATAGTCTTAAAAAAGAAAGAAATGACACCTAATAGCAGAATAGTACTTGGCGCTGCGGGAGGTAAATTAGACTTTTCTTTAATTGCAGATATTACTGAAATTGAAGCTAACAAAAGTGAAGTACAACTAACTTTTGAAGGTGAATTTAATGCAATGATGGCTATGATGATTAAAGGTCCTATCAATAAATTTATCGAAACTTTAGCTACTAATATGCCTAAAGCAATTAATACAATAGCTTAATAGTTTTTAAATCAAAGGTTTCTAGAATTTGGTCCTCGACCATTACTTTTAATAAACCTTCTTTAGAAACCCCTTTTATAATACCAGAAAACAAACCTTCAGCTTTTTCAAATGTTGAAGGTTTTTCTTTTCTAAATAAATACTCTTCGTAAGTTTCTTGAATTGCAAACGTATCATTTTCAATAAAAGCCATTTCTGTTTTTAATTGATTTAGTATCAACTGTAGTATTTCATCTAAATCATAATGTACACCAGTAATACTTTTTAAGGAGCTCGCTTGAGGTAAATTATCATATTTTATTTGGTTGACATTTAAACCAACACCAACTATTGAAGACTCAATACGGTTTTGTTTTATGACATTTTCAATCAACACACCACAAATTTTCTTATTTGCTGACAAAATGTCGTTTGGCCACTTTATACTTAATTTAGGAATATTTATGCGCTCTAATACTTTTACAATAGCTAAAGACACCACCATACTAATCTTAAATTGATCTTCAAAACGCACCGCACCAAACTGCTTATACACACTAAAAGTAAGGTTTTGGGACGGTTGTGATTGCCACGATGTCCCCATTTGACCACGCCCTTTAGTTTGGTCGTTAGTAACAACTGTAGTAAAATCTTTGACCGGAGTTTCTAAACTTAGATTGCGAAGAAACCTATTTGTAGAATCGGTGGCATTAAGTTTGATTATACGCATATTTAATATTTATCTTCGTATTATAAAATCTTATGATTTTTTTAGAGTATAAAGAACTTAAAAATAATAACTTTGCACAAATTTAAATATAATTAATGTCGAAAGAACAACCAAACATAGATGCCCTAATTTCAACAATAGTTGAAGGTATTGAGGATGTAAAAGGAAAAGAAATAAATATTCTTGATTTAAGAGAAATTGAAAATACTGTTTGTGACTACTTTGTAATTTGCGAAGGGACTTCAAACACACAAGTAAACGCTATTGTTAGCGCAATCCAGAAAAAAGTAAGTAAAGCACTTAAAGACAAACCTTGGCATATTGAAGGTGAAGACAATGCTGAGTGGGTACTTATGGATTATGTTAACGTTGTGGTACATGTTTTCCAGAAACAAATTAGAGAATATTACGATATAGAGAGTCTTTGGGGAGATGCCAAAGTAACTGTTATCGAAACCAACTATTAAAATCAATACATGGCTGATAAAAATAAAAAAGTAGCACCAAAAAAACCTAAATTTAATCCGTATTGGATTTATGGAGGTATTATTATTTTCTTCATAGCACTTCAGGTATTTGGTAGTAGCGCAGACACTACAAGCAAAACATCTCCTGCTCAATTTTTCGAATATTTGAGATCTGGTGATGTAGAAAAAGTAGATATCATAAACGAAACTACTGCAAAAGTTTACCTAAGAAAAGAAGCCGAAGCCAAAGAAGAACATAAAAAGTCTAAGCCAACGTCTATTTTTCCAACAACAGCTAAACTTCCAAATTATTCATTTCAATTTGGTGACTTAGCTTTATTTCAAGAATCTATAAAAGAGATCAACTCCGAAATAGGAAAAGACAAAGCTGCCGAATTAACTTTTAGCATAGACAGTAACCCTTGGGGAGAATTACTATTTAGCCTTTTACCATTTATATTATTAATTGGTGTTTGGGTATTTATAATGCGTCGCATGTCCTCTGGAGGAGGAGGTGGAGCTGGTGGACAGATATTTAATATCGGAAAATCAAAAGCGAAACTTTTTGACGAAAATTCTGAAGTTAAAACAACCTTTAAAGATGTTGCTGGTTTAGAAGGAGCAAAAGAAGAAGTACAAGAGATTGTAGATTTCTTAAAAAATCCTGAAAAGTATACTAACTTAGGTGGAAAAATTCCAAAGGGAGCCTTACTAGTAGGACCTCCAGGAACAGGTAAAACGTTATTAGCAAAAGCAGTAGCTGGAGAAGCTAAAGTTCCTTTCTTTTCTCTATCAGGATCTGACTTTGTAGAAATGTTTGTTGGTGTTGGAGCTTCTCGTGTTAGAGACTTATTTAAGCAAGCTAAAGAGAAATCACCTGCTATTATATTTATTGATGAAATTGATGCCATAGGACGTGCAAGAGGTAAAAATGCAATGTCAGGTAGTAATGACGAGCGTGAAAACACGTTAAACCAATTACTAACAGAAATGGATGGTTTTGGAACCAATACAAACGTTATTGTATTAGCTGCAACCAACAGAGCAGATATATTAGATAATGCATTAATGCGTGCTGGACGTTTTGATAGACAAATACATGTTGATCTACCAAACTTAACAGAACGTAAAGCAATATTTGAAGTACACCTTAAGCCACTTAAAAAGGTAGCAGGACTAGATGTTGAATTTTTATCAAAACAAACACCTGGTTTTTCTGGTGCAGATATCGCAAACTTATGTAACGAAGCTGCTTTAATTGCTGCAAGACATGATAAGAAAGCTGTTGAAAAGCAAGACTTTTTAGATGCTGTTGATCGTATTGTTGGTGGTTTAGAAAAGCGTAGTAACTTATTCTCTGTTGAAGAGAAAAAGACAATCGCTTATCACGAAGCTGGGCACGCTACAGTAAGCTGGTTTTTAGAACATGCTGACCCATTAGTAAAAGTTACTATTGTACCAAGAGGACGTAGCTTAGGAGCTGCATGGTACTTACCACAAGAAGCATTTATAACTAGAACAAGTAAGTTTTTAGATGAGATCTGTGTAACAATGGGTGGACGTGCTGCAGAAAAAATAATCTTTAATGAAATCTCTACCGGAGCATTAAGTGATCTTGAAAATGTAACTAAAAAAGCAAAAGCTATGGTTATGATTTATGGTCTTAATGAAAAAGTAGGAAACATTACTTACTATGATCCAGCTGGAGAAAGTGGTTTTGTTAAACCTTACAGTGAAAAAACATCTGAATTAATAGATAATGAAATCAAAAACATTGTTGAAACTGAGTTCCAACGTGCTTTAGACTTATTAGAATCTAAAAAAGATGTATTAAAACTTTTGGCGGAAAGACTAATTGAAAGAGAAGTTATTTTTAAAGATGATTTAGAAGAAATTTTAGGTAAACGTCCGTTTGCTGAAATAGATAGAAAACCATCTGAGAAAATTCAAATAGAAACAAAGGAAGAAGAATAATATCATTTTATCATAATATATTTAAAAATCTTAGATTATCGCATCAGATAGTCTAAGATTTTTTATATTTGATTATCCCATAAAGGAATTTTGATTATAGCAACGCGCGAATGAGTCTGTTTAGGAAACTTTTTAGTTCTAAATCTCAGAAGAAAAAGGAAGAGTTAAAGTCTGAAGAAAGAGGCAGATATATGCCTACCCAAGACATTCCTATTGACGAAAGTTTTACAATTAACTTCAAAAAAAACGGTGGAAAATTCCTGTATTGTGATTCTCTAGACGAAGTGTTTGAAAACTTAAACAACATTATTCTAGAAAATAACTGGGAAGACGACGCTGCATTTTTCTACGATACCAATTTAAAGGACAGATTTAAATCTTCGCAACTTAAAACAGATAGCAGCCTATCAAATTGCACCTATTTTATTACCACTTGCGAAAACTTAATAGCCAACGATGGCTCATTATTAGTTTGCTCTAACCAATTAGCAGAGAAAAAGCTTAACGAATTTCCTAACAACGTAATTGTTTTTGCGACAACAAGTCAAATTGTTTCAAACATAGGAGAAGGTCTACGTGAAATTAAAAATAAAAACACCACGAAGATACCCACCAACATTACGACTATCAAGCATTTTAAAATGCAAGAGGAAAAAGACTTTTTATCTTACGGAAGCAGTGCAAAAAACCTATATTTGTTGCTTTTAGAAGACCTTTAGTTTTATGAACGAAACCCTTACCAGAGCACTTTCAGGATTCTTATACGTAAGTTTGCTAGTAGCCTCACTGTTAAACCAACACGCTTTTATTGTGTTGTTTTTTGTGTTTGGCTTTATTTGCTTGATGGAGTTTTGTAAACTTATTCAACTAAAAAGCATTTTTCCTTATATTATATTTACAGTACTCTATTTTATATTTGGATATTGGCAACTTGTAATGAGTTCTGACAAAGGTCTAGACGAGACCACACAAATTCTGCAAGTCATAACACTATTTGTGCAATTGCTTTTAATTAAGGATTTATTTTCAGAAAAGACAATACCCTTATTTAGTTCTAAAAGATTTATAATCACTACGTTTTACCTATCAAGCGGATTCGTGTTTTTAGTACTAATAGCAAACCATAATGGCCAGTTTACACCGGTTTATATATTAGGATCGTTTATATTAGTATGGGTCAATGATACCTTTGCGTATTTAGTAGGTAAGAATTTTGGTAAGCAAAAGCTATTCCCAAGTATTTCACCTAAAAAAACAGTAGAAGGCTTTTTGGGTGGTTTATTTTTTGCCTGTATTGCCAGCTATTTTATTTATATCTTTACAGACCACACATTAACCTTTACGCATTGGTTAATTTTAAGTGTTATAATAAGCGTTTTTGGCACACTTGGAGACTTAATAGAATCTAAGTTTAAGCGTCAAGCAAAAGTTAAAGACAGTGGTGTTATTATGCCTGGACATGGTGGTCTAATGGATCGCTTTGACAGCATGATATTTGCAGCTCCTTTTATTTATTTATTTCTAAGAATTTTAAATTATGTTTCATAAAGAAGGTTTTAAAATAATTGCAATTACTTTTTTACTGGTGGCTCTTTTTGCAGTGGTGGTAGATAAGTTTGTGTCGCTACAATGGTTACAATACCTGTTGTTTTTCACATTGTTTGTATTCTTATTTTTGATACTCCAATTTTTTAGAAACCCAAAAAGAACCACACTTTTAAATGACAACACAGTTGTATCTCCTGTAGATGGTAAAGTTGTTGTGATAGAAGAAGTATTTGAACCTGAATTTTTTAAAGAGAAACGCTTACAAGTAAGTGTTTTCATGTCTCCAATAAATGTACACGTTACACGTTATCCTATTGGCGGACAAGTGGCCTACAGTAAATATCATCCTGGAAAATACCTAGTAGCTTGGCACCCTAAAGCTAGTACAGAAAACGAACGCACTACAGTTGTAGTAGACAACCCAACTTACGGTAAGGTTTTATACAGACAAATTGCTGGAGCATTAGCTAAACGTATTGTAAATTATGCTAAACAAGGGGACGCTGCAACGCAAGGTGAAGACTCAGGATTCATCAAATTTGGTTCGAGAGTAGATTTATTTTTACCTTTGGACACTAAGATTAAGGTAAACTTAAACCAAAAAGTAAAAGGTGGTGAAAGTATTATTGCCGAAATGTAAGCATATGACTACCGAAGAGTTAAATACTATTTTTGAAGATGCTGTAGAGCGTATTAACGCGCATACAGAACCTTTTCCCGCAGATTTCCTACTACGTTTGTATGCTTATTATAAAAAGGCAACAAACAATTACGAAAGCCCTAGCAGTAAAAAGCGCATAATAAATGCGTTTAAAGCCAATGCCTTATTTCAAATTAAAGACATTACAACAGACCAAGCCAAAGAAACTTATATTGAGCTGGTTGACAATTACTTCCTTTATAGAAAATAAAAGAAAACGCCACTCCCCCTTTTACTTAGAACAACATTAAACAACAGATCACTTTGCTTTATAGTAAAGTCATAAATACGCATCTTTTTACTAGGCGCTAGGTATTACCTCTTTTTACTTAATGTTACATTAAACAACAATGCCATACTTTATTAAAAGTATGGCATTGTTGTTTATAATCTTATTTTACTAAAACAGACTTATATAGTCTTCTAAAGACTAGTTTTCTAAAACAAATTCTAAAGGTTTACCAGATGCTCCATTTGGGAAACTAATCCCTAATAAAGCAGACATTGTAGGTGCTATATCAGGAATAGTAGTATGTTGTAAAGTACTTCCTGTATTGATTCCTTTTCCAAAAAATAATAATGGTACGTGAGTGTCATAATTTAAAGCAGATCCATGAGTAGACCCTGTTTTGCTATAACTAATAACTGCTGGATCTAAAACGTATAATACATCTCCTGAGCGTTTTTGATTAAACCCATTTTGAAGTAAATGCTCTACTCCTCTAGAAAACTCAGCATTTGTCATACTACTAGCAGTATATGCTTTATACACTTGCGGGTAACCAATAATTACATCCACTAAAGCTTGTTGTACTTCTATTAGGTTTAAACCATAACCTTTGATAACCTCACGATCTAAAAAGACTTGATTGTTACTTATGTTTTTAATAAACGATTCTGCTTTATAATTGGAAATGATTGTCTCGTTTAGCGTCTTTTTAAAAGCATCATTATTAAAGTATCCTGATGGTACTTTTACAGACTCTAAATAAGATGGCACCTCAACAGCACCATGATCAGAAGATAAAAACAATGTATAATTACCTTTACCAACTTTAGCATCCAAAGCATTTAGTAAACGTTCGATCTCCTTATCTAATCTAATATAAGTGTCTTCCACTTCTTTACTATTAACACCAAAATTATGACCAACATAATCCGTACTAGAAAAACTAACCGTTAACACATCCGTAATATTATCCTGTCCCAACTGCTCACCATCTAAGGCTGCAATTGCAAAGTCTGCAACAATACTATTTCCGTAAGGTGTTGCTTTAATAATATCATAACCTCTATTGGTTTTACTCAATGCTTTTAAATCATAAGGAAACGTTGCAGTTTCTTTTCCTTTAAAACCTCCTTCAAAAGCATTTAAATCACTCCCACTTTCTGTGTAAGTATTGATGTCGTATAATGTATTCCATTCCTTTAAATAACTTTCAGCAGCACCAGTATCATTAAAAGCTTTAACCCAACTAGGTAAAGTTTCTAGGTAATAAGTACTAGTAATAAAACGCCCTTCATCTGCACCGTGAAACCAATATGCCGCATTAGCAGTATGACCAGCTGGCAAAATAGCACCTCTATCTTTTACAGAAATACCTATTGTTTTTCCTCGCATTTGCGTAAACAATCTATTTTCATCTGCAAATGATGTTGTTTTTAATCTGTGCGGAGACATTTGCCCTGCTTTATTTGTAGTCCCTACAGATTGTACTGTTGTATCACCTGCACAATACACATAACTATCAGAGACTTTGTCGTACCAATTATTAGAAATTATACCGTGTGTTTTTGGTGTCGTACCAGAAAATATTGAAGCATGTCCGGGTCCTGTATATGTCGGCACATAGTTAAAATGATTGTTTTTACAATTAAAACCTTGTGACATCAAACGCCTAAATCCACCCTCTCCATACTTATTATAAAATCTAGTTAAATAGTCGTATCTCATCTGATCTACAACTACACCTACAACAAGTTTAGGTTGTGTATTTAATGTTGCAACATTAGGTTTAATAACGCTTTTTTGTGACTGACAACTTAACAGAAAACATATCACAAATACTGATAGTATCGCTCTCATTTTGGATAATTTAATTTTAGAGGTCAAAAATACAGATTTTAAAACATCTAATTTGAAATTAAGGTTAAATACCTACTAGAATTTTATATTTTAGCAGTAACAAATAAAACATGAATTACCTACACTATATTGGGACGTACTTTTTAATGGTTGTCGAGATGTTTCGCAAGCCTACAAAGTGGTCTGTAATGAAAAAATTAATACTAAAAGATGTTGACGATTTAATTATCGGCTCCATTGGTATTGTCGCATTTATCTCCTTTTTTGTAGGTGGTGTTGTTACAATACAAACAGCATTAAATATTGACAGTCCTTGGATACCAAAAAACTTAGTTGGTTTTGCCACAAGACAATCTATTATTCTAGAATTTGCACCTACTTTTATGTCTATAATTATGGCAGGAAAAGTAGGGTCTTTTATCACATCTAGTATCGGAACCATGCGTGTTACAGAACAAATTGACGCACTAGAAGTTATGGGAATAAACAGTTTAAACTACTTAGTGTTTCCTAAATTTATAGCGCTAACACTATACCCATTTGTTATTTCAATTTCTATGTTTTTAGGAATTATGGGAGGACTAGCTGCTTGTGTTTATGGTGGTTACGCAACAATGCCAGATTATATAGAAGGTATCCAACTAGACTTTAAGCCATTTCATATGGCCTACGCATTTATCAAAACACTAATTTTCGCTTTTATCTTAGCAACGGTACCGTCCTATCATGGTTATTATATGAAAGGTGGTGCGTTAGAAGTTGGTAAAGCTAGTACGACATCTTTTGTATGGACTAGTGTAATGATTATCCTTTTAAATTATATATTAACTCAACTCCTACTAAGTCAATGATAGAAGTAAAAAATTTACACAAATCGTTTGGAGACGCTCATATTTTAAAAGGGGTTACAACTACTTTTGAAAAAGGTAAAACCAACTTAATCATTGGACAAAGTGGTTCCGGTAAAACCGTATTTTTAAAGTGTCTCTTGGGGCTTTTTGATTACGAACAAGGAAGTATTGCTTATGATGGTAAAATATTTACGCAATTAAGCGAAGACGAAAAAAGAAACATGCGAGCAGATATAGGTATGGTTTTTCAAGGAAGTGCCTTGTTTGACTCTATGACTATTGCAGAGAATGTTATGTTCCCGCTTAAAATGTTTACAAAACAAAGTAAAAGCGAAATGGAAGACCGTGTCAACTTTGTATTGAAACGTGTTAACCTAGAAGATGCACACCACAAAAAGCCAAGTGAAGCGTCTGGAGGTATGCAAAAACGTGTTGCTATTGCACGCGCTATTGTAAACAAACCTAAATACTTGTTTTGTGACGAACCTAACTCTGGACTTGATCCAAAAACATCTATAGTTATTGATAATCTGATTAAAGAAATAACGGAAGAATACCAAATTACAACCGTAATCAACTCACATGACATGAACTCTGTTATGCAAATTGGAGAGAAAATTGTATTTCTGAAAAATGGTTTAAAAGAATGGGAAGGTTCTCGCTACGACATCTTTAAAACGGATAATGCTGCAGTAACTGACTTTGTTTACTCTTCAGAACTATTCAAAAAAGTACGTCAAATGTACTTGGAAGAACGCGGTTAACAGGCATTACATCACTTAGATTAAGTATCACTATCATTCAGAAGAAAGACTAATTGAATACAATATTGTATTAACAAATACTTCTCTTTGATCTGAATGGTAGCGTATATAATTATTGTATCTCCTAAAATTTAGTTTGTTTGTTTAACAACTAACGTATCTAATTTTAGTTTTAATTTTAACCAACGGTATAGTTTATCTTTCTCTTTAGACACTTGTGCAGCATCCGCCAAACTATCATTCCATTTTACCTGAAACACAGCTAACGTATCTATACTTTTAAAGTTAGAGTTTACAACGCTTGCATAAGATAGCGACTCGATATTTTCGTAGTTAATATTAACCTCTTTAGATAATTCTTCAAACGGAACATAACCTTGTTCTAATTTAGACAACTCTCTAACTTTATCTTCTAAAAATGTGATTTTCTGTTGCTGACTCATTAAGTCTAAAGAGTCTCTTGTGCGCAACTCTTCCATATATTCTAAGTTATTAATCTGTCTATTTTTAGTCTGATTAATTAATAATTTAGAATTTTTTAAATAGGTATATTCTTGTAATCTATTTTCTAAGAAGTGTTTCATATCGTCAGAAATCACATCTGTACCAAAAGTAGTCAGCTCTATATTAGACTCTCCAGTAGGAGAGTAATTAGGCGTTGCGTATTTCTGAATATAACTAGCGTTTGGTAACGACTTTAGCTCCATGCTAATAAAGTCTTTAGCATCCACTTTAAACTGACTTTCTCTAAGTACACTTAAAAAGGTAAACATAGCAGGTATCATAACAATAATAGCGACTAAAGATGCAATTCTAGCGGTACGTTTACGCTTTGCAGAATTAGCATATTTAAGCATTGGAAAACGCAATATCTTAAGTACTAAAAAGGTCGCTAATGCGATAAATATGGTATTAATAGTAAATAAATACATGGCTTGGCCAAAGTAGGTCCAATTGCCTTTTGCTAAACCATATCCGGCTGTACACAAGGGTGGCATTAATGCTGTAGCAATTGCAACTCCAAAAATAACAGATGCTATTGTTCCCTTTTTAGTTCGGGCAATAATTAAAGCTAATCCCCCAAAAAAGGCAATTAGTACATCTCGAATATCTGGTTGTACACGACCTAAAAGCTCTGAAGTGTCCTCGCTTAAAGGAAAAAATCTAAAAAACAAAAAGGCCGTTAGCAAACTAAGCACAATCATAATCGCTAAGTTGATTAACGAGCGTTTAAGCGTATCAATATCGTTAATAGCAATAGATAACCCAACACCAAGTATTGGCCCCATTAATGGAGAAATTAACATGGCACCAATTACAACCGCAGTACTATTGGCATTTAATCCAATGGATGCCACAAATATAGAGCATATTAAAATCCATGCAGTTGCCCCTTTAAAAGGAATATCTGCCTTTATGGCTTCAATAGTAGCATCTCTATCCGTATCTTCTCTAAAATCAAGTAGCTCTTGCATAAAGGTTTTAATACTCTTAAATAACCCTTGTGCATCTTTTTTAACAGCTGCTTTTTTTTGATCTACTGCTTCTTGTTGTTTCTCCTCATCAGAGAAATCAAATTTATTTTCCTTTGGCGTATTGTTTTCTTCCATAGTTAAATCCTATCCGTAATGCTCTCCGTACTTGTCTTTTACTTTTTGGAGTACTGATTTAATATCTTGTTCTTTTGACTTCGGAAAGATAAGTAAAACTTCGTCTTTATCCACAATAATATAATCTTTCAACCCATCCACTACCACTACCTTATCGGTCTTAGTACGGATCATATTTCCAGAGGCATCTTCCGTTAATGTTTTGGCATTAACTACCGCATTATTGTTTTCGTCTTTATCTAATTTATCATATAAACTTCCCCAAGTCCCTAAATCATTCCAATCAAAAGTTGCTGGAATAACGTAGACGTTTGTTGAAGATTCCATAATAGCATAATCTACAGAGATGTTTTCAGCTTTAGCGTAATTATCTCTAATAAAATCGTCTTCAAACTCGGTATTATAAGTCGGTATTCCTGTTTTAAACAACTCATATAATCCTGGTTGCTTTTCTTGAAAGGCTTTAATGACACTAGAAACAGACCACATAAATATCCCTGCATTCCATAAAAAATTACCTTTTGCTATAAATTGCTTAGCAGTATTATAATCTGGTTTTTCTCTAAATTGAATAACGTCACTTATTTTTTCTTCTGATGCTTCTCCACATTCGATATAACCATATCCTGTATTTGGAAATGTAGGTGTAATTCCTAAGGTCATTAATGCATCATTAGTCTCACAATATTCAAACGCCTGTTTTACGTTGGTTGTAAATGCGTCTTCATCTTCTATCCAATGATCACTTGGCGCAACAATCATGACAGCATCAGGGTTTTCCTTTTGTATTTTTAAGCTAGCATACAAAATACAAGGCGCTGTGTTACGCATAGCTGGCTCTAAAACTACTTGACGTTGATTAACTTCTGGAAGTTGCTCTAACACCAAATCGTTATATTTTTCGTTAGTTAAAATAAAAATATTCTCTTTAGGAATAAGCGTACTTAATCTGCTAAACGTTTTTTGGATTAGTGTATCTCCAGTTCCAAGCATGTCATGAAACTGCTTCGGAAACTCTTCCGTGCTAACTGGCCAAAAACGTGAACCTACTCCTCCTGCCATTAATATGGCGTAATAATTTTTATTTTGCATGTCCTTCTTGTTGTATTAAGCCTTTACTTAATCGTTAATAATATCTACCTCAGCATTGGCATTAAACAGGTAGGTTTTACCCGTTTTTACCTCAACACACTCATGACGAGTCCGTCGTTTTGCTCCTTTTTTAAATACACGTCCATTGTGTATCTTAAAAGTCTGATGTAAAAGTACTTCAAATATAAAGCTTTTATTATTTGGTGCGTCCAATTGCTTTAAAGCTAAGGCCAGTTGCACATCTGTGTCGCTAGACGCTTTTGGATTTTTAAAATGTTTTGCCAATGCTGGTAAAATAGCATCAGGAAACACTTCTGGATTTATAAATGGCAACATTAAATGCTGAAACGTGTGCTTCCATTCCAAACCATGAGGTTTAATTTGGCGTCCAAATTTAGAAAATGCTTCTAAATGTGCAATTTCATGAATTAATGTAATTAAAAAACGGTATTTATTTAAGCTACCATTAACCGTAATTTGATGCTTTCCATTTGGTAATCTGCGATAATCTCCATGTCTTGTTTTACGTTCCTTTTTAACCAATACAATTAAATTATCGTGTTCCAATAGTTCTAACACTCTAGGTAAAGACGCTTCCGGTATGTAATGAGAAATGGTGTATTGCATTGTCACAAAAATAGTAGATTTTGATGAGATTATTAGACAGTTTTACACTTAGATTTCTTAACTTAAATAAATCTTTTTTATCACTTCAATTTATAATCTATTAACAAGACTTTAAAACAAATGCTGCTTTGGTTGTTGTATCTTTAGATATGAAACAATTACTACTTCTAACTCTACTATTTATGATAACAACTACAGGATTAACCATAGATTTTGGACAAGATAAAGCTGGAGACACTTGGCGCATTGTTAATGATGGTGTTATGGGAGGACTCTCCAAATCCGAAATCCAACTAACAAACAACAGTATCCAATTTACGGGCGCTGTAAGTCTAGAAAACAATGGTGGATTTGCAAGTATGCGTACTCTAGTTATTAAAGGCGCATTAAGCGCTTGCAAAACAATGACTATGCGTTATAAAAGTAGCAGTAGAGATCGGACGTTTGGATTATCTTTAAAAAACAGTCAACAGTATTACATCCCGTATTACAAGCATACGTTTTCTCCAAAAACAACTGAATGGGAAACACTAACAGTTAATTTATCAGACTTCAAGCATTATCGTATTAGTGAAGTTATTGGAAACGACATGCCAATTACTGCATTAGATGACATTTATAATATGGCATTAATTATTAGCGATAAAAAAGCAGGCGACTTTGATATTGAAATTGACTATATCAAGTTTGAATAAAAATATAAGATGTTAATTTGCAATCTTTAAATTACAAATAACTGATATTTATTATCAATCTGATTTTGAAACCTATCCAAATTCAGACAAAAACTATAGAATTTAGATTAACAAGATTCTTATTAGGCTAAATGATGCATTACAAAACGACACGCCTCAGCACCGATCTATTACAGGAAATATCTAAAGAAGCATTATACTCAAAAACACTTTATAAGTTAGAATCTTTTAAAACTTTAGAAACTCGTTATAACGGTTTTGGATTGCTTTTATATTATAAACTAAAAACGATCCATCCTGATATTTTAATAAATTAAAATTTTATCCACCATTAAAAGACAAAGAAGATAGTTTTGCGGAATACGTAACCGATTATATTTCTTTTTTTATTGGTTTAGATTTTTATAGTGAAAAAATTATTATTGGAACTAACTACACAGTAATAGAAATAGGAACTTGGGAGAAAGCCCCAATAAAAACAGCATTCGATTATATTTTAAATGAATATTTCTCTGCTGCGAATTAAACGCAACTTTTAAGATCAGGTTGTATTTCTTATAAAAAACCACTATTTACTTTATTTTAGAATAGTTCTCGACACTATATGCTCATGCCTCGTAAATTACTAGAAACGACGATATGTGATAACTCATTTTTGCTGTACATCCAAAGCACTTAAGTATTACATATATAAAAACACCATGAGTCGTCACCCAGCATCAGTTCGAGTGTTTGTTTCTGGAGTGATAACGGAAAAAACAAATGTATCGAGAACCTCATGCTATTTTAAACCGCTTCGTGTTTAAGACAAACCACCTAACTTTAACTTAAGAGTGGCAAATAATAAGTTAATTTTCGCTTAAGCAAAATTTAACTAAAAAAACTATCATAAAAGATAAAACAAGAAACAAATCCATTATGCTGAATTTATTAGCTTACCTTACAAATATACTTACCTACAAGAATTACAAAAATTAGAGTTCTAAATACAGTTAATAATGAGAGTCAAATTTCATAAACTTTATTACTACTGTCATAAAACTATAATTAAAGACTTTCTATCATGTCTAGATTAATTATTAACATAAATTTCGAAAAAATGAAAAAACTAAAAAATGTAATTGCAATTGGATTAGTTGCAATAATGATGTCTAGTTGCGCTACGGTATTTGGAGGAAAAATTACTGCTTCTCAAAAAACAAAACCTCAACCAGGAGAGCAGCAGCGAGAAATTAGGGTTGGAGCATTAATTGCTGATATTTTACTTTTCTTTCCTGGAGTAATTGTTGATTTTGCTACTGGTGCAATTTACAAACCAAGATAATAGGCTTACAACACACAACAAAAAAAACGCTTTCAAATAATTGAAAGCGTTTTTTTAATATAGTAAAGTTTTAATCTTACATACGTTCTGGCACTGCCACACCTAATAAGCTAAAAGCGTTTTTTATAGTATTTGCTACTGCTTGAGATAATTGTACTCTAAAAACAATTTCATTTTGTGTATTTGCCCCAAGTATAGACACATTTTGATAAAAACTATTAAAAGCTTTTACCAAATCATAAGTGTAATTAGCAATTAATGCAGGACTATGGTTAGTGGCTGCTTGCTGGATAACTTCCGGAAACAATTGTAATTGCTTAATTAACTCACGCTCTTTATCTTCAAGAGCCACTTGATCCGCGCTTAAAGTTACTGTAGCGTCTACACCAGCCTTACGTAAGATAGATTGAATTCTAGCATACGTGTACTGAATAAAAGGTCCTGTATTACCCTGAAAATCGATTGAATCCTTTGGATCAAACAAAATACGTTTTTTAGGATCTACTTTTAAAATGTAATATTTTAAAGCCCCTAAACCAATAGTTTTATACAAGTCTGTTTTTTCTTGATCTGTATAACCTTCTAATTTACCTAAATCTTCAGAGATGGTTTTTGCTGTGTCTGCCATTTCGACTATTAAATCGTCTGCATCAACAACAGTCCCTTCTCTACTCTTCATTTTACCAGATGGTAAATCTACCATACCGTAACTTAAATGAAATAGATTTTTAGCCCAATCAAAACCAAGTTTTTTAATAATTAAAAACAAGACTTGAAAGTGATATTCTTGCTCGTTACCAACCGTATAAACCATACCTCCAACATCTGGATAATCTTTAACACGTTGGATAGCTGTTCCAATATCTTGTGTCATGTATACAGCTGTACCGTCAGAACGCAACACAATTTTCTCGTCTAAACCATCAGCTGTTAAATCGCACCAAACTGATCCGTCTTCTTTTTTAAAGAACACACCTGATTTTAAACCTTCAGCGACAAACTCTTTACCTAAAAGGTAGGTCTCACTTTCATAATATAAATTATCAAAATCAACACCAAGGTTTTTATAAGTTTCATCAAAACCTTTATATACCCAGCCATTCATGGTTTCCCACAAAGTAACTACGTCTTTATCTCCTGCCTCCCATTTTTGAAGCATCTGTTGTGCTGACACTAAAATAGGCGCTTCTTTTTTAGCGTCATCTTCGGTTTTAC
The DNA here is from genome assembly GCF_900114005.1 of Olleya namhaensis. Classification (GTDB taxonomy): domain Bacteria; phylum Bacteroidota; class Bacteroidia; order Flavobacteriales; family Flavobacteriaceae; genus Olleya; species Olleya namhaensis. Next base: position 192,044 of record NZ_FORM01000008.1, read on the forward strand.
CCTCAGCCATTAAAGCAGCAATTTCCTTTTTATATTCTTGATCAAACTTAACGTAGTAATTACCTACTAATTTGTCGCCTTTTAACCCTGTAGATTCAGGAGTTTCTGCATTACCAAAACGTTGCCAAGCCAACATACTTTTACAAATATGTATTCCTCTATCGTTAATAATTTGTGTTTTATATACTTTTTTACCCGAAGCCTTAATTATTTCGGCTACACTATACCCTAATAAATTGTTTCGGATATGTCCAAGGTGTAATGGCTTGTTTGTATTTGGTGATGAATACTCCACCATAACGGCTTTATTTTCCGCGGAAGCGTTAACAAAACCAAACGTCTCTTGATCCTTAATACTATTAAAATAGTTTACAAAATATGAGGCCTGAATTTCAAGATTTAAAAAGCCTTTTACAACATTAAACCCTTCGACTTCAGTCACATTTTCTAACAAATAGCTACCAATAGCCTCTCCTATTTGCACAGGATTACCCTTTACCACCCTTAACATAGGAAACACGACAACGGTAATATCTCCTGCAAACTCTTTACGAGTTGCTTGAAACTCTACCGACTGTAAGTCTGCACTATAAATTGAATTTACTGCTTGTTTTACGTGTTGCTCTAAGGTATGCTGAAGGCTCATTTGATGTATTTTTTGAAAGCGCAAATATAGCATTTATTGCGTGAAAACGACAGATTTTATCGTGCATATTAGCCCCGTTTGTAATAACTTAAAAATAAAAATATATGTTTTTAAACTCCTAAATAAAGCGAGTGATTTACGTAAAAAAACTAAAATCTACCGTTAGTCTAATTTATAGGTAGTACCGCTTAAAAATTATGATATCAGCATATTAATAGTCATTTTTATGGCGAGAAGAAAAATCCCTCCACTTTTCTTCTATAAATTTAACTAACTATTTAAGTCATTATAATTGTATAATATGGGCTGCTTTTTAGCTACTTATATTATAATGCGTAATGCTGTACCTTTAAATGAAGAGACTGATTGTCCTTATTTTCCTACTGAATACTGCTTTTAGCTTTTCGCAAGACGATGAACTAGAGAGTTTGACTATTCAGTTGGCTTATCAAGATCCAGACTCCACTAAAGTTAATACTTCCATTAACATTATAAAACTACTTTTTAAATCTAAAAAGTATACTAAAGCTTTAAAATTTGTACAACAAAGCGAAAAATTAGCTAAAGATTTAGGCTACAATAAAGGCCTTGCCGAAATTATTTTTTTAAAAGCTAAAATACATAATCAAGAAGGTAATATACCGAAAGCTATAACCGATTTTAAAGCTGCTAAAGTATTGTTTCAATCCATGAACGATACCATCGCTGTTGCTAAAGTAGATAGTAATTTAGGCGTTTTAGAAATTGAAAAAGGAAATTATCAAGATGGTTTAACCTACGCTTTATCCGCTATAAAGGAATTAGAAAAAAGGAACTTATACGAAGAACTGTCACAAAATTACAAGAGTCTTGCAAAAGCATACCACACATCCGGAGACTTAGAAAAAGCCATTACTTTTAATTTAAAAAAATTACAAGTAGATAATAAAGACAATAACATTAATGGTTTAATTGCTACTAATAAAGATCTAGGCGATATTTATACTGCAAAAGAAGATTACAGTCAAGCTATAAGTTATTACGAAAGCGCTTTAGGTTATGCAGGAACTAAAAATGAAAATTTTAGAGCTAAAATATTACCGTACTTAGGTAATGCTTACCTAAAAGACAAAGACTACAAAATGGCTTCTAGGTATTTGGTAGAATCCATTAACCTTAATAGACGTTTTGATAATCAAGAAGAAGTACTTGTATCTTTAAATAGTTTAGGAGAATTAAATTTACATCAAAAACGTTTAAAGACTGCAGAACACCAGCTAATCGAAGCTGCCAATTTAAGTCGAATTATAAATAATGATGAGCAATTACTGCGTAATTATCAGCTTATGAAAGTTTTAGATTCTACTAACGGAAAGTTTGATAATGCCTTTGTTTGGCAAAGTGAGTACTACCATCTAAAAGAAAAAATAGACTCTGAAAAAACAAAGAATAATGCTCTAAAAGTAATTGATTCTACGGGAGATTTAACATCTACCCGAGCTTCAAACATACTGCCAATTACACAAAACGAGAACCAAGTAAGCAAACAAAAGTACGACAAGTTTAAATTGATTTTTTATGCTTTACTAGCTGCTTTTGCTGTAGTACTGACCTCTTTTGTATTGTTTTATGTAAAACGAAACAATAGATTAAAATATACTAGAGAGCTAGAAGCAAAAAATAAAAAGATAGAATTACAAAACGAAGCTATTTTAGAACAGAGCAAAAACCTTGAGAATATTAACAAAGTAAAAGATAAGCTGTTCTCTATCGTTTCTCATGATTTAAAAGATTCGTTAACCTCTACAAAAGGGTTTATAGATTTGTTAAAAGACGGACAATTAACGCAAGAAGAGTTTCAAAGCTATTTACCTGAATTAAGTGAGAGCGCCAACAATGCCTCTTTACTATTATTTAATTTATTAAACTGGTCTAAGTCGCAAATGCAGTCTTTAGATCCAAAACCTTCCTTATTTGATATTAAAGAGGTTTTTACTGAAAAAACAAAGCTAATGGACCAGAAGTTTGAATCCAAAGGCATTAGATTAGTAGATAACACATTACGCGATTTTGTATACGCAGATCGAAGTATGATTGAAATAGTTATACAAAACTTATTGGCTAATGCTGTAAAATTTACTAATCGCGGAGATACTATATCTATAACCAATCAGATAAGTAATGGTCGTGCTATACTTAGCGTTGCTGATACAGGTGTTGGTATAAATAAAGAAGATTTAGATAAGCTATTTGTAAGCAACACATTTACCACAAGAGGTACTGAAAAAGAAAAAGGAACCGGTTTAGGACTTACTATTTGTAGAGAATTAGTAGAACTAAACAAGGGTAATATTTGGGTAGAAAGTGATAAAAATATAGGGAGCACTTTTTATGTAGAACTCCCTAAAAGCAAGGTTGAAAACCCAGGTGATACTTGAACTAGACCTTCGGTAGAAATACCTCAGCCATCATACATCTCGCACTACCACCACCACAAGTCTCTATAGTTTCTAAACTACTTGATAAAATAGGACAATGTGCTTCTATCTCTGCCTTTTGTGTCGCAGTTAAACTATCATGAGCTGCTTGACTCATTACTAGATACAACGCATCATCTTTACCTCTTAATTGCAGCATGTTTCCTGCAAACTGATTCATTTGTTGCTCTGTTATTGCAATTACTTGTTTACCCGTTTGCTTTAAATGAGACACCACGTTTTTACGTTCTTTTTTATCATCAATAGTATCTAAACAAATCACTGCAAAGGTTTCTGCCAAACACATCATTACATTAGTATGATAAATAGCTAAACGCTCTCCTTCTACCGTTTGGTTTGCAGTAAATACAACTGGTGTATATTCAAAATCTTCGCAAAATTCAATGAACAATTCTTCATCAGCTCTTGGAGACAATGCGCAATACGCAATACTATTGGCTCTATCCAATAATAAACTTCCGGTACCCTCTAAATAAACACCTTGCTCTTCTGCAGAAGTATAATCTGTTATATTATTAATTTTAAATCCTTCTTCTTCTAATTTAATAAATACATCTTCTCGTCTTTCTTTTCTCCTATTTTCTGCAAACATTGGATACATAGCAACATCTCCATTTTCATGAAAACTAACCCAGTTATTTGGAAATATCGAATCCGGAGTATCTACATTAATATCATCACTAATTACAACAACATTTACACCAACTGCTTTTAACTTTTCTACAAAGGCATCAAATTCTTCTTGCGCTTTTGTATTAATTTCTGCGTTTTTTATGGCAAGTGTTTCTTGAAAATAATTGTTTACTGCCGTTTGCTCGTTCATCCTAAAGTTTACAGGACGAATCATTAATATGCTGTTTGTTGTTTGTTTCATTTTGATATTTTTCACAAAAGTAAATTAATTTAAAATGAAATGCATTTAAAAAAATAAGTAAATTGGTTTCTTAAAATCAACGTATCATGGATTTTGTGCAACAGTATTTACAAAGCGAGCGCTTATTAGGTTTAAGCGCGGGAATCATAGGTTTATTATCTATAATTACTGGTGTCTATTTTTATGCCAACAAGCCGCAATTTAAAGTCTTTGCAATAGCAATGTTAGTTTTAGGTTTGATAGAAGCTGGCGTATTTATTACGGGTTATTTCTTGGTAAATAATCAGAAAACCGTAGATCAAAAAGTAGCACAATACCAAGATAATAAAGACAGCTACTTAAAGTCTGATTTAGTTATGGTTAATAAAAACCTAAACGCCTTTTTCACGCTTAAACTAATATATGCTTTAGTCTTTATAACCTTAGCTATAGTATTATCTAAAGTCGCTCTTAAACCGCTCTATTTTGGCATATTTACAGCGGTGATGATTCACTTAGCAGTCGCTATTGTAATTGATACGTTTGGAGAACGCTATACCAAACTATATAAAGCTAATATTGAAAACGCACAACACGTTTTATAATATCAAATCTTAAGACCTCTACAGATCTAGGTTAAATTTAAAACACCACAAATAAGCACATCTATCAAAATGATAGTTTTTGATAACAAAAACCTCGTTATTACGTAGTAAAAAACCTATTAAATATTAATACTTTAGATAAAGTGTTAAAAAATTAAGATAAAGTTACGTGTAAATTTGCGTAATTAATAAATAATTAGTTTCTTGTTGCTGATTAAAAAATAGCATCCCTTAAGATTAACTGATTAATAGCAACTATGAGATTTTCCCTTATTCTCTTGTTTCTGCTTTCCCTAAGCACGATTCAAGCACAACAAAACAACGACCAAAGCACAACTTCTGACGACTATCTGCAAGTAACACGCTACCGTCTTGATCCTGAGGATTTGGATATAGATAAAGAAGTAGACACCGAAAAAGTATATATAAAAATTTATTACAACAAGACAGCAAGTGTGTCAGACGATTATAAATATTTTAAACCAAAAGCTAACGAAATATTATTTTTCTACGGAATTAACAAAAACAACAATCAAAGCGAGATGTTTTTTAAAGTAGACGATAGCCTAAAACCTATTTACCAAAAAAAGAATTTTGAACAATTAATGCAAGTCATTAAAGTATTAGAATACAACATCTTTTCTGAAGACAAATTTTCTAGTGCGGAAGCATACGCGGCACTTGAGCGTGTATAAATATTAACTAGTCTGCTATATATGCGGTTGATTTATTTTAATAAATCAACCGCATTTTTTTATGGTGTAGAGTTAGATACCTGTAACATCTTACCGTTGTAAAACTTATGTCCTGTTAAAGCGAAATCTGCCATATAATCTGCCATTTGTTTAGCTGAGTTTGGCGCTTGGTATCCCGGAAAAGCTTCTTCTAACATTTCGGTTTGAACCGCACCTAAAGCCAACACGTTAAATGACGGTCCACTCTCTTTATATTCTTCAGCCAACAACTCTGTAAGCGTTATTACGGCACCTTTACTAGAACTGTAAGCAGATAATCCTGCAAATTTCATACTACCTTGTACACCGCCCATAGAACTTACAGACAGAACATGCCCATCTTTAGGCATAAACGGAAGTACAGTCCTTGTCATTTCTGCAACACCAAACACATTGGTTTTGTAAACATGCTCAAAATCTGCCATTGCGGTTTCTGCAAATGGCTTGTTTACAATAGTACCCGCATTATTAATTAACACATCTACTTGTTTCCACTCCTCTTTAATAAATGTTTCTACTTTTTTGTAATCGTCTGGATTACCTAAATCAAAAGCAAAAGACGTAATGTTTTCAAAATGAAGATTATTTACAGGTTGTGCATTTCTAGATAAAGCCAAAACATTGTGACCTTGATTGGCAAAAATATGTACCAGTTCAAAACCAATACCACGACTTGTACCTGTTATTATAATATTTTTAGTTTTCATTTAACTTAATTTCTTTAGTTGATGCATTTGTTATTTGTTCAATAACTGGTGCTAAATTGTTTATTAAAGTCGTCATAAAAGGGTAATCTAATTGATCAACCTCATCATCCACATGGTGATAAAAGTCAAAATTACTTAAATCGCAAGAAGACACAGTATGTGATGGCACCTTAAAAGCCTCGTAAAAAGGATAATTATCCGAACGTTTAAACAAACTATATTTTGCTGCAACATCAGAAAAACCAACCATTTTTGTACCTGCGTACCCATTCATTGTTTCTGCTAAATTAGATTTATCAAAACCAGTAATAAATGCTTGATAGTCTCTATCTTTAAAAGGCACACCAATCATTTCTAAATTTATCATAGTATATAAATCCAAATTAGCGTCTTTTAATCGGTTTGCTAAATGCTTAGATCCTAACAATCCTTTTTCCTCTGCCGAAAATGTTACAAATAAAAGACTTCTCTTATTTGATTTTTTAGCTCCAAAATATTTAGCTAAAGCTAGTACACCACTTGTTCCTGCTGCATTATCATTTGCACCATTTGCAATACTATCATTTGCGACCGTTTTACTTTGTCCAATATGGTCATAATGGGCACCAATTAATATAAACTCGTTTTTTAAATCGGCATCATTTCCTTCTAAATAGCCAACAACATTAAAAGCGTCTAAATCGCCAACTTTAAAATTATCACGATAAGTATCAAAATAAGGCGTTGCTCCGTAGGATTTCAATTTATCTTCTACGTACGTTGCTGCATCAGCAATACCTTTGCTACCAACATCTCTTCCTTTAAGATCGTCAGATGCCAAATAAGACACAATACTTTTTACCTCTTGTGCTGTTATTGTATAATCTATAGGTTTTACCACCTCGTTTACTTTTGTTTTACACGATGTAAAAACAGCAAATACAGCTACTAATAAAATTATTTTTTTCATTTGAATGGGTTTGTGTTTAAAGATAAAAAAATCCCAAATCAATTATATTGAAATGGGATTTTATATGATTTTAATTTCCGCTAAAGCGAAACTATTATACTAACATGGTTACAGGATTTTCAATATACCCTTTTAATGTTTGAAGGAATTGAGAACCTGTAGCTCCATCCACTGTTCTGTGGTCACAAGCTAAAGTTAACTTCATTGTATTACCTGCTACTACCTGTCCGTTTTTAACTACTGGTTTTGCTACAATTGCACCAACAGATAAAATTGCAGAGTTAGGCTGGTTTATAATTGACGTAAAGCTTTCAATACCAAACATCCCTAGGTTAGAAATAGTAAAAGTACTTCCCTCCATCTCATCTAAAGACAATTTTTTCTTTCTAGCACGACCTGCAAAATCTCTAACTGCTGCTCCAATTTGAGGTAAAGACTGCTCATTAGCAAACTTTACAACTGGCACTAACAATCCGTCCTCCACAGCAACCGCTACACCAATGTGTACATGGTTGTTTAATCTCATTTTATCATCAAACCATTGCGAGTTAACTTGCGGGTGTTGACGTAATGCTAAAGCACATGCTTTAACAATCATATCATTAAACGAAATTTTGGTATCTGGAATAGAGTTATACTGTGTTCTAAACGCCATAGCATTATCCATATCAAACTCCACATTTAAATAATAATGAGGTGCTGTAAATTTAGATTTAGCTAAGTTTTTAGCAATTGCTTTACGCATTTGCGAATTTGGTTTCTCATCAAAATCTTCTTGACCTGAAGCTACAAATTTAGCTACTGGAGCAGATGATTGTGCTACCGCTGCAGATGGTGTAAAGTTTTCGATATCGCGTTTAACAATACGTCCATTTTCACCTGATCCTTTAACTTGAGATAAATTGATCCCTTTTTCTTCGGCCATTTTTTTAGCCAAAGGAGATACAAATATACGCCCCGATGCAGTTGTTGTAGTTTCTGTTTGCGCCGGAGCTGCTTTAGGCGCCTCTTTTTTAGGCGCTTCTACTTTAGCTTCCTTTTTTGGCGCTTCTTCTTTTTTAGATGAAGTACTTCCGTTGGCATCAAAGCTTTTTGCTATACCAGATACATCAGTTCCTTTAGGACCAATAATTGCTAATAACGAATCTACTTTAGCCGAATCTCCTTCTTCTAATCCTATGTATAATAAGTTTCCAGATTGAAAAGATTCAAACTCCATCGTAGCTTTATCAGTTTCGATTTCTGCAAGAATATCTCCTTCTTCTACCTCATCTCCTACTTTTTTCAACCAAGTAGCAACAGTCCCTTCTTCCATGGTATCACTTAACCTTGGCATCGTTACTACTGTTACTCCTTCTGGTAAATCACTTGAGCTATCTGAACTAGAAGCATCATCAGCAGTGTCTTCTGTGCTTGCTACAGCAGCATCCGCAGACGCTTCCTTTTCAGCACTTCCGTTTAACGCTTCTGAGATATCTTCACCTTCTTCACCAATAATAGCTAAAAGCTGATCTACTTTAGTTGTTTCTCCTTCTTGAACACCAATATATAAAAGTGTTCCTTCATGGAAAGATTCAAACTCCATTGTTGCTTTATCTGTTTCGATTTCTGCAAGAATATCGCCTTCTTCTATTTTATCTCCTACTTTTTTTAACCAAGCTGCGACAGTCCCTTCTTCCATGGTGTCACTTAAACGTGGCATGTTGATAATTTCTGCCATAGCTTATTTAATTTTGTGGTCTATAAATGGATAATTTTCTTGATCGTATACAACGTCGTACATCACATTTTTATCTGGATATGGCGACTCTTCTGCAAACTTTTCACACTCTGCAACTTTTGCTTTAACACGCTTATCAATAACTTTTATTTCTTCTTCAGTAGCATAATTCTTTTCAAGAAGCACTTCTTTTACTTGCGTAATAGGGTCTAATTTCTTGTATTCTGCTACTTCGTCTTTTGTTCTGTAATGTTGTGCATCAGACATGGAGTGTCCTCTATAACGGTAAGTTTTAACCTCTAAAAACGTTGGTCCATCACCACGACGTGCACGTTGTATTGCTTCGTCAAAAGCCTCAGCAACTTTTATAGGATTCATTCCGTCTACTGGTCCACAAGGCATCTCGTAACCTAAACCTAACTTCCAGATATCTGTATGGTTAGCTGTACGTGCTACAGACGTACCCATTGCGTATCCGTTGTTTTCACAAACAAATACTACAGGTAAATTCCAAAGCATTGCTAAGTTAAACGTTTCATGTAAAGATCCTTGACGTGCTGCACCATCACCAAAACAACAAATGGTAACACCATCTACACCATGAAACTTATCTCCAAAAGCAATACCTGCTCCTAAAGGGATTTGTCCACCAACAATACCGTGTCCACCATAAAAACGGTGCTCTTTAGAAAATATATGCATAGAACCACCTAAACCTTGAGAGGTTCCAGTTGCTTTACCAAATAATTCTGCCATAACACGTTTAGGATCTACACCCATACCAATTGGTTGCACGTGATTACGGTAAGCTGTAATCATTTTATCCTTGGTTAAATCCATTGCGTGTAATGCTCCAGCTAAAACAGCTTCTTGACCATTATACAAGTGAAGAAAACCTCTAACTTTTTGTTGAATGTAAACAGCTGCTAGCTTGTCCTCAAACTTTCTCCAAAACAGCATGTCTTCATACCATTTTATATACGTTTCTTTTGTTACTTTTTGCATTGGTGACGTTTGTATTTTTTTTTATCGAATAACAAAAGTAACACTTTAGTTATTAACGAAAAAACTGAAAATCGTTATTTTTATTACGAAAACGATATAGTTATAGCGCTGATTTATCAAAAAGGAGTGGTAACAGGTTTCCTAACGAATTTGAGCGTACCACTTTACCGGTCTCGCCCATAAAATACAATTCGATTGGCAACTCTTGTTTTACTTCATACTCTGCAATAGCTTGCCTGCAAGCCCCACAAGGTGGTATTGGCTTTAATGTTGGATTGATTTGAGACCCTGCAATTATAGCCATTCTTAAAAATTTAGCATCTGGATATTTTGCACCTGCATAATAAATAGCTGTACGCTCTGCACACAATCCTGAGGGATACGATGCGTTTTCTTGATTACTTCCGGTAACAACCTCTCCATTGTCTAATAATAATGCTGCTCCAACATTAAATTTAGAGTACGGCGCATATGCTTTATCTCGCGCTTCTGATGCCTGACTCATTAACGATTGAATATCTTCAGACAAATCTTTAATACTATCAAAAACCTGTAGTGTAGTTTCTATTTTTACTTCCTTCATAATTTAAATATACGTAACTATTTTAGACAAAAAAACTATTGTTTTCACAATAGTTTTTTTGTTTTTTAATCTTTAAAATGTTTTAGTACTCATTATACGTTCCGGCTCCTAAGTTAAATGTTAGAGAAAAACGTAATGTGCTTTCTAATGGACTCTGTACTTGAGAAGCTGAAAATAAATATGATAAATCAACATTTATAACATTGTATTTAAAACCTGCACCTAAAGCAAAAAACTTACGTGCTCCTTTTGTTTCGTGTTCATTAAAATAACCCGCTCTAAAAGCAAATGAATCTTGGTAAGTATACTCTGCACCTAACGCATAGGTAAACTCTTGTAACTCTTCTTTAAATCCTCCTGGAGCATCTCCAAACGATTGAAATACACCTGATAAAAATGGCACATCTGGATCTTGACCAGAAACAATATAAGTTGGCTCGTCCGCATCTTGCACACCATCATCATCTGTATCATCAAAACCTAATAATGGTGGTGTTGGTACTAATAATTTAGAAAACTCAGCTGTAACACCTACTGTGTTATATTGGTCTAGTATAAAATCAAACCCTAAACCTAATCTAAGATTTGTTGGTTGGAAATTTTCCTGACCAGCCTCGTCATATTTAAATTTAGGTCCTAAGTTTTGTATGGCAAATCCACCTCTCCAACGACCATTAAAATCGTTATAAGCTTGTTCTTCACTTTGATAATAACCAGATATATCTACACCAAAAGTACTTGCAGCTTTTGTATCGTTATCACCAATATTTAATTTCAAATCCGATTGTAAGTAACGCATAGCAACAGACATCCCGAATTGATCACTTAATCTTAAAGCATAAGATACATCTACAGTAAACTCGTTAGGTCTTTGGACTAACGCTTCTGAAAATTCGTCCTGAACAAATTCTATATCTCCTAAAGAAAAATACTTAAAACTTGCTGCAAAAGCACTATTATCGTTAAGTCTATTAAAATATGTTACGTTTCCTAAAAAAATATCATTAACCAACTTACTTAAGTACGGCGTGTAACTAATTGCAACTCCAGATTTATTTTCTGAGAACACATATTTAGAAGCATTCCATTGCTGAGAAAATGCATCTGGCGACGTTGCCACACCCATATCTCCCATTGCTGCTGCTCTAGCATCTGGCGCTATTAACAAAAATGGCACACCAGTAGTTATAACTCTACTATCATTAGGGTTTGTAATTGTCGTCTGAGACAATCCTTTAAGGGACAAAAAGAAAGCTATTGTTATTAAAATTTTATTTTTCATGTATCAGTATTAGTTAACAAATATAATTTTTTATTATAGGATTACAAGTTTCTCTATTTTTTCTACGGATTTATTTGTGCTTTGTGAATGTACTTTTAATTTATAAATATACGTTCCTTTTCCTATTTTATCTCCAAAGTCATCACGTCCATCCCAAACAATATCTCTTGATGTTGATTTTACAGATTTACCTCCTGCTAAGGCTGTTTGCCCATTTAAAGTCCTTACTAACTTTCCTGAAACAGTAAAAATCTGAACAGAAATATCTAAAACCTCAGAACTATTATGGCTAAACCAAAACTCTGTATAATTAACAAATGGATTTGGGTAATTTAGTACGTTATTAATTACTAAACTTTCATTTTCATTAAATACTATAAATTGGATTTCGGCTGTAGCCGAATTATTATAAACATCCCAAGCCTTTAAAGACAAAGTATGTAAACCCGGCTCTAAATTCCTAAAAGGAAAACTTAATGCTCCTTTTGTATAATCATCCACTTCTGTAAGATAATAATCATTAAGCACATACGGATTGACTTCGTCCCCATCTAATAAAGCAACAATATCATGTCCGATACCACTTGCTGTATTGATACCATTTTCGTCTTCAAACTTAGCTAATAATAGTGGTGACTCATTAGTTATACCTCCAGACACAAATGCTTCATCGTTCATATATAACTGTATTGTCGGCCCAATATTGTCTTCTGCAGCATCTGGATTAATCCCTCCTATTTTTAGTGTTTCTAAACTTGCGCCTGTTTTGTCTTCTAAAGAGTTTTCTTGGGTAGAATAAAAACTAACCTTACCTGTTCCTACAGGTATTCCAATATCTTTAGGAACTACAAAATCGAATTCAAACTGACCGTTAGTCACTGTTGCTTGTCCTCTAAATACAATTGCTCCTAGTGTTTTGTAATCTAACTTTATTAAGCCACTAGAGCCAGTAACGTTATCGTTTGCTAAAGTTTGACGATCAATTTCTTTATCGTAAATAGTAGTGGTTACAATACCATTATAACTAGACAAAAGGTTGCCATTAACATCTGTTACCTCTCCTGCTAATTTTGCATAACCCAAAGCCTGAAGCACGTCAGTATCCTCCGTAATTGGCACATCATTAATTTTTGTTAATCGGATATTGGGCTGAGCAAAAGTTAAAGTCAATGCGGGGTCACCAATAAAAAACGCTAAACTTTTTTGAGCATCTGAAAAACTTGGATCGTTTTTAGCCAATCTTAATGCTTCCGCTACTGTTGGATATTCGTAATCTGAAAATGTATCATTTGTACTGTATGAGAATAAATACTCTTTCAGGATTTTATTAAATTCCTTTCCTACATTAACAAAAATCTGTCTAGTTGTAGTCACTAATGCGATAGAACCCGCATCTTTATTCCAGTAAATAAATTCGCCTGCAGTTTCCCTTAACGGATTATCAAACCTAGTAAACTCACATGTAACCGTAACAAACAAATTTAATTTACATTCGTTATTCAACGCTTCGGCATCATCTTTTTGAAAAATACGCTCGTCCGCTAAACCATCTTCTCCACCATGACCAAAATAGTTAACCATTATGGCACCTTTTTCAATTGCATTAGTCAACGCTTCTGTTACTCCAGGATAACGATCGCCTCCTGCTGATGCTTGTTGTTGGTAGGCGTCCGAATGAATTTTAGTCACATTTATAAACGGTTTAAAGGCTGTTACCTCGTCTCCAATCTCGTCTGTTGTTTCTTGTAATGTTGCTTCCCATTCTTCATCCACATCATCAGACACGACAACAAAATTATTTCGCCAACTACCTAATGCGCCTTTAGAATAATAAACCTCAATTTTATCTACCATTTCCTTTGCACGCTGTGGCGAATCAGCTAAAATCCTACCAACTGCAATATCTAATTTATTGGCATTATTAAAGATATCTAAAACCCCTTCGTTTAAATCAGAATAAGCATAATAATCATCTGAGATAAAAGAACTAGATAAATTGAAACTACTGTAAGCATGCCAAGACGGAAAATTATAAGTGTTTGAAGAAATTCGTCCTTTATAATCAAACGAAGAATCTCCAAAAAGACACAAATACTTAACTTTGTTTTGAGGTATACTTGCGTTGTCATAGACATATTTAACAAAGTTTCTGACGCCAGTAATATCAGGATTACCAGAAGAAAACTCAGTATAAATATCTTCCAAAACAACCACTTTTACATTTAGATTTTTCTTGTCTCTATTTATTTGAGCTAAACGTTCTGCTTGAGATAAGTGAGAACGCGTAGTTAACATTAAGTAATCAATATCTTGAAAAACACCTTGGTTATTTAAAAATATGGTTCCTTTTAAGTTCTGATTATTAACACTACTATTTTGTGACAAACTAGGCTCTAAATAATCTTGAGAGCTTACCGTAACAAAAGTTTTTAAGTCGCCCATGGGCGCATTAAAACTTAACGTATTATCTGCAGCGGTATTAGCTATAGTAGTAACGTCATAAATATTAGTGACGTCCCAAATCTCTTGGACTTCAGATGCATTTGACAACACATAACTAGCAACACCAGTGCTTTGCGTAGATAGGTTGTTTTTAAAATGAAATTGATTACCATTAAAAGTAAGCGCTCGCGTTGCCTCTACAGATACGTAATCTAAATACCCTTCTGCACTAGGATTACCTTGATTGTCATAAACTAAATCTACATCAATAATATCACTTACTACTGTTGTTGATTGCGTCAAAGTACCACCGGTAACATAAACACCATTGGTAGGATTTATACCCGATAAAGACAAAGTCCCTAACGTGTTATTATTAACAGACACAACAAAATTACTTGGATTTGAAGATGTTGTAGCAGTTACCGCTTTTACAACAATAGACTCCGACACATCTAAATTAGGAAACTCAAAACTAAACGTTTGCGCATTCTCGACACTAAAGCGCTCTCCAAACCAGCGCCTACCTACGTAAATAATATTTTCTTCATCAATTTCATGAAACTGATACTCTTGAAACGTGTTAAAAGTTGCTGTTGGAATTCCGGTTGGTTGATTAAAATTTTGAATACGCTTACCAGAACCAGCACTTATATTAATATAATAGACCGTTGTATCAGCATATGGATTTACATTAGTATTAATATAAGATAAATCTACATCTGCAGAAGGACCTTGCGCATAAAACAGAATATAATCTTGATCATCAAAAACACCATCTTCTTCTCCAATAATTTTTATAGCATTCTCAGTCGGGTCAAATGGATAGTTTGCATTATTTGCAAAAGGCATCATCTTACCTCCGTTACCAAATATTTTAATAGTTCTTGGATCAAAACTATTAGCATTAATTCCCATCTGACTTAAAAAATTCTTAGATATTTTATGCACGCCAGATGCAGCTACTTCAAACTTATACCAATCGCCATTAGCCAAAGCGGAATTAGTGATAAATTGACTAGCACTACTTCTATTAACAGATACCGACCCCATGTTGTAATCCACATTAAAAGACAATACTTTTTTATAACCATTACCTTCCTTTACGATAGGACTAGCTGTTAATACTGCATAATTACTATTTCTAGACGTACCGTTTTTTAAAGTTACCTCAATAGCATCTGGAATAGACTTAAGATCCAAATCATACATTTGATTTATTGGCATTGGCGCATACACCACATCTTTAACTACTAAAGAGTTTTGATTTACAAATCCATTAACTTTCCATTGTTGTACGTATTGAATACCGTTAGATAAATCAAAAGAAAAGTTTTTTGCAGGAGAGAAAGTTGGCACCGTTATACTATAACTATCTGCCGTATATTTTTGAGAAGATCCCCATGTAATAGCAATACTTTTTTCTTGAGAAAATAATGGCATGCAGTACAATGCAACCAATAGTAATAAAATCTTTTTCATTGAAATGATAACGTCTAATATTTAATGATATTACTTAAATCTTAATTAATTCTTAAAACAAATCAAAATTACGATAATAATATTGAAAAAACATCGTTATATTGTTTCGAAACGCAAGACAAATGACCAAATTTAAAATCGTTGTAGCGTAAAAAAACGGGATAAAACGCAATTTAGTTTACTCAAAAAACATAATTTAACTTGTTTTGTTGGGTTTAATTCTTATATTGCGTCTCCAAAAAATAACATTATTTAGATTACTTAAATGTATTAATATGAGAAAAATAATTGTATCAAGGTTGTTATTAACAGTAGCGATTTCGTTAACCTTGGTTGGTTGTAAAAGATCCGGAAGTGGCTCTAACACATCAAGAGCAACGGGTTGGCAGATTAATTCTAAAGATGGTGGTTTTCAATACAACACCAAATTTAAAGAGCAAGAAACTGCTCCAGGATTAGTATTTGTTGAAGGTGGAACATTTACAATGGGACGAGTACAAGATGATGTTATGCATGATTGGAATAATACTCCAAATCAACAACACGTGCAATCTTTTTACATGGATGAAACAGAGGTAACTAACAAAATGTACCTTGAATATTTAGACTGGATTAAAAGAACTTACCCGCCAGAAGAAGAAAATTTTAGAGCAATCTATAATGGTGTTTTACCAGATACTTTAGTTTGGAGAAACCGTTTAGGTTACAACGAAGTAATGACAGAAAACTATTTACGTCACCCTGGATATGGAGAATATCCTGTGGTTGGAGTTAGTTGGATGCAAGCTGTAGAATTTGCTAATTGGAGAACAGATCGTGTAAACGAAATGTACTTACAAAAAGATGGTTACCTAAAACAAGGTAGTAATTTAGAAGCAACAGCAGATGCAAACTTTAGTACTGATACTTACATTAACGCACCAACACAAACATTTGGTGGTAATGAAGACATTATAAAAGGTGGAAAAATGAAACCACAAACTAATGCTGCAGGAGACGAAATTAACGTTTTTGCAACAAGAGAAACTGGTTTAATTTCTCCAAAATACAGACTACCAACAGAAGCTGAATGGGAATATGCAGCTTTAGGTTTATCTGAAATTAGAAGTTATAACGTATACAGAGGTCGTAAAAAATATCCATGGGATGGTCAATACACTAGATCTGGAAAACGTAAAATTAAAGGTGACCAACTAGCCAACTTCAAACAAGGAAAAGGAGATTACGGTGGAATTGCTGGATGGTCAGATGATGGTGCAGATATTACACAAGTTGTTAAATATTACGATCCAAACGATTATGGTCTTTATGATATGGCTGGTAACGTTGCCGAATGGGTTGCTGATGTTTACAGACCAATAGTTGATGATGAGTTTAACGACTTTAACTACTATAGAGGAAACGTGTATACTAAAAATGCAATAAATGATGACGGAACTGTAAAAATTGTAACTACAGACGAAATTGTTTTTGATACATTACCTAACGGAAAAGTAATACCAAGAGATTTACCAGGGTCTATCGCAACACAACCTGTTGATGAAGAAGAAACTTATTTAAGAACTAACTTTGATAGAAGTGATAACCGTAACTTTAGAGATGGTGATACACAATCTTCTCGTTATTATGCTGATAGATTTGGTGATGATGAAGGTGATGGTTCTGAGGATGCAAATACACGTAAAATGTATAACGCACCAAAGCACAATATTGAAATGGATTCTTCTGGAAACATGATAAGAGAATATGATAAATCTAATAAACGTACGTCGTTAATTAATGACGAAGTAAGAGTTTACAAAGGTGGATCTTGGAAAGATAGAGAATACTGGTTAGATCCAGCACAAAGACGCTATTACCCACAAAATATGGCAACAGACTATATTGGTTTTAGATGTGCAATGTCTAGAGTAGGATCTAAATCTAAAAATCAAAAGAAATCAAAAAACTAAACTAATCTAATTAGTTAATATATTTAAAAGTCCTAACAATTGTTAGGACTTTTTTTATACTTTTATTTTATGAAAATAGACGACTTACACCAACTTTTTCTAGACTGCAGTGCAGTAAGCACAGACACTAGAAAAGTTAATGATAACAATATGTTTTTTGCTTTAAGTGGCGAAAATTTTAATGGTAATAAATTTGCTCAAGACGCTTTAGATAAAGGAGCAAAATATGCGATTATAGACGATCCAGATTTCAAAGCATCAGATAACACCATTTTAGTAGAAAACAGTCTTAAAACGCTTCAAGAATTAGCGACATATCACAGGACTTACTTAGGAACCAAAATTATATCCTTAACAGGAAGTAATGGAAAAACAACAACAAAAGAATTAATAAACACAGTATTATCCAAAAAGTATAACACTACAGCAACCATAGGTAACTTAAACAACCATATTGGCGTACCTCTAACCCTTTTGTCAATGACAAAGGATACAGAAATTGGGATTGTAGAAATGGGTGCTAACCACAAAAAAGAAATTGCTTTTTTATGCGATATAGCAAAACCTGACTTTGGCTATATTACTAACTTTGGGAAAGCGCACCTTGAAGGATTTGGAGGCATTGAAGGCGTTATTGAAGGTAAAAGCGAGCTGTATCACTATTTGACTCAAAATGACAAGCACGTCTTTTTAAATGCAGACGACAGTATTCAAATAGAAAAGCTAAATACTTATGTTAAAAAGTTCGGCTTTAGCCAAACCAATCCAGAATATTTTAAAATAGAATTTCTAGATGCCAATCCATTTGTATCTTATAAATCAGAAGCTATTACAATACAATCTAATTTAATTGGTGCTTATAATTTTACAAACCTTTGCGCCGCAACTATAATTGGTAAATACTTTAATATTGACTTATTAGATATTAAAGATGCTATTGAAAGGTATACACCAAACAATAACCGTTCTCAGATTATTAAAAGAGATAACACAACCATAATAATGGATGCTTATAATGCTAATCCTTCAAGTATGGAAGTTGCCTTACAAAACCTAAGCAAACAAGATGCAGAAAACAAAACTGCTATTTTAGGAGATATGTTTGAACTAGGCACATCTGCTAAGTCAGAACATCAAAACATTGCAGATTTAGCAACAAGCTTAGCTATTGATACTATAATTTTAGTAGGAGAAAATTTTTATAAAGCAGAAATTAAAAGTCCAATAGTAAAACAATATAAAACTTTTGAAAGCTTTAAAGACAATTACACACCCATCATAGATAGCTATGTATTAATAAAAGGCTCTAGAGGAATGGCGCTAGAGCGTGTTCTAGAACTGATATAAATAAAAAAATCCGAAACAAATGTTTCGGATTTTTTTGTGGGCGACAAGGGATTCGAACCCCTGACCCCTTGGGTGTAAACCAAGTGCTCTGAACCAACTGAGCTAGTCGCCCTAATAATAGGTCTGCAAATATATATTAGTTTAAGTTTAAATCAAAATTTAAACGCTTAAATAATATAGAGTAATAAAAAATCCAAAACATTTGTTTCGGATTTTTTAGTGGGCGACAAGGGATTCGAACCCCTGACCCCTTGGGTGTAAACCAAGTGCTCTGAACCAACTGAGCTAGTCGCCCTAATTATTAGGTGTGCAAATATACACTAGTTTTTGACATCTCAAAACCTTTTATTCAAAAAAAAACGCATTTTCTTTGAATTAAAAATTAACTCATTAATATATAGTCATTAACAAAACAATAAATTTAAAATAAATTGATATTTTTGATTTTAAATACACCCCAAATTTGAATTACATATCATTAATAGATGAATTAGGTATAGATATTGACACAATAACTACGCTTGACGACACCAAAATTATAAGACTAAAAAAGCAACTAAAGGCAAAAGCGGTCTTAGATAACAAAAGTAATTTAGGAGAATTAGCGTCTATTATTGATCAACTAAAAGATGAGACGACTAGAAAGCACCATATTTTTATAGAAAAACACAAATGGCTTAAACAAGTTATTACTGGAGATTACAGCAATATTCCACAAAACTCAATTTCTATACATCACGAATCGATAGCTGATACAGAAAGTCTAAAATATTTTTTATCACCTTACTTAAAAGAACATGTCAAACCGTTTTTATCGGAAACGCTAACCAAAGGAAAGTATATTTTATTACTCAATTTTGTAAAAAGCAACATTCTATTCACGGAAGAAATTGAACAACTTATTATTAGTCTTTTTAGTTCTAAACTAAATTATGCTAAAGTATATATAGAATCTGGTAAACTTAAAGAGAAGCATTACCCTGTCGGTTTTATAACAAATAGAAATTTTGTAAAATGTCTAAGTCAATATCCAAACTCTTTTGATGACGAGGTTAATGAGTTAAACTCAGTTATTATTGACACTTACAATTCTAAACGAAAACAAGTAACCGACGATAGTTTTATTTTTGCTGCTAAAACAATGGTTGCTTTTGGCGAATTGGATATCTCTAACTATATGCTTAAAGACATCCTTACCACTAATGCTGCAATAGCAAGTCCATACGCACATAATAGTGCTAGAAAGACCTCCAAGTCTAAATCTGGTACAGGTGTTGGAATCTGGAGTGTCATTGTATTTTTAATTTTAATAGTTAGAATTGGAGTTAAAGTATTTAAAAGCGATAATAGTTCTACTAATTATTATGACCAATATGATAGGATAAGTGTACCTAATACCAATTATCAAAAAGAAAACATATTAGAAAGAATAAAAGAGATACAAAAAAAACGCGAAGCCGAAGAAAATCAAACAGTATATAATACAGAACAAGAAGTAGAAGAAACAATACTAGAAACAACAGAAAGCAATACAATAACAGAAGGCAAAATACCTAAAACCGTTACGTTACCAGATTATAACAGTAAGCATAAATCTAAAGATCACGTACGGTTTATTTACAGCTTAAAGCTAAAAACTAACCGTAAAACAAAAACCAAATCCTCTATTAAAACAACACCTTTAAATGCCTTTACAAATCCCTATCCAAAAACCTTTAACACGATACACTCTTATAAAAACAATACAATCAGCACTTACAGTCTTGTTAAGAATAACAGTCGAAAAGATTTAATTGTATTTAGATTAACTAATGGTATTGATCAATCTATTATAATTCCAAAAAGAGAATGGCGCTATTTAAATATTACAAAAGGTGATTCTATATTATTTTACACAGGACATCAATTTGTTGCGGACCGCTTCTCTCATTTTAAAGAAAGCGCAGAACTATCTAGATTATACAAAATCGAAACATTAAGCAATAACAGCGAAATCAACATCCTGCCACAAACAATAAAAGTTAATTTTAATAAAGATTTTAAAACTAACGTAACAACAATAGATAGCACGCTAACCGATAATATCAAAACTGACAAAATAAATTTAGAACCCTTAAGCATTGATAACATCTATGCTAGATGGTACAGAAACAAATACAATTAATTATTAACGCAATCCTGTTTTACTATCGTCCTTAAACTGCTTTTGCTTGTCTTTTTCTCTATCTGGCAATAAAGCAAACAAGGCGTACACCACGTGCTTTAAAGACTTATAGTCTTGACGTTCCAGAGCATCGTCTCCTTGTTTAATAAGTTTTTGAGCCTTTTTTGTGTCTGTAAATTCAGAATTATATCTAATTCCGAAGAAATAACCAATAAAATTTTCGTCACTAGACTGCACAATAGCATTATGCAATACATCTAGTTCCTTAATTTTTGCTCTAATTAAATATTTATCTCCTGAGTTAATAACTTCCTTTTCATTTGCTATTACTTTAAGATATTTAGGTCGATATTTTTCGTTTTCTTCTTTATTAACTTGCCACTCTAAACCTTCTTTAGAATTGTTATACTCTTCAATCTCTAAAGCAATAACTTTGTTTCTTGTTAGGGTATCAAAAGTCTGAATTAACTTTCGTTTTTTATCATCTAATTGGTATTTCTGATCAGATACATCGTCCTCATCAAGCAATGTGGTTTCAATTTGTATTTCAATTAATCCAACACGTAACTGTTCTAATTTACTAGAATATTCAAAATTCTCATCTTCAACTTGCTCTGTTATCAAATGCTCTACATCAGACAAAACAGCGTTAATTTCCATATTAATTTTACTAATACTTATCGCACGCTCAGACTCGCTAAAAACATTTTTAAATTCCTGATCACAAGACTGCAAATAGACATTTATTTTTAAATCTCTAGACTCTGTAATTTCTAATTCAATTTCAATATCGGTCCCTTTAATCAAATCATCTTCCAAATCTTTTCCAGAAAACTCAATATAACCAATACTTAAACCTGAACTAGGCAACCCTTTAGACAGACCTTCTACTATATTAATAATTAGATTAGATTCTGATCCTTTTAGAATTGATTTAGATGCTGTTTTATATATTTTTTTCTTTAAAGGTAAAATACTTCCTTTTCTAAAAATTTGTTCTAATCGTGTTGTTGACGCATCAATATCATCAATTTCCATACAAATATCAATAGGTAATGGTTGTCCTAAAACATTATAACTACCTTGATTAATAGCAACTGTATTTATTGTTTTTAAAGCATTTAAATCTTTATCTAAAACCTGAATCTTAAATCTATTTAATTGTCCTTTTAAAAGCGGTACAAACTCAGAAAACCCATTATTCAATACTGTTTTTATACCAGAATCATAACCACCATCATTTCGTGTAATTCGATAATTTATAGCTGCCCCTTCTACTTTACAAGTAATTAACTCTTCTAAATCTCTTGTATTCTGTTCATAGAAAATCTGAGTATCAACAGTACTAACCTCCTCTTCTTCTATCGTTTCTTCAACAACGATACTTGTAGGCTTTGAACCTGCAAAATAAGCAGCGCCATCTACTACTGCTGACGTCGGATCGATACTGGAGTCTACTAAAATACCTGTTTCCTCTTTAATTCTTTGTTTTATTAAAGGTACGTACGTGCTCCCTCCTATTAAAATCAAACGTTCAATTTGTGAGTTGATTAATTGATTTTGAGAGATTACCTTTTTAATAAATGTAATAGTCTGTTCTACTTTAGGCGCTATAACAGCTTCAAACTGACTCCTAGTAATAACAATTTGATTGTATAAGTTAAAATCGTTTATATCTATATCCAATTCGATTTCTGTTTCAGGATATACAGATAATTCCTTTTTTGCCTCTTCTGCTTTCTTTAGTAACTCAAAATACAAGCCTTTATATTTACTTGCTTTTGATTTTATATCCTTCCAAAGGTTAGTAATATTGGCTTTTGCTTCAATCTGAGGAACAATAATTTGTTCTACTATTAAATTATCAAAATCAGCTCCTCCTAAAAAGTTATCGCCTTCATTATCTATAACTTTTAACTCTCTATCATTAACCTCTACTAAAGCTACATCAAAAGTTCCGCCACCAAAATCGTACACAATCCAATGTTTTGAAGACTCGATATCTAAATTAGATTGATTAGCAAAAGCCAAACAAGCCGCAATAGGTTCTTGCAATAAGACTACCTCTTTAAAGCCGGCTAAATACCCTGCTTTTTTTGTTGCATTAGATTGAATAGTATCAAAAGACGCTGGAATTGTAATGACTGCAGCGTTTAATTGATCACCATCAGACACAAAGTTTTTAAGTTCTTTTAAAATCAAAGACGACAATTCTATTGGCGACACCTCTTTATCTATAGAAGGAATAAAATAGGTTTCTTGCGTTCCCATTTTACGTTTAAAAAGCATGCACACATTCTCTGCATCCTTTTCCAGGTAATCCAAAGCTTTATCTCCAATAATGGTCCTATTGCCTCTAAAAGCGACACAAGAAGGTAGCGTTTGTTTTAAACCTAATGGGTTATTGTATATTTTAACTGCACCACTGTTGTAATTAGCAATCAAACTATTAGTGGTCCCTAAATCTATTGCAATATTAATGGTCTTCATGGAGGCTTATTCTACTATTATAATTCCTTTTTGCACTAAAGTATTTTCATCATTTCTCTTTTGATAAACAATAGGTTTTAGCACTTTTACAATTTTCATCTGTTCGTTAAAATCGCCAGTAATATTAGCTTCGACATCAGTCATTTCATTACGATACGTCTGACCTATAGGATTTATAATATGAAAACCTAAAGCTTCAAACTCGTGATTAATTCTATCAATATTTCTATTAAAAAGGGTCAAATTATCTTTGTTACTTTTTAGTTGAATAGAAAACACTTGATTGATAATTTCTAACATTTTATAGTGAATTAAATGAAAGTGTAAGATACAATTAATTGGAAATTAAACCACCTCGGCAACCACAAAAGTACTACCTCCAATATAAATTACATCTTCATCCGAAGCTGCGTTTAAAGCTTCTTTATAAGCTATATCAACTGAAGCAAAAGCATTACCATAAAATCCTTTAGAAACAAAGATGTCCCTTAAAAAGTGTTGGTCCAAACCTCTTGGCACATCTGGTTTGCAGAAGTAATATGTTGCCCCTTTTGGTAATAAAGGCAATATTGATGACACATCTTTATCATTAACGACACCAAATACTATATGGAGTTTATTATACTGTTCTTGTAGTAATTGCTGCATGGCTAAAGTTAAGCCCTCTTTATTATGTGCAGTATCACATATAACTTTAGGACTAACATTTAAGATCTGCCAACGCCCTTTTAAGCCCGTATTTTTAACTGAATTTACTAATCCTGTTTCGATATTATTATCAGAAACCACAAATCCTTTTAACCTCAATTGTTGGATCGTTTCTAAAACACCTTTAATATTCTTAGTTTGATAACTGCCTTTTAAATCTGTTACAAAAGCTTCGTTATTAGCTTGATCTGCAAAATATATTGGACTATTATTCTTTTCAGCGAAAGCGGTAAAAACAGCTTGAGTTTCTGTTTGCGTTTCACTAATCACAACCGGAATATTAGGTTTGATTATCCCAGCTTTTTCTGAAGCTATTAAACCTAAAGTATTGCCCAAAAACTGAACATGGTCTAAACCTATATTAGTAATTAAAGACACTTCTGGAGTAATAATATTTGTAGAATCTAACCGACCTCCTAGACCAACTTCGATTACTGCAATATCTACTTTTTGTTTAGCAAAATAATCAAACGCCAAACCAACAGTCATCTCAAAAAACGATAGGTTATTAGCTTCTAGAAAGGCTTTATTTTGTTTTATAAAACCAATAACAAAAGCTTTACTTACTTCTTTACCATTGATTTTAACACGCTCTCTAAAGTCCTTTAAATGCGGAGAAGTGTATAATCCAACTTTATAACCGGCTTCCTGTAAAATAGAAGCTAGCATATGACTGCTAGACCCTTTTCCATTAGTCCCTGCTACATGTATAGATTTAAATTTGTGTTGTGGATTTTTAAGATGCTTAGCTAAATTTAAAGTATTAGTTAAGTCTTTTTTAAATGCGGTCTGACCTTGTTTTTGATACATTGGAAGTTGAGAAAACATCCAATTTACAGTGTCTTGGTAAGTCATGATATATTATTGACCTAATTTAAAATTGATACTTACGTAGCCAATTTGACGCTCTGGAGCTTTACTGTCTGGTGCCCATTTGTGTGTCAATGCCATTTTACGTGCTGGCTCTAACAAACAAGCTGCTGTGTTTTTTGTTCCTTTAACACCTGGCTCTGCTTTTACTACTTTACCCGAACGGTCAACTTCTATTCTGACAACAACCAAACCAGATTCATTACAGTCTTGAATAATTTTTCTGTAGTCAGGTTTACCCCTACCGTTTAAACCATATCCAACACCATCACCACTACCTTGACCTGAACCATCACCAAATTTACTTGTTCCGTAAGAGTTACCTGATCCTGGCCCGTTTCCGGGACCATTACCTGGTCCATTATTATTTGAGTCCGATGCACTATCAGAATTACTAATACCGTTAATTAACGCGTCATTAGCTTTTCTAATATCATCTTGTCTCTTTTTTTCTGCTGCTTCTGCTGCCGCTTTTGCTGCCTTAGCTGCTTTTTCTTGTGCTAATTTATCAGCCTTAGCTTTTTCCTTAGCATCATTTTCTTTTTTAGCTTGCTCCTGCTGTTTTTTAATTAAAACAGCCTCTTCATCCTCTTGTGTTAACACATTTTCTTGAGATGTTGGCGTCGCAGCTGCTTGTTGCTGTTCTTCTACTTGAGGTTCAGCTTCTTCTGGTTTAGTTTCAGTAGGTGCTGCTGCTTGCGCTGGCGCACCACCTCCACCTCCAGAAGAACCTCCAAAGTTAATAGCCACACCGTATTCTTCCGGTGGGTCCATATAATTTTGACCAACCACAAATAGTAGCAATACCAATATCAACATTATTAATGCTGTTATTTTTGCCGAATTCTGTTCGTGTTTGGTTTTTAAATATTTCATCTTATTGTGCTTTTACTGCCAATGTAGATTTAATCTTATTTCTGTTTGCAATATCCATTATAAAAACAACATGTTGCATTTCTACACTTTCGTCAGATCTAATAGTGATTGTTGGCGACTCGACGTTACCAACCTTTGCTAAAACTTCTGCTTCCAATTGCTCTTTAGACACTTGCTTCATATCTACATAGTACTTGACATTTTTGTCTACACTTACAGATACATTTTTTGTCTGTGTTGTTTTACTAGTCGATTTAGGTAATAATAAATCAATAGCTTCCGCAGACACTAACGTTGATGCAATCATAAAAAAGATAAGCAGCAGAAACACGATGTCCGTCATAGAGGACATGTTAAATTCTGGTGTTACTTTATTTCTTCCTCTTAATCGCATATTAGCTAGGTTCGTTTAATAAATCTAAAAATTCAAGTGAGTTTGCTTCCATTTGATACACAACCTTATCAGTCTTAACAACTAAATGGTTGTATGCTATGTAAGCTACAATACCAACAATTAAACCACCAACTGTAGTTGTCATTGCGGTATATAATCCGTCTGCTAACGTTTTAATATCAATTGATCCTCCGGAATTTGCAATTTCAAAGATTGATAAAATCATACCAATTACAGTTCCAAGGAAACCAATCATTGGTGCTGCCCCAGATATAGTTGCTAGTACACTAACATTTTTTTCTAAACTATAAATTTCTAAACGTCCAGCATTTTCAATAGCGGTATTAATATCATCCAATGGTTTTCCAATTCTAGAAACCCCTTTGCTGATTAATCTTGATACCGGAGAATCTACAGAAGTACATAAATTTTGAGCCGATTCAATTTTACCATTAGAAACAAAATCTTTAATTTGATTCATAAAATTAGCATCAACTTTAGATGCTTCCTTTATAGCAAACAAGCGCTCAAAATAAATATAAATCGCCATGATTAATAATACAAAAAGAAGTGCAATAATAATTATTCCCGCAGTTCCTCCCGTAGTAACAAGCTCTATTATTGACAATGTTTTTTCAACCGGTTCTCCCTCTAATAATGGATCTACCGCTTGAGCAGTCTCTTGAATTAATGTGCTGATCATATTATAATTTTAGATACGTCTATAACGTTAAATATTTGTATTGAGTATATATTAAAATAAAGTTCTTGTCCAGAAGAATACTAAAGTACCTGCTAAAAACCCTGCTAAAGCTAACCAAGAGATTTTTTTGAAATACCAGAAAAAATCAATTTTCTCCATTCCCATTGCAACAACACCTGCTGCAGACCCAATGATTAACATACTTCCTCCTGTACCAGCAGAATATGCTATAAAGTGCCAAAGCTCGTTATCTAAAGGCTCTGAAAACATCCCTAAACTTGCTGCTACTAATGGTACATTATCAATTACTGCAGATCCAATACCTAGTAAAATAATTACTAAATCAGATACACCTTCATGATGTAATTCTGTACCTAACATTGGTGTGCTTTCTTGTAATGTCGATGCAAATCCAAATAAAATACCTAAAGATTCTAAAGCTGCAACAGCCATTAAAATACCTAAGAAAAACAAGATACTTGGCAACTCAATCTTCGATAACGAAGCATGTACTGGACTGTGGTGTGCGTGTGCATCACTTTCTTCTGAGTCATGGTTAGACAAACTAAATTTAGCAGAACTATAAATTTCAGCAAAAATAGCAACTACACCTAACGCTAACATCATACCAACATAAGGAGGTAAATGTGTTACTGTTTTAAAAATTGGAACAAATACAATTGCACCTAACCCTAAATATAACATAGTAGCACTAAATCTACTTTTCGGTTTTTCTTCAACAGCTTCCTCAGTTTCTAAATTACCTTTAAATGCAGGTAAGAATGACGCGATAAAGGTAGGAACCAACATACATATTAATGATGGTAATAATAAGTACCCAATTAAATGACCTGTCGTTACTTTTTTACCAATCCAAAGCATTGTTGTTGTTACATCTCCAATTGGAGACCATGCCCCTCCAGCATTGGCAGCAATAATAATTAAACCTGCAAACCAGATACGTACATTTCTATCCTTTACAATTTTTTGTAAAATAGAAATCAAAACAATCGTTGCTGTTAAATTATCAATAATAGCAGAAAGTATAAACGCTAAGAAAGCAAAAATCCATAAAATTTTAGATTTCTTCTTAGTTTTAATAAAGCTTTTTATAGTTGAAAAACCATCAAAATAATCAATGATCTCAACAATAGTCATCGCTCCTAAAAGAAAGACTAAAATCTCAGATGTCTTTCCTAAATGGTGTAATAAGGTTTCTTCCATTAAGTGCATTTTGCTCTCATGTTCTAAACCTGCATAACCTTCTACTAATCCGTGATTAGCAGAGTCAAACCACTGTGTAAAAGAGTCTAATCCTAATGATATTAATGCCCAACTTATAGCCATCATGACTAAAGCAGGTATTAATTTATCAATTTTTATATTATGCTCTAATGTTATAGCTAAGTAACCTATAACGAATACTAAAATAATTACTGTTTCCATATTATATTAATTGTTTTAATGCTATTTCAAAAGCTGTTTTACTTATCTCTTTTTTAGAATCACTTTTTGCGTGTACATTTTCGATTGCCTTTCTAATAATATCTGACGTATCATTAAAAATAGCCTCATCCGTCATTTGCACTTTACGTTCCATAAAGTAAGCAAATACACGCGCCATACCACAGTTTGAAATAAAATCTGGTATTAAACTAACACGTTCATCTGTCTGTTCCATAATTGATCCAAAGAAAATTTCTTTATCTGCAAACGGTACATTTGCACCACAAGAAACAACCTCTAAACCAGTGTTAATCATTTGATCAATTTGATCTTGTGTAATTAATCTTGATGCTGCACAAGGCGCAAAAATTTCAGTCTCCAAAGACCAAATACGATCATTCATTTCTGCAAAAGGAATCATATTAGCAGTTGCTAATGTATTTCCATTTTTAGTTAAGAAAAAGTCTTTTATTTCTTCAAAAGAAAAACCATCTTCATTTATAACTCCTCCAGAAATATCAATAATACCAACTACTTTAGCACCCATTTGTGCTAAATAATAGGCTGCTGCAGATCCAACATTTCCAAAACCTTGAACAACTGCACGCTTCCCTTTTACACTTCCTCCGTAAATATCATAATAATGTCTTACAGCTTCTGCAACACCATAACCTGTAATCATGTCTGCTACAGTATATTTTTTTGCTACATCTGGAGAAAAATTAGTGTTTTCTAAAACCTTTATTACTCCTTGACGTAATTGTCCTATGCGATTAATTTTATCTGCTTCCGTTGGCTTAAAATGACCATTAAAAACACCTTCTTGTGGGTGCCATACTCCAGAATCTTCTGTAATTGGAATTACTTCGTGTATTTCATCTACATTTAAGTCTCCACCTGTACCGTAATAGCTTTTTAATAAAGGAGATACTGCCTTGTACCAACGCTCTAAAACCCCACGTTTTCTTGGATCTTTAGGATCAAAGTTAATACCTGATTTTGCACCACCAATAGCTGGTCCTGATACTGTAAATTTAACCTCCATTGTTTTAGCTAAAGACAAAACTTCGTTCATGTCTAAACCTTTTCTCATTCGGGTTCCTCCACCTGCTGCTCCTCCTCTTAAAGAGTTTATTACTGTCCAACCCTCTGCTTCTGTTTCAGCGTCCTTCCAGTTAAATATAATTTCAGGTTCTTTATTTTCGTAAATTTTTAATAAGTCTTTCATTCTTGATTTTTGATTTCAACTTTAATATTATTCTCTCCGGATTAACATTTAAAGTAGCTAAAGTTGATTCATCTTATGAAGTATTAAGTTAATTAGTGGAACAAATATAAAAAAACAAAAAATGGCTTTTAATAGTAAAGTCATTTTTATTATAATAAATTATTGTTAACAATTATTAAATAGTGTTTTACTACAATAATTGGTAATTCTAGCAACCTATTTTAGGCAGGAAAATATATCATACCTGAGGAATGGTCTTTAGTTGCACCTGTTACCGATTTTAAACAGTTTACCTCTTCTCTCAACTTCAAAACACCCAAAAAGCCAAAAATTAGCGCTTCTTTAAACTCGATAATTTTAGTTGAAGGAATTACTAATTGATTTGAAGTTAATTTTTCGATTTCTTCTATTAAAAATAAATTAAAAGCACCACCTCCTGTTATTAAAACCGAAGCATTATTGGTTGCGTTTATAATTTGAATAATCTGAAAAGCAATATGCTTGACGTATGTGTGTAAAATATCTTCGGTATTTAAATTATAACTGTTAATCAAAGGAAACACTTCCTTCTCAACCCACTCTAGACCTAAAGATTTTGGAGGTTGCTGATTATAAAAAGCCAACTGGTTTAAGGACTCAAATAATTCTAAATTGAAATTACCTTTCTTTGCTATTCGACCTTCATCGTCATAGTTAAAGCCTAAGCTTTCTACATATTTATTTAAAACAATATTGACAGGACAAATATCAAATGCAATTCTTTTTGAATTAATTTCAGAAGAAATATTAGCAAATCCTCCTAAATTAATACACCAATCATAGTCCGAAAACAATAAGCGATCTCCAATAGGCACTAACGGTGCACCTTGTCCACCTAAAGCAACATCCTCCACTCTAAAATCACAAACCAATGTTTGATTTATTAATGAAGCTAATTTTGGTAAATTTCCTATTTGCTTAGTAATACCTTGATCAGGTTGGTGTAATGCAGTGTGCCCATGAGAGCAGACAGCATCAATATTTTCAATCTTATTCTTACTAATAAATTGATTTATAACTGTTGACAAATACATTGTATAATCTTCATCTAAAGTAATTAACTCAGATGCAGTTAATAGGGTTAAATTCTTTAGTATTTTAAACCATTTATCAGAATATGATATCGTTTCTGCAACAACAATTTTAAAGCTCCAATCAGCATCTTTACTAAAAGTAATATATGCCAAATCAATACCGTCTAAGGACGTGCCAGACATAACTCCAATCACATTATAACTATGGTTTATCATATCAGGTAAAAATAACTATAACGATTGAAAATATGCTAATAAAAACTTATCTTTGTATCCAAATTTTATTAAATCAACAATCTTACATAAATTATGGATTTTAGCCTTACTGAAGAGCATATAATGATTCGCGATGCCGCTCGCGATTTTGCACAAACAGAATTATTACCAGGTGTTATCGAACGTGATAATGCACAAACATTTCCTGATGAGTTAGTAAAGAAAATGGGAGCGCTCGGTTTTATGGGGATTATGGTAGACCCAAAATATGGAGGAAGTGGTATGGATGCTATTTCTTACGTATTAATTATGGAAGAATTATCTAAAATTGATGCTTCTGCTTCTGTGATGGTTTCTGTAAACAACTCTTTAGTGTGCTACGGACTTGAAACTTATGGTACAGAAGAGCAAAAACAAAAATACTTAACTAAGCTTGCTTCCGGAGAATCTATTGGTGCTTTTTGTTTAAGCGAACCTGAAGCTGGTAGTGATGCAACATCACAAAAAACCACAGCTATAGATAAAGGTGACCATTATGTTATTAATGGTACAAAAAACTGGATTACTAATGGTGGTCGTAGTGATGTATATTTAGTTATAGCACAAACAGACAGAGATAAAGCACATAAAGGTATTAATGCTTTTATAGTAGAAAAAGGAACACCAGGATTTGATATAGGTCCTAAAGAAGATAAATTAGGGATTAGAGGTAGTGATACACACACGCTACAATTTAATGACGTTAAAGTACCAAAAGAAAATAGAATTGGTGAAGATGGATTTGGTTTTAAATTTGCAATGAAAACTTTATCTGGTGGACGTATTGGTATTGCTGCGCAAGCTTTAGGTATTGCTGCAGGTGCTTATGAGTTAGCTTTAAAATATAGTAAAGAACGTAAGGCATTTGGTACAGAAATTTGCAATCATCAAGCAATCGCGTTTAAACTAGCCGATATGTATACAGAAATTGAAGCTGCAAGAATGTTAGTAATGAAAGCTGCTTGGGATAAAGATCAAGGAAACAATTACGATATGTCAAGTGCAATGGCTAAACTTTATGCTAGTAAAGTGGCAATGGAACAAACTGTTGAAGCTGTGCAAATACATGGTGGTAATGGTTTTGTAAAAGAATACCATGTAGAACGTATGATGCGTGATGCAAAAATCACACAGATATATGAAGGAACTTCAGAAATTCAAAAAATAGTAATTTCAAGAGGAGTTATTAAGGGATAATACCTGAATACATAAATATAAAAAAGGCTTTAAAATTAATTTTAAAGCCTTTTTTATTATTTAGAAATAGCATCTAAAACAAGTCTAATTTCTCCATAACTATACTTACTCGCTATTTTTGATTTCAAATCAGATAGGTTTTCAAAAGTCTGCTTAGGGATAATTTCTTTCAATTCTTTATAATGCTTTTCAGAGATTAGATCCGTTATTTTTACTTCTCCTGATGGGATAAAACTTGCTAAATGCCCAAAAATAGTATTCACGTTTAAGTCTCGTTCAAAAGCTATTTGATCTATCGATTTACCTGCTTTAAAAATTTGTAAAGAGGTTTCTTTTGTATCTCCCTTTTTACGTTTTGGTTTGGCTTCCTCAAAAATCGCTTTACCAGTAGACATCTCAATGTCATTCTCCTCGCAATAATCTCTTATTATTTTTATAATCTCATCACCATATTTGGAAACACGTGTTTTACCAAATCCATTGACATTTAATAATTCTGTTTGATTAGTTGGCAATGTTTCACACATTTCATACAATGACTTTTGAGTGAATATTTGAAAATGAACCAAATCTTCTCGTTCGGCAATTGTATTTCTTAACGCTCTTAATATTTCAAATAATTCTACATTAGTGGTGCCATCTATAACTGTCTTTCTTGGCGTTTTAGGTTTTTCCTTTGTCAGAAACACAGATTTAGCGCGTAACTCTAAAAATAATTTAATTGAAAACCCTGAATTCAAATTAGAAAAATACAACTGTTTAACCCCCATTAACTCCTCTAAAGCATCCAATTGTTTATTAAAATCAGAATCCAATGTTTTATTATCAGTGGTGAAATTAAAGGTTTTATAAACTTCAATTATATTAGAATCCAGTTGCTTTTTGTAATACGCTAGTGCTTTTATAAATCTTGCTTGTATTTCATCACTAGTTTCTGGAGCAGTTGATCCTTCAGAAATCTCTAATAACTGAGCTCTAAAACCATTCGCAACTTTTAATAAAGAAGCGACGCAATCTTTTATACTAGTTAAAGGATCTTCTATATTACCCTGAAAACTTCCTCTATTTTTATAATAGATATCTAAAAGCCTATTAGTCGGATATAAAAATTGATAAAAGTCAAAAATCTCAGAGATTAAACTTAATTGAAAATGCGTTTTAGACTGTTGAAGAATACTCTCGTCTGGTTGATTTTTCTCTACTTCAAGATTAAAATTGATAACATTAGTATCACTTATAATTTGACTAGAATTAATCTTGCTTTTCAACACTAAACCTTCCAAAGATTTACATCTACTTAAAGCTACATAAGTCTGTCCATGTGCAAATGCACCTTCAGAATCTATGATTGCCTTTTCAAAAGTAAGACCTTGGCTCTTATGGATTGTTATTGACCAAGCCAAGCGCAAAGGAATCTGAGTGAAGGATCCAATTTTGTTTTCAGAAATAGCCTTAGTATCCTTATCAACCGCATAGTTTATATTTTCCCAAACCTCTGGTTTAGTTATTATATTAAATTCGTCATCTGGACATTTAACAACAACTTCGTCTTTATCCAATAATATAACCTTACCAATTTTACCATTAAAATAACGTTTATCCACAGAGCTATCATTTTTAACAAACATAACTTGTGATCCCACTTTAAGTAAAAGTGATTCCTTATTGGGATACGAAAACTCAGGAAATTTACCTTCTACTTTTGCCTTATATGTCTTTGACTTCCCTTTTAGCTTTTCAAGTTTAGTCTTATTAGTGTATTCTGCCTTATTATTATGAGTGGTTAAAGAAATATATCCCTCATCTTCTTTCGGCTCAAAATTGGGGTTATAGCGTTTATTTAATTCATCAGCAGAATTTTGAGAAAGAGTATTTGTTCTAATTTCATTCAAAATATTTATAAACAAAGGATTGTCCTGCCTATAAATATGCTTTAACTCAACCGAAATTGGGTTACATTGCTGATAGGCCAGGCTACTAAAAAAGAATGCATTATTATAAAAAGGTTTCAAAATATGCCATTCATTGTCTTTTACAACAGGAGATAATTGTTGTAAATCACCAATCATTAATACTTGGACACCTCCAAAAACCAAATTTTTATTTCTATAACGACGTAGTGTCTTATCAATACCATCAAGCACATCTGCTCTTACCATACTGATTTCGTCTATAATCAATAAGTCTAATGATTTAATAATATTAATTTTAGTTTTACCAAATTTCCTATTAAATCCACCACTAGAATTTAAATCATCATTTGGCAATATAGGTCCGAATGGAAGTTGAAAAAAAGAATGGATTGTAACCCCTTTTGCGTTAATAGCAGCAACACCTGTTGGAGCGACTATAACTATCCTTTTTAGGGAATTCATCTTTAATTTATGAAGAAAAGTAGTTTTACCTGTACCAGCTTTACCTGTTAGGAATATATTTCTATTAGTATTATTGACAAAATTATTAGCTAAATCTAGTTCTTTATTCTCGCTCATTCTCTTATTTAATCATAATGTATCAAGATATATAAATACTATCTAAAACGAAAGTAAACTACCCGAATATTAAACTTACTCTCTTAAAGAATAATGACTCAGAATATGTTATGCTGAGCTAATTTTAATAATTATTGAAAACATGATAGTTTATAATAAAGTAAAATCTATTAAACAACATTTATAAGAAACACATATAGTATTTGATCTACTTTAAAGATGAAGCTCTAGTTTAAACCTTTCATAATTGGAATATAATATTCCGAACTATCGATTAATCCCTTTATTGAACGTTAGTTTATAAATTATAACTAAGGTATATCATTTATTCCTTTTGCCTTTTGCCTTTTGCCTATTTACTTTAGACTTTTAGCTATTTACTTCTGCCTTTTGCCTTTTTACTTTTGGCATTTGTTAGCACCTTTTATTTATTTGAGTATAAGGCACAAAAAAACCCTTCATAAATAAATATGAAGGGTTCTCTAAAAAGGCGACGACCTACTCTCCCACAATGTAGTACC
>NZ_FORM01000007.1 GCF_900114005.1 Olleya namhaensis
CCTGTTGGCGAAATAATTACAAGTACGACAACATTATTCGTTTATAAATCAATTGGAACAGCTCCAAATAATTGTACTGACGAAAGTAGTTTTGTGGTAACTATTAATACATCTCCGATACTAACATTAATAAATACAAGTTGTAGTACTGATTTATTAACGTACAGTGTGTCATTTTCAGTATCGTCAAATAGTACTGTAATTACGTCTTCTGCAGGGACTGTTGGTTCTGGCAACATTACAGATATACCTGTAGGAACAGATATTACAATTACTGCATCAAACTCGGTAAACACATCCTGTGATGCTATTTTAAACGTAACAGCACCAAATTGTGCTTGTATATTTGTAGATGAGCCTATATCACCTAATAACCCGATTGTTTGTGAAGGATCTTCTACACCAAACTTAACTGTTGCTATACCTGGATTACCTGCTGTAGGGAATCAAATTAATTGGTATGATGCACCTGTTGGAGGCTCTCTTTTACAATCCAATAGTCTAACATATTTACCAACAGGTACTTTTATTCCGGGAACAACCTATACGTATTATGCTGAAGCAGAAGAATCTGTGACAGGTTGTGTAAGTAGTAGGATTGCTGTAACACTAACTTGGGTTACTAGTATTGTTGCAGAAACGGCTATGGATGTGTCCATATGTGGTTCGTATATTTTGCCGGCATTAAGTCAGAATAACACCTACTATACAGCGTCAGGTGGTCCAAATGGAACAGGCGTTGCGATTTCTGATTTTACAGAAATTACATCATCATCAACTTTATTTATATATGCAGAAGCTGGTACAAGCCCAAACACGTGTAGTGACGAGTCTAGTTTTAATATAATCATACAAGATGGTGCGCAAGCTAATATGGATATGGTTCCAATTGTTTACCAATTGTGTGACGATGCTTTGGATGGGGATGGAAACACAACTAATGATAGTGTGCAATTTGACTTAATAACACAAAATACTGATATTTTAGATGGTCAAAGTACAGCTAATTTTAGTGTGACTTATTACCTAACTCAAACCGATGCAAATGCAGGTTTAAACCCATTACCATTGGTCTATGAAAACATAAGCAATCCACAAATAATTTATGTGCGTGTTGATAATGATACTATGGCAGATGATGGTTCTGGTACCGGAGCAATGGTGGATACATCATTATGTTATGATATTGCAACACTAACGCTTCAAGTTAACCCGTTAGCAGATTTTGAGTTAGATGCTACTTACTTATTATGTGTTAATACCAATGGGACAGAAGTAATTAGTTCGCCCATTATTGATACTGGTTTAAATACTACTGACTATACTTTTGAATGGTTGTTAGAAAATGTTACAATTCCTGGAGCATCTGGAAATACTTTAGAACCATTAGTGGGCGGAAACTACTCTGTGATTGTAACTGATATTAGAACAAGTACAGTAACAGTGTGCGAAGCTTCTGCAACTACTGTAGTTATAGAGAGTGCACCACCAGTAGTAACTGTTGAAGTATTAACCGAAGCCTTTTCTGATGAACAAAATATTTTTGTGACAACTGTAGGTAATGGGGCTTCAGAATACGAGTTTAGTTTGGATAATGGACCTTGGGAAATAAATGTTCCAAACAATGGAACGTATACTTTTACAGATGTTGGAGCAGGAGATCATATTGTTACTGTAAGAGATCGTAATGGTTGTGGTGAGGCAAGTGCATCAGTATCTATTATTGGATATCCACATGTCTTTACACCAAATGGTGATGGTTATAATGATACTTGGGCTATTTATGGTATCGGAGACCAACCAGATGCTGTTATTTACATTTTTGATAGGTATGGTAAATTATTAAAACAATTAAGTCCAACAAGCTTAGGATGGGATGGGACATATAACGGAAATCTAATGCCTACAAACGACTATTGGTTTACAATAGACTATATGAGTGCTGATAATAATAGAAAGCAATTTAAAGCACACTTTACGTTAAAACGATAGTGCTTCTAATAAAAGAACAAAGCATAAAAAAGCCTGAACTATTGTTCAGGCTTTTTTTTATGATAAATAGTAAGTGAATTATTATTTAATAGCAATCATACTAATTTCTACATTTACAAATTTTGGTAAGTTAGCGACTTCAACCGTTTCTCTAGCAGGAGCAGTGGCATCATCAAAATAAGTACCATATACTTCATTAATTTGTGCAAAATTATGCATATCACTAATAAATATAGAGGTTTTAATAACGTTTTCAAAAGTCATGTCTGCAGCTTCTAAAACCGCTTTCATGTTTTCCATAACTTGTTTAGTTTCTGTTTTAATATCACCCATGACTAGTTCTCCAGTCTCAGGATGTAATGCTATTTGTCCTGACGTATATAACGTGTTTCCGCTTAAAACAGCTTGGTTGTAAGGACCGATTGGAGCAGGAGCTTTTGATGTAGAAATTATCTTTTTCATTATGTGTGTGTTTAATTTCCGCGTAAGCGAAATAATATAACTATTATAGACCTTCGTCAGGTTTGCGACGTTGTTCGTATTTTAAATCTTTTAGGATGCTAGACTTAATTCCAACAAAGAAATTCCAGCTATTATAAGTTCCAAATGGTACCCATGTAAAGTTCATTCTCCAACTTAATAAATCACGTTCAAAACGCAATTGTGTTAAACCAAAACCATTGTTTTTAAAATCATAACTTGAAGATCCTCCAATAGACCATTTAGGAGACAGCTCAATATCCCCTGAAAACATTAAGGAATGTGATGATATCTCATTTTGTCTTGTGCTATTACCATAGTTTACAGCGTAAGCAAATCTTAGGCTCCAAGGTATTTTGTTGTTGTAAAACTCGTCAGACTCTCGTTCTTCTTTTTCCTCATTATATTCAGAGCCTTGCTGCGCAGCAAAATCTTGAGACACACCAAACAAATCATCTGCACGACCACCACTTAGCAATCTATCGTCTACAGCATCATTTTGATTGTTTTTACCGCCATCTTTACTACTTAAACTATAACTTAAATTAAGATTAGCACTTGTTAATCTAAACAAGCTTCCTCCGTTATTTACATTAAAAGTGTTAATTCTTGTATTGTTTGTGTCTAGCGCGTAAGGGTCTAAAGTAGCTCCGAAATTGATACTCATTTTATTGTCAAATAACTGTGTTCCTCCAGTAACTCTAACAGGACTCCATTTTAAAGAATCTCCTGCGACATTATAAGACGTTGAAAAGTTAAGACTATTAAGTAATATTATTTTTTTAGATTCGGTTTTAGTCGAATCTGGATCTCTTACTTTGGCTTCAAAATTATTAGAAAGACCTAATCCTATAGAGCTTGAGAAGGTGTTATTAGGAGCGCCAAAAAGATTGTCTTCAAATCGCGTGTATTCACCTTTTGTAGTTCCGTCTGCATCAATAATCTCAAAATCGTCATAATAATTATCAAAAGCAGGATTAATATTATAACTAATACTTGGTCTAATAACGTGTCTTATGGCTTGCAGTTTTTTTCCTTCTTTGTCTTTATCAAAATTAAATACACCATAAAGTGTTGTTCCGATGCTGGTACTAAAATTATAAGTTCTGAAGGCATCAAAACCATTAACGTCTTGAGTTACTATTTCTTCATTGGTAGTATCATAATATTTTTCAACAGTTTTTAAAGTCCAATTTTCTTGAAAAGTTGTACTAGCAGATACACTAAAGTAGTCAAAAACCTTAAAGTTTGTGCTAATAGGAATGCTGTGTTGTGCTCCAATTTGGGCATCATCAAACATACCTGATTTAAAGAAAAGCGAATCTGTAGTGGTGATTCTGTTTTCTGCTTTTACGCTATATTGTAAGTTAATATTTTGAATTGCTCCTTTTTTAACGCCATCTTTTCCTGCAAAGGGATAAATTCTACTTAAACTACCTTGAAAAGTTGGTAGCGTCATACTAATAGATTCCGTTTGAGTATTTTGTGTATGCGTCGCAGTTAAACTCATGTTAGCCTGCGGTTCTCCTTCAAAGGTTTTAGAGTAAGATATAGAAGAAGATAAGGTGTTGTTTTGCGTGTTTGGCAGGTTTAACTGATTTATAGATTGTGTATAATAATTACTACTACCTAAGTTTACAGATGCTGAAAACCTAGAACTTGGATTGGCTTTACCATCTTGTGCATGCGACCAACGTAAGTTATAAATTGTTGATTTTGCATAATCTGGAAATCCACGCTCACTGGTAATTAAGTTTTCATATCTAAAACCTAAGTTTCCATTGTATTTATATCTAGTAGCATATTTGCTTTCTAATCTTAAACCGTAACTACCGTTAGTATAATAGTCTCCCATAACTGCTAAATCTACTCTGTCGCTTATAGGAAAGTAATATCCTCCATTTTGTAAAAAATAACCTCTGTTACCATCTTCTCCAAAACTAGGAAATAATATACCTGCACGACGTGTTTTTGTCAATGGAAAAAAAGCGAAAGGTAGACCAATGGGAGTAGGGACGTCATAAATAAACAAATTTGTTGGTCCTGTAATTACTTTTTTATTTGGGACTAGTTTTCCTTTTCTAATTAGAAAATAGTATTCTGGATCTTCTAAATTGTCTGATGTGGTAAATTTTGCGTTTTTTAGATAGTAAACGGAGTCATTGACACGCTTAGTAACTTCCGTTATTATTCGACCTTGGTCTTGTTCGGTTTGAGAATTGTAAATTAATCCTTTTCTAGTTTCTGTGTTAAACACAATAGAATCAGGCTCAATTACATTAGCACCTTGTTTAAATACTGGTCGTTGACTATAAACTCCTGAAGAATCCTTGATCCCTTTGGCGTAAACTAAATCTTTAGTGTAATCTATAATAATTAGTCCAGCAGAAATATCCATATCTTCATAAACCACTTGCGCTTCATTATAAAGATACATTTTAGCTTCTTTCTTTTTAAAAGACATATAATCTTTAGCTTTGTAAGAAATGGTGCTGCTTAATAAAGGTTTTGGTTTAATAGAATCTGTTACGACACTATCTGTTTCTTTTTTAGATCCTAATAATTGTTCTACGTTAATAGAAGTGGAATCTTTTAGTGTTGTAATGGGCTGTTCTTTTTCTTGAATAGCAGGTATTGACTCACCATCTTTAGGTAAATCCTGCTGTGCAAAGCTAAACGTGTTAATAAACACTGTAAAACTCAAAGTAAAAAGTATATGAAGACTATTTGTACGCAACGCTTTTAAATGTATTTTTGTAAAAGTATGGCTTGGTTTTTGAAAAGACAAAACTACATATATTTTTTTGTGAATGTTTTAATATTCGTTAAAATTTATAAATCATACTAATCGTAATAATAATTGGTTATAACTTATATGCAAACGTACATTTTTAAACTTATAGTATCCTTTATAATAGTATTAACATTTGGTAGTACCCAAACTATTACTGCACAATCTAATGATGGTAAATTTGTGGTGGTCTTAGATGCAGGTCATGGAGGAGATGACCCTGGTAATTTAGGTAATGGTCATAAAGAAAAGGATATTGCATTAAAAATAGTTTTAGAAGTTGGTAAAGCCTTAGAAGGTAAAAAGGATTTTAAAGTTATTTATACTAGAAAAACAGATGTGTTTATTGAGTTGCGCGAGCGTGCAGCTATTGCAAATAGAGCAGATGCAGATTTATTTGTGTCTGTACACTGTAATTCTCACTCGTCTCAAGCATCAGGTACAGAAACGTTTGTTTTAGGAGTCGCTAATACAAAACGTAACTTTGATGTCGCTAAAAAAGAGAACGAAGTTATTTTTTTAGAAAAAGATTATAAGAAAAATTATAAGGGATTTGACCCTAATGCACCAGAGTCATTAATTGGTTTGGCTTTACAACAAGAAGATTATGTAGAGCAGAGTATTAAATTAGCACGATTAATCGAAGATAATTTTATAGACCAATCTAAACGTAAAAGTAGAGGTATCAAACAAGCTAGTCTTTGGGTGTTACACAATACCTATATGCCAAGTGTTTTAGTAGAAGTTGGTTTTTTAACTAATAATGCAGAAGGTAAATTTTTAAATTCTAAAAGCGGACAGTCTAAAATGGCTACCTCTATCTTAAAAGCAGTTAATGCTTATAAAAAATCTTTAGATTTAAATGTTGGTGACAATTATATTGTAGATCCTGTTATTGAGGATACAATTTCTACTGCAAAAAAAACTATAAAAAACACAGTATTTAAAATACAGATAGCAGCTAGTGCTAAAGCTTTAGAGCCTAAAGCCTATAATTTTAAAGGTCTAAAAGAAATATCTAGAGAAAAGCAAGGACGTTTGTATAAGTATTATTATGGCTATACATCAGACTATAATATAGCTCAAAAACTACAAATTGAAGCTAAAAACAAAGGGTATAAAGACGCTTATATTGTTGCACTTAAGGATGGAAAGCAAATTAAACTATCGGAAGCCTTAAAAACCGACTCTAATTAGACCCATTCTTTTGTAATTTATTTCTAATTTTGTTACCAATCTAAATTTAGCATATTGAAACTAACACTTGAAGTTAAAACAGCCATACTAGTTATACTTGGAATAATCTTTTTCATTTTTGGATTTAGTTATTTAAAAGGGAATAACATTTTTGATTCTAACAACACGTATTATACAGAATTTGATTATAATTCGTTAGCAGTATCTGCACCAGTTACTATTAAAGGTAACAATGTGGGTAAGGTTAAAGAAATTATTTACGATTTTCAAACAGGTAAAACTAGAGTAGCCTTTTCTGTAGATAAGCAATTGCAATTTTCTAAAAATAGTACAATTAGTTTGTTTCAAACAGGACTAATGGGAGGTAATGCTTTGGAGATTATTCCGGCAGAAGATACTCAGATGGCTAAAAACGGAGATTTAATAAAATCATCAGTAAAAGAAGGTTTAGTAACAAGTCTATCTAGTGATTTCTCTCAATTAAGCACAAATTTAGACGGGACTTTAAAAACGGTAGATACCTTAATGGGTAATTTAAACGGTTTGGTTTCAGATCAATCAGGTGATGGTTTAAAAAGTACGTTAGCGGAGTTAAATGCTACTTTAAAATCATACAACGGTTTAGCAAACTCAATAAATTCATTAGTTAAAAAAAATGACCAAAATGTAACAGCAATGGTCGATAACTTTAATAAAACTAGCGTTAATTTAAATCAAATGAGCGAGAAGTTAAATAAAGTGGATATTACTAAAACAGTAGCCGATCTAGAAGCAACATTAGGTAGCGTAAATAGTATGCTTGCGGGTGTTAAAAACGGGGAAGGGTCTATTGGTAAACTATTAAATGACGATAAATTATATTCAAACTTAGAAGGAGCAGCATTACAAATGGAGCAACTTTTAGAGGATATGAAGCTTAATCCTAAACGTTATGTACATTTTTCTTTATTCGGAAAAAAAGCAAAACGTTATGATGCTGATGGAAACGAAATTAAAGAAGAAAAGAAAAATTAAGACCAAAACTAACTAAACAAACATGGAATACATACCAAATATAATTTTTGCTATCATACTTGCTGCAGGTATCGGTTATTTTGCAAATAATGTCAGAAAACTTGTTAGGAACATAAATTTAGGTAAAGATTTAGATGTCTCTGACAACAAACCACAACGCTGGAAAAACATGGCTTACATTGCTTTAGGGCAAAGTAAAATGGTGAAACGTCCAATAGCGGGAATTTTACATATTGTAGTTTACGTAGGATTTGTTATTATTAATATCGAAGTTTTAGAAATTATAATAGACGGATTATTTGGTACACACAGGATAGGACATTCAATCTTACCAAGCGCATTATATGGCTTTTTAATTGGTAGTTTTGAAGTTTTAGCATTACTAGTATTAGTCGCAGTTATTGTGTTTTGGATAAGACGTAACGTTATAAAACTAAAACGTTTCATGAGTTCAGAGATGAAAGGGTGGCCAAAATCAGATGGTAACATTATCCTTTATTTTGAAGTTGTTTTGATGTGCTTGTTTTTAGTAATGAATGCTACAGATACTGTATTTCAGGGGTACAATTCAGGAAATGTAATAAGTCAGTTTATAGCACCATTATTTGATG
Organism: Olleya namhaensis; assembly: GCF_900114005.1. Classification (GTDB taxonomy): domain Bacteria; phylum Bacteroidota; class Bacteroidia; order Flavobacteriales; family Flavobacteriaceae; genus Olleya; species Olleya namhaensis. The sequence goes on from NZ_FORM01000007.1 coordinate 8,086, forward strand.
GATTATCAACATCTACATTACATATTATTGAGCGTGCTGCTTGGTGGATGCACATTGTGGGTATTTTAGCTTTCTTAAACTACTTATACTTTTCTAAGCATTTACACATCTTATTAGCATTTCCAAACACATATTACGGTAAGCTTACTCCAAAAGGACAATTTCCTAATAACCCAACGGTAACCAAGGAAGTTAAAATGATGATGGATCCAGATGCAGATCCGTTTGCAGCAGCGCCAGAAGGAGAAGAAGATGCAGTTCCAGAAAAATTTGGAGCAAGTGATGTACAAGATTTAAGTTGGGTAAACTTACTTAACGCTTACACGTGTACAGAGTGTGGACGTTGTACAAGCGAGTGCCCAGCAAACTTGACAGGTAAAAAATTATCACCACGTAAAATAATGATGGATACTAGAGATCGTCTAGTAGAAGTTGGTAAAAATATAGACGCTAACAAAGGGGTGTTTGTGGATGATGGAAAGCAATTATTGGGTGACTATGTTACAGACGAGGAGCTTTGGGCTTGTACAAGTTGTAACGCCTGTGTAGAGGCTTGTCCGGTAAGTATTGATCCATTAAATATTATCATGCAAATGCGTCAATATTCTGTAATGGAAAAAAGTGCGGCGCCTACAGAGTTAAATAACATGATGACTAATATAGAAAACAATGGTGCACCTTGGCCTTACAACCAAATGGACCGTTTAAACTGGAAAGACGAGTAAAATTATTTGGGCGTTACCACAAGGGTCGCGTTGGAATTTACCCTGAGCGCAGTCGAAGGGTTGTATCTTTTTTTGCCATTTATGGCAGCAAAAAAAGGATGCCATTACTACCGCTAACGCATAAAAAACAATGAGTTTTATATACAAAGTACCATCCAAAACAAGATTAATTAGTGGCATTGCCATATTAGTAATAGGACTGTTGTCATTCTTTGTTGTTGGCAAATTTGACACAGGAGGTTTGGGAGGTTTTTTAGCGGGCTTTTGTACAACACTAGGATTTGTATTAATTGTAACACGAAACAAAAAAGAATAATTAATTGAAATATAGCGTCTTAATACTACTAATCTTAACCTTTAGCTTATCTAAGCTACAGGCGCAAGATTATAAAAAAGACTCGCTTCAATTTAAAATAATTACTAGTATTAAGTACAAGTCTAGTAATGTAGAACATATCAAATTAAAAAAAGTGCTGTGTGATTTTTGTACAGAAAAACAGACAGAACAATTAGGATTACAAGCATTAAAGTTAGCAGCTTTAGAGCAGGACGATCCAAAAAATAAAATGAAAAACGGTATCAAGATTTTGTCTATTTACATCAGGTTATCTAAAATCGATTTTTCAGCAATAAAATAAAACTTAATTATGAGCGAAAAACTTATAGTGCCAACTATGGCAGAAATGATGACCCAAGGAAAAACTCCAGATATTTTATTCTGGGTAGGATCAGCAGGAAGTTATGACGATAGAGCAAAAAAAATAACAAAAGCATTTGTTAAGATATTAAACAAAGCCAATGTTAATTTTGCTGTATTAGGTACAGAAGAAAGTGCTACAGGAGATTTAGCTAAGCGTGCAGGAAACGAGTTTTTGTTTCAAATGCAAGCGTTTATGAATATTGAGGTGTTAAACGCATACGAGGTAAAACGTATTGTAACATGCGATCCGCACTCATATAATTGTTTAAAAAACGAATATCCAGAATTGGGTGGTAATTACGAAGTCTTACACCACACACAATTTATAAAACAATTAATAGACTCTAAAGTTATTCAAATAGAGAACAGTACATTTAGTGGTAAACGTATTACATTTCACGATCCTTGTTATTTAGGACGTGCAAACTCAGAGTATTTAGCACCAAGAGATGTGTTATCCGTTTTAAATGCTAATCTAATAGAGATGAAGCGTAGTAAATCTACAGCATTATGTTGTGGAGCAGGAGGTGCGCAAATGTTTAAAGAGCCAGAAAAAGGTAACAAAGACATAAATGAGCTTAGAACGGAAGACGCTCTAGAAACAAAACCAGATATTATCGCAACCGGTTGTCCATATTGTATGACTATGATGTCCGATGGTGTAAAAGTCAAAGAAAAGGAAAACGAAATACAAGTAATGGATATTGCGGAGCTTATCGCTAGCGCACAAAACCTATAATAAAATATGAAAAAGTATATTTTATCAGGTTTAATATCAGGGTTAGTATTTGCTTTAATTATGGCTGGTTGGGACTATTATAAAGAGTTGCCATTTTCTGTCATTAAATTTATAGCACATTTAGTTTTATTTGCAGCGCTTAACGGGTATTTAACGTATAGAAGAGATCACAAAAAATTGAATAAATAATAAGTATAGACTAACTAATACGCATTTAGTAGTAGTTAACAACTCAGTAATAATGGCAAACGATATATTTCTTTTAAACATTTCAGGACAGGATAAGCCAGGATTAACATCAAGTTTAACTAATGTATTAGCCAATTATGGCGCTAAGGTTTTAGATATTGGACAAGCCAATATACATGATACACTATCCTTAGGTTTTTTGTTTGAGATAGAGTCCGGAAATAACTCGGCTGCAGTACTAAAAGATTTATTGTTTAAGGCGTATGAGCTTGGTGTTAAAGCTAAGTTTACACCAATTTCTTTAGACGATTATGAAAACTGGGTTAGTTTACAAGGTAAAGACAGATACATTGTGACTATTTTGGGAGATAAGTTAACTGCTGAGCAAATATCGGAAGTCACTAAGTTTATTTCTGATAAAAACTTAAATATTGATGCCATTAAACGTTTAACCGGTCGTACGTCTTTAGTGCAGGAAGCCGAATATCCTAGAGCATCCATTCAGTTGTCTATTAGAGGTAAAATAGAAAGTAAGTCTGAATTTACAGAAAAATTCATGCAAATTTCTCATGATTTAGATGTAGATATTGCATTTCAGGAAGATAATATTTATAGACGTAATAGACGTTTGGTTTGTTTTGATATGGATTCAACACTTATTCAAGCAGAAGTTATTGATAAATTAGCAGAATTAGCAGGTGTTGGTGATGAAGTAAAAGCAATTACGGAATCAGCAATGCAAGGAGAAATAGATTTTAATGAAAGTTTTATACAACGTATGAGACTATTAAAGGGATTAAGTGAAGATGTCTTACATGACGTTGCCATTAATCTACCAATAACTAAAGGGGCAAGACGTTTAATTGATACTTTAAAAAAGTACGGTTTTAAAACCGCTATTTTATCAGGAGGTTTTACCTATTTTGGACATTATCTGCAAAAAGAATTGGGTATGGATTATGTCTATGCTAATCAATTAGAAATTAAAGATGGCGTTCTAACTGGCGGTTATCTTGGAGATATTGTAGATGGTAATAAAAAGGCGGAATACCTTAAAGAAATAGCAGAAAAAGAAGGGATTGATATCAGTCAAACCATAGCAGTTGGAGATGGAGCAAATGACTTGCCAATGCTTAATTTAGCAGGGTTAGGAATTGCATTTCATGCCAAGCCAAAAGTAAAAAACAATGCCCAAAGTGCCATTTCTAGCATAGGATTAGATGGTGTCTTGTATTTACTAGGGTATCACGATAGACATATAGATTTAATAGAATAACAACAATATAATGTTAGTAGATTTTAACACATTACCAGAAACTTCAAGAGTTTGGATTTACCAAGCTAACCGTTCTTTTTCAGATACAGAATTAGAAGATATTAAGTCGAAATTAGATGTTTTTATAGAAAGTTGGACAGCACATGGTGCTGACTTAAAATCTGGTTATGACATCAGATATAAGCGATTTATTATTATCGCTTTAGATCAAGAACTAAATCAAGCTACGGGTTGTAGTATTGATGCTTCTGTTGTTTTTATTCAGCAATTAGAAAAAGAATACGACGTTGACTTATTAGATAAAATGAATGTGTCTTATAAGCAAGGTGAATTTGTAGCACACAAAACGTTAACAGATTTCAGAAAAATGGCGAAGCAAAAAGCCGTTTCTAAAAACACGATTGTATTTAACAATCTAGTGACCAATATTGAAGAACTTAACGAAAGTTGGGAAGTACCGGCAAGCGAGAGCTGGCACAATCGTTTTTTGAGTTAAATTGTTCAAAAAACGCTTATAATTCTATCATAAAGTCCTTTATTAATAATCTTAAAAGTACTAATTTGGCATAGTTTTTAGTGGTATATTAAAGTACCACTTAAAAAGTCAAATTCAGTATATGCAATATTTAAAAGCCCTCATCTTATTTTTAGTGTTTTCTAGTGTTTTACACGCTCAAGACACGCCTGATCCTTTATTGGATAAAGACCCAATCGCCCAGAAACAATGGGTTGATGATTTATATGACGCCATGACTTTAGAAGAGAAAATTGGACAGTTGTATATGGTTCAGGTTTTTTCTAATCAATCAGAATTAGAAAAAAGTAATGTTATTAATTTAATTAGAGATAATAAAATTGGAGGTGTAATTTATTCTAAAGGAGGTCCTGTTAGACAAGCAAAACTAAATAACGAACTTCAAGCAGTTTCAAAAGTGCCGTTATTAGTTGGTATTGATGCGGAATGGGGCTTGAGTATGCGTTTAGATTCTACGTATGCTTTTCCTTGGAATATGACTTTAGGAGCCATTCAAAACAATCAATTAATTGAGCAAACAGGTCGTCAGTTAGGAGAGCATTGCAAACGCATAGGTGTTCATTTTAATTTTGCACCTGTAGTAGATATTAACACAAATCCAAATAATCCTATTATTGGAAACCGTTCTTTTGGAGAAGATAGAGATAATGTTACTGAAAAAGCTTTAGCCTTTATGAAAGGGATGCAAAACGCTGGCGTATTAGCCAATGCAAAACATTTCCCAGGTCATGGAGATACGGATTCAGATTCTCATAAAACATTACCAACAGTTACATTTGACGAAAAACGTATTGACTCAGTAGAGTTATACCCATATAGAAGATTAATAAAAGAAGGCTTATCAAGTGTCATGGTGGCACATCTTAACATACCTAGTTTAGAACCAAGAGATGGTTACCCATCAACATTATCAGAAAACATAGTAACTAATATATTAAAGCAACGTTTAGGTTTTAAAGGTTTAATATTTACGGATGCTTTAACCATGAAGGGTGCCTCAAATTTTAGCGCACCTGGAGACATTGATTTAGCTGCTTTTCAAGCTGGTAATGACGTGATGTTAATGTCTGGAGATGTTCCAACTGCTATTGCTAAGTTTATTGAAGCTTATAATAATCAGGATATTTCAGAAGCACGTTTAGCGCATTCAGTTAAAAAAATACTTAAAGCCAAATATAAAGTAGGTTTAAATAATTATAGACCTGTTAGTCCATATCACCTTGTATCTGATTTAAATAGAATTAAAGATGATGCATTGTATGAGATGCTAATGGAAAATGCCATTACAATTGCAAGAGATACAACTAATCAATTACCACTTAGAAATCTTGAGACTAAAAAAATAGCTTATGTAAAGCTTGGTAGTGCGGATGGTTCTTATTTTGTAGATGAGCTTAAAAAGTACACTAAAGTACATGAAGTGTCCTCTGACAATTTAGACGAATTGATTGTGAAATTACAAAACTATAATACGGTAATAGTAGGGTTTCATAAGTCTAATGCTAGTCCTTGGAAAAGTTATAAGTTTTCAAATAAAGAATTAGTGTGGTTGCAGGAAATAGCTAGAACTAATAATGTTATTTTAGATGTTTTTGCTAAACCTTATGCGCTTTTAGATTTAAAGTCAGTTACTAATATAGAAAGTGTAGTAGTTAGTTATCAAAATAGTAAAATCTCTCAAGAAAAATCGGCTCAGCTAATTTTCGGAGCTATAGCCGCTCGAGGTAAATTACCTGTTTCGGCTGGACCATATTTTAAAGTAGGAGAAGGGAAACAAGAAAACTCTTTAGAGCGTTTAGGATATAGTATTCCAGAACGTGTTGGTATGTCTAGTTATGCTTTAAAAAAGATTGACTCTATAGCTAATCACGCTGTTAATGGTAAAATGACACCTGGTATACAGTTGATAATAGCTAGAAAAGGAAAAGTAATTTATAACAAAAATTTTGGTAAACATACGTACGAAGGTTCGGAGCAAGTAAAACCAGATGATATTTATGACATTGCTTCATTAACTAAAATTGTAGCAACGTTACCATTGCTAATGGAGTTAGAAGAACAAGGTATTGTGAATTTAGATACCAAACTTTCGGAAATTATTCCATTGTATAAAAACTCGAATAAAAAGAATATCACTTTAAAAAAAATGTTATCGCATTACGCACAATTAAAACCGTGGATTCCGTTTTATTTCGCAACATTAGATCCTGACACTAAACAACCTTCGACAAAATATTATAGAAAAGTTAAGTCTCAGGGTTTTTCTATTAAAGTCTCTCCAGAATTGTATTTAAGAGACGACTATAAAGATTCTATTAATACTAGAATTAAAGATACTGATTTATTAACGCGATTAAAATATAGATATAGTGATTTACCTTACTATATTTTAAAACAATACATAGAATCGCACTATGATAAACGTTTAGACGAGTTAACTGCAGACCATTTTTACAAATCTTTAGGTGCTAATAACACGATGTACAATCCATATAATAAAGTTAGTAATAGTCGTATTGTCCCAACTGAAATAGATGACTATTACAGATATCAAAAAGTACAAGGTTACGTGCATGATATGGGTGCAGCTATGCAAGACGGTGTAGGAGGTCACGCAGGTGTTTTTAGTAATGCTAATGATATTGCTAAGATTATGCAATTGTATTTACAAAAAGGATACTATGGTGGACGTCGTTATTTTAAAACAGAAACGTTAGATAAATTTAATACCTGTTATTATTGCGAAAGTAATAATAGGAGAGGGATTGGGTTTGATAAACCTCAATTAGGAGATGCTGGCCCAACTTGTGGTTGTGTAAGTATGACTAGTTTTGGACATTCAGGATTTACAGGGACCTATGCTTGGGCAGATCCAGAACAAGAAATTGTATATGTTTTTATGGCTAATAGAACGTATCCATCTTCAAAAGGTCCCAATACACTATTAAGACAAGATATTAGAACCAATATTCAAGCAGCCATTTACGATGCAATTATAGATTAAATTGTAAAGTTTTTAAAAATAATCAGACCAAGTATTAAACCATAGATATTACATGAAAATAGGTATTGTTTGTTATCCAACATTTGGAGGAAGTGGCGTAGTAGCAACAGAGTTAGGTTTAGAGTTATCAAAACGTGGTCATGAGATTCACTTTATTACTTATAATCAGCCTGTAAGACTAGAATTGTTAGGTAACAATGTGCATTTTCATGAAGTAAATGTACCAGAATACCCTTTGTTTCATTACCAACCTTATGAGTTAGCTTTATCTAGTAAGCTTGTGGATATGGTAAAACTGCATGGTATTGAAGTTTTACACGTACATTATGCAATTCCGCACGCATACGCAGCCTATATGGCTCAAAAAATGCTTAGAGAAGATAATATATATGTGCCAATAGTAACGACTTTACACGGTACGGATATTACTTTAGTGGGGAGTCATCCATTCTATAAACCAGCAGTAACATTTAGTATAAATAAATCAGATGCTGTTACAGCGGTGTCTCAAAGCTTAAAAGACGATACGTTACGTTTATTTGATATTAAAAATGATATTCATGTAGTGACTAACTTTATAGATATTACAAAGTTTAGTAATGGATTTACAGATTGTCAACGTGGCATGATGGCAAATGAAGACGAAAAGATTATTACTCACATTAGTAATATGCGAGAAGTAAAGCGCATACCTGATGTTATTAATATTTTTAACAAAATTCAGAAAAAAATTCCTGCAAAATTAATGATGGTTGGAGAAGGTCCAGAAAGGGAACCGGCCGAACGTTTATGCGAACAATTGGGAATTATGGATAAAGTAGTCTTTTTTGGTAATAGTAATGAGATAGACAGAATACTATGTTTTTCAGATTTATTTTTACTGCCAAGTAAAACGGAAAGTTTTGGATTATCTGCTTTAGAAGCTATGGCATCAGGTGTTCCGGTTATATCAAGTAATACAGGAGGGATTCCAGAAGTAAATAAAGAAGGTTTTTCTGGTTATTTAAGTGATGTGGGAGATGTAGAAAGTATGAGTGAAAATGCAATTAAAATCTTGGAAGATGATGCAATATTAAATCAATTTAAAATAAATGCTAAGGAGCAAGCTAAAACATTTGATATTCATCAAATTGTTCCGCAGTACGAAGCAATATATCAAGAGACCTTAAATAAATGTAAAATATTAAATTAAGAACATAAATAAACCACCTAAAATGGTGGTTTTTTTATGTTTAATGATGATTGTTATTAAAATCTATAACGTACACTTAATGCGATATCAAAATCTAAATCATCTCTGTAGTCTCCAAACCCTAATTCTGGTCTAAAATCTAAAGCTAATTGTAAAGGAATATCAAAATTGTATTCAACACCAATATCTCCAGCTGCAAAAACAAAAGTTTCATCATCAATAGCATTGTTATCAAAGCTATAAGATCCAACACCACCACCAACTCCAGCGTACCAATTAAAGTCTCCGTCCAAAACCCAAACCCATTGGTATAATCCGGCTAGTTTAAATCCATTATACGCACTTCCTGTACGCCATCCTAAATCTACTTCTAATCTGTTATTGTCACCTAAAGCACGTTGGTAAGAGATTTCTGCTCCAAAGCCATCACTATCTCCTAATCTTAATCCAATAGCATTATCAGCAATATCCTGACCATACGTCAATGTTGCAAATCCAAAAATCGCAAAAGCGAATAAAAAATATTTTTTCATGTTAATTTGTTTATTAGTTATACTATATACGTCTAAACGGTATGCTTAGATTGTTTAGTACAAATATATTGTGATTATAATTTACTTATTCTTAAATTAAATTTAAAATTGAGGTATAAAAAAAGGTTGGAAACATATGTTTACCAACCTTTTTCAACTTAAACTAACTAACTATTTTGTAGTTCTATTTTTCAATAGAAACATCAATTCTTCTGTTTTTTGCTCTTCCTTCAGCAGTACCGTTATCAGCAATCGGATCAGCAGATCCCATTCCTTTTGTATTAACACGAGAAGTAGCAACACCCATTTCAACTAATTTATTTTTTACTGAAAGTGCTCTGCTAGCAGATAATTTATTATTTCCTGCTACAGATCCTGTATTATCAGTATGACCTCTAAATAAAATCTTTACTTCAGGATACGCTTTCATTATAGCTGCAACGTTTTCAATTTGATTCATAGAATTTGCATCTAAAGAAGAAGATCCAGTGTTAAAGTATAATCTATCAAAAGCATAGTACTTTCCAGCTTCAAACTTTCCGTCTTTGATATAACTTAAGAAGTTATCTTCAAATCCACCTTCTGGAATGTTTAATTTTGTTCCGTTTGGTAAATCAGAGCTAAAAAAGTTTCCGATAGCTTCACCAAAAGCATTAACTACATTACCTGAAGCATCTACAATACCACCTGCAACATTACCTATCGCTTTTCCTGTAGCATCTACTGCATTACCTGCAGCGTCAACAGTTTTGTTTATTACATTACCTGCAGCGTCAACTGTATTACCGATAGCGTTACCAGTTGCATCTACAGCATTTCCTGCAGCGTCTACTGTTTTGTTTACGGCGTTACCTGCAGCATCTACAGCAGAGTTTGCTGTGTTTGAAATAGCGCCTGTCGTTTCGTTTGCAGCATTTTTTACATTATCTAATATAGACTTATCACTATCACAACCTTTTACTAAAAAGAATGCTAGTAACAATCCAATAATTCCAATTGCCCAAGGTAAAATCTTTTTAATTAAAGATCCTCCAGCTTTTCCTGCGCTTCCTGCTAAACCTGCAGCAGCACCACCTATTTTACCAACACCATCAATAGCGCCTTTTCCAACGTTACCTGCAACACCTGCAGCAGCACCACCTATTTTTCCAACACCATCAACAGCACCTTTTCCAAGGTTACCAGCAACACCTGCAGCACCACCTATTATTTTTCCTGCACCATCAACAGCACCTTTTCCAAGGTTACCAGCAACACCTGCAGTACCACCAATTATTTTTCCTGCGCCATCAACAGCACCTTTTCCAAGGTTACCTGCAACATCTGCAGCACCACCAACTAGTTTACCAGCACCATCTAAAGCAGCTTTTCCTGTATCACCAGCAAAACCTAAAGCACCACCAGCTAAACTTCCTAATTTATCAGAAATTCCAGAAAAAGAACTTAAACCTAATAAAGAAGCTAATCCAGCAGGAGCAAACTTGTCTAAAAAGCTACCTTGTCCAGATAACATTCCAACAAAACTTCCTAAATCCATTCCTGAAGATTTTTGTTTTCCTAAAACACCACCTAAAACAGACCCTGCAACACTTAATATAGATGAAGACGAATCTTTACCCATTCCTGATACAGAGCTTACTAAATCAATAACTCCAGAAGCTTTATCTCCTAATATATTTTTTACAAAATCTAACCCTTTATTTAAAAAACCATCAGATTTTTCACCGCCTGCACCTAATGCATTTGATAAATTACCCATTTCGGCACCATCACCTAACATGTTAAAAATTGAAGCAGCACCTTCCGTTGTAGAGGCTTTGTCCATAATACCACCTAATAATGCAGGTGCAGCAGCCATAAGCCCTTTTTGTATTGTTTCTGTTTTCTCTCCTCCAACTAGGTTAGATACATTGCTAAGTACGTTGTCTGATAATTGTTCTTTGAATAAGTTTAATAGATTTGTTGACATTTATTTTGTTTTATGTTAATTGTTAATAATACAAATGTAATTATCTAACTATCTTTCCTATTTTTGAGAGCATACTAAATGTTTCATATCGTTAAAACGCTTATTTTACCGATGAAACACGTAAAATATTGATTTTTTTGTAATTATTAAAGGGTAATATGGATTTAAACAAGTTGAAAAACAGTTTATTAGGAGAATTGTATCATGATGATTTAACAAAATCCATTTATGCAACAGATGCTTCTGTTTATAGAATGCTGCCTTTAGCGGTTGCTTACCCTAAAAATAAAGAGGATATAAAACAACTTATAACTTTTGCTAAACAAAACAATACATCTTTAATACCAAGAACAGCAGGAACATCCTTAGCGGGACAATGTGTAGGTACAGGAATTGTAGTGGATGTGTCTAAGCATTTTACAGACATCCTATCTATAGACTTAAATAATAAGACAGTTACTGTACAACCTGGAGTGGTTAGAGATCAATTAAATAACTACCTTAAACCACATGGTTTATTTTTTGGTCCCAATACCTCTACATCTAACCGTTGCATGATTGGCGGTATGGTTGGTAATAACTCATCAGGTACAACTTCCATAAAGTATGGCGTAACAAGAGATAAGGTTATTGCGTTACAAACCATATTAAGCGATGGAAGTGAAGCGGAATTTAAAAGTTTGTCTAAAGACGAATTTAAACAGAAATTGACATTAAACACTTTAGAAGGTCAAATCTATAATCAAATACAAAACGATGTTTTTACTGAAGACGCTAAGGCTGAAATTTTAAAACATTTTCCTAAGCCCGAAATACATAGAAGAAACACTGGGTATGCTTTGGATAAGATTTTAAATTCTGAAGGTATTAACCTTTGTAACTTATTAACAGGAAGCGAGGGTACATTAGCATTTACAACACAAATAACATTAAAACTAGACGATTTACCTCTTGAAAATAGAGTAATGGTTGCATTGCATTTTAAAACTATTGAAGACTGTTTAAATGCTGTAAATCCAGTAATGGAGCATGATTTGTATACTTGCGAAATGATGGACAAAACCATTTTAGATTTAACAAAGCACAATAAAACGCAACAAGACAATCGCTATTTTATACAAGGAGATCCGGAAGCTATTTTAATGTGTGAAGTTAGAGGTGTTAGTCTAGAGGATGCTACGTTAAAGGCTGAAAATTTGATTTTCTCTGCAAAAAATAACACCAAAAGCTATGCTAACCCTATATTAATTGAAGATCAAATAGATAAAGCTAATAATTTAAGGAGCGCTGGGTTAGGATTGTTAGGTAACATGATTGGCGATAAAAAAGCAGTGGCTTGTATTGAAGATACAGCTGTGGCGTTGCCAGATTTAGCAAATTACATTTCTGATTTTACGGCTTTAATGAAAGGGTACAATCAAAAAGCGGTCTACTATGCGCATGCGGGAGCAGGAGAGTTGCATTTGCGTCCTATTTTAGATTTAAAAAAGAAAGAAGATGTTAAGTTGTTCCGACAAATCACAACTGATGTTGCGTTTTTAGTTAAAAAATATAAGGGCTCTTTTAGTGGAGAGCATGGCGATGGTATTGTTAGAGGGGAATTTGTAGAATTAATGATTGGTGATAAAAACTATCAATTATTAAAACGTATTAAGTCTTCTTTTGATCCAAACAACATATTTAATCCTGGGAAAATAGTAGATGCGTTTCCAATGGATAAAAATTTACGTTATCAAACAGATAGCGTAACTCCAGAAATTAAGACTATTTTAGATTTTTCTAAATCGGAAGGTGTCTTGCGTGAAGCAGAAAAATGTAATGGCTCTGGTGACTGTAGAAAACTTCCAGAATTTGGAGGTACAATGTGTCCTAGTTATCGCGCAACAAAAAATGAAAAAGATACGACAAGAGCAAGAGCAAATGCGTTAAGAGAATACTTGACAAACTCAGAGAAAGCAAACAAGTTTAATCATGAAGAATTGAAGTCGGTTTTTGATTTATGCTTAAGTTGTAAAGCATGTTCTAGTGAGTGTCCAAGTAGTGTAGATGTTGCTAGTTTAAAAGCTGAGTTTTTATATCAATATCAGAAAGAAAACGGAACATCTTTAAGAACAAAACTCTTTGCTTACAATGATAAGTTAAATCATTTAGGGAGACGCTTTAAGGGAGTTACAAATTTTATGTTTTCTAATACTGTAACATCATCTTTGATTAAAAAAAGTATTGGTGTTGCACCTAAAAGAAGTTTGCCTTTATTATCAAGTAAAACTTTAATTAAGGAGTATCAATTAATTAAAAAAGAATTAGTTAGTAAAAATTATATTAAAACGGTGTATTTGTTTAATGATGAATTTACTAATCAATTAGATTCTGAAATTGGTAAAGATGCAATACAGTTATTAATAGGTTTAAATTACAATGTAAAGCTTGTAGATAATGTAGAATCGGGTCGTGCATTTATGTCTAAAGGACTATTAGAACAGGCTAAAAAAGTGGGCGATAAAAATGTGTCAATTTTTAAAGATTTAGTTTCAGAAAACACGCCTTTAATTGGTATTGAGCCTTCTGCTATTTTATCCTTTAAAGATGAATATCCTAGATTGGTCGACGACAAAATTTCCGCGAAAGCGATAGCAGAACACACGTATTTAATTGAAGCTTTTTTATCTAACGAAATAGCATTAGGAAAGATAACTTCGGCACAGTTTTCTGAGGAGGTTAAAACAATTAAATTTCATGGGCATTGCCATCAAAAAGCACAGTCTAGTCAAATTTACAGTTTTAATGTATTGAATCTTCCTAAAAACTATAAAGTAACATTAATACCCAGTGGGTGTTGTGGTATGGCGGGAAGTTTTGGTTACGAAAAAGAGCATTACGAAGTTAGTATGCAAGTAGGAGAACAAACCTTGTTTCCAGCTGTAAGAAAAGCGCCAATGACCACAGTTATAAGTGCTAATGGGACAAGTTGTAGGCATCAAATAAAAGATGGAACACAACGCGTAGCATTACATCCAATAACTATTTTAAAGCAAGCGTTGTTGTAATTATTGTGTAACACTATAACTAATTAACGTTTGATTATTTAGTACAGATAAACTTGTTGGTAATTGACTTAAATCCACACCAATACCTTCTAAGATACTTACAGTATTAGCATTTAATGTGTAACCGCCAATCGCTTCTGCTTTTACAAGTCCTATATCTTCTGCGTAATAACTATTTACTGATAATACAGGGGTTGTGTCATCTAATATCGGGATGGTTTGGGTAATGCCAAAAGTAACTTCTGTTGTTACAGATAGTGTTAAACTTATATTAGCTGAAGTAATAGAGTTGTAAGTCGTGTTGTCCACCGTTAACGTTTCCAAATTAGCTAATTGCGTGCTTGTTAGTGTGTAATTAATGGTTATTGGGTATTCTTCAAAATCTTGAGTAAATACTCCTGATTGTGTTGATAATAACTCACCATTAGCGGCTTGTGTATTATAAAGTAAGGCATTTTCTAGTTCAATTTGTAAATCAAAACCATCTATTGGTAATTCTACAGTACCGTTTGAGATTAATGTTGTTTCTGTGCGGGTTAATGCACCGCTTGTTAAAATCCCACTCATGATACCATTTGGAATGCCATTTTGATTTACACTTAATGAAAATCCTGTATTTGTTTGGCTTTCTACTTCTATAAAATCTGTGCTAATTACAGTTTGGTTAGTGTCGTTATCTGTGTTTTGCACCTCATAATTCCAAGTGTTACCCATGTTTAAAGGGAAGAAATCACCAGTAAATTGTTGTTGAGTTAAACCATTATTATCATCTAAGTCAGAACTAGAACAGTTGAAAATAACGGTACAAATAGCAAAAAGCAGAGTAAGTTTTAATGGCTTCATTTTAATATTGTTTTTAACAAATAAACAATAACTAAAACTAACAGCACAAATTTAAAATGTTATTTAGGTGTTTTAAAAGGTTTCATAACTGTAATTGCAGCAATTAATTCTTGTTCCGACATGTCTTTCAATTCTTCGTCTGCATAAAAGGCAGATAGTTTATCTTCACTATACCTGTAAAGCTTCCAACGGTTAAACTGATATTCTAAAGCAGTAAAATTCTCTACCCAATCTCCGGAGTTTAAGTAGTTTGTTTTCCCTTTTTTAGTTTCTACTATTTCGTTTTTTGGTTGATGGATATGTCCGCAAATAACATAGTCATAACCATTCTCTATAGCTAAGTCTGTTGCTGTTTTTTCAAAATCGCTGATAAACTTAACTGCTCCTTTGACACTGTTTTTTATTTTTTTTGATAATGAGTAGCGTTCCTTTCCAAAAGTAATTAGTAGCCAATTTATTAATCTGTTTATTAAAATTAAAAGATCGTAACCGTAGGCACCAAGTTTAGCTAACCATTTGGCACTTTGTATGGAAGCATCAAAGACATCGCCATGAAAAAACCATGCTTTTTTACCGTCCAATTCTAGAACTAACTTATTAACTATTGAAATATTTCCTATTTCAGAATCCGTGAATTTTCTAAGCATTTCGTCATGGTTTCCCGTTATGTATGTCACTTTTGTGCCTTTAGCAGCTAAAGCCACAATTTTTTTAATGACCTGCATATGTGATTTCGGAAAATACCGTTTGCTAAATTGCCAAACATCAATAATATCCCCATTTAGAATTAAATGTTTGGGATCTACGCTACTTAAATAGGTTAGTAGCTGCTTTGCATGGCAGCCATAAGTGCCTAAGTGCACATCCGATATAACAACAATCTCAACTTTTCTTTTTAATTTCAAAGCAATTGGGGTTTCAATTATGATATGCAAATATCAGTTTTTAGTGTTAATCAAACATTATTGGATAATTATCTAATTATGAGCGAATTGTTAAGTTAATATTATCAATTTTTTGAAGTTGAATTTACTTCAGTTTTGTTTGGCTATTATTTATGATTACTTTAGCGTAAATTAATTGATTTATGGCAGGTAATAGCTTCGGAAACTTATTTAAACTAACCACATTTGGCGAGTCACATGGTGTCGCAATTGGTGGAATTATAGATGGATGCCCTCCAGGAATCGAATTAGATTTAGAGGCTATCCAGGCAGAAATGAATAGACGTAAACCTGGCCAATCTGCTATTGTAACACAACGTAAAGAACCAGACGAAGTTAAGTTTTTGTCAGGTGTGTTTGAAGGTGTAACTACCGGAACACCAATTGGTTTTGTTATAGAAAATTCTAATCAAAAATCTCACGATTACTCACATATTAAAGATAGTTATAGACCTAGTCATGCTGATTATGTTTACGACAAAAAATATGGTTTAAGAGATTATAGAGGTGGAGGACGTAGCTCTGCAAGAGAAACCGCAAGTCGCGTAGTTGCAGGTGCTATCGCTAAGCAAATGCTTAAAAATGTAAAAATTAATGCGTTTACATCTTCGGTTGGAGATATCTTTATAGATAAACCATATCAAGATTTAGACTTTTCTAATATAGAAAGTAACGATGTGCGTTGTCCGGATTCAGCTATAGCTGAAAAAATGATTGACCGCATTAAGCAAATTCGTAAAGAAGGAGATACTATTGGAGGTACAGTAACTTGTGTTTTACAGAATGTGCCTATTGGATTAGGAGAACCTGTTTTTGATAAATTACATGCCGAATTAGGTAAAGCCATGTTATCTATTAATGCTGTTAAAGGCTTTGAATATGGTAGCGGATTTTGTGGCGCAAAAATGAAAGGTAGTGAGCATAACGATTTATTTAATATAGACGGAAGCACTAAAACTAATCTTTCAGGAGGTATTCAAGGTGGTATTAGCAACGGAATGGATATTTATTTTAGAGTGGCTTTTAAGCCTGTTGCAACCATCATGCAAAATCAAGAAACGATAAATAAGGACGGCGAAAAAGTAGAAATGCACGGTAAAGGACGTCATGATCCTTGTGTTGTGCCAAGAGCGGTACCTATAGTGGAAGCTATGGCAGCATTGGTTTTAGCGGATTATTTATTGATCAATAAAACGTACTCATAAAACCCGTATTACAATTATAAATATCACGTTTAGCTTTATTTTTTAAATGGAATCTAAGATTTACTATACAGCTTTGCAGCCTTTTGATGCTAATCATAAGCATGGATTTAGTTGGGAGGACTATTTAGCATTTTCTGAAATTAATCATTTAAAAGAATTAGTATCTTTAGATGGTAATCTTAATAGGTTGTTATTTGTACCAGAGATGGATACAGAAGCAGATTGGGAGCATTTGGCAACAGATCAAGGTTTAGTCATGTTTTATTTTAATACATTGGATTATGTATTAGAAAAAGTAAAAGCGATTCCTTATTTTAATTTGCTAGCAATTGTTAAAGAACCTAATGCTATAAAAGCAGACTTGTCCGACCAATTTGAATTTGTTGGTTATGATTTAATCACAATAGGAGGTGATACTAGTGCTTTAAGTAATGGAGGTGGTTTTGATAACACTTTTTTAGCGACAGATTTAAATACATTAGGTTTAATATCCGATTACAATAAGGTGAAAAGAATACAGCGTGAATTACCATTAAATAATCCAGACCAAGACGACACGACATGTTGTCTTTATGAAGTTTGGAGACATAAAATTATAGGACGAAAACTAACTAACTAAAAGGAAAAACAACTAACAACTTATGAAAAAACTTGCATTACACTGGAAAATTATAATAGGAATGGTTTTAGGAATCATTTTTGGTTTTTTAATGAATAGCGTAGATGGAGGTAAAGGATTTGTTGGCGATTGGATAGCTCCTTTTGGTAAAATTTTTATTAATCTTTTAAAATTAATAGCAGTTCCGTTAATATTAGCATCGTTAATTAAAGGGATTTCAGATTTAAAAGATATTTCTAAAATCAAAACAATGGGGTTACGTACCATTGGTATTTATATTGGAACAACTGTAATAGCAATAATAATAGGTTTAAGTATTGTAAATATTGTTAAACCAGGAGAGGGGATGCCTCAAGAAACTATTGACAAAATAAAAACAACATATCAAGGTAATGCTGATGTAATGATTGGTAAAGCAAAAGTGACTCAAGATGCCGGGCCATTACAAGCTTTAGTTGATATTTTTCCTAGTAATATTTTCTTCTCTTTTAGTGATGCTAATGGAAAACCGGCAATGCTTCAAGTTATTTTCTTTGCATTATTTGTTGGTATTTGTCTATTATTAATTCCAGTAAAAAAAGCAAAACCATTGGTAGACTTCTTTGATTCTTTAAATGAAGTGGTTATGAAAATGGTTGATTTAATCATGCTATTTGCGCCTTATGCAGTTTTTGCATTAATGGCAAACGTTATTATCGCTTTTGATGACACTACAATATTGGTTAAACTGTTAGGTTATGCAGCCTGTGTAGTATTTGGTTTGTTTTTAATGATTTGTTTTTATTTATTATTGATAAAAATATTTACAAAAAAATCACCGTTATGGTTTCTTCAGCGTTTCAGTCCTGCACAGTTATTAGCATTTTCTACAAGTAGTAGTGCTGCAACATTACCAGTTACTATGGAACGTGTAGAGGAGCATTTGGGAGTGGACAAAGAAGTGTCTGGTTTTGTATTACCAGTTGGAGCTACAGTAAATATGGACGGTACTAGTTTGTATCAAGGTATTGCTGCTGTTTTTATTATGCAAGTAATTTGGCCAGAAGGATTAACATTTACAAATCAGTTAGTAATTGTTGGTACCGCTTTATTAGCGTCAATAGGTAGTGCTGCAGTGCCAAGTGCTGGAATGGTTATGTTGGTTATTGTATTGGAAGCTATTGGTTTTCCACCAGAATTATTACCAATTGGTTTAGCGTTGATTTTTGCTGTAGATAGACCTTTAGATATGTGTAGGACAGTTGTGAATGTAACGGGAGATGCTACAGTATCTATGATTGTGGCAAAATCTTTAGGAAAACTTCATGACAATCCTAAACCAAAAGAATGGGACGATAATTACGAAAACGTTAAATAAAGCAACTATGGAAGGTTTTGATAATATTGTATCTGTAAACTGGTTGCAAGCTAATTTAGAACAGCCTAATTTAATTGTTTTAGATGCAACTATTGCTAGAGTAGCGGGTAGTCAATCAAATCCTGAAGAACAACAAATACCTAATGCTCGTTTTTTTGATATAAAGAAAGACTTTAGTGATGTTATGGCAGAATTTCCTAGTACTATCCCGTCAGAACAACAGTTTGAGCAGTCAGCTCGAGATTTAGGTATACACAAGGATAGTTTTATTGTGGTTTATGACAGTAAAGGTATTTACTCAAGTCCTAGAGCTTGGTGGTTGTTTAAAACGTTTGGGCATGCTAATGTAGCGGTATTAGATGGTGGTTTACCGGAATGGAAAGCACACCATTTTAAAACAGAATTCTGTCAAGACAATATAAAATTAACAGGTGATTTTAAAGCAAAATATAACCCGAGTAACGTGGTCTATTTTGAGTCTTTAGATGCTATAGGAAAAGATTCAGAATTTAAAATTATAGATGCCCGTTCAAACGATAGGTTTACATCTAAAGTAAGTGAGCCTAGAGCAGGACTACGATCGGGAACTATACCAAGCTCGGTTAACTTACCATATACTGCGCTTTTGGAAGGTAATACTTTTAGATCAATCAAAGATTGGCAGTCTCTGTTTAGCGGTTTAGCAAAAAGCAATCAACAATTAGTCTTTACTTGTGGTTCTGGTATAACAGCATCAGTATTAAGTTTAGCTGCAACAATTTTAGGATATAGTAATAGTGTTTACGATGGCTCGTGGACAGAATACGGAACTTTAACAACAGAAACAATGGAACACCCAAATAAGTGGTCAAAAGACGAATTATTAGCTTATATATTACTTTTTATAGCACATTCTGATTTAGACGAAAGTAAATCGGAAAAAGAGTATATTTTATCAAGAGTAGATAAAAGTGTGTACCAACGTGTGCATGAAAAATTTGAAGAAGATAATGATTATCAGAGTATTCAGAATATTGTTGAAGCGGTAAAAACACACGACTATTATCGAAATGATTTAGCAGATTTATTTGCAGATATTAAGCTTATGGCTTTTGCTGATGGAGAAATGGATCAAATGGAAAAACTAGCTTATAATACGTTGAAAAAAATATTAAAGTAAAGCTCTGTTTATAAATTGTTTAAGAGTCTTTGTTTAATCTATAAATTTAGATTTTAATTCAGGTGTCGGAATCATACAATTGTCTTTTTTTCCATACCATTTATACCTGTTTTTGGCTATAAAATCGTAGACCCAATTTCTAATAAAAGCAGGAACAATTAAAAACACAGATAGTAAATTGTTTGGTAACCCTAAACGTTTTGCAATATATAATGCAGCGGTCGATTTTACTTTTAAACCTTTGTCTGCAGAGTATAATAATATCGAATCTGTTTTAGACGTATCTAAGTTGTATTTAGCTATGATTTGCTGTCCAATATTACTTTGTAAAGGGGCAAATAGAAACCTGTTATTTGCATCATGTTTTATAACATAAAGCACTGAAGTATTGCAAAGGTTGCAAACACCATCAAAAAGAATTAGAGATTTGTCTTTTGGTAACTGTAACATACCACAAAAATAATTTAATATATTTACAAAAATCAATATTATGAAAACTTTACAACAATGGTTTGATAGTTATGCGGTAAGTCATCAAGACCCTACTAACATAGCAATACATTATATTTGTGTACCTGCAATCTTTTTTAGTGTGGTCGGCCTATTTATGTCTATTCCATCAGGGGTTTTAAATTCATTTTTACCACATCCAATTATTGCCAATTGGGCATTTGTAGTTTTAGCAGTTATTTTGGTGTTATTCTACTTTAGACTATCGGTAAAAGTTGGATTGCAAATGTTGTTATTTTCAGCATTTTGCTTAGTCCTTAATTATTACATTTCTCAATATGTGTCAATATTATACTTTTCGATTATATTGTTTATAGTTGCTTGGATTGGACAGTTTTACGGTCATAAAGTAGAAGGTCAAAAACCAAGTTTTATTGATGATCTTCAGTTTTTATTAGTTGGTCCAGCCTGGGTTATCTTCAAGCTTTTTGGTAAGTAGTATAGGGGACGATTTATAATTGATTAATTAGACTTTATAGTAAACGTAGTTAAGTTACGTCAGTTCGAGTGCTTCTAAGCAGGAGAAGTGTATCGATAAGTTTTTATTATTCTTATCATAATACGCTTCTCGATACAATTTGCTCGTGCCTCACAAATCACTCGAAGTGACGGCTTGGAGTATGACGTTATATTTTAATAAGGTATCTTCACATCTAAACGAATAAGAGTAATCACAACACGCCAGTTAGAGTGCTTCGACGCGGGAGGAGTGTATCGAGAGCTTTAATTTTTTATTAATTTTCTTACGTTAATGTGCTTCTCGATACAATTTGCTCGTGCCTCACAAATCACTCGAAGTGACGGTTCGGAGTATTATGTCATAATTAATAAGATCATAATCACCACATATTAATCGTATAAGAGTAATCACAACACGTCAGTTCGAGTGCTTCGACGTAGGAGAAGTGTATCGAGAACTTTTTATTTTTCTTATCATATTGCACTTCTCGATACAATTTGCTCGTGCCTCACAAATCACTTGAAGTGACGGTTTGGAGTATGACGTTATATTTTAATAAGGTCATATAGCCACATATTAATCGAATAAGAGTAATCACAACACGTCAGTTCGAGTGCTTCGACGCAGGAGAAGTGTATTGAGAGCTTTTATTTATTTAGTAATAACGGTCTCAATACCACTTATAATTCAATTACTATTTCTTTTTAATTGCTTCAACAAGCTCCAATAAGTCTGCATTAACGTTAGTGGTAAACATACCGTAGTTAACAATTGCTTTACCTTTTTCAAACTTATCAATAGTACCAACTGCACGTCCATCGTTCATTCTTACACGATCTCCGACTCTTAAAATTGGTTTTGGTGCCACAGGTTTGTTTTTCTCTTTTTCTTTAGCGTCTTTCTTCTTTTTGCGAATAACTTCTACAGTTTTTTCTGCTTCCTTTTTAACCTGCGTTTCTTTAGCTTTTTCAGCTTTAGCTTGTTTTGCAGTCACTTTTTTACGCTTAGAGTTTTCAATTTGCACCAAACGGAACAATTCTGACATTAACTCCTTTTTCTTTTTATCATTAAAAAACTTCTCTGCAATGTCATTCATTTTCTGACCTAAGTAAATCAGTCGTTGATTACTATCGTATAATTCTTGATAGTTTTCTAGTTTTTTCTGAACCTTAGCATTGATTTCTTCTAACTTATCGGCTTCGGTTTGTTTTTTCTTTTCGTTTACTTTCAGCGATTCGCTTGTTTTTTCAAGCTTAGCACGTTGCTTTTGTAATTTAGCTATCGTGGCATCAAAACGAACTTTACTTCGCTCAATCTTCTTTTTAGAGCGGTTAATTAGACTATACGGAATTCCGTTTTTCTGTGCGACTTCAAACGTAAAACTACTACCGGCTTGTCCTAATGCTAATTTGTACATTGGTTCCAGTGTACGCTCGTCAAACATCATGTTTGCGTTAATCATTTCATCTTTTTCATTAGCCAACATTTTTAAGTTAGCATAATGCGTGGTAATAATCCCGTAAGCATTTCGAGCATAAAATTCTTCCAAGAAGGTTTCCGCTAAAGCGCCACCTAATTCTGGATCAGACCCGGTACCAAATTCGTCAATTAAAAACAGCGTATTTTTATTAATCTTTTTCAAGAAATAATTCATCTGTTTTAATCGGTAACTATAGGTGCTTAAATGGTTTTCAATAGACTGATTATCACCAATATCACTCAATATACGATCAAATAAAAAGGCTTTACTACGCTCGTGTACCGGAATTAAAAGTCCAGATTGTAACATAACTTGTAGTAACCCAACAGTTTTTAGTGTAATCGATTTTCCTCCGGCGTTAGGTCCAGAAATTACTATAATTCTGCTGTCTTCCTTAAGTCCGATGGTTTGCGGAAAGGTCTTTTCTTTTTTCTCTAAATTATTTAAATAGAGTATAGGGTGGTACGCATCACGCAAGTGTAACTCTCTCTTTTCAGAGATTTCTGGTAAGATAGCGTTCATGGATTTTGCGTATTTCGCTTTCGCGGAAATTACATCAATCTCAGTTAAAAATGATTGGTATAAATTTAATAATGGTAGATAGTGACGCATATAATTGGTCACTTCTTTTAAAATACGAACCACTTCCTCGCTTTGTTCGTATTCTAAATTATTAAGTTCTCTTGTATGTTGTAATGTGGTTTCAGGCTCAATGTATACTATGCTTCCGGTTTTGCTTCCGCCCATAATAGCACCTTTAACCTTACGTCTGTACATGGCTTTTACCGCTAACACACGTTTGTTATCCACAACAGATTCTCTGATATCATCCAGATACTCTAAGTTATGATATTGGTTTAATGCCGATGTAAAACTAGAATTAATTTTACCTTTAAGTTTATTAATTTCTTGTCTTAATTGTTGTAATAAAGCAGATGCGTTATCCTTTACGTCTCCAAATCTATCCACAACACTATCTACTTTTTCAATAATAGCAGTGGTTACTTCAATACGTAAACTATGTTGATGTAATCCTGGATAGTAGGTTTCAAATTTTTTAAAAAACTTTACAATCTCATTAGCAGTCAGTGATATTGAGACTAACTTTTTAAGACTATGCGTCTCTAAATAAGTGTTTTCTATTTTTAAAAGCTGTAATTCTTTTGTAATGGTATCAAAACCGTGATTAGGAATACGATTATCATTATAATAAGACGACAAATACTCATTGGTTAGCTGTAACGCACGTAGTAATTCTTCTTTGTCTTTATATGGTAAAATGGTTAGGGTTTCTTGATTACCTAATGCAGTTACGCAATATTCGCTAACTTGTTGCAATACGGTGTAAAACTCTAAATCTTGTAATGTTTTTTCGTGAATATTTATCATCTATGCTTTTTTCCGTGAAGGCGGAAAATCTTTTAATCTTTAATTAGTCTTTTTCTAGCATTACAAATTTACGCAATTGGGTTGGATTTTTTTAAGACACTAACTCAAATATTGGTTAGTCCGCTAAAAAACAAGTTTGTACTTTTTAAGATTGGGTAGTAGTGATTTATTGGTAGGCTTTATTTAGTAAGTTTTTTAGAAAAATAAATACGTTTATGACCTTTGGGGAAATCTTTTATTTCGCCAATAGCTTGGTAGCCATTTTTCAAGTAAAATTGTTCTGCTTGAAAATCAAAGGTGTCAAGCATTGCTATTTCTGCACCTTTCTGGATGGCTATCGTTTCAGCATGTTTTAAAATCTGAGAACCAACCCCTTTTTTTCGATAGCCATCTTTTACCCAAAGAATCTTAATTTCTAAACCATTCCAATACCCAATTCCAGCTAGGATTCCGCCAATTTCTATACCGTTTTCATCTTTAGCAACAAACTCTAAAGGTGTCCAAATGGAAGCAATTGCTGGAACTTTGCTTAAATTATAGTCGTTAATACCATCTACAATAACTTTTATATTGTCTTTGTTGCAAGGTTCTATATTGAATTCCGTTTTTGTGTCCATAATTATTTGTTTGATTTGAGGGGAATTACTTTATTTACTCCGAATAGTTTAAAGATACGACAGACTTTGTAGGTGAGAATAAAATGAAATCAAAACCAGAGATTAAAATATTTAAATCTTTGTTCAATTTTATATTTTCCTTTTTTATAAGCTCTAAAATTGGTTTAGT
This sequence comes from Olleya namhaensis, assembly GCF_900114005.1. Lineage (GTDB taxonomy): Bacteria > Bacteroidota > Bacteroidia > Flavobacteriales > Flavobacteriaceae > Olleya > Olleya namhaensis. The sequence goes on from NZ_FORM01000007.1 coordinate 32,747, forward strand.
TTCGATAAGTACCCATTTATCTTTTTTTGCGAGTTCTAGAAGTGGTTGATATGCTTTTCCTTCTTTTTCATCTAAAAAGTCAAATACTTGTCCTTTGTCGTCTTTCCAATATCTAGAGAAACAATTTATCGAAGTTGATTTGGTTCCATTTAAATAAGACAATTCTTTAATTAGGTTACCTAAATCATATATTCCTAACCAATTTTGTCCTCTAGCCAAGTGCATGGATCCCATTTTTATAAAGATTTTGGAAAGTGTATCTGTTTTTGAAGCCGTATTATAATACGATCCAAATTGCTGTTTCATATACTCCATTCTCGTTAAATTATTTTGACTATAATTTTTAACTTCACGCATAGCGTAAATTTTCCAAGATATGATTAAATCTTCTATTATTTTACGCTGTTTTACGTCTGGGCATTTATCAAAAAAGGTTTTTATAATTGTCGATTCTAAAAGATTTTCAAACATTTGGTAACCCTTAACATCTAACTCTTTTTTGTATTCTTCTTTAATAAAGCGTTTTACGCTATTGTATTCAGTTTGTATTAAAGATTTATTATTTGACAAGCTATAAATTTCATCAATTAGAAATAGGTGAGCAGACACAAATTCTTGATCGATACCCCAAATTTCAATATTTTCCTTTAGTGCAGTTTTAAGGAATAACTCATCTTTTTTGCCATCAAAAAAAGGGATTGGGATATCTTGATATTTTGAATAAAAATCAGAATTAAATTTATATAAAGAGTGTTCTTTTTTAATTACAGAAACAATTTTTTCTGTACTGTTTGGTCCAACTTCTATTGCAAAATAGTTAAAATCAGATTGTTTTAACTTTGGTAATAAGACATTAGTTAATTCTGAGATTTCAGGAGAATAATGTTCTTCGCCTAATAAGAAAAATTGACTCTCTAATATTTTTTCTTCCAAGACCGTTGCGCCAGCCCCTATTATATTGCCATTTACGATGTCGAATGTATGTGAAAACTTAGAAATATCGTTGGATTTTAACTTCTCTTGAGCAAAGAACGAAGTTGATAAAAGGGAGAATACAAGAATAAAAAGGGTTTTTGACATGCTACAGTTTTATTTAAATGAATTACCTCTGAAAATTATTAAAGGAAGTCGACTTTAATTTTTAAAAATAGATTTTAGTTCAAAGGGAAAGTTAGACCAGCAGCAAATGCACCCACATATTGTTTGACATATGGCTGATAGAAATACGTAAAACTAATGTCAACATTATGTTTACGTCCTAATTCTAATCCAAGAGAAAAAGGGATATGATAAATTATTCCGGTTTTATCAAAATTATAAAAACGCGTTAATGTTCTAAATTTCCCGATTGATGTTCCTATACCAACCTCGGCATATGGAGCTACGTACGGAATCGGAATTCTGATTCTTGACTTTACGCCTAATAAAAAGGCTTGACTTTCGGCAATCTGATTGGTTGGATTACCATCTAAATCTTTACCGTTTGAATTTGTTATTATAAAACCGGCATACGGTCTAAAATCTACCCAATTGGTTATTTTTAATACTAATTCAGATTGTGCAAAAAAACCTTCATCGGCAAAATCGTCAGTACTGTCAGACGGAAAAGTAATTCCATATCCAATTTGTGCATTTATTGATTTCTCTTTTATAAATTGTGCGTTAGCAATGGTTGACGTTAATAGAATTAGCAGTACAATTAGGTTTTTTTTCATTTGGTTGATTGGTTAAGTAATTTGTTTGGTTTGCTTTTGTAAAAAAGTAAGAACGAAGTTACAATTATCAGTATTTATTTGCAACACTTATGCGTTTTGAAGTGTTTTTTCTTATGGATACTGAAACGAGTTTAGTATGCGGTTCTGGTTGTGATAGTGGTTCTGGTTTTGGTTTTGGGTGTGGTTTTGGTTGAATTAGTACTTGACGTCAATCTGAATTTATTTCAGATTCTCATTATTTGAACTTATCGTGTTGCTTTTCTTAGCTTGTTGTGTGATACTGAAACGAGTTCAGTATGACGTTGTGGTTGTGATAGTGGTTACGGTACTGATTCCTGTTCCGGTTGTGATAGTGGTTCTGGTTTTGGTTTTGGGTGTGGTTTTGGTTGAATTAGTACTTGACGTCAATCTGAATTTATTTCAGATTCTCATTATTTGAACTTATCGTGTTGCTTTTCTTAGCTTGTTGTGTGATACTGAAACGAGTTCAGTATGACGTTGTGGTTGTGATAGTGGTTACGGTTCTGATTCCTGTTCCGGTTGTGATAGTGGTTCTGGTTTTGGTTTTGGGTGTGGTTTTGGTTGAATTAGTACTTGACGTCAATCTGAATTTATTTCAGATTCTCATTATTTCAAGTTATCGTGTTGCTTTTCTTAGCTTGTTGTGTGATACTGAAACGAGTTCAGTATGACGTTGTGGTTGTGATAATAGTTGCGGTTCCGATTCCTGTTCCGGTTATGGTTGTGGTTGATTTTGTGGTTTTAACTGTAGTTGAATTAGTACTTGACGTCAATCTGAATTTATTTCAGATTCTCATTATTTGAAGTTATCGTGTTGCTTTTCTTAGCTTGTTGTGTGATACTGAAACATGTTATGTCTGACGTTGTAGATATAGCTATGCTTAAGCTTCAACTGAAATCCCAATGCTTTTGGCTTTATTTCCGCGAAAGCGATATTATCCAAATTACAACCAGAAAGTTGCTAGTTTACGATTTTAAGTTAATGATGTAGTTATAACATAATCCAACGGTTATGGCTATACCAAAGCTAAGGAGTGTCCCAATCAAGATATATTCGGTTAATTTTCGGTCTTTCGCTTTTGATAAATCTCCGAATCTAAACACTGATTTTGCTGCTATTAGTAAACCTATGGCGCTCCATTGGTTTATGATTATAAATCCAAACACAAATAGGCGCTCTAGGATACCAATGTATTTTCCTGCTTTTTCTAAGGAGTCATTTGCATCATCTTCGTCTAGAATCCATTTGCTCATTATTAAGCGCATTATTACGGATGCTATGGATGTTATAGCAATTAGTGATAGGAGTAATGCTATTGTGTTTTTAGTGTATAGTACGTCTATATCTACGCTGTATGAGGTGTATGCTACAGCGACTAATATTATAATTATGAGATGTGCAATTTGGTCCATTAAAAATAGACGTCTAACATTTATTTTTGAGGTTAAGTGTAATTTAATTAGATCTATAATATAATGCGAAACGACTATAGTTGTTATTCCTAGCCAATACGTGGTGTCAAATTGTAGTATAACTAGTAAGGTTATGGCATGAATTAGAACGTGATAGTATAGGTATTTGGATTTGTGTTTTTTTAATATTTTGTCTTTTACCCAATGGTCTGGCTGAAGCACAAAATCGCCTATGGCATGTGCTAACACCAATTTAAGTACTAGTAGCATCATAACTTTATTATTTGGTTTTTGTAGTAGTGGTTTAGTTGCATAATCTCTTCATAGCCACCGCGTTTTAGGGCTGCACTGATGTTACTTTGAGATTTGTCTAATAGGTCTGCTATTTGTTTCTGGTTTTTTGTTGGATGCTCTAATACGGCTAATATTACTGTTGCTACTGTACTGCTCCAGTTATTGGCGGTTAATACTGCTAAATTAAGCATGATATTTAACGGTTGATCCCAATCTGGAGTATTAGATTTTATGCTTAAGGTTTGCTTTTTTAGAGCTTCAAAAGCTTCGCCAGAGTTTATGAAGGCAGGACCATTGGATTCGGCTATTTTTTTAGCATTATGGGTTTGTTGTCCCAATCCGATGGCGATTCTGACATCATAATTATCGTTTTTTTTAATGGCTGCTTTTATGTGTAACGCTGCAAATAAGGCGTGTTGTGGTGTGGTAACTAACTGAAAACTATCGCCTCTATAAATGTCCCACTGGTGTGGTGCTTGTCCATATTTGTCCAAGGTTTGCTTTAATATATCTAACCATTGCATAACATTACCTTGTCTAGAGTTGATAATATCTCCTGTTAAAACTGCTACCATTTTGATTACTTTTTATAAATGTATCGCTTTTTAAGCAGATACGCAATAATATATGCTTAAAAGCAGATAATTTGAAATATCCGCTATAGGGCAGATATTTTGATTTCTAATATCATTTTATAAAAAACTTGATACCGTCATAACCACTAATGTAAATACAATAAGGGCTATAAATAGTGGCATTACAAATTTAATCCATTTGTTAAAGCCTACTTTTACCACTGCCAATGAGGCTAATATTAAACCTGTTGGGTTTATAAAATAAAACAAGCCTAATCCGTATTGATACGCGTTTACAACAATTTCTCTTCCTACACCAACACTATCTGCTAAAGGTGACATGATTGGCATTGTTAATACTGCCATACCAGAACTACTTGGTATAAAAAAGGATAATCCTCCGTAAATTGCGGTCATGGCGCTTGCAAACACACCTTTGTTCATGCCCTCCGTCATGGAACTAGCATAATATAATAACGTATCGCTAATTAATCCATCAGCCATAATTACAGTTACACCACGTGCTATACCAATAATTAAAGCGACTCCTAATAAGTCTCCTGCACCTTTTACAAATGTGTCTATAAACTCTGTTTCTTTAATTTTTGCAATTACTCCAATTAAGATAGAACCTACTAAAAAGATAGAGGTCATCTCTACAAACCACCATTCTAAAGCCACAACACCATAAATCATGATTATAAAACACAAAGCAAACACTATTAAAGATAGACGTAAACGGGTTGTGAATTGTACGGTTTCGGTTTTATGAGAGAATAATGCTGCTATCTGTTGTTGCTGATCGTAAATAACAGATTTAGTTGGGTCTTTTTGTACACGTTTACCATATCTAATAATATACGTTAAAGCAATAGTTAAACAGGCTAGTAGCATAAAAAGTCTTCCGCCAAGTCCAGTGGTCCAACTAATACCTGCTGCATCACTAGCAATAATAGTACTAAACGGATTAATTGTTGAGCACATAGTCCCAATAGCACTCCCTAAAAAGATAGAGGCGATACCAACCATAGCATCATATTTTGCTGCTAAAAATACTGGGATTAAAATAGGGTAGAAGGCAATAGTCTCTTCAGCAAAACCAAAGGTTGTTCCTCCCGCTGCCACTAAAACTGTTACTAATATAATTAAAATAAACTCGCGTCCTTTTAAGGCTGTTGCCAATTTGCTGATTCCAGCATCAAACGCACCTGTACTATTTATTATACCTATTAATCCTCCGATAATTAAAACAAGGAAAATAATGTCTGCCGATTCTATGATCCCTTTTATTGGTGATTGTACAAAATCGTAAAAATCTTGTGGTTGTGCTTCTAGCTCTTGATACGTATTTGGTATGTTAATAGGTTTGTTAATGTCTCCATTAGTAAATTTTTCTAAAGGAATTTTAATATTCAGCGTTTCTAAGGTTTGTTGAGTTGCTGGTAATGTTTCAGTTTTTTCTAACGCCACTCTTGTAAATTGATTCGCGTCTTTATTATACCCCAAAGTTTGGTACTTACCCGCAGGAACTAACCAAGTTAATAGTGTTACTAATCCTGCTATGATTAGTAAAATGGTTTGTGCTGAAGGGAATTTTATGTTTTTCATCTAAAAAATAATTATCTTTTTGAGGTAAGTAAATGGTTATTGTTCTAATTGTATTTGAAACAAACACACTGGCTGATTATGGTAATGGTCAGGCAAACCATCTGTGTTTTTTAATTCAAACATCCCTAAAAAGTCAAATCCTGATTTTTTATAATAGCCTATTAAATCCGTGTTGTTTCCTAAAGTGTCTAATCTAATATAATCTATCGCGTTGGTTTTTGCATAGTCCTTTGCCCAAGCCACAATTTTAGACACAAACTGTTGTCCTCTAAATTTAGCGTTAGTCGCAATACGATGGATGTAAATAGCATTGTCATCTTTACTGGTTTCCCAAATTTGCTCGTCTTTAAAGGCAATTGCCCAAACGCAAGCCACTGTATTGTTGATTATGAGTTTAAATTGGCGGTTTTCTTTAATTTCTGAAACAACCATGTCGCGTTCAAAATCAGGCCAAACCACAACGGTTTTCTTAGTTTTTTGATAGTCTGAGGCTATTTTGTATAACTCGAAAATAGTGTCAATATCCGTTGATGTGGCGTTTGTAATAGTCATTTAATATTTAGTAAATAAGTTAGAGTTATTAAAGATAGTATTATTTTTAGCACTCCGTTACACCTAATAATGGCAGCAAAAATAACAAGATATGAACGTGAATATCCATCAAAGTTGGAAAACTTATTTACAAACCGAATTTGATAAATCTTATTTTAAAGATTTAACGCAATTTGTAACTAAGCAATATCAAGAAGCGACTTGTTTTCCGCCTGAAAATCAAATTTTTAATGCTTTTGAAACCTGTCATTTAGACGATTTAAAAGTTGTTATTATTGGTCAAGACCCGTATCATAATTATGATCAAGCCAATGGATTATGTTTTAGTGTTACAGATGGTGTTAAACATCCACCATCTTTAGTTAATATTTTTAAAGAAATTGAAACGGATTTAAATATAAGTTATCCGTCAAGCGGAAATTTAGAGCGTTGGGCTAAGCAAGGGGTCTTTTTGCTAAATGCGACGTTAACGGTTAGAGCACATGAAGCGGGGAGTCATCAAAAGGAAGGTTGGGAAACTTTTACAGATGCTGTAATTAAAACGATTAGTGACCAAAAAGAAAACGTAGTATTTTTACTTTGGGGTGGTTTTGCTAAGAAGAAAGCCAAGTTAATTGATGCTAAAAAACATCATATTTTAACGTCTGGACATCCTTCTCCTTTAAGCGCTAATCGAGGATATTGGTTTGGTAACAAACACTTTAGTCAGACTAATAGTTTGTTAGCATCCGATGGATTGGATTTGATAAATTGGTAAGGTGTTTTTACTATTATTTGAGATTATTGCTTATGTTATTGAGATGTAGCTCTCTTCTTCTTCTTTTTAAGAAGAGATGAATTTCTTTTTTTTTAAATAAAGACAAATTGTAAGGAATAGGAATTTAAGTATTCATACATAAAAAAAAGCCTCACTAATAAGTGAGGCCTTTTCAAATTATAAATCTTCAACAAGATCTTCATATTTCCATTTTTCAGGAATAATATTTAGAGCAAATAGCTCGTCTTGAACTTTTTTAACGGTTTGTTTTGAGATATTTTCTTGTGACCATTCTGTTAAGCTTAACCATTCTTGAACATCTTCAATCTCTTGTTCATAACGGTTGGCAATCATACGGTCTATACTTGGTATTTCTTTAAACTCTTTAGTGGTTGCATTTACAATATCTAAAATAGCTTTAACGTCTGCTTTATTGGTTTTTAAAAAGTCTTCTCTTACTGCTATAACAAAGCATGGCCAAGGAGAAGGACAGTTATCAACACGTCTAAAAGTACCATTATCTACTAGTGGTTTTGTGGTAAATTTCTCCCACATAAAGTAATCGGCTTTTCCTTCGGTTAAACCCTCAACAGCACCATCTAGGTTTTTTATAACTTCAAAGTTTAAATCTTTTTCTAGATCCCATCCATTATTTTCAGCATTAATGTACGCCATTAAATGTGATCCAGAACCATATCTGCTTATTGCTGCTTTAGTTCCTTTTAAATCTTGAATGTTTTTATAATCAGATTTTTCAGCCACATGAATTCCCCATATTAATGGGGTATCTACAAATACCTGAACAATTTTAGATTTGTTACCTGCAATAATATCTTTTATAATCCCTTCAGTAAGTATAACTGCCATATCAATGTCACCATCGCGTAAACCTTTACACATAGCACCTGTACCGCCAAAATAATCTTTCCAACGTAAGTTGATATCTTGCTCTTTAAACTCGCCATTTTTTAAGCCTAAATACCAAGCTAGGTTAAAATGTTCTGGCACACCACCAATATTAATCTGCTTCATCTTATTGTACTAATTTGTCTAAAGTATATTGTATTAAGTTCTCTACTACTAATTTAGGATCCTTACTAAACTCTCCTGTAGCACGATTAGCAATTATAGCATTCATGGATACTGCTCGATGCCCCAATAAGCCTGCTAAACCATATATTCCGGCTGTTTCCATCTCTAGATTAGTAATCGCCTGATTATTATAACTAAAGGTAGCTAGTTTATCATTAAGATCATTGTCTTGGATTGATAGTCTTAAAATACGACCTTGAGGTCCGTAAAACCCAACATTAGTTGCTGTAAAACCTTTTGTAGTTTGATTAGAGTCTAACTTAGCAAATAACGCTTTATTTGCAGTTACTACGTAAGGCTTAGATTTGTCCTCAGACCAGTCTGTATGGGCTATTAAAGCATCAGATACATCTGTTTGCTGGATGTGTTTACTATTATAAAAATGAAGTAAACTATCAAAACCACATGCTTTTTCGCTAATTACAAAAGTATCAATACCAATATTTTTCTGAATAGATCCAGAGGTTCCGATACGAACTATATCAAGTGATTTATGTGTTTTATTAATTGTTCTTGTTTTTAAATCGATATTAACAAGCGCATCTAATTCGTTAAAAACAATATCTATATTGTCGGTTCCAATTCCTGTAGAAATTACAGTCATACGCTTACCTTTATAAACGCCTGTTTGGGTATGGAATTCTCTTTTATGAGTAGAAAATTCGATTGATTCAAAATATTTTGTAACACCAGGCACACGATCGGGATCTCCCACTGTTATAATTGTGTCTGCGATATGTTCTGGTAATAAATTAAGATGGTAAACACTACCATCTGGATTTAGAATTAATTCTGATTCTTGTATAGCCATTAAATGGTTTGTATTAATTTATTCTCTTTTTTATTGTATTGGAAGTCCGCTTTATTTACGCCTCCAAATTGTAGATTGGTATCTATTAATTTATAGAAGTTTTTTTGGTCTTCTATAGCCAAATGACCATTTCTGTTTAACGTTAATGTGTTTTCCGTTTCGTCATAAAACAACGCTAATCTATCAATCATTCGTTTTAATTGTAAATCCCCAAAGCCATAGTAACCTTGATAATGTAAACAATAACCTAATAAGTGATTACGGGACGTTACGCTGTGTTCTTTTATAAGTACCAAGGTGTTAAATTCTAAAGTATTTAATCCACTTCTAGTATCCGGAAAACGTCTTAAATGTGCTTTTAAGCAATTGCTTAAATATTTAAAACTAGAGGGTCTTATAATTAATTCTTTTAATAAATTATGGTCATGTTCGCAATAAATACGCCACGCTTTTTGGGCTGTAGCAATATCATCAACATTTAATTTAATTCTATTATTATATTCTTTTAAAAGTTGCTGTTCTGATAAATCAGATAATGCTTTAAGTTCCTTTTCGCCTTCAATACGTCCACTACAAACTAAATAGAGTGGAAGCTTGATACCTTTTTGTTTAATTAAACTAATAGCAGCTACTAGATTAATATGGCAGAATAAATCATATTCAAACCATAATACAATATCTGTGTATTTTGAAACATCGTTTAGTTTATCAAACTCGGTTTTAATACTATCAATATCATATTCTAGCGCATAAGCCTCCTCAAGAAATGCTTTTCTATTTTTAAAAAACTCAGGTGTATCAATCTCTTTTGCGGTTGGACCTTCACAAAGCATTTCGTGCCAAGTTAAAGTATCTCCTTTAAAGTTTATTTTAGATAAATAATCTGTTAAGCTAGAACCGTTTGTGATATGAAGACTGTTTTCGCTCATAATTATCCGCCAACGCGTTTTACATTAAACCCTTTTTCTTTTAGCATTGCCATGATTTTATCACGGTAATCGCCTTGAATTATAATTTTATCATCTTTAAAACTACCACCAACACTCAATTTTTGTTTCAGCTCTTTTGCCAATAACTTAAAATCTTCGGTTGCACCTGTATACCCTTCTAAAATGGTAATAGGTTTGCCTTTACGCTTTTCGTATTTGCAAAGTATTGGGTCATCTTGAAGCCATATATCACTCGCTTTGTCTTGTTTTTCAACAATTTCAGGTTCGTGTTCTGGGAAGAGATTTTTTAATTGATCTTGTAAATCCATTTTGTAGTGTTTATAGTTCACATTTACAGTCTCAGTACCACAATCTATTGTGATTGTGACTGAGACTGTAAACTGAATACTATTTTTTCAAACCTAATTCTCTTAAACGCTCGTCTAAAAACTGACCAGCAGTAATATCATCAAACTGTTTAGGGTTTTTGTCATCCACGCAGCTGTCTAAAACATCAAGTTTCATTTCGCTTATTGGGTGCATGAAAAAAGGAATTGAGTAACGTGATGTTCCCCAAAGTTCTTTAGGTGGATTAATTACTCTGTGTATAGTAGATTTTAATTTGTTGTTAGTATGTCTAGATAACATATCTCCAACATTAATCATTAATTCATCTGGTTCTGCAATGGCATCAATCCACTCGCCAGCATTATTCTGTACTTGTAAACCACGACCTTGAGCACCCATTAACAATGTAATTAGGTTAATATCACCATGTGCTGCAGCACGGACTGCATTGTCTGGTTCTTGCGTGATTGGTGGGTAATGAATTGGGCGTAAAATTGAATTCCCGTTATGGATATAATTATCAAAATATGTTTCTTCTAATCCTAAATGTAAAGCTAATGCACGTAATACGTACTTAGCTGTTTCTTCCAATCTTTGGTAAGCTTCTTTTCCTACTTGATTAAATTTAGCAAGCTCATTTACGTTTACATTTTCAGGATATTCTTTAGCGCGTTCAGCATCATCTTCTACATATTGTCCAAAATGCCAAAATTCTTTTAAATCGCCTTCTTTTTTACCTTTTGCACTTTCTTTTCCAAAAGACACATAGCCACGTTGTCCACCAATACCTGGTATTTCGTATTTATGTTTTGTTTCTAATGGTAAAGAAAAAAAGTTTTTAATTTCTGTATATAAGTTATCTACTAAGGAATCGTCTAATAAGTGCCCTTTTAAAGCAACAAATCCTATCTCTTCGTAAGCTTTTCCAATTTGATCAACAAATTGTTGTTTTCTAACAGGATCTCCAGATGTAAAATCCTTTAAATTAACGCTAGGTATGCTATTCATCTTTATATTTTATAAGTGTAATATATACAAATGTAGCGAAAACATTGGAAAAATGGTGCTCATATTTTTTTTTAAAGCACTGATTTACTTCTGAGCAATTATTCTATATTTGACAAACGCTTTTATGAAAACATCAGCATTAGAAAAAACCAACATGACTTTTGACAAACAATCTTTAGATAATACTACGCTTTTAAATCTTTATAAGCGTATGCTAAAACCAAGATTAATAGAAGAGAAAATGCTTATTTTACTTAGACAAGGTAAGGTTAGTAAATGGTTTTCTGGTATTGGTCAAGAAGCTATATCTGTTGGTGTAACAGCTGCAATGCATAAGGATGAGTATATTTTACCAATGCATAGAAATCTAGGCGTTTTTACAACAAGAGACATTCCATTGCATAGATTATTTTCGCAATGGCAAGGAAAAGCTAATGGTTTTACAAAAGGACGTGACAGAAGTTTTCACTTTGGAACGCAAGAGTTTAATATTGTGGGAATGATTAGTCATTTAGGACCTCAATTTGGGGTTGCAGATGGTATTGCTTTAGCTTCTAAATTAAAAAACAAAAATCAAGTAACCACTGTTTTTACAGGAGAAGGAGGAACTAGTGAAGGAGATATCCATGAAGCTTTAAATGTCGCTTCCGTTTGGCAATTGCCTGTTTTGTTTTGTATAGAAAACAATGGTTACGGTTTATCTACGCCAACTACAGAGCAATATAATTGTAAAGATTTAGCGGATCGCGCCATTGGTTACGGAATGGAAAGCCATATAATTGACGGAAATAATATTTTAGAAGTCTATACTAAACTTGTTGAGTTGGCAACAAGTGTACGTGAAAATCCTAGGCCGATTTTAATCGAATTTAAAACCTTTAGAATGCGAGGGCATGAAGAGGCTAGTGGTACAAAATACGTGCCTCAGGAGTTGATGGACGAATGGGCAACTAAAGATCCAATCGAAAATTACCAAGAATTTTTACTAAAAGAAGGCGTTTTAACCACTGACTTAATTTCAGAATTAAAAGCAAAATATATTACTGAAATTAGTGATAATTTAGATATCGCTTACGCGGAAACTGAAATCGTTTCCACTGAAAGCAATGAGTTAAATGATGTATATCAAGACTTTATATATCAAGAAGTTAAAGAAAATAACGAAACTTCAGAATTGCGTTTAATTGATTCGATTTCTGAAGGATTAAAACAATCAATGGAACGTCATGACGATCTTGTTATAATGGGTCAAGATGTTGCCGAATATGGAGGTGTTTTTAAAATCACAGATGGTTTTGTAGCGCAGTTTGGAAAGGACAGAGTCCGTAATACGCCAATATGCGAATCGGCAATTATTGAGACCGCAATGGGATTAAGTATTGCCGGAATAAAAAGTGTTGTAGAACTACAATTTGCAGATTTTGTAACCTCTGGATTTAATCCTGTGGTTAATTATTTAGCTAAATCACATTATAGATGGAACCAAAAAGCAGACATTGTTTTAAGAATGCCTTGTGGTGCAGGAGTAGCAGCAGGACCGTTTCATAGTCAAACTAATGAGGCTTGGTTTACAAAAACACCAGGTTTAAAAGTGGTTTATCCTGCATTTCCTTATGATGCTAAAGGATTGTTGGCAACAGCTATTAACGATCCTAATCCAGTATTGTTTTTCGAGCATAAAGCACTATATAGAAGTATTAGACAAGAAGTGCCTACAGATTATTTTACTATTCCGTTTGGTAAAGCAGCTTTACTTCAAACTGGGAGTGATATTACTGTTATTGCTTATGGTGCTGCGGTACATTGGGCATTAAGTACTTTGGAGAAACATCCAGATATTAACGCGGACGTTATAGATTTAAGATCTTTACAGCCTCTAGATACCGATGCTATTTATGCTTCCGTTAAAAAGACAGGGCGTGCTATTATATTGCAAGAAGATTCACTTTTTGGAGGTATAGCTAGTGATATTTCCGCATTAATTATGGAACATTGCTTTGAGCATTTAGATGCGCCTGTAAAACGTGTAGCTAGTTTAGATACGCCAATACCGTTTATCAATCAATTAGAAGATCAATACCTTTCTAGAGATAAATTTGAAGGAGAATTACTTAAATTAATGGACTATTAGCATAGTTTTAGCATTTAGGTACGATTTTTGGTTTATTTTGGTCAAATAAATAAACATCATGAAATTTTACATTTCTTTTTTTATACTTTTTACGTTTTCTGTAACTACTTATGGCCAAATAGACGGAGAGGGTGTTGGCTTGGTTATTCCTGCAGTAGAGAGTGAGGACCCAAAAGATGACCCAGAATTAATTATAGAACCTGCTCCTGAGACAGAAGAAGCACAGCCCAAAGATAATAGCAATACGGAAGTTAATGTGCCTAAAAAGGTGGTTGCTGCTGAAAAACCTAAAAAAGCATTTTCTATTTATGAAGAAGATAATAACTTCAGAAATCCTGCTGAGCTTTATACAAAACAATTAGACAGACAAATCGAAAGTGTTAGAGAGAGCGAGCAATTACTACCTGAGGATACCAACCAAATTTTAGGTGAATTTAAAACAACTGCTAAAAAACTTAATATACAGTATCGTGATTTTGGTGCTGCTGATGGTGATTTAATACGTGTTATAATAAATGGTGATGTTGTTGTGCTTCAAGAAGTGTTAACACATGGTTTTAAAGGGTTTAATATAGATTTTAATGAAGGTGTATTCAAAATAGAATTCCAAGCATTAAATCAAGGTCTTTATGGACCAAATACGGCAGAGCTTAGGATTTTTGATGAAAATAATATTATTATTATGTCAAATCAATGGAATTTAAGAACAGGACGTAAAGCAATTCTTGTTTTAGCTAAAACCGAAGAAAGCAAATTAAAACTTTTAGAACAAGGTTTTAAAGATGACGAAATCACTAATCCAATAGAAGAGCCTGTTAAAACAGATACAAAAACAAAGGAAGACACTACTAAAGCATCTTCCGATACTAAAAAAGAAGAGTAATCTAATTTGGGACTAACCCTAAATTATTAAACAGCTTGGCTTTGGTTGTAAAAAATTTATTTTTCAACTGTATTGCTTTTACTTGCGCTTCTATCAGCTTATTTTCTCTACTATTAATTAAAAACACTGAGCTTTCTCCAAAACTAAATTTGCGTTCTTCAGCATTTAATAAGGTATTATAGTCCGTTACAATAGTCTCAATTAATACATTTTGTGTTTGATAAGATTCTAACTCTTTAGTTACTGCCTCAATCTTATTTTTTAATTGCAATTGGGTATTTGATAGATCAAACTTAGCTTCTTGTATTTTCAATTTAGATAGCTTTAAATCACCTCTTTCTTTTCTTAAAAACAAAGGAAACGCCACTTTTATAGTTGCTTTATAGTTTGCAGCATTAAAGGTATTAGCTTGATCTGGTGTTTCACTTAAAAAATTATACTGCGCATTAATCATGGGTAACAGTTTGTTCCCTTTTAATTGTCTATCCACATCTAAACCATCAATTTTACTACCTAAGGCCAATAGTTTTGGATGGCTTTCGATATTAAAATTATTCAACTGATTTAAAGATAATACGTTATCAATCTCCTCTTCAATAATAGTAATAGGCGTTACCGCAGCATTAATATCCACCGGCGTATCATTTATCCAAATAAAGTTTGACGCTTCTAGTCTTGCTTTTAACAATTTAACCTTTGCTTGCTCTAATTCTAAAGCTCTTGTTTTTACAATAATTCCGGCTTCTAGACTATCTATTCCTGCTTTATCACCTGCTAAAACACTTGATCGCACACCTTTAAATCTAATATCTGCATTCTGTAAAAAGCGTTCGTAAATTTTAGTTTCGTTATACGCTTGCAACCAATCAAAATAAGCTAGAGATGCATCGTAAATTACTGTGTTTACTAATAAATTACGTTCTGCTTCTGTCTGTGTTTTAAAAAACTTAGCTTTTTTAACATCAGCCATACGCTTGTTTATCCACATACCTTGACCTAAAGAAAACCCTATACCTGCACTAAATAAACCATCATCTGGCACGGTGTTTTCTGGGTTAAGATAGTAACCTGAATTTTCTTCAAAATTAGCTTTTAACTCAATTCCGTACCAAGTTGGAACTTTAAACGTAGCGTTTAGACGTTCGTAATACTCGGTACTTTTAAAATCTTTTTCATTAAAATCCACTTGAAACTTTGGATCAAAGCCACCACGCGCTTTCATTAAAGCGGCTTGGCCTACTTCCAAGCGTAAATCTGCTTGTTTTGCAACAGGATGATACTGTTTAACGTAACCTAGATATTCTGTGAAACTTAAGCCTTCAATAGACTGTGCGTTAATTAAAAAAGGAATGACTAGTACTATGTATTTAAATATGTTTTTCATCTTTACTTTTTATCTGCTTTGCCTGTTTTTGCTCCGTTTGGCTGATAATAATTAGGAGGGAAGCCATTTAACTGTCTCCATAACTCAAACCAAATTGGTACATCTTCTAATAACCCAATAGCTCTTGCTCCAGAACCTACGCGTACTGCTTCTGGCCATTTATGTTCTCCTTCAATTGGCGCTAAAAGGATTCTAAATTTCCCGTTAGGACTAATAAAACGTTCTATTGCCACTACTTTTGCACCGTAAGTACCATAAGATACATTAGGCCAACCGCTAAATATAATAGCTGGCCACCCGTCAAACTGTACTCTAAATTGCTCATTTAAATGGACTAGAGGTAAATCTATTGGATTTATAAAAGTTTCGATAGCGATATCAAACTTAGATGGTGTGATTCCAACTAATTGCTCACCTTCCTTAAACGTTTCTCCAATACCAGCTTTTATAGCTTTATTTATATAGCCATCTTGCGGTGCTTTGATATAGTACATATCATTTCGCATAGAATAATTAGTGTACGCATTTTCTAATTTGGTGACTTGTGCTTCCGCATCAAATCCACTAGATTCCGCAGTAAATTTATCACTCTGTGCTTTAGCTATTTTATCAGAATACTCTGCACTGATGCGGTTTAATTCTACTCTTGCATTAATAACTTCATTCTGAGCAGCTAAATACTTATTCTCTTGTGAAATCAGTTTAGCCTGAGTTTCTTGCAGTTTTAAGCGCTTTTCCTCGACATCTGTGACAGCTTTTAATCCTTCAGACTGTAATTGCTCTGTACGCGAAAATTGTTTTTCAGCAATATTTAAGTTGGTTTTTGAAGCTTGAAAATCGATGCTATCACTTTTAACCTTTAATTTAGATTGTAATAGTTTGTTTTCGGCTTGTTGTAGTTTTAACTGTCTTTCGTTAGCTAAAGCTGAAATACGATTATTTAACGCTTTAACTTTACCAGTATAAGAGACTACAGAAGCACTTTTAGCTTTAATCTGCTGTCCTGTTCTTTCGACTAAATTAGGATCAAAATATTCATTTTTTATTTCAGAAATAAATAAAATAGTATCTCCTTTTTTTACAAAATCACCTTCTCTGACGTGCCATTTTTCAATACGACCAGGTATAGGCGATTGTATGGTTTGCGGTCTTTGATCTGGTGTTAGTGTTGTTACCAAACCTGAAGCAGTGATGCTTTGTGTCCAAGGTAAAAACAATATTATAATACCAATAATGGCAAATATTATTAATAAGCGATTAAAATGCTTATAATGTCTTTTGTTAAATGCTTTTTGCACAGAACTAAAACGACTGATATCAACGCTTTTGTTGACGTTATTTGTTGAAATATTTAACATACTATTTAGTGTTAATTATTTGACCTTTATCTAAAATAATCACTTGGTTAAGTGTTTGTTTCCAGATATTATTCTGGCTAACAACAACTAAAGTCCAAGGATGCTGTGGTTGACTTAAAAAGTCTACTATTTGCAGTGCTTCTTTAGCTTCAAATTGATCTAATGGTTCTTTAAGCATTAGCAAGCGTGGTTGTTTTACAATACTTCTTGCTAACATTATTTTTTTAGAAATTGTAAACGACACCCCTTTTCCTTCTGGATATAACATCGTACTCATGCCATCTGGTAATTGTCTTACAAAATTCTTTAGGCCCACATTTTGAATAGCCCAATCCAATTGCTTCGCAGTAATAGAAGTGTCTCCAAAGGTTATGTTTTGAAGTAACGTCCCTTCAAACGGTGTTTCTTCTACTAAAATCTGTCCAATATTAGAACGGTAACTATTGATGTTAATACTAGTTAATGATTTATCGCAAACGTAGATACTTCCATTTGTAGGTGCAATAACGCCAGCAATTAATTTTAGCAAACTAGATTTACCAGAACCACTGTCACCTTGAATTAAAATCCTATCCTTAGCATTAATTTTTAAGGAAATATCCTTTAAAATAGGAGTACTTCGGTCTGGCACACTGTATGAAATATTATCAAGTTCTATATCAAAATCAGTATGAGTGACATCTAATATCTCGCCATCTTGAGACTCTAAATCTTTATCTACAATTTTTCCTAATTTTTCAATTGAAGTCAAAACATCATAAAATGTTTCTAAACCTAAAATTAGTTTTTCAACAGAATTAATGACTAATAATATTATAATCTCTGCAGCGACAAACTGCCCAATATTCATTTGCTGATTAAGCACTAAAGCACCACCAATAATCAAAAGACCGGCTGTTACTAAGACTTTAAAACCAATAAGCTGAATAAACTGAGTTACTAATATCTTAAAATGGCTCTCTCTTGCTTCTAAGTAATTAGTAACCAATTTGTCGTTTTTATTAAGGGCTAAACTCGTTTTTCCAGACAATTTAAAACTAACTATAGAGCGTGCAATTTCTTGCAGCCAGTGTGCCACTTTATACTTGTGGTTAGACTCATCAATACTTGTTCGTAATCCTTTTTCTGCTGTAAACTTAAATACAACGTATATTAAGATTAATAATAAAGCACCATATATAATAAAAAAGGGATGGTAAAAAGATAAAAGAATCAATCCAAATACAATTTGTAAAATAGCTGCAGGAAAATCGATTAAAACTTTGGCGATTCCTTTTTGCACATTAATAGTATCAAAAAAGCGATTGGCTAATTCTGGTGGATAATAACCACTTAAACCACTCATTTTCATTTTAGGAAAACGATAAGCAAATTCAAAAGAAGCTCTCGTAAATATTTTTTGCTGAATATTTTCAATAATTCTGATTTGCATCAATTGCAAAATTCCAACAAAAACAACACCTAAGGTCACTAAAACTACCAATACAATCCAAGATGTGCTAATCTGTGCAGCTTGTAGTAAATTGATAATAGCTTGAATCCCTAGGGGTAAGGATAGGTTAACTAAACCAGCAAAAATGGCGTAGAAAAACACTTGTCTAACATCTTTTCTGTCTAATTTTAATAAACCAATAAAACGTTGCCAAGCGGTTAGGATTTTTTTACTCATTTGTAGTAATGTTAAGGGTTTTGAATACTAAATCTTTAAAATAATTTGTAGGTGAATCAGAAGCTTTTAAGTCTGATATGGTTGTAAAGTGATCTTTTAAAAAGTGTTGATGTAAAGCACCATCTATAACCGTACTTGCTAAACTAAATGCGTAAGGATAGTTGCTGTCTATTGCTAAAATCATGTCATGAAGTCTAGTTACTAAACGTTTGTATACTAAAAAGTAACCCTCTTTGTTTTCGTTATCAACCTCTTTAGTTAAGTAAGATTTTGAGTATTCATTTATAACTATGCGCTTTAAAATAACCTCGTTAATATGTGAAAAGTTAGAATCTACTGTTGTAGTTCTTGTCAGTATATTTATGGCTTTATCAATTTTTGCAGTTGTGTCATCAATACTATTTGTTGTAAATACCAATTGATATTCTAACCAAGTCCAATACCAAGACGCTAAATAGATTAGTAATTTATGTTTACTCTCAAAATAGCGATAAATACTACTTTCATTAGAGCCAATTTTAGCACCTAATTTTTTAAAAGTATAAGCATCAAAACCAATTTCGTCAATTAGTAAGATACTGTTTTCCACGATACGTTTACCCAAAGCAGAAGATTCCGGATCTTTAAGGTAAATTTTCTCGTTAATATTAATCTTTAGATTTGAAAGTAAAGTATGCATAATATTTAATTTGATTGCAAATATAATAGTAATACTATTAATATTGAAATCGAATTAACTAAAAATTAACTTTCAATAAAATTTAAGAGGTTAGGATTGCTTAAAAGAAGTGTCGTTTGGTAGTTCAAACAATTCTAAATCAAAGTAAGGTACAGCAGCTAAAAAGTGATCAAACAAGTCACTCATTACGTATTCATAACTTTCCCAACGCTTATCCTTAGTAAAGCAGTAAATCTCTAAAGGAATACCTTGTGCGGTTGGTTGTAATTGTCTAGCCATTAGTAACATGTCGTTATTAATAGCAGAATGTTGCTCTAAATATGTTTGAATAAATTTTCTAAAAACACCAATATTAGTCAGGTTTCGTCCGTTAATTAAAACAGATTTATCAATAGTGTGTGACGCATTAAAGCTATTTATTTTATCCTGCATTGTGTTTAAATACACCGAAATTATCTCGATTTTTTTCAAACGTTCAATGTCTTCTGTATTTAAATACTTTATAGACGTTTGCTTGATTAGCATATGTCTTTTAATACGTCTACCGTCAGAGTTTGTCATTCCTCTCCAGTTTTTAAACGAATCCGATATCAACGCATAAGTTGGAATAGTGGTAATAGTATTATCAAAATTCTGAACCTTTACCGTCGCTAAATTTATTTCAATAACATCTCCATCTGCACCAAACTTTTCAAATGTAATCCAGTCACCAATGCGGACCATATCATTAATAGACACTTGTATACTAGCAACAAATCCTAGAATGGTGTCCTTAAAAATCAATAAAATAATGGCTGTAGCAGCACCAAAACCTGTAATAAATTTCCAAAGCGAATCGCCTCCAATAATTACTGCCAATGCCAAACCAGCTCCAACAACCCAAGCAAATATCATAAATACCTGAATATAACTATCAATAGGTTTATCTCTTAATCTTGGTAAGGTTTTAAAGTAATTTTTAAGTGTATTTAATAAGCTTCTAACAATCCATAAACCTAATATAATCCCGGCAACTTGCATTAATTTTTCAAAAAACACATGTAGATTTTCAAAATCATTAAAAACTAAAGGAATACTTTCTATCGCTAAGTATAAAGCAGGAATATGTGCTATGTTTCTTGGGACGCGGTTAGCGATTAGTAAATCGTCAAAATTAGATTTAGTAGTCGATGCCACTTTAGCAGACAATAGCCTTAAAACCTTTCTAATTAATAGATCTAATAGTAAAATTACAACCAGCGTAACTATTAAAAGCACCAATAAATTCAAGTATTTAGAGGTTACTTTACTAACTCCTAAATCTATAAAATAATCGTAAAAAAAATGGGCGTATTTAATCATGAAATATGTTGCTAATTAGTACAAAAGTAATGTGTTTTATACGATTACTATAGTATTAAAAATTAAAGATACGTTAAAGTATCTCTTTTAGATTTTCTATAGGAAAAACAGCACCAGAAGGCATAGCATTTAATAGAATATTACCAACTCTAACACGCACTAATCTTAAGGTTGGACAGTTAACAGCACTTGTCATTTTACGCACTTGCCTAAATTTTCCTTCTGTTAAAGTTACAGAAATCCAAGTGGTTGGACCATGTCTGGCGTCTCTTATTTTTTGAGACCGTTCTGGTAATTCTGGTAATGCTTCCAATTTAAAGACCTTACATGGTTTTGTCATGTACTTTTTACCGTTAAAACCAATTTCTACACCATCGCATAATTCTTGTATCGCTTCCGCGGAAATTGCGCCATCAACTAAAGCGTAGTATTCTTTTTCAATTCCGGATTGATTAATATGGTCACTTAATTTTCCGTCTGTAGTAAGTAGGAGTAGACCTTCACTTTTTTCGTCTAAACGACCAATAGGCATTGTACCTTCTGGGAATACACCCAACTCACTTAAAAAACGCTTACGTTGTTCTTTACTAGCATTACTAGAAAACTGACTAAGCATTTTATAGGGTTTGTATATTTTAAAGTGTTGCTGGTTCTCGTTTTCCAAAATAATGATTTTGTCGTTTTAAGTTATAATGCGGGTTTTGATATGTTTATAAATTACTACTTTAATTGATTTATTGCTATTGTCATTCTGCGCTACGACGCAGAATCCACTTTTAATTCCTCTACTTACTATTACAAACAGAACGTTTAATGCGCTTCTCGATACAATTTTTCATGCTTCAAAATCACTCGAAGTGACGTTGTGTTTATCGAAATGTTAGCTTTATTTTCATAGTTTAATCATCTCGTTTGTCATTCTGTGCTACGACGCAGAATCCACTTTTAATTCCTCTAGTTACTGTTACAAACAGATCGTTTAATGCGCTTCTCGATACAATTTTTCATGCTTCAAAATCACTCGAAGTGACGTTGTGTTTATCGCAATGATAGCTTTGTTTCCATAGCTTAATCATCTCGTTTGCCATTCTGCGCTACGACGCAAAATCCACTTTTAATTCCTCTATTCACTATCACAAACAGAACGTTTAATGCGCTTCTCGATACAATTTTTCATGCTTCAAAATCACTCGAAGTGACGTTGTGTTTATCGCAATGATAGCTTTGTTTCCATAGCTTAATCATCTCGTTTGTCATTCTGCGCTACGACGCAGAATCCACTTTTAATTCCCCTAATTACTATTACAAACAGATCGTTTAATGCGCTTCTCGATACAATTTTTAATACTTCAAATTCACTCGAAGTGACGTTGTGTTTATCGAAATGTTAGCTTCGTTTCCATAGCTCAATCATCTCGTTTGTCATTCTACGCTACGACGCAGAATCCACTTTTAATTCCTATAGTTACTATTACAAACATAACGTATAATGCGCTTCTCGATACAATTTTTCATGGTTCAAAATCACTCGAAATGACGATGTGTTTATCGAAATGTTAGCTTTGTTTCCATAGTTTAATCATCTCGTTTGTCATTCTGCGCTACGACGCAGAATCCACTTTTAATTCCTCTAGTTACTATTACAAACATAACGTATAATGCGCTTCTCGATACAATTTTTAATACTTCAAAATCACTTGAAGTGACGTTGTGTTTAACGCAATGATAGCTTCGTTTTCATAGTTTAATCATCTCGTTTGTTATTCTGCGCTACGACGCAGAATCCACGTTATAAAACCAAATATCCAAATTCAAACCCCACTAACCATTCAAAATCTGAAACACTAAATCTTTAGTTAAAGGTTGTCCATTAGCCTTTTCACGAATCAAATCATAACTAAATCTAAAGTCGCAACCCGTTTTGTAGGCACTACAACCATAAGCTGTTTTACCTTTAATAATAGTTCCTTTTTTACACTTAGGACACGTTTTGTCATCTGTAGTATTAGTTGCTTTAGTTTGCTTAGGCTCTAACTTCAATTTAAAATTATCGTCAAAACGTAGCAAACCTTCAACAGAAGTATCATTAATCTTAAAACCTTTCAAATTTACTGTAGATCCTTTATCTAATAAACGTTTGTACTGGTTTTCGGATATAGTCTTTTCACCAAAACTAAAAGGAAGCACAAAATCACATGTCTTACCATAGTTAGTGCATCCATAGGCGCTTTTTCCTTTTAAAATCTGTCCTGCTTTACATTTAGGGCATGCTTTTCCAACAATGCCTTTAGCGCTAGCTTTAGCTTTTGGTTTAGCCTTGGTTGCTTTTTCAGATTTGTTATTAGTGTAACTAATTTTGGCTTCTACTTTTTCGCTTCGCACTTCGTAGACCAATTGATCTACCATATGCTTCATGTTTTTTATGAATGCTGAAGCAGAATATTCGCCTTTCTCAATATCTTTTAGCTGTTTTTCCCAAAGACCAGTCAATTCTGCCGATTTTAATAAATCATTTCTAATAATATCAATCAACTGAATACCGGTAACAGTTGGTAGTACTTGCTTTTTATTACGTTTTATATACTTACGTCTAAATAGCGTCTCGATAATATTGGCACGGGTAGAAGGTCTTCCAATACCGTTTTCTTTCATCAAATCTCGCAACTCATCATCATCCACTTGCTTACCTGCTGTTTCCATTGCGCGTAACAAGGTGGCTTCTGTAAATTGATTTGGCGGCTTGGTTTGTTTTTCTAAAAAACTAGGTTCGTGTGGTCCTTTTTCGCCTTTTACAAACGTTGGTAAAAGACCGGATTCACGATTAGAACTGTCTTTAGTTTCAAACACAACACGCCATCCTTTTTCTAATATTTCTTTACCTGTAGTTTTAAAGTTTACACTTTCGGCTTTACCAATAACCGTAGTATTTGCCACTTTACAATCGTCATAAAATACAGCAATAAAACGACGTGTAATAATATCATACACTTGTTGCTGATTGTATTGCAAATTACTTTGGACCCCCGTTGGTATAATCGCGTGGTGATCCGTAACCTTTGCATCATCAAAAACTTTTTTTGATTTTTTTATCTTCTTTGTTAAAACAGGAGCAGTTAATGTTGCGTAATTAGTTAGGTTTTTTAAAATACCTGCTACTTTTGGATAAATATCATTTGGTAAAAACGTGGTGTCTACTCTTGGATAGGTGACTACTTTCATTTCGTACAATTTCTGTACTATTTTTAAAGTTTCGTCTGCCGAAAACCCAAATTTTGTATTACAATAGACCTGTAACCCTGTTAAATCGAATAGTTTTGGCGCATATTCATTACCCTTTTTCTTTGTAATTGACACAATTTCAAAATCATGTGCTTTTACAATATTGGCTAACTTCTCACCATCTTCCATTTTTAAAAATCGCCCTTCCTCATAACTAAATAAGGTGTCACGATACATGGTTTGCAGTTCCCAATAGGGTTGGGGCTTAAAATTTTCGATTTCTTTCCAACGGTTTACTACCATTGCTAAGGTTGGTGTTTGTACACGTCCAACACTTAATACTTGTTTGTAACCACCATATTTAACAGTATACAAACGTGTGGCATTCATACCTAAAAGCCAATCTCCAATTGCTCTTGAAAACCCAGCATAGTACAAATTATCATATTTAGAACTTGGTTCTAACTTCAAAAAGCCTTCTTTAATAGCTTCTGTTGTTAGAGAGCTAATCCAAAGGCGTTGCACTTCTCCTTTATAACTAGCTTGATCTAAAACCCAACGTTGTATTAATTCTCCTTCTGTCCCGGCATCCCCACAATTTATAACTACATCTGCTTTATCAAATAAGCTTTTTACAATTCTAAATTGCTTTTGGATTCCTGAATCTTTGGTAACTTTAGTTTCAAATTTTTCAGGAAGCATTGGTAAGTTGTTTAAATCCCAACTTTTCCAATACGGTTTATAGTCGTTTGGTTCTTTTAAAGTACATAAATGGCCAAACGTATAAGTTACTGCGTACCCGTTACCCTCATAGTAACCATCACGCTTTGTGTTGGCACCTAATACTTGCGCAATTTCTCTTGCTACACTTGGTTTCTCGGCAATACAGACTTTCATGTGGTGGTATCTATTATTTTAAAAAAGACGCGTGTAACATTCTTAAAAACCAACAAATGTATTGGATCATTTAAATGAGAATGACACTTTTTACGACTAAATTTAGAGTTGCAAAATAAGTGAATTTGTTAAGGTAATGAAAGGGTTTTGTAAGGAGTTATTAACGAAACCTTTTTAAGCCCGTTTTTGTTCAAGTAATCGCAGAAATTTAGTTATTTATTACGATTAAAAATCTTGTTTTTAATAAGCACAATTCGTTGTGTTATTTTGGTTTTATTAGCATACCAGTTAAAACACGCCATAGTTGCAATTAAAGTTATAAAAGCTAAAGTTCCTAAAGCGCCACCGTATCCATTAAAAAAGTGGCTTTTATTAACGTAAATTACACTAAAAAATACACCAGCGATAGCCAATAATAAATAGTTTTTTGAGCCTTTCGGCGAAGCCATGCCGATAAAAGACGTTCCGATAAAAACAATAGGAATTGTATTGGTAAGGTAACTACTTAGCACGTTTGGAAACCAGTAAAAAAACAAGCCAACAATTAGAGCTAAAACAGCAGATGCCCTAACAGCACCCTGATTTAGCTCCTCACTAACATAATAAGTTAATGTCGCGCCAAGTATTCCAGTTATAGCTAAAATGATTAAATTCATATAAATAAATAATAAAGTAATGAAACCATAGAAACGCCAGCAAATGCTAATGCACCTAATTTACCACCAATACCCAAGAATAAATTTTTAGACAACATAAAAAGCCCCCCAGTAATTAATCCTGCAACTATTACAAATGTTATTGTCGGAGTGATTTCGGCACTGGACATACCAACAAAAGCACCACAATATATGGCACCCGGTATTTTTTTTATGTACATGGATTGCTTATTCAATACAGGAACAAATGAAGCTAAAGTGCCTGTAATTCCGGCAGATAAAACACTACTAAAACCAATATGAATGTTTAGTCCGTAACAAAACACTGCGCCAATAGGCACCCAAATAGCAACTCCTATTTTCTCGTAATCGTAGGTATCATGGTGTAAATCCAAATACCGATAAGCAAAAAACACAGCAACAGTAATAACGATAATATAAAACAGTATTGTAAAATTAGCAGCTTCGTATTTTTCTTTAGCTATCATAAATAAAAACACCATTTGTATAATTAATAGTGTAATTATGGTAAACGATCTAATATTTTTATGCTTTTTCATTAATAAAACAAAGGGTGCTATAGGTTTACGTTTAGATAAATGATACGTTGTTTAACTCCATTTAAAGGTCAAAAGTAATTGTAACATATAAGTGTTTCACAAAATTAATTTAAAAAAACGAAAAAGCCCCAAAAAGGGACTTTTCATTCTGCTTAATAAAGCCTTAAAACTTATTTTATCCCTGTGACTGTATCATTTTTTGGATATTTAATACTGTACATAAACGAATTTACAACGGTTTCTCTTGCACCAACCTGTAATGTCCATAATAGTTTACCCACATCCTCAGTATATTCAGCTTGGCCTTTTTCTTCTAAAACCACTTGAACATTTTTGTTTTTAGAGACAGGTATCTGATCTAAAATTTCGATAGTAATTGGTGTTCCTTTTTTGTTTTTTACAACAATATCATAGCCAATAGTTTCTTTAGTATTACTGCCAATAAATTTAGAAGACCTATAATCTTTTATAGGTGTGCGCTCCACAATAATACTGTTATCACGTCCCATGGATATCAATAATGCTTTAGCGGTTACTTCTGGATTAATAAAAGTAGTCCCCACAAAAGCACCTTCAAAAAAGATATTAGCTTGTCCAGAAACTAAATTATACTGACTCCAATCCGTTATTTTAGCTAGTAAAAAGGCACCTCTATCTAATTTAGGAACCGTGTGATAGATGTAATCTGTATTTAAATCAAATGCTTGTAGTGCAACTAAATTTTGTTTTCCATCACTAACAATGGTGCGTTTACTTAGAATATTAAAGTCAATAGTTAATTGATTTTCAGAGACACTTGATTGGTCAACATAACCGTTAGATTTTTGTCTATAGGCTGTATTTATAACTTCAACTTCTTCCAAAGCAGCGTCTTGTTCTTTCTTAAATTGTTGTTGATAATAGATGTTAGCATATAATGGATTTAAAATAGGTCTATCGTTGTTTTGTGATGGATTCCCGGTACTAATAGTTAATGTAACATCGTTCCAATCTAAACCTGTATTTTGATAAATTCCTGCTTTGTATGTTAGGCTAACTTTTTCGGTAATTCCTTCTGACCTTAAGTCATATAAAGGTTCCCATCCAACATTACCAACACTATATTTACAATCTAAAACTACTTTTTCTACTTGTTTCGATTCTATTTGTAATACGATGTTACCACTAGGTTTATCAAATTCTGCGCTAAGCTCTTTTAACTGTTGGTTTAACTTTATAGCTTGTGCTCTAATAGGTTTTTCTGATGTTTCTAATGCAATCAGTTCTTTTTTTATCTCTAAATATTTAGCACGATACACATTACTTAACTCTAAAACTTGTTGTGGTGTAAAGCTAGAATTTCCAGAACCTAGATCTTGATTTTTATTAAGTATTTGCTCCATACCTAACAAGCTATTGCGTTGGTGTGACATCCATAGTAAATTACTATTTAAAGCCTCTAATTGTGTTTTTAAGGTTTCAATCTCTTTGTTGTTTGGTTTTGAGACTAAATAATTAGTTTCATATTTGGCAGAGATCAATACTGTGTTAGAATTATTAAACATAACCTGCAAACTAGAAGGATTTATACTTGTAGAAATACCGGTTAACACAATATCTTGTCGTCCTATTTTGGTTGTAAATGACGCTTCTCTTTTTATCTCAGCATTGCTTTTAAATACTTTTACGGCTTCTATTTTTGACGGTACTTCAGTTTGTGCGGTAACCAATGTGGTTAGCATTAAGATGCATAGTGTAAATATATTTTTCATAACGTTGTTTTTTACGAAACTATCGTAAATACAAACAAAAATTAAGACCAATGAGTCAACCTAAAGTTTGAGTGAGTCAACTAATACTTTTAACAAGGCTACAACATATTGGTTAACCAAATTGGTTAAACTATTATGAAATCTTGTTGTTGTACACCGAAAAACATTAGTTTTCTTTGTTTATAAAAGCATAACTAGTTATCTTATAGAAATAAACCCTACTTAATGCCATTTAAACGTCCTCTATATTTACTCGTTTTTATAATCTCCTCTTTCAGTTTTGCCCAAGATTCTGACCCTAATCCCGCTATTGATGTCTCTAAAACAAAGGAGAATACTACACTAAAAAAAATAGATTCTTTAGGCTTGGCTGCCTTTATGGAAGGGCGTTATTCTGATTCTTTTAAAACACATGCAGAATTATTAGATAAAGCAAAACAAGCGGATAACGATTATTTTATACAAAAAGCTAATTCTAGATTAGGCTATGATTTTTTAGAGCAGCATGATACCATAAGTGCCGAAAAAAGTATCACTAAAGCTATGGAATATGCAATAAAAATTAAAGATGACCGATCGTTAGGCGAGTGTTATATGGTTCTTTCTTTTATATATTTTATAAAAGGAGATGCGGTTAAAATACGTAAGGCTTTTGATTATATGGATAAGACTGTAGCGCTTAATATAAAAATGAAAGACACTATTAATTTGACTAATACGTATTACAATTATTTAAATAATGCTATAAAAGTTAACTATCTAGATAAAGGTGAAGCTATTGTAACAAAAATTAATGAAGTACTACCTAAAATGGCTGTATCCAGAGATAGTTTGTTTTACTTAGACTATATTCCTTTAGTTGCCACATTTTACAACTTAAAAAAAGATTATAAACAAGCTACAAAATATATTATTCCATATTTAGACGACCCTAATTTTAAAAAAGAACGTTTTACAATTAATATGGCTAATCTTTATAAAGAATATAGTTATGCTTTAGAAGGATTAAAAGACTATAAAGAGGCTTTATATTATACTAGGTTATATGATTCTTTAAAAACATTTAATTTTAATAAACAAAAAACAAGAGAAGCCTCTGTAATAACAGCGGAGTTCAAGGTTAATGAATATAAAGAAAACGCTTTAAAATCAGAGTTTGAATCGCAGTTAAAAACAGAGAAAATCAAGAATAAAAGCAACATGAATTATGGTTTAATTATTGGTACCATTGTGTCTTTGTTTTTTTTAACACATTTTTATTTAACGTCTAAAAGACGTAAAAAACTAGTACAAGAAGTCAATATAAAAAATCAAGAATATTTAAAAGCAAAGGAAGAAGCAGAGCAATTATCTAAATCTAAAAGCGCATTTTTTTCTACTGTTAGTCACGAGCTACGGACACCACTTTATGGAGTAATTGGATTGAGTACAATTTTATTAGAAGATGAATCTTTAGATAAACATAAAGAGGATCTTAATGTTTTAAAATTTTCGGCAGACTATTTACTAGCACTTATTAATGATGTTTTGGAAATTAGTAAAATAGACTCTAATAAAATCGAAAAGGCTAAAAAAACGTTTAATATTCGTAATTATATAACAGCAATTTGTGCGTCTTTTGAATACATGCTAATTCAGAATAAAAATGAAATTAAAATTAATATTTCGGATAACACACCAACATTAATTCACGGAGATTCTATTCATTTATCACGAATTTTAATGAATTTGATAGGAAACGCGTGTAAGTTTACTGAAGATGGTATTATAAGTATCGACCTAATAACAACGCCTTCAAAGGATGGAATATTGGCTATTAAATTTAAAATTAGCGATACAGGTATTGGTGTTCCAAAAAATAAACAAAAAACTATTTTTGAAGAATTCACACAAGCTAATTCTGCTAATTATAACTATCAAGGGACTGGATTAGGTCTACCTATTGTATCTAAACTTCTTAAATTTTTAGATTCTGAGATTCATCTTGAAAGTGATTTAGGAAAAGGGGCATTGTTTTACTTTACCTTGAAATATGAGACTGTTAATGCAGGTACTTTGGCTGATAATCAAGCATTAATGGTATTTGATTACACGTTATTAAAAGACAAAAAGATATTAATTGTTGATGATAACCGTATTAATCAAATTGTGACTAAAAAGATGTTGGACAAAGAGGATGTTATTTGCGCTGTAGCTAGTAACGGAGATGACGCGATTGCTATGATTAAAACTAATGCTTATGACGCTGTTTTAATGGATATTAATATGCCTGGAAAAGATGGTATCGAAACCACTAAAGAAATTCGTCAATTTAATACAACACTACCAATTATAGCTTTAACCGCGGTAGAAATCGAGGAAGCCAGATCTATAATTTTTAATAGCGGAATGACTGATTTTGTAGTCAAGCCTTATGATGTCAAAAAGTTTAAACAAGTTATAATTAAGCATATTATAAACGCTTAAAAACACCTGTCTTTAATACATAAAAGCCATTACCAAGGGACTACAAAACATTTTGTTAATTGCCCATTAGGGAATTTTAACCATAATAAAGGCGCATATTTTTCGGTTTCGTAAATGGTTAATTGTGAGGTGATTTGTTCTAACGTTTGCCAATTTACATTAACATCTAAATCTAATAACCAATCTGTCTTTTCAGGTTTAAAAAACTTACAGTTAGAAAACTCAGGTAACGCTTTGTAATTAAAATAAAACCCATAAATACAGTCGTTATTTATGGTTTTAAAAGTAACAGAGGTTCCGTAAGGCACAAAAATTTGCGCTTTAAAATAGATTTGTTGTTTTACGGTATTGCTTTCTAAATTTAACGACTCCAATACTGGTTTAGTCGCAGGATTAAAGAGTAGGGGAAGCTGTTTTATTTTTAGTTTATTCAGTTTTTCTAATAACGAGTCACGACGCATCGGTCCAATTAAACAATCAATTTCTTTAGGACCTAAAGTAGCATCATATAAGTAGTATTTAAACTGTATTTCTAGATGAAATGGTACCGTTTCATCTAGATATAAGCAGTCCAATTCGCCTATAGTATGGTTTACATTTTCTTGGATTTGTATGTTTTCTGCTATAACCTGAATGGATTCAAACTGATTTAACTCTTCAAACACAAATTGCTCGACACGCTGCCCTAGTCTTATGTTAGGCCTGACATCACGATTAAACACAAACGTTTTATCTAATTGTTTTACAAAGGGTTGTACTCCGAAAATTTCAGAATAAAATAAATGGGGTGTATTATAAAAGCCACTAAATTGGGCTTGAAAAAGATCTGAATTATGACTCATAGTAAGGTGTAAAAGTAGACATAATAATTTTTTTTACATATTATTCGTTGAAACCCTTTAATTCGTTGTATTTTTGCACATCTTAAAATCTAAAAATTTACACTTAATTAATGTCTGTTAAAACCCTAGAATTACAAGAACGCACAGAAGGAAAAAGTCTTTATAGCTACCAAAAAGGGGCTATTGATAAGATTTTTAAATGTTTTGAAGAAGCACAAGAAGATTATCACTTGTTATACCAATTACCAACGGGTGGTGGTAAGACGGTAATTTTCTCTGAAATTGTTAGACAATACTTAAAGACGCATAAAAAGCAAGTGCTTGTTATGACGCACCGTATTGAGCTTTGTAGACAAACGTCTAAAATGCTTACCGAGTTTGGTGTAAGTAATAAAATTGTAGATAGTAAAGCAGATTTAAGTGATCAAGGAGATTTTAATTGCTTTGTGGCAATGGTAGAAACACTTAATAACCGTTTGACGGATAACAAACTAGATATTTCAGACATAGGTTTAGTTATTATTGATGAAGCGCATTATAACAGTTTTACTAAGTTATTTAAGTTTTTTGAGAAATCGTTTATCCTTGGGGTAACAGCAACACCTTTAAGTAGTAATATTAATCTTCCAATGAAGGATAACTATAACGAACTTATTGTTGGAGAAACAATCCACTCTTTAATTGCTAATGAGTTTTTGGCTCGTGCCGAAATTTTCTCTTATAACGTAGGATTAACTTCTTTAGTTGTTGGAGCAAATGGTGATTATACCGTAAAATCTTCTGAAGATTTATATACCAATACAGACATGTTAACTAAGCTTATCCAAGCTTATGAAGAACGTTGTAAAGGTAAAAAGACACTAATATTTAACAACGGTATCAACACCTCTTTACACGTGTATGACACGTTTAAACGTGCTGGTTATCCCGTAGCACATTTAGATAATAACAATACAAAAAAGGAACGTAAAGCTATCCTAAAATGGTTTAAAGAAACACCGGATGCCATTTTAACGTCTGTAAGTATTTTAACTACTGGTTTTGATGAGCCTACAGTAGATTGTATTATGCTTAACAGAGCAACCAAATCATTAACATTGTATTACCAAATGATTGGTCGTGGATCACGTATCTTAAAAGATAAAAACAAGTTTGTTGTTATAGATTTAGGTAACAACCTACACCGTTTTGGACCATGGGGAAGTGATTTAGATTGGCATAAAATATTCCGTTCTCCAAATTATTACTTAGATGGAATTTTAAGTGATGAAGAGCTTGAGAATAACTTTAGATATGAAATGCCGGACGAGTTGCGTGAGCAATTCAAAAAGTCTGAGCAGGTGTATTTTGATATTAAAAAATGCTATATTGATAGTATTAGAGCAGGAGAAAGCTCTAAAGTAGTATTAGAACGTTCTATCCAACACCATGCACATATTTGTACAGAAAACAGTGAGGATCTTTGGGATGCATTAGCATTAGCTAAGCTTTTAGGAGACGATATAGATTACCGTATTTCGAGATATACAAAGTGTATTAGTAAAAGTACTTATAACTTTGTAGAATGGTTAAAAGACGATTACCGTAAAAAATTAAATGCGTATTTACGTACTAATTTTGATCAGGTTTTTGAAGAGATCAATGGTTTTCCACCAGAAGAATAAAATACATTTGACAGTATTCAGTCGCAGTTTGCAGTTGCTTACTTTTGTAAATACATTAAAATAACTATAGACTAATTACTATTAATTATGACTTTTAAAGATCTAGGTTTAGATAAAAACTATATAAAATCACTAAAGGAATTAGGTATTAAAACACCTACAGATATCCAGGCACAAGCCATACCAACGTTACTAAAAAAGTCAACTGATTTTATCGGATTGGCGCAAACAGGAACTGGTAAAACCGCTGCTTTTGGATTACCTTTATTACATAAAATAAATCCTAAAAAGGATACAGTACAGGCTTTAATTATTGCACCAACCAGAGAGTTAGTACAACAAATTAAAAAGCAACTGTTTAAGTATATCAAATATAACGATACTAAAATCTTCTTAGAAGGTGTTTATGGTGGCGAAAAAATTGATATTCAACTTAAAAATGTAGCTAGAACAACACATATTATTGTGGCGACTCCTGGTCGTTTAGTAGATTTGGTTAATCGTGGAGCAGTAAAATTAACAGATGTTAAAACTATTGTTTTAGATGAAGCTGATGAAATGCTAAGCATGGGTTTTAAAAACGATTTAACAACAATCTTAAGTTCTGTAGCAGGTCCAAAAAACACGTGGTTATTTAGTGCTACGATGTCTGACGATTTAAAAGAGATTGTTAAGCGTTATATCGCAGATGAAGCAGTACGTTTAGAAATAGACAGAAGTAGCATTGTTAATCAAAATATATCTCACTTTTTTGTTGAAACCTCAGTACACGAAAAAGCATCGGCTTTAATCCGATTATTAGAAGAAAGAGAAGACCAACGTGGTATTATATTTACTAAAACTAAAGCTGGTGCGCAAGCATTAAGACACCAATTAGAAACCGAAGGGTTTAATGTTGGTGCTTTAGAAGGAGATATGCAACAAAGAGAACGTGATAAAGTAATGCGTGCGTTTAAAAATACAACGTTACAATTATTAATATCTACAGATGTGTCTGCAAGAGGAATAGATGTAAATGATTTAGCTTTTGTAATGCACCACCAATTACCAGAACATATTGAGTATTACACGCACAGAAGTGGACGTACAGCAAGAGCTGGTAAAAAAGGAGAATCTATTGCGTTGATTTTAAGTAGTGAGCGTAATGACCTTAAAAAGGTAGAATCTACTTTAGGGATCAAATTCAAACAATTATCGGTGTAAGTATAATAATCCGATTATATAATAATCAAAACACGCTAACTACAGGTTTTATATAACCATAGTTAGCGTGTTTTTTGTTTAAGATATATATAACAGCTTCGTGTTTAAGGCAAACCATACGGGTTGTTATTTTTCTATATAATAATTGCACTAAACTTTTCTGCTTCACCAAAAAATAAAGCATAAAAAAAGCAACTCTATTCGAGTTGCTTTTTTTTATCAATTATAATGCTACTAATGTGCATTCATTTTTCCTTTACGTTTAGAAAGTTGTCTTTCTAATTGGTTAACAACCTCACTAACACTTTTATGTAGTGTGTCTTTACTTTCTTCAGCATATAATCTTGGTCCAGGAGCACTTAATCTAATTCCCGCAATTTTTCCAGATTTATCGTCACTTGTATTTTCTAATTTAAAAAATACGTCCGCACGTACTATAAATTCGTATTTATTAAACAATTTTTGGATTTTTTCTGCAGTAAATTGCTCTAACTCTTCACTTGCTTTTACCTTATCATATTCAAAATTAATATCCATATTCTTAAATTTTATATTTACTTAAAGATACTAAAAATAGGTTTCCTTTTAACATATTTATTAAAATTTTAAGACAAAAAATTAATGGTTATCTTTAGGGCACAATCAAATAAAACTATAAGTAATGCGTACAATTAAATCTTTAATTCTACTAACTGGTTTAGCTTTAGTCTCTTGTGGAGACTCTGGTACTTCAGGAGTAGAGAAGACTGCCGATTTTAAAATCGATTATGAAAAATTTACACTCGATAATGGTTTAGAAGTAATCCTTCATGAAGACCATTCTGATCCAATAGTTGCTGTAGCAACCCTAATGCACGTTGGTTCTAACCGTGAAAAACCAGGTAAAACAGGCTTTGCTCACTTTTTTGAGCACATGTCTTTTAATGATTCCGAAAACGTTCCGGTAGGTGCTAATCGTAAAATGATTCCAGAATGGGGTGGAAGTCGTAATGGAGGGACTTCTAATGACTATACTGTGTATTATGAAGTGGTACCAAAGGATGCTTTTGAAAAAATTATGTGGATTGATTCAGACCGTTTTGGTTATATGATTAATACAGTAACAGAAGCTGCTCTAGAACGTGAAAAGCAAGTGGTTAAAAACGAAAAACGTCAACGTGTTGATAATGCAGCTTATGGTTACACGGATGAGATTATTAGAAAAAACTTATATCCTCAAGGACATCCATACAATTGGACTGTAATTGGTGCATTACCAGATTTACAAGCTGCAACTGTTGCTGATGTAAAAGAGTTTTACAAACAGTATTATGGCGCTAAAAATGCCTCTCTAGTAATTGCTGGAGATATTGACATTGCCGAAACTAAAAAACTAGTAGCGCAGTGGTTTGGAGAAATCCCGAGCGGACCAGATGTTGAAGAGCAAAATATAGCACCTGTGGTTTTAGAAAACACAAAATCGTTATATTTTGAAGACAACTTTGCCAAGTTACCTGAGGTACGTATGGTATACCCAACAGTAAAAAATTATGATGCTGATAGTTATGCTTTAGATATTTTAGGCGAATTGCTAAGTGGTAGTAAAAAATCACCTTTATATAATGTATTAGTCGAAGAACAAAAACTAGCACCTCGTGTTGGAACCTACCAAAACAGTAGTGAGTTGGCTGGAGAGTTTGTTTTTAGAGTACGTGCTAATGCAGGGACGGACTTAGATCAAGTTAAAGCCGCTATAGATGCTGGTTTAACTAAATTTGAAATTAATGGAGTTAATACAGACGATTTAAAGCGTATCAAGGCCGAACTTGAAACAGGTTTATACCAAGGGGTTAGTACTGTTTTAAACAAAGCATTCCAGTTAGTACAAGATAATGAGTTTAACGGTGATCCTAGTTTTATTACAGAACGTGCTAAGTTAACCAATGCAGTTACTGCTGCGGATGTAATGCGTGTGTATAACAAGTATATTAAAGGTCAAAACTATGTTATGACAAGTGTAGTACCAAAAGGGCAATTAGACCTAGCTATTGCAGATAGTAAGGAAGCAACCGTTTGGATTGAAGAAGTTAAAAAGGATGTTGCCAATGAAGAAGTAAGTCAAGGTGAAGAAGCAGTTTACGAAAAAACACCTAGCAAACATGATAGAAGCGAACCTGGATTTGGAAAATTACCAGTCTTTAAATCACCAACCATTTGGAAAGGCGATTTAGATAACGGAATGGCATTGTATGGTATCGAAAATAATGAGGTGCCATTAGTACAATTTGACATTACTATTCCTGGTGGTCAGTTATTAGATCCTAAAGGAAAAGAAGGGGTTGCTAGCCTATTTAGCGATTTAATGATGCAGGGTACAAAATCTAAAACAGCAGCAGATTTAGAGGAAGCGATTGGTTTACTTGGTGCTAGTATCAATATGTATAGTGCCAATGAAGATTTTCATATTACGGGATCGTGTTTAACAAAAAACTTAGACGAGACTATTAAGCTAGTTAAAGAGATTATTTTAGAACCTCGTTGGGATGCTAAAGAGTTTACAAGATTAAAACAAGCTTTAGAAACAGGTTTAAAAGGTAGCGAAGCAAATCCTAATGCTATAGCCTCTAACGTCTTTAATCAATTAATATATGGTGACAGTCATCGTTTTGGAATTAATGGCTCTGGTACTTTAAAGAGTACTGCAGCGATAACTATGGACGATTTAAAAGCGTATTACAAAAACTTATCACCAAAAGCGGCAACATTCCATATTGCAGGTGCCATTAATAAAGCGCAAACTATTAGTGCTTTAAGTCCTTTAAAAGCTTGGCAAGGTGACGCAGTTACTTTACCAAAAATGGATGTTAAGGATAACGGAACAGGAGGGACGTTATACTTTGTAGATGTACCAGATGCTAAACAATCAGTAGTTTATATTGGTAAATTAGCGTTATCAGGAACAGATAAAAACGCAAACAACCTTGATTTTGCTAACGAAATTTTAGGAGGTGGTTCTAGCGGAAAATTATTCCAAACCTTAAGAATTGGAAAAGGGTATACTTATGGTGCCTATTCTAGTATTGCTTCACGTCAAGCAGTTAGTCCATTTGCAATTAGATCTAGTGTCCGCGCCAATGCAACTCTAAAATCGTTAGAGATTATTAAAGACATGGTAACTAATTACAAAGACGATTTTACTGATACTGAAGTAGAATTAACAAAGAATAAAATCTTGAAAGGAAACACCAGAGCTTACGAAAGTTTAGGTGCACAATTAAGTATTTTAAGAGAGATTAGTAAGTATAATAAAGCGGATAACTTTTTGGATAACGATCAAGACGAGTTAATAAATATGACTTTAGCGGGTTATAAAGCTATTATTGACCAATATTTAAACGAGTCGGAAATGGTTTATTTAATTGTTGGTGATAAAGCCACTCAATTTGAAGAAGTAAAACAATTAGGGAAACCTGTTGTACAACTTGATATTTATGGAAATAAGATCTAACGTCTATTACCTAATATAGTACTATAAAGCCCAACAGTTATGTTGGGCTTTTTTGTGTTTTATTATTAAAGTGAATTTGATACTCTAAAAAACTGATCGTCATACAGTTTTTCAAAAGGTATTATCACATGTTTGTTTATATATTTTTTAAGCTCTTGAATACTATTAAATCCGGCTGCAGTGTAAATTTTTGTTGCATGTTTATAATATTGACTCACGGGAAACCTATCCTTGTAAATAATGACATTTTTCTGTTTAAGTTGAATATCAACTTGTGTAAAAACAACTATTTTCATGTTTTGGTCTGATTTATAATCAGTATTAGCTCTAGCGATAATGTGTAATACGTCCGCTTGTCCTCCCGAATGAACAACCATAACATATGGTGTTTCTAAAAAAGTAATAGGAGTGATGCTACTAGATTTTAACGTTAGGTTTGTGGTATGTGTTGAATGATTAGTAATCCATTCTAAATGAGTATTGTAAAGCTTCTCTAAAATTAGTGTTTCTGAAAAGTTAACCGTGGTTATTTGTGGCATCGCTTTTAAATAAGTTTCCCATTTTAAAACTCTTGCAACATAAGTGTAATTTACATTGGGAAAGCCTTTATAAACTGCACATAACTCTCCTTTTAATCCAAACGGAAACGTATCAATATAAAAGCTAGTTATCTCTAATTTTTTAATAACTTCTGTAATCTGTTTTGTCCAAGTGCTAGGAGTATCGGACCACGCTAACTTAATAAATTGATAGTTTTTAAAATATCCTGTGAAATGTGAAGGTGAAATAATTACAACTAATTCCAAAGGGATATTAAGTGATTTTATCAGCTTATCTGTCCGCGTTAAATGGCCTAAACCGCCACCTTGAGCATAAAAAACGTGCATTAATACCCTTTAGATTTTAACTCTTCAATTAAAATATCCTTTTGATCTAAAGCTATTCCTGGTATTTTGGTTAGCAATAGGCTAGGAGAATAGGAGGTTTCAAAAAATTCTGGTTGCGCATCATTTTCAGAAGCTATCGATTGTTGTTTAGCGTTTAAATCATAAGTCGTTCGTGCTAAAGCAACATCATCTTTAACTAATTTAGCTTTGTATGTATCAGTCATTTTAATTTCGTAAGGGTTCAAGTTTTCTTCGTTATCAGAAATTTTAACCTTATTGTCATACAGTTTGACTTTCCAAATTAAATCAGAAGCAGCAGTTCTTAATTTAAAACCATCAGATTTATATTTTATCTCATAAACAACAGTATTATTATTGTTATAGTATTTTTTCTTATCAGCCTTAGTCATTTTAGACGAATACTTATTGGTATTATCTTGGATTCCTGTAGAAACTGATGTTTCAGTAATTGTCGTATTTTTAGTAGACGAATTACAAGATATTAAAACGCTTAGAAACAACGTTAATGCAACTGTAATGGATACCTTAGTTTTCATGTGTTTTGGTTGTTATTTTATTAAATATATCTAAATAGCTTTTAGTTTCTTGAGCTGTTGTAAAATTAGATTTTAGTTGTTTTAAAAGTTGTTCGCTTTTCTTGCTAAGTAATTCTTGACTTGCATTATCGTAACTAGCTAAGGCATTTAGTAAATCACTTTCAGATAACACATCAAACATAAAAGCAGTGTTTTTATCCAAAACGTCGGGTATACCACCTGCTTTAGACGCTATTATTGGTTTGTTTAGAGCAGCTGCTTCAAAAATAACATTAGGCATCCCATCATAAATAGAAGGAATGGCAATTGCATCGCAGACCAGATAATTGGCAATAAGTTCCGTTTTAGATGTTGGTAACACTTTAGAATACGAAATTTCCAATCGGTTTAATTCTAATTCTATATGTGGTTCAATTTCTCCCACAATATGTAAATGTACTGTTTTTATAAGCTGAGATTTTTGAAGTGTTTGTATAAAAAAATCAACACCTTTTTTCTGTTTTAAAAACCCAACTAATCCTATAATATTTGTTTTAACTGTTAATTTTAATTCTGTTTTTATAGTATTTGCTAGGGCTAAATCTGACTGTAAAATGCACCATTGTTTAAAATCAATACTATTAGGTGTAAAATAGACTTGATCGTTTAATCGCATTATTTTTATGCGTTCTTGTTTTTCTGAAGCAACGCAAGCAATAGCAGTAGCATTGGATATGGTATATAATAAATCTTGTTTTTTCTGAGAGAAAATGGCAGTATCAAAATCGTTTCCTCGAAAACAAATAAGAACAGGTTTTTGCAACCAATTAGCCATAAGTGTTATGCCTTTTAAACATAAATGACTACCAAAACCAGTAAACATAGCACTCTCTTTTATTAATGGATGGTCTTTAATAAAAGCCCATAACATATTTAGCGTATGCGAGCTATCTTCAAAAACAGGAATAGCAGTGTACGTACCGTTTTCATGATTTTCAGTTGTAAAGGCTGGTGTTTTATTAGTAAAATGAAACACATCAACAGTATGATGCATTCGTAAATTTGCTACAATACGATCACAGCTTCTTGACATTCCGCCTTTACTAGGAGGATAATTTTCGGTAAACCAAATAATCTTCATTTGTAAATATTAGCTATAAAAAAAGGTATCGTCTGAGCCTGCTAAAAAATTATTTTGGCCATCTTTTGTATCGTTTAAACTCTGCATATCTCCTTCAGTCCAAGCTCCTGTACCACCAGCACCTCCAAAATCACCTCCACCATAGCCATCTTTAAAACCAGCAATAGAATCGGACCCTGCAGCAGCAGTACCATTACTAAACGTGGTTGAAGTATGATTAGCTGTCTCAATAAAAATAGCGCTAGTTTCATAACTTTTGCCTTCTTCTTTAAATAAATACAACTCCCAATAACAATCCTCGCAATAGTCCCTTGTACCAACAATATGCGTGTGTGCCTCACAAATCTCATTTTTACAATCTGCACATTTGTTTTGTTTAATATTAGTACAATGGATGTTTAAAAACACACCAGATTTTTGTTGACAATTCATGCTAGTTAAGTTTTTTAATAAATTGAGAAGCCCCTCTATTTTCAATAATTTTGTTATTTATTAAGTGTTTCATCATTTGTGTAAAAATAGAGTCGTCAATTTTTGACAAATACTTCATATGACTTTCAGCTTTATATAGTTTCTTTTTTGTTTTGATTTTGACCCAACAAAAGTCTTCATCATTTTTAATAACAACCTCAAAAAGTTTGTCATTACCTGGTAAATGAAGTAGCGCATTTGGCGAAATTATTTTATAATCAGATTTTTTTAATTTAAGTGTTAGCTGATAAAAAAACTTATGTTTACGTTTCATTTTAGTCTTAGTTTTACCACTACTACGACGTTTTGTAGTAATAACTCTTAACACTATTTGATGCATAGACACTACGCAGACACTGCCATCTTTTAAAGTAAAATTAGCTTTAAAACGTTCGATTTCAAAAGGTTTGTATTTGACACCATTAATATATTTTAATCCAAGTCTTTTAGGATAGATTGCATTTTTTTTAGACTCAATTACACCAGCATTAATACGTAAACCAATTAGGTTTCTGTAAACATCTCCTTTTATTGAAATAATAAATTTCGCTAATTCGTTATACGCGCTTACAGGTACATATGCATTATTTCTATAAATGTTAAAATAGGAAAAGACACTCAATGAAAGTACAAAACTTCCTATAATAATTGGTACAATATATTGTAAACCAATTTCTGTGAAAATTATAAATAAGAATATTATAACTGGGATTAAAAACACTAAATAGTAAAAATGAAACCAGGATTCTTTAACACTTATTACATGATGCTTTAGAAATAACAACCAGTATTCAGAAGGTCTTTTGGCTCTAATTTGCTTGTTTTTTGCAAATTGTTTACCATCCATTAAAAGGGCTTTTTTAATCATTACTTAATAGATTTTGGTATATGGTGTTCATTTTTGCTTCTTGATACAACCAAAGATAGTTTTTTTCAACTTTAAGCTTGGCACTTAAACCTATGCGGTTTAATGTTTCTGTTTGCTCTATAACTGCTCTTATTTTTCTACCCAAAGCTTCAGGCCTGTCCGGAGTAACCAATAAACCTGTAATATTATCTTCAATTATCTCTCTGACTACAGGAATATTACTGGCAACTACAGGAACAGCATATGCCATAGATTCTACAATTTTAAGAGGATTACAACCTTGTATTATATTCCTATTGCAAGCAGTGAGAGGAGCAACCGTTAATTTGGCTGCTTTAATATGACTGGCTAGCGTGGGTTTATCCTGTTCATAAAACCAGTCTACACGATGTCCAATACCAATACTATTAGCTAATATTTTATAATCTTGTGTTCTTTTTTCAGGAATTGAAGTACAAATTCTTAACCTTAAATCTAAATCAAGTAACTCGTTAAATGCTTTAAATAGTGTTTTTATGCCTTGCCATTTTTGTAAAGCTCCAAAATATAAAATAAAAGGAGAGTGGTTAGCTGTTTTATTACCTAAGGGTTTAGCTTCGTATATAGTAACGCCGTTAGGTATAACATGTATGACTTTATTACTAGTATTAGCGTATTGCTCTATAAATAATTGTGTTACTTTAGAAGGGGTTATTATGGTGTCACAGCGCGTAATGCAAAGGTGCTCAAGTGTTTTTATTTTCTCTAAAACAGAAGTACTTATATTAGGATAACGATTTGGTAATTCTATATGCTGAAAAGCATTGACTTCAAAAACTGTTTTATATGTTTTGGTGTGATTAAGTACAGGAAATCCACCCCAAATGTCTCTAAAATGAATTAGTTGTACATTTTTACAAAGCGGAAGATTAAGTACTTTGGTAACGGCTTCTTGAAATTTTTGAGTACGCTCTAAAAAATTAACAACTTTCTCTTTCCAACGATACACGTACAAATTACGTTGGTTATCAAACTGAAAACTGGGCATGCCATCGTTACCTAAACAAATCAATAAACCTGTATTAAATGTGTTTTGTAATGCTTTTAAACAATGATCTATATGTGTTGCCGCACCTTTTTGAGATGGAAACACATCAAATGCAATATAAATGTATTCTGGTTTAGGGTTCATTAATTAAGTTGTGAGCTAAAGATAAAATGATTATTTCTTTAAACTAAATAATCACGTATTTAAATTTAACTATTGCATTTATAAAAAACTTTTTAGCCATAATTTAAAAGTAATTGTCGCTAATCATTTTGCTTTCTTGAGTCCAATTAACATTTAAATGTGAATCTTATAACGGTCTCCTAAAATTGTATAATGCAATTACTGCGGGTTGTTGCCATCTTTGTAAAACAGAATAGTAACCCTTTAAAACATAAATTATGAAACTAATAAGTATTATAATCAGTCTGTTTTTTGCATCAACAATAGTTATAAATTCAGACCATACAAAAACAAAAAAAGATAGAGGAGAGGTG
The DNA here is from genome assembly GCF_900114005.1 of Olleya namhaensis. Classification (GTDB taxonomy): domain Bacteria; phylum Bacteroidota; class Bacteroidia; order Flavobacteriales; family Flavobacteriaceae; genus Olleya; species Olleya namhaensis. The sequence continues at coordinate 75,487 of NZ_FORM01000007.1, forward strand.
ACCAAACAAGTACGCTATGATGGTTATGATGGCCGACTGTTTTACTTTACAGATATAAAAGATAATATGATTATTATCGAAGATCTTAAAGCTAGTAATGTCCTAGACACCTATAATTTAGATATCAATTTACATGTTGGTGATGCCTTTAATTTAAAATTGAAAAACACCACAGAAGATAACATTTACAGCGAAATTGAAGTTATTTCCATTAACATCTTAAACCAATAATAACATGAAACATTTAAAATATATAATAATAGCAGTAGTCATATTTAGTTGTCAAAATACAATTAAAGCGCAAGTTCCGGATGTGGTTCAAACTGCTTTTGAAAACAAATATCCAGGCGAAACTGATCCAGATTGGGAAGTTGACGCACATAATAACTACGAGGCGCACTTTAAGAAAAAAGGCGAAAAGTATCGTGCAGATTTTAGTCCAAACGGACAATGGATTGAAACGGAATCTAGTATTAAAAAAGACGAATTACCAAAAGCAATCATAACCGTTATTAAAAACAAATTTGGTAGCGAAGAAATTACTGAAATCGAATTTGTACAAAGTGCATCTAAAGGTACTTTTTATGATGTCGAATTTAAACAAAAAGGAAAAAATAAAGATGTCGAGTTTAGAGTTAATGGTGACATTATAAATTAAATAGCACATAAATTAAAAGCCCAACATAATTATTGGGCTTTTTTATGCTTTTTATTTAAGTAACTTTAAATTATTGAAAATACATAAGAATGTCATGTTTCTTATAAATTGAATATTCTGTAATATTGTGCAATTATTTTCAAATACGGGATTTATGAAGCAGTAGTGTTTTTAGCATATTTTGCATTTTGTAGAATAGTTATTCAAACCGAAAGAATAAGAGTAAAAGATATGTTGTTAAAAAGTCTATTTTACATAATATAAATTATAGAACATTTTATAACAATTAGCGTAATAGCGCTTTTGGGCGATATTTGACATAATTGCAGATATAATGTCGCAGACTTATTATGTCAAGCTAATTGTGGATTTTTTAGATAATGTTTAATTATTTAACATATCTTCAATATTTATAATAGTCTCATCTTTTTCATGATTTAAATTCAAATTGTAACTATTAACCAAATTTTTAAATTCTAATTCTGAATCTTTAAAATATTTTGATAGTTGCATATTTAATATGACTTTATAATTATTAATTAAAGTTTTATTATTCCTCAATTGGTTTGCTGAATTATTTAAAAACTGTTTAGAAATTAATAAATAATTGTTTTTAAATAAGTTAGGCTTAAGTATCTTAAAGAATGAACTACTGTTAGCTGTCATTAAATAATTTACAATAGAATTTATAAAAATTGGATTATCTTTTATTGCATCGTTTAATACTCTTTTCATACCAATATCAATAGATAATAAGTTCACAATTTGCAGATGATATTGAGTAACATTTGGTAAAAAAATATTCAATAAACTTTGTTTACAGCCTGTTTTTAAATTAAACTCTACTACTCTATTTCTATGCTTACTCAATTGAGCTATTCCTAGTTTATGGTATTCAATATTTGTGGAACAAATGTTTGTGATAATTTGTTGTGAATAAGTAGAATAATCAAAATCGTTTGTCAATTCTAATCTAAATAGCAAATCAAAAAGTTTTTCTCTTTCATGTAATAAATTCGACCTACCAGTAGTGTTTAGTATTTTAACTCCAAGTTTATCATGCTCAGGTATTTGGTATTCAATATTTTCTAAAATACTCTCAAATATATTATAATCTCTACTAGCATTAAGTGGAACCCATTGTTCTATTAACTCCTGTTTTTTTATATCACTAAAATCAAAGTAAAAAGTAATTGTGAACTCTTGCTGGGTTTTTGCTCTATTAAATATTGTATCTCTAAAAGCTGTATTTTCGAACAGCTTTTTAATTTCTACAACCTTAATCAAAGTTTTTCTAATACTTTTAGCATTATTATTGCTATTCAAATAGTTAACAATGTTATTGTTAACATCATGTGGTGCAATAAGTTCTTTTAAATTGAATCTATATAAATATAAATATTCGAAATAAATATCTGCATCTTTGTAATTAGCTCTAACAAAAGCGGCCTTTAATTGATTATATAATTTCTTAAAATTAACTTTATTACTATCATTAATAGTAATTTCTTCAATAGTTCTTTTACAGAGGGTATAAAGGTTAGAAAATAGCTGTTGCTCTTCTTCGTCTTTTGGTTTTGTTTGAGCATATTTTGTTATTAGATTTGTTATTAACTCAAGTATGAATTTTAATGCAGTTCCATATGTAATATTGCTAAAAAACTTTTCTTCAAATAAATTAATAGATTCTAATTTTTGATTCAAAAAATTAAAATCTAAATCAATATTGTAGGCTTTATCTAAATCATTAATCAAATTTGACACTAATTTACTTGAACCAAATTTTTGCCTAAACTGCTCTGTATTTGCAATCTTATTTAGAACTTCCGCTTTGTCATAATAAGATTCTGCCATTACGGTCTTGACACCTACGATATCATTTTCACTAAATAAATCAGATTTTTCTTCATCTAAAAGTATATCCAAAAGGTCATTAATGAATGATTCCATTAATGGGTTGTTTTCATTCTTCATTATTCTCTTTTTTATGATAGTTATTAAATTCAATAATCCATTGCTTTTTTGCCATATTTAAAAAGCTTGCCTTTAGCTTGGTGTCATTAATTTTATTAATACATTCTTCAATCAAATTATTAATGTCAATTCTATAAAGTTCGGACTTAAATACTGCCTTCCTTAACTTGTGATATATTTCTCTGTAAGCATCATCATTTAAACTTATTCCATAATGTTTAGTCAATTCCAATAGACCATTAATGAATTGAGTAACTATAAGAGGATAATTATTAGTATTTACTTTCTGTTTAACAATATTGCTTAACTCTTCAGTCTTTGTTTTAATATCTAATGAGTCTAAATATTCTCTTTCTTTCTTTTCTTTATCACTACTATCTTTAAAAATATCCTTAATTCTATTTGACTGTAGCAAACTTATTAACCTTGTACTATTTTCAAAAGCAGCTTCAAATTGAGTAATTCTGAATTTAAAATAAAAGTCTAAAGATTCAATATGCCATTGGCTCGTTAAATCACGAAACTCTTTGAATTCCTCTATTGAATGACTTTCAATTCCGTAGATTTTTTTATCAGTAAACTCATCAATATCTTTATTCAAATCATATATTAATTCATTTTTATAAACTTCCATAATACTTGGGAATTTTTGAATTAATAAAAGATATTTTGCTAATTGTGTGATATTATTTTCAAGCGAAAAACCAGATATTTTTCCTTCGTTAATACGCTCATTAATCAAAAGATAATTTGCTAATAGAATATTTATAAATTGAATAATCTGTCTTGGATTCTGGTCAAAAACGATAATAATTAATGCAGCTAAATTAATGTTATCTAAATCTGGAACATTTGTTTCTTTAAGTTTGTCAGAAGCAAGACCCTGCAATTCAGTACTATAAAATTCAGGTATCCATATTATTGTATTAAAAAATTTTCTTAAAAACTCATCTGCATATTGATTGTCGTTTACTGAAAATGTACTTGCCAAATGCTTTTTAATTGCTATAGAATCACAAGGTATTATAAAGACAACATCCTTTATGTTTTTTTTGTCAACTGGTTCAAGAAATGTCTTGATGGTCGAAATTATTTCTACCGCTTTTTTCCCGTTTACCCTATCCAAATTATCGAAAACTACTACAATTTTATTTACATTTCCTGTTAAGTTTCCAAGTATATTTCGAAATGAATTTTCAAACTCAATTGGGTCTTGTATACGGGATTTTTTTAACGTAGTTTTTCTTTCTATAATAAAATAATTTGAAAACTTTAACCAAAAAACAACAGGAATTGTAAGTCCACCTATTATCTGAACAATTTTTTCAATTAAACTATCAAATGAGAACTCTTCAATACTAAAAACCTTGCCAATTCCTAATAGTCCACTAAATACAAGAATCAATGGAATAATTGCAAACAATGCTATAACTATAAAATTTTTAAAAAGCTTTTTTCCTTTGAAGTCGTAACCATCTTTGGTTTCGACATTAATATCACTTTCTAGGTTTTTTTCAATTTTAAACCCTTCTTTATAATACTTTTTACCAAAAAAATTACTTGATAGTTTTTTATCTATATCTTTTAAAAAAGTCCTTCTTAAGGCATCACCTTCATGTTTCCAAACATCAAAAATAACAAGGGGAATATTTTGTGATTTAAGATTGCTCTGTAAAGTTTCAGCGATAGAACTTTTTCCAGAACCCCAATCTCCATAAAGACCTATTGTAAATGATTCTGGACTTTTTATGACAACTTTTTCTAGGGTACTAACAATTTCTTCATGTCCAAATAAGAGTTTTCCATCCTTTGGTTTTTCAGAAATAAATTGAAAATCTATGGAATCATTATTTTTCAATTTATTCATTTTTTTTAAACATTTATTAAACTTTTCTTTTAACTCCATTGAATAATATTACGCATACAAAATCTGTACAATATATTTTACTATTAATTATTTGCAATTAGCAATAGGGAGATTTTAAATGTACAAAATATTATAGGAATTATTGAGATGGAAAACCGTAAAATAAAACAAAGTTTTTAACTTTCATTTCCATTCAACACACATTAAGCTTCCTCCTACGTCGTCGCATAAAAAGTGTTCCATTAACATTGCAGAAGAAACTTTTGAGAATAAATTTTTTAAAGAAAAAGTAGTAACAACTTTCGCTTTTAACCAAAGCTCAAGTTACATAACGCAGAACATTATAGAACATTTTACAACAATTAACGATATAGAACTTTTGGTTTATGTTTTACATAGTATAATATCATATCCTTCTTTGTAACCATCACAAATTAATCCACTACCCTCTCTCCTATTTTCAAATCTTTCAAGCTTCAAAGTTTTATAATTCAAAAAAAACAAATCTCTACATTAATTATTTTGTTTAAACATTTTAACAAAGAATTAAACAAAATAATTAGTTTACAACTAAGACCTTAAAGTATATTTGTAAAAAAGTATTGTTATGAAAAATATTATCAACCTTTCCTATTGGTTTAATGATTGGTATGTTAATAGCAGAAATCCATTTCATTTTGAAGTGGATTTTTGATTTAAAGAACGCTGTAAAAAGCAAAATACTAACACAAATACTACTTAAAACTTACCATTATGTTTGGATTATTTAAAAAGAAATCAGAAAAAGACAAGTTGTACGATCAATATCAAAAACTAACTAAAGAAGCGCATAGTTTATCTTCTACTAACAGAAAACTAAGCGACCAAAAGGTTTATGAAGCTGAAGAGATTATGAAACAATTAGAGCAGTTAAAATAACAAAAAAGGAAGATTAAGTTACTTTAAGATAAACATCAGTAGCAATTAACGTCAACTATATGCTGTTATAATTTTAAATTTAATATGAATAAACAAGATTATAAAATACATATTATAGGTGCTGGAGTAAGCGGATTAATAGCTTCTAAAGTATTGGAAGATAATGGATACAAATCAACTATAATTGAAGCAACAGATCGTGTTGGAGGACGAGTAAAAACAGATACTATTGATGGTTATCAATTGGATCATGGATTTCAAGTCCTACTTACAGCTTACCCAAGTGCTCAAAAATATTTAAATATTGAAGCTTTAGAGTTACAACATTTTTTACCTGGCGCTACTGTTTTTAGTAACGGAAGCAAAAAGACTATTGGAGATCCTTTAAGAAACATGACCTTACTTTTTCCGACTTTATTTTCGGGTATTGGAACATTACAAGACAAATTTAAAATACTGAAGTTAAATAGTTTATTAAAAAATGCAGCATTGACTGAAATTTTTGATAAAACAGAACAAACAACGCTTCAATATTTAACAGATTTTGGGTTTTCTGAAGATATGATTACTCGGTTTTTTAAACCTTTTTTTAGTGGTATCTTTTTAGAGCCTAATCTAGAAACATCAAGTAGAATGTTTGAATTTGTTTACAAAATGTTTGGTGAAGGTTTTGCTGCATTACCAAAAGACGGCATTGAAGCGATACCAAAGCAACTAAAAGGCAATTTAAAACAAACGACTTTTAAATTTGATACCAAAGTAAAGTCTGTGGAGGATGGTAAAATTATACTTGAAGATAATACCGAATTAACAAGTGATTTTACAATTATAGCTACTGAAGCTAGCAAACTTACTGGTAATAATAAACAGTCCAAGGTAAAATGGAAATCTTGCGATACATTATATTTTGAAACAGATATTAGAGTGATAGATAAACCGCTTATTGGACTTGTTGTAGACAATGATGCGCTAATTAACAACATATTTTACCATACTAGCATACCATCTAATGCTGTTAATAAAAAGGAATTATTATCTGTTACTGTAGTAAAAACGCACGGTTTAAATTCTGAATCGTTAATAATGCGTGTTAAACAAGAATTGATGCAGTATTGTAAAATAGATACTAGCACTTGTTTAAAACATTATGCGATAGCGCATGCATTACCAAAATTAGAGGGCTTGAAGTATGACATGTTACCGAAGGATACAAAATTTAGTGATCGTGTGTTCCTTGCTGGTGATACCCAACTAAATGGTTCTTTAAATGCTGCAATGCTTTCAGGAGAAAAAGCGGCATTACAAATTATACAAACAATAGACGGTAGACTATAATAGGACTGTTAAATACAGTACATTCAAAATAAATTTAATTACAATTACTTTAAAAATTAATTCAATGGACTATTTAATAAACATAATCAAAATTGCAATCGCACTTAGTATTCTAAACGTGTGGTTATTTAGGGTTAATAAATCTACAGCATGGCGTGGAAATAATGCTGATACTATGGCTGATGAATTTAAGGCTTATGGATTACCTAAATGGGTAATGCTGTGTGTTGGTAGTTTAAAGGTGCTGTTTTCAATAGGTCTTTTAGTCTCTTTTTATTATGATCAATTGGAAATACCGTCAGCACTAGGTATTACAGTCTTAATGTTTGGAGCCATTTTAATGCACCTAAAAATAGGTGATCCTATAAAAAAATCTTTACCTGCTTTTATGTTTTTATCGCTATCATTAATAGTAGTATTAGTACAATAATTAACTATAGATAGCTAGAAAATGGACAAATAGGTAACCATTTAAAATCATAAAGACAAAAGATGGTAATGATAAAATAATTGAATCTTTAATTTTTAATCTTACCATAAATCCTAAAAACATTTGAATAGTTAATCCTCCAGTGGCTATAATACCTACAAGGGGACTTATAAAACTAAGAAGAAGTGCAACCCCTGCGATAATTTGTAAAACTCCTGTTATTTTTCGTTGGGTGTCACTTAATTTAAAACGTACAAATTCCAACTTCATTTTATCTAAAAACAAACATCCGTATCCATAAAACAAAAATGATATTGCTAAGAAAATGATTAAAATAATGTGATAGATTTTCAAATGGAAATGAATTAATACTAGATTACAGTTAATAGATTATTTAAGATATATAGCATGTAAGACATAACTGAAAGCCTTGCTATATTAGTATTACTAGTATTAATTTTTTTGGGCGTTTAAGACAAATCTTAGATAGGTTTTAACCATAAGATTTAGTCATAGAGATTTAAACCTTAGCTTGGTATTGTTTTAATAGTTCTATTGAAGTATAGTCTAACGCCTTTTGAAGTGTGCTTTCTAGTACAACAGGAGGTGCGACACCGTCTTTTTCCGCTTGTAACCATCGTGAGATACATAAACACCATTTTGATCCTGCGACAAGTCCCGGGAATTGCCAATGCGGTATTGGCGTACTTAAATCGTTGCCTTTTAATTTTGTATAGGCTAAGAATTCGGTTGTCATTATTGCACTAATAATATGTGTTCCTGAATCTTCCGACATTGTTCTACAATAGCCATCCCTAAAATACCCTGTTGCAGGATTTGTACAACAGGGTTTTAATTCTGTACCTAATACATTTAGTTCCGTCATCTAAAAAGCTGATTCAGGTCTACCTATTAAGCGCTTTTCAATTTTTTTCTTCTTAGCAGTTAAACGTTTCATGATATCCATTAAACTTGTATCCTTTGATTTTTTGTAAATCTCGTTTAATGCTAATATTAGACGCTTTGCTTCTCTTGATGCAACCACTCTATCACTTGTAGACATATGGCTCATTTTTGCATGTTCAAATTCTAATGCTTCGTTTATTAATTCCATTGCTTTCGTGTTTTGTTTATTCTTTAACAAAGATAATTAAACAAAGCTCGTATTCAAATAATTAACAATTGATTATGCTTATTTTAAGATTGGCTTGAGCTATGCAAAAAACAAAAAATAGCGTTATTCTTTGTTTTATTTGTTCATGGTAGAAACAAAAGACCATTTATTCCGAAACTATACTACAACTTCAAACTTAATAATACATTCTAAAATCAAGTAGTTTGCATAGTTTGTAATGTCTTTGATGCAGCTCTTCCACTACATCTAACATATTATCGTCTTCTTTAAATAAATTAAAGAATGCGATGTCAAGATTTGAGCTAGTTACTCCTTGACTTTCATATCCGTACCCAGAAACTGCTTTTGCGCCAGTAATATCTAAAAAGTATTGGGCTTCTTCTTCGTCTAAATCTGTGACTTTAGCATTTGAGAAATGTAAAATTTTACCTTCTAAACGCCCTTCAAAAAGTTCAGCAATTTCTTGTAGACTGTAGTAATAGTCATTTAAACAAATGCTATTAGCTTCTCCTTCTATAACTAAATAAATTATTTCGTAGTCTTTAAAATTATGATCATCCAAGACCAATGCATCTAAACTAGATTCTAATCCTTCAATAGTATCGCAGGTATTATAAATACTGGCAACGCCATATTGCAACGTTAGTTGTTCTAGCTTTTTTTGTGCTTCTGTAACCTGATCAATTTCTATATCTTCCACTGCTTCTAGACAGTAAATAAAATAATCTGTATCTATTAATTCTACTTGTGGTAATTGCTGTGTTTTCTCTAACAAATCTTAGTGTTTATGCGTAAAATATCAATTGCAAAAATACTGCAAAACTTTTATTTTTTTTAAGGATATTAGTTAAAACACGTGTGTTTCTTAAGGTATGTATATATAAGGATAAATTAGTAGTGGTTACTTATTAGAAATCTAAATTATTTAAAATATCGTTCTTAAGGTAGTAAGTATACAGAATTAAAATAAATTTTAAAATTTATTCATTTTGTAACTAATTACAAATTCAAATTACTAGCTTTGTTACAGTAAACTTTAGGAGTAGCTATTAAATTAGTTTGAGAAAAATCCTTAGAACCTGATTTGGTTAATACCAACGTAGGGAAAAGTTAACAGTATTTTTTACTGTACACTTCCTCTATTTTCAATTCTTACCATTCTCAATCCTTTATTGTTTACATAACTGAAGCTTTTATGCTTCTAAACTGTAATTAATATGATAAACATAAAGGTTAATAACACCACGTACCAATTTCAATCTACGGTCACACTAGACCAAATAATTAACCAACTAGATATTTCGGTTAACGGGATTGCTGTTGCTATAAATCAAAGTATTATCACCAAATCAGATTGGATCTCTACAACGCCTAATGATGGTGATGCTCTGCTAATTATTAAAGCTACTCAAGGCGGATAATAGCCACTTTCAAACACTTCAATACAATAAAAGACCAAAAATAATCAACCCTTAAACGATGAAAAACAAAGATACTGCGCCTAAACAAGGCGGCATTACCAGAAACCCTTTTCCTAATTCTAAAAAGATTTACGTTAGTGGTAAAATTCACCCACAAATCAAGGTCGCTATGCGCGAAATTGAGTTGAGCGACACCGTGGATTCTATGACTAAAAAGAAAACACCTAACCAGCCAGTAACAGTGTACGACACCTCGGGTCCGTATACAGACCCAAACAAGCAAATCGATATCCATAGCGGAATAGAGCGCATTCGTGAATCTTGGATTTTACAACGTAATAATGTAGAACAATTAGACGCCTACTCTTCTACCTATTGTAATCAGCGTCTAAACGATAAAAGTTTAGACCACATGCGTTTTAAGCTACTAAAAAAGCCATTACGTGCTAAAAAAGGAGAAAATGTAACCCAGTTACATTATGCCAAACAAGGTATTATCACACCAGAAATGGAATACATTGCTATCCGCGAAAACCAGCGTATTGATGAGATGATCCAAATAAGAAAGCAACATAAAGGCGAGCATTTTGGAGCCTCTATTCCTGATAAAATCACACCAGAATTTGTACGTTCTGAAGTTGCAAGAGGTCGCGCCGTAATACCTTCCAATATTAATCACCCAGAAGCCGAACCTATGATTTTAGGACGCAACTTTTTGGTTAAAATTAATGCCAATATTGGTAACTCAGCAGTCACCTCTTCTATTGAGGAAGAAGTGGAAAAAGCAGTCTGGGCGTGTCGTTGGGGTGCAGATAACATCATGGATTTATCTACCGGAGAAAACATTCATGAAACCCGCGAGTGGATTATTCGCAACTCCCCTGTTCCCGTTGGTACCGTACCTATTTATCAAGCTTTAGAAAAAGTAAATGGTGTCGCAGAAGACTTAACTTGGGAGATTTTTAAAGACACGTTAATAGAGCAAGCAGAACAAGGTGTCGATTATTTTACCATTCACGCAGGTGTTTTATTACGTTATGTACCTATGACCGCCAATCGCGTTACGGGTATCGTATCTCGTGGTGGCTCTATTATGGCTAAATGGTGTTTAGCCCATCATAAAGAAAGCTTTTTATATACTCATTTTGAAGACATTTGCCAGATTCTTAAACAATACGATGTCGCTTTTTCTTTAGGTGATGGTTTACGTCCTGGATCTGTTGCAGATGCCAATGACGAAGCGCAGTTTGCTGAGCTAGAAACCTTAGGCCAATTAACACAAATTGCAAGAAAACATGACGTACAATGCTTTATAGAAGGTCCTGGTCACGTACCAATGCACATGATTAAAGAAAATATGGAGAAACAAATCGAGCTTTGTGACGAGGCTCCTTTTTACACATTAGGGCCATTAACCACAGATATTGCACCTGGTTACGATCACATTACATCCGGAATTGGAGCTGCCATGATTGGTTGGTATGGTTGCGCTATGTTGTGCTACGTAACGCCAAAAGAACATCTTGGTTTACCAAATAAAGAGGACGTCCGCGTTGGTGTAGTAACCTATAAATTGGCTGCTCATGCTGCCGATTTAGCAAAAGGGCATCCAGGGTCACAACATCGCGATAATGCACTAAGTATGGCACGATTCGAGTTTAGATGGGAAGATCAATTTAATTTGGGATTAGATCCCGAACGTGCTAGAGAGTACCACGACGAAACGTTGCCAGCAGCTGGTGCTAAAATCGCCCATTTCTGCTCGATGTGTGGACCAAAATTCTGTTCCATGAAAATTTCTCAGGAAGTACGTGATTTTGCTGCCGAAAACAAAATTGTAGATAACGAGGTCATTCAAAAAGGAATGGACGAAAAATCTAAAGAATTTAAAGCCAAAGGTTCCGAAGTATATCTATAAAATAATTAGGAAGTTCCCACGCAAAAAAAGCGTGGGCAGGCTTTCCATTACAATCTTTTGCAGAAAAAGCAAAAGGATTTTCATTGCAATCCTTAACTCAAAAACACATGATCATTGTCATTGCTCCAGAACAAGATGTGCCTCAAGAAACTGAAACATTAAACATATTGTTTCATAATGGTTTAGAGTGTTTTCATTTAAGGAAACCTTTAAAAAACTATCAAGAGCATGTTTCATATTTAAATCAAATAGAGACTAAATACCATCATAAAATTGTAGTCCATCATCATCATAAACTGGTTAATACATTCCCCTTAAAAGGGATTCATTTTACAGAACAAAAAAGAATAGATCATATCGATAATCCTGGTCCATATTTAAAAAATTTAGACCTATTTGGAAAAACAATTAGTGCTTCTTTTCATAATCCTGAAGTATTGGCTAATTGTTCTTTTCAATTGGATTACCATTTACTAAGTCCAATATTTGATTCGATATCAAAAAAAAACTATTCCGGTAAAGGTTTTGACGTTACCGCTATTGATAAGTCAATTATTGCTTTGGGCGGTATTACTGTTAACACTATACCGCAAGCATTATCCCTAGGTTTTAAAGGTGTTGCAGTTTTAGGGAGTATTTGGAATACAAAAAATCCTATTGATCAATTTATAGCATTAAAAAAGGCAGTATTAAATAAAATAATATGATACCAAAACTACATTATATATCACAAGGCGCCTCTCCTACCCAACATTTAGAGAACATTAAAAAAGCCTGCGTTTCAGGAATAGACTTAGTACAATTACGACTAAAAAACGAGACTAACCACGTGGTATTAGAAACCGCAAAAAAAGCAAGAGAAATCACCTCAAAACATGGTGTTTTACTAATTATAAACGATCATTATAAAATCGCTATTCAAGCCCAAGCAGACGGTGTTCATTTAGGAAAATCAGATACCTGCCCACTAATAGCTAGAGCGACTTTAGAAACATGGCAAATTATTGGAGGAACAGCAAATACGCTTGAAGACTGTCAAATATTAATAGATAAAAAGGTAGATTATATTGGTTTAGGACCTTATAGATTTACCAAAACTAAAGCCAACTTAAGTCCTGTTTTAGGACAACAAGGGTATGCATCATTAGTAAAACAATTACAAACAAAAACACCAATTATAGCTATAGGTGGCATTATTCAAACAGATGTTTCCTCTATTATAAAAACAGGTGTTCATGGTATTGCTGTTTCCGGCGAAATTACTCGTGATTTTAATTCAATTTTAAATTTTAAGACATTAATCAATGCTGACATCACACAATAACCAAGATAGTCATCAAAAGAAAACAATACATACTATGTTACAAATAGCAGATAAACAATTTAACTCCAGATTATTTACAGGAACAGGCAAATTTAGTTCGTCTAAAATAATGGAAGATGCTTTATTAACCTCAGAGAGTGAGCTTATAACCGTAGCATTAAAACGGGTTGATGTAAAAGATAAACAAGATGATATTTTAAGTCATTTAAAGCATCCTAATATACATTTATTACCAAATACGTCTGGCGTTCGTGATGTAAACGAAGCCATTTTTGCAGCACAATTATCAAGAGAAGCTTTGGAAACCAATTGGATTAAATTAGAGATACATCCCGATCCAAAATACTTATTACCAGACCCAATTGAAACTTTAAAAGCAGCAGAAAAATTAGTTAAATTAGGTTTTGTAGTCATGCCTTATATTCACGCAGATCCCGTTTTATGCAAACGTTTAGAAGATGTTGGCGTGCAATGTGTAATGCCTTTAGGGGCGCCAATTGGAAGTAATAAAGGCATTAAAACACAAGAATTTCTAGAAATTATAATAGATCAAAGTAACGTCCCCGTTATTGTAGATGCGGGTCTTGGTGCGCCTTCTCATGCTGCGTTTGCAATGGAATTAGGTGCAGACGCCGTTTTAGTTAATACAGCCATTGCAGTTTCTCAAAACCCTGTGCAAATGGCTGAAGCTTTTAAGCTTGCTGTAAAAGCTGGTAGATTAGCTTACGAAGCCAAATTAGCACCTGTGATTAATAAAAAAGCTATGGCAAGCAGTCCGTTAACTAGTTTCTTAAATTAAGCGTATGAGCAGTTTTAAAGACGTATTTGATAAATACAATTGGGAAGACACGTTACAAAGCATTTTTGATAAAACAGAATCGGATGTTTTGCATGCTTTGAATAAACCAAAACGAGATTTAGAAGACTTTAAATCGCTGATTTCGCCTGCTGCTAAACCGTATTTAGAGCAAATGGCACAATTAAGTCAACAATTAACTAAAAAACGTTTTGGTAATACTATCCAAATGTATGCACCAATGTATTTGAGTAACGAGTGTCAAAATATTTGCACCTATTGTGGTTTTAGTATGACTAATAAAATTCCACGTAGAACATTAACAAATCCAGAAATCCTTAAGGAAGTGGAGTTTTTAAAATCTAAAGGCTATGATCATATTTTACTAGTTACAGGAGAAGCTAATAAAACCGTTGGTGTAAATTATATTGATAATGCGTTGCAACTTATTCGTTCGCATTTTTCAAATATCACTATCGAGGTGCAACCATTACTTCAAGATGAGTATGAAACGTTAATTGATAGCGGACTTTATGCCGTATTAGTTTATCAAGAAACGTATCACCGAGACGAATATAAAAAACACCATCCAAAAGGTAAAAAATCCAACTTCGATTTTAGACTAGATACTCCTGATAGATTGGGTAAAGCAGGTATTCATAAAATAGGATTAGGCGCCTTATTTGGTTTGGAAGATTGGCGTGCGGATAGTTTTTTTACTGCACTTCATTTAAATTATTTACAAAAAACATACTGGAAAACTAAATACTCCATCTCTTTTCCTAGATTAAGACCGCATTCTGGAGGATTAGAACCAAAAGTAGAAATGACAGATCCTGATTTAGTACAGCTAATTTGTGCATTCCGCTTATTAGATGAAGATGTAGAATTATCCATGTCTACACGCGAAAGTGAAGTGTTTAGAGATAATATTGTCAATTTAGGTATCACTTCTATAAGTGCGGAATCTAAAACAAATCCGGGTGGTTATGCGGTAGCACCTCAATCTCTAGAGCAGTTTGAAATCTCTGACGAAAGATCAACTGAAGCAATAACAACCATGCTAAAAACTAAAGGTCTTGAAGTAGTTTGGAAAGATTGGGCAAATAATTGGGAATAATGGAACTATCAAAACAAGAACAACAACAATATGATCGTCATCTAATTTTAGATGAAATAGGTCAAAAAGGGCAATTAAAACTTAAGCAAGCTAAAGTGTTAGTTATTGGTGCAGGAGGTTTAGGATGTCCGATATTACAATACTTAACAGCTGCTGGTGTTGGTACTATTGGAGTTATAGATCATGACACCATCGCACAAAGCAACTTGCAACGTCAAATTTTATATAACTATGCCGATGTTGGTAAGCTTAAAGCTGAAATAGCTACTAAACGGTTATCACAATTAAATCCATTTATAACTTTTGAAACGCATTTAGAGCGATTAACAGTGGATAATGCCATCTCTTTATTTTCTAAATATGATATTGTAGTGGATGGTAGTGATAACTTTCCGACGCGTTATTTAGTAAATGACGCAGCTGTTTTAACTAACAAACCTGTGGTATTTGGTTCAATTTTTAAGTTTGAAGGCCAGGTCTCTGTCTTCAATTATCAAAACGGACCAACGTATCGTTGTTTATATCCAAATACTCCAAACCCTAATGAAGTACCAAACTGTTCAGAGATTGGTGTTTTAGGTGTTTTACCAGGAATAATTGGTAGTTTTCAAGCTAACGAAGTAATTAAAATAATCTGCGGTATTGGCAACGTATTGTCAGGCAAACTACTAACCTACAACACGTTAAGCATGATGCAATTGATGTTGAATTTTAATAAAAACACGTCTATAAACATAACTGATTTAGAGCCCAATTACGACGCTATTTGTGGGATTACACCAAATAATCATAAAAGTATTACCCTAGAACAACTACAACAACATCCCGAAAGATATAATTTATTAGATGTCCGGGAAACGGAAGAACGCGCATTATACAATATAGGCGGGCAACATATTCCGTTAGGAGAATTACATCACCGAAACTCTGAAATATTTCAAGACAAACCAGTAGTTGTGTATTGCAAATCTGGTGTACGCGCCAAAAAGGCAATTAATATTCTTAATCAAAACACTATAAAAATGCCTTTACTATTTTTAAAAGGGACTATCATTTAAAATTTAACTGGTAATAATTCCTAAAAAAAGCACAACTTACAGTTGCCTCATTTCGATAATATTCTCTAAAAATTAGAGCTATTTTTAATAGTCTTTATATTTAATTGTTAAAAAATAAAACATACTGCAATTTATTGAAGAGTTTAAGCATTTACGGGGCTTACATTGGTAAAAAAAGTATATTTGTTTTGATTGAATTTCACGGTTTATTAACCTAGAACTTCAATCTTTTTTTTCTAAAATTAATAAATCAAAACAAAAAATTATGAAACATTTATTTATTGTGTTTACAGCTTTAATGTTGAGCACAGTGTCTTATTCTCAATTTGAAATGTCACTTAGTACAGGTTATGCTTTTGATAGTGCTGGAATGAAGTTAGGTGAAACTGTTACTATTTCTGAAACTGAAAATTCTTACGGAAGTTATGGTGAAGGTGCTAACGTACAAATAAGAGGTACTTACTTTTTTAACGACTCATTTGGAGTAGATTTAGGTATTGGTTATTTACACGGTACAGATCAAACTGTTTCTGAAGTAGATCTTCCAAATCGTAATGTTGATGCAGTTGCAAGAGCACGTGCTTTTGGGGCATCTACATCTATAGTTTATAAATTTACAAACAACTTTTATGGTCGTTTTGGAGCATTATTAAAATTAGGTGGTAAAACGGAAGCTGTTATTTATGACAAAACAGTATTATCTCAAGCAGAGGTTGATGCTTTCGGAATCCCATTAGGATCATACTCTGAAACTAATTATAAAGAAGATTTTCATGGACATTTTCCACTTGGATTTGTAGGTGCTTTAGGATATAAATTTAACTTAAATGACAACTTTCAATTATTTGTAGAAGCTGAGTATTATGGTATTAGTTTAAAGCGTAAAGATTCTGAAATCTCAGAATTTAATACAGACATTGTTTTAGCGGATGGTACAGTTGTGTTAAATGGTTTTTATGACATAGATAATTTACCTTCAGATGTGAATAAAAAGACTACTTACGTGGATAACTTATCAAACAGTAATACGGATAGCTCTAAAAAACTATCTCAAAAAGTACCATATTCTTCTTTCGGAGTTAACTTTGGTATTACTTACAAGTTTAAAACTAGTACTAAAAAACAAAACATGTAAACCCAAAAATTGTATAATGTTATTATATAAAATTTTGGATTAGCAGCAATTTGTTACAGTCTAAAAAAGCCCATTAAACAATAGTTTTAATGGGCTTTACTTTTTTTAGTACATTGTATAAATTAGCATAATCAAAATTGTGTTTATACTTTTAAATCCATTGTCATGGGAATAATGTATACACTAAAATAACAGTTTATATAGCTAAAAATGCAATGCCTTTTTAATACTTGAAAGACTGTTTTTAAAAATCATAAAAACTTCAAATACAATACTATAAATGTTTTTATTTAAAGTTTTAAATCAATTTAACTCTTGCATTATTTCAGCAAATAATTGATACGATTTTATACGATCTTTTATGCCATAAATATTGTTTACCGCAATAAGCTCGTCTGCCTTAGTTTTGTCTAAAAAGTCTTTTATTTGCGCCTTAACAGTCGCTTTACTTCCTATAAAAGAATACTTAAGCATTTGGTGTATTTGAGGGTTTTGTAAAATATCTCTAAACTCGTTAGTCATAGCTGTTGGCGGTTGCACATAATCGCGTTTTCCTGTAAATATTCCAACTATCATCTTTATTAACGAGGTCGATAATCGCTCTGCTTCTTCATCTGTATCTGCAATTATAACATTGCAACCCACAATTGTATATGGCTTTGTTAGTGCTTCAGAGGGCTTAAATTCTTCACGATAAATAGCCAAAGCATCCCATAAATGTGTTGTTGCAAAATGACTGGCAAACGCATAAGGCAATCCTTTTTTAGCTGCTAAATGTGCACTATCTGTGCTTGATCCTAATATATAAATAGGCACCTCTACACCTTCTGCTACTGTAGCACGTACTTTTGACGTCGCATTATCTGCCTTAAAATATTGTTGTATTTGTCCCAACATAGTTGGAAAAGCGTGTGCAGCAGACATAAAATCTGATCTAATAGCTTCTGCTGTTTCGCGATCTGTACCTGGCGCGCGTCCCAATCCTAAATCTATACGGTTAGGATACAACGTTGCTAAAGTCCCAAATTGTTCTGCAATAATTAATGGCGAATGGTTAGGCAGCATAATACCTCCAGATCCAATGGTAATGGTTGTAGTACCTTGCGCAACATAACCAATTAATATTGACGTTGCACTACTACCTATATTTGGTGCATTGTGGTGTTCTGCCAACCAATACCTAGTATAACCTGCAGCTTCCGCACTTTGTGCCAATTGCAACGCATTTTCATACGTTTGTTTAAGTGTATGACCTTCTGAAACTAAAGCAAGGTCTAATATAGAATATAATGTTTTATGAGTATCCATGGGTGTCTACAATCGTTTGTGTTTATCTTGATTGATAACTAAAATTAAGACTACAAATTTACCAATTGTAATACTCTTATCCTTCTTTTTTAGATAGGTTTAACGGTATAATGCCTCTAACCTATTTGTAATACTAGATTTATGCTTGTGGTATTGTATCTTTATAAAATTAAGATGAAAATTTATTTTTTTTTTACTGAATTAAAGCTTGCTAAAATGCAGCATCTTAATGAAGAATCACCAATTAATGCCATAAATTAAGGACTAATGATTATTGTAATTTCACCTGAAAAGGATATTCCAAACGAAGCTAAACTTGTTAATCAATTGTTTGCAGAAGGTTTAGCTTATTTTCATCTTAGAAAACCGGATAAAGATTATAAACAACATGTTGACTATATACATGCAATTGAAGAACAGTATCACAACAGAATTGTCGTGCATTATTTTCATGAGTTGGTTAATGAGTTTAATTTAAAAGGCATTCATTTTCAGGAACAAACAAGAATAGATAACATTGATAACCCTGGTCGTTATTTTAAAAATCTTAATTTATTTGGAAAAACAATAAGTTCTTCTTTTCATGATCCAAAAGATTTAGAAGACTGTTATTTTGAATTTGATTATCATTTACTAAGCCCTGTTTTTGCATCAATTTCTAATACAAACGTTAGTGGACGTGGTTTTAATGTTACCGCTATTGACAAGCTAATAATTGGTATGGGAGGCGTTACAGCAGACAATATAAGCAAGTTTACAAATTTAGGCTATAAAGGTGTTGGTGTTTTGGGTGGTATTTGGAGTAGTAAAACGCCTATTGCTGTCTTTAATAAAATGAAACAATTTTATAGCTAGTTTAAAACTGTAAACCGTTCTATTATCACATAACTAAAGTATCTTTGTCTAACTGCTAAAGCATTGCAATACATTACTACATGATTATACCTAAATTACATTACATATCACAAGGAAACACATCTAAAGATATTTTAGAAAACATACAAAAAGCTTGTACTTCTGGTGCAGAATTAGTTGTGTTACGTTATAAAGATGCTTCTGAAAAAAAATATCTAAAATTAGCTAAGGAGGTCATTAAAATTACAACGCACTATCAAACTAGATTGATTATAACTGATTTTTATAAACTAGCAAAAGATATAAAAGCGGATGGTGTGTTATTAGAAGCCTCTGAGGCAACAGTAACTTTTGTTAAAAAGCATTTGTATACTTGGCAAAGTATTGGAGGTTATGCCAATACCCTTGCAGATTGCGAAAACCTATTAGATCATCAAATTAACTATATCTATTTAGGACCGTTTAAAACTTCTGATACAGAAAACAATACAAAGACTGCTTTAGGTTTAAGTGGTTATACTGCGATTACTGATGTACTAAAAACACCGACTCCAATTCTAGCTTATGGCGGTGTAAGCTTACAAGATGTAACACCGCTTTTAAATACTGATATTTCGGGTATTGCTGCTTCTGATGCAATCACTCAAGATTTTGATAGTATTAAGTTATTTAACCAATTATTAAACGCATCGTCAACACAAGAACAGCGTCATACTTTTGAATAAATGAATACACGTATAGAGACTATAGCAGTAACGGATTTAGAAGGCGAATCAGTAAATTTAATGTCCGCTTATAAAAACAAAGTTTTGTTACTAATTATGTATAATAATGATTGTTTGGGTTGCACAGGACGCGCTATACCGTTAGCATATCAATTTATGCAAGACTACCCCTCTATTCAAGTTATAGGTATACACAGTGATTTTGTTAACAGAGAAGGTAGTAAAGCTTCTATTAAAGCTATTTTTACTAGTGGTGAAAATCCATTTCCTATTTACATCGATAAAAACCATAAAGTATATGATCAGTTTAACGCAGAAGGTACGCCACAATGGCTGTTAATTTCTGATAAAGGTGAATTGTTCCGTTCTGTTTTTGGATCTCAAGAAAACGCTCAAAATCGCTTGTTCTACGCTATTGAAAGTTTAGTGCAAAAAAAAAGTAATGCTCAATAACATTACTTTTTCTGAATACTTAATAAAACATAACTTATAAAGTGCTCTAACACTTTGTAAGGTCTAGTTTGTTTTTCTATTCTTTTTAAAATTTATCCTTAAATGATTCTGTATTAGTACCATCTTCAATTAAATTAGAATTATCCTGATTTTGTTGTTGTGCATATCCTTGAGATGGCACCTTTCTTTTCCCTCTAATCTCTATAGCTAGCATAGATGTTGAAAATGTAAAAATCATTAATAGCGCAAAAATTTTGTTTTTCATAATACTGGTTTATTGGTTATTCTTTAAAGGTATGAGAATAACTTAATAAAAGAATAATTACTTCATCTTTTTAATTATCAATGGTTAAACAGAAAGTATAATCACTAAATATAACATCTAACTATTTTGTGCTTATTTTACTTCAGGCATCACTTTCTACAAGACATTACCGCATAAAAAAAGTGCTATCATATAAATATGATAGCACAATTTAAATTAACAATAAATTAAATATTTACTTAGCAGAAATATTTATAGTTATTACACCTCTTCTGTTAATTGCTCTTCCAGAATCAGTATTGTTAGTAGACGCTGGTTGCGCTTCTCCAACACCGTTAGTAGAGATTGAAGCAGAAGTAAACCCTTTAGATACTAAATAGTTTCTAATAGCTTGTGCTCTTCTTACAGATAGATTATCGTTATAACCAACTGAACCTCTATTATCTGCATGACCTACAATAGAAACATTGTATGCAGCATCTGCAGTCATATCGCTAGCTAAATCATCTAAAATAACTTTAGCATTTAAATCTAATTCCGCACTGTTGTAAGGGAAATATACTTTTCTTTCTCCTTCAATAGATTTAGAAACAGTTTTAACTACTTCTTTAACTTCAGCAGGACAACCGTTATCAGTACCTTTTACATCAGGACATTTGTCTTTATTGTCAGCAACACCGTCACCGTCAGTATCAGGACATCCACCAAATTCGATTAAACCTTTTACTTTAGGACATAAATCATCTTTATCAGCAACACCGTCACCATCAGTATCAGGACAACCACCAAAAGCAGCTAAACCAAATGTATCAGGACATAAATCGTAATCGTTTGGTACACCATCTTCATCTCTATCATTGTTTACAACTTCTTTAGCTTTTCTTTCAGAACCTAATTTGTAAACTAAACCAACGTTATGTACAAATTGCTTAGGTAAGTAATCTTCAAAAGAATGCTTGTAAGTAGTTTGAACGTTAACACCAATATTATCAGTAACCCAATATTTAACACCAACAGAACCATTTGCTGTTCCTGCTCCAATTAAACTATCCGTACCATCTGCAGTAGATGTGTTAAAAGGACCTTCTTCAATCCATGTGTAACCACCACCAATTGCTACGAAAGGTTGTAATCTTCCTTGACCAAAACTGTAGTTAACCATACCGTCAAGTCCGTAATACTTTAAATTATCAACTAAAACACTTTCGTCAGCTTGTCCAAAATCACCCCATTTGCTTAACTCACTAGCAGTACCTTTAGCAGTTACAGATAAATGATCTGTAAAATGTCTTGTAACACCAGCATAAACACCTAAGTTATAATGATCGTTAAGGTTAAAAAATTCGTCAAAATAATCACCTTGAGGACTATTTTCTCCTACAGGGTAAAGATCTACAACAGCTACACCAGCCTCAAAAGACCAACGTTTTTTGTTTTGAGAAACTGATTTAGTTTCAATTGTTTTGTCTTCTCCTTTTTCAAGTTTGTAAACAATACCAAAGTTATGATCCCAATGCTTAGGTAAGTAATCTTCAAAAGAATGCTTGTAAGTAGTTTGTAATTTTAAACCAAATCTTTCGCTAACCCAGTATTTAACACCTACAGAACCATTTGCTGTTCCTGCACCTATTAAACTATTAGTTGCATCTGCAGTAGATGTGTTATAAAGACCTTCTTCAATCCAAGTATAACCACCACCAATTCCTACGAAAGGTTGTAATTTTCCTTGACCAAAAGAATAGTTTAACATACCATCAAGTCCGTAATATTTAAGGTTATCAACTAATACACTTTCATCAGCTTGACCTAAATCTCCCCATTTACTAATTTTACCAATTGTACCTTTAGCTGTTAACGATAAGTTACTAGTAAAATTTCTAGTAGCACCTACGTAAAAACCTAAATTGTAATGATCGTTAAGGTTAAAAAACTCGTCAAAATAATCACCTTGAGGACTGTTCTCTCCAACAGGGTAAAGATCTATAGTACTTAAACCAGTCTCAAAAGACCAACGGTTTTCAGTATCTTGAGCAAACGCTAATTGTGCGCAAAACCCAAAAATTAATGTTAATGTAAAAATCTTGTAATAATGTTTCATAAATTAAATTTTAATAAATTATTCCTTTAGTAAATTATTCGATTTTATACGAATTTTCTGAAAAGGCTTGCAAATAAACAACATCTGATTATAACAATGAATATTTATTTTAAATATTTTAAAATCGATGTGAGACCAGTGGTATCGGGCATTATGGATTTGATAAAACCAAGAGCATTTGTTTAAAGAATCGTAATTAATTATTGGTAAAATTTAGTAAGACTATTGGTTTTTGTGTTGATATTTGTCACTTTGATATTTTGCGAATTTTACATATTATTTTTATTTCTAAATAAAAACCAGTAAAAATCTGTTAGAGTACTCTTGTTTTGGGACTTACATAGAACATGCACACTAAAATGAATCACTAATTACCATTAAAAATTGCAATTAAATTAATTAGAAAATTAACGAAACAACTATATTCGCGCCATGTGGATGTATTTAGGATTATTAGCAGCATTGTTTTTAGGTTTACACAACTTATGTAAAAAACATGCAGTACAAGGCAATGAGGTTTTTCCTGTACTTTTAGGGACAGTGTCTAGTGGCTTTCTATTTGTGGGTACCTTTTATATGTTGTCCTTTATATACCCAGAGTATGCATTAGCGCATGGTTACCATTTTCAGGAATTGTCATGGCAATTGCATGGTTTTATTTTTATAAAATCCATTATCATGGCTAGTTCTTGGGTTTTAGCTTATCAGGCTTTAAAACATTTACCTATAACTATTGTAACGCCTATACGTTCCGCAGGACCCTTTTTTACGTTTATTGGTGCAATTGTAATTTATAAAGAGAGTCCTAATCCCTACCAATGGATTGGATTTTTTCTTATTATTTTTTCAGTATTACTGTATTCTAAAATTGGAAAAAAAGAAGGTATTAATTTTAAGAGTAACAAATGGATATTTGCAATAATTGGAGCTACCTTTTTAGGTGCATCAAGTGGATTGTATGATAAATACCTGATCCAAACATTACATTTAAATCCGCAAACATTACAGTTTTGGTTTTGCCTTTATACCATATTAATTTTACTAGTAATCTTATCTATAACTTGGTTTCCGTATTCAAAAAAACGAAAAGCATTTAAATTTAGATGGTCTATTGTAGCTGTCGGGGTATTACTGCAAGCTGCCGATTATTTCTATTTTAAAGCTTTACAAGATCCTGATGCATTAATCATGTTATTATCTGCCATAAAAAGAAGTCAGATTATAATTGCTGTTGTTATTGGCGGTTTGGTCTTTAAAGAGCAGAATAAACGTCAAAAATTGATTCCTTTAGCAGGGATTATGCTTGGTGTGTTTCTAATTCTATATTCCAACTAATTACTTAAATTTAACAATTGGTTTTACCATATTAAGCTTGTAAATACGGCTGCTACTCTATTTTATCCAATGTATTCGCGTTTAAACAAACAATTAGTCATCATTAATTTCGTAACGCTTCTTAAAGTCTAAAGGCGTTATTCCTACTTTCATTTTAAAAAGTTTAGAAAAATGCGCATAATCATTATAGCCTAAGGTTTCTGCTGTTCTAGAAAAGGAATTTTTAGAATGTACTATTAATCGTTTAGCTTCTAATAATACACGTTCTGTTATTAATTGCGTTGTGGTTTTATTGATAGTAGACTTAGTAATCCTATTTAAATGTTTAACTGTTATACTTAATTTATCGGCATAAAATTTTGCAGATTTTTCTGTTTTATAGAAGGCTTCAATAGTTTGTTCTAAAACACTTAATGCATTTAAATATGACGATGACAAAACTTCCATCTTGGCATCTATAGTAGTGTAAATACGAGATAAATCAATATAAGTAAGGTTAATAAGGCTTGCTAATTTTTGCTTTTTATAGATATCTGTTTTGTGAAACTCTATATTTATAGCTTCAAATCTAGAATTAATATTCTTGATTTCTGTTTCATTTAAAACTAAATATGGTGGATTTTCATAAGAATAATAAAACGGAAATTGAGTAATGCTTTTATTCAAAAAATAGAATTCATAAAATTCTTGGGTATGAAAAAAGATATAACCTCTTGGAGCGCTAGTAAAAGACCAACTATGTGTTTGTCCAGGTCTTAGAAAAAAGACACTGCCCTTAAGCACGTCATAACTACTAAAATCTATTTCGTGTGTTCCTGTTCCTTCTAAAAAAAAGACACATAGATAAAAATTGTGACTATGAGGCTTGTGCACCATTTGTGCATTGTTTTTTAAGTGAATACTTAAATCGTTACTATAAAAATTTGAAAAGGAATCTTCTTCAAACTCTTCAATATTTAAAATTGGTATTGTGTTCATAATTCTAAAATATGTCCTAAATATACAAATATTAGCGACATTCTTACAACAATACCATTTTAGACATAGCTTATCTTTGTAGTACATAAGTAGTAATATTTACCACTGTAAACGCACAACACTATAAGACTATTTAACATATAACTTGTTTAAGTTTTTTGTATAGTAAAGCATTATAATTAATTGATATAAATCATAAATTATGGAAATTTTAAAAGGCACCAAAATTAATAGTATTTTAAGTGGAAGTTGTCCTGTTTGTCAAAACGAAAGCATGTATACTGTCCCTAATCCTTATAAGGTTACAAGCACTTTAACTATGGAAGCGCGTTGTAGCCATTGCAACACCAAGTATAAGATTGAACCTTCTTTCTTTTTTGGAGCGATGTATGTTAGTTATCCGGTAGGTATCTTTTTTGGAAGTATTTCATTTTTTATAACCTTTTACCTCTTAAACCTTCCTTTTATGACCTCTTATATTATATTAATAATTGTGATGTTATTGTTACTTCCTATAATACTTAGAATTTCTCGAAATATTTGGATTAACATCTTTATGAAATATGATAAAACAAAAGCATTGCAATTTAAAAATAGCCAATAAACAATTAGTTTAAATTAGATATTTAAGACTAAACAATAAAAAACGCCCATCAATAATTTGAAGGGCGTTTTTTGTATGTATAACAAGCGATATTTACCTACCAATCTATAGGGAAATAATCTTTTAAAAATTTACCACACCAATGTTTTCCTGTATTAATACCATCAATTAATGGGTCCATAACACGCGCTGCACCATCTACAATATCTAATGGTGGCTGAAAATCGTGTACTTCTACTTTTTGTTTTGATAACGCTGCAGGATCTTCATCAGTAACCCAACCAGTATCTACAGCATTCATGTATATTCCAGACTTGGCAAAAGTGGCAGCAGATGTATGTGTTAGCATGTTTAAGGCTGCTTTTGCCATATTTGTATGTGGATGTCTATCTTCTTTTTTAAATCTATGAAACTTACCTTCCATAGCGGACACATTTATAATGTGTTTTTTACCTGTATTTTCCTTCATCATAATATTTGACAAACGATTACACAACACAAAAGGTGCTACTGCATTAACCAGCTGCACTTCTACCATCTCTGTAGTTTCTATCTCACCTAGTTTTAGACGCCAACTGTTAGTTTTTCTTAAATCTACTTGTTGTAAATCCGCGTCTAGTTGTCCTTCTGGAAAAACCTCTTCTGCTTGTAATGAATTATCAAAACTATATGGGATTTGTGATAATTCTGCCGAATTACGTAATCCTATTCCAGGTTCGGGACCATGCCATGTTACAGGTAGCACATTGTTTTTATCTGTTTTTGAAGGCCCAACACTTAAACTTGATAATTCTTCTAAACAACTTTCGTGATCTTGTAATAAGGTTTGTGCTAATTTAGGTAATTGGTCTATTGGTAATTTCTCGTTTTCCATTAAATGGAAATAAAAACCAGACGGACGTCTTACTGTTTGTGCGGCATTGTTGATTAAAATATCTAATCTATCGTATTTCTGCTCTATATAATTACAGAATATTTCTACACTAGGGATATGTCTTAAATCCAAGCCATGTATGTGTAATCTATCACTCCACGTTTTATAATCGTCTTCTTTAGAAAATCTGATAGCAGAATCTGCAGGAAAACGTGTGGTTGCAACAACTGTAGCTCCAGAACGTAATAACATTAAAGTAATGTGATATCCAATTTTTAATCTAGAACCTGTAATTACAGCCACTTGATCTTTTAAATCGGCTGTTTGAAAACGTTTAGCATAATTTAGGTCACCACAATCAGTACACATTGTATCATAAAAGTGATGTAATTTTGTGTACACCGTTTTACAGACATAGCAATTTCTTGGCGATTCTAACTCTGGAGTATCCTCCGGAATTACAGCTGCAGATAATAATTTTGGTGCCACAAATAAAGCTGCTTCTCTTGCAGATCTTATTCCTGTTGATTTTCTAGCATGTTTATCGCTTTCAATCATTTTACGTTTTGCAGCCTTTTTAGCATCTTTACGTCTTCGCTGAAACTCGTCACGATTTGGTCTAGATAATTCTCCTGCTACTTTATATAATGCAACGCGCTGTTCTTCTGGCATATCAAACAGTTGATTAGTATCGTCTACTAAACGCTGCAATGTCAAAATACAATTTTGTATGTCTTGATTTGTGTTATTATCACTCATAAATTACTGTAACTACTTGGTGCAAATATAATCACTCTTTTTTGGAGTGCAACATTGGTATACTAAAAAAGCCCATCTAAAAATAGATGGGCTTTTCTGAAAATTGTTGACTATATATTAGATAACTTTTACGTTAACCGCGTTTAATCCTTTGTTTCCTTCTTTTAAATCAAATTCTACTTCGTCACCTTCTCTAATCTCGTCGATTAATCCAGAAATGTGTACAAAATGATCTTTATCAACTCCTTCTTCAGTGATGAATCCAAAACCTTTAGTGTCGTTGAAAAATTTTACTGTTCCTTTACTCATTGTAATGTAATTATATTATTAATACTTTATTGAAAACAAAGATAATGCCAAAGATTAATATTCTACTACTTGAAATAAACAATTAGCACAATACTAATATTAATCGTATGTTTTATTCAAAAATCACATCAAATAACTGTGTTTTTAACATATTAGCGCCATTATTAATGCTTCTTAAAGAAAAAATTGTGTCGTTTTTATATTCTAACTAATATATAAGTTATGTTTTTGTTTTGTTATAATGATTAATTATAATCTATTAGTTGTCAGTTTCTTTAAAAGAATTTATTATCTTTAAAATCCCCAATCCTAACAAAAACTTAATTATTTAAATGACTATAAAACAGTTGTTTTCTTTTAACTACTTAAAACAAAAAGATGTAATTTTTAATCTTTTTGTATATCTCAGCTTTATAGCTACCGTTTTGGTTAGTATCATAGCAGACAAAAAAGTATTAACTTACTTTATGCCTGTCACCATATTTGCTATTCTTTTAAAATATATAAGTTTAACAAAGCAAAATGTAAAGCCTTTATATATTATTGGATTGTTAGCTATCATAGTCTCCGATTTATTAACATTTTTAGATTTTAATACCCATTTTAAATGGATTACAATCTTAACTTCCCTCTATTTAATATCAAGCGCTTTAATTTTAAGAAAATATCTACTCAAAGGACAACTAAAATCCATTCTCTATTTTTCAGTATTTATAGGCTTATTATTAGTGAGTTACATTATTTATTCTGTATTAGATTTGATATTAGATTTTATACCAGAACCAATGCTGTTATATATAATTTTAAATGCATTTAGTGTTTTAATCTTTACTATTTTATGTGCTCTAATATATGTTAATGATCATTACGATAACTCTACAATATTATTAGGAGCTGCTATTTTCTGTTTATTTCATATTGGCTTAACACCTATAAATGAGTTTATAGCTTACAATGACACATTTACTGTATTAATTGTCATTTCTCATGTACTATCCATTTATCTTTTTATGCGATTTATTACCACCACTGAAGCAATTAAAACAAAGGATATCAAACAAAAATATTTTTAAAATATAGTTAGCTCCTTTTTAGTTCTTCTAACTCCTGCTCCAATGCTTCGGCTTTCACTTTAAAGACATTCATAGCTTTTTTTAACTGTGCAATCTTTTTAAAAGCGTCGTCATCTTGCACTGCGGTATAGGTTTCAATAGTTTCTTTTACTTTAAACTTTGCTTTTGCGCCACAAGTTGGACACGTTCTTACGTCTGACATATTTTGAGTATTTACTATTAATAATTACAATAGAAAAAAGGCTACCAAATGGATAGCCTTTTAAATATTTTGTTCCCAATTACTTAGGGAAATTAAATTTTCCGTTTGTATTTTTTCTATCTGTCTCTGGTGCAATAGTTTCTATAATATCCCAGTGTTCTGCTATTTTTGAGTTTTCAACTCTAAATAAATCATAATAAGACGTTGGTTGTCCCGCAAACACACCTTCACTTACAGTCAATACAAAATTACCCTGCCCCAATACTTTATGAACCTTAGTAAATTGCATTGTAATACCTTGTTTAGCCATAGCTTCCAAAGCTTGTCCTAAACCAGATAAACCATCACCAATATTTGGATTATGTTGGATATAGTTGTCTCCATCAAAATAATTTGCAATTTTATCCATTTTACCGTTAACTAAAATGTCATTTATAAAATTGGATACTAGTGTTTTATTTGCTTCTGTCTTTTCTAAGTCAGTTACAACGGTTGATCCATCTGTTTGTGAGTGCCCACTTGGATTTAAAGCTGCTTTCTCTATTAAGTTATCCCAATGCTCCACTACTTGACCATTTTCATATCTAAAGATGTCAAAACCAATTTTAGGACCAAAAAAATCATATTCCGTATGTGCAAATCCGTAGTCTCCGTCTTGAAATGCTCTTATTGTTTTTACTTTAAAACCACCTTCTGGTGCATGAGATAATAATGTTCCAAACCCAGCCAACCCATCTGCTACAGCAAGG
Source organism: Olleya namhaensis (assembly GCF_900114005.1). Classification (GTDB taxonomy): domain Bacteria; phylum Bacteroidota; class Bacteroidia; order Flavobacteriales; family Flavobacteriaceae; genus Olleya; species Olleya namhaensis. Next base: position 105,163 of record NZ_FORM01000007.1, read on the forward strand.
TTGTGTTGCTTATAGTTTGTTGGATTAATATAGCCAATAGCTACTTTATCTCCTGTTTCAATACTTTTTAATATTGCTACTGTTTTGTTTTTGTTTGATAATTCCATCTTAGTGGTGTCTTTAATTATTGTTTTAGTGTTTAAATCTTTTTCAGATTTACATGATATAAGTGTCATGACTAATGCTAATGTTGTAATTGTCGTTTTCATAAATGTTATTTTTATGAGGACAAAATTAAATCAACACCACAGCTAACTAAAGGTGAAAATGGTTTTAAAAATGGTAAATACCGAACCTAAAACACTAAATAAAGTCTTTTTTAAAGCTATTAGGGGTAAATCCTGTATGTTTCTTAAAGTATTTTACAAAATTTGTAGGCTCTTCAAAACCTAAAGAATACGCCAGTTCTGTACTTTTAATTTCCGAATTTATAAGTAAACGTTTGGCTTCTAAGATTACAAAAGCATCAATAAACTGCTTTGCAGTAATAGTCACTAGGTCTTTGCAGATACTGTTTAAATGCTTATAAGTAATGTTTAATTTTTTGGCATAAAAATCGGCGTTTCTACTTGTATTAAAATGAATTTCTAAAAGAGACTTAAATGCTAAGAAACTATTTAATTTATCCGATCGTTTTAAATGAAACGTTTGATATTGCTTTAAACGTTCCAATTTTGAAAAGATAATAGAATACAACGCACTATAAGTATTTTCTTGATTGTAGTCTTCTTGAATATTAGAATATTCTTGAAAAAACAATTGTATGTAATTTGAAACATTAGAATCTTCTGGAACCTGAATAATTGGAGAAAACAAATGTGCATTAAACAGTCTTATCACTTCGTTTTTAGGCAATGTGTTAATCTGTTTTTTTAAATAGTCTTCAGTAAAAAGTATGATGTAACCTTCCAAGCCATCGCTAAATTGAAACGCATTAATTTGACCTTTAGATAAGTGAATAATCGTGTTTTTTTTAACATCATGCCAAACAAAATCTACTAATTGCCTACTCTGACCTGCTGTATAAAACACAATCATATTAAAAGCTAATTGGTGAGCCTTTTCAGGATTATGTGTAATATCATCTTTACGCTCTGCTAAGCTAGAAATAGTTAATATATCAATACCAGAATTTTCTGGTTTTGGAGAATCGAAGACGATATGCGGAATCTCTTTATGCATGCTTTTTATTCTTCGTTAAACTTATTTAAAGCTTTTCTAATATGTTCGCTATCCCAATGGTTATCATATTCTACAATACCACGTTTAAAGTCTTGGTTTAAAAACTTTTCTTGTTGTTCTAATTCTTTTTTTGCTTTAAAAATGTAGTCTTCCTCTCGTTTTGGCTCAGAAGCTAAACGTCTTAAACTATCCTCATCATACTTAATAAAATTTTGAACTTGTCTAGTCAACGTGTATTTTCTAAACCCCATTTTACTTAGTACATCCTTGGCTAATGTTAAAGAGGTTTCTAAAGATTCGCGATAAATATTTTCATGACCTAGATTAAGTAACTCATAAGCATCATAACGGTTTTTAGTTCGAATCATCATTTCTACATGAGGATAGTTTTCTTTAACTATTTTACTAATAGCCTTAGAAACGTTTATCTTATTAGTAGCACAAATAATTATTTTGGCATCTGCAATACCTGCAGATTCTAATAAATCTAAACGGGTTGCATCTCCATAATAGACTTCAAATCCCATTTTACGAAGAAAATCAACACGGTTAGAATCATGATCTAAAATAGTTGCTTCTACACCATGCGAACGTAAAAAGCGTCCAATAGTACTTCCAAAATGACCAAATCCTACCAATATAATTTTTTGAGATTTTGCAATGTGATCCATTGGGCGTTTTACCGACTCTTTAGTTCCAATTCTAGGCAGGATAAAACGCTCGTTTATAATACCAATAATTGGCGTTAAAGACATACTAAGTGCTGTAATAACTAGCATTATGTCCATCTGTTCTTGCTCTAAAATATTTAATCCAAATGCGAAAGACAATAATACAAACGCAAATTCTCCAATTTGAGCTAAACTACAAGTTAGTAGTAAATTTTGATCTAATTTTAGTTTAAAAATGTATCCTGTGATAAATAAAACAATTGCTTTTAATATTATAATAGCAATTAATAATCCTCCAATTGTCAAAGGACTATTAGCAATAACAATAAAGTTAATAGATGCACCTACAGCCATAAAAAACAAACCAAGCAGCAAGTTTTTAAAGGGTTCTAACGTGCTTTCTAGCTCATGCTTAAACTCGCTATTAGATAATACAACACCTCCTAAAAACGCACCTAAAGCTGGACTTATCCCGACATATTCCATTAAAAATGAAATTCCGAAAACAATTAATAACGCAGCCGCAATTAGCAATTCTCTAACGCCTGTTTTTGCCACTTTTCTTAGCATTGGAACAATTAAATAACGTCCGGCAACAATGATTAAAACAACCGACATTATAATAGCTAACGTTTGAAAACCAATGGGCAAACTTTCTAATAAATTAGTATGGTCGCTATGTTTTTCCGCGGAAGCGTTACTATCTGTACTTGATAATAACGGAATAAAACCCAACATGAAAATAACAATGATATCTTGAAACAATAAAATGGAAAAAGACGACGTCCCAAAAGTGGTATCCATTAAGCCCTTTTCTTTTATAGTTTGCAATGCTATTGCGGTAGATGATAACGCAACAGCCATAGATATTACCAAAGCAACTTTCCAATCAAAACCTAGTAAAGCAAATAAAATATAGGATAGTAACATGGTGCCTCCTACCTGTATTCCGCCCATACCTACAATGGTTTTTCGCATGTTCCAGAAGTTTTTAGGTTCTATCTCTAAACCAATTAAAAACAACATCATAACTACACCAAACTCTGCAAAGTGTAAAATATCTTCGCCTTCATTTCCAATAAATCCTAAAACATAAGGTCCAATTAAAACACCTGCAAATAAGTATCCAATAACAGAACTTAATCCTAACTTTTTAGCAATTGACACACATATTATGGCACCTGCAAGAAAAACTATCGCTTCAAAAAGTATGCTTCCACTCATAATTTATGTTGTATTTAATTTTGGAATATCATTTATAAATGAAAACCCATTACAATCTATATTAGAAAGGTTGTCTTTAAGTAAAGTAATTAAAGCACCATATTTATTAGCATGTTTAATTAAATCATCATCACTTAATTTATGAGTTTCCATAACTGCAAATGGCGGTAAATAATTCATCCCGCATAAGTTTGCAGTTTGCTCAAATGGTCTTAAAAACTGACGGATAGTATAACTATTACTACCTTCTGAGCAATACACCTCTCTAGAACCGCCAGTAGTTATAACATTTAAACAGGTTTTAGATTGTAGCGCATCTCCATTTGGTCCATACGCCCAACCAAATTCTAAAACCATATCAATCCACTGCTTCATTAACGGTGGACAACTATACCAATAAAAAGGATGGTGCCATATAATAATATCATGTTGACTTAAAAGTTTTTTTTCTGCTGAAACATTGATATGAAAATCGGGATAACGCTCGTACAAATCATGAAAAGTAACACCTTCCATGTCTTTTATATGATCTACTAGTGCTGTGTTAGCTCTAGATTTTTCAAACTTTGGATGAGAAAATAAGACGAGTACTTTTTTCATTATTATTTAGCTATTAAAACAAATTATTGAATTAGAAACACACAATATTTTAATCGAAGTTTTTTTAACTAGCGATTAAGTCAAAAGAGATTTTAATACCTTGGATAATCATACCTGTTCCTATAATGGCAATAATTAATCCCATAATTTTTCCAATTACAGAGATAACATTATGACCTACTAATTTTACAATAAAATCACTTAATTTAAATGTAAAATAAGTAATTAAACTCATAGAACCGAAAATAGCGATAACCAAAAACATCTGCAAAGGCGCTGCGTTTGAAACAAAATTCATAGCTGTTACAATAGTTCCTGGACCAGCTAAAATTGGAATAGCTAATGGAGAAACTGCAATATCCTCGTCAATATGTACATCATTTAAACTTTTTACATTAGACTGTTTAGATTGCAGCATATCAAAACCGATAAAAAATATTAATATACCTCCAGTAATCTTAAAAGCGGGAATACTAATATTAAATAACTCAAAAATATACTTACCTAATAAAATAAAAACGGTTACAATTATGAAAGCAATTATATTGGCTTTTTTATTAATTTCATTTTTAGTTTGTTTGTCTGCACCTTGCGTTAAAGACACAAATACGGTCATATTTGATATTGGGTTTGTAATAGCAAAAAATGCTGTAAAGACTGTGATTGCAAATGTTGTAATGTTCTCCATTTAGTGTTAAATTATTAATCCGGAAAGAACTTGAAATACTTCTGTTTGACCAAACCAATTATGATTTATTATAGTTTTTTTAACAATATTGTATAATATAATAAATGCTACTATTAATCACTAAATTAATTATCGCATTTTTAATAGTAAATAAAAATATTAGCAACAAAAAGACACCTTTATAAAGCTATCTATTTTCTGATATTATTACTATTTTAGGTACTTTAGATAGATTATTTAGCCTTATCACATTTAAAAACATTTTGGCATTTAAATAATTAATGAATTTAATATCAAGGCCTAAATGCATTTAAATGAAGTATATTGCCTACATGCAAAATGTATAATGGAAATTTCCGTTATATAATCACACACAAAACAACTACAATATTGGATTTTACAAACCCGTTAGTTTATGGTGTTCCTTGTTTTTTAGGCTTTATAGCAATAGAGCTTACTTATAGCAAAACACTTGACAATAAAGAATTATACAAATGGAAAGATTTTTTTTCAAGCTTATCGCTTGGAATAGGATCTGCAATTATAGGCGCGCTAGTAAAAACAGTAGCCGTAATATTAGTCTTTAATTTTGCTTATGAGCTCTTCAATCCTCTTGTGGATGGTGTCCGTACCAATATTATGGGCTGGCAATCTTTTGGCTATGCTTGGTATGTTTGGATTATTTGCATGCTTTTAGACGATTATTCTTATTACTGGTTCCATAGACAAAACCACATGGTTCGTCTTTTATGGGCAGCGCATATTGTACATCATTCTTCAGATAATTTTAACTTAGGGACAGCTGTGCGTAATGGTTGGTTTACTATTTTTTACAAGCCTTTTTTTTATGTTTGGATTGTAATTATTGGCTTCCCGCCAGAAATGTTAGTCGTTTGCATGGGTATAGAAGCGTTATGGCAATTTCAACTTCATACACAATATGTCAAAAACTTAGGTTTTTTAGAAACCTTTTTAAATACACATACGATGCACCAAGTGCATCACGCCCAAAATATTGAATACATGGATAAAAACCATGGTGGAATCCTAAATGTATTTGATCGTGTTTTTGGAACTTGGAAAAAAATAGACCACACTATTGACATAAAATATGGCGTTTCTGTTCCACCTGAATCTTATAACTTGTTTATTATTTTAACACACGAGTATAAAAATATTTGGGATGACATGAAAAAATCGAGTAATTGGTATCATAAATTTAAATATGCCTTTGCTGCTCCTGGTTGGAGCCATGATGGAAGTACATTAACTATAAAGCAAATTAGAAAAGAAATAGCAGAAGACGCTAATAACACTATGGAGATTACAAATCCTAAGCCTATTTTAATAAAGAGTGATCTGAAATAAGGATAATAAAAAACACTATTTTGTTTTTATATAAATAACAAATGCTCCAAATAATTATGTGATTAATTGGAGCATTTTAGTATCAATTCCTTTTTTTCTATTGAAAATCTGAAGCTTTAAACGGATATTTTCTTGGTGTTTTTTGAATAGTAACTCAATGTGCAACGGTAAATAAAACGTTTTTACTTACTTTGATAAGCGTAATAATATTCATCAATGATATCATTCATGAGAATACTAATTTTTTCAAAATCCTCAGAGTAAGAATTAGCAAGCGAGAACCTAATAGTCCAATCCGGTCCATCAAAACCACCTCCAGGCATAGCTACAATAGATTCTTCTTCAGCTAAACGTATTACGGGATCTAAAGCATTGTAATTTTCGCCAACCCACGTGCTAAATTCTTGACTGTATTTATCTTTTGCCAAATTCAAGAAATCAACCAATGTGTAATAATAGGCGGCATTTTCATTTTTATCAGAAATTAACGGGGTTCCTGGTAAGTCTTTATACAGTTTATCATATCTATTTCTAACTAGTTTTTTCACGTTTGTTTTGTACTTATTCTCTTTGTCAATCAAAGTTGCTAAAGAAAATAACGACATTTGAATTTGTTGTGGTGTAGATAAACCAGCGGTATGATTTAAAGCCACACTACGACTATCGGCAACAAAACGGTCTATCATTTTTATACCATCAGGATTTAAAGAAATTGTTTCATAACGCTCACGTAATTCAACTTTATCTTCCTCTGGAAGTTTGGCTAGCATTTTATCGAAAATATTATTTTCATTAAGTGCTATTACCCCAAGTCTCCAACCTGTAGCACCAAAATATTTTGAATAAGAATACACCAAAATCGTACTTTCTGGAGCTTTAATTGCTAACGAAGTAAAATTTTCTGTAAATGATCCATAAACATCATCCGTTAATAAAATTAAGTCCTCTCTATCTTTAGCTATTTGCGCAATTTTATCTAATGTATCGTTACTTAATTTTACTGATGGCGGATTGCTAGGGTTAACCAAAAAGAAAGCTTTTACTTTAGTATCCTTCAATTTATCAATTTCAGAATCTGGAATCTGCCAGTTATTATCTTCATCAGCATTAATTAAAACCATTTTCAAATCATAATCTTTTAAGGCTGGCATTTCAAAATATGGCGTAAAAATAGGTGCTCCGATAGCAATAGTATCTCCTGCCTTTAAAAACTTATTTGCTTTTAAAGAATTGAATATATATACCATAGCAGCTGTACCTCCCTCTGTTGCAAATACATCATATTTAGAATTTGGAGGTGTTGTTCCTGCACTCATTTCTTTCATTAAGTAAGCATGGGCAATTGTTTCAGAGTGCTTTAACATTCTTCCTGGCTCTGGATAATTGTTTCCAATAATTCCATTAACCCATTCAAACATTAAATCGTCAGAATCCATACCATAATTGGCTACTGCAAATTGAAACAAGTCCCTCAAATAACGCAAACCGATAACATTTTTGTTTAAAGCTAAATATGCTTCAAATCTTTTGGTAATACCATCTTTATCTGTAATACCTCCAAAACCATCTAGTTCCTGAAATTGTCTTTTACTTTCTTCTAAACTAAATAAACCAAGTTGAAAATAGGCATCTCTAGGTTTTGTTGCAATCCAGTTTGGATTACCCCTGCCTGCATTAATCATTGAATGTTGGTGATTTGATTTTGCAAGTTTTATTAGCGTGTCTTTTACCTCGAACGGACTTAATGTATTAAGTTCTACTTCTTCTTGTTTTTTCATTTTATTGCGTTTTATAATTTAAGGCATCAATGCAATAATTATTGGTCCCCAAAGTGTTAAAAATATATTTGCAACCGCGTATGTCATTGTAAATGTTGGCGTTGGTGTTGCATTTTGTGTTTTATCTAATAAAGAAGAAAATGCTGGATTTGCACTTTTACTACCCACAAGCACTCCTAAAGCCTCTACAGGGTTTTTTATTTTGAATACATAATAATTCATAAAAAACTGAACAATCATAGGAATCATAGTGACTAGAATACCTAAAAGAAATAAGGTTATACCACTTTTTAAAATAGCTTGAAAAGCAGGAGCACCAGCATTTAGCCCAACAATACCAACAAATACAGCAAGCCCGAAGGTTTGGATAAAACTAGCTGCACCTACGTTTATACCTCCCATTTTTGGATGTTTTGTTCTTAAAAACCCAATAATTAAACCAGAAACTAAACATCCCAATCCTGAGCCTAACGCAACGTTTGTTCCGTTGATGTCAAAATTAATTTCGCCTATTAAATAACCAATGACCATACCTAAACCAAAGACTATAAAATCTGTACTATTTATTGACGTTGGTTTGTATCCTATTTCTTTTTCAATTCTATCTAAATCTTTTTTCTTACCAACTAGTGTTATTTCATCACCAGCATGAATTTCAGTATTATCTAAAACTGATAATTCGTGAGACATTCTAACAATACTATTTATGTAGACACCATGTGTTTTAGTTAATCCTAATTTCTCACGAATTTCAGCTAATGTTTTACCATGTAGTTTTTTGTTTGAAAGAATGATGTGTCTTTCCTCCTCTGTAAAATCAATATTTGCTCCAAATTCTGAAATCTCTTCACCTAAAATATTACCAGCTTTAGAAAAGGCAGTTATTAATCCTGTTACAAATAAAATATCGCCTTCTTTAATTTGTAAATCTGCTTTAGACTCTAATTTTTTACCATCACTAATAACAAGTTCTACCGTTAAATTAGATTTTAAATCAGTTTCAAAATCTTGAATCGTTTTACTTAAATATTTTGAAGTTTTTGAAATTTTGAAGACTCTAGTATCTACTCTCTTAATAGGATCAAATTCCCCTTCTACCATTTCTTTACTACCACCAAGTTTTACCGCTAATTTTTTGGCTTCTGCTCTGATATCCCATTTCATGAGGATAGGAATAAATGACACCATTAATATAGGTCCTATAGAACCAAAAATGTAAGTTATAGAATAACCAACAGCAACATTTGTTTTCATTATTTTAGCAGCTTCTGTTGCTAGTCCTAACTTATCAATAGCTTCTCCTGCTGTACCAATTATTGCAGACTGTGTTAATCCTCCAGCAGCTAATCCAGCCGCCATACCTTTATCTAGACCCACCCAAATAGAAAGTCCAACCACAACCAGTAGACCTAAAACAGTCATTGAAAATGCAGCTAATAAAAATTTTAAAGAGGAAAGCTTTAATGAAGCGAAGAATTGTGGTCCACCTAAATATCCAACCATAAAAATAAATAAGGCAAAGAAAAGACTTTTCACTTCTCCGCTAATTTCAAATCCACCTACTTGACCAATAACGACAGCCATAATTAATGTTCCGGCTACTCCGCCAAGTGTAAATTTTCCGATTTTAAATTTCCCTACAAAATACCCTATTGCAATTGCTAAGAACAAGGTTAGATAAGGGAAGTTTTTGAGTGTGTTGTAAATAATATCCATAATATATTTTTTAATTTTTAATAATTATTATCACTATTTAAAGGTGATAAATAGCCATAAATTGAGCACGATAGCCAACACCATTATCATTTAACTTATTTTGATTTTTACCATAAATTAACTCCACTCCATAATCCAATCGATCCACAGGTGACCACATATAATTAACTGCTCCGTAAGTAGAGAAATCATACATATCATCATCTACATAATCAGAATTATCAATACTTGTAAAGCTAAAAACAGCACTAGTCGTTGATGTTTTACTCCATGCATGTTTGTAAGCTATAAATCCTCCCATAACTGGTATTGGTTGCATATCACCGTTATTATCTGGTGCAGCATCTAACCCTTGACCTCTTAAATCGTTTATATAATGTGCAATACCAAATCCATAGGTATATCCAAATCTAACATCATCATTAATTTCATTTCTATCTAAAAATTTAACGATACCTGAAATTTCTGCACCTCCACTTGTTTTACTTTTAATAGCGTCTGAACTGGCGTTTGTATACGACATATTTTTCAAGATACCTGTTAACCTAAGGTTTCCCCAGTTTCCATTTTTTTGTATGTATACTATTAAATCTGGAACATATTGAAAAGCCATACTATCATCTGTATTAACATCATAGGGTGTATAATCTTCATTATGAGTTTCTAGAGCTACTGCAAAAGAATACTTATTATTTATGGACTGTGTATATCTAATCATTGGGTTTCTTGGTCCTGCAATACTATTGGGACCTTCAAAATCTACTTGTACAGGAAAAGCAGATGTGTTTTTCATGGTACTCCACGTTTGACCAATTAAAAACCCTTTATATTCTCCGTAAGCATGACGTAAATGCGGTACAAAACTGGTGGCAGCTTCTGTATTAAAAAAATCCATTTCTACGTAAATATGTACTTTATCGGAACTTGATATTTCATATACACCATCTACAGCTAATCGCGTTTGTCTTGCATCTAAAAAACTACGTGGTTTTTCTTCACGTAATGTTGGATAAATAGGAATTTTACTAGGATAAAACTCACTAGTATTTTGAATATTACCTAAATCCAATCCACCTATTAACTTAATATAGCCGATAAAATCGAGAGATATTTTTTTCGATTTCTTATTATCTGAATAGCTATTTCTTTTTTCGCGAACCGGAATAGGATCCTGATTGTCTTTTGTAATATTATGTTGCTTTATCGCAGCTGTATCCTTGTAATTTTGAGCATAAGCAGAAGAAACTAGCATAGAAAAACAGAACACTATTAACACCTTAAATTTGATTGACATTTTTTTGTTTTAAGAAGTGATAAAATCTTTAATATTTCTTAATGAAATATATAATTGCTTTAAAGATTATCTACAGGCAAAACTAACCCTCTAACAAAGTCCCTTAGATGACCTAGGTCAGTTTAATTAAAAAACGTTTGTATGTTTTTGTTGCTATAATATATAAAACAACAAATGCTCCAATTAATCACCTAATTAATTGAAGCATTTTAGTAAGAATCCTTTTATACCTATTGAAAATCCGATGCTTTAAACGGATATTTTCTTGGTGTTTTTTGAATAGTAACCCAATGTGCAACCGTAAAAGACTTCACTCCCCATTGTCCATTAAAACGACCTAAACCAGAGTTTTTAACGCCTCCAAAAGGTGCATAAGCACTATCATTAACTGGTTGATCATTAATATGCGTCATACCAGCTTCAATACCTTGTGCAAACACCATTCCTTTACCTTCATCTCTTGTAAACACAGAACTAGACAAACCGTAATCTGTTGCGTTAGCTAAGCGTAAAGCATCTTCCATATCTTTTGCTCTTGCAATAGATACCGCTGGTCCAAATATTTCGTTTTTAAATAATGGACAATTTTCATCTACATCCACAAAAATATGTGGAGGCATATGTAAACCTTCAGCTTCTCCACCTAAAGCCATTTTATAACCTTCGTCTTTTGCTGCATCTATTAAACCTTTTACAGTATTAAACTGAGCTTGATCAATGATAGGTCCTATAAACGTATCAGGATCATTCATATCCAGACGTTTTAAGCTTTTAACCTTTGCTATAAATTTCTCTGTAAATTCATCATAGACTTTATCTTCAACAATAATTCTATTGATAGCCATACAAATCTGACCTTGGTTCATAAATTTACCCCAAGCAGCAGCTTCAACAGCTTGATCAATGTCTGCATCTTCCAGTACTACAAACGGACTATTACCACCTAATTCTAACTCGATATTTTTAATAATATCTGCTTCCAAAGCATTTTTACCAACTTGACGACCTACAGGTGTTGATCCTGTAAAAGAGATTAGCTTAGAAATTGGGTGCTTAGTAATTGCACTACCTATAGAGCTTCCTCCACCTGGCAATACACTTAATAACCCTTTAGGAAAACCTGCTTCTTCTAAAAATGAAGCAAAAATTAACCCTCCTGTAACAATTGATGTAGATGCTGGTTTTAAAACTACAGCGTTACCAACTGCTAATGCAGGTCCTAACGTACGTGCTGTTAACTGTCCAGGAAAATTCCAAGGAGAGATTAAACCGATTACTCCTAAAGGTTTTCTAATGGCAACAGATTCTTTGCCTTCTATATCTTGTGGTAATATTTTACCTTCTACTAATAATGGTAAATGGACGCTACTTTCAAAAACACTAGCTACCAATTCTGCTTCAAAATAACCTTTAGCCAATGTTGCACCTACTTCCTTTCTTGCCCATTCTGCGAACTCTTGCTTTCTGTTTCTAATCACTTCAGCCAACTTAAGCATCATCCTACTTTTTTCAGGAGGTAATACGGCAGCCCATTTTTTTTGTGCTATTGCAGCTAGTTCAAACGCTTCGTTTACATCATCGGTAGATGCTCCGTTTAAGGTAAATAACTCTTCTTGGTTCCAAGGGTTAATATTTTTTATGGCTGGTCCGTTTCCGTCTTTCCACTCACCACCTATAAATATTTTTTGAGTGTAATTTGGTAATTGTTCTTGTGTTTTCATTTTCAATGTGTTTTAAAAGTTTCTTAAAGTGTCACGATTACTTTACCTACAGTTCTTCCTTTTTCTACTTCTGTATGTGCATCTGCCATATCTTCAAAAGCAAACGTTTTATAAATGTTTGGCTTAAGGCTACCGTTTTCTAACATACCTTTTAAAGTATTCATATCCTCTGCGCTAGAATGCACTAGAATATTGTTAATAGATAAATTTTTATCAGCTACAATAGCGTTAGCATCTTCTGGTAAATCTTTATCTAATGTGGTAAAAAGTGTACCACCTTCTTTTAATACTTTTACTGAATTTTCTAAAACCTTACCACCAAGCGTGTCTAAAACAAAGTCGATGTCTGTTAATACTTCTTCAAACTTTTGAGCGTGATAATCTATATGCTCATCTGCACCAATTGATAGTACAAAATCTTTATTTTTTGCTGAAGATGTTGCAATAACATATGCACCCATTTTTTTAGCAATTTGTATAGCAAAGTGACCAACACCACCAGATCCCGCTTGTATTAATACTTTATCTCCTTTGTTGATTCTACCACTTAAAATTTGTAATGCTGTTAACGCAGCTAACGTTGTGGCTGCAGCTTCTTCAAAAGAAATAGTCTCTGGCATTATAGCTAAATGGTTTTCTGGAGCTGCTACAAATTCTGCGTAAGCGTTACCAACACCAGGAAAATTTACCATCCCGAATACCTTATCTCCTACTTTTAAATTGGTGACATCTGTACCAACTTCAGTAATGGTTCCTGCAATATCCCATCCTAAAATAACAGGACGTTTTTCGCCATACATTGAGTTGAGCATTTCATCAACATATTTTGGCTTAACATCTGCTGGGTTTAATGAAATTGCTTTTACAGCAACTAATACTTCATTGTTTTTTATGCTGGGTTTATCTACTTCTGTTAAGTGAAGGTTTTCTGGTCCTCCTGCTTTTTCTAATAAGATTGCTTTCATTTTATATGTTTTTTAGTGTTTTAATTAATTTTTTTATTTAAAAAGAGATTTCTATTTTTTCTCGGCATTTTTCACAAACTTTGAAATAGCCTCCTTTGCTTCGTCGGTAGTAACAATGTGATCAAAAGCGATTTGGTCCTTGCACATGCTCCTTCAATAGCAGCGATAATTAGCTTTGAAAATTCTTCCATGCGATTAAACAATTCGTGCGCAATAACAGTTTGTGTTTTAACACCTGCTTGCTGCGGAATCATAGCATCACTTCCTGCTTCATACGAAAAGAAACTGCCAGATCCTGTAATGACTATAGCAGTAGTACTGTCATTATTTATTGCCATGTTCAATCCAGAATTCAATTCTTGTAATGTGCGAATCGACACTTCATTTACTGGAGGCGTATTAATTTCAAGTACTAATACACTTTCTTGTTCAGAAACTTTGACGTTTTTAAATTCTACTGCTTCACTATTTTTTGAAGTCATAATATCTAAATTATTAGTTTGGTTGTTAATTTTAATAAAGATTTTATACTATTTACTTTAAGTTAAAAAAAGTAATATCATAAATAGCTTCTTCTCGCTTTCCAGATGGATGAATATGTTGAAACACTTTCATCGTGTTTTTATTAACCACGATATGATTTCCTCCAAAATTACTTTCCCACGATATAAAATAGATTCCGTTATCTATCTTAGAGCAATAGATCTGGTATTTCTTAGATGCCTCATCATTAATACTAACATCAATATTGTTTCCATCAATTTCTATATTGAATGTTCCATAAAGAGACTCATAACTAATCCTTTGGTTAGAAAGTTCATTTCTAGCTATTTTGTCTTCAGAAAATCTTAATTTGTTATTTAATTCTGGTTCATAGAGTTCTGGTAGTTTTTGATCGTTTATATTTTTTAATATAATTTTACCCAAATCTTCATCTACTGTTAACAGCGCATGCGGAAACTTAGACGCTTCGTTATCCTTATTGGAAATTACACCATGCACATTTTGCATAACATAATTTTCTTCGCTAGTATCTGGATTAAGGTGCCCATTTACAGTCTTTGTATTATAGTTTTGAACCACATTGTCTCCACCATTACCACCTGTAGACCAAGACATGAAAATTATACCATCTGCTATTTCAGAAAATTGAGGAATAACTTCACGAGCAATATCACAAAAGTAACCTCCATTAGTTCCCAAAAACTTTAAGCGATTATTATAAATACTAATGTGAAAACCTCCAAATTCTTCATATTTATAATTAATGACGCTACCTCGTAAATATTCATAACCAGAACCTGCGATGTCTTTTAAGGTTCTGTTAGTATTATTTGATTCCATTTTCATTTTTTCAATATGATTAGTTTGGTCTTTCATTTTTATGCTACTTTAATAAGAACAATTATTTTTTTACAATTTTATATGCTGCTATTTTATTATCTAATAAATAAGGAACATATAATATTTGTTCTTGGTTATCAATTCCTAAATCTGCATTGCTTCCTCCAAAACCAGATGTATCTGTAACTAATTCTTTTTTGTAATTGGTTACGTAAAAAATTTTACCGTTCATTGGGTCGCTAACAATCATTCCTTTTTTAAAGGGTACAACACCATCTATTGCTCCCATTCTTTCTGAAGGTTTTATTGTAGTTACAGATTTGTCTTGTAAATTAACTTTAAACAAAGATCCTAATTGCTCTGGTTTTAGGCTTTGAGATAGTTCATCACCTATACTTCCCACAATTAAATTTCCATCTTTAATTAATACGCCATTGGGAGTTGGAAATTTATCGGAATGTAACCAAAGCTCTATTTTATCATCTTTTAATCTAAAAATACGACCGGTCGTTAAATCTGAAATGTAACCAACACCATCTTTTCCTATGGTTATGTCGTTTAATGTTTTAGCCTCAGACCGTACTGTTTTTACAATTTTGACTGTTTCAATATCTATAACATGAACTTGGGATTGATCAACAACATAGATTTTTCCATTATAAAAAGCTTTGCCTGTAGGGACATCAATACCTTCAACCCATTTTTCTTTATCTAATTCCCCATTTTTATGGTATCTACTGATGTATCCAGGTTTTTCATACGTATTAATCACAGATACGTAAACGAAATCATGATTTGGAATTGACAATATCGATTCTGGCATAATTACATCCTCCACTTCCCATAATTTTTCCAAAGAATATTTTTCATTTAAAGTATTCTCGTCGTACTCGGTAGCAAAAACAACCTCTAGATCTTCTCTTATGTTTACACGAGCTTCATCTAATAGTTTTTTACTTTTAGTTACATATGGCTGTGCAACGTAAGTATCCCAAATTTCATCACCATTTTTCCAGTTTTCGTAAACATAAAAAGCATTATTAGTATCTGCAACCGCGTAAAAATCAAAAAAGATATTTCCTTCTTGTTTTCTAGCATTTTCTGCATAATATTCGAATTGTTTAATAACACGATCTCTATAGTCCTCTTTTATTATAATAGGCGTAAATACAGCACGTTCAATACCAGTTGAAATTAATTTTTTAGAATCTATATGAGGGAATTTTGTGTCTTCTAATCGCACCATTTTCGGCGCTCCTTGAAGTGCTTTTTCAAATAAAGGTCCTAGCGCTTTACTGTGTGGTAATGTCTTATGTAACTCGTAAACTTCATTGTTTTTCCATTTAGAATACACAGAAAGTTCATAAGGGTTGTTATCATTAGCGTACAATTTCATTTCTAAATTCCCTTCCTCTTTCAAAGACTCATTTAAGCTATTTACTTGTGCTTCCCTAAACTCCTGAATGTATTCGGGTTTAACTGTAAATGTTACCATTTGTGTAATGGTTGTTGGCTTTTTTTTATCAGAACAACTGTTAATAGTTAGAACACTAAATAGTGCTAATAATGTATTTTTCATTTGTTTATTTAGTTTGATTTAATGCGTTTTCTTAAAACGCTATTATTTACCATTTTGTTTAGCTGTAGCCTTTGGAGCTGCACCTTGTTTTAATTCTCTAGTTCTAAATTTTTCAGTTTCCGGAAGTTGTAAATTCACTTGATTTACTTCTTGAATTTCAACCTGAAGTTTATCAAATTTTATATCCTCTAAATGTCCACCCAGTGTTATATCTTCAGATAAAAAGTGAAAATGCATTCCTGGGATTACAATATTCCCTAAATAATCTGGCGTAAATAAGCCAACTAAAGTCCCCTTTATATTTTCTCTTGTGTACATTACACGAGTATCTAGATATTCAAATAACGACACATCTTCATTTTCTACTTTATGGGCAGATGCCATTTTTAAATAACCAAACTCACCTTTAATTCGGTAAGCATAAAAACTGTTTATTGAGGTTGCATACTTTTGAAGTGCTTTCGTTAAATCTTCATAAGACCCAATATTTTCAACGGTTACCGTTCTTTTTGGCTGAAAATTTATCATCGTCATATTTGGCGATTCTAAATCCTGTGGCGCAACTTTTATTCCACCTTCGGCATCAATTGTATAGACCACACCGTCTACAGCAACCAATTCGCCAGCTAAATGATTTACTGTGCCAATACCAATGTTACCTTGCTGTACCATTTGTTCTGGTGTAATATCACCTTCGTAAATACTGTTTAATAACGCAACTGTTGGTGCGTATTGATGAATGGTATTTTCGGTATATGGAGCCAATCCATTCTCATCTAAGCTATGTGGATGTGGATGTTCGTGCCCGTGTGTTTCTGAGGTAGAAACTGCTTCTTTTTTAGTTTGATTTCCGCAGCTTGCTAAAAGTGCTAAGGAAAATAATAGAACTGCTTTTTTCATAATAGTTGTTCTTTTTTGAGTGTGATTTTTCACTTAAATTTCTTTTACAAAATTCATATACTGTTTTAAATCTCCAACAACAGCTTCTTCCATTAGTTTACCTGTTTCTACTGCGTATGGCTGGTTAAAATGAATATCCCAAACATCAGATTCTTTTCTCCAATGCTCATAAACTGCCAAAGTATCTTCTTGGTCATCTACTGTGTATAAATCAAAAAGGATGTTTCCTGCTTCCTCTTTTCTAGTATTTGTAATATGGTCTTCGAACTGTGTTAGAAGTTGTGCTCTAAATTCAGTTTTCAACTTAAAAATGAAGAAAATAATAAACACTTCGTCTTCCGGTTTTGCAGATTTAGAATGGTCTGGTAACGGATTTGTATCGCCTAAAAAATAAAAATCAGGAGCAGTTTGTAGTGCTGTTTTACCAACCTCCATTAGCTTTTTTGTATGCGGCTCATTATCGTGAGAGGTTATTGCAGCCTTATCTGCCCAGCGTTCGTAAACAAAAAAGACATTGGCATCTGATTTAGATACAAATACTCTAATTTCTTTATTCCCAGATTCTTTTTGTGTTGCTTTTTGTGCTTCTTTTAATGTTGCGGCAAAACTAGTTCTATGTTCTGGTTTTGCTGTGAATTTTACGATTGTACTTTTCATAATGTTTCTAATTAAAAGTCTTGTTTTACGATTATAACTTGGTAATAATTGTGTCTTCAGAAAATCTAGATTTTGGTAATTTTGCATTAAAATCAGTATCTTTTCTGTATCCCAAAGAAACTACTGCTAAAGCTGTGTACCCTTTATCACGTAATCCAAACTCTTCATCTAAAGCTTTTACATCTACACCTTCCATTGGGCAAGCATCAATACCTAAAGCAGCAACACCTAGTAGAAGTGACCCCATATTTAAATACACTTGTTTTTCCATCCAGTGTGGTAAATCTTTAAGGTCGTATTTATGAATGTCAGCAAATAACATACGCCCACCGTGCATTTGGTCTTTAAATTCTTGTGCAGCAAAACGACCATCTTCATCTTCTTTTTCTAAAATGCTAGTCATATAGGCTTCGTCTGCATTTGTACGTGCAGCAATAACAATTACGTGAGAAGCATCTAAAACCTTAGGTGTATTAAAATGAAAGAAGCCTTGTGTTCCTTTTGCAATTCTTGCTTTACCTTCTGCAGTATCTGCGATTAGAAAATGCCAAGGTTGTAAGTTTACGCTAGACGGACTTAAACGTAATAAGTCTTTTACTTGTTCAAAATCTGAATCTGAAATCTTTTTAGTAGCATCAAATTCTTTTACTGAGTAACGGTTGTTTAAAATTTCTGTTAAATTCATTTTTCTATTTGTTTGATTATTAAAACTATCATTTTTATAGTGACAAAAATATGTATAGTATAATTACTGTGCAATAACGGTCAAGAAGTATAGTAGCAATAAAAAATATTAAATCACTTAAAATTAACAAATTAACTATTAAAAAACAAACTATAAAAAGTATAGTTGCGTATTAAATTAAAGCTACTTAACTTTGCGTAATAATATCAAATAAGACAAGATTACTATTTAGTTTATAAATAAGATAATATGGACAGAAAAGAACTGTTTGAAAAAAAACCAAAGATTAAAATTAACGACAAAATATCTTGGTGCCCAACAAGTGCTGCAATGGAACTTATTGGAGGAAAATGGAAAAGTGTTATACTTACCCATTTAACTGTTACTAAAAAACGCTATAACGAGTTAAGAAAAGAAATACCAGGCATTACGGAACGCACACTGAGTTTACAATTAAAACAATTGGAAGCCGATGGTATTGTAAACCGTAAAGTGTTTACAAAAAAGCCACCGTTAAAAGTAGAATATACACTCACTGATTTTGGTAAAACATTAATTCCTATTTTGAAATTAATCACAGAATGGGGATTATTTGCTGCAGAGACGAAAGGAGAGTTTTTGTTTGAAGAGAATTAATTCTAATAAAAAGTAATAAAATTGGCTACCTAATGGTAGCTTTTTTTTGTTTACAATAGTTTTTATTACGAATATAAAACTAATCCAATCGCTTATAAATCCATATGTTTTATTTCTAATGCTGTTATTATATTTATACTATTAGTCAAAACCGTACTATTTAATAACGTATTTAAAGCGCACAAAAGCACTTACTGCAACTCAATTATATGTATATAAAAAGTAGAATAGTTAGACTTAGTATTAGCGCTTTAATAGTGTATATATCATATCTAGTAATCCTATTTAAATGTGATTATTCTGAAACCCTTTTTACAAAAGATACAGTAGAAGTCGCTTTCTTATTATGTATACTGGCTGCTCCAATTTCATTAACTATCATTTATGCTTTAAATAGATTATTTACTGATAAAAAAGACCGTCTAGAAAAAAAGGAATCTATCAAGTGCTTTTATAAAATTATGCGTATTCTTTTTGTCATTTGGTTACCATTGATAATATATAAAATATTTACTGCTAAGTTTACAATGAGTATTTAATAAGATTTCAAATAAAAACAAAACAATAATTTGAATAAAAGCACTAAACAATTATAGATTAGAATTATGAAAAAAATAGTAATACTAGTATTAATCTGTTTTGGTTTTCTAACTAACAATTTCGCGCAACAAGACACTATTTATTTTGATGCAAATTGGCATAAAACAGTTAAAGATAGTGCAGATTTTTACAGACCAATGCCACTTACAAAAGTTGGTGACTTGTATCTGGTAAAAGATTACCATATCAACGGTAACGTCCAAATGGAGGGCTACTACTCCAATTTAGAAAAAGAAGAATTAGAAGGAAAAGCTATTTGGTACTATAGTTCTGGTAAACGTTCACAAGTGCTTCATTACAAAAATGCAAAACGTAACGGTGAAGCATTAAACTTCTCAAAAAAAGGGTTTCTAAGAGCAAAAGGTCTTTATAAAGACGATAATTATTGGTCAGGAACTTTTATTGACGACTGCTGTTTTAATGGATATATCCCAAAATATAAAGCAGGTAAGAAAATAGGGCAATTACTATTTCATGCGGACTCAGATCAAATTGCTGTTAAATACGATTTTAAAAATGATAGCCTAGTAATCGCAAATCACTTTAATACTAAAGGAGAAAATATTGATAGTCTTAAATCCATAAATCACCAGCCTAAAGATGGGCTTTTGGCTAGTTATAATTTAAATAACGAAGATGATGTTTTAAGTTTTAGCCACTATTCTCATTACAAAAATGGAAAAGATAATGGTGAAGAGGCCACTTACAATAAACAAGGTGAATTATTAGCGATAGGTATTAGCAAAAATCACGAACCCATTTCAGGGACTTTCTACAGATATAACAGTGTACAAAACTATGTTAACGGAAAATTAGAAGGTCCAGAAATTGGTTACACTAATGGATTAAGGCAACTAACAAAAGGTGTAAATAAAGATAATGCACATTGGCAAGGACAGTTTATTGAGTATTATGAAAATAGAATTTATAGTTATAACAAGGGAGTATTAGAGGGCAAACAAACATTCTATTTTTCTGGAGATTATAAAACAATAAAAGCATATCATCATATTTTAAGCAACAAAAAAGAAGGTGAAAGTGCTTATTACAATAAAGAAGGATTAGAACTAGCAAAAGGTTTATATAAAGACGGACAGCCTTGGGATGGCACTTTCTTTGATACAGGAACTAACATTAAGTCATCCTATAAAAAAGGGTTAAAACATGGATTGTTTATTCAGTATAATAGATCAGGTCAAATTATTACAAAGCAAGAATATGAGGATGACAAGCTTACGGGTCAAGTAATTAGTTCTGGTTATTTTACAGATAAAAAATGCGAATGCATCTATAAATCAGGTAATCCATATTCTGGAATAGTGTGTAAAAAATACACCATCCTTCATTACAAAAATGGAGCTATAATAAAGCAAGAAAATTACGAATCGGATTATCAAACAAATACAATATTATTTAGGAACGCTACTACATATAATGCTGATGGATTAGTAATTGCAACAACAAATATTAAACATGGCGAAAGTTACACGTTAACCTTTAAAGATGAAGCCCCTTATAGTGGTGTTTATATAGGTTATAATGATGAAACCATTACCTATAAAAAGGGTGAGAAACATGGTCCTTTTTCGAAGCTAGAAAATGACAACAGGTACCTAGCTATTAACGGAAACTATAAAAATGGGCTTTGGGATGGCATGATCACATTTAAAGATGATGATTTATTGTTACAACCTTCGGACATAAACTCAAAAAACGAGTATACCTGTAGCTATAAAAAAGGAAAACCAATAGCGGGTACCGCTGTAAAAAATAAGGTTATAACACGGTATAAAAATGGCTTAAAACAAGGATTAGAACAAACCTTAGAATATGGTAAACTATCTAGTGACATTATAAAAACCACAGCATACGATAAAGGAGTTCCTTTAACAGACACATGGCATAATTTGTTAAATCGACAAGGAACAGACTTTAAAGGTTTTTATAAAAATGGCAAACCGTTTAATGGTGGCTTTTATAGTAAATCTTCTGTTATATGGTCATCAATTTATTACAAAAATGGAGACATAACCAGTCAAATCCAAGGTTATGTGGATTATCCAGAAGTTTATAATGATAGCCTAACATATAAGTTTGGCAAACCGTATCAAGGTCAATTAATAACATTTGACAATGATAATATACACAAGCACATTTTTAATCAAGGTAAACTTATAAAAACGATTGTAACAGATGATAATGACATATACAGAGTAAGAAATACTATTAAATACACAGCTACAGGATATGTAATTACAGATAAAGACTCTGATTTAGTAATGGGGCAACTCACCTATTTAAACGATTCAAAAACCAAAGCTAAATTAGTTTTTTCACCAGAATTAAAAGAATATAATGGTAGTGTAACATTTCATAACAATAAAATCACAACTATTGATGTAACCTTTTATGACGGCGGACATCAAATGGATTACGCACTTGTTAATCAGCAATTGGTTATCACTGCAAAAAGTAAAAATACCATGTTTAAAATATATCCCACCTTTTCACATATAGAAACATTTACTTACAAAGATTTCCTTGATATTGAGAATCTCTTTGTCGCAGATGGTATAGTTGTTATGGATGCCTATATTGATAATATAAAAGTGGCTTCTGGAGTTTTAAAAGACAGACAAATGTTTGATGGAATACATATTAGAACCTACAATAACACCTACAACTACTATAAAATGAATAAAGGTGAACGTGTCGATAAAAAAGTGAATTTAAGTAAAGAAGCGCTTTTAAAAATATTGAAATAATAACGCTTAAAAAAGTACCATTTTCATGGGAATTAAATATAATATAAAAAAAATACTGTTCATTTTACTTATTAGTATCACCAATAACTTAGTCGCTCAAAACAGCAATACTAATGGTAAAAACACGTCTTCCGGCTTTTTTAAAGACCGAGTTTGCGAATGCGAATACAAAAACAACACCCCGTTTAATGGAGAGGTTTGTAACGACTATACAATAGTTTTATACGCTAGTGGTAAAATACTAAAAAAGACATCGTTTCAATACGCTAATCCTTCTCAATTAGAAAGTGTTCATTATTATAAAAATGGCGAAATATCCAAAGAAGCAGAATATGTAGACGATAAAGTATACACGCTAATTTATAAAGATAACAGACGCTATTCTGGTCAAAGTTACAATAGGCTTTCAGGCAATATAGAAAGTTTTAAAGATGGTATAGAACATGGCGCTTTTTATAACAATAACTATTATTCAAAATTAGCCATTTCAGGAAATAAAGTTAATGGAAAGCGTCATGGAAAAATAATATTTAAAAACGTTAACACAGGAAAAACAACAAGTTGCATTTACAAGCAAGGTTCTCCAATAAATGGTACAATAATAAATAAACATACTAATCGAGTGTCGTCATATAAAAAGGGCTTAAAACATGGATTAGAAACAACTTTTAGAGCAGACAACAATTACAGAAATGCACCTTTTGATAGTATTACTAGAAATTACAAAAACGGAAAGTTAGAAGGAGAAGCACAATACTATAAAGCATCAAGATTTTTAGCTAAAGGACACTATAAAAATGATGAGGCTTATACTGGTGTTTTCTTTGATGAACCTGAGGAAGGAAACTACAATATCTACACGTTTAAAAATGGAAAAATATTAACTAAAGAAGAAATAACGCATAACTTTAAAAACAAATTCACCTTTAAAAATCAAAAAATAAGTCAAGGAGAATATTATTATAAAAATGAATTAATAGCTAAAGGAAAATTTAAAAACAAACTACCATATAATGGTGTTTTTGCTAAAATTGAAGCTGTAGATAAGCATTATTATCCAGAAAGATATACGTTATCAAACTATAAAAACGGACAAAAAAATGGCAATGAAAAACTAATCCATTTTAAAGATAAAAGACTAGAGCAAATTACAAATTACCAAAAAGGTAATCCAATACGTAAAGTATTATTTACTCCTTTTAAAACTAACGATAGTCTTATAGGTATTTATAAAGATGGCAAACCCTTTTCTGGTATTTTTTTTAATGATTTACTAGATAAAAAAACACAAGAAAAATCTAGCATCAGCCTAATAAACCATTATAAAAATGGAGAAAAATCAGGCTTTCAATATTATACTGTAACAGGGTCTCATTTAGAAAAAGTTTTAGACAGTATTAAGTATATAAAAGGACACCCTTTTAAAGGAAGCGTACTAAGCGAGTATCAAGGTGTAACATCTCAAGATATTTACGAAAACGGTATAAAACTCAAAAGTAATTTGTATTCTTTTGGAATAGAATCTTCTCCAAATTATATAGTAAACTATACTTCTGATGGATTTAATACAACAAAGCGTTCTTCAAAAAATAGATATATAAAACACAACAAAGTAAGTTATACAAATCCATCTAAAAATGAAGGTCGCGTTATAATTTATTCAAAAGATCTCGAAATTGGATCATTTACATTTACTGAAAAAGGTATCAAAACAGTTAATATTTCATTTAAAGAAAATTCGGCAACAGTAAACATTCAAAGTAATGCATTAAATAAAGGAACAATAACCATAGAAACAAAAGAACAGTTGATACAATTAGATTATCAAAGGTCAAAAAAGCTAGAAATAAACCCAATAGGCTTAAAAATTTGGGAACCTCTCTTTTTTAAAACTGATGGTATCCTATATTATTATTTAAAGGATAAAAAGACATTAGTTAGCACGTGTACTTCCAAAAATGGAAAAGAACACGACGGTATTATAACCAGAGTTAATAAAGATGGTACTTATGATTACAGGCAATATCAGAATGGAAAAAGAATAAAAACTAAAAAAAATATAACCGAAAAACAATTACTTGAAGATGTTAAAAGGCTTAAAAACTAAATCAAAGTTTTTGTAGTTGCTAATAACGCTTTTATTTTAGCTTCATCATAAGCATCAGGATGCGCTGGAGAAAAGTATCCTTTTGGATCCCCTTTATCATTGTCAAAATACTTTCCTGAATCATTTTTATAATCATCAGACAAAGCCAAATGAAGTAAAATATCAACGCCTTTTTCTGCTGGAGACCAATGCAGGCCATAGGCTTCATTAGCCATTTTAGTATTTAATAAGGACCCAGGATTTACAGCAATAACCGTAATATTAGGTTCTTGTTTTGCTAGATTAAAACTCCACATCGTCAATGCTAACTTACTTTGTGCATAAGTGCTATTTGCAGAGTCTTGCTCCTTACCTATTAAAACAGCTTCAGAAACTGGTGCTTGTGCAGCAGAACTTAAATTAATAATTCTTGGCGCTTCGGATTGCTTTATGTTTTCTAATATGGCATTTGTCAACACATAAGGTGCTAAATAATTTACCACCATTCTAATGTCTAATCCGTTTTTATTATGAACCTCTTTTGTTTTAAAAATTCCTGCATTATTGATTAGTATATCTATTTTAGGAATGTCCTTTTTAATCTGTGCTGCTAATTTGGAAACAGCTTCTAAATCAGTAAAATCAGCCACC
Organism: Olleya namhaensis; assembly: GCF_900114005.1. GTDB lineage: Bacteria > Bacteroidota > Bacteroidia > Flavobacteriales > Flavobacteriaceae > Olleya > Olleya namhaensis. The sequence goes on from NZ_FORM01000007.1 coordinate 130,273, forward strand.
AAACCATGGATGTCCTGATAGTTCGTTGTTGTTTTTATTTCTGAAACAACCGCGTCTACTTTTGTTTCATTTCTTCCATGTACATAAACCGTATGTCCTTTTTCGGCTAAACTAAAAGCGGTTAACTTTCCAATACCGTCTGTACTTCCTGTTACTATTATTGTTTTACTCATGATTTTTTGTTTTTTTATTAGAATGTCACCTTGAGCTCAGATCCGAACTACAAAACCTTTCGGCTGTGCGCACGGTGACATTTTCTTGTTTTTTTTGAATCCTGCTATAAAATTCTGATAATAGTTTAGCCGTTATTTCTGCATATAACAATCGAAAAAAGCAAGATAAACGATTTCTAATCACTTTAAAAAGGTGCAAAGGTGTCTTTGGGACTCTTTGGCACAGTCCAACGCTCACGAGCACTAATACTTTGAGATGTAACAACTTTAGACTCTGAGTTATCGACACTACCGTAGCTACTAGCTCCACCTCTCGGAATTTGCATACGGTCTCCGTATAACCACACAACCAAGTTGCTACGTTGCCCACTAATAATTGGGTGCGTAGCGTGCGCTACATCGCCTCTGTGAATTATTGCTTGCCCTGATTCAAACGTAGTTTGTACTGTTTTCCCCGTGGTTTTATCGTAAAAATCAACTTGCGAACCTGTAAATGCTTCATCGGGTAAGTTAATGTTGATATTCAAAGTAGCAGCAGAAGCATCCGTGTGACCATTTAAATCCTTGTCTTTATCTGGATTGTACTGAATAGAAAAACCAAATGTTTGGTTGTCATAACCATAAGTATCCAATAACAAACGTGCAATCGGACGCATATAACGGTCCATAATATCGTTATAAAATGCTTGAAAATTCGGTGCTGCAAGATAGCCTTCTGAACGTGGATCAAGCATAATTCCATAACGATTCAATTGTATTCCGTGTGGTGCTCGTTTAGGAATTTGTGAATTTACTACAGCTTCTAAATATTTACGAAAATCCACTAAGCGTTCAGGGTTAAAAAACTGTGCAGAATAAACACCAGGACTAATTTCTTCCCATAAATCGGCAACAGCATTTTCTTTTTCTGGGTTTTCCCAAGCATCTTTAATCGCCTTTTGTAAGCGCGGATCTAGCAACGTTTCATCAGGAACTAGTAAATTATCTTTGTTTTCAATTTCCCATTCCGTCCATGCCTCTTCGAGTAAATCTCGGTTACTATTCCAAAAGTGTGAAACTGAAGCTTCACGATTTAACGAGGCTTCACGAGAAGGTAAAGTAAGCGCACGAGCTTCTTCTAATATATTTTTATTTGTCATTGTTTTAATATTTTTTTTACCAAAAACTGTCGCAATAGGATGTTTTAGTTTTTATGTATTTCTGTTTATCTATTAATTAACCGCCTTATGTATAATTAAATAACAATTAATCTCACTACAAAGGTAGTCCTAGACAGTAGTAATTTTTTGGTAGTAAAAACGGTTGTTTAGGTATATTTCAAGGTTTTATTTTTAAACACATAAAACACCTCTTTTACAAGAGGCATTTATTATTTACTACGCATCAACAAATATAGATTTTACGTGTAATGTGTCCATGTATTCTTTTATTCTAAGAATCTTACCATCAGAAAATTGAAATAAAAAATGATACGGATTATTATATTCTCTTCCATTGGTTAATTTTCCGTAGGAAATGAATTCGGCAGCTACCCTATCGCCTTCTGCGGTCCAACCCACCGGTGTTAATTCTAATCCTTTTGGAATAGCAGATTTTACCATTTTTATAAGTTCTCCAATTCCGTTTTTATCCATGATTCCTGAAACTGGTAGATCCCCTTTAATCCCCATAGATTGCCATGTTGCATCCGTATCTAAATAAGTTAAAGCGCTTGTAGCATCACCTGCAGAAAAATGTTCGAAAAAATCAAGTATAGTTTGTTTATTTTGTGCTGTATTCATAATTTCTAGTTTTTAGTTTACACCTTGTAATCCCATTAATAAAGTCTCGAAGTTTCTTTGGTTTTCCATATCATTTTGAAATCCGGTATCATCAGCTAACGTAAAACGTTTGATTGCTGGCGACTTACTTGTTGCTTGGTATAACCAGTAGGCTTCCTCTTTTAAAGCATCTTCAATTGGTAAATCAATAGATGCATAAACAGTACGTTTTGCAGCTTCGATAGCATCTGAATTAAATTGTGACATTCTATTTACTAAATCTTCCACAAAATCACCAATTTTATCTGCATCTAAAGCTCTATTTATAAGTCCGTAGGCTTCTGCTTGGTCTGCATCAAAATCTTTTGCAGATAAAATAACTTCTAAAGCTCTACCTAAACCAATTTGACGCGCCATTCTAGATGATCCACCACCACAAGGCAAAATTCCCATACCAACTTCCATTTGCATAAATACTGCTTTACCACGTGCTGCAAATCGCATATCTGTTGCTAAAGCAAATTCGTGTCCGCCACCTCTAGCAAAACCTTCTATTTTACTAACGGTAATTTGCGGTAATTTACTAATACGATGTAATACTTTTTGTAAGTCTAATAACTCAATATCTTCTCTATCTACAGCTGTTGTAGACATCTCTTTTAAGAAATTAGTATCTGCATGCGCAATGAAAATTTCTGAATGAGCAGATTGAAAAACGACTACTTTAATACTTCTGTCCTCTTCTAAAGATGCTGCTAATTCATCCAACTCTTTGATCATTGGAATATCCTGAATATTTACTGGTGGGTTATCAAAAGTTACCCAAGCTTGTCCTTCTTTTACTGCTACTTTAAATGTTTTAAATCCTGTTGTTTTCATGGTGTTATGTTTTAAATTATTAGTGTTGTGTTTTAATTACACTGCAAATTTACAGGAGGAACCAAGGTTTAATTTGGTATAAAACAAAGCACTATTAGTAAAAAACAAGGTTATTAGTAAAAACTTAGGCTAAAGCAGCCTTAAAAGCACCAATAGTAATGCCTTTATAGGCTAAAAAAGTTTTATTTAAATGGCTAGAATCTGTAAAACCGAGTTCGATTGCTATTTCTGAGAATTGTAAATCGGTATATTTAAGTCGTGTTTCTACTAACTTCAATTTATAATTAATGATGTACTTTTTTAAGCTAATGTCTGTATGCTTTTTAAAATACTCGCTCATATAATTATCTGCCATATGAAATTCTTCTGCAAGACTTCTAGTAGATAACAAATCTGAATTATAAATATTTGTATGAATAAAATTTATGATTTGCTGAATTTTTGAAGACTCCACAACCTTGGCAGTCCTATCGGTATTTAAAAACTGAATGTTTCTAGCAATCAAATGAAGAATAACTGATAATGAATTTTGAATGATGAATAGATCATAGGATTGTTTTTTCAAATTTTCAGTAGAAACCATTTTAATTAAAGACACTAAATGTAGTTTGTCTGATTCTGTTTCAAACTGCATTTCACGTAGTTGGTGACTTTCGCTATTTAAAATACCTTCAATTTTACGAAACCAATCGTTAACAAGAAGAGTATCGTTTTGCGTATTCGTATTTCTGAAAAAACTCTTTAAAAATTTGATAGCAACCGTAGATGTTGGTGTTTCCGGATTAACAATGTAAATATCATCTGGAACAAAAACGAACACACTATTTGAGGTATAGTTCACCATTTTTCCATTAATCTTTATAGTTCCTGTGCCTTCTTCAAAATAAACAATTTCAAAAAAACGAATGGTAGTATACTTACAAAAGTCAAAAAAGGTTTGCTTTTTATATTCTGCGATAACAATATTCTCGATGATAGTTCTTGGCATAATTTGCTTTTTCTTAAGTTAAACATTTTGTAAATAGAAAAAGCCACTTAAACAGTGGCTTCTCTTCTTATTTAATAATAATAATAATAATAATAAAAGGGATTCAACTATTAATCAATTCTTAAATTATCTAAAAGAAACACCTGTTGTAATAGGCTTAAACCTGAAAATGTAAAATGGTTTTGTAGATAAATCTTTGCCATCATTAAACGCAGCACCTTTGTTTACCTGGGCAGCGGACACATACATATAACCGTCTACATGATTATAACTTACACCATCTGGCCAAACCATACTAGAGTCTTTCACCATGGTTTTTACACTTTTATCTTTGGCCAAAACAACAGCAACACTGTTGGTCTCTAAAGCTGTTAAATAAATATTACCTGCTGTATCAATACTCATTCCTCCATTGTTTGGTTTTTCGGAATAGGTTTCAATTTTATCATCTATTTCTACTTCCGTAAAATCTTCATTTACTAAATCTAAAGTTTTAATTCTGTAGATTTTAGTTCCGTTTAACGGACCATAATAAATGTATTCAAAATTAGCATCGGCAGTAATACCATCATTTCCGACTAATAAATCCGTACCATTAACTGCTAAATGTTTACCGTTAATTACTGTTGGTGTGTTTTCTGGTAATGTAGTTCGTGTACCTTCTAATAAACGACGTGTTTTACACGTTTTCATGTCTACAATAATAAATGCAGCCTTTGTACCATCTCCTCCATTTCCAATACCTTCATCAGCAATTATAAAATAACCGTTTTTAGTATCAACAACCATATCATTTGGTTGCGCGTGCTTTGGCACGGAAGATTTAGGTAAATAATAAATACGTTCTAATTGATTAGTTTTTGTGTTCCAACCCACTATTTTAGGTGTCAAATTATCGCGTTGTGCCATATCTAACATCCAAACAATTCCGTTTTCATCGTTTCTAACACCTAGTACATTACTTAGATAATTATCGTCTGTAGTTCGTGGCGTATTCCAAGCTTTATTAGGAAACGGTTTGCTTGTTTTTGTTTTTGCATCCATGATCATGACTCTATTTTCTGGTGAGAAAAAAGGATGATGACTATACACTAAATCGCCAGTATCGGTAAAGGTAATATTACCAACTGCTTGCGCTGTAGTTGCAAAAACTTCGGTTTCACCTACTGTGTTTTGTGCTTTTATGGACATAACTGACGTGATTAAAATTAATATGAAACTAATATTTTTCATCTTGAATATAATTATGACGTCAGTTCGAGTGAAATTCTTTTTCAGAATTTTGTATCGAGAATTTTTTCGTTACCCAAACTTCTCGATACTAATTTCTCGTGCCTCAAAATTCACTCGAAGTGACGATATTTTAAAGTTTTACTTGCTCTTTTTTAAATACTCTGGTAATTCTTTAGATAACCAATCTTCACGGACAGGAACATGTACATCTAAATCTACTGTTTCTTCTAAAGCCCAAAACTCATGCGGTACATTTTCTGGAAACACAATCACTTCTCCTGCTCCAACTTCTACAAACGTTTCTTTACCATCAATAATGGTTTTGATTTTTACTTTACCAGACATGATATAAGTAATCTGTTCGTTTGGATGTTGGTGCCAAGGAATATGTGCATCTTTTTCTAGATTAAAAATGGTCATTTGTCCTTTTTCACCATGAAACCATTTACGTTTGATCCCTTCTCCAATAGTTTCAGATTCCATGTCGTCAAAATTGAAATGTTGCACTTTTGAAGTGGCTATAGAATCTTTAATTGTTACTTGCGCATTTGCAGTATTACCAACAAACATTGCTGTTACTGCTAATGCAGCTATAATTGATTTGAAATTCATTTTTGTTATATGTTTTTTTGTCAGTTCGAGTGAAATTCTCTTTTAGAATTTTGTATCGAGAACTATTAGAGTTAATAAACTTCTCGACACTAATGTCTCGTGACTCAAAATTCACTCGAAGTGACGATGTAATTAAAATCCTTCTAAAACAATTTTACCTTTTGCTTTTCCTGTTTCTAAGAAAGCATGTGCTTTACGAAGGTTTTCTGCATTAATAACTCCAAAGTTTTCACCTAACGTGGTTTTAATTGTTCCGTTGTCAATTAAACCAGAAACTTCGTTTAAAATATTGTGCTGCTCTATCATGTCTTCCGTTTGGAACATAGAACGTGTAAACATCAACTCGATATGCGTAGACACTGCTTTTGCTTTAAAAGGCATCACATTAAACGTTTTTGGATCGTCAATAAAACCAAATCTTCCTTGTGGTTTTATTACCTTAACAATCTCATCAGCATGTTGTTCAGTCGCATTTAAACTCACAATATAATCTGGTGCAACTAAATTATACTTCTCAAACTCTTCACTTAATTTATTTCTGTGATTTATTACAGCATCTGCTCCTAAATCTTTTAACCAAGCTGTAGTTTCTTCGCGAGAAGCAGTACCAATAATATTCAGTTTTGTTAGCTTTTTAGCCAATTGCACTAAAATAGAACCAACACCTCCAGCAGCACCAATAACTAAAATGGATTTACTAGCATCGTCTTTTGAAACCTGTAATCTATCAAACAACATTTCGTAAGCAGTAAGCGATGTTAATGGTAAAGCAGCAGCTTCAGGAAAAGATAAACTTGAAGGTTTTTTACCAACAATACGCTCGTCTACAACTTGATATTGCGCATAACTCCCTTGACGTGTAAAATCTCCAGCATACCAAACTTCGTCACCAACTTTAAATAAAGAGACATCCTCTCCAATTTCTTTTATAATTCCGGTAGCATCCCATCCAATAACTTTCCAATCGTCACCTTCTACTGGCATTCCTGCACGTACTTTGTAATCTGCAGGGTTTACAGAAATGGCTTTTATTTCTACTAAAATATCTCTTCCAGTAGCTTTTGGCGTATTTAATTCTATGTCTTGTAATGAGTTAACATCTTCTATTGGAAGATTCTCTTTATATCCTATTGCTTTCATTTTACTTATGTCGTTCTAATAAATTATATCACAGTGATAATTTCACTTTGTGGTAATCTAGATTTTGGTATTTTTTCTGTTGAGTTAAAATCAGATTCTGCTCTATAGCCTAGAGAAACAGCTACTAAAGACGTAAATCCTTTTGCTCTTAACCCGAATTCTTCATCTAAAGCTTTAACATCAACACCTTCCATTGGCGTTGCATCAATACCTAAACTAGCTACTCCTAATAAAAAGCTACCAATGTTTAGATATACTTGCTTTTCCATCCAATGTTGATAATCTTTTAAATCGTATTTATGAATGTCTGCAAATGTTTTTACAGCCCCTAAAAAGCCATTTTTAATGTCTTCATTTGGGAACCTTCCATTTTTGTCATCTATGTCAGCTATGTGCTTGAAATAGTCTTCATCAGCATCAATTTTAGAACAAAACAGTACAACTGCTGATGCATTCGTAATTTTTGGTTCATTAAAATGAAAAAAGCCTTTAGTACCTTTAGCCATACGTGCTTTACCTTCTGTAGTTTCAGCAACTATAAAGTGCCAAGGTTGAAGGTTTACACTTGATGGACTCATCCTTAATAAATTTTTAACCTGTGACATATCCGATTCGGATATTTTTTTGGTAGTATCAAATTCTTTAGTTGTGTATCTCCAGTTTAGTGTTTCTTTTAAATTCATATTTATATGTTTTAATGATTAGTTTTTAGTTATGTACAAAGATAAAACCAGTACACAGGTAAATTGAAGTATAAAAAAAGGTGAATTAGGTATAAATGGAGGTTTTAGACTTTAAAAAACATAAATATTTCTTAATTTTTATGAAATAACCCGACTATAGCCAACCATTTATACTTTTAAAACCATCGTAATCCTTTATTAATACCAAAAAAAATTACTGAACCCATCTAAAGGTTAAGTTAATTCTTGGTAGAATAGGTTTTACTGTTTTAGGGATTTTGTGTTTCCAGTTTTCTTGTGTAGCACCTTGCATTATTAACATGCTACCGTGGGCTAACGGAATTTCGATACGTTTTAAATCCTTACGTGTGGCGTGTTTTAACTGAAACGGTCGTGTGGCTCCTAAAGTTACCGATCCAATTACCGTGTTTTTACGTTTACCGACTTCATAATCTTGATGCCAATCTACACTATCCTTTCCGTCGCGATAATAGTTAAGTAAGCAACGTGTAAACTTGACATCGACCTCCTGTTCTATACGTTCCTTGATTTTAATTAATTCTGCAGTCCAAGGACGTAACTTTGTTGTTTTTCCAACATAAGCAACTTCTAAATCCGTATCACCATACCATGCTGTAAGTCTAGGTAAATCTATTTGCTTACCATAAATAGCCATTTGGTCCTGCTCCCAAGTTGTATTATTTAATAGACTTGTATATAAGGCATTACTTTCTTCTATGCTGAAGAAATTTTCGAATAAAGTAACATCTGCACCTGGTAAATCAAATACTGTTTTTACGACTTGATCTGTAGAAAATAAGTTAGGTTGATTAAACACATCCATACTTTTATTGTTTATATATTAATCGAAAATAGGACTAAAAACTTACAGTAATTACTGCTTTGTTTTACTAGGTATTGCTTTGTTTTTCCTTAGGTCTTTAACAAAAAGAATCAACATAATTATAATAAAAAAAGCGAACGGTAACGACGTGATTATTAGTAAACGCTGTACTGCTTCTAAAACATTGATATCTGCCTTAATATTACCCAACAGTACTAAAGCTATGGTTGCTAATAAAATAAAAATAGACCAGATAACACGATGTGCTTTACTTGGATTTTTAGCGCCTTTATCTGTAAACATACTTAATACAAATACTGCCGAATCTACAGAAGTAATTAAAAAGCTGATCAATAATATAATTGAAGTTATGTTTAAAAATGTCGCAAACGGATAATGTTCAAAGAATACAAAAATGGAAGAAAATACGTTGCTAAATTCATTATTATAAGTTCCCCATTCTTCTATTAATTGAAAGGCAGAGGTTCCGAAAACGGAAAACCAGAAAAAAGTCCCCAAAGACGGAATGATTAAAACACCCAATAGCAGTTGTCTAATGGTACGACCTTTAGAAATACGCGCAATAAATATACCTGTAAATGGTGCCCATGCTAACCAAAAGGCCCAATAGTAAAAGGTCCAACCGGTTAAGAATTCTAAACCAGGATTATAATCGCCAAGCGCTAAACTCATGGGTACAAAGTCGATTATATAATGATATGTAGACGTAAAAAATGCTATTAAAATTTGTTTTACATCACTAGTAAAAAAGATAAATAACAAGATGGCAAAAGTGACAATGATATTTAAGTTCGAGAATATTTTAATCCCTTTATTAACACCTTGCCAAGCAGAATAACAAGCCACAGTAGAAATAAAAACACATAGCAAAATTGTAGTTATTAGTCCAAAATCTTGATTTGAAATATGATTTAAACCACCATTAATCTGCGTTGTTCCTAATCCGATTGCAGCAACCAAACCAAAAACAGTCGTTATAATAGTTATAACATCTACGCTGTTTTTTAAGGTCTTGCTTTTAACATCGTCTTCTATAGTTGCGCTTATTCTTACCTTCTTTTTCTTGACGTGCAAGGCGTAACCAACAATTACTGCAAAAAGGCCATAAAAAGCCCACGCTGTAAGTCCCCATTGGTAAAACGTAAACTCTAAAGCGACGGTGTGTGCAGATAAACCAGAAGTAAAAGGCGGATTTTGTTGCATAAAAACAGGCTCTTGCACTGCTCTTAACAAAATACCAGATCCCATTCCTGCACTATAAAGCATAGCAGTCCAAGACCATAAAGAGTATTCTGGTTTAGACGATGGTTTTCCTAGTTTTATTCGTCCATATTTTGAAAACGCAATTAACAAAAGTGCCAAAACACAACCAAAACCTAAATACAAATAAAAATACCCAAAATAGTTACGTACCCATAATGAAGCACTTTCAATAGCATTATAACTAGCTTCGGTAGCAAAAAACACAACCAATGTACACGCAAATATGATACTTACTGATATTGATAAAATGGAGTGTTTTTGAAGGTGTTTAAACATTAAAGGTGTTTTGATTTATTCAAAAATAGGGATTAGAATTTAAATCCTAATCCCTATTAAATAATTTATAACTGTATGGTTTTCTAATTTACCGTTTCTGTCATTTCATTTAAAATAAACTCGTCCACCTTACCTTCTGTTACTTTTAAATAGTGCGCTAAATATTTATTACCCATATGCTTTTGCCATAACTCACGATTCACCCATTTTTCATGAAATATAAAGAAGTTTGGATTCTCATTATCCTGATGTAAATCATAACTTATATTACCTTCCTCTGCTCTAGTAACATCTAAAAGTTTTAATAGTTCTGCTTTTACAAACGCTCTATGCTCCTCTTTTACTAAAATTCTTGCTACAATTGTTAAATACGATTTTTTCATGAGTAAAATATTTAAATAGATTTAAGATTAGTCTCAAATACAATACAAAGGTATGATTGAACTGAACCCTTTTAATGTACTTTAAATGGATAATAATGTATAAATAAAGGTTATGAGTATAAAAAATCAGGTTGTTATTTCTTTTTTTTCTAAATTTGAATAGAAATTGTAAACAATCAGACAGAAATGCAAGTAATTGAAGCTTTTAAACCTTTTGAAATACAAGAAATAGAATTAACAGACTGGAAACAACGTCCTGTTAAAAACAACTTTTTTGAATTGGTTTTAGTTAAAAATGGTACAGGAACGCAATGTATTAACTATAACGAGCACGCCTATAATAAAGGCAGCATCTTTTTGTTACCACCTTTAAAATGCCACTCATTTACAATAGCTCAACCTACACAATTTGTGTTTTTAAAATTCACAGATTCATTCTTTAAAAACATAAATCGCATTACTATTGATAGAAATGAATGGTTTAAAGAAGCCTCTTATATCTTATCAAATTACAACCAATTACCAGGAGATATTATTAAGAATGATGTAGATAGAAACCATCTAGAAAGCTTAATAAGTATGATTTTGCAAGAATCTAGAAACTACGGAGAATCGTCTATAAACCTTGTGACAAGCCTAATGACTAGCATTCTTGAAATACTAATTAGGAACATAAAAAAAGGGAGCTATTTTGAATTACCTAAAAATAATTCGGATGATAGAATTACAAAAATGTTAACTTATATTAATGAAAATATTGATAAAACAGAGTTGCTTAAAGTCGAAAATCTGTCCGATGTCTTTATGATGTCTCCAACTTATGTTAGCGAGTTTTTTAAAAAACAAGTGAATATGACTTTACGTGAATACATTATTAAAGCGAAGCTCAAATTAGTAGAAATAAGACTACTAAACTCTGATTTTACATTAACTCAAATTGCTGACGAGTTAGGGTTTACAGATGTTAGTCATTTATCTAAAACGTTTAAACGCTACGCTGGAACATCTATACGTGAGTTTAAAAATAATGGCGAATATATGTTACTAAAAAGAGGTGCTTGTGCTTCTAATATTAGAGCTTAATTATTTCTTATTTAATAACAAGTCTTTGATCTCTTTCAGCTCGTTTTCCATAGCTTCTTGTCTTAATTTTAAAGCGTCATTTTCGGACTTTAAAACCTGAATCTCCTCTGTTTGTTCTTGAATAGCTTTTACCATTGGCGCCATTAAATCGTTGTATCTTACACTTAGCATACCTTCGGTATCTTCTGTAATAATTCCGTTTATTTTTGAACTACTATTTTTTAATGTTTCTTGTAATTCCTGAGCTATAAAACCATACTCCAATTTATTCTTTTTGTCATTATTCCTGAAGTAAGATACTGGACGTAATTTGTTTATAAAATCTAGTCCTAAATCTGAATCTTCAATAGTGTTTTTCCAACGTCTATCAGAGGTTATCGTCCATGCTACTTGCACTCCTGCATATGTTATTGCAATACCGCCAATTCTAACTTGGTTATCTGCTGTTGGATCTGGTACAGAAGACAAATAACCTATCGCTGTATTATTACTTCCTGTTGTTACGTTATCTAAGGCTCTATGCCCCACAGCTGTATTAGCAACTCCTGTTGTAACTAATCTTGATGAGTGATACCCCAAACTAGTATTATTTGACCCTGAAGTACTTGCATTTAAAGCGATATACCCCATAGCAGTGTTATAACTTCCAGAAATATTTCTAGGTAGGGCACTATACCCAGAAGCAGTATTTCCTAATCCAATTGTATTATCACTTAGGGATGATCCTCCTAAAGCCGTATTATAGTTTCCTGAAGTATTTAAATTCATAGTGTTAACACCTATAGCAACATTCCTTATTCCATCTATATTACCGCTTAGTGCTCCTTGACCACTTACCGTGTTATAGTTACCGGACACATTGTTTAGCATTGCATTTAATCCTGTAGCCGTATTACCTATTCCAGTAGTATTATACAACATAGAATTGACTCCACTAACTGTATTATTCGAACCTGAAGTATTATTGCTTAGTGCGTTAGATCCTGAAACTGTATTATTAGAACCTGCTTCATTTAATCTGAGAGCCCCATTACCAATAGCTGTATTACCAACGCCCGAGTTATTAGTATAGAGGGAATTTGCTCCAACAGCAGTATTTCCTGTACCGGTTAAATTAGAATAAAGCGCGTTAGCCCCTATTGCTGTATCGCTACTTCCTGTAATATTATTAGTTAAAGAATTATACCCGTTTGCAGTGTTATAACTTGCGGTCGTATTAGACGCTAAAGCATTTACACCAGTTGCTGTATTATAATGCCCATTATTAGTTGAAAGCGCCAGAACTCCGATAGCAACATTACTACTTCCTGAGGTGTTTAATAATAAAGCATTTTCACCCAGAGCTGTATTATTACTTGCTGTTGTATTTGCATTAAGTGCATTTGCTCCCAAAGCAGTGTTATGTGCACCTGTAGTATTCGAATACAACGTGTTTGCGCCAACTGCAGTGTTTTCATTAGCAGTCTTATTAGAATACAGCGCATTAGTACCGACAGCGGTATTGTAATCACCACTAGTATTAAAAGTTAAAGATTCTGACCCACTTGCTGTGTTATGTGTTCCTGTTGTATTATCAAATAAAGAAAAAATCCCCGTTGCAGTATTATTAGTTCCTGTTGTGTTTTTAGTTAGTGATTGCATACCTAATGCTGTGTTGTTAGCTCCAATAGTGTTTTGATTTAGAGTTAATGACCCGACTCCTGTATTACCTGAACCAGACGTGTTATTAACCAGTGAACTAGATCCCAGAGCTGTATTAGAACTCGCTGTATTAGCAATAAGCGTATTGTAACCAATCGCTGTATTACTACTTCCTATTAAATTGTCCCTTAAAGCGTTTTGGCCAATAGCCGTATTTTGTCCCCCTGACGTATTTGAAGACATCGCATTTACACCAAAACTAGCATTCTCAGCTCCTGAAGTACTAAGCGGTAAACCATTAACCCCAAATGAGACATTATTAGAATCTAATAAACCTGCTTGTGTGCTATTTCGTTTAAAAATAACATTTTGATCGTCTGTAGTTCCTATAAAATTTACGGATTCATTTGTTCCAGAATTCCCTAAAATATTCCAATCAGTGCCTGTTGTTTTTGCAGTTGCTAATTGCAACCACTCCGTACCACTCCAATAAAAATACCCAGGAATGACATCCGCAATAGTAGCAGTATTATAGACTAACAAGCTAGCTACTGGCGATGTTATTGTAGTTGTATCAGCGGAGGACGTTAAATTAACTCTAGGAATCAATAATCCCTTATCAGTACTAGTTACATCTAAAATAGCTGATGCATCCGGTGTTGTTGTATTAATCCCTACTTGAGAAAAAGAATTTAGTGTACAGAAAAATAATAGTAAGCGTAAGTATTTCATTTATAGCAACTTTAATTTGGGCGATGCAAATTTAGGCGATTATACTTACCGTTCGTCGATTCTATTTCAAAAATAACGTGTTTTAACATATTTTTTAATACATATAACCGAATATCCATGAATAATAGAATTTAAATCTTTTATGTATAATTCTGTATGCTAATAATTTAAACAGATGAATAACGTAAAATCAAAAATTCTGTTTAACGTATTTGAATAGTAAAAATATAACATTTATGATTTAATTATCACGAATAACCCTACAAAACAAATACTTAGCATGCTTTTTAACTATGTTTTTAATGCAGGATAGATTTTTATTCGGTTAAACAAAACTATATTATAGATTAAATCTAAATTAGTTTACCACATTTTAATCAAACTATTTTTTATATTTATTGAACCAAAGACTACTAACCTACAATTAATGACAATTAAAAAAATTAGCACATTACACTTTTTAAAAAAAAACAATGTTTTTGATATTCTTTTTTTTGTTGCTTTTTTTACTGCTATAACCATGAGTATTACCCTTACGGTTAAAAAAGACATGATTTACATTTCTCCGATAGTCATCTTAGCCATAATTACTAAATACTTGAGTGTTACCAAAAAGAAAGCCGACCCTTTATTTTTATTGGCATTACTTGCTTTTTTAGGCCTAAATATTTTAAGCTTTTATTCTTTTAATAAATACTTTAACGCTATCAGCCTTTTAACATCAGGTTATTTAATTTTATTTACACTAATACTTAAAAAGTATTTAGTAAAAAGTAGATTAAAATCTTTTCTATCGTTATCTGTTATTATTGGTTTTTTCCTTGTTGGTTATATTATATACGCGGTCGTGGATTTGCTAATAGGGCAAATCCCTAATTCAAATTTAATTTATGTGTTTATTTGCGCATTGTGTTTGTTTATTTATGCAGCCACATTTGCCATGATTTATATTAGTGATAACTACTCTAATGGTACTGTTTTATTAGCTTCAGGTGTTGCCACCATATTTAACTTAGGCTTATCCCCTATAAACGAGTACTTTTTATACAACCAGACGTTTACGGTTTTAATCCTTATTTGTCATTACATGTCACTTTATCTTTTTATGAGATTTATTTCAACAACTAAAGTAATAGACACTAAAGACGTCAAAAGAAAATATTTTTAAATGCTACTGCTTACCGCTTTTAAATAACTTATTGTAAACCACTTGCATACTCTTTTTCGACACTTCGATTTAGAGAAAATTGTAAACTCTAACAATTAACATTTTTTAAGAAACAGGTATACATATATATCCTAAATTTGCCCACTTAAATTAATTATCAAGAATCTCAATAAAAGGAGATAGCAACCTGCAATAACAAGCAAGGTGCTAAATAGATAAGCCATTAATTGGAACAAATGTTAACACATCTTTCTTATTACTTGCTTGTTTATTCCTTTTTAAAATGAATAAAGTAAAATGGCAAATTCAAAAAAAATCATTCCCAAATTATCAGCTTTAATACCACTATTCGTATTTGTATTCACGTTTCTAGGCGCTGGTATTTATCAAAACGATTTTTATGCACTTCCAGCTCCAATAGCTGTAATAGTAGGAATTATCGTTGCTTTTTTAATATTTAGGCAGTCTATAAATTCTAAAATTAAAACGTTACTAAAAGGTTGTGGTGATGACAAAATACTTACCATGTGTTTAATCTATCTTTTAGCTGGTGCATTTGCAACTATTACCAAAGCGACAGGTAGTGTTGATGCAATTGTTAATTTAGGCCTTGATTTTATAGCGATTCAATACATTTATTTTGGTGTTTTTATAATCGCAGCCTTTTTATCTGTTTCTACCGGAACTTCCGTTGGTGCCATTGTCGCTTTAGCTCCAATAGTAATTGGTTTTGCGGATAAAAGCAGTGCTGATCTTGGTATTTTATGCGGTGCATTATTAGGAGGAAGTATGTTTGGAGACAACTTATCTGTAATCTCTGATACAACTATTGCTGCCACACAATCCTTAGGTGTTAAAATGAGTGACAAGTTTAAGCAAAACATAAAAATTGCGCTCCCTGCTGCCCTATTTACTATTGTCATATTGATCATACAAGGTTTAGGATTAGAATCTAACTTGGAAGACACTACCGTTTATAGTTATTCTGTAATCAAGATACTTCCCTACTTACTAGTTATCACACTTTCTATAATAGGTGTAAATGTATTTGTTACACTACTTTTAGGTGTAATTTCGGGAGGTCTTTTAGGGATTATTTATGGTGATTTCACATTAATTGAATCTACTAAAATTGCTTATACCGGCTTTACTAGTATGACCGAAATTTTCTTACTTTCTTTATTAACAGGAGGTTTAGCTGCTTTAGTTTCTAAAAACGGAGGGATTGAATATATTCTAATTAAAATAAAAACATTAATCAAAAGTAAAACGTCAGCTCAGTTTGGTATTGCTGCATTAGTTAGCACCATTAACCTAGCAATTGCAAATAACACCGTATCCATTATTATTGCTGGTCCAATTGCAAAAACAATAAATGACGAGTATGATTTAGACAACAAAAAAACAGCTTCAATATTGGATATTTTTGCCTGTATTACTCAAGGACTCTTACCTTATGGTGCTCAAGTATTAATGATTTTAAGCTTAACTAATGGAAAAATTAATTATTTAGATTTAGTGGCTAACACATGGTATCTATTGCTTTTACTAATCTACACATTGCTATTTATCAGCTTTAAACCATTACGATTAAAGTAAGTGTTAAAAGATTTTTTTAAACTAAAAAGGAGGATAACCCTAAGATTATCCTCCTTAACCACTAATCAACCAAACCAATTCTTAATTCATTTCAATAACACCTACTACTTCATAAGCTCTAGTGCCATCTATTTGTACTTTCTCGTATAGAATATTAGCATATTCGTAAAATGTCTCGTTATTAATTACCACTTTTTCGTAATCTTCAGGAAGCTCATATACTACAGTTCCAACTTCTGGATCAACAACCTCATATTCGTTATTTACTTGTGTGTAAAATATACCATGCGCATTATAATAATTGTGACTATTAAAACGTACTCGCTTATAATTTGTAGGTAATACTTTTATTCTAAAACCAACCTTTGGTGCAATAACAATATAGCGACCTCTAGACTGTGTATAATACTTATTATTAGCGTAATAATAGTTTTGTCCTTTATGTTTAACAACAGTTCTATTTGGTACTGTTCTAACCGAGGCTACTTTACGTTTTTGTGTTTTGTAAGTCACTTTAGTACTTGGCACTCTACTATTAACGGTGCTTCTTTTTGTAGTTGTTGTGGTTACCGATTTCTCTTTAGTGCTGCGTTTAGTTTGTGCAGACACTTGAGTTGTTATTGCTATTAAAAAAGCGAATGGGACGACGTATGTTTTAATTAATGTTTTCATAATTTTAAATTTTTAAGATTAAACGTTACATAATACTTTGACTTTATTTTGTATTAATAGTTTAAAGATATACGTATAAAGTATCTTAAAAAAAGTGAATAGTCGAACTTACAAATCACATCTACCAATTAGTAAATTATATAGATGTAATTAAAATAAAAAGTAAAAACTATAACGAATTACTATTCACAAATTCTAGAAAAGCAGGTTTATATTGCTCAGAAACAGTAATGCGTTGGTTATTGATAATAATCTGACTACGCTCAATAACTTCAATGTTTTTTAATGATACAATAAAAGAACGATGCACACGTAAAAATTGAGTTTCGAGTAATTCTTCTTGCAAAGACTTTAAGCTCATTAAGGTTAAAATAGGCTTCGGGTTATCCTTTAACCAAATTTTAATATAATCCTTCAGGCCTTCAAAATATAAGACATCAGACAGCTTTATACGCAATTGTTTGTATTCTGATTTTACAAAAAGAAATTCTTTTGCTTCGGAAACTTCGTTTTGTGATTTTCCTTTTAACAACGAGAAATAATGATTTGCTTTATTGGCGGCTGCTAGAAACTCGGCATAATCAAAAGGTTTTAACAAATAGTCCAAAGCTTCAACTTTAAAACCTTCCAAAGCATATTGATCAAAAGCAGTTGTAAAAACCACACGTGTTTCTTTAGGCAGCATTTTAGAGAACTCCAAACCTGTTAAATCTGGCATTTGTATATCTAAAAACAACAAATCAACAGGTTGCTCTTTTATAAACTCCATAGCCTCAATAGCACTACTACATTTTTGCTTTAGTTCTAAAAATGGTGTTTTTTCCACATAACTTTCTACTAAATTTAAAGCCATCGGCTCATCGTCCACAATAACACACGATATTTTTATATTGCTCATAATTTAATTGGTTTCAATTTTTAAAGTGACTAAAAAGCGGTCATCTTTTAAAATGGTTTTAAAGTTGAATTTATCCGAATACAATAATTCTAAGCGCTTTTCTAAATTCTGAAGTCCTATACCAGAGCCACTTTTATCGTCAGTTTTCTTTGGGAAATTATGGTTTTCAACTGAAAACAAAACAGTATTATCATCACAAGTCATGTTAATATCAATAGTACTTGGTTTAGTCGCCGAAACACCATGTTTAAAAGCATTTTCGATTAATGAAATAAATAATAAAGGTGCTATTTGTATACCTGTTTCCCCGGAAGGGAAACTATAATTAACAGTCGTTTTATCCGACACTCTTAAGGTCATTAAATCAATATACTTTTTAAGAAAATCGATTTCTTTACTAAGCGGAACCACTTCTAAATTAGTCTCATACAGCATATAACGCATTAACTTACTTAAACTGTGAATCGAAGATTTTGCTTGATCTGGCGAAATATCAACTAAAGAATAAATGTTATTTAACGAATTAAAAAAGAAATGTGGTTGCAATTGATAATGCAAATGCTGTAACTCCGACTTCAATTTAAAATTAGCTGCTTCCTTACGTTCTGCTTCTGTTTTAGCCCAACGTTTTGTTGATTTTAATGCTACTGAAAAAAACAAAGGTGCTAAATAAGATAACAATTGAATATATACCGCCATTTTAAATGGAGGGGCTGTTCTCTCGGTATTTGCGAGACGCTTTTTTAAAATATCTTGAAAGTAGTTATCTTCAATATATTCTTTTAAAAACAAGAACAATCCTATCAATGCAATATTTATTACTATAAAAAACAACGTTTTTTTAGGAAACAAAAAACGATCTATCAACACAAAGTAGTTGAAGTAAAAGATAATTGCAGAAAAGAACAAAGGAATCCAAAAATGTGCTTTAACTCTATCTAATTCTTGATCTTGACTATAAGATAACAAGTAAGGCAAACTGACTAATGTTAGCCAAACTAGTAGATGTAAAAAGATGGTTATGTTTTTATTCTTGTACATTAACTTTAATTTAATTTTACTATTCTTTTGTTACAAAAAGGTCTATTTACTCCTGTACAATTGCATTTCCTGCAACACCATTTAGACATTTTATTACTTGATTCCCTCCTGGTTCTCCAGCATGATAATGATAACCTCTAGTTTCGTCTTCATGACCTCCACAATCATCTAGGTCTGTTGGTTTATGGTCATTTTCGTCTAAAAGTGCATAAATACCAAAACCATCAATAGCATAGCCCAACATTGGGGCATGCACATCTGCTTGATTTAGTTCTTTAGTAAATCCTGTAGCTGCATGATAGTGATAACCACCATGCGGATTTACATGTCCTCCTTGATCATCTAAAGGCGCAATAGTATGTGCAGCCAATATAGCTTCTGTTGGTGCTGGTGGATCAAAATTAACACCATTAAAAGCGACACCAATCGCACCTCTTCTAAAGCGTTGTTTATTATTTGTATAAACTGGTGTCACCGGAATAGTATACGTTGTTACTTGGTCTTTATAATATTTAGGTAAACACTCTACACAATAATTTTGATAGGCTTCTTCCACATCTGGCTTTGCTGCTCCTTCGCATTCTTCTTGTGTAGCGGTATACTTTACGCTGCCATCTTCTCTAAACACTTTCCATTCATCATCTTTATAAAACTCTGCTAATTCTGCAATAAAATGACCATCTACATCATAGACTTTTCCATCTTCAAACCAAATACCTCCTTTTTCTTTAGCATCATCAATATGTCTTGGGCACCAAGGTCCCATTTGATGTTCCGATGGTCTTGAGTTGGTTTTAAATACATAGCATAATGTTGGTGTTCCGTCTAGTTCCACGGTTTCCTGAGTAATTTTCCCAATAATATTATCTGCGATAAAGTAATCTGGATTTACTGAAACAACTTTAACTAACTCTGTGTTTTTATCTGATTTACAGGACGCCAATACAACAGTCAATGCTAAAAGTAAAAATGATTTTAAATGTTTGCTGGTTTTCATGTTTATCCGTTTTATTAATAAGTTAGAATCACGAGTCTTTACTCGTAACGCAAAGCAGTTATAGGATCTAAAGCCGATGCTTTTCTAGCTGGATACCATCCAAAAAAGATACCTGTTACAGCACATACTGCAAAAGAAATGACAATAGAATACATAGCCACGCTTGTAGGCCAATTTAAGAATTTTTCTATGAATACCGTGGCTCCAAGCCCTAATAATACACCTAAAACACCACCAGTTATGCTTATTAAAATGGCTTCTATTAAAAATTGCATTAAAATATCGGAGCCCTTTCCTCCTACAGCCATACGTAACCCAATCTCTTTGGTACGTTCTTTTACGGAAACATACATGATATTCATAATCCCAATTCCTCCAATTAATAAAGAGATACTAGCTACCGCAACTAGCAGTATTGTAAGCATTTCGCTGGTTGAACTAAAGGTTGAAATTAACTCTTCCATAGAACGCACAGTAAAATCGTCTGTATCACTATCGGTTAATTTGTGTTGTTCTCTTAAAATTTTAGAGACTTCTAAAACAGCATTTGGCGCCTCTTCCTCACTGATAGCAGATGACATAATCTGATTTAAATGATCGATAGCTAAAATACGTTTTTGCACCGTTGTATAAGGTGCAATAACTACATCGTCTTGATCTTGACCAAAGGTGTTTTCTCCTTTTTCTTCTAAAACACCTATGACTTTAAACGGAATATTATTAAAACGAATCATTTGCCCTACAGGCTCTTGACCATCAGGAAATATATTATCTACCACAGTTTGACCTATTACAGCCACTTTAGAGGCTGTTTGAACCTCAGCATCTGTAAACATGCTTCCACTTTGTAAATCGACCACTTTAATGTTTAAATACTCAGGGTTAACACCGTAAATCGAGGATGGCCAGTTGCTAGACCCATTAATAACTTGTCCTTTACCTTCTACCACTGGCGTGCTATAACTTAGTAAAGTCGATTGCGCTTTAATGGCTTTATAATCACTTAAAGTCAGCGATTCCATAACACTTGCCTCTTGCCTTACACCGCCTCGGGTGTCTGCGCCTGCTTTTATAGTTATCATATTAGATCCCATACTTGATATGGTAGTCCGAATGCTCTCTTTGGAGCCTTCTCCAATAGCTAACATTGCAATAACAGAAGCCACACCTATAATAATCCCAAGCATCGTTAATAAGGTTCTTGTTTTATTAAGAATGATGGCTTTTGTTGCGATTTTAAATAAATTTAATAGTCTCATCTGTTTATATTTAGTGTTTTTTTAAGGTCAAATGGAATGCCACAATTACATATAAATTCATATTAGAATTTTGATATGGCATTTCATAATTAACCGTCTTGTTTAGGTAGTTTGGCCAATTCATTTGCTGCAGATTGAATATTATGATTATCATAATCCTGCATCACTTCACCATCTTTTAACACAATAGTTCTGCTGCTAAATGTAGCTATATCTGGCTCGTGCGTAACAAATGTGATTGTAATCCCTTGTTTGTTTAACTCCTGAAATAACGCCATAATCTCATAAGACGTTCTTGTATCTAAATTTCCTGTGGCTTCATCAGCTAAAATCATTACTGGATTATTAACCAACGATCTAGCAATAGCCACACGTTGTTGTTGTCCTCCCGAAAGCTGCGAAGGTGTATGATGCAATCGCTCGCCCAAACCAACCATCTCTAAAGCTTTGATTGCACGTTCCCTTCGCTCTTCGGAATTTACTTTACTGTTATATAATAAGGGCAACTCTACGTTTTCAATAGCCGATGTTCTAGCTAATAAATTATAAGATTGAAAAATGAAACCTATTTTTTCATTTCTAATAGTTGCCAATTCATTTCTAGATAAATCTTTGACTCTTACACCATCAATTTCATAGGTTCCAGAAGTTGGTTGATCTAAACATCCTAAAATGTTTAACATCGTACTTTTTCCAGAACCACTTGATCCCATTATAGTGACAAATTCTCCTTCTTTAATATCAAACGAAATACCTCTTAATGCATGAACCGTCTCGGTTCCCATGGTAAACTCTCGTTTTAAATCTTCTATTTTTATGATTGCTTTACTCATGATTAATTATTTTTTCCTGTTACCTCCTGGTTTTTGCGGCATAAACGGACTTTCGCTTTTAGCGGAAACACTGGCCTCCGATTTTGAAACGCCTTTTAAACTATACACAAGTTTATCTCCTTCTGAAACACCACTTACCACTTGCACATTTACACCATCACTTGCGCCAAGTGTTACTGTTTTAGGTGAAATAGTCCCGTTACTTTCCAATACCCAAAGTGTTGTTCCTTCTTTAGTTCTTTCAGTGTTATTAGCTTCTAATTGATGTTGCAAATTATAGCTTGCAAAGACTTCTTTTTCTGGTTTAAAGTTTATGGCTTTAGCTTCCGCAGTTAATACATCATTTAATTCTAATGTGTAAATTGAAATAGTTGCTGTTAATCCTGGCTTCAGTTTTAAATCTGGATTATCTGCTTTAATTACAACGGTGTACGTTACTACATTTGAAGTAACCGTTGGGTCTAATCTTACTTGTGTTACTTCACCTTCAAAGGTTTCACCTAAGTAAGCATCG
This sequence comes from Olleya namhaensis, assembly GCF_900114005.1. GTDB lineage: Bacteria > Bacteroidota > Bacteroidia > Flavobacteriales > Flavobacteriaceae > Olleya > Olleya namhaensis. The sequence continues at coordinate 152,965 of NZ_FORM01000007.1, forward strand.
ACTGTAAATGTGACGCGTTGTCCTTCTTTTACTTGTCCTATATCTGCCTCATCTACATCTGCCTCTACTTGCATTTCTTTTAAATCTTGTGCAATAGTAAATAGCGTTGGTGTACTTAAACTTGCTGCCACCGTTTGCCCTTCGTCAATAGCTCTAGATAAAACCACACCATCGATAGGCGAATAAATATTAGCATAACCTAAATTAGTTCTGGCTTGTTGTAAATCTGAATAACGTTGCGTCACCGTTCCTTTTGCTGTTTGATAGTTGAAAGTCGCATCATCAAAATCTGATTTACTGATCACTTGATTATCAAATAACGTTTTCTGTCTGTCGTAAATCGTTTGCGTATAATTTCTTTGGCTAACCGCATTATCGTACGCTGCTTGTGCTTGCGTTTTTGCTGCATTTAAATTGGTTTTATCCAATTCGGCAATCAACTGTCCTTCCATAACCACACTGTTATAATCCACATATATTTTTTCTACAACTCCAGACACTTGTGTACCAACCTCAACTTGCGTAATAGGCTCCATTGTACCTGTTGCAGTAACCATGGTGGTAACATTAGCCTTTTTAGCTAAAACGGTCTTAGCTTCAATTACAATAGCATCGTCTCCTTTTAATAATGCGTATCCTGCAATAGCGAGTACTACAAGTACAATACTTACTATTATTATATTTTTTTTATTTTTCATGAGTTTATATATTTTGTTTTTTGTTCGGTCACATGGTGCTTCCATATAATCATTTCCGTAGATATCGAATTTAAATTATGGAAGTTTCATGGTATTATGGTTTAAAGTTTAATGTCGTTTCCTTGATAAAATTGTAATAATTGGTGGTATAAAATATTTAAGTATTTAGATTGTAAATAGTTTTGTTGCGCATTAGTGAATGTGTTTTGACTAATCACTAAGTCCGTTGTACTTAAACCTCCTAACTCATACTTTTTCTGTGCTAGTTTATACGATTGCTCTGCTGCAGTTTTAGAGGCTTCCGCAGCAATGACTTGTTCTTGCGCAGACACTGCGTTTTGATACGCTGTTTCTACTTTTTTATAAACTTCTTTTTCTGCACCTTGCTTTTGTATTTGTGCTTTCTCTATGTTTACAGTAGCGGTTTGAACTGCTGCTTTGGTTTGATTTCGATTAAAAATGGGGATTGTTAAAGACAGTCCTATTTTCTGATTAAAATTTATATCAAACTGATCTGAAAACGTATTATCATTAATACTTGTGTAACCAGAACCAATGCTTCCTGTTAATGACAACGTTGGTAAAAAGCCACCTTTTGCAATATCTAATTCTTTCTCGTTTGCAGCTATGTTTAGTTTACTTGCTTGTATCTCTGGTAAAAAACCAATAGCGTTATTGTATAACTGGTTTTTATCAATTTCTAGATTAATTAAATCCATGTTTTCATCAATGGTTTCGATCTCTAAATCTTCTAAAGGCGATAATTCTAATAACTGCTTTAACTGAATGATGTATTGTTGGTAATCATTTTTAGAAGCAATAACGTTGTACTTGTTTGTAGCTGCTTGACTTTGTGCTTCAGTATAATCGCTTAATGCAATAGTACCAGCATCTAAACGTGCTTTTGCTCTTAGTACTTCTTTTTCTGAAGCTGCTAAGTTATTTTCCGAAATAGCGATACTTTCTTTACTATAAAGTGTTTGTAAATAGACTTCTAGAATGTTTAACTCAATGTTATTTTTTTCTACTTCTTCCAAAAACACACGTTGCTCTAATAGTAATTTATTTTGTTTAATTTGATTGCTAATCTGGTTGCCCTGAAACAAGGTCATAGTACTATTTATACCAACATTAGTACTGTTTATTTGATCTGTAACATAACTACTTGTAATAGGATCAATAGTGTTTCCGCTAGAAAAACTTTGAGATGCACTACCAAACAAGTTTGGTAATCTTGACGATTTTGCTTTACTATAATCAATTTCGGCAATGCTTTTATTTAAAGCAGCTTCCTTAACCGTTATGTTATTTTCTATAGCGTAAGTGATGCAATCTTCTAACGACCACACTTTAGATGCAGTGGTAGTTGAAGCGTCTTGTGCAAAAGAAAACTGCACGAAGAATAGACTTGCTAGGATTAGATATAATTTCATTTTTTTGAGTGTTTTGATTTAACACTTCAAAGATGAAACTATATGTAATCTTATTATAAAGCGATAGACGTTTGAGGCAATTGACTATACAAAAGCCCGTTATTTATCGATGAGATTTTTTCGGCTTTAGCCTAAAAACAAAAACAGCATCTAATTACCTTAGATGCTGCTGTATTATAAAGTTAAAAACCGTTTTAGTTTTTAAGAGATTTCATGTCAATTACAAAACGATATTTAACATCGTTACTAGTTACACGATCGTAGGCTTTATTAATATCTTGCATATCAATAAGCTCAATATCACTAATAATATTGTGCTCTCCACAAAAATCTAGCATTTCTTGAGTTTCTTTAATTCCTCCAATTAAAGATCCTGCAATACGCTTGCGTCCTCCTATAAGATTACCTCCATGAAAAGGTTTTAAAGCCTCTATTGCACCAACTAACACCATTGTAGCATCAATTTTAAGCAACGTTAAATAAGGATCCATTTCATGACCTACAGGAATGGTGTTTAAGATAAAATCGAAACTTCCTTGATGCTTCTTCATAGCCTCAGCATCTTTAGACACCAATACTTCATGTGCTCCTAATCTTTTAGCATCTTTACCTTTTTCTGGAGAGGTTGTAATCATAACAACATGTGCTCCTAAAGCATGTGCAAACTTAACACCCATATGTCCTAATCCACCAAGACCAATAACACCTACTTTATCTCCTTTTTTTACTTTCCAGTGACTTAAAGGGGACCAAGTTGTAATTCCTGCACATAATAATGGTGCTGTTCCTGCGTCGTCTAAATTCTCAGGAATACGTAATACAAATTTCTCATCAACAACTACAGAGGTAGAATACCCACCGTATGTTTGTTTACCTTCAATATGCTTATCAGGACTATTATAAGTCCATGTTGTTCCTTTTTCGCAAAATTGTTCTAAATCTTGTTCGCAAGAAGAACACGTTTGGCAAGAATCTACTAAACATCCTACACCTACTTTATCTCCTACCTTGTATTTAGTAACACCTGCACCAACTTCTAAAACACGACCAATAATCTCGTGTCCTGGCACTACCGGATATGTTGATCCTTTCCAATCGTTTCTAACGGTGTGTATATCACTATGGCAAACACCACAAAACGTAATATCAATTTTTACATCGTCTGCACCCACAGCTCTTCTCTCTATATCTAAAGGTTTTAAATCTTCTGTTGCTGCTGTTGCACCATATGCTTTTACTGTTGTACTTGCCATAATTATGATTTTTTAAGAGTTACAATTAACTCGATTTCTGTATTTAATACTTTTGAAATTGGGCATACTTCCTTTGCTTTTTGAGCAATCTGTTGGAACTGTTCTGCGTCAATTTCTGGAACATCACCTACTAAATTTAATGTAATTTTAGTAATTGCACCATCTTCAAAAGTAACGGTAGCGTCTACATCTAAAGTAGTTGCTGTAAATTTATTTTCGTTTAATAAAAAGCTTAACTGCATTGCAAAACATCCTGCATGTGCTGCTCCTATTAATTCTTCTGGGTTTGTTCCTTTTTCACCATCTTCAAATCGTGTATGAAATGAATACGCTGTTTTATCTAAAACCTTACTAGCTGTTGTTAGGTTTCCTTGTCCATCTTTACCACTACCTTTCCATTCTGCATTTGCTTTTCTTGTAAATTTCATGTTGTGTGTTTTAAGTTAAACTATTTATTAATTATTTAGTTGCATTTGGATAATCTGTATATCCTTTTACTCCTGTTGTATAAAACGTGTCTTGATCCCACTCTGCTAACTCTAAATTGTTTTCAAAACGTTCTACTAAATCTGGATTAGAAATAAATGGCTTTCCGTAGGCTATTAAATCTGCATCACCAGCCTCCAACACTTTGTTTCCTTTGTCTTGATCAAACGCTGTGTTAATCATTAAAGTACCGTTATATAATGGTCTAAAGTGTTTTGCTATTTCTGTAACAGCAAAAGGAATTTCAGAAACATCTGTAAACGGTTCTGATAAATGTACGTAAGCTAAATTATAATCGTTTAATTTTTTGATAATATATTCAAACGTTGGGATTGTCTCTTTATCCATAGTAATACCAAATAACCCATCTAAAGACGGATTAAAACGTGCGCCTATTTTTTCTTGAGGAATCACCTCTTTCATAGCATCTAAAACTTCAAAAAAGAAACGTGCTCTGTTTTCTATACTTCCTCCATAGTTGTCTGTTCTCTTGTTAGACGTACCATTAAAAAATTGCTGAAACAAATAGCCATTTGAAGAGTGAATCTCCACACCATCAAATCCTGCTTTTACTGCATTTGCTGCTGCGTTTTTAAAATCTTCAATTGTTTGCTTGATATCTTGGATAGTCATTGCTCTTGGCGTAACTGTATCTTTAAAACCTTCTGGCGTAAATGATTTAGCGTTTGGATTTAAGGCTGAAGCCGAAATTGGTAGCTCTCCATTATGAAAATCTGGATGCGACATACGTCCAACATGCCATAGCTGAATAAAGATTTTTCCACCTTTGTCATGTACACGCTTCGTTACTTTTTTCCAACCTTCTACTTGGGCATCTGTATGAATCCCTGGTGTATGAATATATCCTACTGCCTGAGTTGATACTTGAGAACCTTCAGAAATAATTAAACCTGCCGAAGCACGTTGCTCATAATACAAGCCTTGTAATTGATCTGTAGCGACTTTACCTTCGTTATCTGCACGACTACGTGTCATGGGTGCCATAACTAAGCGGTTTTTAAGATTAATATTTTTATTATATGGAGTTAATAGGGGTTGTTTGCTCATTGTAAATAATGTAAGTTGTTAATTATAACAAAGTTACATTACATGCTAGCCAATATCATTGATGTAAGTCAATTAAGATAGATTTAACTTTTAATAAGCCTTCGGACTCTACTTAAATTTTCTGGTGTGACCCCCAAATAATTAGCTATATCATAATTTGGCACACGATCCTCTATTAAAGGATACGAGGCACAAAACTCTAGATAACGCTCTTTAGTGTTTTTTTCTTGCGAAGATAATATACGCTTACTCTGCGCTATGAATGCTTTAGTAAGTAGCAATCTAAAATAACGTTCATATATTGGGGCTTGGTCATAGATTTTTTGAAGATTATCATAACTAACAGATAACAGGTGTGCATCCTCTATGGCTTCGATATATAATTTAGCTGGCGTTTGATTAAAAAAGGCTTCAAAATCGCCTATCCACCAGTTTTCTACTGCAAACTGTATGATGTGACTATTGCCTTTATCATCTAAATAATACGCTTTTAAACAGCCTTTTACCACAAAATACTGATGTTTTACATGAGTTCCTGATTTAAGTAAAAACTGCCCTTTAGAAACAGACACTTGCGTTAAAACAGAATTAAATAATTGCAGATCGTCTTGAGATGGCGAAATGTGATTAGTGATGTGTTTTACAATAGGTGCATGCATAGTGCAAAGATGGTATTTTCTAAATATTAAATACTAGTTTAACATAACTTTGTTTATAGATCAAAAAACATTTAATAAATTTACAATTAATTATGAAGCAAGTATTACATAAAATAATGTCTTTTGCAATGGCTTTGGTAGTGTTACTATCTACAATGTCATTCACATTTAACATGCATTATTGTGGCGATACTTTAGTAGAAACAGCACTATTCCAAAAAGCAAAAGGCTGCGGAATGGAAATGATACAACCAGCAAAAGAAGGTTGTGTTATTACAAAAAAAAGCTGCTGTAGTGACGAACAACTTGTTGTAGATGGTCAAAATGAGCTTAAGCTTAAATTAGATCAAATATCTTTTGAGCAACAGTTTTTTATTGCTTCATTTGTTTACACCTATAGCACTCTTTTTGAAGGTGTAGAAAATAACACCGCTACGTTTGAAACGTACCACCCACCACTCGTCAGAACGAAAATATTTAAGTTAGACGAGACGTATTTAATCTGATTTTAAAACAATAGACTGTATTATCCAGTGATTTATATCATTAGGATAATGTACTGTATTCGGTGTTTTCCTATTTGGAATGTCACCTCTTTCTAATTGTTTTAAACATTAAACTTTATGCTAAATAGAAGCATTAAATTTCTAATAGAAAATAAACTCGTAGCTGTATTATTGCTAGCCCTTTTTATTGGTTGGGGAACTGTAAATGCACCATTTAATTGGGATACTGGCTTTTTACCAAGCGATCCTGTTGCTGTAGATGCCATTCCTGATATTGGCGAAAACCAACAAATTGTATTCACAAAATGGGATGGGCGATCGCCTCAAGATATTGAGGATCAAATTACCTATCCATTAACTTCTTCCCTATTGGGAATTCCTGGAGTAAAAACCATTCGTAGTTCGTCTATGTTTGGATTCTCTAGTATCTACGTCATTTTTGAAGAAGATGTTGAGTTTTACTGGAGTCGTAGTCGTATTTTAGAAAAGCTAAATTCTTTACCAAGTAACTTATTACCAGAAGGCGTAAATCCTGCTTTAGGACCGGATGCTACAGGTTTAGGGCAAATATTTTGGTACACTTTAGAAGGTCGTGACGCAGACGGAAACGTGACTGGCGGTTGGGACTTACAAGAACTAAGAAGTATTCAAGATTACTATGTAAAATACGGTTTATCATCTGCTAGTGGTGTTGCTGAAGTCGCTTCTATTGGTGGTTATGTTCAAGAATATCAAGTCGATGTTAATCCCGAATTAATGCGTCAATACAATATTGGTTTAAACCAAGTTGTAAAAGCAGTTAAAAATAGTAATCAAGACATTGGTGCCCAAACATTAGAGATTAATCAAGCAGAATATTTAGTACGTGGTTTAGGCTATGTAAAATCTGTTGAAGATATTGAAAATGCTGTAGTGACTTCAGCCGACTTTACTTCCATTAAAATTAAAGATATTGGTAAGGTTACCTTAGGTCCTGCTGCACGAAGAGGGATTTTAGACAAAGAAGGTGCAGAAGTTGTTGGTGGTGTTGTAGTGGCAAGATATGGCGCCAATCCTATGGAAGTCATTACCAATGTAAAAGCTAAAATTAACGAATTAAAAGGTGGTTTACCTTCTAAGGTTTTAGCAGATGGACGCACCTCTCAATTAACGGTGGTACCTTTTTACGATCGTACAGAACTGATTGTAGAAACCTTAGACACCCTTAAGGAAGCATTGACATTAGAGATATTAATTACCATTTTGGTGATTATAATAATGGTATTTAATTTAAGAGCTTCCATTTTAATTTCAGGATTATTACCAGTTGCTGTTTTAATGGTTTTTGTTGCCATGAAACTGTTTAACATAGACGCTAATATTGTTGCGCTTTCGGGTATTGCTATTGCTATTGGAACTATGGTTGATGTGGGCGTCATACTCGCCGAAAACATGATTCGACATCTGGACGACAATGAAAATGTCATTCCGACAGCGCGAGGCACGAGCGACGAGGAATCTCTTCAGAATAATCACAATGCTGTTGAAAATAATAAACTGTCAATAAACGAAATCATTTACAACGCTACTGCGGAAGTGTCCGGTGCTATTTTAACTGCCGTTTTAACTACTATTATCAGTTTTGTACCCGTATTTACTATGATTGGTGCAGAAGGGAAATTGTTTAGACCTTTAGCCTTTACAAAAACGATGGCATTATCAGCCTCTTTGGTGATCGCCTTGTTTTTAATTCCACCTTTTGCAGCGTATTTATTTCGAAAAACAACATTAAAAAATTCCTTTAGATATTTTTTAAATGGCGTTTTAATACTTGCGGGAATTGTAATTATTATTTACGGGTTTTGGTTAGGTTTACTCTTAGTGGCTTTCGGAATCACTGGTTTATTAGGTGTTTTAGGTAAAATAGATAAGAAGAAAATCAACCTCATAAATATTATTATTTCCTCGATTGCAATTGTTTTTCTACTTGCCGAATATTGGAGACCATTAGGTTTTAACCGCAGTATCATTGTCAATCTTATTTTTGTCGCCATTATTTGCTTCGGAATTTTAGGTGTGTTTTCTATTTTTAGAAGGTATTACAGTCAGATTTTAAACTGGGCTCTAGCCAATAAAGTATTGTTTTTAATAATTCCTGCGACCGTTCTTATATCTGGATTTTGGATTATGAAAAATACAGGAAAAGAGTTTATGCCTTCCTTAAATGAAGGTTCATTTTTATTAATGCCAACCTCCTTGCCTCATGCTGGTGTTGAAGAAAACAAACGTGTACTTCAGCAATTAGACATGGCGGTTGCGACTATTCCAGAAATTGAAACTGTAGTCGGAAAAGCTGGTAGAACAGATTCACCTTTAGATCCTGCACCTTTATCCATGTATGAAAACATGATTCAATATAAATCGGAATACATGCGCAATTCCGAAGGAAAAAGACAGCGTTATAAAGTGAATGCTGACGGGTTGTTTGAGTTGAAAGATGGACGTTTTATTGGAAATCCAAATAGCACTAAAAATGTCACCTTGAGCGCAGTCGAAAGGTCTCAACTTATCGAAGATAACAACGGTGAATATTACAGAAACTGGAGACCAGAAATTAAAAGTCCTGATGATATTTGGAACGAAATTGTACGTGTCACCAAATTACCAGGCGTGACGTCTGCACCAAAATTACAACCTATTGAAACCCGATTGGTCATGCTACAAACCGGTATGCGTGCGCCAATGGGAATTAAAGTAAAAGGTCAAGATTTAAAACAAATTGAAGCGTTTGGCTTAGAATTGGAACGACTACTAAAACAAGCGGAAGGCGTTAAAATAGAAGCTGTTTTTGCAGATAGAATTGTTGGAAAACCTTACTTACTAATTGATATCGACAGAGAAAAAATAGCCCGTTATGGTATTTCAATAGCAGATGTACAAAGTGTTTTAAAAGTAGCCATTGGTGGTATGGCATTAACACAAACCGTTGAAGGACGAGAACGTTATGCTGTAAGAGTGCGTTACCCAAGAGAGTTACGTGGTAATCCGGAAGATCTAAAAGACATTTATATTCCTGTTGAAACGGGTAGTCCTGTTCCTTTAAGTGAATTGGCAACCATTAAATACGAGCAAGGTCCACAAGTCATAAAAAGTGAAGACACCTTTTTAGTTGGGTATGTCTTGTTTGATAAATTGGATGGTTTTGCAGAGGTTGATGTTGTAGAAAATGCACAAGCCTTGTTTCAACAAAAAATAGAATCTGGAGATCTAATTGTTCCAAAAGGAATCAGTTACAAATTTACTGGTACTTATGAGAATCAATTACGTGCAGAAAAAACATTGTCTGTGGTTGTTCCGTTGGCATTGGCTATCATCTTTTTAATACTTTATTTTCAGTTTAAATCTGTTAGCACATCATTAATGGTATTTACCGGAATTACAGTTGCGTTTGCTGGTGGTTTTATAATGATTTGGTTATATGGTCAAGATTGGTTTTTCAACTTTAGCTTGTTTGGTGAGAATATGCGAGACCTCTTTAACATGAAAACCATTAATTTAAGTGTTGCTGTTTGGGTTGGTTTTATTGCACTATTTGGTATTGCTACCGATGATGGTGTGGTTATGGCCACCTATCTAACACAAACTTTTGATCGCGAAAAACCGTCTGACAAAAAAAATATTAGAGCTGCTGCTTTACATGCTGCCGAAAAACGTATTCGTCCGTGTTTAATGACTACAGTAACCACCATTTTAGCGTTGTTACCCGTTTTGACATCCACAGGTAAAGGAAGTGATATCATGATTCCGATGGCCATTCCAATATTTGGAGGGATGGTTATTGACATTACCTCCTACTTTATTGTCCCGGTTTTATATAGCTGGAGAGAAGAGATTAAAGTGAAAAGGCTTCAGAAAAAAGAAAATATAGATTAGACTAAAAAACATAAAATGAAATACAATAAAAATCATATCAAACATAAAGTAGTCTTGCTTCTTTGTTCTTTATTCTTTGTTATACAAGGTAATTCACAAGAACTAGAAACTTACATTGCTACTGCTTTGGAAAATAATCCTGAGATTCAGAATTTTGAATTACAATACGCTATTGCTACAGAAAAAGTGAATGAAGTTAATACGCTTCCAAACACCGATTTTAGTGCTAGTTATTTTGTTATTGAACCAGAAACACGAACCGGAACACAGCGTTTTAAAGTGTCGGCTAAACAAATGTTTCCTTGGTTTGGTACTATTACGTCTCGTGAAAATTATGCAAGTGCTTTAGCAGAAATCGATTATGAAGCGATTGTAATTGCCAAACGAAAGTTAATCGTTTCTGTATCGGAATCTTACTATAAATTGTACGTTAATAAAGCGAAACAGGCTGTTTTAATAGAAAATATTGAATTGTTGGACACATATGAAGCCTTGGCGTTAACGTCTGTTGAAGTTGGAAAAGCATCTGCAGTAGATGTTTTTAGATTACAAATTCGTCAGAATGAATTAGAGCAATTACAACAGGTTTTAGAATACGAGTTTTTAGCAGAGCAAACGGCTTTTAACAATCTTTTGAATAGAGATAGTGCTATTGAAGTGCCTATTGTAGAGTCGTTATTAATGCCTTCCGAAGCACTTGAAATTACTACCGAAAATTTAGCGTTACATCCTGAATTATTAAAATATGATAGACTGTTTAATTCGGTAACACAATCGGAATTACTAAACCAAAAAGAAAGTCATCTGTCGTTTGGTTTCGGAATTGATTATATTAATATTCAACCAGATTCAGATATTACGTTTAACAAAAACGGACAAGATATTTTAATGCCAACAGTATCGCTTTCCATTCCTGTTTTTAATAAGAAATACAAATCGAAAACCAAGCAAAACAAATTACAACAACAGGAAATCGAATTTCAGAAACAAGACCGTTTAAACACGTTAGAAACACTATTAGACAAAGCAATAAACGATAGAAAATCGGCTAGAATAAGTTACAATACACAAGTAAAAAACTTAAAACAAGCTAAGGATGCCGAATCGATTTTAGTAAGAAGTTACGAAACTGGCACTATTGATTTTAATGATGTATTAGACATTCAGGAACTGCAATTAAAGTTTCAAATGAATCAAATAGAATCTATTAAAAGTTACTATTTACAAACGACAATTATTAATTATTTAATTCAATAATAATGAAACATACATATCACATACACGGAATGACTTGCAACGGATGTCGTAGTCATGTGGAAGACACGCTTTCAAAAGTAAAAGGTGTTTTAAAAGCTACAGTTGATTTAGAAAAAGCAGAAGCTACGATAGAAATGGATTCACATATCGCCTTAGAAACCTTTCAGGAGGCTTTAAAAAACGATAGTGGTCGATACAGCATACATAATTTAGGAGACCATAATCATACTAAGGACAATAGTACCACTTCCGTGGACATAAAAAAAGGGCAAGGAACAGGAACATTTTACTGTCCGATGCATTGCGAAGGTGAAAAAACCTATGATAAAGCTGGTGATTGTCCCGTATGCGGAATGGATTTAGTGGAAGAACAAAACCTATCAAATACCACAACAACGCAATGGACGTGCCCAATGCATCCTGAAGTTATTAAAGACGAACCTGGAGCGTGTCCCATTTGCGGAATGGATTTAGTGCCATTGGAAGCAGATGCTTCAGCAGAAGATAAAACCTATAATAAACTATTAAAAAAATTCTGGATTGCAGTCGCTTTTACTGTACCCATATTTTTAATAGCCATGTCAGAAATGCTCAGCAATAATCCGTTGTATACTGTTTTAGAGCAAAAAACATGGCATTGGATCCAGTTTGTATTGTCTATTCCTGTTGTGTTTTATGCCACATGGATGTTCTTTACACGTGCTTGGACTTCAATTAAAACAAGAAACTTTAACATGTTTACGCTTATCGGAATAGGTTCTGGTATTGCCTGGTTATTTAGTGTATTCGCTATGTTATTTCCAGACCTATTTCCTATAGATTTTAAAACCGCAGATGGCAATGTTTTTGTGTATTTTGAAGCTGCAACAGTGATTCTAACTTTAGTATTATTAGGACAACTATTAGAAGCAAAAGCGCATAGTCAAACTAGTGGTGCAATAAAGGAATTACTAAAATTAGTACCCGCAACCGCAACATTGGTAACAGAAGGCGAAGACAAAGTTATTGCAATTGATAAGATTGAACAAGGCAATTTATTACGTGTAAAACCTGGAGAGAAAATACCTGTAGATGGTAGTATTGTTGAAGGACAGAGTAGTATTGACGAATCTATGATTAGCGGAGAACCTATTCCTGTTGATAAAGTGGTAGCCGATAAAGTAACCTCAGGAACCATAAATGGCACAAAGTCGTTTGTAATGAAAGCTGAAAAAGTAGGTTCGGAAACGTTACTGTCTCAAATCATTCATATGGTTAATAACGCCAGTCGTTCTAAAGCACCAATACAGAAACTGGCAGATAAAATTGCTAAGTATTTTGTACCTACCGTATTACTAGTTTCTATAATTACCTTTATTCTTTGGGCAGTCTTTGGTCCTGAACCAGCGTATGTATTTGCGTTTGTAAATGCCATTGCTGTATTAATTATTGCCTGTCCTTGTGCTTTAGGATTAGCAACACCAATGTCTGTTATGGTTGGTGTTGGTAGAGGTGCACAATCTGGTGTATTAATTAAAAATGCAGAAGCTTTAGAGACAATGAATAAAGTAGATGTCCTTATTGTAGATAAAACAGGAACGATTACAGAAGGAAAACCATCTGTTGAAAAAGTGATTGCTGTGTCTAAAATAGAACAAGAGCTACTACTCCACTACATTGCTTCTTTAAATCAATATAGCGAGCATCCTTTAGCAGAAGCTATTGTAAATTATGGTAAATCAAAACAGGTCGCTATTACCAAAGTAAACGATTTTGAAGCTGTAGCAGGAAAAGGCGTTATTGGTACCATTGATAATAAAAAAGTAGCTTTAGGAAATGCTAAATTATTAGAGCAATTCTCTATTTCTATATCAGAAAATTTAGCTAGTCAAGTAATTGCAGAACAAGAACAAGGAAAAACAGTGTCTTATATCACCGTAGAAAATGAAGCTGTAGGATATGTTACTATTTTTGATGCCATTAAAAAGACAAGTCAAGAGGCTATAAAACAACTTCAGGACAATGGTATTGAAGTTATTATGCTTACTGGTGACAATAAAAACACAGCTAAAGCAGTCGCAAAACAATTAAAACTAAAACATTATAAAGCAGAATGTCTTCCAGAGGATAAACTAAACGAAATAAAAAAATTGCAGCAGCAAGGAAAAGTAGTTGCTATGGCTGGAGATGGTATTAATGATGCACCAGCTTTAGCACAGTCGGACGTTGGTATTGCAATGGGAACAGGAACCGATGTTGCTATTGAAAGTGCTACAATTACTTTAGTTAAAGGAGATTTACAAGGCATTGTAAAAGCTAAAAATCTAAGTCATGGTGTGGTTAAAAACATACAACAAAACTTGTTTTTTGCTTTTGTTTATAATGTTATCGGTGTACCAATTGCAGCAGGAATATTATATCCATTTTTCGGATTGTTATTATCTCCAATGATTGCTGCTTTAGCAATGAGTTTTAGTTCGGTATCAGTAATAGCCAATGCGTTACGTTTAAGAAATATTAAAATATAGTCAAATGAAAAAATATATAATTTATACAGCAGTATTAGCGGTTGGGTTACTATTGGGATGGTTTCTTTTTGGAGGTACTTCGAATACTGAAACAGAACATAAGCATGATAATGCAGCAGAAACTAACCAAATGTGGACCTGCTCTATGCATCCACAAATAATGCAACCCGAATCTGGCCCATGCCCTATTTGCGGTATGGATTTAATTCCTGCAGAAAGTAGCGCTAAAGGGTTATTAGCCGACCAGTTTAAACTATCTGAAAATGCTATGGCATTAGCCAATATTCAAACGTCAATAGTTGGTAATAGTAATACGGAAGATAATGCCATAACACTATCAGGCAAAATTGTAGAAAACGAAGACAATACAGCCATACAACCTGCGCATTTTGACGGAAGAATAGAAAAATTATATGTCAAGTCTTTAGGCGAAAAGGTTAATAAAGGACAAGCTATTGCTAAAATTTATTCGGCAGATTTAATTGCAGCACAGCAAGAATTGATAACGACCTATAGTATTAGAGCATCCCAGCCACATTTATACAAAGCAGTACAAAACAAGTTTAAAAACTGGAAAATTCACGGTTCTCAATTAGACGACGTTTTAAAAACGGGACAAGTAAAAACAAGTTTTACAATCTATTCTCATGTGTCTGGTATTGTTACAGAAATTGCAGTGAGTGATGGCGCACATATTATGGATGGAAAACCCATTTTTAAAGTTTCTAATTTAGCAACAGTTTGGGCGAACTTTGATGTGTATGAAAACCAAATTAGTCAATTCAAAAAAGGACAAAATATTGACGTTGTGACTAATGCTTACTCAAATAAAGTATTTAAAGGCACTGTAGATTTTATAGATCCTATTTTAGATACTAGAACTAGAACTGTAAAATTACGCGTAGTACTTGATAACAAAGACCAAATATTAAAACCTGGTCTATTTGTAGAAGGGAAAATAAAAGGAATCACCGCAACTAAATCCGATGCTTTATCTATACCAACAACAGCCGTTTTATGGACAGGAAAACGCTCTGTAGTCTATATTAAATCGAATCCAAATGAACCTGTTTTTGAAATGCGTGAAATTACATTAGGTACTCAAATTGGTGATAATTATCAAGTTTTAGAAGGTTTAAACACTGGTGATGAAGTGGTAACCAACGGAACCTTTACAGTAGATGCTGCTGCACAGTTACAAGGCAAAAAATCTATGATGAATAAAAAAGGAGGTAAAGTTATGACGGGACATGAAGGCCATTTAGGAATGGAAACTACCACAAATACAACGCGTCAAAAAGGAGTTAATACGGAACGAATAGACGTTTCAAAACAATTTCAAAACCAATTAAAAGTTGTCTTTAATGATTATATCCAATTGAAAGAGGCCTTACTTAAAGACGATATAAACACTATTAAAGCAGAATCAAAACAACTACTAAATGATTTGTCTAAAGTTGACATGACATTACTAACAAGTCAAGAGGCTCATAAACAATGGATGTCACTTGAAAAAGAACTAAAATCTATTACTACGTCACTTTCAAACACTTCTGAAATTGAAAATTTAAGAGGCCATTTTAAAGATCTATCTTCAAAATTAACAGAGGTAATTGAAGTTTTTGGAATAAACGAAAAAGTGTATCACCAGTTTTGTCCAATGGGAGACAATAATAAAGGGGTGTATTGGCTGAGTAAAAAGGAAAATGTGATCAATCCTTATTTTGGAGGTAAAATGCTGACTTGTGGAGAAGTAAGACAAACCATAAACTAATTAATAACCAAAATTTAAAACAATGAACTTTTCAAAGAAAAATAAAAAACACAAAATTATTAAGATGAACAACGTGAGTAAAAAAGTAATTTTAAGCTTAGCTATTATGGCTACACTAGGTTTAGTAAGTTGTAAAAATGAAACTAAACAAGAAACAGAAACAACAATCGAAGTCTCTAAAACTATGGCAAATGCAGTTGTTTCTTTTGGAGTAAGAGGAAATTGTGGTATGTGTAAAAGCACAATCGAAAAGGCGGCAAATAAAGTAGAAGGTGTCGCAAATGCTGTTTGGGATGTTGAAAAAAAGAAAATTGATATCACTCTTAATGACTCAAAAACAGATGCCATATTAATACATAATGCCATTGCTGCTTCTGGTTACGATACGGATAAAGTTTTAGGTAGTAAAATTACCTATAACAGCTTACCTGACTGTTGTAAATATAAACATGACATGGTAATGAGTCAGTCTGGTGACATGAAAGCGGAAGACCATTCTAATCACGATCATTAAAATTATTACTATAAAGCCTATCAAACATAATACTTTGGTAGGCTTTTATACTTTTAGGGAATTTAAGACTCAAATCAATATAAAAAAAAAGGCTTTGTATTATTACAAAACCTTTTTTTACTGCTATCAATCTACTTATTATATAAATAACCCATTTATTTAGTTAGGATAAATAAACGCATTAATGTCTTCTGTACTAAATTGGGGGTTTGCGCCTTCACTACCGGCAACTAAAGCACCAATTGCACAAGCATAGTCAATTGCCTCCTGTGGGTTATCTCCTTTAAGTAATTTACTAATTAATGTGGCTAAAAATGAATCTCCTGCACCTACAGTATCTACGACTTCTATTTGATAACCGCTATTATAATAAAACGTACCATTATAATATAAAATAGCACCATGACGACCTTTGGTAACACAGATTGTCTTGGTATTAGTCTGCTCTGCTAAAAATGTAATATTCTGTTCTAAAGAATGGGTTTGTGAGTGAAGCGCTTCTCCGATTTCAAAAATCTCTTCATCATTAAATTTTATAAAATCAGCTTCATTCATTAAATGATTTAAAACCTCCTTAGTATAATATGGTGCTCTTAAATTAATATCAAATATTTTGTATTTCGCTAGCTTTAAAAGTGCGTACAATGAGGCTCTAGAAATATCATCTCTTGCCACTAAACTGCCATAAATAAAAGCATCCGCATGTTGCGTTATACTTTTACTGGTGTCTGTAAGGGTTATCTTATCCCAAGCTCTAGGAAACATAATGTCATAAGACGCCGATCCTTTCGCGTTAAGCATCACTTTTACTTTTCCTGTTTTTAACTGGGTATCTATTTGTAAATTAGCAACATTAACACCTTGTTTTAATAAATGCTTCTTTATTTTTCGTCCTTTTTTATCATCCCCAATACGACTAATAATTGACACATTATTATCTAAAGATTTTAAGCGTAAAGCCACATTTAAAGGTGCGCCTCCAATTTTTTTATGTGTTGGAAAAACATCCCATAAGACTTCGCCAAAACAAACTATATTTTTCATTCAGATCGGGTTAAATGTTAGCGTTTAAATCAAATACACATTGCTCCACACCATGCTTTAAAATAGCATTATATGCTGTTGTATAAGCTTCAACAAATGGTTTTGAGTCTTTTAAAGATCCAAAAACGGCATCTATTTCTAAAAAAGCTTCTGGATTTTTTGTGCTTTCTAAAGCTTTTGCGCTTAATACTGGTTGCATGGCGTCCTTTATAATTAAAGTATTTCCTTTTTCGTCTTTTCCTAAACTGTAAATAGCCCAAGCAGCAACCACAAATGCAGCATTAGTAATATCACCTTTATCTTCTAATTGTGCGTTTATTGTCGGTAATATAAAAATGGGAAACTTAGCAGAACTCTCGGAACATATACGGTCTATCTGATCCTTAATATTAATATTACCGAAACGCTCTAATAATGACGTTTTATAATTACCTAAATCTATACCTTCCAAATCGCCTAAAGTTGGCGTCACCTCTACATCCATATAATTATGTAAAAACGTAGCAATATTTGGATTAGAAACCGATTGATCAATTGTATTATATCCTATTAATGCACCAAGTATACCTAATACGGAATGTCCAGCATTTAATAAACTAAGTTTCATTTTCTCATAAGGTTCTACATTATCAACAAACTGCGCGCCCACGGTTTCCCAAGCTGGTCTACCTGCTATAAAATCGTCCTCAATAACCCATTGTTTAAAAGGCTCGCATACTACTGGCCAAGCATCGTGTACACCATCGGTCTTAATTAAATTTACAATATCTAATGGCGCTGTTGCAGGTGTAATACGATCTACCATTGCGTTTGGAAACGACACGTTAGATTCTATCCAATCCACCAAACCAGGTTCTGCTTTGCCAACATAACTCAATACCATTGTTTTTGTCATATGACCATTACCTTGAATATTATCGCAAGACTGTACCGTTACTCCTTTTAAACCACGTGACTGTCTTAATTTTAATGCTTGTGTGATATATCCAAAAATAGTTTTGGGTGCATTAGGAAACTCTAAATCATGCTGAATTAAAGGATTATTAAAGTCGAATGCTTTAGTTGCTTCGTTATAATTATAACCCCCTTCTGTAATGGTTAATGATATAATTTTTACTTCAGGACTTGCCATTTTTTCGATAACCGCAATTGGATTCTCTGGTGCATATAAATACTCGACTATAGATCCAATAATACGATTAGTATGTCTACCATCTAATTCTTTAACTATTAAAGTATATAATCCGTCTTGCTCGTTTAACGTATTATAAATTCTGCTATCAAAATCTAATAACGCAATACCGCATATTCCCCAATCCTTATTATCTGGATCCTCTAATAATTGGTCTGTATAAAAAGCTTCGTGTGATCTATGAAAACCACCAATACCAACATGTACTATGCCCGTTTTAATGGTCGTTCTGTCGTATTGTGGCACTGTAATTCTTTCAGAAATATAAGAAAGATTCTCAGAGTTTAATTTGTAATTTTTCATCTTAATAATTTAATTATTTGCTTTCAAATCTTTGAAGTAATACAGCAAATATGATAATAGCTCCTTTTACTACTTGTTGTGGATATGATGGTACATTTAAAAGGTTTAATATGTTTCCTATTAATCCTAAAATAAGCACCCCCATTAATGTATTGATTGCGGTTCCTCGACCTCCATTTAAACTAGCACCACCAATAACAACAGCTGCTATGGCATCCAACTCCCATGACATACCCATATTTGGTGACCCTAAATTAGTTCTAGATGCTACAATTATAGCTGCTGTAGCTGCTAAAGCACCAGAAATAGCGTATACTAAAAACTTGTATTTGTTAACTTTTATACCTGATAAACGTGACGCTTCCTCGTTACTTCCAATAGCTATAATTAGTCTTCCAAAGACGTTATAATGTAGCATAACCATGGCTGCTATAACAATTAGAAAAAAGACAATTGCTATATTTGGTATCCCTAAAGTAGCGTTGTTTGCAAAATTTGACATGTGTACACCTCCCGCTGTTTTAAAAGTAACTGGAGAGCCTTTAGAATATATAAACCCTAATCCTCTTGCAATAGTCATTAAAGCTAATGTTGCAACAAAAGGCGCCATTTTTTGATAGGCGACAAGATATCCCGAAATACTACCTAAACCAAAACCTATTGCAATGGTTAATACTATTGCTAATGGTAGTATGACTAGGTTTATTAGAATAGCGAAAGTAACCGCCAACAAAGCCACCATAGACCCTACAGATAGATCAATTCCTCCTGTTAAGATTACGATTAGCATTCCAATACTAATAATACCAATACCTGAGACTTGTTTTAATAAATTAGACAAGTTTACTGAAGTAAAGAAAACATCAGATATTAACGCTGAAAAGATTACTAGTAAAATAAAAATAAATATAGTATTATACTTTACTAAAAACTTAAGAAAACCACCTGGGCTGCTAAGTTGTTGTTTTAATGTTAAAGCCATAACGTGAAATTTTTAATATTTAATTGTGTTGTTTTAATGCCTTACCAATAGAGTAACGCAGTATGTTTTCTTCAGAAAATTGCTCTTTTTGCAACTCGCCATAAATGGTCCCTTCATGCATGACTAGAATACGATCGGAAATACCCATTATTTCGGGCATATCTGATGATATTACAACCACTCCAACCCCTTTTTTAGCGACTTCGTTTATTAGGTTATAGATTTCTATTTTAGCTCCAACATCCACACCTCTAGTAGGCTCGTCAATAAAAATTACTTTACTATCTATACTTAACCACTTAGCTAAGGCTACTTTTTGCTGATTTCCACCACTTAAGTTTTTAACATCAATCTCAGAACTTGGTGTTTTAATATTTAGCTTATCAATTAAGCCTAGCACTTTTTTATATTCGCTGTCCACATTAATAAATCCTAATTTTCCTGAAATGGATTTAAAATTAGTGACACTAACGTTTCTTCTTATGGATAATGGTAAAAACACACCTTCTTCCTTTCTGTCTTCAGACACAAAGCCAATTTGATGGGCAGCAGCATCTACCGGAGATTTTGTTTTTATCTCTTTACCATTTAAAATTAAAGTTCCAGATTTTTTTTTGTCAGCTCCAAAAATAAGTTTTGCAGTTTCTGTTCTTCCACTCCCTCCCAATCCAGCAATACCAAGGACTTCTCCCGGACGTACTGAAAATGAAACATCATGCACTATAGTGTCTTTTGCAGTTAGATTTTTAACTTCAAAAATAGGTTCTGTTCCAATTACCGCATCTCTAACAGGAAACAAATCTTTCAATTCCCGACCAATCATTAAACGTATAATACCATCCGTATCTGTATCCTTAACAGCCATACTGCCTGTATCAACACCATCTCTTAGAACGGTAACCGAATCTGCTATTTTTATAATCTCGTCTAAATGATGCGATATATATATTATTGAAATTCCCTGATCTCTTAATCTAAACAGGTTATCAAACAGCTTTTTTGTATCTGTAGGATCAAAAACGGTTGTGGGCTCATCTAAAACCAAAACTTTAGTGTCTTCTGACAATGCTTTTGCAATTTCGACTACTTGTTTTTGAACAATGCTTAAGTCTCTAACTTTTGCCGAAGCGTCTATTGTAAACCCTAAAGAATCAATTAAAGTTTGTGCATCTTTAGTAATTTTATCCCAATTCATCCAAAACTTACTTGCGCCTAATTTGTGCAAATAAATATTTTCGGCAACAGACAAATCATTCACTAGAGACAACTCTTGATACACCACGCTAATCCCAAGCACTTGGCCCTCATGTGTGTTTTTTGGGTTTATTTCTTCACCATTTAAAAGGACTATACCAGAATCTTTATGGTGTACACCACTTAATATTTTTATAAGTGTTGATTTACCTGCTCCATTTTCGCCTAATAAGGCATGAATTTCTCCGGGCTTTACTTTTAAAGTCACGTCCTTAAGTACTGATACAACACCAAAACTTTTGGATATGCCGGACATTTCAAGACGGTATTCATTTTCTGAATTTTTCATATCAATGTCTATTAGAATAAAGCATTAGGATTGTAATACTTAGCAGCATTTTCCTTTGTAATTAATAAAGGTGCTGTGTATGATTTTTTATCAAAATCACGTTTCCCATTCATATATTCCACTGCATACTTTACAGCATTTTTTCCAATTTGGACTGGACTATTCATTGCGGTACACCCATAAAAATCGGTTTCCATAATATATTTAATAGCCTCTTTCTGTCCATCCGCTCCTGCAACAATTAAGATATCATCCGTTTTACCTGCTTGCGCAATAGCTTTTATAGCACCTAATACACACACATCAGATTCTGTAATCACCACATTTATATCTGGATGCGCTACTAAAATATCTTCCATAGCTTTTAAACCACCAGCATAAGACCATTCTGTATACGCTTGCGTTTTTACATTTAAATCAATTTTTCCTTGGGTACGTAATTGTTCTTCCGTAATCCCTTGTAATAAGCCTTGTTTACGTGTACGACCTACCGGGTTACCTGCGTTACCGCTTAACAAAGCAATATTCATAGGTGTTTTTCCCATTTTCTTAGCTAACCACTCGCCTGCTAATGCACCATTTGCTAGATTATTAGATTGGATAGTTGTTACAAAATCAGCCGAAGGATTAATAGAACTATCAATAATAAATACCGGAATGCCTGCTGCTTTAGCCACTTTAGTTATCCCAACCAAAGCATCAGGATCTTTTGGATTTAACAATAACGCATCAACACCTTTGGTAATTAAATCCTCTACTGCTGCGATTTGTTTTGTGATATCATCCTGACCATCTGCAGATAAAAATATCATACCGTTTTTCTCTGTTGTTGCTTTTATACTTTGTAATAACGCTTGATAATACGGTGCATTTAAAGACGGTGTACAATACCCGATTTTCTTACCAGTAAGATCAATAGCACTTGCAAATAGTGCCCCTTCCGCTTCACCACTATTTGCGGTTGTTTTACTGGCATCTAAATGCTCCACACAACTGTTTAGTGATAAACTTAATAGCATTGCCAGCATTGGCATACCTATTAATTTTAGTCCGAATTTTAAGTTTTTTATTCTCATGATTTTAAATATTACTTAAAGGTTTTATTCTATTATGTAAGTTAATACTTTATCGTTATATGTTAGTTACTACCATTTTAGGTTCAATTTAAAATAATGTAATATCTAATTGCAATACTGTTTTTTCTTGTTCTGGATTCCACATCGCGGTAACATCCACAGGCAAACTATAATTACTAATCGTTAATTTTTTACTAAACGTAGCACCTACATTTATAATATTTCCTGAGCCTGTTGTGTAAAACGTTTTATCTGTAATAAAAGACCAGGCACCACCAGCAAACAAAGACAAGCTAGAGGTCTTATTTTCCCAGACTTTACTGTTTACTTCAAAGTAATGTGTCCAAGAATTTTCTAAGTCTCCGTTAGCTTGCACCTCATAATCACCAGAACCTCCATTAATAATAGTTGCTAGATATAATAAGGTGTTAGGTGTAATATTGTAACCAAAATTTAAATCCACAAAATTATAGCCTTGCGTCTTGTCATAACTCCAATAATGGAGTTTATCACCTCGCTCTTCAACACCAGTGTAGTTGTTATGTGATACTGCTTCAATAAAAAATTGGTCAGAAAAACGATATTTTGTATAGATTGAAAACTCCTTATAGTAAGCACTTTCATTTTCGCCAGTAAGAATATTCTTAACATCAACAGAAGAAAAACTTGCACCTCCCCAAAATCCAAAAGTAAATTTCTTATTTCTAGAATTATATTCCAAATTAGCAGCAAACAACGCTCCAGGATGCACGACAAAACCATGCCAAGTGTGCATGTTTTTAAGATGAGCACCAATACTAAAAGGCTCATAACTATCCGTAGTCGTATCGTCCTCCTGTGCATAACTAATACTTACTGCACAAACCATAAAAAGGCATATCAATAATTGTAATGCTTCTTTAAAATTTGACGGTTTAGTAATCGCTACTTGTCTTGTTGTGGTTAGTTGGCTTAATGTCATCTTATTAGGATTTTAAATTACTCACGTTTTATAAACGTCATAAACACGTTTGTTTTTCAAATGTATCATAAATAAATTATTAAATCCTAATAAAAGCTTAAAAAAATATGTTATTTTATCATTATTATGTGCTATTTTACCTCTAATTAGAGTATATTGTCACTCTCAAGTTACAGTATTAGTAATGTATAACTGACGTTTAATAAAAATCTAACCACTAAAATGGTTAACTAATTAAAAATTAGATTTCTAAAGAAATAAACCTATGGAATCAGAAAAAATATTGAATCTATCTGTGGATTGTGTCGTTTTTGGATATGATACCAACACTAAATCTTTAAATGTGTTATTAATCAAACGCTATTTAAAATCGAAGTTTACATCAGAGGTTTTAGTGGACGATTATGTGTTAACAGGATATCACGTCCTTAAAACCGAAACTTTAGATGATACTGCTACGCGTGTATTAAAAGAGTTAACAGGATTGACTGATCAATATAAAAAGCAATTTAAAGCGTTTGGCGATCCTGATAGATTGACTAATCCAAAAGATTTAGTTTGGATTGCAAACGAAGCCTTTAATCTGAGAACCATAACCATAGCCTATTATTTTTTATTAAAAACAGAAGATGTCAATTTAGAGCAGAATACGTTTGAAGCCAAATGGTTTCCTATTAATGCCCTACCCGATTTGGGTTTTGATCACGAAAAGATAATACTAGAAGCTTATGAGGATTTAAAAGAAAAATGCCTGTCAGAACCTATTATATTTAAATTACTTCCAGACAAGTTTACTATTAATGAAGTACAAGATTTATATCAGTCCATATTGGGTATTGATATTGATAACAGAAACTTTAGACGTAAACTAATAAACAAAAAGTATATTATTGCTTTAGACGAAAAACAAATAGGTGTTTCTAAAAAGCCTGCACAGTTATATATGTTCAGCATGGATATTTATAACAAAATGTTTAGTAAAAACTATTTAATAAGCATGTAAATGGTTTGATTACTTTATTAGAATATACAAACACCTAAAATGTCATAAAATTAAATTATCAGACTAATTAACAACAGCTTAGCACAAACCAACAGGTCTCTTCCAATAGTCTAGACAAGGCTAGTTGTTCCTATTTATAAATGTTTGTTAAAAAAAAGAATGAACATTCATTTTTACATATCTTTGTACACTCAAAACAAAGACATGAAACTAATTTGGAACATTTTAAAAGTACTTCTAGCTGTATTTATGATATATGCAGGTAGTCAGCATTTTATAAATCCAGACTTTTTTAACCCATTTGTGCCAGATGTATTGGTTTTTAAAACTGCTATCATTTACGGGTCAGGGATTTTAGAAGTTGGTTTAGGTATCCTTTTACTTGTCCCAAAATTTGCTAGCAAAGCGGCTTTAGCAATTTTTGTTTTAATGCTCCTGTTTCTTCCAATACATATATGGGATGTTTTTTCAGACACACCAGCAATTGGAAGTCATCAAGCAGCATTAATCAGATTACCAATGCAATTAGTATTAATAGCACTGTCTTTTAAATTATATAAAACAAACGCGTAATGGCAAAACTTCAAAAAAGTATTGATAAACGCAACGCATTGATTAAGGCGACTATCGAGTTGGTAAACAACAACGGTTTTCACGCCACACCAATGAGTAAGATAGCAAAGATGGCTAACGTCTCTCCTGCTACCATTTATCTGTATTTTGAAAATAAACAAGATTTAGTTAATAAGACTTACGTCGAAGTTAAAGCCGAATACACAAAATATGCGTTTGAAAATTTTGACCCAAATATGCCTGTAGAAGCAGGTTTTGAATTGATCTGGAAACGTATTGCTGATTTTAAGCTCAAGGAGTGCGATAATGCCTTGTTTTTAGCGCAATGTGATAATACACCAATGATTGACGAATATAGTAGACAAGAAGGTATAAAACACCTACAACCACTATTAGATCTTTGGCAACGTGGCAGAAAGGAAGGCATTATAAAACCGTTATCTGATTACTTATTATATGCTTACGCCATAAATCCACTATCATTTTTAATGATGACAGAAAAACGTGGTGCCTTTAAATTAGATCAAACGCATTTAGACGAAGCCTATCAATCTGCTTGGAGCAGCATAAAAGTTTGTAGTTAACATGAATAAAACAGCAATAATATTAGGCGCGAGCGGTTTAACTGGTGGTTTATTACTTCAAAAGTTAATTGAAGATAAAGACTACTCTAGCATTAAACTGTTTTCGCGTACAAAAATAGAAGGTCTACCAAGTAAAGTCACACAACATATTGGCGATTTGTTGGATTTAGAACAATTCAAAACGGATTTTAAAGCACACCAAGTCTTTTGTTGTATTGGTACAACTGCCAGTAAAACACCGGACAAATCGGTTTATAAAAAAATTGATTACGGTATTCCTGTAGCTGCTGCTAAGCTAGCAAAAGCTAACGGTATTGATACGTTTGTCGTTATTTCGTCAATGGGTGCTAATCCTAACAGTTCTATTTTTTACAATAAAACTAAAGGCGAAATGGAGCGTGATGTTAAGCAACAAAACATCAGCAGAACTTTTATTTTAAGACCTTCATTAATTGGAGGACAACGTGAAGAGCGTCGTATGTTAGAAAAAATCGGCTTAGCCATTTTTAAAGTGCTTCAGCCATTATTTATAGGCAAATTAAAACAATATAAAATTACAGAACCTGATCATATCGCGCAAGCCATGATCAATCTGGCAAATAGTACAAGTTATGCCGAAGTCATTATTACTTCAACAGATATAAAAAGAATTACTAAAAACAATTAAAAAAAATAAATTAACCCTATGGAATTATTAGACAAATTAAACTGGAGATACGCTGCAAAAGCAATGAATGGTGAGAAAGTAGCAGAAGATAAAGTAGAACGTATTTTAGAAGCTGCACGTTTAGCGCCTACTTCTAGTGGTTTACAACCTTTTGAAATTTTTGTAGTAAAAAACCAAGATATTAAAGAACAAATTAAACCTGTAGCTTGGAACCAATCTGTAATTACAGACTGTTCTCACTTATTAGTATTTGCTGCATGGGACACTTACACACCAGAACGTATAAACCATATGTTTGATTTAACTAACGAGATTCGTGGTTTTGAAAACGAAGGATGGGAAAATTACCGTCAAATGTTATTAGGTATGTACCCTCAAAAAGATCCAGAAGAAAACTTTAACCATGCTGCAAAACAAGCTTACATCGCTTTTACGGAAGCATTAACAGCTGCAGCTTTTGAAGGTGTAGATGCAACACCATTAGAAGGTTTTGAACCAGATGCAGTAGATAAAATTTTAGGCTTACGCGAAAAAGGATTACGTAGTGCTGTAATGTTACCTATTGGTTATAGAAAAGAAGACGAAGACTGGTTAGTAAACTTAGTTAAAGTTAGAAAACCTATGTCAGAATTAGTAACTGTAATTGACTAAAAACTATTATGAGAAAGACCATTTTATTAAATAACAGACCAGTAGGAAAACCTACAGTTTCAAATTTTGAATTTGTTACTGAAGATTCAGAGCTAAACATATCTGAAGGCGAAGTATTGTTAGAAGCTGCTTACGTTTCAGTTGATCCTTATTTAAGAGGACGTATGAGCGATGCAAAATCGTATGTACCCCCTTTTCAATTAAATCAGCCAGTACATTCTGGAGTGGTTGCCAAAGTAGTAGCGTCTAAAAATGACAACTTTACTATAGGCGATTATGTTTCTGGTATGTTAAATTGGTCTACTCAACAAGTATCAAATGGTGAGGGTTTAAATAAAGTAGACGGGTCTAAAGCGCCATTAAGTACATACTTAGGTGTTTTAGGGATGACCGGATTAACTGCATATTTAGGTTTAACTCAGATAGGTAAACCCGTTAAAGGTGAGACTATTGTAGTTTCTGGTGCTGCAGGAGCTGTTGGTAGTGTTGTTGGTCAAATAGCAAAAATCTTAGGACTTCATGTTATAGGAATTGCTGGAACCGATGAGAAGATTGACATGCTAAAAGACAAGTTTGGTTTTGATGCAGGTATTAATTATAACACAAGTACAGATATTAATGCGGATCTAAAAAAACTAGCGCCAAATGGTGTCGATGTTTATTTTGATAATGTTGGAGGTCCAATATCGGATGCTGTATTATTTAATATAAATCATTTTGCTAGAATCATTATTTGCGGAGCAATCTCTGTTTATAACGAAACCGAATTACCTACAAGTATTAGTGTACAACCATTTTTAGTGAAAAATAGTGCTTTAATGCAAGGGTTTATTGTCTCTAATTATGCAGATAAATTCCCAGAAGCAATGCAAAAGCTATCCACTTGGTTAGCTGATGGTAAATTAAAATATACAGAAACTATTGTTGAAGGTTTTGATAATATCCCAAATGCTTTTATCGATTTATTTGAAGGTAAAAACAAAGGAAAAATGATTGTTAAAATCTAAACCTTCTTGTTACGTTCCCCTCAAAGGGACTAAAGAGATGTTTATTTATAAATTAAGAACGAATTAAAAGAAAAGAAGATGAACAATTTTGAATTTAAAAATCCAACCAAAATTATATTTGGAAAGGATACTATAGAAAAAGTAAAAGAAGAAATTCCTCAAGATGCTAAAGTATTATTACTTTTCGGAGGAGGAAGTATTAAGAAAAACGGAATATACGACCAAGTAAAAACAGCATTAGCAGGTGTTGACGTTGTTGAGTTTGGAGGTATTCCTGCAAATCCAGAGTACGCCACTTTAATGGAAGCATTACAAGTTATTAAAGACGAAAACATTACGTATTTATTAGCTGTTGGTGGTGGTTCTGTAATTGACGGAACTAAGTTTTTATCGGCTGCTGCAGTATATGACGGTGATACACCTTGGGATATCTTAACAAAAAATATCAAAACAGAAAAAGGAATGCCTTTTGGAACTGTTTTAACGTTACCAGCTACAGGATCTGAAATGAATTCTGGTGCAGTAATTACAAGAGCAGAAACTCAAGAAAAGCTTGCTATGGGCGGACCTGGTTTATTTCCTGAGTTTTCAATTTTAGATCCTCAAGTAATACAATCTATTCCACAACGTCAATTAGCAAATGGATTGACAGATGCATTTACACATGTGTTAGAACAATACATGACGTATCCAATTGGCGCTTTATTACAAGATCGTTTTGCGGAGAGTATTTTACAAACCTTAGTAGAAGTTGCTCCTAAAGTATTAAAAGATCCAACGGACTATAAAGCTGCTGCTAACTTTATGTGGAGTTGCACCATGGCGCTTAACGGATTAATTCAAAAAGGAGTACCTACAGACTGGGCTGTTCATGCTATTGGTCATGAGTTAACTGCTTTATTTGGTATTGATCACGCACGTACATTAGCTGTAATTGCACCAAGCCACTACAAGTTTAATTTTGAAGACAAAAAAGAGAAATTAGCACAATATGGTGAGCGTGTTTGGAATATTACGGAAGGTAGCATTGATGACAAAGCCTATGCTGCAATAGAAAAAACAGTAGACTTTTTCCATCAATTAGGTATTGATACAAAATTATCAGATTATACTAAAGATTATGAAGGTACTGCTGAAAAAATCTCACAACGCTTTACAGATCGTGGTTGGACAGGATTAGGAGAACACCAAACATTATCTCCAGATAAGGTTGAGAAAATAGTTAAAATGGCTTACTAAATATAAACGTCACAATGGGTGTGGTCGGATTGCTATAAACGCAACATTCTAAGGGTTTTCGACTGCGCTCAAACTGACATTGATAATCGCATTAATAAGGATTATAAAATAGTAAAACTGTCACATTGAGCGTAGTCGAAATGCTAGTAAAAACAGAACTGTAATACGTTTTCGACCGCGCTCAAACTGACAATTGTGGTTTAAATTATAAGTTTTTAATTATAAAACTGTAACATCAATAAAGGTTACATAACAACATAACTGTCACATTGCCGCAAGTCGAAATGTAATTAAACAAAACAGGCACTAGTAGTCGCAATAAAAATGAATATATTAAAAACATTAGCGTTAACGCTAACTATAGTCACAGCTTCAAGCTGTAACAACAAATCAAACAAAACCACCTCTGAAAAAGTTTCAGAAGTAAAAACAGAACTAAAAAAAGAAAAAACTATGAAAGTATTATTTGTATTAACATCTCACGATCAATTAGGAGACACAGGAAAGAAAACAGGATTTTGGGTTGAAGAATTCGCAAGTCCATATTACTCATTATTAGACAAAGGCGCTGATATTACTATCGCTACTCCAAAAGGAGGTGCTGCACCAATAGATCCAAGTAGTGATTCTCCTGATGCTGCTACAGAAGCAACAGACCGTTTTAATAAAGACGATGCTGCAAAAGCTAAGATTGCAAACACAAGCAAATTATCAGACATTAATGCTGACGATTTTGATGCTGTTTTCTATCCAGGTGGACACGGACCATTATGGGATTTAGCTAACGATGCAACATCTATTGCATTAATCGAGAAATTTAACACACAAGAGAAGCCAGTTGCATTTGTATGTCACGCACCTGCAGCTTTAAAAGGTGTAAAAGGAACTGATGGAAAACCATTAGTAAATGGTAAAAAAGTAACAGGATTTACTAATACTGAAGAAGCAGCTGTTGGATTAACAGATGTTGTACCATTTTTAGTAGAAGATATGCTAAGTGAAAATGGCGGAATCTATTCTAAGAAAGAAGACTGGGCAGCTTACGCTATTCAAGATGGTAATTTAATTACTGGACAAAACCCAGCATCGTCTGAGTTAGTTGCAGAAAAGTTATTAGAGAGCTTAAAATAAGTTTCACTTTATATACTAGTAAAAAAGGTTGTCCATTTGGACAACCTTTTTTTGTTTGTAATACTATGCTAAAACCAATCTAACACTTAGTTAAGACCTATCTCAGGCTTATCTAAACTTTGTCTATATCCATTGTAAGATACTATTTAACTAAAGCTAAATTTAGCGCATAAAAAAAGGCTACCTTTATAGGTAACCTTTTTTCTGAATTGTACTGAATATATATCTTAGATAACTTTTACGTTAACTGCGTTTAATCCTTTGTTTCCTTCTTGTAAGTCAAATTCAACCTCATCACCTTCTCTAATCTCATCGATTAATCCAGAAATGTGTACGAAATGATCTTTGTCTACTCCTTCTTCAGTGATAAAACCAAATCCTTTTGTGTCGTTGAAAAACTTTACTGTACCTTTACTCATCGTAATATAATTTATTTTATTAATACTTAATAGATTACAAAGATAATGCCATTAATTTAATATTTCGTTTTATTTCTTAATTATTTTTGTTTTTTTAAAAAATAATTATTACCTGCCTTTATTTATCTACTATTAGAGACACTACTACTTGCCTTTGTTAACTATAACGCACAAAAAAAGGCTACCTTTATAGATAGCCTTTTTCTTGAATTGTACTGAATATATATCTTAGATAACTTTTACGTTAACTGCGTTTAATCCTTTGTTTCCTTCTTGTAAGTCAAATTCAACCTCATCACCTTCTCTAATCTCATCGATTAATCCAGAAATGTGTACAAAATGATCTTTGTCTACTCCTTCTTCAGTGATAAAACCGAATCCTTTTGCGTCGTTGAAAAACTTTACTGTTCCTTTACTCATTGTAATATAATTTATTTTATTAATACTTAATACATTACAAGTATAGTGCCATTATTTGAAAGGGCAACATTATTAATCATAAATGATGCATTTACCACTCAATTTAACACCAAACCTTTGTTATTAATTCACTTTTAAAACTTTACAGTGATTATCATTACTTTTTAAGCACAAAAAAAGGCTACCTTTATAGGTAACCTTTTTCTTGAATTGTACTGAATATATATCTTAGATAACTTTTACGTTAACTGCGTTTAATCCTTTGTTTCCTTCTTGTAAGTCAAATTCAACCTCATCACCTTCTCTAATCTCATCGATTAATCCAGAAATGTGTACGAAATGATCTTTGTCTACTCCTTCTTCAGTGATAAAACCAAATCCTTTTGTGTCGTTGAAAAACTTTACTGTTCCTTTACTCATTGTAATATAATTTATTTTATTAATACTTAATACATTACAAGTATAGTGCCATTAATTGAAACTGCAACATTTTTTTTTGTTTATTTTCGTTTTACACTAAAAATAAGTCGTTTACAGTCTATTATAAGTCTAATTAGTCATCATAACCAGGTAACTCTAAAGCTTTTACAGACTGAATCGCATTTCCTGCAATCCCCTTAATAGAGCCATACATATCAATAGTATTGGTCACCACTTTCTCAATTTGCTTCTCTCTTTGTTTCCAAATACGTTGCATAGATCGTTTTTCGCTCTCTAAATCACTCTTCATTTGTGTAAACCCTTCTACAATTGCTTCAATTTGCATTCTAAACGTATTACTAGTTAAGTAATCGTATAACAAATCCATTTTGTCTCCTTTATTCTCTTGTGTGATTATAGCGTTATTAACCTGTAAGATTCCTTCTCTTAACACCGCACACAAGCCTTTAAACTCGTCGTAGTTACAAATCCAAATCCCATCCTTTAAACCCATACGGTCCATGTCTGATGGCATAACCTCGGTTACTAACACACCAATATTAGCCCCTTTATCTCTAATATCTGCTTTAAACTTTTCTATCCAGCTAGGCTGAAAATCTTTAGTACGTTTACTCTCGTAATAGATAGTACCACAGTTTTGCTCGGTTCTAGAATGTACAATCTGCAAACAGTCTCCACCTCTAGCGCCTTTTTTAATTTCTTCAATAGTATCTAACGGAAACTGAGCTGCCAACCACTCCTCTATTGCTAATTCTTGAACTTCACCTTGCAATTGCATCGACCCTTGCTCTTGCTTACGCTTCATCTCCTCGGTTAGCTTCTTCTGATCTTCTAATTGCTTTTGCATTTCTTTAAAACGCAATTCGTTTTTGTCTTCCTCAGATTTTTTAATTTTTTCCTTTTCGGAAATCAAAATCTCATTAAGCTTTTTCTGTGCTTCCGCCTCAGCAGCTTCTTTAAGTTCGCTTTTTTCTCTTTTAAGCTTTTCAATTTCTGCTTTAGAGCGGTTTAACTCCTTGACTTGTTCAGACTTTTCGTTTAATTCCTTCTGTAAGGCATCAAATTGTTCCGACTGCTCTTCCTTTAACTTAAGCTTAAGTTTAGCTTCTATTTCCTTTTTATCTTCTTTAAGCTGATTCTCTAAACGTTCTTGGAATAACACGTTCTCGCGCTTCTTCTTTTGTTCAAAATCATGTTGCGCTTGCTTTAACTTCTCTTGCTGACCCTCGTATCGTTTCTTCTCCGCAGCAATTTGCGACTGATACTTTTGTTTTATTTCCTCTTCTAATTGATGCGATAAAATATCTTGAACATCTATGGAAGTCCCACAATTAGGACATTTTATTTGATTTTCGTTTTTCATTTACTTTAATTCTTCTAAAAAAGGTAGTTACAAAATTTTCTAAATATATTTTAATTTTTAAACAATATTATCAATCCATTTTTGAGGAATTAATTTCTTTCCATCTCTCCAAATTTCAACTATACTTTCTTCAAATTCTGGAGTATTAAGTAACGCGTGATCCATTACTATTATTTGGAAATTAGGACTTAATTCTTTTGCAACTTTATGCATGAAATCAAACATCGCTTTAACCGCTTTGTCATCAGATGAACCCTCTGAATCAATTTCGATAATATTTGGATTAATCTCGGGTGGATAATATACTTGCGTTGGTTGATCAATAAATAGAAATCTTGGGACTGGACGATCTTTTGTTATAAAAGATTTATGTAATGCCATTAACAAAAGAAGATGATATGCAACCCAATTAGCACCACTTCCAATACCAGTACTTAAAGAAATTGGTTTATCTTCTGTATCCACTATCAAATCAAGATTTTTAATATCAAAACGTATTGGATTACCCTGATATTCGACATCAATTAAATTAGACCATTCTGTCATTTGAATATTAATTCTATTTAAAATTGAATTTAATTTATCTTCATTAGATTCTTTATCAACTTTACCTAATAATATTTCTATTTCATGTTTAAGAGTTTTAACTTTTACCTCTAGTTGAGAATTAGTTTCATCTAAATTAATATTTTCTAAAAACAAACTAACTCTTCCTATTACTCGTCCTCTTCTTATGTTTAAATCTCTTAAAGTACGAGCCTTATCTTTTTGATTATATAAAGCAGTTATTCCTCTTTCTGCTATTTCTAATTGATTTTGAAGTTTTATTTGATCATTATCTAAATTATTTAAATAGGATTGTACTCTTGGACTCTCTTGCGTTGTGTTTTTTAAATCATTTCTAATCTCGAGAAGGTTTGAGTTTATATTTTCGATTGTTGGATTTGAAACTATTAAATGATTATCACACAAAGGGCAAATATTTGGATCTTTAACAACTTCATTATTAAAAAAGCCAATAGATTCTAGTCTTATCTCTTGTTGTCGAATTTCATTAGAATATTTACTAGCTGTTTTCATATAATGCTTCACAGCATTAATATCATCTTCTATTTTACCTAATTTGTGTTTAACTAATAACCTTTCTTCTATTAATTTTTTTAGACCAGAATCATCACCTTTTAAATCTATTGGCTTATGCTCCCAATCTTTAACACTTTCTAAAATTTCATAAGCTTCTTTAACTGAATTCGGTTTTTTATTTTTATCTAAAAGACCTATTTCTTTTGCTTCTTCAATAAGTGAATAAGCTTTACTTACTCCATCTTCTTTTAATTTTTCTTCTTCTCTTTTCTCTCTTATTAATTGATTAAGTAACCTCTTTTTCT
This sequence comes from Olleya namhaensis, assembly GCF_900114005.1. Classification (GTDB taxonomy): domain Bacteria; phylum Bacteroidota; class Bacteroidia; order Flavobacteriales; family Flavobacteriaceae; genus Olleya; species Olleya namhaensis. Next base: position 187,019 of record NZ_FORM01000007.1, read on the forward strand.
TGGAAATCTCAGCCTCTACTTGTAAACTATCAGCATTAATTGCACCCAAAAAGTAAGGTAAAGTATCTTTAATAGCCATTTTCACATAACTATCATCTTGATTATAAAAGAGTTGATTAGGCTGTGCAATAACATATTGAGGTTGAAAACTAAAAATGCGAGCATGTCTAAAATTAGCTTCTAGTGGCTCTCTTGATAAAGAAATGGGAATATGTATATTTTCATTTATTTTCAACTTTTCAGAAAGAAAACTTTTTAAAAGTGATGTGTTAAAATTAGGAGTGAATTCCTCTATAGAAGGAAGCTCCTTTTCTACATAACTTCTTTTAACAAAAATCTCATCAATTGTACCTTTGTTTTTTACATCAGGATTCAATCTAGAAATGAATACATCTTCGTCTCCAAAAGTTATTAAGATAGCAAAAAAGTGTGTTTTTGTTCTTATAACTCCGTCATAGATTTTACATTTCTTAGAGCCTAAGCAATAGTCTATTATACCAACTAGTGCCGATTTTCCAGATTTAGATTCTCCAGTTATAATATTTAATGCTCCAGTATTGAAGTTTATAACCCTTGGTTCATCATCTGGATTATTACTGTATAGAATAATTTTTTTTATTTGCATTTTGGTTATTTATGGAGTTATTCTTAAAAAAGAAAAAAGTGTTTTTATATCTTCAGACTTTGTTAGCCATTTACCTAAGAATTCAGCTTTTTTTAATATTTCTTCTACTTCTTCTATCCCTTCTCCATTAAATTTTTTCTTTCGAAACGAAACTGTTTCTATTTTAGATTCTTCATTAAAAAAGATAGCTTCTTGGTTTAATAAGAACATCAATGCTTCTTTAGTATAAGGCTTCATATCTTTTACTCTATTTGGAAAATTAATAAAGAGCGCATCTTTACTGTCAATCCAAGTTAACAAATGATTAGCTGTCGTTTTAGGTAGTTCTTCTCTTGTTTCTTTGTGCAGAACAAGAGGTAATACTATAAAGCATAAAATAAATGATGCTTTATTATCCGATTTATCATTATAACCTTTAATAAATCTTCTAAGAATCTCGCCACAAAATGCTGGGTTCAGTAAATTTGCGAGTATTGCTGTTCTTTCTTCCCACTCTTTTGTCATAATAAATCTTCAAATTTCGGATGCCATCCTATTATTTTCTTATCTGACAGAATATGATAACTACCCCTTATTAAATACTCACTCGTAAAATTTTTCTTGATGTATATACTAGGTGGCTTCTCTACAAATAAAGATGTATAAAAAACTTTACTTAGATTCTTTAGCTCTTCATCGTCATTAATACCATCACATTTATCTTCTAAAACCGCAAATAATGAATTCCATTTCTGTACTAACTCTTTTTCATAAGCTTCTTCTTCATTTATATTTATCAACTGTTCTCTTATCCACCTTGACCTTTGTTCATATGCTCTTCTAAAGTCACTTATTGCATTTTTAACCAATCTCGAAGTTGTCTTTAAAGAAATGATTTCCAATTGTTTAATAAAGGTTTTAGTTCCCAACGATTTTGCTTCTTCATCTGTAACCTTTATTTCATCTAGAAAATCATTTGGCAAATTTTCTTCTTTAAAAGAATTAGAAATATCCAAAATTATAGAATGAAGTTGCTTGTAAGTTATTTCAGGAATGCGATTAGTCAAATGTTTGACACCAAATACCATCCAATTACCTATGACTCTATCTGTAAGCTGAGGAAGTTTATCTGTAAAAACAGTAAACCTCAATTCATGCTTAATTTCTTCCATCAATTTATCAACGCTCAAAGAGGCATCAATTATAGAAATATTATTTATTAATTTAAGCTGATTTTCCTCGGTTAAACTTAGGAACAACTCATAACCTTTTTTATTTGTTGCACTTGTAGAATTTTCAGCGACAATTATTAATTTATTTAGGATTTCAGATTCCGTAAATAATGTTTCCTTTCTGTTTTTAGTTTTTGAAAAATAATTTAAAAAGCTAGATTCTGAAATATTAGCTGTAGTAACTAAAGTAAACGTTGTATTATCAAGATCAATCCGTTCATTCTCAATATTATCAGCCCATACTCTTAAGGACTTCCAAAAATCTGGACTAGAATCACTGAGATTAGCTACAGATTTGATATGCAATTTTGTTTGAACTAAATTTAAAGAATCATCAATTATGTCAATATCATCCAAACATTCTATTCGAATGGACGCCTCTGTATTCTTTGATTTTATCAATCTAAAGAGTGAATACAAAAATTGATAAAAGTATCCTAAAGCGGGTTCTTTAGCTGAAAAATCTGTTACAGTATTGCTCAAGTTTGTTTTTTAATTAGATAACTTCTCTTGTTTTTAAATAATTCTTCTACTCAAATTCAAGAAATATTCGAAACAAATAAATTTAATTCACAAATTACATCTTTATTACTAACATTAAATGTAAATAATCGTAAACCCTTTCTATTTTTTTAATATAATATTCTTGCAAATTACTTCAATCTAAAATACAAACCTTACGGAAAACCTCATCTTCAAAAAATTTCACAATAAAACAAAAAAAAGACCAAGTATAAAACTTGATCTTTTCATCATTAATTAATATTCCCTCAAATATTATTTACTGTTATTTAGCATAATAGATTTAGAGTTTACAAATTCTCTAATACCAAATCCACCATGTTCACGTCCATAACCAGAGTCTTTTACACCTCCAAATGGCATGTTTGGGTGTGCTAATCCGTAGGAGTTAATGTTTATCATTCCGGTATCAAAATGGTTTTTAGCAAGCTCGATCGCTTTGTCTTCGTCTTTACTAAATATGCCGCCACCTAATCCAAAACGACTGTCGTTAGCGATACGCATGGCATCGTCGTTATCTTTAGCTCTAATTAATGAGGCTACAGGTCCGAATAACTCTTCGCTATACGCCGGTTGTCCTGGTTTTACATCTCCCACTACTGTAGATGGGTAAAAATAGCCTGTAACGTCTGGTATTTTTCCACCACATAAAATGGTTGCTCCGTTTTTGACACTGTCTTCTACTTGTTGGTGAATCTTGTCTCTTAAATCTTTTCTAGCCATGGGTCCTAATTTAGAATCCTTGTCCATCGGGTCTCCATAAGTAATGTCTTGCATCCCTTTTACAAAGGCGTCTTTAAATTGGTCGTATACTTTATCTACGACAATAAAACGTTTGGCAGCCACACAGGTTTCTCCGTTATTATAGGTACGTCCTACAATACTGGTTTGTACTGCTAAATCCACATCTGCATCGTCTAACACTAGATACGCATCATTACTACCCAGCTCCATGACAGTCTTTTTAATTACTTTTGCTGCCTTTTGTGCTACATATTGTCCTGCTTTTGAGCTTCCTGTTAAGGTGATACCTCTTACTAAATTGTGTTCGATAATTTTATCTGACGTGTCATGGTCTATAATTAATACCGTGAATAAGTCTTTTGGTAATCCTGCTTTTTCAAAGACTTCTTTTAATTTTAAAGCTGAGCCTGTGACGTTTTTAGCGTGTTTTAGTAACACACCGTTTCCTGCCATTAGATTAACGATAGCGTAACGCATGGCTTGGTACAATGGAAAATTCCATGGTTGTATACCGTAAATAACACCTAATGGTGCTTGTTGGATGATTCCTTTTCCGCCATTTTCCATGGTACGGACTTCGTCTTGTAGTTGCTTGATGCCTTCGGTTGCTGTATACTCGCAAATACCGACGCATAATTCGATTTCGTCATGACTGTGTTTTACTAATTTTCCCATTTCTTGAGTCATTAGCTTTGCATAGTCGTCTTTAGCATTGATTAACGCTTGTCCGATGGCTTTTATAACTTTAGCACGGTCTTCTAATGGTTTTAATTTCCAGTCTAAAAAGGCGTTGTGACAGGTTTCTACCGCTTTTATAGCTTGGTCCGCTGTCATGTATGTATACTGTTGTATTTCTTTTTCTGTTGCAGGATTTATAGTTGTAAATCCTTTATCTGTGGTAGTACTCATGTGTGTTTAGTATTAAATTAATGATACGCTTTGCCTTGTCCAATTTTTGAACAATGACTTAATTTAAAGCGAATAAAAATGTGACCTTTAGACTAGCTACTTAAGTTATAGCTATGTTTGGATTATACTTATAACCCATTAGTGTAAAGGTTGTCTGCTGTAATGGATGGTTTACGCTTCTCCTCTTGCAGGATAATCTGCTTTTAGGATATAGTCAATACCGCCTAAAACATCATTAAAACTTGGTCTTCCAAATGGCATAGATTGGATAGATTCCCAATATACGGTTTGCTCTGGTGTGATTAAATATAATCCAGGCTCCGTAAATAACTCTGGTTCTTCTTTTATACCTGTAGAGATAAATAATCCCCATTCTCTAGCTTTTTGAATAGATACGCCGTATCCTAATGGTATGTTTGGAATATCCCATGCTTTGTGCGTTTCTTTTGCTACTGCTTCTGTATCTGCACTAATTGCAATGACATTTACACCGCGATCTGTAAACTTATCTAGTTTACGTTCTAAATCTTCTAACTGAGACTTGCAAACAGGACAATGTTTACCTCTGTAAAACAATACTAATGTGAAGTTTTCTGGCGACTGATCGCTTAGCTTCCATGTGGTATCATTTACTAATTGTACTTCTAGTTCTGGTGCTTTTTCTCTTGGCTTTATCATGTTGCTTTATAGTTTATGTAATGTAATGGCTGTATTTACTATACTAACCCCGTGCATTACTTGTTTGTTTCTTACTGATTACAAAGTTACCCACAAACACTAGCCAGTCTATTATACAATTACAAGTCAGCCTTACATGATTTACATATTGGGCACAAAAAAAAAGGATTACTACGGTAGCAATCCTTTTTATTCATTTGTAGTACCTCTTATTAAATGGTATGGATACGTACTTTTCTCTTTTTTAAACGCGAGTTATTGGTTTTGTCAATAATACTTTCAGCTTTAGCTTTAGGAACCGCAACAAAAGCGCAATCCTGCTTTAACTCTATAATACCAATTTCTGATTTTTCAAGATTACATTGTTTAAACAACATACCTGCAACATCTCCTTTAGATATTTTATCTTTTCGACCACCAGAAATAAATAGCGTTACCCACTCTGTTCCTAACGTCTTAACGGTTCCTTTTGGAGTCACAGTGTCATCAAACTTAATAAAGTCCGGTAAACGCTCTCCTTCCCATTGTATAACGTAAGAAGTCCCTTCTGCATTCATACGCGCAGTACGACCATTACGGTGTGTAAACTCTTCTGCCTTTAACGGAAGTTGGTAATGGATAATGTAATTTAACTCCGGAATATCTAAACCACGCGCAGCTAAATCTGTGGCGATAATAATTTGATGGGTTCCGTTTCTAAACTTTATTAAAGCACGCTCTCTATCTATTTGCTCCATGCCCCCTTGGAAACACCCATGCGGAATGTCGTTTTTATCTAAAAAGTCGCTAACAAACTGAATCGTGTCTTTATAATTACAAAAGATAATCCCTGGTTTGTTACCAATATCATGTAATAAATCGACTAAGGTCTGTAGTTTGTTTTTATCTGGAGATATTACTTGCTTGATTTCTAGATTAGAAACTTCCGTATCTGAATAGTCAATAATTAACTCGTTTTCTAAACCTACAAAACGCGGAATCTCCATGTCTTGCGTTGCTGAGGTCAAAATACGTTTTTTAATGTGTGGTAGATTATTAATAATCTCGCTCATTTCCTTTTCAAAACCAACTTCTAGAGATTTATCAAATTCGTCTAAAACTAAGGTATTAATATCATCTACTAAAAACGTTTCGCGTCTTAAGTGATCTGCCACACGACCTGGTGTCCCTACTAGGATGGCTGGCGTATGTGCTAACTCTATTTTATCTTTACTAAAATGGCGTCCACCATATACCGCGTTGGCTTTAAAACCAGTACCCATAGTGCGGATGACTTGTTCTATTTGTATAGCCAACTCTCGAGATGGCACTAAAATTAATAATTGTACATTTTTGCAATTGGTATCTAATGCTGCAATAGTGGGTAATAAAAAGGCCAACGTCTTTCCTGTTCCCGTTGGAGACAATAACACCGTGTTTTCTGCATTGGTAATAGACAACAACGCTTCCTCCTGCATTGGATTAAGCGTTTTGATATTTAGCTTGTCTAAAATATCCTGCTGTACTTTTATATAACTACTCATTATTTATTTCTTCTTTTTTTTCTTTACAACCTCTTGCTTCTCAACAATAGTATTGTTTTCGGCAATGTAATTGGATAAGATTTTATCTACTAATTCTTCTTTTGTTAAATGATGAAAAATTGTTTTTACTTTCGCTTTAAAATCTTCTGGAATGGCTTTGTTTGGCTTTGTTTTAAAAATCTTTCTTGCCCAAAGTAATCCGTTGTTTTCCTCAATACTTTTAGCATCTGCTTTTTGGTATTGTTTAAACGTAATCCCTAATTCATCTTCAAATTCTGGAATTTCTTGTACTTCGTCTTCCTGAATAACACTTAATGCTAATCCATTGGCTCCTGCTCTAGCCGTACGTCCACTTCTATGCACATACGCATCATACGTATCTGGTAGATGGTAGTTAACTACAAACGCTAAGTCTTTAACATCAATACCACGAGCAGCTAAATCTGTAGCCACTAATATATTAATATGACCTTCTCTAAACTGTCCCATAATACGATCACGAATCCCTTGAGATAAGCTACCATGAATGGCACCAGAAGAAAATTTGTTTATCGCTAAGTTTTTAGCCAACTTATTAACTGCTGCTTTAGTCTTACAAAAGATAATACCGCGTTGCCCTTCATGCGTGTTTAAAAAATGCATTAATACATTTAATTTCTCGATAGGCTCCACTACGACATATTGGTGATCAATCCCTTGGTGACCAATTGTTTCCATATCAGCTTCAATAGTCACGACTTTTTTAGCCAAACTATTTTGTACCAATTGTTTGATTGTACCAGGCATGGTTGCTGTAAACAATAATGTTCTTCTTGTTTTTGGTAATGCTTTTATAATAGCATCTACACCTTCTTTGTGTGCACTAACCATCTCATCCGCTTCATCTAAGACAAAATAAGTGATATCCTTAACGTTTATCGCGTTACGCTCTATCAAATCTGCTAAACGTCCTGGTGTAGCTACAACTATATGTGTGGTGTTTTTTAATGTTTCTATTTGTGGTTTTATTGGAATACCTCCAAATACACCTGCAATAGTTACCCCTAAACTAGTGGCGTTAAAGGCCTCTAAGTTTTTAAATATTTGTTGCCCTAACTCTCTTGTTGGTGCTAATATAACCGCTTGAATATTGCTTTTAGTAACGTCTATTAATTGTATTAAAGGCAATCCAAAAGCAGCTGTTTTTCCGGTTCCCGTTTTTGCGATAGCAACAACATCGTCCGTATTATTAAGTATTACAGGGATGGCTTTAGATTGTATATCTGTTGGCGTTGTGATTTCTAAATCTGCCAAAGCACTCTGCAATGCTGTATTAATACCTAAACTAGAAAACTGTTGTGACATAAATTATAATTTTATGCAAAGATAGTAGAGTTTTATTGGTTTAACAGATTTATAGATGAAGTATTACTGCATAAAAAAAAAGCCTATTAAAATAATTAATAGGCTTTTATAAAACTTTGCGTCTTGTTTTACTTAATACGTTTTACGTTTACTGCATTTAATCCTTTATCACCTGCTTGTAAATCAAAAGAAACTTTATTACCCTCGCGAATCTTGTCAACTAAACCAGTAACATGAACAAAGTGCTCCTTATCTGTATCATTTTCTGCTATAAAACCAAACCCTTTAGAGTTATTAAAAAACTTTACAGTTCCTTGTTTTCCAGTCTCGCTTTTTTTTGAACCAAATAATTTACTTATTAATTGTTTTAACATTGTTTGTGTACTTTAAATTTGTGTTTTTGTTATAATAGCAGACGTAACTTCGAGTTTATGATTATTAAAACGAAGCATTTTAGCTTGATTACCAATACCATGCACTAAAAATTTCTTTACATGATATAACAACCTATACGCTGCTGTATTTTTTATCAGTTACAATATTAGTCATTTTTTTGTAATGTACACGACTAACCACGGGAAGAACATCCTGTAAATATTGAGAATTCACCTAATAAGCTACCCTAATTATCATTTTACTCACTAATAAAGAATAAACAGCGCTAATACCATTTTGAGAAGAAAAACAAAAAACCCATTAAGATTTACTCTTAATGGGTTTTAATCTATATGATATTGTTAGATTATATTTTCTTCACTTTTACAGCGTTCATACCTTTCATCCCTCTTTCAAGTTCAAAAGATACTTTGTCGTTTTCTGCAATTTGGTCTATTAAACCACTTACGTGACAGAAGTATTTCTCGTTGTTTTCTGTATCAATAATAAATCCGAAACCTTTAGAGGTATCAAAAAATGATACTTTTCCGTTTCTTACTGGATCTTCTTCTTCTCCTTCAACTTTTTTAGGTACTCCTAAAACAATCTCCTCTGCATCAATCTTCTCTTTCAACTCTGGATCTGGCGGAGTATCCACCAAGTTACCGTTGTAGTCTACATATGCAAACTGTATACCATCAGAACCTCCGTTAGCTTCTTTATCAAGCTTACGAGCTTCCATCTTCTTACGCTTATCTTCTCTTTTCTTTAAGCGTTTTTTTTCTTTTTCACTTTTATTAAATGTTTGTTGCGACTTAGCCATTAGCGTTATTAAATGTGTGTTTTAAATGAATTCATTTAAAAGAAAGTAATTAAAAGCTATCTTCTGCTTAACGATTCAAAACTACTTAAAAGTTAGATTAAGGAAAGGTTTACTTGCTAAAATGAGCTACAAAGATAGTGAATTTTTAAATAATTGTATATAAGGTCTTTATCCTAATTATAATTAATTTTTGATTTTTTGCACTTTATTGCGTTTAAACCTAGAAAAAACAACAATTTTTTTCTTAGAATTTATAAAATAAACTCCCATTAATAGCACAAAAGCAGCAACTAAAGACTGGGTACTTATCTGCTCGTCCAGAACATACCATCCCAAAAACATCGCTATAACTGGATTTACATAGGCTGAGGTTGATACTTTTTCTGTACTAACTTCTTTTAATAAGTAGTTAAACGCTGTAAAAGCAACAATCCCACCAAAAACAATTAATAATAACATGGACCATTGTGCTTTACTACTCCATGTTGTTGGTAGCTTCCAAGTTTCGCCAAAAAACAAACTTAAAGAGACTAAAAACAAGCTAGCAAATAACATTTGATAGCCGGTAGCGACAAAAAAACTTGTTGGCAAATCTGCTTTAGACACAAAAATACTACCGTAACTCCAACTTAAAACACAGGTAAAAATCATAGCAATACCTATAATACTTTCACTATTTAACTCTAAACTATCCTGACTAACTAATAAGTACATTCCAATAATCCCTAAAACGACACCTATAATAGATTTCGATTTTATCTTTGATCCTTGTAAGATTCTCATTAAAAAAATAACAAACAATGGTTGTGTGGCTGCAATTAATGCCGCAAATCCGCTATCCACATACTTTAAAGCCCATACAAAGACACCATTACCGTAAACTAAAAACAGAAATCCTGCTAAAGCTGAGTTGCGTAATTGTTTTGGTGTTGCTTTTAAAGATAGTTTTAAGCCTTTAGCAATAATAAAAATTAATAATCCAGCACAAAAAAAACGGATTGAAGCTAAATAAAAAGGGGCCACTTCTGACACAACAATCTTATTTAATAAATAGGTTGATCCCCAAATACAGTATATAGAAAAAAAAGAAAGGACAATTAGTATAGATTTTCTAGTGCTATCCATGAAATAAATTTTAAACGAAATTAATGATTAATCAATTATAAATCATAATTAAAAAAACAATATTTATCTTTGTAAAAAAGTTATTTATTATGCTGAAAACTTTCCGAATTGTTGCTTTGTTAGAAGGGGTTTCTTACCTATTATTAATGGGCGCTTCTGTCTATAAAAGACTCCCAGGAGGTGATGATTTTTTTGTCAAACTTTTAGGATATCCTCATGGCTTACTGTTTGTTGGCTATATCATCTTAGCATTTTTAATTAAACCAGATCAAAAGTGGTCTTTAAAAGTATTTGGAATTGTATTATTGGCGTCTATTTTACCGTTTGGAACCTTCTATGTGGATAAAAAGTATTTAAAGTCTTAACAGTTACGCTTAAATATGTTAATATTGGATTATTAATACATTCAATATGAACATTTTTTATAAGTCCTCACTGCTTTTAGCAACCCTTTTATTGGTTGCTTGTAATACGTCTGATAATAAAAAAGGAGATGGATTATCAAATACAAATGATGGTAGTGTTAAAGAAATTGCAACCTTAACAGATCAAGAATTTTTGATTAATGGACACAGTTTTAGTGACGATTTAAAAACCGTGTATTTACATAAGCTTGATAACAAAGTACCCGTTATAATTGACTCTGTTACTGTTAGTAATAAACAGTTTAAGTTTAAGGGTACTATTGCAAACCCTGATTATTATAGTTTATCTAGTAACTTAAGCAATAAACGCTTTAAACTACTAGTAGACGCATCTGTTATAGATGTGTTTTTAAATGAAACTATAGAAAATTCTTCAAGCTACTCTTCCACTCCAATTCAAAAGGAATATGCTACTTACGCAAAAAAAATGTATGGTTTTAGAAATAAAGGCGTGGATTTATATTACAATTTAAAAGGTGATTTTTCTTCAGCAAATATTTCAAAATTAAAAAAAGACCGTTCTAAGTTATTTACGGAAAGTGGGCAATATACAGCGGAGCATATTACCGCTAATCCACAAACATATTTTTCAGCATTATTAATTAGAGATAATATTGAAACTTATGACAAGACCAAAATGCGCGGGTTTTATAATAACCTAACGCCTGAACTAAAAAACTTAGCATTTGTAAAGGCTATTGATGCTGTTTTAATTGAAAAAGAAACCGTTATTAGCAAACCTACACCTGCAAAAACAACCACAACGGTAGTTGCCAAAACAGCACCAAGTGAAGAGTACAGACCAAAAGCATACAGCGTAAAAGGTAAGAATCAATATGGCGAAACCATGTCTTTAAACTCTATCCCTCGCGGAAAAGTAGTTTTATTAGATTTCTGGGCTAGCTGGTGTGGACCATGTCGTGCGACTAATCCTGACTTAGTACAACTTTATAATAAATATAATGAAGACGGCTTAGAAATAATGAGCGTTAGTATGGACAAAGGAATTCAGGAATGGATGAATGCCATAAACACTGATAATTTAACATGGCAATACCACGTTTTAGACAAAAATAAAACCATAGCTTTTAGGTATGGTGTGGAAAGTATCCCTTATAAAATCTTAATTGACAAAAAAGGAAATATAGCTAGCGACAAAATATCTGGTCGCAAGTTAGAAGCACGTATTAAGCAGTTGTTAGCAGAATAATTATTCTGCTAACCTGTCTTTAATAAATTCTGTTTTAGTCTTACCATGTGCTTTAGGTAGCCCGTTTTCGTCTAAGTTTACCATAATAATATTTTCTACGGTAATGATCGTTTCTCTAGTGCGCATGTTTCTAACTTCGCAATTTAAAGTAATAGAACTACGTCCAAATTTTTGAACTTCCATACCTATTTCAACAATATCGCCTTCTACAGCTTTGGCCATAAAGTTAATTTCGCTCATGTATTTTGTAACTACTCTATTGTTTTCTAACTGAATAATAGTATATAATGCAGCTTCTTCATCAATCCATGCTAATAGCTGTCCTCCAAATAGAGTTCCGTTTGGATTTAAATCTTCGGGTTTAACCCATTTTCTTGTGTGAAATCTCATAGTTTTTCTTTACTTCAAAGATAAATAATCTTGATTGTTAATAACACCGTTAAAAAGTATATTTTACTATACTACTATTGGCGTTATTTATCAATATTTTTAATAAAACTTAATAATTATGACTACTAGAGAAGAACAATTATTGGCTATTAGACCTGTTATATCAAGTATAAAAATCAGTGACGAGATGAGCCCTGAAGAACGCTTTCAAAATATAACGCTACGCCCTATAATTAAATTTCAGAATGATTTATTTATTACCGTTTTTAGACATTATATAGCAAAACATAAAAACGTATTCTATGAGCTAACTGTTGAAAAACGACTGCATTATATAGAAAATGCGATACAGAAGGATATCAAGTTTAGAAATAATTTAAAAGGACTAATAATTGGTCAATTTAGTGTGTCAGAATATGAAAATTATATGCTACATTCGTCCGCTTTAAACAAACGTATGATGACCATTGTCAAACAGCGTTTACAAAGCAATATTCAATTATTTGAAAACCCTAAAATACTAAAGGCTGTATAGGCTAAAAAATGACAATAAAACAACAACTTTTGCAAGTTTGTAATCAACATGTTGCGCAACGCATAACAGATTACACCAATGAAATTGATCTTATAAAAGAATCAATTGAAAGTAATGACAAAGGAAGTTCTGAAGGCGATGACTCAGGAAATGGTAAACTTTTAAATGATCTTGAGAAAAACATGGACTTTCTTTACGAAGCCCGTAAAACCCAAGACTATTTAAAACAAGTAAAAGCAAATCTATTAACCACCACTGCTGCCTTAGGAAGCTTGGTAAAAACAGATAGTTTACACTTTTTTATATCCATTAGTGTGGGTAAAATAGTTTTAGAAAACACAGACTATTACGCGATATCCTTACAATCACCAATTGGATTGTTGTTAAAACAAAAAACTATAGGAGATACCTTTGAGTTTAATGGCACAAATTATACAATTACAGATGTGGTTTAGTCTTTAATTAAAGACACTCCATTTAAATCTGTAGTTAATACATCACTCATATAATCAAAAAACGGTCGGATGGTTTTAAAATCATCACTTACTTTTTGAGCAAATCCTTCTGCAATAACCTCTGCATCCGTAAACTGTTTGCTAAAAATAAATTGTTTCTTTTTAATTAGGTCTATTGCAGGATGTGTTTTGTCAAAGTCGCGAGGCGCTGTTTTAAGTTCTTCGCCTTGCAATTCTCCCCAAACAGATTGTAATTTTGGATTACTTATAATATCTCTAACCTCTTGGTCGTCCATTTCAAACTCTTTCCTAATCCTTAATAAATCTTCTTTTTCAGGACTCCAAAACCCTGTAGCTATAAAACTATTACCTGGTTGTATTTGTAAATAATAACCTCCTCTAAGTCTAGGCTTAACCCTATGGAAAGCTGCTCCAAAATTTGTTTTATAAGGTTGTTTGTTTTTAGAAAATCTAACATCTCTGTATATTCTAAACACCTTCATTTTTTCAAATTCGTCATGCACTTGCATACCACTGTATACTTCATTAAATAAGCCCTTAACCTCTTTTAAAGCTTTTTCATATTCTGGTTTATTATCAGCAAACCATTCACGATTATTATTCTTTTCTAACTTTTTTAGAAAATTTAAAGCGACTGTAATGTTCATATATTATTGTTATGCTATAAAAATACAAAAGTCCTAAATTTAATTAGGACTTTTGCTGCTATTAATCTTCTATATCCTTAAAATATATAAAATTAAATTTTCTTATTATAGCTATTTTTTTCTTCAGTTAATCTACTGCATCTTCTACATCATCTGCAACATTCTCTACAGCATCTTCAACTTTTTCTCCTGTAGACTTTTCTTCTCTACATCCTGTTAACAACAGAGATAGTGAGAATAATACAATACATGTTTTTGCTACTTTTTTCATGGTTTTTAAGTTTTAATTTTTGTTGATTCGTTTTAATTTTAAGTATTACACTACTTACCAATCACTTATTTTTGCTTAATAAAATGAATTGTAAAATTGGTAAGTCGTGCATTCTTAATTTATGATTTTACTCCTTTTTTTAATAGAGATAGTACAAACAGTACTATAAATACAAAGAATAAAATTTTAGCAATTCCAGCAGAAGCTCCTGCTATTCCGCCAAATCCTAAGACTCCAGCGATTAATGCGATTATAATAAATGTGATTGTCCAACGTAACATAATTTTTGGTTTTTAATGATTAATATGATAAACTAAAAGTACTTTACTTTTAATTATTTGAGAATTGCTTCTCTACTCCCTTTGAAGAATCAACAGATAATTTATTATCAAATTGAAGCGTCCTGATTGGGAATGGTATATTTATATTTTCTTTATCGTAAGCTTTCTTAATCTCAATGATTGCTTTACTTTTTGATCTCATTTTCTCTAAGGCATTGTCTGCATCAATCCAAAATCTACATAGATAATTAATCGAGCTTCCGCCATACTCAGTATAATAAAACTCCACATCCTCAGGTTTTTCTATCTGATCAAACGTATTACATATGGTTTCCTTAGTTAATTGTTGTACATGATCTAAATCTGACTCATATCCTACTCCACACTCTAAAAAGACTCTCATCTTAGTGGTTAATGTGTAATTTTTCATAGGATTATCTAAAATCATTTTATTAGGGATAATCACCATATTGTTATCGGCTTCCTTAATAGTAAAGTCTTTCAAATTTATGTCAATTACCTCTCCAGAATACCCGTTAGTTTCTACCCAATGTCCAATTTGTATTTTCTTTCTAAATGACAATACAATACCAGCAAACGTATTTGATAACGTGCCTTGTAAAGCTAACCCAATAGCTAAACCTGCAACACCGGCACCTGCTAATAAAGAGGTTAATGTTTTACTTAAATTTAGAATACCTAAAGCAAGAAATAGTCCTGCTAGAACAACAACTACGGAGGATAACGTTCCTATCATGTTTGTAATTGAGTTTTGTTGTACTTTTTTTGCCACAAATTTTGTGACATACTTTTTAACATATTTTGCTATAAAATATGCTGCAATTAATACAACAATTGCTAAAATTAAGTTGGGTATATTTGATACAATGGCGTTAAACCAAGCTTCTAATTTTGTAACAAGCAAATTATAGGCTTCTGATAATTGTGATTTCATAATGGATGTGTTTTAAATTAATCTGATTTTTTTAGTTGTTTACTAAAAATGGGATTAACTTTTGCCAGCTACTTTTAATAAATGGTCTGAAGTACTTTTAGACCAAGCATTAAGCATCCAACTAGATTTTTCTAACTCTCTGATATAAGCACCAATTAAATCTATAGTACCTTCATCTCCTGCATCTTCAGCTTTGTTTAAAACCTGTCTCATTTGAGATAACATAGTTTTATGGTCATTTAACAACTCGTCTACCATTTCACCATCAGTAGTCATAACTGACCCTTCAGATAATGATGAGATTTTTAAATAGTCGCTAAATTTACTTACTGGATGATGTCTTAATGTTAAGATGCGCTCTGCTATTTCGTCAACTTTTAGCTTAGCTTCATTATACATATTTTCAAACTTTTCGTGTAAATCAAAAAAGTTTTTTCCTAAAATATTCCAATGAAATGTTCTTAGTTTTTGATAGTATAAATTATAATCTGATAATAGTGTATTTAACTCTACAACTACAGGTAGTACTTTTTCGTCTTGCATATTCAAATAATTCATGTCTTCTGTTTTTTAGTGTTAATAAATATCTTCGATACAAAGATGCAACACTAATCAAGCTGTCATGTTATATGATTTTTTAAGAATGTTATAGAATTTCAATAAACACCTTAAAAAACGGTCTTTTCTTATTAAAATGCTGTTAAAACGATAAAAAAGAGTCAAAAATAAAGAAAAACGAACAAAGTCTATTCGAATTCAATAGCCTTTAAAATCAATCCTGAAGCTGGCGCAACGTAATAAACCTCTCCTGTAAAATCTGGTTTTAGACTTGCTTCAATATCCTCTAAAGTACGTTTTCCTTGTCCTAAATGGATTAAGGCACCCATCATTAATCTGATTTGATTACGCATAAAACCTTTTCCTTTTACACGCAAGATGTAACTTTTCTCAGGAAAAAAACTGGCAGTATAAATCGTATTTTCTACTATTTCGCATTTTAAAATAGTACGATTGTAAATTCCGTTGTCTGTAGGTTTATAGCAATACTTTTTTAAATAATGCTCGCCTTCAAACAATTTAGCTCCTTTTTTCATCAACTCAACATCTAAAGGATCTAGAATAGTTGTTAAAATTGGCGCACAAAACGGATGAAATTTATCTCCAAAAGCAAAAACATATAGATATTCTTTAACTTTTGAATGTTGTATAATATTAAATTTATTATCAACCTCTCTAATAGTTAATGCTCTAAGGTCTTGAGGTAAATTAGTATTAAACAAAGCCATAAATGCATCAAAATCGTCAATAGGCTCTTCTAAAAACAACTCGAAAGCAGCACTCTCCGCACTTACCATCGCATCCGTACGACCAGAAGTCAATGTTTTAAATTTCTTTTTTTCTAAGATGAAATTTAAAGTTCTGTCAATCATTAAATGCAAGGTTTTTAAGTTAGGTTGCTTTTGCCAACCATGAAACCTATAGCCTAAATATTGAATTGTAATGACGTAGAAATACTTTTTTTGCATGATAAATTATGAATGCCGAAAATACTGCTTTAGTTACCGTCTCGCAAAATTTTTATACATTGAAACTCTTTAACTAACTAAAATAAAATTTCATGACAAATGTAACTATCCAAAAACCGCCAATGTGGTTTTTAGTAATTAGCATTATTGCCTTAGTTTGGAATGCTTTAGGCGTTTTTGCTTATTTAGGACAATCTTTAATGACAGACGAGATGTTAGCACAATTACCGGAAGCGGATCAACAAATGTATGCCAACCTACCTTCATGGTATATTGGTGCATTTGCAGTCGCTGTTTTTGCTGGTACCATTGGTAGCCTAGGTTTAGTAATTAAAAAAAAGTGGGCTTTTTATGTGTTAATTATATCTTTAGTAGCAGCTATTGCACAAATGTACTACTTAGCTTTTGTCCTAAAAATGGCAAATACAATGACACCTTTAATTATTATAGTAGGTATGGCTTTAGCTTGGCTAGCAGATTATGCAACAAAAAAAGGATGGTTGTCTTAAACTTATTAAAACATAAAAGCATTAATTAAATAATTGATGCTTTTTTAAATTATTATAATTTGAAATTTAAATATCCATTTGATCCTTCTTTGAAACACCACGTCATTATTGGATTTGGTCTTGCTTTATGGATTTTTTTATTTTTATTTGTAACTGAGCCTTTAGACATAAGTGAGCTTAACACATCCGAAAAACTAAAATATTTACCTTTTTATAGTCTAATCGCTACAGTATCCTACTTACTATTTTTACCACTACAAAATTACATTTATAAAAAGTCTCAAAATAATTGGTTAGTAAAACACGAAATACTGTTTTTGTTAAGTTTATCTGTTGTTTCTCTTATTTTAGCTAGATCTTACTATTTATATGTTGTGGTTGCTGGTCAAGCAAACCCACATACATTAGGCTATATGCTTATGTCACTTTTACTACCTGCATTAGCCATTATTTTGCCAATTATAGTAATTGGTCGTTTTGCTTTTGGAAAATACTTTGAAAAAAAACTTGAGGACACAAAAATTGAGATTAAAGGAGAAGGTAATTATGAAAGTTTAAAGCTTCATTTAAACGATTTAATTGCGGTGCAATCTTCAGACAATTATATTGAGGTTTTTTATATTTCTGGGTCTATTCTTAAAAAAAATTTGATTAGAAATAAATTATCTAAAATAGAAACTACTTTTTCAGAATTACAACGAACACATCGGTCATATATAATAAATCCTTATCATTTTCAATCTTGGAAAACCGAAAAAGGAAAACACTTTTTAGTACTATCGCACAACATAGAAGTGCCAATATCCAAAACTTATTTAGAGGCCATTAAAAGCACTTTAAATTTCACCACTGCAGGATAGCATTTCACCCCAAAGACCTACTAATACTGACTTTTATTTTATTTGAGAACTATCTTTGTTAAAGAAAGTTTAATCAATTAAAACCCGTTACAATGAAAAATTTCACATTACTTTTTGTTCTTTTTTTAGCTTCTATTCAGCCTGCTTTTTCTCAAACCGAAACTTGCGACTGTAAAACCGATTTAGATTTTATTGTTGAAAAGATAAAAGCAATGCCTTCTTTTAAAACACAAATTAAAGGTCCGAAAGCAACCGAATTTGAAATTACTTACACCAACTTATCTAACCAAATGAAGCAGCCCATTTTAATAGAGGATTGCTATAAAATGTTATTACAACAAATGGTTTTAGTTAATGATGTGCATGCCTCATTAAGCTATATTAAAACACCAATTAATAAGGAGATTTTAAACGACACTTTAAAACTAAATGACTTTAAAGCTAGTAATGCTTTTAAAAATCACCCAAAATCAGAATATAACCTAAACGATTTGGAGGCTGAATTATCTAAAAAAAACGAACAAGAATTAGAAGGTATTTATAATTATGGTGACGATCTTAAAATAGGAATTTACCAACAAAAAGATAGTGATACCTTAGTAGGTGTTGTTTTAAAAAGCAATCTAAAACAATGGGAAGCAGGACAAATAATAGTTTATGCTTCCCATACCGCAGAACTAAAATATAATCTGTTTTACTACAACCCAAGCACTAGAACTCCTGGTTTTGTTAAAAGCATTTCTTTTGAAAATGGAAGACTTTGGATATATAAAAAAACAACTAATACTAATAACGAAGAATTACCTATAAAAGACCAATCTAATTGGGAGTTTAGACAATTAACACCAGATACTCAATACTTGTATTTTGGTAACTTTAGTTCATTTAGTAAATCTAATCGAAAAGCATTTAAAGACTTTTATGCTAAAGTAAAAAAAGAGCTAAGTGCTACAAATGTAATTGTGGATTTAAGAAGTAATGCTGGTGGAAACAGTAAACTATCTGATCCCTTTTTAAAATTATTAAAGAAGAAAAACGTTTATATTTTAACCAATTGCTTTACAGGAAGTAATGGTGAGCAATTTACTTTAAAACTAAAAGCACTTAAAAACGTAAAACATTTAGGACAGACAACTCGCGGTATTATTGCTTACGGAATGAATTATGGTTACAATTACAATACACCTTCTGGAAATTTTAATATTACTCCAACAGATATGGATTTTAACGAGTATTTAGCTTATGAAGGAAAAGGTGTCACTCCAGAAATTGCTTTAGACTTTAGTAAAGACTGGTTAGAGCAAACGTTAGCAATAATAAAAAATACATCTAATTAATTATATATAACGGTTTTACGTGGTTCTAATGCACAATTAAACTTTCTATTTTATCATTAGATAAACTGTCGCTAAAAGATTAGCGACAGTTTTATATGTTTATTTCTTCTCTCTTCCTTTTAAAACATCCACAACATCATTAAGCTTAAACCCTTTTGCTTGCAATAACATTAAATAATGAAACAGTAAATCTGCACTTTCACTTAAAAATAAATCGTCTTTGTTATCCATTGCTTCAATAACAACTTCTACCGCTTCTTCACCAACTTTTTGTGCTACTTTATTAATTCCTGAAGCAAATAACGACGCCACATAAGATTTCTCTGTGTTACCCGCTGCTACTCTACTTTCAATAGTGTTTTCTAATTTAGAAATAAAACCGAAATTTTCAGAATTAGTGTCGTTCCAACACGTATCAGATCCTTTGTGACACGTTGGTCCTTTGGGATTGACTTGTATTAATAAGGTGTCGTTGTCACAATCTAGCTTTACATCAACTAAGTTTAATACGTTACCACTTTCTTCTCCTTTAGTCCACAAACGATTTTTCGTGCGACTAAAAAAAGTAACCAATTTAGTCTCTTTAGTTTTATTGAAAGCTTCTTCATTCATGTAACCCAACATCAATACGTTTTTTGTTGTTGCATCTTGAATTACTGCTGGTACTAAACCGTCATTGTTTTTGTTGAAATCTATAGTCATCTTGTTATGTATTGGTATTGCTAAATACATTGTGTTTTTTTTAGCAATATTTTCTTAATTATGCGATACTGAAACAAGTTCAGTATGACGTTGCGATTATTTCTGCGTCGTCAGTTCGAGTGAAATTGCTTTTTCTTCAATTTTGTATCGAGAACTTATTTTATTGTGCTTCTAGATACAATTTGCTCATGCTTTACAAATCACTCGAAGTGACGTAATGTTTTGTTTACTCTGTTTAATTTAGCGCAAACTACACTTTTATGCTTTACTTTATGTGATACTGAAACAAGTTCAGTATGACGTTGCGATTATTTCTGCGTCGTCAGTTCGAGTGAAATTGCTTTTTTTTGCAATTTTGTATCGAGAACTTATTTTGTTGTGCTTCTCGATACAATTTGCTCATGCTTCACAAATCACTCGAAGTGACGTTATGTTTTGTTTGCTCTGTTTAATTTAGCGTAAACTACTCTTTTATGCTTTACTTTATGTGATACTGAAACATTTTCAGTATGACGTTGTGATTATTTCTATGTCGTCAGTTCTAGTGAAATTGCTTGTTCTGCAATTTTGTATCGAGAACTTATTTTATTGTGCTTCTCGATACAATTTGCTCATGCTTTACAAATCACTCGAAGTGACGTAATGTTTTGTTTACTCTGTTTAATTTAGCGCAAACTACACTTTTATGCTTTACTTTATGTGATACTGAAACAAGTTCAGTATGACGTTGCGATTATCTCTATATAGTCAGTTCGAGTGAAATTGCTTTTTCTGCAATTTTGTATCGAGAACTTATTTTGTTGTGCTTCTCGATACAATTGGCTCATGCTTCACAAATCACTCGAAGTGACGTTATGTTTTGTTTGCTCTGTTTAATTTAGCGTAAACTACTCTTTTATGCTTTACTTTATGTGATACTGAAACATGTTCAGTATGACGTTGCTTTTATTAGTGTGTCGTCAGTTCGAGTGATTTAATATGACGTGTTACAATCTAACTTCTATATAATTTTCTCGTAATGCTTCTTTTAAATCTTGTATTGCTATTTCTCCAAAATGAAATACACTTGCAGCCAAAGCTGCGTCAGATTTACCATCTTTAAAAGTGTCTACAAAATGTTGCACTGTTCCAGCACCTCCTGAAGCTATTATCGGAATATTTAATGTTTCCGATAACTTTGCTAATGCTTCATTTGCAAAACCAGCTTTTGTTCCATCGTTATTCATAGATGTAAACAAAATCTCTCCTGCACCTCTACTTTCAACTTCTTTTGCCCAATCAAATAAATTTAATTCTGTTGGAATACTTCCGCCAGCCAAATGTACAATCCATTCGCCATCAATTTGTTTAGCATCAATAGCAACCACAACACATTGACTACCAAACTTATTGGCCAATTCGTTAACTAATTCTGGTCTTTTTACTGCTGAAGAATTGATAGATACTTTATCAGCACCAGATTTTAATAACACATCAACATCTGCGATTGAAGAAATACCACCTCCAACCGTAAACGGAATATTAACATGTTCTGCTACTTTTAAAACCATATCAATCATGGTTTTTCGGCCTTCTAGTGTCGCTGAAATATCCAAAAACACTAATTCGTCTGCACCTTTTAATGCGTATTGCTTCGCTAATTCCACAGGATCTCCTGCATCACGTAGGTTTACAAAATTGACACCTTTAACGGTTCTTCCGTCTTTGATGTCTAAGCATGGTATGATTCGTTTTGTAAGCATATTTATGTCCTCGAAATCAAGGATTATTATTAATTATTATACTACTATATTTTATTTTAGAAACACTTCGACTGCGGTCAGTGTGACGTCAAATTTGTAATTTTCAATGCCACAATAGCACTCTAATTACTTTTATAAAAAGCGTTCTAATTCTTTTAAAGTAATTCTGTTTTCATACAATGCTTTTCCTATAATTACACCTTCACATCCAATCTCTGCTAGCTTTTCTAAGTCTGCTATAGTTGTTACTCCTCCTGAAGCAATTAATTTAACTGACTGACCAGAACTGTCATTACTGCATTGTTCAATAATATTTTTATACAATTCTATAGAAGGTCCTTCCAACATGCCATCTTTAGAAATATCCGTGCAAACCACATATTGTATGCCTTGTTTTTGGTAATCTTTTATAAACGGAATAACTTCCAAGCTACTCTCCTCTAGCCAACCACTAATTGCTATTTTCTCATTATTGCAATCTGCACCAAGAATTATTTTTTGAGAACCATACTTACGTATCCAACCTTCAAAAGCATCTCTGTTTTTAACAGCTATACTTCCTCCTGTAATTTGTTTTGCTCCAGAGTTAAAAGCTGTTATAATATCGTTATCAGACTTTAAACCACCCCCGAAATCGATTTTAAGATTGGTTTTAGATGCGACTTGCTCTAAGACTTTATAATTAACTACGTGTGCAGCTTTTGCACCTTCTAAGTCAACCATATGCAAGTACTCAATTCCTGCATCTTCAAATTGCTTAGCGATTTCTAATGGGTTTTCACTATAGATTTTAGTTGTACTGTAATCTCCTTTGGTTAATCGTACACACTTCCCTTCTATAATGTCTATTGCTGGTATTATTCTCATATCTTTTGCCCCAAAAAGTGGGAATTTATTTTTTGTTTACTATTAGTTTAAATTGAATCCTTGTTACTGCGTTCAAGGTGACACCATTGTGGTTTACAATTCAATAAAATTCTTTAATATTTGCTCTCCTTCAGTACTACTCTTTTCAGGATGAAATTGCACACCATAAAAATTATTGTGTTGCAAAGCTGAAGCAAAGTCTATACTATAAGTAGTAGTTGCGATACTTTCTTTACAGTTTTCGGCATAAAAACTATGTACAGAATACATAAACGCTTCATTTTTGACATCCTTAAACAAATCAGACTTTAGATTTGCAATAGTATTCCATCCCATTTGCGGTACTTTAACTGAGTTGTCAAAACGCTTAACAGCCACATCAAAAATACCTAAACCTTCTGTATTTCCTTCTTCAGAAGATTTACACATTAATTGCATGCCTAAGCAAATTCCTAAAACAGGTTGTTTTAATGTTGGAATTAAAGTGTCTAAACCACTTGCTTTAAGCATTTTCATTGCAGAACTTGCCTCTCCAACACCAGGAAAAATCACTTTATCCGCTGCTTTGATTTCTTCTGGATTATTAGATAATACAGCATCATACCCTAAGCGTTTAAACGCAAATTGTATACTTTTTATATTACCTGCTCCGTAGTCTATAATTACTAGTTTCATATTTTGGCTTTTCGTTTTTCGCTATCAGCAAATGGCTAACAGCTAATAGCTGATTTACAACATCCCTTTTGTTGATGGTAAAAACATTTTGTTGGAATCACGTTTTACTGCCATTTTCATAGCTTTAGCAAATGCTTTAAAGATCCCTTCTATTTTATGATGCTCATTAGTACCTTCTGCTTTTATATTTAAGTTACATTTTGCACCATCTGTAAACGATTTAAATAAATGGAAAAACATTTCAGTTGGCATATCACCAATTTTCTCTCGTTTAAAATCAGCCTCCCATTCCAACCAGTTTCTACCACCAAAATCAACTGCTACTTGCGCTAAACAGTCATCCATTGGTAAACAAAAACCATAACGCTCGATACCTAATTTATTTCCTAAAGCTTTATTAAACAACTCCCCTAAAGCAATCATCGTGTCTTCTATCGTGTGGTGCTCGTCTACTTCTAAATCGCCTTCTACTTTAATAGTTAAATCCATTGCGCCATGACGACCAATTTGGTCTAACATGTGGTCAAAAAAGGATAAACCAGTATCAATATCATTTTTTCCAGAACCATCTAAATTTAATTTGATATAAATTTTAGTCTCATTAGTGTTTCTAGTAATTTCTTGAACACGATCTTCTAATTTTAAAAACTCATAGATCGCTTCCCAATCCGTACTAGTCAATGCTATACAATCTAAAATAGCTTGTTTAGACGTTTCAATTTCATCAGCTCCCAATTCTGGATCTTCAGACAAAAAGATACCTTTAGCGCCTAAATTCTTAGCCAATTCCATGTCCGTAATACGGTCTCCTAAAACAAAACTATTTGCTAAATCATACTTTTCTTGATCAAAATACTTGGTCAATAAGCCTGTTCTAGGCTTACGTGTCTCTGCATTTTCATGCGGAAATGTTTTATCAATAAAAACATCACTAAAAACAACGCCTTCCTTTTCAAAAGCAGTCATCACTTTATTTTGTGCAGGCCAAAAGGTATCTTCAGGGAATGAATCTGTTCCTAAACCATCCTGATTAGTAACCATTACCAGTTCATAATCCAATTCTGAAGCTATTTTAGCCATATATTGAAACACTTTTGGGTAATACTCTAACTTCTCTAAACTATCCAATTGATAATCTACAGGTGGCTCTAATACCAATGTTCCGTCTCTGTCTATGAATAATACTTTTTTCATGTGCTATTTTTTGTAGTGAGATTCTGAAACCAGTTCAGAATGACACGTTATACTAATTTTAATGTTTCGATTAATGTATTGTTTTCTTCCGGTGTCCCAACAGTTATTCGAATGCAATTTTTAACTTGTGTATTTCTATTTCTAATAATGACCTTCTGCTCAATTAAATATTGATACGTTTTATTAGCATCTTCCACTTCTACTAACAAAAAATTAGCATCTGTAGGATATATTTTTTTTACTATCGCTAATTTGCTTAAAGCCTCTTTTAACTTCGTTCTTTCTTCAAGAATAGTCTCAATGTTTTGAGTCACTTCTTCCAAATTATTCAAACTTTTCAAAACCGCTTCTTGGTTTAAAGTGCTAACATTATAAGGTGGTTTTACACGGTTATAAAGTGTAATTATAGCCTGACTAGCATAAGCAACTCCTACTCTAACACCTGCCAAACCCCACGCTTTACTAAAAGTTTGACTAACAATTAAATTATCGTATTTATCAATGTTTTTAATAAATGACGCTTGTGCGCTAAAATCAATATAAGCTTCGTCCACAATCACGATACCATTAAAATTCTCCAAAATATATTCAATATCATCTGGATTCAAACTGTTTCCTGTTGGATTATTAGGCGAACATATAAATATGATTTTAACATCTTCAAAATCTAAATACGGTTGTAATTGATTTAAATTAATTTGAAAATCATTAATTAACGGTTGTTCTATAACTTCAATATTATTGATGTTTGCAGACACATTATACATTCCGTAAGTTGGCGTAAAGGTTAAGACCTTATCTTTTCCTGGCTCGCAAAAAATACGAAACGCTAAATCAATAACTTCGTCACTACCATTTCCAATAAAAATTTGGTCTGTTGCGACCTTTTTGATAGCAGATAATTTATCCTTAATCTCTTTTTGCTGTGTATCAGGATATCTGTTTAAATCTCCAAATGGATTCTCGTTTGCATCTAGAAAAACATCTGCAGTCCCTTTAAATTCATCTCTTGCAGAAGAATACGGTTTTAGCGCTTTTATGTTAGCTCTAACCAGATTGTTTATGTTTATTTTTTGGTTCATTTTCTCTTATTACTAAATGTATTGGCAGTATTCTGTTGTATTATTCTTGTGTGATACTGAAACCAGTTCAGCATGACGTTGCGATTGTGTTTAAACTTTAATTCATGATTCATGATTCTCGTTTCTTAGCTCTTGTTTCTTAACTCTTGTTTAAAACATCACGTCACACTGAGTTTATTTCAGTGTCTCATTATTTAAAAACTTGTGTGATACTGAAACGAGTTCAGCATGACGTTGCGATGGTGTTTAAACTTTAATTCATGATTCACGATTCATGATTTACGATTCTTGTTTCCTGTTTCTCGTTTCTTAACTCTTTTTTCAAACATCACGTCACACTGAATTTATTTCAGTGTCCCATTATTTTTATTCTTGTGTGATACTGAAACGAGTTCAGTATGACGTTGCGATGGTGTTTCGAACTTTAAATAATCATTAATAATTCACGATACATGATTCACAATTCATAATTCTCGTTTCTTAACTCATGTTTCAAACATCACGTCACACTGAATTTATTTCAGTGTCCCATTATTTATACTTTTGTGATACTGAAACGAGTTCAGTATGACGTTGCATTATTTTAAATCATTTAAACGAATAGTTACAGCGTTTTTATGTGCTTGTAATCCTTCGGCTTCAGCCATTAACTCAATAGTGTTTCCAATATTTAGCAACCCTTGTTTTGTAATATTCTGAAAGGTAATCGCTTTAGTAAAACTATCTAAATTCACGCCCGAATAGGCTTTACTAAATCCATTAGTTGGTAAGGTGTGATTGGTTCCAGATGCATAATCTCCAGCACTTTCTGGTGTGTAATTACCAATAAATACTGATCCTGCATTCTCGATACCGTCCACATAAAAATCGTTATTATCTGTACAAACAATAAAGTGTTCTGGTCCGTATTGATTAATTAAATCTAATGCTATGGCATCAGTTTCAACTAAAATAGATTTAGAATTATCTATAGCTTGTTGTGCAATGTCTTGTCTTGGAAGTGCTTTTAGCTGAAGCTGAATCTCTTCCGCGACAGCGTCAATTAGCTTTTGAGAGGTTGACACCAAAATGACTTGGCTATCTGCACCATGTTCTGCTTGACTTAATAAATCCGAAGCCACATAACTAGCATTTGCAGTATCATCTGCCACGACTAATAACTCACTGGGACCTGCAGGCATGTCAATAGCAACACCATACTTAGTTGATAATTGCTTAGCAACAGTTACAAATTGATTTCCTGGTCCAAATATTTTATAAACCTGAGGAATACTTGCTGTACCAAACGTTAAACCAGCAATAGCTTGGATTCCGCCAACTTTTATAATTTTAGTCACTCCGCAAAGTTGTGCTGCATATAAAATTTCGTTAGCAATTTTACCTTCTTTATTTGGTGGCGAACATAATACAATCTCTTTACAGCCTGCAATTTGCGCAGGTACTGCAAGCATTAAAACCGTAGAAAACAAAGGCGCTGTACCAGCAGGTATGTAAATCCCGACTTTCTGAATCGCTCTTTTTTCTTGCCAACAGTTAACACCTTCTGTTGTTTGCACACTAACTTTTTCGGTTTTTTGCGCGGTATGAAACGCTTCAATATTGCTTTTTGCCTGCTGAATGGCTTCTTTTAATGGCTTTGAAACTTTGGCACTTGCTGTTTCAATTTCTTCAACTGTAACGATATTTGTTTTTAATTCTGCACCATCAAATAATTGCGTGTACTTAGCAACTGCTTGATCACCGTTACGTTGTACGTCTTCAAAAATTTGAGTTACCGTAGCTTCTATATCATTAACAGTTTGTGTTGGACGTTGCAAAATGTCTGACCACGTTGCTTTTTCTGGGTTGTTTATAGTTTTCATTATAATACCATGTTATCGATTGGACAAACTAGGATACCTTCTGCTCCGTTTAGTTTTAGTTCGTCAATAATTTCCCAGAAATCGTTTTTATTAATTACAGAGTGGATTGAGCTCCAACCCTCTTGCGCCAATGGTAAAACCGTTGGACTTTTCATTCCTGGTAAAATATTTATAATATCCTCCACCTTGTTATTTGGTGCATTTAATAATACGTAACGTGATTGTCTGGCTTTTAAAACAGATTGTAATCTGAATTGTAGCTTGTTAAGAATAGCCTGATTGTCATCAGAAATCTGAGGAGAAACCGCTAGTACAGCTTCTGACTTTAAAATAACCTCTGCTTCTTTTAAACCGTTTTTGAATAAAGTACTTCCGCTAGAGACAATATCTACAATAGCATCTGCTAATCCAATATTTGGAGCAATTTCTACAGAACCATTAATAATGTGTAAGTTGGCTGTTACTCCGTTTTTCTCTAAAAACTGATTAACAGTATTTGGGTAAGACGTTGCGATGCGTTTTCCTTCTAAATCTTTTACTGAATTGTACTTTACTCCTTTTGGTACTGCCACAGAAACTTTACAAGTAGAAAATCCAAGTTTTTCAGAAATTGTAATCCCATTCCCTTTTTCTATTAATACGTTTTCTCCAATAATAGCAACATCTACCACACCGTCTTTAAGGTATTGTGGAATATCTCCATTACGTAGATAAAAAATTTCTAGTGGAAAGTTTTTTGCAGACGCTTTTAATTGGTCTTTACCATTATCTATGGAAATACCAACCTCTTTTAGAATTCGCATAGAATCCTCGTTTAATCTTCCTGATTTTTGAACTGCAATTTTTAATTTACTCATTTTCTTTTCTTTTTAATTTTTTAGATTCTTTTGAAAATTTGAGTAAATCTTTCGGAAAGTATATAAATACAAAAAACCGCTTGATTTACTCAAACGGTTTTAAAATATATTTTGATTTTATTCAATACATTTCTAACTGGCTTGAGTGCTAGTATGGAAATGATGATGATGCAATTGAATAAAGTTCATGTCTTATTTTTCTTCTTTACAAATATTGTTAAATTTTATTTTAAAAACCAAATTAATCTGCGATAAAATTCTATTTTTATTCAAAATATAACCTAAACACATGAAATCAAAACTAATACTGCTCGTTTGCCTTCTTCTAATGACTAGTCAAATAGCTAAAAGTCAAGAATCTGCGGAAACAATCATTAAAGAAGCGCAGGTTACAGCTAAAAAGGAAGGAAAACATATTTTTGTATTATTTCACGCTTCTTGGTGTGGCTGGTGCAAAAAAATGGACAATAATATGATGTCTGATAAGACTAAAGCACTTTTTGAAGGCGAATATATAATTAAACATTTAACGGTTCAAGAATCTAAAAAGAATAAAAACTTAGAAAACCCTGGTGCTCAAGAACTACTAGTTAAATATAAAGGTGAAAATTCTGGTATTCCTTTTTGGTTGATTTTTGATGCAGATGGTAACTTAATAACCGACTCCTTAGACAACAAAGGGAATAACATTGGGTGTCCCGCAACACCTGACGAGGTTAAACAGTTTACAGCTAAGCTAAAATCGAGCTCTAGTTTAACTGATACCGATCTTAAAGTTATTTACAATCAATTTGTCGATCGTCCTTAACATTATATTACAAACATAAAAAAAGCAACACTAAATTTAGTGTTGCTTTTTTTTATAAATGTTTTTTTTCAGTTTTACTGATTACCTAAAATAATAGGCATTCCACTATCCCCTGATCCAATAACAATCACTTTACTATTAGGCGACTCTGACAACTTTACCGTTGCTTCAATACCTTTATCTTGTAAAATCTTATCCGTTAATGATGCACTTAAAATACGATTGGCATCTGCTTTTCCTTGTGCTTCAATAATTACTTTTTCTGCCTCTTTTTGAGCAGTTTGAAGTAAATACTTGTATTTTTCTAAATCCTGTTCCTTTGTCTTCTTATCTTCAATTGCAGCTGTAATTTTACTTGGCAACTCAATTTTTTCGACTAAAACCTGAATTAAATCAATATACACATCAGCTAAATCCTTTTGAGTTATTGTTTGGATTTCATTTTGAATAGAATTCTTTTTTGAAGAGTACAACTCTTCTGCCGTGTACTGACCAATTATACGTCTAGCTACAGAGTTTATTGCCGGTTTAACTTTACGACTATAATAATCAACACCTACCGTTTGATGCAGGTTACCTAACTTATTATACATTGGTTTAAATTGAATCGTTAAATCCACTTCAATCGGTAACCCATCAACAGATAACAAAGCCGGTAACTGTTCTTGAACTGACTGATCTCTTACCTCGTACTTAATCATACTATTCCAAGGTGCAACTATATGAAACCCCTCTCCATATGTATTTTCTGTATCTACACCACCAGAAAATTGCTTATACAAAACCCCACCTTCTCCAGATCCTATGGTTACAGCTGATTTTGATATTAATATAATACCGACAACCAGTGCTATAATGATTGGGAATGCGATTTTTGGTAATTTCTCCATAACTTATTCTATAATTTAAATTAATCCTTGATATTTTCTTATAAACCATTCTAACGCTAAACTTAGTGTTATAATAAACAGTAAATAATACCAATCAATCAAAGGTACAACACTTTTACTGCTTTTTTGAATGGCTTGATAACGTTTATCGTTTAATAAATTATCTGCTAATGCCGTGTAACTATTAACAAAATAAGCTTCTCCATGACTATTAGTAGCTAGTTGCTGTAGTTTTGTTACATCTGCATTTAAAAATTGTTGCTCGACGTTGTATTCTATTATTTTAAATCTACCACCAACCGAAATATTATCAGGTGACGCTTTAACCGTAAAGTCATAGTCCTCAGAAGCTAATCCATTTAAATTGACTTGATAATTATTCCCTTTTAAAACTAAAGGTCTTGTTATAGTCTCACCTGTTTTTTTATTTTTTAATGTGATGACTAATGAGGCATTAGCTTCAAACTCGTAATTTTTATTAAAAAACTGAGCGCTAATAATCATATCATCACTTCCGTTATAAAACGAATTATAATCGACTTCTAATCGGTTTTTACGTTTACTAGAAGCTAAGTATTGTACTAATTTGCCAATAAAATTGTCAAATTCTATAAAACTAGAAGCATTTAAATAACTCCGTGCACGCCATTTCCATAAATCCTCTCCAAATAAAACAGCTTCCCTTCTTCCGCTAATCTCTAAAGTTGCTAATAATGGTTGTTCGGTTTTTATACCAGATACTGTTTTAAATAAAATGGTCTCAAAAGGCTGATTAAATTCTGCATCTCCAAACGTAGCGTTTAAAGGCGGAAAGCTTTCAAAGTTTAAATCATCAACAATAAAAGGTGTGTAATTAGTATTTAAATTTGGTTGATAATCTTCGGTCTGAGACGTGACCTCAAAACTATAATCTGATATAGCATTATTTAAAAACAACCAATCCGTTTTAGGACCTGAAATAATCCATTTGTTTTTATTCTGTTTTTCTAATGCCGAAATTAATTCCTTAAATAGATTGTTTGGCTGATACAATATAACTAATTGAAAATCATTTAATTGCTTCACTATCTCTTTTGGAGAAACAAATTCAACGACACGTTGTTCGTTACTTTCAATACTCTTTTTTAAAGCCCCTAAATCAGGATGTAAAACACTGCTAACAATAGCAATTTTCGATTTTTGATCAATAACTTCTACTGCAAAATTCTTGTAATTATTAACCTTATTTTTCTCTGTTTCTAACGGAATTATTTGCGCTTTATAACTCTGTACACCAACACTATTTGCTGGCAACGTAACGTTTAAAATTTGACTATTATTAGTCTGATCTAATCGTACAACTTTAGAAAACACAGTAGTATTACCTTTTGTTACTATAAACTTAGTAGTAATAGCTTGCTTACCGCTGTACACAACTATAGCTTCTAATGGAAATTTATTTTTTAAATAAGCATACTTGTTGACATTTAGCTTACTTATCTGTAAATCTGAATATACTATTGTATCTCCCAATATAATTGGATAGATGGGTTGGTTATATTTTTTAGCAGAAAACTGATAATCACTACCAATGGTTTGATTACCATCAGTGACTAGTATGGTAGGCGAAATTGTATTTTTATAAACTTGAGTTAGTTGTCTAAAAACCTTATCTAAATTTGTTTGACTTTCTGAAAATGATAAGCTATCACTACTATTTAATGTATTTCCGAAAGAAAGCACTTCAATATTAAATTTGTCTTTTAATGCTGAATTATTAGTAATTGTATTTAAAGCAATTTTTGCATTATCATCTTGTTTTAAATGCTTTAAAGATGAAGAATTATCAACTGCAACAACTAAGTTGGGTTTTTCCGTATAATACTTAACTTGATCAAATTTTGGATTGATTAGCAATAACAATACTGAAAACAAGGTAATAAAACGCAAAAAAGCAAAAAGCACATTAGATTTAGCTGCGCCTTTTGCTTTATAATTATACTGGAATAACGCTAATAATAGTGCGACTACTCCTGCTAATATGATATATAATAGTGTTTCTGTTGACATTAATTAGATTATGTTAACATTCCTCCATCAACATTTAACGTCTGACCTGTTACATAAGCAGACATGTCTGATGCTAAAAACACACAAACATTTGCGATATCTTCTGGAGTACCACCACGTTTTAATGGAATTGCATTACGCCATCCTTTTACTGTCTCTTCGTCTAGTTTTGCTGTCATTTCTGTTTCAATAAAACCAGGAGCAATCACATTACTTCTAATATTTCTTGATCCTAACTCTAATGCTACTGATTTAGAAAAACCAATAATACCAGCTTTTGAAGCTGCATAGTTAGTTTGTCCTGCATTACCTTTAACTCCTACTACAGAACTCATGTTAATAATAGACCCTTTACGTTGCTTAAGCATTGTGCGTTGCACTGCTTTAGTCATATTAAAAACAGACTTAAGGTTAACTTCAATGACTTTATCAAAATCGTCCTCACCCATTCTCATTAATAAATTGTCCTTAGTAATTCCTGCATTATTAATTAATACGTCAATACTTCCAAACTCTGCAAGTACGTCTTCACCTAATTGTTGAGCTTCCTCAAAACTAGCTGCGTTACTTTTATATCCTTTTGCTTTAACACCTAAAGCTATTAATTCTTTTTCTAACTCGTTAGCAGCTTCTACAGACGAACTGTATGTAAATGCAACATTTGCACCATGCTGAGCAAATACTTGAGCAATACCTTTACCAATACCTCTTGAAGCACCTGTTATGATTGCTGTTTTTCCTTCTAAAAGTTTCATTAAAATTATATTTAATTTGTTTTCGTTATAACGAAAACCTGTTGTTAGTTTTCTATTTCAAATATAGTAATTACAAATTGTTATGTATAAAAAAACCTCATAATTTATACTAATTATGAGGTTTTAATAGGTCTTTAAGATGCAGTTAGACTACTTATGTCATACTACATTTTAACATCTTCAGATTTTTCGTAATTAAATATATGGTCAATATCCATCTCTTGAACTTTACCTAATTTATTTAATGCTGTTAAATCTACATCTTTCTTATTTCCGATTACCATAACGTTGTAATCTTCGCCTTTTATGTTACTATTGAAAAACTCGCGTAAATCTGCTAAAGTCATATCCTTAATAGCATTGTACATAGCCTCTCTGTTATCTTCAGACATTCCTAATTTTTGAAGTCTCTCATAACTCCAAAAGATACTTGACTTATTAATACGTTGTGCCGCTATCTTCTTTAATGTAGACTCTTTAGCTGCATTAAATTGCGCTTCAGATTCTGGCATATCATTCATTAACTCCATCATAGCATCTACAGCCTGAGGCATTTTGTTTGCTTGTGTCCCAATATAAGCCATAACATAGTTAGACTCATCTTTCTCTCTTGCAGTACTGTAATTAGACCAAGCAGAATACGCTAATGACTTAGATTCTCTTATTTCTTGAAAAACGATAGATGATAATCCACCACCAAAATACGTATTAAATAATGTTGATGCCGCCATGTTTTCTGCTTTAAAAGGCTCTCCTTTAGCTAAAAACATCATTTCTGACTGTACCATATCAAAATCTACGAAAAACACATTTCCACCTGTTTCCTTTTCTTCAAAAGTCATTGCTTCTGGATAGTCTTTTAAATCTGTACTTACTTTATGAGATGTATTTAAAGCAGAAACTGCATTGTCTACGTCTTTACCATAGTAAAACATACGTTGCTTGTAGTTTTTTAAATCCTTAGTTAAATCTACCAATTCTTGTGGATTAACTTTTTCTAGATCACTAACTGAGATAATATTACGTAAACTAGAATTTTCTCCATATTTAGCATAATTTAACAATCCACGTCTTAAAATACTTCCTTTATTGGTTTTGTTATTTTGTCTTCCTTTAGCGATAGATTGCACATATTTGTTATACGCTTCTTGATTAGGCACTGCATTATCAAGTAACTCTTCTAACAATTCTAATCCTTTAGGTAAATTTTCTTTTAAACCACTTAAACCAATATAAGTTTTCTCGTTACCAGTGTTTACATAATAATCGACACCTAACTTATAAAACTCTTTTTTCAAATCTTCGTTTGAATATTTTTCAGTTCCTAAGTATTCCAAATAACCAACAGCTAAATCTAATTTTTTATCATTATCACTACCCATGTCAAAAATGATGTTCATATCAAACAAATCATTCGTTTCATTTTCTATGTATGACACTTTGATTCCGCTTTCCGTTTTAGTTTCTTTAATGGCTGAAGCATAATCTACATACACAGGTTTTAAAGCCTCAGATTCCATTTTATTAAATTCTTCGATATACTTAGAATTCGCACCCCTGTTTAAGTTAACTGGTGTTATTCCTGGGTTTGATACTTTAACAATTTTATCATCCGCTCCTTTACGTTTGTACGTAACAACGTAATTGTCCTTATAAAATGAATTAGCAAAATCTACTAATTCTTGTTTTGTGATTTTCTTTAAGTCATCTATAAATTTAACTTTATCTTCCCATTTTTCGTCATGAATAAAAGCATTTACGTATGCATCAGCAACAGCTGTACTGTTTTCGTATTGACTTAATTGAGATTTTTTTAAGTCGTTAACCACTGCATCAATCATCCAGTCTTCAAACTCACCTTTTTTAAGCTTTTCAATTTGCTCTAAGATTAAACCTTTTAAGTCTTCTAAAGACTGACCTTCTTTTGGCGAACCACTAAAAGAATGATAACCATAGTCATTTAAAAATGTAGTCGAACATCCTGCGTATTGCACTAATTGTTTTTGATTTAAGTTTAAATCTAATAAACCAGCACTACCATTAGCCAAAATCATATCTGCTAATGTTACAAATTTTTCTTGTTCTGTATTTACGCCACTTGTTCTAAATGCAATAGAAAGACTTTCTGCTGTTGGTCCAAAGACTTCATTTTCTACAATTGTAGTTAATGGTTCTTCTGTAGGTAATACTGGATGAGCTACTTCTTTTCTTTCAAATTTACCGAACGTTGTATTTACCTTTTTAATAGTTGCTTCAAAATCAAAATCTCCAACTAATACTACAGCCATATTGTTTGGTACATAATATTTATCAAAATAATTGTGAATATCCACCATTGATGGATTTTTTAAATGCTCTGCAGTACCAATAGTAGTCTGTTGCCCATAAGGATGCTTTGGGAATAAACCTTCTAACATTGCAGCATAACGCTTACGTCCATCACTATCCTGACCTCTATTAAATTCTTCAAAAACTGCTTCTAATTCTGTATGAAACAAACGCAAAACTACTTGGCTAAAACGCTCACTTTCTAAAGCTAAAAACTTATCCAACTCGTTAGCAGGAATCTTATTTGTATATACTGTTTGCTCAAACCACGTATAAGCATTTGTACCAGTAGCTCCTAAAGAACTTGACATTTTATCATACTCATTAGCTACTGAATAGTTTGAAGCCTCTAAAGATACTCTATCAATTTCTTTATAAATTTCTAATTTCTCTCCACCATCTCTGGTAGCTCTATGCTTTTCGTACAAATTAGAAATAGTATCTAAGTACTTTTTTTCAGTTTCCCAATCTACAGTACCTACTTTATCAGTTCCTTTAAAAACCATGTGCTCTAAGTAGTGCGCTAATCCTGTAGACTCTTTAGGATCATAGTTTGACCCAGCTCTTACAGCAATATAAGTTTGGATTTTAGGTTCTTCTGTGTTTTTACTTAAATACACTTGTAGACCATTGTCTAAAGTATATAAGCGTAGACCCGTTGGATCGTTAGTTACACTCTCGTAACTAAAACCATTGGCATCTTTTTGTGTTTCTGTCTTAACAGCTAATTGATCCGAATTACTTTTTTTGCAACTGGCAACAAAAGTAATCATAGCTAAAGCCAAGACTAATTTTAAGTGTTTCATGTTTTTTGGTTGGTTATATTAATAAAAAAAAGTTCGTTAGCTAAATTAAGCCAACGAACTTTAAACGTTTATTTATTTGGAATATTTTAACACATTAGTGTTAAATTGACTATGCCATAACTTCGGCAACCTTTTTTCCAATTTCTGCTGGAGAATCTACAACGTGAATTCCACATTCTCTCATAATTGCTTTTTTAGCTTGAGCTGTATCATCAGATCCACCTACAATTGCTCCTGCATGACCCATTGTACGTCCTGCTGGTGCAGTTTCTCCTGCAATAAAACCAACGATAGGTTTTTTACTACCTGAAGCTTTATACCAGTTAGCAGCATCTGCTTCTAATTGACCTCCAATTTCACCAATCAT
This sequence comes from Olleya namhaensis, assembly GCF_900114005.1. Classification (GTDB taxonomy): domain Bacteria; phylum Bacteroidota; class Bacteroidia; order Flavobacteriales; family Flavobacteriaceae; genus Olleya; species Olleya namhaensis. The sequence continues at coordinate 223,304 of NZ_FORM01000007.1, forward strand.
TACAACACATTCAGTCTCTGGATCGTTAATTAATAACTCAACAGCTTCTTTAGTAGTTGTTCCGATAATTGGATCTCCACCAATACCAATAGCAGTAGTGATTCCTAATCCTTGTTTTACAACTTGATCAGCAGCCTCATAAGTTAAAGTACCAGATTTAGACACGATACCTACTTTTCCTTTTTTGAAAACAAAACCTGGCATAATACCAACTTTAGCTTCTCCTGGAGTAATAACTCCTGGACAGTTAGGGCCAATTAATCTACAGTCTCTATCTTTGATATATGCTGCAGCTTTAATCATATCTGCTACAGGAATACCTTCTGTAATACAAATAATTACTTTTATTCCTGCATTAGCAGCTTCCATAATTGCGTCTGCTGCAAAAGCTGGTGGTACAAAAATAATAGTTGTGTCTGCTTCTGCTTTATCTACAGCTTCTTGAACTGTGTTAAAAACTGGTCTGTCTAAATGTGTTTGACCACCTTTACCTGGTGTTACACCACCTACTACATTTGTTCCGTATTCAATCATTTGTCCGGCGTGAAAAGTACCTTCACTACCTGTAAATCCTTGAACTATTATTTTTGAATCTTTGTTTACTAAAACGCTCATGTTTTGTATTGATTAAGAAGTTTTGTATTGAATTGTTATTTGCAATGCAAAAGTAAGATTTTGATTGCTATTACTAAAAGTATTTTAAATTTTTATTTTTAAGAATATGAAGATAAGCTAGATGGATTTTCATCAAACAATTGACTTATTTCATGTCCTTTGTATAAAAGTCCGTCCTTGACTTCCCAGATAGAAATAAAATGCGCTATTGGCTCTACTTTATCAGGTCTTTCAATAGTTGCCGCATACGCAGTATATCTTGCAGTTATTGTATCATTTTCTTTTAACAAATGACTTAATTTATAAGTAAACGTTACAAAAGACTGTCTTACTTCTGCTAATTTTTTACTTATGCCATCATAATCTAAAGCTGTGTAACCATTGCTACTATTCCAATGTAACTGACACTCTTTGTCAAACATTTTAATAGCATCTTCTGCTTTTGCTAAATCTAAATTATAAAAGGCTTTTACAACTGCTCTGGCTGACATCTACTTATTTTTTAATTGTTTAATTATTTCAGGAATTCGCTTAATATAAGCTAGCTCTTTTAATTTTACTCTTGACTCTTCTATTGGTGTTCCAAAATACGACTTTCCTCCTGCAATTGATTTTGTAACACCTGTTTGTCCTAAAACATTTGCTTTTTTACCAATAGTTATACCGCTAGTTGTACCTACTTGTCCCCAAAGTGTTACTTCGTCTTCAATAATACAACATCCAGCAATACCCGTTTGAGAAGCTATTAAACATTTTTTACCAATCACGGTATCATGTCCAACTTGTATTTGATTGTCCAATTTAGAGCCTTCTCCAATAACAGTATCTCCTGTTACACCTTTATCTATAGTACAAAGTGCTCCAATATCTACATTATCTTTTATAACGACTCTACCTCCAGATTTTAACTGATCAAATCCTTCTGGTCTGTTTTTATAATAAAAAGCGCTAGCACCTAAAATGGCTCCTGCATGGATGGTAACGTTATTACCAATAACAGCATCATCATAAATACTAACGTTAGAATGGATCACACAATTATCTCCTATCACAACATTGTTTCCAATAAAGCAATTAGGCTGTATTACTGTGTTTTTTCCAATTTTGGCTGAAGCCGAAATAGCAGAGTTTGAACTAGTAAAAGGCTTAAAATGTGACGTTAATTCATTAAAATCTCTAAACGGATCATCACTAATCAACAATGCTTTACCCTCAGGACAATCTACCTCTTTATTAATTAAAACAATGGTAGCTGCACTAAGTAATGCCTTATCGTAATATTTAGGATGATCTACAAAGACAATATCTCCGGGTTGTACAACATGAATCTCATTCATGCCTAACACCTCAAAATTTGCATCTCCAATAAATTTACAATCTATTAGATTAGCAATAGTCTCTAAAGTATATGGTTTAGGGAATCTCATTGTGCTACTTGACTATTCTTTAACACGTTCTTTATACGTCCCTTTTTCTGTTTCTACTTTAATCTTGTCTCCTTCATTAATAAATAAAGGCACGTTTACAGTAGCTCCAGTTTCAACAGTTGCAGGCTTAGTTGCGTTAGTTGCAGTATTTCCTTTAACTCCAGGCTCCGTAGCTGTTACTTCCAATATAACCGTTGCAGGCATATCTACAGAAAGTGGCATGTTGTCTTCTGAGTTAATTTGAATAGTAACTACCTCACCTTCTTTCATTAAACCTGGCGTATCTAAAGCAGATTCTAATAATCTAATTTGAGAGTAATCTGCTTCATTCATAAAATGATAAAATTCACCATCATTATATAAATATTGAAACTTGTGTGTCTCTACTCTAACATCTTCCAATTTATGACCTGCAGAAAATGTATTATCCAACACTTTTCCGTTAGTAACACTTTTCATTTTTGTTCTAACAAACGCTGGTCCTTTTCCTGGTTTTACATGTAAAAACTCGATTATTTTATATATGTCATTATTATATTTAATACAAAGTCCGTTTCTAATATCTGAAGTAGTTGCCATTTTTATTTTTTAATTTTTAATTTCTTAATTTGATTTAAAATACCCTTTCATGATTCCACGATGAGAATTCTTTATAAACTGAAGAATTTCGTCTCGTTCTGTAGTCGCTTCCATTTCTGCTTCAATGATTCCTGCAGCTTGGGTATTATTATAATTTTTTTGATATAAAATTCTGAATATATCCTGAATTTCTCTTATTTTCTCAGTAGTATAGCCTCTTCTACGTAAACCAACAGAATTAATACCAACGTAAGATAATGGCTCACGCCCCGCTTTTACAAACGGTGGTACATCCTTACGTACTAAAGATCCTCCTGTTACAAATGCGTGACTACCCACTGAACAAAACTGATGTACAGCCGTCATCCCAGCCAATACAACATAGTCCCCTATATTAATATGTCCTGCTAATGTTGAGTTGTTAGAAAAAATACAGTTATTACCAACAATACAATCATGTGCAATGTGGCAATAGGCCATAATCAGACAATTGTCACCAATTACGGTTTTCATTCTATCTGTAGTTCCTCTATTTATAGTAACACATTCTCTAATAGTAACATTATCGCCTATTATAGTTAATGTGTCTTCGTCGTTATATTTTAAATCTTGTGGTACAGCCGAAATTACAGAACCTGGAAAAATATTACAATTTTTCCCTATTCTCGCGCCTTCCATTATAGTTACATTACTACCTATCCAAGTACCTTCTCCTATTGTTACATTATTGTATATAGTCGTAAATGGCTCAATAACAACATTTTTGGCAATTTTTGCTCCTGGATGTACGTATGCTAAGGGTTGGTTCATCTTTATTGTTTTGTTCTAATAAATTTGTAAAAACATTTTAGTAATTAAATTACAATAACGTTTTTGTATTATTTTACTTTTGAAATTTGTGCCATCAATTCTGCTTCAGCACATAATTTACCGTTAGCATAGGCGTAACCTTGCATATGACAGATACCACGTCTAATTGGTGTTATTAACGAACACTTAAAAATTAACGTATCTCCTGGTACTACTTTTTGTTTAAATTTAACTTTATCCATTTTCATGAAAAAGGTTAAATAATTCTCCGGATCCGGTACAGTACTTAATACTAGTATACCTCCTGTTTGCGCCATAGCTTCAATAATTAAAACGCCTGGCATTACTGGAGCTCCTGGAAAATGACCTTTAAAGAACTCTTCGTTCATGGTCACATTTTTAAGTCCTATAACATGGCTATCTGATAATTCAAAAACCTTATCTAGTAATAAAAATGGTTGTCTATGTGGTAACATATCCATGATTTGCATCACATCCATAACTGGTGTTTGACTCAAATCTATTTTTGGTACGTTATTACGTCTTTCGTTTTTAATTAATTTAGACATCTTTTTTGCAAACTGAGTGTTTACAAAATGTCCTGGTTTATTAGCTATTATTTTACCTCTAATACGTGTTCCTATTAAAGCTAAATCTCCAATAACATCTAATAACTTATGTCTTGCAGCTTCGTTTGGGTAATGCAATGTTAAATTGTCTAATATCCCATTGGGTTTAACCGCAATAGCATCTTTATTAAATGCTTTTTTTAGTTTTTCCATTGTAGATTCTGATAACTCTTTATCTACATAAACAATAGCATTATTTAAGTCTCCTCCTTTTATTAATCCGTGTTCTAAAAGCGCTTCTAATTCATGTAAAAAACTAAAAGTCCTAGAGTCTGAAATATCTTTTTTAAAGTCTGCTAACTTTGTTAAAGTTGCATTTTGAGTCCCTAATACTTTAGTTCCAAAATCTACCATAGTTGTTACTTGATAGTTTTTAGCTGGCATTACTAAAATCTCGCTCCCCGTTTCTTCGTCCATATAAGATATAACGTCAGAAACCTCATACTCTTCGCGAAAAGCATCTTGCTCCTCTATACCTGCAGCTTCAATTGCTTCGACAAAAAACTTAGAAGATCCATCCATAATTGGTGGTTCAGAATTATCCATTTCTAAAATGGCATTATCAATATCCAAACCTACCAAAGCTGCTAAAACATGCTCGCAAGTCTGAATAGTAACTCCATTTTTTTCTAAACAAGTACCACGCTGCGTGTTTGTAACATAGTTGGCATCTGCCTCAATCACGGGGCTTCCTTCTAAATCAATTCTTTTAAAAGCAAATCCAGCATTTACTGGAGCAGGTTTAAAAGTTAATGTTACCTCTTTTCCTGTATGTAAGCCTACACCTTTAAGGGATATTTCCTTTTGGATGGTTTTTTGCTTTATGTCAGTACTAATTATTCCCATTGCCTTTTTTTTCTAGTTCGTTTATAGTTTTTACCAGTTTTGGAAGATTTTTAAAGTAAACATACGATTTATTCCAATCTCCATAACCAAATGCTGGAGATCCTTGTAAAATTTCGTTATCCTTTATGTTTTTTCCAATACCGGATTGGGCTTGTATCTTTACGTTATTACCAATAGTTAAATGTCCAGCAAAACCTACTTGACCTCCTATTTGGCAATTTTCGCCAATTTTGGTAGAACCCGCAATACCCGTTTGGGCTGCAATTACAGTGTTTTTACCAATCTCAACATTATGTGCAATCTGTATTTGATTGTCTAACTTAACACCACGCCTGATTATAGTCGACCCTAAGGTTGCTCTATCAATTGTAGTTGCTGCTCCAACATCCACAAAATCTTCTAAAATAACATTACCAATTTGTGGTACTTTTGTGTATTCTCCTGCTTCATTAGGTGCAAAACCAAAGCCATCTGCTCCAATTATTACTCCAGAATTAATAACACAGTTTTTTCCAATAACACATTCAGAATATATTTTAGCTCCAGAAAACAACACTGTATTATCATCAATACTAACATTATCTCCTACATAGCAATTAGGAAAAATCTTTACATTGTCTCCAATGGTAACATTCTCTCCTATTACAGAAAACGCACCAATATAAATATCCTTACCAATTTTAGAGGTTTCAGAGATTGATGTTGGTTGTTCTATTCCAAACTTATTAAGTTTAACTTGATTATAATATTCTAATAATTTTGAAAACGATTTATAAGCATCTTCTACTTTTATTAATGTACACGCTATATCATGCTCCGGTACAAAGTCATTACCAACAATAGCAATGGTTGCTTTTGTTGTGTATATATAAGGAGTGTATTTAGGGTTTGCCAAAAAGGTCAAAGCGCCTTCCACTCCTTCTTCAATTTTGGATAGTTTAGAGACTTCTGCTTGAGGATTACCCTCTACAGTACCATCTAAAATACCAGCTATTTGTTCTGCAGTAAATTTCATTGTCAACAAAAATAGAAAAAATGTGCTAAAGTTGGGCTTTTGGATAACATATATAATATTTAGTCACAGGTTTTGAGAGTGCTTTAAGACTTATTTGGTCTGAAGCCTTAACTATATCCTCTACTTTACCACTTTTGTGCAAAATATTTATGTTCTGTTTTTTTTGTGAATACGCCTGATTACTAATCTGACCTGTAAATACAAAATAACTCGCTTCATGCTCTGATATATCACATCTACCTAATAAGGATGTCATATGATCTGCTAAAACTTGTTTTTTGATTGGTTTCTTTTTGATTTTAATTTTTAACAAATGTCTATTAATAATCATGTCGCAAAGGTTTTTCAAAACAAAATCATCATGGTATTGCCAATTTTTCATTGCAGCAACAATATCGTAATCATCTAACTTTGCAAATGTCTCTAAACACGTAGAGTCAAATTCTTTTAAAGTAATTTCATTCTCTAAAAAGAATTTTAATGGTTTACTGGCTTCTAAACTTACACCATTTTTAACTAACTCTTTAGCGCGTTTTAAAACTCTTATTAATAACTGTTCTGCTACCAAACTTGTTTTATGTAAATATACTTGCCAATACATTAAACGTCGTGCTACTAAAAACTTTTCGACACTATAAATACCTTTATCCTCTACAACTAGCTCGTCTTTTTTAACGTTAAGCATGGTGATTAAACGTTCACTATTAATATTACCTTCTGACACACCTGTGTAAAAACTATCACGTTTTAAATAATCTGCACGGTCCATATCTATTTGACTAGAAATTAGCTGCAACATAAACTTACGGTGATACTCGCCTTTAAAAATCTGAATAGCAAGTGTTAAATCGTCGTTAAATTCTTTATTCAATTCTTGCATGAATAAGGACGAAATCTCTTCATGAGATATACCACTTACAATACTATGTTCCATAGCATGACTAAAAGGACCATGTCCAATATCATGTAATAAAATAGCTACATATAACGCTTTTTCTTCATCTTCAGAAATGGCAACACCCTTAAAACGTAGCACTTGAACTGCTTTTTGCATTAAATGCATGCAGCCAATAGCATGATGAAATCTAGTGTGATGTGCTCCTGGATATACTAAGTAAGACAAACCCATTTGCGATATACGTCGCAAACGCTGAAAGTATTTATGCTCTATCAAATCAAAAATTATCGAATTTGGAATAGTAATAAATCCGTAAATTGGGTCGTTTAGTATTTTAAGTTTGTTACTTGCTTTCAAGCTTAAGCCTTTATTTAATTAATATACACAAATATACATGAACAATATAAATATTCTTTGGGTTGATGACGAAATAGATTTATTAAAGCCTCACATCTTGTTTTTAGAGAAAAAAAACTACAATGTAACCACTTGTAATTCTGGAACAGAAGCTTTAGAAATCTTAGACGAACAGAAGTTTGATATTGTTTTTTTAGATGAAAACATGCCTGGCTTAACAGGTTTAGAGACTTTAAATGAAATTAAAGAAAAGCAAGACACCCTTCCCGTAGTAATGATTACTAAAAGTGAAGAAGAATATATCATGGAAGAAGCTATTGGTAATAAAATTGCCGATTACCTTATAAAACCTGTTAATCCCAATCAAATATTACTAAGCTTAAAGAAAAACTTAGACCACTCTAGATTGGTGTCGGAAAAAACAACTTCTAACTACCAGCAAGAATTTAGAAAGATAGCTATGGATATGGCTATGGTTAATAGTTATGAAGAATGGGTGGATTTATACAAAAAGCTTATCTATTGGGAAATTCAGTTAGAAGATATCGAAGACCCGAGTATGTTTGAGATTTTAGAATCTCAAAAAAACGAAGCCAATACACAATTTGGTAAATTTATAGATAAAAATTACCCATCTTGGTTTGAGCCAAATACGGATGCACCTATATTATCACATACATTGTTTAGAGAACGTATTGCGCCTGAACTTAGCAAAGAACAACCAACACTATTGGTTGTAGTAGATAATTTACGTTATGACCAATGGAAAGCATTTGAACCTTTTGTTAATAATCATTACAAAAAACAAAAAGAAGAAGCATTTTATAGCATCTTACCTACAGCAACGCAATATGCCAGAAATGCTATATTCTCTGGGTTAATGCCTAGTGACATGGAAAAACTACACCCTGAGTATTGGAAAAATGACACAGATGAAGGTGGTAAAAATTTACATGAAGACGATTTTTTAAAAGCACAAATGAAACGCTTAGGTCTAAGCAACCTAAAACACGAATATTACAAAATCACGAATCTAGCTTCAGGAAAAAAATTAGCAAGCAATTTTAGAGGACTAAAAGATAACGACTTAACTGTTGTTGTTTATAATTTTGTAGACATGCTATCACACTCTAAAACAGAAATGGATGTAGTAAAAGAACTAGCCTCTAATGACAAAGCTTACCGTAGTTTAACGCAGAGTTGGTTTAAAAACTCACCGCTACTAGAAATGATACAGCAAGCACAACAAATGGGCTTTAAGCTAATTATTACTACAGATCACGGAACAATAAATGTAAAAAACCCATCTAAAGTTATTGGAGACAGAGATACTAGTTTAAACTTACGTTATAAAACAGGACGTAGTTTAAGCTACGAAAACAAAGATGTCCTTGCTGCTAAAGATCCAAAAACAATACACTTACCTTCTATTAATATGAATAGCTCATTTATATTCGCTAAAAGCGATTTATTCTTTGCTTACCCAAATAACTACAACCATTATGTTAGTTATTATCGTAATACATACCAACATGGAGGTGTCTCTTTAGAAGAAATGATTATTCCGTTTGTAGTTTTAAGTCCTAAATAATTTATTTTTGCTTAAAAAAACAGATACAGTGGTAATACATTATACATTAAATGACGTTGAAGCAGTCGCTAAAACACTTCTTGAGACTGTAGATTCTAAAATAATATTATTTGAAGGTGAAATGGGTGTTGGTAAAACAACGCTCATTAAGACTTTAATTAAACTTTTAGGGAGTAATGACGTTGTAAGCAGTCCGACCTTCTCCATAGTTAACGAATATTTAGCCAAAAACCAATCTATTTATCACTTTGATTTGTATCGTATAGAAGATGAAGACGAGCTATATGACTTTGGTATAGATACTTACATTTATAATCACAATTTTGTTTTTGTAGAATGGCCAGAACTATTGAAACCATTGATACAAGACAAATATTCTGTTGTAAAAATAACTTTGTCAGAAAACACATCAAGAACTATATCGATTGAAAATATCAAGTAAAATTTCGCTTTTTTCTTTCAATAAAAAGTGTATTTTTGACCAAGTGCGGTTTTAACCACATCAAAAAAATAATAAAACACGTTTTTTAACATAATTTTAACATTTAGTCGATTTTTGTAAGGATAATTTATATAGTTTAGACGTATAATTAATTAAATCCCTAACAAATGAAAACTAAAAAGTATGTAATAGCTATGGCTATTTTCGGAGGTGTATTATTTACAGCTCAAGCAACAAATCTTATTGATTTAAATGGACAACAAACAACAGAAGTTGATAAACGAAAAATTAGAATACCGTCAGGAGAATAAAAAATTATTCTTTAAAGGATCATTAGTTGCAATTATTATTGCACTAACACCTTTATATTTTCAAATTTATAAAAGTGTTCCAAAATCAAAGGTTTGGGACACTTTTTTATTTACATATGAAAGTATCTATTACAGAGATGCAAATGTTGCGTTTTGGATATTAACAGGAAAAGTAGTCCCATTGTTTTTATTAACTATTTGGTTTTTCACCTGTCGACATTGGTGGTATCATGCCCTACTAGTACCAATATGTCTATATATATATCAAGGAATGGGTGTTTTTAATGATGACATTCTATATTTCGACGAAGTTAATTTTTTGCACTTAGTACCTGTAATGATAGTAATTATACCATCCATCTATCTTGTAAGAGCTAGAATTTTCAATCATTTAAACACTGTAGATAAAACTACACAAGATTTAGAAGACGAGTTAACATTCAAACCTAAAACATTTTGGGGAAAAGTCAAGCAATACTTCTAAACCTAACGTACTTCTAGTAACTAATTTTCAAACAAAAAGACTATCATTACTTTAGACTAAAATAAGACTCCATTTTTAATGCTTTTAATTATAATAATTTTGTAATTTGTTTCAGTTTTAAAAATCACTCTAATTATGTCTAAACCGCTCTCTCCTTTTTCTAAAGAACAATTACTTCCTCAAGAGGAAACTTTAGAAATATACAAACATAAAAGCGAGCTTTTTATAGGAATACCTAAGGAAACTGCTTTTCAAGAAAAGCGTGTTTGCCTAACTCCCGATGCTGTTTCTGCAATTGTAAGTAATGGACATCGCGTTTTAATAGAATCAGAAGCAGGAAAAGGCGCTAATTTTAGTGACAAAGATTACAGCGAAGCTGGAGCGGAAGTCACAAAAGATACCGCAAAAGTATATTCTTGTCCTATGATTTTAAAGGTAGAACCTCCTACTCTAGACGAATTAGAATTAATAAACCCACAGACTACATTAATATCTGCGCTTCAAATAAAAACACAAACCAAAAAATATTTTGAAAAACTTGCTGCTAAACGCATTACCGCTTTGGCTTTTGAGTTTATTCGTGACGAAGATGGGGCTTTTCCTGCTGTTAGAGCATTAAGTGAAATTGCGGGTACTGCTTCCGTTTTGATTGCATCAGAATTATTAAGCAACTCAAGCAACGGTAACGGTTTAATGTTTGGTAATATTAGCGGTGTACCACCTGTAGAAGTTGTTATTTTAGGCGCTGGTACAGTGGGTGAATTTGCAGCAAGAAGCGCTATTGGTCTTGGAGCAAACGTCAAAGTGTTTGATAACTCTATTACTAAACTACGTTGTTTGCAAGCTAATTTAGGTCGTACAATATACACATCAACTATTCAACCAAAATACTTAAGCAAAGCCTTAAAACGTTGTGACGTTGTTATTGGTGCTGTAAGAGGAAAAGACAGATCTCCAATTTTAGTATCCGAAACCATGGTTGAAAACATGAAAAAAGGCTCTGTAATTATTGATGTTAGTATTGATATGGGAGGTTGTTTTGAAACTAGCGAAATCACAACACATGATAACCCTACTTATCGTAAAAACGGCGTTATTCATTATTGCGTTCCAAATATTCCAGCACGTTATTCTAGAACAGCTTCGGCTTCTATAAGCAACATATTTACGCCTTATCTGCTTAAAATTGCGGATGATGGCGGATTAGAACACGCTATTCGTTTTGATAAAGGACTTAAAAATGGGCTGTATTTTTATCATGGTATTTTAACTAGTCGTGCAGTTGGAGAATGGTTTGACCTAAAACATAGTGATATTAACCTATTAATATTCTAAATTTGCAATTCAAAACTTTAGAATGAAAATATTACACAGATTTGGTTATTACTTTGGTGGATTTGCAATTGGACTTGTAATTTTAGCTTTTTTCTTAAACGGAAGAGGTGTGTCTTGCGAGTATAGTTATGGCCCAGAAGCTAGAGTCCTTAAAAACATTAGAACAAAAACACTACATTTTTCTTCAGAAAGCGAAGCATTAATAGCATCAAAAACTATTGATACAGCTTCAATAAGTTATATTCTTAAAGAAGGAGATATTGATTTCTCTAAAAGTGAAGCTAGAAAAAAACCTTGTGGCGTCTATTATATATACGGCGAAACTAAAGAAAATAAAAATTTAAAGTTTTATATTGAGAACTGCGACAGTATTGCAACTTTAAAAAACATAACATTTTTAGACTAAAGACTATTCTATTTTAAATACAAAAAAGAGCGATTTGTTATAACAAATCGCTCTTTTTTTATTTTACCACATAACAACTAACGTGTTATTTTTGTTTTCTTCTCTTACGCTCTGTTTTTAATAATGTTAATTCGCGACCTGTTTGCCCTGCAACCGAAGTGTTTTCTTCTGCACGTCTAATTAAATAAGGCATCACATCTTTAACAGGTCCAAATGGCAAATACTTTGCAACATTATAACCTTGAGCTGCTAAATTAAAACTAATATGATCACTCATGCCGTATAATTGACCAAACCAAACGCGGTTGTCTTTTTTATCGATACCTAATTTCTCCATCAATTGTAATGCTAAATAAGAGCTCTCTTCATTATGCGTGCCAATAAAGATGGAAATAGTCTCTAAATTATCTAATATATACAACAGACAATCATTAAAGTTTTTGTCTGTAGTGATTTTGTCTTTACAAATTGGAGATGCATACCCTTTATCTTTAGCGCGTTCACGCTCTTTTTCCATGTATGCGCCACGAACTATCTTATAACCTAAAGTATAACCTCCAGATTTAGCACGTGCATGAGAAGCCTTTAAAAACGCTAAGCGATCATGTCTATAAGTTTGTAACGTATTATACACAATAGGCTTATCCGTGTTATAAATTTTCATCATATCCTCCGCCAATTGATCTGCAGCATCTTGCATCCAACTCTCTTCTCCATCAATCAAAACTTCAACATCACGGGCTTTAGCCAATTTACAAATAGAATGATATCTATCTACAATTCTATTCCACTCCTGCTCTTCTTCCTGAGTAAATACTTTGCCTTCTCCTTTTTTCTGAAACAAGAAAATACGCCCTAAACCTGTTGGTTTAAACACAACAATAGGCATAGCTTCTTTCTCATCACTAAACTCAACCAGCTTCATTATTTTTTCTTTAGCTGAATCAAACTGGTTTTCAATAGCTTTTCCTTCTACCGAGTAATCTAAAACAGAACACACACCAGCAGTATACATCTTATCAATAACAGACAAACAGTCGTCCTCATTAACACCACCACAAAAATGATCAAACACGGTAGCACGTATTAAACCTTCTACCGGTAGATGTGCTTTTAAAGCAAAATTAGTAGCTGCCGTACCTATCCTAACCAAAGGTTGGTTAGATATCATTTTAAATAAAAAATAAGCGCGTTCTAATTCAGAATCGCTTTTAAGCTTAAATGCAACTTCTGTGTTTTCAAAAAAAGTAACCTTTGCCATATTATAATTTCGTTTTAGTCAAAACAAATATACCATCTATTACCATTATTTTTTAAAAAAACTATTAATTTTACGTTCTAACGTTTTAAAGTATTTATGACTCCTATTCAAACTCAAGATTACAGCATACAATTCAATGATGATTGTTACACAGCGCTTAATAAATACATTAACCAGCATTCGTTTTCAAACATCTTTGTTTTAGTAGATAGCAACACTTCAGAGCACTGCTTACCAATCTTTTTAAGACAATTAGAAACTGATTTAACTATTGAAATAATAGAAATTGAAGCAGGAGAACAAAATAAAACTATAGAAACTTGTTCCGGCGTATGGCAAACTTTATCTGAGTTAAGAGCAGACAGAAAAACACTAATGCTAAATTTAGGCGGTGGAGTTGTTACTGATTTAGGTGGTTTTGTTGCATGCACCTACCAAAGAGGAATTAAATTTATAAATATCCCGACGACACTTTTATCTATGGTAGATGCTTCTATTGGTGGTAAAAATGGTGTGGATTTAGGAAACATAAAAAACCAGGTAGGAATTATAAAAACACCTAACATGGTTTTAATTGATACTAACTATTTAGAAACGTTATCTAGTCGAGAAATGCGTTCTGGCTTAGCCGAAATGCTAAAGCACGGATTAATACGTGACGAATTGTATTACAACAAGTTATCTGCTTTATCTAATCTAACACTTGAAGACTTAGATCAGCTTATATACGACTCGGTCTTAATTAAAAAAGATATTGTAGAACAAGATCCAACGGAGCAAAATTTAAGAAAATCGCTTAATTTTGGTCATACTCTAGGGCATGCAATTGAGTCTTATTATCTAAATCATGAGACCAAATCTTTACTACATGGAGAGGCTATTGCAATAGGAATGATTTTAGAAACCTATTTATCTAGCCAATTACTAAATTTTCCAACTGAGAAAACAAAATCAATCAAAGAGAATACGCTAAAAGTGTATGGGAAAATAGACATTCCGGAAAAAGACTACGCACCTATTATTGAATTGATGAAGTTTGATAAAAAGAACGAAAAAGGCACCATTAACTTTGTATTACTAAACACTATTGGTAATCCTGAAATTAATTGCGTCATCCCTAACGACTTATTAATCAAATCTTTAAATTTTTATAACGAATAATTTCATTGTATTAAAAAATTGCTTAATTTTAAGTAATTGCAGCAATGCAAGACTATCCTAACCAGTTAATTATAAACATATTGGTATGCGAAAAGTTATTGTAGATTATAAAAAGTTAACACCAGAAGTACTAACACTGTTAACTCAAAAGTTTCCCGATGGTTATGGAGACAAGGATATTATTACCTTTGACAACCACCACAACCAAACCATTGAAGCTATTGAGGTTACAAGCCAAGACACCATATTTTTAGTAAAGGTTAGCAGCAAGCTACATTACACCATGACCAATGTTGATACTATTGATGATGCTACAGTAAACAGTGATGGTCATATAGTAATTGATTTTAAAGACAACACAGAAAACAGGCCAGAAGATAGCAACTACATTATTTCTAACGAAGAAGAATAACTACTTCAAGTAACGCTCCTTAATCACATTTACGTGATGCTTCTCATGTCCGATAACTAAAAACCCTAAAGCCCTAACAGAAACTGCCCCACTACCAGCTACACCTTTACTCTTAAGCGCGTTATCAGAAAAGCTTTTAAACAAAGCTACTGTTGCTTTCCTAACTAAAGTGTACTCCTCTAACAAATCTGCAATAGAACGCTCTGAAGCACCAGAAGCTAATACGTACTCATTCTCATCAAATCCAGAAAGTGCGGTTTTATCCTGCCTAGCAAAGCGCAAAGCTCTGTAACAAAATATACGCTCAGTATCTATCAAATGACTAATAATCTCTTTTATGGTCCACTTACCCTCATCATATCTATACTCTAATTTTGCAGGAGCAATTGTAAGATAGAAGTCATATATTGTTTTAAAGCTAGACTCTAAGCCCGATAATAACGTTACACCCTCTGCTTGATCGATATAACCTTTAAAATAAGGTAAATACTCGTCTTGTTGTAAATCTGAAATAGTCATTAAAATATTTTTTAATAAAATTAAACAAAAAACGCCTCATAAAAATGAAGCGCTTTATAATTGTGTACTGCAAAAATCTATAAATCGTTAAAAATGCTATGCATTAAACGTTTTTTATCATTTATACTTTCCTCTAAAGATATCATAGTTTCTGTTCTATAAACACTTTCAATGTCATCTAACATAAAAATAACATCTTTTGCATGCTCTGTATTTCGAGCTCTAATTTTACAGAAAATATTGAATTTACCTGTAGTAACATGTGCAACCGTAACATAAGGAATCTCAGCAATACGCTCTAACACGAATGCTGTTTTTGAAGTGTTTTGAAGAAAAACTCCAACGTAAGCTATAAATGAATACCCTAATTTTTTGTAATCTAATGTTAAAGAAGACCCTTTAATAATCCCTGCATCTTCCATTTTCTTCACCCTAACATGAACAGTACCAGCAGAAATTAATAATTTTTTTGCTATATCTGTAAAAGGAACTCTTGTGTTTTCGATTAACATATCAAGAATCTGGTGATCAATTTCGTCTAGTTTAAACTTTGCCATTTTGTAATTTTATTAAATAAAACACAAAAATAAAACATTTTTCATAAATTATCTACATCAAAATTGAAGAAAATTAAAGATTTAATGATAATTTCACATTATCTATATTTACGAAATCGTTTTCGTAACCTTCAAACACCACCTGATTACTTGCAGTAAAAATCCTACTATTATTCGCATTCAGCACTTTATGTCCATAAAAATCGGATAAATCACCAATAAAAACAATTTGCGGCACAAACATTAGTTCCTTATCTACCAATCTTTCTTGATAATTAACACCTACGTCTTTAATGCCATCATCAAATTGAGCGTTTTTAATAATTATATCATAAAATAACTTCCCGTTTTCTGGAATAGAAAAATAATCGATATAATCATCACCACTAACAACGGTGTTTGCAATACAATCCAAACCCACCAATAAAGACTTATAAATAAAACGCCTCACCTCTTCTCTATTGTAATCATCCTTATAATGTCCAGCCTCAAAAAGCACCGTAGGCGTTTCTAAAAACTGAAAAGCATCACCAACACAGTTAATATTAAAACCGTCATCATAACGCCCTATTTGATCAGGTAAGTCCGATTGCAACGTTGTATTTATAGCATTAATAATAGACATCGCCTTTTTTCTAGCTACAGTTAAGCTTCTATCACTATCTGCTGAGGGGGATAAAAACGACAAGGTTGCCACATTATTAGTTTCTCCAGCACTAAATAATGTACGTTGCCCATGCAAATTAAAGCAGAAATCAGGTTTAAAAGCATTA
Source organism: Olleya namhaensis (assembly GCF_900114005.1). Taxonomy (GTDB): domain Bacteria; phylum Bacteroidota; class Bacteroidia; order Flavobacteriales; family Flavobacteriaceae; genus Olleya; species Olleya namhaensis. Next base: position 239,732 of record NZ_FORM01000007.1, read on the forward strand.
TAACAATCTAAAAGCACACGACTTTCTGGCTGTGTCAACTCTTGAGCATCTCTATTTAAATCCACTTGATTAGCATTTAATCTAGTATACACTTCTGATCCATCTGGATTAAGCATTGGTATCAATTTAATGGTACAAGTTTCTAAAATAGAACTTAAATCATCTTCAATAAAACTGTTTAACATATCAAAAGCAGCCTTCGTAGTCGTGGATTCGTTGCCATGCATTTGCGACCAAAGCAATACTTTTTTTGGTCCTGTACCAAGTGTAATAGTATAGATATCTTTTCCTAGAACTGACTGTCCAATGATTTCTGATTTAAACCTAGAGGGCAATTTAGTTATTAAGGGAGTAAGATTATCTAGGGTAATATATCGCCCATAAAGTGATGACTCTTTACAGGTCTTAAATAAGTTGTTTAATAATGTATGATTCATGTGTGTTTGTTTCGTTTACAAATGTAACCAAATACTTATTTACAAATGTAAACACTATAATTTACATTTGTAATTTACGGTTGTAAACAAAAGTGATTAGAAAGCGTACAATTTTAACTTACTAAAGATCTGCATATTACTAAATAATCATTAGCAAACACAACTAATTTGTTTTCAGTTATTTATATTAATCTATTTAAAGCTATTATTTAATGTATTAACACTTGCCTACCTCTACAAAATCATAATACTTAGTTAAGTTTTACATTTGTAACACTGTTTATACCATGTAAATGTTTACATTTGTACCACCATGTTAAACAACGCAGATTTTTCAAAAAGACTACAAAAAGTCATCGAATACTATAGTGAAAGCGCCTCTTCTTTTGCCGAAAAAATAGGCGTTCAACGCTCTAGCATATCGCACATTTTATCAGGTAGAAACAAGCCAAGTTTGGAGTTTGTTTTAAAAGTACTCTCCTCTTTTCCGGAAGTAGAATTATATTGGTTGATGAATGGAAAGGGTGAATTTCCAAAAATTGAATCTCAAAATAGACAAGAACCAATTGCACCTGTTTCAAAAAAAGATGACCAAAATTTATTCACGGATTCAAAAAATGAAAATCCAGTAGAACCAAAAAATTCTGATTTATTAAAAAATTTAAATCATAAATCTTCCAATGGAAAAATTATTGAGCGCATCGTAATTTTTTATTCGGATGGAAGTTTTTCAAATTTTGAAAATTCGTAATTCTACCTCCACTATTTTATTTTTCAAATTGAAAATATTTTTTTCAAGAAATTTTCTATTTGGTGAAAATTTAAAAAATTGACATAATTTAGAAATTCAACAAAAAACTATAAAATTTTAGAATTATTGATTTTACTCCCTTTTTTCTTTAATTTTCAAATTTCACGAATTTGTAGTTAGGTACATAAAATTTTCAAATACGCGATTTATAGAAAGGTTGGATTTTTGATATTATAATCAAACATTTCATTAATTTTGTTTAAACTCTTTTTTGATGAAATTAAAATTTTTATACCTAATAGTATTGACCTCTTTTTTTAGCTGCTATAATGTGGAACGTAATTGTACCGATTTTAAAACTGGGCAATTTTATAGCGAAGTCAAAGTTGCTGACAAAATATATAAATCTACATTTACTAGAACTGAAAATTTACAAATAGAATCCTACGATGGTAAAATTGATAGCTCAAGCGTAAGATGGGTAAACAACTGTGAAGTTATTTACAAAACCATTAATCCCAAAAACATGGCCGAACGTAAAGATGTTCATTTAAAAATACTAACCACAACAGATTCGTCTTATACTTTTGAATATTCTTATGTTGGCGAGACTAACAAGCAAAAAGGTATTGCCTATATTAAAAAATAAATTATGTTAGAATTTTTCACTTCCAGCGATGCTATTTTTGCATTAATTACTTTAACGTTTTTAGAGATAATTCTAGGAATAGATAATATTGTATTTATATCTATTGCAGCCAATAAACTACCCGAAGAGCAGCGTGCTAAAGTCACCAACATTGGATTGCTTTTAGCTATGGTGCAACGTATTATATTGCTATTTTTTGTGTCGTTTTTAGTTGGTCTTTCTGAACCGTTTTATAAACTAGATTTAAATTGGATGCATTTGGAAATTAGCTGGCAAGCACTAATTCTGTTTTTTGGAGGTTTATTTCTAATATATAAATCTACATCAGAAATAAGAGAGAAAGTAGAAACACCAAAACATGATGAAGATGAAGTTAAAGGAAAAGTGATTAAATCCTTTCAACAAGCTATTATTCAGATATTGATTTTAGATTTTATATTCTCCATAGATTCTATATTAACAGCAGTAGGAATGACCAATGGATTATCAGATAATCACAACTACAACCTGATTTTGATGATTATTGCTGTTGTTATCTCGATAGGTATTATGATTGCATTTGCTAACAAAATAAGACTATTTATAGACAAAAATCCTAGTGTACAAATCTTAGGCTTATCCTTCTTGATCTTAATAGGGTTTATGCTTATTACTGAAGCTGGTCACCTATCACATACCACCTTTTTCGGAAATACAGTAGGTGCAATCCCTAAAGGGTATTTGTATTTTGCAATTGCTTTTTCTTTATTTATTGAGTTTTTGAATCAAAAAATTAGCAAGAAGAATTAATAAAAACCCCTACGAAACATTAGTAAAAAAAAAGCCCAACTTATAGTTGGGCTTTTTTTTATAGTTAAAAGAATAATAGACTTATCAAAATAACGTCACCTGACCTTTATCATCCAACCCATAACCTGTGTCCGTATCATCATCATCCTTTTTCTCTGATTTTGGCTTTTCTTCCTTAACATCAGGTTTAGGTGTTTGTTTTACTATAGGTTCTGTAGTTTTTTGTTCTGGAGATTTTGACTCTGCTTTAGGAGTTTCTTTTTCTACCTTTACAACTTCCTCCTCAACAACTTCCACTTCTTGCGCAGGCACTTCTTCTGGAGCTTCATATGGAATAGATTCTAATAAATTAATAGCATTCACCTTATCCTTAGTTAACTGATTTCCTAAAGCTGTAATCCCTTTTATAGATATAAACTCTTCTAAATTGACTGTTTCGTTTTCTTTTCTATCCTTACCTCTTTCTTTAGCAAAAACTATTTCTGCTACTGGTTTCCAATCAGTAGATACAATTTCTAGCTGTGATTTCTCGTGTTCTGTGATAAATACTTCTTCTTTATTTTCATTTTCAATTACAAAACGTTTAACATAATAACGTTCTTTTTCGCCATCAAAATAAATTGCAGAAATTGGCTTTTTCGGCACCCATTTTTCCATCACAATCATATCATCATCAAAATGCAATGTCACTTCTGGCGTAACTGTTTTTACAATACCTTTTTGGTTTATAATTAACAACTTGTCCTCACCTCTAAATTCACCTACCAATTCTCCTCTAGAATCTACATTTAGTCTTTGAACAGTATCATCAAACCATATTTTACGAGGTTTTAATGTGGAAATTCCTTTTTCTTTAAGCTCAACCGTTTTTATAGCGTGCTTAGTCACAACATTTCCTTTAGACGCACGCCCTTTAATTAAAATGTCTGCAAAATCTAAATCCCACTTTAACTTTTTAACACTTCCAACTTGTCTTAAACTAATAGCAACAACTTCTGCTTCTCCATTTGGGTTTGCTGAGAAATACCACGTTTTAGATCCTTTATTACCATTAGTTAAATCGTACTCTTTATCTCTAGTAATAGATGTTACTGCAAAGCGCTTGACATACGACGCACCTTTAGTACCGTCGCGATAAATCATATTATAAATAGTACGTTTATCCTTTTTCTTAAAAACAGCAACATGAATAATATTTTTTCCTATAAATGTTTTACTGTCTACTTTAGTCACCATCATTTTACCTTCCGCAGTAAACGCAATAATATCATCTATATCACTACAATCACCAACATATTCGTCACGTTTTAACGATGTCCCGATAAACCCTTCTTCACGGTTTACATAAAGTTTAGTATTTCTAATGACAACTTTAGTAGCATCTACATCTTCAAACGCACGTAATTCTGTTTTACGCTCGCGTCCTTCTCCGTATTCTTTTTTAAGCCTAACAAAGTAAGTTATAGCATATTCAATTAAATTAGCTAAATGATGTTTTACTTCTGCGATACTAGCATCAAGTGCATCAATTTTTTGCTGTGCTTTATCTATATCAAATTTAGAAATACGCTTAATTCTAATTTCTGTTAAACGTGTAATATCTTCTTCTGTAACTGCACGTTTTAAATGCTTAATATGTGGCTGAAGTCCTTTATCTATAGCTTTAATTACACCTTCCCAAGTTTCCTCTTCTTCTATATCGCGATAGATACGATTTTCAATAAAAATACGTTCTAAACTAGCAAAGTGCCATTGCTCTTCAAATTCACTTAGCTTTATTTCAAGTTCTTGCTTTAATAAATCGACCGTATTATCTGTACTACGACGTAACATTTCGGTTACTCCGACAAATAATGGTTTATTATCCTCAATAACACAGCCTAATGGCGAAATTGACGATTCGCACGCAGTAAAAGCATACAAGGCATCAATAGTTTTATCTGGAGACAAACCTGCAGGTAAATGAATCAAAATTTCTACTGTAGCAGCAGTATTATCTTCAATTTTCTTTATTTTAATTTTCCCTTTGTCATTTGCCTTTAAAATAGAATCTATTAATGACGATGTTGTTGTTCCAAAAGGTAACTCATTAACTACTAACGTATTTTTATCAAATTGACTAATTTTTGCACGACAACGGACTTTTCCACCACGCAAACCATCATTATAATCACTACAATCTGCAATACCACCTGTCGGAAAATCTGGAAATATAGTAAACCGTTTTCCTTGTAAATGTTTTACAGAAGCGTCAATAAGCTCGATAAAATTATGAGGCAATATTTTTGTAGATAATCCTACCGCAATCCCCTCTCCTCCTTGCGCTAACAATAAAGGAAACATAACTGGTAAATTTGTAGGCTCTTTACGACGACCATCATACGAAGATTGCCATCGTGTTATTTTTGGGTTAAAAACAACGTCTAAACCAAATTTAGAAATCCTAGCTTCAATATACCTTGAAGCTGCTGCACGATCTCCGGTTAAGATGTTACCCCAGTTACCTTGCGTATCTATTAGTAAATCTTTTTGTCCAATTTGGACCATAGCATCTGCAATACTTGCATCTCCGTGTGGGTGATACTGCATAGTATGTCCAACAATATTAGCTACTTTGTTATATCTACCATCATCCAAATCCTTCATGGAATGCATGATACGTCGTTGTACAGGTTTAAAACCATCTTCAATAGCTGGTACTGCACGTTCTAATATTACATATGAGGCGTAATCTAAAAACCACTCTTTATACATACCAGTGATTCTGGTAATTGTTTCTTGAGGTTCTTGGGGTTCTTGATGCTCTAAATTGTCTTGGTTATTGTTAACTAAGTCGTCGTTGGTTAGGTCGTCGTTTTCTTCTATCATCTATTTATCCTCTTCGATTAAATCAAGTTCAACTTTTAGGTTATCAATAATAAACTCTTGTCGTGTTGGTGTGTTTTTACCCATATAAAAGGACAATAATTCTTCAATGGACATATTATCATCCAGCATAATTGGATCTAATCTTATATCTTCTCCAATAAAATGAACAAATTCATCTGGACTAATCTCCCCTAAACCCTTAAATCTAGTGATCTCTGGTTTTGGCTTCAGTTTTTCAATTGCATTTCGTCTTTCTTCATCACTATAACAATAAATAGTCTCCTTTTTATTTCGAACCCTAAACAATGGGGTTTGTAATATATATAAATGCCCTTCTTTTATAACTTCTGGAAAAAACTGTAAAAAGAAAGTAATTAACAACAATCTAATGTGCATTCCATCAACATCGGCATCCGTTGCTATTACAACATTGTTATATCTTAAATCTTCTAAGGACTCCTCTATATTTAAGGCTGCTTGAAGAAGATTAAACTCTTCGTTTTCGTAGACAATTTTTTTAGTTAATCCGTAACAATTTAGGGGTTTTCCTTTTAAACTAAAAACAGCTTGTGTGTTAACATCACGAGATTTAGTAATGCTACCAGATGCAGAGTCTCCCTCTGTTATAAACAATGTGCTTTCTAGGTTACGTTCGTTTTTAGTGTCTCCAAAATGCACACGACAATCACGTAATTTTTTATTGTGTAAACTCGCTTTTTTAGCGCGGTCTTTTGCTAGTTTTCTAATTCCTGACAACTCTTTACGCTCACGTTCTGCTTGTAAAATTTTACGTTGAATTTTATCAGCAGTTTCGGGATTTTTATGTAAATAATTATCTAAGTATGTTTTTAAAAAGTCAGTAATATAAGTACGTACCGTTGGAAGCTCTCCCCCCATATCTGTAGACCCTAACTTTGTTTTAGTCTGACTTTCAAAAACGGGTTCCATAACCTTAATAGCTACAGCACTAACAACAGATTTACGTATGTCTGAAGCATCATATTGTTTTCCAAAAAAGTCACGAATAGTTTTTACTATTCCTTCTCTAAAGGCATTTAAGTGTGTTCCTCCTTGCGTAGTATTTTGTCCGTTTACAAAACTATTATATTCCTCACTATACTGGGTTTTACTGTGTGTAAGCGCCACTTCAATATCATCTCCACGAAGATGAATGATTGGATATAGCAAATCCGTTTCGGCTATTTTTTCAGCTAATAAATCTTTTAAACCATTTTCACTATAGTACTTTTCTCCATTAAAAACAATGGTTAAACCTGGGTTTAAGTACACATAGTTTTTAAGCATTTTTACAATATACTCTGCTCTATATTTGTAGTTTTTAAATATAATTTCATCCGGAATAAAAGAAACTTTTGTTCCTTTACGACGCGTTGTTTCTTCTAAAAACTCTTCGTCCATTAAATTACCCTGCGCAAAATCTGCAGAAGCACTTTTTCCGTCTCTAGAAGATTCTACTCTAAAATAAGAAGATAATGCATTTACTGCTTTTGTACCAACACCGTTTAATCCTACCGATTTTTTAAAGGCTTTAGAATCGTATTTACCACCGGTATTCATTTTAGACACAACATCTACCACTTTTCCTAATGGAATACCACGACCGTAATCACGCACTATAACTTTACTACCTTGTATAGAAATCTCAATAGTTTTACCAGCCCCCATTACAAACTCGTCAATCGAGTTATCTAACACCTCTTTAAGCAGAATATATATACCATCATCTGGAGACGATCCGTCACCAAGCTTACCAATATACATCCCTGGACGCATACGGATATGTTCTTTCCAGTCTAGTGATCGTATATTGTCTTCGGTATATTTAGTTTGTTCTGACATAAAATTTAGGTGCAATTTGAGATACGTTGCTAATATAATATAACCCTTTAAAAAATGAAACCTTGAGGCGATAAAGTAATTAACAATAAATAGATATTATTGTTCAGAACGTTGATTTTTAACAATTTTCGGCTTTATCCTTTAAATATTGGTTTCTAGTTTTTAAAAGTGTTGTCATGTATTTTTTTAAAAACAGATTATTTGCCAATCGGCCCAATACACCAAAAGGTGATTTAAACCAAAATTTATCCGTCATAATTGTTTTACCGCCTTCAAAAACAAAAATATGCTCGTGCTTAAAACTTTTAAAGGCTCCGGAGACCATTTCATCTACAAAATAGTGAGGCGAATCAAACGCTGTTATTTTAGACGTTAACTTCTGTTTTACGCCAAAATGAAACGCTTCCCAAGTCACCCATTCATTTAAACCAATTAAACCAGAAGTCTTTCCTGCTATAGCTTTTTCGTTAGAATGCGCCATAGAATCCTTATGAAAATCTATATTTCTGGACAAATCAAAACAAGTTTGAATATCTGAATGTATTATTGTTTTTATTTCGATTAAAGGCATAACACAAAGGTAGTGAAATAAAAAAAACGAGATGAAAATTCATCTCGTTTTAGTGATATATATCTGATGAGAATCAAATTGATAAATTATTTAGAATAATCGTCAAATTTAACTCCAATAGTGATATTATTTATACATTAAATAAGAAATGCATTACATCCCCATCTTTAACGACATATGCTTTACCTTCTACTCTCATTTTTCCAGCTTCTTTTACTTTAGATTCACTTCCGTATTCAACATAATCCTCATAACCAATAACTTCAGCACGAATAAACCCTTTTTCAAAATCAGTATGAATAACACCCGCAGCTTGTGGCGCTGTAGAACCCACATTTATAGTCCAAGCTCTTACCTCTTTTACACCTGCAGTAAAATACGTTTGTTGATTTAATAATTTGTAAGCCGAACGGATTAATTTAGCAGATCCTGGCTCTTCCAAACCTATATCTGATAAAAACATTTGACGTTCTTCATAATCATCCAACTCATTAATATCTGCTTCAGTACCAACAGCTAAAACAATTACTTCAGCGTTTTCGTCCTTAACAGCATCTTTTACAAGATCCACGTAAGCATTTCCAGAGACAGCACTTTCTTCATCTACATTACATACATATAATACAGGTTTTCCTGTAATTAATTGCGCTGGATTAACAAACTCCTCTAAATCTTCATCAGAAAACTCTAATGCTCTTACAGATATACCTGCTTCTAAACCTGCTTTTAATTTTAATAAAACAGCTTCCTCTTTTTGAGCCTCTTTATTTCCTGTTTTTGCAGCACGTTTAACTTTATCTAATTTTTTATCTACAGTCTCTAGATCTTTAAGTTGTAGCTCCATGTCGATAGTTTCCTTATCTCTAATAGGATTTACATTACCATCAACATGTATAATATTATCATTATCAAAACAACGTAATACATGTAAAATAGCATCAGTTTCTCTAATGTTTCCTAAAAATTGATTCCCTAAACCTTCTCCCTTACTTGCACCTTTAACTAAACCTGCAATATCAACAATCTCTACAGTTGCTGGTAAAACACGTTCTGGGTTTACTAAGCTTTCTAATTTTTCTAATCTTGGATCCGGCACATTTACCACACCTATATTAGGCTCAATAGTACAAAACGGAAAGTTGGCACTTTGCGCTTTTGCGTTAGATAAACAATTAAATAACGTTGACTTCCCAACGTTTGGCAATCCTACTATACCTGCTTTCATGTACAAAAAATTTATGATAATTTAAGGCTGCAAATATAGTACTATCTGAACAACAATTAACGACTTGATAAATTTTTAATTTTTTTAGAATTACACTGAAAAAAAATCATTTTTATGATGTTAATTCTATGTTCTAACCAATTAAATAGCTAAATTTTTAAGCATACGTAATTGTATTGTGAAAATTTTAACATAATTTAGCAATCAATTAATTAAAACCTATCAAAAATGAAAAAACTTAAATTATTGTTTCTGCTACTTCTTTCAGTAGCTTTTGCAAATGCCCAAACCAATGTGTCCGGAACGGTATCCGGAGATGATGGCTTTGGTATCCCAACCGTAAATGTTATCGAAAAAGGTACAAGTAACGGAACAACTACTGACTTTGACGGAAAATACTCGTTAAGTGTTTCTAGTGGAGCAACATTAGTATTTAGCTATGTTGGTTACGACACTAAAGAAGTAGCTGTTAATGGTAAAACAAGTATTAATATTACTATGGCTAGCGGAGAAACGTTAGACGAGGTTGTACTAGTTGGATCTAGAACTGCACCAAGAAGTAATGTTAATAGTGCGTTACCAATTGACGTTGTAGGAATTAAAGAATTAACGTCTACAGGTCAAGCAACTTTTGACAAAGCGCTACAATACAGAATACCATCTTTTAACACGGTACAAACACCTGTTAATGATGCAACTTCTTTATTAGATCCTTATGAAATTAGAAACATGGGACCAAGTAGAACATTAATTTTAATTAATGGTAAACGTAAAAATTTAAGTGCGTTACTATATACACAAACGTCTCCAGGTCGTGGAGAAACAGGTGCAGATATCTCTGCAATACCTACAGATGCAATAAAGCGCGTAGAAATTTTACGTGATGGTGCCTCTGCACAATACGGATCTGACGCAATTGCTGGTGTAATGAACATTATATTAAAAGACGAAGTAAACAAAGGTTCTGCAACATTAAGAACGGGTATTACTAGTGAAGGTGATGGAGAAATGATTGGAATTGCTGTAAATAATGGTTCTACAATTGGTGACGATAAAGGATTTATCAATTATACAATTGATTTTTCTAAAACTAATTTAGCAAATAGACCAGGTACTGTAGATGCTGAAGGTGAAGCTGGAGATTTTGGTGCAGACCTTGCGGATGTGCAAGAGTTTTTATCTCGTAACCCAGATGCAAATAATGTGAATGGATCTCCTGAAAATGCATCTTCTAAGTTTTTAATTAACTCTGGATTAGATTTATCTGATAACACAGAATTATATTTTAACGCAGCATATGTTTACAAAAAAGTAAATAGTTTTGCTAACTACAGAACACCATATTGGAGAACTGTTGATGACTACCCTTATTTAGCTGATTTTTTCCCAGGAAGCAATCCTAATACAGCTGGTGGATATGATGGTTATGTACCTACTTTTGAAGGTTTATTGAATGATTATCATGGAACTGTAGGTGTAAAAACTAAAATAAACGACTGGAATGTTGATTTAAGTTACACTACAGGTGGAAACACACAAACATATACTGTTAGCCAATCTCATAACAGAAATGAAGTTTATGGCGTTAGTTATAACCCAGCAACTGATGAATTTGAAGCAACGCCTTTATACGGTGCTAATAGTCAACAATCTTTTAACCCAGGAGGAACAAAATTTACACATAACGTAGGTAATATTGATATTTCAAGAGTATTATCTGATAAAGTGAGCGTTGGTTTTGGTGCTGAGTTTAGAAATGAAACGTTTGAAGTAATTGAAGGTGAATTATCATCTTATGATGGTGGTGGTGCAGATTCTTTTGCAGGAAATAGTCCTGAAAACTCTGGTAAATTCAACCGTTATAATATTGGAGCTTATTTCTCTTTAGATTATGATGTATCTGATGCTTTCTTATTAAGCGGTACTGTTAGAACAGAAAACTATTCTGATTTTGGTAACACATTTGTTTACAAGTTTAGTACACGTTATAAAATAACTGACAACTTAACTGCTAGAGCTTCTATCTCTTCTGGATTTAGAGCACCAACCTTACACCAAATCTATACTCAAAAAGCACAATATAGCTTTATACCTGGACAAGGGATTCAAGTTGGAGGTTTAATAAACAACGTCTCTACACAAGCTAAATTATTAGGTATTCCAGAATTAGATGCAGAAACGTCTAACAACTTTACTATTGGTTTTGGTGGAAAACTAGCTAATAACTTAACATTTACTGTAGACTACTACAATATCTCTGTTGAAGACAGAATTGTTTTAGGATCTGAAATTGGAGCTACAGGAGATGCAACAAACCCTTTAGATATATTATTAAATAATAACAACTTAAGCGATGTTAGTTTCTTTTCTAATGCTATTGACACACGTACTTCAGGTATAGATGTTGTATTAAGTAAGAAAAATATCGAAATTGGTGAAGGTGATTTAGACCTTAATTTATCAGGTAACTATACTATCCAAAACGAAAGAGATGGTGCTGTAAAAGATATTGCTTTGGTTGCTAATGCAGGACAATCTGTAGTTAATGCTACTCAAGAAGCTTTATTCTTTACTTCTAGACCAGAAACTAAGTGGATTTTAGGTGCAAACTACGATATTAACAAGTTTGGTTTCTCTTTAAATAACACTTATTTTGGTAAAACAACTTTTAAGCAACAAGGTTTAAGTAATGATTTACGTACTGAGTTTACTCCAAAAATTGTTACAGATTTAGGTATCAACTTTAATGCTACGGATAAATTAACATTATCATTAAACGTAAACAACTTATTAAATGTATTACCTGAATGGAGCTTTAAAGCAGAAAATGCTGCTGGAGATGCTATTCTTGCTGATGCTGCTGCAACGCAAAATCAGTCTAACTTAATTACATTTAATCAACGTTATTCTCAAATGACTTATGATGGATATCATTTTAGTCAATTAGGAACAATGTTTAACTTTTCTGTAAACTACAAGTTCTAATTTAACTTAGTTTAAAAAGTATATTTTAAAATGCTGCTCAAATTGAGCAGCATTTTTTTTATCTTTAAGTCTAAGAATTCAACCTTTTAAATCAAACAAAATGAGAATTTTAATAATAGGTGGTAATGGTACCATTGGAAATAAAATAAGTCAATATTTTAAAGAAAATAATGACGTCATTATCGCAGCAAGAACAAATGGTGAATTTAATGTAGACATCACAAATAGCCAATCCATTAAAGATTTATTTGATCAAACAGGGCAAGTAGATGCTATAATCTGTATTGCAGGAGAAGCAAAATGGTCACCTTTTAACGAGTTAACAGAAGACGACTATTATATAGGTATAAAAAGCAAATTAATGGGACAAGTCAATTTGGTTAGAATAGGCCAACAGTACTTAAAACAAAATGGCTCTATTACTTTATCCACAGGTATATTGGCTGACGATCCTGTTGTTAAAACTGCTAGTGCGGCAATGGTAAATGGAGGTATACATAGTTTTGCGCAAGCTGCAGCATTAGAATTAGAAAATGGACACCGATTAAACGTTGTGTCTTTAGGAATGGTTGAAGATGCTTTTGAAAAATATAAAGATTATTTTCCTGGTCACAATCCAATCCCAATGCAAAAAGTAATTAATGCCTATGTAAGGAGTGTAAAAGGAAAAATTAACGGAACAATAATCAGATATTACGAATAACAGTCTTATGCAAAGTTTATATTCCAATGGTTTCGAAAAAATATATGATAACATGTATCAAAGCTTTATTGACTATAAGCAAGAATATCTGTTTTACAATACCATTTTAAAAGACCATAATAAAGACAGTGTTTTAGAAATAGGATCTGGCACAGGTCATTTGGCAAAATATTTTATTGACAACCAGTGCAACTATCAAGGATTGGATTATAGTCAAGCTATGATTGATTTAGCAATACAAAACAATCCAAAGGGATTATTTACTCAAGGAGACATGAGAAATTTTAAACTAAGTACTCCCGTTAAAAGTGTCATAATTACCGGACGCACCTCAAGCTATCTATTAACTAATAAAGACATTAATAACGCATTACAATCTATTTATACTAATTTAGAACCTAATGGTATTTTGTGTTTTGATTTTATTGACGCTAATCGTTTTTTTAAACAAATAAAAGGAGGTACAACTCTAACGCACAAGGCTTCGTTTAACAATAGCCATTACTCCAGAAATAGCAAACTAAACACTAATACGTCTAACAATTTTATGTTTGATTGGGATTCTAAATATTATAAAATAGAGGGTCATAACAAAAAACTAATAGCAAGTGACACATCAGAAGTAAGAGCTTTCACTAAAAACGAATGGGAACTACTACTCTATCTTAACAACTATAAAATTTTAGCGTTTATTGATAAGCCCGCTTACATGTTTGATTGTTACGCTGTGGTCGCTCAAAAACTATAAATAAAAAAAAGCCCAAGTATAAACTTGAGCTTTTTTAGATTTAAATATTTTAATTATCCATCAGGATGCATAAATTTTTGCTTTCCTAATAAGGTGTCTTTAGTTTCTACATGCTCGTCATCCGGTACACAACAATCTACAGGACATACTGCAGCACATTGTGGTTCTTCATGAAAACCAACACATTCTGTACATTTATCTGGTACTATATAATAAATCTCGTCACTAATAGGCTCTTGCGCTTCATCAGCATCAACTTCCTTTCCATCAGTTAAAACCAACTTACCATTTAAACTAGTACCATCTTTGTATCTCCAATCGTCAGCACCTTCATAAATTGCAGTATTTGGGCATTCCGGCTCACATGCTCCACAGTTAATACATTCGTCTGTTATAATAATTGCCATAGCGTTTTTTAATCTTTTTTGTTTACTTAACTTTGCGGTACAAAAATAAAGCCAAAAAAGGTGTTATACAAATAATAATGAGTAACAAAGATCACATTACTGAAGCTTTTATACAATTAGGGCGTTTTATCAGCCAATTTTCTTCTGAAGAAGTAGAAAAAAAGGAAAACATACTTTACAACGATTTATTTTTTGATGGTTTTAAGCATCAAATTAAATTAGCGAAAGAATATAACGGTTGGTTTACAAAAGAAAATATTAGATTTTCATTAGATGGTTGGAGCACGCAACTTTCTGAAGACAATATAAAACAATGGCTAAACAATTATAATACAGACCAAGTAACCCCAAAAACAGTAGCCATAATAATGGCAGGTAACATACCACTTGTTGGGTTTCATGATTTTTTATGTGTTTTAGTTTCAGGTCACCATGTTTTGGTTAAACAATCGTCTAACGATAAGCACCTACTACCCTATTTAGCCAAATATCTAGAGCATGTAGCACCTGAATTAAAAGGAAAAATAAAATTTACAGAAGATAAATTAGAGGCATTTGATGCTGTTATTGCTACCGGTAGTAATAATACGGCGCGTTATTTTGAATTCTACTTTAAAAACAAGCCTTCCATAATTAGAAAAAACAGAAATTCTGCTGCCATATTAACTGGTAATGAAACTAAAGAACAATTAGATTTACTTTCTGAAGATATTTTTAGATACTATGGTTTAGGTTGCAGAAATGTATCCAAACTGTTTATACCAAAAGGTTATAATTTTGATGCTTTCTTTGCAGCGATGTACAAATGGCATCCTATTGTTAACGAATCTAAATACGCTAATAATTACGACTATAATAAAGCCGTGTATATAATGAGCGAATTTGATATGTTAGAAAATGGGTTTTTAATGATAAAGGAAGACCAAAGCTATGCGTCACCTATAGCTACAGTGTTTTATGAGTATTATGATACTGAAGACACCTTAAAACAAAAACTTGATATTGATAAAGATCTAATACAATGTATTGTCGCCGATGGATTTTATAAAAATGAAATTCCGTTTGGAAAAACACAAAAACCAGAACTTTCAGACTATGCTGATGATGTTGATACTATTGCATTTTTGTTAGAAATCTAGTTAATAAATTATTATATTCTTAACTTATTTTAAATCAATATTTAGCACCTTTGTTAACTGAAAAATAAAGATAATTTCTGTTACAACAGAAACAAAAACTTGTACTCATGCAAAAACACAATTTTAGCGCAGGACCATGCGTTTTACCTAAAGAAGTAATACAAAAAGCATCAGAAGCTTTATTAGATTTTGATAATGGATTATCATTAATCGAGATTTCGCATAGAAGCAAGTCCTTCGTGGATGTAATGGAACAAGCTAGATCTTTAGCTTTAGAGTTATTAGGACTAGAAGGTAAAGGTTACAAAGCTTTATTTTTACAAGGTGGTGCTAGTATGCAGTTTTTAATGGTTGCTCAAAATTTATTAGAAAAAAAAGCAGCGTATTTAAATACAGGAACATGGGCAGATAAAGCCATTAAAGAAGCTAAAATTTATGCCGATATTATAGAAGTTGCCTCATCAAAAGATGCTAACTACAATTACATTCCTAAAGGTTTTGATATTCCTGAAGATCTTGATTATTTTCATTGTACTTCCAACAACACTATTTTTGGAACACAAATGAAAAGTTTTCCAAAGTCTCCAATCCCATTAGTTTGTGATATGAGTAGTGATATCTTTTCTCGTACTTTAGATTTCTCTCAATTTGATTTAATATATGCAGGTGCTCAAAAAAATATGGGACCAGCAGGTACAACTTTAATTATAGTTAAGGAAGACATTTTAGGTAAAGTATCACGTAAAATTCCTTCAATGTTAGATTATAAAGTACATATTGACAAAAGTAGTATGTTTAATACGCCTCCTGTTTTTGCAGTATATACGTCTATGTTGACTATGCAATGGTTAAAAGACTTAGGTGGTATTAAAGCTATCGAGCAAGAAAACGATAAAAAAGCACGTTTAATGTATTCTGAAATTGATTTAAACCCTTTATTTAAAGGATTTGCAGCAAAAGAAGACCGTTCTGACATGAATGCAACATTTACATTAGTTAACGAGGATTTAAAAGAAACGTTTGATACGATGTGGAAAGAAGCTGGAATTAATGGCTTAAGCGGACACAGAAGCGTTGGTGGTTACAGAGCAAGTATGTACAATGCTTTATCATTAGATAGTGTAAAAGTACTTGTTGAAGTAATGAACGAGTTAGAAAGTAAAGCCTAAACTAGTAATGTAAACAGTTACAATAAATAAGTGTTTACTACATAGGCAAAAAATAAATAGAATAAATGGTTATCCTAAATAATAAGGAATAACGCAATTACAATTATTATGAAAGTATTAGCAAACGATGGTGTATCTCAAAGTGGAATTGATGCATTAGAAGCAGCAGGTTTTGAAGTTAACACAACAACCGTTGCCCAAGAACAATTGATAAATTATATTAACGATAACGCTATTAGCGTACTATTAGTTAGAAGTGCAACTACTGCAAGAAAAGATTTAATTGATGCTTGTCCAAACCTAAAAATTATAGGTCGTGGTGGTGTTGGTATGGATAATATTGATGTAGAATATGCTAGAGAAAAAGGATTGCATGTTATTAATACACCTGCAGCATCTTCTCAATCTGTAGCAGAGTTAGTGTTTGCTCACTTATATGGTGGCGTAAGATTTTTACACGATGCTAACAGAAACATGCCTTTAGATGGCGATTCTCAGTTTAAAAAATTAAAGAAAAATTACGCTAAAGGTGTTGAGTTAAGAGGAAAAACTTTAGGTGTTATTGGATTTGGTCGTATTGGTCAAGAAGTAGCAAAAATAGGTTTAGGTGTAGGAATGAAAGTAATTGCTGCAGATAAGTTTATTGAAAATGCAGATGTAAAGGTTGATTTTTTTGATGGACAGTCTGTAAATTTTTCTATTAAAACAGAATCTATGGAAGACGTTTTAAAACAATCTGATTTTGTGACATTACATGTACCGGCTCAAAAGGATTACGTGATTGGTAAAGCTGAATTTGATTTAATGAAAGATGGCTCTGCCCTTATTAACGCTGCAAGAGGTGGTGTAGTTAATGAAGTAGAATTGGTTACTGCTTTAGAAAATGGAAAACTAGCCTTTGCTGGTTTAGATACATTTCAAAACGAACCAACGCCAGCTGTACAGTTATTAATGAATGGTAGAATATCATTAACACCACATATTGGAGCTGCAACAAACGAAGCACAAGATAGAATTGGTACTGAATTAGCAACTCAAATTAAAAACATACTTTTAAACGGATAAATCAGTCGTTTTATCGACTCTTTAGTTCGAATTAAATTATAAAGAAGTCACATTGTTAAGATGTGGCTTTTTTTTGTACTTTGTAAGTATCAATATTATTAACTATTAATTTTTATATACAATGGCAGGAATTTTCGATCTTTTAAACTCAGATTTAGGTAAAACAATAATAAGCGGTGTTGCAGGTTCAACTGGACAAGACCAAGCAAAAACAGGAGGTCTTTTAGCGATGGCTTTACCAGTTTTAATGAAAGCAATGGAACGTAATGCTTCTACACCAGAAGGTGCTGAAGGATTAATGGGAGCTATTAGCGGTAAGCACAACGGAAGTATACTAGATAACCTTGGTGGTTTATTTGGTGGTGGTGTTAACGAAGAAGTAACTAATGACGGAGATAAAATATTAGGTCATGTTTTAGGAAACAAAAGAGCTGGTGTAGAGCAAGTATTAGGTCAAAAGGCTGGTATGGACTCAAGCGCTGTAGACAGTATCTTAAAAGTAGCTGCACCAATATTAATGGGTGTTTTAGGTAAACAAGCGTCACAAAACAATGTAAGTTCTTCTAGCGGAATCGGTGATTTACTAGGTGGTTTACTTGGTGGTGCTAGTAGTCAAGGTGCTGTAACTGAAGAGCAAAGTTTTCTTGAAAAAATGTTAGACAGCGACGGTGATGGTAGCATTATTGATGATGTTGCAGGAATGGTTTTAGGAGGATCTAATAAAGGAGGACTAGGTGGTTTACTAGGTGGTCTTTTCGGAAAATAAGATATACCCCCATTTATAATATCAAGAAGCCAAACAATTGTTTGGCTTCTTTTTTGTTTTATAATGCCTGATAAATGTTGTATTTTTAATAAAATCTAATAGTATGAAAAATTTAATATTAATTGCTGCTATCCTATTTATAGTTTTTAGCTGTGGTACAAATAAAAAAACTGCTACAATAACAAAAGACGCAGCACAGGTTGGAGATACTATTACTTTAAGTAGTGACGATTCTGACTACGAAATCTTGATTATAGAACCTGGATTTAATGCTTGGTTAGCAAGTAGAGCGCGACCTAAAGGGTTTCACTCTCAGTCCTTTTTAGAAAATAAAAATATTTTTTATGTGACACAATGGAATACGCGTGTAATGCAACCACAACGCTATAATGCTACTTTATACGAGATGCAAATAGATTATAGATCTAACATAGACTATGGTTATGACGTTAATTACCAATTATATAACTACTTTGTGTACTTTCAAAATAGATATAAACAAAATCTTTTAGGCGGTCGTATACCTACTAATTAAAGCCCTTTTAATACCTTTGCGACGACAAAAATTAAAATGGAAAAATTTAAAACACGTTGGGACATCCAACAAAATTGGCAACTCCTCTTCCCCTTACTTGGTATTGTAGGGTTAGGTTACTCTAGCTTTAAACTGGCTAAATTGCTGTTTGACAACAATCTAATCTTAACAATTGTTTTAGCAATTGTAATTACATATGCGTTGTTAAAGTTCTTTTTATTTCTATTTAAAAAACTAGAAAACAAATGGAAAGTTGATTATAGATGGGAAATGATTCGTATTTTTCTTGTCTTTGCAGTAACCGGAAGTTCTTCAGTATTTATTGGAAGACCAATTATTTCTTGGCTTGGAATTACTAAAGAAAACTTAAATGTTTTTGTCTATTGGGCATTATACATTATCATTGGCATAATATTTTACCAAATAATGCTAGTTTGTTTTGGTTGGCTATCTGGTCAACACAAATTCTTTTGGGAATTTGAAAAGAAAATGATTAGGCGTTTTGGTTTAGGCAAATTTGTAGATTAATTGAAACAACAACAGCACATCGCATTTAAAATTGCAGCAATAGTCCTTCTATTAGCTGTGTTAATGCCATCTGCTGTAAAGTTTACGCATATTTTTGAAAATCACAAGCATGAGGTTTGTACAGATTATTCAACAAAACATATGCATGAAATTAATTTAGAATGCGAGTTTTTCAAGTTTAAACTTAACACACAATATTATACTATTTTAGAAGATACCAAAATTATTATTTTGGATAACTATTCTAAAATTAATGCTACATTTTATAACTTCAAGTATAATCATCAGCAATTATCGTATTCTCTTCGAGGCCCACCTTTTTTAGTTTAAAATAAGTAATTATTTAAACTAAATTTATTTACAATGAAATATTATATAATGATTTTGTTCAGCTGTATTTTCAGTTGGTCACAAAGTCAAAATTGTAGTTCTACCCTTTCGGGAGAAGTACACGACTTCCATGATGGTACGCCAATTACAAACGCTACTATCTATATTAAAAGTCTTAACAAGTACACAACTACTGATGTTAATGGATATTTTTTTATTAAAGATCTCTGTAATGATGCCATTGTTTTTGAAGTGACGCATTTGGCTTGCGAAACCAAAAACATAGACATTGACATTGATGGTGATACTTTTTTAGTAGTCAATCTAGAACATCATATAGAAGAGTTAAATGAAGTAAAAGTTAAGGGGGCAAGCACCTCTAAAATAACTAAAACTACTCAGGAAACAATTCTAAAATCCGAAACTATTGACCGTTTTAGCTCACTTAATTTAGGTGATGTTTTAAAACAGATTAGTGGTGTATCTTCTATCAATACTGGTAGTACAATTGTAAAACCTGTAATTAATGGTTTACATAGTAGTAGGATAATTGTTATGACTAATGGCGTTAGGCTTCAAGACCAGGAATGGGGAATTGAACACGCACCAAATATAGATTTAAATACTGCCGGCAGTATTAACGTTATAAAAGGTGCTAATGCTTTGGCTTATGGTGGTGATGCTATTGGTGGGGTTATTGTACTTAAACCCTCAAAAATTAGTTTAAAAGATTCACTGTACGGAAAATCAATTATAACAGGTCATAGCAACGGTAGAGGTTACAATTTTAATACATCATTGACCAAAACCTACAAAAAAGGATGGTATTTAGGGGCACAAACTTCTTTAAAACGGTTTGGAGATTTTAAATCTCCTGATTATTATTTAACCAATACAGGGTTAAATGCTAAAGGACTATCGTTTAATGGTGGTTTTAAATCTTTTGAGAAAGGGTTTAATGTCTATTACAGTTATTTAGACAATCAAATAGGTATTTTGAGAGCTTCTCATATTGGAAACGTTGAAGATTTGGTAAACGCTATAAACAATCCAAAACCATTAGTTATAGAAGACTTTGCCTATGACATCAATGCACCAAAACAAGAAGTAACACATCATGTTTTTAAAACCGAATTTTATAAGCGTTTTAAAAAATTTGGTCGTGTAGACGTACAATATGACTATCAAAACAATCATCGTTTTGAGTATGACATACGTGTTGGTGATGACAGAGACAAAGCTGCTGTAGATTTAACATTAAAAACGCACACATTAAAAACGAGTGTAAAATTAGATTCAAAAAGCAATATCACTTACCAATTTGGTCTAAACGCAGGCTATCAAAATAATTTTGCAGATCCTAACACTGGTGTTAGACGATTAATACCTGATTATGATAAATATGATGCTGGGGCTTTTGTTATTTCTAATTTAAGGCTAAATAATGATATCAATGTAGATTTTGGACTACGTTATGACTTTAATCAAATTGATGCTAAAAAATTCTATTTAACAAGTCGTTGGAACGAGCGTGCTTATAATAATGAGTTTGCAAACCTTGTTATTGATGATTTAGGTACACAATTATTAACTAATCCTATTTTTAATTATCACAACATATCAGCTTCTGCAGGTATTTCTTATCAAATAAATGATAGGAATAATTTTATTTTTAATTATGGCTTGTCAAATAGAGCACCAAACCCGTCAGAGTTGTTTAGTGATGGTTTACATCACTCGGCAGCAAGAATAGAATTAGGAGATTTACGTTTAAAAAAAGAAACATCTAACCGTGTTTCTGCAACTTATAATTATCAAAACAAAGGATTGTCATTAAGCGCAGAAACCTTTTATAACTATATAAACGATTATATTTTTGTAAGACCAACAGGTACGGAACAAACCATACGTGGCGCATTTCCTGTTTGGAGCTATAACCAAACCAATGCTGTGTTATATGGTTTAGATGTAACCGCAAATTACACCTTAAATGAGCAGTGGTTTTTAAAAAATAAATCGTCTTATATTAAAGGGAAAGATGTAACAAAAAATGATGCTTTAATTGATATGCCTTCTGTAAAAACTGTGAATAGTTTAGGTTTTTCTAATAAGAAATGGCTGAATTTAAAAACAGAGTTACAAAGCGAATTAGTTTTTAAACAAACTAATTTTCCTAATAATAATTTTGAAGTGTATATACCAACCACTGAACAAATGGTTTTAGTGGATGTTAGCTCTACCCCACCAACCTACCACTTATTACATTTACAAAGTAATATTACATTGACAATATCTGAAAAATCAAATTTAAACATTGGATTAAATATTACTAATTTACTTAATACAAACTACAGAGAAAACCTAAATAGATTACGATACTTTGCTGATGATCTAGGAAGAAATATTATGTTACAATTAAAACTTAATTATTAACACAAAACATTAAAAAATGAAAACATTAAAACAATTATCACTTATCCTTTTAGCTTCAATCGTACTTACAGCATGTTCAAACGATGATGATGGTTCTAATCCAGAACCAGTAAACGAAGAGGAAGTTATTACAACCTTAAAAGCAACATTAACACCTGTTGGAGGAGGAACCCCAATAACTTTACAAACTCAAGATTTGGATGGTGACGGACCGGATCCTGCCGTAATTACAGTTTCTTCTGCTTTAGCCGTTAATACAACATACGACGGTAGTCTTTTGTTATTAAATGAAACAGAATCTCCAGCTGAAGAAATTAATGAAGAAATTGAGGAAGAAGATGACGAGCACCAGTTTTTTTATCAAGCATCTAACGCTGTTGCAACATTTGCATATGCAGATTTTGACGGAAACGGAAACCCTGTAGGTCTTGAATTTACATTAACAACTGCCGCTACTGCATCCGCAGGAAACATTACAATTACATTACGTCACGAACCGAGCAAGTCTGCTGAAGGTGTAAGCGATGGTGAAATTACTAATGCTGGTGGAGAAACGGACATACAAGCTGTTTTTCCTGTAGTAATAGAATAAAATACCAATAATTAAAAAAAGCATCCATATTGGATGCTTTTTTTTTGCTCTAATTTAATGGCACAATTAAAAATTATAAATAAAAAATAATCCTACCAAGTTAATCTGACTGATAATTACTTAAGACTAAAATTCTTATTAAATACCTATCAAGACTAAAATCTGAAGGCATTGCAAATATGGGACGTATTATTAGCATTGGTCTGGGGTATACTCTGTAACAATTATTACAAAAAGTGTGGATATCCCGGGAATTTTGTGGGATATTCACTACTTTAGTTGTTATATAACGAGTTAGCACCAATTTGAGAAAACCGATGATAAAAACGATAATTATAGTGATAAGTGTGTTTTTAATTCTAACAGGATTTAAAACCTATAAGTTTCTGAAAGAAAATGTTAAGAAAATTCCAAAAGTAAGTTTTGAGGAACAACTTAAAACTTACAAAGAATTAGGATACAAATTGAACAGCGGAATTACTAAAGAAACTTTACTCGAATCATACGACAAATCTGATTTTGAAGATGATACTTGGGTTCTTATGTATGTTACTTTAGGTTCGACAATAGAAAGAGAACCTTGGACACCTATAACAAATGATTGTTGGCATTTCGATGCTGAATGCATTGAGGACAACGGCTCTTATATCGACATACTCGAAAACATAAAAAGAATATCTAAAAACAAACTGAATTTTGAAAATATTAAAGATTTTGTTGACATAGATAATGAGAAAGCTTGGGTTTCTTTTGAGCTAAACGGAAAAAATCACAAATGGAATTTAAGAATTGATAATGATTGGGTTGATGGCTCTTTATTCGATAAAATTCAAGAGCTTAACTCTGAATTAAAAAATCCTGAAAAGTTTAGTGTTATTGGTTTAGGTCAAGATGCTGTAATTGACTTTATGACTGAAAAGGAAATGTCTGAATTTAAAAAAATGACTAATATCAAAATAAAGTGGTTGAATGGAATTAAAGATATTGGAGAATAAAAACTGGTGCTAACACCGTATAAAAATAATTGCGGTTTAGTGCTTAATCAAAGGTCGTTGCGTGTTTGTAACGTCTGAATTTCCTTCGGAAATTCCTCGCATACAAACCCGCAACTATTCTTATACAAACACGTTGTGCGTCATTTACCAAAATCGTGTTGAAAGAAAAATAAGCTAAAATCAATGAAAGAAAAAATTACAGACGAGAGGTTTGAAGAAATATTAAATGACCTTATTATAGAATATGCAAAAACGACTACACCTACAATTTGGCATCAAATGGCTATGGAATGGAATTGGGACAGTTCATCCGTATTTTTGAATTGGCTTACTGATAATCCATTAACTGATAAAGGAACCGCATTAATGATATATTGGAAATCGGCACCAAGATATTGGAAAAAATTTAAGGACAAAAAAGACTTAATTTCTAAAGAAAAATATTCCTTGAATGACTTTGAATTTACGGAAAAAATAGAAGGAAATTATTTAAAAAACTTTTATAAACAAAATATATTTGAGTATAATCCCAAAAGTGATGAACAAGGCTACGATTGGACAAATGACTATTTAGATGAGAAAATCGTTAGAGATATACCGAAAATAATGTTCGAAAAAGTGGAAGGTAAAAAAGTTGATGAACCGAAAGATTTTATAGAAGGGTTTCCACCTGAACTTGATTTACTAAAACAAGGAATTTTTGAGAAATACGAAATAGAATAAAAAACGAACGCACAACACCGTATAAAAATAATTGCGGTTTAGTGCTTAATCAAAGGTCATTGCGTGTTTGTAACGTCTGAATTTCCGAAGGAAATTCCTCGCATACAAACCCGCAACTATTCTTATACATAAACGTTCTACGCAATTTAAAACAAACATTGAGCAAAGCATTAAAATATGGACTTCTGATTTTTGGAATTGTGACAATTTCAGTTGTTGGACTTATTG
>NZ_FORM01000006.1 GCF_900114005.1 Olleya namhaensis
GATACTAACACTAACGGTGTGATTGAGCCAACAGAAACTTGGATCTATACTGCTAATAACTACACAGTAACGCAAGCTGATGTTGATGCTGGAATTATTACTAACACAGTAACTGTGGATGGTATTGAAATTCTTGGTAATACAGATGTAACTGCTACAGATACTTATGTAATTGATGAGAATAATACAGAAGTAACTTTCTGTACACCTACTAATGGTTTAAACATTGTTAAGTCGGCTGAAATTGCAAACGGTGAAGAATGTTTAGTAGTTGGTAGCGAAGTAACATATACATTCACTGTAACTAATACAGGTACAGTATCGGTTGACGCTATTACTGTTACAGATGTATTATTAGGTGGTGATATTACTGTTATTCCTTCTGGTGATGCTAACACTAATGGTGTGATTGAGCCAACTGAAACTTGGATCTATACTGCTAATAACTATACAGTAACGCAAGCGGATGTTGATGCTGGAATTATTACTAACACGGTAACAGTGACGGGTACTGAAATTCTTGGTAATACTGAAGTGACTGCTACAGATACATACGTGATTGATGAGAATAATACAGAAGTAATGTTCTGTACTCCTATTATTGGTTTAAACATTGTCAAGTCGGCTGAAATTGCTAACGGTGAAGAATGTTTAGTAGTTGGTAGCGAAGTAACATATACATTCACTGTAACTAATACAGGTACAGTATCGGTTGACGCTATTACTGTTACAGATGTATTATTAGGTGGTGATATTACTGTTATTCCTTCTGGTGATGCTAACACTAATGGTGTGATTGAGCCAACTGAAACTTGGATCTATACTGCTAATAACTATACAGTAACGCAAGCGGATGTTGATGCTGGAATCATTACTAACACGGTAACAGTGACGGGTACTGAAATTCTTGGTAATACTGAAGTGACTGCTACAGATACATACGTGATTGATGAGAATAATACAGAAGTAATGTTCTGTACTCCAACAGCATTAATTAACATTGTTAAAACAGGTGTTTTCAATAATGATAATGCTAATGAATGTACTGAAGTAGATGAAACAATAACATATACATTCACTGTAACAAACACTGGTACTTTATCATTAGAAAATGTTGTAATAACAGATCCATTACTAGTTAATGCTGCGACACCTGTTTCAGTGATCTATGTTTCTGGTGACTTAAACAGTAACGATGTTCTAGAGCCGACTGAAACTTGGATTTATACTGCAACGTATTTAGTTACACAATTAGATATTGATGCTACAGAAGTTGTAAACACAGCTACTATAACAGCTACAGCAATTCTAAATGGAGAAACAGCAACAGCTACAGGTCAAACGACTACAGACTTAATCGAAGATACTACACCGCCTAACGTTACAACTTGTGCGGTTCTAGATGAAACGATTGAATGTGATGGTGACAATAATGCTTTACTTGCTGATGTATGGAACGAGGCTAATATTACTGCTCTTGAAAATTGTGCTACAGATGCATGTGACAATAACGTTACAGTAACTTCAAATTATGACTTTGCTAATTTAGTATCTACTTGTGGTGCTAGCGGAACAATTGAAGTAATATATACTTTAACGGATGCTACTGGTAATGCTACTACATTCAATGCTACAGTTACTATAGTTGATACAACAGGCCCTGCATTAGTTACGCCTTTAGAATTGCCAACAAGTGTTATATGTTCTAATGTTCCTGAAGTACCTGTATTAGTATTTGAAGACAACTGTTCTGTAAATGATGTACAGATTACATTTGAAGAAACTACAACATTTACTGGTAATGAAGAAGTTTACGACTTAGTATGGACTTGGACAGCTACTGATGACTGTGGTAATGATACAGTAATTACACATACAATTAATGTGATTACAGAAGACTTTACTACACCATTAACGGCTGATAGATGTAATGAAGATGGTGCGATAGATCTTTACCAATTCTTACCAACCGATGCCGATACAACTATAGAATGGACGGTTGTAACTAATGGTACAGAAATTGTTGATGGAATGTTTGATCCTCTTGAAGTAGAACTAGGAGACTATGTCTTTACTTACACAACTTTAAATGGAGGATGTTTAAACACATATGAATTAACTATTAATATTAATGATGACTGTACAGTACTTCCATGTGGAGAAGATGATTTAAAAATATCTAAAGCTGTTACTCCAAATGGTGATAACTATAACGAGTATTTCACAGTTGGTGGATTAAACGAATGTGGTTTCATAATAGAATTACAAATATTTAACCGTTTTGGTGATATCGTTTTCGAAACTAAAGATTACCAAAATGATTGGAATGGTCAAAGTCCAAGTGGATCAGTTGGATCTGCAGGTAGACTACCAAACGGAACATATTACTATGTAGTAAAAATATTAGATAGTGGAATCGAACCAATAGCAGGTCCTCTTTACTTAGGAACAAAATAAAAACTATAAATGAAAAAAATAAAATTATATAGTATTGGAGTAATATTACTGTTGAGCTGTGCAAATGCATTAGCTCAACAATTACCACAATTTTCTCAATACATGTTTAACACTATTGCTATTAATCCTGCTTATGCTGGAAGTAGAGAAACTATTAGTGTTGTTGGTTTACACAGAAGCCAGTGGGTTGGATTAGCAGGTGCGCCAACCACTTCAACAGTATCTGTGCATGCTCCGCTTAAAAATGAGAAAATTGGTCTAGGATTATCTGTAATTAATGATGAGTTAGGTTACGAAAATTTTGTTTTTGTTTACGGAGACTTTTCATATACTATAGAGCTTTCTGAGAAAACAAAATTAGCATTCGGATTAAAAGCCGGTTTTACACACTATAATTTAGATCAAGAAGGTTTCTTAGATGATCCATCAGTAGCTATAGACCCTTTCTTTAGTAACTTTACTAATAGATGGAACCCTAACATAGGTGTTGGAGCATACTTGCACCAAAACAGGTGGTATGTAGGTTTATCTGCACCAAGAATTCTTAATACGGATTACAATCAAAGTGCTTTAGATCCTGAAGTAGATTATATAGCGCTAGAACGTGTTGGATACTATTTAACCGGAGGTTATGTGTTTGATTTAGACGAAAACACAAAACTTAAACCTTCTGCCCTAGTAAAAGTAACTAACGGAGCACCTATATCTTTTGATCTTAGTGCACACGTCTTATTTAACGAAAAATTCTGGTTAGGTGGTAGTTATAGATATAACAGAGATACATCAACAATCGGAGCTTTAGCAGATTTTCAAGTATCCCCACAAATGAGAATTGGGTATGCTTACGAACATTATATTACTGACTTGAGACCATATACTGGAGGAACACATGAAATCTTAATAATGTTTGAAGTATTCAAACCTACAAAACGTGTAAAATCACCTAGATATTTTTAAAATGAAAATAAAAATTATTTCATATTTAGTACTTTTCTTATTTGTACAACAAGCTGTCGCACAAACAAAAGTAGCGGATAACTTTTTTAGAGATTTCTCTTATGAAAAAGCAGCAGAACTTTATAAAG
The DNA here is from genome assembly GCF_900114005.1 of Olleya namhaensis. Lineage (GTDB taxonomy): Bacteria > Bacteroidota > Bacteroidia > Flavobacteriales > Flavobacteriaceae > Olleya > Olleya namhaensis. Next base: position 3,543 of record NZ_FORM01000006.1, read on the forward strand.
AGGCTCTGAAAAAAGAAGATAGTACGGAATATATTCTAAAAAGAATTGGTGATAGTTACTTTAATATCAGTAAAGTTGAAAAAGCTGAATTCTGGTACAATAAAGCAATAACCAAATATCCAACAATTGATCCTGAATATATTTATAAGTATATACAAACTCTAAGAAGTCAAAAAAAATACGATTTAGCAAATGAGTATTTAAGAGACTTCAAACTAAAAAATACCAAAGATAAACGTATCAAGGATATTGAAGTTTTTAGTATGGAAAACTATAACCAATTAACTAATACTGAAAAAGTGTATGTTGATACTGAAAATTTAGAATTAAACACACAGTATTCTGATTTTGGAGGTTATGAGTTTAAAGATAAAATGTACTTCTACTCTACTTGGGTTAAAGATTCTATTACAGACGAAAAAGAATTATATGATTGGAATAACGAGCCTTTCTTAAATATTTTTGAAGTTGATACTAAAATAGAAAAAGCTGCAAAAACATTTAGTGAACCACAAAAACTTAATTCGTCAATTAATACAAAAGATGATCATGAAGGTTTAGTGACTATTACCAATGATGGTAAAACAATGTACTTTACTAGAAATAACGTTAATAAAAAAGAGAAACGTAAATATTCAAAAGAAGGAACCTCTAATTTAAAGATATATAAAGCAACGCTATCGGGAGAAAAATGGAGCAATGTAGTAGAGCTTCCTTTTAATAACGATGCTTATTCTTGTGGCGCACCAGCTTTAAGTCCTGATAACAAAACGTTATATTTTGTATCTGATATGGAAGGTGGTTTTGGTCAAACCGACTTATATAAAGTATCAATAAAATCGGATGGCACTTACGGTGTACCTAAAAACTTAGGAGCAGAAATTAATACCGAAGGAAACGAGAAATTCCCGTTTGTAGCTAAAGATTCTACGCTTTACTTTTCAAGTGATGCCAATTTAAATTTAGGATTACTTGATATATTTGAAACTAACTTATTAAAGATAAAAAGAAACGATTCTACGGAAGTATTTATCAAAAATCTTGGAGCGCCATATAATAGTCCTTTTGATGATTTTTGTTACTTTATTGATACAGAAACGCAATCAGGTTACTTCTCTTCAAATCGTGAAGGAGGAAAAGGTGGTGATGACATCTATGCTTTTGGTAAATATGAATGTAAACAAACTGTATCTGGAGTAGCATACGATAAACTATCTAACAAGCCTTTAGATAAAGTAAGAGTAGCATTACTAGACATAGATGGTAAAGTTATAGATACCTACTTTACTGAAAAAGATGGAAAGTACGAGTTTAAAGATATCGCTTGTGATAAGACGTTTACAGTTTTAGGTGAGCGAGTAATTTATAGACCAGACAAACAAGGATTTGTAACATCGCCAAATAACGGAGATGAAACAACTATAGATTTATACCTAGACCCATTAATTGTAGATAATGAAATAGTTATTAACCCAATTTACTTTGATTACAATAAATCAGACATCAGAACTGATGCTGCATATGAATTAGAGAATATTGTTGCTGTAATGAGAGAACATCCTAAGATGATTATTAAAATCGAATCTCATACTGACGCTAGAGGACGTGATGCTTACAATTTAAAACTGTCTGATAGACGTGCTAAGTCAACTAGAGATTATCTTTACTCAAGAGGTATTGAGGATGGCAGAATACAAAGTGCTATAGGGTATGGAGAATCACAAATACTAAATCACTGTACTAACGGTGTAAAATGTACTGATAAAGAACATGAAGAGAATAGACGATCTAAGTTTATAATCACAAATCAATACAAATAAATAAAAAAAAGCCTTTCTAAATTAGAAAGGCTTTTTTTATGTTATGCGGATTAGTGAATAATTATATCTAAAAACAACATTGTATTTTTCGCATTCTTTTATAATACGTTGAAACTTTATAGGCAATTGTATCAATTAACAACATTAAGCGCAGCCGCTTTGCTATAACAGTTATTATACAACAAAAGTATTAACTCCTACACAAGAAGCCTTAAAACAACGCTTATAACTAAAATAGCATGTACATATTACATTAGTTAAAATTCGTAATCCCTAATAACAGAAAGAGACTTATATCTATAACTATAAACGCCATTCCCTAAATAATTGTTACAAATTTGGTCTACATAAAAAAAGCCTCAACAATATAACTATTGTTGAGGCTTTTTCATCCTATTATAAATCCGTGATTTTTACATCAATTAAAAATCATGTAAAAAATATAATTATTTCTTCATAAAAATATTAGTAAAATACCATTTGTTATTTTCTCCTAACTCTGCAGAAATTTCAAAATCTGTGTAATCACCTTCAATATTACCTCTATGTCCTTCACTATTTAACCAGGCATTTACTACTGATGCAGCACTTGAAAATCCATAAGCGACATTTTCAGATACTTTTACGGCATCTGCATTATCTACTAAGAACGATTTTCTAGTAAAAAAATGATCGTGATTTACCTCATTAATATCTGTCATATAATCTGTATGACTAAAAGCTTGTCCTTTTATAAGCTGGTGACTAACCAAAACGTTTAAACCAATACTTATACGGTGTTGATTAATAAGTTCTAAAATTTCAATTTCAATTGGTTTTGCTTCTGGGATAACTAGAGCTTCAACATTATAATCTGCAGTTTCATCTAAGCTATCAGTTGAACAAGATGTTAAGGTTATTGTTAGTAACATAACAGTCAGTAGGTAGGTAAATTTTCTCATTTTTAAAGAGTTAAGTAGGTTTGGGACTTTAAAAATAGAACAGGTTACTCTAACAAACTGTTAAAGAAATGTTAAAATCGATTAAAAACATGCTTTTTGACGTTTCAATATGCTTTTAATCGATTAAATACATATTATAAATGTATTTAAACGATTAAATCATGGAGATAAACGGTTTTTAACCCAATTAAACTCAGCATCTAATGCATATAGAATTCTATCATGCAATCTATTAGGTCTACCTTGCCAAAACTCAATAGAAATAGGTTTTATAATAAACCCTCCCCAAAACGTAGGTCTCTCAATTTCTTTCCCTTCATAATCAAGCTCAAGCTGCCTTAATTTAAATTCTAATACCTCTCTACTCTCTACAATACTACTTTGATTTGATACTATTGCACCTAGTTGACTACCACGTGGACGAGATTCAAAATAACCATCACTTAAATTCTCTGCTATTTTTTCCGCCTTTCCTTTAATTATGATTTGTCGTTCTGCACCATGCCAGAAAAAGGATAAACATACATTTGGATTATTAAGTATCGCTTTTCCTTTTTCGCTATCATAATTAGTATAAAAAATAAAGCCTTCATATGTGAATTTTTTAAGAAGCACCACTCTACTTTTAGGAAATCCGTCGCTACCAATAGTAGCAACTGTCATCGCGTTAGTTTCGTCTTCAGGAAAATGTTGATCCACTTCATTAAACCAAGACCTAAAAAGCTCTAATGGGTTTTCAGGTGTGTCTTTTAATAACAACGCTCCTTTCTCGTAAGTTTTTCTGTAATTACTTAAGTCTTTTTCCATAACATTAATTTATATGTAAATTTACGCGTTTTTTACTATTTTTAAGGCATGATGTATTCTCAACTTTTGGTAAGTATAATTCTAATTATTTGTGGTTTTTTAGTGAAGAAATATCCAGATCTAATTGCTGGATACAATACATTAAGTCCTTCTGAAAAAGCAAAAATAGATAGTAAAGGTTTAGCCTTATTTTTAAAACAAGTATTAGTTGGTTTAGGAATACTTAATATAGTATCCTTTTTATTATTAACACTTAACCACGTAAGTGACAAAAACATCTTATACTTTAATAGTGTACTATTAATTGTATTACTTCTTATAAGCCTTTTTGTAGTTAATAGGCGTTATAAAATTTAAAACTCAAAAACTTTACCATCGTCACCAAGTACAACATTGTCAAAGATTGTTTGTGCTTCGGTTTTAAAAACATTTAAATCGTCGTAACGTGTAGAATAATGTCCTAATATTAACTGTCCAACATTAGCTTGCTTTGCAATACTTGCTGCTTGTTTTGCAGTACTATGTTTTGTTGGGGCTGCTAATTTAGCATGTTTTTCTAGAAAAGTAGATTCGTGATATAATACGTCTACGTTTTTTATAAGTGGTATTATATCTTCTTTATAAGCCGTATCGCTACAAAATGCATAGCTTTTAGGTTTATTAGGTGCTTTGGTTACGGTTTCGTTCTTTACAACCTCTCCCGCTTCATTTGTAACATCTGCCCCTTGTTTTAACTTTCGATAATAAGACACATCTATATTTTCATTTAAAACAGCATTCATATCTAATTTACGGTCTCCTGGCTTTTCTTTAAATAAAAACCCGTTAGTGTAAATTCTATGATCTAAAGGGATGGTGCGTACTTCAACCTTTTCATCCTCAAAAACAATTTCTGACTCCTTATTAGTTAACTCATGAAACGTAAGCTTGTAATTAGTCCAAGAATTGGCTAACTTCATTTGAAGTGTAATGACTTCTTTTAACCCTTTCGGGGAATAAATATGTAGCTCCGTATCACGTCCTAATAATCTAAAAGTAGAAATTAATCCGACTAACCCAAAAAAGTGATCGCCATGTAAATGCGAAATAAAAATGTGCTTAATGCGACTGAACTTAATTTTATTTTTTCTTAGTTGTACTTGCGTTCCCTCTCCACAATCTATTAAAAAAATGTGATTATTAATTTCTAATACTTGAGATGTAGGATTAGTAAATGTACGTGGTGTTGCACTGTAACAACCTAAGATATTTAATTTCATTAAAGAATATTAATTTAATTATAAGACAAAATAAAATTCACTAAAAAGGTGTTTTAAAACCCTAAATCGCGTTCCATAACTTCCATTTCAATAATGTCGTGTGCTTCTTGAAGCGTTGGTACAATTATTATTTCGTCCGGCGTGTTGTCTGTATCTGCACCTTCGTTAACTATTACAAAAGAATGTTTTGCAGCGCGGTGTTGATTAGATACTCTTAAAAACTCAATAACATCTTTTAAAGACACCACTTTTGTAGCATTTAAATTAACGATAATATTATTATTTTTAAATTTAGGATATAGTGTTTCTATTTTTTTAACTAATTCTATAACCGTAGCATTTTCTTGGGTTATAATTGCTAAGTTTTCATTTTGATCTATAATCATAACTATTGTTTTATTTTAGAAGCTAATAAGTAAATTACCGCCATTCTAACCGCTACTCCATTTTGTACTTGATCTAAAATAATGGCTTGTTTAGAATCTGCAACGTCACTAGTAATCTCTACACCTCTATTTATTGGTCCAGGGTGCATTATTGTAATCTCTTTGTCTAGGCTATCTAATAATGCCTTATTAACTCCGTATTGTTGTGTATATTCTCTTGTAGATGGAAAATAACTTATATCCATTCTTTCATTTTGTACGCGCAACATATTTGCTACATCACACCAATTAAGCGCCTTTCTTAAATTAGTTTCTACCTTTACTCCTAATTTTTCAATATGTTTTGGTAATAATGTTTTAGGACCACAAACCATGACATTAGCACCTTGCAACTTTAAAGCATAAATATTAGATAATGCAACACGACTGTGTAGTATGTCTCCAACAATAACCACGTTTTTACCTTTAACACTACCTAAACGCTCTCTTATAGAATAGCTGTCTAATAAGGCCTGTGTTGGATGCTCATGCGCTCCATCTCCTGCGTTGATGATACTAGCATTAACATGCTTGGATAAAAAGACACCTGCTCCTGGATTTGGATGGCGCATAACAACCATATCCACTTTCATGGATAATATATTATTTACAGTATCTATTAATGTTTCTCCTTTTTTTACTGACGATTGCGAAGCCGAAAAATTAATGACATCCGCTGACAATCGTTTCTCTGCTAATTCAAAGGACAGTTTTGTACGTGTAGAGTTTTCAAAAAACAAATTCGCAATAGTAATATCACGAAGAGATGGTACTTTTTTAATAGGACGATTAATAACTTCTTTAAAGTGATCTGCTGTCTTAAAAATAAGCTCTATATCTTGTTTATTAAGATACTTGATTCCTAATAAATGTTTGACACTTAACTCGCCCATATTATTTGTTTTCAGTTTTAAATAGCACTGTTTAAATAGCTATTGTATTGATGATTATAATCTTGTTCCTTTTATTAACTTACTATTTTGTTAGATAAATGCTATGTAAAGCATTTAAGCAAGTTTATGTTTAGTTATTAACTAAATATACAGCATCTTCTCCTTCATTTTCCATCCAGTTTACTTTTACCTTTTCGTTATTTATAGCATCTACTTGACGACCTCTATAATTTGGTTGTATAGGTAAATGTCTACTAAAACGCCTGTCTATTAAGGTTAATAATTCAATTTCTTTAGGTCTTCCAAAAGATTGAATTGCGGTCAAAGCTGCACGAATACTACGTCCAGTATAAAGTACATCGTCAATAAAAACAATATTTTTATCTTCAACTTGTACATTAATCTCTGTAGTATTAGCTTCTAATGTGGTGTCTCCTCTTCTAAAATCATCTCTATAAAACGTAATATCTAGATGTCCTAATTGTAAGTTTTTAATTTTGTAATCCTCTTTTAGCATGGTTGCTAAACGGTTAGCCAAATATTTACCTCTAGGTTGTATACCAACTAAAACGGTATTAGAAAAATCATTATGATTTTCGATGAGTTGACAAGCCAATCTATGTAGAATGATGTTGACTTCTGTTGCGTTAAGTAGCACTTTTTGACTCATAGTATTCCAAACGGGTTTGGTAAACAAAGGTAAAGTAAATTATTATAAGTTGAAAGCTGTTTTTGTACCAAATAAAAAAGCCTCTCATTTCTGAGAGGCTTTTAATATTGATAAAAACTTTAAAGCTTATACTTTACCGTCCATTTTATCTTTTAACGCTTGTAAAGCTTCGTTAGCATCACCTAAAGTTGGTTTAGCTTCGTCAGCTTGAGAAGCTGCCTTTTTAACAGCTGCTTTTACATTTGCCATTTCTTCTGCTTTAAATATAGCAGTATGAGATGCAACAACACGTTTGAATTCTTTGTTAAATTCGATAATCTTGAATTCTGCAGAATCACCTTTCTTTAACATCTTACCGTCTTCTTTTTCAAGGTGACGAGATGGTACGAAAGCAACGATATCTTCGTTAAATTCAATAGTAGCTCCTTTATCTACAACATCAGCGATTTCAGCTGTGTGTGTTGTACCTAAAGCAAACTCAGTTTCGTATTTATCCCAAGGATTATCAGTTGTTTGTTTATGACCTAAAGATAATTTACGTCCTTCAACATCTAACTCTAATACTACTACATCTAATGTATCACCTACGTTACAGAACTCAGATGGATGCTTGATTTTCTTAGTCCAAGATAAGTCAGAGATGTAAATTAATCCATCAATACCTTCTTCTAATTCAACAAAAACACCAAAGTTTGTAAAGTTACGTACAATACCTGAATGCTTAGAACCTACAGGATATTTAGTTGTAATATCTGTCCATGGATCAGCAGATAATTGCTTGATACCTAATGACATTTTACGATCTTCTCTATCTAAAGTTAAGATTTGTGCGTCAATTTCGTCACCAACTTTTACAAAGTCGTTAGCAGAACGTAAATGAGTAGACCATGACATTTCTGAAACGTGTACTAAACCTTCAACTCCTTCTGCAACTTCGATAAATGCACCGTAATCAGCGATTACAACAACTTTACCTTTAACTTTATCACCTACAGCAACAGTTTCTCCTAAAGCATCCCAAGGATGTTTAGATAATTGCTTAAGACCTAATTGGATTCTAGACTTATCTTCATCAAAGTCTAAGATTACAACATTTAATTTTTGATCTAACTCAACAATCTCATTTGGATGGTTAATTCTTGACCAAGATAAATCTGTAATGTGAACTAATCCATCAACACCACCTAAATCAATAAACACACCATAAGAAGTAATGTTTTTAACAACACCTTCTAATACTTGTCCTTTTTCTAGTTGACCAATGATTTCTTTTTTCTGCTCTTCAATATCAGCTTCAATTAAAGCTTTATGAGAAACTACTACGTTTTTGAATTCGTGGTTGATTTTCACAACTTTAAATTCCATAGTTTTGTTTACGTACTGATCGTAATCTCTAATTGGCTTAACATCAATTTGAGATCCTGGTAAGAATGCTTCGATACCAAAAACATCTACAATCATACCACCTTTAGTACGACATTTAACAAAACCGTTAACGATTTCTCCAGTTTCATTAGCTTTAATTACTCTATCCCAAGCCTTAATTACACGAGCCTTTCTGTGAGATAATACTAATTGTCCTGTTGCGTCTTCACGTACATCAATTAATACCTCAACCTTGTCTCCTACTTTTAAGTCTGGATTGTATCTAAATTCGTTTAAAGAAATAACTCCTTCAGATTTAGCGTTGATGTCAATAATTGCATCACGATCTGTCATGTGCACTACTGTTCCTTCAACAACCTCATCATCTAAAGTATCTACGAAATTTTCTGATACTAATTTTTCAAATTCTTTTAATTGAGAATCTTCAACTTCATCAATTCCTTCTTCGTAATTGTGCCAGTTAAAATCTGCTAAGAATTTTTCAGGGTTTGCTTGAGCTTCAGATACTACTGGAGCTACTTTTGTTTCTGCAGTTACTTCTTGAGATGCAACTTCTGCTTGTTTTGCTTTTTCAGCCATTTAAATAAATTTAATAATGTACTTCCCGCTTTCGCTGAAATATAAATACATTATGTTTTTGTATTCTGTTATGTCTAGAAGAATTAGGCGCTAACACACAGAAGTGTTATAAATAAAATTGTTTTAATCCCTTTTCATCTTTCTTGTATGCGCCAAAAAGGAGTGCAAAAATACTACTTTTTAATAATACAGCCTAATAGTAATATAAAAATATTAAAACACTGAGCTTCAGCATACTAATTAATTATAGTTTTAAACTAAAAAATGCTTTTAATCGGATAAATCAATCATTTTATCTAAGTTGATTCTAAATAAGGTTTTAGATAATCAACCTATTATTTTATTTACTATATTTAATCAAGAATTAATATTTAAAAACAAATTATTTATGGCTGTAAGAGCAAAATATCAAGGTGTACTTGATTTAGGAGAAAAATTAAAGATCGCTAACGGAGACGTTACTGAAGAAAATGGTGTATTAAAAGTTAAAGGAACTGCTGGTACGCAATATGAGAAAAACTTAATATGGGATGCAATCAAAGCTGCTGGTGGAGATAGCCCTTCTGATATTATGGCAAACATTGATGTTGCAGACGAAAGTCTTTATGCAAGACATACTGTTGTAGGTGGAGACACTTTAGGTAAAATTGCTAAGCATTACTACGGTAACGCATCTAAATACACTGCTATTTTTGAAGCTAACAAGGATATCTTAAAGAATCCTGATATGATCAATGTAGATCAAGAATTAAAAATCCCTAATTTATAGGCATTTTATACCAATTAATAAAAGCGGATTGTTAAGCGTAAGCCAACAATCCGCTTTTTTTATGCTTTAATCTAATTAGGCTAAATCTTCTAGTGTCTTATTTACTAAATTAAGTACAGTATCAAATTGTTGTTCTAATGTTAAATCAGAATTATCAATGGCTATAGCATCTTCTGCTTGTACTAAAGGGGAGTCTTCTCTATGAGAGTCTATATAGTCTCTTTCTTTTACATTTCTTAATACGTCCTCGTATTTTACATCATCTCCTCTACCAATCAACTCATCAAAACGTCTTATGGCACGTTTATCTGCTGATGCTGTCATAAACAATTTTAATTCTGCGTAAGGAAACACAACTGTTCCAATATCACGACCATCCATAACGACACCTTTATCTTTACCCATTTTTTGTTGCTGTTTAACCAACTGGTAACGCACTTCTGGGATCGCTGCTACTTTACTAACAAAACTAGAGACTTCTAAAGTTCTAATTTCTCGTTCTATATTAACACCGTTTAAATAGACTTCTGCAAATCCTAATTCTGGATTAAAAGTAAAGCTTATTACTATTTTGTCAAGGTTTGAAACTAAAGCATCAACATCAAACTGATCTTTATCAATCCAACCATTTTGCATAGTATATAAAGTAACCGCCCTATACATTGCACCAGTGTCTACATAAATGTAACCTAAATGTTTTGCTAATTGCTTTGCTACTGTACTTTTTCCTGTAGATGAAAAACCGTCTATGGCTATGGTAATATTTTGCACTTATTTTGTTTTAGAATGTAAAAATAGGAATTAAAATTCGGAAATATAAGGTTGAAATAAGGCTGTTTTATAAAGTCAATTACTGCAATCATAATCAAAACAAATAATAATACTACTCAAACAGAGGGAAGTCTCCTGTGTAATAATACTCAAAATCAATAACTTCTCCTGTATCTAAGGTATCACGTCCAATCAAATAATACGTTGTACCAACATGTAAACTAGAATAAGATTTTGCCGAAATAAAAGTAACAGTCTCTCCTGGTTGATAAATTTTGACAGATTTTACCTCTGGCGTATCATATGCTGAAGCTTCATTTAAAATTAAGCTGTAATTTTTAAATCTTAAATTATTAGCATTCCAACGTATAGTAGCATGCTCTTTTAGTTTGAATGGTATATTTAAGCATTTAGCATAGCGTTCGTCTTCAGACACATCTTTTTTAGAATCATACATCAAAGCGCAAAAAACACCAATAAACATGATTACAAAAAAGAAGAGACCAGCAAAAACAATTCTTTTAACTCTTTTAGAATTATTAGACATGTATTGCTAGTATTAAGCTACAAGGTTAGCAACAATATCCCTAACTGGTAATATTGCTTTAGTATGCTCAATACTTGGTCCTGCAACCCACACAGTTTTATAAGTTGCTTTTTTAGCTGCATTTTCTGTGGCTTTCATCCCTATTGAAAAACGAATCATTTTAACCCATTTTTTCAACTTCTTGTTTTTATTTAAAACGCGCTCTATCCACGTTTGCTTTGTACCTATTTTTTGTACGTAAGGTGTATTGATTACTGTACAAGGTGTCCCAGAGATACGCTCTGTCATGATAATATCCTTTTCGCCGTAATCGACACAAGCCTGCTTATACTCGTCAGTAACTCCTGCTTCTACAGATGCAATAAATGGACTACCAACAGACACTCCTTCTGCGCCGTAACTTATCATTTTATCAATATCCGCTTTACAACCTACACCTCCTGCAGATATTACAGGAATTGTTAAGGCTTGACTTAATTGATTAGTCAACTCTTGAGGTGTTAAATTACCTCTATGCCCTCCTGCTTCGTTATTAACAGCAATAGCAGCATCTGCACCCAACAGCTCTACTTTTTTAGCAAAACGTAAGTCTGTAACATCACAAAACACTTTTATACCTGCTTTGTGAGCCTGTTTTATAGTTTCTTCTGGGCTTCCTAGAGATGTAATTATAAAATCACAACCTTCTTCACATAAGACCCTTAGTTGTTCTTTATATTTAATGTTGGACTTGTTAACTATTAGGTTAAACCCAAAAGAGCCTCCTTCAACCTTATTAGCTTTTAACTCTATTATAGCAGCTCTTAACTGCTCTAATGTTCTATAATTAAGTGCAGGAATACATCCAGCAATACCAGCCTTCATCCCTTCCGTTACCATAGCAACGTTAGACACTAAAAACATTGGTGCTTGTATAATTGGATATTTTATATTTAAAAGCTGAGTTAATTTAGTTTCCATAATCATTAAATTGTTTAAACAAATATAGCATAAATTTATTATGCATGCATAGTTTTTTATTCCAATTATTAACACAAAAAAAACGCAATCAAATTAATGATTGCGTTTTTATATTTGTTAAATCTAATAAGATACTCAGTCAAGCTGAGCATAAGTGATTCACTCAAGTTTTACTAAACAAAACTTGGTTCTCTGCTTACTTTACTTCTTCGAAATCTACATCTTCAACATCACTGTTTTCAGTTGTATCTGCTCCTGCATCAGGACCTGGTTGCCCAGCTTGACCATCTGCTTGTGCTTTGTACATTTCTTCGCTAGCTACTTTCCAAGCTTCGTTAATTTTCTCTAAAACTGGCTTAATAACTGCTACATCTTTAGATTCGTAAGCTGCTTTTAATTCAGTTAAAGCTGCTTCAATTGGTGCTTTTTTATCATCAGATAATTTATCACCAAATTCTTTTAATTGATTTTCTGTTTGGAAAATCATAGAATCAGCTTCGTTTAAAGTCTTAGCGTTTTCTGCTGCTAAAGCATCAGATTCAGCGTTTGCTTCTGCATCAGCTTTCATTTGCTTAATTTCTTCTTCAGTTAAACCAGAAGATGCTTCAATACGAATATCTTGTGTTTTTCCTGTAGCTTTATCTCCTGCAGAAACTTTAATAATTCCGTTTGCATCAATATCAAAAGTTACTTCAATTTGTGGAACACCTCTTTGTGCTGGTGGTAATCCATCTAAGTGAAAACGTCCAATTGTATTGTTATCTGCTGCCATAGCACGTTCACCTTGTAATACGTGAATCTCTACTGATGGTTGGTTATCTGCTGCTGTAGAGAAAACCTGAGACTTTTTAGTTGGTATAGTTGTATTTGCTTCGATTAACTTAGTAAATACGTTACCCATAGTTTCGATACCTAATGATAAAGGTGTTACGTCTAAAAGTAATACATCTTTTACATCTCCTGATAATACTCCACCTTGGATACCAGCTCCTAAAGATACAACCTCATCTGGGTTAACGCCTTTTGAAGGTGCTTTTCCAAAAAATGCTTCTACTGCTTTTTGTACTGCTGGGATACGTGTAGATCCACCTACTAAAATAACTTCGTCAATATCAGATTTTGATAAACCTGCTGCTTTTAAAGCTGTTTGACAAGGCTCAATAGTACGTTTTACTAAATCGTCAATTAACTGCTCAAATTTAGAACGTGTTAATGTACGTACTAAGTGTTTTGGTCCACTTGCAGTCGCTGTAATATATGGTAAATTGATTTCTGTTTGCTCAGAAGAAGATAATTCAATCTTCGCTTTTTCTGCTGCTTCTTTAACACGTTGTAAAGACATTGGATCTTTTCTTAAGTCCATACCTTCTTCTGCGTTAAACTCATCAGCTAACCAATCAATAATTTTTTGATCAACATCATCTCCACCTAAGTGCGTATCTCCATCTGTAGATAATACTTCAAATACACCATCTCCTAATTCTAGGATAGATACATCATGTGTTCCTCCACCAAAATCAAATACTACTATTTTTTGGTCAGTACCTTTCTTGTCCATTCCGTAAGCTAAAGCTGCTGCTGTTGGCTCGTTAATGATACGACGTACTTTTAAACCTGCAATTTCTCCTGCTTCTTTAGTTGCTTGACGTTGTGAGTCATTAAAGTAAGCTGGTACAGTAATAACTGCTTCAGTTACATCTTGACCTAAATAGTCTTCAGCAGTTTTCTTCATTTTTTGAAGTACCATAGCAGATAATTCTTGAGGCGTATATAAACGACCATCAATATCTACACGTGGTGTATCATTATCACCTTTAACTACTTTGTAAGGTACGCGTTCTGCTTCTTTTTTAGAATCAGAGTACTTGTTACCCATAAAACGTTTAATAGAATAAACAGTTTTTGTTGGGTTAGTTACTGCTTGTCTTTTTGCTGGATCACCAACTTTAATTTCGCCTCCTTCAACAAAAGCGATAACTGAAGGTGTTGTACGTTTACCTTCTGCGTTTGGGATTACAACTGCTTCGTTACCTTCCATTACAGAAACGCAAGAGTTTGTTGTTCCTAAATCGATTCCAATAATCTTACTCATAATTTTATATAATTTAAATTTTGTATTGTAATTGTTACGGTATCAGTAAGTCAATGATTATGCCAAGACAACCTAACTGACATGATGGCAGAATCTTAATAAAGAAGACTATTATTTTAACTATTATATGTCCAACAAAAAACTATATTTGTCGGCTAATACTAAAACGATATAGTAATATGGAATGTATTTCAGTTTTTGACATGCTTAAAATTGGTGTAGGTCCTTCTAGTTCTCATACACTAGGTCCTTGGCGCGCTGCAGAGCGTTGGATACACGAGCTTAAAGCAGCTAATTTATTTGACCAAGTACAACGTGTTACTATTGACTTATATGGCTCATTATCTTTAACAGGAAAAGGACACGCCACAGATTTAGCAGTCATGTTAGGACTTAGTGGCGCAGATCCAGAAAGAATCCCTACAGATACTATTGATATAATAATAGCCTCTATTACTAATACTCATAAAATTGTTTTAGACAACCAACGTATTATTTCTTTTGACAAAAAAGAAGACATTATATTTAACCGAGCTTTTTTACCGTTTCACTCAAACGGAATAAAATTTACCGCTTACGCTGAAACAGAAATACATACCTCTACCTTCTACTCCATTGGTGGTGGATTTGTTGTTAAAGAAGAACGTACGGTCGATGCTGAAAATAAAGAACTAAAAAAAGAATTCCCGTATCCCATTGATAAAGCTACCGAGTTACTAGCCTTTTGTCAAAGTGAAAACAAAACAATATCAGAAATAGTTTTAGAAAACGAACGCTCTCTTAGAACGGACGAAGAAATTGATTTTGAATTACACCGCATCTGGGACACTATGCTAGAGTGCATGTTTATTGGGTGTCATACAGAAGGTAATTTACCTGGAGGACTAAACGTAAGACGTCGCGCTTTTGACACACACAAGCGTTTAAATATAGAAATGCCTTACACTACACCTCAAGAGTGGTTAGAAAGCATCAGGAATAGTGAAGTCAAATTTAGACAAATCTTAAAATGGGTAAGCTGCTTCGCTTTAGCAGTAAACGAGGTTAACGCATCCCTTGGACGTGTTGTTACAGCGCCTACAAACGGAAGTGCTGGAGTAATACCATCTGTTTTAATGTATTATATGGTAATCGAAAATCATGATGCCAACTTTGATGACATTAAAAAATTCTTACTTGTCGCCAGCGAAATTGGAAGCATCTTTAAAAAAGGCGCAACTATTAGTGCCGCAATGGGAGGCTGTCAAGCGGAGATTGGTGTATCTTCTGCTATGGCGGCAGCAGCTTTATGCGACTTACTTGGCGGAAGTACAGAACAAGTTATGATTGCAGCAGAGATTGCAATGGAACATCATTTAGGTCTTACTTGCGACCCTATTGGAGGTTTAGTACAAATACCATGTATAGAGCGTAACAGTATGGGTGCCATAAAAGCTATTAATGCAGCAGAGCTTGCTTTGGATACAGACCCTAAAAATGTAAAGGTACCATTAGACAAAGTCGTGGATACCATGTGGGAAACTGCAAAAGACATGAATACAAAATACAAAGAAACTAGTGAAGGTGGTTTAGCTGTTAGAGTAAACATGTCCGATTGCTAATCCGTTTAACAGTACAATACCATAGCTTTTACTAGCACCAATAACATATAAAAAGGCTAAGTATAAGGGACTCAGTCTAAAAGAAAAATTTAGCAATACGTCTTTAATTTAGTACATTTACAATCTATATAAACAACGCAATATGTCTGTAGCAAAAAAAGAATATAAAAGAGTTACCGTAAAATCATTAGTAGATATGAAAAAGAATGGAGAAAAAATCTCCATGCTTACTGCCTACGATTACACTATGGCTAAAATAGTAGATGGTGCCGGTACAGATGTTATATTAGTAGGTGATTCTGCAAGTAATGTAATGGCTGGACATGAGACAACCTTACCTATTACTTTAGATCAAATGATTTATCACGCCTCTTCTGTTGTACGTGCTATACATCGTGCATTAGTTGTTGTAGATTTACCATTTGGTAGTTACCAAAGTGACCCAAAAGAAGCGCTACGTTCTGCTATCAGAATCATGAAAGAATCTGGCGGACATGCTGTAAAAATGGAAGGTGGTAAAGAAGTAAAAGACTCAATAAAACGTATTTTACATGCTGGTATCCCTGTTATGGGACACCTAGGATTAACGCCACAGTCTATATATAAATTTGGTACTTACACCGTACGTGCTAAAGAAGAGCAAGAAGCTGTACAACTTAAGGAAGACGCTTTAATGTTAGAAAAAGCAGGTTGTTTTGCAATTGTATTAGAAAAAATACCGGCTAAATTAGCGCAAGAAGTAGCAGAAAGTGTTTCTATTCCTGTTATCGGAATTGGTGCTGGTGCTGGTGTTGACGGACAAGTACTAGTTACACATGATATGATTGGTATGACACACGAGTTTAACCCAAGATTTTTACGTCGATACATGAATCTTTACGAAGACATGACTAATGCTATGAAGCAATACGGAGAAGATGTAAAAAGTGGTGACTTCCCTAGTGATAAAGAACAGTATTAATTCAGCTTTTAGCTTATTGCTATTGGCTTTTAGCTTATAACTTGTGCCTAAAATACTTTCCAATAAAGACAACCTACAAGTCATCTACGAGGACAACCATATCATCGTAGTAAATAAACGTGCAGGAGATATTGTACAAGGCGATAAAACGGGAGACAAACCTTTAAGTGATATTGTTAAAGGATTTATAGCTGACAAATACAACAAGCCAGGTAAGGTCTATTTAGGGACCGTACACCGTTTAGACAGACCAACCACTGGTTTAGTTATCTTTTCAAAGACCAGTAAAGCCCTACCCCGTTTAAATAAGTTGTTTGTATCCAAAGAAATTTCTAAAACCTATTGGGCTTTAGTTAAAAACAAACCCGAAAAAGAAGCCGATACTTTAATCCACTGGCTAAAAAAGAATCCTAAAAACAATAAGTCTACCGCATATATAAAGGAAATTCCAGAAAGCAAAAAAGCTATTCTGCATTATAAAACAATCAAGACATTAGATAATTATTATCTCTTAGAAGTTAACCTAGAAACGGGACGCCATCATCAAATACGCGCGCAACTCTCTAGTATTGGTTCTCCTATTAAAGGCGATTTAAAATACGGTTTTGATCGCAGCAACAAAGACGCAAGTATTAGTTTACATGCCAGAAACATAAAGTTTATCCATCCAGTTTCTCAAGACAATTTAAACATAACAGCACCCTTACCTAAAGATCCTATTTGGGACGCTTGTTTATAGTTTATGGGCGTTACCACAAGGGTCGGTGTTTAAATTTATCCTGAGCACAGTCGAAGGGTTATATCTTTTTTCGCCATTTATGGCAGCAAAAAAAGGATGCCATTACTACCACTAACGCAACAATAGCAAACCAATAAAATACGTTACCTTTATATAAACACACACGCATGATTCCGGAATTACTAAACGATCAAAAAAGCTATTTTAAAACAGGTCAAACGTTAAGCATCACCCATAGGAAAACACTTTTAAAAGCACTTTTAAATCAATTAGTAGCAAGAGAGCAAGATATTACCGATGCGCTATATAACGATTTCAAAAAACCAGAATTCGAATCTGTTTTAACAGAAACAGCTATAGTTATTCAGGATTTAAAACACACCATTAAAAAGTTAAACAAATGGGCCAAACCTAAACGTGTATGTCCTGCGTTATTAAACTTTCCGTCTTCTGACTATTTGTATGCAGAACCTTATGGAAGCGTTTTAGTTATCGCACCATGGAATTACCCCTACCAATTGGCAATAGCGCCTTTAGTTGGCGCTATTGCTGCAGGAAACACGGTTGTTTTAAAACCAAGCGAATTAACGCCACATACTTCTGCCTTAATCAGTGATATTATTAAAACAGTATTTAAGCCAGAACACGTTACAGTTGTAGAAGGTGGTGTTGACACTTCTACTAAATTGCTAGAGCAACATTGGGATTATATTTTCTTTACAGGTAGTGTTAACGTCGGTAAAATAGTTGCTAAAGCTGCTGCTGTTAATTTAACACCAACCACTTTAGAATTAGGCGGTAAAAACCCATGTATTATTGATGATACTGCTAATATTAAACTAGCAGCAAAACGTATTATTTGGGGTAAATTTGTTAATGCTGGACAAACGTGTATTGCTCCTGACTATATCTTAATTCATCATTCCAAAAAAGACGCGTTCTATAAAGCTATGAAACATGAGGTTGAATTAGCCTATTCTACCACACCGCAACAATCTAAAGATTTTGCACGTATAATAAACCTTAAAAACTTTGAGCGTTTATCAAAAATGCTAACCAATCAAAACTGTATTATTGGTGGTCAAACAGATGCTGATACGTTATACATTGCGCCTACTGTTATTGATAACCCAACGCTTGATAGCGAAGTCATGAAGGACGAAATATTTGGCCCCATTCTTCCTGTGATTTCTTATCAAAATGATTCCAAATTAGAAACTATTATTTTGTCTTATAACAAACCATTAAGCTTGTATGTATTTGGCTCAAATTCCGCGAAAGCGAAACAATTAATACAAAAATTTTCTTTTGGAGGTGGTTGTATCAATGACACCATTGTACACTTTGCTAATCACAGATTACCATTTGGAGGTGTCGGAAATAGTGGTCTTGGGGCTTATCATGGACACTATACTTTTGACACTTTTAGTCATAAAAAAGGAGTAGTTAAAAAAGCCAATTGGCTAGATATACCTGTGCGTTATGCACCTTATAATGGAAAATTAGACTTGGTTAGAAAAGTATTAAATTGGTTATAATATACCAATTACTAGTAGTTTGATAGATTAAGAAAAGGATATCCTAATTGTAATTTTACGCCTTCACCTTTTGTAGACGTCAAAGCGTAAGACATATTTATAAGCTCGGCACGACTTTTCATGTTTAATAATCCTGAGCCTTCTTGTACGGTGGCCATATCAAAACCAATACCATCATCTGTGGCCTCTATTAGTAATTGATCTTTTAAATAATGAAGTATAACGTTTAAGTTTTTAGCTTCAGAATATTTAACTGTATTAGAGAAAAACTCTTGTAATATCCTAAATACAATTATCTCGTGCTTTTTGTTATTAAAAGGCACAACGTCTCCTTTAACCTGCAACTCTGCTGTTGCAAACTTCATTTTTTTAAGTCTACTTAACTCGTTAGAAATTGATTTCTCAAACCCTATATTTAAAATAACCTCGTTGTTTAAAGACCGTGACAGCATCCTTACTTCTTTAAGACTTTGCTTGACGTAGTCTGAAGCTTCAGAAAAGTTTTCTTTAGTCTCTTCATCTACTTTTGTTTTTAAAATATTTAACTGCATACTTGCTGCTGCTAATAGCTGACCAACATTATCATGAAGCTCCCATCCAATGTTTTTTAGTGTTTGTTCTTGAATTTCGGTTTGTGCAATGGATAACTCTTCTTGAAAGGTTTTTTCTTGTTCAAACTTATCTAATAAAAGCTTATTTTTTCGCTTCTGAAATACAATAAAAAAAAGCACAACTAAAGACGTTACAATAAGTAAAACGCCAATCATGTATATTAATAGATAGCGCTCTGCAGCTGTAGACACAGGAAGTTTTTGTATAAACAATAAAAGGTTAGTCATTTTTTAAATGTGGTTTAGAAATAATAAGACCAATAGCAAAACAAGTATACATAAATATATTAGCAAACAGAAATACACGTCGTTTTAAATTTGCAAAATCCCAATCTGCAGTGGTATTGTATTGATCGTAAAATATTATAGGTGTAATTACTAACCACCAAACAAAAAGCCCACTTGATGCGTACAAACCAAAGCTTGTAAACATGTTTAAAACAGCATTACTTTTTAATAATTCTAACAGATACAAAGCAACACATATACAAACAACAGAAGCATCCAAAATAAAATATATTGGCGGATGTGCTTTTAAAAACAACTCAAAATTAAAGATAACATGTAGCACAAAAATTATCGTAAAGACCAAAGCGGTGTACTTAATTATTGTTTTATAAAGCTTTGTTTCTAAAAGTAAATGGTAATATTTTAAAATAAATAAAATACTTCCAAACATCCAAAAAGCATTAAACCAATTGTTACTGCGTAGACCATATTGTCTTAAAAATTGTATAAAACCTAAATCTCTAAAATAGATAAAAGAAACGCCTATACATTCCACAAAAACAATATAGAATAAAAAGTAGATAAAACACTTTGTTGCTGACTGCTTATGTCTTTTTATTACTAAAAGACCTATTATAGCTGTTAATAGCTCAAAACCATAGCTAATAAAATTAAAATACTTGGTTATAAATTCTATCATATTTAAAGGTGATCTTCAGTAATTGGTTTTGATACTATTAGTCCTACAGCATATGTTAAATACATAAATAGGTTTGAAAACATAAATATTTGCCATTTTAGAAACACAAAATCCCAGTCTTCGGTGGAGTTATAAACGCTATAGAATACAACTGGTGTTGTTATTAACCACCAAAAAAATAATGCGATACTTATATAAAAATCTAAAAGCTTATAAAAATTTAGAATTTTAGTGCTTTGTAATAATTCAATAAAATAAAAAATAGTGTAAGCTAATATGGACATACACCCCAAAACACTAAGTAACGCTAAAAATCCTATAAAAAAGAGATCAATATTAAATACAATATAAAATACCGCTATTATAAAACTGATACTCCCAATAAGTAATACAGCAGTTTTGTAGGTCTTGTTGATTAATATTTTATTAAAGTAAAACATAAAAAACAAAATACTACCTAGTATATAAAATATAGTAAATAGCCAATAATTATATTGAAACCTAGAGTTTTTAACCACAGACAACCATTCAATTTTCCCGTACATACTTGGGTACAATCCAATAAAATCAACACAAAAGACATAAATTAAAAAATAGATAAAATATCTAGCTGTCGTACGTTTGTATTTTTTTAAACACAATATACCTACCAACACTGCTAAAAACTCAATCCCATGAGTAATTATAGTATAGTTTTGTTTTAAAAATGTTTCCAATATTTAATTATTGAGGATAATTAGAGTTTGGCGGATTACCCGCAGACCCCATATTTAAAGGTCCAATTTGGGTAAGATCATTACTTTTTGAGGGACCAAATTTAGCATCTTTATTTATTTGCGTTTTAACACCAGTTGGCACCATAAACATCGTAGTATAACCTACTAAACCTTTTGTTTCAGGATAGGCGCCTAAATAGACTCTTAAACCATTCATAGCATACCCCAAACTATCTGCTTTGTGTCTAGAATACTGTAAGTAGTTTGTAATGTCATTTATGGACCACCAACAGGATCTATTATCAGGTCTTTTAACAATACTGTCACTAACAAGTTTATGTCTTAGGTCAAAAGTGTAATCTAATAATTTGGCTTCAGTTGGTGTAATAATGCCATTTGGCTTGATAGTCGCGGTTAATGCTTCTCCTGTATTAGATGTATTTAAGTAAAAATACATAAGTAATGCACCAAGAAGAATACCTAGGATTAGAGTTCCTAAATTTTTCATTTGTTTTTTGTTTAGTAATTAATAGCGTTTTAAATGTACTAAAAAAAACCTAAACAACATTTAAACCTTTAAAACTAACACTTTACTTTTCAATTTCCTTTTCTGGCGTGGATACAATAAAACCAATAGCAAAAGAAAGGTACATAAAAACTATAGAAAATAAATACACATAATTTTTTATGTGTACATAAGCGTAGTCATTAGCATTAAAGTATTGCTCGAAAAAATACAATGGTGTTGTCACTAACCAAAAAAAGAAAACGCCAATAGCGATATAAAAACTTAAAGATTTATAAAATTTTAATATTTGCTCAGAATCAAGTAATTGGATAAAATAACATATTGTTACACTTAAAATAACGATTAAACTTAAAATTTCTAATGAAAAAATAGAATTAGTATGTAGCGCATTGTAGTCCACAATAAGAATAATTGTAGATAGCACTAGAAAACTAGTTAAGAGTATTTTTAAACCTTTTTTTATTCCATTATTTTTATTTATTAAAATAAAATAAAGGGCTATAATAGCTGTGCTTAAAACAGTCCAAAAGACTTGAAAAAACCAAAAATTTCTATCAAAAATCGTGTTTTTAATTATGCTTTTTAACCAACTAAACTGCTCCGTTTTAGCTAAAAACAATGGGTAAGCTCCAACTATTTCAATAAATTGAACATAAACCAAAAACCAAATAAAAAGCCTTACTGCTTTAGATTTAAATTTTTTATACAAAACCAAACCCGCCACTGCTGCTAGTATTTCTGCACTACGATAAATCAATACATAATTTTCTAAAAGAAAAGAGCTCATTATTAATTGTATAACTTTTATTTATTATTGTTTAGTTTATTAAATTAACCTCAAAACATGAGATGTTTTACAAACAAAAAACAGCCATCAAATAATGCCTTCAACAGGCGTATATATTTTAATGGCTGCCATTTTTTTACAATAGTATTAAACTATTTTAATAATACTAAGGATATCTACAAATAAAATTTATTGAGGGTAAGCACCTATTGGGGGGTGTCCATTTGATCCTCTATCTAAACCATCAGCATCTGTAATATCAGTATTTAAATCGTCATCATCCTCAGTACTTGGCTCCGTCGGCACCATAAAAATCGTAGTTAAACCATTTCCTTTGCCAGCATCTTTATTTACACCTAAATAAAAACGTAATCCGTTAGCCGTTTCATATTTTTCTTTAACACTGTTAATAAAGGCTTGTAAATCATCTAAAGAGTACCAAGAAGACCTGTTGTCTCCTGTACCTCCTTGCGCCTTGTCATTGGCTTCTTTTCTTAAGTTTGTCCATTCATCACTTAGCACTTTTGCTTCTGTTGATGTGATAATTCCCTTTGGTAATCCGTTTTCAGTTTGTTCCATAAGTTTAGTTTTACTTAAAAACAAAAACCTTGTTTAGGTTTCCTTTTTAAGCATATAGTTATTAATTAATAGCCTTGCTAAATTATGAAAAAGAAACCGATTGTAGCACCTCCTAATTAAATTATCCTAACCAACCATCTCTATCTAGACTTCTATACTGTATGGCTTCGCTAATATGGCTCCCTAAAACGTCTTGACTTTCCTCTAAGTCAGCAATAGTTCTGGATACTTTTAAAATACGGTCATATGCTCTTGCAGAAAGATTTAAACGTTCCATTGCTGTTTTTAATAATTGTTTAGAAGCTTCTTCTAGTTTACAATACACCCTAATCTGCTTGGTAGACATTTGTGCATTATAATGTACATTCTCAAATGTATCAAAACGGGTGGTTTGTATTTTTCGGGCTTTAGTCACTCGTTTTCTTATGTCTACAGATGATTCGCCTTTACGTTCTTCAGATAATTTTTCAAAAGGTACCGGTGTAACTTCTATATGTATATCTATTCTATCCAAAAGTGGACCTGAGATTTTACTTAAATAGCGTTGCATTTCAGCTGGACTACTGGTTATAGGAGAATCTGGATCATTAAAATAACCACTAGGACTAGGATTCATACTAGCCACCAACATAAAAGATGAGGGATACGTAACTGTAAATCTAGCTCTAGAAATAGTCACCTCTCTATCCTCTAAAGGTTGACGCATGACTTCTAAAACACCTCGTTTAAATTCTGGTAATTCGTCTAAAAACAACACCCCATTATGAGATAACGATATTTCTCCTGGTTGTGGATACGCCCCACCACCAACCAACGCGACGTCGCTAATAGTATGATGCGGGCTTCTAAATGGTCTTTGAGACATTAAACCGGTGTCTTTAACACGTCCCACGACACTATGTATTTTTGTTGTTTCTAAAGCTTCATGTAATGTCATTGGAGGCAATATGCTAGGCAAACGTTTGGCTAACATTGTTTTTCCTGCACCTGGAGGTCCAATTAAGATTATATTATGTCCGCCTGCTGCTGCAATTTCCATGCAACGTTTAATACTTTCTTGCCCACGTACATCGCTAAAATCAAATTCAGGAAAATCTAAGTTCTTTTCAAACTCTTCTCGTGTATTAATGATGGTTTGTTCTAAAGGTTCGCCTTTATCAAAGTATTTAATGACTTGACTAATATTTTCTACACCATACACTTCCAATCCGTCAACAATCGCAGCTTCCTTTACATTTTGGATAGGTAATATAAAACCTTTATAACCTTCCTCTCTTGCTTTAATTGCAATTGGCAAAGCCCCTTTAATAGGTTGTAAGCTTCCATCTAAGGATAATTCTCCCATGATTAAGAAGTCTTCTAAATTGTCTGCTGCAATTTGTTTAGACGCGGTTAAAATACCCATTGCCAACGTCAAGTCATAAGCAGAACCTTCTTTACGAAGGTCTGCTGGTGACATATTGATAATTATCTTTTTTCCAGGAATTTTATAACCATTATTTTGTAGCGCTGCCGCAATCCTAAAATTACTTTCTTTAATCGCATTATCCGGTAGTCCAACAAGATGGTAGCCGATACCACTATCTATATTAACTTCTACTGTTATTGTCGTAGCCTCAACGCCAAAGACCGCACTTCCAAAAACTTTTCTTAGCATAAAATGGTTGGTTTAGATACTAAAAGTAGGAAAAAGATTCAAGACATTACTTTAAAACTGAAAACTCTATTGCAGAATCGTTATAAACTTTATGTGTTTGTGCCTTAAAATCGGACGCTTTTGCTTCAAAAATATTATCGACATACGTTTGTGGATTAATATCTATATAAGGAAAAAATGTACTTTGTACTTGTACTTGTATTTTATGTCCTTTTTTGAAAGTGTGTAACACATCTTGCAATTTAATATTTACCGCTGTTTTTTGGTTTGGCTCAAAAGGTTCTGGATTAATCATACTATTTCTAAAACGCCCACGCATAGTTTCGCTTCTAATTAGCATGTGGTAGTTACTTAGTTTTAAATGGTCTTGTACATCGTCAGTGTTTTCTGTGTCAGCAGGAAAAACATCTATAACTTTTACAATCCAGTCTGCAGATGTTCCTGTTGTTGACACTTGTAATTTGGCTAAAATATCTCCAGCTAAAGTAATGTCATTTTCTAAAACTTCAGTTTCAAAAGTTAAAACATCAGGACGTCTTGAAGCAAAACGTTGGTCGTCCGTCATAAACTTACGTGGTGTAAACACTACTTTTATATCTTCGGTGTATGGTACAGGTTTTTTAGGGTCACTAATAAAATCACTAGTCGCTATCATACGATTTGCTTTTTGCGTTAAACGCTGATTTGGTTGCATAAAATAGCTTTCTTTAACGCTGTTTTCTGGTGGCCAAGCCGTAAAATCTGACCATTGTTTGGATCCTGTATTAAAAAAGTGAGCTTCTGGTAAGTCCACTGTACCATCTGCTTTTTCTTTTAGGAAATGGTTAAAGAATTTAGTTTCGATATTCTTCTGAAAGTAATCAGAGATACTATCTCCAAAATGAATATTACCCACTACTTGACGGTCATTACTTCTTGCCCAATCCCCATGACTCCAAGGTCCAAAGACAACACCGTTATAGTTTTTACTATTTTTTTCAATAGACTTATACGTATTAAATGGTCCGTATAAATCTTCAGCATCAAATAAACCTCCTACGACTAGCGTCGCTGGTTTAATATCTTTTAAATGTTGTAGAATTCCTCTACTCTGCCAGAATTCATCATAATTAGGATGGCTTTGAATTTGATTCCAAAAGACATTATCACCTTTAAAATATGAATTTAAATTGCTAAGTGGTCCTGCATCTAAAAAGAATTGGTACTGATCTTCTGTTCCTAGTTTTGGAAACTCATACCAAGATTCTGTTGTTGGTTTTTCTTTCATGTAACCAAATAGGGTCGTTGCTCTCCAATAACTTAACAAAAAAGCACCATTATGGAAAAAATCATCAAAAAAGAAATCACTAATACAAGCTTGAGGAGAAGCTGCTTTTAAAGCAGGATGGCCCGATAACGTAGAGTAAGTCGCATAAAACCCAGGATAAGAAATTCCCCAAGTCCCCACATTACCATTAGTATTATCTACATTATTTACTAACCAATCTATAGTGTCATACGTATCACTAGCTTCGTCAAATTGTTTGCCTGTTTTATTTGGTATAAACGGTCTCATGTTATCATAAACCCCTTCACTATTCCAACGTCCTCTAACATCTTGATAGACTATAATATTACCTTCTTTCATTAAATATTGATTAGGTCCTATCTTTGATTTAAACTCGGCATCTCCATAAGGTCTGCAACTGTAAGGTGTACGTTGCATTAAAATTGGATACTGTTTAGAAGTATCTTTAGGCGAATAAATAGTGGTATGTAATTTTACACCATCACGCATAGCAATAGAGACTTCTTTTTTATTGTAATGTTCTGCAACAATAAAAGTGTCTTTTGTTTTTTCGGTGGTAGTGGTGTCTAATTTTAGTTGGTCTTTACAAGACGAAAATACTAGCGTTATGGCTAATAAAAGAAGGATACGTTTCATTAATTTTTGATTTAAAAAAACTAAAGATAGGTATTTTATTACTAAACTGAAACTAGAGCTGTACGCTATAAATTAGTAATAAACTGAAGCATTCGTTTTTCCGAATAATAGGTGTTTTGTTCATCATAAAAACCAACATGTCCACCATATTTAGGCATTTCTAAATAAAAATTAGCATTTTGTTCTGCTTCTTGAATCGGGTAACATTCTTTTGATAAAAAAGAATCGTTTTGTGCATTTATCAGTAAAGTAGGAATTGAAATGTGTTTTAAATACTGCAGACTACTAGATTGCTCATAATAATCATAAGCATCTTTAAACCCGTGTGCTTTTGAGGTATACACATCATCAAAATCTTTTAGAGTTTTGACAGCACTCAAATCTTGATTGTTTATTTTTTGAGGAAATAACTGTTGTTTCTCTACTAGTTTACTTCTCAAATTTCTTAGAAACTTCTTTGAATACACATAGTTTTTAGAGGACATTAACTGCTCCAAAGATCCTCTTAAATATACAGGAACAGATACTGTTACTGCTGCTTTAATTTGTTTTGGCAAATCTGATGTTTCACCTAAATACTTTAAAATAACATTACCACCCAAGCTAAATCCATTTAGGTAAATGGTATCATAATCAAACTGAGTCGTAATGTGTTTTATAACTGAAGCTAAGTCATCCGTCTTTCCTGAATGGTAAGATTGAAACGCTTTGTTTACCTCTCCACTACACCCTCTAAAATTAACACAAACCGCATCCATATTGTTTTGGTTAGCCATTTTAGCAGATCCTAACATATAATGACGTTGTGCATTACCTTCTAAACCGTGTAAAACCACTAATAATTGTTTAGTCTTATTACCAGCATAACTCCAATCTAAATCTATAAAATCTTGATCTGGTAAATTAATACGCTCTCGTTTTTGAGTTACGCCTTCTACTTTACGTAATACACCTGAATAGATCGTTGAAATATGCCCATTTCTGAACATAAATTTAGGTTTATATGTGGTTTTTAGGATTGGCATTTAATGGTTATTTTTTTTATTTTTAAAAATTCTGTCACATTGTGTGCACTCAAAATGCTATAAAACCTAAGATCCCAAGTTTTTCGACTGCGCTCAAAATGACAATTGTTTAGCTAGTAAAATAACAATTATTATAAAACGGTCACATTGAGCGAAGTCGAAATGCTATAAAATCTAAACTCTCAAGTTTTCGACTGCGCTCAAAATGACAATTGTTTAGCTAGTATATAAACACTAAACCTCTAAACTAGTAAACTCAAATTTTCCACCATCAAACAAGCCTTTATCACTCAATTTTAGTGAAGGAATAACTAATAATGCCATAAAAGACAAGGTCATGTAAGGTGCATTTAATGTTGTACCCAATTGTTTAGCAAACGCATCCAATTCCGCGTAAGCGTGCCCAATAGTTTCGGCATTTTTATCGCTCATAATTCCAGCAACAGGAAGCGATACTATTTTTTGATCTGTATCAGACACCGCGCAAATACCACCTTTATTTTCAATTATTAAATTAACTGCTTTACAAATGGCTTCGTCGCTAACACCTACCGCAATTATATTGTGAGAATCATGTCCCACAGAACTTGCAATGGCACCTTCTTTTAAACCAAAGTTTTTAATAAACGCTAACGCTGGCTTGTCGTTTTTATAACGGTTAACTACTGTCATTTTTAAGACATCAGTAACTGTATTTGAAACTAAATTTCCGTTTAATATTGTTGCTTCTTCAATTAATTGATTAGTTACCAACTGTCCTTCTAAAGCTTCAATAACGCGTATTTGTTTAGCTGTACTTTCGACTTTAAAGTCTTCAATCGTTTTAATTTCAGTATCAAAATTATTAAGATTTTCAAAATCTACGTGCTTAATTAAAGACGTTCCGTTGTTAAACACTAACTCACCATTTATATACGTTTGTAATGTTTTAAAATCTTTTAAATCTTCAACAATAATAAAATCGGCAACATCATCTTTTTGTAATAATCCAACATCTAAATTATAATGTTTTACAGGATTGACACAAGCTGCTTGCAGCACTTTAAACACATCAATATCTTTAGCTACTGCTCTAGCGCAAAGGGCGTTTATATGGTTTAATAATAAATCGTCAGGATGTTTATCGTCACTACAAAACATCATGTTTTGATAATGCTCAGGTAATAAATCTATTAAAGCTTCAAAGTTTTTAGCAGCACTACCTTCTCTAATCAAGATTTTCATTCCCTTTTGAAGCTTTTCTAATGCCTCGTCATAGGTAAAACACTCGTGATCTGTGCTAATTCCTGCATTGATATATTTAGTAACGTCATCACCTCTTAAACCTGGTGCGTGACCATCTACAGGTTTATTATAGTGTTTTGCCCACGCTATTTTTTTAAGTACTTCCTCATCATCAAACAACACGCCAGGATAATTCATCATTTCGGCTAGATACTTAATATCTGGATTAGCCATAAGGGTTTTAATGTCGTCAGAATCTATAACTGCTCCAGCCGATTCAAAAGTAGTTGCTGGGACACAACTTGGTGCTCCAAAATTGAATTTAAATGGTGTTTTCTTACCGTTTTCAATCATAAACTCCACTCCTGCTACACCTAATACATTCGCAATTTCATGCGGATCACTAACCGTAGCAACAGTCCCATGTTTAACTGCTATTTTCGCAAACTCTGATGGTACTAACATCGAGCTTTCAATATGTATATGTGCATCTACAAAACCGGGTAAAATGTAATGCTTACTATCGTGTTCTTTTTCTGTAATAGAGGTGATTTTACCTGCGCTAATAGTAATTTCTCCACTAAAAACACGCTTGTTTTGTATGTCTACTATTTGTCCTTGTATTGTTTTCATGTTGTACTATATAACAGTAAAAAAAATCCCGCTAATGCAGGATTTTTAATTTATTTTTTAAAATTTTCTAATCCTTCTTTAAGCCATTCAAGATACTGGTCAGCACTTGGTGTATAAGCTGTTGTGTGGTTTAAAAGCTCCATTTTATCATTAACCAAAACATAAAATGGTTGTGAGTTATTTTGGAAATTTAAAGTTTGCAATGTTGCCCACTTATCTCCAATAGTCCTAATGTTTTTTAAATTACCATTGGCTTTGACAAATTTAAACTGTTCCTCTTTTGGTAATTCTTTTCTGTCATCCACATATAAAGACACAATAATATACTCGTCTTTTAGGATTTGATAAATAGCATCTTGACTCCAAACCTGCTCTTCCATTTTTCTACAGTTGACACATGCCCAACCTGTAAAATCTAACATGATTGGCTTATTTTCTTCTTTTGCTGCTGCAAGACCTTGGTCTATATCTTTATAACAATTTAAACCTAACGGGCAATCGCTATCTTTTTCATAAAGACTATATGGTAAAGGTGGTGGGAAACCACTCAATAATTTTAAGTTAGCATATTTTGTATTAGTCAATCCAGGAATTAAATAAATAACAAATGCTCCCACTAGTACAGCAAATGATATGCGACTAAAGCTTAACTTTTTTAGTGGACTATCATGCGGAAACTTAATTTTTCCTAATAAATAAAGTAATAGACCTATCCCAATTATAATCCAAATACCGATAAATACTTCACGCTTTAAAAGTCCCCAATGTTTAACTAAATCTGCATTTGATAAAAACTTAAATGCCATCCCTAATTCTAAGAATCCTAAAACCACTTTAACTGAATTTAACCAACCTCCAGATTTAGGTAATGAGTTTAACCATTTTGGAAACATTGCAAATAATGTAAACGGTAAAGCTAAAGCTAATCCAAAACCGCTCATTCCTGCTGTCAATTGCATAGCGCCACCATCACTTGTTAGCGAGCCTGCTAATAATGACCCCAAAATAGGACCAGTACAAGAAAAAGATACAATTGCTAAGGTCAAAGCCATAAAAAAGATACCGATAAAACCACCAATTCTAGACGATGTTTCATCCATTTTATTTCCCCATGATGCAGGTAAAGTAATCTCGTAAAATCCAAAGAATGAAAATGCGAAAAAGCCTAAAATCAAAAAGAAAATAATATTTAACGTCACATTAGTAGATATCGTGTTTAGTATTTCTGGATTTAATGAATCTAAAAAGTGAAATGGTAATGATAATAACACATATATGATTAAAATAAAAAGCCCATAAATGATTGCGTTAGCTAATCCCTTTTGAGAATTCTCAGCACTTTTTGTAAAAAATGAAACCGTTAAAGGTATCATTGGAAAGACACATGGCGTTAATAAAGCTATTAAACCTCCAATAAATCCAAGGACAAATATTCCGAAGTTAGTCTCTTCTTTAACGTCTTCCTTTTTGTATTTATCCCAACCAGTAACACCTAAACTAAGTGCTCTTGATTTTTCTAAATCTTGTGGATCAATAGCTAAAGTCTCCACAAGACCTTGGCTTCCATCAAGATTGTTTATAAATTGAAATGTCGTTGGCGCCAAACATTTTTCGTCGTCACAAGCTTGATAATACGCTTCCGCCTCAATTTTTTTAATCGCAGGATTTAGTACTTGTATTTTTTGAGTGAAGATTGCTTGTTTTTCAAAATAAGTAACATCCATTGCAAACGCATTTTCATACTTTGTAATAGTTTGAGACTCCTTTAGCTTACCAATAGTCTTATAATCTTTATTCTCGTTATCCTTAAAAGTAATCTCAGTTGGAATAGGTCCCATTGGTTCCGTATTATTCTGAGAATAAATATGCCATTTGTCTTCTAACGTTGCAGTATAAACTAACTCATAATCAGTATCGTTTAACTTTTTTATTGAAGACGTCCATTTTACAGGATCAAATATTTTAGATTGCTTCTCTTCTTTTAACTGAAACGTTACAATTTCGCTTTCAAAAATACATTTTGTGTCATCACACGCTTGAAAACTAATTTCAGCCTCAATTGAAGAGATATTTGGATTTGTAACCTTTATTTTTTGAGTGAATGTTGCCGCATTATCAAAATAAGACAACTCCATTTGAAAGACTTTATCAAACTCAGTGATGCTCTCACTTTCCACAGCCTTACCAACTAACTCAAAATCTTTGTTTAAAACATCTTCCTGATAAAAAAACTCAGTAGGAATTGCGCCTCCTTCAGGTAACGTCTGAGAATAGACATGCCAATGGTTGTCAATTTTAGCATTATAAATCAAGTTGTATTCTGTGTCAGATATTTTCTCGACCTCAGTGGTCCATTTTACAGGATCTAACTGCGCATTTACAGTAAATGCAGTAATAAAAAACAGTATAAAAGCGGTTATATGCTTCATTTTGATAATTTAATTTTTAGTATTGATTTGGTTTGATTGGTTACTTTAAATCTATCATCTGCACGATGATTAATAACCCAAACAATTTTATCTTGACTACACAATAATAAAACCTTTTTCTTGTCTAACAAAGACAACTTTTGATCTTTAAAATATTTGCTAAGCTTCTTTTTACCTTGCATGCCAATAGGGTAAAAATAGTCTCCTTCTTCCCAATGTCTTACAGTTAATGGTAATTTTAACGTTTCTTTATCAATAAACACCGTCGAGGTGTCCGATTTTTCTACACTCTCTGTGGTTTCAAAAGATAAAACGCCTAACGACACATCTACCTCGTTTTTAAAATTAGTAATTAATACAGCCCCTTCATTTTCATGCTGACTATCCTCCGTTTTTAATTCACTTAAAATTAAAGTCTCTCTATTTTTAAGTAATTGGTGCGTTGCAGAAAACACTTGCTTTCCACTTTGTGCGGTCAACAAATTAACAATATCTGTCCATTGGGTAAATCCGTAATCTTTAAATATTTCGAATAGATATGCTTTAGGATTACTAACTTTAATAAACTCCGATATTTTATAACTTATTTGAGTATCATCAATATCGATTATTGCACGTTTTAAAACCGCTTGCACACTTTCTTCCACAATATCTGCTGTATCATTAAGATTATTTAATGTGTTTTTAAAATTGGTTAAAACATTGGTATTTAAAGATTTTAAAACCGGAATAACATCATGTCTTAATTTATTACGCAAGTATTTTGTAGATGCATTACTACTATCTTCTCTCCATTCTATTTTGTTAGACACTGCAAAATTTTCGATAGTTTCTCTAGAAAATGGCAACAATGGTCTAACAATGTTTTCATTTATTTCCGGAATACCTTTTAAACCTTCTAAACCTGTTCCTCGAGTCAGATTAATTAAAAAAGTTTCTAAATTATCATCTGCATGATGAGCTGTTAAAATGTAATCAAAACCCAACTGTGTTGCTAATTCCTGAAACCAATCGTAACGCAATGTTCTTGCTGCCATTTGGATGGATTCTTTATTACTTTCGGCGTAAGCCTTAGTATCAAAATTTTCAGTAAACACTTCTAAATCTAAACTATTAGCTAGATTCAAAACAAATTTTTCGTCTCCATCGCTTTCAATACCTCGTAAATTAAAATTACAATGTGCCAATGTAATATCTAAACCAGATGTTTTACATAAATGCGTTAAAATAACACTGTCCAAACCTCCTGAAATAGCAAGTAATAGTTTGCTGTTTTTAAGAAAAGGAAGCGTGTTGTTAATGTGATTTTGGAAGTGTTCTTGCATGTATAAATGTAAAAATTTCTATTTAACTCTCTAAAACCGTCCTCATGGCTTTAGCCTTAAGCAAACATTCTTCATATTCGTTTAAAGGATCAGATTTTGCAGTAATAGCGCCTCCAACTGAGTATGACACGTATTTATTACTGGCATTATATAAAATACTTCGGATAACGACATTAAAGTCAAAGTCGCCTGTTGGCGAAATATAGCCGACTGCACCAGAGTATAAACCACGTTTGGTTTCTTCTAAAGTTTCAATAATTTTCATTGCCGAAATTTTTGGAGCTCCAGTCATACTTCCCATAGGAAACGTACTTTTAATAATATCTATTGGATGTGTGTTTTCGGCCACCTGAGAGGTTACTGTGGATATCATTTGATGTACTTGATCAAAGGTATAAATCTTACATAACTCTTCAACCTTAACACTACCCTTTGTTGCGGTTTGCGATAAGTCATTACGCACCAAATCTACAATCATCACGTTTTCACTACGCTCCTTTTGGTCCGTAACCAAGTTGTTTTTTAAAATAGAATCCAATATAAAATCGTCCTCACGTTTTGCGGTCCCTTTTATAGGTTGTGATATAATTTTAGTGCCTTCTTTTTTAATGTAACGCTCTGGTGACGCTGACATCAGATATTTGTCATTTAGCTTTAAAAACGTCGCAAATGGTGGTTTTGAAATAGCATTAAGTTTATTGTAAATCTCTAATGGATTTATAACGGTATCCTCTGCATAAAACTCTTGACAAAAATTAGCTTCGTAAATATCACCTCTGTGTATGTGACTAAGCATGGTTTTTATCTTATCAAAATACGCGTCTTTTTCTATTCTCAGTTCAATTTTAATTGGGTCGTTTTCATTTGGAAAATTGTCACGTCCTTCATCCTTGTATTGACGTATTTGATTTAAATCCATTTCCACTTCATCATCAACCATTTTTAAATACTGCATTTCGACAGTATCACCTTTAATTAAAAAGATTTTTTTAGGTTGAAAAAAATATAAATCAGGAAATGCTAAACCATCATAATTAGCAGATTTTAAATGCTCTACATCATTTTTTAAATCGTAAGACAAATAACCAAAAACCCAGTCGTTAGCTAACGTTTGGTATTCTTTAAACTGTTCAAACGCATTCTTATAATCCGTTTGAAACCCTGTAAAGGCATCCACAGCTAAAACGGCATCATAACTAGAATACTGTTGCTGATATTGGTTAGAATCTAGCCAAACGACATCGTCAAATTGTTGGCTCCAAGACAATAAATTTTGCTTGAAGTCCTCAGGATTAGTCAGTTTATGTTTTGTCGTTGTTCTCACTATAAAAATGTTGTGTAAAGTTAAACAGAAATGTTAAAAAAAACGAGTATTTTAGTCATGAGATTAAATATAAAACAGATGTTTGAACTATCCAATGCCCTATTAAAAATTTCGGTTAAACCGAAAGGCGCAGAATTGTGCGAAATTGCTTCAGTAAAAAATGACAATCAGTTTATGTGGCATGCAGATCCTGACATTTGGGGCAGTCACGCACCTAATTTGTTTCCTATAATTGGTGTTTTAAAAAATGATGAATACACCTTTGAAGGCAAAACATACATATTACCAAAACATGGATTTACAAGACATAGTGATGCTATTAAACTAATAAATCAAACCAAAAACAGTTTGACGTTTAGTTTAATGTACAATGATAACTTACTGAAACAGTTTCCTTTTAAGTTTGAATTTTTAATCACTTACACTTTAGTTAATAACACGTTACATATAAATCACACGGTTAAAAATTTAGATAACCAAACCATTTATTTTAGTATTGGCGGACATCCTGCTTTTAAATGTCCTGTTTATAAAGATGAAATTTATACCGATTACAGCTTGGTTTTTGAGACTGACGAAACCGCTCAAACCTATGTATTAAATATGGATAATGGTTTAGTTACCAATCAAACAAAACCTGCTTTTGACACTAAAAATAGCATCCAATTAAGACCCGATTTATTTACTAAAGATGCGCTTATTTTCAAAGATTTACAATCTAGACAGGTCGCTTTAGTTAGTAAAACTCATGGCGAAATACTAAATATGACCTTTAAAGACTTTAATTATTTAGGTATTTGGGCAAAACCAAACGCACCCTATGTTTGTATAGAACCTTGGTTAGGTATTGCTGATGCTGAAAACACATCTCAAAAACTAACCGAAAAAGAAGGGATTATTAAATTACCACAAAACGAAACCTTTAATGCAAATTACAGTATACAAATACATGAGCATCATTTAGGGTAAACAAAATATTAGTAGTAATTTTGTAGGCTAAAATAATACGTTTTGAGCTTTAGAGATTTAAATTTAAATACCCCTTTATATAACGCAATTGACGACCTAGGTTTTACACAACCAACTCCAATACAAGCAGAAGCTTTTAATGTAGTTGCTAGTGGAGCCGATATGGTTGGTATTGCACAAACTGGTACAGGTAAAACTTTTGCCTACATGTTACCAATACTTAAAAACCTAAAATTTTCTAAGCAAGAAAACCCTCGTGTTTTAATTTTAGTACCTACTAGAGAATTAGTAGTACAAGTTGTTGATGAGATTGAAAAACTAGCAAAATATATAAACACACGTGTGCTTGGTGTTTATGGAGGAACAAACATTAACACACAAAAACAAGCTGTTGCACAAGGTCAAGATATTATTGTTGCAACACCAGGACGTTTATATGATTTAGCGGTTAGTCGTGTACTACAACTTAAGTCTTTAGAGCGTCTAGTTATTGACGAAGTAGATGTTATGTTAGATTTAGGATTTAGACATCAATTAATTAATATTTTTGATATCCTTCCGGAACGTAGACAAAACATTATGTTTTCTGCAACTATGACGGAAGATGTTGACGCGTTAATTACAGATTTTTTTACTGCTCCTCAAAAAGTATCTATTGCAATTTCTGGTACGCCATTAGAAAATATATCACAAACAAAATATAGTGTTCCTAATTATTACACTAAACTTAATTTATTAGTACACTTATTTCAGGATGCTGAAACGTACAATAAAGCCTTAGTCTTTGTATCTAACAAACGTATGGCTGATAGATTATTTGAAGCTTTAGACGAGTTTTTTAATGAAGAATTATGTGTCATACACTCCAACAAAACACAAAACTATAGATTACGTAGTATTGAGCAATTTAGAGAAGGTGTTAACCGTATTCTTGTTGCTACGGATGTTATGGCACGTGGTTTAGATATTGATAACGTATCACACGTATTTAACTTTGATACGCCAGATTATCCAGAAAACTACATGCACAGAATTGGTAGAACTGGTCGTGCAGAGCGCGAAGGGCAAGCCATTATTTTTTCTACAGAAAAAGAACAAGAAGGCCTTGAAAAGATTGAGACGTTAATGCAAATGGAAATTCCTGAATTACAAATCCCTACGGAAGTTGTAATCTCTACGGAGTTAATTGAAGAAGAACGTACTGTAATTAAAGAACGTAATAATCCAACCAAACGTAAAGACATTGATGCTCCTGGACCCGCTTTTCATGAAAAATCTGCTAAAAATAGTAAAGAAAATCTAGGAGGTAGTTATAAATTTAAGATTGCTGCCAAATACAAGAAACCTAAAACTAGAGGAGATAAAAATTACAATAAACGTAATAAGAAATAAAAAAAGCGAGCTATTTAGCTCGCTTTTTTGTGCTTTATTTCTTTACAAACTAGAATCGTAAACTTTTTTACCAGCTATATAGGTTGCCAAAACCTTAATATCTTTGATTGCTTCTGGATTAGCAATAGTTATATCAGAATCTAATATTACAAAATCCGCTAACTTCCCAACTTCTAAAGTCCCTTTTAAGTTTTCGTCAAAAGAACCATAAGCACCATTTTTAGTATACGCTAATAACGCTTGCTCTACTGTTATTTTTTGCTTGCCAACCCAACCGTTAGGATTTTTATTATCCAATGTTTGCCTAGTTACTGCTGCATAAATACCATATAAAGGTGATGCTGGTGCAACTGGCCAATCGCTACCAAACACCACTGTTGCACCCGCACTCATTAAATCATTAAAGGCATAGGTAGTCTTAATCCGTTCTGCACCTATCAACTCTTCCGCCCAACGTCCATCGTCTATTGCATGATACGGTTGTACACTAGCAATGACATTTAGTTTAGCAAAACGGTTAATATCTTCTGGTAGTAAATGTTGCGCATGTTCAATTCTAAAACGCCTGTCTTTAGCTTCAGATTCATCTTTAATTTTTTCATAGACATTTAATAATTCATGATTAGATTTATCTCCAATGGCATGTATTGTAACCTGAAAGCCTAACGAATCGCCTTGTTTTGTCCAAGAATACAAATCGTCCATAGTATTAATAAACAAGCCGGAATCCTCTGGCTTATCGCTATATGGCTCTGTAAAAGCTGCAGTATGCGACCCTAAAGAACCATCAACAAAACCTTTTAACAACCCATTTTTAAGCCATTTATCTGTTACATCGTGACGTTGTACTTTGTTCCATTTATATAAGGGATCTGCAGAATAAATCCGAATTTTAAGAGTATTGTTGGCTTTCATTTTTTTAGCAATAGCAAAGCCTCCTAAACTATCTACATCATGCACTGTTGTTACACCTTGCGACAATAAATACTCTTGAGCCACATGTATAGCAGCTTCCTTTTGAGTAGTCGTTAATTCTGGAATTTTATTTAAAACCAAATACATAGCTTCACTTTTTAAAATACCAGTTGGTGTACCATCTAGATGTCTAACTATAACTCCGTTTTCTACTTCTGGTGTGTTTTTATCGATTCCTGCTATTTTTAAGGCTGCCGAATTGGCCAATATCATATGACCATCCAAGCGGTACACTGCTACAGGATTATCTTTAGTAAAGTCATCTATCCATTCCTTTTTTGGCAATTCTCCTCCCCAAAGTGTATGATCCCAATTACCTTCTACTATCCAAGTCTCTTTATCTATTGTTTTAACAAATGTCTTAATTCTTTCACTAAATTCTTCTGGTGTTTTAGCGTCCCTCAATTCTACGTTTAGCAGACTATTTCCTCCCATTAATAAATGGACATGACTATCTATAAAACCCGGTGTTATAAACCTTTGTTTAGCATCTATTTGCTTAGTATTTGGACCAATTAGCTTTTGTATATCTTTAATTATACCAACTGCAAAAATAGTATCTGCTTTAATAGCAATAGCCTCTGCTTTTGGCATATTAGAATTACCAGTCCAAATAACTGCGTTAGTAATCACTAGGTCTGCCGACTGGTTCTCTTTTTGGCAGGACACAAACGTTATTAATAGTATTAAACAAAGAATAAGGTTTTTCATATTTTAACAATTAGTTATTGTCTAAGTTAATTATAAAATTCAACACAATACTTAAAAATTATTTATATATAAAAAAAAACGAACCAAATTGGTTCGTTTTTTTAAAATTTTATTTCCGCGAAAGCGGATTCTCAACTTAACTTTTAAACATGTAATGCTCTATCATCAGTTGCAGCTAAAGCAGCTTCTTTTACCGCTTCTGCAAAAGTTGGATGTGCATGTGACATACGCGAAATATCTTCGGCAGATGCTCTAAATTCCATAGCAACTACTGCTTCTGCAATTAGATCTGCACAACGTGCACCAATCATGTGTACACCTAATACTTCGTCTGTCTTTTTATCTGCAAGGATTTTTACAAATCCATCTAAGTCTCCTCCTGCTCTAGCACGACCTAACGCTCTAAACGGAAATTGACCTACTTTATAATCTACTCCAGATTCTTTTAACTCTTCTTCTGTTTTTCCAACAGCAGCAACTTCGGGCCATGTGTAAACAACACCAGGAATTAAGTTATAATCTATATGTGGTTTTTGACCTGCTAAAGTTTCGGCAACAAAAACACCTTCTTCTTCAGCTTTATGCGCTAACATTGCCCCTTTTACAACATCTCCAATAGCGTAAATGTTAGATACATTAGTTTGTAAGTGCTCATTAACTTCAACTTGACCTCTGTCTGTTAATTTTACACCAGCTGCCTCAGCATTTAAACCATCAGTAAAAGGCTTACGTCCAACAGATACTAAACAATAGTCTCCTTTAAACTCTACAACCTCTCCCTTTTTGTTTTCTGCTTTAACAATAACCTCATCTCCAACACGCTCTACAGATTGTACTTTATGAGATAACATCATTTTAAATTTAGCCTTTTTAAAGACTTTATTTAACTCTTTAGACAATGCACCATCCATTGTTGGTAAGATTCTGTCTTGATACTCAATAACAGTAACCTCAGCACCTAAACGTCTGTAAACTTGACCTAACTCTAAACCAATAACACCACCACCAATCACAATCATGTGTTTAGGGATTTCTTTTAGTTTTAAAGCTTCAGTAGATGTAATTATACGTTCTTTATCTAAAGTAATAAATGGTAAACTTGATGGCTTACTTCCTGTAGCAATAATGGTGTTTTTTGCTTCAATTACAGTTGTTTCTTCACCTTCAATAGTAATGTGAGTCGCATCTTTAAAACTTCCAACTCCAGTAAAAACATCAATGTTGTTTTTCTTCATTAAAAAGTCAATACCTCCAGTTGTTTGATCTACAACTGCTTGCTTACGACCAATCATTTTTTCTAAATTAACTTTGATCTCACCCGGAATTTCAATTCCGTGATCTTCAAAGTGTTTAGTTGCTTCTTCATAGTGATGTGAAGAGGCTAATAATGCTTTACTTGGTATACATCCAACATTTAAACATGTACCACCTAAAGTAGAATATTTTTCAATAATTGCAGTTTTCATTCCTAATTGTGCGCAACGTATTGCTGCTACATATCCACCAGGACCTGAACCGATAATTGCTACGTCGTATTGACTCATATATTTTGTTTTTTCGCTTTCGCGGAAATTATTAATTGTTACTTTCTATAACAAAAGTACAATTTTGTGCGCTGAATTCCGAATGACAATTGACGAAATTTCTAGATATTTAATCAAATACATAGAAGCTTTTATTCGTAAATCAAAAAAAGCCTATCATAAACAAATAATTTGTCTAAAAATAGGCTTCTGTATAAAGGAATTCCCTTTAGATTAATAGCACTGTAAAGTTGTGACTATTATCAATTGCTTACAATACTCAATTTGAGTAATTTTAAATAAAATGCTTATTCATTTTTAGCATGCCTATTAATTCTCCAGTAGATGTTATTTTTAATTTTTTAAGAATATTACGTCTGTGAGTATCCACAGTATGCGGACTAATATTTAGTTTTTCAGAAATCTGCTTACTAGTATTATTAAGCACCAACAACCTTATAACGTCACGCTCTCTATTTGAAATCGACTCTTTTAGTAGTTTCTGAGAGAAATTATTAAAGTAAATGGTTTCGTATTCATTATTATTATTTAACAACTTAGCCGATGCTGTAATTTGCATTTTAATTTTGGTATCTAACACAGTGTAATGTGCTAAACCAATAATTGGCTTCATTTCTAAATCAAAAGATAAAGGTGTTGTATTTTGCACAATATTAACGTAAGTATCGTTACCATCCTTAAATCTATAATTCCAAGTATAATTTGTTTTTTTTCTATCGGCTTCACTAATTTCTGAAAGCGTAAAGGCCATTAAATGATTCATAGCATTGAGCCATACTTCGACATCTTCAGGGTGGATTCTGCTCCAAAAATAACGCATGCCTTGCGTTTTTAAAACACCAGGATCTAAACCTAGGCAACTCCTTAGATTTTTACTGATATATTCAAATTTTAAATCTTGAGTATTGGTCACGCAAAAAAAAGTAGAGCTATATGGTAAATACTGATCTAACTCGATAAACTTTTTAATATGTGTTTCTATAGATGGTTTTTCGTAAGATTTAAAAATATTTTTATACAGTTCTTTTATTTGTGCATATTTCATTTAACAATTATTAATAGCGATTAATTTTCAAACAAGTTATAAAAAAAAATTAAATCGGAATTGCAGTTGTGCTTTTTACTTCGCTAATAACAAACATACTATGCGTACTACCAATATGATTTATGTTGGTTAGTTTTTCAACCATAAACTCTCTAAACGCTTCCATATCTTTTACCATAACTTTTAAAATATAGTCATAATCGCCACTAATATGATGACACTCTAAAACCTCTGTTAAATTTGTAACTTCCTTTTCAAATTGCACCACATACTCTTGAATATGTTGTGACAGTTTAATATGGCAATATGCAACAAAGCTTTTTTCGACCTTCTCCTTTTTAACTAGCGCTACATATTTATTTATTACGTCATTATTTTCGAGCTTTTTAATACGCTCAAAAACAGCGGTTACGGATAAATTTAGTTTGTTAGATAACTCTTTATTAGTCTGTTTACTATCATTTTGTAGTAATTGAAGGAGTTTTCTGTCTATTGCATCAAAGGTCATAATCGAAAAATTTTCAGTGTAATTAGATTAAATTCAAATATACATACTTTATTTTCCGAGAAAACACAATTATATAGTTTTATATTCCTAATACTTAACCAAGCATTGATTATTATTCTAATAATATGCATATTTGATATAATAAATACTAAAACCATACTTATGTCATTTAAACCAGCAGACAACATTCAGGACTTACAATATTTTGGAGAATTTGGAGGTGTAAACCCCTCTATTTCAGACTCATCTACTTATACTTTTTTGAAAGCAAAAACCATGTTTGATACTTTTGAAGGTAATACAGATGGTTGCTATTTATACTCTAGACACTCTACACCTTCTAACCTTTATTTAGGCGAAGCATTAGCTGCTATGGAAGGAACAGAAAGCGCAAATGTTGCAGGATCAGGAATGGGCGCCATCACACCTACTCTTTTACAACTTTGTGGCGCTGGAGATCATATTGTATCTAGCCGAACGATTTACGGTGGTACTTATGCTTTTTTAAAGAACTTTACACCTAGAATGAACATTGAAACGTCTTTTGTGGATATTACTAAACTAGAAGTTGTAGAAGCTGCAATTACTAAAAACACAAAGGTGTTGTATTGCGAGTCTGTTAGTAACCCTTTATTAGAAGTTGCAGACATTAAAGGCTTAGCCGCTTTAGCAAAAAAACATAATCTAACATTAGTTGTAGATAATACGTTTTCTCCTTTATCAATTTCGCCTGCACAATTAGGAGCAGATATTGTAATACATAGTTTAACTAAATTTATTAATGGCTCTTCGGACACTATGGGAGGTGTTGTTTGTGGTAGTGCAGACTTTGTTAATTCACTTAAAAGTGTCATTGATGGTGCTAGCATGTTACTTGGTGCTTCTATGGATAGTTTGCGCTCATCTTCAATATTGAAAAATATGAGAACGTTACATATTAGAATGAAGCAACACAGTAAAAACGCAGCTTATTTAGCTGAGAAATTTGAAGACTTAGGCATAAAGACCGTATACCCAGGATTAGCTTCTCACCCTTCTCATGATGTGTTTAAGTCTATGATGAATGAAGCCTATGGTTTTGGAGGTATGCTAACTATTGATGCAGGATCACTAGACAAG
Organism: Olleya namhaensis; assembly: GCF_900114005.1. Lineage (GTDB taxonomy): Bacteria > Bacteroidota > Bacteroidia > Flavobacteriales > Flavobacteriaceae > Olleya > Olleya namhaensis. The sequence goes on from NZ_FORM01000006.1 coordinate 46,255, forward strand.
GCAAACGCCTTAATGGAATTAATGCAAGAAAAAAATGTGGGTTACTTAGCTGTAAGTTTAGGGTTTTACAAAACATTATTTAGTGCTCCCGGAACCTCTACATCTTCTGAAATACCACAAGAGGAACAAGCTGAAATGGGATTAAGCGAAGGTCTAATTAGATTTTCTATTGGTTTAGATGATGATATCGAACGTACGTTTAACATGATAAAAGCATGCATGATTGAAGTTGGTGTTTTACAAACAGCAATGGCATAACCAATATAATTTACACAATAAAAAAGCCTGAACATTACTAATGTTCAGGCTTTTTTTATTCTAATTAAAAATTAGATTATTGATTTAAAAGGGCTTCTATTTTAAGAAGTCTATCTTCTAAATTCTTTATTTTTTTGTCTTGAGATTCAATAACAGCATCTTGAGATTTTATCTTTTTGTTTAATTGTGTAATGTATAAAAATTGCTCTTCTAATTTTTCTAATGAAGATAAAGTCAATTCACTTAAATCAATTCTGAATCCATTATTTTTAATTTCTTCATAAGATTTAACTCCTGGAAGATGATTGTATTTTTTTGCAAAAGCTTCTGTTTCTTCGATAGTCTTAAATTTATACTCTGAATTAATTCCTGATTCTCCCGTAAAAAACTTTTCAAAAACATAATCCGCATAACCTGTAGCGAAACCACCGTTAGTGGCTACAAAATTATTAGCAGTTACTCTTCCTAATACAGTTACATCTTGTGACACTCTAACATCTCCCAGAAAGTAACCAGCCCAAGAACCTACTTTTTCTACTTTTGAATATACGCCATAATGAATACCTCCTGCATCAGTATCAATTATATTTTGTGTTCCGTATTTAACACCACTCCCTATTCCACTTAACTCATTTTTTGTTCCAAAATGATTTCCTGATCCTTCGTTATTTATATTATTACTAGTTCCTATCTTAGTTCCATTTCCAGTACCACTTATTTGATTATTGACTCCAATATTAGTCCCATTTCCATTATTTAAAACATTATTAATCCCAAAATGACTTCCGTTTCCTACTCCAGACAATGTGTTACTAATACCGTAATGTGTATTATTATTTGAGTTGGTAATTGTATTTCTCATGGCAAACTGAACACCAGTTCCAACTCCTGAGAGTAAATTAAAACTACCAATATGGGTACCTGTTCCAGTACCAGATAATTCACTTCTAGTTCCATAATGAGAGCCATTTCCCGAAGCGGTTACTCTACTTCTTACCCCTTCAATAATACCACTAGCATCACCTCCTAATTGAGAGTAAACACCACGATGGTTACCCGTACCATCAGTATTATCTTCATTATAAATGCCTGTGTGCGTATTGTTATTATCACTTATAAAAAATGTACCAACACCTCTATGTTCACCTGATGCTGTAATGGGTTGGCTAAATCTATTATAAAGACCATGGTGTATACCGCTTCCTTCAATACTCATTTCATTGTACATCGCAAAAACACTATTATTATTAAGTCCTTGTACTTTTATGTTTAAAGCTCGTTCTTCGTCATTAGATAATAAATCTAATCCGTACAATGGTTTATCATGTCCTATTCCAACCTTACCTTCAGTAAAAATATCATCTGCTATATTTGTTGATTGAATAGTAGTTTCCGCCTTATACCAATCGTCATCTAAATCAACCGTATCAAAAGGCTTCCAATCTGTCACAGCATTATCCCAATAATAAAACCCAGAACTATAATCCTTAGTTGTTCCACTTATATTTACGCCTGCTAAATTATTGTTTAAGTAAATTACCATAGCATTTTGATCCACATTTGGATTAATTGCTGGAAATACATCCAAACGAGGTAACAGCAACCCATCGTTAAAATTAGGAGCTGCAGGTGTAGTTACAGAAACATCTAAAAGAGATTTAGGATCTACGTTATTAATACCAACTTGGGCATTACTATCAATAAAAGAAAGTAATAAAACAAAAAATAATATTTTTTTCATAGCTAGAATCTTAATTTACATTGCTAATGTAGGAGCGTCAGTCGTAAAATAATGTTATAGTATACTTAAAGTTGCTAATTTTAGATTAAGTGTGTATAAAGTCAGTTAAAATAGGCTTTTATGAACCTTTTATGGCTATTAATATCAACACTTTAAACGGTTATAAAAACACAAAACAGCTTACCTTTTTTAATTTCGTTAAAACAAAAAGCAACACGCTTGTAACAAAAGTTAAAATCATTCACAAAATTACCCCAAAAGCAATGGTATATTATCTATACCTTTTTTTTGAGATTGTTAGCAAAAAGTTACTCCTTTAAAAACTCAACTTAACAATTACAGATAACTACCTAATTGTCAGCACTCAAATCCATTTGCATAGCTTCTTGTAAAATCGTAACATTACATATCCAAAAAACTAACTAAATGCAAGACGACAATCTTTCGGAAATAGAAATCCAAGATCAAACCATTATAGAGAATAAAGAACTAAACATTTGGGAAGCATTAATACCTGTTGTTTTGCTAATGTGTATGCTAGCTTACAACATATTTGTGGCAGATGGCGAAGCTTTAGGTGCATATTCTAATCAGTTTATTTTATTAATCGCAGGTGCTATTGCAGCAGTTGTCGGTTTCTTTAATAAAGTAAACTATAAACTAATGCTAAAGGAAATATGGGAAAACTTACAAAGTGTATTTGTCCCGATCATGATTTTATTTTTAGTTGGTGCTTTAGCCGGAACTTGGTTAATTAGTGGTGTAATACCTGCTATGGTATATTATGGATTACAAGTTTTAAATCCATCCATATTTTTACCGGCTTCTGTTATTATTTGCGCAGTAATATCTATTGCTACAGGTAGTTCTTGGACCACCTCTGCAACTGTTGGTATTGCGCTTATTGGTATTGGTACAGCTTTAGGGATTAGCCCAGGTATGATTGCTGGAGCCGTAATTTCTGGAGCTTATTTTGGAGATAAAATGTCACCTTTAAGTGATACAACAAACTTGGCGCCTGCTATGGCCGGAACAGATTTATTTACACATATAAAATACATGAGTATTACTACTGTACCAACAGTAATTATTACACTTATAGCGTTTTCTATCATGAGTGTAAGCATAGAATCTACAGGTAGCTCTGATACCTCTTTCATTTTAGGAACAATAGACAAATACTTTAATATTACACCGCTTCTTTTTTTAGTACCAGTAGCTGTAGTTGTATTAATTCTTTTTAAAGTTAAACCTGTAGCAGCCTTAATTTCTGGTGTACTTTTAGCAGCTGTATTCGCCTTTGTATTTCAATCTAAATTAATTGAAAACATAACAGACTCTTCTACCAAAACAGTTGTAACCTCTATATTAACAGATACTAGTGTAGAAATTGATAACGCAGAATATCTAGCTAACTTATCTCCTGCAGATATAGAGAAAGTTAATAACGACCCACAACTTAAAAATCTATTTTCAGATGACGATTTAAAAGGTGTACATACACTACAAAGTTTACAAAGCTTTTTAGCTCCAGATTATGCAGACGCTGCTGTTGTTAAGGCTAAAGCCGAAAACTTAGAAAAACTAATCACCATTAAAAGGTTAAAAAAATTATTTAGCGCAGGTGGGATGAACGGGATGCTTTGGACCATCCTACTAATATGTTGTGCAATGGTATTTGGTGGTACAATGGACGCAATTGGTGCCTTATCACGTATTACAAGAGAACTATTAAAACTAGCCACTACAGTCTTTGGATTGTTTGCTAGTACGGTAATAAGCTGTTTAGGGTTAAATGCAATTGCATCAGATCAATACCTAGCGCTGGTTATACCGGGTAAAATGTTTAAAAAAGCATATCAAGATAAAGGACTAGCGCCAGAAAACTTAAGTCGTACTCTAGAGGATTCTGGTACTGTAACCTCTGTACTTATACCATGGAATACCTGTGGTGCATACCAATCTGGTGTTTTAGGCGTAGGTGTTGGAGAGTATTTTGTCTATGCCATTTTTAACTGGCTAAGTCCATTTACAACCTTGTTTTTTGCTGCACTTAATATTAAAATCAGACAACTAAAAGATAAATAACTGTAAATTATACACTTTAGAGTTTACTATAATTAAAATTTATAGCCTAATAAGATTTAAAAATTTTATTAGGCTATTTTTTTTTACCTTCTAATGTATCTTTGCACACTGAAAAAACAATGTATTAATTATAAAATTTTAAACAAATGGCAATAGTAGGAAAACAATTCCCAGATTTACATGTGGATGCAATGAACGAAATGGGTGATACTTTTAAAATCAACGTTCTTGAAGAAGCAAAAAACAACAACAAAAAAGTAGTATTATTCTGGTATCCTAAAGATTTTACTTTTGTTTGCCCAACAGAATTACATGCTTTTGAAGCTGCTAAGGCAGAATTCGCAAAAAGAAACACAATCGTTATTGGTGCGTCTTGTGATACTCCAGAAGTACACTTTGCATGGTTAAGTCAAGCAAAAGATAATGGTGGTATTGAAGGTGTTACTTACCCAATCCTTGCAGATAGTAACCGTAACTTATCTAGTATCTTAGGTATTTTAGATATCAAAAACGAAACTTACGATGAAGAAACTGGAACTGTACAAGTAGAAGGTGACAACGTAACTTACAGAGCAACTTATATTATTGACGAAGATGGTATCGTACAACACGAAAGTATCAACAACATGCCATTAGGTAGAAACGTTGGAGAATACTTACGTTTAGTAGATGCATTAACGCATGTACAAGAAAAAGGTGAAGTTTGTCCTGCAAACTGGGAAGAAGGTAAAGATGCAATGCAAGCTAACGCTAAAGGTACTGCAGCTTATTTAGCAAATCACGTAAACTAAATTATTATGTTACAAGAACTAAGTCAAGATAACTTAAGCGAAATTATAGCAAATAACGACACTGTAGTAGTACAATATTCGGCTACATGGTGTGGTAACTGTCGTATCATGAAACCAAAGGTTAAGAAATTAGCTGGCGAGTTAGAAAATATAACATTTGTTATCGCTGACGCGGAAAAATTTCCGGAATCAAGAAAATTAGCTACTGTAGATAATTTACCAACGTTTGCAACATTTAAAGGTGGACAATTTGTAAATCAAACACAGACTAACAAATTTGACGTTTTAAAAGAGTTAGTTGACGAAGTAGCATAACACATAAATGTCAGGTTACGCGCAGTTACAGCCAAAAGCTTAACTGCGTTTAAACAGACAACAAAAAACAATTATCAATGAAATTACCAGTAATAAAACACTTAACACAATTTATAGAGGACAATGACGAAGATTACATCGTTGAAACTATTGAAACTCTAGAAGCCTTAACTGAAGTACCATCTCTTAAAGATGAAGAATTAGACGTTATTGGAGAGTTAATCTCTAATATGTATGGTGCAATTGAAGTTAATAAAATGATTAAAGACGGTGCAACTAAAAAAGATGCAGTAAACGGATTTATGAAACGTGTTTTAGGGTCTATTGATAAGTAATTGAAAAAGAAAAATTAGTAATTATTAAAACCACTTTGTGCTAGCAAAGTGGTTTTTTTTGTTAAATAAATAATTGGTTAACCAAATTTTGCATACCTTGGTTTTGTTATTAATGCAAGGCAATATAAATGTATTGTTACGCTATACCACCAAAAAAAAACTAAACTACAATGACAAAACAAAGTATCTCAATAATTTCAGCTACTTTACTTCTATGTGCTTTAACAACACTTAGTAGCTGTAAAAAAGAAACAAAACAAGCGGAAATGCCTAAAACGGAAGTCGCTCCAAAAACAGTATACGCTAGTAGTGTTATTCCGTTTTTTGATCAATGGAAACTTATTTTAGGTGATGGTTCAAATGCAGGAATTGCAACAGATTTTGAAAACAAAGATTTTTTCTACACTCAAAACGATGGAAAAGACAACTGGGTTGTGTTTAAATCGCCAAATGGTGGTGATACTCACGGAACATCAAATAACACCAGAACCGAACTAGCACAAACAAAAAAATGGTACCCAGAAACTGCTGATGACAAACTATCTGCGACATTAAAAGTAATGAATGTGTCTGCAACAGGAGATGCACGTGTTGCTGCATCGCACGCTGTGGTAGTTGGTCAAATACATAGTGCTGATGCTTTTGAAAACGAGCCACTAAAAATATTTTACAAAAAATACCCTGGTCAAACTAAAGGTTCAGTCTTTTGGCATTACGAAATTAATACTGCAGGAGACGATAATGCTAAACGATGGGATTATTCTTCTGCTGTTTGGGGTAACGATTTTTCTGTAGTGGGTAGCGATGCTAATACATTTCCGGCAGAACCTCAAGATGGTATAGCCTTAGGCGAAGAATTTAGCTATAATGTGGTTGTAAAGCAAGGTATTATGGAGCTTACATTTACAAGTCCAGGACACGAGACTAAAACGTTTACTAAAAACTTATTACAATCAGAATACGCTACTAAAGCAGATATCCCTGTACAAACTCAAAAACTATTTTTTCCAATTGGTCAAGATGGTGTGGAGCGTAAAGAAGCATACACAGGAGAAGGTTGTTTCTTTAAACTTGGATGTTACAATCAGACTAACGGAAAATCTCCTGACGTAAATAAAAACTGGTGCTCTGGAGCAGAAACACATGGTGGCGATATCCAAAAGCAATATGCAGATGGTAACTATGCAGAAGTATGGTTTAAAACAGGAAGCATATCTGTAAGCGAAACAGCTGTATCAAATGATGGTTACTTCGCTAAAAACGATTAATCCACGCTACTAATTTATACTATTTTAAAAGCCACTTTACCGTTGTAAAGTGGCTTTTTTATATCGCATAACGTCAAGTTTTATATCAATTTTAAATATTATCTATTCTAAGATCTTATAACTGTTTAAATAATTTCCAATTAGTAGATTACATTCTGACGGGTTAGTTATAATTAATCGCTTACTTTATTTATAAAATAAACTGTTGTAAATTACTTGCTTAATTAGAAAAATGAGAATAAAAGTAAGCGTTTTATTTATTTTAATATTTGCCACTCAATGCAAAAACATTGAGAAAAAAGACGCGCAAGAGCGTGATTGGGATGTGATAAAAACATCAAGGCATTATAGAGATTACGCTACATTCATTCAAAACCATCCTAATTCTAACAATTTAGAAAATGCTATTTCAGAGTATTTGTTTTTAAAAGATAGCCTTTCGGATTTTATTGTTTGCAATAGATACAATGCCACAATTGATAAAGTTAACAATACTAAACTACTGTTTAATCAGTCATTAACAACTATTGATTCGTTAAGATATTTAGCCTTCAACTATCTTAAAAATGCAAACGGAGCAATGGAAGTTTCATCAAAATTGAAATATAAAATCAGCGTTCCAAATACAGATGTATTCGATTCCATTTCTAAAGGTCAATTTGAATTTCATTTCTACAAAAAACACATTCCTGTTACTTATTTACAACCAGTAATAACTGAAATAAGTAAAGGCATTAATGATTACAAAAACTATTTGTCAAAAAAATGGTATCAAACGGAATACGCTGAGTTAGAAAAGGACAAAAAAATAGCAATTGACGCATTAAACGATCAAAAGTTGGTCTTTTTTGATTTCACGGACTTAGAAGCTAAAAGGATTACACCACCGCCACCAGCATCGGACTAATACAGTTAGAAGTAAATAATAAAAGCACAACCAATATTATAAACAAAGCCCTACTCTTCCGCTTTTATTCACTAAATTAGACATTCAACAAAGACAGTACACCTAAACTAATCACAAATAACACCATTACAACTAACGCTATTACCCAATGAAAATTGAAAAAGTAAAAAACTACAATCAAAAACTACTGGCAATTCTAGGAACACTAGCAGCCCTTTTTTTAGTAATAGCTTTAATAGCTTTTATTTCAATTATAATTAAAGAACATCGTGACTACTCTTCTTATGACGATGTTGAAACAGGAATATTATCTGACGAAAAAATTGAAAAACTACAAAAAGAAAATAAACGTCTACAAGTCATATCCTACGAAACACCAAAATTAATTGACACCTTAAAATCTATTTACATAATCCCGGTGTCTCATAAAATGCTGAATCAAAAAGAAGATATTAATGGCATCTTAAATGCATTTTCAGGAGCTTCAGGAGAACAATATGCAAGCTCAGACAATAGATACTCTAGTGGCTTTTATGGTGCTTACAACAATGTTATTATTTATGATCTAAACAATCAGATAAACAAAAAGCTATTTGACAAGCGTGTCAATTTTAATACAATACATACAGAGTATTTTGATAATGATATACTGTTATTAATGCAGGCGTCAGAAAAGGACACCTATAAAGATGGCGTTATAAATTTAGAAGATTTTAAATCACTTTATATCTATTCGTTTAAGCAAAAAGAAATGAAAAAAGTAAGTATTGAAGGCATGGATGTTTTCAATTATAAATTTCTAAATAACAGTACTGATTTAATTATTGAATTTGGAATAGACAAAAATAATGACGGACAATACGAGTCTTACAACGAACCTATTTTAATCAAGACATATGATTTTAAAAGCGGAACACTAAGCGATATTATTGACAATCAAACACATTCTGAGTTACAGAAAACGCTAGAAGGATCAGAACAATAAAACAACATAAACACACCCACAACTCAAATTGAAACATCTAATCATCATCATTTCATTTATAACGTGTCACGTTTTTATTCAGGATCTAAAACAACTGGAAACAATTATTGGAATGGATTTCGATTTTGGAATTCAAGTGCAAAAAGACTGGCAACAAAGAGACCTATTACTTGAAGCTATTGCTTCCAATAAAAAAAGTTGGAACAACCTAACAGACCAAGAAGTAGCGCTTTTAGAAAAATATGACGAAACCTACAGCACAATGTGGGATGTAGAAGGTGCAGGTTGCTCCTGGTATTGTGGCGCTGGAGACTACACCGTTAGTGCTTCCTCCTTTTTAAAATCGGAAAACGCAAATACGTATAGCGTCAATAACATATCTGACTTTAGTTATCAAACAGCTTGGGTAGAAGGTGTAAAAGGCTATGGTATTGGAGAATCTGTTACGTTTTCATTTGTTCCAAACCACCCGCGATTAACCACTATTAAAATTGCAAATGGTTATATAAAAAGCAAAACCACTTGGAAGAATAACTCCCGTGTAAAAAAGCTTAAACTATATATAAACGATACCGTTTATGGAGTCATTAATCTTAATGATCTTTATGCGTTGCAATCCATTAGATTAGATAAACCTATTGGGTATTCTCAAAGAAAAGATCAAGAAAAACTAAAAACATTACCTAATTGGAAGATTAGATTTGAAATCTTGGAAGTCTATAAAGGCGATAAATATGATGATACTGCACTATCTCAAATATTTTTTGACGGTATTGATGTGCATTAAAATTGTAATGGATTTATAACGTTTGACAAGCCTGTTTTAAAACCTAGCGATGATTAACAGACTTATGTAAACAAACCATTTATAAAATTAAAAGAGACTATTTTATTTAAAATAAATGGTGGTTACGGTTTCCCGTAAAGTATAGTAATCAGACTTTTATAACTTGTCTCTAGTTTAGAAAAATACGTAGTTATACTTATAGTTTTTTTAATGAATAAAAAGTAACTTCGTTTTTTATGTCTTAATAGATATAAATAAAACTAAACTAACCATATCCGGTATATTTACGGGATTTGAGGAATAAAAGTTATTATATAACTAGTTGCCAGTAATTAAAGAAAAACATAAAAACATAATGAAAGAAGACATAACAGAATTAGATATTGAGGACAAAATTGAAGATGAAGAAGTTTATCAAACATTTGATATTGCTACATATCCATCAGATTTTACTCTAAAAGGAATTGTAAATATGTGGAATGAAGGAGGAATAACTATTCCCGATTTCCAAAGAGAATTTGTTTGGTCAATCAAGCAATCATCATTGTTAATAGAATCATTTTTACTTGGTCTTCCAGTTCCACCAGTTTTCTTTTACATTGATGAAGACAATTCAAATTTAGTAATTGATGGTCAACAAAGAATTTTAAGTACAGTTTATTTTTTCAATGGCTATTTCGGAAAAGAAAATACTAAAGGGAAAAGACAAGTATTTAGATTATCTGGTTTAAATGAACAAAGTCCATATCACAAAAAAACTTATGACGATTTAAGTGAATCTGATAGAAGAAAATTGGATAACACAGTTTTAAGAGCCATAAACATTAGACAATTAACACCAGTTGGTGAAGGTACAAGTATGTATCATATTTTTGAAAGATTAAATACAGGAGGAACACCTCTAAAATCTCAAGAAATTAGAAATGTTGTTTTTAGAGGTGAATTTGTAAACATATTAAGAGAATTAAATCGTGATGATAACTGGCGTAAAATACTTGGCACAAAAAGCGTAAATAAACATCAAACAGACGTAGAATTACTTTTAAGGTTATTTTCTCTATACACACGTAAGGATGAATATGAGAAACCAATGAAAGAGTTTTTAAATATCTCTATGAAAAAACACCAAAATGGTGACACAAAAGAGGTTAAAGATTTCTCTGAAAAATTTAAAACTATAAATTCATATTTAATTAAAGAATTAGGAGAAAAACCGTTTCATTTACGAACCAGATTAAGTTCTTCAACTTTGGACTCTGTAATGGTAAATTTAATGCAAAATATAAATCGCATTCCGACTGATTTTAAAAACAGATATGAAACCTTAATAAAAACAGAAAAATTGGAGGAGTTAACTACAATTGGTACAACTGACCCTACTGTTGTTAAGGAAAGATTTGAATTTGTAAATACTTCACTTTTTAAATAATATGGCTTACGATTCACATTTTACAATTGCAGATGATATGATAAATCATTTAGATTCAGTTGTTGGAGGTATTACAGACCCATTTATTAGTTCAAGATATATCGGTTTTGTTTCTGTTAGTGCTGTAACAGTTTATGAATTAGCACTTAAAGAAATATTTATTGATTTTGCACAGAAAAAACACAACGTTTTTGGTACTTATGCAAAAAGTCATTTTGAAAGAATAAATGGCAGAATTAGATACAGAAGTATCAAAGAAGATTATGTTGAAAAATTTGGTGTTAAATATTTGAAAAGATATAAAAAGAAAATGGCAGAAACCGAAAAAGCATTTTTATTATCTCAAGGAAAAAGTGTTATAAATTCATATAATAATTTGATAACTTGGAGAAATGATTTCGCTCACGAAGGACATATACCAAACACAGTTACATTTAGTGAAGTTGTAGCATCATATCATTTAGGAAAAGAATTAATAAAATGCGTTTCTGATTCAATGAATAGATAAAAACTACTGGCAACACTGTATATAATTTATTGCTGGCTTCTCACCTACTTACGAAAGTCCTCGCGGACTTTCTTGGTCGGTAATTATTTACTAAATTAGGTGCTTAAAACACGCAACAAACCATATACAACAACGTTGGCAGTAATTAGAAAAAAAAGATGACAAGACAAAAATTATTATTTATAAGCTTATTAGTATCAAGTTTAGTTTTTGCTCAAAAGGAGTTATCATCTTTTGACGTTGAGAAATTTACAACTCATTTCAGAATTGAAAACGATACTCTTACCGGAAATGGAGCCAATATATTAAAGAAAAGGATTTCAGAAAGTCAGTTTGTTCTATTGGGAGAAGAACATTTTGCTTCTGAAATTTCCATTCTGACAAATAGTTTATTACCTATTCTTGCTGATAATGATTTCAAATATTTTGTAGTAGAAATTGGACCAAATAGTGCGAATACACTAGTAAATGAAATTCATAAAAAAGAACAATTATATGATTTTAATACAGAATACTTCAAATTAACAGGTGAAATTCCTATTCCATTTTTTCAAGGAAAAGAAGATGAAATATTTTTAAAAACTGCTCTAAATCGAAAGTTCCGAATTTGGGGAGTTGACCAAGAGTATTTAACTGCTCAATTCTTTTTATTTAAAAAAATAATGGAGCTTTCTATCAACAAAAAAGAGGTGAAAAAACATTATAAACCTGCTTATGAATATATGTTGACTGAATTTAAAAAGTATTGGGATGATGAAGACTACAAGATGTTTGATAACTATTTAAAATCAGATAAAATAGAAACGTTTTTTAAATCAACAAACCCAAATAATTTTGAAGTTCAAAAAATAATAATTGATTTAAAAAAGTCTTGGTCTATTTACCAATTTAATGAAGATGGATTATTTCGTAACAATTGGAAAAGTAGAATTAGATATTTAAAGACAAATTTTAGTAAGCATTACAAAGAAGCAAATAGAAATGACACTTTACCTAAAGTGTTTGTAAAAATGGGAGCCGTTCATTTGTCTAATGGGTTAAATAATTATGGATATTATGATGTTGGAAACTTGATTAAAGAACTATCTAACTTTAATCAAACTAAAACGACTTCGTTCAAATGTAATCCTCGTTTTTACAGAGGAGAAAACAATGAAATTATAGACGATTTAAAAAGTGACGATCCATTAAAACTAATTTTAGAAAAAGCTAAACAAAACGAATGGACTTTGTTTAGCAATAGTGAACTTCTCGATTATTGTTATAGAGAAAAAATAAAACTCAATTCAAAATTAAAAACGGAATTAAAAAGATTTGATTATATTTTAATTCCACCAATAGTTAACGAAATGAAAATGAATTTTAAAGAGAAATAACTACTGCCAACACCGTGTATAATTCATTGCTAGTACTCGCTTACTTACGAAAACCCTCGCGGATTTTCTAGTTGGTTTTGTATTTACTAAATTAGGTGCTTGAACACGCAAAAAATCTTATACAAACACGTTAGCAACAAGCCTGACTAGAATCACGAAAAAGAAAAACCTATTAAAAAATGACAAAAAATCATGTATGTAACGGAGCGAAAATAAACACAAAATATGGTTTGAGTAAGCCTATTTATATTCTTGTAAATTGGTGAATGATGAAAAAAAACGTATTAAAATACCTATTAGTATTATTTGCTAGTATTCTTACAGCACTCTCAATAAGCATATTAATAGGTGGTTTATTAATTGCTATTAAAAAACGAAGTTTTGATCAAACCAATGATATAATTATGCTGTGTTTAATTGCTGGTCTTTGCTTATTTTTTTCCTTTTTAGCTAATAGAAATGGTAACAAATATTCCATTTATATAATTATTGTTCACTTAATTTCTGCTTTAATTTCTTTAGGAATTGAAAGTTTTGATTCTTCTTTCACAAACGATTTAGCAATAACTAATGAATGGTTAAAATTATTTGGATGGGATGAATATGATTCTGGTTTAGAATCTATGGCACATAGAGTTTTAGGATTTACTGTAATTATTTACCCAACTATATTAATGATTTGTAGTTTGATTATTTATAAGTTATATTTTAAAAGAAATATTCTGAATTATTTTAAAAACTAACCAAAAATAATAGTATTTCAATACAATTATTTCACTGTAATAAACTTGAATAAAAAATAGTCTGTGTTTAAACGAAAAGTTGGTGCGATAAAATCCGCTCCTATAATTATACGAGCACGTTGGCAATAATATGAAAAGACGAAGACGAATAATAATTGGAATTGCAATAATTGGAATATCACTATTGAGTGTATTCTACTTTTTACCTAAAGAATCTTTATTGTATTTAAAAAGCGATATGACTGATTTTAAGAAATCAATTATGCCACTTTCAATTGTTTTATCGATAGCAATTACTTTATTAATAATATTCGACCGAACTGAATATAACGGAAAGAAATGGTCAAAAATAATGTACATACTATATCTCGGAATGACGTGCTATATTATTTATCCAATGATTTCTGATACAGTTTTAACGCTCGGACTTAAAATAAATAGATTGTCGAGTAGCAAATCGATTACTAAAAAATTTATCGTAACTTTTAAAGACAGTAATGGAGATTTAAGCAATACAGTTTGGGGTAGAATTCCGAACAAAATGTATGACGGAGAAATTGACAAGCTGAAATTAAACCAAAAAGAATATAATTCGGTAAGTGAAAAACAAGAAATCATATTAGAATTGGAAAAAGGACTATTTGGAATTCCATTTAATCCGATTATGAAGGAATAAATACTATGGCAAACACCGCATAAAATTTATTGCTAATTCTAGCCTACTTACGCAAAGTCCTCTCGGACTTTTCTTGGTTGGTGTGAACTTCCAAAGTTAAGTGCCAACTAATGAAATTTCTCATTGCAAAGACCTAAGATAAAATTTAAACTCAACCGTGAAAAAAGAGAAAGTACTACAAAAATTAGAAAAGCATTGTTCCGAAAAACGCTATACTCGTTTGACAAGAAAAAAAGGAACTTTTGAAGGAATAACTACTGGTTTTATTCTTGACAAGTCTTCCGATTTTATATTACTACAAGAAACAGATGAATTCAGGATTTTAGGTTATCAAATCATTCCTATTCGAACAATTAAGCACGTCAGATATAACAAAAATGACAAAACAATCGAGCGAATTTTAAAAGAAGAAGGATTATTAAGTGAGGTTAAAGCTAAATACAAAGTTGATTTAACTGATTGGAATTCTATCATGAAAGATATTAAAGCAACGGAACTTACAATTATATCGGAATGCGAACACCCGAAACTGAATTATTTTTGCATTGGACTATTAACTCGAATAAATAAAAAATCTATTTCTATACGATACTTTAATGCTCAAGGGATTTTAGACAAAAAAAATACTAAAAACAACTTTGAAGATATTACCAAGTTGAGTTTTGACGACAGATATGCAAATATATTTTCAAAATATATAACCGAAAAATAACTCTAGCTATAAAGGTTTCTAACCAACATTTGAAAAAAACAAGGACATTTTAATATTCATTTTTGCATTAATCGTGGTTTCTGCAATCGGATACGGGATCTTTTTATATTTCTTCTTACAGAAAAGATATGCGGAAAGTCCGGTGACTAAAACCGAGTTAGTTTCAAAGTCTCAACCTAGAAAGGGGTTAAACTCAAATTTAGTTGCGTTTCTTGATAATCCAATTGACTTATTGGATTTTGTGTTAACCATGTTCTAGTCATTTTAATACCTCAAGAATGTCCAAATCATATTTTTATCTTAAAAAAAATAGTGTACTAAAATTAATGTGTAATTTTGTTGACTAATCAACAGTTTTGAAAATGTCAAAAAAATATATATTTACAGATTCGGTTGGATATTTAACTACTACCATATCACGAATATTAAAACAAAAATTGCAAAGTCGTTTTAATACTTTAGATTTAAATACCACTCCAGAACAATGGCGATTATTGGTTTTAATTTCTAACGAAGGTGAAATGAACCAAAGCCAAATTGCCAAATTGCAACATAAAGATAGAGCTGCTACAAAACGCATGCTGGATAATTTAGAAAACAAACAATTGGTGATTAGAAAATCTGGTATCGATGCAAGATCTAATACCATTGCATTAACTAAAGCGGGTCAACATGTCGTAAATATTTTTAAAGATGCTTCCAAAAACACTGTTACGGAAGCATTAAGTTGTTTTACAGAAACGGAAGCCAAAACGCTAAACCAATTATTAAATAAATTATTAACTCACATAGAATAAAAAAAATTATAATAATTGTTGATTAATCAACACTTTGTAATATGTAAAATGACACAAATTAAACCCATAGAAAAAATTGCATTCTGCCATCTATTTTTAAATTATAAAACCAAAAAACATTGAAAAAATCAAACAAAAATTCAGCAAAATTACGCGTCATTCTTGACCTGTTATTTTTTATCCTTATGGTTTTAGTATTGATACCACAAAGTACAGGTATTCCAATACACGAATGGTTAAGTTTGGTTATTCTGTTACCATTTTTTTTACATTTATTAGTTAACTGGAATTGGATAGCAAACCAGTCTAAAAAACTAATTAAAAATAAAATTCAGAAAACTAAATTTGATTACGTTTTTAATTGGCTTTTATATCTTTTAATGCTAGTAGTAACGGTTTCCGGAATTGTAATTTCAGAAGCTGCTTTACCTGTTTTTGGTATTCATTTTAAAACCAATGCCTTTTGGACAGCAACACACAATCTATCAGCTACTTTATTTATTGCCTTTTTAGGTATTCATTTAGCATTACATTGGAAGTGGATTGTCCAATCCATAAAAAAACTAAAGTTACTAGCAGATTTACACTACTTAAAACAAACCGCAACTGTGGTTAAAAAACAGCGTAAAGCATTATTGCTTTTATTAGCATTAAGTATAATCCTGTCTTTAGGGATTTGGTTAATTGAATACTCTAATTGGGCACAGCAAATCACTTTAAATTCTGCAAAAAACACCAGTAAAAACACTCAAAAACCAACACAATCCTGGTTACTTTATGTATTACCATTGGTAAAAGTTACTGTATTCTTAACTATTCCTGCGCTATTAACAGGACTGGTAATTAAAATCAAAAAGAAATTAAAAAAATAAAATTATGGCACTATTAGAAAGCATCATGAAAAAAATAATGGATAAAGGCCAGATTACATCCAAAATAAGGCTAACAGATAGCGTTTATAAAATAAACATTACAAGTGACGCTGTAAAAGCTATGGATTTTATTCCTGGATATTTTATACGATTAGGTATTGGTATTGGCACAAACACCAATTCAAAAAAAGATATGGTAAGAAGTTATTCCATTTGGGATATTAATAAAGACACCAATACAATTAGTCTAGCTATAGCTACGGATAGCAATGGTATTGGAGCACAATGGGTAAAAGATTGTAATGTTGGTGATACGGTTTATTACAAAACAAAAAAAGGTGCTTTTACATTAGATACTTCTGCTGATAGTTATTTAATGATTGGAGATTTATCTGCTTTATCACATTTATATAGTATAAACAAAGGTTTAAAAAACAAGCAAGTAGAAAGTATTATTTATAATAATACACTAACTGATTTATTTGAAGATGTAGATGATAGTAAACCTTTTAATTTTTATGAATTAGAAGAAAATGCTATCGATAGTATTTTACTAAAAGTAAAGGAGCAACTTCCAAATCTCAAAGGAAAAAAAATGGTATATATTGCAGGAGATAGCAGAGTTTGTATTGCTTTAAATCATTATTTCAGAAAAGAATTACATTGGGACAGCAAACTTATAAAAACTAAACCGTTTTGGAATCCTGAGAAAAAAGGTTTAGAATAACAGACATAAAAAATAGCTTAGTAACTTTGTAATCTCAAATTAACAACAAAATGGCAATAGAAAACATTCCAGAAATCTACTTTGACAATCCTTCCAAAAGTAAGGACATTTTTGTGTACGATTTTAAAATGACCAGCGATGTTGTTAAAAGCAAAGTAAATTTAAGCATGAATATGTTTAGTTTTCTACAAGTTGGTAAAAAGCAAGTCCATTTTGCAAACACCTCTAAAGCAGTTAATAGCGAGCAATCATTATTGTTGAAAAAAGGAAACTGGCTTTGGACAGAGTTATTAGACACACAAGCGATTTATTATTGTAAACTCTTCTTTTTTTCAGAAAAAAAACTAACCGATTTTTTAAGTAAGTACACCAAAGACGTTAAGCCTTACCAAGAAAAGGTGCCATATTTTGTAATAGAAAATGATGATTATA
This sequence comes from Olleya namhaensis, assembly GCF_900114005.1. Lineage (GTDB taxonomy): Bacteria > Bacteroidota > Bacteroidia > Flavobacteriales > Flavobacteriaceae > Olleya > Olleya namhaensis. Next base: position 64,002 of record NZ_FORM01000006.1, read on the forward strand.
TAGCGTCTTTTATAAGTTCGTTATCTTCCATTACTTTTGAAGATTCTCCGTATTGTGATGCAATATTAGCGCTTAAATTTGACGAAATATTATTGTATTTACTAGACAAATATGGCAGCGAATTTGAGCATTATCTACACGCCTTAATCTCTAAAGAAGTGTCTCCTTTTAAAAACATTATAGAAGATCACGTGAACTCTAACTTAAAATTAGAAGAAATTGCCTTTTTATGCAATATGAGTTTATCGACTTTTAAAAGACATTTTACTGCTGAATATAAAGAAGCTCCAGGAAAATGGTTAAAAGATAAGCGTTTGCAAAAAGCAAAAGAATTACTACAAGGAGGCGATTTAAAAGCATCTGATATCTATCTAGAAGTCGGTTACAACAACTTATCTAACTTTAGTGTGGCGTTTAAAAACAAATTCGGAATTAGTCCAACCGAAATTTAAATATTTCAATTTTATTTTAAATTACTAATAATCAATGGCTTAATAGTTGATTAAGATTTAATTAACACCAAATTTCACTATTTGGACTGTTTTCATAAGTTATTGAACCGTATCAATAAACACAAAGCCTCTCCTCCATTCTATCTTTGTACCATAATTAAAATGCTTGATATTTCAGGCTAATCATAAAAATTAAATACATACATAATTATGGCAAATGTAACAAAACCCGAATTTAAAGAAAAGTATGGAAACTTTATCGGAGGAAAATTTGTAGACCCAGTAAAAGGGCAATATTTTGAAAACAGATCTCCTGTAGATGGAAAAGTATTTACACAAGCAGCACGATCAACACAAGAAGATATTGATCTTGCTTTAGATGCAGCACACGAAGCGTTTCCAGCTTGGAGCAACTCGTCTGCAACAGAACGTAGTAATATGTTACTAAAAATTGCTCAGGTTATGGAAGATAACTTAGAGTATTTAGCAACTTTAGAAACCATTGATAACGGGAAACCAATCCGTGAGTCTCTTGCAGCAGATATCCCTTATTGTATTGATCATTTTCGTTATTTTGCAGGAGTTATTCGTGCAGATGAAGGTAGTATTTCAGAACACGATAAAGATACAGTAAGTATCGTATTACACGAAGCTGTTGGTGTAGTTGGAGAGATTATCCCATGGAACTTCCCTATGTTAATGTTAGCCTGGAAAATTGCTCCAGCTTTAGCAGCAGGTTGTACAGCAGTTGTAAAACCAGCAGAACAAACACCTACAAGTGTAATAATGTTAATGGAACTTATTGGTGATATTTTACCAGCAGGTGTGTTAAACATTGTTACTGGTTTTGGTAAAGAAGCTGGTACAGCATTAGCAACCTCTAAACGTATTGCAAAATTATCATTTACAGGATCTACAGAAACTGGACGCACTGTATTACATAATGCAGCCGAAAATATTATTCCTGTAACTATGGAATTAGGGGGTAAATCGCCAAACATTTTCTTCCCATCTGTAGCAGCACAAGACGATGAGTTTTTTAGCAAAGCTATTGAAGGTGCATTAATGTTTGCTTTAAATCAAGGTGAAATTTGCACCTCTCCTTCTCGTATTTTAGTACACGAAGCTATTGCAGATCGTTTTGTTGAAAAAATGCAAGAACGTTTAAAATTAGTTAAACCAGGAAACCCATTAGATCCAGAAACAATGATTGGTTCTCAGGTATCTAAAGCGCAATACGAAAAAATATTAAACTATATTAAAATTGGTATTGAAGAAGGTGCAGCTGTTTTAGCTGGTGGTGAAGCTGGTAACTATGAAGGTGATTTATCTGAAGGTTACTACGTACAACCAACCGTTTTAAAAGGAGATAACAAAATGAGAGTCTTCCAAGAAGAAATTTTTGGGCCTGTTGTAGCCTTAACAACTTTTAAAACAACTGAAGAAGCAATCGCTATTGCAAACGACACGCCTTACGGTTTAGGCGCTGGTGTTTGGTCAAGAGATGCTCACGAATTATATCAAGTACCACGTGCTATACAAGCAGGTAGAGTTTGGGTAAACCAATACAATACCTATCCAGCACACGCACCATTTGGTGGAGTTAAAGAATCTGGCTTTGGTCGTGAAAACCATAAAATGGCTTTAGATCATTACCGTGTTGTAAAAAACATGTTAATCTCTTATGACAAAAAACCAATGGGCTTCTTTTAATTAAGAAACAACTATAGCTTTTTATTTAAAACCTCAGACTTGTCTGGGGTTTTATTGTTTTACAAACTAGACACAAGCCTCACAAACTCCTGTTACAATACAATTAACCGCTTCAACTTTATCCCCCTTTGGTGCTGTAAAATTTAATATTACCTTTATAACAACACACTAACATACCACAAGATATAAACTGCGAAATGATAGAACTTGACTATATTAAAGTGAACGAGATGCAAAAAAACGATAACACCAGGAATATATGCTTGTGCTGACAATACTAACAGATTTAGGTCTGTTGCCAATGCAGTATCCTACGGAAATATTGCTAGATCTGCTTTAAACATGGAATTATCTCATGAAGCATTTTAAAATAATGATATTTTTAAATAAAATAACCTCAGAATATTCTGAGGCTATTTGTTTAAAACTTTGTTATTAATTTCTGTACTATTGATTTCAAAAAAGCATTATAGTGTTCTAACTCTAATGGGACATCTGCATTTTTTTCCATGTCATGAAAATGATGGGTTGCTAAACAAGTCATTCCTGTAAAGGCATTCATTTTATGAAAACCAAACATAGCACCTTGGTCAACACTTTTCTGATCAAAAAATTCGTTTTCTAATGTAAAAGCAGCTTTTGGAGCGTTCCAACTTGTGGTTAAAACATACTGTTTACCATGCATTAATCCACCTGTCCCATAATTAATCTCTGGATTAGACCGACTTCTTCCATCACTACTGTAAATCCCGTTTTGATGACCTTCAGTAAATACTTCATCAATATATTTTTTAAAACCAAACGGAATTTGAAACCACCAAATTGGTGTGTGATAGATAATAATATCTGCCCATTTAAATTTTTCTACTTCTACTGCTACATCATAGTCATCTCCAACTTGTGTGTGCTTCACTTCAAAACCATCCAAAGCTTGAAAATGAGATATGGTATTTCTATATAAGGTTTCGTTAAATTTTCCTCCAGAATGTGCAAAAGGATGACCACCATTAATAATAAATATATGTTTCATGTGTTTTTATTTTCGACAAAATTAAAACACTATATGTCATTATAAAAATAATATAAATCATACATTTGTATTAATATTTTAATACTATGGTGAATTTAGAATGGTACAGAACCTTTAAGGAAATCTATGAAAATGGGACACTTACTAAAGCCTCTGTTGCTTTGTACGCATCGCAACCAGGTGTTAGTGTACATTTAAATGCGTTAGAAGCCTATGTTGGTAAAAAACTTTTTGAACGTACTTCTAGAAAAATGATTCCTACCGAAGAAGGTAAATTTTTGTATGAATATATTATTGAATCTATTAAAACCCTAGAAACTGCAGAACAGCATTTTAAAAAAACAACGCAAGACAAAAATCCATCCTTAAATATTGGAATGTGCTCAGAAATGTTTCAGCTTATTGTTGAACCTGAAATTGCTAAATTAGAATTTGATTTAGTAGCTAGGTTTGGCGATCACACTAATTTAATTAAAGATTTAAATAATGGTATTTTAGATTTGGTTATCACTCCTAAGGTGAAGAATGAAAAAAAATCGTTGGTAGAATATACAGCCTTTTCCAAAGAACGCATTGTGCTTATTGCTGGAAATAAAACAGACACTACAAATATTGAATTGCTTATAAACACTAAAGAATTTAAAGCATTAGAAGCAGAGTTACTAAAACACATGTGGTACAGCTCATCTAACGAAATGGAACATTTTAGACGCTTTTGGTTTGAGAATTTCAATAAAAAACCGGCCTTTAAACCCAATTACATATTACCTAACATTACTTCTATTATTAGATGTTTAGCCAATGAAAGTGGATTAGCTTTAGTTCCTGATTTCCTGTGTAACGAAGCTGTAAAAACGAAATCTATTAAACGTATTTGGGATGGAAAAGTAAACACCGAAAACACTTTATACTTTGCTTCTAGAACAGATTTAAAACATAAAAAAGAATTAAAAACACTTCAAGATATTTTTAAATCGAAAATGTAATAACAAGCTGTTTCTTTATTTTCGGTGCTTTTTATATTTTTCTAATTACTTAAAAGCGTAGCAATTTCAGTAAACTTCTTATCCACCGCATACTCCAAAGCAGTCTTACCCTCTTTATCTTTAATGGTTGCATCTGCGTTATGATCCAAAAGTAGCTTTACTATGTCTACCTTATTGTATTGTGTGGCAAAGGTCAAAGCAGTTGTTCCGTTGGCATTTATTGCATTTAAATCGGCACCATTTTCAATTAAATACTTCGCAAAAGCGACGTTTCCTTTAAAACTAACACCAATCAAAGCTGTATTTCCTGAGGCGTCTTTAGCGTTAATAGGCGCGTTATGTTCTACTAAAATTTTAGTAGCAGCTTCGTTATCAAAATAAGTGGCTAATATTAAGGGTGTAAACCCACGCTGATCTTTAGAGTCTGCTAATTTAGGATTAGCACTTAACAATGCTTTTAAAGTGGCATTATCGTTATTTTTTATACTTTCAAAAAGGGTATTTATAGTTTCCATTTTGGATATTTTTTATAAAAAAAAGGAATGCGTTGTTAGACCCATTCCTTTTATAATTACTGTATTGTTTATTATTTTAAATCAAAACGATCTAAGTTCATCACTTTAGTCCAAGCTGCTACAAAGTCTTTTACAAAACGTTCTTGACCATCGTTAGCACCATAGACTTCCGCAATAGCTCTTAACTCTGTGTTAGAACCAAAGATTAAATCGGCACGTGTCCCAGTAAATTTAACGTCGTTAGTTTTACGGTTACGTCCTTCAAAAACAGTTTGATCATCATCAGTAGCTTTCCAAGTATAAGTAAAGTCTAATATGTTTTTAAAGAAATCGTTAGTTAAATGCCCTCTGTTTTCTGTAAAAACACCATGATTTGAACCATCATAATTAGCCCCTAACACACGTAAACCACCAACAAGAACGGTCATTTCTGGTACTGATAAGGTTAATAAGTTAGCACGATCTATTAATAAATCTTCTGCTGCAATCTTAATGCCTGGTTTGATATAGTTTCTAAAGCCATCTGCTAAAGGTTCTAAATAACCAAACTGTTCGATATCTGTTTGTGCTTGTGTTGCATCTCCTCTACCTTGAGTAAATCCTGGCGTTAACGTATACCCTGCATTTTTAACTGCTTGCTCTACTCCAACATTACCGGCTAATACAATTAAATCTGCTAAAGAGACTTCGCCTTTAAAGTCAGCTTTAATGCCTTCTAATATTATTAAAACCGCATCCAATTCCGCTGGATTATTTACTGCCCAACTGCGTTGTGGTTCTAATCTAATTCTAGAACCATTAGCACCACCTCTTTTATCCGATCCTCTAAACGTTGACGCAGATGCCCAAGCGGTAGTTACCATTTGAGAAATAGTTAATCCTGAGTCTAAAATAGCGTCTTTTAAAGTCGTAATATCTGCATTACTTAATGTATATGTTACTGCTGGTACTGGATCTTGCCATAATAATTCTTCTTTAGGGACTTCTGGTCCTAAATAACGTGACACAGGACCTAAGTCACGGTGTGTTAATTTGTACCAAGCACGTGCAAATGCATCTTCAAATGCTTTATGATCTGCATGAAAACGTTTAGAAATCTCTAAATACGCAGGATCTACTTTTAAAGCAATATCTGCGGTAGTCATCATTAAATCTTGTCTACCATTAGCATCTCCTGCTTTTGGTGCACGTTTAGCGTTAGAAGCTGCTGTTGGCTTCCATTGGTGTGCACCTGCTGGACTTTTTGTAAGCTCCCAGTCATAGTTTAATAACACGTCAAAATAGTCCGCATCCCATTGTGTTGGGTTCGGTGTCCATGCCCCTTCAATCCCACTAGTAATAGTGTCATCCAAAACACCTGTACCAAAGCTATTTTTCCAACCGGTACTCATTTCTTCAATTGCTGCGCCATGCGGCTCTTTACCAACATATTTATTTGGATCTGCTGCACCGTGTGCTTTACCAAAGGTATGTCCACCTGCAACTAGTGCTACGGTTTCTTCATCATCCATTGCCATTCTACCAAAAGTTTCTCTAACATCATGTGCTGACCCTAATGGATCTGGCACTCCGTTTGGTCCTTCTGGGTTTACATAAATCCATCCCATCATTACTGCTGCTAACGGATCTTCTAAATCGCCATTTTCGTAACGGTCTTCATTTGCACCCCATTCTGTTTCGCTTCCCCAGTATACATCTTGTTCTGGTTCCCAAACATCTTCACGTCCCGCAGCAAAACCAAACGTTGGAAAGCCCATAGACTCTAACGCACAGTTACCAGCAAGAATCATTAAATCTGCCCAAGATATTTTGTTACCATATTTTTGTTTGATTGGCCATAATAATAAACGTGCCTTATCTAAGTTACCATTATCTGGCCAACTATTAATAGGTGCAAAACGTTGGTTTCCTGCTCCTGCACCACCACGTCCATCACCAACTCTATAGGTTCCGGCACTATGCCAAGCCATACGTATCATTAATCCACCGTAATGTCCATAATCTGCAGGCCACCAGTCTTGAGAGTCTGTCATTAAATCTGTAACATCTTTTTTAAGCGCCACAAAATCTAAACTGGCAAATGCCTCTGCATAATCAAAATCGTCTCCCATTGGATTTGATTTTGAAGCATTTTGACGTAAAATGTTTAGTTTTAATTCGTTTGGCCACCAATCTCTATTTTCAACACCTCCTCCCGAAGTATGTTTAACAGTTCCACTTAAAAAAGGGCACTTACTTGCGTCTCCACTATTACTATGATCCATATGATATGTTTTTTTACGGTTTAATTTTTGATAAAACTAATCTATTACTTAATCGATAATCGATAAATAAAATTGATTGTATTTATTTTAGCATAACTTTTACTTATACAGCTTATCACCTATCAGGTCTTTAAAGTTAATCAAACCTAACTAATCAAACAAAAAAAAGGCTACTTCTATTACAAAGTAGCCTTTAATTAAGCTTAATAAATCCCTAGTAAATTAAGACTTTGGTAATACCACTGTGTCAATAACATGAATCACACCGTTAGATTGATTAACATCTGCGATAGTTACTTTTGCTGAGTTTCCGTTTTGATCCGTGATGTACACGTCCTTATCTTTTAACCAAGCAGTAAGCGTCCCACCACTAACTGTTGTGATTGTCGCTTTTCCGTTTCCTTTTTTAATTAACTTTAAAAGGTCTTTTGCATTTATTTTTCCTGCTACCACGTGGTTTTTTAATACCGTTTGTAATGTTTCTAAATTTTCAGGTTTTAATAATGTCTCTACTGTACCTTTTGGTAATTTTGCAAAAGCAGCGTTAGTTGGTGCAAATACAGTAAATGGTCCTTCGCTAGATAAAGTCTCTACTAATCCTGCTGCTTTTACTGCTGCTACTAATGTGGTATGATCTTTAGAGTTTACCGCGTTTGCAACAATAGTTTTACTTGGATACATCTCTGCGCCACCAACCATAACTGTTTTTTCGGTTTTCATTTTGTCTTTTTTCATCATCTTATCTTGAGAAAAACCGCTGATTGATGTAAATAATGCGACTGTAAATACTGCTGATTTAATTAATGTTGTAGTGTTCATAATTTTAGTGTTTTATTAAAATGGTTATTTATTTGTTACAGCCATATAAACGAGAACACAAGCAAGGCGGTTTTTAAAAAATAGACGTTTAACACTTTATTAACTAAACCAGAGTAGCAATCCATTGATTTTCAGATTCAATTTTAAAAATGAATAAAAAAAGAAAACAAATAGTTTAAACATCTATTTATTGTTAATTTTATACTTTAACCAAAACAATTCAAAATGGCAAAAATAACATTAGGCGGTACTCCTGTCGAAACAATAGGAAATCTTCCAGAAGTTGGATCTCAAGCTCCAGACTTTACTTTAACTGCAAGTGATTTATCAATACAAAAATTATCAGATTTTAAAGGACACAAAGTGGTTTTAAATATCTTTCCAAGTGTTGACACTGGTACTTGTGCAACCTCTGTACGTTCTTTTAATAAAGAAGCTGCAGAAATGAAAAACACTAAAGTATTATGTATTTCTAGAGATTTACCATTTGCACAAGCTCGTTTTTGTGGTGCAGAAGGGCTTGATAATGTAGTGATGTTATCAGATTTTAAAACAGGACAGTTTGGTAAAGACTATGGTTTAGAGTTTGCTACTGGTCCTTTTGAAGGATTAGATTCTAGATGCGTTGTTGTTTTAGATGAAAATGGCGTTGTAAAATATACAGAACAAGTACAAGAAGTTGCTGACGAACCTAATTACAAAGCGTCACTTGAGGCGTTATTAAATGAGTAAAAAAGAACCTTTTGTAATCAATCGTTTAAAAAGTGTAGGGTATGCCTTTAAAGGCATGCTCTTACTTTTAAAGACAGAAGCTAGTATAAAAATTCAGTTTTGTATTGCTGTTATTATGACCATAGGTGGTTTTTATTACAACATATCTTCTACAGAATGGATCATGCAATGCTTTGCCATAGGATTAGTAATGAGTATAGAAGGTGTTAATACCGCTATTGAGGCTATTGCCGATTTTATCCATCCTGAACATCACGAAAAAATTGGTTTTATTAAAGATATTGCTGCTGGTGCTGTTTTTATAGCGTCTATAGCTGCATCGATCATTGGTTTGATTATTTATATTCCAAAGGTATTTTAAACAATTATCCATTAGGATAAACGTTAACTATTTGTATTTTTACCCAAACTAAAACCCAATAATGGCTAAAGCAAAAAAAACAGTTAAACCTAAAAAGAAAATCAGCATTAAAACCCCTGATTTTAAACTAAGTAGTCAACAAAAATTAGTTCTTGGGAGCTTCTTGATTATCTTAGGTGTTTTGTTTTTTATCGCATTTTTATCCTACTTATTCACCGGAAAAGTTGATCAAAGCGCGTTAAGTGAGTTTGCATCAAGAGATATTGAAACAAAAAACTGGCTAAGTAAGCTTGGTGCTTGGATCAGTGATCTGTTTATTCAACGTGGTTTTGGTATTGCTGCCTTTATTATTTCTGGACTTACCTTTTTATCTGGAGTATACGTACTAACGGACTTAAGTAAAGACAAATTACGTAAGCATTGGTTTTGGGGGATTTTAGTAATGATTTGGTTTTCTGTTCTTTTTGGATTTTTTACTTACAAAAATGATAGCCTTAGCGGAACAATAGGTTTTGAAATTAATAGCTTTTTTCAAGATTATATTGGTAAGATTGGAACCATCCTACTATTGGCATTCGCATTTATTAGCTACCTAGCTATTAGATTTAAATTTACGCCACAACGTATTGCTGCTATATTTAAGAAAGCAAAAAACAATATTAAAGACGATTTTAATGAAGACTTTGTGCCTGTTGATAATGCACATTCTGATGAAGCCGAAGACATAAAATCTGCTTTTGATGTCGATAAAAAAGTAGAACCTACAATTTCTAATCATTCAAAAATTGAAGCTAACAAACCTATCGAGCTAACGCAAGAACCTGTTAAACCTGTTGTCAAAGCAGCTGTAACATCGCCTCCAATTGAAATTGAAATCCCGAAAGTTGAAGAAGAGGAAGAATTACCAATGGAAATTGAAGTTGAAGCGGTAAAAGAAGAACTGTCTGAAACTGATAATTTAGCGAATAAGTTAGTGGAAGACTTTGGACAGTTTGATCCAACTTTAGAGTTAGGTAATTACCAATTCCCGCCTTTAGATTTACTTAAAAAATACGATAACGAAGGGGTTACTATTAACCAAGAGGAATTAGAAGAAAACAAAAACCGTATTGTAGATACATTAAATAACTACAAAATCGGAATTTCTAGTATTAAAGCAACCATTGGACCAACCGTAACGTTATACGAGATTGTACCGGAAGCTGGTGTTAGAATTTCAAAAATTAAAAACTTAGAAGACGATATTGCGCTATCCTTATCCGCTTTAGGAATTAGGATTATTGCCCCAATTCCTGGAAAAGGAACAATTGGTATTGAGGTGCCAAACAAAAATTCGACAATAGTATCGATGCGTTCTGTAATTGCCTCTCAAAAATTCCAAAAAACAGAAATGCATTTACCAATTGCAATTGGTAAAACTATTAGTAATGAAACTTTAGTTATTGACTTAGCAAAAATGCCTCACCTATTAATGGCAGGTGCTACAGGACAAGGTAAATCTGTTGGTTTAAATGCCGTATTAACGTCATTACTATACAAAAAGCACCCTGCGGAAGTTAAATTTGTATTAGTCGATCCTAAGAAAGTAGAATTGACGTTATTCAATAAAATTGAAAGACACTATTTAGCTAAACTTCCTGATGAAGCAGAAGCTATTATAACAGATAATACCAAGGTTATACATACATTAAACTCGTTATGTATAGAAATGGACAACCGTTACGAAATGCTTAAAAATGCATTGTGTCGTAACATTGTAGAATACAATACTAAATTTAAAGCACGTAAATTAAATCCAAACGATGGACATGCGTATTTACCATACATTGTTTTGGTGGTAGATGAGTTTGCAGATTTAATTATGACTGCAGGAAAAGAAGTAGAAACCCCTGTTGCACGTTTAGCACAATTAGCACGTGCCATTGGTATCCACTTAATTATAGCAACACAACGTCCTTCTGTAAATGTTATTACAGGTATTATAAAAGCCAATTTCCCGGCACGTATCGCCTTTAGAGTATCTAGTAAGATAGATTCTAGAACTATTTTAGATGCGGGTGGTGCAGATCAACTAATAGGACGTGGAGATATGTTATACACACAAGGTAATGATATGATCCGTGTACAATGTGCATTTGTCGACACGCCAGAGGTAGAAAAAATTGTCGATTTTATTGGGAATCAAAAAGCATATCCTGATGCGTATTTGTTACCAGAATATGTAGGTGAAGAAAGTGGCACAAGTCTTGATGTAGATATATCAGACAGAGATATTTTGTTTAAAGATGCTTGCCAAATTATTGTTACAGCACAACAAGGTTCTGCTTCCTTATTACAACGTAAATTAAAACTAGGTTACAACCGCGCAGGTCGTTTAATTGATCAATTAGAAGCTGCAGGTATTGTAGGAGGTTTTGAAGGTAGTAAAGCCAGACAAGTGTTAGTACCAGATTTAATAGCTCTTGATCAACTATTAGAAAACGAAAAGAAATAAATTACATTTAAAATGAAAAAATTATTAGTATTATTTTTATTAGCTAGCAGTACCATTTTTGCACAAGATAACGATGCAAAAAAGTTACTTAATGAAGTGTCTGCTAAAGCAAAAGGTTATGATAACATTGCTATAGATTTTAAATATGTTTTAGAAAATAGCGAAGAAAACATCAAACAAGAAACTAAAGGTGACGTAGTGATGCAAGGCGAAAACTATCGCTTAAACATCCTAGGTATTACACGTATTTTTGACGGTACAACTATTTACAGTATCAGTCCTGAAGATGAAGAAGTGACTGTATCTAAAGGTAGTGACCAAGATGAAAGTACAATTACACCAAGTAAAATGTTGTCTTTTTATAAAGAAGGGTTTACTTATAAAATGGACATCATACAAGATGTTAGTGGAAGAAAGATACAATATGTAAAGTTAATTCCTATTGATTCAAATTCTGAAATCAAATATGTACTGCTAGGTGTTGACACTAAAACAAAACATATTTACAGATTAATTGAAGTTGGAAAAAATGGTACAAAAACAACTTTAACTGTAAATTCTTTTAAAACTAATGAGCCTTTATCAAAATCCTTATTTACCTTTGACGAAACAAAGTACAAGGACTATTACATCAATAAACTGGATTAATCTTAAGTGAAAATATTAGATAGGTACATATTAAAATCATATCTTAAAACCTTTATCAGCGTGTTTGTTATACTCATGCTGATTTTTGTTTTACAAGCCATTTGGTTATATATTAAAGAATTAGCAGGTAAAGATTTAGACTTAGCAACAGTCTTAAAGTTTTTGATGTACATAACACCTACGCTAATTCCTTTAATTTTACCACTTACAATCTTATTAGCTTCTATTATGGTTTTCGGTAATTTTGCCGAGAATTATGAGTTTGCAGCCATGAAATCTACAGGTATATCCCTGCAACGGGCCATGTCAGGCTTAGGGATTTTTATTGTTGGCCTATCCATACTTACCTTCTTTTTTAGTAATAATGTTATTCCTTGGGCGGAATACAATAGTTATAACCTTCGTAAAAACATTGCTAAGGTAAAACCTGCAATGATTATTGCAGAAGGACAGTTTAATGATATCGGAGAAAGTTTCAATATAAAAGTTGAAGAAAAATCTGGGTTAAACGGTAAATTTTTAAAAGGCGTTACCATACATAAAAAAGGTGCAAAAGGCTTTTCTGGTAACTACACCACTATTGTTGCGAAAACAGGTGAATTAGCTAGTGCTGAAGAATCCAATATTTTAAAACTAATTTTATACGATGGGTATTATTATGATGATACTCCTCCTAAAAAAATAGCTGACCGTAACAAAAAACCATTTAGTAAAGCTGCATTTAAAAAGCACGTTATGAATATGGACTTATCTAAATTAAATAATATTGATTTAGACGAGAAAAATATTGATAGTAAATACACCATGCTAAATGTTGCGGAGTTAAATGAGGCTATTGACTCATTAAAAACAGACCGTAATAATGTTATTGAAGAATTTTCAACTGCTTTATTTGCCAGAACCAATTTAGCAACATTAAACTTAACCGTAAATGCTAAAAAAGACAGTGTTTATGATGGCGTAATACTTGACATTTTTAATGACAAACGTAAAATACAAATTTTAGACTACGCTATTAATAGCATCTCTAGTACACAACAAATTATAAAATCAAAAAAAGGTCAAATCAAAGTTAAAAATTCTTCGATTTATAAACACGGAATACAATTACATAAAAAGTTTGCTTTGGCTGTTGCTTGTATTATACTCTTTTTTGTTGGTGCACCATTGGGCGCATTAATAAGAAAAGGAGGATTAGGATTACCAATGGTAATAGCAATTGTATTATTTTTAAGCTACCACTTTATTGGTCTATTTGCAGAGAATAGCGCAAAAAATGGAAACCTCCATCCCGCCCTCTCCGCATGGTTTTCAACCTTAATCATGCTACCTTTAAGTATCTTTTTAACCAAGCGAGCAACGCAAGATCGCGGTATTTTTGAATTTGATCATATTACTGAGCCAATTAAGCAATGGTTCAACCAAAAATTTAATAAAGGAAAACTACAAGTTAATGCTTTAGACAATGATGCTGTTATTGTATATTTTGAAGACAAAGACATTCAAAATAATAAAATACTCTCAAAAATAAGCACTGTAAGTTTTGCTATTGCAATAGTGTTAGCATTGCTGTACTTTGTATTAAAAAATAATAAATTACCACAAGTTGCAACTGCAGGATTACAAATAAGTGCGATTGCATTAATAGTATTTGTGTTTAATTATATAAAATCTTGTACTTCTTTTAATAGCTTAATTTCTAAAACCGAGCATAAAAAAGAAACGATAGTACAACAAGTTATTGGGGCTATTATATACCCTTTAACTCACTTTTTACGTAAGCAAAAACTATCTATAGGGACTAATTACAATGGTTTAAAACCACAGTCGATAATTGATGTGACAGAAGAAGCTCCTATTGTTCTAAAGGATGCAGATACTAAAGACTATAGGATAATTTCAAGATTAAGTCTTTTATTCTTTACCATTACAGCAGTATTATTTGTCTCTTATTTTATATTAAAAAACAATAAGCAACCACAGTTAGCATTAGCAGGCATACAAATTAGTGCCATCAGTTTTATTGTATTTATTTATAATTACGTAAAATCATACTTTGCTTACAATACAATAATACAGACGTTAAAACAGAAAAAAGAAAGCCCATTTTTGACGCTATTAGGCTTTATAGGTTACCCACTAGTACACTTTAAAAGGCGCCAAAAAACAAACGCTTAGCTACACTAAGTAATAAATATGCAATATCTTTGCAGCACAACACATTTATTATGATTACTACAGATAAAGAAAACAAAACTTCTTTTCAATTAAATACAATTGAAGAAGCTATACAAGACATTAAAGCAGGAAAAGTTATTATAGTCGTTGATGACGAAGACAGAGAAAACGAAGGAGACTTTGTGGCTGCTGCCGAATTAGTAACACCGGAAATGATAAACTTTATGGCCACTCACGGTCGTGGTTTAATCTGTACACCTCTAACAGAGCAACGTTGTGAGGAGTTAGATTTACACATGATGGTTACCAATAATACAGATCATATGGAGACCGCATTTACGGTTTCTGTAGATTTAAAAGGTAAAGGTGTTACTACGGGTATATCTGCAGGAGATAGAGCTAAAACAGTTAAAGCATTGACTAATGGAGAGACTAAACCTTTTGATTTAGCAAGACCAGGTCATATTTTTCCTTTAGTTGCTAAAGAAGGTGGTGTTTTAAGACGAACAGGACATACAGAAGCAGCTATAGATTTTGCAAGACTAGCAGGTTTACAACCAGCGGGAGTTATTGTAGAAATTATGAACGAAGACGGAACAATGGCACGTTTACCTCAATTAATTGAAGTTGCTAAAAAGTTTGACTTAAAACTAGTATCTATCGAAGCTTTAATTGCTTATAGAATGGATCACGATTCTTTAATTGTAAAGAAAGATGATTTTGATATTGAAACTAGATTTGGTAGTTTTAGATTAAGAGCTTACCAACAAACTACAAATAACCAAGTACATATTGCCTTAACTAAAGGGGATTGGAAAAAAGAAGATACCGTTTTAACACGTGTTAATTCTACTTTAGTAAATAATGATATTTTAGGAACATTAACCAACAATGCTGACGAAAAATTAGATGACATGTTCCGTGTTATTAACGAGGAAGGAAAAGGAGCTATCCTATTTATCAATCAGGAAGCTGAATCGATGAATCTTTTACAACGTTTATCATTATTAAAAAGTGAGCAAAAACCAAATACTATTGTAAAAGCACCAGCAATTGCAATGGATAGTAGAGATTTTGGAATTGGAGCACAAATACTTCATGATTTAAACATTCATAAATTAAAACTAATTTCTAATTCTCAACAAACTAAACGTGTTGGAATGATAGGATATGGTTTAGAGATTGTAGAGTACGTCGCTTACTAAGCTAATTATAAGACATAAAAAAAAGCTCCAATTATAATAATTGGAGCTTTTTTTATGTGTGATCGTTTATTATTTATAACCTATAAATGCTTCTTGTGCATCTAAAACATTTTTAACATACGTTTTAAATTCTAGATAATCCGAAGCTTTAATCCTGCGCATTGAAGGTGTAGAATTTAATTCCACCTTTAATTGATTCGCTTTTAATTTACTATAACTAATACTATATGAATGGTCCTTAAAAGTTAGAGTAACATTTTCCGGAATTTCAGTAAACGACTGTCCTTCTTCGATATTTACAATGTAAACTACTTGGTATACATCTGTAGTTTCGTATAACGTGTAATCTATGTCATGCGCACGTTTTTCTAAACTTACAATACCTTTAGTATAAGGATTAGATACCATTGGTAATTGTAGTATACTAGTTGATCCTATCTTATTTATTTTTTTATTTAAAGTTATGTCTGCTGTATATTTAATTAACATATCATCATCCTTACGCTCTATGTTACTCACGTTATTTAAAGTAAAATCGTCAGACAACCTACTAGTGTAATCATCATATATTGCCTTTTTAATAACATCTCCATTTGGCTCTGAAAACACGCTAGAATAGTAAGAGTTAATATGCCCTCTAAACTCTGAGTCTACCATCATACCAATCTGATCTTTATTAATGTCTAATGTTACTACATTCTTAGAGACTGCTTGTTCTCTAGATAGATTTTCTAATTTAAATAAATCGTAAGATTTGGTATCATTTCTATTCAAAGGAATTTCTAAAGCTGTAGCACCTCTTAGTGACGTTGGTAAAGATTTGTAAGGTAAATACTTATCTGTTAACTCTAAAAACTGATCTTTTCCATCAATCTTTACTTTTGCTATACAATGATTAAAATCTGTACTAGGTAAAACCAAACTATTACGACCATAATCCGACGTTAATACAAGTATCAAATTAGCTTCCAATTCAGCTTTCTTTGCCAATGTTACATACAACGTAGAAAAGTCTTTACAATCTCCTAAATTAGTCTTAATTGTCTTTGATGGTTTTTGTGGTACAAATCCGCTTTGTCTAAAACTAACATAACTATACGTAAAATTGTTACGTATATAATTGTAAATAATTTTAGCACGTTGATCCTCTGATAAATGTTTATAACCGTCAGGAAATAATTTATCAAATGTATCCTGTACAGTTGCATTTACCTCCATAACGCTTCTTACTAAATCAGAATACCAAATAGAAATCTCGTTCCAGCTATCAATTGTACTTAAGTGAATATATTCTGCAACATCAGAGTCGCTAGGCATATAGTCTTCTCCTTGAGGTAATCCAGGATTATTTAAAATAGTCCATTCGTATAATTTAGAATCTCCTTTAGTTGTTATTTTAGGTTGCGTATTACCATTTACACTCTTATAATTTAAGTTATGCTCTTTTGGAGCAATTATTTTAACTGCAGAAGATGATGTAGGATGAAAAGAACCTAGCATAAACCGATCCGAATACGTTTTATAAAAACGACCAGATTTAGAAAATGAATACTCATAATCTAAATAAATAACGTCACCAATTGCTAACCCGTTAAACACTAAGCTAGACCCGCTTTTATCTGCTGGTATAATGCTTTTATCTTGCTTTACAATTTCAGACTTATTTACATTATAATTCCCGCTTAACCCTAAATCATACTCTTTAAAACGCTCTACTCCGCTATCCGATGTAATTTCATAAATAAAAACAGATCTATAATTACCACCACCTTCGCTATATAACTCTACAGTACTATTATCATTTAGGATATTAAACCCATAGTTATTTGTTACTATTTTACCTCTTCTTTCATTTATTAAGCTATAGGCATCTTCGATAACTAAATCTTTTAAAACATTGTTTTCGTTATTTAAATCCTTCAATTTTTTTCTTAAAGATTTATCATTACTATTATGAGACAAAGAGGATTCATAAGCAGTAATGGCTTTCTTTTTATCAATTTGAAGTAAAGCATCACCTTTTAACTCTTGAAAAACAAACGAATCTGGAAAATTAGATAAACCTTGGTCTATATATTTTAATGACTCTTCATATCTTTTATATTGGTGCAACTTATTAATAATAGACCTTAAGTAATAGTTATCAGTACCTAGATATTCAATCTCATTAGATAACATATCCAAAACTTTACTTTTTTGATTACGTTTATCATAATAAGACACTAGTTTTCTAACTATAGACAAATCAAATTTCTTTTTTTCTAAATCTTCTAAGATACTAACAGTCTTATTTTCTTCTTCGAACAACGACTCATACAACGGTGCATAGCGCAATATTAATTTAGTGTTGCCGTCAGTCATTATCATTAACTTATCAAGATTTTTTTTGAGTTTGGCTTGATCTTCTTGTCTAGCATTATAGATAAAATCTGCAGTTTCATGCATGATTTCTAAATCAATTGTTGATTTAAGTTTTTCAAGATAGTCTTCTAACTCTTTAATACTCATTCTTGTCAACTCGTCAAACACCATAACTTTTAACAAAACAGGTAGATAATAGGTTTCATCATCCAACTCCATGTTTTTATTAATTTCTTTGATTGTCGTATAATCTTTTTCTAAAGAATAGACCGTAATCATTAATTTTCTTAATAATGAACTTTTTGGGTACTGCTCTAAAAAAGGCTGTATTACTTTTTTAGCTTCTTCGTATTTAGAATTTCTTAAATATGTTCTAATTAAACAATAAGCATTAAAAAAATTGTTCGGATTTTGATAAAGTTTATCTACAAAAAAAGCTTCAAAACTATTAGTAACGGGAGTCGCTCCTATTTGACTAGCTTTACTTTTATTATATTCAGAATAGCTTGAAGACTCTTTTAAATTAGTATTATGAGATCCGTCTTGATTTAATGGACTCATAATAAAATAGCTGCCATAGTCACTTTCGGCAGTTTTTATTAACAATCTATTATTTCCTTTTGGAAAAGTAACCTTAACCTGATAAGCATCTAAGTCTGTAACAACGTCCTGCTTGTTTTCAAATATAACAACATCATTTAACCATAATTTAAAAGCAGATCCACTTCCAATACGTAAAATTACTGTTTCATCTTGAGGCGTTGAAACAAAAGTCTGTGCATAATTAACACCCGATCCATACTCTTCATGATTAGTAAAAAACTGATAAGCTTCTTCTGTATTTTTTGAAGTGTACCAATTAACATAGCCATTACTTTCTGCGTCAAAAGGAGTATTGTTGTTAGCGTTAGTCTCAGGTCCATAAACACGATCAAGACCGCTTTTATTCAAGTTTTCAAAGACACCACAATATTGCCAGTTTCTAAAAGAAGGTATATTACTAATTTTAGATTTGTAAGTCGCCCAATCTTTATTCTCTCTAGCCACTATAGATTCTAAATACGTTATAGCGTCTTGGATAGTATTATGTGTCGGATTACTTTCAGAAATACTATTAATTGCTCCAACAATTTTATTATTAAATCCTGTATCTAAATACGTATTAAAAAAATAGTTTTCGTTCCAAAGGGCATATAAATAATTTTGATAATTATCCTGATTTAAAAAAGTTGGCAAAAAGTCTTTATTGGCTCTAAATTGACCATTTTCAACCCTCATTATTTCATTAATAATAAGATTTTCAATACTATTAGCATCATCAATCTTTTTTAATGTTTGAGTTGCAGAAACACGGTTATTACTTAATAATTCTTGCCAAAATTGGTCATAATTATCTTGGGCTATAGCCGAATAAAAGCATAGCAATAGACATAGTACAGTGATTTTTTTCATTAAAAGGTTGGTTTATTTGGGGTTGGTTTAAAATTAAAAATTATAGTGATTCTTTTATGGCTTCTACCATAAGTTTAGCGCGTTGTTTTGTTTCTTCTTCCGTCCAAGATAACTTGATTAAACAAGAAATATTTCTACCAATAAAATGGTCTGATTTTTCAAATGTTTTGTCTTTTAGATATGCTAGACCGTCTTTAACTTCTTTAGAAACTGGATATAAGGTTTTTATATCTTTTAAATGATCCCATTTTCTAATATAATGCCAGTTGTTATCATAATAATGAAAACAAACATCTACTCCTTTTTCTTTAAATGCAGCCGATGTTTTTCTTGTCGTTTCTAAATTTGGTAAAAAGAAACTTAAAAAAGCATAACTCTCTTCTCCTCCTTCGGGTACAGTTCTAAATGTCACCTCAGGAATAGCTGATAACGCCTCTCTTAAAATGGTATAGTTTTTTTTCTGAATGGCAATAAAGTCTTTTAAACGTCTAACTTGTGCTAAACCTACAGCAGCATTCAATTCTGAAATTCGGAAATTATAACCTAAGTAAGAATGTGTCTCTGCCCCTCTATCACTCCCAATATGGTCATGACCGTGATCTGTAAACAAATCCGCATGTTTTGCATACTCTGGATTATTAGTAACTACTGCTCCACCTTCTCCACAAGTTATTGTTTTAACAAAGTCAAAACTAAAACATCCTAAGTCACCATAGGTACCTAAAGACTTTCCTTTATAGGTTCCTCCAATAGCTTGACAAGCATCTTCTACCAGTTTTAAGTTATGATCATCCGCTATTTGTTTAAGCGCATCTAAATTAGCCATACTACCACACATATGTACAGGCATGATTGCTTTTGTTTTAGATGTAATAGCAGCCTTAACCGCTTCTGGGTTTAAGGTTAATGTATCATCTATATCCACTAATACAGGAATAGCACCCAACATCATAATAGCTTCAAAACTAGCGACAAACGTAAAACAAGGCATAATTACCTCATCTCCTGCTCCAATACCCGCTAAAGCTAAAGCTACAGATACAGCTGCTGTCCCGTTAGTTACTAATTGTGCGTGATTAACCTGTAGTGTTTTTTGTATTTCTGTTTCTAAAGACTTTGCTTTATAATGTCCATTACGCATGCCATCAAAACCATAACGCATTAATACTCCATTATCTAGTACATCTTCTACTTCTTTTCGCTCTAAATCTCCAAAGCTTTCAAATCCTGGCATCTATATATTTTTTGTTATTAGTCAAATTTAAAAGAATTTAAGCTATAAAAAAAACGCCTCAAACTTAATTTGGGCGTTTTTTAAATGTCTTATATTCTTGTAGTCTAGTAATTTTCTAGAATCGCTTCTATAAAAGCAAAATGTCTGTCTGTTTCTCTTAAAAAAGTATAACCAGATAATTCTCCTATTATATGTAATTGATCATTTAAAGCTACTAAATTAGGGTAACCTCCTGATGTATTGTATTTACTAACAACGTTATTGTTTTTTTCTTGTTGCTCTTTAGAGATGATGTCCGTACGCCTTGGCATATCAATCATTAGAAGTACAAATTGATCTGCTTTTTCTTCAAAAGCTTCTGTGTAGAAAAAATCTTTTTTCAACATTTTACAAGGTGCACACCAATCGCTTCCTGTAAAATAAATTAAAATTGGCTTTTTAGAGCTTATTGATTCTTGTTTAGCTTCTGCTAAATCCGTCAGCCAATTTAAATTAGATGAATAATCTTCGTAATCATCATCCTGCGCAAGCATTGAAAATGATACACATAAAGTAAATACAAGCAGTAATTTTTTCATTTTTTAATAAATTTAATGCATTACAAAAGTATTGCTTTTTATGAAATAACAATAATCTTGCCACTTTATTGTGTTAACGCATAATTACGGTGTCTTTTATTGGACGCCTTACTTTTTGTAAGTCCGCCATAAAATCGTCTTTAGCTCTATATCCAATTGGCATTACTAAAACCGATTTAAGCTTAAGCGCTTCCAATCCTAAAACAGTATCGTAATCCGATGGGCTAAAACCTTCCATTGGACAAGCATCAATATTTAATAATGCACAAACCGTCATTATATTACCTAAAGCCAAATAGGCTTGTTTTACAGCCCAAGCTTCTTTTTCTGATTGTGATTTGTTTTTAAAATCTTCGATTAAAAATGTTTTAAAAGGATCTAAAATAGCATCTTCCGTATTTCTAATAGATTTAACCCTATCAAAATAACTAGTAATAAATGCTGTATCCATCTGCGATTCTATACAAAATACTAATAGATGAGAAGCCTCTCCTACTTGTTTTTGATTGTAAGAAACCGGAACCAATTGTGATTGTAAGTCTTTATCCTTAATAACCATCAATTTTAATGGTTGTAAACCATAAGACGTAGCAGTTAGGTTAAAAGCTTCTGTAAGCGCTTTTATATCTTTATCTGAAACTAACCGTTGTGTATCAAAACTTTTTGTGGCGTATCTCCAGTTAAGTTGCTTTATTATATCCATATTTCAATTTTCGTCAAAAATAACGGTTATGCTTTTAATTTAGGTTAGAAAGCAATCAATTTATCTTATTAATTGATTACTAACAAACTATGACCTTGATTGAAAAAAAAACAAAAAAATCTTCTTTTTTATTTGAATAAAACTAAAATCCTATCTATATTTGCACTCGCAATTAGGGAATACCTAATGAGACACTTTGGAGAGTTGGCAGAGTGGTCGAATGCGGCAGTCTTGAAAACTGTTGAGGGTCACACCTCCAGGGGTTCGAATCCCTTACTCTCCGCAAAAAGCCTTACATTTTATGTAAGGCTTTTTTATTTATAATACTTTAATTGTAATTACATCTTTTACAAGTGACTTGTATTTTACATCAGTCCTCCAAAAAATACGTGACAAGCTATAAAGCCCATAACTGACATAATAATTCCCACTAAAAACACATTAAAAGATTTACGTAAGAGCTTAAATTTTCTATCGATTGTTTTCCCTAGATAAAAGGTGTCTTTTGCAATAGTTTTGTATAATTCATCTCCTTGATTCATTAACTGAGTAATACTATCCACATATTCAGCTTCCTCCATATCTTGAAAATTACCATAAAACATAAGATTTCGGGCACCTTTATCACCATGCACTAGTTCTGGACGTGTTGCAAATATAGCGTACGTTATAGATATCAAATTTGTAACAAGTATCATTACCACAGGAAAAATAAGATGTGGATCAGCATCTAACTGACTCATTACAGTACCGATTATTAATGACAAAATTAATGCATTGATTGAAATAAGAATGTTAGATTTTCTATCTATCATCGTATTTAAGGTGTACTGATTTTTGGATAATAAACGAAACAACGTTTCGACACCACGCTCAGACCTTGGTTCAATTTTAGCTAATTTTTTCTTTAAAGATTTAAGTGTATCCTTATCAATCTTTAACTCATCCATAAGGTAGTTATCTGCTGCTTTTTCTGTTTTTTTACTACTCATATCAATACGTTGTAAATTAAGACTTATAATTCTTGTTAAGATTATAACAATTCAAGCTATTCTCTTCTCAGAACAGCAGTTAAAATGAGATTATTTACGGTGGATAAACCACACGACAACAATACCAAATAAAATATGTCCCATAACTAGTCCCATTAATACTAAAGCCATGTTACCAGAAGGCGCAGGCATTGTATCAAACATCTTACCCATTATTGTCATACTTACCTTTGCCATAACAGCTGCTATTACTCCAAAAACAACACCTTTTAGTACAACAGAATTAATCTTTTCAAACCAACCACTAATAACATAAGTATAAATTAGTGCAAACGAGACCCCAATCATAAAATGCATCATCCATCCAACCACTACGGGAGCTCCTAAAGTTGTCGCTAACATATGTGGCGGTTCCATTTTTGGCATTCCTAATTTTCCTGATATTACCATTAATACTGTCATGGCAATCGTTGCTATAATTCCGGCTACAATACTTTTTAAAAATTTATTATTCATCTTATTTATTTATTTTGTTTGTAATTGACTAATAGCTTCCTTAAAAAAGGAAACGCCATCAGCTTCTGTTGTATTTGATAATTCTAAAATTGCACCCGTAAACCCATCCGATTTCCACTCGCCAAGAGCTAAATTAGAAAAACCAGAAGTATCCATAGTTTTACCATTTTTATAACCAGAAATATAAAAATAGAATGTTTTTGAAACACTGTCGGGAATAGCTAAGCCCAATCCTATCGTGATATTACTATCTGGAAACGCCGTATAAATACCTGTATCAAAATGATGAGGCCAAACTCTACAAGGTGTCTCTAAATGGTATGCCTTTTTTAATTGTTGAATTACTTTTTCTATTAATACACGTTGTGCTGATAACGTTTTTAATCTATCAGTATCAGATAATTTAAAAGTATAAGTAGCATCTATAGTATATGATAAGTCATAATGAAACTTATAGGTATACAATTTATTAAGATTGCTTTTTGCGGTGTTTGAAAGCCATTGTAAAATTGTACTGTGCGTCGCACCATCTAGATTTAAACTTGTAGTCCCAGTTTTAGAGCTCCAAACCAGTGCAAAATTTTTGTAATCTAAACCTAATACGTCTTCGTTTTTAGAAAGTGTGTGCGTATATAAACACTGGTCTTTAATACTAAACCCTAAATTTGTATGACTATCATCGTCTTTTTTTTCAAGAAAACTAATTCCTGCTGCAGCTAAATATTGTGCTGCTAAATGCATTTGTTTTTCCATAATATGTTATTGTATTCCTGCGTAATTAATCCCTGTTAGTTTGTGCATCTCATAATCAAAAGTTGACAAATCCTCTTGATTAAATTTAGTCACATCATCATAACCACAAGCTCTTGCAATTACTTTAATTAAATCATTAGTCGCATCAAAATAGTTATATAATTGTTTAGCCGAAGACTCTATAATCAAGCGACTACGCAACGATTCTTTTTGAGTTGCGATACCTACTGGACAATTATTTGTACCACAAGCACGCATCCCTAAACAACCAATAGCTTGTAATGCCGAATTAGAAACCGCAATTGCATCGGCACCTAACATCATTGCTTTTGCAAAATCTTCTGCCACACGTAAGCCTCCTGTAGCCACCAACGTAACCTCTGTAGCGCCCACACGATCCAAATATTTTCTAGCTCTAGCTATAGCGGGTATGGTTGGTACATTTATATGATCTCTTAATATGGTTGGTGCAGAACCCGTACCGCCACCACGACCATCAAGAATGATATAATCCACACCAACATCTAAAGCAAACTGTATGTCTTTTTCAATATGACTTGCTGCTATTTTAAATCCAATAGGAATCCCTCCTGTACGTTGACGTACTTTATCTGCAAACGCTTTAAAATCCTGAACAGTATGAAAATTAGGATTTGCTGCAGGTGA
This sequence comes from Olleya namhaensis, assembly GCF_900114005.1. Classification (GTDB taxonomy): domain Bacteria; phylum Bacteroidota; class Bacteroidia; order Flavobacteriales; family Flavobacteriaceae; genus Olleya; species Olleya namhaensis. Next base: position 88,654 of record NZ_FORM01000006.1, read on the forward strand.
TATTGCAGTCTCTCCTTCTTTTACGCCTCTAACCTCAGCAATTTCTTTACTAACTTTACTGCCTGGCAAATGGCCTCCTGTTCCTGTTTTAGCCCCTTGACCGCCTTTAAAATGAAAGGCTTGTACATGATCTAATTTATCCCATGAAAATCCAAATTGTGCCGAAGCCAACTCGTAAAAATACTTACTATTATTAGCTTGTTCTTGCGGAAGCATACCACCTTCTCCTGAACAAATTCCTGTTCCTGCTAACTCTGCACCTTTTGATAGTGCTATTTTAGCTTCTCGAGATAATGCTCCAAAACTCATATCACTTACAAATAATGGAATATCAAGATGTAACGGTTTTTTTGCTTTTGAACCAATTGTAACCTTAGTTGCTACTGCCTCCTCATCTAACAATGGTCTTGTTGCTAATTGTGCTGGTAAAAACTGAATGTCATTCCATTTTGGTAACGTATTTCTATCTACTCCCATAGATGCTGAAAATCCATGATGCCCTATGTTTTTTAAGCCATTTTGTGCTAGTTCTTTAATATAACCTGTGTATGGCTCTGTATCTTCTGGATGTGTATCCGCATAAGCACCTAAATAAGCATCACGATTAAAGGGTTGCGGGCTATTAACCAAATAGGCATCTATTTCAAATGCGTCTACATATAAGTCATCACCTTCTATTTTAGTCGAAAATTTATGAAGTACTTCTTTATTATTATATTCCGAAACTCCAGAATCTACACGGTAATCCCATCCATGAACACCACAAATTAGATTATGACCATCAATATGACCGTCTGACATTAATGCGCCACGATGCAAACAACGTCCGTAAAGAACTGAGATAGCATCATCAAACTTAACAATAACTAAATCTAATCCATTAACTAATGCATGTTCCGGTTCTTTATTTTTTAATTCACTGACTTTAAATACTTGTATTGGTTTTTTCATATCGTTGGTTTTTAATTAGAATGCTAGACTTAGTAATATGTTTAATCTTCCACCTTCGTCAGAACTAAAATAGCCGAAGTTGGCAGTAGTAAATCCTGCAATGTTAAAAAACACACCTCCACCTGGTGACGTGTGCCACTCATTAGAATTGTCGTTTTCTACCCATACACGACCATAATCGAATCCACCATAAAAGCCGTAAGCAATCGGAATAAAAGCATTTCGTATTTTACCAAGAGACAGTCTTAAATCAGAGTTATGATAAAAGGCACTTTTTCCGCTAAAGCGTTCTTGTCTAAATCCTCTTAAACCATCTCCATCTCCTATGGATGCTGCTTGATAAAACTCAAACTCATTACTTAAATTAACATGTGCTTTAAGTTTTGTAGCATAGACTAAAATACCACGACTGTCAATTTTTTTTGTTAACCTAAGCTCAGGAATAACGTATGAGAAACTTTTATCGCTTTCAAAATTAGCTTTGTAACCTGCTGTCAATTTAAATCCAATTCCTGATTTAGGTAATGCTGCATTATCAAAGTTATTATACTCATAAACCCCTTCTACACCATAAAAACTTTGACTCTCAAAAACATCCGGATTAACACCAGCGACTTCTATAAATCGACCTGCTGTTTTTTCTGCTTCTATATTTTCATAACTCGCACCTAAGGTTATAGAACTACCATAGTACCCGCGATAAATAAGCGATGGCGCAAAAGACAGTGTTCTTAATCTTACTCTATTAAAATCTAGATCTAGGTCGTCTTCAAAATTTAGGGTTTCATTTCCGAAGCCAAAAAAATTGTTAGTATAACTAGAAGAAGAATATCCTGCTTCTATACCAAGGTTTATCTTTTCAAATACGTTGGCAAATTCTCCAGAATAGTCTATTTGCACTCCCGATGTTTCAGTAATATAAGCAAGACTTAAACTGTGTTTTGCTGTAAATGGGTTACGTTGTAAAGAGTTTTTTGTGTAGTTAAACGTTGCACCTACTTTAAGTCCATCGTCTGGATTTAAAGCAATAATAGGTAGTGTGTTTCTGACATCTCTACGGTTTTTCTTAAAATAATATGTATTTAAATCGTAATTATCAGACAATGTTTTTGGCACAGGAGTTTCAAACGTATTAGGCTTTGATTTCTGGTCAAATACACGCAGATTTCTTTTGTTATTAATACGGTACGTATCATTATTTTGTCCACCAATTATTTTAATTTTGATGTACTTATTACTCTTTCCATTCACTTCAAAGATATCTTCATCATCCAATCCGTAAATCCATATTTCGTTAGTAATGGACTTATCATAATCAACATCTAGATACTTATCTGTTTTCTCTCCTTTTTTAATTCGGTAGATACTAACGTTTGTAATTCCGTCAGGCTTACGTGTAATTACAAAATGATCATCTTTATCGGTTCCTGTTACAATAACACAAGTACGAAGGTATTCATAAATGCTTACTGCATTTTCTTCAACTTTAGCTAATCGTCCTAATAAGGCTTTTTTTGTTCTAGCTACTTTTGTCTGATCAATCTCTTTAGGAAAATTACTAAATGCTTTATCAATAACTTCAGTCGTTAAGTTTTCTTTTATAAAACGTGCTTCGCGCAGCCAATCTTCTTGTGTATGCTTGGTCAACACAGCAAAATCAACATCATCTCCAGCATCATTAAACCATCGTGTGGAATTATATGTACCGTCATAACGTTGCATAAAACGCATAGGGGGACTTAATACGGTTAAAGCACCAAGCATAAAACCATCAAAATCTGCGTATGCTTGATCACGATCTCTAGGTATTGCTTCATAAAGATCTGTACCATCCTCTTGTTTTTGGACTGCCCAACGCCATTGGTCTGCGTGTCTATCAAAATCTCCAATTATATTATCAAATAAACGGGTTCTAATATATAAACTCTCGTTTATCGCTATTTTGTCTTTTCTACGTAGTTTGTCTAGTAAATCCGTAGTACTTTCTATAGTATTTGTGCTTCCTAGACTTGCTACATCTCCATGACCATCTGTTATACGTTCTTCAATAAAATAAATTTTATCACCAAAAGCATCGTTATAAATATCTAATGCTTTTTGTTTTGGGATATAATACATTTCAGTATTAGCATGATAAATATCTAACGCATCAGATAAGTCTCCTATAGTTAAACTTCCATAAGGATTTGCTGTAGTCCAATAATCTTGTAATAACTGAATAAAATAAGTATCCTCAACATCTGGCTCTAAATACTGAGTTTTAAACAGGAAATATTGAATAAAACGCAACGCACTTTTTTTTGCCGAACGCATAGCAAATTCGCGTCCATCTTTTGTTTCTAAACGTAGTGAATTGGTTTGATGTCCTCCCCCTTTTCTAATAATAGATAATCCACCATATAATGTATCTAAAAGCGCTGTTTTTACATTTATGGCTGTAGCATAATCTTTTCTAAAATGTTCTCCCCAAAGCATTTTATAAAATCCAGAACGGTCTAACTCTTCTGGCTCATATATAGATGCTTTTACGTATTCTGGTGTTGCTGTTTCATTAAAATCTGGCAGTGTCACCTTATCAAATGCTTGTATTATTTCTGAAGCAAATAATGGTGTTGTAAAATTATTAGATTCGCCATAAAAGGCCATCCATAATGCGCCATTCTTATATTCGATAATCTTTGTATATCCTTTTTGATTAATGGCTGCTAAACTATTACTACCTTGTTTTGCTTTTTGAATTTTTCCTCCAGCGCCACTAATAATAGTTGGTATATTTTTTTCTACAATAAATTGCATATTTTGTTCATGTCCTGAAAGAAAAACAACATTTGTAGATTGTTGCGCAATAGTTAATAAGCGCTTGCTATACTCCTTATAATACGTATTATTTAGATTTTGAGACCCGATACCAAATGCATAAGAATTTCCATGTTTACCATAAGAAGCAATAGGGTGATACATTGCAATTAGCACCGTTTTTCCTTGACTTTTTATAATTTCATGCTCGACCTCGACATAAAACTCTGTTTTATTTTTTATCTCACAATGGTCATTAATATTAGGAATTTTATCCCAATCTGATAATGCCCACTGCGAATCTAAAATTAACAAATCTATGTTGTCATTAATTTCAATTTTTTCGATTGGACAACCTTTTTCTGGTTGAAAAACATTTTTATTATCAAACAGATCTTCTAAATAGTCTTCTTGTGCTTTTAAGCTTTTTAGTCCGTGTTTCCAGTCTGAATATCCAGGAATAAAATACATGCGCTCAGAAAACGGTTTAAAAACCGAGGCATAACTGTCTAAATTTGATTTGGCTGAACTCTTTTTTTCTGAAAAACCTGTGGTAGACGCATTATTACCAAGAAGTAATAAAGTCGAATTACTATCTTTTTCTAATGCTTTAGCAAGTGCTGTTACCACAGTATTACTACTGGCAGTATTAGATGTTGCTAAATTTCCTGTGGCGTAAAAGGTGTGAGAAATTGGTGTGTTAGGTAGGTTTTTTTCTTCTTGAGCGTAGGCAAAACCTACAATGATAAGGGACAATAACGAATTAAATAATCTTTTCTTCATGTGTTAGTTATTTTGGTTGTTATTAGAGAATCAATCTTAAGGGGATTGGTATTATTATAAAAACACCTCAGTTTTAGGATTGCATTTTGTTTATAACCATAGCTAGCGGTTAGACCAAAATGACTGTGTTTTTTTTGTAATACGTCTTTAATTTACAAATAATTTAAATAACATTTCAAAAAAAACAGTCGCTCTATATACTTTATACCATGTTAGTTAAATGGTACTGAGGATTTAGACGCAATAAATTAAGAACCTAACAGACGGGCTATTTCTTTTTAAAAACAATAGCTTAACTATTTCTTGGATCTTGTAGTATAGCTAGCTTTTTACTCCAAACAACACTCATACTATAAAAGCCAAACCGGTCAGAAATTTTACCATAACACGCATAAATCCCCAATCCATTAATGGGGAATTGATGGACCACATTTGTAAAGTGTACTGCATCAAAATAGTCTCCATTTTTATCGACAAACGTACTTAGGCGCATCAATTTGCCTTGTGACGTTTTATTAAAACGTGTGGTCACCAGGTTTCCGTAAATAAGTATTGTTTTATTAACAAACAGGTGCATTTGCGAGGCCAACACATCGTCTTGCATTGCTTCACTTACTAAATCAAAATAATTGCATAACGGGAATCCAATCAATTCCATTTCGTCATAAGCATTTTCAATCCAATTATTATCTAATTTTGGTAAGGTGAATTGTTTATGCTCCGTTTTAAACAGCTTAGATTGTATGGTGTCTTTTCCTTTGGCATTCAATTTAAAAATAGCTTTCCAAAGCAATTCTACTTTAGGGATATTGGTAAATCTAAACGCATTACTTCTAATTAAAATGGTTAGTTGTTCGATACTAATAACAATTCTATCAATAAAATCGTCTAAAGATTTAAACGGTCCGTGCAACTGTCGTTCCGTTAATAGGCGCTTAATGGTATAAGCTTCCAAATTTTTCAAATACCCCAATCCTAAATAAATGGAGGTATCAATCAACCTATTGGGATGATCACTAGTATTTACACAAGGCAAGCAAATGGTTGCGCCTTGTTGTCTAGCTTCATGAAAATAATGTTCTGCACTATAAAAACCGCCACCATTATTAAGTACAGCGGTCATAAACTCTAATGGGAAATAGCATTTTAAATACAAACTCTGATAACTTTCTACAGCATAAGACGCCGAATGCCCTTTCGCGAAAGCGTAACCAGCAAAGCTTTTAATTTGGTTCCAGACTTCAAAAATCAAGTCGTCAGCATAGCCTTTTTTTCTACAATTAGCAATAAATTTTTCTTCGACAGCTTCAAACTCTTTTAGGGACCTATACTTACCGCTCATACCACGTCTAAGCACATCTGCTTCGCCTAAAGTTAAATCTGCAAACTGATTAGCCACCTTCAACACATCCTCTTGATAAACCATCACACCATAGGTTTCTGGCATAATATTGTACAATATGGGATGTGCCTCTTTTCGTTTTTCGGGCATCCGATGACGTTTAATAAACTCGTCTTTCATCCCCGACCCCGACACGCCTGGTCTAATAATCGAGCTAGCTGCGACTAAACCTAAATAATCTTGCGTTTGTAATTGTTGCATTAATCCACGCATTGCAGGAGACTCTACATAATACGCCCCAATAGCACCTCCTGATTTTAATAGATTATTAATTTTTGGATCTTTTTTAAACGCAGCTACATTGGTAATATCTATTGGTGGTAATTCTGGTCTGTTTTCTGCAATAATTTCTAGCGCTTCTTTAATTTTTGCTAAACCACGTTGTCCTAAAATATCAAATTTAAAGACGCCGACATCTTCGGCAATATTCATATCAAACTGCACCGTAGGAAAGCCTTTTGGTGGTAAATCTGTTGCCGAATAACAATGTACGGGATGCTCCAAAATTAAGATTCCGGCGGAATGCACGCTTAAATGGTTTGGAAAGCCTTCAATTAACTTCCCATATTTTAAAACCAATTTTGAAATATCGTCTAAACTAGAAGCGGTGTAACTGTTTTTACTTAGCTTGTCTATGTCTTCTTTCGGTAAACCGAACACCTTACCTAACTCTCTAACAACCGCTCTATATTTAAACGTGTTATAGGTTGCTAATAATGCGGTATGCTTAAATCTTCTGAAAATATAGGCGGTCACATCGTCCCTATCCTTCCAAGAAAAGTCGATATCAAAATCTGGTGGAGACGCCCTAAAAGGATTGATAAAGCGTTCAAAATACAAATCTAGCTCAATGGGATCTACATCTGTAATCCCAATAATATACGCTACAATACTATTGGCACCACTACCTCTACCCACATGAAAATAGCCTTGGCTTTTAGCATAAGACACGATATCATGATTGATAAGAAAAAAGGATACAAATTGCATGGATTTGATGGTATCCAGTTCTGTTTTTAAACGCGCATGTACTTTTGGTGATGGATTAGCATACCGTTTTGGTAAACCGTCCCGACACAATTGTTCTAATAGGATACAATCATTTTCAAACGAGTCTGTGTATAATTTCTGGTTTTGGGAGTCTCTTTGATCGTCAAAACCAAACTCAATCTCACATTGGTCTAGCAACGCTTTTGTATTCTTTAGGATAAAAGGAAATTCAGCTACAGCTATATTCAATTCGTCTAAAGACCACATTGTATCCAAAGGATTACATTCCTCCGTTTTTTCCAGTTTACTTAATAGCGTGTTATTATCTATAGCTCTTAATAACCGGTGGGCATTAAAATCCTTTTTATCTCTTACCGTTACAGGCTGCAATAAGACAATTTTATGCTGCTGTTGTTTTAAGGTCGAAAATCTAAGCTTCCGCAAATCGGTAATAGACACCCCAATAAACTCGTGGTCAGCAAACGTTTTTTTATTTAATTGTAAGACGTTTTCAAAAGGATAAATAATAAACACATTAGCAAGTGGTGGTGCCACATCTGGTAATTGTAATTTTTGTTCAGAATGTTGCGACAAAAAGGCGTTTAAAGCTTTAAATCCTTGATTATTTTTGGCTAGACCTACAAAATGCTGTTGTGCACCAGTCCTAAAATCAATACCAATTACAGGCTTAATATTGCGTTTTTTAGCATGACGCACAAAATTTAAGCACGCAGAGGTGTTGTTAATATCCGTCAACGCCACAACCTCCATAGCATTAGCTTCTGCTAAATCTAATAGATCGGTTTCAGAAAATGTTCCAAAACGCAAAGAGTAATATGAGTGACAGTTTAAATACATTATTGATTACGGTGTGCTAATAAAACGGGAGGTTCGCCATTAAACGGGTTGTTAAATCTACCAATGGTTTTGGCGCCCATTGCAGAGGCTCTCATAATACTTAAATCGCCATATCGGTTTCTTATCGCGTCCATTGCATTGTATAGATTTAGCATCTCTTCGGTATCATCAAAAAGATTTATTTGATAATTTCCCGTCACTATATCGCTAATTTTGACGCCTACCAAACGGATTAATAATCGGCGTTGGTATAGTTTTTCAAACAGCTCTAATACTTTTGGGATAATAACATGGTCTGCACTAGAATAAGTGATTTTAACCTGTTTGGTGTACGTATTAAAATCCGAATACCTGATTTTGACACTTAATGTTCCGGCTAGTTTATTGCCTTTTCTTAATTGAAAGGCTAAATTTTCTGCCATAGCAAAAATGGTAGTTCTAAGCTTAACCATATCGATAGTGTCTTTTCCAAACGTGCGTTCTGTAGACAAGGATTTTCGCTCATAAAACGGGACCAATGGTGGATTATCAATACCATGAGCTCTTTTCCAAATGGTACGTCCATTCGCGCCAAGCGCACTTATCATCATTTCTAATGGCATTTGTTGGATGACACTAATTTTATCAACCCCTAAACCTCTTAACACCTGATATGTTTTCTCGCCAACCGATGGTATTTTACGAATGGATAATGGGGCTAAAAAATCTTTTTCAAATCCTGAATCTATCTGTAATTGGTTATTCGGTTTTGCTTCTCCTGTAGCGACTTTAGATACTATTTTGTTGGCTGATAATCCAAACGAAATTGGTAACCCCGTATTTTTAATGATGCTTTGACGTAGCTCTGAAGCGTATTTATAACACCCATAAAACTTATCCATACCTGATAAATCAACATAAAACTCGTCCACACTCGCTTTTTCAAAAACGGGTGATTTTTCTTTAATAATTTCTGTTACTAAATGCGAATATTTGGTATAAATGGACGCGTCTCCTCTAATTACTGTCGCTTCCGGACATAGACGTCTTGCCACTTTCATAGACATACCTGAATGCACACCAAAGCCTCTAGTCTCATAACTACACGCAGCTACCACACCTCTATCTCCTGTCCCTCCAACTAGTAATGGTCTGTTTTGCAAACGACTATCTATTAGTCGCTCGCAAGAGACAAAAAACGTGTCTAAATCTAGATGTAAAATATTATTCTGCATGCTACAAAATTAGCTACATATTTAAGTAATTATTGCTTACATTTGTAGTATTATGAATTATATATCTAAAAACATAAAACACTTAAGAAGTCTCAAAAAGCTATCTCAAGAAGGTATTGCTGAAGAGTTACAGGTAACTAGGTCACGTATTGGCTCTTACGAGGAGAACCGCTCTGCGCCTACTATCGAGTTTTTAATTGCGTTTTCCGATTACTTTAAAATACCGATAGATATTTTATTGCGTAACGACTTGACTAAAGCCAAAGACTTCTCGTTTATCGAGCTGAATAACCAACGGGTGCTGTTTCCGATAACGGTAGATAATGATAACGAAAATTTAATTGAAGTTGTTCCTGTAAAAGCCTCTGCTGGGTATTTAGCTGGGTATGACGATCCGGAATATATTGAGCAACTACAAAAAATAAAATTGCCTTTTTTACCCACCGGAAAACATCGTGCATTTCCTATTAAAGGAGACTCTATGCTACCCATGAAAGATGGGGCGTTTGTTATTGGACGTTTTGTAGAAGATAGAAGCGAAATTAAAAGTGGTCGCACCTACGTATTAGTCACTTTAAATGATGGTATGGTTTACAAGCGTGTTTATAATAATATCGATTTAAACAACTCTTTATTGCTAGTATCGGACAATAAAACCTATAACGGTTATAGTGTCCCTATTAATGAAGTTTTAGAGATTTGGGAATTTACCTGCAGTATTAACACACAAGAATACACAGAAGAAGAGCTAAAAATCAGCAGTATTTTAGGCATGTTTAATGAACTGGGTGTAGAATTAAAAGCTTTAGAAAAAACGTTAAGATGATGTATACAATTATTGATGTTGAAACTAGTGGTAGAAGTAACAAGATTACTGAAATCTCTGTTTTTAAATACGATGGTAAACAGATAATTGACGAGTTTACTTCTCTTGTTAATCCTGAGGTTTTAATCCCTGATTATATTACGTCTTTAACAGGAATAGATAACGGAACAGTTGCTAATGCACCCACGTTTGCCGAGGTTGCCAATGACGTTTTATCCATTACAGAGGACACCATTTTTGTAGCCCATAATGTTAACTTTGATTACAATGTTATAAGAAACGAATTTAAGGCGTTGGGCATTGATTTTAATCGAAAAAAGCTTTGTACGGTCCGCTTATCTCGCAAATTATTACCCGGTCATAAATCCTATAGTTTAGGTAAACTATGTACCGATTTACATATTAATATTGTAGACAGACACAGAGCACGTGGTGATGCTGAAGCAACCGTTGTTTTGTTTGATATATTATTAAATCAAGAGGATGCTGAAACTGTTTTTGGTGACTTTCTAAAAAAGACATCCAAAGAAGCTACTTTACCTTCTCATTTACCGACTGCTGTTTTTAATAATTTACCCAATACTGCCGGTATCTATTATTTTAAAAATAAAAAAGGACAGATTATATATGTTGGTAAAGCAAAAGATATTAAAAAACGTGTTTTAAGCCATTTTTACAGTAAAGCGCAAAAATCGTTGGACCTTTGTCGTGAGACCTCCGATATTGACTTTGAACTATCCGGAAGCGAGCTTATTGCCTTATTAATGGAAGATGCAGCAATTAAGCAACATTATCCTGAATACAATGTTATTTCTAAACGCGCACCAAAAGCCTATGCTATATTTAGTTACGAAGATAGACAAGGCATAAAGCATTTAGCGTACAACACTCTAAAAGCAACACCAAACAGCATTCAAACCTTTTCCAGTATTACCGATTGCCGACAGTATTTAGAAAAAATGTGTGCTCAATTTGAATTGTGCCCAAAATTTTGCCACTTACAAGATGGTGTTGTACAATGTTCGCATTATAAAATAACAACTTGCAAAGGTGTTTGTGCTAATAAAGAACATGTGACAGATTATAATTTGCGTGTCATCTCCGCAATTGATCACATTAATAACAACAAAGAAAACGTAGTATTAAAACAACAAGGGAGACATAGCCAAGAAGAAGCTTTTGTTTTAATTAAAAATAGTGTCTACTTAGGATATGGCTTTATTGACAAATCAGAACAAATTAACTCCCCTGAAGATCTAGAAACCTTTTTGATTCCACAAAAAGATAATTTAGATGTACAGAAGATATTACGTGGCGTTTTAAAGTAATATGTATTGAGACTTGAAAGTCTGTTGTAAATTTATTTAAAGACAACATTCTTATTTTAGATCTAATGGGTTAAACAATTGGATGCAATGCAATGCAATCGCATTATATTTAAACAAAAAATATCACCAAATACAGTGATAAAAAAAAGTTGAATTACTTTTATATTGCAGTCAATTATTGAACCTTTTAAAATAAAAGCAAATAATTACTATTGACCACAGATATAAAGGACAACAACATATGATTCCAATAGAAGACGCTAATAAACACATTAAAAAACACCAAAAACCAAAAGTTGATCGTTTTGACTTTAGACAATTTTCTACGCCATATAGAGTGTTAGGGAAAATTTTAGGTGGTGTAGAAAAAGATAAACGTGTTTGGTATAATGTAACAGATTTTATGGAGGCTTTTGACAGTCCAATCACTGTTAACCCTTGGGCAAATCAGGAAGGTATGCGTTTAGCCATGCAACTTTATGGTGTTGTACAAGCACCTTATTTGGCTGCCATGTGGGATTTTATGAACACGCTACCCTATCAAACAAACTATAACAGAAAAGCCTTTAGATCTAAACCTTCTAAAACTGTTCTAATTAATAAACTAAACTATTTTACTCGGTTTTTACAGTTTAGCCGTATGGGTTTTTGCGGACTATCACTACAAGAACATTTTCAATATAGTGTCTATCATCCTAATGCAAACAGTATTTTTTTAGCTACTGTATTGCATAATGCCGGAACTATGTTTGATCCGTTATTAGACGACATTATTCAAGCAGAAGATGAGATTGGTGGTATTAGCGCAGATATTATAAAAGCCTTGCTGTTGTCTGAAGACGAAAAACATTGGGAACTAGTCGCTAAATTACTTTTAGCAGCACAACGCCAAGAAGGCTTACGACAAACCATCCTAGAAGCCTTAGACCACTCTAGTCTTGGTGCACTTAAATATATAATTAATGTTGTATTAGAAAACGACCTTACCCGCTTTAGTAGTGTTACTAGAGCTGTAAGCACTTGGTTTGGTTTAAATTGGGAAACACCTAAAAAATCAGTAATTAATCGTGTATTGGATTTAGCACAATCTTTAATTCTGAATCTAAAATCAGTAGACACATTGCTTGAAAGCAAAGATAATTTAGAGGTTTTAGTAGCGTTATGGTCTATTGGAATTTTGGATGTAGATACTGCAAACAGAAAAGCATTAGACCTTGTTTTTGCTTCTGAAGATAGAAATAAGAAAATTTTAGCCTTGTATTTTATCTCGACAACAGAAAAAACAAACGACGCTTTAGTACCTTATTTTATTGAAAATTTAGGAAAAGATTACGCTTTAGACCATTGGATGGCAGTTAATTTACCATCAACGACTTTAGATAATACAACTTTTGACAAACTACTAAACGTAGCAAAAAACGTTACCGAAAAAGGAACATCCTTTGAAAGCAAAATTTTCTCTTGGTGGTCTTTTACTCCTGGTCCAACATACTTCTTTCAGTTTTTAATTAATAGCGCTACAGAGCAGCAATTAGAGTTAATGGCTACTGATTTTGAGGCATTCCCTACAGAATATAGAGAAGCTTACATTCGTAAAGTCTTTCCTAAACATTACAGTTATTCCTTTTACAATTACAAACAAAGTCAAGAAAGTAAAGTCCGTTTAAAGTTTGATCACAACTCATGGAAAAGAGCCTTAGCTAGAAAAGCCATTTATAACAGAAATGAGCTGGTTATGGCTACGGGACTAAATATCTTTAGTAAAATGCACCTTTATGATGCCGATTTAGAGATTGCGGAAGATTTACTAAGACGTAAAAACAAAGGCTTACGTACTGCCTTGATACATTTAATAGTTAAACTACCTGTTGACCGTTTAAGACATAGTACTACAAATTTAATCACTTCAAAAAATGTAGAACAACGTATTGCTGGTTTAGAAATATTAACGCTTTTACACGACGATAATAGGCAACCCGAATTTATTGAACAACACATAAAAGACTACAATCAACGACCTAAAATCACTAAAAACGAACAAGTTTACTTAGATAAGTTTTCTGACACTACAGAAGAGTATAACTTTAGTAATGGTTTTGGTGTCATTGATTATAACAACCTAACACCACTTTACCAACCACAAGCACATTTTAAAACAAAGAAGAGCAGTTTCTTTGATAAATTAGGAATCTCTACGTCAAAATCTTCTGAATTTAAATTCAAAGAATTTATAGATACTAGTAAAATTATTACTCAAGTTAATCATTTAATTAGGCTAGTTTCTGAAAATGGAAACTACGAATATCAAATGGAAAGCTATCAAGGCGAAACACGTACACTTTTTTTAGAAAAAGGATTGTATGACATGAAGCGTTTAGGCGAATCTCCAACACCTGAGGAGCATTTACACAATATTCCGTTGGCAAAATTATGGATAGAATGGTATGAAAAAAGTCAACTTAATGATTTTGAAATATATGCTGCAATACGCTACATAAACAACCCTAGTTATCCTTTTGGGACTTATAAAGCTTTAGAGCCTTTTGTAAGGCAATATTACCCAGATTTAAACGGTTTAAATCTAGGCGTTACTAAAAACTATTCTAACAGATTAAATACTTACAACACTATTTTAAAACGCTTGTTTAGGGTTTACGCAGACACCAAAACTATGGGATCTTTCAAGTTTTCAATTTTTGAGGACATGATTGCTAATTTCCCTAATAAATACAAGCTTAAAACTTTTCAGGACAGCGACAAATACTATACAACAACATACCATTGGACTAGTATTATCCTTCCCTTAACACCAAGTTTCAGTCTTAATTATTTAAATCAATTTTCTAATAAAGAGCTTTTAAAATATTGGTGTCTTAACATGTATTTAATTGCTCAAAACATGTCTCATCCGGATGTTGCTACAGATATAAAAGTCATTACTGAAAGTAATAAAAAGCCACGTAATTTAGAATTTCCTAATATAGAAATCACCTTAAATCTTTATAAAAAAGGCTTAATAAAAGACGACGACTTACTGTTTCAAGCCCTACATTCAAAATCATTAATGACGGTTATTGATGGTGGTTTTAATTACAGGATGAATTACAAAAATGGCTTTGAACGTGACATGGTACCTAAGCACGTTTTTCTTCCTTTAAAAACTAATTTATTAGAAACCGAATTAGAGCGTGGTGATTTAATTACGCCTGCTACAGAATATATAAATTCCATCCATAAAGTTGAAGGTGTAGACTATGTTTTTAGAGTTTTAGAACGTTTAGGAAAAGATAATTTTGAACGTGGTTACAGTTATTACGGAGACAGTAAAAAAACTATTTTTAGTAATATCTTAAAAAAGACAACCTTTAAAGACACGGAAAGCTATGCCGATTTTGAAAGATTGGCAGACCAAGCTAATTTACCTAAAAAACGATTAATAGAACTAGCGTGTTATGCCACGCAATGGGCGGAAGTTGTTGGCCAATATCTTAACATAGAAAGCCTAAACAATGCAGTTTGGTGGTTTCAAGCACATGCTTCAGATTATATGAACAGCGAAAAAGAAACCATTATTTCGCGTTATTCTAACATTCCAAAAAGCGATTTCGCTTTGGGCGCTATAGATATTGATTGGTTTAATAAAGTATATAAAACACTAGGAAAAGCCAATTGGAAACTACTTCATGATGCTGCTAAATATATCTCTGATGGTAATGGACACCGACAAGTAAAACTATATTCTAGCGTCATGTTAGGCGAAGTAAAAATCACAGAAACACTTAAAAAAATTAAAGACAAGCGCGATAAAGATTACGTACGTGCATTGGGATTAATTCCGTTAAGTAAAACCATTCCTGAAAAAGATTTACTAAAACGCTATAACCTACTCCAAGATTTTTTAAAAGAAAGCAAACAATTTGGTGCCCAACGTCAAGAAAGCGAAGCTGCTGCAGTCGCAATAGCATTAGACAATTTATCTCGTAATGCAGGTTACAAAGACCGCGTCCGATTTAGCTGGGCAATGGAAGCTAAAGCCACAAAAGCCATTATGGAACAAGCAATTGTTACTATTGATGACACGGTAATAGCACTTATAATTACAGATCTTGGTAAAACTACAATCAAAGTAACAAAAGCAGATAAAGTCTTAAAAAATATTCCTGTTAAACTGCGTAAAGACAAACAAGTAATTGCCTTAAAAGACAATAAAACGTACTTATCAAAACAGTACAGTCGTACGCGTTTATCATTAGAAAACGCGATGGTTAATCAAGACCAATTTACAGCACTCGAAATTCATAATATGATGCAACATCCTATTGTAAAAGCGATGTTAACTAAATTAGTGCTGATTGTACCAGAAAAAGAAATCACAGGATTTTACAACTCAGGTAACTTAACAGATGCAACCGGAACAACGCATCCTTTAAAAGAAGACGACGTGTTACTTATTGCACATGCTTCGCATTTATACCAAGCAGTACAATGGGATCTTTACCAAAAACAGTTGTTTGCAGCGCGTATTACGCAACCATTTAAACAAGTGTTTAGAGAATTGTATTTAATTACTGCGGATGAGCGTGAACATAGTAACCGATCAGAACGTTACCAAGGTCATCAAATACAACCTAAAAAAACCGTTGCACTTTTAAGAAGTCGTGGTTGGACAGTAAGCATGGAAGATGGTTTGCAAAAAGTATATCACAAACACGGGTTTATTGCCACAATGTACGCTATGGCAGACTGGTACTCGCCTTCTGATGCGGAAGCGCCAACATTGGAAGACATTTGTTTTCAATCTATAGACAACTACAATCGTATTCCGTTAACAGAAATTCCTGAAGTTATTTTCAGCGAAATCATGCGCGATATTGACCTAGTTGTAAGCGTCGCTCATGTTGGTGGTGTCGACCCTGAAGCCAGCCACAGTACTATGCAAATGCGAGCTGCTTTAGCTAAGGCTTCTGCAAAATTATTCAAACTAAAAAATATTACTGTAAAAGAGCGTCATCTGTTTATAAAAGGGACTTTAGGAGACTATAGTATTCATTTAGGAAGTGGTCAAGTCAGCAAAAACGGACTATCATTATCCATCCTTCCAGTACACAGTCAGCATAGAGGTCGATTATTTTTACCATTTGTTGACGACGATCCAAAATCTGCTGAGATTATTTCAAAAATGAAATTACTGTCAGAAGACAACAAAATCCAAGATCCAACTATTTTAGCACAGATAAATAGTTAACTTTAAATTATTAGGGCGTTACCTCGCTTAGGCGAGGTCGGGCTTTCTGTTGCAAGTCCTCGTGCTATCGCACTGTGGGCTTTCCACGACAATCCCTAACGCAAAAAAAATAAGTATAGCATGATATTTACGTTACAACTAAAAAGATTAGGTAAGAAAAAAGTAAAAGAAGTCCCTTTTACATTAGATCATACACCCAAAAATTTAGAAGAATTATTAATCGCATGTGTCAAAAATCAAGTCGATGCTTTTAACACAAAGCGCACAACTGTAAATGTCATTGGATTTTTAACGCCTAGACAAATTCAAGAACAAGCCCAAAGCGGTAAAGTCGATTTTGGAGAAATTACCAATACTAATTTGGCCAACCAACAACTAGCAATAGACAATGTATTACTAGCCTTTACAGACGGATTATTTGTTGTATTTGTGGATGATCAAGAGATTACCGACTTAAAAGCACCTTTACAATTAACCTCAGAAAGCGTCATTGCTTTTATAAGACTAACCTTTTTAGTTGGTACTTATTGGTAAAAACTATATTTGATGTAAACGTTTCACTTTCACACACAAAAACCTTTTAGGTAAAGGCTCTTTCAATTAATTGATACTAAAACCATTCACCTAAAAACATTAATTCTAGACAAATAATTTAGATTTCATATTACATAAACACCTAATTTTGCAAAATAAAATACACACTACAGTTTAGCATTTTTAAGGCAAATGATTAAAATTATAAAAGCAACTTCTGAAGATTCAGAAATAATTGCAACATTAGGACAACAGACCTTTAGAGAGTCTCATGGTAACAGTGCGCCAAAGGAAGATATTGACCGTTTTATTTTAAACACTTACAATAAAGACACTATTTTTAAAGAGTTTGAAAACAAAAAGGCGCTATACCATTTACTGTATTACGATAACCAATTGGCAGGATTTTCTAAAATTCAGTTAGAAACGCCTAACGATAATATTACCGACAAAAACATCACCAAATTAGACAGGATTTATCTTTTAGAGGCTTTTCAAGGCAAACAATTAGGTGTTACATTGTTGGATTTTAATATTGCACTATCTAAACAACATAATCAAAAGGGGTTGTGGTTAGTCGTTTGGGTAGAAAATAAAAAGGCCATTCAGTTTTATAATAAAATGGGCTTTAAAATAGCTGGAGCTTATAATTTTAATATTTCAAAAACACATAGTAATCCTAATCACGTCATGTTTTTAGAGTATTAATATTATTATTTTTTAAAACTATAACCATAAGGTGTTTACAAGCGTATAACACCTTTTTTTATGCTCAAAAAGCAAACCATTAAATCTGTAAATGGCTGAATACCGTGATAATAAAAACAGCGTTGAATTATAAATTTGTAGTAAATAATTAAACAAATAGTATTATGAGCAAAGTCATTCACGGAAAAGAAAAATCTCAAGAAGAATTGGAAAAAATCATTGAGCAAACAAAGCAAAGTGATCAAAAAATCTATCCAATTTTAAAACCAGGACATTGGGTTGGTCTTAAAGCAGGCGCTTTAAATTCTAATTTAATAAATTCTGATAACGGACCTAAAGTTGTTATTGGTTACGGTATAGATACTCCAGATAATTTTGTGTTTTTAACAAAAAAACACTTAGAAACTATGGATGGTCAACAAATCACGCAACAAGCATTTCAAAACTTAGAAAATTACGAAACCGTATTTGAATATTCTGAAACATTTGATAACAAAGTAGTCACCTCTAGCGGTAATGATTTTTCTAGCGAAAGAATCTTATCCGTTTCACACATGCTAAAAGCGCACGAGATGTTACAAGCAGATGAGTTACTTGTATCATTAGCACGACGTACGTGTATGATGGCTATTTCTAGAGATGCAGATCAGGAGTTACTAAATAAGTTTGTATACCTACATGAGTACACTTGGAATGACGACAGTTTTGGAAATGCAGAGATCTCTGATATTTTATTTATTGTAAAAGAAGGACGTATTACAGGACATATTCCATTATCAGAATAAAGAAGCGTAAAAAAAGAAAAACAAGAAGTATTTACCGCTATTTAAAACCAACTAACGGTAAATACTTTTTAATAATTTAAAATTAAAAGATTTGAAATATTTAGACTTTAGTATTAATGGCAGAATCCAAAACTTAATGGTTGATGTGTTTGATGCCATAAGTGGATCCAAAGAACCACAACTTAAAATTAACGAGCTTTTAGAAACCAGGAGTATCTTTGAGTTGATGTTTGAAATAGTTAATGCAACAGGGTTTTATAATCAAGATGAAAATTTTAACCTGATTAAAGCCTTAAATATTGACACAGATAATGTTGATTTTGAAGATGCTTTATACGCAACTTGGGTCACTATGGGTAATAATTTAAACACTTCAAAAACACAGGAGGAGTTTAATGCTAAGTTTGCTTTATTTGTACCTATCATACTTAAAAAGATGGACGCTATTAACCGTATTGCGGTCTAAGCAACACCTTTTAATTTTACCTTTTTAAATTCTAAAAAACACAGTTATAGCAGTATTGTTTTTTTAACTATAACTCAAAAAAAAGATCAATTACAGCTTTGTAGTTGGTCTTTTTTATATGCTT
Source organism: Olleya namhaensis (assembly GCF_900114005.1). GTDB lineage: Bacteria > Bacteroidota > Bacteroidia > Flavobacteriales > Flavobacteriaceae > Olleya > Olleya namhaensis. The sequence goes on from NZ_FORM01000006.1 coordinate 107,664, forward strand.
AAACTTGAGATTTATTAGTTTAAAATTTATTCAGAATAGGCTTTAATTAATTTGCTCAAGGTCCATTTGGTTTTAAACAAGCTGCCATCATCATGACGAAAAATATACAATGTTTTACCATCATGTCTATCTATAAATAATAAATCTCCTGATGCATTATTACCAATAGTGATGCTGCTGGACAACATTAACATGGACCATTTTTTTTCTTTTTGATCATAAACAGTAGGACCTAAAATAGTTTTTAAAGTCTTAACGTAGCCTTTTAAAGCGCGCGCTTCGCTAACTTCTAAACCGTCTATGTTAGTTAATGCAATCATTTTTTCAAAACTATACAGTGTAAATGTATCATCTTCAATAGTGACTGTTCGTGGTTGCTCTGTAATAAATGCATTATACTTTTTATTAAACAAGTTTCCGGCGTCTTCAACTGATTCTATAATTAAATTTGTTTCCATTTGTATTATTTAAAATGCTTGTTAGTTTTAATTCATTATTCGTTTTTACTGTACAGACTAATCACTAATCAAATCATATACATTGTCTGCATTAACCACTGATATAGGTTGTAATACTGTATTTAAATACGTCGTTTTTATATAGTCAATTGTTTCGTTTCGGACACCAAACACAAAATTGGTACTGACGTTGCCAGCACCAATATGCATGGCGTTTCCGTAGTTATTATAGTCTGATCCAATTAGCATATAGTCATCATAGTCTGCTTCATATTTAAACTTTAACTCGTAATCATGTCTCATGGATTGATGCCTTAAAATAATTACGGTGTTATTTATAACTTTTAACCGTTGTTCCACAGCAGTGTAAATAAAAGCGTAGGTCAAATTACCTGTTTGGTTTTTAAGCTTAAACGTACCATCCGTTTGTCCTTCAAATATGGCAAGCGTCACACGTGTTGCATCAGCATAATCTTTACTTTCCATCCCATTGGACAATAACACGACGTAGTCATAAATTCCGTCCGTATTTAGATCGGCTTTGACTTTATTAAACTTACCTCCTGACCTGATAATGGCATAGCCTTCTGGAATAAAACCTTGTAAATCTTGCACTACACTATTTTGTTTCTCTTGAAATCCTAAAGTCTTTTTTGAAGTTTTAGAATCAACCATTTGATTATTACAAGACGTCAAAACAATTAAAATAAGTAGTACTGTTAGTTTGTGTATTGACATTGGTTTAGGGTATAAATACTTTTAAAATTTACTTAAGGTTAACTACAAGTCACTTTTACGTGTTTCTATTGTTTTTATAAGAGCATCGATGTCATTCAATTTTGCTTTGTATTCGCTTTTAATAGCTATTTGAGACGCTTCAATTGCTTTACTAGAATCGTACTCCAATTGCTCCATTTTTTCTTCGGTTTTAAATGTTTTTTCTTGTTTTGTAGATTTAAATAACAAGACCGAAGCTTCGTTAGATCTTTCTAAATCTTTTACAGACATGGTTTTAAGCGTACCCAATTGTGTTAATGATAATGAATCTGATGCCACACGAGTATCATTCAGCGAAAGCGTAAAATTTACAGCAGGTAAACTACGATACACCACGCCTTCTAATGGTTTTTGAGTACTTACTGATGGTAAACTATCCGTTTTAGGCATTGGAAACTCTAGCGTCACCACATCGTTTAACGTCACTTGTTCTCCAAAAAGATAATCGGGTGCGATGGTGTGATAGATTTTATCGTTTTTTATTTCAGACCAGTGACCTTGATTGGCGTATCGTTGTGATGGATCAATAATAACCGTATATTTTAGCTTTGTTTTTTTTATGTAACGCTTTACGTCATGACCTGTTCTTATCGATTGTTTTTTGTATAAATGCAATAGCTCTAATGTAAACTCGGCTTCATCTTTAGTCGTGATTTTTGAAATATTATTCTTTATTTCTAAAACCGAATTATATGCGCCTACTTCAATATTAGAATCCGTTAAAAAGGATAAGGTGTTACCCTTTTTTATGTGATTAGCATCAATTATTACCGTGTCTTTTGCAATACTATTTTGTGCAGTTTCTCCCGTATTTACAAAAAAGGCATCTGATAGTTTTTGACCCGTTATAAAAAAAGTTTGTGATGTATCTGCTACCAATAATTTTGTGATTTTGATAGGATCCTCAATAGTCACTTTAGCGTTATTACTTATAAGCGGATGATTAGCGCTAGTTTTATACAATTTTGGTTCGTTTAAAGTATAAATAATCTCTAATTTTAATAGGTCTTTTGATAAGTGGTAAGCCACCTCATCTCCTGTTAAAACAGAAGTGTCAGCATGCATAACCGTGTAACTTTTTTGGTTGCAAGACATTAATAAAACTAATAATAAGGCGAAAAAAAATATTGGTTTTTTCATAGTAAAAGCGTGTTTTGAAATGGTATATAAATAGCGGGTTAATCTTGTGGTTTATAATTAAAAAGAATAGCTGTATTACTTGTAATTTGTAATCGCATGATCTTGTTGTTTTAATTGTACATGACAAAATTAGATTTTAGGATGCTGCGCTTTATCACTGAAATTAATGATATCCATAAATACTTAATTGTAGACTCTGGGTATTCAGCAGATTTTAAAACACAAAAAAACACGCTATATTAGCGTGCTTTAGATTGTATTTCTTTTATTTTTATGGTGTTACAACCACTCGGTTTTAATTCCCATTTCTATAAACTCATTATAAGCTTTCTCTTTTGCATAGCATAATGTTACCGTTTTTAAATTAGGAAACTGTTTTACGTCTTCAGTACTTTCAATATCCCAAAACGTTACTGCTCCACCAGAAAAAGGTGCTAGATTCATATAAATATCATTCCCACCATCTTGATAGATTTCAGTTAGTTCTGAAGCCAAACGCAACGGTATTGGCAAGTCTTTAAAATACTGTTCTGCTTCTGGAATAGGATCATAACCTTCCGCGTCAATATCTATCTTTCGTGGTTGGTACCAATTCGCAAATTCGTAAAGATCAAACTTAGGTAACAACACTTCTTTTTCGTACATCAGCGTTTCAATAACAGATAATTTAAATCCAAAATCGGTAAAATGGAGCATTGCTTCATCCAACGGTTTTATAGTGTATTTATCTTTAGGAATTCCTTCTCCTCTGGTATAGGATTGGTATGGACTAATTTCGATAGCACTTATAGCATCGTCATTAACATCAAACCAAGCACTAATATTATTTAAGACCAAAGCGCCGCCATCATCGCCATCAAACAACTCGACACGCTCATTTTTGTGACTGTTGTAATATTTAGAAATGTCTTCATCTTTAAAATAAAACGTCCCAGAAAATATACTTTTTGGACTAAAATCGTAAGCTTCAGGTTCTAACTCTAAAGTCAAAGAATCTACCAACTCACCATTTTCAGAATAAGCTATAATCCCTAAATCGTCCCAAGTAAACAAGGTGTTGTTTTTGGTGTTAGTCTGTCTAAAATTAGCCTTAAGACAATCTTTTAAACTGTTTATAGCGACCGGGAATGTTATAGAAACCGCATTAATTTCAAAACTAGTTGGTGTTAATCGTAATGTTATCATACCTGTATTTTAAGTACGACAAAGATACTTACTACGGTATAAAATCTAGTCGTTGTTTTCCGTGATATTATAATTATTTAAGGGTATTTATTATCTGAAAAACAAAAAATCACCCTTTTCAGGGATAAAAAAACCTAATGTTAATTGGAACTTTGTTGTAAACTAATTATTCAACTCGTTTTTGATACCGAAACCATGGTATTGCTAATAAAGAACAACAAATAATGTCAGTGATTTTTAAAACAAAAATAGACGCCACAATAAACACAAATGCTTTAAATCCGAGTGAAGCAAAAGCATTAGCGACCACTTTAGAATTATTAAACTATCAAGATACGGAAACCTATACACGCACAAAAAACAGCTTAACCAACCAATCAACAACCCCTGTTTTTACAAATGCATTGGCTCAAAAACTATACTACCATCCTGAGATTTATGCAGATCAAACTCAGGGATTAGAATTTGTAGCCTCTTGGTTTCCTTTGGTAGACAATGCTTATTATCCTGATAAAAAAAGTAGCGAACTGTTGGTTACTTTTTTAAAATTCAGCTTAAGCTTATTTACTTCTAATACTATTACAGAACAGCTAAAAACTCGTGTTTTTGATGTTATAAAACTTTTAGTACACAGTCCGTCTGCTGCTTCTGTTCCGCTCACGCAATTTTTAATAGATACTGTGTTTGATACTAGAGACAGTAACAGCTCCGCGTTTATAGTAAAACAGTGTTTAAAACATGATATTTTAAACGGACTTTACTACGTTTGTGATAAAAATCAAACGTATACAGCACATTATTTTACTATACAGCAGTCCTTTGTTAACCATTTTCAAGAGGGTAATTGGGAAGCATTAATAACCAAAATCCACAATATTATTCCAGTTGGAAAACCACAAAAACCGGGTGCTTACAATTTAGTTGCAGCTTGGTTTAGCTTTGATTTAGCACAATTTTACGTGACTAATTTAGAGTTTACCACAGCTGCATTGCGTGCCATTAAAGAACGCTTTTTATTTATTGAAGACCACTGCACTGCCTTATTACACATTAAAACCACTGAAGGTTTGTATCCATTAATTAAGACTTTAGGTAGTAAAACATGGGATTCTGGTGATGTTTTAGTGTTTAGTACGCTTGATACACACATCCCACAATCTCAAGTAGATGCATGTTATTTAAGATTCTTAGATTGGTTAACAGTAGATGGTAGTAGTAATTTTTATACCGAAGCGTTTAAAGACCACGGAAACACTATTTTAAGTAACAGTAACACTGCAACGCTTCCTGCGGAATGTATTCCGTTTTGGTTTGAAAAGTGTCATCCAAAAACGGGTGTTGTCAGTCAAACTGAAGCTTATAATACTCTATTCTATAAATTACTAATTGAAAACACAAAACATACGCTACCAACTTTACGATTGGATCATAGTGACTTTCAAATTACTGGCGAATTTCTAATTACAACCGTATTTCAGATTCAACATAATTTAAAAGCGTGGCTGGAACCTTTTAAAACATCAGGAATAGAAAATCCTTTAAATCAGTTTTTAGTCCTTGCCTTTTATGATGCTAGAGAAGCTTTATTAACGCTATATAACGAAGCCGATTGTGAGGTCTTACAAACCTATGCTCTAGCATTAGCGCACACTGCAACAGAAGCTTCAGACACTATAAAAACCAATAATCTACCATTATTAGTTAGTATTTTAAGCACATTGTGTGTCCAATCAGGAAACTATACGCGCGTAAACGAGATTTGGGCGCTTAAAAATATTGATCCTGTTATAATAGACCAATGTAATACGTTTGCGCAATCGCATTATATAAATATAGAAACGCCATTACACCTTAATGTCATACAAGCGTGGTATAACTTTTTGGGTGATTATTATTACAGTCTAACCACAGAAGCTGTTTGGGTGTCTGACATGTTAAAAACGCAAGGTTTACGCACAGGACTTTATTTTAATAGTCTTGAAGATGATACAACGTTCTTTTTAAACAAAGCCATTAATCGTATTGTGCATTTTCATAAAAAAAGCAAGCAAAAACAAGTTCAAAATAGCGTTTTTACTATGATTGCCTCGCAAATTGAAACCTACCTAGCTGATGTTCTTGAAATATTAAAAAAAGATAAACTAGACCAAAATACAGTGCAGTTTTTACAGAATTATAGCTGTGATGAAACCTTTGGATTTAAAAATAACACGACTTTAAGTACTATAATTCAAAGTTGTTATAGCTTTCACTTTAAGGAAGCTCCAACACCAGAAATTAATATACTTCGGGAACATGGCCAGTTATCGAAAATAGACACAAAAGACATCCCAATAGACCAAACAACCATTACAACAGTATTACACAATTTAGAACATTATAAAACGGAAGGCGTTTGCGAAACTACCCTTTTGCAAGTTTTACACACCAAAATAGATGCTTTAAAATCGTGGTTATCGCAAAATGATTCAGGTATAGAAACCCAATATATACAAGCATTATACATGACATTACTAGATCCAGATTTAGCACCAGAAACACCATTAGAAACCTATGGTAACTTATGTAGACAGTTATTTGTACAATTAGCCAAAGGTTCCGATATGGCTATGTCCTACGCTTTGGGGTTAAAAGCTATGGCACATTCTGGAGCCTATGCTGATCCTTTAAAAACGACTCTATTACAAGTTGTAACCGATTTAAATACGTAGATAATGACAGCAGATATAACACCACAAATACAAGAGCAATTAAATTTATCGGCTTTGCTACTTAAAAAAAATTATAATACTGCAGACCTCAGCACTTGGTCTGGTTTTAATAGTGAAGACCAAATGCAAGTCAAACAAGCCAAAAGGCTTTTAAAACTGAATGGCATTACCTCGGGTTTGCATTTACGCAATAGCTTACAACGTTACCAAAGTGGACAAATGGTGTCTCATACTTTTTCTAAATTGGCAGCCGAATTTAGAATGGATACCACCACATCGTTTGATGCCAAATATAATGCGCAAGAACACCCAAGACTTAAACACAACTATAAAATGGTATGGAAATACCGTTTCACTTTAAAAGAGCACCTATTAATTGGGTATGAGTTATCCTACTACATTTATCTGATGCGCTTAGCAACAGTCGTTGGCTTTATAGGTACAGATGAGTTACTACTGCGCATGGAAGATGCTAATGAGACTATTAAATCGACTTTTTCTAGTTGGGGAGCATTCCATCGTAATGTGTGTTTGGGAGACGAATTTGTTTTGGGTGCCACAGAGCAAGACAATAGCAAATTTCCAGGCTCTAAAACCCTTTGGGAGCACTACCAACGTCTTTATGTAAAACATGCCGATTGGTTTAAAACATGGAACAAATGATGATAACAAGAAAAGACCTGATACAACATATTACGCGAGCAGAGCAACTGTATGCAGCCAATCTATATTCCCAATTAGCGTCTCATATTACTGCAGTTCAAGAACATTTTGAACTACTTGAAGAAACAGATTACGCAAGGTTTTACCGCATTGTCATGTTGTACATCTGCGCTTTTGAAGACGTAAATATGCCAGTTATGGAATCGTATTTAGAAGCTTTAGAAAGTATTGGTGAAGTCGAAGCTTCAGATTACGAATTGATTTGTAGTTACTACACCCAATGCGATGCGTCTGTATACAAAAAAGCAGTAGTCGCTTTTCCGTATAACGATACCTTACATCTGCATTATGCTTTAAAATTGCAACACGACAAACGTTATGCTGATGCTATTTTAATTTTAGAATACATTTTAGAATGTTATCCTGCCTTAACCGAAGTTCGGTTTTTACTACATGACATACAAACTGCACAATTACTAAAGTTATGCACTTCTGAGGAAGCTGCCCATTATAACGACGTATTAGCACTAGCTTCAGCAACACACAATCTAGACGCCTTAACAGGATTAGAAATGGATCCACGTTTAGATCCAAAAAGTAAAACCTTAATCCACATTCAACTGTCTATTTGGAATAGCAAATCTGTAGAGATTGCGCAACGTTGGCAAACGGAATGGAAGCTATTGGATTTAACACCAACCACACGCTACTTGTTAGCAGATTATGCCCAATCGTTTATGCGTTATGATTTGGTAGCACAAATTTTAAGAGCGCCAAAAACACCAGAATTCCCCGAGGACAATTTTAGGACGTTTGACCAGTATAAAGTCTACATGCAAGATTTAGCAAACTCAGGTTGGCAATTGGCACAACACCATTATTTACTTGTTGGTAATTCGGCTTATTATCATACTGGAGATGACAACATTTTTAATATTTGTGTCACACAAGGTTTAGCACAAAACCCTAAAAACCCCTTATTATTAGTCTTAAAAGCTAAATATTTTTATTCAAAAGAAGACTATAATCAAACAGGTGCCGCATATCATGAAGCCTTTAAAAATGGGTTACGCTTAAGCGAATATCTATTTTATCTTCTAGAAGTTAATAACCGTATTAAAAGCTGGCAAGGTATTTTAGACATTGTAAAGCAATTCCACAAAGGACAAACCCCAACACTAAAAACCTTATTTTTTCAAGCTCGTGCCTTAGTTAATTTACAACAACACGATGCAGCGCTTGAGGTTATAAATGAAGCGCTTGAGGATTTTCCACACCCAGCACATTCCTACGCACCTTGGTTGTATAATATGCGTATGGAATATCATAGAAAAAACTATAATTACGACGCTTTTTTAGAAGATTTACATAAAGAAGTTGGCTTTTACAAAACGGGTGATAACGATTATTGCCAAACTATAAATTGTGGTGTCGAAGCCCTTTTTGAAAAGGAAGATTATGAAGAATGTTATAACTACGCCATTTATAATCATGAACAAGGCAAATTATATCCTCACCTCTATCCTGTGTTTCAATGGATATGTTTTTATGAATTTGCGCTTCAAAAACCAGATGATTTAGAAGATGTGACTACAGCCGACTTGGTAACCGAACCATCAACATTTATCGACTACAGAAACAATGGCTTAATCTATTGGATTTTAGGAGACAAAGTCGCTGGTGCCGATGCTTTACAACAAGCTGCCAATTTAGCTACCAATAAAGCCTTATACTTAAGATTAGCGATAGCTTGTGCTAACGAAGGGTTTAATTACGATAAAAGTGAAATCCTTTGTGAAATTTTCAAAACAGAAACTCCCGAAGCCCGAAACTGGAGAACAGATTATGACTACGGTCAAATAATATTAGACAAAGACAATTATCAAGAAGCCTACAAGGTGTTTTCAGAATTATTACAAAGCTATCCAAAAACCTCTTTTTATGCTTTCCCTAGAGCTTTTAATAATATGTTTGCTAGCGTTTTTAGAGATTGCTCCAAAGGTATTGGTAATATATCGGCGTTTCATAAGTACACAGCGCTGCATTTAAGCAATGACAATCCTAGTGTATTTATAGCAAAAGAAGAACAAACCTATGCGGATCAGCATTATACAAACGACTTATTTTTAAGACATAATTTATTAGAATATGCTAGTAGATTAGAATGCGGACTTACAGACGTCGAAAAAGAAGCATTATTACAAATCAAAACAACAATAAGCGCCACTTATTTTGTCTAAACCTCTTAAATTTACGTTTTTTTTATAAATGACACGATTCTTAAAACAGACCTTACTCACGCTACTCCTATTTTTAGGGTTCCATGTCGTGGTAATAGCTCAAAACTCTAATAATACCCCATTAATAGACTCGCTATCCGTAGTCTATGGTAAAAACCTATACACCAATCCTATTGTCGCTAAAAAAGCTGCTGAAGAGTGGTTGAAAGAAAGTAAACGTTTAGATATCGATCTTCAAACGGTTAGAGCGCTTTATGCTTTAGGGAATTTAGGAAACATCTCTGGAGACTATAAAAGTGCCATTAGTAAAACTACAGAAGCCATTGCTTTATTAAAAAAACTAAACCTTGAAAGTGGCTTGGCTGCCTGTTACAATATACTGGCTTTAGGCTATAAAAACCTGGGCGAATATCCTAAGGCTATGGATAGTTTTATGATGTGCTTAAGTTTTGCTGAGGCCAATGATAATAAAATGCAAGAGGCCAATGCGTATCAAAATATAGCAACCTTGTATGTGCTACAAAAGGACTTTACAAAAGCAACTGAAAACTTAGATCGTGCTGCTAACTTGTATCGCGAGTTAGGAAATGACGATGGTGTGTTGACTACCCTATTCAATTTTGCAAATATTTTAAAAGAACAAGATAAATTTGACGACGCTAGAAAGCATTATAAAACCGTGCTAGGTTACCGCGAAAAAGAAGGTAACAAAGCAGTTATAGCCTATATAAATATTAACCTTTCGCAAATGCTTGTGGAAGAAGAACGTTGCGAAGAAGCCATAGTCGCTTTAAAAAAGACGTTGACCTTATTAAAAGCACTTAAGTTTAATTCTGATATTGCTATTGTGCTTAACGATTTAGGTTTGTGTAACAGTAAATTGGGACGTACCAAGGATGCTATTAACTATTTCCAGGAAGCCTTAGCCATAGGCGAAACACAATCGTTGTTAAGTTATAAGTCTGATATTTATAAAAACTTAGCACAATTATATCAAGAAGCAGACGATTATGAGAATGCTCTAAAATACTACCAAAAAGGAGTAACGACTGTCGCCGAACAAAACTCTCTTGATAAAGAAAAGTACGTTGCTAAAATCCAAGAACGGTATGAAACACAGTTAAAAGAAACACGTATTGCATTATTAGAAAAAGAACAAAAATTAAGTGATGCCGAGTTACAAAAAGCAGAACTGACTTTAAAACGTCAACGCTTTGTTAGAAATGCTTTTATTGGTGGCTTTGTATTGGTTTTAATTACACTAATTGTTTTAAGACTGTTTTACATCCAACGCTTACGCGTACAAAAGGAATTAAACCTGCAGCAAGAAGAAAATGCAAAACAGAAAATTAATCAAATGATTCAAGATCATAAATTATCTGTTATCGAGCGTTATCAAGAAGGTCAAGACGAAGAGCGTGCTAGATTAGCACGTGACATACATGATGGTATTGGAAGTGATTTGGCGGGTATAAAATTAGCATTTGAGCATTATTCTGAAAAACATGAAGATGCCTCTCAGGCCAAACGTATTGGAGAAGCCATAGACAATGCCTGTTTTGACATCCGTAGCTTATCGCATCAATTACATCCGTTATCGTTTTCTAAAATAGGCTTTACTAGTTTTTTAAACGATTTTGTAGATCAGATTACTAACAACACAACGTTAACCATTCAAACCTTTATCTTTCCGGAAGAAGACATTGACAAGCTACCAGAAGACCTATTAGCGGATGCTTACCGAATTGTGCAAGAGTTAATAAACAACATTATTAAACACGCCCAAGCAACAGAAGCAGACGTCCAATTAACAAAGCATGACGCCTATTTAAACATTGTTGTGCATGATAATGGAAAAGGGTTTAAAACCAATAAAAAACAAGGAATAGGACTCCGTAATATTAAAGAGCGCTTACAAAAAGTTCAAGGGACTTTAGATATAGATAGTGGCTCTGGAAACGGAACGTCAATTACCATAGATATTCCTATAAACTAAATCATTTTGAAGAAAACAAACATCATTATAGCAGACGACCACTTAATGTTTTTAGAGGGCATTAACACCATATTGAGTGATATGGAAGAAATTGGTGAAGTCCATTTAGCTACCGAAGGGAAACAAGTGATTAGATTACTAAATCAATTTGAAATTGGTTTAATTATTAGCGATATTAATATGCCAAAAATGGATGGTATTGAGTTGCTTACTGAAATCAAGAAAAAACACAGCAGCGTAAAAATTATTATGCTAAGCATGCTTGATAACCACAGAACGGTACATAAAGTAATACAAAAAGGAGCGGATGGTTTTGTGCCTAAGTTTACTAGTAAAGACGAATTACAAAAAGCTGTTAGAACAGTACTTGGTGACGAACAGTATTTTTCTGAAATTATAAAACAGCGTTATATGGAAAGTGTTTTTGAACGCAAAAAGTATAAAAACATTGAGCTATCACCACGAGAAAAAGAAGTCTTAGCGCTTTTAGCTGAAGAGTTAACCTCTAAAGAAATTTCAGGAAAATTATTTATTTCTGTTAATACTGTAGAAACGCACCGTAAAAACATTTTACTAAAAACGGGATCTAAAACCACGACTGGTGCTGTAAAATATGCAATCGAATCTGGGTTATTCGATTAATTACAACGTTTAAAGTAATTGCATTGGCTTCATTTGGAAACGCGCCCAAAAATACAGGGTTGCATTACCATGCCAAAACACCTTCTGTTTGGAGGGCGTCCTTTAATTGTACTAGGGTTTCGTCGTAAGACAATGTATCATAATTAGACGTGAGTAAATCGCCTTTATAAATATGATGTGTTTCAAAATCAAAATACGTTACATACACACCTTTTAAGGGGTTTTGCCATTTGGTGTTTCCGCCATTAACAATGGTTGTGTCACTAAGATAATGCACCCAAGCGGCTCTTGACAATGTGGTTTTATCCAAGAAAATCTTTTGTGCGTTATAAATTTTAAAGTTAGGTTGTGACTGCCTTAAATACTGGTTTACCTTTTTTAAAATAGAAGTTTCCACCGTTTTTAGACCTGATGCTTTTTCCGATAACATAAAAAAGACGCTATGCCATTTACTATCAAACACCTCCAGTGGCACTTCCAGAAACCCATCGGGATGCTCAGGTGTTTTTATAACAATGGCAATATCCGTGTAGATGCCCAAATCTTCATAAAAATAATTTAAACGCACTATAAAACGTTTTATTAATTCCTGTAAGGCGTCCGGCTCTAAATTGGCCTCTAAAATCAAGTCAATAGTATTAGTATTAAATGTTATTGTGGGACATTCGGTTTTAAACAGGCGCTTTATGGCTTGTCTGCTATCGTAACGTTTTGTGGCTGCCAAATAGCGCGCATTAATCGTGTTTTGTTCCGTGTTTCCGCTAGTTACAGCATTGTCTTCTAAAATGGTTTTTAGATTAATATGACAATAAAATTCGATTTCAGGAGTATCCGTATTATATAACAAGACGGTAAACATATTAGGATCCATGTTTCCGCTATTAAAAAAGCGCTTTAACCATTTATAGCTAACCTCATCCTGATACTTAATCTTTAAATACGCCTCTAAATTAGTGGTGGCGTGTTGCTTTGAAATGCCACCCACTAGTCGCGTAAAATTTGCAACTAGCAGCACGATAACCAACAGACAAATCCCTAATATAATTGCAATTTTCATAGTCCTTTATTTATACAATAAAATTAGACTTATTTAAAAGTGGGCGCCTCACGGAATTCAGTGAGATTTAACATTCACTTAAATGAGGTGTTTTATTTATGTGGTGTTAAAATACCTTTGAACTATCAATAACATTTAAAATAGGTATCATGGGATTAAAAGAAAGAAAAGCAGCAAAATCTATTGAAGATCAATATTTAGCAGATTACCAAAAAGAAATTAATGACATCGTGGGTAAACCTGTTCCTGTAACTATTAACTGGGATACGTTTGATATCGATTCTATTAAATTTGTACCAAGTGTGTGTTTACAACGTCTTACAGATGGTTTAAAAGAAGTTTGTAATGATGCTATGGGTAAGGAAGCTGTGCAGGAAGGGATTAATACTATTGAAGTATTTTGTATCCCTAACGAAGGTGCAGAAGACAACAAAGCACTTACATTAGACGCTGGTGTCTTTAGTTTAACAGCGTGTTGGGGCGGACACCACAGTGGCTATTATACGGATTTAGTAATTCGCGATTACTTAGAAAACACGTTATAAACGTACTAACCGTATTTGAATTAAAAAAAGGAAAACCCTATCGTTTTCCTTTTTTTTATGCCTTTTATGTTCCGCTTTTTTTAGTCGTACTGTTGCTACTATTAACACTACTTATAATGCAAAGGTTACGCTGACTTTAGCGCACGAAAAAGCCCTTAAGCAGCCACGCTTAAAGGCTAATTCTAACAATCTAAATTAGCTATTAACTTAATGGTATACTGTTATAAACCACGCCTTTTAAAATAGTATTAAAATAGGCTTCGTTTAATTGTGTGTTATACTCCGTAAACGATTGACTACATCCTGTTGCTACTGCCTCTTCAAAAACAAGCTCAATAGTTGGTTGGTCACTATTGTCATGATAGATTTTAAGACTACCAGACCACTTTCCTGGTTGGTTAGATATCCATTGGATAAATAAAGGATCTATAGCCTCTTTTATACCTCCAGAAAGATTAACCTCAATAGGCATACGGTCTTGCTCCTCTTGATAGTAATGTGTCGAAAAATTATAATCACACTGACTTAGTGCAAATAGTTTTTCTGTAGTGTTATCTTTTCTGATTAGTAATTCTATTTTGGTATTATTATCTGATGTTTCCATAGTTGAATTTATTATTGATTATATACTATTATGTTGCAGGATTAACTACAAACATGCTTCGATTAGTTCTTGTAATTGGTGCGCAGACGCTACACTTTTTAAACTTTTAGATACATCTAAAGTTATGGACAAGGTTCCGGCTGCTAAGCTTACCGCATTTGTTGTATCTAAATTAAATTGAATTGTAGATACCGACTCTGTAAACGCTGCTTTGGATAAGTTATCCTTCGCGATATTAGCCATCGTATCTTTTAGTAAGGTTATGGCATTATGTGCGTAGTATTTTTGGTTATCATTAGGGGTGTCCTGATAACTATAAGTTACAGCAATCTGTTTGTTTAAGGTTGCTTTTAGGTCTAGCGCCACACTATTCATTTCTTTTTTAAGTTGAAGCATGGTTGGTATTTTACCTGCTGGTGGCGTAAACGCGATGGTTCCGTCTGATAACAGGTAAGCATAACTTTCTATATTACGAATGGAAACCGAAGCGATGCTACTAGATTGTAAGTACTGTAATTGGGCTTTACGATCGTATAATTCGCATAGCAAAATCACTCCTTTTGTACTATCATAGTTTACAAAAATACCAGACGCGCTGCTAGTATGCGTGGTAATGGTTACCATTGGCATATTAGGTTTGTCTTGATGTCTTTCTTTATCTGCTATCTGTTGTAGTAGTGTTACCACCTCACTAATATCTAGTGCAGGCAATTGTAACATTGTTTTATAATCCATAAGTCTATCTATTTGCTTAGATCACAAAATTGATATATTATGTATGAAGTTTAGTAACGGTTTTCAGTGATATTTATAAGTCGTTAAAAAACAACGCCCATTATCCAACACATGGTATTAATAGTAGGGTTTTAAACTAGTATAAATGGGGTTAAAAATTAATTAATCACCTCTTGCTGTGCGCCTTGTCTAAAACAACGCTCCTCGCCTAGATATAACGGATTACCGTGTTTCTCTGACCAAAACCCGTCTAAAAGGTCTTGAGTAATGCATTTATATACCACAACGCCTTTATAAATAGCATCGTCATCACCAATGTAATTAAAATTAATAACCAAAATATTATCCTTAAAAAACCCAGTCCCTAACTGTTCTTGACTGTTGTTAATGGTCCACTTGGCATTAATCCTATTGTTATGGTCTAATGTTAACTCTAGTGTACCTTTATAGGTTGCTGCTTCCTGGTCTTGGTTCCTTCCTGTTATGTTGTATGTTCCTGGTAGTTGGGTTAGTTGCATTTTGGGTGTTTAGATATTATTCAAAAGTAAAAAATATAACCTTTATTATTCTTAAAGAACCAATAACAAACTCTTCTAAATTACCACACGCCTCTATACATTTAATTGTTATCTAAAATATAAACTATGAAAAACAAAAAACGCCAAACAAAATTTGCTTGACGTCTTGATAATTAAATAAAACAAATACTTATTATTCTTCTCTAGAATGATGGTATTCATCATTATTCGAATTTAATTGATTTGCATGATTGTCATTGTCTGACTGAATTTGGTCTTCATTTCTGTGATCTCTCATAATAATTGAATTTTTAAATTAATAATTAAGTGGTTTTATATTATTTGTTTTTTTTAGGTTGAATTTTCTTTTTTACCGCACGGTCAACTCTCTCAATAAACAAATCACCCCCTTTATCTTTTGTAGTTTTTTTGTCTATTGCTTTTTTGATTCTTTTTACTCATAATTATTTGTTTAAAAAAATTAATATTTCAAGTTTAAAATAGATGGCCATCGTATAGTTTACTTGCTTTGTTTTTCAAATGTAACTTTACTCCTAATCACATTTTCTAATATGTGATAGACAAGCTATATTTGGGTTATTGCCTCGTGTTTTCGGGCTATTAAAACTTACTTTTTAATCCAGTAGAAAATCTAAAACATTATTCCATTTTAAAAATGCATCAGTACCAAAATGAATATGTTTCCCTTCAAATTTATCTACGCCATAATTTTTAGTATCATCAATAATAAAATCTCCTTTTACCAAGTTTTTATTATGAGTTAATATCAATCTTTTATTAGCCTCCAAACCCAAATGCTTTTCAACCCATAAGCGTTTTTCCATCCAACAATGCGGATTACTCCAAACTGGTGTTGATACAATGTAACACTCATACTTAGCGCTCAAAGCTTTAAAAGCATTTACAGCACCTTCCAAAGGTTTATTATTCAAGAAAAAACCTTCCTTATTTTTATTTTCGCTAAAAGGTCCGTCTCCTAGTTGCACTAAAACACCGTCCATGTCTATTAATACTATCTTTTTCATACTATTATATTTTACTGATTATTAAATAATTTTGTTCTCTATTTTGTGCGTAATATTCTTGAAGCTCACAATAAAAACAAGTGATTAGCGTGTTATTATCTATTTTAATGAATAGCTCTTTATTTACTTTAATATTTACCTTTTTTAAAACTTTCCTACTCACTATAAGGAGTGTATTAGTTTTATTTGTCTCTACATTTTTTAAGATAGATCTTAATACACTATCCTTTATTGTTCTATCCCATTGTCGGTAGGCAAAATGTTCTGTTTTACAAAAACCTGCAATATTATTGCCCATAAGTCAGCTCCTCCTTTCTTAAATCTTGGTTCTTATCATTACTCCAATCATAAACTCCCCCTCTATCTAAAAACTTTTCCAAATCATAATTCATAGTTTTTAAAGCTTCTTGGACACCTACTTCTAAAATTGGTTTACTATAATTATGAGTCCCTTCTGCATTATCAAAAAAGCGGCCTGCAGGATCAACCATCACATAACTTCCTTTAATCTCATCATTAGATTCTGGTACAATAGTTTTTACATCTTCATGTGTAGTTAAAAAATAATTATACTCTGCTGTTGTTATTTTAAACTTATCAATTTTAATATCATTTTGACCCTCAATAGGTAATACTTGTAATACTTTCCAACGTTGCGGATTAGCGTATTCTATAAATTCTGTTAAGTTGTCTTTATAGTTTACTTTATTAACCACAGTGTTAATCTTTAAACCATAACCATACATTTTAATAGTATCCACTAAATCATAATAAAATGCTTTGCTTAATGGTGTTTTTCCTGTAATTGCGCGACCTATTTTAATATTATTTTCATCTTCTAAACTATCTATACTTACAGCAATCCAATCTAAATAGGCTGTGTTAGCTTTTAAAAATGCGTCCGTTAATTTACTACCATTGGTTACAATCATAGTAGTCATTCCCAATTGCTTTGCCTTTTTAATTAAACTTGGTAACCACTTACATAATAAAGGCTCTCCTCCTGCAAATGTTATTTTTTCAAAACCTGCTGCTGCAATATTTTCTACTACTTGTAAAGCTTCCGCTTCGGGCAAATGTCCTTTTGGCACAACATCCCTTACTACATCTTCAAAAGTTGCAAAACAAAATTCACAACGCATATTGCATGCTTTCCATAAATGAAAATTGATACTTGGAATTGCAACTACAGCATTACACTCTTGATAATGTTTAATTATTTGTTGAGACACTTCTTTAGCTGTAAAACCATCTGTATTAATAACTAAATCATAGTTATTATCGTTTGTAAAATCAACATTGTAGCGCTCTAAAAAACGTGTTCTCATAGCGTCATTTCTTAACTTAATTGCTTGTGGACTTGTTACCTCATCTACTCTATTTCCCGAGCTTATTCTATCTGATGCATTTTGGTCTGATGCTTTTAATAGTACATTAAAAGCATTGCCTATAAAATGAAATCCAAGTCTATAATCAATAATTATATTGTCTTTACTATTGCATTCTGCTTTAAATTTATCGTCAATTATGTGGTCTAATTCTGGATGATTATTACAATGTTTTTGAAATTGATTAATAGTCATTCCATACGTTTCCATTGCAAATGTTCTAGTATAATTTCCAACAGATATAAATTCAAATTTTAATTGGTCTTCAATTAGTTTTCCTACTGTAGATTTTCCTGTTCCTGCAAATCCGCTTAATGTTATTTTGTTTTTCATTGGTTTAAGTTTAATGGTTAGTTAATCCTCGCCTTTCTAAAAAAGACGAGGTATTATTAATAATTACTTTTTAGAATTCTGATTTGGATTTAACTGCTTACCTCTATTACCATGCACTTTACTATTTGCAGCATTAGTTCCAGAAGTTCCATTGTTTGAATTTGCTTGATTTGACTTGTGATTGTTTTGTTTTGAATTACTCATTTTTTTAGGTTTTAATTAGATTTTTAAAAGTTCAGCACCATGCTAAACCCTTATTATTACTGTAAAGATGCAGATGATTACAATTAAATTTTCTAATTTGTGATAGACAGACTATATTTGGGATATCGCCCCGTTTTTTTGGGATATAAAAAAATGAATCTCAAAAAAAACAACCTTTTAATCAACCAACCACCAAAACCTACTCCGCTTTTATGGATTACTTTTTAGATTTTATCCAACAATACAGACCTATTGAAGTCCTGCTTTTTATATTTATCCTTTTACTTATTAGAAACTGGTATAACCTGTATAGAAAGCGTGTCTTTAGAAAAAGGAATAAACAGTTGACAGCACAATTAGAAGCGCAACAACTGGGCGTCTCTAAATTTGACGAACAACTTAGAAAAGCACAATCTTTAGAAAGAAAACTAACCAAAAAGAATAATGAAATCTTTCAGTTAGAACAGCAGATAGAAGATTACATGAAAAAATTCTATTCGTCTTTAAGTCAAAAAGAAAAGGAAATAGCGCAACATAAAGAAGCTATAAATCATCAAAAAAGAGCGTATGACCAATTTGTAAACTATAAAAATGTAGAAGCTAACAACACTAGACTTGGTGCACATTTTATTAAAAATGTAATCAGTCAAATTTATGTTGACATGGAAGAAACTGATAATAGCTACAAATCGTTTTTAGGGATTAATTATAAAATGGGTGGTAATAAAAATAAAATCCCTCCAATAAAAGCCTTAAAAAACATCTTTAAATTATTAGACTATAACGTATCTGCTTTAAATAAAGAAAACACCTCTTTAGAAGAAGAATTAGAACATATTACTATGTTTTTAGACCTTATCAAGTATCTTAAACCTAATACAAACATCCAGTTTGATAATAGTTTAAAACAAGATCAAAAAGAAAACATAAAAATAAAACCGACCTTATTTTTCCCGTTTGTTGAAAACGCATTAAAACACGGTAGCTTAAACGAAACGGACTCTTTTATTAGTATTGTTTTAAAAGAAAACAAGAACAAACAACTCAGCTATTGTTTAGTAAATAGTGCAGAACAACGTTTAGACTTCGACACTCAGGTTGCTGAGTCCTCAAATTTTGGCTTAAACGCTTTACAGCAATTACTTACTGCCTATTACCCAAATAGTAAATTAGAACACAAATCATTACCAAACAATCAATATTTGTCAGAACTAACCTTAAGCTTAAATTAAATGATACGTTATATACTAGTGGACGATCAACCTAAAACTTTAAAATACGTTAAGGCTAAAATAGATACTCTACCCAAAGACTATGAACTAAAACATGTAGAAAGTTATGACAGTTCTAAAAAAGCGTATGAAAATATAAATAAAGATGACTTTGATTTACTTATAGTCGATTTTGACATGCCTGTTTATAATGGTATTGAGTTAGCGCAAAAAATTGGTGATAATAAAAAAATCATTTTTTTAACAGGAGAAACTGAAAAAGAAAAACAAGTCATTAATAGTTTGGATATTTCAGGATACTTAAGTAAACCTTTTGATATTGAAGAATTTGAAACTATTTTAAAAAATAAGATAATTGGCAAAATAAACAAAAATAATACCTTTAAAAAAGGAGAACGATTATCTATTGCAATTGGTGTTAATCAAGACATAGGTTTTTGCCCTGACGAAACTTGTTACATTTCAACATCACGAAACATAAAAAAATATCAATCCAACAAAAACTGTGTTCATTTTTTTGGTGAGCACGACGACGTTACTGTTACTAATGTTCGAATTAGTATTAACGAGCTTTCTAAAAAGCTAGAACCTTACGGTTTTGAAAAAATAAACCAAAGTACTATTGTTAATCTATCTAAAATTGATAAAAGAAATAACAAAGAACTTACTTTACTGGGAAGCGAAGAGGAATTTACTATTGGAGATAATGAAAAAAAAGGAATAGTCTCTAGAATAAGAACGCTGTTTGGTGTTTAGTAAATACCTTTAAAGCTCAAATTACTTCCGTTTCAACGCATCTAACGTTTTACCGTTTTTATCTTTCCAAGACGTCCAACCATTTGCTGCTCTTGCTAATATTATTGCTGCTGCTCCACTTGGTGAATTACATTTTTATTTGTTATGTCATTGCGAGGCACGAAGCAATCTGTTTGTTGTTTCGATTAGCATCATGAGACTGCTTCGTCCTAGTTTGCCACGTTGTTCCTCCTCGCAACAAGCCTCATAATGACGTTACAACTCATCAAACAAATCCGTCCATTCTGGATTTACACTTTCTATTAAAGCTATTTTCTGAGCTCTGCTTCCTCCTTTTAACTGCTTTTCTCTTGCTATTGCATCTCCAATCATTTGATGTGCTTCGTGATATACCAGTTTATCTAAATTGTATCTGGCTGTAAATGATTTTAAATCGTGTTTTTCTTTATGTTGCAGTATACGTTTTTTTAAATATGCAGTAACACCAACATATAAAGTGGTGTTGTTTTTATTAGTAAGCATGTAAATATAACCTGGTTTCATATTGTATAAGTCATTGCGAGAACTTTAGTCGAAGCAATCTGTTGATTGTAACCGTTAGCATTATGAGACTGCTTCGTACCTCGCAGTGACAGTATTATTCGTGTTTTGTTATGACAATTTACTTCCGTTTCAATGCATCTAACGTTATACCGTTTTTATCTTTCCAAGACGTCCAACCACTTGCATTAACCCTAAAACTACAGCTGCCAAATTATGGATACTAGTTGGTGAACCGTCTATGAGAAATATTTATATGCTTTGAGGTTTAGACAATGTTTTAATAAAGTTTAAATTACTTCTTAAATAATATTTTTTTATCAATCTAAAACCATCTCAAAAAACCCAATTACTTTAAAATCCTCAATCCCATCCTCAGAAAGTACTATCTCTTCAAAAGATGTATCAATTGATTGCGGCTTTAAAACTATGGATTGATGACTCCATGAATCTTCATTGTAAGACTTGCTACTTGAATATTCTTTAACTGTATATCCTGAACCGAAATCATAATCTTGAATATCAGTTGATTGCGCTAATACTATTCTGCCATTTCTAGATCCACCTCTATATTTTTTAAATAAACAAATAGAACCATTAGGTATTATTTTATTCATTGATTCTCCTACTACTTTACAAGCAAAATAATCGTCAGAAAAACGGATATATTCCGGTAATTGTATCCATTCACTAGCATCTACATTTTGCAACTCACTAAACGCTCCCGCTGCAACTTGTATATTATAAAAAGGAACACTATTTTCGAATTGAATATCTCTAATATCTAATTTTACTATTTCTTCTTCAACATTAGATTTATGAGGCATTATAAAAGAAGACAAATAATCTCTTAAATCTTTATCACAAGCATAAACATAAGTCCCTTTTATACCCCTTAGCATTATCGTTTTATAAATATTTAATATAAATACTTTTAACTCACTTGGATCTTTAATCGATTGCTTTCCGTTTGCATCAAAATAGTTTTCTTCTTTTATGACAATCTCTCCTTTCTCTTTCGAATAAGATATTTCATTACCAAAAATTACTCCTGTATAATTTAAATCGTATCCCTGTGTCGTGTGTATACAGCCAACCTCATCTATGGCATTTGGAGAATTAACCCAATCTATATTAGTTGAATTCCATCTTAACTTTGAATTTTCAATTTCAATATCTAAAAGACTATCATCCTTATTTGAAATCCATTTCCAAGAATAACCAGCAATCATTCTAGACAAACCAACTTCTTCATTTCTCAATTTAACCTCTTTAATGAAAGAGTCTATGTTATCAAATAAAACAAAATCGTAATTTTTATTATTATAAATATCTTGATTAATATCTAAGTTACATTTAAGCAAATCATCAACATATTTAACATAGGAATTCCCTCCTTTTACTCTAAATTGAGATTCTAAATATTCGATTTTTGTATCTTTTCTATTTTTAAGATTATCAAAATCTTCTTTTAAAACATCCGAAGGTTTAATAGATTGGCCTTCATCATAAAACAATATTGCTTTTGAGCTTTGTAAAGCAACCCAAGCTAATTCATTCCCTACAAACTTATCTAAATCGAGCTTAGCATTTATCTTATCGAATGCTCCAAAATATGCTCCTAAATTAACTCTACGCCTTAGTCTATGTGATTCATCAACAATAACTACATCATAATGTGATTTAGCAAGCTGAGCTGGGCCAATTACCATACTCGATTTTAAACCTTTAACGTTTTTAAATACTTTCTGTAAAGTCTTTCTAAGAGATGACATTGGAACAACTAAAGCCATTTTAGGATTTGGAAATCTTTGTTTTAACTTATCTATTTTAAATTTTAATTCTATTTCATCATTTCCAAAATCTCTAAAATTAAAATCTGAATTATCCGAATTGAGTAACTTAAACAAGAAAATAGCTAAGATTGTTTTTCCTGTTCCTGCACCTCCTTCTATTATTGTATTATGAACAGTATTATCTAATAAATTATCAATAATTAAATAAAGGCCTTTTTTCTGTTCTTCTGTAAGACTCTTGTATGGTGAATATTTAAATAAATCTGAATTGTCAATATGACTTAAGGAGTGTCTGGCAATACCATCTTTTCTAAGACCATTCCAAACGTCTTTAAAGACATTCCAATACACTTCCTGTTTTTGATAATAATTATGATTTGCTATACCAAGATTTCCATTTAACAATTTGTATTGTCCATCTCCAGAAATATACTTAATTAAAAGTGATTCAATATCTAATGTTACAGACTTATTGAATGAAGAGCTGCTTATTATTCTAAACGTTTTTAGTTTGTTTTTTTTATTGTTCTTTAAATGAGTCTTTAACCTATTAATAGCATCTGTTGTTTCTCCAACATATGCTTCTTTTACATTGTCATCGTTAAGCAAGTAAACAATTGGCCAAAGATTATTAGCATAGTAGTTATCTAATGAATCTATGCTAGTTACATCAAAATCATGGCTTTCAATTTTAAAAGCCTCATTTCCAATCATAGTTGATTATATTTTTTAGCTGAACCTTTAGACTTTTCAACGGGATACTTTTCTCCATTAAGTTTAATTTTATCCTTAATAATAGTCGCAACGTCTAAATCATGCTTTTCTGCTAAAAGAAGTGCGTATGAGAAAATATCGGCTAATTCTTCTTTTACCTTAGTTTTATCTACATCCTCATTAGACTTCCATAAAAACAGCTCATTTAATTCAGCTGCTTCTATAGAAATAGCTAAAGCTAAATCTTTAGAATTATGAAATTGTTTCCAATCTCTCTCATCTCTGAAATTGATTAATAAATTGGTTATTGTTTTAAAATCACTCATCTGATATTCAAATAAATTATTAAAGGGAGAGGTTAAATATAGAACCTTTTTCACGAATGAAATGGGTAAATAATCGTAAAATCTATTTATAACTACTAATGTATTGTAATACAATGAAACAATTAATCTTAACAGAAAAAACAATTCCTTTTATTCGTTTTTTTTAATGTTTACATTTTCGTCCCATTTCATTACAGGCTTCAAACAATAAATCCAAATCATAGCAATTACTGGTAATACAAAACCAAAAAAGCCCCATCCGCCAGTATCTCTATTTAACTCTTTTGCTTTGTTTACGCATACTAATACCCCAATAACTCTAAGTATTAATTGTATAAAAATCGCTCCTTCATTCATAATTATAAATTTATTTAAGGTTAATATTTAATTCTTTTATAGCTCTTTGCTTTAATTCTGTTAGTTTATTAAAGTCTCTCTTATATTTAGAAATTTCTTGAAAAATGTCTTCTGCAATATTTTGTTTATCTGTGTTTATAAAGCGATCAGGGTGACACACTCTACTTAGTTTTTTATATAAATCTTTGGATCCACTTATACTATTCATAAGATTTGCCATATCTACCTCTCCTTTTTTGGCATTATTTAAACTGTTTTTAGAGATATCTCCAAACTTTAAATTGCGCTGCTTTTTCTTTAATTTTATTAGCAAAAAAAGTATTACTAAAAATTGGACTAAAGCAACCCAAAACCATATTGATATTGACATGGACGTTGCTTCTGTATTCACTAATACATCTGGTACTACAACATCTTGCTTTGCTTGTAATAAAATATTTTTCATAGTCTTTAATTTATAAATCCTCCAATATTAGCATGTTCTTTTAAAGCCCATTTGGCACCATTAAAACCCTGATTAGCATGCACTTCTAAAGTATCCCATCCCAGAGAAATCATTTTTCGTGTTAATGTTTCGTTATCTAAAACAACTCTTCCAATTTCAATTAGTTCGCTTTTTTGTAAAGTCCTACCAGAAAGTGCTTTTATTCTAAAACCCCCTCCTCTCCATTTAGAAAAAGCATGTTTGTAACTACTATCTCCTGTAGTAATTTTAGCCTCCAATAACGTTGGAGCAACACCTGCAACAAATGAGAATTTTGCTGCTTTATTAAAATCTTTAACTAATCGGTAACGCTCAGCAACTTCGCCAAACCACTCCGTAACTTCCATAATTTTATGCCACATAGTGTATCTTTATTTGATTAAATTCTGTATTAAGTCTTTAATTATTAATATTCTTTTACGATCTCTGGATAATGATAAATACCATTGTTTACAATCCACTTACAAACTTAAACGCTACCAACTTGTATTTTTTACGGGAATCCTCATTTGAGACAAATAAATATTTAGAATCAAAAAATATTGCACAGTTTTTGCTCGTTTTATAAACTAATCTTTATGATTTTTTTATTTAAAAAAGGCTAAACTGAATGTGGAAAATATTATAAAAAAATAAAGCCTTGCTCTGGTTACGCAAGGCTTTTGTAGTGTATAAATCTAATTGATTAATAGCATTGATTTATAGCACTGTTTTATTCTGTAAACTCTACTATTTGTCCTGAGACGATCACTTTATATTTATTTACAAATAAAAAGCCTGATGTTTTAACCTCTACAATCTCGTTTACTACTGTTCTAGCAGCGCCTTCCATACCTGCTGACTTAAGCATTTTTGCTTTAGCTTCTGCAATTAATCCGTTTTTAGCTAATCCTCCAATGCCAAAAATATAGGTGGCTTGCGCTTCGCCTTTAACGATTTGCACGACTTTAAAATTCTTTTTAGTTAGCACAACTTCGGTTGTGTTTTGGTTGTAGTTTTTTGGTAAACCATAATGGGTTGCACAACTGGATAGAAACAATGTCATTACGAGTAATAAGAAAGTCATTTTTTTCATAAATAAATATTTGATTTTTTAATAACCTACTCCTTTTTATAGTCTGTTTTCGGCTTATTCTGACTTGAAGCGTCAAACATACCGTGTTAAAAAAAGAAAACCTTACGGTTTCCCGTAAGGCTTATAGATTGTATTATTTTATTTATGATTTACAGGTCTTTATCTTGTTAGACAAAGCCCTTTTTTTTTATTGTTTTCCTGACAAGTAGTTGTGTTTACGTTATAAACCAACTGGTACTATTACCACCGACGCTTGCCCCGCGTTAAGGATGGAAATGGCATCCTTTTTTACGTAAGTTGGTGGTGTTGTGAAGCATGAGCAACGCCCAAACCAACTAGTAAAAAAGATATAATGGACAGCCTGACGCACGTTTGCTACCAAAAGCAAACGTGGGTAACGCCCAAAACAATTAATCCCAGAATTGCTCTATCTCCTCTAGTGTTTTTCCTTTTGTTTCTGGTATAAATTTATAGGTTACGTATACGATTACTAGTATAAAGGCTATGAATATAAAGTATGGCAATGACCCGTTCCATGGGGCACTATTATTAGTCTCGCTACCCATAACCATTGGAAAGGATTGTGATACCACATAGTTTGCTGCCCATTGTGCCGCAACTGCTACGGACATGGCTA
The DNA here is from genome assembly GCF_900114005.1 of Olleya namhaensis. Lineage (GTDB taxonomy): Bacteria > Bacteroidota > Bacteroidia > Flavobacteriales > Flavobacteriaceae > Olleya > Olleya namhaensis. The sequence continues at coordinate 133,823 of NZ_FORM01000006.1, forward strand.
CACTACGGATTTTGTTTGGAAACATTTCTGATAATAAGACCCAAACGACTGGTCCCATAGATAGTGCAAACGAGGCAATAAAGATTAGCACGCCTATTAATGACAGCATCCCAACGCTTTCTTGTTGCAGTGTTACGCCTAATAATAAAAACCCGACGATCATCCCTATTGATCCAATGTATAATAATGGTTTACGTCCAAATTTATCTACTGTAAACATGGCTACAAACGTAAATACTAGATTGACAAAGGCTAATAGTATTTGTTGTGCTAGGACGTCTTCTTTTCCAAATCCTAAGGCTTTCTCGAAAATATCTGCGCCATAATACATGACTGCATTGATCCCTGTAAATTGTTGTAACATAGATAATACGGTACCTATGGCGATGATAGCTAATATGGCTTTTGAGAAATAACTGACTTTTACGCCTGCGTCTACTTGGTTTAACGATTGTTTGATTTGTAGTAGTTCTTTTGAAGCGATATCGGCTTCGTTAATTTTTTCTAGTACCACTAAGGCTTCGTCGTCTTTTCCTTTTAAGGCCAACCAACGTGGGCTTTTTGGTACAAAAAATAATAGGACTAAAAATAAGCCACTTGGTATTAATTCTGACCAGAACATACGACGCCATCCAAATGCGATATTCTCTGTTTGTGTTAGGTTGTTACCAATATAATAGGTGGCTAAAAACACCACAAAAAACCCGATAACTATGGCTAACTGGTAATAGGTTACCATACGCCCGCGGATGTTTGATGGTGCGATTTCGGCAATATACATGGGTGCGTTCATGGACGCGACTCCAATACCTAATCCTCCTAAAATTCTGAAAAAGACTAACATGCTTACCGACTGCGGAAACATTTCTGGTAAGCCTGATCCGTAAGCGGATAATGTAAATAGTAAAGCTGATATTATTAAAGACCATTTTCTACCAATTTTAATGCTTAAAGGTCCTGCTATGATGGCTCCGAAAAAACATCCTAAAAGAGCACTTCCTACGACCCAACCTTTTAAGGCTGCGCTTAAATTAAAATGCTCTGTTAAGTAAAATTGTGCTCCGTTTATGACTCCTGTGTCATATCCAAATAGTAAACCTCCTAATGCCGAAACTGCAGCTATTAAAAGTAAAAAAACGCCTTTTTTCATGTTGTTTAGTTTTTAGTTAGTACATCAATATACCAATTATAATGTGTGGGGTTTGTCAAAAATGTGCCCTGTATGGTTTTTGTATAGGTGTATTGTTGTCTTTTTTGAGCTATACTTGACAAACCACGTCTAAATGGTATCCAAAATCTGATTTTGTAGTGTTGTTTTTGATTGCTTTTTTGTTGTTTTAAGGTGAAATTCTGGCCTGATTTGCGATACTATGTGGTACTTGTTTTTATAATTATTTTATGGTTTGACATGACTTATATCATTTTTAGAACTCGGCTTTTAATCTACCTTCGAGGTATAATTAGTGTCTAGCGAAAACACTATTTAAAACCCTATTTTTTTTAGTTATGAAACAATCGATTTTAATTCCAACTGACTTTTCTGATAATGCTTGGAGTGCTTTATTATACACTTTAAATTTATATAAAAATGAAGTCTGTACCTTTTATCTATTACATGCCTGGTCCGTTAAATCTACCACACGCACTTATATTACCACAAACTATATTGATACTTTAAAAGCAGATGCTGAAAAACAGTTGTTTGACCTTAAAAATCAAGCGGATGCTATTGATCAAATGTCTAAGCATACTTTCGAGATTATTTTTAGTACCGAAAAACTGCACGATGCTGTTGACACTGCGGTTAAAGCACATGATATAGATCTTGTTTTTATGGGCACCAAAGGAAGCTCTAAATCCAAAGAAATCTTATTTGGGAGTAATACCATTACACTTATAAAAAAACTGAAGCTTTGCCCGATGGTTATTATACCCGATGGTTATGCGTTTGTGCCACCAAAACAAATGGCTTTTGCAACGGATTATAGTCGGTTTTTTGGTAACGAGTTACAGCCTTTAAAGGACTTTAGTAAATTATACGATTCCAAAATTAAGGTGGTCCATATCTGTAAAGACAAAACGCTTACGGATGCTCAAAACTATAATTTATCAATGTTACAGGCTAATTTAGGAGATTATCCACACAGTTTTAATTGGATAAAAGACGTGACTAATAAGACCGAAGCGATTAATACTTTTATTAAAGATGAGGCTATTAATATTCTAACCCTAATTAATTACGAGCATAGTTTTATTGAAAACCTTATTAACGAACCGGTGATTAAAAATGTGGTGTCCTATCCTACCATTCCGCTTTTAGTAATCCCTGCTATTGGGTAATTTAAAACAAAAGAAACATCCTATACAACAAAACAATTACGGGACTTAAAGGGCGCCTTTAAAAGGTTAAACTTTTCTTATTTGTAATTTTAATTTTGATAAAAACTGTATCTTTAAAGTAAACCATAACCTTATGAAATCAAACACTAGTAATTACCAAAACAAACAAGAATACCGTCTATTTATACAAGAATCGTATACTAATTTGGTAGCTTTTAAAACTAAAGGTGATAAAACAGCATTTAACGCTTTAGTTTTAGAGATTCTGCCAACGTTAAGGAATTATATAAATAGAGGTTTAAATGTATTTATAAGTAACGGACACTTTAGTAAAGGAAAATATAAAGGTGATGATATTATCGATCAGCTTTTTATTGAAATTTATGATCATATTGACGAGGTAAAACAGGCTTCTGATTTTTATGCTTGGTTGTATCAAAAAACAGATCAACTAATGCAAGACATTAAAGTGGAAGAAGAATTTAATGAGTTGTTTTTTAAAAACATCGATACGTATTCTAAACCAGAATGGGATGCTATGGAAGAAAAATACACCAAAGATGCAGATGGCGATTTTTTATTAATTGAAGAATTAACAGATCCGTCTTACAACCATAATGATTACGAATTAAAACCTGTTTTTATTGAAAATGATGAAGCCGATTTTATTACTAAAATAGATAAGCAAATCAATAAAGACACTATAAAACGACACACCAGTTTTGTGGTTGGTAATTTACCTGCAGCTATGCGTCATGTTTTTGAGTTATATACTAACGAAAAACTAACACTAGAAGAAATTGCATCTATAAGACAACAAACGTTAGACGATGTGAAGCAACTTTTAAAAGATGCTAAACGCGCCTTACAAGTTAGTCTTTACAATAGGTATTTATCAAACTAATACGTTACTATAACCATATTACATAAAAAAAGAGCTATTATTTATTAGCTCTTTTTTTATGCTTCTAATTTGATTTTGATTGTGGCTGTTATTGTGATTGAGATTGTGATTATGATAATTACGCTCTAAAATCTAATCGTTTTTTACCTGTTATGTCCTCAATTTTAATAATAAATATAGCCGGCACATTGTCTTTATAAATCTTACTAGAAAAATCGCTGATAAAATTAGCCTTGCTATGCTCCTTTTCTAATATCACAGCTTTAATTCCTAAAGAGAATTTATGCAAGTAGGCTTTTGCATCACTTCCAAAATGCTGTTCAAAAACCCCATGTACTAATACAGATTTCCAATCGGTAACAGTATCCACATCAGATACTAATAAGGATACGGTTGGATGTTTACGCATGGCACTCATTTTATGCCCATCTCCAGAATAACAAATAATAGCATTAGATTCTTTGTCAAAATAATAAGTAATAGGCACTACAAATGGTCTGTTATTATAGATATAACCGATCTGACCTATATAATTATTTTCTAAAACATACTCGATTTCTTTGGTTTCTAAATTTTTAAACATCCGTGATTGATTTAAGGTTATACTAGCTTTTGGTTGCGCATTGTCTGTTTTGCAACTGAAGTAATATTATTTAAAATTGCAGTTAAAAACTATGATATTAATCAGTTGTAGATTTTAATTCAATACAGGTGATTTCAGGTCGCATCCCAACTCTACCAGGAAAACCCAACCAACCCAAACCACGATTAACATAAAGATATTGTCCGTTAACTTGGTATAAACCTGCCCAATGTTTGTGCTTGTATTTTATAGGACTCCATTCCTTTTTTTTAATTCGAATACCTGCTTGCATACCATGTGTATGGCCTGATAAAGTCAAAGCAATGTTGGTTTTATCTAAAACTTCTTCCGTCCAATGCGTTGGATCATGAGATAGCAAGATTTTAAACGGAATGGCTTCCGCTTGGTGTAAGGCTTTTTGTAAATCGCCATATTGTTTAAATGGTGGATTGCCCCAATTTTCAATACCTAAAATGGCTATTTTGTCTGTGTTATGTTCAATTATATCCGCTTGATTTAATAAAAGCTTAAAATTGATCGTATTAAAAAACTGTTTTATAGTTTCAAAATTAGCTGCTTTTTCTTGTTCGGTTTGCCACGTACTGTAGTCGCCATAATCATGATTTCCTAAAATGGCGTATTTCCCTTTTTTTGCTTTTAATTTTCCTAAGGTATTTTCCCATCCTTCTAATTCCCAAGCATAATTATTTACCAAATCTCCAGTAAAGCATATGTAATCTGCATTTTCGTGATTTATTTTTTTTATAGCTTTATCCAAAAGATGGTAGCGGTAATTAAAACTGCCTAAATGTAAATCGGAAATTTGTATGATTTTTAATCCGTTAAACGCTTTTGGTAACTGCCTAAATGTAAGGGTTACATGATGTACTTTAAAATGATACGCCGATTTAAAAATAGCATAAGCAATAACAAAAAATGGCAAAAACCCAGCAATTAAACCTATTAAAGGAATGATAATAAGCGACTGTTTTTCTGAGATGATATAGTTTGAATAATGTAAAATAGAAATAACAACTACAAATATTATTTTAGGAATAAAAGAAGACACTGTCAGTCCATATAACGAAGAAATAAGGCGCTGCTTTTTCTTTACAGCCACATGATCTAGTCTTACCTTTAGAATGATAATGGCAGTAATTAAACCAATAGTAAACAGCCAAAACACAACATTGATTGTTGTTACTAAAACCTGAGACGACATAAGGTGTGTTACAGATTGCAGCCAATAAAACGCTAAAGCATCAATAACTAAAATAGCAAAACACAATAGTAATATTTTATAAATGGAATGACTACGCATACTGATTTTAAGTCCTTTAAACGTTTACAACGTTTTATTTTTTAATTTCTATTTCAGGGATTTTAATAAGTTCAACTGTTGCTGAAGCTAAAACAACTTTACCATTGGTAGCTTCGATATCTTTTCTAATCAGATCGTTTAAAAGGTGTTTAGTGATTCTCCTTTTTTTATAATCGACGATATAACGCAAATTAAATTGAATCCAATTATCTGTTAACGTTGTTGCTAGCGTCGGCTCTACCATTGCATCTTCTACATAATATTTAGACACGACCTCTGTCCATTTATCTTTTGAAGCTTTAGTATACTCCGCTAACGTTGTTGTTGCAGCGCCAATAATTATACTTTTAGCCAACTCGATATCAGAACCATAACGGATTGGTAAATTAAACTCGTCCCAAATAAAAGGAAAATCTTTAGAGTAATTATACACAGGACCCTTAAACACAAAGGCGTTACTCAGTTTTACAATGCGCCCTGTATAATTATCGCTTTGCACCCATTGTCCAATTTCCATCATAGTGGTGTAAATACTATCCACATCAATAACGTCTCCTTTAATACCGTTAATCTCAATACGATCTCCAGGCTCATACACTTTTACAATAAAAATATAAACAGAACCTGCAATACTTAAAATTAACTCTTGTAATGTAAATGCTAATCCCGCAGACAGCAAACCTAAGGTTACTGTAAAGTCTTTTATACTTCCCGTAAAATATAGAATAGTGATAACACTAAGTATAAAATAGCCCAGTAACTCAATACCTTTTTGAGATTTATATCTTACTGAAGTATTGGCTATGTTACGTTTTAAAAAGCGTCTTATAATTTGTACACATAGCAATACAAACACCACTATTACACTATATTTTAAAATACTTTTTACAAGAGGATAGTCTTGAAACAACTGTTGTATTGCGTCCATTATTTAATATTAGTATGACCTATCAATCTTCGTAAAGCCTTAATTTATTATTAAGCGATGTTATTTCGCTTTGCAAGGTTTCGACACGTTTTAATAAATTATATACTGCATCCAAGCCTTCCAAATTGATGTTTAAATCATAATGCAAACGCATCATTTTTTCGACTTCATTAATTTGCGTTACTTTAATATATTGGTCTTGCTCTGAAACTACAATTTCTATTAGTTCGTAATCCTCTAACTGGTTAATAAACGTTGTAGGCACATTATAATGCGTGCAAAAAGTGGTTATAGAAATTAAATCTATTACTTCCATAATTATCTTAATTTTTGAAGTTCGGTAAATAATGCTTTCTCTTTATCAGTAAGTTTTGTCGGCGTTTTTATTTGGTATGTGATATACAAATCTCCAAACTGTCCTGCTTTTTTGTACTTAGGAAACCCTTTGCCTTTCAACTTAACCTTTGTTCCGTTTTGAGTTTCTGGTTTAATAGTTAATTTAACTTTACCGTCAAAGGTATCTACCATCAAATCGCCACCTAATAATGCGGTGTATAAATCTAAATCTACTGTAGCATACAGGTTGTCTTTATCTCTTTTAAAGGCGGTAGTATTAGTAATTGAAAACTGAATTAATAAATCACCATTTGGTCCGTTATTTGTGCCTTTACCACCGTGTCCTTTAATCTTAATAGTTTGCCCGTTTTCTACTCCTGCAGGAATAGTAATTCTGATATTTTTATTGTTAACAGTCAGCGTACGTTTATGGTCTTCGTACACATCTTTTAGATCCAACTGTAGCTCTGCATTAAAATCTTGACCTCTAAATCTTGAAGTGCGTTGCCCTCCTGACGCCTGACCACCAAACATGTTACCAAAGATGTCTTCAAAATCATGCTGACTATAGCCGCCCGCTTGACCAGATTGACCTTGATATGCACGTTGTTGCTGTTGTTGCTGGCGTTTTGACTGCTCGTAAGCTTCAGAATTTTGCCAATGCTCTCCATATTGATCGTATTTTTTACGGTTTTCAGGATTACTCAACACCTCATTAGCTTCATTAATTTCTTTAAACTTTAGTTCAGCATCTTTATCATTCGGATTTAAATCTGGGTGATACTTACGTGCTAGTTTTCGGTATGCTTTTTTTATATCTTTTTCGGACGCTGTTTTGGAGAGTCCCAATGTTTTATAATAATCTACAACTGCCATTTATTTTGATTTATGATGTTCGATATGTTCTTTTAATGTGTTTAAATAATCTTGTAAAACCGTAGGATTTATTTCTGGATGTTCCATAGAAGGAATCGTGCTTGGATCTTCTTGCAAAAGCGCATATAACTCTGGATAATTTTTCTCAATTTTAAAAGTTAAATCAGTAATTTCTTTTATTAATTCCTGCTCTGTTTTCATATCCTAAATGGGTTTAATTCTTATAAATGTACTCTTAAATTTACAAGAATAAATTGACAACAATCAGTTTAATGTGTTAATAATTAGCTAATTATTTTACCATCTTCCATCGTGATAATACGATCGGTACGTTTTGCAAAATCTTCGTCATGGGTTACAATTAACAAGGATAAATTTTCTTCCACACTTAGCTTTTTAAAGATATTAAACACATTATCTGCATTATGACTATCTAGATTCCCTGTGGGCTCATCCCCCATAATTATTGATGGATTATTTATCAGCGCTCTCGCAATAGCAACGCGCTGTTTTTCGCCTCCAGATACTTGAGACGCACGTTTATGTGCTAAATGCTCGATATTTAATATTCTTAGTTTCTCAAGCGCATCTTTTTCTATGGCTTTGATGCTTTTTTCGCCTAACTTTTTAGCAGGCAACATCACGTTTTCTAATACCGTAAATTCTGATAATAAATAATGAAACTGAAAAACAAAACCAATGTGTTTGTTTCTTATAACAGTTAACTTTTGTCTGCTATCCCCTGTTATTAACTCGTTATTCAAATACAATTCACCCTCATACTCTGTATCCATGGTAGACAAAATGTACAATAGCGTAGATTTCCCACAACCAGACTTTCCCATTATGGAGACAAATTCGCCTTTATTAATTTTAAAACTAATATCCTTTAGCACGTGAAAAGACACTGGCTTTTTAAAGTATTTGTTTATATTTTTTGCTTCTAAAACGGTTTCCATTATTGTCCTCTTATTATTCTTACTGGGTCTATTTTCTTAGCTTTAAGCGAAGGCAAATAGCCTGCAAAAAAAGTTGAAATAATTGCAAACGAAAACCCTATAACATAATACCAGATACTAAAATCTATAGGGTACGTTTCTACTTTTGCTAATGCGTCCGTTTTAAACGGAATGGTGCTAATTATATTAGTAAAAATCAAACCGATTAACAGTCCTAGAAGACCTCCAACTATTCCAATAATTAAGGCTTGACTCATAAAAATATACTGCACATCATTGCCTGAAAAACCGACTGCTTTTAAAATAGCTATGTCATTCATTTTTTCATAAATAAGCATACTTAAAATATTGTACACACCAAAACCTGCAACAATCAATAACGCGATAGAAACCGCATAAGTAATAAGATTTCTAACATCTGTACCGGTTTCAAATTGTGCGTTAGCGGTTTTTATATCTATAGCAGTTACATTAAATTGTTGTTCTATTTTTTTAGATAATGGCAATGCCTTTTCAATATCATAAAGCTTGACATTAATATCTGTTATGTAATTTTGTGCTTCACCTAAAATACGTTGCACTGTTTTTAAATTAACAAAACTTTGAATAGCATCAACATCCGAAATACCACTTTGGTAAAGACCAACAATTCTTAAAGGAAAAACATCACCTTTTATTGTGCTTATCTGAATACGATCACCAACCGATAACGCCATTTTTTTGGCAATACCTGATCCCAATAATATTCCATTTTCAGTGTTTTTAAGTTTCTCAGGAGAACCTTCAATAATATAATCTCTAAAATTAAATAATCTAGCTTCTTCCGTAGGTTGTATCCCTGTTAAATTACCAGCAATTTCAATAGAACCTGCGATATAAAATATTTGTGTTTTTATTTGCGGAATCGCTCCTTTTACATCTTCATTCTCATTTAAAAAATTTATAATAGGTGTAGCATTGTGGATTTTTTTCTGACTTAACTTTGGTTTGATAGAATGCACCACATTTAAGCTGTTTTTAAAGGCATCATAAATATCTACAGGTTGCTGTTTTGAGGGTTCAATTTCATTATAGACATGTATATGTGGGGTTTGATTTAAAATTAAATCGTCTAACATATTGTTTAATCCAGTCATAAAACTAACCAAAGTAATATACGCACCAATACCAAAAGTGACTCCTAAAGCCGCAATAGCAGTAGATTTAAACTTAGTTAACAATTGCTTTTTTGCAATATCAAGTATGACAGGCCAGTTTACCATTATTCTGGTTTATAGATGTATGTGTCTTTGGTAATACCGTCTAAAACCTCAATACTTTCAAGATCTCCTAAACCTGTAGTAATGGTTACTAAACCAGCATCAGTTTGCACCTGGTTATTACCGGTGATATAACTTTTAGGGATGGTTAGCACATTTTGCTTTTTAGAAATAACAATATTTGCTTCGCCAGAAAGTCCCGGATACAATACATCAGGAGGATTTACAAAAACAGCTTCGACTTTAAAGGTCTGATTACGCTCGTCTTTTTTAGGATAAATTTTGGACACTTTACCTTCCAAGACTTTACCGTTATAAGCATCCAATGTTATTAATACGTCCTGATTTTTAATAATTTTGACAATATCCACTTCGTCAACCAACATTTCAATAATAAAAGTAGAAGCACTTCCAATGGAAGCTATAGGTTCCATAGTATTTATAAGCTCTCCAGAGGCTTTATAAAGGGCATACACCTTACCATTTATAGTGCTTTTTACAGTAAAGTCTTTAGTGTTAATTAAAGAGGTTTGATAGGTGTTTTTTGCTTGTTTAACATTGGTGTTTAACTGATTTTTAGTTTGGTTATATTTATTTTTAAGTAATGTCCAGCTGTTTTTTGATAATTGATAATTTAATTGTTTGTTATCAAAATCAGCTTTAGAACCTATGTTTTGATTCCAAAGATTTTGTTGTCTAAAAAAGTTAACCGAATCGTTTTTATATTTCAAATTAGCAGCTTCAATTTCATCTAAAATTCCTGATAAAATAGCCGCACTCCCATTGTAATTTTCTTTAGCCAAATCCAAAGCTAGTTTTGCGTTTTGCGTATTTAAAACTGGTGTGTTATTAATAATCTGAGAGAGGGCTTGTCCTTTTGTAACTAAATCACCTTCTTCTACTAAATTTTGATCTAAAATACCTGCAACACTAGCGTAAGCTTGATATAAACTATCGGGTTGTATTGTTACAGATGTATATACAAACTCCGTTAAATCTTGGGTTGTAGGACGTGTTTTTTCTGTATCTTTTTTACAAGACCACAAAAATAAAATGGCTACAAAAAACAAATACTTTTTCATATCTTTTTTAATTCGATATCTAACTTAGCTAATAATATTAATTCGGACTTATTTCTACCAGAAAAACGACTCGCAATAGCATTTGCTGTTTGTAATACCAACGCTTTTGTTTTGGGTGTAAAAAGGACTTTATTGGTTGTCATATAGCTCAAAAAGTTATCAAAACAGACCTCAGCCTCGTGCGCTTTTGTATCATGTAACCAATCAAACATAGCCACAATAATATTGGCATTATTAGAATGCGACCACGCTTGCTTCACAACCATTTTTAAAGTCTCAATTTCTGTAGCTTCTACAACGCCATCTGCATTAGCTATAGCATAAAATAATTCTCCAAGATTTTGATAGAATAGCGTCGTACTATCTTGCTTATTTTTCATCCCATTAATTTAACATCCAAAGTAATCCTAATGCATTACCTAACACATGATATTAATCAGTTAATACAGTAATAGTGCCTTTTTTTTTGTATTTTGAATTTTTATTTTACACCACAAGCGCCCTTTATGTTTAAGAATAATCAGGACATTTTTCAAATTTTATCTGAAGCAATCTCAGAAGGCATTCTAATAGTCGATGAAACTCAAACCATTATAGCCGTAAATTCGTCTACAGAAGACATGTTTGGTTATGATAAAGACGAATTAAACACCAAACCATTAGAAACATTAATCCCTTCTAATTATCAAAAAGGACACGGTAAGCAGTTTAATTCGTATTACAAAAACAGTGAAAAACGTACCATGGGTAAAGGACGTGCTCTTTTTGCTGTTAAAAAAGATGGTAGTACATTTCCTGTAGAAGTCGGTTTAAATCCATTTAACGTGGCTGACAAAAAATACGTTATGGCCTTAGTTATAGATATTACCGAACGTAAAAACTATACAGATAAACTAGAAAAAACGGTTGAAGAACGCACTAAACAACTTAGAGAAGCTTTAGAAACGGAAAAAGAATTAAACGATTTAAAAACCAAGTTTTTATCGCTAGTATCTCACGAATTTAAAACACCTTTAACAGGGATTTTAACCTCGTCCATGCTATTAAGTAAATACAAACTAGCAGAGCAACAAGACAAAAGAGACAAGCATATAAATACCATAAATAGTAAAGTACAATACCTAAATAATATTTTAAACGACTTCCTGTCTGTTGAGAAACTAGAATCTGGAAAGGTTAATTATAAGTTTACCGAGTTTAGATTAAGTAAAGTTGTAAACGAAGTGGTTTACAATGCTAATATGCTTTTAAAAGAAGGTCAGAAAATAAAATACCCTGAAAATATTGATGACATTTCATTGATATTAGACGAAAAAACGATAGAATTAGCTTTGTCTAATTTGGTGCATAATGCTATAAAATACTCGCCTGAAAACACCACTATCGAGCTACAAGTCAATCAGGATAAGACGCACACCACTTTTAAGATTATTGACAACGGAATTGGGATTCCGAAAAATGATCAAAAAAATATTTTTAATCGCTATTTTAGAGCCGAAAACGCTTTACTAGACCAAGGGACTGGTATTGGTTTAAACATTGTAAAAACGCATTTAGAAAACTTAGGAGGATCTATAAGTTTTGAAAGTATCGAAAATTCAGGATCCACTTTTACTATTATAATACCTAACAAAGCCAACTAATGAAAACCATACTTTTAATTGAAGATGATATTGTTTTAAGAGAAAATACAAAAGAGCTTTTAGAACTATCCGATTATAATGTAACTACTGCTGCCAATGGTAAATTAGGTTTACAGGCTGCAATAGCCACTTTGCCTGATATTATTGTTTGCGATATCATGATGCCAGAATTAGATGGTTATGGTGTCTTAGAAGGTTTGTCTAAACAAGATAGTACTATGCATATTCCGTTTATCTTTTTGTCTGCAAAAACGGAACGACATGATGTTAGAAAAGGCATGGATTTGGGTGCGGATGATTATATTACAAAACCATTTAGTGAAGACGAAATTATTAGCGCAATTGAAAGTCGATTAGCAAAAGCTGCTATTTTAAAAGACAGACGAAATCAGCAAGCATCTAAAAACGATGACAGCCAAGACGAACTAAGAAGTTTAAACGATTTAAAAAACTTTTTTGATGACAATGGTGAGATTTTTGATTTTTCTAAAGACGAGCACATTTACATCGAAGGAAAAAACTCCAACTACATTTATCTAATAACAAAAGGTATTGTAAAGTGTCATAAATTAGATGAAAATGGAAAAGAGCTAACCACAGCATTACATAAAGAAGATGATTTGTTTGGGTATACCTCGTTTACACAAAACATTCCTTATCAAGAAACTGCAACCACTATTAGTGATGCTACCCTAGTTGGATTATCTAAAAACGAACTTAAAAACATACTAAACACCAATCATAAATTAACCTTAGAGTTAATCCAATTGCTAACGGATGATATTACTGGCGTAAAAAATCAGCTTTTAGAAATGGCATACAGCTCGGTTTATAAAAAAACAGCGACTACCATTTTAAAGTTTGCTGACAAATTAAATTGTAAACCAGACGAGGCTATTAAAATATCTAGAAGTGATCTAGCCAGTGTTGCTGGTATTGCTACCGAAACTTTGATTAGAACCTTATCTAGTTTTAAAAAGCAAGGTTTGATAGTTATAGAAGGCCGAAATATTAGAATTGTTGATGTTGAAAAACTTAAGGAGGTCTGCTAAAATTATACTAAAATAAAGTAGATATGATTTTTATCATTTTTTAAACTGCTTGATAACTATAGATTTGTTTGAATAAGACCTATTTAAAATGAAATCTATATTACTACCTACAGATTTTTCTGAAAATTCATGGAATGCTATCGCCTATGCGCTACGCTATTTTTCTAACACAACGTGTACGTTTTACTTACTTCATGTTAACCCAATAACAGAAGTTGCTATTACAGATATAGACTATAATTACAACATAGAACCATTAATAACAGAAGAATTACAAACAAAACCTGCTAGAAAAAAATTAAATGGGCTGCTAAAAAAAATAGCAATTCAGTTTTCTAACAATCCTAAGCATTCTTTTTTTACAATCAACGATACTGATTTTTTTATAGACGCGGTTAGAAAACAAGTTTTAGAAAAAAAAATAGACCTTATAGTAATGGGTACCAAAGGTGCTTCTGGATTAAAAAAGTTAATTATTGGTAGTAATACAGCAGACATAATAACTAAAGTAAAATGCAATACGTTAGTTGTTCCAGAAAACGCAACTTTTAAATCGTTAGACCAAATTGCATTTCCAACGGATTTATTACAATTTTATGGAATAACAACCTTAGCGCCTATTTTAGAGAACTTAGAGCATTTTAATGGCACATTAAACATTGTAAATATTAACAAAAAAGAAGTCAATCTAAATAAAGATCAAGAAAAAAACAAAGACTTTTTAGAAGACTATTTTAGTACATATCCTCATCAATTTCATTTTTTAACACATACAAAAATAGAAAATGGAATTAATACCTTTGTAAAAAGTAAAAATATAGATATGATTGTAATGATTGCCAAAAGTCTTAATTACTTTCAGCAACTATTTTTTCATTCTAAAATAGAAGAAATAAGCTATCAAACGGATATTCCGTTTTTAGTGCTTCACGAATAATTTACAACATGAATATAGGCTTAGTCCTTTCTGGTGGTGGTATGCGAGGTGCCGCACATATTGGCGCTATAAAAGCATTGGAAGAACACGGTATTTTCCCAACACACATAGCAGGCGCCAGTGCTGGTGCTATTATTGGCGCATTGTATGCTTATGGCTTTTCTTGCGAAAAAATGTTGGACTTTTTAAAAACAATTCAGCTTTTTAATTACAAAAAATTTGCAGTTAGTAAACCTGGATTTATTGATGCCGAAAAATATTATAACTACTTTAAAAAACAGTTTCCTGAAGATAATTTTAACGCATTAAACAAACAACTCTTTATAACTGCTACTAATATTTTAAGTGGCGATTCAGAGGTCTTTACGGATGGAGAGTTAATCAAACCTGTCTTGGCATCTGCTTCATTTCCTGGATTGTTTTCGCCAATAAAAATGAAACAAGGATTATATGTAGATGGTGGTGTATTAAATAACTTTCCTGCAGAGTTATTACAAAAAGACTGCGATCAAGTCATTGGTGTTTATTTAAACTTATACAAAACCAAAACACAAGCGCAATTAAAACATTTTCATAATATTATTGAGCGCTCCATTACTATAGGTGCAGTACAAGCTGATATACAAAAGTTTTCCGATTGTGATATTTTAGTGGCACCTCATGCCTTAAGTCAGTTTGCGCTTTTTGATAAAAGAAATATCGATGCTATTTATAAAATTGGTTATGACAGCATGAAAGCAGCCTTAAAAGATAAGCAGACTAATACTTAATTATGTAATTAGTAAACATTCCCTAAAATGTACGACTCTTATTATGACAAGCAATTCCGTATCTTTGTTATATAAAGGCTTTACATGAAACTGAACATAAAAAACACATTTACCTCACAACTTCCCGCAGATCCAATAACAGACAATAGTAGACGTCAAGTCACTAAAGCATGTTATAGTTTTGTAACACCAAAACAAACTGCAAAACCAGAATTAGTGCATGTCTCTCCAGAAATGTTGGACACCCTAGGTATGTCAGAAAACGATGCTAAAACAAAACAGTTTTTAAACGTATTTACGGGTAATACTGTGTTGGAAGGCACCACGCCATACGCTATGTGTTATGGTGGACACCAATTTGGACATTGGGCTGGGCAATTAGGTGATGGTCGTGCTATTAATTTATTTGAAGTCGAACACAATAACAAAAACTGGAAACTACAATTAAAAGGTGCTGGAGAAACACCATATTCTAGAACAGCAGATGGTTTAGCAGTTTTACGAAGCTCTGTTAGAGAGTATTTATGTAGCGAAGCTATGTATCATTTAGGTGTGCCAACCACACGCGCTTTAAGCTTAGCGTTATCCGGAGACCAAGTCTTGCGTGACGTCATGTATAACGGTAATCCAGATTACGAAAAAGGTGCGATTGTGTCTAGAATTTCTCCAAGCTTTTTACGTTTTGGAAGTTTCGAGATTTTAGCCTCAAGACAAGATACGGAAACCTTAAAAACACTTGTAGACTATACTATAAATACCCATTTTACGCATTTAGGTACACCAAACAAACACGCTTACGTTCAGTTTTTTAACGCGGTAGCTATGCGAAGTTTAGACATGGTTATCCATTGGCAACGTGTTGGTTTTGTGCATGGTGTTATGAATACCGATAACTTATCAATCCTAGGATTAACTATCGATTATGGACCTTACGGATGGTTAGAAGGTTTTGAGCCTGGATGGACGCCAAATACTACAGATAATCAAAACAAACGCTACCAATATGGCGCGCAACCAGATATTGTCCTTTGGAATTTATACCAATTAGCAAATGCCTTATATCCATTAATTGAAGAAGCAGAAGGTTTAGAAGCGGTGTTAGCAAATTATGCAGAACAGAAAGACATCCAATACCTACAAATGATGCGTAGTAAAATTGGATTGTCATCCGAAGAGCAATTAGATGCCAATCTTATTCAAGAACTAGAAGACTGTTTGCAGTTAACAGAAACAGATATGACTATCTTTTTCCGTAATCTATCAGATTTTGATGGTGTAAATCCGACTAACGGGTTACAAATTATTCGTGAGTCTTTTTACGACATAAAATCAGTAACCGAAGCTATAAAAGACAGATGGAACTTATGGTTTGAGAGTTATGCAGACCGTTTGGAACGCGACCCAATTTCAGCGAAAGCGAAAAAAGAAAACATGAACAGCGTAAACCCAAAATACGTGTTACGTAATTACATGGCGCAATTAGCTATAGATGATGCTAACAAAGGCGACTACAAACTTATTGATGACTTATTCAATTTATTAAAACAACCTTATGCAGAGCAACCTAAATACGAAAAATGGTTTGCAAAACGACCAGAATGGGCAAGACATAAAGTAGGTTGTTCTATGTTGTCATGTAGCTCTTAGTTTTTATAAATATATAATTTTTAACTCCTCTCGTTAACTAAAGAGCGATGAATTTCAGCTTTAGCTTAAATCGGAGAGTTTGACCTAAAACGCGAAGCAGTTTTAAAACCCTATTTAAAACAATGAACAATAAAATAGCATTTGGAGGTGGTTGTCATTGGTGCACAGAAGCGGTATTTCAAGCCTTAAAAGGTGTTCAAAAAGTAGAACAAGGTTTTATAGCTTCTAATAAAGACCACACAACTTTCTCGGAAGCAGTAATCGTTCATTACAATCCAGAAATAATTACGCTTGATATCTTAATTCAAATTCATTTATATACGCACAAAAGCACTTCTAATCATTCCATGCGTACAAAATACAGATCAGCAATCTATTATTTTTCCGAAGCACAAAAAGAAGTTGCTGCTTTGCTCCTAGCTAATTTACAATCAGAATTTGAAGCAACTATTATTACAAAAACACTTCCTTTTAAGGACTTTAAACCGTCAGAAGCACAATTTAAAAACTACTACAAAAACAATCCAAACAAACCCTTTTGTCAAACTTATATTAACCCAAAACTTAAGTTATTACAAGCAAAGTTTAGCAAACATTTAACGGATAACCTACAGCGTAAATCTATTAGCTAGTAGCTATTTAGTATCTTTGTTAAAAAAGAAAAAGGATGTCAGACACTAAAAAACCTGATAATATTGTCTTTAACCAAGAGACACAAAAATACGATGCATCATTAAAACCGTATGCAACAAATGTTGGTGCTCCAGCCATAAAAGTAACGGAAAACGTCACTTGGAAAAACAAAAACGTACACAAAGCCAATCAGCAAATTAAAGCCAAGTATTTAGAGCTAAAAGCAGAATACGAGAAAATGATGGCAGAACTAGAATATAACAATCTAGTCTATAATGCTAAGTTTAATTTTCAGCCTATAATTGGCGACACCTATCATTTATACAGAGATAAAAAAGGACAACCCTTTTTGTCCATTATTGCTCCAGAACAATGCAATTTTGACTTTATAGGTAGTTTTTACTTAAATTCGGAGCATATCTGGAAAAAAATAGACCAAGAAATTATTGGCCAAGATCTAATTACTAATGAGTAATCTTAGTATTATAAGTCTACTCTTCGATTTTGGATTAGTGGTATTAATTTGGATGGTTCAGCTTATTGTTTATCCAAGTTTTAAATATCACAATCAAGAGTCATTAATAAAATGGCACGCCAAATACACGGTAAGAATAGCTGGTATTGTTATCCCGTTAATGTTTGGACAGCTTATACTCTATTTATATTTAGTATTTATGCAAGAAGATGCGTCTATTTATATTAGAACCGTTTTAACTATCAGTGCGTGGATAGCGACATTTGCAATATTTGTTCCGTTACACAACACAATTAACAACGGAAAAAGCACAGAAAAAACACTCAGTCAATTAGTATCCAAAAACTGGATTAGAACAGCAATTTGGACATTACTTTTTATTATTAATCTAATAACTGTAGTAAAATAAAAGCATAAAAAAATCCCAAGTATAACACTTGGGATTTTTTATAATATTATATAGTCCGCAAATTGCTAACTATTTAATCAGTACAAAATTAGTTTCCTTTTTTGTAATCTTCTAAAAACTTAGCTAAACCACTATCTGTTAAAGGATGTCTTAATAACCCTTCAATAGAGCTTAAAGGACCAGTCATAACGTCTGCACCTAATTTAGCACAATCAATAACGTGCATTGTATGACGTACAGAAGCAGCTAAAATTTCAGTTTCAAAAGCGTAGTTATCATAGATATGTCTAATCTCTGCAATCAGGTTTAAACCATCCGTAGAGATATCATCCAAACGTCCAATAAAAGGAGACACATAAGTTGCACCAGCCTTAGCAGCTAATAATGCCTGACCAGGAGAAAACACTAACGTTACATTAGTTTTAATGCCTTTATCGCTAAAGTATTTACAAGCCTTAATACCATCTTTAATCATTGGTAATTTAACCACGATTTGATCATGTAATTCAGCAAGCGCCTCACCTTCTTTAACCATACCTTCAAAGTCAGTAGCAATTACTTCCGCACTAACATCACCATCCACAATGTTGCAAATGTCAACATAATGCTTCATGATATTATCATGACCAGTAATCCCTTCTTTAGCCATTAAAGACGGGTTAGTAGTAACACCATCTAAAATACCCATATCCTGAGCGTCTCTAATTTGGTCTAAATTGGCAGTATCAATAAAAAATTTCATTCTAAAATATATTTAAGTTGTGTATAAAATTATTTTGGGCGTTACCACAAGGGTCAGGCTGTCCGTTATATCTTTTTTTGCCATTTGTGGCAGCAAAAAAAGGATGCCACTTCCATCCTTAACGCAATGCAAAGTTACAATTTAACTTTTGCAAGTAAAATAATGATATCAAATGATATTAACATTTTATTCAAAAAACTTAAAGGTTTTCTCGCAATCTAAGTCTTGTATGTAATAATTCATTTTAAAATTATCATGATCCCATTCTAATCGCCAATCAAAAACAAACGCTTCAAAAGAAATTACAACAACAGACATAACACATAATGCTACAATAACAATTTTTCCAAAAACCCTAAAAACTTTATGTTTTATGGTATCTAAAAAGTAAACTAATCCGTAAATAAAAATACTCCAAAATAAAACATTACCAATAAAACCTTTAGCATACAAATTTCCAGACATGGAAAAAATCCAAGTCCTGTCTGTACTTTGTATAAACGGAAAGCCATAAAAATCAGGCCAATTCTCGTCAGTTAAACATACATACTTATAGGTAACAAAGTGCGGTAATGTAAAGGCTACAGCTATACAAAGTGTTGCTAAAAGCCTTTTCATGATTATAATTTGTAATGATTCAATAATAACTTTTCATACATCGTATCCGGTAACAAAAACTTTAAAATAATAGAAAACTTTTGCATCGGCGCACCAACCTTATAATGTATTTTAGGATTTTTGGTATTAATTACTTGATGCACTTTTTTAGCCACAGCAATTGGAGAACTACTATTGTCAACGTGATCATCAATATCTTTAAGTACGTTTGGATACTTAGTGTATGGCGAGTCTTTTAAAACAGGTGCATGATAACGTCCTGCAGCAATATTAGTTGCAAAATCACCTGGAGCAATATTGGTAAACTTTACACCAAAATCCTTGGTTTCCATACGTAACGCTTCCGTAACAAGCTCTAAAGCACCTTTACTAGCACTATAAATACCACGATAAGGCAATCCCATATATCCAGCAATGGATGTAATGTTTATAACCAAACCTGACTGTTGTGCTCTCATTTGAGGCAACACTGCCTTGATAACATTTATAGGTCCAAAAAAGTTAGTATTAAAATTATGTTGGATTTGATCTTGCGGAATTTCTTCAATAGCACCATTAATACCAACACCTGCATTGTTAACCAACACATCCAACTTCCCTTCTGCTGCAATCACTGCTTTTACAGCTGCTGCAATAGTCACCGTATCATTAACATCTAAAGCGACCAACTTAAATTTACTGTTGGTATAATTAGACGGATTACGACTGGTACCATAAACAACACACCCTTTTTCGGTTAAAAACTCACCTATAGATTTTCCTATTCCAGAAGAACCTCCTGTAATTAATACGACTTTAGACATGTAAATAATTTTAAAAGTTAAAAGTAAAAAAGTTGAATTACAAAACGACTGTAACCAAAAAAGATTTGCTAGAATTAACTAACAAATCTTTACTTTATATGTTTAAACCTCTTTTATAAAAGGATTTAGAATAATCAAAAAAAGGCAAGCTACCTACATCACACCGCTACGACCATTTACCTTTGCTTCGTTCCCGACCTGGAGGATTCAACAGGAGCTGGTTGTGTAGGACTTGCCAGGTGCAAAGATACACACATTTTATTTTCTTGCAATCATTTTTTATAATGAATTTTAATAAATAACTTGCTAACAAATAAGTTTACAAAATGAAAGCATTTAAATACCTTACAATCATATTTTTAGCAACAACACTTTTTTCGTGTGGTGACAACGTCGAAGCGCAAAAAAAGAGTTTTTCTATGACTACCAATGCCCAAAACGGTACAATTAGTATTGATAAAACGCTAGAAGTAGCATTAAAAAACCCTAAAAACATCCAGATTTCTTCTGTAAGTTATCAGTTAGACGGAAAAAATATTGAGGCTAAACAAACACTTTCCGATTTTAAATTAGGAGAACATACCTTAAAAGCAACTATTAATTTTGATGGCGAAACTACAGAAATCAAAAAAACCATTGCGTTATTAAGTGCAGTAGCACCAAAGTTTTTATCTATAGAAGTAATTAATACGTTTCCGCATGACAACACTTCTTTTACACAAGGTTTAGAATTTAACAATGGAGTGCTATTTGAAAGTACTGGACAACGTGGCGAATCTAAAATTAGAAAAATAGATTATAAAACCGGTGACGTTATTACTGAAACAGCTATTCCTGATGCCTTTTTTGGAGAAGGTATTACCGTACTTAATAATACCGTTTACCATTTAACTTGGCAAGGTCAAAAAGGGTTTACTTATGATGCCACTACCCTAGAAAAGAAAAGCAGCTTTAACTATGGTCAAAGTAAAGAGGGTTGGGGATTTGCAAACGACGGAACTAAATTATATAAAAGTGATGGTACTAGTTTAATTTGGAGCCTAAATCCAGATACGCTAATTGAAGAAGATCACATACAAGTTTGCACTACAAAAGGAAAAATTGGAAGATTAAACGAAATAGAGTTTGCTAACAACAAGTTATACGCTAACATCTGGGAGAAAAACGGAATTGCTATAATCAATCCTAAAAATGGTGCTGTAGAAGCGGTTATTGACTGTACGATCTTAACAAAACAAATTCCTAATTTTTCAATTAACGAAAACTGTTTAAATGGTATTGCTTACAATCCAGAAACACAAACGTTTTTCTTAACCGGAAAACGTTGGGATAAATTATTTGAGGTTAAAATTTTAGAAAACTAATCCAAAACAAAAAGTTAAAAGATTATAAATTAGCTGTTAAAGTCTCTTAATTAAATTTATCATGTCCGCGATAAATCTAAATTTGAGACTAATCAACCAACCAAATCTTGAAGAATCTTACGCTTTTAATTGTCTTTTTGGCAAGCTGCTTTGTATCCGCACAAACAATAAATGGTAGTGTTTACGACTCTATTTCTACCTTAGAAAACATTAAAATAACAAACCTATCTTCAAAACAAATGACAAGTTCCGATGTAAACGGAAGGTTTTCAATAGCAGGAAAAATTGGAGATACGCTTCATGCCAGTTCTTTATTTTATAATGAGCAAAAGTTAGTTTTAAAAGATTATCATTTCCACGAAAGTGTAGTTATCGAGCTTAAACAAATTTTTAATAATTTAGACGAAGTACAACTTATCACGCCCCATAAAGAAACTTTGGCTGATATTGAAACGGTTCAAGTAACCCTTAAAAATCAGTTTGCAGAGGATAGAAAAAACAATCCTCACCTCTACTCTAAACAACCTACCACTGGCGGAATAGATATTATACAAGTTATTGGCCTAATAGCAAAACTATTTGAAAACAAAGACAAATATGTAGCTCCACCGTTTGTTGCAATAACTTTACAAGATTTAGAAGCACTTATTGAAACGTCTCAATTATTTGACAAAAAATTATTGACCAATACTCTAAATATACATGAAGATAATATTAATTTATTTTTGCAATATTTAGAAGCTAAAACAATTGATAGTGAGTTATTAAAAGAAAACAAGGAGGTCTATTTATTGGAGATTTTTATAAAATCAGGTGAAGATTTTAAACAGTTAGTGGATACTTTTAATGCTAAAAACAAACAATAAACATTACTTTTAGGGCTTATTATAACTAATGAAATCATACAGCCAAACGTTAACAGTAACGCCTAACGATCTTGACGAGTTAAACCACGTCAATAACGTAAAATATATTGAATGGGTAAACCAAGTTGCTAAAGCACATTGGGTAACTCACGCCACACAACAGATTTTAGATCAGTATTTCTGGGTTTTAATTTCGCATCATATCGATTACAAACAAGAAATTGTGTTAGGACAAACCGTAACCTTAAATACTTACGTTAAATCCTGTCAAGGTTTAACCTCTATTAGAGTGGTAGAAATACTTGTGGATGGCAAAATTTGCGCCTATTCCGAAACTAAATGGTGCCTGATACACACGGAAAACAATAAACCGGCTAGAATCACATCAGAAATCATTACTCTTTTTCAATAATTTTAAAGTCACATACTAATTAGCCTTTAAAAAAGTTATATTTTAGTCAATCAAAGTTACAATTACATTTTATGAAGCGTACGCTATATTTTATCTGCTGTATTGGGTTTATCTTAATGGTAAGTTCTTGCCGAAAGGATTTTGAATTCCAGGCGAGTTCTGGAGGTTTAGAATTCTCTAAAGACACGATTTATTTAGATACTATTTTTGCAAATATAGGTTCAAGCACTTATAATCTAAAGGTCTACAATACTAGTAATGATGACATCTCAATACCTACTCTACAATTACAAAACGGAGAAAACTCTGGGTACCGACTAAATGTAGATGGTCAAGCAGGCAAAAGCTTTACAGACGTACAACTATTAGCTAAAGACAGTCTGTTTATTTTTATTGAAACAACTTATAACACAGATACAACACCACTTACTAATAACGAGTTTGTTTATACAGATAAAATAATATTTGATTCTGGAGACAATCTACAGGATGTAGATTTAGTAACCTTAGTTAAAGATGCTAACTTTATTTATCCTGATAAAAATAACACAACAGGTATTATTGAAACCTTAACCTTAACTATTGACGGTACACCAACCGCTACAGAAATACAAGGTCGCGAGTTACTACCTGAAGAATTAAACTTTACTAACGAAAAACCTTATGTCATTTACGGTTATGCTGCGGTACCTGCAGGAGAAACACTAACTATAGATGCGGGAGCACGAATTCATTTTCATGCTAACTCAGGTTTATTGGTCTCAGAAGGTGCTACTTTAAACGTAAATGGTGCTTTAAGTACTGATCCTGAATTACTAGAAAACGAAGTTGTTTTTGAAGGTGATCGATTAGAACCATTATTTAGTGATGTCCCTGGACAATGGGGAACCATTTGGTTATTTGAAGGCAGTCAAAATAATACTATTAATCATGCGACTATTAAAAATGCCACAGTTGGTGTATTATCCGATGGTAATGCAGATGCGGTAACAGATAAATTAACCATTACAAATTCGCAAATATATAATATCAGTACGTTTGGTATTCTAGGTCGTAACACGTCGATTACAGCAGATAACATCGTCTTAAATAATGCTGGACAAGCTAGTTTTGGAGCTACTTTTGGTGGAAAATACAACGTCACCCACTCTACTATTGCAAATTATTGGAACAGTAGTTTTAGACAATTCCCGGCGCTGCTAATTAACAACTTTGTAGCTGATGCTGAAAACACTGCGTTTGTTGCAGATTTAACCGAAGCTAATTTTAGTAATTGTATAATATATGGTAATGATAACCCTGAGTTATTAATTGACCAAATTGAAGATGCTGCAGTAGTTTTTAATTTTAAATTTACTAATTGTCTATTACGTTTTCAAGATTCTAGCAATTTCTTTTCTAGCCCTAATTATGATTTTGATAATGCAACACATTACGAAAACATGATTTTTAACGAAGCTCCTGATTTTGAAAATCCTTTGGAAAACAATTTAAAAATTGGTGAAGACTCAGCTGCTAATGGTCAAGGTAATACTACTTTTTCTAGTCAAGTCCCAAATGATATTTTAGGCGTTAGCAGAACCACTAGTCCGGACTTAGGTGCATTTCAACATATCATCTTTTAGATTGAACGAAAGAATAAAATAGCACTAGCTTTTTCTTTTAGTTTTGAATTAAATAACAACCCTCAATTATTTAGTCATGATAAAAATAAAAAGAAATATGAGCAATTTTGATAGACTAGTCCGTTTTATTGTGGTTTTATTGCTTGTAGCGATATTATATGTAGGAGAATTTGATGGTCCCATAGCTTTTATTATTATACTAATTTCAGCCATGTTTTTATTTGCTAGTGTTACAGCTTTTTGTCCATTTTACAAATCGACTAACATTTCAACTTATGATTCTGACGATTATTTATAATAGTTTGATTAACATCTAATTTTACATAAAAAAAGCCAGCTTTTCAGCTGGCTTTTTTTCCGCGAAAGCGAAAAATAATTTTATAATAGACTAAGCTACAAACAATGGTAACTCACTCATCATTGCATTAACTTTAATTGCGATTTCGTCTAATAAATCTTCGTTTTCATGATTCATGATTACTTGATCAATTAGCTCTACGATAGCTTCCATTTCGTTTTCTTTTAAACCTCTGGTTGTAATTGCAGCAGTACCAACTCTAATTCCTGATGTTACAAATGGAGATTTATCGTCAAATGGCACCATATTTTTGTTTACTGTAATGTCTGCTTTTACTAATGCTTTTTCAGCATCTTTACCTGTAATGTTTTTGTTACGTAAGTCAATTAACATCATGTGGTTATCTGTACCTCCAGAAATAATTTTGTATCCACGTTTTACAAAAGCCTCTGCCATAGCAGATGCATTTTTCTTAACCTGCAACATATAATGCATAAACGGCTCTGTTAGCGCTTCTCCAAAAGCAATTGCTTTAGCAGCAATAATATGCTCTAATGGTCCACCTTGGTTTCCTGGAAAGACTCCAGAATCTAAAAGTGAAGACATCTTTTTTAAGTTTCCGTTTTTAAGTTTTAATCCAAATGGGTTATCAAAATCTTTACCCATTAATATCATCCCTCCTCTTGGTCCACGTAATGTTTTGTGCGTCGTAGTAGTTACAATGTGACAATGTGGTAATGGATCGTTTAAAATACCTTTTGCAATTAAACCTGCAGGATGTGATATATCTGCCAATAGCAAAGCTCCAACACTATCTGCTATTACTCTAAAACGTTTAAAATCTATGTCTCTAGAATATGCAGAGGCACCTGCAATAATTAATTTAGGCTGTTCTTTAGTTGCAATTTCTTGAATCTTATCATAGTTTAAAACACCTGTAGCTTCTTCTACACCATAAAATACCGGATTGTATAATTTTCCAGAAAAATTTACTGGAGAACCATGTGTTAAATGCCCACCATGAGATAAATCGAATCCTAAAATTTTATCTCCTGGTTGTAATACTGCATGATAAACAGCTGTATTTGCTTGACTTCCTGAGTGTGGTTGCACGTTAGCATATTCTGCACCAAATAAAGCTTTTGCTCTATCAATTGCTATCTGCTCTACCTCGTCAACAATCTCACATCCACCATAATAACGCTTCCCAGGGTATCCTTCTGCATATTTGTTGGTTAATACAGATCCTGCTGCTTCCATTACTTGGTCACTGACAAAGTTTTCTGAGGCAATTAGTTCTATACCATTTAGTTGGCGTTCTTTTTCGGCTTGAATCAATTCAAAAATCTGTTCGTCGCGTTGCATAGTTATGTCTTTTTGTTATTTCCGCTTAAGCGAAAAATGTTTTAGAGTTAAATATTTATCAAAAATAAGAAATAACCATTGTAAATAATTCAAAAAACATATATTTACTTAGAATTTATAAACAACAAATCAACAATTATATATATGCCATTATCAGCTAATAATCCAGACAGAAAATCATGGTTACACGTCGATAAAAATTCTGACTTCCCAATTCAAAATATTCCGTTTGGTGTTTTCTTAACAAGAGATGACATTATTACTATCGGAACACGTATTGGTGATACAGCAATTGACCTAGGTGCGTTACACCAATTAGGATATTTTGAAGGTATCCCTTTAACAGAAGACATATTTTTACAAGACACACTAAACGATTTTATTGCGGATGGACGCAAAACATGGCGTTTAGTAAGAAATAGAATTGCCGAAATTTTTGATGCTGAAAATGATGCATTAACTAATAATTTAAAGCATAAAGAGATTGTTTTATTTAGATTAGATGAAATAGAAATGCAATTACCTGTGCAAATTGGTGATTATAC
This sequence comes from Olleya namhaensis, assembly GCF_900114005.1. GTDB lineage: Bacteria > Bacteroidota > Bacteroidia > Flavobacteriales > Flavobacteriaceae > Olleya > Olleya namhaensis. The sequence continues at coordinate 160,615 of NZ_FORM01000006.1, forward strand.
AGATTTTTACTCAAGTATAGAACACGCTACTAATGTAGGGACTATGTTTAGAGATCCTGACAATGCTTTATTACCAAATTGGTTACATATACCTGTTGGATATCATGGTAGAAGTAGCTCAATAATCCCATCAGGAATACCTGTACACAGACCACAAGGTCAAACGTTACCTGCAGGAGCAACAGAACCTGTTTTTGGACCTAGTAAACTAATTGATTTTGAATTAGAAATGGGTTTTATTACTACTGATGCTAATGATTTAGGAGAACCTATTCCTGTGGATGAAGCTGAAGAATACATCTTTGGATTAGTGTTATTTAATGACTGGTCTGCTAGAGATATCCAGAAGTGGGAGTATGTGCCACTAGGACCGTTTTTAGCTAAAAACTTTGCGTCTTCAATTTCGCCTTGGATTGTCACTTTAGATGCTTTACAACCCTTTAAAACAAGTAGTCCTAAGCCATTAAAAAAACAATTACCTTACTTACAACAGTCTGGCAAAAAGAGTTACGATATTAATTTAGAAGTTGCTATACAACCAGAAAAAGCTAAAGAAACCGTAGTTAGTAAATCTAACTTTAAGCACATGTACTGGAGTATGTCGCAACAATTAGCGCATCACACCGTAAATGGTTGCCCAATAAACTCTGGAGACATGATGGGAAGTGGAACTATCTCTGGTCCAACACCAGATAGTTACGGATCTATGTTAGAGTTATCTTGGAGAGGTGAAAAACCTGTTAAACTTAATGATGGTACAGAGCGTAAATTTATTAATGATAACGATACTGTTATTATGAGAGGTTACTGCGAAAAAGATGGTACTAGAATTGGTTTTGGTGAAGTATCTACAAAATTACTTCCCGTTTTCCAACCTAAAAAACAGAAATAACAAAACACTACATATCAAACAATTAACCCTTAAATTATTAAATTTAAGGGTTTCTTTTTGGGGTTTGGCACAGCTATTGAATACTACTTAAAATAGAAACCAATAAAATCCCAAAAGATGAAAAATTTTACTCTTATTACAGTACTTCTTCTAGTACTAACATCTTGTGTTGGAAGAAAGCAAATCGAAAAGCAATTACACTCTGGTAATTACGATTTAGCTATTAGTAATGCTTTAAAAAAGTTAGAAAACAACAAGGACAAAAAACGCAAACAAAGCTATATTTTAATGCTTCAGGATGCATATTATAAAGTTGTTGCAGATGACCACAGTAATTTAAATCATTTAACTAAGGATGGTAACCCAGAACTTTTTGAAACTATTTACAACACGTATTTAGATTTAGAGTCTCGTCAAACCGCTATTAAACGCGTGTTACCATTACAAATTGGAGGAAAAACAATAACCTTAGATTTTAATGATTACAGTAGCCAAATTGTAAAATACAGAGCTAAAGTATCAGAATATAAATATGGTCAAGCTACAAGCTTACTGCAATCTAGTAGTAGCAAATACGACTACCGTGAGGCTTATAGCTTATTAAATACAATAGAAGCTATTAATCCAAATTATAGAGACGTTAGGTCTTTAATGGATGATGCCCATTTTAAAGGAACTGATTTTGTATTGGTAACTATTGAAAATCAAACCCGTCAGATTATACCACAACGTTTAGAGTCTGATTTATTAAATTTTGACACTTATGGATTGGATCAGTTCTGGACTGCATATCACGCAAGTTCTGATACAAATATAGACTACGATTATGCGATGCAATTGCAACTACAACGTATTAATATATCTCCAGAACATATTACCGAAAGACAATTATTACGTCAAAAAGATATTGTAGATGGTTGGGAATATGTTTTAGATACTAATGGAAATGTAGCAAAAGATAGTTTAGGAAATGATATTACTCAAGATAAAATTGTTAATATTAAAGCTAGGTTTTTTGAAGTAAATCAGTTAAAATCAACTCAAGTTATCGCTAGAGTTGTTTATACAGATTTAAAGCAAAATCAAATATTAGATAATTTTAATATTGACAGTGAATTTATTTTTGAAAACACTTTTGGAACTGTACGTGGTGATCAAAGGGCTCTAAATAATGGCGATTTACAGTTACTAAGAAACAGACAGATTCCTTTTCCTAATAACGAACAAATGGTTTATGATACAGGAGAGGATTTAAAATATAAACTAAAAGATATAATAAACAGCTATAGTTTTAGAGGCTAAACCTTAATTAAATATCATAAAAAAACTCCCAAATTACCTTGGGAGTTTTTTTGTGTAATCAATTTATTAGACTAAATTTAACTCTAATATTATCCAAATATGCGTTATACCATCCTACTTATTACATTGTTAATTAGCACATTCTCTTTTTGTCAAGTAAATAATAGTAATCTAGTAGAACAAATTACTAATAGTGGTTTTTTTCATAATTATAACGTAGAAAATTTTTATCTACACACTAATAAAGATGTTTATTTTACTGGAGAAAATATCTTTTTTAAAGCTTATGTCGTTAACGAAGTTGACAACACACCTAATATGGACACAAAAAACCTTCATGTTAATCTGTACAATAATGAAAACAAATTAGTCTCTAGCCAATTGTTTCATGTTGAAGAAGGTAAGACTAATGGCTCCATTAAATTACCAGCACATCTAAAGTCGGGACAATATACAATACAACTAGATACGCAATGGAACAGAAATTTTAAATCAGGATCCAATTTTTTAATATTAGTAAAAAATATAGATCAAACTGATTTTAGCACTACAGTAACCACAGATATTGAAACGACTGAAGAGCCTATTACATTTTATCCTGAAAGTGGATCATTAATAGAAAACAACGAAAATGTTATTTATTTTAAAGTCAAAAACGATAATGTTAAAGCCCCTATTGGTCGTATAGTAGAAACAAAAACAGGTCGACGAGTAGCTAAAATATTTCCTATTAATAGTAATTATGCTAAAAGCACATTTTTTTACGATTCAGAATTTACCGCTATAATTAACGTTGACGGTAAAAAAGAAAAAATTACGATACCTAAAGCAAATAAAACTGGTTTTACACTTTATAAAACTAAATCAGAAAAAGATGACGTTATAAACTTTCAATTAAGCACCAATCGTGAAACTATTAAAAAACAAAAATTTATATATGCAGTACATCATAAAAAAGGGGTTTTAAAAACTAAAGCATCTTTTAATCTAACTGAAAATATATTAAACTATAATTTCAACATTTTAAAATCTGATTTATTTCCTGGATTAAATACAATCTCAGTATTTGATAATCAAAATAAACTACTAATAGAGCGTTCTTTTTTTTACAAAGACAAAAAGAAAGTTGATATTTTAGCCAAAGTAATTTCGCAAAGTCAGGATTCCACCACATTAGATTTAAACCTTATTAATATAAATAAAGCAACTAACATTAGTATTAGTGTCTTGCATGAAGATAGCGAGGTTATTAATTATAATACTTCTATAACTAACACCTTACTTTACCAAGACACAAATTTTAATACATCAGAAAGCACAGATCTGTATTTTCAACAACAAACTCTAGAAAATAGTTTTGTTTATAAATCAAAAGATAAACAGCTAGCATTTAGCAAAGAATATGGTATTAAGTTAATTGGAAGTTTAAATGCTCCTGTAAAAGAACCTACAAGCTATCAAGTAGCCCTTACCTCTAGCACCAATGAGATTTTTACAACTACAGACTTAAAAGCTGACAAAAAATTTAAATTCGAGAAATTATATTTAACACACCCTTCTGAGTTTACTTTGTTATTGCTTAACAAAAATGGTAAATCGCAAGAATCTCGTTTCTATATTTATAATATAAATACAGATTACGTAGCTTTTAACACATTGCAAAACCCAATTAGCTTTAGAAGTGATTTTATCAAACCAAAAATCACAAAAAAAACATACACACAATCAGAATTAGAAGTACCCAAATTTATATCTAAAAATGTAGAACAATTGGATGAAGTTGTTTTAGAAGATGTTCAGAAAAGGAATGAAAAAAGAATAAAGCAGATAAAAAAAGAAAATCTGTATTTAGCTATAAATGCAGGCTTATCTCGTGACTATTTGATAGATCCCGATAAAGATTTTCAAACATTAGAACAATACCTAAGAACAATTACAGGCATACGTGTAGTAAATGACACTTCCCTTATAAGAGTACTAAACGCAAGACCAGGAGGTAATTTTAAACAGAGAAATTATATTTCTATTGTCATAGATGGTAATTTTATTACTCAAAAAGCAGGAGGGTTACAAAACCCACATAGACCAGTAACAGATTTTGAATTAATATCTGTTAATCTATCAGGACTTGGAAACGGGATAGTGCATCAAAATGGGGTAATAAATTTAGTGACCAGAAAAGGAAAATCAATTACTAGTAATAGTTATGTATCAAAAAATTACAAAACAACAAACGGTTATAATCTAAACCAAGAAACACTAAGTGATAGTAATTTGTTTTACCCCAGCAAATCATCTGAATATGCCTTTAGCACTATAGATTGGATTCCTGATTTAACATTAAACCCAAGTACTACAAATACAATTAAAATAAAAAAACCACTGGGAGAACATGTAAAACTAATAATTAACGGTGTTAGCCTTGATGGAGAGTTAATTTATAAAGTTATTGAGTTAAAAGTACCATTAGAATAACACAACAAAAACCGATTACAATAGTATTTAAAATGGTAATTATGTTAAAAAACATAAATCACCATTGCTTTTTGGCATAAAGATTGATAAAATATTTTCAACCAAAGCCAAACCAAACATGAAATATCCCTTCGTTGTTATTCTTTTTATTATTTCTAATGCTTTATACAGTCAAAGCGCCGTAAAAGAAAGTCCATTAAACACTATCGAAAACAACCCTTTTTTTCATAATTACAATATTGAAAATTTTTATTTACACACTAACAAAAGCTTGTATTTTACTGAAGAACGCGTCTTTTTTAAAGCCTATGTGGTCAACGAAGCAAACAATAAACCAAACTTAGACACTAAAAATCTTCATGTCAATATTTATGCTTTTAACAACCAATTAATCCTTAGCAAGTTGTTTTATACAGAAAATGGCGTCTCGTCTGGATCTATTGCTTTACCCAAGGACCTTGAGTCTGGTGAATATACCATACAGCTAGACACACAATGGAATAAAAACTTCAAAGAAGGCTCAAATTTTACAATTCAAATTCACAATCTAAAAGACTCGAAAACCATGACCTCGTTTTTGGAAAACGAAGAAACAGAAGATCATCAAAACCAAAGTGAAGACATAAACGAAGATAGTATTACCTTTTTTCCTGAAAGCGGATCCCTTCTAGAAGACATCGAAAACACTATCTTTTTTAATATTAAAAGTGATGATCAAGCACAAATAACAGGGAAAATAATAGATATTAATACGGAACAAGAAGTTGCTAAAATTGAAAACAGAAATAGTACGTCTGCAAAATCAACTTTTAACTACAATTCCAATTTTATTGCTGTTTTTAATATTGATGGTAAAACACAAAAAATAGAACTCCCTTCTGCCAATCCTACAGGATTTATACTTACTAAAACAAATACTAAACAAGACAATACTGTTAATTTCAAATTAAAAACCAATGCCAAAACATTGGCAAATACAGACAATAAATTTACTTATGCAGTACTACATCAAAAAGGAATTGTAAACGCTACAGCACCATTTAATCTATCTGAAAGCATATTAACCTATAATTTAAACTTTTTGAAAACAGATTTATTTAATGGACTTAATACTGTATCTGTATTTGATAGCCAAAATAAATTAATAACAGAACGATCATTTTATAACAAAGACAAAACACAAGGTGATATACTTACCTCTATTATTAATCAAAACAAAGATTCCATTACCTTAGATTTAAGTCTTATTAATGTCAACAAAGCGACTAACATTAGTATAAGTGTTTTACATGAAGATAGTAAAGCTATTGATTACAAATCAAAAATACAAAACACGATTAACAAAGAATATACTGCTTTAAAAGACAATCAAACCAGCAGTTTTTCTTATAAAAAAATAAAAAACAAGCCATTACTATTTGAAAATGAAAAAGGGTTAATAATTAAAGGGACACTAAATAGTAATATAAAAAAACCTAAAGACTATAAAGTTATATTAGTATCTCCTAAAAACAATATACTATTATCACGTGCCTTAAATAGTGATAAAACTTTTGAATTTAAAAATGTTTACTTTGCGCATCCTTCTGAATATTCGCTTACATTATTAGATAAAGAGAATAAAATAATTAAAGCCGATTTTTATGTGTATAACACATTTATAAATTACAATGCAGACAGTACCATAATTAAACCTAAAAAATTAAAAGCATCTAAAAACAAGGTGTTACAGGAAAATATAGTCTATAAAAACACTGAATTACCGCAGCAAAAAAATATTGAAATTTTAGATGAAGTTGTTCTTGATAATATAGAAAAAATAAAAGAAGAAAAAATAAAAAAAATACTAAAAGAAAACCCTATAATAGCATTAAACAAAGGGTTTTCAAACTACTATTTAATTGATATTAACAAAAATCATGAGAGTTTAGAAAGCTACCTAAGAAAACTCCCTGGATTAGATATTAAATACTTTAATGGAGAAACATATGTATATCTTCAAAGAAAATCAGAACTTGCCAAAATAACCTTAGATGGTAGCCCTATCAGCCAATCAAGAGGTTTCTCTCTAGCCAATCAAAGTGTAAATAGTTTCGAATTAATAACTGTAAAGATTTCTGAACTTGGATACCAAGGTACTTTTAGTGGAAATGTCAATTTAATTAGCAGAAAAGATTATTCTAAGTTAAAAATTAAAAACTCTGACGTGAAACAGCACAAAACAAATACTGGATTTAATTTTAACGCAACAACACTAAATGACAGTAACTTATTCTATCCCATAAAACAAACCGAAAAAGAATATAGTACTATTGACTGGATTCCAGACTTCACGTTAAATCCAAATACCACTAACATTCTTAAGATAAAAAAACCAATAGATGAACATGTAAAACTAATTATCCAAGGAATTAGCCTTGATGGTGATTTGATTTATAAGATTATTCAATTGTAATATTTAAGCTATAATTAAAAAACAGTTCATTTATATAACCAAAACCAATTAAACATGAGATATCCCTTCTTCGTTATTCTTTTTATTATTTCTAATGCTTTATATAGTCAAAGCGTCGTAAAAGAAAGTCCATTAAACACTATCGAAAACAACCCTTTTTTTCATAATTACAATATTGAAAATTTTTATTTACACACTAACAAAAGCTTGTACTTTACGGAAGAACGCGTCTTTTTTAAAGCCTATGTGGTCAACGAAGCAAACAATAAACCAAACTTAGACACTAAAAATCTTCATGTCAATATTTATGATTTTAACAACCAATTAATCCTTAGCAAGTTGTTTTATACAGAAAATGGCGTCTCGTCTGGATCTATTGCTTTACCAAAGGACCTTGAGTCTGGTGAATATACCATACAGCTAGACACACAATGGAATAAAAACTTCAAGGAAGGTTCAAATTTCACAATTCAAATTCACAATCTAAAAGACTCGAAAACCGAGACCACTATTTTGGAAAATGAAGAAATAGAAGATCATCAAAACCAAAGAGAAGACATAAACGAAGATAGTATTACCTTTTTTCCCGAAAGCGGATCCCTTCTAGAAGACGTCGAAAACACTATCTTTTTTAATATTAAAAGTGATGATCAAGCACAAATAACAGGGAAAATAATAGATATTAATACGGGACAAGAAGTTGCTAAAATTGAAAATAGAAATAGTACGTCTGCAAAATCAACTTTTAATTACAATTCCAATTTTATTGCTGTTTTTAATATTGATGGCAAAACACAAAAAATAGAACTCCCTTCTGCCAATCCTACAGGTTTTATACTTACTAAAACAAATACTAAACAAGACAATACTGTTAATTTCAAATTAAAAACCAATGCCAAAACATTGGCAAATACGGACAATAAATTTACTTATGCAGTACTGCATCAAAAGGGAATTGTAAACGCTACAGCACCATTTAATCTATCTGAAAGCATATTAACCTATAATTTAAACTTTTTGAAAACAGATTTATTTAATGGACTTAATACTGTAACTGTATTTGATAGCCAAAATAAATTAATAACAGAACGATCATTTTATAATAAAGACACAAAACAAGGCGATATACTAACTTCTATTATCAATCAAGACAAAGACTCCATTACCTTAGATTTAAGTCTTGCTAATGTCAACAAAGCGACTAACATTAGTATAAGTGTTTTACATGAAGATAGTAAAGCTATTGATTACAAATCAAAAATTACTAATACGCTACTTCACCAAGAGTCCGGTTTTAATACAGAAGAAAGTAACGATCTATACTTTCAACAACTGCATCCTAGTAATAGTTTTGTATATCAATACAAAACCAAACAAAAGCTACCATTTACAAAGGAATACGGGCTTAAGTTAATTGGTAAATTAAATAAAGTAGTAAAAGAACCAAAAAACTTTCAAGTTACTCTAGCAGCTGGCACTAATGAGCTGTTTACAAGCACTAAGTTAAATGCAGATAATACTTTTAAATTCGAAAAATTATATTTAACCCATCCTTCAGAATACAACCTATTATTGATGAATAAAAACGGTAAATCAGAAGAAGCGCGATTTTATATCTACAGTCTTAATAGTGACTATCAAGCTAATAAAATATTAAAAAACAAAAGCATTACGGCTAATAAAAATAGTATAACAACAAAAACACTAACTAATCGAACAACCAATTTAGACATCTATTTTCCAATATCAAAAAATGTTGAACATTTAGATGAAGTTATATTAGAGGATGTAAGAGCCATAAGAGATAGAAAAATAAAGGCAATTAAAAAGAAAAACCCTTATTTGGCAATAAACGCTGGACTAACCAGAGACTATTTAATTGACCCTGAAAAAGACCATCAAACTCTGGCACAATATTTATTAACTAAAGTAAGCGGTGTTAGAGTAAAAACTAGCGGATCAAATGTATATGTTTATAACATCAGGAGAAGCGGAATGGATTTATCTCCATCCCTAATTAGAATAAATCTTAATGGTATTAACGTAGGTCAAACAAATGGTCTATTAGACCCAAATCAACCAGTTTCCAATTTTGAATTAATTTCTATTAACCCTAGTGGTTTAGGTGGTGGTATTACTAATGAGAGTGGCGTATTAAATTTAATAACCAGAAAAGGAAAATCTATTTATGGCAAAAAATACATCTCTAAAACCTACAAAACAATTTCTGGATTTGAAATGCAAAAAGAAAAAATCACAGACACTGAGTTATTTTACCCTAATAAAACATCAGAAAATATTTATGGCACTATTGACTGGGTTCCAAACTTCACATTAAATCCAAATACTACTAACATTCTTAAGATAAAAAAACCAATAGATGAACATGTGAAACTAATTATCCAAGGAATTAGCCTGGATGGTGATTTGATTTATAAGATTATAGAGTTATAGTAATTATACCAAGGACCTATCATAAAAAAACTCCCAAATTACTTTGGGAGTTTTTTTGTGTGTTAAGCAAAAAAGTCTTTTAATCCGCTTAAAATACTTTGTACAGCATAGGAAGCTAAAATTAATCCCATAATTTTACTAATTACGGTAATACCATATTCCCCAATCCGTTCTTGAACCTTATTAGCTGCCAGTAATAATAAGCTTGTTAACCCAATTACTACAAGAACTAATACTGTGGTTAACAACTGTTGCTGTATGTTGTAAATATGATTATCTGTTAACAATACAACCGCCATAATAGCGCCTGGTGATGCTATAGACGGAATAGCTACAGGAAAAATAGTAACGTGTTTATAATCTTTAATACCATGTTTTTCTGTTTCGGGCTTACCCTCCCCAAAAATCATAGTTAATGCAAACAAAAACAATATCACGCCTCCAGAAATCTGAAACGCATCTAACGTAACATTCATTCCTTCTAAAATTAACTGCCCTATAACTATAAAAAATAACAGCACTAAAAAAGCAACAAAACTGGCTCTAATAGCAATTCGTTTTTTATATTTTTTATCAAAATTTTTGGTAGCTTCCAAATACACAGGTATAGACCCCAAAGGATCAATAACTGCAACTAAAAACAAAAAAGTCGTTAAAATTTCTTTCATAAACATTACTCTATTTCAACACCTGTAGTAGTAAAAGATAAGCCTTGTTGTCCTGATGTAGATATCTGTACGGCTTCAAAATAAGGCGGTTTAACATCTTTAGAGGCAATCCAATCAAATACAAAATTAGCACCTGTACCACCTTCAATATCCCTTTCGTTTATTACAATTTCTATAGTCTGCATTGGCTTGACATAAATAGTCTCTGTAAAATAGGCTTTAATTAAATCACCACTAGTATTGTAAAAATCAGCTTCTTTTATAAAAATAGTATCTTTTTTATTAATATTCCTTAAGCTTACCGTAGCAGTTAAATTATGTGTTTTGTGTTCCGTAACACTATAAATTTGAGAATAAACAGACAAATAAGTTGATCCCGAAACTAATAACGAGTCCGTTAATGGTTTATTCCATTGCATAGCTTTCCAATTATTGGATGCCACGTAGACCTCTTCAGGTTTAGTATCGCAACTAAAAGCGGTTAATACAATAATAAATAGTAATACGTATTTCATAATTTAAACAAATTTAAATAAATCAATTTCATTTATAGCGCCATGACTTGCATGTGCAATCACTACTCCATTTTTTATCACCAATAACTGTGGCGATTGGTGCATTACCTGAAACTTAAAACCAGCTTCATTTGAGACGTCTCGATAACTTAATAAATCTAAATAATATAAATCTAAATTAATATCCAAATCAAATGCGGCAACAAACTGATTCATAACCATGCTGCTAATGCCACATCTTGTAGAGTGCTTAAATATAACCTGTGTTTTTCCTAAAGATAATTTAGCAATTTCATCTAACTGACTAACCGTCGTTAAATTTTTCCAAGGAAGTATTTTCTTTTCTTTTGGCTCTTTAGAACCCCCAAATAATTTTCCAAACATAATAATTTCTTTTTAGCAAAATAACTGCTATAAGTTAAACAAAAATATCATTTTTATGATACATATCATTGAATATGTCGAAACGTTTTAATTAACTTACATAGAAATTAAAAACAAAGCACAACTGACTAAAAGTCAGTCTAAAACAGTCATTAAGCGACATTTTGTCTTGCAATTGCAATTGGTAAGGTAATTGAAATACTGCTCTTGTAAACAATTATAAACATAAGTTTTCGCTTAGGCGGAACTACAAATAAATAGACTATATGAACCCAGATAATTATACAATCAAATCGCAAGAAGCCATACAACGCGCTCAGCAGATTGCGCAAAGTTATGGCCATCAACAAATAGAAAATGAACACTTTTTTAAAGCCATTTTTGAGGTTGATGAAAACGTACTACCATTCATCTTAAAAAAACTGAATGTCAATCTTAATGTATTAGAATTAGCATTAGATAAGCAACTAGAAAGTTTTCCTAAAGTTACAGGAGCAGATTTAATACTCTCTCGTGAAGCCAGTAAAACATTAAACGAAGCGTCTATTATTGCAAAAGCAATGAATGACGATTACGTATCTATAGAGCACTTTATTTTAGCGGTCTTTAAATCAAAAAGCAAAATAGCACAAATGCTAAAAGACCAAGGCGTAACAGAAAAAGGTTTAAAAGCAGCAATAGACGAATTAAGAAAAGGAGATCGTGTAACCTCACAAAGCCAAGAGGAGACCTACAACTCCCTTAATAAATACGCTAAAAATTTAAACAAATTAGCCAGAGACGGAAAACTAGATCCTGTTATTGGTCGTGACGAAGAAATTAGAAGAATCCTTCAAATTTTATCTCGTCGTACTAAAAACAACCCAATCTTAGTTGGAGAACCTGGAACTGGTAAAACCGCTATTGCGGAAGGTTTAGCACACAGAATTGTAGATGGTGACGTCCCAGAAAACCTAGTGGATAAGCAAATATTTGCGCTAGACATGGGAGCACTTATTGCAGGTGCTAAATTTAAAGGAGAATTTGAAGAACGTCTAAAAGCGGTTATCAAAGAAGTAACAGATAGCGAAGGAGATATTGTACTATTTATTGACGAAATCCATACGCTTGTTGGTGCTGGTGGCGGACAAGGTGCAATGGATGCTGCAAACATTTTAAAACCTGCTTTAGCGCGTGGAGAATTACGTGCTATTGGAGCAACAACTTTAGACGAGTACCAAAAGTATTTTGAAAAAGACAAAGCTTTAGAGCGTCGTTTCCAAAAAGTAATGGTTAATGAGCCTGATACAGAAAGTGCGATTTCAATTTTAAGAGGAATTAAAGAAAAGTACGAAGCACACCATAAAGTACGCATAAAAGATGATGCTATTATTGGTGCTGTAGAGTTATCTCAACGCTATATTACCAACAGATTTCTTCCGGATAAAGCAATTGACTTAATGGATGAAGCTGCTGCTAAAATGCGTATGGAAATCAACTCTAAACCAGAAGAGTTAGATGTTCTGGATAGAAAAGTGATGCAATTAGAGATTGAAATAGAAGCTATTAAGCGAGAAAAGGACGAAAGTAAATTAAAAACATTACGTGCTGACTTAGCAAACTTAAAAGAAGAACGCAACGAAATGAATGCTAAATGGATTAGCGAAAAAGAAGTTGTAGACAACATACAAAACAGAAAGCAAGACATTGAAAACTTTAAGCTTGAAGCTGAAAAAGCAGAACGCGATGGAGATTACGGTAAGGTTGCCGAGTTACGCTATGGTAAGATTAAAGAAGCTCAAGAAGCACTAGAAAAATTACAGAAAGATTTAGCTGATAACCAATCTGAAAATTCTTTAATCAAAGAAGAAGTTACTTATGAGGATATAGCAGAAGTCGTTGCTAAATGGACAGGCATTCCTGTTACCAAAATGTTGCAAGGCGATCGCGAAAAACTTTTAAACCTTGAAGCAGAATTACACAAGCGTGTGGTTGGTCAAGAAGAAGCTATTGTAGCGGTTAGTGATGCTGTAAGACGTAGTCGTGCAGGATTACAAAATCCAGAAAAACCAATCGGAACATTCCTGTTTTTAGGAACAACTGGTGTGGGTAAAACGGAATTAGCCAAAGCGTTAGCAGAATATCTGTTTGATGATGAAAGCGCAATGACCAGAATAGATATGAGCGAGTACCAAGAGCGTCATGCGGTAAGCAGATTAGTTGGTGCTCCTCCAGGATATGTTGGTTACGATGAAGGTGGACAATTAACCGAAGCAGTTAGACGTAAACCTTATTCTGTAGTGCTTTTAGACGAAATTGAAAAAGCACATCCAGACACGTTTAACATCTTATTACAAGTGTTAGACGAAGGGCATTTAACAGATAACAAAGGTCGTATTGCAGATTTTAAAAACACCATCATCATCATGACATCCAATATGGGAAGTCAATTAATACAAGAGCGTTTTGATGCTGTAAAAGATGTAGAGACGGCTATTGAAGGTGCTAAAGTGGATGTTTTAGCCTTATTAAAACAAACGGTAAGACCTGAGTTTATAAATAGGATTGATGACATTATTATGTTTACACCTTTAACACAAGATAATATTACAGAAATTGTTGGATTACAGCTAAAAGGTATTTCTAAAATGATTGCAAAACAAGGGATTACTTTTGATGCAACACCAGAAGCTATTACCTACTTAGCAGACAAAGGTTATAATCCAGAATATGGAGCAAGACCTGTAAAACGTGTCATTCAGAAAGACGTACTTAACCAATTAAGTAAAGAAATCTTATCAGGAAAAGTAACAACAGATAGTATTATTTTACTAGATGCTTTTGATGGCGAATTAGTCTTTAGAAATCAAGGCGATTTAGTAACAGAAGAACTGTAATCACAAAGTTCTGTTAACGTAAAATAAAGCGTGAAAGAGCACGTTTTAATTATGGTTGGTTAGTTGAAAAGCAACACAATACTTTACAAAAGTGGCGTGTTGCTTTTTTTTGTTCTATATTGTATTACTCTAATAAAAAACCACTTAGCTTGATCACATCCCAACTAAAAAATCATCTCGTCGTTCTTTTTATATTAACCTCAACATTTGTTTTATCTCAGACTAAGTTTAAACGTGTATTAACTTCGGAAACGGATTTTAATGCCTTAAAAACATCTCCAAATACTAATAAATATGGGAATATTGATGCTTTAAAAGTCGTTTTTGATATTAAAGAACAACAACTCTATTTTATCAACAGTAAAAACTACAAATACCACTACCATTTTTGTAAAGGGTATTTAGAGATCCCAGAAACTTTAAGAGAATTTAATAATTCTAACTACAAAGCGCAGCATAAAAACAAACGCTTTTTATTGGGAAACATAAATCATTATTTAGCTAACAACACCTACAACCTTGAGCTTTCTCCTATTGATGATATGCAAATTGCAGACATTAAAACATTTTACGAAGCCATCAAAAAAGCAACATATTTCAAAACCTTTAATTTCTTTCTAAATACTGCAAGATTAGAACAACTAGAAGCTGTTTTAGACATTCCCACAATATCTGCTTCCAATTTATATGGCGACCAAACATATCAAGCGGTAAGTACTCAAAAAAGTTATGGCTGCTTAAAATTTGTTGCTGTTGATTCGTTAAAACAAAACAATATTTCTAAACATGATATAATTGTTATAAATCAACCTATCCTAGAATTACCTATTACTGCTGGCGTTATAACCACTATTTTGCAAACACCATTAAGTCACATTTCTGTATTAGGAAAAAACAGACAAATTCCAATCGCAGCTTATACTAAAGCCATGCAATCTGATATTTTAAAAAGCTTCAACAATCAATATGTTTCTTTTGAAGTGGCTTTAGACACCTTTTACATCAAACCAATCTCTAAAGAATTGTTTGAAAGAAAAACTAAAAAACAGAAAAAATCGACGTTGTTTCTAGAAAAAAACACAGCGATAAAAACCTTAATTAATGCAGACAATTTAAATCAAAACTCAATAAACACCGTTGGTGGCAAAGCTGCTAACTTTGGTGTGTTATATGATTTAGCTAAAAAAGAAGCCTTTAAAATTCCGGAATCGGCATTTGCTATTCCGTTTTACTATTATGAAGCACATCTAAAAACGTCTGGAGCAGACAGCTTAGTCAAGCAAATGATTTATGATTACAAAATCAATCAAGATGCTAATAAACTAACAGAGCAACTAAAAACAATTCAGAAACTAATAAAAAAGACACCTTTAGATCCTGAATTAATATCTAATGTCGAAGCCAAAATTAAAAGTTTAGGAGACGAGACACGCTTACGATTTAGAAGCTCGACAAATGCAGAAGATATTGTTGGGTTTTCGGGAGCAGGATTATACGACTCTAAAACAGGTATTGTTGGTAGCAAGAAAAAATCTATTGAAAAAGCAATCAGAAAAGTATGGTCAAGCCTATGGTATGAGCGTGCCTTTTTAGAACGAGACTACTTCAATATTGACCAAAATAGCATTGCAATGGGTATTTTAGTGCACCGCTCCTTCCCTAACGAGAAAGCCAATGGTGTTGCTATTACCAAAAATTTATATCGAAAAAACTACCTAGGAACCGTTATTAATGTCCAAGTTGGAGAAGCTAGTGTTGTTCAACCTGAAGATGGTGTGACCTGCGACCAAATTATTTGCTATTCTGGATCGTCTTCTAAATTATATAACGAAAAACGTATTGTCGAAATCATATCACACTCTAACCTTAACAATGGTAAATTAGTAATGACTGAAGCCGAAATAATTACACTCTCCGAACAATTAGAAAAAATCAAAAAACACTATTACTATAACGTGTATAAATCCAAACAGAAGTACTTAGAGTTTGGTTTGGATATAGAATTTAAACTAGATGGAGCGGATAGAGAATTATATATAAAGCAGGTAAGATATTTTAACGATTAAGTAACAAATTATGGTAATGCCAAGTTATAACGACTACTTCCCTAACTCTAATGGCTAACAACTAGACTTTTAAGCTATATTAAGCCTATGCACTGCCTTTTTAGAGATAAAACGGGTATTTATAAAGACTATTAAAAATCACTAAAACTAAAGCTTACTATAGCTAATTGCATATCAAATAGCTACACTAAATTTAAACAAATAAAGCCCTTTATTAATTCCAAAATTTAATTTTAAATTTTAAAAGTCCCTTTTTTATTACTACCTTGAAAACATTGAACTATCAACCAAAACCATAAAACAACATGGGAATATTCCATTATTACGATATAGGTAATGCCGAAATTTATGTTTTTGATGACTTTCTAATTAAACAGGTCAAAGAAGGTGCTTTTATCAGTGATGATGAAACAGAGTTATTTGTTGAAATAATAGAAAAACATTTCAAGAATAAAAATTTTGCTTTTATTTCCAACCGTGTCGCCTCTTATACTATTAATCCTTTAGTTTATAATGCAGCAAAAGAAATTTCAAATTTAGTTGCTTTTGCGGTTATTAGTACTGACGAAAAAATGCGTGAAACTTCCAGGTTTGAAAACAAATTTCATAACAAACCGTTTGAGCTTTTCGAAAATTTAAGCGATACCATACTTTGGACGTCTAAAATTATAAAACAAGAAGACGAGAAAAAGTCTGAAATTTTATAAATGGATTGATTAAAAGCTAAATTCTAAAACTAGAATACGTCTATGAAAATAATCAGTATAATCTGATCTCAGATTTATAAGACCAAGAACAGCTAATTCATTAGGCATTAAACCGGCAGCCTCTCTTCTATTCCAATAATTAGTAATAAAACTATCATCACCTTTTATTTTATAAAGTGCTTTCATGTACTTCCCAATGTTATTAGCTTCTAATATTTTAGTTGAATCTTTAGATTCTGATAAGTTACTGTAGCGATAAACTTCATCCCATAAACCACTTTCATGGAATTCTTTATTTGTTTTATTTGACTGAAATTCAAACTTTTTAGGGTCCTCAATTTGAATAGAAAGTAAATCAATCAAATACTTTTTATAAGCAATATCAACAGATAAATCAGGATACATTTTAGTTAAATTATTTTCAAAATCTAACACAAGTGCATTAAGAGATGCTACTTGTCTCTCTCCAAGTATATCCTCAAATATCGCAACCCTTTTTTCTGATATAGTTTTAGAACACCCAAGTGTTAAAAGAAAAAGAAGTACAATTTGAATTTTATATGTTTTAAAAACTATCAAATTTCTATTTTATTTTTTACTTACAATTTTAAAGCTACTGCACTCTTTTTTAATTGTGCTTTAAACAAGTCTTCTGTAACCTCAATATTATAAAAAGGAATCATTTTATCCATTACCGTCTTACCTTCTTCAGAGTTTAATAGTTCTGGAAAGGCTTTTTCTAAGACCTGTAACATTACAGACGTTGCTGTAGATGCTCCCGGAGAAGCACCAAGTAAGCAAGTAATACTACCATCTTTACTACTTACTACTTCCGTACCAAATTGTAAAACACCACCTTCAAATTCGTCCTTTTTAATAATCTGAACACGTTGTCCAGCTACTAAGATTTCCCAGTCATCACTATTAGCATCTTTAACAAATTTGCGTAACTCTTTCATACGGTCTTCATGAGAGGAAGTTACCTGTTCTATCAAATATTTAGTTAAAGGTAAATTATGCCAAAAAGCACCTAATAAAGGTGAGATATTGTCAAATTTAACCGATTTAAACAAATCAAAATTAGAACCTTCTTTTAAAAACTTAGGACTAAAACCTGCAAATGGACCAAAAAGCAATTCGCGTTTTCCGTTTATATATCTAGTATCTAAATGCGGTGTAGACATTGGTGGATCGCCAAGTCCTGCCTTACTATATACCTTAGCGTTATGTTGTTTTATAATGGCTTCGTTTTTACAAACCAACCATTCCCCACTTATTGGAAAACCACCATACCCTTCTTTTTCATCAATTTCTACTTTTTGCAATAACAATAAGCTACCACCTCCTGCTCCAATAAAAACATGTTTAGATTCTAGATTATGTTTTTGGTTAGTTTCAAGATTTTCTATTTCTACAGTCCAATCAATATCTGGACTTGGATCAATATCTTTAACTTCCATATTACAATATACAGGTGTATCAAATTTGGTTTCTAAAATATTGAATAATGTTTTTGTTAATGTACCATAATTAACCTCTGTACCTCTATCAATTCTAGAAGCAGCCATTACCTCATCCTCGTCTCTGTTATTCATAATTAACGGAAACCATTCTTTCATTTTACTCTTATCCTTTGTAAATTGGATAGTATCAAACATAAAATGATGTTTCATGGTATTAAAACGATGCTCTAAATAATCTGCATTTTCTTTACCTAAAACCCAACTATGGTGTGGCACTGAAGCAATAAAACTATCAGGATCTTCAATTAAGCCATGCGTCGCTAAATAGCTCCAAAACTGTTTAGACTCTTCAAACTGTTGACAAATTTTAATAGCTTTATCAATGACTACTTTACCGTCTTCTTCAGGGCAATAATTAAGTTCGCAAAGCGCAGAATGTCCCGTACCTGCATTATTCCAAGCTGCAGAACTCTCTTGAGCCACCTCACTAAGACGCTCCACAATTAACACCTTTAAATCTGGTTTTAGCAGTTTAGAAATCAGTGCCAATGTTGCACTCATAATTCCACCTCCAACACAAATTAAATCGTATTCTTGTTTACTATCTAGTTTAGCTTTGCTCATTATATCCTAATTTTTCTTTAAATATAAATAAGTCCAGTGATATATTAATTCTGAAACAAAAAAAAGACTACAAATTGTAGTCTTTTTAATTTAACCTAAGCTATTATTATAACTTAACACCAATACCAACACCTATAATTAATGGGTTAATATCAACATCTACAGGCAACATAACATCTCCTGTATTAACCGTTACATCTGTACTTAATAATAATTGTTTAATATCAAAATTGATAAACCATTTATCGTTTAAGTTGTAGTCAATCCCTGCTTGGAAAGAAAAACCAACAGAATTATCGTAATCCATACCTACAACATCTCCTGAATCTTCTCCATAAAAAATAGTGTAGTTTACACCTGCTCCAACATAAGGTTTAAAATCTCCTGCGTAAAAATGGTATTGCAAATTTAACGTTGGTGGTAATAACCATACATACCCTAAATCTGTTTCACCTACCTCAACATCATGTTTAGTGGTTGCTAAAATTAGTTCTGCTGCCCAATGCTTAGTAAAAAAGTATGTAAAATCTAACTCAGGCACTACGGTCGTAGAAATATCCACATCTGCACCATCAAGATCATCACCAGGAGATGGTATTACACCAGCCACTCTAAATCTTGCCTGCCATTTATTAAAATCAGTGTCATTTGATACTGTATCCTGCGCATGCGCGTTTAATCCAAATAAACCGACTACTAAGACTGCTAAAAATATTTTTTTCATAATATAATTGATTTGTTGTTTGTTTTATACCACAAAATTACGGGAGACTAAAAGCTTAAAAGCTGACTTTTGTCATTGTTTAAGTAAGTTTTTTTGTTGTTTTTGCAGTATAAAATTCTACTAAAAGTAACCCCTGCCTTTTAATCAAAAACCATTAACTTTATATCTTAATTTATTTAGATGAAACCATTAAGCAAGTACATAGATCACACCATATTAAAAGCTACAGCTACTAAAACAGATATTATAAAATTGTGTCAAGAAGCCAAGGAGCACGATTTTTTTTCCGTTTGTGTAAATAGTTGTTATGTTAGTTTGGCTAAAGCCGAATTAAAAAATAGTGCTGTCAAAGTCTGCAGCGTTATTGGTTTTCCTTTAGGTGCCATGAGTACTATTGCTAAAGTTGAAGAAACTAAACAAGCCCTAAAAGATGGTGCGGATGAGATTGATATGGTTTTAAATATAGGTCTTTTAAAAAGCGAAGATTTTGATGCTGTTTATAAAGACATTGACGCTGTAAAGAAAGTAATGCCTAACAACACATTAAAAGTGATTTTAGAAACTTGCTATTTAAATGACCTAGACATTAGTAAAGCCAGTGCATTAGCAATTCAGGCTAAAGCCGAATTTATAAAAACGTCGACAGGTTTTGGAACTGGAGGTGCAACTATAGAAGCTATTACTTTAATGAAAAACGCCATTAATAACGGTAACACAAAAATAAAAGCCTCCGGAGGTATTAGAGATACAGATACCGCTTTACAGTATATTAATCTTGGTGTTGACCGTATTGGTACATCTAACGGAATTGCAATTGTAACCGGCCAAGCTTCGGGAGATAAAAGTTATTAATCTCAAGCGTAAGCATTTCACCTTAAAAAATAATTATGAGTATACATATTGGAGCCCAAAAGGGCGATGTTGCAGAAACTATATTGTTACCAGGAGATCCTTTACGTGCTAAATGGATTGCCGAAACCTTTTTTGAAAATCCTGTTTGCTTTAATAACGTTAGAGGCATGCTTGGCTATACAGGAATGTATCAAGGTAAACGCGTGTCTGTAATGGGTACAGGAATGGGCGTGCCTAGTATTTCTATTTATGCACATGAGCTAATTACACAATTTGGTGTAAAAAACCTGATTCGTGTTGGTAGTGCTGGTTCTTACCAAGAACATATCAAGATTAGAGATGTTGTTTTAGCTATGGCAGCATCCTCAAATTCTGGAATAAACACGCTTAGATTTGGAGGTGCCGATTATGCACCTACTGCTAGTTTTGAATTGTTTCAAAAAGCGGTGGACGCTGCAAAAAACAAAAACATAGCCATTAAAGCAGGTAATGTTTTTACCTCTGACGAGTTTTATACGGATGATTTTGAGTCCTACAAAAAATGGAGTAAATTTGGTGTGCTTTGTGTAGAGATGGAAACTGCTGGTTTATATACCGTAGCTGCCAAACACAATGTAAATGCATTAACGATATGTACTATTTCAGACTCGTTAGTTACAGGAGAAAAAACGACTAGTAAAGAACGAGAAACCACTTTTAAAGACATGATAAACATTGCTTTAGAATTAGCCTAATATTGACTTATGAAAAAACTACTACTTCTATTTTTAGTATTCCTTTTTACCTTTTCTGCACAAGCACAGCAAGATGATAACACGTCAACCACAACGTATTATTTTATTAGACATGCAGAAAAAGATAGAAGCGATGCCACAAACCATAATCCACAACTAATTAAAAAAGGAAAACGTCGTGCAAGAAAATGGAAACGTTATTTTAAAAAAATACAGATAGACGCCATCTACTCTACTAACTACAAACGCACTTTAGGAACTGCTTTTCCGACGTCAAAAAACAAAAAATTACCTGTAATTGCATACAATCCAAACGCTATAGATTATGACGATTTTAAAAAACAAACCAAAGGGCAATCCGTTTTAATTGTTGGACACAGTAATACAACACCAAGATTTGTAAACGCCATAATAAATCAAGAAAAACACGAAGATATTGACGACGCTATAAATAGCAAACTGTTTATAGTAACCATTACTAACGGAAAAATTACAGATCAAGTTATAGACCTTAAATAATGCTAAACTTAAGTCCTGTTACCGTTGCTAAGCATGAAGTATTGCTGCAATTAATGCAACGTATTTATCCACCAGCCTACAGACAGCTTTGGAAAAACAACGATTGCAATTGGTACATAAACTCACAATACAACCTTAAGCACGTCACTAAAGAATTAGACGTTAAAAACACCGATTACTTTTTTATCCAATACAATACTATAACCATTGGTATTTTAAGGTTGGTACATCAAATACCAGAGGCAACAACCAAATTACACCGTTTGTATCTAGATCACGATTATCAAGGATTAGGTCTAGGAAAACAATTAATGCAACTGTCAGAAAACCGCGCAAAAGCAAATCAATCCACCTCTATCTGGTTAGAAGCTATGGATACACAATTACAAGCTTTAAATTTTTATAAAAAATGTGGCTTTAAAATTGTAGACTCCTATGCGTTGGATTTTGAATTAATTATGGACCCTTTTAAAGGGATGCATAAAATGACTAAACAATTATAATTACTTTAACTTCAATTTTATTAGCTTTGCACCAATGCAAAAAAAGATAAACATACTTAATAAAAAGGCTAAATTTCAATATGAAATTTTAGATAAATACACTGCTGGAATCGTTTTATCCGGAACAGAAATTAAATCTATTAGAAACAGTCAAGCATCTATCGCCGAATCTTTTTGCGAGTTTAATGAGCGTGGTGAGCTATTTGTAATTAACATGAATATCCAAGAGTATGCTTATGGTAATTATTACAACCACAGACCAAAAGCAGAACGTAAGTTACTTTTAAACAAAAAAGAACTTAAAAAAATGCTTAAAGAAGTTAATACGTCAGGTTTAACTATCATTCCTTTGCGCTTATTTTTAAACGAAAAAGGTTTCGCCAAATTAGATATTGCGTTAGCAAAAGGTAAAAAACTGTATGATAAGCGCGAAACAATGAAGGATAGAGATAACAAACGTGATCTAGATCGTATTAAAAAATCGTTTAACTAAACACCTCTTTTTCTTAATCTGCTTCCTGTTTATGCTTTGGTTTCAACTAAAACAAAAACGGTACACAGCAACAGCTTTAGTTTTCTATTTAAAAAAAACTTTATAATTTCTATAACAATATTCAATTTCAATAAGTTATATGTTTGAAGGCAGGCAACCTTTTTTAATAAAAAAGCGTCTATACTAATAAACAACCAACTTTAAATGAAATACTCTCTACTTACGCTATTTAGTTTAGTTAGCACTTTTGCGTTTTCTCAAATTACAGGTACTGTAACATCTGACAATAACACGCCTCTAGCTGTCGTAAATATTTTTATCGAAGACACATACACGGGTACCACCACAAATAATGATGGTAATTATTTATTAGAAGTTTCTAAAACAGGAGACTATACTGTTACATTTCAATATTTAGGTTACAAAACCTTAAAAAAGAAGGTCACAATTGATAAATTTCCGTTTGTATTAGATGCTGTATTATCAGAAGAAGACATCAACTTAGACGAAGTTGTGATTAACTCAGAAGAGAATCCAGCTAACGTCATCATGAGGCAGACCATAGCCAAACGTAAAGACAATCTTAATAAATTAAAAGCGTTTAGAGCAGAGTTTTACTCAAGAGGTCTATTAAAAATGGTAGACGTACCCGAAAAAGTTTTAGGTCAAGATGTTGGCGATTTTGATGGAGCGTTAGATAGCACCAGAACAGGAATTGTTTACTTATCGGAAACCATATCTAAATTAGAATACCAAGCACCAAAACCAATTAAAGAGACTATTATAGCTTCAAAAGTAAGTGGGGATAGTAATGGGTTTAGTTTTAATAATGCGACTGATGTCGAATTTAACTTTTACCAAAACACCTTTGAACTAGGAAGCGAAATAGTGTCTCCTGTTTCAGACTTCGCATTTAATTATTATAAATTTAAGTTGGTCGGAACATTTTATGATGACTTAGGAAACCTAATTAATAAAATTGAATTACTGCCTAAACGCAAAAACGACAAAGCATTTGGTGGTTTTATATATATCGTAGAAGACCAATGGAGTTTGTTTGGTACAGACGTTACATTAACTGGGCAACAAGCACAAATACCTGCTGTAGATTTATTTACAATTAAACAAACGTTTACCTATTATGATACTGAAAAATCATGGATAAAAACCACGCAATTATTCGATTTCAAGTTCGGTATTTTTGGTTTTAATGGTGATGGACGTTTTACTGCTGCTTATAATAACTACGAGTTTAACCCTAATTTTAAGGCTAAAAACTTTACAAGAGAAGTCTTATCTTTTGAAGATAATGCCAATAAAAAAGATTCCATTTACTGGGACACAAAAAGACCTGTACCGTTAACTAATCTAGAAGCTAATGACTATGTTAGAAGAGACAGTATACAGTTAATTAGAGAGTCTAAACCCTATTTAGACTCGGTAGACACAGTTAATAACAAATTTAAATTCGGTAATATTTTAGGAGGGTACAGTTACAACAACTCTTATAAAAAAACCTATTTTAATATCTCCTCTCCTATCAGTAAATTAGCTTACAATACTGTGCAAGGTTGGAATGGTACAGTATCTGCTAGCTATAGCAAATACTTTAAGGACGATAGTCCTGAGTATTTAAGACTATCTTCTAGCATAAATTATGGCGAGTCAGATGATCGGTTAAGAGCTATCGGAAACATCAGCTATAGATTTGACAAAAAAAACAGAGCAAGAATAGCATTATCCGGAGGTAGTAAAGTAGAACAATTTAATCCTAACCTATCTAGTTTAGAATTACTAAACACCGCGTATTCCCTTACTGCAGAAAAAAACTATTTAAAAATTTACGATCGTAGCTTTGCACAAATAGACTATAGTCAAGAGTTACTTAATGGCTTACAACTATCTACAGATTTAAGTTATAACGACAGAAAACCATTATTTAACACTACGGACCAGGCGTGGTACCCTCAAGACAACAGAGACTATACTAGCAACAACCCATTAGATCCAACAGCTAACGGTGTAGCCTCTTTTGACGCGCACAACATCATGAAACTTAATGTAAACACGCGCATTAACTTTGGGCAAAATTACATGAGCTATCCTTTTGGAAAATATAACCTTCCAAATAGTAAAATACCAACACTATATTTAGGTTACGAAAAAGGGTTTGGAAGTAGTAACTCCAACTACAATTTTGATCAATTTAAAGGGATGCTATATCAACGCTTAAATTTAGGTAACAAAGGGGATTTAACCTATTTAGCAAAAGGAGGGGTTTTTAACAATGCAGACAATATTGCTTTTGTAGATTATCACCATTTTAATGGTAATCAAACTAATGTAGTTCTGGATGGCAATTATATAAATGCCTTTAAAATTTTACCGTATTACGCGTTAAGTACTAATAAGGCTTACGCCGAAATACATGCAGAACATAACTTTAAGGGTTATATTTTAAACAAAATTCCGTTATTAAATAAGCTTAATTTTAATTTGGTTGCAGGATTTAATGCAGCAGCCACAAATGGCAATAAACCATACACCGAATACTCGCTTGGATTAAGTAATTTAGGTTGGGGTAAAATGCGCTTTTTACGTGTAGATTATGTGCGTGCTTACCAAGGAAGCGGTTTGGTTAACGATACGTTTATGTTTGGATTTAGCTTTTAACTACGTCCTACAAAATGCATAATTCACGATTCTTTAATTTATAATAGAAGTTAATTAGTATCGCTTGCTATGCAATACAGAGCTTGACTTTGCCACTTTTTTTTTAAAACTAACCTCGTTTAACGACTGATATAAAATATTAAAAACAAATCACATTCGCTAAACGTTAGCAGTAATTCAAACCAATCTTAAACCAAATGAAAAATACTTTAGTTTTATTAATGTTTCTTTTACTAACGTCTTGTACCTTAATTTTTCCAAAAGTTGCCCTTAAAAGAGCTGGCATATTTGACACAAAAAGCGAACTGATAATTATAGAAAGTAAAAATCAAAGAATAATATTTATCGGAATGCATCATTTTGGTAAAAAAGAATTTTATGATGACGTTGCTAATAAAATTGACTCATTACAAAAATTAAATTATACTATCTTTTATGAAAACGTAGGAAAGCGTAAAGAAACTGATTCTCTAACAGCAATAAAAAACTTTAAAAAACTAAGAAAGTTAATGGGCTTCTTCCCAATTCAATATATAGATACAACTACAAACAAAATTGAAAACAAAATAAATTATAAAGGAAAACATAAGTTAATAAACCAACCAAGATATCCTAAATTAGGGGTTGATAGTATAACTGCTGTAAAAGCAGATATAGACATCACTGAATTAATCTTAGAGTTTGAGAAGAAAAACGGAGATATTAAGTTAGATAGTTGTGATTTAAAAACTAAGTTAACCGAGAAAGACTACAAATGTAAAAAAGTAAACAAAGCTGTTTTTAGAGAATTTAGAAATAAATATCTCGGAAATTTTAGAGAAGCGCACTTAGCGGAAGTAATAAATAGAAGTAATAAAAATAAAGTTCTAGTTATTTATGGAGATGCACATTTTTGGGGACTGTATAAAGAAATGAAACATCTAGATAACGATTTTAACATTACAAAACATAAAACTATATTAAAACATGAATAATTAACTGCTAAATTTTTAGTCAATTAACGAAAGTCCTTGCAGACTTTCTATCTGTAATTTATTTGCTAACTTAAGTACTTAAAACATGCAATTAATACTATCCAACAATTAAACGAGTATCTTAAAAAAACAAGTTTTTTGTGTTACCAAAATTAAGCAACCACTAATTCTTATCCTCTAAAAGCGGAACAAATCTAAACTCACCAAATTCTGTTTTTTCAAAATCCTTTTGACCTGTTCTTACAAAAAGGGTCATTGTTTGTACATTTTCGCCAACAGGTATAACTAAACGTCCACCAATTTCTAATTGTGCTAATAATGGGTTTGGCACAAAAGGGGCACCAGCAGTAACTATTATACTTTTAAAAGGGGCTTCTTCCTTCATCCCTTTATAACCATCGCCGAAAATTAAACTTTTAGCTCTGTAACCTAATTTTGGTAAAAATCTGCTAGTAATTTTAAACAGTTCTTGTTGCCTTTCAATACTATACACTTTAGCACCAAGCTCGCATAAAACAGCAGTTTGGTAACCACTACCTGTTCCTATTTCTAATACTTTATCGCCTCTTTTAACTTGCATTAATTCCGTTTGAAACGCAACAGTATACGGTTGAGAAATGGTTTGATTAGCCGCAATAGGAAATGCTTTATCTTGATACGCGTGGTCCAAAAAGCTAGAATCCATAAATAAATGTCTAGGTATCTTGCCAATAGCAGCCAATACAGCAGTGTTTGTAATTCCTTTATTCTTTAAAACAGCAACTAATTGCTGACGTAAGCCTTTATGTTTAAAAGTATCTTTCAATGGTAGTCCTTAGTTTAGAGCATAAAATTACTTCAAAAATTCAACCCTGAAAAGGATTTCCGTCAATTTATAATTTTGTCTTAAATCCAATATATAATTATTAAATTCATATAAAATACTGTGTAAAAAAACTTATTTTTGTATAAAACATAACAAACTATGCTAAAAGCTGGTGTATTAGGTGCTGGTCACCTTGGAAAAATTCATCTTAGACTATTAAATCAATCAGACAAATTTCAATTAGTTGGGTTTTATGATGCAGATGCCGACAACGGTAAAAAAGTTGAAGCTGAATTTGGTTACAAATATTTTAAAACTATTGAAGCGCTAATTGAAGCTGTTGATGTCGTTGATATAGTAACGCCTACCCTATCTCATTACGATTGTGCCAAGCAAGCTATTGCAAAAGGCAAACATATATTTGTAGAAAAACCAATAACAAATACCGTACAAGAAGCCGAAAGCTTAAGAGCTTTGGTTGCAGAATATGGCGTTAAGGGTCAAGTTGGACATGTAGAGCGTTTTAATCCCGCTTTTATTGCAGTTAAAGACCAATTAGATAGTCCAATGTTTATTGAAGCACATCGTTTAGCCGAGTTTAATCCGCGTGGAACAGATGTACCAGTAGTTTTAGATTTAATGATCCATGATATTGACGTTATATTAAGCGTTGTAAAATCTAAAGTTAAAAATGTATCTGCCAGCGGAGTTTCTGTTATAAGTGATACACCTGATATTGCTAATGCACGTATCGAGTTTGTTAACGGTTGTGTTGCTAATTTAACAGCAAGTAGAATATCGTTAAAAAACATGCGTAAAACACGTTTTTTCCAACGTGATGCTTATATCTCTGTTGATTTTTTAGAGAAAAAATGTGAGGTTGTAAAAATGAAAGATGCGCCAGAAACTCCTGGAGATTTTGATATGGTTTTACAAAATGCAGAAGGTGTTAAAAAGCAAATCTATTTTGATAACCCAGAAATATCTGCTAACAATGCTATTCTAGATGAGCTAGAATCTTTTGCAGATGCAATAAATAATAACACAACACCTATTGTAACATTACATGATGGTACAGAAGCGTTACGTGTTGCAACAATGATAATTGATCAATTTTAGAACAACATACAAATGAAAAACATAGCAGTTATAGGTGCAGGAACAATGGGTAATGGTATTGCTCATACGTTTGCACAATCAGGATTTAAAGTACAATTAATAGATATTAGCGAAGCGTCTCTAAAAAAAGGAATGGATACCATTACCAAAAATTTAGACCGTATGGTTGCTAAAGCTAAAATTACAGAAGCTGACAAAGCGGAAACTTTAGGTAATATAACAACCTATACAAATATTGAAGCTGGTGTTGAATACGCTGGTTTAGTAGTAGAAGCTGCGACAGAAAATTTAGATTTAAAATTAAAGATTTTCAAACAATTAGATGCCGCTTGTGGTGAGGACACTATTTTAGCAACTAACACCTCTTCTATCTCCATTACACAAATTGGTGCTGTCACGTCAAGACCAGAAATGGTTATTGGAATGCATTTTATGAATCCGGTGCCAATCATGAAATTAGTAGAAATTATCCGTGGATATAGTACAAGTGATGCAGTCACTAAAATCATCATGGATTTATCTAAGCAACTAGGTAAAACACCAACTGAGGTTAATGATTACCCAGGTTTTGTTGCCAACCGTATATTAATGCCAATGCTTAACGAATCTATTGAAACGTTATACAATGGTGTTGCTGGTGTCGAAGAAATTGATACCGTAATGAAACTTGGTATGGCACACCCAATGGGTCCATTACAACTAGCCGACTTTATTGGATTAGACGTTTGTTTATCTATTTTAAACGTAATGTATGATGGATTTAAAAACCCTAAATACGCACCATGCCCATTATTAGTTAATATGGTAAATGCTGGAAAACTTGGTATTAAATCTGGTGAAGGTTTTTACGATTATTCAGAAAGCAGAAAAGCAGAAAAAGTATCTAAACAGTTTATATAATTAAAAGTAAAAAGGCATAAGTTAGTAGTGTTTATAGCGCTAAAGACGTATGCCTTTTTTTATTAGTACTTTCTTCTTTTGCCTTTTGCCTAAAAAGACTTCTTATTCTCAAAAACATGACAAAAATACTCCCCTTTAAAGCTGTAAGACCAACTAGAGATAAAGTTAGCTTAGTGGCGTCACGTTCTTATCAGAGTTATACACAAGCAGAAAGAGAAGCACGCTTGGATCATAATCCGTTTTCGTTTTTACATATTGTAAATCCAGGATACAAATACGACAAAGAAATCTCTGGAGAAGCACGTTATAAATTAGTGAAAAACCGTTATTCAGAGTTTAAAGAAGATGCTGTTTTTATGCAAGACCAAAAACCTTGTTTTTACATTTATAAAATAGTAGACAGAGACTTTCAAGTCTTTAATGGTATTGTTGCAGCAGCAAGTGTGGAAGATTATACCAATAACATTATTAAAAAACATGAAGATACAATCGCTTCTCGCGAAACCGTATTTAAAGACTACCTAAAAACAGTAGGTTTTAATGCAGAACCTGTGTTATTAACCTATCCTGATAACGATGCTATTTCTAACATTATAGCAAAAAAACAAAAAGAACGTGCTGAGTTTGAGTTTACAACAACCTACAGAGACACGCATTATTTATGGCTAATTGAAGAGCCATCAGATATAGATACAATAACAGCCACATTTAATAACATGCCAACGCTGTATATCGCAGATGGACATCATAGATCGGCCTCGTCTCAATTACTTTGCGAAGACCTAAAAAACGAAAATCAAAAACATACAGGAGAAGAAACATATAACTTTTTTATGAGTTATTTGATTGCCGAATCGGAATTACGCATACACGAGTTTAACCGATTAGTAAAAGATTTAAACGGATTAACTAAAGAAGAGTTTTTAATACAATTAGATACCGTATATCGTATTGAAAACAGAGGATTAACACCATATCAACCATCAAAATCGCATCATTTTAGTATGTATTTGGATGGCGAATTTTACTCGTTATACCTTAGAAAAACAGAATATAACTTTGGTACGTCTTTAGACGAATTAGATGCGCAAGTCCTTTTTAAAACAATTCTAGAACCTATTTTAGGAATTACGGACTTACGTAACGATACTCGCATACATTACATTAGCGGAAAAAAAGACATTGTAAACCTTAAGAGTAAAGTAGATAGTAAGGAGTTTATCGTAGGTTTTGGCATGGTTCCTGCGACAATTAATCAAATGAAACAAATCGCTGACGACGGACTAACAATGCCTCCAAAAAGCACATACATAGAGCCTAAAATTAGAAGTGGTGTTACTATTTATGAGTTTTAAAATAAGACAGTAGTAAAAAGGTATAAGGGATGAGAGATAATTTAGATGCTATATTATTTCTTAGTTTGTCATTAAGACTAAAGCGCAGAATTTAAATTAGAGCTATGAAATCGACTAAATTATTACTAATAATATTTTTAATTATATTTTTTAATTGTTCAAGCACTAAAAACACAAACTCTGATTCAAATACTACAATTAACATCCAATACATAAAAGAGATAAAGAACTATAGTCATTTTAAAAAATTAATAAATAAAGACTTTGATTGTAAAAGTGTAGAGCAAAATATTTTAAGAGGAATAACTACAGGCGCCAAACAAACAACCACCAAGTGCCATAATATTAAAAGTAATGAGTTGGTTTATGTTTCTTTTACAAGTGAAGGTGATACTTATATTAGTCAGAAATACTTTTATAAAAACAAGGCATTAGTATTTATTAAAACTGAGGCTATAGATAAAAACAAAGATTCTATATTTAATGAAATTTATGTAAAAAATGATTCAATTTATTACAATCGACAACAATCACATGAGGCTAATCGGTTATTGATTAATGGCGTATATTACTTAAATAATTTCAATTACGAATAACATAAGTAAGTGAATAACCTCAAAACAAATTCATATTACCATAGGAAACATTATGAGCATCAAACAAAATCTAAACATAATAAAACAATCCCTTCCTGATCACGTCACACTAGTTGCTGTTTCAAAAACAAAACCGGTTAGTGATTTAATGGAAGCTTATGAGACTGGTCAACGCATTTTTGGAGAAAATAAAATCCAAGAAATGGCAGACAAACACCAAGAAATGCCAAAAGATATTAAATGGCACATGATTGGCCACGTACAAACCAACAAAGTCAAATATATGGCTGAGTTTGTAGATTTAATACATGGTGTAGAGAGTTTTAAATTGCTAAAAGAAATTAATAAACAAGCCAAAAAGCACGATAGAATTATCGATTGTCTGCTTCAAATTAAAATAGCTTCGGAAGATTCTAAATTTGGAATGTCTCCAGAAGATGCTTCAACATTACTTCAGTCTGAAGACTTTTCATCTTTAAAAAATGTTAGCGTTATTGGTGTCATGGGAATGGCAACTTTTACGGAAGACCAAGATCAAATTAAGCAGGAATTTGGTGTACTAAAAACAACATTTGATTCACTTAAAACAGTACATTTAGATTTGGAAACCATATCTATGGGTATGAGTGGAGATTACCAATTAGCAATTGACTGCGGTAGCACCATGGTTCGCGTCGGAAGTAGTATCTTTGGAAAACGCAACTAATAGTTAAAAAGTAATAACTAAAAGTTTTAATTAAATAATGAAAGAATCAATTTTAAAGATTAAAAGTTACAATTTTGCCCTGCAAATTATTAAGTCTTACCAATTGATTGTAAAAAATGATAAGGAATATACACTATCTAGACAACTTCTAAGAAGTGGAACTTCTGTTGGTGCCAATATAAGAGAAGCCGAGTTTGCTCAATCTAATAAAGATTTTATTAGTAAAATGAGCATCGCTCTTAAAGAAGCTAATGAAACAGAATATTGGATTGCCTTACTTCATGATTCTTCATACTTAAAACACGACTTATTTTTGAGTTTAACTTCTCAAAATAAGGAATTAATTAAAATGTTAGTAGCTACAATAAATACTATGAAATCAAAATCAACTAATTTTTAATTTTTAATTTTTCACTTTTAACTGTATTGTACACAATAGTCGACATAGAAACCACTGGTGGTAAGTTTAACGAAGAAGGAATAACCGAAATAGCAATCTATAAATACGATGGTCACGAGGTGGTAGACCAGTTTATAAGCTTAGTTAATCCAGAACGTGAAATTCAGCCTTTTGTGGTTAATCTTACAGGTATAAATAGTAAAATGCTACGTAATGCACCTAAGTTTTACGAAGTAGCAAAGCGTATTGTAGAAATTACGGAAGACACTATTTTAGTAGCACATAATGCAAAATTTGATTACCGCATTTTAAAAACAGAATTTAAACGTCTTGGATTTGAGTTTGAACGTGAAACATTATGTACTGTAGAGCTTTCTAAAGATTTAATTCCTGATTTGCCTAGCTATAGCTTAGGAAAATTAGTTAGGTCTCTTGGTATACCAGTTACAGACAGGCATCGTGCGTCAGGAGATGCTCTAGCAACGGTCAAATTATTTAAATTACTATTAAATAAAGACACCAATAAAACTATAATTAAAGCATCTATTAGAAAAGAACCAAAATTCCAAATGGAACCGCGTTTAATAGATATTATAGCAAATCTACCATCAAAAACCGGAGTCTATTATATGCATAAAGCCGACGGTGAGATTATTTATATTGGTAAAAGCAAAAACATAAAAAATAGAGTCAATCAGCATTTTACAGGTACAACTGCTAAATCCAAAAAAATCCAAATGCAAGTCGCAACAGTGACTTACGAAGCTACTGGTAGCGAGCTTGTAGCGCTTTTAAAAGAAAGTGAAGAAATTAAGAGAAACAAACCCATACTTAACAGAGCTTTACGTAGAAGTATATTTACACACGCCCTGTACAGTTTTATAGATCATAATGGTTACATAAATCTAACTATAGACAAAGCAGATGGCAGAAAGCCTCACGTTACCACCTTTAGCACCAGACAAAGCGGTAAACATTTTTTAGAAAAAATGGTTGAAAATTTTGAACTATGTCAAAAATTATGCGGGCTTTATAAAACAAAAAGTAGCTGTTTTCAATACGATGTAAAAAATTGTCAAGGTGCTTGTATAGAAGAAGAAACACCTGAGAGCTACAACAAACGTGTACAGAAACTATTAGACAAGTACAACTACAAAAACAAAAACATGGTTATTGTAGACCAAGGTCGTGAAGTTGATGAGCGTAGCGCTATTTTAATACAAAATGGGGTGTTTAAAGGTTTAGGCTTTTACAATTTAAATTATCAAATTAATAATCTAGAAATTTTAGAATCTATTATTACTCCAATGGAAAATAATAGAGACCAACAACATATAATACAAAGTTATTTAAGAAAAAATAAGCGCATAAAAATACTTAATTTAGAATGAGAATATTAGTCGTTATCGCCCTGTTATTTACAAATTTTTTAGTCTCACAAAACCAATTTAACACCAAGGATTTAACGACTACAAGAGCAGATTTAGAATTAAATGAATTTAAGCAAGATACCACTGCCAATGCTGTAGTTTTATATGAATATGGAAACGCTAAAATTGACGAAAAAAGTTTCAATTTAATTTTAAATTATAACAAAAAAATCAAAATTTTAAACCGTAATGGTTTCAATCAAGCCAACGTTAAAATATACTTATACAACTCTGGAGGCAATAAAGAGAAAATTACAAATTTAATTGCCACTACTACAAATATAGAAGACGGAAAAGTATCTAGAATCAAACTTGATGATTCTCAAATATTTGAAGAAAAGGCAGACGAGAATCACACAATATTTAAATTTATTCTTCCAAATATTAAAGAAGGCTCCGTTATAACGTATAGTTACACTTTTGAGAGTCCATTTATCTATAAATTTAATACGTGGCGCTTTCAAGAAGAAATTCCAAAACTTTATAGCGAATACAACACGAGTATTCCTGGTAATTACGACTACAATATCAAACTTGTTGGAGAACTTAAATTAGACGCAAACGAAAGCACTATAAAAAAAGGCTGTGTTGAAAGAAACAATGGTGCTAGTGCAGACTGCACCGTCGGAAAATATGCAATGCAAGACATCCCTGCTTTTATAGAAGAGGATTATATGACTTCTGCCAAAAATTATTTATCCCGAATTGAGTATGAATTAAAAGTTGTTAAAGGATTTGATGGTACAGTAAATAACATTACTAAAAATTGGGAAACAACGGATAGCGAATTAAGGACTGATTCTGATTTTGGAAAACAGCTAAAAAAGGAAAGTCTTGTAAAAAAGCTAATTGACCCTGAATTATTAAATCAAAAAAATGATTTGGATAAAGCCAATTACATCTTTGATTTTGTTAAAAACAATTACAATTGGAATAACTATTACCGCATTTTTAAAGATGTATCCATAAAAGAAGTCATTGAACAAAAGTCAGGTAACGTAGCAGAAATTAACTTGCTACTTTATAACCTATTAATAAAACATGGTATCCAAACCTACCCTGTACTATTATCGACAAGAAACAATGGATTTATAACTAAACTATACCCTGTTATTTCAGAATTCAACTATGTGATTTTGAGAGTAGAAATTGATGGCGAATCATACTTTTTAGATGCCACAGATTCTGCATTAAATTTTGGAGAGATCCCGTTTAAATGCTTAAATCAATATGGACGAGAAATGGACTTTAAAAACGGAAGTCATTGGGTTGATATAAAACCAAAAACAAGCTCAGCAATACAGCATAAAATTATTGTAAAACTTAATGATGATGGTACATTTACTGGAACTTTGACAACCGCAAAAACAGGTTATAATGCGTTAAAAGCTAGACAGAATTATACTAGAGACGATCAAGATAATTTAAAACAATTCAAAGAAAAATATCCCGATTATACTTTTGGCGATATTGAGGTTGAAATAAATAAAAACAACAAATCGTTGTTTACTGAAACAATGTCTATATCAGGACCATTAACAACCATAGGAAACAAGATTTATTTAGACCCCTTTATTTTTAAAATTTTCACAAAAAACCCGCTACAATTAAACAAAAGGACCTATCCTATTGACTTCGGGTATAAAAACAATTTTATCTACAATATAAAAATTGAATCTAGTGACAACTATAAAATTATAGAAACACCACAAGAAAAATCATATAAACTATCTAATAATTCTGGTTTACTTGTTTTTAAACCAATACAAAAAGAAAATATTCTAGAGTTATCTTTTAGAGTTCATTTTTATAACACGATGTACACTACAAATTATTATCCTGAATTAAAATCTTTTTATAACGACATTGTTAAAATTCAAAATAACACTGTAATAGTTTTAGAAAAAAATAACTAATCTTTATTTAGTATTTTTACCACATGAGTGCAGCAAAACAAAATAAAGGTTGGAAAGACAAACTTCATGAGATTATTTATGAGGCAGACACACCTGCGGGAAAACTATTTGATGTCATTCTACTTGTTTTAATTTTAGCAAGTATACTTTTAGTTATGCTAGAAAGTGTCAATCATATTGACGCAAAATACCATGAGCTATTATACATCGGCGAGTGGATTATTACTATATTTTTTAGTATCGAGTATATTTTACGTGTCATAACCGTAAAAAAACCTTTCAAATACATTTTTAGTTTTTATGGTATTTTAGATTTATTGTCAACAATACCAATGTATATCTCTTTTGTTTTTGCAGGTTCTCATGCTTTGGTAACCTTAAGAGCATTACGTTTACTTCGTGTTTTCAGAATTTTAAAACTAGCTAGATACTTAGGTGCTTCTAACCAATTAAAGGATTCTATAATTGCTAGTCGTGTCAAAATATTTGTGTTTTTATTTGCAGTATTAATTTCGTCTGTCATTTTCGGAACCATTATGTATTTGGTTGAAGGAGAAGATAATGGATTTACAAACATTCCTAAAAGTGTCTATTGGTGTATTGTAACCTTAACTACAGTTGGATTTGGAGATATTGCGCCACAAACTGCATTAGGACAATTTATTACAACCATCATCATGATTTTAGGTTATGGTATTATTGCTGTACCTACAGGGATTGTATCTGCAGAGTATTCTAGAAGCATGAAAAAGTCTGATGACGAAAAAACACAACAACCGCCACAAAAAAAACTAAATCTAAACACGCAACGTTGTTCTAATTGTCATGAAGAGTACCATGATGACGATGCTAGATTCTGTAAAGTCTGCGGAACCAATCTATATTAATATTCTTTTAAAGACCTTTTAAAGTGAAACACACTAACAAGTATCTTATATCTATTGTTGGACCAACAGCTATAGGTAAAACAGCGCTTAGTATTAAGTTAGCCAATTACTTTAATACAGAAATAATATCAGCCGATTCTAGACAGTTTTTTAAAGAAATGAGTATTGGTACTGCTGCGCCAACCACTGAAGAATTAGCACAGGCTAAACATCATTTTATACACAACAAATCAATCACAGAAGCTTACAATGTTGGTGCTTTTGAAAAAGAGGCCATAACTTGTTTGAAAAGCTTACACCAAAGCAATGACGTTGTTATTATGGTAGGTGGTTCTGGATTATATGTAGATGCTGTTAGTAAAGGTTTGGACTACTTTCCTGAAGTAGATAAAGCCATTAGACCACAATTAAATAAACAATTAGAGACAGAAGGTTTAGAAACGCTTCAATTACAACTAAAAACATTAGATCCAACATCTTACAATACGATAGCAATTGACAATCCGCAACGCGTTATTAGAGCCTTAGAGATTTGTATTGGTAGTGGACAGCCTTATTCTTCATTTTTAAATAAAGATAAAAACAAACGCCCTTTTAAGACCATTACCATTGGTTTAGAAGCTGATCGTCCAATTATTTACGACAGAATTAATAAGCGCGTCAACATAATGATGGATAATGGATTAGTGGATGAAGTCAAAACACTACTCCCTTTTAAGGAACTTAACAGCCTAAATACGGTTGGATATAAAGAGATCTTTAATTATTTAGATAATACTTGGACTTTAGACTTTGCTGTAGCAGAAATACAAAAAAATTCTAGACGATTTGCAAAACGACAATTGACTTGGTTTAAACGCAATCCCGAAACTTTATGGTTTGATTATCTAACACCAAAAGAAACTATCATTTCTAAATTAGAAACTATTATAAACTAAAAAATCCAGCAATATGCTGGATTTTTTTTATTCAAAAAGTAGACTTAATTAGTTATTAACTTTGGTTAACGACTAATCTAAATCCTTCTCCATGTATGTTTAAAATTTCAACTTTAGGGTCTAATTTTAAATATTTTCTAAGTTTAGCAATATAAACATCCATACTTCTAGACGTAAAATAATTATCGTCTCTCCATATTTTAGTTAATGCTAATTCTCTTGGCATTAAATCGTTTTCATGTAGCGCTAACATACGAAGTAATTCGTTTTCCTTTGGAGATAATTTTACTTGCTCTCCTCCGTTGTATGTTAAAAATCTAAGCTTAGAGTTTAAATCAAAACCTCCAATTTTAAATTCAAATTGCTTGCTATCTGCAACTGTATCGTTAGCTTTACGTTGCATGATTGCTTTAATCTTCATTAATAAGACTTCACTATCAAAAGGTTTGTTTAGATAATCATCTGCACCAACTTTATACCCTTTAAGCACATCTTCTTTCATCGCCTTAGCGGTTAAGAATACTATAGGCACTTCTGCATTTTTCTCTCTAATTTCTTTAGCTAAAGTAAAACCGTCTTTATATGGCATCATGACATCTAAAATACATAGGTCAAAATCGCCACGTTTAAACTTTTCAAAGCCTTCCATACCATTTTTAGCATGTGTAACTTCGTAATCGTTCATTGATAAATAATCTTTTAAAACAGTTCCAAAATTTGGATCGTCTTCGACTAATAATATTCTTTTTAATTGTTCTTCCATAATATTACGAGATTAAGGGAAGCTTTATTGTAAAAGTACTTCCTTTTTCTTTTTCACTTTCTACTGATATATGACCATGATGGTCTTCTACTATTCTCTTAACGTAAGCCAATCCTAAACCATGACCTTTGACGTTATGTATGTTTCCTGTATGTTCTCTATAAAATTTTTCGAACACACGTTTTTGAGCTACTTTACTCATGCCACTTCCGTGGTCTTTAATATGTACTAAAATATTATTACCAGCCAATTCTGTTGTAACTATAATTTTAGGTTGTTCTGGAGAATACTTAATGGCATTGTCCAATACGTTTACTAAAACATTGGTAAAATGTGTTTCGTTAGCTAATACGGAAGACTTTTCAGCATTAAGGTGGGTTTCTATATGACCACCTCTATCTTCTACAATTAACTCTACATGAGTAATAGCGTCTTCTACTAAGTCGTTTAACTCTACACGTTCCTTACTAATGTTTAGCTCATTTTTTTCAAGTTTAGATATTCTTAATACATTTTCTACCTGAGCATGCATTCTTTTATTCTCTTCTTTAATCATTCCTAAATAACGTAAAACCTTCTCTTTGTCGTCTATTACCTTAGGATTTCTAATGGAGTCTAATGCCAAATTTATTGTTGCGATTGGCGTCTTAAACTCATGTGTCATGTTATTGATAAAATCTGTTTTAATTTCAGAGATCTGTCGTTGTTTTATTAACTGATACAATGCACTTGAATAAGCAATTATAATAATTAATGTAAATACAATAGACAAAATTAGCATCGTTAAAACTGATGATAAAATGAATTTTTTACGTTCCGGAAAATTTACTAATAACCTGTAATTGCTATCGTCGTTTTCATTATAAAAAAAAGGAACACTAAAAGTAGACGCTTTATTTTGATCTAAATGAAAATTTTCTGTCTTAACCTTGGTGGCTAAACCATTACTATAAATAGCAAACTCATAACCAATATTAATATCGTCTTCTAGCAGTTTTAAAACTAATAATCTGTTTATTTTATCTGCGTCAACACGCTTGTGTAATGGTTTTAAATACGCTTTATCTTTATAGACTGTCTCTAAAGCAATATGCGTACTTTCATTAATCTTACTCAACTTTGAAAGCATTGCAGATAAATTCTTACTACCATCAACCGAGTTGTTTTCAATAGTTTCGGTTTCTCTTTTTTGTAAAATTCGTTTTACATTTACACTATCATAACCTATATCAAAGAGCGATGAGGATACTTTATAATTCTCTTCAAAAATACCGTTTCTGTAAATTACAGTTTGGTTGTTCTCTGGATTATCTTCTTTAAGATAAATATTTATGATAGCTGTAGTATCATTTACATTAATAGCACCCTGGCTTAATAAATCGTTAAATTTTCTTAAGTAATCCTCCTTCTCTTCATTTTCTATAGTGTTAGACACGTAACTCAATGCTTTTTTCACATTGAAGTTAAATTGGTTTTCACTATTTTGAATTGAATTGTTAATATAATAAGCTTGTACTAAAATAATACCTATTAAAGAACAACTCATTAAAACTACTAATACTAGAAATATCCTTTTATTCACACACCAAAACTAATATTTTAACATTTAGGATTCCTTGCATTTAACCTTACATTAACAAAAACGTTAAAATTTAATGATTTGTTGCGCTATTTAAGATTTTAGCATGGATTTTTCCTACTTGGTGCCTTGTACCTTCTAAATTTACATTAGTTATCACAAAATCTGAAAGTTCAGTTTTTTGTTTATCGCTCCATTGGTTTTTCATAATGGCTTTTACCTTTTCAGAAGAAGAGTCGTCACGTTTAACTACACGCTTAAGTCTAACGTCTTCAGGTGCCACTACTGTTATGATGACATCATATTTTTTGTAGCTACCGTTTTCAAAAATAATAGCAGCTTCGCTAATAACGTAGTCTGACTCTTGTTTTTTTACCCAGTTAGCAAAGTGTTTTGCAACTTTTGGGTGTACAATAGCATTCATTTGTTGTAATAATGCTTTGTTGTTAAAAATCTGACTCGCAATAAAAGGTTTGTTTAATGACGCGTCAATATATGCTTGGTCTCCAAAAAGCTGTACTAGTTTTCGTTTTATAATTTTAGAACGGTTCATTAAAGCCTTAGCTTCTGTATCTGCTATATAAACAGGTACACCTAAGTCTTTAAAAAAATTAGCAACTGTAGTTTTACCACTACCTATACCTCCTGTTAATCCTACAATTATTGGTGTCATTCTTTTATAATAAATTCAATTTTTTGCTGTAACAACCTTATGTTTTTAACACTAGCAGGTTGTTTTACTAAATTTGGAGTTAAAAACGAATTATCTATGGCGTCTTTATAATTACAAACCACTTTAAAATCTTGTGCTGATATATTCTTAAAGTTTTCTAAACTGGTAGCATAGCTTAAAGAAATCTGTTTTGGAAAATAATTAAGCGTTATACCTTCTGGAACATTAATAACCTCTATTGGAAGACTAACCACACCTTCTGAAAACTTAGAAACCTTAACTTCCAATTGTACTTGCTTTAAGTTTGTCTTTACCTTATTACCTATACTATCCAATTGTAAGGTTAGTATTTTATTAATATTGGCTTTAACATCTAAGACATCCAAGTTGTCCGTATCTATCTTTTTAATTTTTCTGAGTATAGAACTTGGTCCAATCAACTTTATGCTATCTGGTTTCGTTTTAACAACATCCAACGTATTATAACCAGGCGCATATTTAATATTTGCATGCAGCACTATTGGAACATATTTTATACTATTACTATCATACTTAAACGATAAAGTATCTGGATTGATGCTAATTATTTTTTTCTCTTTACTAAACTGCTTGTTAATATTTGCAAAGCCACGAGACATACTCCAGATAAGTGATGAGTCTTTTTTTACTATATCAGTGTTAAAATCAATGTCTAAAAGCGGACGATTTATTGCATATCTAAGCCAATCAAATCCATAGGTTTCTAATGTTATATTTAACTTAGCATTGTCTTGATTTATTAAAACAAATGTATCATCTACATTTATTGGATTTACATCAAAAGTTAGTGTTGCTGTATAAACTTTAGATAATTTAGTTAATACTAAAATTGAAAACGCTAACAAGAAGAACAGTAAAAAGACATTTATCTTTTTGCTCTTAAACAATCCTAATATTTTAGATTTTATGGTTTGCATTATTTATTATTAAAAAACAGATGAGGAAATAGCACTTCTGCTTTATCTTTTTTTATACTTAATATTAAAGTGGACTTTAAAAACCCATAGCCATATCCAAAAAACTGAATACATATTGCTAACAACGCCTGACATGCAATAATCACATTTTTTGTTGTGATTAAAGCTATAACAAAAACGAGACTAAAATAGAATAACACTAAATATATTGGTAAGTAAATATTAAAAAGCGCAAATATTATAGCAAAAATAGCACCAAGTGTAAATACTGACGGAAACCAATAAGTCAGCTTTTTAGTTTGCGGATGCCATTGGTTTAAAATAGGTCTTACAGAACCAAATTTATAGACTTGTTGATAAAATTTAGACCAAGAAATACGTCTTTTATGATAAACGTAGGCTTCCGGGATTAATACTGTATTAAAACCTAAATTCCATAACCGTATAGATAAATCAGGATCCTCTCCTGGATGAATGTTACCAAAGCCTTTTGTAGCTTCAAATGCTTTTTTAGATAATCCCATATTAAAACTTCTAGGCTGAAACTTGTCTAAACTAGCCTTATTACCTCGGATTCCTCCTGTTGTTATTACAGAAGTCATACTAAAATCTATTGCTTTTTGAAGATTAGAAAATGATTTATGTGCTTTATCTGGTCCTCCAAAACAGTCTACGTAATTTTGTTTTAAACTACGGTCAACTTCAATTAAATAATTACTAGGCAATAAACAATCACTATCCAAAATAATAAAGTAATTCCCTTTTGCTTTTTGCATTCCGAAGTTTCTTGAATCTCCAGGTCCCGAATTCGGTTTAAAATAGTAGGTTATATCTAACTGCGTATTATACTTATCTATTACGGACTGAGACGTTATCGTCGACCCATCTTCCACAATTACAATTTCATAACTAAACGTACCGCTTAACTTTAAAAAGCTCTCTAAAAGCTCTTCAATCTCTACAGGACGATTATAAACGGGTATGATAAAAGAATAACTTAATTGCATGTTACAAATGTAAGTTAATCGCATAAAAAAAGCCACCTAAAAAGGTGGCTTTTAATTGTATTAAAGTTTAAGATTACTTCTTAATTACTTTTATTGTTTCTGTTACATTATCAATAGTTACTTTAACAAAGTAAGCTCCTGCCTGTAAGTTAGACATGTCTACAGAATTGTTAACACTGTTTGGTGCGTTTCTATAAACTTCTTGTCCAATCATATTATAAACAGATACATTAGAAATCTCTTTTTGAGCTTTTAATGTTAAGTTGTCGCTAACTGGGTTTGGATAGTAAGAAAATAAACTTTGATTAGTAAAGTCTGAAGTACTTAAAACTGCTTCTGAAACTAATAAAGTAAAAGAACCTGTAACTTGTGATCTTGCAGTTCCATCATCACTAACTCTAACATAATACGTAGTTCCTTCCGTTAAATCACCAACTACAGATACATTGCACTCGCCAACTACAGCACCGGCACAATCACTATAAACAGCATATTGAGCAGCGGTAGTTGTTACTGTAACCTCTCCTGAAGCAGGAGCTACAAATGAATACCATAAATCTGATATTACACCTGTAAAACAATCTGTTGCTAAAGCAGAATCTGTTGCACCAGTATTATCTCCTGTGATTTCAACTCCTAAAGTTAAAGCTTCTGAAGTTGTACACTCATCATTTGCTGGTGGCGGTGTAGTACATGTTACACTTAATTCAAAGTTACCTGTACTAGTTGAACTATATCCTTCGACTGAAATCCAATATTGTGTATCCACTACAGTTGTGAAAGAAGTTGAAGCTTCATAATTTGAACCACATTCATCATATCCTTCATCTACTAAAGTTAAAGCACCTGAAGTACCTGTAAACACTAATATTTCAGTGTCAAAATCTGTGTTAACGCAAGTAGACAACTCTAAAATATCACCTGTTCCCATAAAACTATACCAAATGTTAGGAGAATCAGTATCTGCTCCATTTTCATTTCCATCAGGAGCCGCATCAGGAGCGTCGTCTTCATCTAAAGATGCAGAAGTTGTGTTACCCGTAACAACGTCACCACAAGCGATAGCTAGTGCATTTGCAAAATCGTCATTTTCTGGTGGTGCTGGTGCTTGATAAACACAAACATCAAACTCAGTATACGATGTAGTAGAACTGCTTCTAATGCTAATATAATAAGTTGTACCACTAGTTGCTGCTATAGTCAGTGCTGATGAATTAAAACAACTAGCAGACGACCCAACTGTTGTTAAACCATCACATCCTCCTTCAAAAGCTGCAATATAAGTAGAAACAAAACTAGCCGATTCAAATGTTTCAGTAACATTTGCTATATAATTTGCATCTTCTGTAGCTGTAAAAGTATACCAAACATCTTTTCCTCCTGTACATCCTGTTGAACTGGCTAATGCATTTTCAGTTGTTCCTGACATAGCTTCATTACAAGTCCCATCTTCAGATAAAGTTATAGCAATAGCCCCTGAACAATCATCATTTGCTGGTGGTGCTGGTGGCGTTCCAACACAAACATCAAAAACTGTAGTTTGACCCGCTGTTGATGTGTAAGTATATACCTGTACAAAGTATGTATTTCCAATTATTAACCCTGCAGTAGTACTAGTATTACTATCAGAACAAGTTAATGCAGTTGCTGTAGTTAATGCTTCACATCCTGGAGATGCATCGTATACTGTATGATATAAATCTGTTGCACTACCACTTACATTAGTTAAAGACACAACATGTGCATTGCTAGTTGCTACAAAGCTATACCAAACATCATCATTTGCTGTACCAGAACAATTATCAACACCAGAAGCTGATGCTCCAAAAACAGTTCCTGAAATAACTTCAGTACAAGATAAATCTGCATTAACATTTAGTGCTATTGCTTCTAAACAATCATTATTTACTGGAGCTGTTACAGTAAAAAAAGATTGTTCAATACAATCTTGAGCACTACCATTATCGTTATAAGGAGTAATTGTTACATAATAAGTTGTTCCATCTGCTAAAGCACCCAAATCATAAGAAGTACTATTAAGATTGTCTACGTTATCAGCAATATCGTTTACACCTGATGCAGTACCAGCTGAAATATAATAACCTGCAGGTATACCTGTTGCTG
Organism: Olleya namhaensis; assembly: GCF_900114005.1. Classification (GTDB taxonomy): domain Bacteria; phylum Bacteroidota; class Bacteroidia; order Flavobacteriales; family Flavobacteriaceae; genus Olleya; species Olleya namhaensis. The sequence goes on from NZ_FORM01000006.1 coordinate 205,122, forward strand.
CGGACCAAGATATAGATCCATCTGTCAATACATTTTCCGTTTCACTTAAAACAGAATCACAATTTGGCGCATCAGCAGAAGTTTGAGAAACTAAAATATTATCTAAATAAAAATAACTATCTCCACTTTGCCATTCTCCTCTTATTCTAAATTTAAAATCTGAACCTAAAGGAATATTTGCTGAAGGAATCACCTCACTATAAGTTGTACAAGCTGTAGTTTCTGTAACCGCAAAAGAAGACACTAAATTCCAATCAGTACCATCATTAGTTGAATATTCAACAAAAATTATGTAGTCTACAGCATTAGTTAAATAAGGTCTAGCTAACCAATCAAAAGATACAACAGCATCTGTTTCGTTTGATGCTCCTACAAAATTTGGAGAGGTAAATGTACCATCATTGGAAGCACTACCGTACAGATTATCGGCAATATTACCACTTCCTTCACATACATATGTTGCAGTTGAACTAGCAAAATAACTGACTTGAGACCATCCTGTAGGAAAGCCCGAGTCAAGATTTTCTTGAATAAATATTTGTGCATTAGACTGCATATTAAATGCAATAAGCGCAAACAATAAAAAAGTAATTTTTCTCATATTAAAATTGGTTTTAGTTAGTTATTAAATAATCATTCTTTAAAAATATTGAATAATTACCAACGAATAACAAACAACCTTGTCAAATCGACAAAATACATTTTTCGTAGACAAAACGCTTATTTCTTTAACATAAAACTACAACTAATTGATTATCATACTTTTCCTACACACTATGCTTTAAAGCATAAAAAAAGGCCTTACGTTACACGCAAGACCTTTTTTTAAATATGTTTTATTGACTTCTAATCTATTTATCCATACTCTCTACAAAAGCATTCATTACCTCGTCACTAACGCCCATATTGCTAAACCCACCATCATTGTATAAGTTTTGTAATGTTACACGTTTAGTTAAATCACTAAATAAAGACACTGTGTAATTAGCACAATCTAATGCTGTAGCATTACCTAAAGGCGACATTTTTTCCGCGTAAGCGATAAAACCGTCAAACCCTTTTACACCACTACCTGCTGTAGTTGGTGTTGGAGATTGTGATATTGTATTAACTCTAACCTTTTTATCTCTTCCAAAAAAGTAACCAAAACTACGTGCAATACTCTCTAAATAAGCTTTATTATCTGCCATATCATTATAGTCTGGAAAAACACGTTGTGCAGCCATGTATGTTAACGCTACAATACTTCCCCACTCATTCATTGCATCTTGCTTATATAACGTCTGCATTGTTTTATGGAAAGACATCGCAGATACATCTGTACCCTTTTGTGTCCAAGCATAATTTTGATCCGTATAATGTTTTCCTTTTCTAACATTAATAGACATCCCAATTGAATGTAATACAAAATCAATTTTACCTCCTAAAATCTCCATAGATTTATTGACAAGGTTTAATAAATCTTCTTCACTCGTAGCGTCTGCAGGTATAATCTGAGATCCTGTTTTTTCTGCTAATTTATCAATTTGTCCCATACGCATTGCAACAGGCGCATTAGTCAAGACAAACGTACCACCTTCTTCGTGTACACGTTCTGCAGTTTTCCAAGCGATAGAGTTTTCATCTAATGCTCCAAATATAATTCCTCTTTTTCCTTTTAATAAATTGTATGACATAACTTATAGTTTATCAGTTGACTTGTTAGTTTATTGTAATATCCTTCAAAGATAGTATTTATAATTTTTTTATTTCGCTTTCGCGGAAATTATGCCTCTAATTTAATAGTTGCTTTGCATGTGCTATTGCCGAATCCGATAATTGTGTACCACCTAGCATTTGCGCTAATTCCACAACACGCTCATCATAGTTTAATTTAACCAGATTGGTTGTTGTTACTTCATTAACATCCTTTTTATAGACTTTATAATGTGTGTTTCCTTTGGCTGCAATTTGTGGTAGATGCGTAATACTAAACACCTGCATTTTTGTACTCATTAATGCCATTATATCTGCCATTTTATTAGAAATTTCTCCAGAAACACCTGTATCAATTTCGTCAAACATAATAGTTGGCAATTTCACATATTTTGATAAAATAGATTTAATGGCTAACATTATTCTAGATAATTCTCCTCCAGAGGCTGCTTTTTTTAGCACATTAAACTGCCCTCCTTTATTGGCTGAAAACAAAAAGCTTAAAGTATCTTTTCCATTATATAAAAAAGTATCAGAAACCTCTAAGCTAATATTAAATTGTGCATTTGGCATACCTAACTGACTTAAGATAGCTTCTAACTGTTTCTTTAAATCTGGTATAGCCTTATTACGTTTCTCTGTAATTTGTTTTGCTTCTGTATTTAATAATTTTTCGACTGCTTTTATTTCTTGTTCCTTATCTAAAATGTCTTGATCAGCATTTTCCGTCGCTGCCACTTTTTTAGATAAATCATCACGTATTATAATTAACTCCTCTACTGTTTTAACTAAATGCTTTTGCGTCAAGTTATTTAAGGTTGCTAATTTGGCATTAACAATTTCCAATCGGTTTGGATCTGCATCAAGGTTACCTTCAAAACGCTCTATATCTACTAAAACATCATCTAAATCAATCAAACTACTAGTTACCCTATCTAACAAATCTTGATAGGTAGTAGAAATTGTCGCTAACTTTTGCAATGCTGCTTTCAAGTCTCTTAAAGAAGTTAATACACCTGCCTGCTCTTCACTTAATAATGCATTTGCCTCTTCTAATTTAAGTTGGATAAGTTCAACATTATTTAATAACTCAAAGTCTTCTTCCAATTCTTGAAGTTCGCCTTCCTTTAAATTAGCCTCAACTAATTCGTTTAACAAAAAAGCGTTATAATCGTGTTCTTTCAAAGCTTCAGCTTGAAACTGTTGTAATTGCTTTAATTCCTTATTAAGTGTTTTATGACTTTTTAAATGAAGCGTATACGTTTCTAAATCACGTTCCGTTTTAGCTAAAGCGTCAATTACCTGAAACTGAAACGCATCATCTACCAACTGCATGGTTTCGTGCTGAGAATGTATATCTATTAACTGCGCTCCTAAAGATTGTAAGCTAGATAGGTTTACAGGCGAGTCATTAACAAATGCTCTTGACTTTCCTGAAGGTAAAATTTCTCGTCTAATTATTGTTTGCGTCTCGTAATCTAAATCTTGTTCTTTAAATAGTCCTTTTAGCTTGTATTTTGAAATATCAAAAGTAGCTTCAATTATACATTTATTTTCAGGATTACGTAAGCTTGATAAATCAGCTCGTTTACCTAAAATTAAAGAAAGACCGCCTAATAATATAGATTTACCTGCTCCTGTTTCTCCTGTAATAATGGTAAACCCATCATTAAAGCTAACTTGAAGTTGATCTATTAAAGCGTAGTTTTTTATAGTTAATCCTGTAAGCATTCTTAAAGTGAAAAGTTAAAAGTTAAAAAGAGAAAAGTTTTGATTTTTCGCTTTTTAAGAATGAAAATAAATATATCTAGATTTTAATGTTTCTCCATTTAGAAGAATGCATTGGAGCGATTTTATTAAGTGTGTCAATTAAATCTGTAATATCTACACTAGGACCGTCTGAGAAAATTTGCTCAATCTCTTCGGCTTTGGCGTCAAAAAACACACGAAGTAAATATGAATTTGGACGGGTTCTGTTCATATCCCCAAACAAATCTAAAGCCATAGCAATTTCTGTTTTGGCATCCTTTTGATTAGCACTCATAACATCTAAACCACGTCTGTGATAATTATACATTACTGTTCTAAACGCCTTAAAAGTTGGTGACAATAAATTATCTATCAATGCAAATCTACTCTGTAATCCGTCAGATAATTTCCAACCTGAATAATTTTCTTGTTGAGAAAAATTGACAATATTTTGTGCTTGCTTAAAATACTCGTCTCCACCTTCTGGTTTAAACGTGTCTGCGTCCATACCTAAAACCATATTGACATGATATGCTAAAACCGAAATTAAATTAGAAGCATATTGCGTTGGATTGTATATCAAACTTTGAAACTCGATGTATTCAAATGTAAAATCCTTATCGTTAATATTATAGGTTGGGGTAGTATAACTAGCACCAAAAACAGGTCTTGAAGACTGTACTTGGATTGTCGCTTTATAATTGTTACCTGAGTATTCGCTAATATTAATTACAAAATTACAGTCTATACGTTCTTGAGGTAAAACCGTTCTATCTGTCCATTTAGTACTAGAAATAAATTCCTTTAATTGTGTCTCTAGTGTTTTAAACTGCTGTAAGTTTTCGTTACCGGTTTGTTGCGCATTTACAACTACTGTGGCATTTAACTCTTGTGCATGAATTGATACACTAAAACAAAATATAAATAGGAATAATAGATTACGCATGTATTGTATTTATTATGGTGTTAAAAAGGTCCTTAGCAACTTCTGTTTTAGACTTTAGTTGGTATACCGTTGCTTCTTCGTCCTTATTAATTAGGGTTACTTTATTAGTATCAGACTTGAAACCTGCACCTTTGTCGTTTAACGAATTTAAAACAATTAAATCTAAATTCTTCTTTTTTAGCTTCAATTTTGCGTGCTCCAACTCGTTATTAGTCTCTAATGCAAAGCCAACTAAAAATTGCTTTGTTTTTATAGCTCCTAAAGAAGCTAAAATATCTTTAGTCTTCTCTAGTTCTAATGTTAACGTAGCTGTCTTCTTTTTTATTTTCTGAGTAGCTACATTTTTTGGTCTATAATCTGCGACTGCTGCAGACAATATTGCGATATCAGAATTATTAAAATGAAGATGAGCTGCATCATACATCTCTTGCGCACTCACTACAGGGATTACCGTAATTAAACTGTGCTTTACCGTTTGGTGGGTTGGTCCCGTTATTAAAATAACTTCTGCACCAAGATTAGCTGCTGCTTTAGCAATCTCGAAGCCCATTTTTCCTGAAGAATGATTCCCAATAAATCGTACTGGATCTATAGCCTCATAGGTTGGTCCTGCAGTTATTAAAACGGTTTTGTTTTTTAAGGGTAATCCGCTAATAATATCTTTCTCTATAAAAGAGACAATATCATCGGGCTCTGCCATACGACCTTGTCCAACCAATCCACTAGCTAGCTCACCTGAAGTAGCCGGTATCATGATATTACCATAATTTTTAAGCGTCTCAAAGGACAGTACAGAAGAGGGATGGATATACATATCCAAATCCATTGCTGGCGCAAAATACACTTTACATTTTGCAGATAAATAAGTGGCTAATAATAGGTTATCACAAGTACCATTCGCCATTTTTGACAACGTATTAGCTGTTGCTGGCGCAATTACAAAATAATCAGCCCAAAGCCCTAATTCTACATGGTTATTCCACATAGCATTATCATCTTGGTCGTTTGTAAATGTTGAGTGTACTGGATTCTTGGAAAGTGTGGACAATGTAAGCGGTGTTACAAAATCCTTAGAAGCAGGTGTCATAACGACTTGTACGTTTGCACCTGCTTTTATAAATGATCTGACTAATGTAGCCGTCTTGTAAGCAGCAATACCACCACTGATGCCCAATAGTACGTTTTTGCCACTTAATATTGACATATAATTAGTCTTGGTTATCTTGTTCTGTATTTCTATGGTAAATTTTACCATCTAACCATTCTTGAACAGCTAAAGCATGAGGTTTAGGAAGTTTTTCGTAAAACTTAGACACTTCAATTTGTTCTTTGTTTTCAAAAATTTCTTCTAAGCTATCATTATATGTAGCAAACTCTTCTAGCTTCTCAATTAATTCCTTTTTAATTTCAGAATTAATTTGCTCTGATCTTCTTGCAATAACTGAAATAGCTTCATAGATGTTACCTGTTGGTGCATCAATAATATTTCTGTTATACGTCGTTGTTGATAACGGAGCGTCGATTTTTTTTAAATCCATAATATATATTAGCTTTTGGTACTATATTTTTCTAATTGTTCTTTTAAATCTTCAACCATTTTATCTGCATCCTTATTAAACTCTGAGTCTGCATTTACTTTCTTAAAACTATTGTAGTAAGATATAGCTGTAGTTAATCTGTCTTGTTTTTTTGATTCTACACTCTTCATTCCTAAATGGTAAGCTGAATCAAATTTATAAAATAATGCCTTTTCACGCAGAGACGTCCCAGGAAAGTCTCCAATAAAATTATCAAAAGCACTTATAGAAGCTTTAAAATCTGAAATGTGATTGTATTGTTTTGCTGTACTGTATGCCTTTAATTCTAACTTATATTGTAATTCTTTAACTAGCTCATTGATTTTAGGCATGAACTCTGAATTAGGGTATAAGTTTGCGAATACTTGCAATTTTTCTAAAGCATGCTCTGTATCATGTTGTTCTTTAGAAAACACAGGAGATAACGCTGCATAACTTAACGCACTTTTATAATACGCTTCTTCAACTTTATCACTTTTAGAGTATGACTTTGCAAAACGTTCAAATCTAAATCCAGCTTGAGCATTTAATCCCATATGAAAATAAGAATCCGCATCTAAGAACATTAGTTTTTCAGCTTGAGGCTTACCTCTATAAGCTGGTACTATTTGATCAAATAAACGACTTGCCTTGCTGTATTTACCATCCTTATAAAGCTGTTCCCCTAAGGCAAACTTTACAGCAATATCTTCAGACTTAAGCGCCTTTTGATACTCACTACAAGAAGTAAAAAATAAAAATGTGATTAAGATGTAAAATAAATTCTTCATAAAATTTTAACGAAGCGCAAAAATACGCTATTTAAATGGATTTTAAAAATATAATTTGATTGCTAAATTAATTGAAGGAATCAAGTTTAACGTAGGATTAAGTATAATTTAACTTTTATTAAAATTTGTCATAAAATCCGCTATACTGTTTTGTAGCATTTCTGTTGCTTCAACTAACGGTAATCTAACCGTTTTATTACAAAGTTCTAGATTGTTTAATACTGCTTTAATTCCTGCTGGATTATTTTCTGAGAAAATCAAACTAACAATATCCATCATTTTAAAATGAAGTGCATATGCCTCTTTAGCTTTCCCTTCTAATCCTAATTTTATCATAGTAGAAAAGGCTTTTGGCAAGGCTTGTCCAATTACAGATATCACTCCTGCTCCACCTGCTAATACAACACCTAAAGCTAAATCGTCATCACCAGAAATTACAGAAAACCCTTCTGGCTTATCTCTAATTAACTCTAAATATTGTGCCATGTTATTTCCAGCTTCTTTTACTGCTACAACATTTTTAAAATCATTTGCTAAACGTAACGTTGTTTCTGGCGACATATTTTTAGCTGTTCTTCCTGGTACGTTATATAAAATAATATCTACCGGACAAACTTCAGCTATAGCTTTAAAATGTTGGTACATTCCTTCTTGAGTCGGCTTACTATAATAAGGTGTCACCGATAAAATCCCTGCAAATGCCGATAAATCTGTCGTTTTAATTTCTTCAATAACAGACATCGTATTATTACCTCCAACACCCAAAACCAAAGGTAAACGTCCTTTATTAAATGTGATTATTGCTTCTACAATATCCTTTTTTTCCTGTTTGGTAATTGTAACACTTTCTCCTGTAGTACCGCTTATAACTATATAGTCAGTTCCATTGGCAATATTATATTCTACAATTTTTTCTAACGCTTTGTAATCTACCGTTAAATCATTATTAAACGGTGTTACAATTGCTACTCCTGTACCTAAAAAAGGGTTATTCATTACTTAATTTATTTAAAATGTTTAGATATTTTATTAGTTCGGTTTTAAAAAGTGCCTTATCGTCTAATTTAGTTTCAATAATTAAATCGTTTAGATCCTGATTAGCATCGTATAGCCCTACTTTAAATTGGGCTTGAGTTGCGGCAGACACCACTTGAAGTGCTAAAGCATCAGATTGATAAAGGTTAATCAACAAATCAAACTTAGTATCTACAAAGTCTTTTGCTGTTTGAGATTTTAATTGTCCTTTCCATCCAAGGTCTTTTTCAGAAAAGGTATTTGTATAGACAGAGACTTCTTCTTTTTTTGTATTAAAAAGGGATAAAATCTTAAGGTTATTTAGGTTAACATTTAAGCTTTCTGCAAGCCGGTTAATCCATTCTAAATCAGAAAATTGTTGACCGTCAACAACTACTCCAATAGTTTTAATAATGGCGTTAGTAGGCTTTACAACTCTACTAGCGGTACATTTATTAATATACTTTTTATTAGATTTTTCTTTAAATCCTTTTAAAATCATTTATCTTTATTCCTTTATTACAAATGTAGTAATTGTAACTATATATTAGCTTTAAATTATTCAACTTTAAATATGAATTATAAACACCTGTTAATCTTACTTTCGATAGTCTTAGTGTCGTCTTGTAAGAACGAAACTTACTCGTTAACAAAAATAGAAGGAAAAAAGATAACTATAACTGATACATTAGCAATAGATCCTGATGTTGATGCTTATATTAAACCATTCCGCGAAAGCTTAAATAAGGATATGAATACGGTCTTATCTTACGCTCCTGAAACCTACACAAAAAATGATGGTGATTTAAATACCGCTATTGGAAATTTAATGGCAGATGCAGTAATGCAGGAAAGTAATCCTATTTTTAACAAAAGAACAGGTAACAATATTGACATGGTACTTTTAAATCATGGAGGTATACGCTCTATCCTTTCTAAAGGAAATATTACGACTAGAACAGGATTTGAAATCATGCCTTTTGAAAACAGTATTGTTGTTGTTGCTTTAAAAGGCCCGCAAATAGATAGTTTAACCACTTACTTAAGTAGAGCAAAACGCCCACACCCAATTAGTGGATTACAACTAACACTTGACAAAAACTATAGCATTACGCAAGCCTTAGTCAATAACAAGCCTATTGATAAAGACAAAACATACTATGTAGCAACCAATGACTACTTATATAATGGTGGTGACGGTATGCGCTTTTTTCAAACTAATGACAGTTTATACGTTTTAAACTATAAAATTAGAAATGCCATGTTAGACTACTTCAAAAAAGTAGACACCATTAAACCAGTAATTGACAATAGATTTATCCAAACTAAATAACCAAAACAATGAAACGTAGAGACTTTATACAACAAGCAACAGCTGCTACTGCATTAATTACAGTTGGTGGTTATGGATTACAATCTTTTGCAACAACTGCTAAAACAAAAAAAATCACCATTTTACATACTAATGACGTACACAGTCATATAGATGCCTTTGGACCTGAAGATGGTAGAAACGCTAATCAAGGTGGTGTAGCACGACGTGCAACCTTAATTGAAAACATAAGAACAGAAAACCCAAACACGCTACTTTTAGATGCTGGGGATATTTTTCAAGGAACGCCTTATTTTAATTATTATGGAGGTGAGTTAGAATTTAAGCTTATGAGTAGGCTTAAATACGACTTAGCAACTATAGGGAACCATGATTTTGATAACGGAATCGACGGTTTATATGCACAATTACCACATGCTAGTTTTGGTTTTGTATCTGCGAACTACGATTTTACAAATACCGTAATGGATACGCATGTTAAACCGTATCAAATCTTTAAAAAAGAAGGTATTAAAATTGGTGTTTTTGGATTAGGAATTGAATTGGATGGATTAGTTGACAAAACAATGTCTAAAGAAACTAAATATTTAGATCCTATTGAAGCTGCTCAAGAAATGACTAGAATCCTAAAAAAGGACGAAAAATGTGATTTAATAATCTGTTTATCTCACTTAGGGTATAACTACAAGAAAAATCCTGATAAAATTAGTGACTTAAGTTTAGCTAAAGCAACCAAAGACATTGACCTTATTATTGGAGGACATACACATACTTTTTTACCAAAACCTACAGTTGCACAAAACTTAGAAGGTAAAAATGTATTAGTAAACCAAGTAGGTTGTTACGGAATAAACTTAGGTAAGATTGATTTTTACTTTGAACCTGACAGTACTAAGAAAGCAGAAGGAACATCTATTATAGTATAACAGTAGCGTTATACTATGGCTGGGGATTCTGTTTTATAAGAATCAAAATGTCTAATTTTAATATAGACATACAAGAAATAGAATCCTAACCCCATTAACATCGAGTAAATAATTTCTAATATTTGTTCTGAAGAAATAAACAAATAAGCAACTTGTACCATTTCTGAAAATACAATGCACACACTAGCCAAAAACAAGAGCAAACTCTGCTTAGTTTGATGGTATAAATAGTGTATTAATGCCAATGATAGCACTAATTGAATAAATACGTTATAAATTACGTTTGTCACAAACTCTAAAGAGCTTGTTTCAACCTTTGGATCTTCCAAAATCATTTCGTTTAAAGCATAAATTATATACACATTAAAGACTACCAAAACAATCATTGGTAGTTTAAAATCCTTAAATATCTTTTTGATTTCTAAATCTTTAACTAAAAATATTATTAAAGATAAATAAGTTGCTATAATAAGATAATTAGCGCCATAAACCCCAATCAATTCATTACCACTAAACACTATTTTTAACATTTCTACAATAGAGAATCCTATTAAAAAAAAACCAAAGAAATGATTGTGCTCTTTTGTTAAGCCATAGTACAGATATGCAAACAGTGGAAATACAAAAATCCAAGAATAGTCGGACATTATCGGCATATCAAAGATCCTTCCTGTCATAATAAATAGGACAAGAATAACCAGACACATCGAGACGACATTGAACTTTGTTAACTTCATTTTAAAGATTTGAGATTACGAAGATACACAAAAATGTAATTTAACGCAATAAAAAGTAGTTTATCCGATTTTTAATATCCTTACTCTAAGCTATTTAAAAAATCCTGCTCTGTAATTAACTCAATATTTAGCTTTTCTGCCTTATCTTTTTTACTTGGCCCCATATTGTCTCCTGCTACAATATAACTAGTCTTAGAAGAGATTGAGCTACTAACTTTACCTCCATTATCTTCTATTAGTTTTTTGAGTTCTGTTCTTGAAACCGAATGAAATACTCCTGAAACCACAATAACTTGACCTTTAAGCTTATCGGTTTGACTAGCAAGTTTTTCTGCCGAAATCTGTAATTGCAAACCATAAGTCTTTAGTCTATTAACTATATCTTGGTTTTTTGGGTCCGAAAAGAAATCCACAACACTCTCAGCTATTCTAATACCAATTTCATTGACTTGCTCCAAATCTATAACCGATGCAAACGCTAACGCATCAATACTTTTATAATGTTTTGCTAATGTCTTAGCTACGGTTTCTCCAACAAAACGAATTCCTAAAGCAAACAATACACGCTCAAAAGGAATCTGTTTAGAGGCTTCAATACCTGCTAATAAATTATCAGCACTTTTTTCCGCCATACGCTCTAATGGTAACACTTGATCTTTAGTCAACGTGTATAAATCAGCATAATTATGTATTAGACCTGCTTTAACTAACAATGCAACAGTCTCACCACCTAAACCTTCAATATCCATTGCTTTACGCGAAATATAATGTTGTATACGTCCAATAACCTGAGGACTACATCCATTATAATTTGGACAAAAATGTTTTGCTTCACCAGCTTCTCTTTTTAGCAGCGTGTCACATTCAGGGCAGTTAGTAATGTATTCTGTTGGCTTAGAATCTGCAGGGCGTTCTTCTAAATTTACAGCAATAATCTTAGGGATTATTTCGCCACCTTTTTCAACATAAACCGTATCCCCTACTCTAATATCTAATTTTTCAATTTGATCAGCATTGTGTAAAGACGCACGTTTTACAATAGTACCAGCCAACTCTACTGGCTCTAAATTAGCAACAGGCGTAATAGCACCTGTACGCCCAACCTGGTAAGTAATACTATTTAAAACCGTACTTACCTGTTCTGCTTTAAACTTATAAGCCATTGCCCAACGTGGCGCTTTAGATGTAAATCCAAGTTCGTCTTGTTGATGTAAATTATTCACTTTAACAACAACACCATCGGTTTCATAAGGCAAATTATGTCTTGCTTGATCCCAATGATTTATAAACTCAAAAACCTCGTCTATACTTTGGCACAACTTAGCTTCTTTTGGTACTTTAAACCCCATTTTTCGTGCCTTTTCTAGGCTTTCAAAATGTGTTTTATAATCAAAATCACCACCAACTAAACCATATAATAAACAATCTAAAGGGCGCTTAGCCACCTCTGCGCTATCTTGTAATTTTAAACTTCCTGATGCTGTATTACGTGGGTTTTTATAAGGTTCTTCGCCATTTTCCACACGTGCTTCATTCATTTTAATAAATCCATCATAAGGCAAAATAATTTCTCCTCTAATCTCAAACTCTTCAGCATAATCTCCTTTTAGTTGTAAAGGCACAGAGTTTATTGTTTTTATATTGGGTGTCACTTCATCCCCTTGCATACCATCACCACGCGTCACAGCTTTTAGCAAGCTACCATTTTGATACGTTAAATTTATAGACGCACCATCATATTTAAGCTCACAAACATATTCAACATCACCATCAATACTTTTTTTAATTCTTGTCTCCCAATCTTTTAAATCTTCTAAAGAGTAAGAATTATCCAAACTATACATCCTATGCTTATGCACAACAGTATTAAAGTTTTTGGTTATTGCACCACCTACACGCAGTGTTGGCGAATTAGCATCATAAAATTCAGGATGAGCCTCCTCTAAAGCTTGTAATTCTTTTAATTGTATATCAAAATCGTAATCACTAATAGTCGGATTATCCAAAACATAATAATTATAATTATGCTCTCTTAACTGATCTCTTAATGCGTTTATTTTTAATTGTATGCTCATGCTGTTTTACTTCTAAATCTAATAATTACTCTTGTTGCGGACTATTGCTTTTAACCAAATCTGCAACTACCCTTTAGTCCCTTTTACCATACGGTCTTTTCCAAAAAAATCTTGTTTTAATTGGACATCTTTAAATCCATTATCTTCTAAAAGCTGAATCATTTCAGGACCTAAGTATTCGTTAATTTCAAAAAACAATTGACCATTTTGTTTCAAGTGTTGCACTGCAAAACCTGTAATTGCTTTATAAAAAAGCAACGGATTATCGTCCGCTACAAACAATGCCAAATGCGGTTCGTTTTCTAATACATTAGCCTGCATTTCTAACTTTTCTAAGTTTCTAACATAGGGCGGATTAGAAACAATAACATCAAACGTTATGTTTTTGAAAGCAGAATCTCCTTCAGTCATTGTTAATATATCACCTGCAACAAAATCGACCTCCACATTATTTAATACCGCGTTTTGTCTAGCTTGTTCTAACGCTTTCGCGGAAACATCAAGCGCAGAAACAGAACTTGGCACTATATTTTTTGCTAAGCTAATGGCTATACAACCACTTCCTGTACCAATATCTAATATCGAAACCTTAGCCTTGCTATTTTGTTTAGGATAAGCATCAACAACCAACTGTACCAACTCCTCTGTTTCTGGTCGTGGTATTAATGTATTAGCATTAACTTTAAAAGGTAACCCATAAAATTCTGTTTCGCCTAAAATATATTGTATTGGTGTATTTTGTTTTAAGCTTTCTAATGCCTTAAATAGTGGTTCTTGCTCTTCCTTTGTTATACTTATTTTAGTGTCTAACGCCACATCCAGTCTAGAAATATTACAATACTGTTCCGTTAACATAAAGAAAAAGGAAAACACTTCGTCTTTACCATAAATAGCATCTAGTTCCTTATGGAATATTTGTTTTAAATCTTTTACTAACATCTATAATTATTGTAGTTTTTTTTCCATCCAAACACCACAACTAAAATGACCAGTATCACCTAATGGTCCTTCTAAATGTGTAAATCCATTAGATTCGTATATATGAATCGCTTCTTTTAAAGTTGGAATAGTTTCTAAATACGCCTTTTTAAAACCTAGTGATTGCCCTTTATTTAAACACTTTTCAAATAGTTTTTTACCAAAGCCTTTTCCGCGTAAGCGATTAGAAAAATACATTTTCTGAATTTCAAAAACATCAGACTCCATACCATTCAATGGTTTTAAACCTCCACCACCTTCTACCTTACCGTCCACGACAACAACGTAATACACTTCGTTTTTTCCTGCATAAGATTCAAACATTTTTGGCGTTTCTTTATCTGTATACGCTGTACCCACTAATGGCATATCATATTCAATAAAAACACCACGTATAACTGCTTCAATTTGCGCATTGTCTTCCGGCTGGATTTCTCTTATTTCAATAGTAGTATTAGTCACTTTTAAATAGTATTTTTGTCCGTATATTTTAGAGGATGAAGATACATTAAATCTAAAAAAAGACACATGAAGAGCACACTAATCTTATTAACAATATTAACCTGTTTTATTAGCTGTAAAGTCACAGAGAAGCCAGAGTTTATTAAAGTTGAAAATATAAAAGTACTAAAATCGACTTCTAAATTTATTACAATTACAGCCGATGCCTTTTTTTTAAACCCTAATAATATTAGTGGTCAATTAAAAACAGACGGGATTAAAGTTATTGTTAATAATAGTGAGTTAGCCTCTGTAACTAGCGAAAGTTTTAAAGTACCAGCTAAAAAAGAATTTAGTATTCCTTTACAAGCCAAAATACCTACAGACAGCCTTTTAAGTAACAAAAATTTAAGCAGCTTGCTGGGTAGCTTTTTGAACAAAAAACTAAAAGTCCAATATATTGGCGAAATAAAATATAAAGTCCTTGGGTTTTCTCACACTTACAAAGTGGACAGAACTGAAAATGTAAAAATCAAACTTTAAAATTTGACGGATCAATATTACATAAAACGCGCTTTACAAATTGCTAAAAATGGATTAGGACAAACACGTCCAAATCCAATGGTTGGTAGTGTTATTGTATTAAATGACCAGATTATAGGCGAAGGTTTTACTAGTAAATATGGTGGTAATCATGCTGAAGTCAACGCTATAAATAGTGTTACAGACAAAGCTTTATTAAAAGAAGCTACAATATATGTTACACTAGAACCTTGCAGTCATTATGGAAAAACACCTCCTTGTAGCGACTTAATAATCCATCATCAAATACCAAATATTGTTATTGGCTGCGTGGATGATAACCATGAGGTTGCCGGAAAAGGCATCAAAAAACTAATGGAAGCAGGTCGTAATGTTAGAGTTGGTGTTTTAGAAGCCGAATGCAAAGCACATCACAAACGTTTTTTTACGTTTCATAACAAAAAACGTCCGTATATTATCTTAAAATGGGCCCAATCAATCGATGGGTTTATTGCGCCAAAAACTAAAGACGAACAAAAACCCGTTTGGATTACTAATACCTATTCTAGACAATTAGTACATAAATGGAGAGCCGAAGAGCAAGCTATTTTAGTGGGTACAAATACAGTTATTAAAGATAATCCTACATTAAATGTCAGAGATTGGACTGGTCAAAACCCTGTCCGTATTGTTTTAGATCGTAATAATTTATTATCTGATCAATATGCTATATTTAATACAGACGCAGAAACAATTACCTTCAAAGACCATACGATAAAAGCAATTTGCGACCATCTACACAAAGAAAACATAAACTCAATAATTATAGAAGGCGGCTCTAAAACCTTACAACTATTTATTGATGCCAATTTATGGGATGAAGCTAGAGTGTTTTCTGGAAAAATCAAATTTATAGACGGTATTAAAGCACCTAAATTTGATGGCCAATTAATAAAAGACACTACTATTTTAGACGATACACTAAATATTTACACTAATAAAAACAGATAACACTAATACGTTTGAGTAAACAAATTAGAACTGACCAATACAACTATAGCGCAATGCTGTAGCAGAAATAAAAAACTATGATTAAAACTATAATATTCGATTTTGGAGATGTCTTTATCAATTTAGATAAAGAAGGCGCTATGACTAACGCTTTAGAGTTATTTGAAATTGAAGAATTATCAGAAGAACTGATTGCTTTTAATAGCTTTTACGAACAAGGTTTGATTGATACAGACGAGTTTATTGATTTTTACATGGACAATTTTCCTAAACTATCAAAAAAAGAGATTACTGAAGCATGGAATTATATTATCTGTGACTTTCCGTCTAGTCGTTTAGAGTTTATACAACAACTAGCAAAAGACAAAAAATACAATCTGATACTATTAAGTAACACCAATGCACTGCACATAGAATGTATCCAAAAGCATATTTCGTTTTACGACGATTTTAAAAATGCGTTTAACAAGTTTTACTTATCTCACGAAATTCAGTTACGTAAACCAAACGCGGATATCTTTCAGTTTGTACTAGATCAAAACAAGCTTAAACCTGAAGAATGTCTTTTTATTGATGATACTAAAGAAAACACTGATGCTGCAAGCACGCTTGGTATAAATGTTTGGAATAACGATCCAAAAACACAAGATATTATAGATTTATTTACCATTAAAAAAGAATTGTTTTAATGTATTTAATTTTTAGTATTTGTGCTTCTACTTTAATTTTTGTGATTTTTAAAGTTATTGGAAAAAGAAACATTAACACATTACAAACCATTGTATTTAATTATTTTACTGCGTTTACTTGTGGTATTTTAAGTTATGATTCTCCAGTTATTATTGAAGACATCATAAGCTCTAAATGGTTTTTTGGTGCTATTGGATTAGGATTTCTATTTATAGCAATTTTTAATGTCATGGCTCTGACCGCACAACGTATCGGGTTATCTGTAGCATCCGTAGCTAGTAAAATGAGTGTTGTGATACCAATAATTTTTGGACTTTTTGTCTATAACGAAAGTTTAGGATGGCAAAAAGGTATTGGAATTATATTAGCATTGGTTGCTGTATATCTAGCGTCTCATAAAGAAAAAACTAATGCCCGGTTTTCAATTAAAAGTTTATGGCTACCGATAATACTATTTTTAGGATCAGGAACTATTGATACTTCTATAAAATATTTAGAGACTACATATGTGGCAGATAATGGTATTCCAATATTTTCTGCAACTATCTTTTTTATAGCCGGATTGATTGGTATTGGCCTACTTTCCGCGAAAGCGATACAAAAAACATTCACTTTTGACCCAAAAAGTGTTGTTGCAGGTGTTATTTTAGGTATTGTTAACTACTACTCTATTTACATGTTGTTAAAAGCTTTAAATGCAGACAATTTTGAAAGCTCCACTATATTTACTGTTAACAATGTTGCCATAGTCATGTTATCTACATTATTAGGTCTTGCACTTTTTAAAGAACGACTACTTCCAAAAAACTGGATTGGTATTGGCGTTGCTATACTATCAATACTTTTGGTAACTTTAGCATAATTATGGAAAACGACGCTTACAAAACAATAACAAAACCATCTGAAGAGGTCCTTTTTAAGGATAAAAATTCTAAATTTTTTGGCTATGCTTTTCCTGTAAAAACAGAAGAAGACATTAAGCAGCATTTAGAAGACTTAAAAAAACAGCACCACCAAGCCAGACATTGGTGTTATGCTTATCAAATTGGTACTGAAACTATTGCTTATCGTGCCAATGACGACGGAGAACCAAACAATAGTGCAGGAATGCCTATTTACGGGCAAATCCAATCGTTTGAAGTCACCAATATACTTATAGTCGTTGTGCGATACTTTGGAGGCGTTAAATTAGGTGTTGGAGGCTTAATAAATGCTTACAAAACAGGCGCCCAATTAGCTTTAGAAGCATCCAAAATTGTAACACGCACCATTAACAAAACCTTTCTAATCACTTTTGATTATAAAAACATGAATAAAGTCATGCGGGTTATAAAAGAGAAAAATCTAAAGGTTATTAACCAAAAATTAGAATTAGATTGTCAAATCACAATTTCGGTTAGAAAAAAAGATGCGTCTACAATTTTTGAAATTTTTGAAAATATTTACGAAGTAAATATAAAATCATTATCCATTTAAAGCATCTAAAAAATACTTTGGCGGTCTAGTTGGACGTTTTGTTTTCATGTCTAAAAAAGCTAAAACCACACTTGCTGTACACATAATTTGACCCAAATCATTTAGTATTTCATAGTCAAATTCAACCATCGCTGTAGGTGCCTTTTTAAGTTGTGTTTTTACTTTAATAACATCATCATAAAGTATTGGTTTTTTGAAATTTAAAGCCATAGACACAACTGGTAAACCAATCCCTTCTTCCTCCATTTTTCGGTAAGAAATGTTTAATTTTCGTAGCCATTCAATTCTAGCCATTTCTAGATATAATGCGTAATTCCCATGATGAACCACACCCATCTGATCGGTTTCTGCATAACGTACTCTTATTTCAATTTCATCTTGTTTTATACCCATTATCTTAAATATTTTTTGTAGTTTCGAATTGCTAAACAACATGCACAAAAAAAACTGAATATTCAATAGTAATTCATTTTTTTTTTACGTTTTTTGTTCACATATTTGCCAAGCTTAAGAACGGAACTGTTCATTGCTATTATCAGAACAAAAGTAACTAACTTAGAAATACCTTTTAAATTTAACATGAGTGTAACTGCGCAAACGGTCTGGAATAATTGTCTCCTTTTTATAAAGGATAATATCCAACCACAAGCTTACAAAACTTGGTTTGAACCTATTGTAGCGGTTAAGCTTGCAGATAATGCGCTTAGTATACAAGTACCAAGTAAGTTTTTTTACGAGTGGCTTGAAGAGCATTACGTTAAACTTTTAAAAGTATCTTTAACTAAAGAGTTGGGTGAAACTGCCAAATTGGTTTACATTATTAAAATGGAAAACACGTATGGTAATAAACAACCTTTTACTGAAAAAATTCCGAGTTCTAATAGAAGCGCTGTAAGGTCTCAAAATGTAGACGTACCGCTTAATAATAAGAACCGCGAATTACGTAACCCGTTTATAATTCCTGGAATTAGAAACGTAAAAATCGAATCTCAACTTAATCCAAACTATAACTTTGATAACTTTTTAGAAGGTGATTCAAACCGTTTAGCACGTAGTGCAGGTTTAGCAGTCTCTGCAAAGCCAGGTGGAACGTCTTTTAATCCATTATTAATTTTTGGTGGTGTTGGTTTAGGTAAAACACATTTAGCACACGCTATTGGTGTTGATATAAAAGATAAATACCCAGAAAAAACTGTTTTATATATTTCTGCTGAAAAATTTACGCAACAATATATTGACTCTGTTAAAAAGAACAACCGTAACGACTTTATACATTTTTATCAATTAATTGATGTATTGGTTATTGACGATGTTCAGTTTTTATCAGGAAAGTCTGGAACACAAGATGTATTCTTCCATATATTTAATCATTTGCATCAAAATGGTAAGCAAGTTATTTTAACTAGTGACAAGGCGCCCGTAGATATGCAAGATATTGAGCAACGCTTACTATCAAGATTTAAATGGGGATTATCTGCTGAATTGCAAACACCTGACTTTGAAACACGTGTCTCTATATTAAAAAACAAATTATACAGAGATGGTGTTGAAATGCCTGACGATATTATTGAATATGTTGCTAAAAACATAAAATCAAATATTCGAGAGCTAGAAGGTGCTATTATTTCTTTAATTGCTCAATCCTCTTTTAATAAAAAGGAAATCAATATTGAGTTGGCTAAACAAGTTGTAGAAAAGTTTGTAAAAAATACCAAGA
Source organism: Olleya namhaensis (assembly GCF_900114005.1). GTDB lineage: Bacteria > Bacteroidota > Bacteroidia > Flavobacteriales > Flavobacteriaceae > Olleya > Olleya namhaensis. Next base: position 224,779 of record NZ_FORM01000006.1, read on the forward strand.
GAGAAGTATCTATAGATTATATCCAAAAGATTGTGTCAGATTATTTCCAAATGGATGTGGATACATTACAATCTAAAACTAGAAAGCGTCATATTGTACAAGCTAGACAATTAGCTATGTTTTTTGCTAAAAAACTAACTAAAGCATCTCTTGCCAGTATTGGTTCTCAAATAGGAAAACGTGATCATGCAACCGTATTACACGCCTGTAAGACCGTAGATAATTTATCATCTACAGACAAGCAGTTTAAAAAATACGTTGAGGATTTAACGAAGAAACTTTCGGTTTAAATTTCATTTTAAAATGACTAATATTTTAATGGTATGCTTAGGAAACATTTGTCGTTCTCCTCTAGCTGAAGGTATCTTACAATCAAAATTAAACACTGACTTGTTTACTGTAGATTCTGCCGGAACTAGCAGCTACCATATTGGAAACAAACCAGATACAAGATCAATAAGCACTGCCAAAAAGCACAATATTGACATTACTAAACAACGTGCTAGACAATTTACTAAACAAGATTTTATAGATTTTGATATTATCTATGCAATGGATAAGTCAAACTTTGCTAATATTATAGCGTTAGCTGAAAATGAAGCACAACACTCTAAAGTCAAATTAATTTTAAACGAAAGTTTTCCCGACAAAAACTTAGATGTGCCAGATCCGTATTACGGTGGTGACAACGGTTTTGAAAAAGTGTACACCCTTTTAGAGGATGCTTCCGAAAAAATTAGCACCAAATTAAACAGCCTTACTTAATTTTATACCTTTACAGTACTATGACTAAAGGAAAACTATATTTAATACCATGTACATTAGGAGAATCAAATCCTTTTAATGTATTACCTGCTCAAGTAAAAACCATTATTGATAGTTTAGACACCTTTGTTGTCGAAAACTCTAAAGCAGCCCGAAAATTTATAAAAACTATTGCTCCAGATAAGGCTCAAGCTAGCTTAAACCTTTTTGAACTTAATAAATTTACAGAAGTTACAGATTTACCTAATTTTATCAAACCCTGTTTAGAAGGTAAAAATTTAGGTTTAATATCTGATGCTGGATGCCCAGGAATTGCAGACCCTGGCGCAGATATAGTTAGTTTAGCACATAAAAACAATATACAAGTAGTACCGTTAGTTGGTCCTTCTTCTATCCTATTAGCCATGATGGCTTCCGGTATGAATGGACAAAGCTTTGCTTTTAACGGTTACTTACCGATTGATAAAGGTGAGAAAAAATCAGAATTAAAACGTTTAGAGCGTCTAAGTTTTGAACATAACCAAACACAGTCTTTTATTGAGACACCTTATAGAAACAATAAGCTTCTAGAAGACCTTTGTAGCATCTTAAGTGATAGTACAGAGATTTGTGTGGCTTGTGACATTACATTGCCTACAGAGTTTATTAAAACACAAACAGTGAGTCAATGGAAAAAAAATAGTGTTGACCTACATAAGAGACCAACACTATTTATTATTCACAAAAGCCAATATTAAGCGCTTTCGTATTTTACTTTTACCTTTTTTAAAGGTTTAATTAAAGAGGTATCATAACCTGAAAACTTCTTCATGTAATACTTTATGGTTGCACCATTTGCATCTGCAAATCCTTGCTCTCCATAACTTCTTAAAAATTTCTTTACGCTTCCTGGTCCTGCTAAATGCGCTGCAGCCAATATACCCGATTCCGTAACTTTAACACCTTTGATATACTTGTTGTTAAAACGTTTGATATCCTTACGTAATACCCATTTGTTACGTTGTGCATTTGCTATAAATGCTTTTTCCTGCAACTCAGGATTACTCAAAAAGTACTGAGGATGATGAATACCTAAAACTTTTAATGTACTTTTTCCAAATTGATATTTTCCTAAGTAACCAAATTGGTTTACTCTAAAATAATCATTTTGAGATTCTTTAAATCCTAAAGCTTCTTTAAAACCTGTAAACGTTTTACCTAATTTAGGTGTAAACGCTGTTCTATTAAATGCTTTTACGTTTGAAGCAATATTTGCATATTGTATATTTTCAAAGTCAACGTTGTTAAACTCAATTTCATCTACTAATGTAGCATCATTTTTAGTGGTAACAAATACAACTAAAAGTAAAATTGATATTGTAAACGTTAGGGATAATAACTTTCCAATATTTTTTTTCATTTGTTTTTGATTTAAAAGTCTGTTTTTTAATATTATAAAGACTTAAATTTCAGCGTGCAAATATACAACAAATAATTAAATACTGAAAATCAATATGTTAACTTATGTTAAAAGTAAATTAAGTGCCCTTTTAGCTTCCCGCTACTATTGATTTCTAGTGTTGGAAACGGTACTTTTATAACATTAATTATGTTAAAAAGTTGTTTAAAAAATGTAGAATCGGTCTTGATTTTGGTTAAATCCATATCTAGACTTAAATAAAATTGTTTGGTTCTGTCTTGATTTGGAAAATTGATATTTTGTAATTGATCAGTACCATATAGTAAACCATCCACCCCATAACCAACAGCTAGATTTAACCATTTTGGTAATTTACTGTCTTTAAAAAAAGAATGCAGGTTAGCACTTAACCAATAGGTCTGCCCATTATAATCCTTTATAAATTCCTCAAACACCCCATTACCCGGTTTATCTGGATTTTGATTAGCGTAAGGACTTTGGTTAAAAGAATATTTTAGTTGAACACGTTGCTCTTCCCACAACAGCTCTTGTCCAATAAATAGCCCTGCTCCTGCTGCATTAGCGGTAAAGTCTCCCCAAGAAAAACCCCATTCTTCAGAAAAACCATCTAAAACTTCTACTGCTGTTAAAAAAGAAAAGCCAAGTGTTGCTCCGTAAATTAGTTGATTTTTTTTACTCACTCCACTCCAATGTAACGCTTGAGATCCAAAACGTCCTAATTGATAAGCTGTAAAGCTATGCCCCAACTTATCCATTTTAAACCATTCTGAATTATCATTAGTACTATGAAGGTTAGAACGCTCAAAATCAGAATACCACAAAGCGTTTAAACCTATTATAGATAAAGACGCTAAGCTAGCTTCCGTTATAATAACTGCGTTTTTACGTGACACATTAAGTGTATCACTAGGTTTAAAAAACTGAGAGTGATTGTTTTGTGCAATTGTACTACCTGTAATTAAAAAGGCATATATAATTAGTACTGTTTTAAGCACACCTTTATCTGTTAACACCTTTGCTATTAATCCAACGGACATACTCATTTTTATTAGCATTATGTTGACTTAAATTTTTAGCAAATTTGTGATATCCAAAGTTTTTGACATTAGCTACAAAATAATAGTACCCGTGGCTTTCTGCATTTAAAACAGCATCAATAGCAGATACATCTGGCATTGTGATTGGTCCCGGTGGAATCCCTCGGTATTTATAAGTATTGTAAGGCGAATCTATTTCTAAATCTTTATATAACACACGTTTTATAACTTGATCAAAATCGTTATCTTTTAATTTCTTAGAATAAATAACTGTTGGATCGGCTTGTAAAGGCATACCAACTTTTATTCTATTTAAATACACACCAGCAACTCTTGGCCTTTCGTCTACCTTAGCGGTTTCTTTTTGAACGATAGATGCAATAGTAACAACTTCGTTTACAGAAAGATTTAATGCTTTACGCTTTGCTTGACGCGAATCATTCCAAAAACGATAGTATTCTTTTAGCATTTTATCTCTAAAGCCTTCAGCTGATGTATTCCAGAAAAACTCGTAGCTATTAGGAACATACATATTTAATACTGTTTGGTTTGTAAACTTATGCTTGTCCAAAAATACTTTATCTGTCATGGCTTGCAACAGTGACAAACTATCCGGTTCTATTTGCTCAGCAATACGCCCTGCTAAATTTTGAATACGTTCTTGATTATTAAAGCTTAATTTTATTGGAATATTTTTACTTCTAATAGAGTTAATAATATCATTATTACTCATGTTTTTATCAATAGCAAAACGTCCTGCTTTAATATTTGTCGTATATTTTTTACGTTGTGCTAATGCATCAAAACTATCTATATCCTTTAATAAAGGTACCAACTGCTCTCTAACCTGATCATAATTAGCATTGGTTGGCACATAAATATAGGCTGTGTCATTATTAAATGCAGTGTTTTGTTTAAACATCGCGCCATAAATAAAATAAGCAAAATAAGCAGCAATTACTAGTCCTATTAATGCTATTGCAACTAAGATTTTTTTAATATACATTGGTATTAATTAATTGAAATAAATATTCGTTTTTGTATTGACCATTTAAATAATTCCAGTCTTTTTTAAGACCAATTTCTTTAAATCCTTGATTTTTAAATAATGCTAAACTAGCTGTATTATCCTCACTTATATTGCAATATAATTGATGCAAATCTAAATGCTTAAAACAATAACTAGTTAGTAACTGTAAAGCTTCTTTACCATTACCTTTTTGCCTATCATCAGTTTCTTTTATTAAAATACCAATTCCTGCACGTCTATTTTTAAAATCAAAATCAAAGACATCAATCATACCCATAGCCTGATGTTTATAATTACAGATAACTAAACGCAACTGCTTTACTTCAAAAATATCTTTATGTGCTTGATCTAAATATTGCTTGATTAAATATTTAGAGTACGGCGTTATGGTATTGCTTATTTCCCAAATAGATTCGTCATTTTCAATGGTATGAATAAATGATAAATCTTCAGGCTCTAAAGCACGTAAATAAATATGTTCTCCTTTTAATGTTAACATGCTATTTCGCCTTTAAAAACTTGCGTCGCAGGTCCTATTAACATGACCTTTTTATAACTATTACCGTCTTTTACAAAAGACACTTTTAACGCGCCTCCTTGTACATTTAGGTTAATAGTAGTGGCAACACTGTTTCCTGTGTTATGCATTGCAATTGCAACAGCGGTAACGCCAGTACCACAAGATAAGGTTTCGTCTTCTACACCTCTTTCATAGGTTCTAACCGTGTAAGTATCTTCATTAACCTTTTCTACAAAGTTAACATTTGTACCGGCTTGATTATAAGGTTGACCATATCTAATTTTTTTACCTTCATTTTTAACATCAAAATGCGCTAAGTCTGCAACAAACTGCACGTGATGTGGTGAGCCTGTATCTAAAAACTGATGATTTTTAAAGCTTTTGACCGTGTCCACGTCCTTCATTTGTAAATGGATAATGTTATCCTCAATTTTTGCAAAATGCAAACCGTCTGTTGCTTCAAACGTTGTCTGATCTGTAATCAACTGCAAAAATTCCGCGAAAGCGACAATACAACGTCCACCATTACCACACATACTACTTTCGTTTCCGTCTGCATTATAATAGACCATTTTAAAGTCCTCTGTTGGATGGTTTTCTAGTAAAATTAGACCGTCTGCTCCAACGCCAAATTTACGGTCGCATAAAAAAGCAACTAATTTGGTATTGTTTTTGTCAAACACATTTTGTCTGTTATCGATCATGACAAAGTCATTACCTGTTCCTTGATATTTATAAAAAGTCAACGTCATTGGGATGAAAAATTGAATGACAAATATAAGTTTTTTCAGTTGTTAAAACGTCGTTAAAGTTGAAATAGGCATTCAATATTTAATTAATTTTAATCGTTATCTAATTAAATCTAAACTAAGTATTTTATGAAGAAGATGTTAACTTTGGTTTTAGTTTCGGTATTAGGAGGCGCAATTACTCTAGGAACATACAAAACCTTTCTTGAAAAAGATGAACAACAAATTGCCAACACAACAACGCAGGAAACACCAGCGTATTTACCTGCCAATTATAACACAAACACGACTGCTTTAGCTGCTGCTGAAGGTATTAATTTTACCACTGCCGCAGACAAAACAGTACATGCTGTAGTCCACGTTAAAAACGTTGCTTTAAATACAGCACAACCTACTTTACAAGACTTATTTTATGGCCGTGTGCCACAAAAAAGGCAGTTAGGAACTGGAAGTGGTGTAATTATATCGCCTGATGGTTATATAATTACTAATAACCATGTTATTGAAGACTCTGAAGCGTTAAGTATAACACTTAATGATAATAGAACTTTAAAAGCTAAAATTGTAGGAACTGATCCAAAAACGGATATTGCTTTACTAAAAGTTGAAACTGAAGACCAACTACCTTACACCACATTTGGGGATAGTGATACGGCTAAAATCGGAGAATGGGTCTTAGCGGTTGGTAATCCGTTTAATTTAACGTCTACAGTTACTGCGGGGATTATTAGTGCAAAATCTAGAGATTTAAGTGGTAGAAGCACCCAGTCTTTTATACAAACAGATGCTGCGGTAAATCCGGGTAACTCAGGTGGGGCTTTGGTAAACACTGCGGGTCAGCTAATTGGTATTAATACTGCTATATCGTCTCAAACGGGATCATACATTGGTTACTCTTTTGCTGTGCCTAGTAATATTGCTAAAAAAGTAGTCCAAGATATTATGGAGTTTGGTAATGTACAAAATGGTATTTTAGGTGTTATTGGAGGTTCTTTAAACAGTTCTTCTGCAGAAAAACTTGGAGTTGCTGAGACGGAAGGTTTTTATGTCGACGATGTCGAAGAAGACACCGGTGCATCTGAAGCCGGTATTAAAAGTGGCGATATTATTAAAATGGTTGATAATATTAAGATTAAAAAGTTTAGTGATCTTAGAGGTTTTCTAGATACTAAACGTCCAAATGACATTGTTAATATTACACTTTTACGTGATGGTGTAGAAAAAGAGGTTGCTGTAACCTTGCTTAAAAACAACACCTATATATTACCAGTAATTGGTGTTATTAAAAATGCTAAACCTGAAGACCTAAAAAAGTACAAAACTAAAAATGGTGTAAAAATCACAAAGGTTAATGGTACTTATGGTCAATATTTACAAGCAGAAGGAATTGAAGAAGGTAATATTATAACTGCCATCAATAACATTAAAGTAAATACAATCGAGGATGTAGATACGATATTAAAAAATAGAGATACGTATCAACCATTAAGTATCGAATTAATAAACTCTAAAGGAGAAACAAATCGTTACGGTTTAAGATAATTACTATTTAAACGTTAAAAAAAGCCCTTAATTTTAAAAATTAAGGGCTTTTAAATTTTTACACTTTTTCCTTTACGAAATCGTTTGAAATCAATACTTTTGCCGAAAATTTACATAATAAATTAACAACACACACTAAATAATTTAAAATGTCCATTAACGAAACTTACGAAAACGAATTAGCGTTTCAAGCAGACAGAAGACGAGCTACAGTCGAATTTATTAAAATTGTTAGCGATTTGTGGTATGACAAATCTATCGAATTGGTGCTTTTTAGAAACCAACTAATTGATAGAAATGTGTCTCAAATTTTAAACCTACATGAATATGCAGGTGAGTTTGTAGAAAAACCTATTTCTATATTTGATTCTGTAGAGATTGCTCAAGCTATTCAAACGCTAGACGTCCCTCCTGCTAAACTTGATATTGGTAAATTAACTTACGAGTACCATTTAGAAGAAAAAAAATACAGCAATGCATTAGCATTTGTATCTAATCAACTTAAGGGTGCTAGTAAAACTAAAGACATTACGCCTAAGGACGTAGTACTTTACGGTTTTGGTCGTATTGGTCGTTTAGTTGCTAGAGAGTTAATGACACGTACTGGAAAAGGTAGTCAATTACGTTTACGTGCTATTGTTACTCGTGGTAAATTAGATGCAACCGTATTAGAAAAACGTGCTGCATTATTACGTAACGATTCTGTACACGGTGATTTTTCAGGAACGGTTACTACAGATTTAAAAAATGAGGCTTTAATAATTAACGGTACTACTGTTAAAATTATTAATGCTAATCAACCAGAAGATATAGATTATACTAAATATGGTATTAACAATGCATTAATCATTGATAATACAGGAGTGTTTAGAGATAAAGAGGCTTTAACAAGATTAAAAAGCTCTCCAGGAGCAGATAAAGTTTTACTTACTGCACCAGGAAAAGGAATTCCTAATATTGTTTATGGTGTAAACCATTTAGAAAACAATCCTGATAAAATAGATATTTTTTCTGCTGCATCTTGTACTACCAATGCTATTACGCCTATCTTAAAAGCAATGGAAGATACGTACGGTGTAAAAAGTGGACACTTAGAAACTATCCATGCGTATACTAACGATCAAAATTTAGTGGATAACTTCCATAGTAAATACCGTCGTGGACGTGCAGCTGCATTAAACATGGTAATTACAGAAACTGGAGCTGGAAAAGCGGTCTCTAAAGCATTACCTAGTTTTGAAGGTAAATTAACATCAAACGCTATTCGTGTACCTGTACCAAACGGATCGTTAGCCATTTTAAATTTAGAATTAGACTCAGAAACTACTGTCGAGCAAATTAATGAAACCATTAAAAAGTATGCTTTAGAAGGTGATTTAGTAGAGCAAATTAAATATGAAATGAGTGACGAGTTAGTATCTACGGATATTATTGGTAGCTCTGCGCCTTCAATATTTGATAGCAAAGCGACTATAGTTAGAACAGATGGTAAAAATGCAATCTTATATGTTTGGTATGATAACGAGTACGGTTACAGCCATCAAGTTATCAGATTAGCTAAGTATATTGCTAAAGTAAGACGTTTTACGTATTACTAACATCTAAAATTTAATTATCAACGTATATATAAAAGCCTCGCAATTGTGAGGCTTTTTGTTATTTTTAAGCCAAAAAGCAAACCTTTTTTTATATTTTCGCAAAGCGAAAGACAACAAAACAATTACCATGCGTCATACAAACTATTTATTAGTAACTATTTTTATTTTCTTATTTTCATTTACAGCAGTAGCACAAACTGAAACCACAGAAGAAGACGATAAACTATCTCTAGATTCTGGAACATTAGAAAACCAGTTCGAATACCTTACAAAAAGGTCTAATAACTGGAGAGATCAGCGTGGACAATCTTATGAAGTTGTAAGAAACGAATGGATTGCAAAATTAAAATCACACACCTTAGACTCGCTTAAAGTACTAAAAAAGGAATTACTTGACACACAAAACAAAGTAAGCTCTCAAAGTCAAGAAGTAGAGCAGCTAAAAAGCAGCCTAAGCAACACTAAAACTAATTTAGAAGAAACTAACCAAGAAAAAGACAGCATGTCTTTATTTGGTTTACAAATGAGCAAAGGTGGGTATAACACCTTACTTTGGTCAATCATAGCAGGATTACTAGCCTTTTTATTCTTTTTTATCTTTAAGTTTAAAAATAGTAATGCAGTTACTAAAGAAGCTAAATTAAAATTAGAAGAAATAGAAGAAGAATTTGAAGAGCACAGACGTAACGCCCTAGAACGCGAACAAAAAGTAAGACGTCAACTTCAAGACGAATTAAATAAAAGCAGAAATAGCTAAGTTTAAATAAAAAAATATAATATCAATTAAAATCTGTAAATTCACGTTTACAGATTTTTTTATGACCATAATTCAAGCCAACCTCACACATTTAGATCAAGTAGCAACATTGTTTAATCAATACCGCATCTTTTATAGACAAACGCCAAATCTAGAAGGTTCCACACGGTTTATAAAAGATAGACTAACCAAGCAAGACTCTATTATTTTAATCGCTTTCGCGGAAAAAAAGCCGGTCGGATTCACACAATTGTTTCATAGCTTTTCAAGTGTTAGCATGCAACCTTTATTTATATTAAACGATTTATTCGTAAATGAAAACTATCGCAAACAAGGTTATGGTGTCACCCTTTTAAACGAAGCAAAAGCGGTGTGTAAAAAACATAATTACAAAGGCTTAGCCTTACAAACAGAAAGAACCAATCCAGCGCAAAAGCTTTATGAAAGCTTAGGTTGGAAACAAGATCAAGACCTGCAATATTTTTGGACTAATCAATAAAAAAAGCGCAATCCAATGGATTGCGCTTTTTAATATTTAAACTAGTGGTTAATTACCAAAAGCTAGAAGCCAATAATTACATTGCTCCCCATTCTTTTAAAGAATCTTTATTCATCTTAACGTAGTCAGCATTTTTAGCTTTATCAGCATACTCTAAAGATGCTTTAGCAGCTTTGATAGCTCCTTTTTTATCTCCAGCTTTTGCATGGATTAACGCTTGTTGACGTAACCACCAAAATTTAGGAGATTCTTTAGTCATATCAATTGCTTTGTCAATCCAAGTTACTGCTTGCTTAATATCTTTTCCAGATTCTAAGTAGTAACGTGCAGATGCATAATAGTTATCAGCACTTGGCCCATTCATTATTTTAGAAATAGCATCTGTTACTGTTGCATCAGTTGGTACACCAATTGTAACATCTACCATTGTATTTTCCCATAGTAAACTTAATACTGCAGAGTCATTAGTTAAATTATCAAATGTAAATGTAAACGTTTCGATAGACATTGGTAAAGTTGTTGCTTTTACGCTAACCTTAGCTGCCACTTTAGAATCGTCCCATGTTGCAGGTGTTCCCCAGTTTTCTGTATCAGTATAAAATACAACCTCCCAGTTCTCTTTATTAGGTGTTGTAAAAATAGCATAAGATCCAGCTTTTAAAGTCTGCTCTCCAATTGTAACTGCTGTACTAAAAGTAATAATAGTGTTTTTGTTTGCTCCTGTTCTCCAAAGCTTTCCAAAAGGCACTAAGTTTCCAAAAATTTCACGACCTCTCATTGATGGTCTAGAATAATCTAAAGTAACATCCGTTAAACCAACTGTTTGCTCAATTTTTTGAGAAGGACTTGGTTGTGGCGTTTCTATTTGTGCATTAACAGCAAATGATACTGTCAACACCATAATAAGTGTAAATAATTTTTTCATGGTTGACTTTTTAATAAGTTATTTAAAACGTAAAATTAAGCATTAGAAATACCTTGTTTGTTAATAAAACCTTAAAAAAAGAGCAATCTGTTTTATCAATCAAACTATTAATCGTAATATTGCGATATACAAATACACAAACAAAAAATGGGATTAATTAAAACCGAAAAATTTTCAGAATCACAAAATCAAATTGCATTATTTGCTAAAGCGTTTGGACACCCTGCTAGAGTAGCCATTATACAACATCTCTTTAAAATTAATGCTTGTGTGTGTGGTGATTTAGTAGAAGAGATTGGGTTAGCACAACCCACAATCTCACAACATTTAAAAGAACTGAAAAACTTAGGTTTAATACAAGGTACTATTGAGGGTACTAGTGTTTGCTATTGTATAAACAAGGACAATTGGACAGCCATGAAAACACTTTTAAATGGCTTTTTTAACAACAATTTAGACAGCAACACGTGTTGCTAACATCAAAATATTAATCATAATAACACATTAAATTATGACACTTTCAGAAATTAAAAAACACTTATCACAATTAGAGACTATTTCTTTTACGCTACCTGATGGTAGTTTAGTCCCAAACCATTTTCATGTTACGGAGGTGGGCAAAGTAACAAAGCATTTTATAGATTGTGGCGGAACTGTAAGGGAAGAGAAAAAAGTAAATTTTCAATTATGGAATGCAGATGATTATGATCACAGATTACATCCTGAAAAACTGGTTAAAATTATCACCCTTTCTGAAGACATCTTTAATCTTCAAGATTTAGAGATTGAAGTAGAGTTTCAAGGAGAACAAACCATTCAAAAATTTGGTTTAGAGTTTCAAAACAACTCGTTTCAATTAACCTCTTTACTTACCGATTGTCTTGCAAAAGATAAATGTGGTATTCCGGAACCTAAACAAAAGCTTAAATTTTCAGACATACAAGCAGGAGGCTCTTGTGCACCAGGTTCTGGATGTTGTTAGAATGAAAATTATTACCATAAATAAAACCAATTTCTCAGAAGTACAATCCATTTATCAAGATGGTATTGCTACTGGAGTTGCAACGTTTGAAACAGTTGTACCTGATTGGGATTACTGGAATAATAACCACTTACCTATTGGTCGTATTTTAGCAATAAAAGACGACCAATATTTAGGATGGGCCTCGTTAAGCGCTACTTCTAAACGCAAGGTCTACTCCGGCGTTGCAGAAGTTAGTGTTTATGTTTCAAAACATTTTAGAGGCCAAAAAGTTGGAGATTTCCTGCTAAAAAAACTAATTGAGATTAGCGAGCAGCATAATATATGGACACTACAAGCCGGGATTATGCGGGCCAATACTGCTAGCTTAAAATTACACACCAATAATCAATTTAGAGTTATTGGATACAAAGAAAAAATAGGGCAATTAAATGGCATTTGGCTAGACAATGTTATACTAGAAAGGCGCAGCAAAACTGTTGGTTGCTAAATTCAACATACAAATGAAAGATGTAAACGACATGTATTCATTCTCATCACTTTCAAGCTCGTTTTAAACTAACTATAATAGAACATCAAGCTCACTTATTCTTCAATTTCAGTGCAAACTGAAACTAAAAACAGAACATAACACAAACTCGTGTTAAATTTTGTTTAACTTTAATCAATCATCGTTAAACATTTTGTATCTTTATGCTATCAAATTTTCACAGGATGGCAAAAAAGAAAAACATAAGCAGTAACGACATTATTTCATTTTACATGGATTTTGTCTTAGAACATAACGAGCAACCTAAATCGGTTTATGCATTTGCGAAGCATAATAATTTTGAGGAATCTAAATTTTATGAGCACTTCGCAACATTTGATGCTATAGAAAAAGGAGTCTTCAAAGCCTTTTTTGACAATACGCATCACGCCTTAGAAGCTAGCGAGGAATACGCACACTTTGAGCCTAGAAATAAATTACTAAGCTTCTACTTTACTTTTTTCGAAAATCTTACCGCTAACAGAAGTTATGTGGTATATGCTTTACACAAACATAAAAACAGTCTGAAAGGCTTCGCTGCGTTATCAGAGCTTAAAGCAAGTTTTGCACACTATATAAAAGATTTAGGTATCGAGCTTATTGACATTAAACAAGAACAGCTAAACAAAATTCAAGATAGAGGTCTTACAGAGACAGCATGGTTACAATTATTATTAACCATGAAATTTTGGATGGATGATACTTCTGCTTCGTTTGAAAAAACAGACATTTTTATAGAAAAATCTGTGAACACTAGTTTTGATGTATTAAACGTCATGCCTTTAAAAAGCCTAATTGACTTTGGAAAATTCATCTTTAAAGAAAAAATTAAGATGAATAATTAAAATTACCCTTAGCACAGTACTTAAAATACAACGACTTCTAATTGTCATTCAGAGCAAAAAGAGGTTTCTAAAACTTCTTGATACTTATTATTACTAAAATCCACAACTATTGAAAACGATAGACAAAATACCAACTTCAAAAATTTCTAGAGCAACTAAACTTGTTACTACTGGAGCAAAAGTTGGTGTTAATTACCTAAAATACTATGGTGACAAAATCACCAAAACTGAAGCCGAAGCTAAAGCTAGACTAAACGAAAATAATGCGGAAGACATTTACGATGGTTTAAAGCAATTAAAAGGAAGTGCGCTTAAAGTAGCACAAATGTTAAGCATGGAAAAAAGTATTTTGCCACAAGCTTATGTAGAGAAGTTTTCGTTGGCACAATTTTCTGTACCACCACTTTCTGCCCCTTTAGTTAGTAAAACTTTTAAAAAATATTTTGGTAAATTACCAAGCCAAATTTACGACTCTTTTAATCTAAATTCTGTAAATGCTGCCAGTATTGGACAAGTGCATTTAGCTGAAAAGGATGGGAAAAAACTTGCTGTGAAAATTCAATATCCAGGAGTCGCAGATAGCATTGCTAGCGATTTGGCTATGGTAAAACCTATTGCTATAAAAATGTTTAATATTAAAGGTAAGGACTCTGATAAGTACTTTCAAGAAGTAGAAAACAAATTAGTAGAAGAAACCAACTATATTTTAGAAGTTAAGCAAAGTAAAGCTATTGTTGCAGCGTGTAAGCATATCCCTAATTTAAAGTTTCCAAACTACTATGAAGCATTATCTTCAGAACGTATCATTACTATGGATTGGATGGAAGGCGAACACCTTTCTGAATTTACTGCTTATAATAAAGACCAAAACAAAGCGGATCAATTAGGACAAGCCCTTTGGGATTTTTATATGTACCAACTGCATGTTATAAAAAAAGTACATGCCGATCCGCATCCAGGAAACTTCTTAGTCTCTAAATCTGCCGATTTAATTGCTTTAGATTTTGGATGTATGAAAGAAATACCTGAAGATTTTTACGTGCCTTATTTTGAATTAGCAAAACCAGAGGTTATCGATAATAAAATCTTATTTACCGAAAAAATGTACGAATTAGAGATTTTAAGAGAAGAAGACACTCAAGAAGAGTTAGATTTTTTCTCTGCAATGTTTCATGAGTTATTAAGCTTATTTACAAAACCTTTCCACGAAGATACTTTTGATTTCTCAGACCCTGAATTTTTTAACGCTATTTCAGAAATGGGACAGCGTTACAGTAAAAGTACAGAGTTAAGAAAAATGAATGGAAACCGAGGTTCTAAGCATTTTATTTACATAAACAGAACCTTCTTTGGTTTATATAATTTAATGTTTGATTTAAAAGCAAAGAACGTTCAAATCAACAATTACAAATCCTTATAAATGGCTTATTTTAATTTAAAACAGATTCAAGAATTAGAGCATTTGTATAAAATTAATTTAATTAATAGTTGCTCTGGTTTTAAAAGTGCTAATTTAATTGGCACAAAATCTACAAAAGGACAAGAAAATGTAGCTGTATTTAGTTCGGTAACACATATTGGTAGTAATCCGCCTTTATTGGGCTTTTTTTGCAGACCAACAACGGTGACCCGTCACACGTATGATAACATAAAAAACACAGGTGTTTATACTATAAATCATATTAATTTGGACAATTTTGAAGACGCACATCATACCTCTGCTAAATACGACCAGTCGATTTCAGAATTTGATATGACTGGTTTAGAATCAGAATACAAAGACAATTGCAAAGCACCATTTGTTAAAGGGGCTCCAATTCAATTAGAAATGAAATTTGTTGAAGAATATCTAATCAAAGCTAATAATACGATTTTAGTAATCGGAGAAATACAAGGCTTGCATATTAATGGCGATTTATTGCAAGACGATGGATTTATAAACTTATCCAAAGCTAATATTGCTGCCATTAATGGTTTAGACGGTTATACAATCCCTAGATTAGAGAAACGTTTAGAATACCAAAGACCTAGAAAATAAATAAATTAAAAATATTGATAAACACAACGTCAGTTCGAGTGATTTTTTGAAGAATGAAAAAAATTGTATCGAGAACAACTAACAACCAAAACCAAGAGAATATTAATAACTCAAACGTTCTCAAAAAATAATAAAAGTCTAAAGTTAAACTGAGACAAAAACATAACAATTAATAAAAGAAAGTCCCAAATTTCGACACAGTCGAAATCATCAATTTGGAGAAATAAAGAGTGAAGAAACGTAACTGCGAAGCAAAGCTTCAAGCATGAAGATTCGAGAACGAATGTTCCGGAGGAATTTCCTCAAATTGATTTGAATTTTTGGTTCGTTTTGTTTCAAGACAAAATGAACAGAAATAAATAAAATTACATAACACTTAAAACCAAACCCATGAGAATATTAGTAACAGGAGCAACAGGTTACATTGGTAAGCGCATTATCCCGTTACTATTAGAACAAGGACACACTGTGGTTTGTGCTGTTAGAGGTAAATTACGTACAGAACGTAAATATTCTGAAGAAGAAAATTTACACGTTATTGAGGCTGACTTTCTAAAGCCTGAAACTTTAAGTAATATCCCAAAAGATATTGATGCTGCCTATTATTTGATTCATTCTATGTCAAATTCGGTAGATCAATTTCATCAAATGGAAGAAGACTGCGCGATAAATTTCAAAAATTATATTGAAACAACTAACGCCAAGCAAGTCATTTATTTAAGTGGTATTACAAACGATACCAAATTATCTAAGCATTTATTATCTAGAAAAAATGTCGAAACAACTTTACAATCCAAACACTACGCCTTAACTGTTTTCAAAGCAGGTATAATTGTTGGTTCTGGTAGTGCTAGTTTTGAAATTATAAGAGATTTAGTAGAAAAACTTCCTGTAATGGTTGCGCCTAAATGGTTAAATACAAAAACACAACCTATTGGCGTTAGAGATGTCTTAACGTTTTTAATTCGTGGTCTAGGAAACCAAAAATTATATAATACTTCACACGATATTTTTGGACCCGAAGTCATGACATATAAGCAAATGTTACTAAAATTTGCTGAAGCCAGAAAATTAAAGCGCTACATATTAACGGTACCTGTAATGACACCAAAACTGTCTAGTTATTGGCTATATTTTGTAACATCAACGTCTTATAAATTGGCGGCATCATTAGTAAATAGTATGGGTATTGAAATTATAGGCGAGAAAAGCAACATCAACCAATTACTAGACGTCACGCCTATGTCTTACAAACAAGCTGTAGCGTTAGCTTTTGTCAAGATTGAAGGTAACGATATTATTTCAAGCTGGAAAGATGCACTTATTAATAGCCGATTTAAAAAACGAGCATCCACTCAATATTTAAAAGTACCAAAACACGGTTGCTTTACAGACATAAAAGAACGCAAAGTAAAAGACGAGCAGCGTACACTTGAAAAAATTTGGGCTATTGGTGGCGAAAACGGTTGGTATTACGGGACGTTTTTATGGAAAATCAGAGGTTTTCTGGATAAACTAGTTGGTGGTATTGGTTTGCGTCGTGGACGTACAAATAAAACAAAAATAAAAACTGGAGATGCCTTAGACTTTTGGCGTGTCCTTTTAGCAGATAAAGAAGAACAGCGTCTAATACTCTTTGCAGAAATGAAACTGCCCGGAGAAGCCTGGTTAGAATTTAGAGTGGCCAAAGGTAAAGTTTACCAACGTGCTACTTTTAGACCTAGAGGATTGGCGGGACGTTTGTATTGGTATAGTGTATTACCATTTCATGGCTTTATTTTTAAAGGGATGATTAACAAATTAGCCAATGCCTAAAAACATAAAAAAACAAAATCTACCAACCAAAACATGCCCAACGTGTCAATTGCCATTTACATGGCGTAAAAAATGGGAAAAGAGTTGGAATGACGTAAAATATTGTAGTGAAAAATGCAGACGCAACAAAACAAAAACAGCCTAGTTTGGTTTAAAAACGACCTAAGATCTCAAGATAATATTGCTCTTAAAAATGCAATAGCAAACAGCAATAATACCATTGCTGTTTATTGTTTTGACCCAAGACAATTTAAAAAATCACCTTTTGGATTTAAAAAGACTGAAAATTTTAGAGCGCAGTTTTTAATCGAAACTATAACAGATTTAAAGCAGCAATTAAAACAGCTTAATATTCCGTTGTTCGTTTACACGGAAACTCCAGAACACGTTATCCATGATTTAGTTAAGCAACATAATATTTCGACTGTTTATCTTCAAAAAGAATGGACAGATGAAGAGGTTTTGGTTATCAATCAAGTAAAAGCTAATCTTTCAGATGACATAGAATGTATTGAAACTTACGATCAGTTTTTATACCATCCAGAAGATATTCCGTTTAAAACGGAAGCATTGCCAAACGTGTTTACACAATTCAGGAAACAATGCGAAAAACTGAGTACTATCAGACCTTTAAACGTCACTAATTCAGCTACAGCGGAAAACTTCAACATAACAAACAACACAACAATTCCTACTTTAGAAACTCTAGGATTGGATACTATAACTCCGCATCCTAATAATGCATTTCCTTTTAAAGGAGGACAAACCGAAGCTTTAAGACGCTTAAATAATTATTTTTTCGAAACCAAAAAATTAGGCTTTTACAAAAAAACTAGAAACGGATTAATAGGTACAGACTTTAGCTCTAAGTTTTCGCCATGGTTGGCTAACGGAAGTTTATCTGCTAAACAAATTTATCATGAAGTTATACGTTTTGAAAACGAACATTTAAAAAACGAATCTACTTATTGGCTAATTTTTGAATTGATTTGGCGAGATTATTTTAAATACGTGTCCTTAAAACACGGTAACCAACTATTTAAAATAGGTGGCATTTTAAACAAGCAATACGACTGGTCTACAAATCAAACAAAAATTAAACAATGGATTGATGGTAACACACCAGAACCTTTTGTTAATGCTAACATGCTTGAGCTTAAAAAAACAGGTTGGATGAGTAATCGTGGACGACAAAATGTTGCCAGCTATTTTGCAAAATCGTTAAAATTAGATTGGCGTATTGGAGCAAGTTATTTTGAAAGTATGCTTATAGATTATGATGTGCATAGCAACTACGGAAACTGGATGTATGTTGCAGGCGTTGGAAACGATCCAAGAGACCGAAAATTTAACGTAAAACTACAAGCAGAACGCTATGATACTAACGGGAAATATCAGCGATTATGGCTGCAAGACACCCTTTTTTAAGATACGTCCGTTTAAGCGTTTTATAAGTACAAGCAAAATACAAAAAGAACTAAACAGAAAACAACCAATCATTGAAAACATTAAGACTAATACTTGGCGATCAATTAAATAGTAAACACAGCTGGTACAAAGACAATCCGGAAAACACAGTATATTGTTTGTTTGAAATGCGTCAGGAAACCGACTACGTGACACATCATATCCAAAAAATTATTGGATTTTTTGCTGCCATGCGCGATTTTGGTCAACATTTAAAAGACCAAGGTTTTACTGTCCAATATTTAAAACTAGACGACAATAAAAACACCCAAAACTTAACAGACAACCTTAAGTTACTAATTGAGGAACATAACATTACTAAATTTGAATATCAATTACCTGACGAATATCGATTAGACGAGCAATTGTCTACTTTTTGTAACTCGGTAGATATTGATACAGAAGCATTTTCAACAGAACATTTTTATACAGAACGTCACGATTTAAAACAGTTTTTTAAAGGTAAAAAGCAATACCTAATGGAAAATTTTTATCGTGATATGCGTAAAAAACACGATATCCTAATGGTTGCAGGACAACCTGAAGGTGGTAAATGGAATTACGACAAAAGTAATCGCAATAAATGGAAAGCCGATCATCCTATTCCGCCTTACAAATATTTCAAAAATGATATTGAGACTATTGTAACGCTAATTGAAAAAGAAGACATTAAAACACTTGGAACATTAGACACAAAAACCTTCAGTTATCCTATAAATAGGCAACAAGCACTAGAACAACTTAAATATTTTTGCGAGGTATTGTTGATTCATTTTGGAGATTATCAAGATGCCATGCACACAGACCAAGTCTATTTGTTTCATTCTAGGCTGTCTTTTGCTATGAATCTAAAATTGATTTCACCTAAAAACATAGTCGATACTGTACTTAATTATTGGCGCAAACATGGCGAGGATATAAATATTAGTCAAGTAGAAGGTTTTATTAGGCAAATTTTAGGTTGGAGAGAATATATGCGTGGCATGTATTGGGCTTTAATGCCAGAGTATAAAACGCTTAATTATCTTGAAAACAATAATAATCTGCCAGATTTTTATTGGACAGGAAACACAAAAATGAATTGCCTTAAACAATCCATTACCAATAGTCTGGACAATGGTTATGCACACCATATCCAGCGTCTTATGGTTACTGGTAATTTTGCATTATTAGCACAAATAGATCCTGATCAGGTGGACGCCTGGTATTTGGGTATATATGTTGACGCTGTTGAGTGGGTTCAGCTTCCTAACACAAGAGGGATGAGTCAATTTGCAGATGGCGGAAAAATAGCAACAAAACCATATGTGTCTAGCGGAAGTTATATTCATAAAATGGGAAATTACTGCGACAGTTGTCACTATAATAAAAAAGAAAAACTAGGCGACAAAGCATGTCCTTTTAATAGTTTGTATTGGAATTTTTTGGATGACAAGCGTAAACAATTAGGAGATAATTTCAGAATGAAAATGATGTACAGCCTATTAGATAAAATGGAAGCTAAACAACTAAGTAGCCTAAAAGAAAGAGCACAACAAATTATTGAAAATCCTGATAGTTTTTAAAAAACACCTCGATACAATTTTTAGAGAAAAACTAAAAACCACGCGATGTGACGATTACGTAAAACAAGACATAAAACAGAAACTAAATGACAATGCAATCACACAAGCGTCACTTCGAGTGATTTGTGAGGCACGAGCAAATTGTATCGAGAAGCAATAAAGAGTAATCAATAAAATGAAACAAAACCTAAGCATAGTATGGCTAAAACGCGACCTTCGACTACAAGATAACGAAGCCATTACTAATGCTTTAAACTCAGGTCAACACACGCTCCTACTCTATACTTTTGAAGATTTTTTATTAAAAGACAAACATTATAGCCAGCGTCATTGGGACTTTGTAAAACAATCTCTAGAAGATTTAAACGCACAATTAAAACCATACAATTCCAAAGTATTGGTTGTCCAAAATGACATCCAAAAGGTTATAAAAACCATCAACATAACTTTTAACGTCACCAACGTATTTTCTCATAAAGAAACAGGTCTTTTATCTACGTTTAAACGAGATATCGCTTTCGCGGAATTTTCGGCCAATAACACTATTGTTTGGTCAGAAAATGACAATAATGGTGTGCAACGTGGACTAACCAACAGAAATACATGGTATCAGAATTGGGACAATTATATGATGCAAGCCGAGTTTCTGTTTCAACCGAAACCAAATCAGCTACTACCTATAAATCAGATTGAAAGTCTTGAATCCGAACTAAACACAATTTCCGTGTCAACGGGCATTTCAAAAACATTTCAAAAAGGAGGCACAACAACAGGATTAAAATATATGCAATCGTTTTACAACGGGCGCTATCACAATTACATGTATCACATCTCTAAACCACTAGATGCAAGAACAGGATGTAGTAGATTATCACCTTACATTGCTTGGGGAAACTTATCCATAAAACAGGTTATTAATGGCGCATCAGACGTTGTAAAGCACACCAAATACAAACGTCATTTAAATGCATTTGTATCTAGACTGCGTTGGCAAGCGCATTTTATCCAAAAGTTTGAAATGGAACATCTAATGGAGTTTAAAAGTGTTAACAAAGGCTACCATCAACTTAATAAACCTGTAAATTTAAAATATCAAGAAGCTTGGAAAAATGGACAAACCGGATTTCCTTTAGTGGATGCGTGCATGCGTTGTTTAAAAGAAACTGGCTATCTAAATTTTAGAATGAGAGCTTTAGTCGTTTCATTTTTTACACATAATTTATGGCAACCTTGGCAAGATATGAGCGCGCATCTAGCAAGCTTATTTTTAGACTTCGAGCCCGGTATACATTACCCACAAATACAAATGCAAGCTGGCGAAACAGGTATTAATACTTTACGTATTTACAACCCTTTAAAAAATAGCATAGAACATGATCCTAAAGGCCAATTTATCAAAAAATGGGTTCCAGAATTGGCATGTTTAGAAGCGCCATTTATTCATAACCCTAGTCAAATGTCATATTTTGACCAGCAACTGACAGGATTTCAGTTGGGAACTGATTATCCTTACCCAATAATTGACGAGAAGCAAACCAGGACATTTGCTAGTGACACACTATGGAACATGAAAGACAATGTTTTGGTGAAAAAAGAAAGTTATCGTATCTTAAAACGACATACTTTAAGTAACAGAGCTAGAATGATTAACAACCAATAAAACATAACTACAGTAATAAAATATAATCTAATATGTTAAATTTTGTTTAACATTAATTTTAAAAGGTTAAACATTTTGTATATTTGAGTATAATATTACAAAACACATCCATTTGCTACTAAATACAACACACACTAATAACGAAAATAAGGAGCTAATTAATAACACTGTTGGACCTCCTTTTTCAATATTAGAAATGATTAAAAAAAAGGGCGTTGGATCCAAACGGATGATAGTTGACGAGGTTAGTCCAAATATGGCATCAATTTTGAACACTATTAGTGATGTTAATTACGGAAATATAGAATTAAGACCAAAAGGAATACTAATTCATGTTACCAAAGGATTACAAAACTTTACATGGATAATACCATATTATAGGTTAGTTGTGTATAAAGTGGATGGTTCTAGTATCCATTCTAACGGAAAGTTTATACATTTTAGAAACAACAAAACCTTTAAAGAAAACAAAAAGTTTTTTGATAAATTAATGACCGAAAAGATAAATTATGACGCTATATATAATGTGTCGCCAATTTAAATGAAGAAAGAATTTACTATTGAAGAAACGGACAGAATAATTGAAATGGCTTGGGAAGATCGTACACCTTTTGACGCAATTACTTTTCAATTTGGAATTAAAGAACAAGAAGTAATTACATTAATGCGTCGCGAAATGAAACCTAGTAGTTTTAGATTATGGCGCGCAAGAGTACAAGGTAGAAATACCAAGCATAGTAAAAAAAGAGTATTTGAAGATGGACGCTTTAAATGCTCTAGACAAAAACAAATAACACACAATAAAATATCTAAACGTTAGATATTTACAAAAAACTGCTTTGATTTGGCCTGTCAAACCAGATACAGCAAATAAAAAGACATAATGAATAAAGAAGAAGTATTAACAAAACAAACGAGTCAAACTTTACAAGGTTTTGATGACAACGATATTGGAGACGACCACCTATTTACTGGGTTAGAAACACCTATGAAAGCTGATGCTTTCAAGCTTTCTGATCAAGAAAAAAAAGAAAGAATTGCTATCCTTTTTGAAGAAATTATGGACGTTATGGGCTTAGATTTAACAGATGATTCGTTAAAAGGCACACCCAAAAGAGTTGCCAAAATGTACATTGATGAAATATTTTCTGGATTAAACCCTCAAAATAAGCCAAAAATTGCGTTATTTGACAACAAATACCAATACAATCAAATGTTGGTGGAGAAAAATATTACTTTCTACTCCAACTGCGAGCATCACTTTGTACCAATTATAGGTAAAGCTCATGTCGCTTATATTTCTTCAGGAAAAGTAATAGGCTTATCAAAATTAAACAGAATTGTACAGTATTTCGCTAAACGTCCTCAGGTACAAGAACGCTTAACAAACCAAATAGCAGAAGAGCTAAAAGCAATATTAAAAACAGATGATGTTGCAGTTATTATTGATGCCAAACACTTATGTGTATCGTCACGAGGTATTAAAGATGAATCTTCTGCAACAGTGACGACATTTTATGGTGGACAATTTAATACACCAGAAAAAATAGCCGAATTACAAAATTATTTAAAAGATTAGCATTATGAGCATCGTAGACAAAGCAATAGAGTTTTCAGAGAGAAAACATAAGTTTATTACAACAAGCGATCGTATTCTTGCTTCAAGAGAAGCTAAAGATTTAATCCTTGGTGTCAATGAACTTTATAAGGAAAATAAAGATCCAAAATTAATGGATATTATGAAAGCCTTAACTGTTATTAAACAGAAAATTGAAAAACGATTAAAAGGAAGACCATCTGCAGCATAAGTTGTAGATAACGATCTAAATTACATATTAAGTGGTATTAATTAATAAGAGCAATCTTGTTGATACCACTTTTTTTATACCTAAAACTCAGTAAAATCATGAAAAATCTAATAATAATTGGCGGTAGTAAAGGCATCGGAAAAGCTATTACCGAAACTTTTTTAGAAAACCACAATGTTATAAACATCAGTCGCAGTGCACCAGAATTTACACATGCTAATTTAACACACCACACTTGTGACATTTTAACAGACGATTTACCCGAAATAGAACAAGTAGACACACTTATTTATTGTCCTGGTAGCATAAACCTAAAACCAATTACTAGGTTAAAATTAGATGATTTTAGAAACGATTTTGAAATAAACGTACTTGGAGCAGTAAAAGCCATACAAAAGTATATAGATCCTTTAAAAAAGGGGCAGCAACCTTCCATTGTATTGTTTAGTACGGTGGCTGCTAAATTAGGTATGCCCTTTCATGCTAGTGTTGCAGCATCTAAAAGTGCAGTAGAAGGTCTAGTAAAATCTGTAGGTGCAGAATTAGCACCAACGGTTAGAATAAATGCCATAGCGCCTACCGTTACAGATACTGAGTTAGCTTCAAAATTATTACGCAACGATAAAATGATTGAAAATATTACAGAGCGTCATCCTTTAAAAAAGTTTTTGAACCCGCAGGAGGTAGCAGACATGGCACAATTTTTAACCTCATCTAAAGCAGCTTCAATATCAGGACAAATTTTTGAAATGGATTGTGGAATTGTAAGCTTTAAAATATAATTTATATGAATCCTTTTAAAGCATTTATTGCAACCTTATTTTCTAAAAGCAGCACAAGTATTGACCGCTCTAAACTGCCCAGTATTTATGATATCAAAATCAATAATTTACAAGGCAAACCTATAGATTTTAAAACATTTAAAGGCAAACACATTCTATTTGTAAATGTAGCTTCTAAATGTGGTTTTACACCGCAATACAAAGATTTGCAAGAGTTACAAGATAATAACCCAGATACTTTAAAAATAATAGGTGTCCCTTGCAATCAATTTGGTAGTCAAGAACCAGGAGATGCAAGCGCTATTGAAGAGTTTTGCGAAGTTAATTATGGCGTTTCGTTTTTAATTACTGAAAAGATAAAGGTTAAAGGAACTAATCAACACCCATTGTATGCTTGGCTAACTAACGTGACTAAAAATGGATCAAGCAGTTCTTCTGTTAAATGGAATTTTCAGAAGTATATGGTTAGTCCTGAAGGTCAATTACTAGATTACTACTACTCTACTACAAGTCCTAAAAGTTCAAAAATTACTAAATATTTAAAATGAAATTATTAAAACCATTACTGCTGTTTTTAATAATCAACTTTGGAGGCTTAGCCTTAGGAAGTTGGTTAATGGGCAATGGTCCTTTATCGCCTTGGTATACTAATTTAAACCAAGCTCCTTGGACACCCCCGGGCTGGGTTTTTGGTGTTGCTTGGACCATAATAATGATTTGTTTCTCTGTTTATTTAGCGCAACTATTTAGTAGTTATCGCTCTAAAAAACTGACTGTCATTTTTTGTCTGCAGTTTGTTTTAAACGTAATTTGGAACTATCTTTTTTTTAATCAACACTTAGTACTATTAGCTTTAGTTTCTATAATAGCATTAACAATTGTTATCTTTTACTTCTTTTTAAATTATAAAAAAGACATAAAAAGCAAAAGCTACTTGCTTCTGCCCTATATGATTTGGTTAGTTATAGCCACTTCTTTGAATGCTTATATTTTAATTTACAATTAAAAATTTCCGTGTAAACGGTACTAAAACATATACGTTATGAAAATATATAGATTTCATAAAAAACAAAATTTACCAATCACAAAAGCGCAAGCTTGGGATTTTTTATCAGACCCTAAAAACCTAAAGACTATTACTCCTGAATATATGGGGTTTAATATCTTATCTGGTGCGGACAGACCAATGTTTGCCGGGCAGATTATTCAGTATATAGTAACGCCAATTTTAGGGATAAAAACCAAATGGGTAACAGAAATTACACACGTTAAAGAAGGTGAATATTTTGTGGACGAGCAACGCTTTGGCCCATATGCATTATGGCATCACAAACATTTTATCAAAGCGATTGATGGCGGTGTTGAAATGGAAGATATTATCGATTACAAAATACCAATGGGAATTTTAGGACAACTCATACATCCCATTTTAGTGAAACCTAAATTGGAAGAAATTTTTAATTATAGAACAGTTAAATTAGAAAAACTTTTCGGAAAGTATTAGCACATGACAACACCTATTAACATATTTTGGTTTAGACGCGATTTGAGGTTAGAAGATAATGTGGGGCTTTATAATGCATTGCAATCTGAGCTGCCCGTATTACCTATTTTTATTTTTGATAAAGACATTTTAGAACAACTGCCGGAAGACGATGCGCGAGTTTCTTTTATTTTTGAATCTCTCCAAAATATGCGCAATACATTACAAAAAAAGTACAACAGTAGTCTTGCCATCTATTACGGTACACCGGAAAGTGTTTTTGAAGCTCTAATACAATCTTATAACATTGATACGGTCTTTACAAATCATGATTATGAGCCTTACGCAACTACACGTGATAACAGTATTAAAGCCAAATTATCTAAAAACGACATACATTTTAAAACTTTTAAAGATCAAGTTATTTTTGAAAAAGACGAAGTTGTTAAAAAGGATGGTAAACCTTATATGGTTTATACGCCATACATGCGTGTTTGGAAAGAAACATTTAAAGCACAAGCACTTAAAATATACGATACCAATAAACTTTTAGAGAACACAGTTAAAGAGGTTAATCTACCCAATCTAACATTATCTGATATTGGTTTTAAAAAAGCGTCTCAAAAAATAGAAGATTACACGGTAACACCAACTTTAATTCAAAATTATGAGGAGACAAGAAATTTTCCTGCTCAGGATTCTACATCAAAATTAGGACCGCATTTAAGATTCGGAACTGTTAGTGTAAGACAAATGGTTAAAAAGGCAATTGCTGAACAAAATGAGATTTTTTGGCAAGAATTAATTTGGCGAGAGTTTTTTATGCAAATTTTGTGGCATTTTCCACATACGCACAAAGATGCATTTAAATCTAAATATGACCGCATTGTGTGGCGTAATAATGAAGATGAATTTAAGGCATGGTGCGAAGGTAAGACGGGGTATCCCCTAGTTGATGCAGGAATGCGACAACTTAATCAAACTGGTTTTATGCACAATCGTGTACGTATGTTGGTTGGTAGTTTTTTATGTAAACACCTATTAATAGATTGGCGATGGGGAGAAGCTTATTTTGCTGAAAAATTACATGATTATGATATGTCTAGCAATGTTGGTAACTGGCAATGGGTTGCAGGATCCGGAGTAGATGCTTCTCCGTACTTTAGAATATTTAATCCGACTACACAAATTGACAAATTTGATAAACAGCATAAATACCTTAACCAATGGGTTCCTGATTACCAAGAATTAACATATCCAAAACCTATTGTAGAGCACAAAATGGCGCGTGAGCGTTGCTTAAAAGTCTATAAAGAAGCGGTTAGTTAAATCTTAGCGCTTTGTTAATACTAGCTTAATATACTGGTTTTTAATTTTTTATTATCTTTAAGTAAACAAAACAACTAAAAATCATGAATACAAAAGACGTCGCTCAAAAATGGGCAAATTTGTGTAGAGCAGGTAAAAACTTAGAGTGTATTACAGAGCTGTACGCAGATAATGTAGTAAGTAAAGAGATGCCAGGTATGCCGGGCGAATTAATTACTGGTAAACAAAATGTTTGGAACAAAAGTAAAGAATGGCTGGAAAGCGTAGAAGATTTTCATGCTAGCGAAATTGGAGAACCTATTGTAGCCGGAAACTTCTTTACAGCAAAAATGAGCTTTGATTGCACCTTTAAAGCACGTGGAAGACAACAAATGGAAGAAGTCTGCGTATATGAGGTTAAAAATGGCAAAATAGCCAGCGAACAGTACTTTTATAACATGGGAGAATAACTCCTTATTTAAATAACGACACAAAAAAAAAGCTTCAATTAATATTGAAGCTTTTTTTATATAATTTTATACTATTCTAGTTTCCTTCTAAACGTTCAATTTTAGCTCCAATAGCTTGTAAACGTTCTACTATTTTTTGGTAACCTCTATCAATTTGTTCAATATTATGTATTGTACTTGTCCCTTTAGCAGATAATGCTGCAATTAATAAAGAGATTCCTGCTCTAATATCAGGAGACACCATTGTTGTTGCTTTTAGCTGTGACGTAAAATCATGTCCCATAACTGTAGCTCTGTGCGGATCACAAAGTATTATTTTTGCTCCCATATCGATTAGCTTATCCACAAAAAACAAACGACTTTCAAACATCTTTTGATGTACTAAAACTTCTCCTTTTGCTTGTGTAGCAACTACTAAAACAATACTTAATAAATCTGGAGTAAACCCAGGCCAAGGTGCATCTGCAATGGTTAAAATAGAACCATCAATATAATTTTGTATTTGATAACCGTCCTTATGAGCTGGTATGTAAATATCATCTCCTTTTCTCTCGACAGTAATTCCTAGTTTTCTAAACACATTTGGTATCTGACCTAAATCATCCCAACTTACGTTTTTAATAGTCAGCTCACTTTTAGTCATAGCTGCTAAACCAATCCAACTACCAATCTCAATCATATCCGGAAGCATTGTATGCTCTGTCCCTCCTAAACTATCAACCCCTTCAATGGTTAATAAATTAGAGCCAACACCAGATATTTTTGCTCCCATTCTATTCAGCATTTTACATAATTGCTGTAAGTAAGGTTCGCAAGCTGCATTATAAATAGTAGTAATACCTTCTGCTAAGACAGCAGCCATTACAATATTTGCAGTACCTGTTACAGAAGCTTCGTCTAAAAGCATATCTGTACCAATAAGCTTATCGGCCTCTACTCCGTAAAAATAGTCTTCACGATTGTATCTAAATTTTGCTCCTAAGTTGATAAACCCTTCAAAGTGAGTATCTAATCTACGACGTCCAATTTTATCACCTCCTGGCTTTGGGATGTATCCTTTACCAAAACGTGCTAATAATGGTCCAACCATCATAATAGATCCTCTAAGCCCACTACCCTCTTTTTTAAAATCGGCAGTTTGCATGTAGTCTAAATTAACTTCGTCTGCTTGAAACGTGTAAGTTTCGTCTTTTATCTTATTAACCTTAACGCCTAAATTCCCTAAAAGGGTAATTAATTTATTAATATCAATAATATCAGGAATATTATTTATGGTTACTTTTTCTGGAGTTAGTAAAACTGCACAAAGTATTTGTAATGCTTCGTTTTTTGCGCCTTGAGGCTGGATGTCTCCTTTTAGTTGGTGACCACCTTCAATTTTAAATGTTCCCATAAATTATGCTTAATATCTTTTTCGGTTTCGGTTTAAGTTGTTGCTTTTTTTGTGGTTGGATGTTTTCTTACTGTTAGTATTACTAGCGTATTTTTTACCACTTGACGCTTTCATTAATCGACCCGAATCTGTTAAACTTTCTTCAGAATCTTTTAAATTAATTTTACCGTCAGACAATTCGAATAAATGGTTAAAAATCACGTAATCTTCTACGGTATCTTTATTCCAATTTAAAAAACACTTTTTCATATGGTTAGCAATGGTGTACGTCAATGCTTCCTTCATCTCACCATCTTCCCATGTATTTGCTACATCAATCATTGTTTTTATGTTATTACCATAAAAACGATATTTTGGAAAATTCTGAGGATATTCTAAAGGTTCAGGACGTTCTGACAACTCTTCTTTAGACGGCGCTCCATAAGGAGAATCTGCGTCTAACTCAAAATTAGCCATGATAAATAACTGATCCCAAAGTTTGTGTTGGAAATCTGCAACGTCACGTAAATGTGGTTGCATATTACCCATTACAGCTATAATAGATTTTGCTAATTTATTACGCTCTTCCTTGGTTTCTTGTATTTTAGCATGATTAATCATTTTTTGAATATGGCGTCCATACTCTGGAATAATTAAATGCTCACGCTCTGTGTTGTACTCTATGTCGTCTATCAAAATAAAAAAAGTGTAGAATTTATAAGTGTTGCATCGAAGTTTCTAATGCTTGTGCAAAATACAAAAAAAATCTAAAGACTTATCACGCCTTCTACTTTTTCTGTAACTTCTAGATATTTTTCTATTACATGATCAGGGTTTTTCATTCTAACATTTATAGAAACGCTAGTATATTTACCGTTACTAGACTCTTTTGTTTTAATAACTGCGCCCATATTATCAAAAATAGCTTCAATTTCGGCTATTTTTTGCAAATCTGATAACACTATAAATTTATATAAATACTCATTGGGCCACGTTGCTGTGTCCGCTAATTGTGATTTTAATTTTGCGTAAAATTCTTCTGGATTTGGTGTCTTATTCATGCTTATTTAGTAAGCAACAAATATACCATTTTGTTTAGATTTTTTTTTAATGAATTAATTTCGGATTTTTACAAATAAATTATTCTCATTTGAAAGCAAAAAAAATAGTTATTACAGGAGGCCCAAGTACCGGAAAGTCGGCAATTATAGACGAATTAACTAAACGTGGCTACACCTGTTACGAAGAAATATCCCGTCAAGTTACCCTTGAAGCAAGAGAAAAAGGCATTGACCAGATGTTTTTGACTGAGCCTTTATTGTTTAGCGAACTATTATTAAAAGGACGCGAACAACAATATAAAGACGCAGTAAATAGTGATAGCGAATTTGTGTTTTTGGACAGAGGTGTGCCTGACGTTGTGGCATACATGGATTATGCAGGCGAAAAATATCCAGATAATTTTATTAATTCTTGTAAAGAAAACATTTATGACTATGTTTTTATTTTAGCGCCTTGGCAAGAAATTTATAAAAGTGATGCTGTAAGATACGAAAGCTTTGAACAAGCAAAAGTTATACATCAAAATTTATTAAAATCCTACCAAAAATACGACTACAATTTACAAGATGTCCCATTTGGAAGTATTGAAACTAGAGCACAACATATTTTAGATGTGGTTAAAGCTTTATAAATGGCGCATCCAATAAACATATTAGAGCGTTATTGGAAATTTACAGCATTTAGACCTTTGCAAGAAGAGATTATAAATGCTGTGATTAATAATGAAGACACCTTTGCCCTATTACCAACGGGTGGTGGCAAAAGTGTCTGTTTTCAGATTCCGGCATTAGCTAAAGAAGGGATTTGTATTGTAATTTCGCCTTTAGTTGCATTAATGAAAGACCAAGTAAATGCACTTCAAAATAAGGGTATAAAAGCTTTAGCGTTAACTAGCGGAATCCCTAACAGAGAAATTGACACACTTTTAGACAATTGCATTTACGGAAACTACAAGTTTTTATACTTGTCTCCAGAACGATTGCAACAAGAATTAGTACAAGATCGTATTAGACAAATGAATGTTAACCTTATTGCGGTTGACGAAGCCCATTGTATTAGTCAATGGGGAAACGATTTTAGACCAGCCTACAAAAACATTAATATTTTACGTCAGTTACACCCCACAGTAAATGTAATTGCTTTAACTGCCAGTGCCACACCAGAAGTGGTGAAAGATATTATTACGGAGTTGGACTTTATTAGTCCAAAGGTTTTTAAACAATCTTTTTACAGACCAAATATTGCATATATGGTTTTTAATGAGGAGGATAAATATTTTAGACTGGAAGCTATTTTAAAAAAGAATCCACAACCGTCTATTATTTATGTCAGAAACCGACGATTAACACTTGAAATCACTCAATATTTAGAGCAAAAAAACATTAGTAGCACCTATTATCATGGTGGATTAAATAACGCTACAAAAGACCAACACTTAAAAGACTGGCTGGCAAGCAAAAAGCAAGTTATGGTAGCTACCAATGCTTTTGGAATGGGAATTGATAAATCTGATGTAAAGACAGTTATTCATATCAATTTACCTGACAGTATTGAAAGTTATTTTCAAGAAGCAGGACGTGCTGGACGTGATGAAAACAAAGCATATGCCGTTATTTTAAAAAATAAAAATGACGATAATGCTTTAAATAATCAGTTTCTAAAAGTACTACCAACCGTAGACTTTGTAAAAGTGGTTTACAGAAAATTATGTAGTTACTTCCAAGTCTCTTATGGAGAAGGTGCTTATCAAACCTTTGATTTTAATTTTAACGATTTTTGTAAAGCTTATAAATTTAATACCATTACCACTTATAATGCACTAAACATATTAGACAACACAAGTATTATTACACTTAGCAAACAGTTTAATAAGCGTATTGAAGTTCAGTTTTTAGTATCAAGTAATACACTTTTCAAGTATTTAGAGTCACATAGAGATTTTGAAGTTATAATAAAATCAATATTAAGAACATATGGCGGAATTTTTGAGCATGTTACAAAAATAAACAGTAGCCTAGTTTCTGACAAAGCATCTGTTAAGGAGTTTAGACTCCTTAGCGTGCTAGAACAATTAGAAAAAGACGAAGTCATATCGCTTAAAATAAACAAAACAGATGCGCAGATTACTTTTATTGAACCTCGTGAAGACGAAAAAACAATAAACCGTATCGCATCAATAATTGAGCAACAAAATAAGTTAAAGCAAAAACAGGTTAAAGCGGTATTAGATTACGTTAATAATGACCAAATTTGCAAGAGTATGCAGTTACTAACTTACTTTGGAGAAAAAGAAGTTAGTCCCTGTGGGATTTGCTCCGTTTGTATTTCCGCGAAAGCGAAACCCAAAACGGATTTAAAAATTACAAAAAACAAAATAATTGAAACTTTAGAGTTTGGAGAACAAACTTCAAAAGCGTTATTTAAGCTATTACCTTTTAACGAAATAGATATAAATAACACCTTAAAAAGACTATTGGAAGATGATATCATAGTGATAACAAAAACTAATAGCTACAAATTAAAACACATATGAATAAAGACATAAAGATTGTATTTATGGGTACACCAGATTTTGCTGTAACCACACTAAAAACTATTTTAGAACATAATTACAATGTCGTTGGTGTTATAACCGCACCAGACAAACCTGCTGGACGTGGACGTAAATTAAATGAGTCTGCTGTAAAAGTATTTGCTAAAGAAAAAGGACTAAATATACTGCAGCCTACCAATCTTAAAAGTGAAGCCTTTTTGGAAGAGTTAAAAGCTTTAGAAGCTAATTTGCAAATTATCGTAGCGTTTAGAATGTTACCTAAAGTAGTTTGGGACATGCCAGAGCATGGTACCTTTAATCTTCATGCGTCACTTTTACCAAACTATCGTGGTGCTGC
This sequence comes from Olleya namhaensis, assembly GCF_900114005.1. Taxonomy (GTDB): domain Bacteria; phylum Bacteroidota; class Bacteroidia; order Flavobacteriales; family Flavobacteriaceae; genus Olleya; species Olleya namhaensis. The sequence goes on from NZ_FORM01000006.1 coordinate 257,698, forward strand.
ACCAATAAACTGGGCTGTTATTAATGGTGAAACAATAACTGGTGTCTCTACTTTTTTTATTGATGAAAAAATTGATACTGGAGCAATGATCTTACAACAAGAAATAGAGATTGACCCTATTGAAAATGCCGGTAGTCTTCATGACAAATTAATGAACACAGGAAGTCACCTTGTAATAGATACTATTAAGCTAATTGAAACTGGAGAGGTAACCACAACACCACAACCCGAAGATGCTGTATCTAAAACAGCCTATAAGCTAAATAGAGACAATTGTAAAATAGATTTTACGGACACGATTGATAATATATATAATAAGATTCGTGGTTTAAGCCCATATCCAGCTGCTTGGTGCGAATTATTAAATAATAACGAAGTCTTAGATATTAAAATTTATAAAGCTGAAAAAGAAATAGAAGCACACAATTTAGAAACAGGAACTATTATTAGTGACAAATCAATACTTAAAGTCGCTGTAAAAGAAGGCTTTATAAAAATACTAGAATTGAAACTTCCTGGAAAACGCAATATGGATGTAAAATCACTTTTAAACGGTTATCGTTTTGATGAAGACTCAAAACTTCGCTAAACCCTTATTATCATTGATATTGTTATAAAACACAAAAAAACAAGTGTCTTTATTAACAAATGTCAAAAGTTATTAACAAATCAACGCATTTCCCTTGCTATTACTTGCATAGTAGCATAATCCGTATAAATTTGTAAAAGGATTTAACAAAAACTGTTAATCAACTATTTATTAATAATAAAAATTAAAATTATGAACAAAACAGATTTAATCGATGCAATGGCAGAACACGCAGGAATTACTAAAGCAGCTTCTAAGAAAGCTTTAGAATGTGCGTTAATCGAAATAGAAGGAGCGTTACAAAAAGGTAACAGAGTTTCTTTAGTAGGTTTTGGTTCTTGGTCAGTATCTAAAAGAGCTGCTAGAGACGGAAGAAATCCTCAAACTGGAAAAACTATCAAAATCAAAGCTAAAAACGTTGTAAAGTTTAAAGCTGGTTCTGATTTAGCAAATGCTGTAAACTAGTATTTGTTTAAAATAAAAAAAGCCTTCAGAAATGAAGGCTTTTTTTATTTTATATAGCATTTATTATTGTGTATTACATAAATATATGCTACATTTAAAAAACAAATCCTTTTAAAATGACTACAACCAAACCAAAAAAGGGTGACTTATTAATTGCAGAGCCTTCTATTATTGGAGATGTCTCTTTTAATAGATCAATAGTACTACTAACTGATTATAATGCAGAGGGTGCTATTGGTTTTATTTTAAACAAGCCCTTAAACTACACTATTAGTGATCTAATACCAGAATTAGACGCGTCTTTTAAAGTCTACAATGGTGGACCTGTAGAACAAGACAACCTATACTTTATACACAAACGTCCTGATTTAATACCAAATAGCGTAGAGATATCCTTAGGTATATATTGGGGTGGTGATTTTACTATTGTAGCTGATCTTATTGCAGAAAATAAAATAACTACAAACGACATCAAATTCTTTTTAGGGTATTCCGGTTGGGATAGTAACCAGTTAGAAACCGAATTAAAATCAAATGCGTGGGTGGTTACTAAAAACACCTACAAAAAAGATATTATAGAAAAAAGCTACGAAACCTTCTGGAAAGAAAAAATGGTCGAGTTAGGTGGTGATTATTCTATTTGGTCTAATGCACCAGAAAACCCAAGCTATAATTAAACTAATATTAGCCTAATCTAACTTTTACATTTAACTTTTGAAGTAGCATTTTTGCTACATCATTTTTAAATTCTTTTTTTCTATACTTTGTTATGGACTGAATACCTTTTATAACATTAGTAGTAAATAACTCGTCAGCTTTTTGTAATTCAAAAGGAGAGATTGATGTTTCTTCTAAACTGTAATCAGGAAGTAATTTAATAATTTCCATGATTTGCTTTCTTAAAACACCTTTAAGACAGCCATCAGACAAAGGTGGCGTTTTGATTGTAGTACCTTTTACCAAAAACAAATTACCATTAAGCGCTTCTACAACACTTTTATTAGTATTTATTAGTAGACAATTATCTAATCTATTCTCTTTAGCATAGATACTTCCAATAACGTTTATCACTTTATTGTTAGACTTAAGCGTAGACATTAAACTTGGCGATAAATAATGATCCTTATAAAGGTCTACTTCGTATTTGTTTTCATTTAAAAGATAAAAATCCTCATCAATAGCTTTAACACTAATAATAAAATTAACATCATTAGACTCTGGTAAATATAATCCTCCTTCTACTCTATCAATTTGTATTTTAACACGACCAGATTGTGACAATAAATTATTAGCCTCTAAAGTGCGTTTAATTTGCGCTTCTAAAAACTCCATTGTAAAGTTCATCGGAATTTCCATACGTAATATTCGCATAGACGCCATTAACCTGAAATAATGATCTTCAAAAAACAATAATTTACCATGTACCGCCTTGATGGTTTCAAAAAGCCCATCACCGTATGAGTAACCACGATTATTGTTAGAGATTACTGTATTATCTTCTTGAAGTATTCCGTTAAAATTTATCATAAAAAAAGTCCCATTTTTCAATGGGACAAATATACTTTAAATGTATTTATTTTTAAGCAGAACCTATAACTTGTTTTAAATCTGAAATCTGATTTGTCCAAAGCATTTTAGCTTCCTCTACTTCATCTTCTTCTGCAAAATCTGTTACAATAATTGAAACATCTTTAGTTATTTCGTCTACTTGAATCTTGATTTCAAAATAATATGGCGCGTCTTCATCCACTAACCATCTAAATTTAATGCGTTCTCCTGATTTTTTTGTTAGTAATTTAGCTTGTTCTTCAGATCCATCCCATATAAACTTGAAAAGCTCTCCTCGCGAATTTACATTGTCTGCAAACCACTCTGACAACCCTGAAGGCGTAGATATATATTGGTATAGTAATGATGGAGAAGCGTGGACAACAAACTCCATTTCGTACTTTATTTTATCTTCCATTTAATTGTAATCTTGTGTTTTTTAATTAGTCCAATATATACATTAATTAATAAGTTTAGAAAACATTTTAAAAAAAAATTTATTTTTACAATTATGTTTGCACACATCAATATTGTTTATATATTTGCACTCTCAAAAAATATGGCGAGGTAGCTCAGTTGGTTAGAGCGTTGGATTCATAACCCAGAGGTCACGAGTTCAAATCTCGTTCTCGCTACAAGAAAGACTTACAATTGTAAGTCTTTTTTTTTGCTCTAAACTCAAAAATAACACACTTAATCGGTAAAAAATGCTTTTCATAAATTACTGAATAACAATTAAATACGAGTACAAATTACAGTTTATCGTATTTTTATGCGTTTTAAGGATGTTTTTTAGCATATTTTAATTAGTTTAGCGGTCTAACTAAACACACTAGATCTCGTAAATCTATTTCAGATTCCCTAATCTAATTACTATGAATAAAATTACTTTTACTTTTTTACTATTATTTACCATAGTACAGACTTCTTTTTCGCAAGACAAACATTCTAGAATCAAAATTAGCAATCCAACTGAACGTATTGTACATACAATAGCAGCTCAAGGAATTGATTTAAGTTGTGGATCTAAAAATGAAGATGACAATTTAATAATTGAATTATCTGAAACGGAACTACAAAGTCTTAAAAAAAATAATATTTCTTATACTGTAGAAATTGATGATCTTACCAAATTTTACGCAAACAGAGCTATAAAAGATCTTCCTCAAGCTAAAGCAGAATTGCGCCGTCAAAAAGCACAAGCTAAATCTAGAACCACTAATACACAAAATAGATCTGTATCAAGTCTTATTCATGACAATATTATACAGTATACAGATTGTGACGAAATAAATTGGGTAACGCCTCAAAATTTTGAATTAGGATCTATGGGTGGTTGCTTAACTTATAGCGAAATGCAAAGTGAATTAGATCAAATGTATGCTTATTCGCAATCTAATGGACTCAACATTGTTTCTCAAAAAGCAAATGCCTCTTCAACTAATCAAAAAACATATGGTAATGTTAATGGTCCTGGCACTGATTTTCAACCATCAACAGTGTGGTATATAAGAATAACAGGAGACCAAAGTACAACACCAGAAAATACTAAACCACAGATGTTGTATACATCCATGATCCACTCTAGAGAGGTTAGTGCATTAATGAATAACATTTACTTTATGTGGTACATTATAGAAAACTATAGTACAGACCCTGCCATTAAAGAACTTGTAGATAATAACGAACTATATTTTGTACCCGTAGTCAATCCTGACGGACTAAGATGGAACGAATACCTTAATCCAAACGGAGGAGGTATGCAGCGTAAAAACTTAAGACCAAATACAGGAGGAAACACAAACACTTCAACTAATAGAGGTGTTGATTTAAATAGAAATTTTGATTATTTCTGGGGCTACAATAACATTGGGTCTTCAGGAACTACAACAAGCGGAACGTACAGGGGAACACGTCCAGAATCTGAACCTGAGACACAAATAATGGTGGATTTCATAGATAAGCACCAAATTAAATCTGCAGTTTGGAATCATTCATATGCTAATTCCGTTCCGCATCCTTATGGTGGCGTACCTTCTTTAAGTTCTGGTCGTGAAGACGAGTACTACAAATGGCATGAAGAAATGACTAGATACAATAGATACCTATATGGTGCTACTATTTTTTATGAGTCTAATGGTTTACCTGATGACTGGATGATGGGTGGAAATCCTGACAACAATGGAGCTACAGGTTCTGGTCAAGGAATTATAGCAACAACTCCAGAACATGGTGGTCAAGGCTTTTGGCCAACACCTTCTACTATTGTTCCAATAGCACAAAGTTCTATGCGTATCTCATTAGCGACCGCTTATTACGGTGGTAAATATGCAAAACTACACGATTTAACACAAAGTAATATTACCAATGCAATTGGTAGTACTTTAGACTTTGGTATCGAGCGTATTGGTCAAACTGCAAGTAATTTTACGGTAACCGTTACCCCTATATCATCAAACATAACAAGCACTCCTTCTCCTGTAACCGAATCGGGAATACCTGTTCTTGGACAGCGCACAGTAAGTATTAGTTTGGACTTAAACCCAGCTATTACTGTTAATGAAACTATAGCATATAACGTAAAACTATCAAATGATGATGGTGTTATTTACGAAGCAAATTACGAAAAACACTACCAGCCTACCCTATTATTTGATCACCAACCCGACACTAATGGACTAACAGGCTGGACACAAACGGGAGGATGGAACAACACAACAACGGATGCTTATTCTGGAAATAATGCTTTAAGCACAGGAACTTACAGCAACAGTGCAACAAAAACATTAACAACAACTAATAGTTATGACTTTACAGATTCAAATGAAATAATTATTCAATTTTATTCAAAATGGGATATCGAAAGAAATTATGATTTTGTTGAAATACTCGGCTCTCCCGATGGTGGAAGTAGTTGGATTCCATTATGCGGTAACTATACTAAACCTAATGCTACTAGCTCAACTACAAGTCATGATAACAAAAGTAGTAGTTATGCTAATTTCCAAGCCAACAGTAGCGGTCAAATTTACGATGGAGACCAATTGGATAATTGGATCATGGAAGAAATTAGCATTGATAACGCTAATTACTCGTCATTAAAAAACTCTAATAATGTTAAAATAAGATTTAACTTTAGGACAGATGGTCAAAATGTTAACGAAAATTATTCAACAACAAATGATGGTTTTTTTATTGATGATTTTAAAATAATAAGTGTTAACACACCATGCATGACTACTGTACCAACAAATGTTGCAGTATCAGACATAACAACGGTAAGCGCAAGAATTGATTGGGACGCTGTAGCTTCTGCCAATTACGACATTAGATATAGAGAAACAGGCTCAGGATCTACTGGATGGACTACCGTTACAAATCTTACAACTAACAGCTACCAAATAGCCGGTTTATCACATACTACACAATATGACGTAAGAGTTAGAACACGTTGCAGCACATCAACATCTAGTTACACTACAATAGAAAAATTCACAACCTCATCCCCTGTCCCTTGTACAGGTAGTTCTATTACTAGTTTCCCGTATTCTGAAAGTTTTGAAAACACTTTAGGATTATGGACACAAGATACTACTGACGATTTTAATTGGACAAACAAACAAGAAGAAACCGATGGAAACTCAACACCTTCTTCAGAGACTGGCCCATCTACAGCATCTGACGGATCTTATTTTTTATATACAGAAGCTTCAAATCCTAATTTCCCTAGTAAAATAGCTAGATTAATTAGTCCATGCTTAGACTTTACAGACAGAGAAAATGCTTCAATAGCTTTCGACTATCATATGTATGGAACAAATATTGGTATTTTAACTGTGGATATAAGCACTGATAACGGAGCCAATTACATAACATTAGATACCTATACACTAGCAGGAAGCAAGCAAGTTAGCCATACAGATGCTTGGAAAACACAAAATGTAGATTTATCCACTTTTGATAATCAAACAATTAAACTAAGGTTTAGTGCTACTACCGATTCTGATGCCTCTAGCGGATGGTCTGGAGATATCTCTATTGACAAGTTATCGATAACCTCTGATCAAGTTTCGAATTCCACTCCCCCAACCGCTTTATGTCAAAACATAAATATTCAATTAGATTCCACTGGAAATGCTTCAATTGTTGCTGGAGATATTGATGGAGGCTCTACAGATGATGTTGCAATTACCAATTACAGCATTGATATTAATTCTTTTGATTGCAACGATATTGGTACTCCTGTGAGTGTGACTCTAACGGTTACCGATGCTGACAATCAAACAGACACCTGTACCGCACTAGTAACTGTACTTGATCAAATTAAGCCAGATTTAATAAACGTACCTAGCAATATGTCGCTATCATGTGGGAACAATAATCCAACTTGGACCTCACCGACTGCAACAGATAACTGTGATGACTCTTTAACTGTAATCAGAACAGATTCTACAGGATTAAACAGTGGTGATACATTTCCTGTTGGCAATACTACTATAAGCTATCAAGTCACTGATACTTCAGGTAACACAAAAACAGCGTCGTTTAGTATAAATATTATTGCAGACACCATAAATCCAAATGCCGTAACCCAAAATATTACAATTCAATTAGATAATTCTGGTAATGCTACAATTACGCCTAGCGCTATTAACAATGGATCTTCAGATAATTGCTCAATAGCTAATTTTACTTTATCAAAAGACACTTTTGACTGTTCTGACATTGGTAACAATGTGATTACTTTAACTGTAACCGATATTAATTCTAATACAGATACCGCAAATGCTACAGTAACAGTAACAAGACAAGACATGCCGACTGCAACAAATTGTTGGGATAATTTTACTTACAGCAACACAACCTGTACTTGGGAAAACAAAGGAACAAAACCTGCGGAACCAACAACAGAATGTTATGAAACTGCAACGTTTAATAATACAACATGTACTTGGGACGTAATAGGAACACAACCTGCGGAACCAACAACAGAATGTTACGAAACTGCAACATTCAACAACACAACTTGTACTTGGGATGTTTCTGGAACACAACCTACGGAACCAACAACAGAATGTTATGAAACTGCAACATTTAACAATACAACTTGTACTTGGAATGTTTCTGGAACAAAACCTGCGGAACCAACAACGGAATGTTATGAGACTACAACATTCAACAATACAACTTGCACTTGGGATATTTCTGGAACACAACCTGCAGAACCAACAACAGAATGTTACGAAACTGCAACATTCAACAACACAACGTGTACATGGGATGTTTCTGGAACACAACCTGCAGAACCTACAACAGAATGTTACGAAACTGCAACATTCAACAACACAACGTGTACATGGAATGTTTCTGGATCTAAACCTGCGGAACCAACTACGGAATGTTATGAAACTGCAACATTCAACAGCACAACGTGTACATGGGATGTTTCTGGATCTAAACCTGCGGAACCAACTACGGAATGTTACGAAACTGCAACATTCAATAACACAACTTGTACTTGGGACGTAACAGGAACAAAACCTGCGGAACCAACTACAGAATGTTATGAAACTGCAACATTCAACAACACAACGTGTACATGGGATATTTCTGGATCTAAACCTGCGGAACCAACTACGGAATGTTACGAAACTGCAACATTCAATAACACAACTTGTACTTGGGACGTAACAGGAACAAAACCTGCGGAACC
>NZ_FORM01000010.1 GCF_900114005.1 Olleya namhaensis
AACAACTTCGCCATCTTTAACACTAGCACTTTGATCTTGTACATATACAGATCTAATGTTTTTAACGCTTTTAGAAGCATGCTTTACTGCTTTTTTAGTTGCGTCTTCCCAGCTTTTTTCTGAGTTTGATAATACTTCAATTACTTTTAATACTGCCATGATATTGTTTTTTTAAATTATTGATTCTTCCTTAAAATTACAAATATTAATACAATTATCAATAATTTGTGTGGGATAATAATTTAAAACAATAGATAAACAGTTTGTTTTATAGGTTGAAATTAACCATTTATAGCAACAACCGAATCAACTTTACCTGCTAACATTTCTTTTAGCATGTTTTCGATTCCGCTTTTTAAAGTATAAGTAGATGATGGACAACCACTACAAGCACCTTGTAAAATTACTTTCACAGTTTTTGTTGCTTCATCATAAGATTCAAATTGAATATTTCCTCCGTCACTAGCAACTGCAGGCTTAACATACTCTTCTAAAATGTTAATGATCTCTTTAGAGGTGTCATCAAGTGTTTCAAAATGTGCTTCAACTTTTTCAATCGATTTTTCTACAACTTCAGGAGCGTCTGGAGAAACAATTTCTTTTGCATCTTCAATATAAGTTCTTATAAATTCTCTTAGTTCAAAAGAGATATCACTCCATTCAGCGATATCATATTTTGTAATGGATACAAAGTTTTCATCAAAAAACACGCTTTTTACAAACGGGAAATGAAACAAAGCAGTTGCCATTGGTGATGGTTTCGCAGTTTCGATAGATGTAAATTCGTAAGATGCAGTAACTAATTTTTTGTTAGCCACAAATTTTAATACTGAAGGGTTTGGCGTGCTTTCCGTGTAAACGGTAACCGCAACTTTTTTAGTTTCAGCAGAATCAGACACAACCGATCCGCCTTCATTTAAATAAGATTCTATTTGTTCTGATACTTCATTTTTAACTGCATCCCATTCCACGATATTAAAGCGTTCAATAGCAATAAAATTACTAGAGATATATACTTTTTTTACAAATGGTAAATAGAACAGTTGTTGGGCTAAAGGAGAATCCTTTGCTTCGTCAATGTTGTTAAATTCAAAACTTTGATGTTTAGTTATAAACTGATTAAGTTCAAATTTAATTATAGTTGGATTTGAGGTTTCTTGAATTGAAACTTTGAAATTGCTCATAGTAACTTTTTTTTTGCAAAAATACTAAAGAAAAGTGTAGGTGTCTACTATATTTGAATTTTATAGAACTGTCAATTTTTAAAATTTTTATAGTTTATTTAAGAAAACATTTTTATCTTGAACCTTTAACTTTTAGGAGTGACGATTTAAGCAGTAAATTTATATATTTGAGACTGATTTGTACTTTTTAAGTTAAAAATGAGTTATAACCATAATAGCATTGCTATTTATTGACCGACCGACCTCGAAATAAGAATTATGAGATTAAAAAATGTATTTTTAATAGCAATTGTTGCTTTATTTAGCAGTCAATTTTCCACAGCCCAAGAGGGATTACCTATCTACTCTGATTATTTAACGGATAATTACTATTTAATTCACCCTTCTATGGCTGGTGCAGCAAATTGCGCCAAAATTAGAATAACGGGTAGACAGCAGTGGTTTGGAGATGATGATGCTCCTAAACTTGTTACAGCTAGTGTTAACGGTAGGATTGGTGATACACAATCAGGAATTGGAGCTATTGTTTATAGCGATAAAAATGGGTACCACTCGCAAACGGGAGCATACTTTACGTACGCACACCATTTAATGTTTTCTAGAAGTACGACGGATTTAAACCAATTATCTTTTGGTTTAAGTGCGGGAGCAATACAATATAAATTAGACGAAACTAGCTTTTTAGCTGATGGATTTGATCCAATAATTTCTGGAATAGAGCAATCTGCAACTAATTTTAATGTAGACTTAGGATTTTCTTATTTCTTATATAACTTTTATGCGCATGCAACTGTTAAAAACCTTTTGAAAAATGAAGGAGTTAATTTTAACGAGCAAGGGTTAAGTTATGATAATTTAAGAACGTACATTGTATCTGTAGGTAATACGTTTCAATTGGCAGGTAGCGATTGGAGTTTTGAACCGTCTGCAATGTTTATGTATAGAGATGCTACAGAAGAATCTTCTTTTGATTTAAACGTAAAAGCATACAAGCCAATGGATTTTGGTAAAGTTTGGGGAGGGTTGTCTTACAGACGTTCTTTAGATGGTGCCGAATTTGTTGATGGATCAGGAATTAGTAGTCAAAAATTACAATACATTACACCAATTTTAGGTGTAGAGGTTAATAACTTTATGTTTGCATATACTTATAGCTACCAATCTAACTCAGTAGTATTTAATAATGGTGGTTTCCATCAATTAACATTGGGGTATAATTTTAATTGTGGTAAAGCAAGATACAGTTGTGATTGTCCTGCGATCAACTAGTATAATCCTTATATAAAAAAAGCCTCGATTGTATCGAGGCTTTTTTTATGCCCAAAAGTTAAGCATGCTTTTTATTTTTTTGCTAACAATCTATAATGAGTGAACGGGTATGATAAATGAGTCAGTTTGGAATGTAAATGAGTTAAGTCTACTATTTAGTTCTATTTGATGGTTGTATCAGAAAAACGCATTTTATTTAATGATTTAAAGTGCGTAAGTTTATGTTTTATAAATATATTAAATGAAAAACCTTAAGTTATTACTTGCGCTTTTACTAGGTCTTATATCTCAGTTGGGAGTAGTTGCACAACAAGAGTTGGGTAAGCCCTTAGATGCCTCTTTTGAGGTGAAAGGGGTCGTGGTAGAAAGTAATAGTTTTAATCCTATATCTGGTGTTAATGTGCAAGTTAACGGAGGTGCTTATACTAGTACAACTATAAGTGGTCGGTTTAAGATTAAGGTTAAATATGAAGACGAAATCATGATAAGTCATAAAGACTTTCAAACCATTTACTATACTGTAAAAAGCAATGATGATATTAGGGTAGAGGTGGAAACGGTTGGTGATGATTCTGTGTCTTCCAAAATAGCAATTAAAGAAAGTAGTTTTAAAACAGCAATAGACTCAGCTTTATATTATAAGAAAATTTCAGCTGAAAAAAGTATTCAATTTATAGCTGATGGTCTCCCAAAAAGTAATTCGGTACAACAAAACGCAGAAGCTTTTCAGGTTTTAGGAGATGTTTATATGTATTGGAAACAATACGATTTGGCAATTACCAATTATAGGATTAGTTTAAATAATGTAAGCACTACTGATGTTAATTTAAAACTAGCAAAAGCTTATTTTTATAATAACAACCATCAAGAAAGTTTAGTAATATATGATCAATTAAAGACTAATAATTTATCCGAAAATCAAAAGGTAATACGCTACGAAGGTTTAGGAGATGTCTATGCTATGATTAACGAAAACAGTAAAGCTACAAAAGCCTATACTGAAGGTTTAAAAATAGCAACAACCAATAAAATTCAATTCAAAATAACCGATTTAAATTCTAAATTAGGTACCGTTTATAATACGGAAGGTGAAAAGAGAAAAGCAGAAGTGTTATTGGAAAACTCTGTTGTTATGGCTGCTCAGGAAAATAAAACTAGAGAAGTAGAACAGAAAGTTAAGTTTGCAGATTTCCAAAATGTAAATCAATCTTATGATGAGGAAATTGCAACTAGAAAAGAAATTATTAAAGATATAGATGTCATAGAAAAGGATTCTATTATTGCTAATGAAAGTAGTATTACCAAACAAAAGCAAAACTATAAAATTGGGAATGCTTATTTTTTGCAAAAAGACTATAAAGAAGCGATTCCGTATTTAGAAAAAAGTATAGAAGAAGCGGATAAAAAAGAAGATCTAACAGTTAAAAAGGATGCAACTAAAAAGTTGACTGATGCCTATGTGGAATCCGGTAATTTTAGTGAAGCTAAAAAAACCTTTGACGAATATGTAAAAACGGTTGATCAACTTTATATTAAAAAGGAACAGGAAATATCTCAAGCAGCGCGCTTTAATAAAAGCATTACAGAAAAGCAAAACCGAATTACAACACTAGAAACCGATCGTAAATTAACGCTAAGTCAAGTCGAGTTATCCGAAGAAAAAAACAAGAGACAACAGTTAATTATTTATTCTTTAATAGGTGGTTTATTCTTGCTAGCTTTAACTGCGTATTTAATGTACAAGTATATTAAACAGCAAAAATTGGCCAACAATTTATTAGCTTTAAAGTCTTTAAGAAGTCAAATGAATCCGCATTTTATCTTCAATGCATTAAACTCGGTTAATAGTTTTATTTCTACTAATGACGAGCGTACAGCAAATAAATACCTTTCAGATTTTTCAAAATTAATGCGCGCTGTTTTAGAGAATTCTGAAGAAGATTTTATTCCGCTTCAAAAAGAAATCGAATTGATAGAATTATATACCAAACTAGAGCATTTTAGGTTTAAGGATAAGTTTGAATATACAATAGACGTTGATAAAACTATAGATATCGAAGCATATCAGATTCCGCCTATGTTACTTCAGCCTTATATAGAAAATGCAGTCTGGCATGGACTACGTTATAAAGAAGACATGGGGTTATTACATATTTCGATAACCAAAAAGCAAAAAGGTGTTATTGCAATTACTATTGCAGATAATGGTATTGGACGTAAAAAGTCTAAAAGTTTAAAGACCGAAAATCAACAAAAGCACAACTCTAAAGGCTTAGGTAATATTAAAAAACGAGTATCTATTTTAAATCAGATGTATAAAGACAAAGTAGATGTGCTTATAGATGATAATGGGACTGAAGGAGATGTGGGAACTAAGGTGGTAGTAATTATAAAGAAGGATTAAAAATGAAAATTATAATACTAATTTCTAGTTTCTGTTTTTTGTTACTAGGTTGTAAATCTACCTATCAAAAAAAATGTCAAGAAACAGCATTAAGTCCACCTATTAGTATTAATTCTTATGAAGAGTTAATTAACTATGGTGATAATTTAAACAGAAAATTAGATTTAATAATTATGGATGGTATTCTTGTAGATGAATTTTTGTTGAAAAAATTTATTTTTAATAACCCAAATTATTATTTAGTATATTTCATTAATCTAGCAGACGTTAATACAAAAATATTAGATGGACCTCCAAATAGAATTTTGATTCTCAAGTCTAACCTATGTGGTAAATTAATAAAGAGAAAAGGACAGTACATAATACAAGAATAACATGACACTAAACGCAATACTAGTAGAAGACGAAGCCCAAAGTAGAGCAATACTAAAAAACTACTTAACCAAATACTGCCCTAAAGTCAATATTCTGGGCGAAGCAGCTAATATTAATGAGGCTTTGGAGTTGATTCGTACATTAGATTTGGATTTAGTATTTCTGGATGTAGAGATGCCTTATGGTAACGCATTTGATTTGTTAGACAAAGTTGGTGATCGTGATTTCGAAACAGTATTTGTAACCGCTTACAATAATTATGCAATGGATGCTTTAAATGCACACGCATCCTATTATTTAATGAAACCGATAGATATTGACGAGTTAATTAAAGCTGTAGACTATGTTTCCGAAATTAAGTCAAAGGAAGATGCTTTGCAGGACCAGGTCTTAATCCCAAAAACCAATACCGTAGCGGGCAAAATAACCATTCCACAACAAGACGGATTTGAAGTATTAAACACCAAAGACATATTGTATTGTAAAGCAGACGATAATTACACAGAGATCTATTTAAACAACAATAAAAAGAAAGTAGTTAGTAAGACACTAAAATATTTTGAAGACGCATTAACGCCATCAGGATTTGCACGTGTCCACAAAAGTTACCTTGTTAACGTGGGCGAGGTTGTTAAATACATAAAAGGAAAAGGCGGAAGTGTTGTTTTAAGCAACGGAAAAGAAATTATGGTATCTGCCTCTAAAAAATCAGACCTATTATCTTACTTTAAATAACCCAAGACACTAGTTTTAGTGTTTTGAGAAGCACAAATAAAAGTATCGAGAACAATAAAATAAATAACACATGCCAATTATAAAACCAGTAAACGGTAAAGCACCACAAATAACAGAAGATTGTTACATCGCAGAAAATGCAACCATTGTTGGAGATGTCCAAATAGGTAAGCAATGTAGTATTTGGTTTAATGCCGTATTACGCGGTGATGTTAATTACATAAAATTAGGAGATAAAGTTAATGTACAAGATGGTGCAGTTGTACACTGTACGTATCAAAAATACCCTACGATAATAGGTAATAACGTGTCCATTGGTCACAATGCTATTGTCCATGGATGTACAATTCATGACAATGTTTTGATAGGTATGGGAAGTATTGTAATGGATAATTGCGTTGTAGAAAGTAATAGTATTGTCGCAGCCGGAGCAGTTGTCACTCAAAATACAACCGTAGAGTCAGGAAGTATTTATGCAGGCGTGCCAGCAAAAAAAGTAAAAGATATTAGTCAAGAGTTAATCAATGGTGAGATAAACCGTATTGCTGATAATTACGTCAAATACTCCGGATGGTTTAAAGAGTAGTTTTTTTCCGCATTTAGCTTGCTAAAGTTGGGCGTTACCACAAGGGTCGCGTCGGAGTTTATCCTGAGCGTAGTCGAAGGGTTATATCTTTTTTTGCCATATATGGCAGCAAAAAAAGGATGCCATTACTACCGCTAACGCAGCATGTCGCAAGATTTAGATTCAATATTAAGGATTAGTTCTTCAACTGTGGATAGTGCATTGATGTCATCTTTAGATAAAAAGACGTCAAGAGTACTGTTGTTTTTGCTTAAAATAATCGGGTATTCAAAAGCGTGATTGGGGTGTTTGGTTTTAAACTCGTCCGTATGTAAAAACACAATATTTAAATTGGTTCTATTTCTAAAATCTTTCCAAATCGTATTTTCAGAAAATGTATTAAAAGTTAATGCGCATAAATTACAAGCATATGTTTTTGGGCTAAATAATTTATGCGCAATATCTATTGCCAGATTTTTAATTCCAGAGTCAGCATTGTAAACAAAAATTAATGTATTCATATACATTAAGTCGTTACACAATTGTAATAATTACAAAATAGTTATGTTAACAACAAGTCCTTCATTACTTCTAATATTACAAACAGTATCATCCTCAAAAATCAAATATTGACCTTTAATTCCTTTTAAAACACCAGTGTAATGTGCTGTTTTTGTAAAATTTAAAGACTTCGGTTTTGTTGGGTAGCGCAATACCGGAAATTCAATATTGGTTTCTTCATTATCTTCAATATAATACTGTTGGGCTTCGTCAGGAATGTATTGTTTCAGCTTATCACGCCATTCAATTAAATTTTCATCTTTAATCTCATTTTTTAACATCGTGCGCCAATTGGTTTTGTCACCAACATAATCTTTTAAAGCAACTTCAGTAATACCAGCAAGATATCTGTTAGGGACTTCTACAATTTCTATAGCTTCATGCGCGCCTTGGTCTATCCATCGTGTAGGGACTTGTCCTTTTCTAGTTACTCCAACTTTTACATTACTAGAATTAGCTAAATACACAATATGCGGTTTTAGTTGGACCTGCTTTTCGTAGTCTAAATCACGCTCTTCAATACCTAAATGTGCTTTACTTAATTCGGGTTTCATGATCCAATCTGCTGCTTGCGGGATCTCAAAAAAGCAACTTTTACAAAACCCTTGACGATAAATAGGCTTGTCTAAATGGCAGTTTAAACACTCGTATTTTACAAAACTAAATTCTAAGGTTTTGTTTAATAATTGATTAAGGTTTATAAAGTCATTTTTAAATACTAGATAGTAATTAATGGGTTTAGTAAACTCCGTTTGCATTTTTGTCAATACACCTTGGTAGGTCATAAAAAAAAGTATTATTTTTAAAACTTAAAGATACAAATAACTATGTCAATTCCTCTTGTTAATTCTATTGCTTCATGGTTTTTAAAGAAACGTTTTCATCAAATAGAGTTGTTTTTAAAGTATCCAAATGAGGTGCAACAAGAGTTGCTATTTAGCTTATTGGACATAGCAAAAGATACCGAAGTTGGTAAGCAACACGAGTTTGCTTCAATAAAAAACTACGCGACGTTTGCCAAACGTGTCCCCATCACAACTTACGAAGATTTTCAAGATAAGATAGAACGCTCTAGACAAGGAGAAAATAATATTTTCTGGCCTAAACCAATTAAGTGGTTTGCAAAATCTAGTGGAACTACCAATGCTAAAAGTAAATTTATTCCAGTAAGCACAGATAGTTTGGAGGATTGCCATTATGCAGCAAGTAAAGATTTGCTTTGCATGTATTTAAATAACAATGAAGACTCCCAATTATTTACAGGTAAAAGTTTACGGTTAGGTGGAAGTAAAGAATTGTATAAAGAAAACGGTACCGTTTTTGGAGATTTAAGTGCTATTTTAATAGATAACATGCCTTTCTGGGCAGAATTTAGTAGTACACCAAGTAGTAAGGTTAGTTTAATGAGTGATTGGGAAACTAAAATGGCTGCTGTGGTAAATGAAACCATTAATGAAAATGTGACTAGTTTGGCTGGTGTGCCTAGTTGGATGTTGGTGCTATTAAATAATGTATTAGACAAAACAGATAAAACAAGTTTGTTTGATGTGTGGCCAAACCTGGAAGTTTATTTTCATGGTGGGGTTAGCTTTAACCCATACATAGAGCAATACCGAAACATTTTACCTAAAAAAGATTTTAAATACTACGAAACCTATAATGCATCGGAAGGCTTTTTTGCTATTCAGGATCAAAACTACTCAGGAGATTTATTATTAATGTTGGACTATGGTATTTTTTACGAATTTATTCCAATGGATAATTATGGGACATTAGATCAAAAAGTCATTCCTTTAAGTGAGGTAGAGCTTAATAAAAACTATGCGGTAGTTATTACAACTAATGCTGGTCTTTGGCGCTATAAAATAGGGGACACAGTTAGATTTGTGTCTATTAGTCCGTATCGTATAAAAGTATCAGGTCGTACAAAACACCATATTAATGTTTTTGGAGAAGAGTTGATTATTGAAAATGCAGAAGATGCCTTAAAAAAGGTATGTAAAAAAACAAAATCAGAGATTGTAGACTACACTGCTGCTCCCATATTTATGGATGGTAAAGAGAAAGGCGCGCATGAGTGGTTAATCGAGTTTAAAACACCGCCTAAGGACATTGATTACTTTAATGAGTTGTTTGATAATGCACTTAAAAGTTTAAATTCAGATTATGAAGCGAAGCGTTATAATAATATGACCTTAAACAAACCAAAAATACATGTTGCTAGAACGCAGTTGTTTTATGATTGGTTAAAACAAAACAATAAATTAGGAGGGCAACATAAAGTACCAAGGTTATCTAATACACGTCAATATATAGACGAACTTTTAATATTAAATAAATAATAGAGTAACATTTAAATAAAGGGAGTGAATTTTTTTTTGTAAAGCGATTCTTTCGATTATCAAAATAACCTGCTATTTATTTGGTTATCAGTTAAATAAATGTTAATTTAGGCTTGCTATTAATCTGGCTTAAGGGAAGGTCACATTGAGTTTAATCAAAAAAACCACTTTAAACATTTGTCTAAAGTGGTTTTTTATTGTTTTTATTTAAAATATTGTAAAATAAATTTGTTTAACTTTAACTTGGAGTTTATAATTATAAATTTTAAACATTATGTCATTATTTAAAAAAATCACTTACCTATTCATAATCAGTATGTTTTTTGCTTGTTCTGATGAAAATCAAAACCAAAAAAATGAGAGTTCTATTGATAGTGTAGAGATTCAATCTAAATTCTTATTTAGAGAAGCATTGAAGGAATTAGATGCTAACTTTGAAAATTTTAAGAAAATTAATAATATAGAGCTAAGTGATGATTTAATTATTGGAAAAGAAAAAGATGGTTTTATTTTTAAAGATGATATTAAAAAACAATTAGTTATTTTTAAAACAAAGCGTATTGGTTTACTTACTGGTTACGATATAGTTGTATCGGACTTTAGTTTGTTAAAAGCAATTGACAATAACGGGTTTCCTATGTTGATAGTCAAAGGGTATTGTAATCAAACTAAAGAACCTTTAACTATCGGAATAGATGTTTTAAAATTAAAAGACGGTTACAGTTTAAGAGTGCAAGATCCAATCTCTAGTATTGTATGTAATGGATGCAGAAGAGGTTGTAATCCTAAACGTGATAGTGCAGGAGATGGTTATTGTACAGATTGTAAAATAACAAACAGTAATTGTTCTAAAACTGAAACTTTATAACTGGACAGTTATAATTAAAAATAAAAAACCACTTTAAACATTTGTCTAAAGTGGTTTTTTATTGTTTGTATACTCTTTAATTAAGAAACTGCTTTAAGTTTTTTAATTGTTGTTTTACTAAGCCTTTGCTCTGCGTATGCTTTTGTAACATTAAGTTTTTTAATATCGCCTCCAGGAAGCTCAAACATAGCGTCAGTTAGTATTTCTTCACATAAACTACGTAGTCCACGTGCACCAAGTTTATACTCGATAGCTTTTCCTACTATAAACTCTAAAGCACCATCTGTAATACTTAATTCAATATCATCCATTTGAAACAGTTTTTTATACTGTTTAATGATAGCGTTTTTAGGCTCAGTAAGTATCGCTCTTAATGTTTTACCATCTAAAGGATCCATGTAAGTTAAAACGGGAAGACGTCCAATTATTTCAGGTATTAAACCAAAATCTTTTAAATCTTTTGGGATAATATATTGTAACAGGTTGTCATGATCTACAACATCTTCTTTAATAGAAGCGCTATATCCAACTGCTTGCATGTTTAAACGTTTAGAAATAACACGTTCTATACCATCAAAAGCACCTCCTGCAATAAATAAGATGTTTTCTGTATTAACCTCTATAAATTTTTGGTCTGGGTGCTTACGTCCTCCTTTTGGCGGAACGTTAACTACAGTTCCTTCTAAAAGTTTTAATAAGGCCTGTTGCACACCTTCTCCAGAAACGTCTCTTGTTATAGATGGATTATCACTTTTACGTGCAATCTTGTCTATTTCGTCAATAAAAACAATTCCTTTTTCTGCTTTTTCTAAACTATAATCGGCAGCTTGTAAAAGACGTGTTAAAATGCTTTCTACATCTTCACCAACATAACCAGCCTCTGTTAATACTGTTGCATCAACAATTGCTAACGGGACATTTAACATTTTTGCAATGGTTTTAGCCATTAATGTTTTTCCTGTTCCTGTTTGTCCAACCATTATGATGTTAGATTTTTGAATCTCTATATCATCTGTAGTTGGTGGCTGTAGTAAACGTTTGTAGTGGTTATAAACTGCTACAGACATTACTTTTTTAGTGTATTCTTGACCAATAATATATTCGTCTAAGAATGATTTAATCTTTTTAGGCTTTTTAAGCATCATTTCTGCTGAAAGATCTTTGGAGTCTTCTTCCTTAGATTCTTCTAAAACAATTCCATGAGCTTGTTGTATGCATCTATCACATATATGCGCATCTAAACCGGCTATTAATAAGCTGGTTTCTGGTTTTTTTCTACCACAAAATGAACATTCTAATTCTTCCTTTGCCATCTTTTATAGTTAAAAGTGATTAGTTATAAGTTTCTGTGTTTTACAAAAACTTATAACTCACTATTATATAATTTTTACTTACGAGCTAAAATCTCGTCAATCATTCCGTACTCCTTAGCTTTATCAGCTTTCATCCAGTAATCTCTATCACTATCTTCATATACTTTGTCGTAATCTTGACCAGAATGCTTACTAATAATGTTATAAAGTTCTTCTTTTAGTATTAAGATCTCACGTGCAGTAATTTCTATATCACTAGCTTGTCCTTGAGCACCACCTAAAGGTTGGTGAATCATAACACGAGAGTGCGTTAAACCACTACGTTTACCTTTAGCTCCAGCACATAATAAAACAGCACCCATAGAGGCAGCCATACCTGTACAAATAGTAGCGACATCTGGTTTAATAAATTGCATTGTATCATAGATACCTAATCCAGCGTAAACACTTCCTCCTGGAGAGTTAATGTATATCTGAATGTCTTTATTAGCATCTGTACTTTCTAAGAACAATAATTGTGCTTGAATAATATTTGCTACTTGATCATTAATTCCTGTTCCTAAAAATATAATCCTGTCCATCATTAAACGCGAAAACACATCAAAAATAGCGATGTTCATTTGACGCTCTTCAATAATGTTAGGCGTTAAGTTAGTAGGATACATACTACTAATAATTTTATTGTAATATGTACTACTTATACCTTGATCCTTTATAGCGAATTTTTCGAATTCTTTTCCGTAATCCATAGTTTGAATAAGTGTTATTTTTATTGAAAAAATTAGGCGTTGTTTAGTCTTGCTAAACAACGCCTAAAGATAATGATTATTTTGTTAAACCTGTACTAATACAATCTTATCAAAATGATAAAAACAAAAAGTGAGGTTTATTATTTGTCACCGTAAACTTCTTTTACAAAAGCTTCATAAGACATTTCTTTAGCCTTGATGTTTGCTTTTTCTTTGTAAAGGTTAAGTAATTTTTGACTTACAACTTGTTCAGAAATACGTCTTACTTCGTCTTGATTACCTAATACACGTGCAGCAATATCATCTAATTCTTTATCAGAAGGATTAAGTTGTCCAAACTGTGCCATTTGCATTTTGATCATGTCTTTAGCATTAGTTTTTACGTCTTCAAAGTCTACTTTAAGATCATTGTCTGCCATTAATTTACCTTCGATAAGTTGGTAACGTAAGCTTTTTTCTGACTTTTCGTATTCTTCTTTTGCAGTCGCTTCATCCATTTCCTTTTCACCTGCTACTTGCATCCATTTTGTAAGGAATGCTGCTGGTAAATCAAATTTAGTATTGTCTACTAAGTATTCTGTAACATCGTTTAATAATTTTTGGTCAGATTGTTGTACAAATTGCTTTTCAGCATCTTCCTTAATCTTCGCTTTTAATTCTGATACAGATTTTACACCATCTTTACCAAATAATTTGTCAAATAACTCTTGGTCTAAATCTGCTAACGCACGACTATTAATTTCGTTAATTGTAAAAGTTACCTCGATGTCTAATCCATGTGCATCATCATGTGGTACTTTTAAAGCATTCATTAACTCATGATCATCTGCGTATAATCCTTTAGTTTTTAATGTAATAACATCACCAACTTTAGCACCGATAAATTTCTTTTCAGTTGCTTTACCTTTAAATTGATCTAAAGTTACAGTTAGCGTATTGTCTATTTCTTTTTCTTCGTTTTTGAAGGTTCCAGTAATTTCGCTATCCTTTTTAACTTCAGTTTCAGGAGTAATTTTTCCGTATTGTTTTTGGATGCGTTCAACTTGCTCATCAATCATTTTATCATCAGCAACGATGTTATAATGTGTAATGGCTTTTTTACTTGTTAAATCCACACTGAATTCTGGAGAAAGACCTAATTCAAATTCAAATGAAAAAGAATCTGAATCCCAGTTTATTTCGTCTTGTTGTTTAGGTAATGGTTGCCCTAACACATCTAATTTTTCTTCAGCTAAATATTTGCTTAGTGCTTCTTGAAGTATTTTGTTTACTTCGTCAGCTAATACAGATTTACCGTATTGTTTTTTTACCATTCCCATTGGTACTTGACCTTTTCTAAATCCTGGGATGTTAGCTGTTTTTCTGTAGTCTACTAATATTTTTTCAACTTTAGCGCTATAATCTTCTTTAGCGATATCTATTTTTACTACAGCATTTAATGCATCAATGTTTTCTCTTGTAATATTCATTATAAATGATATAAAGCCCTAAAATGGGCATTAACACTAGTTTTTTTTAATTAAAAAGGTGTGCAAAAGTACTACTTTTTTATAGTATTACAAAGTTTTTAACATGTTGTGTTACAGACTATTTTTAAGATTTAATTTGAATCTTTATCTGTTTTTAAAAACGATTGCAGTAACCATTGTAAAAGGGATAGTAAAATACTAAATAAAATAGCGGTCCATATACTGGATACAGCAAAGCCATCTATAAAGTTGTCTGCTAGTAAAATAATTAGCCCATTGACTACAAATAAAAACAAGCCAAGTGTTAAAATTGTAATGGGTAATGTTAGTAATATTAATATGGGTTTGACCAATAGATTTAATAAAGAAAGTACTGCAGCCACAATTATAGCGGTTGTGTAATTATCTATGGATACACCGTTTAATATATTGGCTATAGCAAATACGGCTATAGCGTTTAGTAGTAATCTTATAATAAGTTTCATAAACTAGGGTTTAGTTAATAGACTTTAATTTACAAAATTTGTTACAGCTTGATAAAAATCTTTTGGGTTTTCTGCATGTAACCAATGTCCTGCATTGGCAATAGTTATAATCTTAGCTTCAGGAAAATGATTTTTAATCAGGGTTTCATCTTGATTACCTATGTATTCACTTTTGTCACCTCGCAAAAATAAAGTATCTCCGTCAAATTTGGCGTGTAATGGAAGTGCTTCTCCAACTTCAGAAACATTTTCTGTTAACACATCTAAGTTTATTCTTAAGGCTAGTTTTCCTTTTTCGATCCAATATAGATTTTTTAGTAAAAACATGCGTGTACCTGCATCTGTTACATAATTTGCAAGTTGTTTGTCTGCTTGACCACGACTTTTTAAAGTGTCAAAATCTAAGCTGTTTAGACCGTCCAATATGGCATCATGATGGATTGGGTAAAAACGTGGAGAAATGTCAGCTATTATTAATTTGCTTACTAATTCTGGATATAGTGTTGCAAATAACATGGCTGTTTTTCCGCCCATGGAATGCCCTAAAAGTATGGCGTCCTTTATTTGGTGTGTGTCAAAGTAATTTTTTAAATCTTCGGCTAATGCTTCATAATAAAAAGCATCATCATGAAAACTACGACCGTGATTGCGCTGGTCTACCAAATGTACTTGAAAATGCTCAGCAAACTGATTACCTAACGTTTTCCAATTATCACTCATGCCTAAAAAACCATGAAGAATCACAAACGGTTTTCCTTCACCTATAATATTTGAATGTAACACCATACGTTTTTATTGTAATTTATTCTTGTACATATTAATCACATTTTCAACACCTAGATATAAACTTTCAGAAACCAAAGCATGTCCTATAGAGACTTCTAAAAGACCTGGCATATTTTGTTTAAAAAACTGAATGTTATCCAAAGATAAATCATGTCCGGCATTAACACCAAGTCCTAAGCTATTTGCTAATTCGGCACAAGCCGTATAAGGTTGTATGGCGTTTTGATTACCTAAACTATACTCATGCGCAAATGCTTCTGTGTATAATTCAATTCTATCTGTTCCTGTTGCTTTTGCTCCTTCGATTTGTGCTAAATCAGGATCTACAAATATGGATGTCCTGATACCTTTTTTCTTAAACTCAGCAATGACTTCGGTTAAAAACCCTTTATTTTTAATAGTATCCCAACCTGCATTACTAGTTAATGTATCAATACTATCTGGTACTAACGTGACTTGTGTAGGTTGTAACTCTAAAACCATATCCATAAACTTTGGAATTGGATTACCTTCTATATTATACTCCGTATGTACTACCGGTTTTAAATCATAGGCATCTTGATAGGTAATATGACGTTCGTCCGGTCTAGGATGTATGGTTACGCCTTCCGCTCCAAAACGTTGTACGTCTTTTGCAAACTGAACCACGTTTGGGGTGTTACCGCCACGAGAATTTCTTAAAGTAGCAATCTTATTGATGTTTACGCTTAATTTTGTCATAACTATACTATAATTTAAAACACAAAAATACAAAGTATAAGAGGCTTTTTGTGCTAATTTTTAATTAATTTGCAAAACAAAAGTTTTTATAAAATGAACCTTTCAGATTACGTAATAAATGATATAAAACCATTGCTAAACACGGGCTTAGTTAGTGATTTGCAACTGTTGTTTAACCAATTAACCTACTCTCATATTCCTATTGAAAATGAAGCGGGAGTTTATTTAGGATGTATCTCAGAGAATGACGCACATTGTTTTCAAAAAGTTGAGGTTATTTCTGATTGTGGATATGCTACCGAAGGTTTTTTTGTAAGAAACGATACTAATTGGTTAGATGTTTTAGAGGCGTTTGCCCAAAACTCCACTAATATTATG
Source organism: Olleya namhaensis (assembly GCF_900114005.1). Lineage (GTDB taxonomy): Bacteria > Bacteroidota > Bacteroidia > Flavobacteriales > Flavobacteriaceae > Olleya > Olleya namhaensis. Next base: position 16,204 of record NZ_FORM01000010.1, read on the forward strand.
CCTGTTTTAGATAGCAGTAATAAGTATTTAGGGTATTATGAGCTTAATGATATTATTGGTTTGTTTAACGAAACACCTTTTTTTGCGGAGAACGGAGCGGTTTTAATCATAGAAAAAGGATTGATAGATTATTCGTTTAGCGAAATTAGTCAAATTGTAGAAAGCAATGATGGTAAGTTATATGGCGCTTTTATTTCTAAAATTGAAAACGATATTGCGCAAATTACTCTAAAAATAGGAAATGTTGGTTTAAGCGAAATGGTGCAAACCTTTAGGCGTTATAGCTATAATATAGTGTCAGGTCATGAGGAAGATAGTTATCTTGATGGTTTGAAAGAACGATCAGATTACCTTAATAAATACCTTAATATGTAATGGTGAAAGTTGCTGTTTATAGTCAATTTCAGAAAAAGAAACCATTAGCATCACTAGAAGTGTTATTAGATGTGTTTCAAAAAAAGAATATAGAGGTGGTTATTGAAGCTGCTTTTTATAAAGGTGTGTCGCCAAAGATTGAAGCCGATTATGCTACATTTATAACGTTAGATAACAGTTTTGACTTTCTGGTTAGTATTGGTGGTGATGGTACTATTTTAAGAGCAATAACTTTAGTTGGAGATTTAAATATCCCGATTGTTGGTGTTAATACCGGTCGTTTAGGATTTTTAGCTACGATCCAACATGAAGAGATTGAAGACGCGATCCAAAATATTTTAGATAAAAACTATTCAATCTCAGAACGCAGCTTACTTACTATTAAAAGTTCTGAGGATAATGCCGAAATTAATACTTGTAATTTTGCTTTAAACGAAATAGCTGTTAGTAGAAAAAATACAACTTCTATGATTACGGTTGAAACCGAATTAAATGGCGAGTATTTAACGTCGTATTGGAGTGATGGATTGATTATATCTACACCAACAGGATCCACAGGGTATTCTTTAAGTTGTGGTGGTCCCGTAATTACGCCTAACGCAGCAAGTTTAGTTTTAACGCCAATTGCACCGCATAATTTAAGTGCAAGACCGTTAGTTATTGAAGACTCTACAGTAATAACTTTAAAAGTAAATGGTAGAGAAAAGGAGCATTTAGTGTCTATGGATTCTAGAATTGCGACCTTAACTAACAAAACAACAATAACCATAAAAAAAGCCCCGTTTACTATCAAAATGATCGTTTTAAACAACGAAACTTTCTTGGATACACTCCGAAAAAAACTGCTTTGGGGAGAAGACAAGCGTAATTAAACAATAAAATCTTGTTAAATGTGTTTTTAAGTGTAACTATTTCAATCAAATTGTTATGGAGTAGTCTTATTTATTATATTTGCAAACTTTGAAGATTTATGAAGCAGTTTACCTTAGTCATACTAACATTTTTAAGCATACATTTTAGTAGTGCACAAATCAACGAGTTTGGGTTGTATTTGGGTGGTGCCAATTTTATAGGAGATGTTGGAGCTACAGATTATATTGCACCCAATCAATTAGCTATTGGAGCGATCTATAAATGGAATAGAAGCCCAAGACATTCTTACAGAGTGTCTTTAACTTTTGCTGACTTGGAAGGGATTGATACAAATTCTGATGATCCAAGTAGAGAAATAAGAGGTCTTGAGTTTAATAATCAAATCATAGAATTGACCGCAGGTGTCGAGTTTACTTTTTTTGATTTTAATTTGCATCAAGGCGGATTTATATACACACCTTACTTGTTTTCGGGCGTAAGTGCAATACAACACGATAGCTTATATTATGATAGTTTAGGAGACGTGCAAACGGAGGACTCTAGCAGTATTGCTATTGGTATACCTATGGTTGTGGGGTTTAAAGCTCTGGTTACACCTAATATTGTCTTGGCTTTAGAGGTTGGAGCACGTTATACGTTTTCGGATAATCTAGATGGTAGTGCACCAGACTCAAAAGAATTAGCTGATAGAAGTTTTGGAAATTTAAATAATAATGATTGGTATACATTTACAGGAGTAACATTAACGTATACTTTTGGAAAGAACCCATGTTATTGCGGATATTAATTTGAATATAGAAGATCACATACACAAGCAAAATTTGCCAAAGCATATCGCCATAATCATGGATGGTAATGGGCGTTGGGCAAAGCAAAAAGGAATGTTACGCGCTTTTGGCCATGAAAATGGAACTAAATCTGTGCGTCAAACAGTTGAGGCTTGTGCAGAATTAGGTATTAAACATTTGACTTTATACGCGTTTTCTACAGAAAATTGGAACCGACCTAAGTTAGAAGTGGATACGTTAATGCGATTATTAGTGTCTTCTCTTAAAAAAGAGATAAAGACCTTTAAGGACAATAATATTAAATTAAAAGCTATTGGTAATTTAAAATCATTGCCAAAAAAAGTATATAAAGAATTACAAGAAGTTATTGAATTAACTAAGGAAAATACGCACATGGATCTGACTTTAGCACTAAGCTATGGGTCTAGAGAAGAGCTATTAAATGCTGTTAAAGAAATCAGTACTAAAGTTAAAAATAATATAATTTCTACAGAAAGTATTGACGAATCGGTATTTAATGCACATCTTTACACGCAGAGTTTACCTGATGTTGATTTACTTATAAGGACAAGTGGAGAGCAACGTATTAGTAATTTTCTGCTATGGCAAATAGCCTACGCAGAGTTATATTTTACACCAGTACTTTGGCCAGACTTTACAAAGCAACATTTATATGAAGCTATTATTGAATATCAAAAAAGAGAACGACGATTTGGGAAAACCAGTGAACAAATTAGCTAAACAATTACCATTGAAAACAATATTAAACTACACTTTGTTAGTGATTACTTTTTTAAGTACGTTAACAATAAGCGCACAGGATTTAAGTTACGAAGACGGTAAGAAATATAATCTAGCAGAAATAACAGTTAAAGGAAATACTAGCTTTAGTGAGCAGACTATAATTGCCTATTCCGGTTTAAAAAAAGGAACAGAAATTATGGTTCCTGGTGAAGAAATTAGTGATGCCATAAAAAAATTATGGAAATCTAATTTATTTAGTGATATAGAAATGTATTTACTAAAGGTAGAAGGTGATAGTGCTTTTTTAGAAATAAGATTGTCAGATTTGCCAGAGCTTAAAGAGATTGTTATTACTGGTGTTAAAAAAGGTAAACACGAAACTATTTTAAAAGAAAATAAACTTTTAAGAGGAACAAAGGTTACTGAAAACTTAATTACAACTACAGAAAACTATTTAGAAAGCAAGTACAAGAAAAATGGTTTTCTTAATGCTAAGGTTAATGTAAATACTATCGAAGTTGTAAATGACTCTTTAGAAAAGCCTATAGTTAACATGATTGTTGCTATTAACAAAGGTGACAAAGTAAAAATTAAAAACATAGATTTTGAAGGGAATAGCGTTTTAAGTGATAAAAACCTTAGAAAAGCTATGAAAAACACTAAGAAGAAAAATCCAATTAGAGTTTTAAAGCGTTCAAAATTTATTGAAGCAGATTTTAAAGAAGATCTTACCAGTGTAGTCAATAAGTATAAAGAAATAGGATATAGAGATGCAAGAGTAATTTCTGATTCTCTAATTGACAACAACGATAAAACAGTATCTCTAAAAATTAAGGTTGAAGAAGGTGAGAAGTACACTTTTGGAGACATGACTTTTATTGGTAACACTGTTTATTCGGATGAGGCTTTAAGACGAAAGTTAAGAATTGTAAAAGGAGATACATATAATGGTGTAGAACTTCAAAAGCGTATTGCTGATGAAACTAAACCTGACGGAGATGATTTAACTAACTTATATCAAAACAACGGGTATTTATTTTCTACTATTAACCCAGTAGAAATTAATGCAGATGGTAATGTTATTGATATGGAAATTAGAATTTCTGAAGGTAAGCCAGTGTATTTTGACAGAGTAACAGTTGTTGGTAACCAAAAAACTAACGATCATGTTATCTATAGAGAAATTAGAACAAGACCAGGTGATTTATATAGTAAAGAAAATGTTGTAAGAACAATTAGAGAATTAAGTCAGTTAGGATTCTTTGATGCAGAGCAATTAACACCAAATTTTAAAAATCCAAATCCAGAAGAAGGTACAATTGACATGGAGTATGCTGTTGTAGAAGCAGGATCTAGTCAGATCGAACTTCAAGGAGGTTACGGTGGAGGTGGTTTTATTGGTACTTTAGGATTGTCTTTTAATAACTTTTCTATTAAAGATATCTTTAAAAAAGATGCTTATAAGCCAATACCAACAGGAGATGGTCAAAAATTAGCATTACGTTTACAAGCAAGTAGATTTTTCCAAACATATAGCTTCTCATTTTCAGAGCCATGGTTAGGAGGTAAAAAACCAGTACAGTTTTCTACATCTATTTCTCAAACAAAGCAATTTTTATATGATGCAACAACTGGTAATGCGGATAAGGACAGTCGTTTTAATATTACAGGTATAACATTTGGTTTAGCTAAGCGTTTATCAATTCCGGATGATTTCTTTACATTGTCTCAAGCGATAAGTTTTCAACATTACAATTTAAAAAACTATAATACAGGACTATTTACTTTTGGAGATGGGTATTCAAATAACTTGTCTTATACGTTAGGGCTAAGTAGAAATAATACGTTTAACGATCCAATTTTCCCAATGGGAGGGTCTAGTTTTTCTGCAACAGCAAAGTTCTCGTTACCATATTCAATATTTAATAGTACAGATTATAGTGCTTTAAAATCAGAAAGAGATACTAATGAAGCTATAGCTAATGATGCAGATGCTAATACTATTTTAAGAACAGCAGCAGCTAATAGGGTAAGTGAAATTGATCAAGAGCGTTATAAATGGTTGGAGTTTTATAAAATTAAATTTAAAGGAGATTGGTACACTAGACTAGTTGGTAAATTAGTATTACGTCCAAGTATAGAATTTGGTTTCTTAGGTGCTTATAACCAAGATAGAGGTGTTATTCCTTTTGAGCGTTTCTTTGTTGGAGGGGATGGTCTAGGAAGTTATAGTTTAGATGGTAGAGAAGCTGTTGCCTTACGTGGATATTCAAATCAAGCATTATCATCTGCTGATGGTGGTACTATTTATAATAAATTTTCTTTAGAGTTACGTTACCCTATTACCTTAAAGCAATCTGCTAAGATTTATGCGCTAGGGTTTTTAGAAGCAGGGGGATCTTATGATAATTTTAATGATTACGATCCATTTGCACTTAAGAGATCTGCAGGTTTAGGTTTAAGAATCTTCATGCCAGCATTTGGTTTATTAGGTATCGACTTTGGTCATGGGTTTGATCCACAGCCAGGAGAGACTTCTAAACATGGATGGGAAACACACTTTATAATTGGTCAACAATTTTAATTAATTATAGTTTAGCCCAATAAAACCAGTAAATTACAAACATCGTTTCTTTATTTTTTTATTTTTGGCACGATATTTTCTAATAACATTACAAGGATTTGATTAAAGAATTAATTTTTTTTAGAATTAAATTCGTTATTTTGAAAAAATTAACTCAAAAAATGACATTGGTATTATAATGTTTGTAATTAATTTGAGTTTATACTAAAGAAATATTTAAACAACATCCAAAATGAAATTAAAAGTTCTTATTGTATTGGTTATGTTAGCAGCAGGTTTTTCTGCTAATGCTCAACGTGGAGTTAGAATTGGTTATATAGATACTGAGTATATTTTAGAAAACATTCCAGAATATACAGAAGCTACAGGTCAATTAGAGAACAAAGTTCAGAAATGGAAAGCTGAAATTGAAACAAAGCTTAACGAAGTAAAATTAAAACGTGAGTCTTTAAATAATGAAAAAGCATTATTGACAAAAGAGTTAATTGAAGAACGTGAAGAAGATATTGTTTTTGAAGAAAAAGAAATCTTAGATTATCAGCAAAAACGTTTTGGTCCTAATGGAGATTTAATGCTTCAGAAAAGACAATTAATGCAGCCTGTGCAAGATCAGATTTTTCAGGCAGTACAAGATATTGCAAAAGCAAAGAAATATGATTTTGTTTTTGATAAGTCAGCAGACGTAGTTATGTTATATTCTGCAGAACGTTTTGATATGAGTGAGTTAATTATTAGAACAATCTCTAGAGCATCAAAACGTACCCAGGCTAAAAATAAGGCGGAACGTAAAAATGCAAAGGCTGAAGATGTAGTAGTTGAGATTAACGAAGAAAAGGAATCACGTCAAAAAGCAATAGACGAGAAGAATGCAGAGCGTGCAACTGCAGCTGAATTAAGAAAGAAAGAGATTTTAGATGCTAGAGAAGCTAAGAAAAAAGAAGCTGCTGACAGAAGAGCTAAGATTTTAGAAGAACGTGCAAAAGCAAGAGAAGATAAGTTAAAAGAAAGAAGTGGTGATCAAACAGAAACAGATAAGCCAAGTGTTGCTGATGATACCCAAAAAGATAGCCAAGAAGCAGCAGCTAAGTCAAGTGCTGATATTCTTGAAGAAAAAAGATTAAAAAGACTAGCGGATAGAGAAGCAAGAAAAGCTGAATTAGAAGCTAGAAAACAAAAAATCTTAGATGACCGTAAGAAAGCTAAAGAAGAAAATCAGAGCGGAGAAGACGAAGACAACTAAGACTAATACAAATAATTTATAACACACAAATACTATTTTAAAAATGAAACAATTCAAGACACTTTTATTTGCAGCAGCCTTATTTATTGGAGCGACAAGTTTTACTAACGCTCAGACTAAAGTTGCACATGTTGACACACAAAAACTTGTTGCGTCTATGCCAGCAATGAAAGCTGCTCAGTCAGAGATGGAGAAAATGGGAAAGACATTTGAAGCAGATATCCAAGAAATGGTAAAAGAATACCAAGCTAAAGCAAAATTATACGAAGCAGAAGCAGCTACAAAAACTAACGAGCAAAATCAATCTCGTGGTGAAGAGTTACAAGGAATGCAACAAAGTATCCGTCAGTATCAAGCAGACGCACAAACACAATTACAGAAAAAAGAATTTGACTTATTAAAGCCAATTACTGAAAAAGCGAAAGCAGCTATTTTAAAAGTTGGAACAGCACAAGGTTTTAACTATGTTTTAGATTCTTCTGAAAGTTCAGGTGTAATTATGGCTTCTGGTAAAGATTTATTATCTGATGTACAAAAAGAATTAGGATTTTAATTAGAATTCCTTTTAAATTAAAATTAAGCTGCCTAAATTTAGGCAGCTTTTTTTATGCTTAATTATATGAATAAACAACCTATAGGTATTTTTGATTCTGGAGTAGGAGGGACTTCTATATGGAAGGCGATACATGCATTGCTTTCAAAGGAGAATACAATCTATTTAGCAGACAGTGCAAATGCGCCTTATGGACCAAAAGGTAAGGAGGCTATTTTAGCGCTCTCTGAAAAAAATACTGAGTATTTACTTAATCAGAACTGTAAGTTGATTGTAGTGGCTTGTAATACGGCTACAACTAATGCTATTAGCTACTTAAGGCAAAAGTATGATGTGCCTTTTATTGGCATAGAGCCTGCTATAAAACCAGCTGCTTTACAAACTAAAACAAAAGCGATAGGCGTCTTAGCTACAAGAGGGACGCTAACTAGTCAATTGTTTTGTGATACAGCACAGTTGTATAGTAATGGTATTAAGATTATAGAGCAAGAAGGAGAAGGTATTGTACAGTTGATAGAAAGTGGTCACATTGACTCTGATCAAATGACAATGCTTCTTAAAACTTATTTAAAACCAATGTTAGCAGCTAATATAGATTATCTAGTCCTGGGCTGTACGCATTATCCATATCTAATTAGGCAACTATTGTCATTATTGCCTTCTCATGTAAAAATCATTGATTCAGGAGAAGCAGTAGCAAAACAAACAAAAGCAGTTTTAGAGCAACATAACTTATTAAATTTAAGTGATAGCAAGTCTGTGTTACAGTTTTACTCTAATGGTAATCCATTAGTAATGGAGAGTTTATTGGGAGATCCATACAAAGTAGACTATCTTAAGTTCTAAAATCCAATCAAAATGCGACTGTATGTTTTGATTGTTAATTCTAAATTTTATGCACAACTTATTTATATCAGTTGTTTTTAATAATCGCCTGAGGTAACTTTATGTTACAATGACTAGTTAAGAAAACAATTAATGTAATATGTTTTAAACAACAAAAAAACCACGACATTTTAAAATGCGTGGTTTTTTTATATAAAAGAAAAGTTATTTATATATTCTCTGCGTCTCTAAGACCTTGAATATAACTAGCTTTTTGAATCTGACGTCTGTTCTTTACAGATGGTTTTGTAAAGTATTGCTTGTCTCTTAAGTTTTGCATAACTTTTACATTTCTGTGCTTACGTTTGTAACGTTTTAGAGCACGTTCTATGTTTTCACCTTCTTTAATTTCAATTCTTAACATATCTAAATTTTAAATCTGGTGCAAATATCAATTAAATTAAAATATAATTCAAATTAATAATGCACTTTTTTTGTTATTTAATAGACTAAAGCGTTATTTAGGTTTATCCTAAATACGTTTTTAGTATTTTACTCTTAGAAGTTTGACGTAAACGTCTGATTCCTTTTTCTCTAATTTGTCTTACACGCTCACGTGTTAAGTCAAAAGTACGACCTATTTCGTCTAATGTCATTGCTGGTTGATCGCTCAATCCAAAGTTAAGTCTAATAACATCACTTTCTCTAGGAGTTAGTGTTTCTAATGCTCTATCAATCTCAGTGTTTAAAGATTCGCGCATTAAGTTGTTATCAGGGTTTGGAGACTCGTTAGAGCTAACTAAGTCATATAAGCTATAATCTTCACCTTCTTTTAAAGGCGCATCCATAGAGACGTGTCTACTAGAGATTTTCATAGATTGCTTAACATCACTAATTGTTAAATCTAATTCTTTTGCAATCTCAGATGCACTTGGAGGTCTTTGATTGACTTGCTCTAAGTGAGAGGTTACTTTTCTTATTTTGTTTATTGATCCAATTTTGTTTAATGGAAGTCTTACAATTCTAGATTGTTCTGCTAAAGCAGATAAAATTGCTTGTCTAATCCACCATACTGCATAGGATATAAATTTAAAACCTCTGGTTTCGTCAAATCGCTTTGCTGCTTTTACTAATCCAGCATTACCTTCGTTAATTAAATCTGGTAATGTTAAACCCTGGTTTTGGTATTGCTTTGCAACAGAGACTACGAAACGTAAGTTAGCAGTGGTTAATAAATCCAAAGATTTTTGACACCCTTCTCTAATCTTCTGTGCCAATTCAACTTCCTCCTCAGCGGTAATCATGGGAAGTTTGCTTATATCTTGTAGGTATTTATCTAGTGATTTTGACTCACGGTTGGTAACTTGCTTGGTAATTTTTAATTGCCTCATTCAGTCCGGATTATTTAATGTTATAGGTACAATGTAATGCTTTTATTGACATTTCCAAATAATTAACATATTCTTTTGAAATAAAAGCTCAAACGATTAAAATTCTGAAAAAAAAGACATAGTAACGATAAATAATTGTTAAAATTTAAAAATCTAACGTTTTACTCTTTCTTTTTACCAAATAGTCCTTTTATAACGTCTTTTACTTGTGTTTTTGGTTTAATGGAATCTGTTGATGTACTATCTTTAGGTTTGTTGTTATTTAGAATTCCTCCTAAAACATCGTTAACTACAGTGTTGGTTTGAGTGCTTGTGCTGTCTTTTGGTGTGTTTCCTCCAAGTATGCCTCCAACAACATCTGTGAGTTTGTCTTTACCTTTATTAATTAATTTTTGTTTTTCAATTTCTATTAATTGCGTGGTTAAATTTTTAACTCCGCTAGTTAAATCTGTAGTTACCTGTGGTTTTAATGTATTACCAGAAATAGATGCAGTTACGGGGATGGTTAAGGTATTTACAGCAGGGTCATTAATTTTATTTATCAGGTTGTTTACATCGCTACCTAAATATTTTGCAGGAACATCAAGTACTATTTGGTAATTCATGGTGTTGCTAAACGTATGTGATCCGCCAACCGTCATTTTAATATCTTTATATTTTATATCAAATGGCTTAACTGTTACTTGTCCGTTATCAAATGATAATTTGGTTTGCAGGTCTTTTAAATCCAGTTTGCTAAAATCTAAAAAGTTAAGCTTACTTTCTAACATAGAAAATAGTTGTTCATTTTTAGGTTCAATTTTAGTTGTAAGTAATTCCGCGAAAGCGTCACCTGTTATACTGTTTAATAACGGTGTGAAATCATCACCTAAGCTTCCTGATAAATTAATCGTACTGTTTAATTTACCTTCTAATATTTTGGTTATCGGAGCTAATGCTTTTAGTAAATTTAAGTCATTAAACGATTGAGCGATATCAAAGTTTTTAGCACCAACATTCATATTAAAAGTTGGCTTTGTGCTTTTAGTATCCACAAGTCCTTCTAGGGTTAGGTTTCCGTTAAATATGCTAGAGGTAACGTTTTTTAGTTGTGCTTTTTCGTCTGCTATTTTAAGATCTCCTTTGACATCTTTTAATATTAGATTATCATAATAAACTGTTTTTGCATCTGCTGTTATGCTGCAGTCTAAAAAAGCGGGTATTTTTAATGCAGTTGCAGGTTCTGTACTTTGATTTACTGGGGCGTCGCTACCACCTTCTACCATAAAATCACTTATTTTAAATACATTAGATTTTACGTTAAAGTCTCCTTGTAGTTTTTTATCACTTAATAAAAATCCTAGTAAGTTATTTATAGTCCCAGTTGCATTTAGGTCAGTATCTCCTGTTGTAGCTATAAATTGGTCTAAGGTAATCGTGCCCGGATTAAAATTTACTGCTGCTTTTGTTATGTTTATTGGGTTAACGATATCTGCTGATGAAAACACAAAATCAGAAACACTTATAGCACCATTGTTTTTAATACGTGTGTATGCATTTGTTTCGATTGCATTCATATCAAAATTAGTATTAAGATCTGCTTTTAAAATACCTTCTAGTTTATTGGTTAACTCTATAGGGTATGCTTTTGTCAAGTTACCTAGATTTAAAACACCATCTAAATGCGCGTCTACTAACATGTTTTTGGTTAAATTTTTAATAGTTGCAGAACTTTTGAATTCGTCTTCATCTATTTTAAAATTTAAAGTATTTATTTTAACGTACGTATCATCCGTAATACCTGTTTCGTTTTTAATTTCAACATTAATACTAATATTCTCGACACGTTTTGGAAGGTCGTCAAACTTGAAAGACGCATTATTAGAAAGGATATTGATATCTAAGGTTGGTATTTTAGTTTCTGTAACTTCTCCTTTAATTACTCCATTGATTTTAAAATTTCCGGTAGTATCTACATTGTCTAAGTTTTTAGCGTAACTTTTAGGTATAACTGCCAAAAAGTCCTTGAAAGTAGATCCTGGATTTTCAAAAGAAATATCAATATTTTGTCCAGCTTCTATTAATTGAACAAATCCTTTAAATTCTAAAGGTAAATCATTAATTAAGGCTTTATTTTCTTTAAAAGTATATTTACTGTTTGCTAGATCTAAGTCAATTAAAGCATCTAGTTTTAAGCTATTATTACTTAAGTACTCTGTGCCATCCATGCTAAAAGAAACGTTGGCTTCTGTATTTGTATCTAGTTCTGATAAATTTCCTGAAAAGATTCCTTTTCCAGAGTGGTTTAAATTTGCGATTTTGAAAATAGTTATAGTGCTTTCGTCTAAATAATTAAAAGCGCTATTAGTAATCTTATAGCTTTCGATGTCAAAAGCAAAACCAGTGCTATCTGCATTTGTAGTACTAGTTTTGGTGTTGTTTGGTTTAGCTATGCCCCAATTTACAGCGCCAACTGCATTTGTTTTTAGATTTACAAGTGCATTGTCAATAGCTATAGCGTTTACAATTAATGGTTCTTCATCCATTTTTTTAAACAATTCCTTAATGGACATGTCTAAAGATAAAAAATCGATTTTTGCTAAAGTATCATTTTTAAAAGGCTCGAAAGTAGTTATAGTAAGGTTGTCTAATGTGACGTTAGCTTGCGGAAAGCTACTAATAAAACTTAAATTTACATCGTCAAAAGTGACGGTAGCATTAACATTTTGATTAATGTAAGTGCGCACCATATCCTTGATTTGGTTTTGGAAAATAAATGGACTTGCAATTAATAATGCTATTAGTATTAGTAATGATATACCTACTATTTTAAGTTTTTTCTTCATCAAATTATCTGTTTGTTTACAATTTATTTACGCTTAATCTAGCTAAATAGTTGCCCAAACAAAAGTATTTAATAAAAGTTTAGCATTTGTTAAACCAGTTGTATTTCTTCGTTTGTTTTAAGCTTGAAACGTTTTCTAAAAAGGTAAACACCTAAATATAAAAACGGAGTATCTAATATGGCTATTAGTACTTTAAAAATAAAACCGCTAATTAGTAAGCCGGCAAATCTGTCCCAACTAATCTCTCCAAACGAACACAGTAAAAATAGTACAGAAAACGTGTCTACAAATTGAGATAAAAAGGTTGAGAAGTTATTACGTAGCCAAAGGTGTTTGCCTTTAGTGATCCGTTTCCAAAAATGATATATCTGAATGTCTACTAATTGTGCAAGGAGATACGCCATCATGCTGGCAAAAACAGCAATCATGGTGTTTCCAAAAACAGTTGAGAATAAATTATCGCCAACGGGAGACCAGCTTGTAGCGGATACGGCATTGGCGGAGTACACAATTAAAAGAGAAAAAACAGAAGCAAATATGCCACCAATTACAATTTGGTTGGCGCGTTTTTTACCATAAATCTCGCTTATTAAATCGGTAATTAAAAAAGTGATTGGGTAAGGTAGTATTCCAACGGAAATCTCAAATAGTTTAGCGCCAAAAATGTTAATATCCAATGGGTACCAATAAAAAAACTTTTGAAATATAAGGTTAGAAACGACTAGAGAGGTTATAAAAAGCGCACCTAGAAGCAGATAGATTTTTTGAGCAAGTAATTTGTCTTTTAAGGTCATAAAAACTTATTAACAGATTTGATAAAGATAAGAACTAAGTGAATTTCTTTTAGTTATTTTGCTGAAGAAATTATGCAAGAGATCAAAACCGTACACATAGCACTAGGAAGTAATAAAGGCGATAAGTTTAAAAACTTGCAAAACGCTGTGGATGCTATATTTGCGGAAATAGGTAACATAGTCAGTATTGCTAAAGTGTATCAAAGCAAAGCTAGTGGTTTTGAAGGTGATGATTTTTTAAATACATGTATTGCGGTAAGCACTTTGCTAAAACCTAAAAAAGTACTGAGTGTATTGTTGCAAATTGAAAAAAAATTAGGACGAACTCCAAAACAGTCCGAAGGGTATGAGTCTAGAGTAATAGATCTTGATATTATCTTTTTTGAAGATGAAATTATAGCAGAAAAAAATCTAATTATTCCACATCCTGAAGCGCATAAAAGACGTTTTGTTTTAGAGCCTCTTCAATTAATTGCAGGAGATGTTATGCATCCAGAATTAGAGTTATCAGTTTCTGATCTGTTAGCTAATTGTGAGGATACAGTTGCATTAGAGCAGATTAAGATTTGGTTAAAGAACCCTAATAAGCAATTTGATTTTTCTAAACATAATTATATTGCTATCGAAGGTAATATTGGTGCAGGAAAAACAAGTTTAACTACTCAGATATCTAAAGACTTTAATGCTAAACTTGTTTTAGAGCGTTTTGCAGATAATCCGTTTTTGCCAAAATTTTATAAGGAGCCGCAACGATACGCGTTTACTTTAGAGATGTCTTTTCTTGCAGATCGATATCAGCAAATTACTGACGACTTAGGGCAATTGGATTTGTTTAAGGATTTTATTGTCAGTGATTATGATGTGTTTAAATCCTTGATTTTTTCTAAAATAACACTGCAGCCAGACGAGTTTAAGTTGTATCGTAAGCTGTTTTACTTAATGTATAAAGACATTGCAAAGCCAGATTTATATGTGTATTTATATCAAAACACAGAGCGTTTGCAGGCTAATATTAAAAAACGTGGACGTAAATACGAAAGTGATATCGAGGATGAGTATTTAGATAAAATTAATGCGGGTTACTTAGATTTTCTTAAAAGTCAAACCGATTTTAACGTCAAAATAATTGATATTTCTGACAAAGATTTTGTGAAATATAGAGCGGATTATTTATGGTTATTAGATCAAATTTGTAGTGATGACGCCTAAAATAATTGCATCCGAAGCTATTTTGATTGTTGGTTTAAAAGCAGACTTGTCTTTTATGACTAATGCTCAAGGTACAGGTAATTTGGCTAGACAATTTATGCCTAAACGTAATCAGATTTTAAATCGTGTTGGGACTGATAAGTTTTCAATTCAGATTTACAATCAATTTGATTTAAAGACAATGTCTCCAAATACGGTTTACGAAAAGTGGGTGGGAGTAGCGGTGTCTGATTTTAAATCTATTCCAGAGGGTTTGGAAACATTAACTATAAATGAAGCTAAGTATGCTGTTTTTAATTTTGAAGGAAAGCCAGAAGAGTTTCTAAAGACTTGGCAGGCTATACATACTGGTTGGTTGCCAAATTCAGGATATAAATTAGACGATAAACCTCATTTTGAAAAACTTCCAGAAGATTACCATCCCTCTAATGCTTTTGTAAAAGAGGAAATTTGGGTGCCAATTAAAGACTAGTTTTTAAAATGTTAAGGTTGTTTCGGTTTTGTAATCTATCACAAATAAGTAAAAGGGATTGGTTAGGTAGGCGGCTTTTTATGCTTTAGCTTTCAGTTTACTAAACAAATCCCAAGTAACAACACCACAACTAACACTTATGTTTAGTGAGTGTTTAGTTCCAAATTGAGGGATTTCAATAACAACATCGCTTGCTGTAACAACATCTTGAGCTACACCTTTTACTTCATTACCAAAAACTAAAGCGTATTTTGTATTGTCTTCAACTTTAAAATCGTCTAACATTGTTGCGTTTTCAGCTTGCTCAATAGCGCAAATAGTGACATTTTCAGATTTTAATTTTTCAACCAAATCCATCGTATTTTCAACATATTCCCAAGCTACGGTGTCAGTGCTGCCTAAAGCTGTTTTGTGTATGTCTTTATGTGGCGGCGTAGCAGTAATTCCGCAGAGATAAATTTTTTCAACTAAAAAAGCATCACTAGTCCTAAACACACTCCCAATATTATTTAAACTTCTAATGTTGTCTAAAACAATAATTATTGGTGTTTTTTCGGCAGATTTAAAGTCATCAACACTTAATCGGTCTAATTCGCTGTTTTTTAGTTTTCTCATCAAAATAATTGTGAATAATTATCAATAACTAAACTTAAATAGACTTCTTAAAAAATCAATATTTAGTTACATTGCAAACTTAATAAAAACGTATATCCTTTGGCAACAAAAAGCAAAAAAGTCACTCCGTTAATGAAGCAATACAATGCCATCAAGGCTAAGTATCCTGATGCAATGTTATTATTTAGAGTAGGGGATTTTTATGAGACCTTTGGTAAAGATGCTATAAAAGCAGCTGGAATTTTAGGAATAACACTTACTAAAAGAGGCGCAGGTAGTGAAAGCGAAATAGAACTAGCAGGTTTTCCGCATCATTCTATAAACACGTATCTACCTAAGTTAGTTAAGGCTGGAGAGCGTGTTGCAATCTGTGACCAACTAGAAGATCCAAAGCAGACCAAAACTATTGTAAAACGTGGTGTGACAGAATTGGTAACACCAGGAGTAGCTTTAAATGACGAAGTGCTGCACTCTAAAACCAATAACTTTTTATGTTCTGTATACTTTGGTAAAGTCAATATTGGGATTTCGTTTTTAGATATTTCAACAGGAGAGTTTTTAACCTCACAAGGAAATCAAGAGTATATAGATAAGCTCCTTCAAAATTTTAGTCCAAGTGAAGTTTTAGTAGCAAAACCAAAACGTAACACATTTACAGATTATTTTGGAGCTGATTTTCATACCTTTAATTTAGAAGATTGGGTATATCAAACGGATTATGCTAATGAGACGTTGTTAAAACATTTTGATACTAAGTCTTTAAAAGGATTTGGGATAGAAAATTTAAAAGAAGGTATTATTGCTTCGGGCTCTATACTTCATTATTTAGGCGAAACACAGCATAACAAACTAGAACATATATCGTCAATTTCTCGTATTGCAGAGGACGATTATGTTTGGATGGACCGTTTTACTATCCGAAACTTAGAGCTATATAATTCTACTAATAACAATGCAGTAACATTGTTAAATATTATAGACAAGACTATTTCTCCAATGGGAGGGCGTCTTTTAAAACGTTGGTTAGCGCTACCTTTAAAGCAGATTGATCAAATCAAACAACGTCATGAGGTGGTGTCATATTTAAAAACGGATGGTGTCGTATTGGATAAGATTCAGCATCATATTAAATTAATAGGCGATTTAGAACGTTTGATTTCTAAAATAGCAACGCAAAAGGTTAGTCCACGAGAAGTAATTCAACTTAAAAATTCTTTAGAAGCTATAATTCCTATAAAGGAATTGTCTTCTAATTGCGATAATGAATCGCTTAAAGTTATTGGGGATAATTTACAGAGCTGTGATGTGCTTCGCGAAAAAATTAAAGAAACATTAAACGAGGAAGCTCCTGTAAATATTTTAAAAGGAAGTTCTATTGCTGCAGGCTTTTCTGCAGAGTTGGATGAGCTTAGAGCATTGTCTACCTCAGGAAAAGATTATTTAGATAAAATGCTACAACGCGAAAGTGAGCGTACAGGGATTACGTCCTTAAAAATTGCATCTAATAATGTTTTTGGGTATTATATAGAAGTAAGAAATACACATAAAGATAAAGTTCCGGAAGAGTGGATCCGTAAACAGACCTTAGTAAACGCAGAGCGTTATATTACGGAAGAGCTAAAAGAATACGAAGCTAAGATTTTAGGCGCAGAAGAGCGTATCATGGCAATCGAGCAAAAGTTATTTGCTGATTTGGTACAATGGATGAATCAGTACATAAAGCCCGTACAACAAAACGCATATTTAATTGCTAAAGTAGATTGCTTATGTGGTTTTACACAATTAGCATCAGATAATAATTATGTGTATCCTACTTTAGATGAGTCTCACGATTTAGATATTGTGGACGGACGTCACCCGGTAATTGAAAAGCAATTACCAATAGGCGAGCCATATATTGCTAATAATGTGTTTTTGGATAGAGAAGCGCAACAAGTGATTATGATTACGGGGCCAAACATGTCTGGTAAGTCAGCTATTTTGCGTCAAACAGCTTTAATAGTACTGTTGGCTCAAATAGGAAGTTTTGTGCCCGCAAAAGCAGCTAGAATAGGTGTGGTAGATAAAATATTTACACGTGTTGGTGCTAGTGATAACATATCGATGGGAGAGTCTACGTTTATGGTAGAGATGAATGAAACCGCATCGATCTTAAATAACATCTCAGACCGTAGTTTAGTCTTGTTAGATGAAATTGGAAGAGGAACAAGTACTTATGACGGAATATCTATTGCTTGGGCTATTAGCGAGTATCTTCATGAGCACCCAGCAAAGCCTAAAACGTTATTTGCAACACACTATCATGAGTTAAATGAAATGACGGAGACCTTTGAGCGTATTAAAAACTTTAATGTGTCCGTAAAAGAGTTAAAAGATAATGTGCTGTTTTTACGTAAGCTTGTTGAAGGTGGTAGCGAACATAGTTTTGGTATACATGTCGCAAAAATGGCAGGAATGCCACAACAGGTATTAAGACGCGCAAATCAGATCCTTAAAAAACTTGAGAAAAGTCATTCAAGCGAAGAATTGACAGATAAAGTAAAATCTATGCAAGATGAAATGCAATTAAGTTTCTTTAATTTGGACGATCCATTACTTGAAAACATAAAAGAAGAGATCTTACATATCGATATTGACACCTTAACACCGGTTGAAGCCTTGATGAAGCTAAATGAGATCAAACGTATGTTGGTGAAAAAGAAGCAAGTATAAATTATTTTAAAATTTTTTCAAAAAAAGCTTTGTACTTCGTATAAAAGTTCTAAATTTGCAACCGCAATACGATATTGCACGTTCATACAAAGACTGCGAAAGTAGCTCAGGGGTAGAGCATCACCTTGCCAAGGTGGGGGTCGCGGGTTCAAATCCCGTCTTTCGCTCTGAGACTTTCTTTATAATATACCAATGCTGAAGTGGTGGAATTGGTAGACACGTTGGACTTAAAATCCAATGTCCATTAGGACGTACGGGTTCAAGTCCCGTCTTCAGTACTAGACCTCTTGTTAATCATAGATTTTCAAGAGGTTTTTTTATGCAATAAACTTAACCTTTTAATAGGCGTGATATAGTTGCTTATATTTTTTAAGTAATGCCATAAAAAAACCTTATCAAATATTTGATAAGGTTTTTTTTGCTTGTAAAACAAGACTGTTATTTAAAACGGTCTTAGTTCATTTTCTTTTTTAGGTCTTTTCCTGCTTGTTCAACAGCGCTTCCTGTTTTAGCAGCAGCTTCTTTTGTTGCATTGGCAGCATCAGTACCCATTTTTTTAGCACCGTCTACAGCGTCAGTACCCATTTGTTTTGCACCATCAACTGCATCAGTAGCTAATTTTTTAGCACCTTCAGCTGTGTTCTTTACTGCATCACCTGTTGCATTAGCAGCATCCTTTACAGCGTCTCCTGTTGCGTTAGCAGCGTCGTTTAAAGCATCACCTGTTGCGTTAGCCGCATCTTTTACAGCGTCTCCAGTAGCGTTAGCAGCATCACCTAAAGCATCACCTGTTGCATTAGCAGCGTCTTTTACAGCGTCACCAGTTGCGTTAGCAGCGTTTTCTAATGTGTTTCCTGCTTTCTCAGCATTCTCTTTTACTTCTCTACAAGAAGTGAATAATACAGCAGTAACAAGAACTGCACTTAATAATACTTTTTTCATTGTTTCCTATTTTAGTGTTATAATGTCAAAATTAACAAGTTAATTGTAAAATACTATTCTATTTATAACAAAATTTTAACATTTGGTCATTTAATGCCCGTTTTAGAGGTGTTTAGGTGGCTTTCAGAATGGATAGTTTGGCTTTGTTGCGTTTTCTGTTGTTAAATACATGGCTTTAGTGAATCTTTATGTCAAGTAAAAACGTTACAACAGCTTGATTAGTTCAATTTAATAATAATTAAAGAACTACTACTTATTTTTGCTTAAAAGTGAGGTTTTGATATCTTTTTCAAGCGACTTATTGAGGAATAATTAGTTTTGTATACTATTTATTGAGTTTATTGTTTTATTGGTGTTATAAAATACCCTATATTTGGTAAACCAGATTGGTAAACCAATTACTATATTATGAAGAAATTACAGATTCATTTGTTGTTAATGTTAGTTTTTTGCGCTTGTAGCAGTGATGAGCAATCAGTGTCTACTGATACGATGTCGCAGCCGACATTAGTTAATGATAATGAGCCTGAAGATACTGATTCAGACGTCGATGCTACAACCTATGCAGACATCAATTTTACTAACTGGAAAGTAACCTTACCTATAGATGAAAACAATAATGGGAGTCCGGATGAATACCAACCGTCTCAATTAGTCAATTTTGGATACCAAACTTTAGCACCTGTAATGCCTTATATGTATGATGACGAATCTGATGCGTCATTAATGTTTTATACATTTCCAGATATTTCAACATCAAATAGCTCTTTTTCAAGAACCGAATTAAGAGAGCTTATTAATCCTGATAGTTCTAGTGATAATTGGACGTTGCTGGAAGGAGGAGAAATGGTAGGGCGTTTAAAAGTCACGTCTGTATCAGAAAACACACAATCTAGTGATGATTATCATAAAGTAATAGTCATGCAAATTCATGGTGTTATTTCTCCGGAAGATATGAGTGTTCATGGTTTTTCATCCAATAATGGCCCGCCTTTAATTAAAATTTATTGGAAAGATGGTTATGTTTGGTCCCATAAAAAATCACTAATAGATGAAGCCACTTCTGGTGATGATTTGTTAGAAACATCAAATAATACGTGGGCAGATATTAAAGTAAATTTAGGTTACGTGGGTAA
Source organism: Olleya namhaensis (assembly GCF_900114005.1). Taxonomy (GTDB): domain Bacteria; phylum Bacteroidota; class Bacteroidia; order Flavobacteriales; family Flavobacteriaceae; genus Olleya; species Olleya namhaensis. The sequence continues at coordinate 36,282 of NZ_FORM01000010.1, forward strand.
TGATGCTTTTGATTTTAGAATTACAGCAAGTGATGCTAAAATTGTGGTTCAATTAAATACAAATACACCTCATATCTATGAAGATATTAGTTTAGACAAATGGCCTTATCAAAACTACTTTAAAGCAGGTAATTATTTAACAACTACAGATGCAGATGCATTTTCTTATGTTAAATACTACAATTTAAATGTCACACATTAAGCTATAAAAATTTAAGGCCTTTTAATACAAAAGGCTTTTTTGTATTAAAAATAAATAACAACGCATTAATTATTCTTTTATGAAAAAAATAGTATCCATTGTAATCTTATCCCTGTTACTAGTTGCTTGTGGTAAAACAGAAATTGCTAGTTTAAACACCGTCTCTAATATAGAAGAGCTAAACACAGCTATAAAAGATGCTAAGCCAGGAGATAATATTGTTTTAGCAAACGGAACATACAAAGATTTTGAGATTAAGTTTACAGGAGAAGGAACAGAGGATAAGCCTATAACGCTAAAAGCTGAAACTGCTGGAAAAGTGTTTATAGAAGGAGAATCTAGTTTAGAAATTAGTGGAGATTATTTAGAGGTTAGTGGTTTGTTTTTTAGAAACGGACATTCTCCTAAAACCAATGTAATCGCATTTAGAACAAGTGCGAAGGACGTTGCAAATTACAGTAAAGTTACAAATTGTGTGATTTTAGATTTTAATAACTTAGAGCGCGATCAAGACAACCTTTGGGTGCAGTTTTATGGAAAACATAACGAGTTAAGTAATTGTTATATCGCTGGAAAAACAAATGGTGGTCCAACGGTTAGAGTAGATTTAAAAGGAAATCAAAGTATAAGAAACTTTCATAAAATTGTAAATAACCACTTCGGACCAAGACCACGTAAAGGTGGTGCTAGAGGAGAAACTATTCAATTAGGAAGTAGTTTTACATCTATGAGCCCAAGTAATACGACTATTGCTAACAACTTATTTGAAGAGTGTAATGGTGAAGTCGAAATTATTTCTAGTAAAACTAATTTCAATATTATTAAAAATAATGTGTTTTATAAAAGTGAAGGGTCTGTAGTTACACGTCACGGAAACTACGTTACTGTTGATGGTAATTATTTTATTGGAGATGGTGTAAACGACCAATATGGTGGTATTAGAATTATTAACACAGGACATTGGGTAATAAACAACTTGTTTTACAAAATCAAAGGGAAAAACTTTAGAAGTCCAATTGCTATAATGAATGGAATTCCAAAATCACCATTAAACAGATACAACCAAGTTACAGATGTTGTAGTTGCTTACAATACGTTTGTAGATTCAGATTCGCCTTGGCAATTTGGAGTTGGTACTAATATCGCGCAAGCAGATGTATTGCCAAAGTCAGAAATTAGATCTGCAAGACCGTTAAGAACAGAGGTTGTAAATAATGTAATTTATAATTCTGTTGGTGATGCAAACCCAATTATAGAGCATGATAAAGCGGATGGTGTTACTTTTAAAAGTAATATTATTTACAATAACGGCGTTAAAATTGAAAACAGTCATGGTTTAATTTCTAAAGAATTAACGTTAACAGATATCGGTACAGATCTTTCTGTTCCAACGTCTGGATATGATGATGTAGAAATTTATAATGGTTTTGATTTTAAAACAATAACGGAAGATTTATTAGGAAATTCAAGAAGTAAATCAAATCAAATTGGAGCAATAGTAAATTCAGGAAGTGTTAATTTAGACCTTTTGGATAAATCAAAATATGGTACGGATTGGTATTCAAATGTAGTTGGCGCTAAAGATCCTACGACATATACGGTGGCTAATACTTCAGAATTAGTAGCCAAACTTAAAGCTGCAGAAAGTGGTGATATTATAGCTTTAACTGATGGTGTTTTTAATATTTCAGAATCTTTAGTTGTTGACAAAACAATCACAATTCAATCTAAAGGAAATTCTGAAATTATATTTGAAGGAGCAGCTAATACACCAGCATTCTCTTTAAATCCTTACGGAAAATTAACTCTAAAAAACATCAAATTAAAAGGTAATGGTTCTAATTATGCGTTTGCTAGTTTAAAAGAAAACATGTCTAATCATTTTGGTTTAGAAGTTGTGGATTCTGAAATCAGCAATTTTAATTATGCTTTAAGGGTTTATAAGCAAGCCTATTCTGAAGAAATCACTTTCAAAAACACAGCTATTTCAAACTGTGAAAATGGTATCGAATTATCTGAAGAAACCAACGACAGAGGAGATTACAATACAGAGTATTTAACTATTAATAACTGTAATTTTGATAATGTAAAACAAAATGTTGTCGATTATTATAGAGGTGGTTATGACGAGTCTACCATTGGAGGGAATCTTTTAATCACAAATAGCACTTTTACTAATTGTGGTGCAAAAGAGAAAAACAAAAGATTACTAAACCATAACGGAATTGTAAATGTGAACATTAACAATAACACATTTAAAAACAATAATGTAAAGTTTGTTTCTATTCTTTGGGGGGCAAAAAATAATGTAGAATCAGAAAACACAGTAACTAATTCAGGACAGATTAAGACTGAAGAAAATTTAGTTATGACATTAATGTATTAATTCAATCACTTTAAATTTATTATTAGATGAAGAAATCGCTATACACCTTCGTTATACTTTTAACGCTTATATCTTGTAAAGACGAAGCAAAAAAGACAGAAACAAAAGCTCAAGTTGAAACTGATGCACCAGTAAAATATCCAAGTGACGTTATTCCATTTATGGACCAGTGGAAAATCCTTTTAGGTGACGGAACCTATCAAGATAACTTAGTAGGCTTCCAGAAAGACGATTTTTTTTATGTGGAAAACGATGGTAAAACGGATTGGGTAGTGTATAAAACACCAAATTCTGGTATTACATCAAGAACATCTAGTAATACTAGAACAGAGTTAGGTGAAAAAAAACATTGGATTCCTGAAGAAGGAGGTAAACTAACTGGAACATTAAAAGTGCAGCATGTGTCTACAACAGGGCATGCTAATGTTGCATCGTCTTACTCGGTAGTTGTTGGGCAAATTCATAGCGACGAAGGTCATGAGAATGAACCCTTAAAAATCTTTTATAAAAAATTCCCGGGTCATACAAAAGGCTCTGTGTTTTGGAATTACGAAATCAATACGGAAGGTGATAACTCTGGAAGATTTGATTACTCAACGCCAGTTTGGGGTTATGATTTTTCAGTTAAAGGATCTGATGAAACAACTAGTCCGGCAGAACCAAAAGATGGTATTGCTTTAGGTGAAGAGTTTAGCTACGAAGTAAATGTGCATAAAGGTATTATGTATCTAACGTTTACAAGTAAAGGGCACGAAACTATAAAATTTACAAAAAGCTTAATTAAATCAGAATTTGCAACCAAAGCGCAAATTCCGCAACAAATTATTGATGTATATGCATCAAGAAGAGCGGTTGGCGTGGAACGAGAAATTGCTTATGCTGGCGAGATCAACTATTTTAAACAAGGCGCTTATAATCAGGCAAACGGAAAATCTACAAAGTCTGAAACTTATGGTGGAGACATTGTAAAACAGTACGCAAACGGAAGTTATGCTGAGGTTTGGTTTAAAGAAGCAACAGTAGGCGCATCTACAGAGCCTAAATAGAAACTGCATTGCACAATTTAGCATAATAAATGTCTGGTTGGGTGCGGTTGAAGCAGCACTTTTTGAATCGCAAATGTGGTAATAAAATATTGACATGTCTATAATGGTAAATTAGTCGGACAATGCAGAGTTTGTAAAGGTGTTACATCTGAAAATTAAAAACAATAAGTATAAGCAGATGAAAAAAGTTATATTCATAATGGGAGTCTCGGGGTGTGGAAAAAGCACAGTCGGGAAATTATTGGCTCAAGAATTAGATATTCCTTTTTTTGATGGAGACGATTTTCATCCAGAAGCTAACATAAAAAAAATGTCTAACGGACAACCTTTAAATGATGATGATAGACAAGGTTGGTTAGAAACACTAAATGATTTAGCTAAAAAGCAATTAACTGAAAATAGCTGCGTAATTGTATGTTCTGCTTTAAAGCAGAAATACAGAGATACTTTAAGTTTACATATTAAAACCGAAACAAAATGGGTGTATTTGTCAGGGTCTTTTGATCAGATATTTGAAAGATTAAATAGTCGTGATAACCATTTTATGCCATCAGAGTTATTAAAGTCACAGTTTGATACATTGGAAGAACCAAAAGATGCTTTAAGAGTGGATATTGGCTTGACTCCAGAAAACATTATAAAAACGATAAAACACGAATTAATGAATACTTCGGAATTTGGATTATTTGGTTTAGGTGTCATGGGTAAAAGCCTATGCCGAAATTTAGCTAACAACGGATTTAAAATAGCAATGTTTAATAGGCATGTTGATGGTGTTGAAGTTGATGTAGCTAAAAATTTTAAAACTAACTATCCGGAATTATCTGAAGCATCTGCTTTTGATGATATTTCTGCTTTTGTAGCATCTTTACAAACACCTAGAAAAATAATGTTGATGGTGAATGCAGGAAAAACAATAGACTTTGTTATTGAAGATTTGTTACCTCATTTATCAAAAAACGATATTTTAATTGATGGCGGAAATTCTAATTATTTAAAAACGAAAGAACGTTGTGATTATTTAAAAACGAAAGGCATTCATTTTATTGGTACCGGAGTTTCAGGAGGCGAAGAAGGGGCTTTAAAAGGACCATCGATAATGCCAAGTGGCGATTTAGATGCATACAATAATGTGAAGCCTTTTCTAGAAAAAATTTCGGCAAAGGATAAAAATAATTTGCCCTGTTGCACGTATGTTGGGCCGGAAGGTAGTGGTCATTTTATAAAAATGGTGCACAATGGTGTGGAGTATGTAGAAATGCAATTATTAGCAGAGGTTGTTACCATTTTAGAAGCATCTGGTCAAAATTTAGATCAGATAGCGGATGTTTTAGACACTTGGAAAGCCACTGCAGATAGCTATTTGTTAGAAATCACTATAGATATTCTTAGAAAAAAAGAAGGCAACGAATGGTTAGTAAAAAAGATATTAGATAAAGCAGGTAATAAAGGTACAGGAAACTGGACAACTATAGCTTCCGCGGAACTTGGTGTACCAAGTACATTAATTGCTTCAGCTTTATTTGCTAGATATACGTCGTTTTATAAAGACGAACGTATTCAGTTAAATAATAATTTTAAAACTGAAACTACTTCAGATTTAAATCTGTCTACAACCGAAATTTTAGAAGCATATCAATTTGCTAGGATTATAAATCATTACCAGGGATTTAAGCTAATTAATGAAGCTTCAAATAAATTCTCATGGGATTTAAATTTAAGTGAAATTGCTAGAATCTGGACAAATGGTTGCATTATTAGATCAACGCTAATGGAAACATTAGTTGAGGTCTTTAAAGAAACAACAAACATTTTAACCAATCCAGAAGTTATTACTTCAATAAAAAAGTACAAGGCTTCTGCTAAAAAAGTGGTTTCGCAATGTGTACTAAATGATGTTACGGCATCTTGTTTATGTGAATCTATTCAATTTTTAAACGGAATAACTACTGTAAATTCTTCAGCAAATATAATCCAAGCACAGCGCGATTATTTTGGAGCGCATACTTACAAAAGAATTGATGATGATGGAGTCAAGAGCCATCATACCAATTGGAATTAAAAAACAAACTAACCAACCCTTAAACTAACTACATATTATGGATGCAACAACGCCAAATAAATCACTAATCAAAAAAATCATAGCACTAGTATTGGGCTTTGGTCCTGGAATTTTTGCAATAGGTTACACTATTGGAACAGGTAGTGTTACCTCTATGATTGTTGCGGGAAGTAAGTTTAATATGCAATTACTTTGGGTGTTATTATTAAGTTGCTTGTTTTCGGGTATTTTAATGTTTGCATATGGTAATTATGCTTTGTTAACAGGCGAAACTGCACTTTACGGATTTAAAAAACATTTTAAATATGGTAAAATATTAGCAATTCTAATTATTGTAGGTATTACGTTTGGGCAATGGAACTCCTTAATGGGGATCTTGGGAATTTCTTCTAATATTATTTTTGAAATTTTATCCGTAAACTTTGAAGGCTTGGCTGCTTATAAATATGAAACCGTTTTAATTACAGCTATAGTGATTATCGTTACTTTTTACCTATTAATGTTAGTTGGTAAGTATACCTTCTTTGAAAAAATACTTGTGATTTTTGTAACCTTAATGGGGTTATCTTTTGTGTTATCTTTATGCTTTGTACAGCCGCTTCCATTGGATGTTGTAAAAGGGTTAATACCTACAATACCAGATGTTGTTGGTGGTAAAATGTTGGTTGCTGCTTTTGTTGGTACAACTATGGCTTCGGCTACATTTTTATCGCGCCCTCTTTTTGTGAAAGGTAAAGGATGGACAATTAAAAATTTAGATCAACAAAAAAAGGATGCTATTACTGCTGCAATTTTAATTTTTATAATTAGTGGTGTGATAATGGCTGTTGCTGCAGGTGCTTTGTTTTATCAAGGTAGAGAAGTAACACATGTCTTAGATATGGCAAATACTTTAGAGCCAGTTGCTGGTAAATGGGCTGTGACAATCTTCTTTTTTGGGGCTTTAAGTGCAGGTTTATCTTCTATTTTTCCATGTTTGTTAATTGCACCATTATTAGTTGCAGATTATCAGTCTGGAGAATTAGATACCAATTCTCGTCAGTTTAGAATAATTACTGCTGTAGCATGTTTGGTAGCTTTAATAGGTCCAGCTTTTGGAGCTAATCCTATTGAGATTCAAATACTGTCTCAAGTCTTTAATGTGTTTGTATTACCTCTAGTAATTATTGGAATTATAATGATGGTAAACAACAAAAAAATTATGAAGTCTTACAAGACAAGTCTTTTTGTAAACATTGGTTTGTTTGCGGCTTTACTTTTTTCTTTAGTGATTTCTTATAACGGTATTGTTGCACTAACAGAGTACTTTTAAGATAACCAGTCTTTTGGGTTATTATCAAAATAGTATAGATTAGAGTTAAATGTGAATATGTTTTTTTTGGTTAACAGTAAAAACCTCGTATATTGGTAAACCAATTTGGTAAACCAATTTTAATTAGTGATGTGATTTATCATAATAACTAAGTTAAAACACAAGGGTTTCTCTAGAATGATGTTAAGAGTATTTACAATTATAATTTTAATGACATTGCTTTAAGCTAAGTCAACAATTAATAAATAGGAATTATTACTTATAACTAATTATGAAGTTAACACAAAATATTATTTTAAAGTTTGCTACAGTTGCACTTGTTTTTACGATGTATTCATGTAAAAAAGAAACTAATGCTGTATCCAAAAATAATGCTACTACACAAACAGATCAAGCACATCCTAAGCTTATTTTAACAGCGCAAGGTGTTAAAGATATTAGAGCGCAATTGGGTGATATTCCAATTTTTGATGCCACTTTAGAAGCTGTTAAAGAAGAAATAGATGCTGAAATTGCACTAGGAATTGATACGCCAATACCTGTAGATTATTCTGGTGGATATACGCATGTACGTCATAAGCGTAATATGATAGTTATGCAAAAGGCTGGAGTGTTATACCAAATTTTAGACGACGAAAAATATGCTAAATATGTAAAAGACATGTTGATGCAATATGAGGCGTTGTACAAAACATTACCATTACACCCTAAAACAAGATCTTACGCTAGAGGTAAACTATTCTGGCAATGTTTAAATGATTCTAATTGGTTAGTGTATGTGAGTCAGGCTTATGACTGTGTTTACAATTATTTGTCTGAAGACGAACGTGTCAAATTAGAAACTAATTTATTCAAACCATTTGCAGATCATATTTCAATAGATAGTCCTCAGTTTTATCAAAGAGTACACAATCATAGTACTTGGGGTAATGCTGCGGTTGGAATGATTGGTTTAGTTATGGGTGATGAAGAGTTGTTAGACCGCGCTTTGTACGGTATTAAAGGTTTAAAATTAGATACAAAAGAAAAAGATGATGATGGTGGTTTTTTAAATAAAGATGGTAAAGCAGGATTCTTAGCAAATATCGAGGAGCCTTTTTCTCCAGACGGTTATTATAATGAAGGGCCATATTACCAACGCTACGCGATGTATCCTTTTTTAATTTTTGCTGAAGGTTTGCATAACGTCAAACCAGAATTGAAAATATTTGAATATAAAGAAGGGGTTTTACTTAAATCTATAAATACATTATTGAATTTGTCTGATGCAGATGGAGATTTTTTTCCACTTAATGATGGTCAAAAGGGAATGTCTTATTATACAAGCGCTTTAGTTACAGCAGTTGATATTTCGTATCATTTTGGAATTCAAGATGCAGGATTATTATCAATAGCCTCTAAACAAGATCGTGTATTATTAGACGATTCAGGGTTGGCGGTTGCATTAGGTATTAAGAATGGTAAATCGGAACCTTTCAATAAACAATCTATTAACCTGTCTGATGGACCAAAAGGGACACAAGGAGGTGTTGCTATTTTGAGAAACGACGATGTAGAGTTGGTGTTTAAGTATGCTGCTCAAGGGTCAAGTCACGGGCATTATGATAAGTTGTCGTATTCTTTATACGAAAAAGGAGAAGAAGTTATTCAAGATTATGGTTTAGCGCGTTTTGTTAATATCGAACAAAAAGGAGGTGGTAATTACCTAAAGGAAAACAAGACTTGGGCAAAACAAACTATTGCACACAATACGGTAACACAAAATGAAACATCTCATTTTAATGCCAAATATGAAATAGGTAGTAAGCATCACTCGGTGTTAAACTATTTTTCTTCAGAAAATCAAAATGTGCAAGTTGCAAGTGCTAAAGAAGTTAATGCTTATCCAGGGACGGAAATGCTGCGTACTATGGCAATTATTAAAGACGAAGATTTTGAAAAACCATATGTGTTAGATATTATGAAGGTGACTTCGGATAAAGCTAATAAGTATGATTTTCCATATTACTTTTTAGGACAAGTAGTGCAAACAAATTTTAAGTATAGCGTACCTAAGGTATTAACTGCTTTGGGGGATAAAAACGGATATCAACATCTATTTGTAGAAGGGACTGCAAAAGCGTCTAGCGATAATAGTAAATTATCATGGTTAAATAAAGGTAAGTTTTACACTTTAACATCTGTAACTAATGATAAAGATCAATTGCTTTTTACTAGAATTGGAGCAAACGATCCAGAATTTAATTTAAGAAGAGAGGCAGCATTAATGTTGAGACGCAAAGATTCTAAAAACACAATTTTTGTATCTACTATCGAAGCGCACGGAAGTTATAGTCCAGTTACAGAATCTGCAATAAATTCTAACAGTAACATAAAAGAATTAAAAGTGGTTTTAGATTCTGCAGATTATACGGCAGTGCAGATTACTAATATAAAAGGTAAGGTCAAACTGTTTATAACATCAAATGAAGAAGACTCTAAAAAAGTAAAACATAATGTAAAAATTAATGATAAGAATTATGAGTGGTCAGGTTCTTATTATTTTGAATAAATAAAATAAATGTCAGACTGAGTGCAGTTGAAGTGCTCAAAAAATTAAATATAAATATTATGAAAAGATTTAGCGAAAAGTACATAGTAACAAAAGACATGGAATGGGAAGTGCTTGGTGGAGGAGTATCAAGAAAATTTTTAGGTTACGATAATCAAATAATGATGGTGAGTGTTAAATTTGATAAAGGGGCTTTAGGAGCGCCACATCAACATTTTCATACGCAAGCGACTTATTGCGTGTCAGGTAAATTTGAATTTGAAATTGATGGTGTAAAGCAAATAGTAGAAGCCGGAGATGGTGTTTATATTGAGCCTAATTTACTACATAGTGCGGTTTGTTTAGAAGAAGGACAGTTAATAGATACATTTAGTCCTGTAAGAGAAGACTTTTTAACTGGCGTTGGTCCATCTTATTTTGCAGATAAATAAATAAAGCATTTAGTTGTTTTATTGTTTTCTAGTCTAGATGTTACTAAATACTAGTAAATCAGCAATACAACGCGCTAATGTTTGCTATTTTAACACCAATATCCTCTATTTTAACATTTAAAAATTACGAAAACGTTGTAATTAACAAAATTTTATATATATTTGGTAAACCAGATTGGTAAACCAATTCCTATCAGGTGTTTAACCACAAAAAAAGGATAGGTTTTAAAGCCTACCCTTTTAATAAAAATACTTCTTCGACGGGAAGTAATTATGTTAAAAACATAACATTACAAAAGTAGCAAACATATTGATACTTGCCTAATAATTGTGTTTTTAGTAAAACAAATTAATTAACTAATAACTTAAAAATTAATTATGAATTTAAAAGCTAAATCGGCACTATTTGCAATGCTCTTCATGTGTATTGCTGCTTTTGCGCAAGACAGTGTAACAATAAAAGGAGCAGTGGTTGATGCAGAGTACAGCATGCCATTGCCTAATGTAAATGTTATTATTGTAGGAACTAGTACTGGGGCAAGTACGGATTTTGATGGTAACTATCAAATACAAGCCAAAAAAGGAGATGTTATACAATTCTCATATATTGGATATACTGCAAAGACCGTTATTGTTGGTGCTCAAACAACCGTTAATGTAGCTCTAGGTGTAGATGCTAATACTTTGGAAGAAGTAGTAATTGTTGGGTACGGAACACAAAAGAAAAGTCATTTAACAGGTTCTATATCTAAAGTAACAAACGAAGATTTAGATCAGATTGCTGTTTCTAGAGTAGATGATGCTTTAGTAGGACAAGTTTCTGGTGTAAATATCGCAGCAACACAAGGGGAAGCGGGTTCTGCTCCTACGATTAGAATTAGAGGTACAGGTTCTGTATCTGGTAGTTCTGATCCATTAATTGTTGTTGATGGTCTTGTTGTTGATAATGATTACTTAGGGTCGTTAAATATGAATGATGTTGCTTCTTTTGAGGTGCTTAAAGATGCAGCTTCTGCTGCTATTTATGGTTCTCGTGGAGGTAATGGAGTTATCATGATTACAACTAAAGAAGGTAAATCAGGAAAAACAAAATTCACATATAATACGTTAACAGGTTTTAAAGAAGCAAGACAAAGTGAAGATTACTATTTTTCAGTAGCAGAAACTGCTGCTGCAGAATTAGCTGCAACTGGAACATTGTCTGATAGAACAAAATACAAGCAGTTAATAGGTATTGATAACGACTGGCAAAATATTATTTTTGATGGTGGAGTTATTACTACACACTCATTTAGTGCTAGAGGTGGAGATGATAAAACTAAATTTAGTACATCTTTAGGGTATATTCATGATGAAGGTGTATTATTAACTGATGAAGTTAAAAACTATAGTTACAAATTAAGATTAGATACTAAGTTAACAGATAAGCTTTCTATGGGGATTAATCTTAACCCTTCTTTTAATGATAAAAGACGTTTTGATGGATCAACTCATGATATTTTAAGACAGACCTCTTGGTTACCTGTTTATCATGATGAAAACACAATTAGATTTGTAGACAGAGGGACTTATCCTGATGTTCAAGTTGGTGATTACGCAACACAACGTCATTTTGATAATTATGATTTATATGGAGACGGTAGTACATTAGTAGATATTAGTAATACGTCTAATACAAATCCAGCTGCAAAAGTTTTAGAGCGTCAAAGAAACGAGTACAAGCTTAAATTAAGAGCTAGTTTATATGGTAAATATGACTTTAATGATAATTTATCATTTAAAAGTACAATTGGAGGAGATTACCAAAATACAGTTAGAGAAAGAAATCAAGGTCCTTTAGCTAGTCGTAATGGTGAGTCTGCAGTTCAATATGATGAAGAAGTACTTAACGTATCTAGATTAGTTTCTGATAATTTCTTATCATATAATAAAGGATTTGGTAATCATGATGTTTCTGCAGTATTAGGGGCGTCTTCAGAATTACAAAAAGGAGAGTATAAAGCAACTAGATTAACAGGTTACAACTCTGAGTTAGAAGGTACTTTAGGTGGTACTACAACTGTTGGAGCTGGTAACCAATTTGAATATAAGCAAGCTTTGTTTTCTTATTTTTTAAGAGTAAACTACGCATATGATGATAAGTATTTAGCATCAATCAGTTTAAGACGTGATGGAAGTTCTGTTTTTGGAGAAGACAATAAATATGGAACATTTCCAGCAGCATCTTTAGGTTGGAATATTTCTAAAGAAGACTTTTTGTCTGAAAGCGAAGTAGTTAATAATCTTAAATTTAGAGTGAGTTATGGTGTTACAGGTAACAATGCACTAAGAATAGCTTCTAACTCTGTGTTAGATAACAATGCATTAATTAACTATTACCCATCATTATCTTTAGCGTCTAATTTTAGTTATGCAGGAGATTCGGCTATAAGTGCAATTAATATTGCTAACCCTGATTTAAAATGGGAACGTTCTGTCGAAATAAATCCAGGTATTGATTTTGGTCTTTTTAATAATAGAATTACAGGTTCTGTAGATGTGTACAAGCGTACAAGTGATCAATTATTATTATCTAACCCTATATCTAACACAACTGGATTTAGTGAAGCTTTAGTAAATATTGGTAAAGTGGAAAACAGAGGTATTGAATTAGAACTTAGAACTAAGAATGTTAATACTCAAGATTTTAAATGGACATCAACAATGTTGGCTTCTAGAAATAAAAATGAGTTAATTGACTTTGCAGATTCTAATGGTCAAATTTTAAATGTAGATTCTAAAAGAGCTGCAGAATGGATAAATCAAGTTGGTCAGCCAATATCTTCATTTTACGGTTGGGTAGTTGAGTCTGATATTCCATTAGAGTATATCGCTAATCCATACCATCCAATCGGAGGGGAAGCACAAGATGTTTATGTAAAAGATTTAAATGGTGATGGTGTAATTGATGATGATGATAAAACTAAATTAGGAGATCCTTACCCGGATATTGTATGGAGTTTTACAAACGATTTCCAATTTGGAGATGTGGATTTAAGCTTTATGTTTCAAGGTAGTCATGGTGCAGAGGTGAGAAATATGGGAGATCAATATTTATTTAACCATTTTAATTCTTCTCAAGATTTTATTTCTTCAACACCAAACCAACAATTTATAAAGCAGAAAATATTTACTGATGATATTATTCAAGACGCTTCATACGTAGCTTTAAGAACTGTAAGTATTGGGTATAATTTTACTGATAAATTATTAGATAAAACATTATTTTCTAAAGCAAGAGTGTATGCTACAGGGCAAAACTTATTGTATGTAACAGCAAGTGATTATACAGGTTTTAACCCAGAGTCTGTAGATAATACGTCGGCTACTACTTACGGGTATCAAAGAGGAGGTTCTCCTATTCAAAGAACAATTTCTGTTGGATTAAACCTAGAATTTTAATTTTAAAAAAAGATAAAATGAAAAAATATATAAAAATATCGACGGTTTTATTGGTCGTTTTATTAGCCTCTTCTTGTGAAGATTTTTTATCACCAGAACCAACATCTGTATCAAATGCAGAAACATTTTTTGAGTCTGAAGCTGATTTAGAACTGGCAGCAATAGCAATGTATGATGCTATGCAAGGAGTAAACTCTACATCAACAAATGACAATCACGGTGCGCAGGTTGATTTTTACGTTCAAGAAATGTTAAGCGATAATACAAGATCAAAGAATGTAGGGGGAGAAGGAGAGTCTGCTCAATTTGAAAGCTTTACTGTAGAAGCAACAAATGGTATTGTAGATGATTATTATAGAAGTAATTATCAAACTATTTATAGAGCTAATGTTGTTTTAGAAAACTTAAGTGTAGCTGGTAGTGCTGCTTCTAGATTTGAAGCAGAAGCTAAATTTGTTAGAGCATATGCTTACTTTAATTTAGTACGTTCATTTGGAGATGTGCCTTTAGTAACAAGTGTAATTGGTATTGCTGATACAGCAATCCAATTTACAAGAGTAGATTCTGATTTAATTTACGATGTAATTATTGATGACTTAACAACAGCAGTTGCTGGTTTAGATAATACGTATAAAACTAGAGCGTCTAAAGCTGCAGCGCAAGCTTTATTAGCTAAAGTGTATTTAACAACAGGTACTAATTATGGTTTAGCACAAACATTATGTGAGTCTGTAATGGGTGCAGGGTTTGTTTTAGAACCAAATTTTAAAGATGTGTTTTATTCTGAATTAAATAACGAGATTATTTTCGCTATAGACTATGTAGGTGATTCTTCAGCAGATAGTCAAAACTTTTCTGCAGAATGGTTAAATGCAGTAGGTAGAACAGCAGGTGTTAATTATACAACTCAAGAAGTTAGAGATGCATTAGATGCTCTAGGAGGAGACAGAACATTATATTCTTATAGACAAGATCCTTTATTATTATCTCAATTTCAGGTAGCTAAATTTATACCAAATGGAGATGATACATTAGGTATTGCAGCGACTTCAAGTAATCCAACGTTAGCAGGTAATGATTTAATAGTACTTAGGTATGCAGATGTTTTACTTATGCATGTTGAAGCTATTATGGCAGGACAGCAATCAACATCAGCACAAGCAGCTTTAGATTCTTTTGAAGAAGTAAGATTACGTGCAGGATTAGTTGGTGATGCGGATGGTACAATTACTAAACAAGAATTACTAGATGAAAGACGTGTAGAGTTAGCTTTTGAAAATCAGCGTTTTTTCGATTTAGTTCGTTTTAATGTAGCTCAAGATGTACTTTCTACTTTTTCAGATAATAACGGTTATAATTTTAGTGTTTCAGATTTGTTATTACCAATCCCACAAAGAGAAATAAACTTAAGTCAAGGTGCTTTAGGGCAAAATCCTGGTTATTAATTTTAAAAATATTGTAAGATGAAAAAACAAGTAAAAAAAATAATTTGGATTGCAACCTCTATAGTAATGGCAGCGTCAATCCAATCATGTGACGAATTTGAAAAATTTGAGCCTATAGGTGCTAACTCTATTGCAGATGCTACACCTCCTACAGCTAGTTTTTCTTATTCGCAAGGAGAAGGTACAAATGGAGATGAATGGATGAATTATTCTTTCGGAAATTTATCTGCTAGCTCAACAACATATAGTTGGGATTTAGGAAACGGAACAACATCAACAGAGTTTGAACCAACAACAGTTTATCCAGCAGAAGGTATGTATACTGTTACTTTAACTGCTTCAGATGATTTAGGAGTTTCAAGTACATTTACAGAAACAATTGAAGTAGTTGAACCAGAAGTGCCTTTAGCTATAGTACCTACTATCGGAGAACAAGGTTTCGAAGATGGAAGTGACGCTTGTGGTACTGCTGCAGACGGACGTGATTGTTGGAGAAATAGTGATTTAGGAGGTGTTATTCAGATTACTTCAAGCCCTGTTCACGAAGGTTCTCAAGCAGCTAAGTTTCCTTCAGCAGGAGATCGTGTTGCTTACCAAGAGTTAACTGTTTCACCTAATTCAGATTACACTTTAACGTATTTTTATACTTTAAAGACTAATAATCCTGGTTCTATAACTGTTTCAGTTTTAGCAGGAGGTGGTCATACAGATTTAACAACTGCATTAGCTGCAACTATTGAAGATTTCGAAGGTTCAGATCAAACAAGTTCTAATGACTATGTTGCTGCGAATGTTATGTTTAATTCAGGAGCAAATTCTACAATTTCAATTCTTGTAACAAATCAAGGAGAAGAAGCTAGAATTGATAATTTTGCTATCATGGCAAACTAATAATTTAATAAAACATTTAAAGACTGAAACATATGCGTATAAAACTTAAATTAATTGTCTTGTTTGTGTTTGTTTCAGTTTTAAATGCTAACTGTCAATCTAGTAAGGTTGTTACAGAAGATGATACAGAAACTAAAACTAAAAAGAAGAAGAAAAAAAAGAAGAAGTTTAAACTTCCGGAAATAGATTTAACACATTGGAAAGTAACGACACCTGCGGGTGATGGAAAAAAACCTCAAGAGGTTTCTCCTCCAGAGATAATGGATTATGCCACTAATGAAGCTTTAAAGCCTTATATGTATAATGATTCTACAAGAGGAGCTATCGTTTTTTATGCTTTTCCTAGTAAAGCAACTACTGCCAATACAAAATATTCTAGATCAGAGCTTAGAGAACAAATGGTGTCTGGTGAGAATAATGTTAATTGGACATTTAAAGAAGGTGGTTACATGAAAGGAAAACTAGCTATTGATGATATATCAAAAGATAGTAAAGGTAAATATCACCGTGTCATAATCATGCAAATTCATGGTAGATTAACAAATGAACAGCGAGACTTAATAGGTGAAAAAGATAATAATGCACCTCCAATGCTTAAAATTTATTGGGATAAAGGTAAAATTAGAGTTAAAACTAAGGTGCTTAAAAATCTAAATGCTACGCCAGAACAAATGTTACATGAAGATGCATGGGGCGATGATGAAGGTTTTAATTTTGAACAGGAAGTTGGTTTTAGGAAATTTACATTAGAAGTAGAAGTTTCGGATGGTAAAATGGTTGTTATTTTAAATAAAAATGAGTTTAAAGTATATGATAATATCCATATGAAAAAGTGGGGCATTTTTGAAAACTATTTTAAGGCAGGAAACTATTTGCAAACTAGAGATGAAGGTGCGTTTGCTAAGGTTAGATATTATGACCTAGAAGTAAAACATTAATAATATTTTGATTAGTCTTTTTAATTAAGTTAAGCTTTGGAGGTCTTATATAGACCTTTAAGTTTAGCTTAATAATTATTAAAAGAATATTGTTAAGTTTTTAGTAAATTTACCAATGATAAATGATACTTAAAATATATAATTTATATGAAGTTAGAGGTCCTTACAAAAAATGAAAATTTTAGTATTCAGAAGCAAATTATTGCCAATATAAGAGATTTAATAAATGTTAAAAATCTTGAGCCAGGGGATAAATTACCAGCGGAACGTGTACTGTCAGAAAAATTTGAAGTTTCTAGAAGTAGTGTAAGGGAAGCAATTCAAAAATTAGAATTTTATGGGTTATTAAAGTCTATTCCTCAAAGTGGGACGTTTGTCGCAAATATTGGGGTTATTGCATTAAATGGAATGATCGAAGATATTTTAAGATTGGAAGATCCTGAATTTAAATCGTTAGTAGAAACTAGAATTCTTTTAGAACTTAAAACAGTAAAGTTAGCTGCTTTAAGACGTACAGAAGAAGATTTAATTAAATTGAAAGAAGCTTTAGATGCTTACAGTAATAAAGTAAAAAACAAAGAGGATGCTGTTCAAGAAGATTTATTATTTCATCTGGCAATAGCAAGAGCAAGTGGTAATAGTTCTATGAATACGTTCATGTTAATTATTACGCCTGAAATTATAACAAATTTTGAAAAGTATCATGTTTGTCATAAAGGGTTATCAGCAAGTGCAATTACTGAGCATCAATTAATTTTTGATGCGATAAAAAAACAAGATCCGGTTGAAGCTAAAAAAGCAATGAAAAACCATTTTAACGAATTATACAAATACTGTTATAATTTATAGAAAAAATAAATAATAATTTAAGATATAAGGACTTAAATTACAATAAATCAAAATTTTAGAAAAATAGTCTATTAGACTTATAGTTAGTGTTTTACTATCTATAGGCTTAGAATTTGTATTTTAAAATTTTTAAAAAAAGGATATGAAAACAAAAGGATTAAGATGGTGGGTAGTAGGACTTGTGGCTTTGGCTGCAGTTGTTAATTACATAGATAGACAAGCTTTTGGAGCACTATGGCCTGACATTGCAAATGACTTATTTCCAGAGATGGATAAAGATGGACATAAAGTTATTTTTGGAACCATATCTACAGTTTTTATACTATCGTATGCTGGTGGTCAAGCGCTTTTTGGAAAAATATTTGATTGGATTGGTACAAGAATGGGTTTTGCACTTTCTATTGGTGTGTGGTCTATTGCAACGATGTTGCATGCCTTTGCTCAGGGAATGTTAAGTTTTTCAATTTTCAGATCAATATTAGGTTTAGCAGAGGCAGGTAATTGGCCTGGAGCTGCTAAAGCAAATGCAGAGTGGTTTCCAACAAAAGAAAGAGCACTTGCACAAGGTGTTTTTAATTCTGGAGCAGCAATTGGAGGTATAGTAGCGTATCCAGTTATTGGATTACTATCTGCTTATTTAGAGTGGAAAGCTATTTTTATAGTTGTGGGAGCGCTAGGATTATTATGGTTATTACCTTGGTTATATATTGTGAAATCAGGACCAAAAACACATCCTTGGTTATCGGATGATGAAAGAAAGTATATTCTTTCTGGACAAAAAAATCAAGATATTGATGAAGATGGTAATTATGATGACGGATATGTACCTACTACAACTGAGTTATTAAAACATAAAGAAAGTTGGGGAGTTATTATTGCTTCTGCAGCATTAGATCCTATTTGGTGGTTATTTATAGTTTGGATACCAATCTACTTGTCTGAAGTATTTGGTTTAAATGTTAAAGAGATTGCATTTTCTGCATGGTTACCTTATGTTGGAGCTATGATTGGTGCATGGGCAGGAGGGCTTATTGCACAAAATAGACTTACGGCTGGTTGGTCAGTAGATAAGACAAGAAAAATGGTTATTACTTTAGGGTGTTTAATTATGATTCCTTGTTTCTTTTTATTAAAAGCACCTGGATCAGCAACAACAGCAGTTATTATTATGGCAGTATTGCTTTTTGGTTTCCAAATTGCTATTGGTAACATACAGACACTGCCTAGTGATCTTTTTGGAGGAAAAATAGTTGGTACGCTATCTGGTTTTGCAGGTATGGCAGCTAAGCTTGGTGCAGCAGGATTAACTCTTTTAGTGACGTTTATTACTACAGGAGGTAATTATACACCTGCATTTTTAATAGGAGGAGCATTAGCAATAATTGCGTTATTATCGGTTTGGGTATTATGTCCTAAAATCGAACCATTAAAACCTAGAAATTAAATAAGAATAGTTAATCTATTTCAATATTAAAACAAGAATAAATTAAAATTAAACACATATAAAAATGAGTAATACAAACGGAAAAGTAGCTATAGTAACAGGTGCCACAGGAGGAATCGGTTTTGAAGTAGCAAAAAGATTAGGAAAAGATGGATATACTGTAGTTTTAAACGGTATTGATGATAAAGCTGGAGCTGAAAAATTAGCGCAATTAAAAGCTGATGGGATCACTGCAGAATATTACGGTTTTGATGTAACTAGCGAAGAGCAAGTAACAGCTAACATCGTTAAGATTGGTGAAAAATATGGTAGAATTGATGTGCTTGTAAACAATGCAGGTGGATTAGGTGGTCGATCTAGATTTGAAGAAATGACAACTGAGTTTTACAGAAATGTAATGGCTTTAAACTTAGATTCAGTATTTTTTGCTTCAAGAGCAGCTATCCCTTTCCTTAAAAAAGGAGAGCACCCTTCAATAATTAACTATACATCTAATGCAGGATGGACTGCAGGTGGACCAGGTGCAGGTATTTACGGTACGTCTAAAGCAGGTGTACACGCAATTACTAGAGCTTTAGCTAAAGATTTAGCTGAATATGGTATTAGAGTTAATGCAGTGTCTCCAGGGACTATTGATACACCTTTCCATGCACAGATTAAAGCAACTAAGCCAGAGGTTTTTGCTTCTTGGGCAAACAATATTATGTTAGGTAGATTAGGTCAGCCAGAAGATGTTGCTGGAGTAATCTCATTCTTAGCAAGTAAGGATGCGTCTTTCATTACAGCTGAAACGATCCAAATTGGTGGTGGTCAAGCTTTAGGAATTTAATTTTAAGTATCTTAGTTAGAAATAAATCAGACTTAGTTCATTATTACAAGTAATGAGATAATAGATTTAACTAACTAATGTTATAAGTTATAGTAAACTGGATAGTTTTATTTTTTGTACAATTTTTTTTTAACGTCTATTGATTGTTAAAAAAAGGTTTTAAAAAATAAAACTATTTGGTTTTTTTAAATAGAATAGTAATCAAATTTATAAAATGAGTAAAATTGTCACATTCGGAGAAATTATGTTAAGGCTCTCGACAGAGCGTCACTTAAGATTTTCTCAAGCAAATAAATTCGCTGCTTCCTATGGTGGTGGAGAGTTTAATGTAGCAGTATCATTAGCAAATTATGGTATTCCTGCCGAGTTTGTTACCAGGTTACCTGATAACGAAATTGGCGCTTGCGCGTTAAAAGAAATGCGTAAATTTAATGTAGAGTCCAAAAACGTGATTTATGGTGGTGACCGATTAGGTATTTATTATCTAGAAACGGGAGCTGGTACACGTGGTAGTAATGTAGTTTATGATAGAGCACATAGTTCTATGTCAACAATTACTAAAGGCGCTATAAACTGGGAAGACGTCTTAAAAGATGCAACATGGTTTCATTGGAGTGGGATTACCCCTGCAATTTCTCAATCTGCTGCTGACGAATGTCTAGAGGCTATAAAAGTTGCTCATAAATTAGGGATTACTATTTCTTCAGATTTAAATTATAGATCTAAATTATGGCAATATGGTAAAGAACCAAATCAAATAATGCCAGAGCTTTTAAAATATAGTAATATTATTTTAGGAGATATTGATACAGCATTTTTCATGCTAGGTAAAGATAAGGTTAATCCTAATTACCAAAATGAAAAATCATTACCCATCTTATACGATCAAATATTTAAATCGTGTCCTAATCTAAAAACAGTAGCGACGACCTTAAGGTATTCTGTTAGTGCATCTCACCAGCGTATTGGTGGTATCTTGTATGACGGAAAATCTGTGTATAATGCAGATGTTAAAGAAGTGACACCGGTAGTCGATAGAGTTGGTAGTGGAGATGCTTTTATGGGAGGATTAATTTACGGATTAGTAAACAATGATAACGATAAACAGCGTGCTTTAAATATTGCAGTAGCAGCTTGCTGCTTAAAACACACCATTTCTGGTGATTGTAATTTAATAACACTAGCTGATATCGAAAAATTATTAAGTGGAGATTCCTCAGGGAAAGTTTCCAGATAAAAAATACAAAATGGCAAATTTTACAAGAATACAAGTAGCAGAAGTTATGAAGCAAACAGGATTAGTTCCTTTGTTTTATAATGACGATATAGAAATTAGTAAATCAGTCGTAAAAGCTGTTTATGATGGTGGTGCACGTTTATTAGAGTTTACAGCTCGTGGCGATTTTGCTCACGAAGTTTTTGACGCTTTAAGTAAGTATGTAGCAAAAGAATTACCAGGAATGATAATGGGAGTTGGGTCTGTTACAGACGCTGCTTCAGCATCTAGATATATGGCTTTAGGAGCTAATTTTATTGTTACCCCAGTTTTAAGAGAAGACATAGCATTGGTTTGTAATAGACGTAAAGTGATGTGGTCTCCGGGTTGTGGAACTTTGACTGAGATTTGTCGTGCTGAAGAATTAGGTTGTGAGATAGTAAAACTGTTTCCGGGTGGAACATACGGTGCTGATTTTGTAAAAGCTATTAAAGGTCCGCAACCATGGACAAGTATAATGCCTACAGGTGGTGTCTCTCCAACTAGAGATAGTTTAGAAGCTTGGTTTAAGGCAGGTGTAACTTGTGTAGGGATAGGTTCTAAGCTTATCGCAAAGGGTGCTGATGGTAGTTATGATTTAGATAAAATAAAATCTACAACAGAAAGTACTTTAAAAATTATAGATTCGTTAAAATAATACGTTATTTAGCGCTATTAAATATATCCCTTCAATATTTTTTATTGAAGGGATTTTTTACTTGAAAATGAATTATAATAAGTCCATCATATTTATGGTTGTAAGTGCATTAGCTTTTGCACTTATGAATTTGTTAGTCAAATATCTAAATGGGTTTGGTGTGTATCAAATTGTTTTTTTTAGAGCCATCGGTACATTAGCTTTTACAACGCCATTAATCTTAAAAAATAAGATTCCTTACTTTGGTAAAAAGAAGCAATTAATGATAATAAGAGCCATAGTAGGTGTGATATCTTTGACCTGTTTCTTTCAATCTTTAAATTATATTGCTGTTGGTACTGCTGTGTCTTTACGGTATACAGCGCCAATTTTTGCAGCAATTTTAGCTGTGTTTTTACTTAAAGAAAAAATCAAATTATTGCAATGGTTTCTGTTTGCGTTAGCCTTTTCAGGAGTTTTAATTATCAAAGGGTTTGGTCAGGATATAAATACATTAGGATTAGTTTTAATCTTTGTTTCGGCTTTTTCTAATGGATTAGTTTTTGTTTTAATTAGAAAAATTGGAAAGGATGAAAGCCCATTGGTTATAATCAATTACTTTATGCTTACAGCCTTAATATTTGGAGGTGTAATGAGTATTGGAGACTGGAAGACGCCAAATCAAATAGAGTGGCTAATACTGCTTAGTTTAGGTGTTTTTGGCTATGTTGGACAACTCTATATGACCAAAGCTTTTCAAACAGGAAAAACTAGTGTTGTCGCACCGTTTAAATACGTTGAAGTAATTTTTACAATTATAGTAAGTACATTCTGGTTTTTAGAATCCTATAGTGCTATGGTATTATTAGGAATAGCTATAATAATAGCGGCTTTAATAAGTAACACCTTGTATGCTGCTAAAAAATAGTACTGTTTTTATTGCTGTAAATAGGTCATCACGGTAGTTGTAGCACCTTTGTTTTTTGCTATAAAATCTAAGTTTTTTAATCCCGTCGTTTTTCTAAAATCCGTATCATTAATAAGACGGTTTAAATTAGTGGTAAGTAAATCTATGTTAGCAATAGAAAACACACCACCATTGTCAATCATGTCAAAAGCTTCAGGAAATTTACTATAGTTTTTTCCAATCAGTATTGGTACACCAAATACAGCAGGCTCTAAAATGTTGTGCAGACCAGTGTTACCCATAGCGCCACCAACATAAGCAATATCTGCATAGCTATATGCTTTATTTAATAGCCCAATAGTATCTAAAATAAACACATCAAAATCTTGTAAATTCTGTCCTTCTTTTTTTGAAAATAAGACGGAAGATTTAATTAATCCAGACTGTATGTTTTCAATCTGTTTGGATTTAATATTATGTGGTGCAATTATAAACTTAACTGGTAGGCCTTCATAATCGTTGATAAAATCAATTAAAAGCAATTCGTCTTCCGGCCAAGAACTACCAACTACAATACATAATTTGTCGTCTTTAAAGGCTTTTATAAATGGTAAGTTGTTATCAATTAGTAATTGGTTAGAAACGCGATCAAATCTAGTATCTCCAGATATGGTTGCATGCTTATAACCAATAGTTTCTAAAAGTGTTTTTGAAGTTTCGTTTTGTGTAAAAATATGGTCAAAAGCAAATAGCGCTTTTTTAGTTTCCTTACCATACCATTTAAAAAAGGATTGGTCTTCTCTAAAAGCTGCTGATATTAATATAGCTTTCAGCCCTCTGTTTTTTATTTCATTTAAGTAATTAGGCCAAATTTCATATTTAACAAAAACAGTTAACTCTGGGTTAATCATAGTTATAAAACGTTTTGCATTTTGTTTACTATCTAAAGGCAAGTAAACAACGATATCCGCAAAAGGGGCGTTTTTTCTTATTTCAAAACCAGAAGGAGAGAAAAACGATAACACAATTTTATGATCGGGATAGTTTGTGCGTAATTGGTTAAAAATTGGTAAACCCTGCTCGTACTCTCCCAAAGACGCACAATGAAACCATAGTGTTTTATCACCAGTATTTAACGCTTGTTGTAGTTTTTTAAAAGTTTCAGCACGCCCAATAACCCCTAATTTAAGCTTGTTATTAAATAAACTTAGACCTTTTAAAGCTAAATTAGCTACTATAATGGTTGTGTTATAAAGTGTTTTCACGTATCTATTTTTGCTAAAATAAACAATTCATTGCTTAGCGTTTGGTATTTTTGTAAATTCGATAATTATAAATTAAAAGTAAAACTAAGTTTCTAACATTAGTTTACCACATATACAGCGATGAAAAAAATACAAATGGTTGATCTTAAAGGTCAATACGCAGCTATAAAAAATGTTGTAGATTCTTCAATTCAAGAAATTATAGACAACACCAGTTTTGTAAATGGGCCTAAGGTGCATGAGTTTCAAAAAAATCTTGAAGATTACTTAGATGTAAAACACGTAATCCCTTGTGCTAATGGTACAGATGCATTGCAAATTGCAATGATGGGATTAGGTCTGGAGCAAGGAGATGAAGTGATCACAGCCGATTTTACCTTTGCTGCAACTGTAGAGGTTATCGCATTATTAAAACTTACACCTGTTTTAGTAGATGTAAACCCTGACGATTTTAATATCAGTATTGAAGCCATTAAAAAGGCAATTACACCAAAAACCAAAGCGATTGTACCTGTACATTTATTTGGGCAATGTGCCAATATGGAAGCAATCATGCAAATAGCAGAAGAGCATAATTTGTATGTTATAGAAGATAATGCACAAGCAATTGGCGCAAACTATAAGTATAGCAATGGGACAAAAGCAAAAGCGGGTGCCATAGGTCATGTGGCTTCAACATCCTTCTTTCCTTCTAAAAATTTAGGATGTTATGGAGATGGAGGCGCTATTTTTACTAACGATGATGCGTTAGCACATACTATAAGAGGAATAGTAAATCACGGAATGTACGAGCGTTACCACCATGATGTGGTAGGGGTAAACTCGCGTTTAGATTCTATACAAGCAGCAGTTTTAGATGCAAAATTACCTAAGTTAGATAGTTATAATAATGCACGTCGTAATGCCGCAAGAAAATATAGTGCAGCATTGGCAGGCGTACCGCAAATAACAACTCCAAAGACGGTAAATAATTGCGAAGGTATTTGTGATACGTGCGACTGTCACGTGTTTCATCAATATACTTTAAAAATCCAAAACGCAGACAGAGATGCTTTAGTGAAGCACTTAAATGATAACGGAATTCCATGTGGTGTGTACTACCCAATCCCGTTACATTTACAAAAAGCATACAAAGATGAGCGTTATAACGAATCTGATTTTCCTGTTACAAACCAATTAGTAAAGCAAGTAATATCATTACCAATGCATACCGAGTTGGATGACGAGCAAATCGAATTTATAACAACAACAATTAAAAATTTTTTAGCCTAAACCATTAGGGCGTTACCACAAGGGTCGGGTTATCCGCTAAAATCTTTTTTTGCCATATATGGCAGCAAAAAAAGGATACCGCTTCTATCCCTAACGCATATAACCACATATGAAAATACTAGTAACAGGCGGTTTAGGGTTTATAGGGTCACACACCGTTGTCGAGCTTCAAAATAAAGGATACCAAGTTGTAATAATAGATAATCTCTCCAATGCCTCATTAGACGTTTTGGAGGGTATTGTTTCAATTACAAATCAGGCGCCTATTTTTGAAAAGCTAGATTTAAAAGATAAGTCAGCAGTTCAAAACTTTTTTAAAGCACATCAAGACATTCAAGGTGTTATCCATTTTGCAGCAAGTAAAGCAGTAGGAGAGAGTGTAACCAATCCTTTAATGTATTATGAGAATAATATCAATACCTTGGTTTACGTACTACAAGAACTAATAAAATTAGAAGTGTCTAATTTTATCTTTAGTTCTTCGTGCACCGTTTATGGGCAGGCAGACGTAATGCCAATAGCAGAAACTGCACCAGTAAAACTAGCAGAATCACCCTACGGAAACACAAAACAAATTGGAGAAGAAATAATAAAAGACACATGTAATATCAATGCTAAATTAAACAGTATTGCTTTGCGTTATTTTAATCCAATTGGCGCACACGATTCTGCAAAAATAGGCGAGTTACCAATTGGTGTGCCTCAAAATTTAATACCATATATAACGCAAACTGCCATAGGACAAAGAGCACAATTATCTGTGTTTGGAGATGATTACCCAACTTCGGACGGCACTTGTGTTAGAGATTATATTCATGTTGTAGATTTAGCAAAAGCGCATGTTGTGGCATTACAACGCTTATTAAATAAGAATAATCAAACTAATTTTGAGGTCTTTAATTTAGGGACAGGAACAGGTAGTACAGTATTAGAAGTCATTAAAGCATTCGAAAAAGTTTCAGACACAAAACTTAATTATAAGATAGTAGACAGACGTCAAGGTGATGTTATTTCTGCTTATGCAGATACGTCAAAAGCTAACGCAGAATTAGGATGGAAATCAGAGCATACATTGGAAGATGCTATGCTATCTGCTTGGAAATGGCAAAAAGTGTTACACTCTAATTAACATATTAGGTGCCAGATGTTATTCTAGTTGTCAATCTTATAATTATAACGGAACATAGTTAACACATTTGTATTAATTATCTGATTAACACTATTTTAGTTTTTTAAATTCGTTGTTGGTCATTATTCTTTATTCCTTTGCAACTAATGCAAATGATAAAACAATGAAATTGATCACAGTAAAACGTCAGACAAGACAGGAAAACAGATTTGCTCCCAAAATGGGGAGACTTAGTGCCAAAGTAACGTACATTAAAAAACAAGTGCTTGGCATACCAATTAAAACGCTTCACAAGTATCGCGAAACGTATTACGGAGAAGTTAAAGATTGCAGTGCATGTAATTTAGCTAGATAAATAAAAAAGCCTCGATAAATATCGAGGCTTTTTTTTTATGCTTTTTTAGTATTAAAACTGCCCACTATCAAACAGCCCATTCCAACCATAACAGATACATCTGCTAGATTAAAAATTCCTGTTCTAAACACACCACCTAAGTCAATGTGTAAAAAGTCGGTTACAGAGCCATATACAATACGATCGTATACATTGGCTATTCCACCACCTATTATACAACAAAACCCAACTAAGGTCATTGTATTCATCGTTTTGTCTTTAATAATATGTCTTAAAACTAAAGCTAAAACTATTATAGGTAATACTAAAAGTAACCCAATACGCAGCGCAGGACTAAAGTCACTACCCATACCTAAAAAGGCACCTTTATTCTCTACATTATGAAGTGTAAAATATTGTCCAAAAATTTCAGTTTCAGTACCTGCAATAACATCAACTCTAACAATGATTTTAGAGACTTGATCCAAAATTATATTTAAAACAATTAAGCCTAGAATAAGTATATTTCTACTACTCATCATTTTTTAGATCTAAGGTTGCAGATGCCGTCTGTGCGTCTCTGTTAATCTTTTTTACCAACCCTTGTAATACTTTTCCAGGTCCAACTTCAGTAAATAAAGTTGCCCCATCTGTTATCATTTGCTGCACAGATTGTGTCCAACGCACAGGTGCAGTTAATTGAGAGATTAAGTTTGCTTTTATTTCGTTTTCATCAGTAATTGCAGTTGCAGTTACATTTTGATAAATTGGGCAATGTGGTGTGCTAAATGTTGTGTTTTCAATAGCTGCTGCTAATTCTTCTCTTGCAGGCTCCATCATTGGTGAGTGAAATGCGCCTCCAACAGGAAGCATTAATGCACGTCTTGCTCCTGCTTCTTTCATTGCTTCACAAGCTTTTTCTACTGCACTAACTTCTCCAGAGATTACTAATTGTCCAGGACAATTGTAATTTGCTGCAACAACAACACCATCTATATTAGCACAAATATCTTCAACAACTTTGTCTTCAAGACCTAATACTGCAGCCATTGTACTTGGTTGTATTTCGCAAGCTTTTTGCATGGCTTGTGCACGCTGAGATACTAATTTAAGTCCATCTTCAAAGCTTAGTGCGCCTGCTGCTACTAAAGCAGAAAATTCACCTAAACTATGTCCTGCAACCATTTCAGGTTTAAAAGTGTCTCCTAAGGTTTTTGCTAAAATAACGGAGTGTAAAAAAATAGCAGGTTGTGTAACCTTTGTTTCTTTTAATTGCTCAGCACTACCTTCAAACATAATGTCTGTAATGTTGAAACCTAAAATTTCATTTGCATCTTCAAATAAATGCTGTGCTTCTGGTGAGTTTTCGTATAAATCAAGACCCATTCCTGTAAATTGGGCACCTTGACCTGGAAATATATATGCTTTCATTGATTTCTAATTTAAGAGGCAAAAATAAGAATAATATCTTTATTTGAAGCACGACTAATATTAAGACTTATAACCGTAAAGGTTAAGTCTAAATGGATTTATGTCTATGTTAATAGCGCTTTTAAAAGGACCTATTATAGTTTGCCTGTTGCAGCTTCTGCACAACGTTCACCATCCATGGCAGCGCTAATAATTCCACCAGCATATCCACCACCTTCACCGCAAGGATATAAGTTTGTGATTTCTGGATGCGCTAACGTTTCTCCTCTTGGAATACTAACCGGAGATGAAGTACGAGATTCAACCCCAATAATATTAGCTTCTTCAGTATAGTATCCTTTCATTTTATCTCCAAATGCTTTAAACCCTTTTCTTAAAGAGGCTCCTATTAATTTAGGAAATAAACTATGTAAAGGGGCACTGTTTAGACCGGGTTGGTAAGAGGTTTCATTTAAACTACTTGATAATTTACCTTCAACAAAATCAGTCATTCTTTGTGCGGGCGCTACTTGGCTGCGTCCACCTGCATTAAATGCTAACTTCTCTAAGTCTTTCTGAAATTCTAATGCTTTTAAAGCGCCAAAATGTTCGTATTTTTTAAGATCGCGATTGGCATCAATTTCTACAACAATTCCTGAGTTTGCAAATTTGTTATTTCGCCTTGAAGGTGACATTCCATTAACAACAACTTCTCCATTAGCAGTTGCTGCAGGAACAATAAATCCACCTGGACACATGCAAAAACTGTATACACCACGTCCATTGACTTGTTGTACTAAGCTGTAAGAGGCAGCGGGTAATAACTCAGGTCTTGGTCCTTCACAATGGTATTGAATGCTATCAATAATATGTTGTGGATGTTCTGCTCTAACACCCATTGCAAAAGACTTTGCTTCTAGTGCAATATTTTTGTTATGTAGTAGATTAAAAATATCTCTAGCAGAGTGCCCTGTTGCTAGTATCACTTTATCGGTTATTAATTCGTCTCCATTTTTAAGTTGGATAGCTTCGATCTTATTATTTTTAATTGTAAAATCTGTGACACGGGTATTAAAATGGACTTCTCCACCATATTTAAGGATATTCTCTCTAATATTTTGTACAACTTTTGGTAGCTTGTTGGTTCCAATATGTGGATGCGCATCAACCAAAATTTGATCCGTAGCGCCGTGATAAACAAGGTTTTCAAAAATACGACGTACATCACCACGTTTTAAACTACGGGTGTATAATTTACCATCACTATAAGTTCCTGCACCTCCTTCTCCGAAGCAGTAATTAGAGTCTTCGTTTACAAAATGGTCTTGATTGATGGCTTTTAAATCGCGTCGTCTATCTTTTACATTTGCACCACGCTCTAAAACTATAGGTTTAAACCCTAATTCTATACAACGTAAAGCTGCCCACATACCAGCGGGACCAAATCCTATAATATGTATAGGTTTTGCTTTTGATACATCTTTATAGTCAAAGGTGTAGTCAGATGTGTCAGGCATAGGTTCCTTAATAAAAACCGAAACCTTATAATTAAAGATGATTTTTGGTTTTCTGGCATCAATAGATTTTCTTAAAACCTTAATTCCTGTAATGTCATCTCTTGACATGGAAAGGGATATCGCAGATTTTTTAATTAAAATATCTGGAATCTCTTCTTCTTTTAACGAAACACGAAGTTGAATATCTTTTACCATGCTGCAAAATTAGTCAAATTTGAGATAAAAGACATGAACTACGATTTATCTTGTTTAACATTTTTTTTATTTGCTACTTATTAGAGAATAGGTTATTACAATATAAAGGGGTTTTGTGTGTTTTAAAACTATATGTTTAGTAATTGAAAACCGTCTTATTTATATTACTTTTACAGTCTAATCCTTCAAAATAAAAAAATCTTGATTTCAAAATCTTCCATAGACCAAGTATATGAAGTCTCCAGACTTGAAGAGGTTATTGGTGACTTTGTTCAGCTTAAAAAAGCAGGTAGTAATTTTAAGGGTTTAAGTCCTTTTTCTGACGAGAGATCGCCAAGTTTTGTGGTGTCTCCTGTTAAACAAATATGGAAAGATTTTTCTAGTGGTAAAGGGGGTAATGTCGTTGCTTTTTTAATGGAGCATGAGCATTTTACTTATCCAGAAGCTATTAAATATTTGGCTAAAAAGTATAATATTGAAATTGAAGAAACAATACAATCTGACGAGCAGAAACAAGAACAGGATAAACGTGAAAGTTTATACTTAGTTAGCGAGTTTGCAAGTAAGTATTTTCAAAATATACTGCATAATACAGATCAAGGAAAGGCAATTGGTTTAAGTTATTTTAAAGAGCGTGGTTTTACACTAGAAACCATAAAGAAATTTGATTTAGGATATAGTTTAGATCAGTGGAGTGGATTTACAGACGAAGCTTTAAAAAAAGGATATAAATTAGAGTTTTTAGAAGCTACAGGATTAACAATTGTAAAGGAGAGTAAGCGTTTTGACCGTTTTAAAGGGCGTGTGTTGTTTCCTATACAAAGTATGAGTGGTCGTGTTTTAGGTTTTGGAGGACGTATTTTAACCAACGATAAAAAAGCTGCTAAATATCTAAACAGCCCAGAAAGTGATCTGTACCATAAAAGTAAAGTGTTGTATGGTATTTATAATGCCAAACAAAGTATAGCTAAAGAAGATAATTGTTATTTGGTAGAAGGGTATACGGATGTTATTCAATTTTATCAAACAGGAATAAAAAATGTTGTATCCAGTTCTGGAACAGCTTTAACAAGTGATCAGATTAGATTAATTAACCGTTTAACTAAAAACATTACTGTATTATTTGATGGTGATGCTGCGGGTATGCGTGCCTCTTTAAGAGGAATTGATTTAATCCTTGAACAAGGTATGAATGTTAAGGTTTGTACATTTCCTGAAGGGGAAGATCCGGATAGTTTTGCTAAATCTAATACCTTAGAAGAGTTAACTAAGTATTTAGAAGACAATGCTCAGGATTTTATACAGTTTAAAGCTTCTGTGTTATACGAAGGTGCAAAAAATGACCCAATAAAAAAGGCGGAAACTATTAGAGATATTGTAAACAGTATTGCTAAAATTCCGGATAGAATTAAAACTGAAATCTATATTCAAGAGTGTGCTAGAATAATGGATATTAGTGAGGAAGTATTGTTTTCTACTTTGGCACAAATCACAAACAAAGATCAAAATAGTGGGTCTAAAGGTCCAGAAACACCTAAAGCTTTTGAGGTTGTTAAAAACACACCGACAGTTAAAAAAGTAGATGTACAATATACATTAGAACGAAAAATTATTGAAATTTTATTGCTTTATGGGGATAGAACAGAGGATTTTGAAGATTTAATTTTAAAAGAAAACGAAAAAGGACAGTTGGAGTTAGAACCTGTTGTGCAGCAATCTAAAGTGTTTGAAAAAGTGTTTTTAGATTTGCAAGAAGACGAAATGGAGTTTTTAAATCCAATGTTTAAAGATATTTATTTTGCAATAATTGAGACCTTAAATCAAAATCCTGAATTTAAAATAGAGAGTATTATAAATACAATTCATCCTGATTTAGCTTCAGAGATTACGTCTATATTAATGGAAGATGAGCGTTATGAATTGTCCGATTGGGAACGTAACAATATATTCCCGAAAACTAAAGTAGACTCTGTGCCACAGTTAGTAAGCGAAACGATTTTAACGTTAAGATGCTTTTTAATTGATCAAAAAGTACTTAATTACCAGCAACAAACACTTCAAAACAGAGCAGAAGTAAATAGAGACATCTTAGAAGAGGTCAAGGACTACTCTGGTTTGAAAATGTTGTTAGCTAGAAAATTAAACCGAGCGTTATAAATCTAAACTTTTGGCTTGATTTACAAGATCTATTAAGTTAGTTACGTTTAGTTTTTTCATTAAACGCGCTCTGTATGTACTTACCGTTTTCTCGTTGATTTGTAATTCTTCAGCAATTTCTTTATTTCTTCTTCCGTTAGATAAAAGTTTTAAGACTTCAACCTCTCTAGTAGATAGTTTTTTATAGTAATTACTTTTTCCAGAATTTTTATCAAGAGCAATCTTTCTAGATAGACTTGGGCTTATATAAACGCCACCCAAATGTACTTTCATGATGGCATCTTTTAGTGTTAATAAGTCCGTAGATTTTTGAACATAACCATCTGCGCCAGCTTTTATAGCACTTACCGCATACACTTCTTCTTGTTGTGCGCTGTAGATAATAACTTTTACTTCGGGATGTTCTTTTTTAATACGTCTTAAAACACTAATACCATTAAGCTTTGGTAAATCTATTTCACAAAGTAAAATATCTGTAGTGTATTGTTTTAGAGCGCCAAAAATAGCTTCGCCGTCAGGAACAGCTTCAATAAATTTTATATCACGCGAACTTGCGAAGACCAATTCTAACCCTTTTGTGACAATAGGGTGTTGGTCCGCAACCATTAGTTTAACCATGGTCAATTAGTTTTTAAGGTGCTCCTTTTAAATAAAAAAAGCACGAGTTATAGAAATAATAATAGCATGGTAAAGGTATGTAAAATTTTATTAGCTTAGACTTTTAGATTAAATCTTTAGGTATCTCGCAAACCGGAATTGGGTTCATTTTATGTAAGTTGTTGGTATTGTATCTTTTAAAAATTTTAAATACTTCTTTTTCTCTTCCAGAAAAGTCTGTTTCGGTTTTTCCTTCGTCTTTCATTTTCATTGCCCATTCTAATTCTGGGTAAGATGCACCAATTTGATCTTCGTCACTTCTAGCATCACCAAAAAGCCCATCACTAGGTGCCGCATTGATTATAGAACTTGATACTTTTAAATAATCGGCAAGGGTATAAACTTCACTTTTAAGTAAATCTGCAATCGGACTTAAATCCACACCGCCATCACCATATTTTGTGTAAAAACCAACACCAAAATCTTCTACTTTGTTCCCTGTTCCTGCCACTAGTAAGCCTAGTAATCCAGCATGGTAATATAGGGTTGTCATACGTAAACGTGCACGTGTATTGGCAAGAGCCATATCTACAATTTCTTGTTTCCCGTCTAAAGACACTTCGGTTTTAAACTCTTCAAAAACAGGTGTTAGGTCAGATATAATACCGCTAACGTTAGGATATCGTTTTTTAAGTTGCTCAATATGCTCTTGGCCTCTAGAGACATGACTAGCTGGTTGATGTATAGGCATTTCTACACATAAAACCTTTAAACCTGTTTCTGCGCAAAGCGTTGAGGTAACTGCGCTATCAATTCCGCCAGAAATTCCAACAACAAAACCATTAACTTTTGCGTTAGTAGCATAATCTTTTAACCATTTTACAATATGTTTAACAACTTTTTCTGTTTGCATAATCAAAGAATTTTAAACAAAGAATAGTACCTTTGCCTAACAAAAATAAAGTAAACCCTTTAGTAATAAAAATTAAGAGCGCTTAAGTTTTATGAGAGTATCCATTTTAATTATATCATTATTTTTCTTAGTGTTTTCTTGTCAAGATAATAACAAGGATGCAGATCAAATCGCAAATATTGATGTAAATCTTAATATTGCGCGTTTTGATGTCGCTTTCGCGGAAGCAAGGCCTGGTGATTTAGATCAGTTAAAGACAGAATTTCCATTTATGTTTCCTAGTCAGTTTGATGATGCCTTTTGGGTAGGAAAAATGAGCGATACTTTACAGCTTCAATTAAATGAAGAAACTATAAAACAGTTTCCTGATTTAAAAAAAGAAGAAGAGGAAATTAAGCAATTATTTCAATCCTTAAAATATTACTTCCCAACATTTAAAACCCCTCGCGTAATAACAACAACATCGGATGTTGATTACAGAAACAAAGTTATAGTTACAGATACTATTGCTGTTATAGAGTTGGATACCTATTTAGGGAGTGATCATTTTTTTTACGAAGGACTTCAAAATTACATTGTAGCTAACATGCGACCAGAACAGATTGTGGTGGATTTAGCAGATGCTTATGCTAAAAAGTATGTGTCCAACGCAAAAAGAAAAAATCTATTAGACGAAATGGTTTACTCAGGAAAGCTTTTATATATCAAAGACAAGCTTATTCCTTTTAAATCGGATGCAGAGAAAATAGGATACACACAAGCTCAATTAGATTGGGTTACGGCTAACCAAGAGCAAATGTGGCAATACTTTATTCAAAAAGAATTGTTATACAGTACGGACTCTAAATTACCTAATCGCTTTATTAATGCAGCACCATTTTCTAAGTTTTACTTAGCAGAAATAGATAACGAATCTCCTGGGAAAGTAGGGCAGTTTGTAGGTTGGCAAATTGTAAAAGCATACATGGAAAATAACGATGTGACATTAGCAGAATTGCTTAATGCACCAGCGCAAACAGTATTTAATAAATCTAAATATAAACCAAGACAGTAATGGCTAAAATTACCTCAGAAATAACTTTAAAAGTAGAGTTAGACGAAAACAGAGTGCCGGAAAAATTAAATTGGACAGCACAAGATGGAGGCATTAAAAATGCTGAAGCTAAAGCAATGATGTTATCCGTTTGGGATAATGTAGCACAAGAATCTTTAAGAATAGATTTATGGACTAAAGATATGCCTGTGGATGAAATGAAAGTGTTTTTTCATCAAACCCTAGTAGCGATGAGTG
This sequence comes from Olleya namhaensis, assembly GCF_900114005.1. Lineage (GTDB taxonomy): Bacteria > Bacteroidota > Bacteroidia > Flavobacteriales > Flavobacteriaceae > Olleya > Olleya namhaensis. Next base: position 70,988 of record NZ_FORM01000010.1, read on the forward strand.
ATACTTTTAATAGAGCAACTCAAGACGAGAAAATGACGGCAACAATGAAAGATTTTTGCGACTATTTTGCCGAAAAATTAGAACTTAAAAAGTAGTAGACTTATTTTTTATAGTTTACAATAAAGCAAAAAAAAACGCGAACCATTGGTTCGCGTTTTTTAGTTTATAAATAGTTGTTATACTATTCTCCTAAGAAAGGATATCTATAATCTACTGGAGTTACAAATGTTTCTTTAATCATTCTTGGAGATACCCAACGTTGTAAGTTTAAGATACTTCCTGCTTTGTCATTTGTTCCAGAGCCTCTTGCGCCTCCAAATGGTTGTTGTCCTACAACAGCACCTGTTGGCTTATCGTTAATATAGAAGTTTCCAGCACAGTTTTCTAAAGCTTTAGTTGCTTCGATAACAGCATATCTGTCTTTTGCTAAAATAGCACCAGTTAATGCGTAATCACTAGTCTCGTCTACTAATTTTAATGTTTCAGAATAGTTGTCATCTTCAAACACATAAATAGTAATAACAGGACCAAATAACTCATCGCACATTGTTGTGTATTTAGGGTCTTCTGCAACAATAACAGTAGGCTCTATAAAGTAACCCTTGCTTTTGTCGTGTCCACCACCAACAATAATGTCAGCACCTTTGTCTGCTTTTGCTTGATCTATGTATTTAGCTAATTTGTCAAATGATCCTTCATGGATTACAGCAGTTATGAAGTTACCCATATCTTCCGGAGATCCCATTTTAAATGACTTAACATCTGCAATTACTTGCTCTTTTACTTCGTTCCAAATACTTTTTGAAACGTAAGCACGAGAAGCAGCACTACATTTTTGACCTTGAAATTCAAAAGCACCTCTTGTAATAGCTGTTGCTACTTGTTTAGGATTAGCAGTTTTGTGTGCAACGATAAAATCCTTACCACCTGTTTCTCCAACAATTTTTGGATATGTTTTGTAGTTATGGATATTGTTACCAATTTGTTTCCATAATTCTTTAAATACATAAGTAGAACCTGTAAAGTGTAAACCAGAAAAATCAGGGCTAGCTAATACAGTATCTGTAATCATTACTGGGTCACCAAATACAACATTGATAACACCTGCAGGTACACCAGCTTCTTCAAATACATCCATAATTACTTTTGCAGAGTATATTTGAGAATCACTTGGCTTCCATACAACAACATTCCCCATCATTGCCATACAAGCAGGTAGATTACCAGCAATAGCAGTAAAGTTAAATGGAGATACAGCGTATACAAAACCTTCTAGTGGTCTGTATTCTATTTTATTCCAAGCACCACTTGTACTTTGTGGTTGCTCATGATACATTTCTGTCATAAACTGTACGTTAAAACGTAAAAAGTCTATTAACTCACATGATGCATCAATTTCTGCTTGATGAATGGTTTTTGATTGTGCAATCATAGTTGCGGCATTAATCTTAGCTCTGTAAGGACCTGCAATTAATTCGGCAGCTTTTAAAAAGATAGCAGCACGATCTTGCCAAGGCACTTGAGACCAGCTTTTTCTTGCTTCTAAAGCAGTAGAAATAGCTTCGTCTACGTGAGATTTCTCAGCTAAATGATATTGACCAACAACATGTTTATGATCATGCGGAGGAGACATTGTTCTAGTGTTTCCAGTTGTTACATCTTTTCCGTTAATATACATTGGCACGTCTAAGTTGCTATTGTACATTGTTTTGTATGTCTTAGCTATTGCTTCACGATATTGACAGCCTGGAGCATATTCTCTTACTGGTTCGTTAACAGCAATTGGTACATTGAAAAATCCTTTTCCCATGATAAGTGTTGTGTTTTTAGTTTGAAAATTTAAAGCACAAAGTTACGATTTTTTGTTGGGTTATATGTGTTAGTAAAATTGTAAAATATTAGAATTTAATATTTACATTTTTAGTATAACAGAGTACATTAATAAGAAAAGTAATCCGTGCTATTAATTGAGTGCAAAAGGAGCACTTAATTTAAAACTAGGAATAGCAACATTAAACTTTTTGGTAGTAGTAAAGTTTACCATACTGTAATACCCTTTCATCGCTCCAAAAGGAGAGGTTAGTAAGCATCCAGACGTATAGGTGTGGGATTCTCCAGGTTGTAATACTGGTTTTAGGCCAATAACACCTTCTCCAGAAACTATTTCTTCATCATTTAAGGCATCAGAAATAATCCAATGTCTAGCGTTTAGTTGCACAGAGTCTTTACTTTGATTTTCGATAGTAACAACGTAACCAAAAGCGAAGTTGATTTTATAATTTTTATAAAATGTGCCCTCAAAATTAGTTTCTACCGTAATTTTAATCCCGCTTGTAACTTGTTGAACCATAGTGTTAAGCAATTTGCTTATTGTAAAAATAATGAATTATTTGTTACAATGTAATAATTTATAGAGGTAAGGCTGTTTTTAACAATTAATTAGTGATTCCAACAGAGTTAGCTTCGCCTAAGCCAATAATTTTGTCATATCTAGTGCCTAGTGCTCTGTAATAGACTAATACTTTGTAGTTGTTTTCGGTTTGCCAAAAACTGCCACCAATAGTATGTTCTTGCAGTGTTCCGTCTTGGTCTACTATTACATATTTGTAATTATAATACCCTTGTTTTAATTGTATAGCGGTTGCGTAAATATCTTCCCCTTCATAATATTCTAAAGCTGTTTGAGGTTCTATAGCATAATTATTAAAATTACCATAGACGTGTATGGTTTGGCCTTCTTTTAGTTTTGGGTATTGTAAAGCAAAGTGTACCCAAGCATAATCTGCTTCCGTTTCTGGTTGATCAGAATTTAAAGCATTTATAAAAAAGTTTCCGTTAAGGTCGGGGCTATAAGTGTATTCTAAGTCAGCACGAGATGTGTTGGTGTAAAGATAGGTTTGATATAAATCTTCTAATCTTATGTATTGTACACCAGTATTTGCAGCTCTAATTTCTTTGTTTTCAAAGCTTAAAAACTCATTACCACCCAAAAAACTTGAGGCTTCATTATATCTGTAGCTTAATTCATTACCAAGTATGTATTGCGGTTTTAAGTCTGTAATAGCAGATGTTAGGTTGTTATTCTGAATTATTACTGTTTTTACGGTTTCTTTTGGGTTGACAAATTGTAATTGTCCCGAGCTTATTGAAATGTCTACCGATTGTTTTTCGGCAATGGTAGAAACATTTCTAGAGCGCTTAATTTCTAAACCTACATTGGCTTGAGATTGATAAACCATGAATTTTCTAGTAAAAATAACATCGTCATAATCGTCATAAATAGTAAGCAGGTAGTTACCTGTAATTTTTATGCTTTTAGTAAATTGATTGGGAATAGATAATTTGTAATGCGAAAACGTTTGTAGCGTATTAAATGAGTTGTCGTAGTCTCTGATGCGTTGCTCATCAAAGCCATCAATGTACTCTGATTCTACTAAAATAGAGGGTGTCCAATCAAAATTATAGTGTTCTATTTTATAATAATAATCTTCCTCGTCTCCGTTTAACGCATCAAATTCTAATAGTAATGTCTCTCCTAATTGTATTATTGGTAGTTGACTTTCTGAAGTACCTCCGTTAAAATAAATAGTTTTGATATAGTCGGGAGGTGTGATTTCTTCAACTTGAGAAAACCCCGTTGTAAAAATTAGAAACGCAATGACAAAGTGTTTAATATTTATAGGCATTTATAGGCTATTTTGAATAACAAAGATAAACAAAATCTATGCCTAAGTTATTTTTGTTATTTAGAATAATTATAAATAAAGCAACTACAGTCTTCTACTCAAAGAAATTTTGTTATTAATTTGTATTTTTGCACGGATTTTTAAGCCTATAAAAATCACAATCAGTATAACTATTAACCAATAGATTTATAATATGTCAAACGACATTAAGATTAAAAAAGGTCTGGATATTAAATTAGTCGGAGCAGCCGAAAAGGCTACCGAAAATGCTATTGTTAGCAATTTCTATTCAATACGACCGGAAGATTTTCATCAAGTTACACCAAAATTAGCAGCTAAAGAAGGCGCAAAAGTAAAAGCGGGCGAGCCTGTTTTTTACGACAAGTCAAATGAAGCTGTAAAATTTGTGTCTCCTGTTTCAGGAGAGATTATTGAGATAGCTCGTGGTGAAAAAAGAAAAATACTTTCAGTAAAAATCAAAGCAGACAAGGAACAATCGTTTCATGACTATGGTAAGTTAGATTTAAATTCAGCGAAAGCGGAAGATATTAAATCACGTTTATTAGAGTCTGGATGTTGGGCATTTGTAAAACAACGTCCGTATGATGTTATTGCAAATCCAGCAAACCAGCCTAAAGCGATATTTATATCAGCTTACGCTAGTGCGCCTTTAGTAGCAGATTTAGATTATGTGTTACAAGGTAAAGAAGCCGAGTTACAAGCTGCAGTTACTGCTTTAAGTAAATTAACAGACGGTAAAGTACATGTTAGTATTGCAAAAAATGGTAATTCGCCATTAGCAGGACTTTCAAATATTACTTTACACAAAGTTTCTGGACCGCATCCATCAGGAAATGTAGGGACACAGATTAACAAAATTGATCCAGTAAATAAAGGTGAGGTAGTTTGGACTATAAACGCTCAAGACCTTGTTATTATTGGAGAGCTGTTGTTAACTGGTAAGTTTAATGCAGAGCGTACAGTTGCTTTAGTTGGGTCTTCAGTTAAAAAGCCTCGTTATTTTAAAACTAAATTAGGAAGCGAAATAGCAACCATGATTTATGATAACGGTGTAGACAAAGATGGTAATGACCGTGTGATTTCTGGTAATGTATTATCAGGAAAACAAGTTAAGCCAGATGGTTATTTAGATTATTATAGTAACACAATTACTGTAATTCCTGAAGGAGACGATTATGAGTTTTTTGGATGGAATAAACCAGTTTTTAATAAAGTATCAACTTCAAGAGCACTAACTTTTTCTTGGTTAACACCAAACAAAAAGTTTGACTTAAATACCAATACTAATGGAGAGCACCGTGCTTTTGTTATTACAGGTAATTATGAAGAAGTATTTCCTTTAGATATCTTTCCAATGCAGATTTTAAAATCTTGTATGTATAAGGATTTAGACGAAATGGAAGCTTTAGGTATGTATGAAGTTGCACCAGAAGATTTTGCTTTGACAGAATTTGTTTGTGTTTCTAAACAACCACACCAGAAGATAATTAGAGAAGGATTAGACTTAATGCTTAAAGAGATAGGATAATGGGCTTAAAAAGTAATTTACATAATTTAAAAGAAAAGTATAAAGGAACCAAGATGGCTCCTGCGTTTAACGCGATTCATACTTTTTTATACTTGCCAAATGAAACCACTCATGGTGGAACGCACATTAAGGCAGCAGATGATTTAAAACGTACCATGAACATCGTAATTATGGCTTTAGTGCCATGTTTGATTTTTGGTATTTTTAATGCAGGTTACCAACATTATGCGGCTATTGACGCTGCAGCAGGTTTAACAAGAGAAGCATCTTTATTTGCAAACTTCTTGACTTGGGATAACTTTGTTGTTGGGGCATGGACAGTATTACCATTGGTAATTGTATCCTATGGAGTTGGTCTTATTGTAGAATTTATTTTTGCAGTAATTAAAGGTCACGAAGTAGAAGAAGGTTATTTAGTTACCGGGATGTTAGTGCCATTAATTGTACCAGTTGATATTCCTTTATGGATGTTGTCTGTTGCAGTAATTTTTGGTGTTGTGATTGGTAAAGAAGTATTTGGTGGTACAGGAATGAATATTCTAAACCCAGCATTAACAATACGTGCTTTCTTATTCTTTGCATATCCAACTTGGATGTCAGGAGATAAAGTTTGGGTACACGAAGCAGTAGAGCGTGCAGGAACAGCAGATGCTATTTCTGGAGAAACATTGCTTGGTGCGTATGCTCAAAACAGTAGTTTAGCCGGTATTGATTACATGGATATGTTTTTTGGTTTTATTCCAGGATCAGTTGGAGAAACTTCTAAATTGTTAATTATTCTTGGGGCATTGTTCTTAATCTTTTCAAAGGTAGGAAGCTGGAGAATTATAGTGTCTACTTTAATTGGAGCGCTTACAATGGGATTAATATTTAATGGTGTTGTATCTGCAGAATGGATTGGAGAATCTAGTAAGTTTTATGGATTAATGAATGTGCCTTTCTGGCAACATTTAATAATTGGTAGTATCTTATTTGGAGCCGTATACATGGCAACAGATCCAGTAACTGCATCTCAAACAAATAAAGGTAAATGGATTTATGGATTTTTAATCGGTTTTATTTCAATAATGATCCGTGTATTTAACCCAGCATATCCAGAAGGTGTATTCTTAGCTATTCTTTTAATGAATGTCTTTGCACCAACTATTGACCATTACGTAATACAAGGAAACGTAAAACGCAGAATGAAACGTTTAAAAGTTAAAACAGCATAATCATGGCAATGAACACAGATAAGAATTCATATACCGTAATATTTGCAATTGTAATGGTACTAGTTGTAGGGTCTTTATTGGCTTTTACAGCAGCAACATTAAAACCAAATATTGCTGAAAACAGAAGAATGGAAAGGCAACAGAACATTCTGTATGCAATGGGAGTTAATGGTAATGAAGGTGATGGAGATATCACTTTTGTATCTACTGATAAAGTTGCTGGAGATTTCTCAAAATACATCACTAAACAATTAGTAATTGAAGACGGTGTAGTTAAAGAAGATAAAGAAGCATACTTAATTGATGTTAAAAAAGAACAAGCAAAAGCTAAAAATGGAGGAACAAGACGTTTGCCTTTATTTGTTGGTGTAAAAGATGGTAAAACATTTTATATCGCGCCAATAAGAGGTAAAGGACTTTGGGATGCTATTTGGGGTTATGTTGCTTTAGACGAAAACATGGTTGTTCAAGGAACGTTCTTTGATCACGCAGGTGAAACACCAGGTTTAGGAGCTAACATTAAACAACGTTACTTTATGGATGATTTTTATGGTGAAAAACTACTAACAGATGCAGGAGCCTTTAAAGGTATTACTGTTGCTAAAGGTAATAATGATCCTAAAAATTTAATTAAAGACGATTACGAAGTTGATGCATTAGCAGGAGCAACTATTACAGGTGATGGTGTATCTGCAATGATTAAAAAAGATTTAAAGTTATACCAACCGTATTTCGAGAACTTAAAAAAACTAGCTAGCAATTAATTATGGGACTACTTTCAAAAAAAGACGCAAAGTTAATAACAGATCCTTTAGCAGATAATAACCCGATTACTATTCAGGTATTAGGTATTTGTTCTGCTTTAGCTATTACCGCAGAGTTAAAAGCGTCGTTGGTAATGGGTATTGCTGTAATGTTTGTATTAGGAATTGGTAACGTGGTAATCTCTTTAATGAGAAACATCATACCTTCTAAAATTAGAATTATTGTTCAACTTATTGTAGTTGCTGCTTTAGTAATTATAGTAGATCAAGTACTAAAAGCTTTTGCTTATGAGTTAAGTAAAACATTGTCCGTATTTGTTGGATTAATTATTACTAACTGTATTATTATGGGACGTTTTGAAGCTTTTGCTTTAGCAAACAAACCATGGAGATCATTCCTTGATGGAATAGGTAATGCTTTAGGGTATGCACTTATCCTTTTAATCGTTGGATTTTTTAGAGAACTTTTAGGTTCTGGTACACTTTTTGGAATTCCAGTTTTAGGAGATCCAATCGAGAAAACAGGAGTGTATTCTTTAGGATACGAAAACAACGGATTTATGTTAATGCCTCCAATGGCATTAATAATTGTTGGACTTATCATTTGGGTACAACGTAGTAGAAACAAAGCATTAATCGAAGACTAAAAATATTATGGAACATTTAGAATTATTTTTCAAGTCGATTTTTATAGACAACATGGTATTTGCAGTATTCTTAGGAATGTGCTCTTACCTTGCAGTATCTAAAAAAGTAGCAACAGCTGTTGGTTTAGGAGCAGCAGTAATATTTGTATTAGCTATTACAGTACCATTAAACTGGTTATTGGATCAATACATTTTACAACCAGGAGCATTATCTTGGTTAGGAGCAGAATATGTAGATTATGATTTAAGTTTCTTATCATTTATCATGTTTATTGCTACCATTGCAACAATGGTGCAATTAGTAGAGATAGTGGTAGAGAAGTTTTCACCATCACTATATAACTCTTTAGGTATTTTCTTACCACTTATTGCAGTAAACTGTGCCATTTTAGGAGGGTCATTATTTATGCAATCTAGAGAAATTGAAACATTAGGTTTAGCATTTAATTATGGTGTCTCTTCAGGTATTGGTTGGTTTTTAGCAATTCTTGCTATTGCAGCAATTAGAGAAAAAATTAGATACAGTAATGTACCAGCACCTTTAAGAGGATTAGGAATCACATTTATCATTACAGGGTTAATGGGAATTGGATTTTTAAGTTTTGGAGGGATGTTAACTGGAGGAGACGAAGAAGCACCTAAAAAAGAAACGACAACTGAAGTAAAAACGTTGTCTGTGGATAAAAAAGAATTAGCTAACAATACTAAAATAGTAGAGTAATATGATTTTAGCAGCAGGAACAGGAGGAACAGTAATAGTAACTGTAGTAGCGTTTTTACTTATTACGCTAGTATTAGTAAGTTTACTACTTTTTGTAAAACAAAAATTATCACCATCAGGACCAGTAAAAATCTTGATTAATGGTGAGAGAGAAATTGAAGTATCTTCAGGAGGATCATTATTATCTACCTTAGGTAGTAATAAAATCTTTTTACCATCTGCTTGTGGTGGAGGTGGAACTTGTATTCAATGCGAGTGTCACGTTTTATCTGGTGGAGGTGAAGCTTTACCAACAGAAACACCTCACTTTTCAAGAAAAGAATTAGCACACGGTGCGCGTCTGTCTTGTCAAGTAAAGGTGAAACAAGATATGGAGATTACTATTCCGGAAGAAGTTTTCGGAATTAAAAAATGGGAAGCAACAGTAGTGTCTAATTACAACGTAGCAACCTTTATTAAAGAGTTTGTAGTGGAGATCCCTGAGGATATGAACTATAAAGCTGGAGGGTATATTCAAATTGAAATTCCTAATTGCGAAATTAAATATTCAGAAATGGATATTAGTGCGCATCCTGAAGATCACCCAGGAGAGCCTGATAAGTTTGAAGCAGATTGGGATAAGTTTGGGTTAAGACCTTTAGTAATGAAGAATGCCGAGTTAGTTGAAAGAGCTTACTCTATGGCTTCTTATCCTGCCGAAGGTAGAAGAATTATGCTTAATGTACGTGTTGCAACACCTCCTTTTGATCGTGCTAAAGGTGGATGGATGGATGTAAATCCAGGAGTAGCATCGTCTTATATCTTTAATCAAAAAGTTGGAGACAAAGTAACAATTTCTGGACCTTACGGTGAATTCTTTATAAATGACTCTGAAGCAGAAATGCTTTATGTAGGTGGTGGAGCTGGTATGGCACCAATGCGTTCTCATTTATATGAATTATTTAGAACTATTAAAACAGGAAGAAAAGTAACATATTGGTACGGTGGACGTTCTAAAGCAGAATTATTCTACATCCATTACTTTAGAGCATTAGAAAAAGATTTCCCGAACTTCAAATTCTTTATTGCATTATCAGATCCAACAGAAGCTGATAATTGGACATTGAAATCGGATATCCATGACGAGTCTGGAGATGGATTTACAGGATTTATTCACCAAGTAGTTATTGATCAGTATTTATCTAAACATGAAGCTCCTGAAGATATCGAATTATACTTCTGTGGACCGCCATTAATGAACCAAGCGGTTCAAAAAATGGGAGAAGATTTTGGTATTGATGATGAAAACATCAGATTTGATGACTTTGGAGGATAGAAATTGATTTCTTAAAGTTATTATAAATATATCTTAATATGTAAAAGCCTAATACGAAAGTATTAGGCTTTTTCGTTGTAGTTAGATATGAGAAAAGTTGCCCTTATTGTTTTAATTATTACAACATTAATCTTATTGGTTTATAAACTTAGTCCGCAACCAATTAATCAATTGGTTAGTACCATTTCTAAAAGTATTTCGGCGGTTAATAAAGATAGTTTAACCATCGCGTCGCGTGTTAATGCTCCAAAAGGATTTAGACGCGCAACCTATGCTAAAGGAAGTTTTCAGGATTATATAAGGCATTATAAATTAAAACCGTTTGGTAGTAAGATTATAAATTATGATACCTCTGAGTATTATTGGCAGAAAGGACATATTGGTATACTAGAAGTGCCTGTACCTAAAAATGGTTTACAGCAGTGCGCAGATGCTTTAATTAGAATAAGAAGCGAATACCTTTGGGACAATAATAGGAAGGACGAAATAGGCTTTAATTTCACGTCAGGACACTATTGTTCTTGGAGTAAATACGCCAAGGGTTTTAGACCAAAAATAAATGGTAATAAAGTGACGTTTCATAAAACTGCTACATCAGATTATAGTAAATCTAATTTCTACAAATATTTAAACCTACTTTATACCTATTCTGGTACATTGTCTTTGTATCAAGAATTGAAGACTATAACTAATGTTGAAGCGCTACAAATAGGTGATATGCTTATTTTAGGTGGTAGTCCTGGTCATATTGTTATGTTGGCGGATCAAGTAACTAATAATAAGGGCGAAAACTTATTTTTACTAATTCAAGGTAATACACCAGCTCAAAGTGTTCATTTAGTTAAAAATTTGGAGGATAATGCCTTATCGCCTTGGTATGATTTAAAACTTAATGCTGTAATCCCGGTGTCCAATTTTACCTTCTATAACTCTAAATTTGCAAGATTTAAGTAATTTGTTATCCGGCTTTTTTTCCGCGAAAGCGAAATAAACTTTATTTTTGCAGTATGAGTAAAGCACTTTCTAAACAAGAATTACATAATCTGGCAATGAATCACGTAGGTAAAGACCTAGAGAAACGTGGTTTTGAATTTATTGCTATTAATAGTCAGTTAAAAAAGCAGCCACAATTTGTGGTCATGGATAAAAACAAGCAGTACTTTTTTGTTATTGTCCGTGCTGTTTTGCTACCCGCTAATGCCAATAATTATGATATTGTTTGGATGGAATCTTTTAAAAAGCACGCAACAGAGCATAATTCTAAAATTTTATATGCCGGCGTTGGTTTAGGAAATCCAAATGGCGATGATTTGCCTATTTACTTAAATGAGGAATATCTTATTGAGTATAACGGAATTCAATTAATTGAAACTAATTTGAATTAATATCTCCTTTATTAAACTAACTATTTTCCCTATATAGGGTAGTAATCTTCCTTCTTATGAAAAAGTATATACTTGTATTTTTAATTTTTAGTGTTTGTTTATCTTGTCAAAAACAACCTCAGTTATTAAAAGTGTCAGGACCTGTTTTTGGTACCAGTTATAGTGTACAATATTACGATGTTGATGGGGTAAGTTATACACAACAATTTGATAGTTTATTTACGGTTATTAATACTTCAATGTCTAATTATCAGTCGGATTCTGATATTTCAAAATTGAATAGAAATGAGGTTATTGAAGTCGATAACCATTTTAAAACTGTGTTTAAAGGTGCCAAGCAAATTTATAGAGAGACAGAAGGTGTTTTTGATCCTACTATAGGACAATTAGTAAACGGATGGAATTTTGGATCTGAAACAAGTAAAACTGCCTTAGATAGCATAAAAGTGGATAGTTTAATGCGTTTTGTTGGACTTAACAGGGTAGGTTTAGTAAATAGTACTATTAAAAAGCCAGAGGCTTCTTTTATAGATTTTAATGCCATTGCTAAGGGGTATGGGGTAGATGTTATCGCTGATTTTTTAGAGTCTAAAAAAATCAATAATTATCTTGTTGATATTGGGGGAGAGTTAAGAGCCAAAGGTATTAACCTTAATAAAAACAAAGGATGGACTGTAGGTATTGAAAATCCTAATTTTGATGGTTCTCAAAGTTATAATAAAACACTAGTGCTAGAAGATAAGGCTATGGCGACTTCTGGTACATATCGTAAATTTAAAATAGATAAATTTGGTAATAAATATGCACATATTATCAACACTAAAACTGGTTATCCGTCTAAGACAAATATTTTAAGTGTATCCGTTATTGCTGATAATTGTATGATGGCAGATGGTTATGCAACTGCTTTCCAAGCCATGGGAATTAAAAAAGTGGACAATTTTATGGCAAAGCATCCAGAGTTACAAGCTTATCTTATTTTCGAGAATGATAAAAATCAACTGGAAACCTTGGTCTTTAATGGTTTTAAAACTAATTAAATTTAAAACGCATTAACCAATACTAGTAACCAACCTGTTACTAATAATAAACCTCCAAGTGGCGTTATTGGTCCTAGAAATTTTAATTTTTTGCCCTTAGCGTCGGATAAAACTAGTCCATATATACTAAACGAGAAGAGTAGTATACCAATAACAAAACACCAGTAAATAGCAGTACTCATAGGTCCTTGTCCATAACCTAAAGCTATTAAAACTATAGCGTGATACATTTGGTATTTGACACCTACTTCAAAGCTATGTAATTGATCTGTAGATAAAATCTTTTTTAAAGCATGTGCTCCAAAAGCACCAAAAATAACAGATAACATCCCAAAAAGGGCTCCTGTTGCAATTAATATTTGTGAGGTCATTAAATAGGGGATTAACTTATGTTATTTGTAAACTACAGGTATAATTTCTCCTGGAGCTAAGCAGTATTTTTTTATCGCTTCCGCGGAAAGTTTAGCCGTATAATCAACTTCATTAACCATAAAACCAATGTCTCTTAGTTTATTAAAGTAGTCGTATCCATAGACACGTACATGATCGTATTGGCCAAATATTTTGGCGCGTTCCTTTTTATCTGTAATTGTATTGTCTTCAAAAGTAGTTTGTCTACGTATATCCTGCGGAATTTGAAATACGCCATAACCTCCTGGTTTCATGACACGAAATAATTCTTGCATGGCTTTAGTGTCATCAGGAATATGCTCTAATACGTGATTACATAAAATAATATCATAACTATTATCCTCAAATGGAAGATTACAGATGTCTGCTTTGACGTCTGCAATTGGTGATAATAAATCTGTAGTTGTGTAGTCTATATTTTCTAAAGCTCTAAAACGTTTTAAAAAACATTGTTCTGGCGCAAAATGAAGCACCTTTTTTTTGTTTTCCGATGGCGTAAAAAAGCTAGTTTCGTTTTGTAAATACAACCACAATAATCTGTGACGCTCCAAACTTAAAGTAGAAGGCGATAATACATTATCACGTTGTGTCCCATAACCATAAGATAAAAAGCTCTTAAAACTTTTACCATCTATAGGGTCGGTATATGTATTTCCTTTTAAAAAGAATGCTAAAATAGGTCGCGCAACGTAGCTTAACCTTATTAATAAAGGTCTTGGAATGCTATTTAATATTAATTTGAATATTTTTTTCAAAAGTTTTAAGCTTCAATAGCTAAGTTTACTGTTATTAATTTATAAATACCATCCCATAATGCTATGCGATACTGTAATGCTTGTTTAGAGACTTCTAAAACCTCATTCCATTTAATAGTATCATTACCACAAAGTTCTTCTATCATTTTTAAAGATAATGGACCATGCTCATCACCATCTAACTCGATATGGCGATTTAAATAATAGGTTAGTTTGCTAAAGGTATTTTGATCTGCTTTAGATTGATTTATAATCTGAAAAAACATATCAGGAATAACATCTTCACGACCAAAAGTAAATGCAGCAGCTATTTTATGCACTTGATTTGTTTCAATTATTTTGAATGTAAATAGTACAAACTCTAAAGTTTCAGGGTTTAACTCGATTTTATTTAAAGCCTCGTTAATTGAAAAACCTTGTTGTAAATAAGATATTAAATGGTGTATTTGATCTGTATTAGCTTCTATTTGTTGCATAGCTTCTAGATACATTTCAAAGTGGCTTTTTGCTTCGCCTAACTCATTGATATCACTTTCTTCACCTAAAACTATTTCATTTATAAATCTAGCAGTTGATGGATTTACAACAGGAACCCATGGTAATGTTGTCGTTGTTAATTTATTTTGAAGCGCTTTTAGTAGCGACATAAAATCCCAAACAGCAAAAACATGCTGTTCCATAAATAGCTTTACATCTTCAATGTTTGTTAAAACAGAATATAGCTTGTGTTTATTTAATGCTTGTCTTAATGGCTGAAGTTGATCTTCTAAATGGCTAATGGACATCTTTATAATTTATAATACTAATGCCTTCTGTCTAAACTCATCTTCTTCATTGCTAACAATACCTAATGCATCATAGATATATGCAAAGGTTGATAATAACTCAGGTTTACCATCTACAATAGCAACATCATGCTCAAAATGTGCACTTGGTTTACCATCTAAAGTCGTAATTGTCCAGCCATCTCTGTGTTGTTTGATGCGTTGCGTTCCAAGGTTAATCATAGGCTCAATAGCCACAACCATACCTTCGATAAACTTTTTACCACGACCACGTTTACCATAGTTTGGCATTTCTGGATCTTCGTGCATTTTAGTACCTAAACCATGACCTACTAATTCGCGTACAACGCCATAGCCATGATCTTCGCAATATTTTTGTATCGCATAACCAACATCTCCAACGCGATTACCAACTTTAAGTTCTTTAATACCCATGTATAAAGATTCTTTAGTCACTTGAAGTAATTTTTCTGTTTCTGGATCAATCTCACCTACAGCAAAAGTGTAAGCATGATCACCATAATAACCATTTAAAATAGAACCACAGTCAATTGATATAATGTCTCCGTTTTCTAAAGGAGTATTATTTGGTATTCCATGCACAACTTGAGAATTTGGGCTCATACATAAGGTGTTAGGAAAGTCATACAATCCTAAAAATCCTGGTACAGCACCTAAATCTCTAATATGTTCTTCGGCAATTTTATCTAATTGTAAAGTGGTAACACCTGGTTTTACAGCTTTTGCAACTTCACCTAATGTTTTAGAAACAACTAATGCTGCTTCGCGCATTAATTCTATTTCTTCTTTTGTTTTTACTATAATCATGGTTAAAAAAATATGTGCAAATATACTTAAAATAAACTGTTTTCTAAATTTTGAAGACATGACATTTAGCAGGTTTTAAAGTATTTCTTAGTATTATTTTTGTTCTCTAAAAATTAAAATTATGTTTTCACCAGTTACTGCAGATGAAGCTGTAAAAGTTATAAAATCTAATGATCGTGTTTATATTCAGGCAGCAGCAGCAGCGCCTCAATCTTTAATTCAAGCGATGACTAAAAGACATGAAGAGTTACGTCATGTTGAAGTTTGTCATTTACATACAGAAGGAGAAGCACCTTATGCTAATCCAGAATTAAAGGATAGTTTTCATGTTAATTCCTTTTTTATAGGTAAAAATGTAAGACATACTTTAAGAGCAGGGAATGGCTCTTATACGCCTGTTTTTTTAAGTGAATTACCAGTGTTATTTAAACGTAATATTATTGACATTGATGTTGCTTTTATACATGTGTCCGTACCCGATAAACATGGGTATTGCTCATTAGGTGTGTCTGTAGAAGCTACTTTAGCAGCAATTGACAATGCAACAACTGTAATTGCTCAGGTTAATAGTTTTATGCCAAGAACACATGGTGCGGGTATTATCCATGTGTCCGAGATTAATACGTTTGTAGAAAGTCATCAGCCTTTACCGGGTCATGATATGGTAGCCCCTACAGCTATTGAAAATACTATTGGTGATTATGTTGCTAATTTAATTGAAGATAGAAGTACACTACAAATGGGGATTGGATCTATACCAAATGCTGTGCTAACTAGATTAGTAAATCATAAAGATTTAGGGTTACATACCGAAATGTTTTCTGATGGCGTTATTGATTTGATTTTAAAAAATGTAATAAACGGAAACTATAAAGCAATTAATAGAGGGCGCGCGTTATCTACTTTTTTAGTGGGGTCGCAACGTTTATATGATTATGTAGATGATAATCCTTTTGTTGAAATGAGAGCATCAAATTATACAAACGATGTGTCTATTATTAAACAGAATCCTAAAATGGTTGCTATTAATAGTGCCATAGAAGTTGATGTTACAGGTCAAGTTTGTGCCGATAGTATTGGTGCGCATATGTACTCTGGAGTAGGAGGACAAATGGATTTTATTAGAGGGGCTTCTTTAAGCGAAGGCGGTAAAGCAATTATTGCATTACCATCTGTAACTAGAAAAGGAATTAGCAGAATTGTGCCAACATTAAAACCCGGAGCTGGCGTGGTTACAACACGATCACACGTGCATTATGTGGTAACAGAATATGGTGTGGCTAACTTGTTTGGTAAAACAATTAAAGAGCGTGTAAAAGCATTAGTTAATATTGCGCATCCAGATCATAGAGAACTAGTGGATAGGCAGTACTTTGATTTGATAAAATATTAGTAATTAAAACTTAAACCAGCTTTTTTTCTTTGGTTTTGGTAGTTGGGGAGTGTCATTAGTTAACATCTGATAGATAGCTCCCCAACCTAAAATACCACCAATATTACGGTCGTCTATAAATAGGTCTGCGTGGATTTTTCTGCTAACATCGTTTTTAAAGTCTTCTTCAGGAAAACTTTGGTTTACAGCATAGAAGGTAATTCCATTATCTTGACAGTAAGTTACAGCGTCGTCTAATTTTTTTCCATGTCTATAGGTCCATAAAATTAAGCGATGACCGTCAGCTTGCAGGCGTTTTAAGGTTTCGAAAGCAAAAAGACGTTCTTGTCCAATGCCTGGATACCCGTCTTCTACGATGGTACCGTCAAAATCTACTGCAATTATAAGTCCTTTAGAAAGCTTCATTTTATATAAAAATTGAAATCAAAAATACAATAATTAATGATAAACTAAAGGGCTATTTTATAGGTGTACATTAAATATAATAGAAATTGTAGTGATTACGGAGGGAGTTCTCGATACACTTTTTTCGTGCCTCAAAAAGCATTGGAAATGACGGGTGTGTAAAACATTGTTGTGTTATAAATAGGGTTGTTATTTGTTCTTGTTTTATTTTAATGGGTGAATGAATTTTATTTCACTTTAAAAGAAATAAAAAGCAAGAGGCATTAAGCTAGTTGAAAGTTTTATACTTGTTTTAATATCTTATTTATGAAACAAAAAAAACGTCCTATTTGATTACAATAGAACGTTTTTAATATTTAATTAGTGTTACACTAAGCTATGACAAGTCATTGCTTTAGGTTGTTCTACTCCCATTAAATTTAATATTGTTGGAGCCATATCACCTAAAACACCATCTTTAATTGTTTTTAATTCTTTATCAATTAAAATAAGTGGAACTGGATTAGTTGTATGTGCTGTATTTGGAGATCCATCAGGGTTAATCATTGTTTCGCAATTACCATGGTCAGCAATTAATAGTGTTGTATAACCATGTGCTAAAGCAGTAGTCACGACTTGTTCTACACATTTATCAACAACTTCGCAAGCTTGTATTGCTGCAGACATTGATCCTGTATGGCCTACCATATCACCGTTCGCAAAATTTAAACAAACAAAATCCGTAGTTTCTTTTTCTAATTCTGGGACTAAAGCATCCGTTAATTCAAACGCAGACATTTCCGGTTTTAAGTCATAAGTTGCAACTTTAGGCGAATTTTTTAAGATGCGACTTTCTCCTTTAAAAGGAGTTTCTTGTCCACCAGAAAAGAAAAAAGTCACGTGAGGATATTTTTCAGTTTCGGCAATTCGTATTTGTGTTTTATTGTTTTTTTCTAAAACCTCACCTAAGGTTTCTGTAATATTATCTTTATCAAATACGACATGAATTCCTGTAAAAGCATCACCATAATTAGTCATGGTCACATAATACAAATTTAATTTATGCATGTTTTGTTCGTGATGATCATTTTGATATAAAGCATCGGTTAATTCGCGCCCACGATCTGTTCTGAAGTTAAAAAAGATAACAACGTCGTCTTCTTTAATGGTTGTTAACGGAAGCCCTTCAGCATTTGATTTTATGATTGGCTTTATAAATTCGTCAGTAATATCAGCATCATAATGGTTTTGCACACTTTGTGGTAAATCATTAGATAATTCGCCTGTACCATTAACTAAAGCATCGTATGCTAATTTAATACGTTCCCAACGATTATCACGGTCCATTGCATAGTAACGTCCGGTTAAACTAGCTAATTTTGTGTTTTTATTTTTAGTGAAAGTTTCTAAATCTTGAACAAAACCTTTTCCCGATTTTGGATCGACATCACGTCCATCTGTAAAGGCATGGATATAAGCGTTTTCTAAACCAGAAGCTTCAGTAGCATCAATTAATCCTTTCAGGTGATTAATGTGAGAATGAACGCCACCATCACTTAATAATCCTAAAAAATGAATATTTTTATTATTCGCTTTAGCATAACTAAAAGCATCTTGTAATACTTGTTCTTTTGCCAGTGTATTGTTATCAATAGCTAGGTTGATTTTAGCCAAATCTTGATAGACAATGCGTCCCGCACCAAGATTCATGTGTCCTACTTCACTATTACCCATTTGCCCTTCTGGTAAGCCAACGTGTAAGCCATCTGTGCGAAGCTGTGCGTTTGGATAATTGTGGTATAAGCTATCTATAAAAGGTGTGTTAGCATTATCTATGGCAGAGACTTTTGGGTCAGGAGATTTTCCCCAACCATCTAAAATCATTAAGATTACTTTTTTGTTCATTTTATAAGATTTTGTTATACAAATATAAAAACAAAAGTCCTGCGATTGCAGGACTTTAAGGCTTATTTACGATAACGATTTAGTTAATACTGTACTTTTTAATTGACTTTCTAATTTCTTCAATACGGTTATCTGGGTCTGGATGCGTACTCTGCATTTCTGGTTGTCTGTTTGGTCCAGCAGCGCGTTTTAAGATTTCCATAACTTTAATCATTTCTTCAGGATTGTATCCAGCACGAAGCATAAATCTGACTCCTAAATCATCACTTTCTAACTCGTCATCACGACCATTAGTCAATAATTTTGTCATCCCGTACTGTTGTATAAAACCACCAGCATCTGCACCTACAGATCCCGCTGTAGATAGTCCTTGCCATAGCTCAGAGTTGGCTATACGCTCAGCACTATGCTTTCCTAATACATGTCCTATTTCGTGTCCTAAAACACCTGCTAATTGATCCTCGTTTTCTAACTGAGAGTATAAGGCGTATGTTATAAAAATTTGACCTCCTGGCAATGCAAAAGCATTTATGGCATTTGGGTCTGCTAATAAATGAAACTCATATCTATATGGCGTCTCTTTAGCAATACTATTATTTACAAGTTTGTTACCTACGTTGTCTACTAGTGCTTGGTAATTCTCGTTTGGATATAAACCGCCATGTTGTGCTGCCATTTGATCACGACTTTGTAAACCCATTTGGATTTCTTGATCAGTAGTCATTGAAATTGCTTGTTTTTTTCCTGTATATGGGTTTATTTCTTGCTGACTGCAGTATTTAAAGCCAAAAAAAGCAGCTATACATAAACCTATTAATAATCGTCCTTTTAAATTTCCTCTCATTTTAATTAAAGTTGTTAATATTCCAATTTACAAAAGTTCTGGGTTAATATCTAAAATATTTTGGTTGATGTACTGATTTATAAATGATTCTGAAAAAGAAGCACTTCCAGACAAGGCTTCTTTTTTTAATATTTCAGAAATGTTTAATGTTCTGTAAGTGTTTAAATAATCTGACGAAAGTGCTTTATAGCTAAAGTGCCAAGGTTCATATTTAAAACCTTTACGGTTAGCATTATCCGTGTATACTAGATAAAAACCATATGTTGCTGCGTTTGTATCCATCCATTCTTTAAGCTTACAATATGGGCCATTAGCGTGGAAATTTTTAGGTAACAAGACGTTTTTTGGTTGCTTTACGTTTGTTTGATAGATGTCAATATCTGTCCCCCAATGGTGACGCGAAGTCCCTGGGATTGTAGAGTATTCTATTATTTTTTTAATATTAGCAAGATCGGATAGTCCTTTTGCTTTATTGCTCTTAAACTTACGTTCCCATATGCGTTGTTGATGTGCAAAGCTTCTATAGCTTGATACCGCGCCAATACTTATACCGTCTTTTAAAGCAGCTGTTTGCATATTTATAAAAGCAGTATGTGCTTCTGCTCTTAATTTGTAACCTTTACCAAATAGTTGCGGGCTACCTTGACCTATTAATTCTTGATCCGAAATAGGGGGTAGGTTAAATGCGTATTGTGCTAGTGTAGCAATTACAAAGCAGGTGGTAAAGACATATTTTATGATGTTATTTTTTTTCATTTTAATGATTTATGCATCGTATAGTGTGGGCCAACATCGGGGATGTCAAATTGGTTGCCAATAGTTTCAAAACCGTTGTTTTTGTAAAAGTTTAGAGCAACTAACCTTGCATTAAACCATAGGCGATCTATATTTTTTGTTTTTAGAAAGTCGATACCATGCGTTAAAAGTTGTTTTCCAAAGTGTAACCCTTGGTGTTGTTCTAAAATACCCATAGCACGGAGTCTGTATTGATTGGCATCACTAAATAAAGGCGATTGGTCAGCAACTAAAGTACAAACACCTACTAATTGATTTTTGTAATATAATCCAAAATGAAAGGTGGTATCTAAATCATCTTGAGGAAGCACACAAGCATCAATAGGTTTGCCTTGACGTAAAACAGCATGTCTAACAGGAATAGTGTCAATGCCTAGTATTGGTTTGATGACAATATCTTTATTTTGCATGTGGTTTAAATTATTATGCATAGTGTTAAAACTATATTTATTATAAAAATGATGTTTCAAAATTAACTAATTTTGAACAAAATAATTGCAATGGCTTTCAGCTTTAAATTAATTGAAAAGGATAATATTAATTGTATCATTCCTTTGATTCAGAAATTAACTAATAATAAAAACTCTGACGCTATTTTAAAAGAGCGTTTTGCCGAAATGGTTACTCAAAATTATGAGTGCGCAGGTGTTTACGATGGCGATGTGTTAATTGGTGTTTCTGGTATGTGGTTTCAGACGAGACATTATGCTGGTAAAAGTATGGAAATTGACCATGTTTACATTGAAGCAGAGTACCAAGGAAAAGGTT
This sequence comes from Olleya namhaensis, assembly GCF_900114005.1. Taxonomy (GTDB): domain Bacteria; phylum Bacteroidota; class Bacteroidia; order Flavobacteriales; family Flavobacteriaceae; genus Olleya; species Olleya namhaensis. Next base: position 92,177 of record NZ_FORM01000010.1, read on the forward strand.
TGGGAAAACAGTTTTTTAAATGGCTGTATGCTTACGCAGAAAGTAAGGGCTGTAATACCTCAGAATTAAATACCTATGTTCAAAATTATCCTTCGCATAAGTTTTATTACAACGAAGGATTTGAAATTTATGGGTATCATTTTTATAAAACCTTATAAGATTTAATACGTAATGTATATCCAACCAGAATATGCTTTGTCTTCTTCTGTCAACTTTAATACGTAAAAATAAGTTCCTACAGGAAGTTTTTCGCCTTGGGTACCAACAACTGTTTTGTTTGATACACCGTCAAATGTGTTATCATAATTTTCGGCATCGTATACAATTCTTCCCCAACGGTTATAAATTTCTAAAGTATTATTAAATAGCTCTACACCTTCAATAACAAAAACATCATTTAGTCCATCATTATTTGGGCTAATTCCATTATAAATAGTTAAGCCACTGCTTCCTATTAAAGCTCCAAAAGTTATTATTTCGTAATCTGCAGGAATAAATTCAATGGAGCTGATTGTACCTGTACTTAAGTCTCCTGTTATTGACGAGTTTCCAAGATCTAACCATTTGTTTTCGGTTTTACTCCAACCAACAACTCTTAAATTCATTAAATCATCAACTAAATTATCAATCTGACTATCTGGGTCCCAAGTTAAAGTTACAAAAGTTTGGTCCACTCCGTCAAAATCCCAAAATTCTTCCGTGTTTACTTGATTAATTATACCTTCAGAAATAGAAGTGTCAAATGTATTTGTAAAAGTAGAAGGGAAGTTAGGGTCTTCATTAAAATAGGCAGCACTAAATCTTACAACACTAGGTTGAGCTGGTGTGATTAGCGGTCTAAATTTATCGTCTTGACCTATAGGGAAAACAAATGATTGGTCGCTGGTTGCGGATGCATAACCGTCTACGTTTCTAAGGTCGTCTTCAAGAGTGTAGATAGCACTGTCAAGATAGTCTAAAGAGATTGAAGGTGTTAGTCTAGGAGTAACAACATCTCCGATCAAATAATCGACACCGTTAGTTACTTCAGTATTAATCTCTAAAAACAGGTGGTTATCTACTGCCACTTCCATGTCAAAAAATCTAGGTATTTCTGTTCCAAAAATAGTTATTGAACCTATGTCGTTATAAAACCCGGCTAAACCTAAGTTTTGATTAAACATACCATCGTTTTGTAAATCAAGATGAAATCCCATAGCACCTTGATCATGTATTTGGACATTACCAAAATTATGAAAAGCATCTTGTGCATTCATAATTAGTGAAAAGAACGTGAAAATTAATATATATGTTTTTTTCATGACTGTAATGTTTTTTTAATTTTATCTACTAATGCAGATTGATCACTGTCACCATTTTCAATAGGTATATTAAGCTCTTTAGCAATTGCTTCCAAATCTTTTTTCTCGATTCTCTCTATTATCCAACTGTTTGGATTTCCTTGGTTATTGTAATCTATAAATTTTAATAATAATTTGCTTTTTGGTTTTGGAGCTTCTTCTATAATAGAAAAGTTAGCAGCTAATTCTTTGTCATTTGCTTTAACTATTGAATCTAATTTTTTAATGGTTTGTAGTTCAATTCTATCTAACTCAGATTTAATTTTAGAATTTTCTGAAGCGATTTTCTCATTAGTTTGTTTAGTAAAACCTTTTTGAAAAGCTTCTTCTTTTTTAGACATTACGTCTATTAATCTGTTTAGTTCAGTTTCATCATCTGCAGCCAACTCTATTAGTTTTTGTATTGAGTCTCTTTCAATTTCAAAAGCCTTTTCTAAATCTTCTTGTGCACTTACCGTTACTGTAATAGCTAAAAGTAGTATGGTATATATGTATTTCATCTTAAAAATTATCGATATAACTATTAATAATATTTATGTTTGTTTTTATAGGGTTAGCTATTGTATTGCTATGTCTACCTATACCAAATAGTCCTGATTTTGTACCACTAGCACCACTAGTTAATTGATAGTAGTATGCACTCATAGCAGAATAATAATAGTTACCACTAGAATTGGTATATCTAATTATAGATTGGCTTGAAGCGTCTAATGAATAAAATCTTGTTTCTCCTGTATTATTTCTTTGGCTAATCTCTCCATTAGAATTAGCATTACAATAATAGAAGTAATGTGCACTAGAATTATCATAATCGTATAACCGAGCACTTGATGTAAAATTAGAATTTCTCATGTGGCCATTTGTACTATTGTTATGATCAATAGCAACTGCAGAAGTAAAGGTGTTATTAGAGTGTTGTACACCGTTGGTTGTTCCTCTTAATCTAACATAACTACTTCCTCTAACGGTTACTTGACTTATTAAATTATCTGTTGCAGAGTTTTCAAAATATATTCTAGACCCTGATGCTGCTAAATCTGAATAATTTACAGTGTTTATACCACTACTATTCTGATCTATATAAGCACTGTTTTTAGTGTCTGTATATTGTACCGTTAATTCGCCATTTCTAACACGGTTAAATGCTGCGTTTGAAACGGAAGAATAATTAAAAGCTCCTTTTTTACCAGCGTACACTTGAAAATAACCATAATTGTTGGCAGTAATACCTATGGCTTTTACTGATGCTGCGTTAGCAAATAAAAAGCGTCCATAACTAAATCCTGTTGCTCTTTGTATTGATAAATCTGCAACGCCATTAGCAGTCATTGTTGATCCTGATAGATCAACATAATTAATTACTCCAGATGAATCGTATGCAGCAATGTTAGAATAGGCGCTGATTGTGTTTCCTAATAATGATACATCTCCAACTCTAATATTGGATCCCGTTGAGATTTTATTATTTGTTGCACTTTTTGTAGATGATCCTTCCATTCTAAAATAAGATCCATTTTCAATAACCATATTGTCAACTAATGAAGCTCCTGAGCGGTCATATCTGATATACGATTGGTTATTAATAAATAACTCATTAGAGGATAAAGTTCCTGTGTTAAGGTCTACATAAGAATTTCCTCTTACTTGTCCGTAATTCATGGTTAAAGATGTTCCTGAAGCTTGAGATGTTCTTCCGTAGCTTTCAAAGTCATTTCTAGTAATACTTAATAAAGCAGCTCCCGTTGATGAAAACGAACTGTAGCTACTAAAGTTGGTGTCTAATAATTTTAAGGATACTATGTTTTGTGCTGCTGTAGCATAAAACCTATTAAAATTACATTGTGCAATACTACCTGCGCTACCAGTCATGTATAATACTGTAGCGTTGGTAAAAGTTGTGCTAACTATGTTTACATCTCCGTTTCTAATATTACAATTATTGGATAGCGTAGAGAAATTAATAGTTCCAGAACCTTGTTGGTTGTATATAACATTTTTGAAAACGTTATTGTTATTTGTTCCACTAAGTATAGTTATACTAGAATCACTGATTTCATTATCATTAAAACTCCCTGCTGTATAATCGAATACTGAATTTTTAACTGTATTTCTTTGCACTGCTGTGTTACCAAAAGGAAATGTTTTTATAGTTGCAACACCAGTAACTTCGTTAAAAAGATTATCATAGACTTTTTTAAATTGATTTGTACCGATATCATAAATGGCGCCCCAACTATGCGTGTCATGATCTGTTAATACAGAAACATCCATGCTTAAAGAGGTTGGCGAAACCGCGTGTAAAGAAATTACACTAGCCAATAATGTTCCACTTTCTGGTGCATCTGTAACAATGTAGTGACAGCCTTCGTCATAAGACCCACTCATTGCTATAATTTGAGCTCTTGTCCCTTTTATTGCACATGAAGCGCTTAATGGTATAACATCTTTAGTGCCATCTTCCTTAGTGTACTCTAAATCGCCATCTACTAATTGTAAAGTTGTGTTGGTTTCGTTAATTGCTATTGTGTCTCCATTTCCAGAAGTATGCATGGCAATAATATTTCCGCCTGTAACCGTTTGAGTTATCGAAGAGGTTAAAGTAGATAGGTCAGTTGATATTGTTCCACCAGCATCCGAAGTTTCTAAGTTTAAACCATTAAGTATTACTGTTGTATTTAATTCGTTAGTTGAATCACCATCTAAATCACTGGCATTATTTACTGTTCTCCATCCAGTAGTAGTATACATGTATACATTTTGATCTGTTGGATTAAATAGTAAACTTCCAATTATAGGATCGGTTACATTACCTAACTCAGTCGTAGGTACAGTATTTAAACCTAGCATTTCTGCGCCTGTAGGGGTTTGTGCAAATGCAGATTGAGCGAAGCAAACACTTACAAGAATTAAAATAAATTTGTATGATTTGATTTTAGTTAGTATGTCGCTTTTAATTATCATTAGTTTTATAGGTTGTAGGTGTTACATGTGGTGTGGGGCAACCACATGTAACGGGTTAAGTTGTTCTTACAATTAAGATGTTTTTTAAAATACGGATAAATTAATAAAATAAAATTTGTGTTATATTTTAGGTTACTTTTATTTGTAGGCAGTATACATGACTAATAAGCTTTCGTTATTTACATCTCCAGGTTGGACATTAACCGTGGCTGTTGTACTATTAACTGTTATTACTCCATTAGTGTAGTTTACTGCAATTGTAAATCCATCCGGAGTAAAAGCATTAAAAGCACCTTCAATTTTACCTAAACTACTACCGTTTTGATCTCCGTATCTAACACCTATACAATTGGAACTGCTGGCATATCTAGAATTATCATTAATTGAATTTCCGTGTCCACCAGAATACATTGATTGTTGTACTAAAGTGCCATTGGTATTTCTGGCAAAACCATTCATTGTTCCAAACGAATTTGAGATTCCTCTAGCATTGTCTCCTACTGCGTTGTCACTATCAATATCCAAACTTTCTACATTAGCATTAGCTACAAATGTAACTTGTGACGGTTGAAAAGGAATACCTGTTACTGTAGTTGTTCCTTCCCCTGAAATAATAAAAGTTCCTGTGTAAACTGTAGGTCCTAAATAGGCTCCTCCATTTGCACCAACTTCTATTTGGTTGTCAGTTTCTGCTGCAATAACTTGTGCTGTATTAGCAATTCCAGATTCATTGGTATATGTTATTTCACCGGTTGCACTAGTCGCATTTTGAACAAGTGACGTATTACTTTCGGTTATGTTTGTAGTTGTCGTACCGCTAGTATGTGTTGCAATGGTGTTTCCTGTTGTAACTACTGGTGTTACGGTAGAGGTCAATGATGCTAAGTTTGTTGTAATAGTTCCACCAGCATCTGTAGTTTCTAGATTTGTTCCATTAAGAACGACAGTTGTATTTAATTCATTAGTAGTATCTCCATCTAAATCATTAGCATTATTAATAGTCGTCCATCCTGCAGTGGTATACATATATACATTTTGATCTGTAGGGTTGAATAATAAACTTCCAATTATTGGAGCGGTTACATTTGCTAACTCCGCAGTAGGTACATTATTTAAACCTAGCATTTCTGCTCCGGTCGGTGTCTGTGCAAGTGCTGTTTGAATAAAGAAACTACAAGTGACAGTCAAAATTATTTTAAATGATTTCATCTTTACTGTTTTTTAGTTACTGTAAAATGTTACACATCCACAAGAGCTTCCTGTTCCTGCAGGTACAGGTAAATCTCCAGTGATTTTAGGGACACTCGCCCAAGCTGCAACAGAATTAGTATAAGAAAATAAGTAGTCGTATGTACCGTCTCCATTGTCATTTATTACTAAAGTGTGATCACCTAAGTTTAAATTTGGTATGCTTGAATAAGGTACGTTATCTAATAATATTTGATATCCATTTGCAAAGGTAGTACCTGAATTGTTTCTAATTTGAAGGTCAAAAGGAGCGTTACCATTACCGTCTTGAAAATTATCAGATACTAGATTTCCAGTTATCGCTCCTGTTGGAGTTGCAGTATTAGTTCCGCTTCCGCCAGGTGCACTTGGACCCGGTTTAGAAACCGTTACATCTGTTATTACTTCTTTTGTCGCTGAGGTATTAAAATACCAAACTTCATCAACTAATACATCGGCTGTAACACCGTTATCACCAGTTGCTACCATCACTTGAAAACCATTAGCTGTTTGTGTACCCGTCACAACAGAAGCTAGTCTTGAATCACGATTAACAGCATCTTCTTGTACTCCAAAAGCGATATCATAGTTTACGCCATTTGGATGTGCTGTTGCAAAAGCGACTGTATATCTTCCAACCCCAGTTCGTGTTACGGAGCAATTAATATTAAACGAATTTGTACCATTAGCTTGTGTATGTGCAGCAGCGAAAACAATACCAATTGTTTCTTTTACTAGAGTAATTGTTGGAGAGACTCCATCAACACCTGCAGGACCAGGAGGTCCAGTAGCACCTTGAGGACCTACACTTCCAACAGTCGTTGCAACATTGTTTTCATTAGTGTAAGTAACAGTACCATCCGTGTTTTCAACAAATGTTGTAACTGTTTCTAAAATATCGGTCGATGTTCCAGATGCACTTTGATGAGTAGCAATAGTGTTACCAGCTGTAACTACTTGTGTTACTTCAGAGTCTATGTCTGTAAGAGGCACGCTTAGTGCACTTCCACCATCTGTTATAGTAAGATTTGTTCCGTCAGCACTAAAAGCAGTATTATGTTCGTTTGTTGGGTCTGAATCAGCATCGTCACCACTTGCCCAAACTGTTCCTGTAGCTGTTGCTGTAAGTACTTGTCCAGGTGTTCCTGGTAAATCGTTTTCGTCTAGCACAGGCCCGTCTAAGTCTAAAGTTTCATTTATTGTTACTGTAGTAGCACCACTTGTTTCGTCAATATTTAGAGCTTCTACACCACCAACAGTAAATCCAATTTCATCTGCTGCTGGGCTATACATACCTGTGTTTGTGTCGTCAGTAAATCTGTATGAAGGTTCTCCAGCATTTCCATCTGAGTTAAGGAAACCAGCAGAGCGTATAGCTCCTGAAACTTGTAATTTATTATCTGGTGTATTAGTACCAATACCCATTCTGTTATTAGTTTCATCCCAGAATAATTGGTTGTTATCCTCAGTTGGATTTCCATCAGCACCAGCAAAGAATATAGATCCTTGTGTTCCTGTGTGCACTAATGAGCTTAAATCAACAGGGTTTCTTGTACCATCTTCGTCAATATATTCTAATTGATTAGTTGTTGTATTGAACGTTAAAGAAGTAACCGTTTCTAAGTTATCTACTAAATCAGTTAGGTCTAATTGCGTTACTAACCCATTTTCGTCAGTATAATCAATATTGGTATCATCAGCATTTAAAGCGATGATAGTCGTTGTTTCGTCATAAGTCGTTTCAGTACC
>NZ_FORM01000025.1 GCF_900114005.1 Olleya namhaensis
CCGCAAGATTGCACGTCACTAATAACATCTGCTGTCGGAGATGTATTAATAGTTATGACAAAACTACTTTCGTCAGTACAATTATTTGGAGCTGTGCCAATTGATTTATAAACGAATAATGTTGTTGTACTTGTAATTATTTCGCCAACAGGTAACTCCGTTGTAGAAGCGCCTCCTGTTGCTGTGTGATATGTATTATTAGCAGTCAAAGCTGGTAAAGTATACGTGTCACAAGCTTCTACATCCATAGGTGAATCTGCTACTACCGTTCCATCAATAGTAATTATAAAACTAGTTTCGTCAGAACAAATATTAGGCGCTGTTCCTGTTTCAGTGTAAACGTATAACGTAGTTGTTGCTGTGATATCTGTTCCCGAAGCAATTAAAGTCCCTGTTCCATTTGGTCCTCCTGTTGCTGAATAATAGTTATTATTAGCATTTAATGTTGGTAATGTATAAGCACCGCAAGATTGCACGTCACTAATAACATCTGCTGTCGGAGATGTATTAATAGTTACCACAAAACTACTTTCGTCAGTACAATTATTTGGAGCTGTTCCAATTGATTTATAAACGAATAATGTTGTCGTACTTGTAATTATTTCGCCAACAGGCAACTCTGTTGCAGAAGCGCCTCCTGTTGCTGTGTGATATGTATTATTAGCAGTCAAAGCTGGTAAAGTATACGTGTCACAAGTTTCTACATCCATAGGTGAATCCGCTACTGGTGCTGCATCTATTGTAACTGTAAAACTAGTTTCATCAAAACAAGTGTTTGGAGTTATTCCTGTTTCCGTGTAAACGTACAACGTACTTGTTCCTGTAATATCAGTTCCTGCTGTAACTATAGCCCCTGTTCCATTTGGTCCCCCTGTTGCTGAATAATAGTTATTATTAGCATTTAATGTTGGTAATGTATAAGCACCGCAAGATTGCACGTCACTAATAACATCTGCTGTCGGAGATGTATTAATAGTTATGACAAAACTACTTTCGTCAGTACAATTATTTGGAGCTGTTCCAATTGATTTATAAACGAATAGTGTCGTTGTCGTCGTAATATCTGTCCCTGCTGAAATCTCCGTTGTTGGAGACCCTCCGGTTGCTGTGTGATATGTATTATTAGCAGTCAAAGCTGGTAAAGTATACGTGTCACAAGTTTCTACATCCATAGGTGAATCCGCTACTGGTGCTGCATCTATTGTAACTGTAAAACTAGTTTCATCAAAACAAGTGTTTGGAGTTGTTCCTGTTTCCGTGTAAACGTACAACGTACTTGTTCCTGTAATATCAGTTCCTGCTGTAACTATAGTCCCCGTTCCATTTGGTCCCCCTGTTGCTGAGTAATAGTTATTATTAGCATTTAATGTTGGTAATGTATAAGCACCGCAAGATTGCACGTCACTAATAACATCTGCTGTCGGAGATGTATTAATAGT
>NZ_FORM01000004.1 GCF_900114005.1 Olleya namhaensis
GAAGTAATCACAGCAACAACAGATTGTGATATGGATGGATTAACTGATGCAGAAGAGATCAACGGACCAGATGGAGATCCAACAACAGATGACGGAACAGACCCAACAGATCCTGATACAGATGGAGATGGTGTGTTAGACGGAACAGAAGTTACAAACGGAACAAATCCAAATGATGCTTGTGAGTATAACGTAGCAGATATTACAGAAGTAATCACAGCAGCAATAGATTGTGATATGGATGGTTTATTAGATGTTGAAGAAGTTACAGGAGTAGATGATCCATCTACACCAGCTGATCCAGCAGGAAACACAACTGATCCTTCAGATCCTGATACAGATGGAGATGGAGTAACAGATGGACAAGAAGCTTTAGATGGAACAAATCCTAATGATGCATGTGACTATGTAGTAGCAAGTATTACATTGACTATTGATTCAGGAGCAGATTGTGATATGGACGGATTAACAGATGCGGAAGAGCTTACAGGAGTAGATGATCCATCTACACCGGCTGATCCAGCAGGAAACACAACTGACCCTATAGATCCAGATACAGACGGAGACGGAGTAACAGATGGACAAGAAGCTTTAGATGGAACAGATCCTAATGATGCATGTGACTATTTAGTAGCAAGTGTTACATTGACTATTGATTCTGGAGCAGATTGTGATATGGATGGTTTATTAGATGTTGAAGAAGTTACAGGAGTAGATGATCCATCTACACCAGCTGATCCAGCAGGAAACACGACTGATCCTACAGATCCTGATACAGATGGAGATGGAGTAATTGACGGACAAGAAGCTTTAGACTTAACAGATCCTAATGATCCTTGTAATTATTTATTAGGAAGTATTACTTTAGCTCAAGATTCAGTATTCCTTGATGCGGATTGTGATGGTGATGGAGTAAGTAATGGTCAAGAAGAAATAGACGGAACAGATGCATTAGATCCTTGTGATTACTTAGCAACAAGTCAAGATATTTCAATAGTATCTGCAGCTTGGGAAGCAATTGATTGTGATGGAGATGGTGTAGTTAACGGAACAGAATTAGAAGATAGTACTGATCCTCAAAACCCATGTGACTTTATTACATCAAGTACTACAGTTCCTCAATCTATGGAATGGTTAGCTGGAGATTGTGATATGGATAACGTGTCTAACGGAGAAGAATTTCCTTTAGGAGATACAGACGGAGATGGTATACCTAACTGGATGGATACTGATGATGATAATGATGGTGTAGATACTATTAACGAAGATTATGCTGATACTGATGATTCTGATGGTGATATAGATCCTACGGGAGATGATGATCCAACTAACGATGATACAGACGGAGATGGTATTCCAGATTACTTAGATACGGATGATGATAATGATGGAATTTTAACTCCAGATGAGTATCCAGACCCTAATGAAGATGGTATCGGATTCGGTGATGATGCAGTAGATAGTGATGGTGATGGTTTACCAGATTACTTAGATGTAAACAACGCAGCGCCTTCTGAAGATGATCTTGAAATATTTAATGCGGTTACGCCTAACGGAGATGGTGAAAACGATGTGTTTATTATTAGAAACATTGAGCTTTACCCTGAAAATACTGTTAAGATTTATAACAGATGGGGAGTTATTGTATATGAAACGTCAGGATACGCTCAAAACGGAAACTTCTTTAAAGGAGAGTCTAATGGTAGAGTAAATGTTCAAGTTGATGAGCAATTACCAGTAGGAACTTACTTCTATACTATTGAGTATAATAAGTCAGGTGAAACTAAATCAAGAGCTGGATACTTATATATCCAACGATAATAATTAATAAAAAAAAGAGATAGCCTTTCAAATGGCTATCTCTAATTAAAGAATAATTATACCCTATTTATAATGAAAAATAAAATTTTAATTTTAGTAACTCTTATAAGTGCTTTTAGCTTTATAGATGTTTCTGCCCAGCAAGATGCTCAGTTTACTCAGTATATGTATAACACTATGAGTGTAAACCCGGCTTACGCAGGGTCTAGAGATGGTTTAAGTGCGTTATTGTTATACCGTACGCAATGGGTTGGATTAGACGGAGCGCCAGATACTGGTACTTTCAATATCCATTCACCTATTGGAGGAGAAGATGGTAAAGTAGGTTTAGGTTTATCTGTTGTAAATGACAGAATAGGTCCAACACAGGAAACTTATGTTGATGTTGACTTTTCATATACTATTAATACATCGGATAAAGGAAGATTATCTTTAGGTTTAAAAGCCGGTGGTCACTTGTTAGATGTTAAGTATTCTGAATTAAATCAATATAATGCTGGGGATCCATTATTACAAACGGATATCGAAAATAAATTTTCGCCAAATGTTGGTGCTGGTATATATTACCGTAGTGCAGATAAGTGGTACTTAGGTTTATCTGTTCCTAATTTATTAGAAACAAAGCATTTTGATGAAGCGTCTTTATCTCAAGCGACAGAAAGAATGAATGCTTATTTAATTGGAGGTTATGTATTTGATATTAATACAGATTTAAAATTAAAGCCAGCATTTTTAATGAAAGCTGTTACAGGAGCACCATTACAAGCAGATTTAACTGTAAACGCATTATATAAAGAAAAATTTACTGTTGGTTTAGCATACCGTTGGTCTGCTGCATTAAGTGGACTTTTAGGATACCAAGTTTCGGATAGTTTAATGCTAGGGTTTGGATATGATAGAGAGGTTACAGATTTAGGGCAAACACAATTTAATTCAGGTTCTTTTGAAGTGTTTTTAAGATTTGAACCAAGAGATCTTACTAAGATTTTATCACCAAGATTCTTTTAATATATATATAGACAATATAGATTATGAAAAATAAATATATACTTTCTACTTTAATCATTCTACTAACATTTACCTTTTCATTTGCACAAGATGATGGTATCTCTTCTAGTACAGATAAAAAGTACGATAAGCTTTCTTACATAGAAACAACTAAGGAATTGTTGAAACTAGTAGAGAAAGGAAATAAAACACCAGAAGTTTACAAAAAGTTAGCTAACTCTTATTATTTCAATACTCAGATGGAGGATGCCTCTAAATGGTACGGAGAGTTATTTAAATTAGATGCAGTTGTAGAATATGAGTATTACTACAGATATGCAATGAGTTTAAAAGCAATTGGAGACTACGAGAATGCTAACGTTAACATGAGAAAGTTTGCTACGTATAAGCCAGAAGATTCTAGAGCAATATTATTTTCTAAATCACCTAATTATTTAGAAGCTATTGAAGCGCTTTCAGGAGATTTCGAATTAGAAAATTTAGATATAAACTCTCGTTTTTCTGATTTTGGTACTTCTTTTTATAAAGATGGAATTGTTTTCGCTTCATCAAGAGGAGAAGGTAAATTATACAAATGGAATGAACAACCATTTTTAGATTTGTATTATTCAGTTAACGAAACTGATGATGTAAAGGTTTTTTCTCCTAAGTTAAATACAAAGTTTCATGAGTCTTCTACGTCATTCACTCAAGATGGAAATACAATTTACTTTACAAGAAATAATTACTTTAAGGGTAAAGTTAAAAAGAGTGATGAAAAAGTTAATGGTTTAAAAATATTTAAAGCTGAATTTATTAATGGTGCATGGACTAATTTAGTTAGTATGCCTTTTAATAACAATCAATATAACGTTGCTCACCCAGCACTAAGTTTAGATGAGACTAAATTATATTTTGCTAGTGATATGCCTGGTACTCACGGTAAGTCTGATATCTATTATGTTGATATTTTAGAAGATGGTACTTATGGAGAGCCTGTTAATTTAGGTGGGGATATTAATACAGAGGGTAGAGAAAATTTTCCGTACATAAGTAATAATGGAACACTTTACTTTTCTTCTGATGGACACCAAGGTTTAGGAGGTTTAGATATTTTTATGACTAAGCTTGATGATGTTAATCATGAAGTAGTAAACTTAGGGAAGCCATTAAATAGTTCTAGAGATGATTTTGAGTTTATTATTGACGAGTTTTCTAACACAGGATACTTAACATCTAATAGATATAACGGAAAAGGTGATGATGATATTTACAAGTTTACTAGAACATTCTGTACGCAATTAATATCTGGTACGACAGTAAACAAATTGACTAACGTTATTATACCTTACGCAAGTGTTGTAGTTATAAACGAAAAAGGAGTTGAAGTACAAAACTTAACTTCTGATCAAAATGGAGCATTTAGTTATGAAGGACCGTGTAACAAACAAAAGTATAATATCATAGCATCTAAAGATGGTTATATTCAAGCGGATCAAACATTCTTAGTTAATCCTAAGAAGAAAGAGGATGTGGTTTTAAAACTAAACTTAACACCTGAAACTACAAAACCTGCAGAAGTTGGTATGGACTTAGTAGAAGTGTTAGATTTAAATCCAATATACTTTGATTTTGACAAGTCTAACATTAGACCAGATGCTGAAGTTGAATTATGGAAAGTAATTAATTACATGAGAAAATATCCTTCAGTAAGAATCGATGTTCAGTCTCATACAGATTCAAGAGCAACAGATGATTACAACTGGGCATTATCTAACAGAAGAAACGTTTCAACTAAACAATACATAATCCAGGAAGGTGGTATTGCTGCTGATAGATTAGAAGGTAGAGGTTATGGAGAAACAATGTTAGTAAACAGATGTAGTAACGGTGTAAAATGTACCGAAGACGAACATGATTGGAATAGAAGAAGTAACTTTATTATTATCAACAGATAGTATTTAAGTTTATTTATCATAGTAAAAAAAGCACCTCTTTTAGAGGTGCTTTTTTTATTAAATTCTACTTAAAATAAATTTTTCAATTATCTAAGTATTAACTTTGTGTATTAATTATAATTAATGAAAGAAGAAAACGTAATTTTAGTAAATGAGTTTGATGAGCAAATAGGATTGATGCCTAAAATGGAAGCACATGAAAAAGCGCTGCTTCATAGAGCATTTTCAGTATTTGTATTTAATGATCAAAACGAATTAATGTTACAACAAAGAGCATTAAGTAAATACCACTCTCCAGGATTATGGACTAATACATGTTGCAGTCATCAAAGAGAAGGAGAAAGTAATATACAAGCTGGTACTAGACGCTTAATGGAAGAAATGGGGTTTGCAACCACTCTAGAAGAGAAAACATCTTTTATATACAAAGCACCCTTTGATAACGGTTTAACAGAGCACGAATTAGACCATATCATGGTTGGGTATTATCAAGAAGACCCAAACATTAATAAAGAAGAAGTAGAGGCTTGGAAATGGATGCCATTAGAAGACGTTAAGTCAGATATTATTAATCAACCAGAATTATATACGGCTTGGTTTAAAATAATATTTGATAAGTTTTATGAATTTATAAATATCAATCATGAGAGTAACAGTAAGTAGAAAAGCACATTTTAATTCAGCGCATAGATTGTATCGTAAAGATTGGTCGTTTGAAAAAAATAACGAGATCTTCGGGAAATGTAATAACCCAAACTATCATGGTCATAATTACGAATTGATAGCTAGTGTTACTGGTGCAATAGATCAAGAAACAGGGTTTGTTATAGATGTCAAGATTTTAAAGGATATTATTAAGGCTGAAGTCGAAGATGCTTTTGATCATAAAAATTTAAATCTAGATGTACCGGAGTTTAAAGATTTAAACCCAACAGCAGAAAATATAGCTGTGGTTATCTATAATAAAATAAAGGCAAAACTTAAATCTAACTTAGAGCTAGAGGTTACGTTGTACGAAACACCAAGAAACTTTGTTAGTTATTCTGGCAAATAATCTATCTAATATAAATAAAGGCTTTAAAATGCATATAAATAGTTTTAATTTCGAACTTTATATGTAGCTTTGCAGCTAATTAAATTAAAAAGTTATGGCAAATAAAAGAGACCTAAAAAAAGACATTAATTACGTTTTAGGAGATATTATTGAAGCAGTATACGTTTGGGAATATTCAAACACTGATAAGGACAATTCTAAAAGTGAAGCAATTATAGATGACGCTATTGAGACATTTGACGATCTTATTTCTAAATTAAACACAAAAGTTGAAGAAAATAAGAAGGCTCATTTTAACGCTATTAAGTCTGACCTTGAGGTTAAAGGACGTGCGTTGATTGAAAGAATAAATAAATTAGGATAATTTATTTGAAAAAAAGTTTGCCAATGTAATAGTTAGTATTATATTTGCCAACTCTTTTGCCGATGTAGCTCAGCTGGCTAGAGCAGCTGATTTGTAATCAGCAGGTCGTGGGTTCGAGTCCCTCCATCGGCTCTAAAAAGCTTCTCAATTTGAGAAGCTTTTTTTTTGCCTATAATTGAAGCTTTAAGTCAAGGCATAAAAAAAACCATTTAATTTATTAAATGGTTTTTTTATAAGTGTAAATTGGTAATCTATTGTTCTGATTTTTTAATATCTAGGATGTATTGATTTAATTCTTTACCATACTTTGATGCTTTTACTTTAGGAGACAATACACTATTGATTGTATCTAAGTATTTGACATTAGCATCATATATTTCTGAAAGCGCTAAATAAGGTGCTACTTCACTATCACTATGCGACACAGCAAAATTGGCAGTATATAAATATTTTCTTTTTGTAAAGGTTTTTAAAGCAGTTTCTGTCTTTTTAAGTGTAATAGTGTCATTATCCTTTGCAGCTTCAAACAACGCTTTAGTAAGGTCTAAATTTTTATCGTTAAACTTACTGATCATAGATAAGTATTCCTCTAAAGTTTCGTGTTGCTTTGAGCCTTTGATTTTAGCATCATAAGCAAAGTTGTCTAATGATGTTTGTATTGTAGTCAACCCTTTGTCTCCAAAAAACGAGATACGATCATCTTCTTTTGTGTTTTTATTTAGGTATAAGTAAAACATTTCTGGCTCTGTAATGTCTGAAACTAGCTTAAAGTCTGAGGTACCATTTATTATTATGGAATCCATAGTAACTAAAACGGTATCTTGAACCTTCTTTAAATAGATTGTACCTTTTTTTAATCCTTTGACAGTTCCAGTTACGGTTAATTTGTCAGTGTCATTCCCACAAGAAAATATAGAAACTAATAGTAATAATGCAATAATTTTTTTCATCTAAAATTTGTTTTTAACGTTGGCAAATATCAATTAAAAAATACAATAATACTAACCGCCCGAGGCTAATTGCATTAAAATTGTACAACCAATTGCGGCTAAAGTACCAACAGCGTATCCAAATACAGCTAACAATACGCCAACAGTGGCTAGTGATGGATGGAAGGCGGAAGCAACAATAGGAGCAGAGGCTGCACCACCAACATTAGCTTGACTACCTACTGCTAAAAAGAAATAAGGCGCTTTTATAAGTTTAGCAATACCTATCAATAGTAAGGCATGGATAGTCATCCATACAAACCCAATAGCTATTAAGCCTACATTGTCAAATATAGAGCTGATGTCAATTTTCATTCCAATAGTAGCAACTAGTATGTAAATAAATACGCTTCCAAATTTACTTGCGCCTGCACCTTCGTAATTTTTAGCTTTTGTAAACGATAGTAAAATAGCAACAATTGTTGCTATACTTATCATCCAGAAAAACGTACTATCTAAAAATGTAAATGTGTTTTTTATTGTTGTAGACTCGATCTCGGATATTATTCTTCCAAAAAAAGGAGCTATGTTATCAGCACTAAAATGAGCAAAACTTACTGTTCCAAAAGCAATTGCGGCTAGTAACATAAGGTCGGTAACTGTTGGGTTGCGTTTTACACTTTCCGTAAACTTGGACATTTTTTCTTTTAAAGCTTCAATAGACGATGTGTCAGCTTTTAACCATTTGTTTATTTTAGCGCGTTTTCCTATTCCTATTAATAGTATGGCCATCCAAACATTAGCCACAACTATATCAACAAAAACCATTTTACCATACTCTGCTTGATTATAACCGTAAATTTCTAGCATTGCAGTTTGGTTAGCGCCACCACCAATCCAACTTCCGGCTAAAGTTGATAATCCTCTCCATACAGCATCAGGTCCTACGCCTCCAACAGTCTCTGGCGAAATGGCAGATATTAGCAATATTGCTATTGGACCTCCTATAATAATACCTACAGTTCCTGTAAAAAACATAATCAGGGCTTTCCAACCTAAATTAAATACTGCTTTTAGATCAATACTTAGTGTCATAAGTACTAAAGCAGCAGGTAATAGGTAACGACTGGCAACAAAATATAAGTTTGTTTTATGCGCTACAACAGTACCGGTATTTGTAGTAGTTTCCCATTCTGGAGCTATTAAACCAATGGTAGTTAGTATGGCGGGTAGCATATAGGCCATAAATAGCCCTGGTACAATTTTATAAAATTTTTCCCAGAAGCCTCCTTTTAAAGATTCTGTGTAAAAAATCAAACCTAATGCTAGCATTAACACCCCGAAAACAACGGTGTCGTTTGTAAATAATGGTTCACTCATAGTGTTGGTATATTATTAACGCAAAATAATCAAATAAAATGGTTATTTAAAGCTCATAAAATAAAGTTTGGCACAGCATTTGTATTATAGAAGTTGTAATCAAATATGATGACTTTCTTACACTAGGTGTGGTTACCTAAACAGAAACGAGTAATGATTACATTGGTTGGTTAGTATGAAAAAGCACTCTTTTTAGAGTGCTTTTTCTATTTAATCATTTTAGTAAATCTTTAACAATCCTAAATGTTAGTTAGTTGTTATTGGCACGACTGTTGTATTATTAGAGTTGTAATTATATATGTTGACTTTCATTAGGTGTGGTTACCTAGACAGAAACGAGTAATAATTACATTGGTTGGTTAGTATGAAAAAGCATCCTTTTTAGGATGCTTTTTCTATATAATACATTTAATAAAGCTTTAACAATACGTTGTTTGTTGTAACTAGAAATGGCATGACAATTGCATTACTGTAATAGTAATTATATATGTAGACTTTCACTTAGGTGTGGTTACCTAAACGAAACGAGTTGTAATTATCATATTTTTGGTTGGTTAGTATGAAAAAGCATCCTTTTAAGGATGCTTTTTCTATTAGTACTAATTGTAAATTAATGATTTATAAACGTAGTAATACAGTTTAGTAACTCTGGAGATAGAGCTCTTTGTGACTCGTTGTAAGATTTTGAATTTTCTAGATCACCACCAGATATAGTAACTAAAACGTGATTCATGTTTGGTATAATCTTCAATTCTGATGTAGGTGCAGCATCATGTAATAGTTTAGCTTCGGCTTCACTTACTTGTAAATCTTTTGTGCCATTTGTAATCAAAATAGGAATCTCCAAAGTACTTAAAATCTCTGTTGGATTGTATTGCATCCAATTCATAATAAAACGTTGCGTTTCGATATTAAAAATAGAAGATAGGGCAACAGGATAATCCGTTGTTGTTTTTCCTGCTTTTAAAAGTTTGAAAATTCTTTTGGTATCCGCCGTAAATTGCGGTGCTGTTTTTTCTACTTGTTCTGTAATAAGTTGATCAATACTTAAAGCTGTTCCTGCTATGGATATAAAACCATCGGCAGCATCTTTAGCGGCTAACATCCCAATTAAACTACCTTGGTCATGACCAATAATATAGATATGCTTATAATTATTTTTAGTCTTAAAGTAGGTCATTACGGCTGATGCATCTGCCACAAAGTCATCAAACATAATATTATTAGCTACGGTCTTATTGCGTATTTGTTTAACAATCCTTTTGTCATATCTAAAGGTTGCAATATTTTGGTTTGCTAAATGTGTAGCAAGTTTTTTTATATTATTTGTTTTCTGAAAATTTTGATTACCATCTTTATCCGTTGGTCCTGATCCACCAATAATTATAGCCAGTGTACTAGCTGGTGTATTTGGCTTTAAAAGTGTCCCGTTAATATGCTGGTTTATAGCAATATCTTGACTAATAGGCGTGGCATCTTGTGCGTTAGCAAAAAATGAAGTTATTGCAAGTAGTATTAAGATGTGTAATTTCATATAAAGCGTTTTGATCTACTAAGACAAATAAAATGCCATGCTCAAATTTACATCTAATTATTGGCATAAAAAACCGAATGTTATTATTCTGAAACGTGTTTTTAATCGATTAAAAACACTAGTTAATCGGTAAATGTTAAAATTTAATGCGTTTCATCGATTTATATTGTTTTTAAACGTGAAATACGTGAATAAGTTTTATGTTTGTAGTGTACTAGAAATTACATACTTTTTAGTTCAATGGATTAATTAATTATTATTTGCATTATTAAGTTTATTTTAAACTAATGTAAAATGTCAAATAGCAAAAAGCCAAGGTTGAGGGACCTTGGCTTTTTTGTTTTTAATAGTTATTTAAGCGTATTATAAAATTGAAAATTTAAATCTGTACTAAAGCAATCTATTTTATAACTCTAAAGGTTAAATTGATTCTAGGTTTTATAACTCTTTTTGTTTTGGCAATTTGATGCAGCCAATGGTGTTGTGTTTCACCTTTCATAAGTAATAAGCTACCATGCTCTAGTAATACTTTGTGTTTTAATTTAGGGTTGTCTTTATGTTTTAAATTAAAATAACGTGGTGCTCCTAAAGTTACAGAAGCTATAATCGGGTTAATCCCCAATTCTTTTTCGTTATCGGCATGCCAACCATTACTGTCTTGACCATCTCGATATAAATTTGCTAAACATGTTGTAAAAACGGTTTCAGCTTGTTGCTCTATAAGTTTTTTTATTTCGCTTAAAGCGGAAGTAAAGCCGTACGGTTGCATGGTAATATTTGAGTAACTATAGGGTTTGTTATTGCTAGCAAACAAGGCAGTAAGTCTAGGTTGTGGATGTGTTTTTCCAAAAACAGTAATATCATCTTGTTGCCAAGGAATAGTTTTTAAAAAACGATCAAAATAGTTGTCCGCATCTTGTAAATCTAAAAAACCAGGAAAGTAACTAATGTCAGCATCGGGCAAATTAAGTTTTATTTCTTCAGAAAATAACATAGACTAAAATTTTAAGTATTGAAACGCCCAATACATTAATCCAAATTGTAAAGGAATACGAAGTAATAGCGCCCATTTTGGTATTCCAGCGGAAGCCTTTTTACTAGATAACATATAAAAATGAACCATTAAAAACACTGTAAGCATAGTAATTATACCATAAATAGAAATGGTTTTTAAGCTTGGAATACAAATGGTTATGGCTAGTAACACTTCTACTATTCCACTTAAATAAACTAGTAATTTATGGTTTGGTAAGTAGCTTGGCATAATACGCATATACATTTTGGGTTTAATAAAATGCATAATTCCGGCAAGTAAATACATTACAGACATTATATAAAGATGCCAAGGATAAGTCATAGTTAGTGTTTTATTTTATAAATTTAGCCTATAATTTAGATACCATGAAGTTTACTCTAGCTCTTTTACTAACATTTTTTACAACTATTTGTGTTGCTCAACTCCGCGAAGGTTTTGTATATGCACAAAATCTTATTGATGATCTAGCGGTAGAATTAAGATACTGTAACGATGATAATTTTGTAGGACAACAAATAGATGGCTATAATAAAGAAGTTGTTATTATGACAGATTTGGCAGCTAAAGCACTGCGCAAAATTCAGGATACTCTTAAAACACAAGGATTAGGTATAAAAATTTATGATGCTTATAGACCACAACGTGCGGTAAATCATTTTGTAAGATGGGCTAAACAAATTAACGATACATTACAAAAAGAAGCGTATTACCCAAATGTTAAAAAACGAAATTTATTTAGTCAAGGTTATATTGCCTCTAAATCTAGACATAGTAGCGGGAGTACTTTAGATTTGACTATTATTAATTTAGAAACAGGGGAAGAGCTTGATATGGGTACGCCTTATGATTTTTTTGGCCCAGAATCTTGGGTTGTAAATAATAAGTTAACCAAAAAGCAACAAGATAATAGACAGTTGTTACAACATGTCATGTTGACTAACGGTTTTAGGAATTATCCAAAAGAGTGGTGGCATTTTACCTTAAGAGGAGAACCTTACCGTAACCAGTATTTTGATTTTCCTGTAGAGTAATATCTATACTGGTAATACCGCTTTATGCTGTTACAAATATCTTTTTAAAACCTTTAGGTAATTCATCCTTTATATACAGTGCTTCATTAGTAAAAGGATGTGTAAATTTTAAAGAGTAAGCATGTAAAAACATGCCTTTTCCATTTAAAATTAATGGTGCTGTTCCATAGGTTTTATCTCCCAAAATTGGATTGCCAATACTAGCTAAATGTTTTCTTAGTTGATGTCTACGTCCGGTTTGAGGGTGAAGCTTTACTAAATTTAGTGTCGTAAATCTTTTGGAAGGTACTGTGTTATAAACCTTAAAATCTGAAGCAGCATATTTACCATCTACAGTATCATTAATGTTTCCGCTTTCAGGCATAGCACCGATTGCAATTGCGTAATAGGTTTTTGTAATGGCTCTGTTTTCAAATATTTTATTTAAAGCAGTAATGCTACTACTTGTTTTTCCTATTAATAAGATACCAGTAGTAGCGTAATCTAAGCGATGGACTGGTTGCGGTATTGTGGCATCAGGTTGTGTGCTTTTTTGTAAGTTTTGTGTAAGCGCATTAGCAACAGTTTTAAAAGTGTTTCCGCTTACTAAAATCCCTGCTGGCTTGTGTACAATCGCCAAATAATCGTCTTCAAATAAAACCTTTAATTTAAAGATTAGTTTGGTTTTTGTTCCTTCGTTTTCCGAAGCAAATAATGTAATAGTTTCTCCTCCTTTTATAAAGGTTGCAGAAGTTGCTGTTATTCCATTAACAGTGATTAGCTCCTTTTTTAATGTTTTTTTTAATGCAGACTTAGAGGTAATGGTTTCAAATAGACCAACACCATAGTCTTGCAGTCTTATTGCATTAGATTGTAATGGTGCTATATGTGTTTGTATAGGTTTAATTTTAAAGTCTTTTGATAACTATTAATATGATATTTTTTTTGCAAAGTTATTAGTATTACTTGACAACGTCAAATTGACCGTATATCAAAAAAGCCACAACTTAAGTTGTGGCTTTTAATATAAATAATTAGTAAGTATTATGCTTTTTTAGCCTTAACTACTATTTTGATTTCTACATCATCTTTAATCATTTTGTCTCCCAATGCAGCAGCATCTAAAGATTTACCAGAGTTGTACATGATGTTCCATTCCGTTCTATCAATAGTAAATGTTTCACTTGAAATAGTTACATCGTCACCAGTTACAGTTACTGTTGCAGGAAATGTTACATTCTTTTTAATACCTTTCATAGTAAGGTTACCGCTTACGTTATCACCTTCTACTTTAGTAATTTCAAATGCAGCAGTAGCAAATTTTTCAACGTCAAAAAAGTCAGCACCTTTTAAATGACCAACTAATTTACCGTTAGCTTCATCATCTGCAGGTATATCTGTACATGCAATAGTATTAATGTCAAACATAAAAGTACCACCTACTAATTTGTCTCCTTCAAATTCGGCAACACCATTAGATACGTTTATTGTTCCTTCGTGTCCTCCAACAATTTTGTTTGCTTTCCAAACAATCATAGAAGTAGCAGCGTCAGCTTTAAATTTTGCAGCTTCAGTATTTTGTGCAACAGTTTGTGCTTCTCCTGTTTTTGCTTCCTTAACGTCACTTTTACATGCAACAACAGTTAATCCAACTATGGCAACAGCAAAAAGATTTAATACAATTTTTTTCATGATATAAGTTTTTAGTCTTTAGTGATTTATTATGCAAATATATAAATAATCTTCCATGGAAACTAATTAAATATTTGTTAAAATAAATAATGACATTTTGGCATTATTTATAGTAATGGCAGTACTTTTGCCATCCCAATTACAGTATTTTAAATTAAGTACAACAATGAGCAAGAAAACTAAAAGAGAAGCAGACATAGAAGAAGAAGTGAATACAACTTCTAATCAATCAGATACAACTACAACACCAGAAGAAGCGGAAGTGGTAGAGCAATTATCTGTAGAGGATCAATTAACGGTAGATTTACAACAAGAAAAAGATAAGTTTTTACGTCTTTTTGCAGAGTTTGAAAACTATAAAAAACGTACGTCTAGAGAGCGTGTGGAATTGTTTCAAACAGCAAGTAAAGATGTAATGGTGTCAATGTTGCCAATTTTGGATGATTTTGAACGTGCTTTATTACATATTGATGAAGATAAAGAAGCTGAAGAGTTACGTAAAGGTGTTTTATTAATTTATAACAAATTATTAAACGCATTACAACAAAAAGGTTTGGCTACAATTGAAGTTAGAGCAGGAGATACATTTAATGCAGATCATCATGAAGCTATAACACAGATACCTGCACCTACAGCAGATTTAAAAGGTAAGATTATAGACGTTATTGAAAAAGGATATAAACTAGGCGAGACTGTTATACGTTTTCCTAAAGTAATTATAGGACAATAATATAAGTATGGCTAAAAGAGATTTTTACGAAATATTAGGTATTAACAAATCAGCGACACAAGCTGAGATAAAAAAAGGGTACCGTAAAAAAGCAATCGAATTTCATCCAGATAAAAATCCGGATGATAAAGACGCTGAGTCTAAATTTAAAGAAGCAGCTGAAGCTTATGAAATACTAAGTGACGAGAATAAAAAGGCACGTTACGACCAATATGGACACCAAGCTTTTGAAGGAGGCGGTGGCGGTGGCTACAGCGGTGGTGGTATGAATATGGACGACATCTTTAGTCAGTTTGGAGATATCTTTGGAGGCGGAGGCTTCGGAGGAGGTGGTTTCTCTGGTTTTGGTGGCGGACAACAGCGTCGTGTTAAAGGAAGTAACTTACGTGTACGTTTAAAACTAACACTAGAAGAAATTGCTAATGGTGTTGAGAAAAAAATAAAAGTAAAACGTAAAGTTCAAGCACCAGGAACTACATATAAAACGTGTAGTACTTGTAATGGTTCTGGTCAAGTTACTAGAGTTACAAATACTATTTTAGGACGTATGCAAACGGCATCTCCTTGTACAACTTGTGGAGGAGCAGGTCAAACTATAGATAAAAAACCTAGTGAGGCAGATGCACAAGGTATGATAGCTAAAGAAGAAACTATTCCTGTAAATATTCCTGCAGGTGTAGTAGATGGTATGCAGCTTAAAGTTTCTGGTAAAGGTAACGAAGCACCAGGTAATGGCGTTTCTGGAGATTTATTAGTAGCTATAGAAGAAGAAGCGCATGAGTCTTTACAACGTGAAGGAGATAATTTACATTATGATCTTTATGTAAGCTTACCAGATGCTATTTTAGGTAACTCTAAAGAGATTGATACAGTTACTGGAAAAGTGCGTATTAAGATTGAAGCAGGTATGCAATCAGGAAAAATATTACGCTTACGCGGAAAAGGTATTCCTAGCATAAACGGTTACGGAAAAGGAGATTTATTAGTACATGTTAATGTTTGGACGCCAAAAACGTTAAACAAAAAACAAAAAGATTTCTTTGAAAGTATGCGTGAGGACGAACATTTTTCACCTAAGCCGGAACGCAGTGATAAGTCGTTTTTCGAGAAAGTAAAAGATATGTTTTCTTAATTTAAACAGTATCTTAGTTATATGATTAGTAAGAAAATCCGCTGTAAAAAGCGGATTTTTTTTGCCTTTTGTTTAACTATTTAAATCATTTAACATCTTAGTTTAATAAAAAATATTATATTTGATATATCGCTAGCCTAGCTAGTGATAATTTTTCTTTTTCATAGCAATTTTTTCCCATCCTTTATTTATTTAAAGGG
Source organism: Olleya namhaensis (assembly GCF_900114005.1). GTDB lineage: Bacteria > Bacteroidota > Bacteroidia > Flavobacteriales > Flavobacteriaceae > Olleya > Olleya namhaensis. The sequence continues at coordinate 15,828 of NZ_FORM01000004.1, forward strand.
TGGGTTTTGTTTTTAATAAGACTTTTACTTTTGAAGCGCATAGCGCGAACAAAAATAAACTAGTCGAATTAATCCCAACGCAGGTTGGGATCCAAGATGGTAATAGGGGGGCTTTTACTTTTGAAGCGCATAGCGCGAACAAAAGTAAATTAGTCGAATTAAACCCAACGCAGATTGCAATGCAAGATGATAGCAGATTAACCTTTAATTTCTACTAAATACTTTTTCTAATTTTTGGATGCTAGTTATAGCTAAGGTGATACCTCTGGTGTAGTTGTCTTAAAGATTAAAGTGTTTATAATAAAATTGGTTACACCTAGTTAAAAATAAGTAAATCTATTACGTTACTATTTTAACATTTTCTATATTTACAAAGCGCGCTATAAGCAGTCGTACTAATCAATTTTAAAAATCTATGAGCAACCTTTTAGAGGTGCATCAAGTATCTAAGAATTTTGGAAACTTTACTGCACTTAATAATGTGTCTATAACTGTGCCTAAAGGCAGTATTTTTGGTTTACTAGGACCGAATGGAGCAGGAAAAACAACTTTAATTAGAGTTATTAACCAAATAACAATGCCAGATTCTGGACATGTTTTGTTAGATGGAGAAGCCCTTAAAAATCATCATGTTAGAGATATTGGCTATTTACCCGAGGAGCGTGGTTTATATAAGTCTATGAAGGTTGGAGAGCAAGCGTTATACTTGGCACAACTAAAAGGAATGCAAAAGGCAGAGGCTAAAAAACGACTAAAAATGTGGTTTGAGCGTTTGGAGATTGGAGATTGGTGGAATAAAAAAATACAAGAGTTATCCAAAGGTATGGCTCAAAAAATTCAATTTGTTGTTACCGTTTTACACGAGCCTAAATTATTAATCTTTGACGAGCCTTTCTCTGGATTTGATCCAATAAACGCTAATCTAATTAAAGATGAGATTTTAAGACTACGTGATAATGGAGCAACTGTTATTTTTTCTACACACCGTATGGAGTCTGTAGAAGAGTTGTGTGATCATATAGCATTAATACATAAATCTAATAAAGTATTAGACGGTAATTTAATGGATATTAAACGTCAGTTTAAAACTAATACATTTCAAATAGGTATTAATCCTAATAATAGTGGATTAGAACAAGAGTTAGCTAGCAAGTTTAGTGTTACGCCAGCCGAATTTAAAACACTTGGTGACGATTTAAAACTTAATATTAAGTTGTCAGATAATGAATCTGCTAACGACTTATTAAGCTATTTAAATAATCAAGGACAAATTTCTCATTTCGTAGAAGTTATTCCTAGTGCTAACGATATTTTTATTCAAACTGTAAAGAATAACTAATTATGAATCATCTTCCACTTATTATACAACGCGAATACTTAACCAAGGTTAAGAACAAATCATTTTTAATAATGACTGTACTTAGTCCGTTAATTATGATTGCGTTAATTACTGTTGTGATGTATTTATCACAAATGAATAACAATAAGCAACGAACAATTTCTGTTTTAGACGATTCAGGTTTTTTAACTGAAGCGTTTATAGATACAGAAAACACAAAGTATAATGTGTTAACGGGACTTACACTTGACAATGCTAAAAAGCTAGTCGAAGAACAGGGTAATTATGGATTGTTGCACGTTAATAAGATTCAGAATTTTGACAATGTAGGCAGTGCTGTTCAGTTTTATTCTGAAGAGTCTCCATCACTTTCTGTTATTTCTTCTTTAGAAAATAAAATAGAAAAGGAGCTTACTAATCAAAATATGGCTCAAAAAGGAATTGACTTAGCAACCATAAAAGCGTCTAAAATTAGTATTGATATTGCACAAGAAAACTTTACAGGTGTAAAGTCTTCTAAGATAGATAGTGTTGTTAAACTGGCATTTGGTGGTGCAGCAGGTTATCTGTTATTCATGTTTATTATTATTTACGGTAACATGATTATGAGAAGTGTTATTGAAGAAAAAACAAGTCGAATTATAGAGGTTATAATTTCTTCAGTAAAGCCAATACAATTAATGTTAGGTAAAATTATAGGAACGTCTTTAGCCGGAATTACTCAGTTTGTAATTTGGATTATTTTAGGAGGTGTTTTACTAACGGTTGTATCGGCTATTTTCGGGATAGACTTCGCGCAAGCGCAAACACCGCAGCAAGAGTTAATGCTTCAGGCTATGGATAATCCAGGTACGGGAGAAAAAGTACAAAGTTTATTTACAGCTTTTTATAATTTACCGTTAGCCAATTTGGTTATTGCTTTTCTACTGTTTTTTATTAGTGGGTACTTGTTATATGCCTCTTTATATGCAGCAATTGGTGCAGCAGTAGATAACGAAACAGATACACAACAATTTATGTTGCCTATTTTAATGCCATTAATTTTAGCAGTTTATGTAGGTATGTTTACAGTAATTGAGGATCCACATGGTACGGTAAGTACTATATTTTCGTTTATACCGTTTACATCTCCAGTTGTAATGTTAATGAGGATACCGTTTGGAGTGCCAATTTGGCAACAAATAGTGTCGTTGTTATTACTAATAGGGACATTTATGGGAACTGTATGGTTTGCAGCAAAAATTTATAGAGTTGGTATTTTAATGTACGGAAAAAAACCAACGTATAAAGAGTTGTTAAAGTGGATTAGATATTAATAAATAATAGAATGCAAGAGAGTAAAGTCGCAGACAAAATTGAGGAAGGTGTAGAGAAGATGGGGGATGCTATTGTTGATAGTTCTGCTTGGGAAAAGCTTGTCGAATTTTTAAATATTAAGATCTATACATTTACAGATAATCAAGATCAGATCACAGGTATTTTAAAAGTAAAATATTTACTGCTTGTTATTCTTGTGTTATTGCTTACAACCTATGTCTTACGCTGGGTAAGAAAGCTAGTAACTCAAAAATTACCAATAGAAGATAAAGCAAAGTTTGTAACTGTATTTTCGTTTGCGCGTTGGATTATCTACGGTATTGTTTTTTTAGTTGTAATAGACTCTTTAGGAATAGATATAACAGCAGTTTTTGCAGCTTCAGCAGCATTATTAATTGGTGTAGGTTTGGCTTTGCAAACATTATTTCAGGATATTATTTCTGGAGTGTTTATACTTGTTGATCAATCTGTACATGTTGGTGATATTATTGAAATAGATGGTAAGGTAGGACGTGTTGAAGAGATTAAATTGCGTACCACAAGAGCTGTAACTATTGATAATAAAGTATTGGTAATACCTAATCACTTGTACTTAACTAATAGTTTGTATAACTGGACTCAAAACGGGTCGACTACTAGAGAGTCTGTAGATGTTGGTGTCGCTTATGGAAGTGATGTAAACTTGGTTAAAAAGTTGTTATTGGATGCAGCCAAGTCTAGTAAATTAGTTTTCAAGCAACCTGCACCGACAGTCTTATTTACAGATTTTGGAGATAGTGCATTAAATTTTAGAGTCGCTTTTACTATTGAGGATAGTTTTAATTCTAGAATTCCAAAAAGCGAAATCAGATTCGCAATTGACAAACTGTTTAGAGAGCATAATATTACCATACCATTTCCGCAAAGAGATGTCCATATTATTCAAGATAATAATCAAAATAACTCAATATCAATCAAATAATTAGTCTGTTTATGCAAAAGCATTTTAAATTTTTCTTGTTTGTCTTTGTCCTAATAAGTGCTGTTAATACTGCTAATGCTCAGTTAACAGATTTAGCACGTGTAGAGTATTCTTATATTCCAAAAAATAATTCTGAAGACAGTTTTGATAGGTTTAGGTTTCTATTAAATTACCCTATAAAAATGAGCGAAGATGCTTACCTTTTAATTGGTAGTGAGTATAGTAGAATTACATTAAACTTGGAAGATAGTTACCCATTTCCAACTTCTAATTTAAGACGTTTGCATGTTTTAGATTTTAATTTAGGATACACTTTTAAAATGTCTGAAAATTGGAGATTTGGCGCAAAAATAACACCAAGATTAGCTTCTACTTTACGACATAAGATCTCAGGAGACGATATTTTTTTAAACGGAGGGGTTTATGCTATTAACGATAGGACTAAAGATAAAACGGCTAGCAAACCTTATAGATTAGTTTTAGGGCTTACCTATAATACTACAACTGGTATACCATTACCACTACCTTTTGTTAGTTATTTTAGACGTGTTAACGAGAAATGGTCTTATAATTTAGGAGTGCCAAAAACTAATGTAAAATATTATATAAACGAAAATAATATTATCCAAACCTTTGTAGGGATTGATGGTTATTTTGCCAACACACAAGAGCGTTTTTCAATTGATGGTAAGGAAGCGGATAGCGTCTCATTATCATTAGTATTAGCAGGTATTGGATATGAGTATTGTTTTACGGACCATTTAGTATGGTACGCTTATACAGGTTACACATTAAGTATGAGTAATAGGTTGAGAGACGAGAACAGAGAAGATGTATTTAAGCTTGACAACGTCAATACATTTTATTTAAGAACAGGATTTAAATTTAAAATATAATGCCAAAAATTTTAGTAATAGAGGACGAAGCAGCAATTAGGAGAGTATTAGTTAAAATCCTTTCGGAGGAAAACGATACCTATCAAGTAGAAGAAGCTGAGGATGGATTAGTTGGTATCAATAAAATTAAAAAAGAAGATTACGATTTAATTCTGTGTGACATTAAAATGCCAAAAATGGATGGTGTTGAGGTGTTAGAAGCAGCAAAAAAGATTAAACCAGAAATACCAATGGTAATGATCTCTGGTCACGGAGATCTAGATACAGCTGTAAATACAATGCGTTTAGGGGCTTTTGATTATATCTCAAAGCCGCCAGATTTAAACCGTTTATTAAACACCGTACGTAACGCGCTAGACAGAAAAGAATTAGTTATAGAAAACAAAATTCTAAAAAGAAAAGTTAGCAAAAAGTATGAAATGATTGGTAATAGCGACGCTATTTCTCAAATCAAAGATATTATAGATAAAGTGGCTCCAACGGATGCAAGAGTTTTAATAACTGGACCAAACGGAACAGGTAAAGAGCTTGTAGCACACTGGTTACACGAAAAAAGTACACGTGCAAAAGCACCAATGATAGAGGTTAACTGTGCAGCAATACCGTCAGAGTTAATAGAAAGTGAGCTTTTTGGTCACGTAAAAGGGGCGTTTACAAGTGCAGCAAAAGACAGAGCTGGTAAATTTGAAGCGGCTAATGGCGGAACCATTTTTCTTGACGAAATTGGTGATATGAGCCTATCTGCTCAAGCAAAAGTATTACGTGCTTTACAAGAAAGTCGCATCCAACGTGTTGGTAGCGATAAGGATATAAAAGTAAACGTACGTGTCGTTGCAGCAACCAATAAAAATTTAAAAAAGGAAATCGCAGATGGTAATTTCCGTGAGGATTTATACCACAGATTAGCAGTAATACTAGTTAAAGTGCCGGCTTTAAACGAGAGAAGAGAGGATATCCCGTTATTAATTAATCATTTTTCCGCAAAAATTGCAGAAGAGCAAGGTACTGCACATAAATCATTTTCGGCTAAAGCCATAAAATTATTACAAGATTACGACTGGACAGGTAACATTAGAGAGTTGCGTAATGTTGTAGAAAGATTAATAATATTAGGAGCAGCAGAGGTGAGTGAGCAAGACGTAAAATTATTTGCAAGTAAATAAAACAGCATGAAAGACATCCAAATTAAAGATCATAAAATCACTTCAAAAATTAAGCTTAGTGACCTGCCAAGTAAATTGGACTTAGAAGCAGACAAGGACACTACAGAGGACGCTTTGCGCAAAGTAAGACGCCAACTAGGTAAACTGCAAGACACCATGTATGCACACGGTAAATATTCGGTTTTAGTATGCTTACAAGGTATGGACACGTCAGGAAAAGACAGTTTAATACGCGAAGTCTTTAAAGATTTTAATGCCAGAGGTGTTGAGGTAATGAGTTTTAAAGTTCCGACAGAATTAGAGCTTAAACACGACTACCTTTGGAGGCACTATATAAAGCTTCCGGCACGTGGTAAATTTGGCGTTCATAACCGTACACATTATGAAAACGTTTTAGTAACACGCGTCCATCCTGAGTATATTTTAGGAGAAAAATTACCGTTTGTAAAAAGTATTGATGATGTAAACGAGGCCTTTTGGGACAAACGTTTTGAGCAAATCAATAATTTTGAAAAACACTTGACAGACAACGGAACACTGGTTTTTAAATTCTTCATGAATCTGTCAAAAGACGAGCAACGTAACAGATTACTGCGTCGTTTAGACAAGCAAGAAAAAAATTGGAAGTTCTCAGCAGGCGATCTAAAAGAACGTAAACTTTGGGACAAATACATGGATTGTTATCAGGATGCCATTAACAGAACAAGTACAGACTATGCGCCTTGGTATAACATTCCTGCAGATGATAAACCTACAGCACGATTGGCTGTAGCGCAAATTTTATACGATACATTAAAGCAATACACAGATATAAAAGAGCCAGATTTGGACGATAAAACCAAAGCTAATTTACATTTGTACAGAGAGCAATTAAATAACGAATAGTATAATTAGGGCGTTACCACAAGGGTCGCGCTTTCCATTATATCTTTTTTTGCCATTTGTGGCAGCAAAAAAAGGATGCCATTTCAATCGCTAACGCAAACCGCATGATCTTAAAAAACAACTAAAGCGGTTAATCAAAATAAAATAGGAGGCCTGATAGGATTAAATTTCTATCAGGTCTTTTCATATATAAATACTATCTTTAAAGTAAAATTACCAACCATGAAAAAACTAGCAATTCTTTTTGCATTATTACTATCCATTACCGTCTCAGGACAATCGGATCAAGACGCATTAAAAACTATTTACAGCCAATCATTAACTAATGGTAAAGCTTACCAATGGTTAGACCATTTGTCTAATAAAATAGGAGGACGTTTGTCAGGATCTGCAAGTGCAGAAAAGGCAGTACAATACACAAAATCTGAATTGGAGAAATTAGGACTAGACAAAGTATGGTTGCAAGAAGTAATGGTTCCAAAATGGGAGCGTGGCGCAAAAGAAGTCGCGCACTTTACAACCAATAATACAACCTTAGATGTTAATATTTGTGCATTAGGAGGTTCTGTAGCAACGTCTACTTCAGGATTGGAAGCACAAGTAATAGAAGTTAAAAGCTTTGAAGAGCTAGCGGAACTTGGAGAAAAAGTAAAAGGAAAAATAGTGTTTTTTAATGGCGCTATGAATCCTGAATTAATACACACGTTTGAAGCTTACGGAGGGTGTTCTAAACAACGTTATGCAGGTGCTTATGAGGCTGGTAAACTAGGAGCAGTTGGTGTAATTGTCCGTTCGTTAAATTTACGTCAAGACGATTTGCCACATACAGGAAGCATGGGGTACATGGATTTGCCAAATGAGCAACGTGTGCCATCTGCAGCAATAAGTACAAATGATGCTAATAAATTGTCAGAAGCTTTATTAAAAGACAATAATTTAAAATTCTATTTTAAACAAAGTTGTCAAGTATTTGAAGATGTTTTATCATACAATGTTATCGGAGAAATTACGGGAAGCGAATTTCCAGATGAGTTTATGGTTGTTGGAGGACATTTAGACTCGTGGGATTTAGGAGACGGATCTCATGACGATGGTGCAGGAGTAGTACAATCTATGGATGTTATCAGGTTATTAAAAGAAAGCGGTATCAAACCAAAACGTACTATCAGAGTCGTGTTATTCATGAATGAAGAAAACGGATTACGTGGTGGAAAAAAATATGCAGAAGAAGCGAAACGTAAAAATGAAAATCATGTCTTTGCTTTAGAGAGTGATTCTGGAGGGTTTTCTCCTCGTGGGTTTAGTTTTGATTGCAGTGAAGCAGCATTAAATAAAGTGTTAGGTTGGGAGTCTTTATTCAAACCTTATTTAATTCATTATTTTGAAAAAGGGTATAGCGGAGCAGACATTGGTCCATTAAAAAATGAAACAATTGTCATGGCTGGTTTACGTCCAGATTCTCAGCGTTATTTTGATCATCATCACGCAGCAAACGATACATTTGACGCAGTAAATAAACGTGAGTTGGAGCTTGGTGCAGCAACAATGACAAGTTTAGTGTATTTGTTTGATAAATACGGGACAAGTAATATCCCTCAGGTTAAGGAATTTAAAGATTAGGAATTGGATTTTTTAACTTATTTATTAGAGAGTTTTTTAGAGATCTATCTGTTTTTTGCCGATTATAAATTTTGGAAAAAGAAAAAAGCACAACGTAAATACGAAAAGGAACATGGGCTGCCCAAACAGCTTATGATTTATCCGTCAGACAAAATAATGTTAAGAATGTTGTTGTTGCTTGTAGTATTGATTATTCCAGTTTGGTTTCTGTTTTCCATAAATAAAAACCAAAATGCAATGACTAAGCAGATGACGCAGATTCATGAATTGCTAAAGGCCGAAAAAAAACAATTCAATACATACCCAAAACAGTTAAACACAATTATTAGAAACAACCCTCTACATAGAGACTTAACTTTAGATGTATGGGATAATGCGTTTTATTATGTTGTCACAGAAGATGGTTTAACTTATTCCTTAGTTTCAAAAGGACCTGATGGTATTCTAAATACAGAGGACGATGTGGAATAACCATAAATTGCTGTTTTTATTTTGTGTGCTTTTTTTTCAATGTAAAAAAGAAAGAGAAGTTATGGTCGGTATTAAAAAGCAAAATATAACAGTAGATGCGCTAAAACTTAAAACAGTGGAGGTGGACACTTTTAAAGTGACTAATGGTTACGATTTTCCTGTAGGTAAACCAGATGCAAAACAGTATTACAATGCGCAAGGCTTTCAAGAGAATTATCATTTAGGAGATGATTGGAATGGTGTTGGAGGCGGTAATACGGATTTAGGAGATCCGATATATGCTATAGCAAATGGGTATGTGTCTTTTGCAGAAGATATAAAAGGTGGTTGGGGTAATGTGATTAGAATTGTACATTATAATCCTGATCAGTCTAAAATTGAATCGGTATATGCACATTGTCAATCCATATCAGTTGCAAAAGGCCAATACATTACAAAAGGAACTGTTATTGGGACGATTGGGACAGCGGATGGTGCATATTTAGCACATTTGCATTTAGAGGTAAGAGATGCTCTAAACATGCCAATTGGTCCAGGGTATTCTTCTGACACAGAAGGGTATTTAGATCCAACAAATTATATTAATAATAATAGATAAAAATGAAAACAAAATTATTTTTTATAACCTTAATTATAACAACTACAATGCTTTCGCAAACCAAAGAGTTACCCTATTATGAATTACCAGAAGCATCAAAAACGTTTACTGCTGGTACAGTAGCAGCAAGACAAGTAGATGCTTTAGGATTTCGATTTTATCATGCTACTGATGGATTAACGGAATCAGATTTAGTTTACAAGTCATCTGATTCTGTTAGGACAACGGGAGAAACGGTAAAGCATATTTATGAGCTATCAATAATCGTTTTAAATTCGACGTTAAAACAAGAAAACGTTAAGGACACCACTGTGTTGGATTTTGAAGCACAACGTAGCGTAACGTTAAATAATTTAAAACAAGCAGCTGATATATTAAGAGCAAGTGAAGATATTTCAGAATTTGAAATCATATTTGGATCAAGTAAAATTCCGTTTTGGAATAATATTAATGGTCCAATAGCAGATTCTATATGGCATTGTGGCCAAATAGCATCATTTAGACGGATCACAGGAAACCCAATCAGTCCAAAAGTGAATCATTTTTCGGGTAAAGTAAAACAAGATTAAGCATGAATAGACCAATATTACATCAAATTCATCCCGTTTTACCGGTACAGAATGTGTTAGCTGCCTTATTTTTTTATACTCAAAAACTTGGGTTTGAAATCGCTTTTGCGGACGATCCAAAAGATCCAAAATACGCAGGTATTAAACGTGACCATATAGAGATTCATTTACAATGGCGAGACGATAAGGATTGGGATTTTAATGTAGACAGACCAATGCTTCGTATTGTAACGCAATATGTAGATAGTTTATTTGAAGAGCTAAAGGATAAAGAGGTGTTTCATCCAGAAACAGCTGTAGTGAATACAGATTGGCAAACTAGAGAGTTTGCGTTTTACGATTTATATAAAAATGGATTAACCTTTTATCAAAATATTTAGAGACATTTACGTTTTATTTCTTGTAAACTTTGATTATTAAGCGGTTTGCTAATATAACCGTTAACTAAAGTATTAGTTGTTGCTTTTCTAATATCTAGATTGTCCACAGAAGAGCTTGTTATAAAAATGGGAATGTCTTTATTAAAATTACTAATTTTAAATGCTTCTAAAAATTCCCAACCATCCATGATAGGCATATTTATGTCTAATAGGATTACATCAGGCAAATTGTCTTTTTTATTTTGCATAGTAATTAGCCCATCTAATGCTTCTTTTCCGTTTTTAAATACAAGTTGATTATCCGAAAAATTATTTATTTTCAATAGTTTTCGGACAGCAAAAGTGTAAATAGGATCATCGTCGATGATACAAATTAAGTCTAACGAATTATTCATAATTAAAATAGATTATAAATTTAGTACCTTCTCCTACAGTACTTTCCACTTCCACTGTTCCGCCCAGTGCTTCAATCTGATTTTTTACAATAAATAGCCCAAGTCCTCTTGCTTCTTTATGTTTATGAAACACGTTATACATTCCAAATAGTTTGGTGCTATGCTTTTCTAAATCAATACCTAAACCGTTATCAGTGATAGAATACATAACATGAGATTCTGTTTGTAAGGCTTCAATTTCTATTTTAGGGTTTACACCAGGTCTTTTATATTTAATAGCATTGGTTAATAGATTTATAATAATGCTATCTAAATAAGCAGGTATGGCTTTAATTGTAATGTTTTTATCTACAGTAATGTCTAAGTCAACTTGGTTTGCGATTATAACACCATTAATAGTGCTTAGTGCATTATTGGTATACTGCAGTATATTTAGGGGCTCTAGTTTGTTGTTGTCTAATGAGTTATATATAGCAACATCATTCAAGTTTTGAATGGTTTCGTTTAGGTTTTCAACAGCTTGCTCGATTAATGGAAAATATTCGTTAGTAATAACTTCAGGATATTCTTCTTTCTTTAATTTTAAAAGCATGTCTAAATTACCACCATGTGATCTTAAATTATGAGATACAATATGGGCAAAATTTAATAACCTTTCGTTTTGCTTAGAGCTAACCGTTAATAGGTCCGTTATTTTATTTTTTCCTTTTTTAATTTCTGAGATATCATTAATATTCGCAATAAAATGTTTTGGTTTTCTATCGCTATCCCTTACTATTGTCAGTGACAAAATACAATGTACGCTAGAGCCATTTTTATGTAAATAACGTTTTTCAATTTGATAATTATCTAATTGGTCAGAAAGCATTAGTTTTAATTCTTTTTGTCCTTTTTTTTGATCGTCTAAATGGGTATGTTCTTTAAAATGTGTGTTTAAAAACTCCTGTTCTGAATAGCCTAACAGTTTGCATATACCATGATTTACTTTTAACCAATGACCTTCTAGACTTAGTAATGCCATCCCAGTTAGAGAATAGTCAAAAAGCGATCTAAACTGTTTCTCTTTAATAACGGTTTTTTTTGTTTCTAAAGTTTTTTCTGTAATGTCTTGAAATATCCCTCTAATTCCGGTGCAAATATTATTTTCCCATTTAGGATGTCCTATTGCTCTGACCCATTTTTCGTTTCCTTTAGCTGTAACAATTATAAACTCGTCATCAAATTGTTGTCCAATTTCTAATGCAGCTTGAAATAGAAGCGTTATTTTTTCGCGATGTGAGCCTTCCTTATAAAAAAAGATAGCTTGACTAACTTCTGGAGTATAATCTGCTGCTACTTCGTGAATTTTTTTTGTGAAAGAGCTCCATTTTAAAGTATTAGAAGTTACATCAAGGTCCCAAGAGCCAATAGCTAATGAGTCTTCAATTGTAGATAAAAAATCTTTATCATGGATTTCGTCTGATAATATAGTAGGGGACGTATCAGTAGACATGTTTAAGGGATTAGGGATAATATTTTAAAAATTTAACAGTAATTGGCGGGGAAACACCATTAACTGCGAAACTAACACTTTTTTTAGATTAAAAGCATTTTTATCGGTTAAAAAACACTGTATTAGGCTTTTAAAAGCCTTTTTTTAACACTTCACCGATTATTGTTAAAAATAATTATTATTAAATTTAGTTATAGTGCTCTGTAAATTAGTCTTTTATGTTAAAAAGCCATTTCTGTTTAGAAATGGCTTTTTTTTAACTTAATAGATCAAGTATTACTTTAAATCAATCTCTATTTGATTATGTAATATGTCTTCAAAAGTTTCTCTTTTTCTTATTAAATGGGCTTCGCCATTATAAACTAATACTTCAGCAGGCCTGCAACGCGAATTGTAATTACTAGCCATAGAGTAGCAGTAGGCTCCAGCGTTACTAAAAGCTAAAATATCACCTTCATTTATTTCTGAAATACGTTTATTATTAGCAAACGTATCTGTTTCGCAGATGTAACCTACAACACTGTAAAAGCGTTCGCGTCCTTCTGGATTTGAAATATTTCTAATACCGTGTTGTGACCCATAAAGCATTGGTCTGATTAGGTGATTAAAACCACTATCTACTTGAGCAAAAACAGTTGATGTCGTTTGTTTTACAACATTAACGTTAACTAAAAATTGACCAGCCTCACTGACTAAAAATTTACCTGGTTCAAAAGCCAAGGTTAAAGGTTTACCATATTCTTCGCAAAAATCATTAAACCTTTTGCTTAGCTTTTCGCCAAACTCCTCAATATTTGTTTCAATATCTCCAGCGCTGTAGGGTACTTTAAATCCAGATCCAAAATCTATAAATTCTAGACTTTTAAAGTTTTTAGCAGTTTCAAATAGTATTTCACTTGCGTATAAAAACACATCAATATCTAAAATATCACTTCCAGTATGCATATGTATACCGTTAATATTCATTTTTGTGTTTTCTACAATTCGTAATATATGTGGTATTTGATGTATGGATATTCCAAACTTACTATCTATATGTCCCACAGATATATTAGTGTTTCCACCTGCCATCACATGCGGATTTATTCTAATACATACAGGTGTTTTAGGATGCTTAGTTCCAAATTGTTCTAAAATGGATAGATTATCAATATTAATTTGGCAACCTAATTCTGCAACCGTTTCTATTTCCTGTAAAGAGACACCATTAGGGGTAAATATGATGTTTTCTGCATCAAAACCAGCAGCAAGTCCTAATTGTACTTCCTGTAAAGACACAGTGTCCAAACCAGAACCTAGCTGTTTCATTAACTTTAAAACCGAAATATTTGATAATGCTTTAACAGCATAATTAATTTTTACTTGGTCTACGGATTTAAAAGCAGACGTCAAACGTTGGTATTGTGACGTGATAATGTCTGCGTCGTAAATGTATACAGGACTCCCAAAGTCCGCTGCTATATCTAGTAATTGGCTGTTTTGCATCATGTAATTTTTAGTCAAAGATATTTTTTTAAAGACATTAAAAAATTAAATTATAATAATATTACACATTTAAAACAAATTGTTAATTATTTAACAATTTATAAATTCTTCATTTTGTTAACTTTTTTCATAATTAAATATTAGGGTAAGTAAATGTGATTATTTACTTTTGTTATTCTAAAATTTTACTCTAAACAAGATGAATTTACACGAATATCAAGGAAAAGAATTATTAAGCAGCTTTGGCGTACGTATCCAACGTGGTATTGTAGCACAAAATGCTGAGGAAGCGGTTGCTGCAGCTAAAAAATTAACTGAAGATACTGGAACAGGATGGCACGTTGTTAAAGCGCAAGTTCATGCTGGTGGACGTGGTAAAGGTGGTGGAGTTAAGTTGGCTAAAAACTTAGACGCAGTTAAAACTATCGCTGGAGAAATTATAGGAATGGATTTGGTAACACCTCAAACTTCAGCAGAAGGTAAGCGTGTGCACCAAGTATTAATATGTGAAGACGTATACTATCCTGGAGATTCTGAGCCAGAAGAATATTATATGTCTGTATTATTAAATAGAGGTAATGGACGTAACATGATTATGTATTCTACAGAAGGTGGAATGGATATTGAAACTGTTGCTGAAGAAACACCACATTTAATTTTTACTGAAGAAATTGACCCTGCAACAGGAATCTTACCTTTTCAAGCACGTAAAATTGCTTTTAACTTAGGTTTATCAGGAGCAGCTTTTAAAGACATGACTAAATTTGTAACAGCATTATATACTGCTTACGATAAGTCAGACTCTTCATTATTTGAAATCAACCCAGTTTTAAAAACTAGTGATGATAAAATAATGGCAGTTGATGCTAAAGTAACAATTGACGATAACGCTTTATTTAGACATAAAGATTTAGCAGCAATGCGCGATTTACGTGAAGAAAATGCTATTGAAGTAGAAGCAGGAGAACAAGGACTTAATTATGTAGACCTTGACGGAAACGTGGGTTGTATGGTAAATGGTGCTGGTTTAGCTATGGCAACTATGGATTTAATTAAGCAAGCAGGTGGAGAGCCAGCTAACTTTTTAGATGTTGGTGGTACTGCAGATGCAGCAAGAGTAGAAATTGCTTTCGAACTTATTTTAAGAGATCCAGCTGTTAAAGCAATTTTAATTAACATTTTTGGTGGTATCGTTCGTTGTGATCGTGTTGCTCAAGGTGTAATTGATGCTTACAAAAACATGGGTAACATTAGTGTACCAATTATTGTACGTTTACAGGGTACTAATGCAGATATCGCTAAAAAATTAATTGACGATTCTGGATTAGATGTAATGAGTGCTACAGAATTCCAAGAAGCAGCAGATAAAGTACAAGCAGTATTAGCTTAATACTTTAATGTATATAATAAAAAAAAGAGCAACTATTTAGTTGCTCTTTTTTTGTGACTTATTGTACGTTTTATTTAAGTCTATTTTTTTAGGTTTCGCTTTCGCGGAATCATCGCCAGATGGTTTCTCTCCTTTTTTAGGCATTGGTCCTCTTAAGTGAATCACTAAGCCATTTAAAAAGTTACGTAAAATCTGATCTCCACATTCTACATAGTTAGGATGATCTTCTCTTCTAAAAAGCGCATTTAACTCTGATTTGGTAATCCTGAAATCTACTAAAGCTAAGATATCTACAATATCAGTATCTCTAAACTTATGAGCTACTCTTAGTTTTTTTAAAATATCGTTGTTTGTCATTATTTAAATTTAAAGTGTAAAAGTACAAACTTGTAAAGTTATAAGACCTAATTTACGTTTAATTTTGCTTTTACAAAATAATTAGACTTCTAAATATATACTTTGTATGTTTTAGACTTTACCGTTTTTAATAGTAATAGAATATCACTTTTATAATCAAATAGTCCGTTTCTAGCGTTTTGTGATTTAGTGGTCAATAGCGCTATGTTTTATTATTCGATTTTAAAGTAGAAAATATGTAGTGTAAAAGCTAACTTATTTTTTAGCAGCAGATTGCGCCTTTTTAGTGAGGCTATAAAGCGTAGAAAAATAAGATTAAAATCTCACTAGTTTCTTTTTTAATAAATCTATTTAGGATAGAGGTAGCTAAAGTAACGTTGTATAACGCTCATTTTTTCGATAAGCGACTAATTTTCAACGATTATAAATTAGGTTTTATTCCTAACTTTATACAGTATTATTTATCCCCAGAGTTATGCCTAACAGAGTTGAAAAATTAAGCCTATTATCAGAGATGATCGCTTTTGCAAAAAGTGATGACAGATTAAAAATGGTAGAGTATACCTTTTTATTGTCAGTAGCGCAGCAATTAGATGTTTCAAGAGAAGATTTTGACTATTTAATTAACCATCCCGTAAATCGTAGACCACTTAAATCTCATAGCGAGCGTATAGTACAATTCCATAGAATGGTATTGCTGATGCATGTGGATCAAGAACGTACCAAATCAGAATTAGCTAAGTTGTACAATTATGGACTTAGAATGGGATTAAGTCACGACTCCATAACTAGAGTGTTGTATTTAATGGAAGGTTTTCCTGATATGATGGTCCCTGCTGAGGTTTTGATAGATATATTTAAGGTACAGTATAATTAGACTTTCAAGTCTTCTAATTTACCCTGATACATTTTTATTTCGTCACGCAATTTAGCCGCAATAATAAAGTCTAATGCTTTAGCAGCAGCCTCCATTGTTTTACGTTTTTCTCTAATTTTCTTTTCTAATTCACCTTTAGACAGATACTCGCTTTCAGGTTCTGCAGCTCTTGCAGCCTCTAATTCATAACTATAAGTACTTACAGAGTTTTTTCCTAATGCACTGTCTAAACTTTTATTTAAAGCTTTTGGAGCTTGGTTATTAGCGGTGTTGTAAGCTATTTGTTTTTCACGTCTATACTCAGTTTCATCAATAGTTTTTTGCATACTTTTAGTAATCTTATCAGCATACATAATTGCTTTTCCGTTTAGGTTACGTGCAGCACGACCTACTGTTTGAGTTAATGATCTTGCCGAACGTAGAAAACCTTCTTTATCCGCATCCAAAATAGCTACCAAAGAGACTTCAGGTAAATCTAAACCTTCACGAAGTAAGTTTACACCAACCAATACATCATAAATACCTTTACGTAAATCTTGCATGATTTGAACACGCTCTAAAGTATCTACATCACTGTGTATATAATTTACACGGATATTGATTCGGCTTAAATATTTAGTCAGCTCTTCTGCCATACGCTTGGTTAAGGTTGTTACCAAAGTACGTTCATCTTTTTCTATGCGTTGTTGGATTTCTTCAATTAAATCATCAATTTGATTTAGACTAGGTCTTACTTCAATAATAGGATCTAATAAACCTGTAGGGCGTATTACTTGTTCTACATAAATACCATCTGTTTTTTGTAATTCGTAGTCAGCAGGTGTTGCACTAACATAAACTACTTGGTTTTGTAAGGCTTCAAACTCTTCAAATTTTAACGGTCTGTTGTCCATGGCAGCAGGTAATCTAAAACCATAATCTACTAAGTTTTCTTTTCTGCTTCGGTCACCACCATACATGGCATGTACTTGGGATATGGTCACGTGACTCTCATCCACAACCATTAAATAGTCATCTGGAAAATAGTCTAACAAACAGAATGGTCTAGTTCCGGGATCACGACCATCAAGGTAACGCGAGTAATTTTCGATTCCAGAACAATAGCCTAATTCGCGTATCATTTCTAAATCAAATTCCGTACGTTCCTTTAGACGTTTTGCTTCTAAATGTTTACCAATTTCTTTAAAATAATCATATTGTTTTACTAAATCGTCTTGGATAGATTTTATAGCATTTTGCAGAATGTCTGGAGAGGTTACAAACATATTTGCAGGATAGATTGTTAGTCTATCATACTTTTCTACAATTTCGTTGGTTTGAATATTAAAAGATTCGATTTCTTCAATTTCATCTCCAAAAAAGTGTACTCTAAACGCATCATCCGCATAACTAGGAAAAATATCTACTGTATCTCCTTTTATTCTGAAATTACCATGTTTAAAATCGGCTTCCGTACGGGAGTACAAACTTTGTACTAATTGATGTAGTAATTTAGTACGGGAAATTTGTTGATCAACCTCAATAGAAATTACATTTTTCTGAAACTCGACAGGATTTCCAATACCATACAAACAAGACACGGACGCGATAACAATAACATCACGACGACCTGACAATAGGGAAGAGGTTGTGCTTAAACGCATTTTCTCGATCTCTTCGTTTATAGATAAATCTTTTTCTATATAAACTCCTGAGGTTGGTATGTAAGCTTCCGGTTGGTAGTAGTCATAGTAAGATACAAAATATTCAACCGCATTCTCTGGAAAAAACTGTTTAAATTCAGAATACAATTGCGCAGCCAATGTTTTGTTGTGAGCCAATACCAGGGTTGGTCTTTGGGTCTCCTCAATAACATTAGCGACTGTAAATGTTTTACCAGAACCAGTAACACCTAATAAGGTTTGGTACTTGTCTTTATTGTCCAAACCAGCCACTAATTGCTTAATAGCTGAAGGCTGATCTCCGGTAGGTTTAAATTCTGAATGTATTTTGAATTTCATATGACAAAATTACAGAATAATACGCAGTTATTTCTTTAAAGGAAGGTTAAAGGTTTTAGCGCTTTAAAGTAAAATGTCCTTTTACAACAACACCATCTTTAAGTTGTAATTGGTACCAATAATCACTTGTAGGCAAGGGTTGGCCATTTAGAGTACCATCCCAACCTTGAGCTTCCGGAGTTATTACATAAAGCAGCTTGCCATAACGGTCAAATATTTTAATGTCTAAATTGGCGTTAAAATCTGGAGTTATACCTACAGGTTTCCAATATTGGTTATAAATGTCTCCATTTGGTGTGAAATATTTTGGAAACCCTAAAATAGCAATAGTTTGCTGTATCAATCCGCATCCATTTGATTCTCGAACATAAACAGTATGTATTCCGGCAGGGATATTTAAAAATTGATTAGAATTTTGAAAACTAATAGTGTCTAAACTAAATTCAAAACTGCCCGTATTACTTAAGTTTACAGTAATGGTATTGTTAGTTGTTTGTTCTGAAACGTCAATGTTTTCTATAATTGGTACTTGAGCGGTAGTTACAGTAATATCTCTTGTGTTTGAGCAACCATTTGGATTTGAAATTACAACAGTATACGTCCCCGTTTGGTTGACGTTAATTGAAGCTGTATTAAGATTAATGTCTACTCCGTTTAGTAACCATTGATAGTTGTAATTGTTAGGCGCGTCATTTAAAATACCCCCTTCTAAAGTGATGTTTTCAGGGTAATTATCCGGACAATAGCTTATGTTTTCATTAGCTAATATCATAGGTGTATTTAAAACATCTAATTGGACTTCGGTTAGCGCATAGCAATCGTTAGTGTCTGTTTTTACACGTACAATAATGGTTTGCATGTCTTGTTGTGTGTTTTCAAAATTAATTGGCAACGGATTGCTTTCCGCGAAAGCGTTATCTAGAGTACTATAAAAAGTTATTGTCGCATTAGTTGGTACTTCTGTTTGTATTTGTGTAACAATAGTGTTTAAATTGAATGTAGAGTAACCATCAATAACAGTATCATCACAAGTTTCAACCGTATATGTTGGTAGTGTGTTGTTAGCAGTGCTTAATGTTATTTCTGATAATGTTGTACAGCTAGACTGATTACTTGTGATAACTGCAAAAATGATTTGATTTGTAGTCGTATTTTGATAGTTGTCAGGATTAGTAATGGTATTAATTTGCTGTTCTGCATCTGTTTGAGACGTGTAATAACCATCTATAGACAAGCTGTTATCCCCATTTGTTATTGCAATATTGGCTTCTAGTAAATTAAAATAGGTAATGCCATCAGGATCTAAATCACATTGTAAAAGCGTGGTGTTAGATACGTTTAAGGGGGCTTGCTGCTCTATAATAAGCTGACCGTAACTTATGCATCCGTTTTCTAAAGTAACTTCGACATTATACACGCCAGACTCTTGAGCGATTAGTGTTGCATTATTTTCTGAGGTTAATAGTACGTTGTCTTTAAACCAAGCGTAAGTATTATTTCCTGATTGAAACGCATCTAGTGTTACAGAACTGTTAGGGCATAATGCGTTATTAGTATCACTTAATAAGTTAGGGCCCAAATCTGTGGTTAGCTCAAAGCTACCGGCTTCTAAAAAAACAGCAGAATCATATCTGTAATTCTGTTCATCAGCGATCACTAATTTTACCTGATAGGTCGTGTTAGGCGTTGTGATAGCATTTGCGGATAGTACTTTTGTTTGACCATTAAAATTAATTGGAGAGGTGGTGTTATTCCAACTTCCAAAGTAAAATTGATTTTCGGCAGGACAACCACCAGGTATTGCAGGATGGACAGTGGTTACTTTTACAGGTGTTTGTGTTTCTGGTACTAACGCGATATTTTGATAGTCTAATTGTCCGCTTTCGCGAATTAAAAAACCAAATAAATCCGAATATTGACACGTGTTAGAATTACCTTCTTGATACTCTTCTGAAGCAAAAATATAGTTGAAGCTAATTTGCGTGGTCGTTGCAGTAAACTGAAACTCTATAACGGTAGCATTAGTAGTATTATTCTCGTTTAAAGCGGTTTCTAAATCAGAATCACCTAACCAATTTGTGGCATTATCATCACTTAAAGTTGTGTTAGGACCGTTTACATTATTAAGACGTCCTGTACTTAATACAATCCCACTTTGAAAAGGAAACGTTGTACCCGAAGCATCAAAATATCCATAGCTTTTATCTGTACTTCCAAAATTACCACCGATAACATTAGTGACTTGTACATTGGTAATACAATTACTATCTATTAAAATATCCTCTATTAATTGCTGTGCAGAATACGTTTGAGAATCTGTGACAACATTTTGTGCAGACACAAAAGCTGTAGACAACATTAGAATAAAAATAATTACTTTTTGCATACCTGTTTTTAGTGGTTAGCAAAGGTAATGAGAATGTCTTTTCTAATAAAGAGAATAACTGTTAAAGCCTTAATGAAAAATGACCTTTGACCTGAAACTCAATAGCTCCCTTTTTTACGTCTGCCACAAACCAATAGTCATTTGCAGGCATTAAATTACCGTTATATCTTCCATTCCAACCTTGAGAGTTGTGGGTTAGTGTTTTTAGTAATTTACCATAACGGTCGTAAATGTTTACTATCGTACCAGAAAGTTGATTAACTCCAGTTATATGCCAAGTATCAAAATATCCATCGCCATTTGGTGTTACAAATTTAGGAGCGTCAATAATTACAATCTCTTTTGTGGTGGAGTTACATCCGTTTAAGTCTATAACTGTAATATTATGCGGACCTAGTGGTACGTTGTTAAAAAAGTTAGATTCTTGTGGTTCTTCATTATCAAATTGATACAAGTAATTACCAATTCCTGAAATTTCTACGGTCACATTGTTAGGGTCAGAAAAGTCTACGGTTTCTGTAAAATCAATAGTCGCAGCTTCCGACTCTGATACTGTAAATGTCGTTGAGGTTGTACAACCTGATGCTGTTGTTACTGTTACGGAATAGGTTCCTGTTGTTGTTACTTCAATATAGCTATTAGTATTGTTAGTTGACCAAGAATAGGTATCTGTTGGCACATTAGTTTCTGCAGATACTAATAAAGGTAAATTGTCCAAACAAAGTACTTGGTTTGGAATGTCTAGTTCTGGTTTTCTGTTAACTATTGTAGAGAAACTTGCAGTATTATAGCAACCAACAGCGTTATTTTGTATTCTTACAAAATATGATGTATTATTCTCAGAGTCTACATTAAGATCACTAATCGCATTAGTATTATTGTCAGCATCATTTTGAGAGGTAAAATAAGATACTGTAAAATTAGTTGCGCTTTGACTACCTAAAACAGTACTAGTTTGCTGGCTTAAATCAAACATGGCAAACGTATCATAATCATCGTCACAAGTTTCTAAGTCTTGTAAATTTCCAATAGTAGGTGTTGGGGTTGCAGTTAAAATAAATGAACCAATATTGTAACACGGGCTACTAGTGTAATTTGCTCTGATAAATAAGGTTTGACTACCAATAGTATAATTGTAATTAGTATCTAATTGATTTTGTTCCGTTTCTGCATCGATTTGCGAGGTGTAATATCTAGCATCAATTGGTTGTGCTGTGTCAACTAATTCTGGTGTGATGTCATTTAAGTTACAAATTAATGTTGCGTTTTCACAGATGTCTACTGTCACATTTGGTGTAATAATTGGAGGTATGTCTACAATTAATTCTAAAGGAATTTCAGCATAACAATTAGAAATGGTATTTAATACTCTAATAAATACGATTTGTGGATTTACAGTATTAGCAAAATTTGTTGGGTTACTTATTGGATTAATGCCTTGTTCTAAATCTTCCGAGGACATAAAGTAAGCCACCTCAGTATTATCTTGTCTTATGGAAAGGACTTCAATTTCTGAAAGTGTTAAGTCAAAGACAGAAAGTCCATCTGTATTATCATCACAAACATGCAACGCACTAGCGCTATTAGTTAAAGGGACTGCAATAACATCAAATTCAAAGCTGACAATACCTTTACAAAAAGTTCCGTTATCTACCGTTACAAAAACCTCTTGTGGGTTTACCGTTGTTGTAAAACTATCAGGTAGTGGATTGATTTGTGCTTCTGCATCTTCTAAAGATAAGTGATAAGTAACATTTAAAGATTCTGGAGACCCTTGTGTTATTTGGGTTGTTATTTCTGTTAAATCGAAAGTACTAAAGCCATCATTACTAACATCGTCACAAACATATACATCGGTTGGTGCATTATAGATTGGATTTGATCCCACTTCTATTTGAAACGAAGCGGTGCCATAACAATCAATATCTGTTACATTTTGAACACGAACATATATAGTTTGAGGATTACTTGTGTTTTCATAAATAGCATCTTTATCTATTGGATTATCTCCTGAGTCAGCATCAGCTTGAGAAGTAAAATAAAGTACGTCTTTACCTAATTGACCATTTAATATTTCTGAATCTTTATCAGAAAAAAGGAATTCGCCAATTTGATTACCATCCGTTTCACAACTAATTAAAGTGCTAATATTAGTAAATACGGGTAATGTGTTGACGTAAATTATAAAGTTTTCTACAGAAAAACAGCCTGTAGTTGTGTTTTCTATTCTGCAAAATACTATTTGTGTATTAGCATCGTAGTTAGTAGGATTAGTTATTGGGTTAGTATTATTATTTGCATCTGATTGAGAACTGTGAAACGTAAACGTTCTGTTAGTTGTATCAGTAACCATTAATGGGATTCTTGAAGTTAAATCAATAATTGTAAATCCATCTTGATCCGTATCGCAAATAGTAATGTTTTCAGGGTTAGCGCTTTCTGGTGCAGGTAATACTTGAATTGTCAAAGCTGAGGTTGCAGCACAACCATTTTGATTTTGTACACGTGCATAAACCGTTACAGGATTAGTTGTATTGCTATAAAATGGTGGTAATGGGTTATTATTTGCATCGGCATCTGCTTGTGTTTCAAAATATGAAGTAGCACCATCTGTTATTCCTGTAGTGACATAATCATTAAAAGAATATAAATCTATACTTGTAAATCCATCGCTATTATTGTCACAGTAGTTTTGTGTGGTTAATGCCTGAATTTCGATACCATCATTTATAATTAATTGAATTGAAGAATTGTGTGAACACGAATCGCTATTTAATGCAATAAATAAGGTGTGAGGGGCATCATTTACAACATACTCTACATTCTGATTTATAGCATTGATGTTAGCAATTAAGTCTTCTTCAGTTTCATAAAAATCTAGTGTTACATTTTCTAAACCGTTAATTATGGCAATTGCCACTTGACGTAAATTAAAGTCTACAATACCGTCGTTTGGTACGACATCACACTCATAATAATCTGTAATTTGTGTCGCAGATTCTAATAAAAAGGTGTGTAATTCTAATGGAACTACAGAGGCACATCCTGTTGTGTCATCTTCTACACGTATGTAAACCGTTTGAATAAACTCTTGAGAGTTTGGAAAGTTAGTAGGATTAGTAATTGCATTTGTTCCGCTAAAAGCATCCTCTGGAGTTTCGTGATAAGTTACAGTAACGCCTGTAAGACCTTGTAAAACATCGTCAATATTAGTGGTTAAATCAAACGTGTCGTAACCCGTTCCTGCTTGCTCACAAGCATCTAATAATTGACGGTCTGGATTTATTGCGGGATTAAAATTTATCTGAACATCCAAAGTTGTTGTTGTGCTGCAACCTGTTGTCATGTCCAAAACACTAACAAATAGTGTTTCTGCATTACTAGCAGGGACATAAGGCGAGTCAATAGTGTTCTGTATATTTTGAGCATCCGTAAGATTGTAGTGGTAATTTACAGTGTAATTAGAATTAGCATTTGTTATTTCTTCATCTTTTACGGTTAAATTTACTCCAGAACTTCCGTTAGAACACACTTGTAAAAGTGTTGGGTCCGTTATGGTCAAAAAGGGATGTAATATTAAATCAAAAGCATCGATATAAACACAACCGCTAGCTGTGTTTTCTGCTCTGTAATATATGATTTGCTCAGGGTTAGAACTTACAAAAGTTGAAATTGCATTAGTGTTATCTTCAGCTTGTAATTGTGTAGTATGAAAT
This sequence comes from Olleya namhaensis, assembly GCF_900114005.1. Taxonomy (GTDB): domain Bacteria; phylum Bacteroidota; class Bacteroidia; order Flavobacteriales; family Flavobacteriaceae; genus Olleya; species Olleya namhaensis. The sequence goes on from NZ_FORM01000004.1 coordinate 40,125, forward strand.
GTTGTAGTGTACGTTGCATTTGGTAATGCTGATTCTATTTCTGAAACTTTCGGTGTTAAATCAAAAGTTGCTTGACCATCATTTGAAGCGTCATCACAAATTTCAATATCTGTTATTGTTGGTCCATCTTGGATAGTGTTAAGTGCTATGGTAACTGCATCTTCAAAAGTACAGGTGTCCATGTTTAAAGGTACTGTAATTTCTACTTTATAATTCCCGTCTGTAGTTACTAATAGTGTGCTATTAGTTTGCCCAGTGATTATTGTATCGTTTAAAGACCAAACATAAGTAGCATCAGGATTATTTGTATTAGCATTTAAGGTTACAGAAGCATCACATGTATTTATATCTTCTCCAAGATTAACACTATCCGTAAAGCTATTACCTTCAATAAATACAGCAGAATCAAAATTACGGTCGGTTTGATCCGCAATAACTAATTTAATATGGTATTGTATATTAGGTGTAATACTTGCCGAAGCACTTAATACTGCGGTACGACCATTAAAATTAGTGTCTCCTACATTATAACCTTCAAAATATTGACTGTTTTCTTCTGGGCAAAAACCAACTATTTCATCATGTATTGTATTTGTGTTTACAGGTGTATTTGTTCCTGGAACAATTGCTATGTTTTGATATGGATTACCACTGCCAGCTTCGCGAATAAGAAATGCAAATCCGTCAGAGTACAAGCAAGGGTATTCAGCAAAATACTCTTCAGATGCTAGTATGTAATTAAATTGTACGGTACTAGAACTTGATATAAAATCAAAATCAATAGAAGTTGCATTTAATGTATTTGTTATGCCTAAAGCTGCTTCTAAATCTGGATCTGTGGACCAATTTGTTGAGCCTTCATTTAAAGGATTTGTATTTAAAGTATTACCTCCAGAATTTGCTTGTCCGGTAGATAACACGATTCCATTTTCAAAAGGGAAGTCAGAACTAGCGCTTTCAAAATAACCAAAGCTAGAAAAACCATCTACGGTTCCGTTTATGGTAGAAGTAATATTTGTAACTTCTACGCAGCCTTGTACTAAATTGTTTTCCACCAATTGTTGGGCAGAAAAAGAGTCGTTAATAGATACTTGCTGAGCATAACCAACCGTGGTTAGTAAGCCGATAATAGCAATAATCGGGTGTTTTAGGTTAAGTTTCATCTGTTTTTCGGTTTTGGGAACCACGATAAACGTCGTATTTCATCGTTTAAAGTACAAAACTAGACTATTTATCGATTAAATACAAATTATATCGATTAAAAGTTTTAACTAAATTATTGTCTTTTAATAGTTTACGTAAACCCAGCCTGTTTTTGTAGGATAATTCGGGTCTTTGAGGTGAAGAACATAAAAATAAGTACCGACAGGAACGGTTTTTCCATGGTTAGTTAACCCTTGATTTATTTGACCATACCATTTGGTATTATCATTTCCTTTAAAAACTAAAGTACCATAACGATTGTAGATTAAAAGGTCGTGATTTTCAAATATGGAATACAAACCTTGAATATTAAAATAATCGTTTATTGAATCTTGATTAGGAGAAAATCCTTGAGGTATGTAAGGTGGACAGTTTTGGGTTACTAACTGAAACGTGTATATGTCAAAGCATTGGTCTGTTTCTGCTTTTATAAAAATGTTTTGCGGTGTAGTATTAGCTATGTAGTTATTTGGATTGGTAATAGCGGTGTTACTTGTTATATCATCAAGCGTTTCGTAAAACAGAAAATTAGAATATTGACTTTGATTGATTTGTGATAACGCTTGCGTTAAATCAAAAATGGCACTATTATAACCTTGATTACATTCTAAAAGAGAATCTATAATAATAGTTTCTGGAAATGCTATTAATGTTATGGCTTGATTAGTTGTATTATTTTCCTCGTTAGTTTCAGTTATTATCCCTTCGTTGTTTCCGTTGTTATCTATTGCAAGTTGGATATTAAAATTATCCGGAACGTTATCCGGAATTTGGATTGTAATTTGACTGGTTTCATTACCATCAATTGGTATGTCATTAGTAGTTTGACTTTGTGCGACTAATAGGGTGTCAATAAAAAAAGCAATTGGAGTGTTAGCCGATAATATATCTGTACTATTAGTGTTAAAAACAGTGTAGTCTATAGTGACTAATCTACTTGCACAACTAACATTATAGGTATTGACCATTATGGTAGCATCGGGTAATTGACTATTTAGTACTGTAATTATATTATTTATAATTATTAAATCAGCTCTAAAGATTCCGTTAGTGTCCGTTGCTCCAGTTGTTAGGTTAATTGTTACTTCGGTATCGCCAATTTGAATATTGTTTTCAATGTTATAAACGTCTAAATCGACGTTATAAAAATCAGTAGCATTAGTAAAACTATTGGTGCCATTAAAGGCATTATCTGCTAAATTTAGTGGAGGATTAGATAAGGTGTTTCCGTTAATAGATAGGGATTCTCCATAATTTAAAGCATTATCGCCTTCCCAAGCTAAAAAACCTATTTTAGCATTATTATTGTCCAAAACGTTTATGTTTTCTAGCACTATTGTTTTGTCTTGTACGTCTCCATTTATAATTTCTAAACCTAAAAAAAGATTGATTTGATTTAAAGGCAGCGTATCGTCTTGGTATATCACGTATAAACTCCAACCAGCATAATTTGTTCTGTTTTCACAATATCCAGGTGTGTTGGCTAATACATCAGCAATGTCTAAGTCGGAAAATACGTAAGTTCCATCACCTTCAGTAATAATTTGACCGGTAACATCGGCGTAACTAGCAAAATAAGTTAGTTGATTGGTTGTTCCTTCATTATAGTTTACAGTGTACGTGTCCTCTGCGACTATGGCAGTTGTGTTTAATGTAACCGTGGTATCTCCCGGTCCAGAACCAGACCAAAATAAATAGGCAGCAGTAATGCTAGTATTTGTGGGTAGGTTTAAGGTTGCTTGAGAGGAGGGAAGGATCTCGCAAAAACTTTGTGATAAGTTGTTTTCAGCTTGATTTAAAGTGTTCCCAATGGCGGTATAATCGTATCTACCATTAAATTGTTGAAACAGTGTAATATCTTGTGCATGTGCTTGTTTAAAGCAAAGTAGTAAACATAAAAAAGCAAAATACAATTGTTTCATTGGTCCTTGGGGTTCCTTAAAAATACAACATATTATCGTTTTAAAGTAAAGTGGTTTTTATAAACTCGACCATCTTCTAGCTTAACAATAAACCAATAATCATTTGTCGGCATTGGCAAGCCATTAAAAGTACCGTCCCAACCTGTGTTTAATGCAGTAAATTCTTTTAATAGTTTTCCATATCTATCAAAAATTTGAATGGTTGAATTTGGTTGAAACTGATTGGAGGCACCATAAATTTGCCAAAAATCATTTTCGCCATCATTATTAGGTGTAAAAAATAAAGGAAAGCCAATTACGGATAGTTGTTGGTTAACAGTCCCACAATCGTTTTTTACATCTTTAACATTAACGGTATAAAATCCTGGAGAGATATTATTAAATACATTACTGTCTTGGAAACCTGTGCTTTCTCCTAAAAAATCTATAAGTTCAAATTCATAGTCACCTTCTCCGGAGGTTAGCACCGTGACTTGGTTTTCATCTATAGTGCTATCAACAACCAAAATATCATTAATAGTAGCAATATTAGAAGGGGTTACGGTTATAGTTTTGACCTTGGAGCACCCTAAGCTATTAGTGACTGTAACAGTATAACTATCAATAGTATTTACATCTATACTAGTTGTTGTTTCGCTTGTATTCCAACTATAGGTATAATTATTTAAAATATCATCAGTATTTCCTGCAGTTAAGTTTATAGTTTCAGGATAGTTATTTAAACAATAAAACAATGTTTGATCGTCTTCAATTTGAGGTAATGGTATGATGGTTAAAGTAACTTGGTTTATCCCGTAACAAGCATTGTTGTCTTCAACTCTAACGTAAATAGTTTGATTATACGGCACTGTATTAGTGTAGTTATTGGGTAGTTGGTTTTGTTCTAAAAGCGCATCGTTATAATTTTCGTAATAGTTAATGGTTAAATCTGCAGGGAGACCAATTAATATATCTGCGGAAAAATCGCTTAAATTAAAGGTGTTTAAACCATCTTCAGAATCTGCGTCGTCACAAACAGGAGCTGCATCATAATTACTAATTGATGTTGTGCTGACTTCTAAAGTTAAGGTCGCAGTTGCAAAACAGTTGGTGTTTGGGTTAGTTACAACAGCGGTAATAGTTTGCGGATTGCTAATGTTGCTATACCCTAAGCTATTTATGGCATTTGTTTGGCTTAAAGCCGAAATTGCATCTGGGTAAAAAACAATGTTTCTATCAGTAAATCCTGCTGTTAGGTCATCAAATGCTTCGTCTAAATTAAAAATTGTAAACCCATCAATTGAACCATCTTCATCACATTGAAACAGAGAACTGTCATTGGTAATTATAGCTTCATTCACTATTAAATTTAATGCTATTGTAGATACACAACCTGGATTTGATACGTTTTCTACTCTAACAAAAACGGTCTGTAAATCGGGAGTCGTATTATAATAGTTATCCGCTAAAACATTTGTGTTATTGGATGCATCTATAGTTGTTGGATGGTATGAAAAAGTAAAATCAGAAGTATTTGCACCACCAATTTCGGTATTTTTATTAGGTAAATAAAAAAAAGATTGACCATTGGTATTGCTACCGTCCGAAGCGTCATCGCAAACTTGATAATCTGAAGGTGCATTTATTGCGGGACCAGTGCCTATGATTAATTCAAACGGAACAATAGTATAGCAATTAGTTATTGTATTGGTTAATCTGCTATAGATGGTTTGAGGATTAGTCAAGTTGGTATATGGACTTAGTAATGCGTTTGTATTTATATTGGCATCACTTTCTGTTTCGTGATAAGTAATCGTTACATTATTTTGACCACCTATAATTGTAGGTGTGTTTTCTTCTAAATTAAATGATGTAATACCGTCATCAAACGGACTTGTTAGGTCACAGTTTTCAATTGCAATTTGATTAGCGTTAAAAGCAGCGCTAGTTGGAGGTTCTGAAAATTGTGCAGTTCCAGTCCAATCAATACTAAATGGGCTGTTACCAACAGGTCTATCTATGACAATATAATAAGAGTCTCCTGCGCTAACATTAATGGCGCTTACAAAACTATTACCATCTACTCCAGGACCTTCCGCTGTATCTGAAGCGGTAGCGCTTAATCCTGTTAAGTTATTGCCTTGATTGGCTGCTTGTGGGTTGGTGGTGGAGCATCTTATTGCTTGACCTATATTACCACAGGACACGTTTGGTCCAAAAATAAAAAAATCATAATCTTCTGTTATAGCATTACTGTCTGGTGTAAGTGTAAATGCTAAAGTTCCACTATTTACTGTGGTTACTTTTAGCCATATACTATTGTTTTCTTGACTAGAGCAGGTGTTGCTTCCTGATAATTCTTGTGTACCAATACCGTTAACATCTAAGCTAACGTTAGAGTTTCCGCATACCGTGATGGCATCGATACAATCTGTTGGTTGTTGCGAGTATCCAAAAGAGTAGATAAATAAACAAACAAGAAATAGGGTTTTATTAAGTGATTTCAAATTATCTTTTTAAAGTAAAGTGGTTTTTGTAAAGCCTTCCGTCTTGAAGTTTTACAGTAAACCAATAGTCATTTGTTGGTAAAGGTAGACCATTAAAAGTACCATCCCAACCTTTGCTACTAGGTGTAAACTGTTTTAGTAATTTACCATATCTATCAAAAATTTGAATGACAGAATTAGGCTGAAATTGACTTGAAACGCCATAGACTTGCCAATAATCGTTTTGACCATCGTTGTTTGGCGTAAAGAAAAGCGGAAAGCCTACTACAGAAAATAGTTGGTCAATTGTTCCGCAGTTATTTTTTATATCTTTTACGTTTACTGAATAAATTCCAGGTTTAACATTACTGAATATATTACTAGATTGAAAGCCTGACGATAGGTTTTCGGCATCTATTAATTCAAAAGTATAATCACCTTCTCCTGATGCAATAATAGTAACAACGTTATTGGTTATGTTACCATCAATGACCTCAATGTTTTCAATGGTTGCTATGTTTGAAGCTTCTACTATAATCGTTTTTGTTTTTTCGCAGCCTTCTGCGGTACTTGCTGTTACGGTGTATGTTCCTGCAGCATTTATTTCAATTGTTGCTGTAGTTTCATTTGTAGACCAATTATAACTATAGCTATTGTTGGTTGGGTTTGAAGCTGTTAATTCTATAGTCTCAGGAAATTCATTTAAACAATAAAAAACAGTTTCGTCTTCAGACAATTCAGGTAACGGGTTAATGGTTAATAGGACTTCATTAATACCGTAACAAGCATTATTGTTTTCTGCTCTGGCGTAAATAACTTGACTGTATGGTGTTGTATTGGTATATGTAATTGGTAGTGAATTAATTTCAATTAAAGCATCGTTATATGTTTCGTAGTAATTAATTGTAAGATCATTAGGAAGCCCGTTTAATATTTCGGTTGAAAAGACGTCTAAATTAAACGTGTTAATACCATCTTCTGATTCTAGCTCATCACATACAGGTGGCGCTATAAAGTTATTAGTTTGTGTGACGCTAACATCTAAAGTTAATGTGGCAATAGACTTGCAATTAGTAGTGTTGTCTGTCACTACGGTATAAAGTGTTTGAGGACTTGAGTTGTTATTGTAAGCGCTTCCGTCTATGGCATTAGTTTCTGCTACAGCATCGGACATATTATTATAAAAAGCTGTTGAGGTATTTGAAGTGTTGTTGGTAATTTCAGGTATGCTTTCGTTAAGATTAAAGGTGGTTAATCCATCTGCAATACCATCTTGATCACATTGAAAAAGTATTACATCCAATGCAATAGGGACAGGATTGATTGTAATTTCAAAACTTCCTGTATTAAAACAGGTTGGATTGTCAATATTTTCTAGTCTAACAAAAAGCGTTTGATTTACTGGCGTTGTATTATAATAATTGTTTGGCAGAGGGTTATTATTTATATCGGCATCTGCCTGAGAAATATGATACGAAATAGCATATGTTAATACGCTTTGATCATTATAGACCTGATCATTAAAATCTGCTAAATTTAGTGTGGTTTGACCGTTGCTGTCATCTCCATCAGTCATATCGTCACAAATAATAAATGGTGCTAAGCTATCGATTTCAGGTTTATCCGATACTTTAATTATAAAACTTGTTGTGTCATAGCAATTAGGATTTCCGTTATTAAAGACTCTAGCAAAAATGGTTTCTTCAGGAGCAGTGTTAGTGTAAATACTACTTAGAGGGTTTTGATTTAAGTCAGCATCTATTTGAGATGAAAAATAATTTACGGTATAAGTGTCTGAGGGTTGATCACCTAATATAGTTGCATCTTGGTCAAAAAGACTAAATGGAAATACTAATGCATTAGTATCATCACAAATAATCATGTCATCAGGTTGCGTTGCTATCGGAATTTCAAAATAAGTAACAACTGCTTGACCTTCTTTTTTGTCGCAATCAATATTATTTATTTCTATTAAAACCTCATAATTACCATTTTCTGAAATTAACAGTTCATTTACAATCGTGGGGGTTGGTATTTCTATTCCGTCTACGGTCCATGTGTAAACTGCTCCTGGGATATCTTCTGCAATTAAGGTGTAGTAATCACCTATGCATAGTGGTAAATCAATACTATTTGAAGCATCTGTTGGTATTATATCTATTTTTTCAGAGAAAAAAGAGGCTATAAAAGGCGGTAAACCTTGTCTAGAGCTTCGTCCATTTAAATCTATGGCTTGATGTTGGTAGTTTGGTGCGATGACACTATTAGGGTTATTTATAACACTTAAATAAGGTGTTCCTTGGTCATAAGTAGCACTCAAAGATCTGTATATTTTAAGATCGGGACCTAACTGTAATGCACTTCTGTACATAACTCTTTGGTCTAAAACTTGCTCTGTAAGACTTATGTTAGGTGCTGTTAAATTATACTGAAGTAATGCACCATATTGTGCGCTTGGGTTGGTGAAATCTTCTGACAGTGTTTCAAAATAAGTCGAAACATATAATATTTGATTATTAGGAGAAAACTCTATTCCGTATGGGGATTGAGGTTTATTGGTCGGTGAGAATTGGGTGTTAATTTGTTGTGGATTGCTAACTATTCCCGTTGCCTTATCAAAATCAAAAAGGTAAAGCCCATCCGCGACATTAGCACAAGCTAATTTAGTACCGTCAGGGGAAAACTTAAGGTAACCTCTTCTTTCTGAAATAGTAAATGGTAAAGTAGAAACTACAGGAGTTAAATTTACGCCCGATGCAGCACTGACTTCAAAAGCATAAAATGTATTGTTATTATTGTCAACAGCATTTGCGTTTGTACGTGCATCATCATCAGCATAGGTAACAACCCATATGTTTTGAGATTGACAATCTTTTACTATGGCGCTTAATTTTTCTGAAGCTTTATTAAGTAAAAATTGATTTTTTAAGGTTACTGCGCCTAAACCGCCATTTAAGGACATATCTACAACAGAGTAGTTGAAACCATTGTCAGGATTAGATTGGAAATTTGTATCCTGAGTAAAAATGTAAAAAATAGTCGTTGATTCCGGTTTTGGTACTATTATAGCAGATTGTGTGCTTGATTGATTACCAAATAAACCTGTTCCATTTGGCATAATTGTATGCTGACTGGTATATACATTTTCACCGTTAGTATAAAACAACAAATTGCCATCACTATCTGATATACTAGTACAGCCTTCCTCTGTAACTAATAACCCATCAGTTAATGCTGACACAGCATTGGTATTTGTATTAAAATTTATTCCTGCATTATTTCCAAAATACCAGTTTGAAGCCTCATTTTGGGCTACAATGGTGTAACAAAAAAACAGGGAAAGGATTAATAATAGTTGCTTCATATTTTATGACTCTTGAAAGTAAAGATATTATAAAATATGTACTAATATAAAAGTTAGATGTTAAAAGGTATTCTGACTATAGATCTCGTTTTTGTAATAGTTTGTATGACCCGTATATAAATAGAGCAGTCCAAACCACAACAATCCCTATTTCATTCCAATGCACAGCATAGTCATAAAGGAGTTCTGTTTTTTCTGGCGACTTCATTAATACAATACGTCTAAAGGGCTCGTCTATTAATTTCCACATGGATTTTAATGGGAAATAATTTTGGATGTTAGTTGCTATGTCATCATCATAGTTTTTTGCTAGTATCGCATATACAATCCATTCTAAAATAAAAAGGATAAACATAAAACCAAGCGCAAATGCTGATCGTTTGACTAATACGGCTAGAAAAAGACATAAACTAAAGAAGCCAACAAGCTTAACAAAATAAGCTAATAAAAATATAATTTCGCTATGCATGTAATAGGCTTCCGTATCTCCGGAGTAATACAATCCAATACATAAAGTAATTAGTCCAATTAATAACGTGGATACCAAAGCAAAAAAGACAATAGCAATAAATTTGGAGAGTATAAATTCTTTCTTGCTTAAACCATCAATTAGGTTTTGCTTAATAGTTTTATTGCTATATTCATTACCAATCATACTTACTACAACAATAGCAAAAAACAGTTTGAATTGGGCTGTAAAAAAAGTTGTTATGTGCCAAATGTATGGAAAGTCAAAAATACCAACGCTTCCTAAATCTATCGTGAATAAGCCAAAAAAATTGATTTTAAATGACGATAATAATATTATAAAAAAGGGCAGTATAAAAGAAAAAAAGATAAGTATTTTACTACTTCTGTTTTCTAGTAATTTTTGTAATTCTATGGATAATAGTCGAAACATGATTGCGGTTTGTTAAGGTAGTGGTTAGTTAGCGTCGTTTAGATCGTCTGTAAGTTGAAGGAATTGTTCTTCTAAACTTTCTTTTCTCAATACTAAGTGAGATAATAAAATGCCTTTTTCTAATAGCTCTTTGTTAAAAGCAGCAGCAGACATTGGTTGATCAATAAAAGCAGTTACTAAACCTTCCAGAATTTTGGTGCTTTTAACATTTGGATGCGCTTCTAGATAGTTAATTAAGTCATCAGTATTTTCGCTTTTTAATTCAAAAAAACCGTTGCTTGATATCATTTGATCTACAGGACCTTCATATAATTTTTCACCTTTTCTAAGTACGACAACATGAGAGCAAACTTTTTCTACTTCGTCCAATAAATGAGACGCTAATAAAATGGTAGTACCTTGACTGGCTATGTCTTGTATTATTGCTCTAATTTGATGTATACCTTGGGGGTCTAAACCGTTTGTGGGCTCGTCTAAAATTAAAATTTCAGGATCGTTAAGTAAAGCGGATGCAATTGCTAGGCGCTGTTTCATCCCTAAAGAAAACGTTTTAAACTTACTGTCTTTTCGGTCTAAAAGACCTACTAATTCTAGTTTTTCGTTAATTTTATCTTCACTGATTTCTTTAATTTTACATACTAATTTTAAGTTTTTGTATGCAGACATATAAGGGTAAAAGTTTGGACGCTCAATAATAGCTCCAACTCTTTTTAATGCTTGATGTGTAGTGGTGTCTCCTCCAAACCAACTAAAGTTTCCGCTAGTAGCGTTGACAACATTTAAGGTAACACCCAAAGTGGTTGATTTTCCACTTCCGTTTGGTCCTAAAATACCATAAACGTTACCTTTTTGAATTGTAAAGGATAAATTATTGACAGCCGTTAAATTGCCATACTTTTTAGTAAGATTACTAATGCTAAGAATAGTTTCCAAGATGTGTGGTTTTTTGATTGGTTTAATAGTAAGACGATAGATTGTTAAAAATGTTACAAATTAAAATATAGTTTATAAATTTGAGAACAGATAAATTTATGAAAGATTTAAAAATTTCGAAGAAAAAACCGTCTTACCCAATTAGCGATAGATTGAATAAGTATTTAACAGAGTACAATAGAAACTCTAAAATAACTATTCTATATGACGATTTATTGCGTTTTCAGGGTGCCATAACGGTTTATGATAAAGATGATATTGATACGCTTTGGGTACGTGTGTATTTTAGCGAATTTGATAGAGAAGAAATTGATCTTAGTTTAAAAAAGGTTTACAGTAGACTCCATTCTGATGGAAATGTTACTGCTAATGCTTATCTAAATATTGATGCCATAGACTATTGTACTTTTGGAAATTCTAAACCTTTTAGAGTAAAAATCAGGAATATTATAAATGACAATTACACCTATTTTTATGTCAAAAAAGCCGATGCTTCCCGTATTTACGGCTTAGAGTTAGAACAGATGTTGTCTCCATATCAGTTAAACTTTATGGTGCACGGTAACACTTTAATAGAGGAGCATATTGCGGGAATACCTGGTGACGAGTTTATAAAAAATAATTTACCAGATTGTTCAGAACGTGAAAAATCTCAGATTGCAAAAGAGTTTGTTAAGTTTAACGAGCGTTGCATGATTAGATTACTAGGGGATATGCGTGCTTATAATTACGTAATTGTACCAACGCATGATTTTGATCACGTTGTGTTTAAAATTAGAGCTATTGATTTTGACCAACAATGCTACGAAGGGAAGTTTAAGGTCTACCGACCTCAGTTTTTTAAGGAAAATTTAAAATTAGTACAACTAGTCGCTAAAAAGTTTACTCAAGAATCTATAGATCAATATAAAATTGAAGAGCGTTCTATAGTTGCAAAACGTATGATAAGTTATAACGACCGTATTGCCCAATTACTTGATTGCATGGTTAATGACGAAATATCAAATACAGGCAATATAGAACTTCTAAAGTCTAAAATATACGATCACACGTTAGATTTAGAATTTAAGAAAAGTAAAAATATGGGCGAAATTTTGAAAAACGCACTAAACTTTGTTAAACGTAATTATGAAGATATGAATACTCAGGATTTTTAATTCCAGTTTTCTTCAAAGTCTAAATTATCGTAATCGTCAATATTAAAATCATCGTCCTCTAATTCGTCTTCAAATTCATCTTTCTCTGCTTCAAACACTTTTTCAGGTGCTTCAGTAGGTACTTGACCTTGAACGTACATTAGGTTAGGATAGTCTACACCTTCGGCAACTTCAACAATTTCAGCTAATTCAACAAAAAAGGTCCACATACTCATAAAGTCGTAAACGTAAATTAATTTTGTTTGTGCTTCGTGCACAGTATCAGATAAAGAGGTTTCATTCATTAATCTAACCTCGTTTAATCCATCACTCATGTCAAAAAGGCTAATTTCTTCACCTTGATTCCACTCGTCATCACTTAAATAAAAAGAAGCCATTTCATTACCTTCAAAGCCAAAACATTGTGTGATAACATTATGTAGGTCTTCCATAGTATCGCTTTCGCGAATTTCAAAATCTCTGAAGATATCTTCTTTGGTATCGTTGTCTAATATAACTCTGAATCTGTAAATCATAATAAAAAAATAAGTGTGTAAAGATAGTGCTTTTAGCTGTTATTTACTAAAACGGTGTAACGTAAATGTCATTGCGGATAGCAATAAAAACGCACCTACTTGATGGGCAACACCTAACCAAACAGGAACTTGTAATAATAATGTAAAAACCCCTAATGTAAATTGAAAAAACACGAGATACATTAATAAATTAAGCGCTTTACGTTGGTAGTTGGTTTCGATATATTTTTTTCCTTTAAAAAATATTAAAAGAATAAATAGTACTACAACATATGCTAAGCTTCTGTGTACAAATTGCACACCGCTTTTACCTTCTGTTAAATTAGCAAATAGAGTTTCTCTTTCTAAATATACACTTTCGTGAATTAATTTTCCTTCGCTCATCATTGGCCAATGGTTGTGTATCCATCCAGCATCTAATCCTGCTACAAAAGCACCATAGATTATCTGAATAATTAACACTAACATACCTGCTTGCACTAATCTTTTAAACCTTGTATTTACAATTTTGTCAAACGGGAATATCAAATCTAGTGCGACCCAAAAGGTGACAGCAAAGGTTATAAATGCAGTTGTTAAGTGCATGGCTAACCTATAATGGCTAACGTCTGGTCTGTCAACCAACCCGCTTTTAACCATGTACCAACCTAAAAAACCTTGCAAAGCACCTAGGCACATTAATCCTATCGATTTTTTTATGGTAGGTCCTGTTAGTTGCTTGGTAATTAAAAAATATAAAAACGGAAAGAAAAATACTAATCCAATAAAACGTCCAATAACACGATGGATCCATTCCCAGAAGTAAATGTCCTTAAATTCTTCAATATTAAAATGATTGTTTAGTTTTTGGTATTCAGGAAACTGCTTGTATAAGTCAAAAGCCTCTTGCCATTCCACATCATTCATAGGAGGGATAGTCCCAGAGATAAGTTTGTAATTAGAAATGGCTAATCCTGAATGTGTTAATCGGGTGATACCACCAACAATGACCATTATAAAAATTAATAAACAACCCGTTAATAGCCAATAGATAACTTTGTTATTGTCCTTTTTCATATTGCTTTTTCTTTAACTTACAATGCTTTTTTAAAGCATATACTTTCTTTTATACCTTTATATTGACCGTAATTATCGATGATTTGATAATTGCATTTTTTATAAAAATTAACCGCTTCTATTTGTCGTATGCCTGTTTCTAGGATACTATGCGTGTAGTTTAATTGTTTAGCCCAAACTTCTAGTTGTTTTAAAATAGCGGATGCAACACCTTTGCCTCTTGCAGCTTCCGTGGTAAACATGCGTTTAATTTCGACAGTATTGTTGTCAAAAGGTTTAAACGCTGCGCAACCAACAGGCGTTTTGTCATGGTAGGCAACTAATACGTGTTTTATGTTATCTAGACCGTTGTATTGATTGTAAAAATCGTGATCATCGCCATCTGTGATTTTAAGAAAGCGGTCTAGTTTTATAACTAGATTTTTAAAGTCGATGTTTTCAGAATTTGTTTTAATTAATTCTAACATGATTTTTAACTTTTAATTAATCCTAGAGCTTCCCCTTTTTTAATCATTAAATTGAAAGCAGCATCGTGCTCGTTTGGTATTTCTCCTTCAAGAATGGCTTCTTTTATTGCTTCTTTAATGATACCAATTTCTTTTGAAGGCTTTAAATTAAACGTTTTCATAATTTCTTCTCCAGATACTGGAGGTTGAAAATTACGAACATGATCTTTCTCTTCTACTTCTATAATTTTATCTCTAACAATTTTAAAATTGTTGTGATACTTTTCAAATCGTTTTGGGTTTTTGGTAGTAATATCAGCTTCGCAAAGCGTCATTAAATCTTCAACGTAATCTCCTGCATCAAAAACTAAGCGTCTAACAGCAGAGTCTGTTACTAAATCTTGCGCTAAAACAATAGGTCTAGAGCTCATAAATACCATTTTTTGGACAAATTTCATTTTGTCATTTAATGGCATTTTTAAACGTTTAAATAAGTGATACACCATTTTTGAACCTTCAAACTCATGGCCATGAAAAGTCCATCCCACTTTTTTACTAAAACGTTTTGTTGGTGCTTTCCCAATATCATGTAACAAAGCAGCCCAACGCAACCACACATTGTCTGTGTTTTTAGAAATATTGTCTACTACTTCTAGCGTGTGATAAAAGTTGTCTTTATGAGTTTGACCTTCAACTTCATCAATACCCTTAAGATTAGTTATCTCTGGTAAAAAATGTTTTAAAAGCTTAGTTTTTTCTAGAAGTAAAAAGCCTTTAGAAGGTATTTTACTTTCTATAATTTTATTTAGTTCAACAATAATACGCTCTTTAGTAATGATATTTATGCGTTCGTTGTTTCTGGTAATTGCTTTTAACGATTCCTCTTCAATAATAAAATCTAATTGTGTAGCAAATCTAACAGCACGCATCATACGTAAAGGATCATCACTATACGTTATATCAGGGTTTAAAGGTGTTTTTATTATTTTTCGTTCTAAGTCGGCTACACCATTAAATGGGTCTAAAAGATCTCCAAAATTAGATTCGGATAAGCTTAAAGCAAGTGCGTTTATTGTAAAGTCACGACGATTTTGGTCGTCTTGTAACGTACCATTCTCTACAATTGGGTTTCTGCTATCTTCGTTGTAAGATTCTTTTCTAGCCCCAACAAATTCTATTTCTACGTCATTATAACGTAGCATGGCTGTACCGTAAGTTTTAAAAACTTGTACTTTAGGTTTGTTTGGTAGTAGTTTAGCAACTTCTCTAGCTAATTCTATTCCGCTTCCTACAGCAACAACATCAATATCTTTAGCGTCACCTCGTTTTAATATAAAATCACGTACAAATCCACCAATAACATAACTGTCTAAATTTAAGTTGTTAGAGGCTTCAGATATAAATTTAAATATTGGGTTTTGTAGGGCTTCTTTGTAATTCATAAAACTATTTACTCGCGGATAACTTTGACCTCTCCTCTATTACTTAGTTTTATAATAGTAGAAGGATTTCCTCCGTTTTTTTGTTGGTGCAAATTTACGACATAATCCACACCTTTTAAAACAGCTTCGCTAATTTCTTTAAAGGATTTTGGTGTTGGTTGACCACTTATATTTGCAGAGGTGGATACAATTGGTTTTCCAAAATATTTTATCAATTTTTCGCAAAAATCATGATTCACTATTCTAATTGCTAATGTATTGTCTTTTGCTACCAAATTTTCAGCAATACCAGCTGGGGCATCGTAGATTACAGTGGTTGGTTTGTCCGCAATATCTAAAATGGTGTATGCTATTTTTGGCACATTGTCTACATGTCTTTCTAGCATACTATAATTATTAACTAAGCAGATTAAAGATTTATCATCCTGGCGTTGTTTTAGTTTGTATATTTTTTGGACAGCGTTAGCGTTAGTTGCATCACAACCAATTCCCCAAACGGTATCTGTTGGATAGAGTATAAGTCCGCCTTGTTTTAAGATTTCTATAGTTTCTTGTATTATCTCCTTCATTAGTCTTAGTTTTAATTCTGTGTTTTATAAATATTATTAGAGGCTTACCTAATATTGAGTAAGTTCTTTAATAAACGATTTCTATGCTTTTTTGGAAGCTTTGTTTTTTTGTTTATTTTTTTTTGGTTTAATTGCCCATATTTTTCTGTAAAATCTGCAACAGAGTCACAAGCAATAAAACTCAATTTTTTCCACTCTTGCGGGTATATGGGGTGGAAATTGGTGTGCTTATGGAAATTAGTCTCATTTACTTTTCTCCAAAAATCAAAAAATATTTTTTGGTCAAAGTCATCTTTATGACTCCAATTGTTTACTTTTTGGTAGATTTCTTCCTCTTCTCTCGCCCAAGATTGGTGCACACAGTAAAAATTTGATTTTAATACAGTACAATCTATATCTCTAGCAAAATTATAACTTTCAACTTGATTAGTACCAAAACTAAAGGATTCGTCATTTTCAATGTAAAGAAATCCATTGTCCGTTTTTTTAAATAAAGTAATCCATTTACCTCTTATTGTTAAAGGATACTTATCAGGTTGTTTTAAGTAAAATGAGTGTTGCTTTAAGAATCCAACTACTTTATCAAAGTTTAAAAAATATTCGTCAGCATCAATCTGTAATTGCCAACAATCGGGCCCCATAAATTTAGAAAGCATATTTCTTTCTCTAGTGTCATTCTCCATGGCACTTAGGGATTTGTCATAAAAATTGTCGCTGTAAAATTTTATTTTTTTTAAGGGGTCAATTTCTTTAATCTCAGTAAAAAAAGTAGGGTCTATTTCAAACGTATTACCAGACCAGGTTTGCGAATTTTTGTCGTAAGCAAGTATTATTTCATCAGCATAATCATAAATATGTTTTATACATTCAAAAACAAATTTATAATCATATGAGATTAGTATTCCTATCTTAATCATTCTAATTTAAATTAAAAGTAAATATAATATATTTTAAGGTTGAGTGACTTCTTTTTAAAATTTTAATAACTTTTATTAGTTATAATTTTAACTGTTATATTTACGAAAAAAAAGAACCTTTGAAGTACAAAAAGACTTTAGAATACGATTTTCATGAAATGGCGTTTTTTACTAAAAACAAAATCCATTTTACTGAGTGTTTACAGCCTAAATTGAGCATAATTATACCTGTTTATAATGAGTTGAAATACACGCTAAATTGTTTGCACTCTTTAATGAAAGAATGTAATGCTTTTGAAGTAGAAATTATTGTGATTAATGATAAAAGTACGGATGATACTAAGTCGTATTTAGAACAAGTTACCGGTGTTAGACTTGTTACTAATGAAACTAATCTTGGGTTTCTTAAAAATATAAATAAGGGTTTAAAATTAGCTAAAGGTGAATTTGTTTTATTACTAAATAATGATGTGGTTGTTTTTGATACTCTATTAAAGGAATTGTTTTGTGTTTTTGAAAACAATAAAAATGTAGGTGCAGTAGGTGCAATGGCTATTCACCCTAGTGGTATGGTTTTAGAAGCTGGTTGTACTATATTTAGTAATGGAGAAGCGCATAATAATGGGCGATTTTCAACGCCTGAAAATCCACATTATAATTATGTGAGAAAATCTGATTATTGTTCTGGTTATTGTCTATTATTAAAACGATTGTTGCCAAATAATGACCTTGTGCAATTAGATGAAGCGTTTTTACCAGCTTATTATGAAGAGACAGATTTGTGTATGCAATTGAAGTATAATCACGGTCTAGATATTTATTATCAACCTTTTGCTAAATTGATTCATTTTGAAAGCATTAGTTATGGTCAAGAAAAAAATAGTAAAAAAGAAAAGTTAATATCTGCTAATAAAGTAAAGTTTAAGAATAAATGGATAGCAGCTTTAAAAGCAAATCATTTAGAGCAATCTAAAAGTTTTAAGGATTTTAAGGATTTAAGATTGAAGTCGGATGCGATATTATTTTTGCAAGACACAATGGATGATGATGTTATTTCTAAAATTGAATCTGAGAATAACAATGGAAAGAAAATAACTGTTTTATTAAAGTCTAAGCTTAACTTTAGCCTTGAAAAAATAGAATTCTTGCAACGTCAAGGTATAGAGGTTTTGTATCCTTATTATACACGTAAAGGTAAGTATAGGTCTTATTTTAAGATTTTTAGAAGAATTTCAAATGGCTTTACCCAAATAGAAACTACAAATGTTTTCTTAAAGTCTTATTTTTTTATAATAAATAAATTGTTTAGCATCTAAACTTAATATTTCATGTTTAAATCTATAAAAAACAAGTACAAAATCTCTTTACTAACCAAAAGGTTAAAAAAAGAAAAGAAGACATTTGATATACATGATTTTACTTTTTCTAAAAAAAACGTTTTAATTATTGATGAGATTATTCCAGAATTTAATAAGGATTCTGGTTCTAGACGCTTAACCGAAATTATAAAATTACTCCTAAAAAATAACGTAGCAGTATTTTTGGTTGCAGACTTAAAACAGTACAAGTATAAGAGCGATTACCTTCAAAAGTTTATAGATTTGGGCGTTAATGTTTATCAACCTAGTGTAGATAGTCGTGGTAAGCTTGTTACAAAAGAAAGATTTATACAGTTTATTGCTCCAAAAACAACTATTGCGTGGTTGCACAGACCAATGATTTTCAACAAATTTCATGCGTTAATTAAAGCTGCTAACCCAAATGTAAGATTAGTGTTTGATATGGTGGATTTTCATTATGTTAGATTGTTAAGAGAGTATGAGTTAAGTGGTAATAAGGCTCTAAAGGTTGAAGCTGAAAAATTTCTTAAAATTGAATTAGAGAATTGTAAGTTAGCAGATACTGTTATTGCTATCTCTAAAACAGATAAACAATTACTTAAACAACATTTTAATGCTAGTGAAAAAGTTGTGTTGATAAGTAATATACATCAACATGTAGACAAGAATTCTGATTTTATAGGTTTTGAAAACAGAAAAGATATTTTGTTTGTTGGAAGTTTTAGACATGACCCCAATAATGATGCTGTCAAATATTTAAAGCAAAATATTATGCCCTTAGTTTGGCAAACTTTGCCAGAAGTAAAAGTTAATATTGTAGGTAGTTATATTACTGAAGATATAAAATTATTGGCCTCGAATAGATTTAATCTTTTGGGTTTTGTGGATAATATTAATGTGACATTAAACTCTGCTAAGTTGTTTGTTGCTCCTTTACGTTTTGGGGCAGGTATTAAAGGTAAAATAGGACAAAGTTTAGAGCATAGTTTACCATTGGTAACTACAGATGTAGGTGCAGAAGGTTTTGATTTTGAAAATCAGCAAGAAATAATGATTGCAAATTCAGCAGAGGAAATAGCTCATAAAATAGTTGCTTTATACACAAAGAAAGTACTTTGGGATGCAGCTAGTGATAGTTGTCAAAGTATTTTAAAACCATTTTCATTAGCAACCACAGAAGCGCAAATACTACAAATAGTTAACCCTTAACTCTCATAGAAAAACGTAAAGGATCACCACCTTTTAAGACTATTTTAAAAGGAACTAAATGTTTTTTATGTTTAAAAATGCTTTTCACACCATATTTAAGCGTTAAAATAAAACGTAAAAATTGATAATAAGCTGTACTGTAGTTTTTCTTTATTACGTACAGATAGGATACTGTAAATTCTCGTTTTAAAGCGATATTAACGCTGCTTTTTCCCATATAATGTATAAATGAGGCTTTAGGATAAAACTCTGTAGAATAACCTTGTTTTTTTAAACGAAGACAAATATCCATTTCTTCATAAAATAAAAATATTTTAGGATCAAAACCGCCACACTTTTCATATGCTTCTCTTTTAAAAAACATAAAAGCACCAGAAACTAAATCAACAGTAAAGGGTTCTGATAAATCTGATTTGTGTAATTTACTGTAATATTTTACAGGTTTTTTCTGGTCAAATAAATGATACTTTAAATCTATAAACTGTCGGTAACTATATTTAAAAATTTTCCCGTTTTCGTCTACTTGTTTTAAGCCAATACAACCTGTAGCGGGTTTTGATTGACTATAGGTTAGTAGTTGTAATAGAGCGTTTTCGGTTAGTTTTGCGTCGTTATTTACAAAAGCGATATGTTTACCTTTAGAGTGTTGGAAGCCCAAATGGTTTCCACCTCCAAACCCTAAGTTTTTTGTGCTTTTTATTAACGTAAAATCAATTTGTTTTAAGTGATTTTCTACTACGTTTAAATCTTCTGTTTTCGAGTCGTTATCTACTACAATTATTTCAAAATTTAATCCTTTGGTATATTTGTATATGGAGTCAATACAACCAATCGTATAGCTTGAAGAGTTGTAATTAATAATAATTATAGAAACGTCCATGTAGTAATTTTCGGTAAAAATAAATAAAACCAACAGATTGACTCACTTAAGTTTTTATTATTTGTTAGATTTGTTTGACTAATAATTTATAATGAAAAACATTGTTGTTGGCTTTTTGATGTCTTATGACTACGAAAAGTTAAAACTATCCATTCCTCCAGTTTATGATCAAGCGGATAAAATCTACCTTGCATTAGACCACAAACAGCGTACTTGGACAGGAATGTCCTTTGAGGTGGATCATAGTTTTTTTGAATGGTTAACTAGTTTTGACAAGGATAATAAGATTGAAATTTATAGAGCTGATTTTTACATTCCAGAATTAAATGCTATCCAGAATGATACAAGAGAACGTCATTTATTAGCATTAAAAATGGGAATTGGTAATTGGCTAATACAAGTGGATTCTGACGAGATTTTTATTGGTTTTGAAAAGTTTGTAAAAACATTAAGACATCATGATAAGTACTTAGATAATCCAAAGGAAAACCCAATTCAGATAGCAGGATTTTTAATTAATATCTATAAATATTTGGAGGATGGATTGCTGTATGTTAAACAGCCTACAAAAGTGTTTTTGGCTACAAATTATCCTAATTACAAGACCGCTAGAAAAACTAAAGAACGCATTATTTACACCAACAATGTGCTTTTACATGAATGTTTATCTAGAACAGAGGAAGAGCTGCGTTTTAAATTTAAAAATTGGGGGCATAGCCATCAATTTAATAATCAGTTTTTTGATAAGTGGAAAAAGGCAAATAAAAATAATTATAAAACAATAAAAAACACCTTTTATTTGGATCCTAAGCTTTGGAAGTCTTTAGGTTATTTTAATACTAAAGATTTAAAGAAAATAGAGAAAATTATAAAAGCTAATCCTAGAATGTGTCACTCTAAATTTTATTTGTTTAAAAAAAATATAGGACAATATTTTAAACATTTGGGACTTTTTAAAAAGAAGAAGGACGTTAAATTTGAAGGCTATTTTAAAAATGACTAATACCTTAATTATATCAACATACAATTGGCCCGAAGCATTAAGTTTAGTTTTGAAAAGCGTTTTAAACCAGTCAAAACTTCCGGATCAAGTTATTATTGCGGATGATGGGTCTACTAAAACAACTAAAGTGGTTATAGATGCCTTTAAGTCTAAAACAACAATTACGGTTCTTCATCTTTGGCAAGAAGATATAGGGTTTAGAAAAGCAAAAGTTTTAAATAGAGCCATAGTAGAATCTACAGGAGATTATATTTTACAGGTGGATGGAGATTGTATTTTGCATAGACATTTTGTTAAAGATCATTTGTCTTTAGCAAAACCAAGCCAGTATCTTTTTGGTAGTCGTGTTACCATAAAAAAAACGTTTTTAGATTCATTGTTTAAGAGCAACGGAATTAATTTTTCATTTTTGTCTAAAGGAATTAAGAAACGCACTAGAGCGATTCATATTCCTTTTCTTAGCCATTTTTATAAATCTAGTCGAGAGTTTTCTAAAAAATATAGAGGATGTAATACGTCTTATTTTAAAACGGATGCTTTGGCTATTAATGGTTATAACGAAGATTTTGAAGGTTGGGGTCGTGAGGATTCTGATTTCGCATTGCGATTATTGAATAATGGGGTTATTTCAAGACGAATAAGATACAAAGCGATTGTTTTTCATATTTATCACTTTGAAAAACCTAAAAATAATTTAGAGAAAAATAATAGTATTGAGTTACAGACTATAAAAAACAATGTAACGTGGTGTGACAATGGAATTAACAAAGATAAAAGTGAAAACAAATAGACAAGTACATCCAGACTTTAAAATAAACGAATCAGTTTTAGATGACATTTTTGTTAATTTTGAAACTAAAGGAACGCCTTTTGGCGATCAAGAACGAAATACTTTAAAAACGTTTGATTTGCAAGGTTATATTGTAAATGTAAAATCTTTTAGGATTCCTAATTTTATTAACCAAGTAGCGTATCGTTTTTTTAGAAAAAGTAAAGCACAGCGTTCGTTTATTTATGCTAATAAACTTAAAGCATTAAATATTGGAACACCACAACCTGTTGCTTTTTATGAAGAAACGAGCACTTTTTTATTTAAAAAAAGCTGCTATGTTAGTCAACAATTAGATTGCGATTATACTTACCGAGATTTAACTAAAGATTTTAATATACCAGATTACGAAACTATTTTAAGAGCTTTTACTAGGTTTACATTTAACCTACACGAAAATAATATTTTGTTTTTAGATCATTCTCCAGGAAATACATTAATAAAAAAAGTAGGAGAGGACTATCAGTTTTATCTAGTCGATTTAAATAGAATGCAGTTTAAGGATTTAAGCCTTCATGTACGTATTAAAAACTTTGCAAGATTAACCATTCATAAAAGTATGGTTGAAATTATGAGTGATGAGTACGCAAAATGTTCTGGTGCTGATTATGACAAGATTTTTAATTTAATGTGGAAAGAGACTGAAACTTTCCAAGAAAAGTTTTATCGTAAGAAACGTTTAAAAAAGAAACTTAAATTTTGGAAACGTTAATGATTTAATGTTTTTAGTGTTTTGTATCTAAAGTATACACCATAGGCACTTAAGTAGCATAGCGTAAAGCCTTCTTTACCATCTAAGAAACCTAGTCTAAATATATAATTGACAATAAACTTGTATAATGGTCTAAAGTGTAAATTAAAGATATTGGTTGTCTTTCTTTTTTTGCTTAATTCTAATGCTTTAAGTTTAGCATAATGCTCCATTTTTGACTTGTAATGAGCTGCGCTATCAAAGCTATAATGTAGCATGTTGTTTTTTAAAAGTCCTGTCTCTCCTTCAATTTTTGGCATTTCATGCACTATTTTATCTTGAATATAAGTTACTTTATTTGTTTTGAATAAGCGATAGGTTGTATCCGTTTGAAATCCACTAAACCTAATGCGTTTATTTTTAAAGTAGAATAAACGTTTTATCATGTAACCAGAAATAGAAGTGTCGCTATTGATAGTTGTAATTATTTCTTTTTGTAATGGTTTGGTTATCCTTTCGTCTGCATCAATAAATAGTATCCAGTCTTGGGTAACCTGCTTTAAAGCAAAATTACGCTGTTCAGCAAAATTTTTAAATTTATGCTGTATTACTATTACATTACTAAATTTTGCTATTTTTTCTAACGTAGCATCGGTACTAAAAGAATCTATCACAATAATTTGGTCTACAAATGAGATATTGTTAATCAATTCCTCAATATGTTTCTCTTCATTAAATGTTATAATTAGTCCAGCGATTGTTTTCATGGCAAGTATTAGATAGCTATTAAATTAAGTTTAATCAAATTATTTAGCTATTGTGGGTGGTTTGTTATAGCTTTTTAAAGTATAGTAATTTAGTTGTTTTCGTATTTTGTATTTTCTTATGATGTTAAAAGGTTTACGTTTTAAGTAACTTTTATCATCATGTAAAAATGCGATTGTAGTATCAATTATGCGCATACTAGATTTTCCGTCAAAATAAGGATGGAGATCTTTTATGAAAACCTGTATGTTTTTGAGCAATTTTTCAGTTGGATTTAAAGCTTCAATAAAGGCTTTTTCAATATTGATTGATTCATTTACATCAATTAAGTAATTGTGTTTAAAAGTATGATTAAATGTAACTACCGGTTTTTTTTGTAATAAAAATTCTTGAATCGCAGATGTGGTATCTGCAAACAAAATATCTGAAGTTTGAAAAATTGGAATCAAATCTGTTGTATCGTAATAACTAAAATTTTTGTTCTCAAGTGTTTTCCATTTATCCACAATTACTTTAGGTATTTTAGGATGAAGCACCATTTTAAAGCGATATCTATTAGTGATAGAAAGTCTTTTTATCTCATCAAAAACCTCATTGTTAAACGCTAAGCTTAATCTTTCGGTAAATGTTGAGGCTATTAAAACGGTAGGAATATTACTATTGTCCGTTTTTTTAGTAATAGGAAATAACGGGTCTACTTTACTCCAGCCTGTTTCTATAACCTTAAAGTGTTTATGCTTTTCTTCTAATTGTTTAAATATACTGGTTGTACTTGGACCTTGCGTGCAATATAAATCAAAGAATCCTCGAATTCTGAACTCACTAAATATGTGTTTTTTTGATGGCCTTTTACGTGCTAAAAATCCATGAAATACTTGCACTTTTAAACCTGTAATAAAATCGGGCACCATATTAGTTGCTGTTAAAACAACATCGGGCTTATAATCTAAAACATCCTGTATAGTTTGTAAAGCATTATCTTTTTCTTGTATTGCTTTTTTACCATCTTCAATATCTGCAAACCATTTTACAGTATAGCCTCGTTTTAAAATTTCTTTTTCCAAAGGATTACCAATTGGTAATGCATAACTATATGATATGTAGATTAAAAATTTATAATTCATGGTTATAAGTTACTTAAAAAGTTTTTAAGTTCGGGTTTTATAAATTCAGGTTTTAGTTTTAGATAATATTTCTCAGGATCCTTTTTAGCTTCGTTTTTATCGGTTTCCCCGTAAGGGATATAATCAGATAAATGTATTGCTATATTATGTCCTGGCTCGTTTTTACTATACCAATTAGCTTTATTTAGATACGGCGAAAAAATAGTAAAAGTAGGAATGTTTAGTGCTTTTGCCATGTTATTTGCACCACCTTCATTTCCTATTAAGGCATCACATTGTTTTGTAATGGCTAAAAATTCTCTTAAACTTTTTCCAAAGACATCAAAAAAGATATGCTTTTTTGTTTCTGGTAGACAGTAATCAAAAATAGCTTTTGCTTCTGTTTTCTGCTTTGGTATATAATTAAAAAGTATCTGAGCGTCTTTAGTATTTGCTACAAGACTATCTAACAATTCAGCCATATATTTAGCAGGATAGGTTTTTATAGGACTACTACCTAAAACACTAATCATAAATAGAGGCTTACTGTCTTGTATATTGGAACTCTCTAAATATTTTTTAGCATTACTTATTTCTTGAGGTTTCAAATAAATTTGAGGGACTCTATTTTTAAAAGTAATATCTAAAGGTTCTAAAAGTTTTAATCTGTTTTCAATTGCTAAACTAGCATTGTGTTGCGGTTTTTTTAAACGCTGTACAGTATGCGAAAAAACAAATGCAGTATATTTTTTATGATATGCTATTTTAGTTTTGGCAGCAGTAAAAGCGCTGATAAGTGCAGTTCCTAATTTGCCATAAACATCAATAACAATATCGTATTTTTCTTTTTTTATAGTTTTTAAAAAGCGATAAAATTTTAGTTTACTCTTTTCAATCTCTGGAGTAATAAAAACAAAGTTATCAATATATGGGTTGTGCTCTACAACCGCATATGTGTGAGTATTAATAACATAATCTAGTTGTGCCTTCGGGTATTTTTCGCGCAGAGCTTCAAACAGAATACTACTTGTCAGTACGTCCCCAATCATTTTCTGTTGTACAACTAAAATTTTCAATCGCTATTTATTTTTTATCAGTACTTTAACTTGTTTTGATAATTACTGTAATTCTAAATTAATTACACAGCAACATCATACTCTCTTAAAGCATCATTTAAAGATGTCTTCTTATTTGTACTTTCTTTACGTTTTCCAATAATCAATGCACAAGGGACTTGAAAATCTCCTGCAGCAAAGGTTTTAGTGTAACTACCAGGTATAACTACTGATCTTGCAGGTACACGACCTTTCATCTCAACAGGAGTATCACCCGTAACATCTATAATTTTAGTACTCATGGTTAATACCACATTAGCTCCTAAAACAGCTTCTTTTTCTACGTGTACACCTTCTACAACGATACAACGTGACCCAATAAATGCACCATCTTCTATAATTACCGGAGACGCTTGTAAAGGCTCTAAAACACCACCAATACCAACACCACCAGATAAGTGTACGTTTTTACCAATTTGTGCGCAACTACCAACGGTAGCCCAAGTATCAACCATGGTTCCTTCGTCTACATACGCGCCAATATTTACGTAACTAGGCATTAAAATTGTTCCAGCAGATATGTAAGCACCATGACGTGCAACAGCATTTGGTACCACTCTAATTCCTTTTTCTTTATAACCCCTTTTTAGTGGAATTTTATCATGATATTCAAAAATACCAGCTTCTAAAGTTTCCATTTTTTGAATAGGGAAATATAAAACAACCGCTTTTTTAACCCATTCGTTAACCTGCCAACCATCAGTTGTCGGTTCTGCTACTCGAAGTTTTCCTAAATCTAAAAGGTTAACCACTTCTCTAATAGCGTCTATCGTTTTTGCGTCTGTTAATAACTCTCGGTTATCCCAAGCAGTCTCTATTGTTTTTTGTAATTCTGTCATGTCAATTTTAATTTAAGACAAATATAATTCGTAAAAATTAAAATATGGCACAATATTTAAGGTGTTAAGAGTATAAAACTATAAATTTGCACAAAATTTAATATGGCTCGCATTTTAGCAATTGATTTCGGAAAAGTTAGAACAGGATTAGCAGTTACTGATGAGATGCAAATTATTGCCTCTGGATTAACCACAGTTAATACTAAAGAGCTTATTGCATTTTTAAAAGACTATCTAAGTAAAGAGCAGGTCGAATTATTTTTAGTCGGAGAACCAAAACAAATGGATAATACGCCAAGTGAAAGTGAAGCGTTAATTATTCCGTTTTTGGTAAAATTAGAAAATGTATTTCCTAAGATTCCGATAAAGCGTGTGGATGAACGTTTTACTTCTAAAATGGCGACGCAAACGTTAATAGATAGTGGATTAAAGAAAAAACAAAGACAAAATAAAGCGCTTTTAGACGAGGTTAGTGCAACCATAATCTTACAGAGTTACCTTTATAATCAATAATAAATAGTATGATATTACCAATTGTCGCCTATGGCGATCCCGTTTTAAAGAAAAAAGCGACTGACATTACTAAGGATTATCCAAAGTTAAAAGAACTAATAGCAAACATGTACGAAACTATGTATGGTTCGTTTGGTGTTGGTTTAGCTGCACCGCAGATTGGATTGTCAATCCGTATGTTTATTGTGGATGCAACTCCGTTTGCAGATGACGAAGAAGTTTTAGGTAAGGAAGAAAGTGAGTTTTTGAAAAATTTTAAACACACCTTTATCAATCCAGTTATTTTAGAAGAATCTGGTGATGAATGGGCGTTTAATGAAGGCTGTTTAAGTATTCCTGATGTTAGAGAGGATGTATTTAGACAACCAAATATTAAAATTGAATATTTTGATGAAGACTTTAATAAGCAAACTATGGCATTAGATGGTTTGGCTGCTAGAGTATTTCAGCATGAGTATGATCACATCGAAGGGATTTTATTTACAGACCATTTATCTGCGTTAAAAAAGCGTTTGATAAAAGGAAAATTAACCAATATCTCTAAAGGGAAAATCAATGTAGATTACCGCATGAAATTTCCATTAATGAAAAAGAAACGTTAAACGTTTGGAAAACCCAAACTAACATAAGATATTTGCCATCCAATTTTTGAACACTATGCAGCGTCAAAGTGAAAGATAAAAGGATAATTAAAAACAAGAAACTATATGGCTTTAGATAAAGTATTAGCAATTGCAGGTAAACCTGGATTATATAAATTAGTAACTCAAACAAGAGGGGGCTTTATTGCTGAATCTTTAATTGATAATAGACGTATGTCTGTTGGAATACAACAAAACGTTAGTATTTTAAGTGAGATTGCAATTTATACTTTAACAGAAGAAGTACCATTAAAAGACGTCTTAAGTAAAATTAAAGACAAAGAAAAAGGAGCACAAACTAGTATTAGTCATAAAGACTCTAAAGATAAACTGGAAGAATACTTTTTTGAAGTATTACCAGATTATGATGAAGATAGAGTGTACCCAAGTGATATTAAAAAAGTAGTACAATGGTATAATATGTTACAAAAAAATGACATGTTAGACTTTGATACTGCTAAGACTGAAGCGTCTGACGAAGAAGAATAAATTGACTTAATTTATAGATATTAAAAATCCAGCTTTTGCTGGATTTTTTTTGTTTATCATTTTTTAAGATGAAACAAATCAACGTACTTTTACAAAAACCTTTTTTATATGAATTCTAGAGCAGATCAATTAAAAGCATTTGACCGTTTATTGACTATTATGGACGAGCTACGTGAGCAATGTCCTTGGGATAAAAAGCAAACCATGGAAACGTTACGTCATTTAACTATTGAAGAAACTTACGAGTTAGGCGATGCTATTTTGGAAGACGATTTAGAAGAGGTTAAAAAGGAAATTGGAGATCTTATGTTGCATATGGTTTTTTATGCAAAAATAGGAAGTGAGAAAAAAGCATTTGATATTGCAGATGTTTGTAATGGTATATGCGAAAAACTAATCCACAGGCACCCACATATTTATGGAGATGTTACTGTAAAAGATGAAGCAGAAGTCAAGCGTAATTGGGAAAATCTAAAATTAAAAGAAGGAAGAACAAGTGTTTTAGAAGGTGTTCCTAATAGTTTGCCTGCCTTAGTAAAAGCAAGCAGGATACAAGAAAAAGTAGCAGGAGTTGGTTTTGATTGGGAAAGACCAGAGCAAGTATGGGAAAAAGTAGAGGAGGAGCTTAACGAATTTAAAGTTGAAGTAGAGAAGGGCGATACTGATGCAATGGAAGACGAATTTGGAGATGTATTGTTCTCTATGGTAAACTACGCTAGGTTTTTGAATATAAATCCAGAAAACGCCTTAGAACGCACGAATAAAAAGTTTAAAAAACGCTTTGAGTATTTAGAACAAAAAGCAAAAGGGTTAAACAAAGATTTAAAAGACATGACTTTGGGTGAAATGGATGTTTTTTGGGAGGAGGCCAAAAAACAGTAATTGGAAAATCTGTGATTTTCAAATACTAAGTTTTTTTGGGAGGAGGCCAAAAAACAGTAATTGGAAAATCTGTGATTTTCAAATACTAAGTTTTTTTGGGAGGAGGCCAAAAAGCAGTAATTAGAAAATCTGTGATTTTCAAATACTAAGTTTTTTTGGGAGGAGGCCAAAAAGCAGTAATTAGAAAATCTGTGATTTTCAAATACTAAGTTTTTTTGGGAGGAGGCCAAAAAACAGTAATTGGAAAATCTGTGATTTTCAAATACTAAGTTTTTTTGGGAGGAGGCCAAAAAGCAGTAATTAGAAAATCTGTGATTTTCAAATACTAAGTTTTTTTGGGAGGAGGCCAAAAAGTAGTAATTAGAAAATCTGTGATTTTCAAATACCAAGTTTTTTTGAGAGGAGGCCAAAAAGCAGTAATTAGAAAATCTGTGATTTTCAAATACTAAGTTTTTTTTGGGAGGAGGCCAAAAAACAGCAACACTAATATTCTATTTGAGAGCGTCAAGAGACTATTCTATAATCCTGCTTTGGCAGGATTTTTTTTAATTAAAATTGAAAGAATGATCAATAGCCTTTTTTATGTAATTGTAGTCTAATTATTAGCTAAAAAAGAGGTCCTTTTTTGAATATATATTATTTTTTTTCAATCTAAAAAGTCCAAAACTATAATTGTACCGTATATACTTATAAATGACACAATATTTTTATAGAATATAGTTGATTAATAGCATACATCACACTGATGTCATTAAAAATAATTATTTCTTGTAAGCGAACAGAAGTAATTGGTTAGTTTAGTTAGGAGCTAAAATCCCACTTCTTTTTAGAAGTGGGATTTAGTTTTTTATAACCTTTTGTTCGTTAATAGCACGTGCGTCTTGTATTGTTGTGGTAGTCATGGTTGGGTATTGGCGTTTTAAACAAAAAAAAACCTGTTTAATACATTATAATGTGTTAAACAGGTTAGTGTAATAAGTTAAATATTAAGAATATAAACTTTTTATTTTTTTCAATTTAGTAGTCCATAGCACTAAATCGTCTTTATGTCTTGTAATGTTTTTATGCACATCTTTTACTAAAGGATTGTCCGATTTTACGTTAGAGAAAAACTGTAAGTTGTTTTCTAATTGAATGATTTCAGCTTTAATTTCATCAACTTTTTTCTGAATATAAAAACGCTCATTATCCAATGCTCTAGAGTCATCTCCTGAAGCTAATTGGTCTAATTTGTTTTCAAATTTAATTAATTCAGTTTCTGTTTTATTAAGATCTAAAGATTTAAATAGTCCATCTAAAGTTTCATTAAAATCACTTTCAATTTGACGCTTGTTACGCGGTACACGTCCTATGATTTTCCAGCTATTAATTTGTTCTTTAATAGTCGCTAAATCAGTTTTTTGCTCTCCAGATAATTCTAGACTTTTAACAGCAGCTAAAAGCGTTTCTTTTTGTGTATAAGCTTCTTCTTCCTCAACACTTGCTGCGTTACGTTGTTCTTTTATACGGTCAAAGTAATGGTTACAAGCACTTTTAAACTGTTTCCATATTTTGTCACTGTCTTTTCTTGGTACATGTCCAATACGTTTCCAGTCACCTTGTATTTTTTTCATTAATTGCGTCGTCGCTTGAAAGTCATCACTTTCTTTATTGTCTTCTGCAATTTTAACTAAGGCTTGCTTTTTCTCTAAATTATCGTATTGGTCTTTCTTTAGCGTTTTATAGAATTCGTTTTTCTGTCTATTAAAATTTCTAACAGCTTCTTTAAAACTAGCCCAAGTTGCTTCGTTAACTTTTACAGGAACTTTACCTGCTTTGAAAAACTCTTCTCTAAGTGCTTCAATTTCTTTGATTTTGTTTTGCCATCCACCATGATTGCTAATTTTCTCGTTAGCTTTTTCATTAATTAGGGTAATAATAGCGTGCTTATTTAGTAAGTTTTGCTCGTATATAGTATCAAGGTTTTTAAAGTAATCTTGACGCTTAGCATTTATTTTTTTTGTAGCTTCTTTAAAACGATCCCAAATCGCTTCTCTATGTTCTCTAGATACAGGGCCTAATTCTTCCTTCCAAATTTTATGTAAATTTTGAAGTTCTCTAAATGCTCTGTTTGTGTTTTCGTCGTTTGCTAAAGTTTCTGCTTGCTCAATTATTTTAGTTTTTAATTCTAAATTACGTGCAAAATCTTTGTCTCTTAAATCTCTATCTAAATGTAGTAAGTCATAAAAACGTTCTACATTAAAATGGTAGCTATTCCAAGCATTATTGTATTTGTCACGAGGAATAGGTCCTGCAACTTTCCATTGGTCTTGAAGTTCTTTAAATTTTTTGTATTTAGTATTCATAGAGTCTTCAGCATCTTCTGTTAATGCCTTAATACCATCTATGATTTCTAATCTGTTTGTAAGGTTTTGTTTGTGGTTTTGCTCTATATTTTTATAGTGCCCATTTAAACGTTGTTTATAATCTTTATAACTGTCTTTAAAACTGCGTTGTAAAGTAGATTGGAAACTAAAGTCAATGATGTTACCACCTGTGCTTAAAAACTCTTCCTTTTTCTCGTTAAGCAATTCTTGAAACTGCTTATCAAATTCTGTTTTTATAGCATCAACATGTTTTTTGATGGCTTGTACTTTTTCATTTTGTACTAAACGTTCAATCTCAATAACCAATTGTTCTAGGTTAAGCGACTCGTAATCTTTATCCTCAATGTTATGACGATCAACATTACCTTCATCCTCAGCATCCTCTGCATTAGAGTCGTCAATTTCATTCAACACTTCATCGTTATCTTCTGTTACAGAAGTTACTTCTTGAGGCGTTTCTGGTTGCACGTTTTCGTTAATTTCTTCCGTTCCATCTGCATTTTGCAGGTTATCTAGCTCTGACATTTTATAAATGTTTTAGTTTGTTTAATGTGTATTTAGCTTTTAAAGATAGTAACAACTTCAAAAACTACCAATATTTTAGGTGTTTACTCGTCAATTAAAGGCCTTTATTCCAGATTTTCCATGATTTTTCAGCCTGAAACACTAACATGTCATAACCATTTAGTGTTTTTGCACCTTTTTGCTTGCCTTCTTTTAAGAAAACAGTTTCCGATGGGTTATATATTAAATCGAATAAAATATGCGTGTCTTGGATTCCGTTATACGGAATTTTAGGTGCATCTGTAATATCTGGAAATGTGCCTACAGGCGAACAATTAATTATAATCTGATGGTCACTTATTATTTGTTCTGAAAGCGCGTCATAGGTGTAACTTGCTTTTTTTGAAGCTTGGCGAGATACAAAATGAAAGTCAATGTTCAATTCTTTTAAAACAAAAGCAATCGCTTTACTTGCGCCTCCTGTTCCTAATATCAAGGCTTTTTTATGTTGTTTTTTTAAGTGTGGTTTTATTGCTTTTTTAAACCCGTAGATATCTGTATTGTATCCTTTTAAATTTCCTTTTTTGGTGAATTTAATGGTGTTTATAGCGCCTATCTTTTTTGCTTTTTTATCTAATTTATCAAGAAAAGGAATAATACTTTCTTTATACGGTATGGTAACATTTAAGCCAGCTAAGGCTTTTGTTTTTAATACTTTTTTGTCAAAATCTTCAATATTTTGAATATCAAAATTTTGGTAAGTAGCATCTGTTATGTTTTGATCTTTAAATTTGTTTGCGAAATAATTTTCTGAAAACGAATAAGAAATATCCTTACCAATTAACCCGAAATTACGCTTGTTGTTGTCTTGTTTTTTGTCCATAAAGTTCTAATGCTAATACGATTGCTATTCCTAATAAAATATAAAAAATGGCTAAATACGTTTGGGTATTAAGTGGCGGTAAAAACCGCTCGTAGTTTTCTATGATTTTTTGACCTCTAGAGTCAAGTAATAAACTACCATTGTCGTTTAGTTTATATAGTGTATGTTTAAAAGGCCAAACAACACCTAGGGATCCTACAATAAATCCAATTATTGATGCTATTGTAACACTTTTATAATGTTTTAAAATATAATTTAGCGCGTGAGAAAATGTTACTAATCCAACCACAGACCCTATTGTAAATACGGTTAATACTTTTAGCATTCTTAAGCGCTCTAGGTTAGCAGTAAAGCTAAAATCACCAATAAGTATTTCTGAAAATGTGTCAAATAAAGCATTTACGGAATCTACTAGTAATAACACATAGTTACCTAAAAGTATTAAGATAAACGAGCCTGAAAACCCAGGTAATGTCATACCAGAGACACTAATAATACCACAGAAAAACACAAATATAAGGTTGTCATTTTCTGTTGCTGGATCTAAAAAGCTGATTCCTAAACCTAGGGTAGTACCTATTAATAATGCTATAATGGTGGTTGTTTTCCAATCTTTAAAGTCTTTGCTTATATAATAAATAGAACCAATTATCATCCCAAAAAACACACTCCATACATACAATTGGTAATGCGTAATTAAATAGTCTAAAAGTTTTGAGATGCTAAAAAAACTAACAATCATTCCTAAAAACAATAGACTTAAAAAACGACCATTGATATAGGTGTAAAAGGATTTAAACCGACCTTTAATTAGTAGTTTAAGTGCTGTACCGTTTACTTTTTGTAGAGAATATATAAATTCCTCATAGAATCCAGCAACAAATGCGACAACACCTCCAGATACGCCAGGAACCTTATTGGCAGCGCCCATGCCTAATCCTTTTAAGATTAAGAATAGTTTATCTTTAAATGTACGCGTGTTTTCCATTTATTTAGACTTGTGACCTACTTTTTCTAGAATAAAAATAGTTAAAAATCCTGCAATCATTAAAGCAATGGCTACTGCTATTTGTGGATTAGCTAAATAGTTATTTAACTCACTGTACTGAAGCGGATTTACACTTTGTTCTGCTATAGTTTTGTACGTGTCAAAATCGTTTGTAGTTTTTTGGAAAAAGGAAAGCGTGCCAAAATCTGTAATTGTATTTAATGGTACAATGTCTCCGGTTTTATCAATCATTACGGAAACTGTTTTTTTCCAAGGCCACACCTTGTTTAAAGACCCTAATATAAAACCTGTCAGTATAGCTAAGGTTGTGTTGTGGTAGTTTTTAAATAACCATTTTAAAACATGACTAAAACTTAATAATCCAACGACAGCACCTGTACCAAATAAGGCTATTTTTTTTATATCAAAATCATGAAAAGCATTACTTAATGTTTTGTAAGCTCCTAAAATTAATAAGATAAAACTACCTGAAATACCAGGAAGAATCATAGCGCAAATGGCTATGGCACCAGCGACAAATAAAAAGTATGGATTATTACTGCTAGCTAAAGATGGAAGACTGGTAATATAAAACGCAGCCAAAGCTCCAACAATTAAAGCTATTACTGTACTAATGGACCATTTGTTAATTTGCTTACCAATAAATAAAATACTAGCTATAATTAAACCAAAAAAGAAAGACCAAATTAAAACAGGGTGATGCTCTAGTAAATATTTAGCTAATCGCATAAACGATACAAAACTGATAATAATACCAGTTAAAAGCGCAACAATAAAGTTACCGTTTAGTTGCTTCCAAAACGCAGAAAGACCTTCTGTTTTTAGGGTTTTAAATAATGCTAAGTTAACACCGCTTATAGTAGCTATTAGCTCTTCGTATATTCCAGAAATAAAAGCAATTGTACCACCTGAAACACCAGGGACAGCATCAGCTGCTCCCATAGCTACACCTTTTAAGGATATTAAAAGGTAATCTTTTAAACGTCTTTGCATAGTTTAATTTTTGTTAGTAATCAAAGGTATACAAAATTCGTTTTAAGTGTAAATTATTGTAACTTTTTTAATGCCTTCTTAAAGGTTGTAGATTCGTATACTAATGGAAATAATTCTTCCACAATAAACAGATTTTCTGCATTAAAATCTAATGCGTTTTTTAAGTGATAACTTCCTTTTTCTGTTTCTAACATACCATAATAAATACCTACTAATCTAAACTCTATATCAGCTTCTTCTGGATAAAATTCGGCAGCTTGAATTAAATTTAAACACGCTGCATCAGTTTCTCCTAATTTGATTAATATGTCACTTCTTTCTAACCAAGAAGATAATTCATAATTACCAAGTTCTATAGCACGTTTGTAACCACGTTCTGCTTCTTCTAAGAAGTTTAATCTATGGTTTATTTTTGCATATAGTTTCCAGTATACTGCATTTTCTTCGTTAATATTTATCGCTTTATTAATGTAATATAAAGCTTTTTGGTAATTTTTTTGCTTGTTGTAAAACTTAGTGATTGCAATCCAACCTTTGTCTAATAATGGGTCTTCTTTTACAGTTTTATAAAAGTATTGTTTGGCTAAGTCAAATTGACCTAGTTTTTCATGACAACATCCTAATCTTAATAATGCAAAAGCGGTTGGGTCATCTAACTCTAACGTCAAAGCGTAATTTTCAATAGCTTCGTTATAACGTTTAAGTTTTTCTAATACTTTACCTTTTTCTAGATAAGCCCCAACAAATCTGTCGTCAGAGATAATCGCAAAATCATAAGCACTAAGCGCTTTTTTGTATTCTTTTAGTGTGTAAAATTGTTTTCCTAATTGGTGCCATCCTACTTCAGAATAAGGACTGCCATTTAAATAATCATTTAAAAAATGGATGGCTTCTTGATTTTCATTTAAAAAATCAAAGCAATACATTACATTGTATAGTGACGAGTAATCTTCATTATCCTCAGCTAGACAGCTCATAAAACTTTGTTTTGCCTGTTCGAAATTATCTAAAAACAAATATTCCATTCCAATTAAAGAATGTAATTCTGAGGTTTCTTCAGACAAATCTAAAGCTGTAGTCAATACTTTTATGGCATCTTCATGCTTATCATCCTTAGATAATATATTGGCTTTTTGAATATAAATTTCTTCGTTAGAAGGTTCTAAAATATATAGCGCATCAAGTAATTGATTGGCTTCTTTTAGTTTGTTTTCAAATACAAATATTTCTACTTGAAACAATTTTAAATTAGTGGATGAGGGATGTTGTTGCAAACCTAATTTAATAGCTTTTTTGGCTAAAGACACCTTACCTTGATTAAGGTAATGGTGTATTATGTTCTCAAATTCATCCGAATCAAAAAACAACACATGGTTTGTTTTTAACATGGATTCGAACTTTTTAAGCGATATTTTATTTGGTTCTTCTTGACTAAACTCCATAGGCACTGTTTAGGTGTTTCTAGTGTATTAAATGTAATGTTCTATTAGCCTCATAATATCAAAAACTGTTTTTGTTTTTAACAAAGTAATCAACAATTACAAGGTTTTAAGCGTTTTTGGGTGATTTGTAGTGACTTAGACTTTATTTAGTGTCACTTATTTTGTTTAATAAGTCAATAATAATGCCACAACCTTTAATTATTTCTTCGTTACTAATAGTTAGGGGAGGTGTAATTCTAATTGCTTTAGGCTCAAATAACAGCCAAAATAAAATTAACCCTTGATTTTGAGCTTCTAGTATAACTTGATTGGTTACTTCTGCTGATGTGGTTATGGCTGCCAACATTAATCCACGTCCTCTAATCTCTGTTATTAGTGGGTGTTTTAAGTGCTTTTTTATTAATTGTTCTTTTTTTAAGGCTTCTGCCATTAAGTCACTAGTGACAACTTCTTGTAAGGTTGCTAGTGCAGACGCTGCAATTAATGGATTACCTCCAAACGTTGTAATATGACCAAGTTTAGGACTGTCTTGTAAGAGGTCCATATGAGCTTTTGATGCTGTAAATGCACCAATTGGTAAACCGCCACCAAGTCCTTTTCCTGTCACGACTATATCAGGAATGACATTGTAGTTTTGGAAACCAAAAAGTTTACCGGTACGTCCAATACCTGGTTGTATTTCGTCTAAAATTAATAAAGCACCTACAGCTTGGCATTTAGCCTTTAATTTGGCTAAGTAATTTACTTTAGGTTCTATAAATCCTGCGCCTCCTTGTATCGTTTCTACTATTACAGCTGCGGTTTTTGAAGTAATATGTTTAAAATGTGGTTCGTAATTAAAAGTAATATGACTAATGTCGGGCAGTAAAGGTCTAAATGGCGCTTTTCGTTCTTCAAAATCCATTAAACTTAAAGAACCCATAGTGTTTCCATGGTACGCATTATGTGCTGCTATAATTTGGCTACGTCCCGTAACACGACGTGCTAATTTTAAGGCACCTTCAATTGCTTCTGTTCCAGAATTTACTAAGTAAGTAGACTCTAAAGGATCGGGTAGGTGCGTGGCTATAAATTTGCAAAGTTCTACAGCTGGTTGTTGGGCATACTCGCCATAAACCATAACGTGTAAATATTTGTCAGCTTGGTTTTTTATGGCATTTACCACTTTTGGGTGACTGTGACCTAAAGTACAAGCAGACACGCCAGCAACAAAATCTAAATAACATTTGTTATTAGTGTCAAAGATATAGCTGCCTTTAGCGTGAGATATTTCTAAAGCTAATGGGTATGGAGAGGTTTGTGCTTGGTATTTTAAAAACCCTGCTTTCATAAATTATTCTTTTTCCGTTACTGTTGCTTTTGCTGGTTTTGTAACAGCTTTCACATCTTTTTTTAGAAATTTTTTCGGAACAGTTCTAGAGGCTTTTGGTGCTTCTTCTTTTTTGTTAAGTTGTTTTTTGTCAGCTTCCGCATCTGCTTTGTTTATTCTGCCAAGCAATGCTTCTCCAAAAAACTCTTCGTCAGCTTTATAAGGTTCTAAACCTTTGATAACA
This sequence comes from Olleya namhaensis, assembly GCF_900114005.1. Classification (GTDB taxonomy): domain Bacteria; phylum Bacteroidota; class Bacteroidia; order Flavobacteriales; family Flavobacteriaceae; genus Olleya; species Olleya namhaensis. The sequence continues at coordinate 78,064 of NZ_FORM01000004.1, forward strand.
GGAAGTACAAGTGGCGGATCATCTTTAAATAAATCTTCAACAGATGTTGGACGCTCATCATCGCGCCAATCGAAGCCTCTTAATTTTCTTGCATTTTCGGGTAAATCGTCTTCTGTGTGCGTCTTAGCTTCAGGGTCAAATTCTCTTCTAAACTCCACCACTTCTTTATCTTCAATATAGATGACAATATTTGCGGATTTTGCTTTATCAATCCCTATTAATTCACCGTTATCATTACGTGTGTAATTAATAGATTCGGCATTTTTAAGAATATGGACCTCGTTAATATCATTATTATCATTAAATAATGCAATAAGTCGTTTACCGGAAATCTGATTATAAGCGTTTTCGCTAATGGTATCTTTACTAATTGTAAAGGCATTATTAAAGACGATTAATGAATCTAATTTTTCTGAAACAGGATTTGATTTTAAATGAATGGTGTCTCCAGTCATTTGATTGTCAACATTCCAAAGTATAGGTTTTCTTGCAGCAGAAAAGGCGTCTCCTTTATTAAGCCTAGCTAGGTTAATTAACTGTGTTAAGCCCGTTTTTTGATCCGCATGTATTGAATCTGCTTTGGCGCTAATATCTTTCTTGAATATTTTAGCATTATAATAGCCTCTTGTAATACGGTGTTGCGGTTTTCCTGTAATCATTAACGTGTCCGCATGCATGTAAATACTATCTTTTTCTTGAATGGTAATAGCTAGTGCGCGTTTGGTAATGTAAACCGAATCTTTTGCACGATATACTTCTGCATAGTGGCCTTTAATTAGACTACTATTTACAGTATCAGTTACTGTAATATTATTGCTTGCAGACGCAAAATTACGTTTTCGATCAAAAAAGATACTATCACCTTTAACGACACGATTATCGTAATCTATTCTGGACTTTCTAACAAAATAACCGGTGTCATTTGTAGTGTCATAAAAACCACGTTCGCTATAAATTTTACTACTATCGCCAACTATAGTTGATGGTCCGTACATGTATGCGTGACCATTGTCTGAATAGTAATCTAATGTCTTTGTATTTAGTTCGTATTGTGGGTTGACTAGTTTTACACTGTCTACAAAACGGTATTTTTTTTCGTTCATGTAATAGCGACCAATACGACTTGTAATAGTACCAGAAGAATCTCTAACTACTTTTCCGCCAGATTTATAATAGGATTCTTGACTAGCTCTATTAAAATATAAAGTGTCCGATGTAATAGTAGATTGTGGATCTGTAAGTACCACGTCACCACTAGCAAAAGCTAATTGTGTTTTACCAGAATATTCCACATATTTAGAGGTCAAATTAATGGTGTCCCCTTGTTTCATGTTTACATTACCGTAGGCTTCAATAAAATCTTCCTTTCCATAAAAAATGGCTTTGTCACAAAACATGTCAATACCGTCATGGTAAATATGTACTTGACCTTGATCACTTCTAGTCAAGATGCTGGCTCCTGGAAAGTTTTCTTCATCAATATCACCAAAAGCACCGGAGTCTTTAATCTCGATGTGTTTTTGTTGCGCCATTCCTAATTGCATAACAAATGCAAGGAATAAAAAGTATGTGTATTTATTAAATTTCAAGATGTAATTGTTTGACACAAAAATAACGATTTAATAGACTTGTAATTGTGTATTAGTAATAATTTAAGATGAAAAAACCTGCTATTAAATTGAATAGCAGGTTTGTAATTTAAACTTTGATTTTATATTACATAAAAATAGTTTGTTTTCTGTCTGGTCCAACAGAAACTATTTTAATAGGAATTTCTAATTCTTCCTCTAAGAAACTAATGTAATCATTAAGTTCTTTTGGTAATTGAGACGCTTCACTCATTTCAGTTAAGTCTTCGCTCCAACCTTTAAAGTCTGTATAAATAGGTTCTACATTTTCCGGTTCTATGTTAAACGGTAAATGTGTAATTGTTTCGCCTTTGTATTTATAAGCTGTTGCTACTTTTAAAGTATCAAAACCAGAAAGTACATCACTTTTCATCATCATTAATTGCGTCACACCATTAACGCGACATGTGTATTTTAAGGCTACTAAATCTAACCATCCACAACGTCTTGCACGACCTGTTACAGCTCCAAATTCTTGACCAATTCTAGCCATTTCTTCACCATCCTTATCAAATAATTCTGTTGGGAATGGTCCAGAACCTACACGTGTTGTGTATGCTTTAAAAATACCAAAGACTTCTTTGATTTGGTTAGGTGCAATACCTAAACCAGTACATGCTCCAGCTGCAGTTGTATTACTTGATGTTACAAATGGATACGTACCAAAGTCAATATCTAAAAGCGATCCTTGAGCACCTTCAGCTAAAATGGTTTTACCCTCTCTAAGTGATTGGTGTAAATACGCTTCACTATCAATAAATTGTAATTCCTTAAGTTTTTCAATAGATTCAAAAAACTCTACTTCCATTTCTTCTAGATCGTATTGTACGTCTACATTATAGAAAGCAATCATTGCTTCGTGCTTGTTAGCTAAAGCTCTGTATTTTTCTTTCCAGCTATCCATTTCTAGATCACCAACTCTAATTCCATTTCTACCAGTTTTGTCCATGTAAGTTGGACCAATACCTTTTAAAGTAGAACCAATTTTGGCTTTTCCTTTAGAGGCTTCACTAGCTGCATCTAATAAACGATGCGTTGGTAAGATTAAATGTGCTTTTCTTGAAACAATTAGCTTTGCTTTATAATCAATATCAAATTGGTCTAAACCTTCTAATTCTTTAATAAAAACGACTGGATCGACAACTACACCGTTTCCAATAACATTCATTGCGTCTTTATGAAAAATTCCTGAAGGTATAGTACGCAGTACGTGTTTTATTCCGTCAAATTTCAATGTGTGTCCTGCATTTGGACCACCTTGAAAACGTGCTATAATGTTGTATTTAGAGGTTAATACATCGACAATTTTTCCTTTGCCTTCATCTCCCCATTGTAAACCAAGTAGTAAATCTACTGCCATTTTTAGTTAGTTGTATTGTTATTATTTTTTTTTCGATTTCCGTAAAAGTATAATGAGTGTTTAGAGATTTCGATATCAAAGACTTCTTCAATTGTTTTTTTAATTGCCTGAATTCTTGGATCACAAAATTCTATAACCTCTCCTGTGTCTTGAAGTATAACATGGTCATGTTGTTTATCAAAATACGATTTTTCGTAGTGTGCTTGGTTTTTACCAAATTGGTGTTTTCTAACCAAACCGCAATCTAAGAGTAGCTCTATAGTGTTATATAACGTCGCACGACTAACACGATACTTTTTGTTCTTCATATTATCATACAAAGACTCTATATCAAAATGTTCTGTGTTTGAATAGATTTCTTGAAGTATAGCGTAACGTTCTGGCGTTTTCCTATGACCATTGTCTTCTAAAAAAGAAGTGAAGACGTTTTTTACAATCTCTTGATTTTTTATATCTGTTTTTCCGCTCATAAATACCCAACAAATTTACATCTTTTTTTGAGGTTGTACTCATAAAAAGTATAATTTGACAAATGTGTTATTAGACACTTATTAACAACTTAGCGTTAAACGCGAATAACTTTGTCAATACCATTAATTTTTTTAAGGTTATCTGTTAACTTTTTAAGCATGGATTTATTGTGAACTTTGACATTTATCTTGCCTTTAAAAACACCATCATCACTCTGAAAGCTTATACTATTCATGTTAACATGCATGTTTGAGGATATTACTTTAGTAATTTCATTTACTAATCCTAAGTTGTCAATACCTGATAATATGATTTGTGCAGCAAACTCTTGTTGAGAAGAGTCTATCCAACGTGCTTGAATAATACGATACGCGTAATTAGATTGTAAACTAAGCGCATTTGGACAGTTTTTTTTATGCACTTTAATACCATCATTTATTGTAATAAAACCAAAAACAGAGTCGCCAGGGATTGGATTACAACAATTGGCTAATTTATAATCTAACTTTTCTTCCTCTTTACCAAAGACTAATAAATCATACTTATTAGTAATTTCTTCTTTATGTATATCGTCTGGATTGGTACCCGGTTTTCTGTTAATTTTACTTTTTAGAAAGCTGACTAAAGCATTACTTCTAGACGCAGCATATTCCTTAAGCATAGTGTTATCAATACTTCCAGTACCAATACGGTAAAATAAGTCTAAACTAGTTTTTAAATTAAAATGGCTAACCATTTCGTTAACAGACTTTTCGTTTAGGGTAATTTTAAGTTGTTTTAATTTTCGTCTTAAAATTTCTTTACCATCTTCGGCAATTATTTTAGTGTCTTCTTTTAATAACGACTTTATTTTTCCTCTAGCTCTAGCAGTAGTCGCGTAGTCTAACCAGTTTGGGTTAGGTTTTGCACTTTCTGAAGTAATAATGTCTACTTGATCGCCACTATTTAAAACGTGACTTAATGGTACTAATTTTCCGTTTACTTTAGCACCTCTAGTTTTTTTACCAACTTCAGTGTGTATACTAAAAGCAAAATCTAAAGGCGTAGCTCCTTTTGGCAACGACTTTAATTCCCCTTTAGGGGTAAAAACAAAAATTTCTTTAGAATATAAATTCAGTTTAAACTGCTCTACAAAATCTACAGCATTAGTAGAGGCGTGCTCTAACGCTTCCTGTAGACGGTTAATCCACATGTCTAGATTATCCTCTTTGTCATCAGCATTTTTGTATTTGTAATGTGCAGCGTATCCTTTTTCTGCAATTTCGTTCATGCGCTCACTACGGACTTGTACTTCTACCCAGCGTCCTTTGGGTCCCATTACGGTAATGTGAAGTGCTTCGTAACCTGTTGTTTTTGGTGACGATATCCAGTCACGTAATCGGGTAGGATTGGGTCTAAAATGATCGGTAACTATGGAGTATATTTTCCAAGCCAAAAACTTCTCGTTGTCTCTGTCACTTTTGTATATAATCCTTACCGCAAACTTGTCGTAAACCTCGTCAAAAGTTACGCCTTGTTTGTCCATTTTTCTTTTAATAGAGAAAATGGATTTTGGACGTCCTTTGATGGTGTAGTTTAAGCCTTCTTTATCTAATGATTTTTTAATAACATCATTAAACTCTTCAATATAAGCGTCTTGCTGTTCTTTGCTTTCTTTTATATTGTGTAAAATATCATTGTAAATCTCAGGTTCTGTATATTTTAAACCTAAGTCTTCTAATTCTGTTTTGATATTATATAACCCAATTCTATGTGCTAAAGGCGCATAAATATATAAGGTTTCTGATGCTATTTTTTCTTGCTTGTCTGGACGCATACTGTCCATAGTTTGCATGTTGTGCAAACGGTCTGCTATTTTTATAATAATAACTCTGACGTCATCATTTAAAGTTAATAGCATTTTTCTGAAGTTCTCAGCTTGTAAAGACACATCCATGTCTTTCTCTTTGCTTAAAGATGATATTTTTGTTAGTCCATCAACAATTTTGGCAACAGTTTCTCCAAATAAATCTTCGATGTCTTTGACAGAATAATTTTCGTTATCCTCTACAACATCATGTAAAAGGGCGGCAGCAATAGACGTTGCATCTAAACCAATTTGTTCTGCTACAATTTTGGCAACAGCAATGGGATGAAAAATATAAGCTTCGCCACTTTTTCTGCGTTGATGGCTATGGGCCTCAACAGCAACATCAAAAGCTTTTCTGATTAGTTTTTTGTCATCCGTAGATAAGGTGCGATAACTAACTTTTAAAAGCTGTTTATACGCATTTGCAATGTCTGCATTTTCTTTTTCAATATCAATTTCTGTCATAGACTGTTCTCCTTCATTTAAAATAGAATGAATACTAAAAATACTATAAAATTATGAATAGACCACATCCTTTACTCTAATTTTAATTGAAACTGAATAAGGTGCTTTTTTATTCGTTAAAACGAAATTATAAGACTTATTGGTCTTTATAAACTTCCATTTTTAAGCCCATTCCATAATTGTTTAAACCTGCGTTTAATAGGTTAGAATTATTTACATTTTTCTTATCAAAAAGAATCCACTGTCCATTGTTATGAAACACACGTTTTATAAATGTTGTTTTGGCGGCAATTTGGTCTGTAAAAGGTAATAAAGGTCTAAACGTGGTGGATACTTTAACAATACCACGTCGTGTTTTTACTTCTTTATATTTTTTATTGGGTAGTAACTTTCCGTTTTTATCTGTAAAACCAAGGACTTGGATGGATACGTAAATACCGTCTTTTGGCACAAAAATGTCAAATCCAGAAACATCAAATTCAAATATAGGTTTGGTGTCTTCTGTGGCAATAAAAATTACTTTTTCATAGGTTAAAACCTCTCCAGGTAATCCCTTGTCGTTTTTATAGAATTGTACTCTAAATAAGGTCGAAAAGGGACGTTTGGCTTGTTTGTTTTTACCACGTTTGTCCCAATCTTTAGTTTCCGTTTTTATAGGAAGCAGTATTTTTGTTAAGTGCTTTGGCTTGGTGTCGTTATTTGGAAAAAATACCGCAATTTCACTCTCTATTGTTGGCAACCAACATTTGTAATAATCGTTATGATCTGTAGGTTTTAACGTTACTTCTTTAAACTTTCCGGTAGGTCTAGCGGTAACTATAACTTCGTCTAGTAAGTCTGCTTTAGATTCTAAAAATAGCGTGTCTTTTAATGTCGCTGTTGCTAACTTTAAATCTTTGTAGCCTAAGGCCGAAATAAATAGGGAGTCAATATCTGAATATAGTTTTTTTGTAAAATGAAATTTACCCTCGTCATCTGCAAACAAACCGTTTCCGTTTCCAAATGAAATAGTAGCAAAAGAGACCGGTTGGTTAGTTGTAGATAGTAGTGTTTTGTTTTGTGCTTGGCTTAAAGCCGAAATAAAAACAAGACAAATTAGAAGTAGGTGTTTTTTTGACATGGTCTAATTTAAAGATTATACTTAAATGATTCAATAATTATTCCAATAATTTGGAAATTAAAAAGCCTTCTAGAAATAGAAGGCTTTTTTAATTTATTTGAGTATTGTATTATTAGTTTCTTGTGAGAACCTGAAACCAATTCAGGTTGACGACTTGTATATCTTAATTTTATTAATGAACGTCATTCCGAATTTATTTGGGAATCCCATTATTTTTGGGTGTTGTTTTTTATGTGAGAACCTGAAACGAGTTCAGGTTGACGACAGTAGTCTTATAATTTAAAGTTTATCATGAGAACCTAAAACCAATTCAGGTTGACGACTTGTATATCTTAATTTTATTAATGAACGTCATTCCGAATTTATTTCGGAATCTCATTATCTTGGATTGTTGAGTTTTAAGTGAGAACCTGAAACGAGTTCAGGTTGACGGGTGCGGTCTTATAATTCAAAGTTTATCATGAAAAGCTGAAATCAATTCAGGTTGACGACTTGTATATCTTAATTTTATTAATGAACGTCATTCCGAATTTATTTCGGAATCTCATTATCTTGGATTGTTGAGTTTTAAGTGAGAACCTTAAACGAGTTCAGTTTGACGACTGTAGTCTTATAATTCAAAGTTTATCATGAAAAGTTGAAACCAATTCAGGTTGACGACTTGTATATCTTAATTTTATTAATGAACGTCATTCTGAATTTATTTCGGAATCTCATTATCTTGGATTGTTGTTTTTTATGTGAGAACCTGAAACGAGTTCAGGTTGACGGGTGCGGTCTTATATTTTATTTAGACGCTTCAATCCATTGGTCAATTTTAGTTTCTAGTAGTGCTAATGGTACACAACCTGGTTCTAATACTTGATTATGAAACTGTGCAATATCAAAACGATCACCTAAGGCTTTTTCTGCTTTAGCACGCAATTCCATGATTTTTAATTGCCCAATCTTATACGATAATGCTTGTCCTGGATTTGCCATATAACGTTCGATTTCCGAAATGATACTAGCTTCACTTTCTGCTTCATGGTCTAATGAGTATTTGATAGCTTGTTCTCTTGTCCAACCTTTAGTATGCATTCCTGTATCCACAACTAAACGGATCGCACGGTGCATTTCCATACCTAACATTCCAAAATATTGGTATGGATCCGTATATAATCCTAGCTCTTTCCCTAGAGACTCGCAGTATAACGCCCAACCTTCTCCATAAGCACTATACCAAAGGGTTTTTCTGAATTTTGGTAACTCGGTATCTTCTTGTTGTAAGGATATTTGATAATGGTGTCCCGGAATAGCTTCGTGTAAAAATAAGGCTTCGTCACTAAAGACGTTATATTTTGTAGCATCAGGAATTGGTGTGTAAAAAATACCAGGTCGTGTGCCGTCTAAAGACCCTGGGTTATATTCTGCACTAGCAGACGCTTCTCTGAATTTTTCAGTTTGTCTTACTTCAAAAGCTGTTTTAGGTTTAACATCAAAGAGCTTGGCAATTTGCGGTTTCATGGTTTCATGTATCGCATTAAAGTTATCGATAATTTGCTTTGGCGTGTTGTATGGCGTTAAGTCTTTGTTGTTTCTAACAAAATCAAAAAACGAAATAATATCTCCTTTATACCCAACTTGTGTCTTTATTTTTTCCATTTCGGCAAGAATACGCTTCACTTCACTTAGACCTAAATTATGTATTTGGTCTGCAGTCATTGTAGTTGTTGTGTATAACTTAATTTGATGCTCGTAATACGCTTTCCCGTTTGGTGTATCGTCAATCCCACTAGTTGTTCTACCAGCTGCCATGTAATCGTCTTTCATAAAATTGTAAAGTGATGTGTAAGCAGGAATAACTTTGTTTGACACCATATTAGCATAAGCTGTTGTCAAACGTGTTTTGTCTTGGTCAGAAAAACTGTCTGGTAAATTTTTAATCGGCGTATAAAATAGGTGATCCTCTAATTTAGTTTCTGCTATTGTTTTTAATTGTGGGACAACCTTAGCGATTAATGCTTTTGGTAAAACGTGTTTGTTGTCAATACCTGCTTTCATTTTAGTTTCAGCAGAAGCTACCCATTCTAAATACTGGTCTACACGTTGCAACCAATTGTCATAATCTTCGACTGTATTAAAAGGTTGAGAACTTGCACCACTTGCCAGAGTACCAACCGTTAGTTGTTTGGTCCACATTTGGTTTATTGGGGTGTAGTTTTCATTAAAATCAAAACGTTCTAAATTAATATCGCAATCCCATATTAAAATGTCACGACTTAATTGTTGTTTGGCGTTAAGTTGTGAGTTGCTATAAGATTCCGCTTTAGCTTTAAAATCCGAATAGTATGCTTTTTCCTTTTTAGAAAAGGCGTCCGTTAGCGTATTTGGTAAGCTATTGTTATAGCGATTATCTCCTGCCGATGTTGCACTTAATGGGTTTAATTTTAAACCTTCTTCATAAAAATCGTTTAGCATTGTACTAAAAGCTTCGTTTTTTACTAAATTTTCAGTAGGTGTGTTGTCTTCTGTAGTTTTATCGTTTTTACATGCTGTAAATAATGTAATAACTAAAAGTAGGGTGAAGTAATGTTTCATTTTATTTATGGATTAAATTTTCAATGGTATCTAAAAAATCAACTTTATTATCGATATATAAAGCAATCGCTTTAAATTGCTTTTCAGAACCATAAAGACTAATTAATAGCTCAGGTGTTTTAAGTTTGATTAGTATGTTATGAGGTTCTAAATTACCTAGTGGTGATAGTTTTTTTATTTCGGATTGGTTTTCAATCTCTTTGCTGTAATATACTATAGTTTCAATTGTATTTAATTTGATATTTGATTCTGCTAAAATACCATACTTTAAAACTAGTGTATCATCCGTTATCGTAATTGGACGGTAAAGTAAAGATTTTAAAAAACCTAAAATTTGAAAAGCGGAGTATACGCTAAGTATCAAACTAACTAATGCAGCAATCCAGCTCCATTTAGCTAATAGAAAATGAACAGTAAACATTTCAACTCCAATTATAAGAATTAAAGCGCCGAGCAAGATTGGTGTTCCACTAGTTTTATGGTGGGTAAATTGGTTTGGTTTTAGTATTGTTTTATTCCACTTAAATAAACCATAATAAAAAACAGCAATTTCCATTGTCAATAAATTAGCGAGAAATTTAGGTAATAGTTGTTTTGTAGATAGTTTTAATGCATCAAAAAAATCAAGACTGTCTTGCTTTGTTTTTTTGAAGACTTTGATCAGCTTTCTGACTTTAATAATAGCAAAAGTGGCAACTAGAAATTCGACTAATGGAAGAATCCAAGTTTTAATTACGTTTAATAAACCTTGATGTTGATAAGGAATTATATAAGATGCAATGACTATTCCAATAATAAAAATAGGAATAGTCGTAGTTTTTGGAACATTGCTTTTTCTTATTAGTAGAAAATAAATAATTGGAATAATTAGAGCAAAATCTACTGTAATTGCTGATGTTAAAGCTGATGAAGTATTTGAAATTAATACTTTTTTTGCTAAAACAAACAGTCCAAACATTAAAAATAAAGTAGTAGCTATGGCTAAATAAGGTTTTTTTAAACTGAAAATTGTTTGATTCATCCTCTTTAGATTTAGTTCACTTTATTAGTCCGTTTTAAAGGTGTTATGTTACATTAATACCAACGCTTTTTCTTCTTTTTAGACGCTTCACTTTTACGTCCTTTTTTATGCTTACTACCAGATTTAGCAGATTTGTGTATGATTGGTTTTGCTTTTGGATCTAAAGGATAAGGATGGTCGTCCATAACATCTAACTGTAAATGAATCAGTTTTTGAATATCTATTAAATAGCTTTTCTCGTCGGCACTACAAAGTGAGTATGCCATACCTGATTGACCTGCACGAGCCGTACGACCAATTCTGTGGACATACGTTTCTGGTACATTTGGTAAATCAAAGTTAAAAACAGCATCTAAATGATCAATGTCAATACCACGTGCTGCAACATCTGTTGCAATTAAGATATTAATTTCTTTTTTCTTGAAGCGTTTTAAGGCGTCTTGTCTTGCTGTTTGACTTTTATCACCATGGATACTATCCGCTAAATAGCCATTTTTAAGTAAGGTTTTTTCTAATTTATCCACACCATATTTGGTACGTCTAAAAATTATAATGTTTCCTTTTATGGTATTGCGTAGCAGGTGTAATGCTAATTCTATTTTGTCCTTTTTAGGTGTAAAATAAAGTAATTGATTAACATTTTTTGAAGTAGAACTGTTTTGCGCCACTTCAATACGTTGTGGCTCCGTTAAAATGGTACTCGCTAATTGCTCTACTTTATAAGGTATAGTTGCAGAGAATAATAACGTTTGTTTTGTTTTAGGACAAAGACGTTCAATCTTTTTAACATCGTCAATAAAGCCCATGTCAAGCATTAAATCTGCTTCATCTAGTACTAATGTTTGCACATAATCTAGATTAATTTCGTCTTGTTTATGTAAATCTAATAGACGTCCTGGTGTTGCAATTAAAATATCAATACCATTACGTAAAAGTTCTTTTTGTGGCTCTATAGCAGCACCACCAAAAATAACAGCACTTTCTAGTTTTGTGTGTGTTGCGTAAGCTTCAAAGTTTTCTGCAATTTGTATCGCTAATTCTCTAGTTGGACTTACAATTAAAGCTTTAATTTTTTTTCCTTTTTTTGGACCCTCTTGCTTATCATACAATAACTGTAAAATAGGTAATGCAAAAGCTGCGGTTTTTCCTGTACCAGTTTGTGCAGAAACAATCACATCTTTTCCGTTTAGTACTAACGGAATTGTTTTTTCCTGTACTAATGTTGGGTTATCGTATCCTTTTTCCGCAATAGCGCGCAAAATAGGTCTGTTAAGTTGTAAGTCTTTAAATGACATGAATTAGAATTTGCTACAAAGGTAGTTTTTTCCAAGCATTTAATGTGGTTTAATATTTTTAGAATAGCCTTGCTGTTTTTACTCTGTAATTACGCTAATAGTGTATGTGGCAACGATGTCGTTTTTGATTTTTAAATGGACATCATAAACACCACTAGTTTCAAATTTGTAATTAAAGGATACTAATCCATTATCGTTTTTAAGGTTGGTTATTTTATAAGGAATAGTTTTAAAACCAGAATATTTAATTAGTGATATGTCTTTAGTGTCTAAGCTGTTTAAAGATTTAAAACGAATTTCTAAAGTGTCGTCTTTTTTTATGGTTGTGTTTAAGTCACTAGGACCAATCGGAATGATTTTATGTGTAAATGTATCTCCATAAACTATTGGAGAAGCACTATAGTCAGAGGTTATTAACGTGTCGTTTAATAACCATTTTTTATCCAACGGATAATGGTTTTTAGCAAATAGAGTAGGGTCTGTCAAAAAATAACCTAAGTTGTAGTCTTTGATAAATACATCGTTTACAAAATAGCCACTAGACCAAGTCGCATCACATAAATACCACTTGTTATTTAGTTTTACGGCATTCCAAGAGTGATTTGCTAAGTCTAAAGATGCCACATTTGTATTTGTAGAGCGTCCAAAGCCATTAACCATTTTACAGTCTAAATTTGCTAAAAAGCAAAGCTCCTTAATTAGGTAAGCATAACCTGTGCACATGGTTTTTTTATGCTTTAGTAATTTTTTGAATGCTGTTTTTTGATACTCATTATTCCATTTTAAATAGGCTAGACTATCGTTTTTAAAACGTTTACGTTGTTTGCTAACTTTATTATCTTGATTAAGATCACCTTTTATATTAGTACAAACCCAAGTGTAAATTGCTCTAAATTTTTCAGCATCATTATCTAATTTGTAAGTCAAATTATACGCAAGTAATGGTAAGTTTTTTAAACTTGCGTTTGCATTTAGTTTAGCAATATTATCAGCTCTAGTAAAATCGATAGTTTTAAAATCCGAAACTTGCGCAATAGTTAATTTAACTATGAAAAAGAAAATTAGGGTCAGTCTATTTTTCATATAAATAGAATTAGTCTTTTTTAGAAGAATACACTTCTTTAACTGCAACTTTACCCATCAGAATATAAGAATCGTCGTTTAAACTTACATTTAATACCATGTTTGTAGTTGCGTTAGTATTTTGAACAGTTACTTTTTTAGACTTGTAACCCACATAACTAAAGATTAAAACATCACCTCTTTTTACTTTTTGAGGAAACACAAAATTACCATCAAAATCAGATACGCATCCAAAAGCAGTACCTTGTAAAACTACATTTACTGCTGGAAGTGGTAAACCGTTTCCGTCTGTTATATTACCCGTAATGGACAAATTTTGTGTTTGGTTAATCTTGTTATTTGTTGACGTGTTTTTGGTTATTTGGTCTTGTGCTTTTACTGTCGAAAATGAAAATAGAGCGAAACAAGCCAAACCAATAGCACTGATTAAGCTAAACTTGCTTTTTGTAGGTTTTACCGGATACGATTTTAATTGTGTGCTTTTAAATCGACCACAAGTATTTTGAGTGTCTTTTTTATCAAAAAAGGTTTCAATTTGATTAGCATTCATTGTAGTAAAGTCAATCACTTCTTTTGTACAAGAATCACAAAAACCACCTTTTGGAGTTGGTGAAAATTGATTGAAGTTTTCCGAGCAAGGCGTCGTAATGTCTAAGTTGATTTGATTTTGCATGAGCTATAGATTTAAATGTTATTATACATCAAACCTATATAAATAAGGGGTGGATTAAAACCGATAGTGAGTAAACGGTACTTTTGAATGAGTCAGTGCGACGTTTACCTTAGTTTGTTATTTAAAGAATATTGAAACACACTGCAATTACTAACTAAAAACCGACTTATACTTTACTGTCGTTTTAGTTAAATTAGCTGATAATGATTTTAACCACAGTAATTGATTGTTAATTAAATGAGCTTCTTGAAGGTTTAATAATGTATTGTCGTCAATTATTGTTTGCCCGGCTTCAATATCACTGTCCCGCTTTAAAGATAAATTATCATAGCGTTTTTGTAGTTTTTTATGCGCTTGATATATTTTGTTTTCTTCGGAAACAAGAACTGTTTTGGTACTTTCTAATTGCGAAGCAGAATGTAGTAACGTTCCTGTAATCCCTTCGATAATAGTATCAAATTCTTCTGAAGCTGGTGTTGTACTATGATTTAAAATATAACGTCCAATCGAAGCTATTGCAGATAATATGGTGTGGTTTAGTGTGACCATCTCATATATTAAAGCAGATTCTTTTTGTTTAGATTTTGGATCTTGTGTTAACCTTTGGAACGCCGCATTTAGATTACTCATCGCTAAAAAAGCCTCTTTTCTGGATACTTTATAAGCTAATGTGTTTTCTTCCTTGTCGTGGTATAGCTTTTTGGTGGCTTTTAAATAATTACTATTAGAGGTAATTACAGTGGCTAATACCGTGTCTAGGTTTTTGTATTCCCAACTCGGGAACAATAGGTAATTTGCTATTACTGCTATTATGGCCCCAATTACGGTATCAATAACACGATACTGCACTACAGTAAAAGCATCAGGATCTATAAGTGCGTAAACAAATACAATGTGCAAGGTTATAAAAGCAGCACCTACTTTATAGCTTTGTTGTATTAATGAAAAAGCAAAGGTTAACGAGACAATCGCTAAGACTAAATAGACCGTTGTGTTTTTGGTAATTAAAATAATTGTTGTGGCAATTATAGCACCAATTATGGTTCCGATGATTCTGTTTTTAGAACGCGCTTTGGTTAACCCATAATTGGGACGCATGATTACAATTATGGTCAGAATAATCCAATACGCATTTTTTAAATCTAATATACTTCCTAAAAGAAAACCAAACACAATGGCACTTGCTAATCGTAAAGCGTGCCTAAGCATTGGCGATTTTAAACTAAAATGCTGTACTAATATATTTAGTCTGTAATCTTGAGAGGTTAAAAACTGTTTAGATTCTTGTGGTTTTAAAGATGCTTTAGCATTGTTTTTTACTTTAGTTAAAACACGTCTGATAGCTTTTACTTCTTGTAATAATTGCTTCTGATAGTCTTGAAGGTTGCGCATGGTAATTGCACCTTCTCTTGCTTTTGGTAAAGTAACTTCAGTAACGTAATCCTGAATTGCAGTCTCTGTGTCTGCAGCTATTTTATTTATTAATTCAATATCAGGAAGATTGCCTTTTTTTATGAATAATTCAGACAATTTGATAAGTTGATTTCCTAGCTCTTTATTAAGTTTTTTAAAGGTATTTAAATGCTGTTTTTCTAAACCAAATAGGGTGTCAATTTTGGTGTAATCTAAAGTGTTTGCTAAGGCTAACTCAAAAATATCAATTAAGGATATAAAGATTAAAAGTCTTCTCTCATTAGAAAAAGAACGTCCTGAACGTTTTCTACCCTCTAAAAGTAGCTCTCTTAAGGTTTCGTGTTTTTCGCTTATTTGGGTTTGAAGGACTAGTGCTTTTTTAGCATACTTCTCACGCTTATTAGGCTTGGTTAATAGCTTGGCTCTTATTTTTAAATATTCGCCAGTAAGCGATAATGTATCCGATAATAATTGGTCATCGTCTTTTCTTGGAAAAACCCAATTTGATAATAAAGACACTACTAAATACCATAATCCACCAACACCAATTAAGCCGACGTGTAAAATAATAGATTGAAAATCGGGCTTACTAACCGCTAAGCCCAACACAATAGCTAGTAATCCTGAAAATGATATTAAAGAAGCTCTGAAACCATAAGCAGAAATCAAACTAACTGCAAAACTTAAAACAGCAATAGCAATTAGTAGAATAATAAAAACAGGTTTGGTTAACAGGATTATAAACGTTACCAACATGGTTAGTATAATACTAATTAAGATACCGTTTATTTTACGTCTTAAGCTTCCTGGGACATCACTTGGTGCGTTTAAAAATGTCCCTAGTGCAATGGCGGGCGCATAAGCAAACAAGTCTATTAAATTAAAAACAGCTAATGGTAAAACAATAGCAACGGTTAAGACTACACCTCTATAAAAGCCTGAACCTTTAAGAAATAACTCGATGGTTTTTAAATGATTTCTAATCTTATTTCGCATTAAAACAAAGGTAGCTTTTAATGCCTTTCGGCGAAATTAATCTTGTGTTAATTATAACTGCAGTAATCCAAAGTCTTTCAGCTTTTGCATAGGTTTAGAAAACCAGAATAATTCAAAATCGTCTAACTGAGTTTCGAAGTCTTTTTTTAACGCTGAAAAAGAAACACTTTTGCCACTTGTTGGTTTTAGCGTTTCTAGTGTGTCAAGCAACCATTCGCCTTCAGGCTTATTTAATGTCATTTGAAGACGCTCCGTTTTATCATGAAACGTCAGGTCTAACAACTCATTTGTAAATCCTTTTTTAGTTTTTGTACGCTCTGCAACTAATGGTAAGTGTCCTAAATATACAATTTTTGCAGTTGGTTTTGTGGTTAGTGCGGTTTCTGTATTTAGACAGTCATCAATATGAAAAGGTGCAATTGAGGTTTGCGGAATCTCAAAATCAAACCATTCTTGTAAATCCATATCAAAACCAATCCCGTGCATAAAATTGAATAACGATTTTTTTAAACCGAAACTAAATTGGTTGTGATCAATACCCGTGCTATCCGTAAAATCAATATCATTATTGGCAAACGAAATAGATTTATAATTTGGTGTGATGCCATATTCTGTTGGATTTAAACCAATCGGACTATGGGCTGTTAATGCAAATTGATGCCAGAACCCAGATTGAATAATACCTAATTCAAATAACTGTCTGACCATCTCTAAACTATCAACTGTTTCTTGTACCGTTTGTGTCGGGTAACCGTACATTAAATAGGAGTGCACCATAATGTTGGCTTGCGTAAAGTTACGCGTCACTTGCGCGACTTGCTCCACAGTTACACCTTTATCAATTAGTTTTAATAGTCTATCTGATGCCACTTCCAAACCTCCAGAGACTGCAATGCAACCTGAGGCTTTAAGTAGGTAACATAAATCTTGTGTAAAGTTTTTCTCAAATCTGATGTTAGTCCACCATGTAACGGTAAGTTTTCGTTTTATAATTTCTAAGGCTAACGCTTTCATTAATGCAGGCGGTGCCGCTTCATCCACAAAATGAAATCCGTTTTCGCCAGTTTGCGCAATTAATTGCTCCATACGATCCACTAATAGGGCTGCCGCAATGGGTTCGTAAATCTTGATATAATCTAAGGATATGTCGCAAAACGTACATTTTCCCCAATAACAGCCATGTGCCATTGTTAATTTATTCCAACGTCCATCACTCCATAAACTGTGCATTGGATTGGCAATCTCTATAACAGAAATGTAATCCTCTAGCAATAAGTCAGAATAGTCTGGTGTCCCTACTTGTAGTTGTTTGTATTCTGGTCTTGTGGTGTTGTTTTTGTAAACTACTTTTCCATCTTCTAAAAGGAAGGTGCGTTTGTATTGTTTTTCTTTGCTATTGTGATCTTTGGTTATTGTAGTGCTTCGACTGCGCTCAGCATGACTGGTGTTGTTGCTATTTGGGTCATCGTTTTCTAGGGTGTTTTCTAGATTATTTTCTAAATCAGTATCCGCAGTACTTTGATTGTTATCAGGTTGACATACGTTTTGATATAATAACGCAATGGGTAGCTCGCCATCGTCTAGCGTAATAAAGTCAAAGAAATCAAAAACACGTGTGTCTGTTACTTGACGTAATTCGGTATTTGGAAAACCACCACCAATCGCAATTTTAATCTCTGGATAATTCGCTTTTATAAATTGTGCACATCTAAACGCGCTGTATAAATTCCCTGGAAAGGGTACCGAAAAACAGATTAGTTTTGGTTGCACGGTTTTTAAGCGGTCTTCTAAAATAGCCAACGTTAACTGATCAATAAATGTTGGTTTATTTTTTAGACTATCATAAAGCGCGTCAAACGCATTGGCACTTTGTCCTAAACGTTCGGCGTATCTGCTAAATCCAAAATTAGGATCGATACATTCAATAATAAAATCTGATAAATCTTCAAGATATAAGGTAGCTAAATGCTTGGCTTTGTCTTGCATGCCCATTTCTCCAAATGCCCAATCCATATCTTCCAGTTGTTCAAATCTAGAGGCTTGTGGTAGGAAGTTTGTAGTACATATTTGTCGTGCTAAAGTTTGATTTTTACCTTGTAGAAATAATATAATAGCATCTAAAGGTTGTAAATAATCATCTTTTAATGTGTAAATACGTTGCCCATTTTCTGTCGAAATGGAGTCGTTTTCTATTGCTAAATCAAAAAGTTTTTCAAAGGTTTTTTTACTGAATAATTCTAAAATCACCTCAATCCCTAAATCCATCTGAAAGGCAGAAACCCCAATTGTATTTAAAAATCCTTTTAAATAGGCAGTTGCAGGATATGGCGTATTTAACTGGGTAAAAGGTGGCGTTATTAGTAAAAGGTCTTTCAAGAATTTAGCTTTAAAAATAGATTGCAGCAAAGATAAGTTAATGTAGCTTATTGGTTTTGAGTTCTATTAGTTTTTTATAAAAGCCGCTAGTTTTTGACGTTTTTTTAGTGGTATGGCGTCATTGTCTATAATTAAGGCTAATTGTGATTGGTCTTTTTGTTTAGAAAACAATAGGGTAAACAGTTGTGCTGTGGTTAGACTGTTGGTTGCCGCTTGCACCAATAACATGTGGTCTCCGGGTT
Source organism: Olleya namhaensis (assembly GCF_900114005.1). Lineage (GTDB taxonomy): Bacteria > Bacteroidota > Bacteroidia > Flavobacteriales > Flavobacteriaceae > Olleya > Olleya namhaensis. The sequence goes on from NZ_FORM01000004.1 coordinate 96,636, forward strand.
TTACAAGTCCTTCTTCCAAAACACGCACATAAGTGCCAGGTCGTGCATGCTTGATAAATTGTTTAAGAATGGTCTGTGTACCAAACCGTATACCCAGTTTAAAACAAGGTTCTCTAGGTTGCGTCACTTGGACTAGGGCGGTTCCTATTTTATAAATATCGCCAACCCTAATTTTAGTTTCGTCTAATCCTTTTACGGTTAGGTTTTCGCCAAAAATCCCGTAATTAAAATCTATGTTTGGATATAAGTTTTTCCAATAGTCATAATGGTCTTCCGAAAATAAATAACAGGCTTTAAAAATACCACCATGATGCTTTCTGTCTGAAACCTCGTCACCTTTTACGTCTTCTTTTTCTAAATTAATACCAGTATCAATAGGGTTTTTGTACATGCCCGTGGTTTGCTTTTTTCCATTCCATTCAATGGTTGTTGGTTTGGCAATATTGGTAGATGTTATTTGCATGTTTAAGACTTAGTTTTTATAGTACCAAAAAGGGATGGTTATTATGGTGTCTTGTGTTTGTGTACTGTCTGTTTTTGATAACCTGTAAATACTTAAATCGTGCTTACCGTCTTTTATGTTTTTAAGAGATAATACTGTTTCAAAACCATTTTGATTTTGATTGTGTTTAGTATAGATAAAATCAGGTAGCGTGTAATTTAGGGTGTCAATTTTTAAGCTATAAATACTAGATAAGGTTTTAACGTATTCTAGTTTTAAGCTATCCGATATTTTTTTGATATTTCGATTGTATCCAGTGATGAAATCTGATTTATATCCTCTAATGTCTTCTTCAGGTTTTAGACCTTTGTTAAAGGAAAACACAGCATCTTCAATACTTTCATTATACTCAATAAATATTGGTAAATAAGACGTTGTTATGATTTTTGAAGGAATTGAAGCTTTATCAATAAAAAGATCTTCTTTTTTTATGTTTTCATCGTAATTTAAAAGGTTTGCAGAGAAGCTATTAGAATCCTCTGAAGCTGAGAAATAATTGGAACGATTAAAGCTAAATGCTAAAATAGTTGATAGTAGAAAGTAACTTGGGATGAGGATAAAACTTATTTGTTTTCCAAATTTGTTATCTAAAAAATTATGGACTAGTGGGCGATATAAAAAAGAGAGTGTTAAATAACTGAATAACCAATAAAAAGGAAAGTATATTTTTGCTAACCATTTATTTTTTTTAAAATACCCTAATGTTATAAAATCTAGAAAGGTTAAAATCATCCCTAGAATTGTGAAAATCATTAAAAAGACACCTGTGATAAAAAACATTTTAGGTCTAATATCGTGGTCTTTAATTAAAAAATAACCTATTAAAACAAGTATTCCAGCATACAATAAAAAAGAAATCAGGTAAAACACTAATAAAAAAGAAACTGCAAATAAGACGCTACAATAGTCTTCTAGTTGTGATATATACTTATCAAATGAACCTATTTTTTTACGTAAATAATTGTCAAATTTAGGTCTGTATTTTAATTTTTTGTAATCGATGTCTCCTGAGACATAGCGTAACCCTAAAGCACCAATCCATAACCCACGAAGAACAACGTGAAATAATAAGGTTGTTAACAAAATAAGACTGGCGTAAATAGCTACGCTTAAAGCTATTCTAAAAAAAAGGTCTCCATCATTTTTTGCAATATTATAACTTGTTTCAAGCGGTTTTAACACTTGCGTCAAACCATAAATTGCAAACCCAGAAATAATTAATTCTAACTGCCAACTTTCTTGTTGTAGTTTATCTAGCCAAGCTTTAAAAGCTTTAGATCTATAATTATTTTGCATGGTTTTACTCTGGTTGGTTTCTGTAAATATAGAGTAAATATTGAAAAATTACTTTTCATTACTCAAAATACTAGCTACTGCTTGCTTGTATTTTACAGGATTCCCAGCTTTTTTAATGGCTTTGTATGTTTTTTGAGGATTAGAAAACGACTTCGAGAAAAACTCCCAAAAGCCTAACATTTTCATTTTTATTGGCGTTGGTCCCGATAGATACGCGTCGTACTGTTGGTAAATTGTATCATGAAATTGACTAAAAATCTCCCAACGGTCTTTAGGATATTCTGTGGTATTATTTTTAATCATGCTTGGTAAAAATGGATCTGCAATTAGACCACGACCAATCATAAAATGATCAATACCCGGAAAGCGGGCTTCCATGGACTTAAAAGATGCTACAGACGTGATATCTCCGTTGTAGTACAATTTATGCTTTGTACTTGTAATGCATCGCTCAAACGCCTCTAAATCTACAGGTCCTTTGTACAGTTGTTTTCCTATTCTGGCATGAATTGCAATATTTTTAAGCGGATAATTATCTAGAATAGGGAAGGCGTCTAAAATTTCTTCAGCATTGTCATAACCCATTCTCATTTTCATGGACACGGTTATATCACTTTCGTTATGTGCTTTTTTTAAGACCTCGTCAATTTTTGCAGGATTACAAATCAAACCTGATCCCATACCAGATTTAGTCACCATTGGATATGGACAACCTAAATTCCAGTTTAACTCTTTATACCCTAAACTTTGCACGTATTTAACCACAAACATAAACTCGTCAGGATCATTGGTCATTACTTGCGGAATCACTTCTAAGGTCGTGTTATTTTCTGGTTGTAAATCTAATTGATAGGATTGCTTAATTTTCAGCTTTCCGTTTAGCCTGATGTAAGGTGCGTAAAACGTATCGATACCACCAAAATAATGGTGAAACGCGTTACGGAATCTAAAATCCGTGAAGCCTTGTAAAGGAGAAGACAATAAAGTAATGGACATCTTAAGTATGCGGTAATATTAGTTGCGCAAATATAGTTTCAAAATATTACAATTACGCAATATTTACCAAGCCACTTGGAAAAGGTCTATAGGCATAGTATTGTAATACTTCTTCAATTGCTAATTTTAGCGCCCTGTTTATTGGGACAATAACATTACCCATTGTAAAATCTATCTGCGACAGTTGCATGTAATACTCCGTGAACATCGGGATATATAGCCCATTATTTATGGCTTCTGCAGTATCTTGCAAGGTTTCTTTTTGGTTTTCTTTTATAATTTTGCAAGTCACCATGCGTTTTTGCCCATACTTATCATTAGAAGCTGCATAGCCAAAAAGACGACAAACTAAACCGCGATATTTATAATTACTACATCGCCCTAGTGCGCTGTCTACTAAGTTTAGCGGGCTATAAATATGGCAAATGGAGTGTTTTGATTTTGTGTTTAATGTTTTTAGCGTGGTTTCGGCTTGACCGTTCAAAAAAAGATGAAACGCAAAAGGTAAAAACTCTAAAGGAGAAGCCTCCATGGTTGGGTTGGTACAACACTTACCACAACCTGTTGCACAATGCAAAGTTGTTTTGTTTTGAAAGGTTGAAATTTGGGTGTCTAACGTCTCAAATAACGCTTCCACTAATCGTACTCTTCGCTCTATAGACATTCCTTTTTTTTTGAAGGTACGCTATAAATTTACCGTTTACGTTGTTTATTTTGGTTATAAAAAAACCACTTCTATTTGAAGTGGTTTTTAATGGGGCTATTGCAGACCGTTTAAGTTTTTATTGAAATCAAATAGAAGCTGAGGTTTGCCTGATACCAACAATAGTCTTGCTTTTTATTGATTTAAAAACAGATATAATGCAGCCACAAGACAAATGGCTAAAATAATTAGCACATATTTTTTGACTTGATTGGGTTTGCTGTATAACATCCCATTGCTAGATTGTTTTTTAATGTTTTGAATGTCTTTATCCATATCTGGAACTTCAAAAGCTATTGTATGCGGTTTGCCATCGTAATACTCCGGATTGGCTTTTAAATTGTCTACAATGTCTTTGCTTTCTTTTAAACCTAAGTCTGTTTTTGCCCTCACGTATTTTATGGCAACCAGCTGACTTTCGGAAATTAATTCTAGAATAATCTCCTTGTCTAAAGTAATATTATTAATAACAATGTTCATAATTATTCAATCGCTTTTTTTAGGGCATCTAAACCACCAACAATAGGTAAGGTGATGCTTGTTTTATCTAAATCCACCGTTAATTCAGTCCCCGGTTTTGGATGTATTGTAAACTCTTTATCACTAGAAAAAATAACCAATCCAATTTGTTGTCCTGCTTTAATGATTTGATCATCTGGTTGTAGGTTAAACGTTAGATCGTAAAATTCGCCTTTCTTTAATGGTGCGCTTTCGCGTAATGATTTATGGTTTTGTGGATCTGCCCAACCACGTGTAATAATATTATCTGTAATTACTTTGGCATCATCCGTATACGGTAAAGAGACTAGCATTACGGATAAATTGGCAGCTGGTTTACTACTAGATACGCTAATAGTTATTGTGCTTTCGCCAGAAATATGTAAGTCTTGTTTTAAAGTAGCCGTACTATATAATAAACGGTGGGTACTGTTTGTCGCTTGCGCATGTGCTTTCCCAGAAATGGTAAAATCATCCACTAACATTTCAGTTTTTTGTCTTTTATTAGGCGTTGTTGTTAAGGCACCAACTTGGTTTCCGCCTTTATTTAAATATAACGTCACGTTTTTAGCATCCGGATTTGGGTATGCAGCATAAGCAGTTGGTTGGTCTGGTCTGTCATTTTCTCTAACAATGCGTGCTTGAGGATCGTTTTCTACACCGTTATCAATACCGTGTAAATAGTGAGTAAACCAACGGTTCATCATGGTCATTGGCGGTGGTCCACCATGTCCGTTTTGATGGTAATATATTTGTGTTGGTAAGCCCATTGCTTTGGCTTTTTGATAAATACGGTTACTGTGTTCTGGCATTACATTCCAGTCGTTAAAACCATGTGACATTAACAAGGCAGCTTTCATCCCATCCATTTGGTTGAGGTAATCACGATTGTTCCAGAAGTCGTTTAAATCTCCTGTTTCTCTGTCCATTCCTGCAGCCATTTCTGTGTCTCTAACGGTTTTGTTATTGTATGGTCTTTTTGCCTCGTCACCACTATGTATAAAGTCATAAAGCACATCAATATCCTCTCCTAAATATCCTCCAGGCGAGCGTACTAATCCGTTTGATCTGTAATAATGGTAGGACGATGTGTTTGGTGCAATTGGTATAATGGCTTCTAATCCTTTAACGCCAGTGGTTGCAGCTGCTAATGGTAATGTCCCGTTGTAAGATGTACCTGTCATACCTACTTTTCCTGTGCTCCAAAAGGCTGTTACTTCTTGATCGCCATCTGGTGTTGTGTAACCTTTTGCGTCACCATTTAACCATTGTATAACTGCTTTTGGTGCTAATGCTTCGTTTGGTCCACCAACGGTAGGGCTACCCTGAGATAATCCGGTTCCGGGAGAAGACGAGTGTACAACAATGTAACCGCGTGGTACCCACTTCATGATATGCGAGTTTGATATTATTGGGCGTTTTCCTAAACGGGTTACTTCTGGGTGTGCGCGTTCTTGTGTTGGACGTGCCCCTAACTCGTGCTCCACATCCCACATAATACCAGGTACATCTGGTGCAACACCTGCAAAGTATGGGCTAGTTACGTAAATTACTGGTAGTTTTAAATCTTCGGTATCTGTTTGTGATGGTCTGGTAACGGACACGTGTACACGATCTAAAGTATCGTCTCCATCTGTGTTAAAAGAGGTTTCTACCCAAAGGTCATGTCTAATCCAATCTTTATAATTGCTAAATCCTTCTACAATTTGTGCTTCTCCATTTTCAAAAACGGGAACGGTTTTGTCTTGTGCAACACTTAAGGCTGAAGCCGAAAGTAATAGCGCTAAAACGGATGCTTGTAAGTACTTTTTTATCATAATAACAGCGTGTCTTGTTTGTTGGTTACAAGTTAGTTATTTTTTACGAATAGAAAAGTAGTGGTTTGTTAAGGTAATTGTAAATGTTTTGCGTGGAGTTGAGGTTGTGCTTCGTTGTTTTGTTTTTTTTTATTACGAAAATTTGATTAATGTTTTATTGTAAGTAGCTAGAATTTACTTGTTTTTAACTCAGTTGTTTGTTGGTAAAGTGTTTTGTTTCAATAAGGTACTGTATTTTATTAACCAATAAGAAATAGTTGTTCTAGGAATATCATATTTTTTAGAAGCTTGGTTGTTTGAAATCTGACCATTTAAGATTTGGTCAACGACTAAAAGTTTGGTTTCTAAAGTAGCTTTTTGATAGCTTTTTTTTAGCCAGTGTTCATTTTTTGTTTTCATAAGTGACTGTAATTAATTGCTTAATTTTTAGTCAACCTATTTTAGGAAAATTCATAGGTCCAATATTATCAAATTTTAGTTCCGTAAGATTTTCAGATGTTGTAAATCTTACGTTTTCAATTGGGGCATCAGATTTGTTTTCAATAGTGAATTCAATCTCATTTCCTTTACCTGTTGATTTACAGGCGCTTAACGTTAGTATTATAATTCCTATTACTATTTTTTTTATTGTCTATTTTTGTTAGTCACAATCCTTAAATATCTTTTTTTATACTGTGTTTTCAAACTTATACGTTGTTATATCTCTCTGTGAGAAGTAAAGCGTTATAACATTTGCTTATTACAGCACTTATTTTTTAAAAAAAACTAAGTTACAAAAATGAAATACATGGTAGGTTTAGTTTGCTTTATTGGAACAAAAAAACCACCTAAATAGGTGGTTTTTTTATTTCCGCGAAAGCGGTATTTTAATATAGTAAAGCTGTATTATTCTATGGTAACAACTAGGTCATTTTGTTTTACCATTTTCCCTTCTTTTAGTGTTACTGATTTTATAGTACCCGATTTAAAGGCAACTACAGTGGTTTCCATTTTCATGGCTTCTATAATAAAAAGAGGATCGTTTTCTTTAACGTCTTGTCCTTTTTTAACTAAAACTTTGTATAAAGCGCCTTGTAATGGTGCACCAATTTGGTTTTCGTCAGTTGGGTCTACTTTTGTATTGGTTGTGATTTTTATGTTTAAGGAGGTGTCTAAAATGTCTACAAATCTATTTTCTCCGTTTACTTTAAAAAAGACGGTTCTCATACCTTCTTCGTTTGGTATACCAATGGATAGTAATTTAATGATGACTGTCTTTCCTGGTTCTAGCTCTATTAAAATTTCTTCACGAAGGGTCATACCATAAAAAAAGTTTTTTGTAGGTACTAATGCTAAGTTACCATAGGTCTTATAGTTTTCGTGCGCTTGTTCAAAGACTTTTGGATATAATGTGTAGGATAAAAAGTCTTCCATCTCAATTGCACGAGTAAAGCCTTTTTGGAATTTCTTTTTGAAGGCTTTGTATTCTAAATCAAAATCTATTGGTTCTAGATGTGCGTTTGGTCTGTTGGTATATGGTTTTCTGTTTTTAAGTATAATTTTTTGAAGCTTTTTAGGGAAACCTCCTTCGGGTTGACCTAAATCTCCAACAAAGAAACTTATCACAGAGTCTGGAAACGAAATCTCCTCACCACGTTCCATAACATCTTCTGTAGTTAGATTGTTGGTTACCATAAAAATAGCCATATCTCCGACCACTTTAGAGCTTGGTGTTACTTTAATTAAGTTACCAAATAGTGTATTAACCTCGGCATACATTTTTTTAACCTCATCAAAACGATCTGCTAATCCTAAAGCTGTGGCTTGAGGGCGTAGGTTACTGTATTGTCCACCTGGTATTTCATGTTCAAAGACCTCAGCGGTTCCTGCTTTTAGTCCTGATTCAAATGGATAATACAATTCGCGCGTGTCTTCCCAAAAGTTAGAAAACTGATTTAGTTTGGGCATATCAAAAGCGTGTGCTCTTGGTTGGCCTTTCATCATCTCTACAGTTGCATTAAAGTTTGGTTGCGATGTTAATCCAGATAAACCACTTAATGCAACATCAACCACATCAACGCCGGCTTCGATAGCTTTTAAATAGGTTGCTGTTTGTAATGATGATGTATCGTGTGTGTGTAAATGTATGGGTACGTTTACGGTATCTTTTAATGCGGCAACTAGCTCTGTGGCTGCGTAGGGTTTTAATAATCCTGCCATATCTTTTATAGCAATCATATGTGCCCCAGCATTTTCTAAATCTTTGGCTAGCTGTGTGTAGTATTTAAGATTGTATTTTGTTTGGCTTACATCCAATATATCTCCTGTATAACTTAATGCTGCTTCTGCGATTCCGCCTGTTTTGTTACGGACATAGTTTATACTTGGTTCCATTGCTTTTACCCAGTTTAGAGAGTCAAATATTCTGAAAATATCAACACCGTTTTCCCAAGATTTTTCAACAAATTTCTCGATTAAATTATCAGGATATGCTTTATAACCAACACCATTAGAGCCACGTAATAACATTTGGAATAATATGTTTGGTACTGCTTTACGCAATTCTCTTAAACGTGTCCAAGGACTTTCGTGTAAAAAACGTAAGCAAACATCAAAGGTGGCGCCTCCCCAAACTTCCATACTAAAAGTGTTTGGATGGTTTTTTGCAAAACTTTCGGCCACTTTTAGCATGTCATAACTACGCATTCTGGTTGCTAATAACGATTGATGCGCATCACGCATGGTGGTATCCGTAAAATGAATTTTTTTCTCGTCTTTTAACCATGCACAGAATTTTTCTGGACCTAACTCCGTTAATAAGTCCTTTGTCCCTTTTGGATACGGATCTGACAAACTAAATTTTGGCACTTTTGGGGTTCTGAATACTTTGTTTTCCTCAATGTTTTTGACATCAGAATTTCCGTTTACACTAACTTCTGCTAAAAACTGAACGACTTTTGATGTTCTGTCTTGTGGCAGTTTTATTTTGAATAGGGCAGGCGTATTTTGAATAAAATTTACAGTCACTTTACCATCCTTAAAAGTGGGATGCTGAATGACATTTTGTAAAAAATGAATGTTTGTTTTAACACCTCTAATTCTAAATTCTTTTAAAGCACGTACCATTTTACGTGTTGCACCATCTAGAGTTCTTCCGTGAGAGGATACTTTAACTAGCATAGAGTCAAAAAAGGGACTGACTTTATAACCTTGGTAAATACTTCCTGCGTCTAGACGGATTCCCATTCCGGAGGCACTACGGTAAGTTGTTACTGTACCGTAATCTGGTGTAAAGTTGTTTTGAGGGTCTTCTGTGGTTAATCTACATTGTAAAGCAAAGCCATAGGTTGCTAATGTGTCTTGTCCGTAAATTTTAATTTGATCGTCTGATAGTTTATAACCTCCAGCAATAAATATTTGTGTTTTTACAAGGTCAATTCCTGTTACCATTTCGGTAACCGTATGTTCTACTTGTATTCTTGGGTTGACTTCAATAAAGTAAATGTTGTCTTGTTGATCTACCAAGAACTCTACAGTTCCAATATTATTATAACTTACTTTGGTTGCTATGGCGACTGCGTATTTATAAAGGGCTTCTTTTACTTTAGTAGACACATTAAAAGATGGCGCAATTTCTACTACTTTTTGATGACGTCGTTGTACAGAACAATCTCTTTCAAATAAATGACGAATGTTACCATGTCTGTCTGCTACAATTTGTACTTCGATATGTTTTGGGTTTTCGACATACTTTTCTAAAAACATAGTGTCATCACCAAATGCATTTAAAGACTCATTACGTGCAGAGTCAAAGTTGGTTTCTAAATCTTCGGCAGATCTAATAATACGCATGCCTCGTCCACCACCACCAGAAGCTGCTTTTAGCATTAAAGGGTACCCAATGTTTTCTGCTTCTGAAATGGCAATCTTTAAAGAGTTTAATTCTTTTTTATTACTTTCTATAATAGGGACTTGACATTGTTCTGCTATTTTTTTAGCTGTAATTTTATCACCCAAAGCATCCATAACTTCTGGGTCTGGTCCAATAAAAATAATACCGTGTTTAGCGCATCGTCTTGCAAACTCTGAGTTTTCAGATAAAAAACCATAGCCTGGGTGTATTGCATCTACATTTTTAGATTTTGCTAAATCTATAATGCCATCCATATCTAAGTATGGTTTTAAAGGCTGATTATCGTCACCAATTTGATACGATTCATCCGCTTTGTTTCTATGTTGCGAGTAGCGATCTTCGTAGGTGTAAACTGCTACTGTAGCAATATTTAATTCCGTACAAGCACGTAATACTCTAATAGCAATCTCTCCTCTATTTGCAACAAGAATTTTTTTGATTTTCATTTTTAGTGTGTGTTAGTGTGTGTTGTGTGATACTATAGTTTTTTATAACGTCTGTACAAACCTTTAAAAACGACTGTTAAGCGCTGATTTTTAAAAGAGACATAAGTATAAAGGGGTGTGATTTAAAAGAACGTTTATCACTTTAAAAGTGTGTTTGTTACTGTTTAGACCATTTAAAGACAAATTGTGAGTCTGTTTTTTAGACCTATGGCTATAAGGTAATTTTTATTTTTTAAAAATACAATGCATGCATAGTATTTTTTGTTATTTCAATACAAACAGTATAAAATCGGGATTAATAACCTTTTTGATATAGGTGAAGGGGAGTAGTTGCGCTTTTTTTATCGCAATTTATATTGCATTAGTGCTCATCGTGTTTTATTAAAAAGAAGGCATGCAGTAGTAATACTATCTACCAAAGCAAATAGTACGGATTAATTTATAATTAACTTGATGTAGCGTTTAGTTGTAGTTTAAAACGTCCTCTTTGGCTATGGCTTGGTATAGTTTTTCAATCTCAATAGGTTTCCATAGGATGTCATTAAAAAGCTTAGCATGCTCTTTATTATTCTTGGTTGTCATAACATCCGCCGTAATGGCAAATATTGGCGTGTCTTTATTTAAGTTACTTTCGGTCCTGATTAATTTTGTTGCATCAATACCATTCATTTCTGGCATGTGTAAATCCATTAAAATAAAATCGTAAATTTTATTTTTAGCATATTCTACAGCTACTTTACCATTAACAGCATGCTCTGTTTTAATACCCCATTTAGACAACACTTTGGTAATAAGTGTGGCATTCATTACGGTGTCTTCGGCTAATAGAATAAGTTTATTTTTTAGCTGATTAAAAATTGGTTTAGGTTTAGCTACCATTGGTGCTATGCGTTCTAATTGGATTGTAAAGTAAAACTCAGAGCCTTTTTGTTCTTTACTATTTACTTTGATAACGCTGTCATGCAATTTAACTAGTTCTTTTACTATGGCTAATCCAAGACCTGTACCGCCTTGCTTTTTAGTCATAATAGGTTTTATTTGAGAAAAACTATCAAATATTTCTATCAAGTCTTTTTTAGGAATACCTTCTCCTGTATCTTTTATCTTAATTAAAAGCGTGTCATGCGTTGCGCTTTTTTCTTTCAATTTAATCTTAAAGGTCACTTTACCTTTTTCTGTAAACTTAATAGCATTACCAATCAGGTTACTAAGTATTTGTGTTAGTTTGGTTTGGTCTATTAGATAGTTTGTGGTGTCCGGAACATTGTTTTTTAAAACTAATTTTAAGCCTTTAGACTGTGCTAAATTTAGATGTAGATTTAAAATGTTTTTACATAACGTATCAAAATTAGTGTTTTCTACTTCTAGGTTTGTTTTTTTAGAGTCTAGTTTAGAAAAGTCTAAGACGTTATTTACTATGCTTATAAGGTTGTTAGAGGCAAACTGTAGACTTTCTATTAGCTTTTTGTTTTCTCCAAAAACTTGATCTTCAAGAATAGCTACAATGGTAGTCATGGCATGTAGCGGTGTTCTTATCTCATGACTCATTACAGATAAAAACTCTTGTTTTAGTTTTAATGCTTTTTGATCGTCCTCGTTTTTTTTCTCTATTATTTTTTGTTTCTCTTTTTGAAGTAAGGCTTCATGTTCTAACACGTTAGTTTTGTTAATCAAGCTATAGTTATCCATAACTTGTTGCGTCTGCGTATTCATGATTAATTCTTTCTCTGTAAGGTACAGTTCAAGATATTTAAAAGCACTTTCAATTTGATTAGCCTTTTTGTATATGATATATAGTTGATGGTATCCTTTTATTTTGGTAATGGTAATGTTGTATTTAATAGACAGATTTAACCCGGTTAAAACCGCTTGTTCTGCTTTGTCTAATTGGTCTTGTTTTAAATATAGTTTCCCTAATTTATTGTAAGCCATACAAGCGCCCATAATTTCGATAACCTTATTGTAGGTTGTGATAGCTGTTAAAAAATCGTTTTCAGCTTTTTCAAAATCACCTAGAGCAAAATATATTTTTCCGCGTCCATAAATAGCAAACCCATAACCTCTAGTGTCTCCAGATTCTTTTTTTAGTTTTATGGAATGCTCTATCATTTTTATGGCATAACTGGTCTTATTGTTTTTTAGTAATAAACCTGATAGATTATTATATACGTTAGATTCTAGATTTATGCAGTTTACTTTTCTGGCATTTTTTACAGCCTCTTTGTAAGATTTAAAAGCATTGGATTGATCTCCAATATACTCATAAGCTGTTCCGATAGCTTTACCAACTTTAGATTGGTTTTTAAAGTCATCATGTTTTTTATAAATACGAAAGGCTTCGATTAAACAAATTAAACCTTCGTGATAATTATCTGTTTTATAATGGACACTACCAATGGTGTATTTAGAGTCTGCAATACCTAATTGGTCATCAATAATTGTAAAGCAAGCAACTGCTTCTGTAGCGTGTTTGGTAGAGTTTGTGTAGTCGCTAATAATCATGTAATACAAACCAAGTTGGTTTAAACTACGTCCAATTAATTGTTGGTTATTGAGGTTTCGGCTTAATTGCAGGGCTTTTTTTGCTAAGACAATACTGTTGGGTAGGTCTAGAGATCGATTATTATAAGCATTATTTAGAAGCGTATTAATGGCTTCTGTTTGTGGTAGGCTTTGGTCAATCATTTAAAAAAAGTACTTGGTTGGGTAGGTAAACTTAATCAAAAATTTTGAAAGTTTTAGTGTATAACAGATTATGATACTGTTATTTATATTGAATAAAAAAAGCCACCTTAATTAGGTGGCTTTTAATTTCCGCGAAAGCGGTAGTGTTATATTTAAAGCGGTATGTTATTGATATGCTAATGGCATTACAAAAACAGCCTGCTTTATGTTACTTTAATAACTCGTAACTACGTTTGATAAAGTCTGATAATTCTTTTCCTTTTAAAAGACCTTGAGATAAACGTGCTAAGTCTAAACTTTGCGTTATTAAATGTGTTTGCTTGTCTTTAGCTTCTGTGCTTAAAATCTCGTTAACTAAGTCAGAGTTTGTATTAATCACAAGGTTGTACATTTCTGGCATGTTACCAAACATTTGCATTCCGCCGCCACCACCTGACGCTTGCATCTCTTTCATACGACGCATAAATTCTGGTTGTGTAATCATAAATGGCGTTGCGTTGCTATCCATAGCTTCTAATTGTACCATAAATTTATCAGACGGTATTACTTCTTTCAATAGCTCGTCTAACGCTTTTGTTTGCGTGTCGTCTAATTTAGAGATTGTTGTTTCGTCTTTAGCAATTAACTTATCAATAGCGTCCGCATCTACACGAGAAAAAGTAATGTTTTCTTTAGTAGATTCTAATTTTTGCATTAAATGCGAAATAATAGGACTATCTAACAATAACACATCATAACCTTTGTCTTTTGCAGCTTCAACATAACTGTGTTGTGCTTCTTGGTTACTTGTATAAAGGATAACTAACTTACCATCCTTATCAGTTTGTTTTGCTTTGATAGCGTTTAATAACTCTTCGTAAGTAAAGTATTTACCATCTACCGTTGGGTATAGTGCAAATGCATCTGCTTTATCAAAAAATTTGTCTTCAGATAACATTCCGTATTCAATAACAATCTTAATGTCATTCCATTTTGCTTCAAACTCTTCACGATTGGTGTTAAATAGCGACTTTAATTTGTCGGCTACTTTACGAGAAATGTAAGATGATATTTTTTTAACAGCACCATCTGCTTGTAAATAACTACGAGACACGTTTAATGGGATATCTGGACTGTCAATCACACCACGTAACATCGTTAAAAATTCTGGTACAATCCCTTCTACATTATCTGTAACGTACACTTGGTTTTGGTACAATTGGATTTTGTCCTTTTGCATTGCCATATCCTGTGTCATCTTAGGGAAGTATAAAATACCTGTAAGATTAAATGGATAGTCTACATTTAAATGAATATGGAATAATGGATCTTCGTGTTGTGCAGGGTATAACTCTCTGTAAAAGCTAGTGTAATCCTCATCCGTTAAATCTGCTGGTTGTTTAGTCCAAGCCGGAGTAGGATTGTTAATAATATTATCTACAGTAATTTTTTTCTGAGGCTCAGTCGTTTCTTTACCTTCAGCATCTTTTGTAGTTGCTGGTGTATGCTCAGGGTCGTTTACTTCTTTAGTTCCAAATTTAATTGGCACCGGCATAAACTTGTTATACTTATAAAGTAAGCTACTAATACGTGCTTCTTCTAAAAACTCAAGAGAGTCTTCTGCAATGTGTAAAATAATCTCAGTTCCTCTGTCTGTTTTATCTGCATCTTCTAAAGTAAACTCAGGAGAACCATCACATGTCCAATGTGCAGCTGTTGTACCTTCTTTATGAGATTTAGTAATAATTTCTACTTTCTCTGCAACCATAAAAGCTGAGTAAAAACCTAAACCAAAGTGTCCGATAATTCCAGAATCTTTAGCACTGTCTTTATACTTATCTAAAAACTCTTCAGCTCCAGAAAATGCCACTTGATTGATATACTTTTCAACCTCGTCCGCAGTCATACCTAAACCTTGATCGATAATATGAAGTTTTTTACCTTCCTTATCAATTTTAACCTCGATTACTGGGTTTCCGTATTCGGCTTTTGATTCGCCAATAGTCGTTAAATGCTTTAATTTTAATGTTGCATCTGTACCATTACTAATAAGCTCACGTAAAAATATTTCGTGATCACTATACAAGAACTTTTTAATTAATGGGAAAATGTTTTCTACTGAAACATTAATACTTCCTTTTGCCATGATATTATTTATTTTTTTAATTCCGCTTAAAGCGAAAACTTATATTAATTTCTTAATCTTTAACAGTCAACAAAAATGCCAATTGCTAAAATGTGACAAGATGACACTTGTAAATAACCGAAACTATTATGCATGCATAACGAATAAGAAATAATTGTGAAATCATTATTTTTGAAAGCATTAAATTGCGATACTATTTTTTTTTAATGGAAAAAGGGAAGTAGACATAATAAAAATATAACTTAATGTACAATTCAAAAATTATTGGTTTAGGTAAATATGTACCTGACAACGTTGTCACAAATGCGGATTTATCCAAAATGATGGATACTAATGATGAGTGGATTACAGAACGTACTGGAATAAAAGAAAGACGTTGGGTAAAAGAAGGCTCTGGAGATACAACAGCAACAATGGGAGTGAAAGCTGCCAAACAAGCAATAGAACGTGCAGGTATAGATAAGGATGATATTGATTTTATCATTTTTGCAACCCTAAGTCCTGATATGTATTTTCCTGGTCCAGGGGTGCAAGTACAACATGCTTTAGATATTAAAACCGTAGGGGCTTTAGATGTGCGTAACCAATGTTCTGGTTTTGTATATGCTTTATCTGTTGCAGATAATTTTATAAAAACTGGTATGTATAAAAACATACTAGTTATTGGTAGTGAGTTACACTCTCAAGGGTTAGATAAGACTACAAGAGGACGTGGTGTGACTGTAATTTTTGGTGATGGAGCAGGAGCTGCAATATTAACAAGAGAAGAGGATAATAGTAAAGGGATCTTATCTACGCATTTACATAGTCAAGGAGAGCATGCTGAAGAGCTAGTTTTAGTGGCGCCAGGAATGGGTAAACGTTGGGTAAGTGATATACTTGCAGATAACGATCCGGATGACGTTAGTTACTTCCCGCATATGAATGGTCAATTTGTATTTAAAAATGCAGTAGTCCGTTTTAGCGAAGTAATTATGGAAGGTCTAGCTAAAAATAATATGGATAAAGAGGCTATTGATATGTTAATACCACATCAAGCTAATTTACGTATCGCACAGTTTATCCAGAAGAAATTTGGATTAAGTGATGATCAAGTATTTAATAACATTATGAAGTACGGTAACACAACAGCTGCTTCTATACCAATAGCATTAACTGAAGCTTGGGAACAAGGTAAGGTTAAAGAAGGGGATAATGTTGTATTAGCTGCGTTTGGTAGTGGATTTACTTGGGGTAGTGTTATTATTAAATGGTAACTAAAGACCTGTGTGTTTAGTAACTCTTATCATATAATTGATAGTGTCTTTGATACTATCAAGAAAAAAAAAGCCAGAAACAAAATTTTGTTTCTGGCTTTTTAACTAACTAACTACTTAAACTTAACTATATAAATCTTTTTCTTGTTTTTTGTTGTGAAGACTAATTCAAATAAAAATAATAAAACTGATTTACTGTCTTGTTATAGTTAAGACGCATAAAAGAGAAATTTATTACGCTGACTATTAGTATTTAACGTGGTTTTAACACGGAAGGGGTCGATAACAAAAAATGATGTTAAAAAAACAAAACCCCAAAACTGATCAGGCTTTGGGGTTTTTATCTAGCAACTAACTTAAACACTAACCATTAACTGTTTGTTAGCTACTAAATAACCTCTAGATGGTATTGTTTATACTATTACATAAATCCACCACCGGATTTAGTATCATCGTCTCTTTGTTTTCTTGATTTAGCTCTGTATTTTCCGCCACCAAAACGGTACGATAAACGTCCAGAAATTTGTTGGCTTTCCCAGTTAAATCGACCTTGTTGTAAATAAGGAGTTTGGCCTTCAAACTGCGCGTACATGGTGTCAAAAATATCATTATAGCTTAAGCTAAAACTGGCTTTACCTTCTAAGAAGCTATAACGCATCCCTAGGTTTACCATTAACATATCTTCCATTTCAAATTGTATGTTTTTGTTTTTTCCGCTGTACATACCAAAAGCAGATAAACTTAAGGCTTTAGTGACTTTAAAATTATTAAAGGCTCTTACATTCCAAACGATATTGTCAACTTTAACTGTGTTTAAAACAATGTTTTGGTTGGTATCAAAAGATTCGGCAACACTTTTTTGTGTTTGAGAAAATAAATCAAAACTACCATTAATACTCCACCATTTTGTAGGTCTATAGTTTGAAGATAATTCTATACCATAGGCAGAAGAGTTATCAAAATTTAAGTTTGTAAAAAATAGTCTGTTAACATCTGATCTGTCAATTAGGATGGCTTGTTGTATTTCGTCTTCAATAATTCTATAAAACACACCTGCGGTAATACTACCGTTTTCTAACTGTCTTGTGTAATTGGTTTCAATGGAGTTTGTAAACTGTGGACGTAATTCTTGATTCCCAAATTGAGAGATTAAAGGCGTACTCCATTCTGGTAAAGGATTAACTTGTCCAATACCTGGACGGTCCACACGTCTACTATAATTTAATTGAAACGAATTTTTATCTGAAGGTGTGTACGTTAAAAACGCTGAAGGATATAGTTTAAAGTAATCATTATCAAATGGGATTGTCGTCTCTTCGTTTGAAGCTAAATCTTTTTTGAAAGCCTCAGAATCTACAGCAACAGTCTCAGCACGTAATCCAACTTGATAGCTCCATTTATCTAATGTTTTACCATAAGTAGCGTAGGCAGAATAAATATCTCTTGTATAATCAAAAGTAGTGGTTGTCGGAATGTAAACTCCAGATTGATTAGTTTCTCTTGCGTCAGATTGGTAAAAAATAGTAGTGTTAAACAAGCGGGCTTGTAAACCAAATTCTAATTTAGTAGTTTCTGATATAGGATTACTATAATCTAAATTTATTGTAGAGCTTGCTCTGTCTGTATCTGTGTTTTCTAAAAAGTTTGGACGTTGAGAGCTAAAAAAGTTGTTTCTAGAATCTGATAAACCATCATATGTATTGTGATCAACCTCTAACTCTAAACTATGTCCATCGTCATTAAAGTCGTGCTTGTAGTTAAAATTGTATTGTTCAGAATCGTTTCCGTTATCATTTCTAGTAAACTGAGATTCATTTAAAGAAGCATTCGCTAAATAATTGATTTCAGAATCAACATTAACCCAACCGTCAAAAATATTTTGATTTGTAAATACAGAAATAGTATTTCTATCATCCAAATAATAATCTAAACCGACTTTAAATAAATGGGATTTGTTGTTATTTAGAATTTCAAATTTTTGCTGAATATCTTGTTCAACTCTATTAATCTCTCCAAAATTGAAGTTTTTGGTGACACTATTATTGTAAGAACCATATAAATTGAATTTTCCGTTACGGTAATTAGCATCAATCGAGCTATTAAATTTAGCTTCGATGTCATGCGATAGCCCAATATTTATATTTCCGTTAAATCCAATTTTTGTGTTTTTATGTAGTACAATATTAATAATACCACTCATTCCTTCAGGGTTATATTTAGCAGACGGATTAGTAATTAATTCGATGCTTTTAATAGAAGATGATGGGATTTGTTTTAGTAATTGTTCCGCAGGAATGTTTGATAATTTACCATCTACCATAACTCTTACATTTTGGTTACCACGTAAACTAATAGATCCTGTTTGTTGATCAACACTTACAGATGGTAAGTTGTTCATAATTTCGCTAGCAGTTGCCCCAGCAGTTTGTAAGTCTTTACCAATAGTAATTACTTTTCTGTCTACTTTTTGTTGTATTGTTGAGGTTTCTGCAACAATAGTCACCTCGTCTAGGCTAGTTGCTGCCTCTTCTAAATTAATAGTTCCTAAGTCTATAACTTTATTATCTTTAGTAATAACAATGGTTTTAGTCTGTGGTAAAAAACCTAAATACTCAATAGTAATTAAATTAGTGCCTTCTGGGATTTGTGTCACTCTAAATTGTCCTTCATCATTTGTAATACCACCAGTTATTAATTTATTGTTGGTGTCTTTTACAATGACGTTAACATAAGGTAAGGGTTGGTTAAGTGATACGTCTAATACATTACCAGTAACGGTTCCGATTTTGGGTAAAGCATTTGTTTTGTCTTGGGCCTGGATACTAAAGGTTAGCAATAGTAAGGCAATGGTGATTAGTTTTTTCATTGTTTGATTGATTATTTGATTGATGTATTTTACTTCTATTATAAAGACGCCTTAATTTGTAAACTGTTACTGTATATTTATATTATTTTTAAATTTTAACATTTATGAGCAAAAAAACGTTAGTCCTTGGGGCATCACTAAAATTAGATAGATATAGTAATATTGCAATACGCAAATTGGTTAAGTATGGCCATGAAACGGTTGCTTTCGGGATGAAAGCAGGAGAAGTCGTTGGTGTTACTATTGATAAAGAATTACAACAATATCAAGATTTAGATACTGTTACACTATATTTAAATCCAACACGACAAAAAGAGTATTACAATTATATTGTAGGTTTAGATCCAAAGCGCGTGATTTTTAATCCAGGTACAGAAAACCCTGAATTGTACGTGCTTTTAAAAGAAAATAATATTGACTTTGAAGTCGCTTGTACTTTAGTATTGTTGTCTACAAATCAGTATTAGGTTTCGCTTTCGCGGAAATTAAAAGCAATCCTATAAATGTTATTAAACCATTTAAAGGAAGAATTTCCCAATGGAAAGCATACTTCCCAATAAAGCTATCAGGAAAGTTTGCAGGAAGCTCTGTAATAAAATAAGTGATTATTATAGACGCTAATCCTACAATCCAAGCAAAGTTGTCTTTAATAGAGCGCTTAGTTAGTATTCCAAATGCAAACAAACCTAATAAAGGACCATAAGTAAAGGTAGCAAACTTAAATAGGTTACCGACAACGCTACCTTCTAGTTCATTAAAAATAACCACAATCACTATTAGTAATAAAGATACACCAATATGTACTTTTTTACGTAGTGGTTTTTGTTGTGCTAACGGTAATTTTTCAATATTTAAAAAATCAATAGAAAAAGATGTTGTTAAAGATGTTAATGCACTATCAGCGCTACTGTAAGCTGCAGCAATTAGCCCTATTAAAAAGGTGATTTGTAGCCCAAGACCCAATCCTTGGTTCATAGCTATTTCTGGGAATAATAGGTCTGTTCTTACTTTGCCATCTACAACAGGGATAGAAACCCCAAATTGTTCAGAATATATAAATAATAAAGCCCCTAAGGATAAAAATATTACATTAACAAATACTAATAAAATAGACATGCTAAACATGTTTTTCTTAGCATCGCTAGGATTTTTACAGGTTAAGTTTTTTTGCATCATATCTTGGTCCAAACCAGTCATAGCAATCGTTATAAATATACCTCCAATAAAGTATTTCCAGAAATAGATTTTACTGTTTACATCATCAAAAAAGAATAGCTGACTTTTAGCCTTAAAACTGTCCTTGTTAAATATCTCGGTTACGGACCAACCTAATTTATTTACAATTAAAAATATAGCAACAATAACAGATGTTAGCATGGCTAAAGTCTGCAGTGTATCTGTCCATACAATGGTTTTAATACCGCCACGTTTAGTATATAACCATATTAACGCAATAGATATGACTACGGTTAACCAAAACGGAACACCCAAAGCTTCAAACACAATATATTGCATGGCTAATGCTACTAAAAACAGTCTAAAAGCTGCTCCGGTAACTCTAGATAATAAAAAGAAAAACGCACCAGTCTTATAACTAACCGTTCCAAAGCGTTGCTCTAAGTATTGGTAAATAGAGGTGACGTTTAATTTATAATACAAAGGTAAAAGCACAAGAAGCACGACTAAATAACCAACAAAAAAACCAAATACACCTTGCATATAGGCAAATTGTTGTCCCTCAATCAAACCAGGAACCGATATAAAGGTCACACCAGAAAGTGAGGCACCAATCATTCCAAACGCAACAACATACCAAGGCGATTGCTTTTTTCCTTTAAAAAACACATCGTTAGAGTCGTCTTTTCCTGTAAAATATGAGATTAAAATTAGCACACCAAAGTAGGCTGCTATTAATAAAAGGATTTGTATCGAAGTCATAAAAATTGGATATAATGGCCAAAATACAAAATTAGTATTTAGATAAAAGTTATTTGACAATAAACAGAAAATTATAACCGATTTTAGTTAAAAATGTACTGAAGGTTGTTTTGTTTTTTAAGTTAAAACATATAGATTTTATTAACATAATTAGACTTAAAATAAATGCTAAAAGTAATAGCAAAAGCATTAATTTTGCAGTTATGGAATTTTCTTCAAAACTTCTTGAAAACGCAGTTAACGAAATCTCGCAACTGCCAGGTATTGGTAAACGTACAGCATTGCGTTTAGCGTTACATTTATTACGCCAGCCTAAAGCGCATACACATGGGTTAAGTCATGCTTTAAATACCATGGTTAACGATTTAAAGGTATGTAAATCTTGTAATAATATTAGTGATAACGAGCTGTGTGATATTTGCTCAAACCCATTGCGTAAAGCAGATGTTATTTGCGTGGTCGAAGACATTAGAGATGTAATGGCTATTGAGAATACAGCGTCGCATAAAGGACTATATCACGTTTTAGGCGGAAAAATATCGCCAATGGACGGTGTGGGACCTCACGATTTAAATATTGTTAGCCTAGTACAAAAAGTAAGAGAAGGTCAAATTAAAGAGCTTATTTTTGCATTAAGTCCAACGATGGAGGGTGATACAACAAACTTTTATATCTATAAACAAATTAAAGATTTTAGCATAGAAACATCAACTATTGCTAGAGGGATATCTGTTGGTGACGAGTTAGAATATGCTGACGAAATTACCTTAGGACGTAGTATCTTAAACCGAATTCCATTTGAATCTTCATTAAAGTTATAAGCATTAATGAAGCTATCCATAATTATATTAAATTATAACGTGCACTATTTTTTAGAGCTGTGTTTGCAAAGTGTATCAGCTGCAATTACAAATCTAGAAGCAGAGATTATTGTCGTAGATAATAACTCTTCAGATCAAAGTTGCGCTATGGTTAAGCAAAAGTTTCCTAATGTAATACTGATTCAGAATAAGGAAAATTTAGGTTTTTCAAAAGGGAATAATATGGGTGTACAGCAAGCTAAAGGGCAGTTTTTGTGTATTCTAAATCCCGATACAGTGGTTCCTGAAGATTGTTTTGAGCAGTTATTTGAGTTTTCAAAAATTAAAAACGATTTAGGATTGTTTGCTTGCAGATTAGTGGATGGTACAGGTTGCTTTTTACCAGAAAGTAAGCGTCAAATTCCAACACCCAAAGTGGCAATAAAAAAGGTGTTTGGATTTGATAAATCGTATTATGTATCCGATTTAAAACCAAATACGTCAGGTATAGTGCCTGTTTTTGTAGGTGCTTTTATGATGTTAGAAAAACAAATTTACCAACAGGTTGGTGGATTTGACGAAGACTATTTTATGTACGGAGAGGATATTGATTTGTCCTATAAAGTCGTAAAAGCTGGTTTTGATAACATGTATTATGGTCCGATAAAAGTCATTCATTTTAAAGGCGAAAGCACATTAAAAGATGCCAATTACTCCCAACGTTTTTATGGTGCGATGCAAATCTTTTATAAAAAGCATTTTAAACGTAATGTAGTATTTGATGCTGCAGTTTGGGTTGGTATTAAAGCAGCTAAACATTTAAATAATAACGCTTTCGCGGAAATAAAGCCGGTTAGAAATCACACTATAGTATCTGATAAAAACTATCCTGAGTTAGAAAATAAAATAGCGAAACCACTTAATAAAGTATCAGAATTATCAAAAACAGAAGCAGATACACAGGTTATCTTAGATGCTAACTATTTAAGTTTTAAAACAATTATTGAAACGATAATAAATTCTGAAAAAAATAAAAATATAAGCTTTAGAATTCTTCCAAAAAACTCTAATTTTATCCTCGGAAGCGATTCATCAAAAAGCAGAGGCGAAGTGCTTCACTTTTAAAACGTTGCAAAATGATGCATAATAAGTAGTAAAAACGCTTATTATTTATTAATTTTGCAATTCAATACATTAAAAAGACTAGTAAATTATTAATATGGCAAGATTTGAACTTAAGTTACCTAAGATGGGAGAAAGCGTTGCTGAAGCAACAATTACTTCATGGTTAAAAGAGGTTGGAGATACTATTGAATCGGATGAAGCAGTTTTAGAAATTGCAACAGACAAAGTAGATAGTGAAGTACCAAGTGAAGTTGATGGCGTTTTAGTTGAAAAACTATTTAACGTGGACGATGTAGTGCAAGTTGGTCAAACCATAGCAATAATTGAAACTGATGGTGATGCTGGTACAACAACCGAAGCACCTAAGGCTGAAGCTAAACCTGAGGCAGCAGTTGCAGCACAGGAAGTATCTAAAACAATGGAAGCAGCTAAAGTCACTACGGAAGCGATTGCTTCTAGTGATGAGCGTTTTTATTCGCCTTTAGTAAAAAATATGGCTAAAGCAGAAGGTATCGCTCAAGCAGAGTTAGATACTATTACTGGAACAGGTAAAGATGGTCGTGTTACTAAAAACGATATGATTACTTATCTAAAAGATAGAAGTGGTCAACCTGCAAAAGCAGTTGCAGCACCAAGCGCTCCAGCAGCTAAAGCAGCGCCAAAAGCAGCAGCGCCAATTGCTGTGTCTGAAGGAGATGAGATTATAGAATTAACTAGAATGGGAAAAATGATTTCTCATCACATGGTACAATCTGTTCAAACTAGTGCACATGTACAAAGTTTTATAGAAGCAGATGTTACTAATATTTGGAATTGGCGTAAAAAAGTTAAAGATGGTTTCGCAAAACGCGAAGGTCAAAACTTAACATTTACACCAATATTTATGGAAGCTATTGCTAAGGCATTACGTGAGTTTCCAATGATGAATATCTCTTTACAGGGTGATACTATCATTAAAAAGAAAAACATTAACCTAGGTATGGCTGCAGCTTTACCAGATGGTAACTTAATTGTACCTGTTATTAAAAATGCGGATCAACTTAACTTAGTTGGTATGACTAAAGCGGTTAACGATTTAGCCGGACGTGCAAGAGATGGTAAGTTGTCTCCAGATGATGTACAAGGTGGTACATATACAGTAACTAACGTAGGGACGTTTGGAAGTATCATGGGGACACCAATTATTAATCAACCACAAGTTGGTATTCTTGCTTTAGGTGCAATACGTAAAGTACCTGCGGTAATCGAAACACCTGATGGCGATTTTATTGGTATCCGTTACAAAATGTATTTATCACACAGTTATGACCATCGAGTTGTAAACGGTGCGTTAGGTGGTCAGTTTGTAAAAGCAGTTAAGGATTACTTAGAAGCTTGGGACAAAAACAGAGAAATCTAAAACCTTTTATTGATATTTAGAGCGTAGCGAAGCATATCAGATATTAGAAATAAATAGTATAATACTAAAAAAGCACAATCTTAAGATTGTGCTTTTTTTTATGTGTTGTATTTAAATAATATATTCAGTAAGTATTAATACATGGTATTCTTGTTGGCAGATTGTTTTGGTATTTGCTGTATGGAATCCCAATGTTCTATAATTTTTGCATCTTTATCAAATCTAAAAAAATCCATAGTAACATATTGATCGTTGTCTGGCCAAACCTGATGGGTATGTAAAGCTACCAAATCGTTTTCTGAAATTATACGGACAAATTCTATTGATTTTTTAGGATACTCTTTTTTCATACGTTCAAAGTATGCAATAAAACCTTCAATACCATTAGCTACCGCTGGATTGTGTTGGATGTATTCTTTACCAACATATAATTCTGTTGCCTGTCTAGGGTTTCCTTCATATGCCATTTTGTAAAACGCAACAGCATTTTGTTTCATCTTTTCGTTCATAAGATTAGGTTTTGGTTGTTTTGTTTTCACTTTTAAAAATAAAGGATAGCAATAAATTTATCTAATTTTTTATGAATACTGTCCCAGTAACAACAATCTTTTTATGCTTCTAGGAGTTTGAACAGTCCATATTTTACTTATTAATTAAACCCGTCACGTAATGCCTGAATAAAGCTTTCTAGACTGTCAATGTCATTGTAAAGTTTGTCATCAATTTTCATGATCGGAATTTTATTGAAATCGCTTTTTGGCTTTATAGCTTTAAATTCTTTTATAATCTTATTATAGTTTGTTGTGTCTTTGTCCAAGTTGTATTCAGTATAACTAATCTTATTTTTGGTTAAAATATGTTTTGCATCTGGGCAGATGCTACAATCATCCTGCGTGTATAAAATGACAGATTTATTGTTTATTTCTTTGTCTAATTTAAAGTCAATAATCTCAAAGTCTTTGTCTATTTCTAAAGCGTAAGAGACTTCGTTGACCACTAGTGTATACGTGTATTTACCTTCTTTACCGTTTAGTTTTACCATGGTTAAAACACGAACGCGGCTGTTTCCTTTTATTGTTTGTAAAATAGGGCGTTCGCTACTGCGTCTAAAATCATTGGTGTCCACCTTTAAAAAGATGTCGTAAGATATAGAGTCTGTGTTTTCTATATAAATCTCATAGCGCTTGCCTTTAATTTCTTCTTGCAATTTAACATGCTTATGTTCGTTTTGTCCAAAAGCAGTTAGCGATAGTAAAGTAATAAATAGTAGTGTAAGGTTTCTTATCATTTTTTAAAAGTATTACAAAGTAAAAGTAACAGATTAGAATTATATTTGCACAAACCGTACCGAAAATTGTTTGTATTAAGTAAAATGCAGGTCATACTGCTTTTATTGTCTTTAATATGCTCAATTTTGGATGTAAACCAAAAAATAAATATGTCTTTAAACTTAACCAAGCCCATCTGTTTTTTCGATTTAGAAACGACTGGAATCAATATAACATCAGACAGAGTCGTAGAGATTTCTATATTAAAAGTGTTTCCAAACGGAAATAAAGAAAGTAAAACATGGCTAGTTAATCCAGAAATGCCAATTCCGGCTTTAGTATCAGCAATACACGGTGTTACTGATGAGAGAGTTGCAAACGAACCTACATTTAAACAATTAGCACCAGAAATTAGTGCAATGATTAAGGATGCTGATTTAGCAGGCTTTAATTCTAACCGGTTTGATATTCCACTTTTAGCAGAAGAAATGTTACGTGCAGATATGGAATTTGATATGAAAGGACGTGTTGCGGTGGATGTGCAAACTATTTTTCATAAAATGGAGCAGCGTACCTTGGGTGCAGCTTATAAGTTTTATTGTGATAAAAGTTTAGAAAACGCACATACTGCAGAAGCAGATACTTTAGCAACTTACGAGGTTTTAAAGGCGCAAGTAGAACGTTATGACGAGTTGGAGAATGATACTAAGTTTTTAGCTGAGTTTAGTTCTAGACGTAAATTTGCTGATTTTGCAGGTTTTTTAAGTTACAATAAAGATGATCAAGAGTTGTTTGCTTTTGGAAAACATAAAGGAAAACTGGTAACAGATGTTTTAGATAAAGAACCTGGGTATTTTGGATGGTTACTAAATGCGGATTTTCCATTATACACTAAAAAAGTATTGACAGCAATTAAGTTAAGAGCCTTAAATAATAAGTTTTAATTTTATTTAATAGTTTTAATCCGAGACAAACTGGCACTGTCTCTAATACATAACAGCATATGAAATTAATTTGCATTGGTCGCAATTATACAGACCATATTAAAGAATTAGAAAACGAAAAACCTACAGATCCAGTAGTGTTTATAAAATCTGATAATGCAATACTTTTAAAAAAGCAACCCTTTTTTATTCCAGATTTTTCAGATGATGTGCATTATGAAGTTGAGGTTTTAGTAAAAATCAATAAGCTTGGAAAACATATAGATAAAAAATTTGCACATAAATACTACGATCAAGTAGGGTTGGGGATAGACTTTACAGCACGTGATGTGCAAAAGCAATTAAAAGATAAAGGGCTACCTTGGGAAAAGGCAAAATCTTTTGATGGAGCAGCAGTAATAGGTAAGTGGATTGATAAGACAGAATTTTCTGACGTAGATAGTCTTAATTTTAGATTAGAAAAAAATTCTGAGGTCGTTCAAAGTGCAAATACCAACTTAATGTTGTGGAAAATCGACGAATTAATAGAATATGTATCAAAATATTTTACTTTAAAGATAGGAGATATTATATTTACGGGAACACCGGCAGGCGTTGGTAAGGTAATTGCTAATGATAAACTAAAAGGTTTTCTTGAGGATAGAGAGTTATTCTCAATAAATGTGAAATAAATGGAAAAACATTACAAATTACATAGGCTTAAAGAGTTAGCAGATAACGATCAAGAATTTTTATTTGCTTTAGCTTCTACTTTTATAGAAGAAGTGCCAGCGGATGCAGAAATATTAAAGGTAGCAGTAGAAAATGAAAATTATCTATTAACCTATCAGACGGCTCATAAAATGAAACCAACAGTAGACATGTTTGAGTTGGGAATATTAGACGACTTAATCGTAGTACAAGATTGGGGTAAGCTAGAGCAAAAGGATAAAAATATTACTGCACAATTAAATAGTGTTTTGGCTGCAATTGATAGAGCAACTAAAGAGATTATTCAAGATTTTAAATTATAATGCAAGCAGAAATAATTACTATTGGAGATGAGATACTGATAGGTCAAATAGTAGACACAAACTCTGCTTTTATAGGTAAAGCGCTAAACTCCATTGGTGTTTCAGTATATCAAATTACATCCATACAAGATGATAAAGCACATCTGTTAAAAGCATTTGCTGAAGCAGAAAAAAATGCGGATATTATTATAATTACTGGAGGTTTAGGACCTACAAAGGATGATATTACAAAGCACACGTTAGCCGAATATTTTAATGATACTCTAATTCAAGACGACGCTGTTTTAAAACATGTAGAGCAGCTGTTTAAAAAGTATATCAATCAGCCTATCTCGGATGTAAATAAAAAACAAGCCTTAGTCCCTTCAAAAGCAAAAGTACTAACCAATAGGTTTGGAACAGCGCCCGGAATGTGGATTGAAAAAGGTGACAAAACGTTTATATCATTACCAGGAGTACCCTACGAGATGAAATCTTTAATCGAGTTGGAGGTGCTACCTAAATTAGCCGAAAAATACAAACGCCCTTTTATAATACACAAAACACTTTTAACCTATGGTTTAGGTGAAAGTGTAGTTGCGGAGCGTATAGAGGCTATTGAAGATGGTTTGCCAAAACATATTAAACTAGCGTATTTACCTGCTTTAGGAAGCGTTAGATTGCGTTTGTCAGGTATTGGAGAGGATGAAGCTAAGTTAGAACAAGAGATCCAGATAGAAATAGTTAAAATACTGCCATTAATACAAGATATTTTTGTCGGTTATCAAGATAATACCGAAGGCTTAGAATTAATTATTTCTAAACAATTAACACAAAAAGGACAAACTTTGGCATTAGCAGAAAGTTGTACGGGTGGAAAATTGGCGGAACAATTTACATCACATTCTGGAGCATCTGCATTTTTTAAAGGTGCAATTGTCAGTTATGCTACGCAGACTAAAATTGACGTTTTGGAATTGCCTGAGGAT
Organism: Olleya namhaensis; assembly: GCF_900114005.1. Lineage (GTDB taxonomy): Bacteria > Bacteroidota > Bacteroidia > Flavobacteriales > Flavobacteriaceae > Olleya > Olleya namhaensis. The sequence continues at coordinate 125,173 of NZ_FORM01000004.1, forward strand.
TTAATAAATCGCTTTTCGGTGGTTAGTTCTGAGGTTGCGAAAGCTATGGCGACCAATGTTAGAAAAAAAATGAATTCGGATTTTGCAATTGCCACAACCGGTAATGCAGGACCAACAAAAGGAGATAGTGATGCAGAGGTTGGAACCGTTTTTATAGCTATAGCTACAAAAAACGGAGTTGAAGCTCATGAATTTACGATGGGAAATCATCGTGAACGCGTCATAAATAAAACAGTAAATAAGGCTTTAGAGTTGCTTCAAAAAGAAATTTTTAAAAATTAATTATTTAGCTCTTGTAAAATAGTAAATAATTAGTATCTTTGCACCTCGATTTTTAATAACATATTTTAAAGTTATAAAGTAATGTCAAGAGTTTGTGAACTTACAGGAAAGAAGGCAATGGTTGGAAACAACGTGTCTCACGCAAAGAATAGAACTAAGCGTACATTTGATGCTAATTTGATTAAAAAACGTTTTTATATTCCTGAAGAAGATAAGTGGGTAACTTTAAAAATATCTACATCAGCGTTAAAAACTATTAATAAAATCGGTATCTCTGCTACATTAAAAAGAGCAAGAGCTAACGGATTTGTAAAATAATTGCCCAAAAGGTAAAGTATAATAATTATGGCAAAGAGAGGTAATAGAGTACAAGTAATATTAGAGTGCACAGAGCACAAGGAGTCTGGACAGCCAGGAACGTCTCGTTATATTACAACGAAGAACAAAAAGAACACTCCAGATAGAATGGAAATTAAGAAATTCAATCCTATCTTGAAGAAAATGACCGTTCATAAAGAAATTAAATAATATTCTTTTTAATAAGAATACTAAAACCATATAAGTCATGGCAAAGAAAACCGTAGCATCTTTACAGACATCGTCTAAAAGATTATCAAAAGCAATTAAAATGGTAAAGTCTCCTAAAACTGGAGCTTACATGTTTGTTGAATCAATCATGTCACCAGAATTTGTTAGCGATTTTATGAAAGACAAATAGTCTTCATAAATTTATAATATACAAAAGCTACTTTCTATTAGGAAGTAGCTTTTTTGTTTTTAAAATATTGCGTTACTTTACAGTGTAAAACTATGACAATGTAGCAGTCATTTAATTTAGGCTTTATAATTGTATTACGTCAACCAATAAAAACCAATAAAAAACAAATGAGTTTTTTTAAAAAAATATTTTCTTCAGAGAAAAAGGAAACCTTAGATAAAGGTTTAGAAAAATCAAGTACTAGCTTTTTAGGAAAGCTAAGTAAAGCAGTTGCTGGAAAGTCAAAAGTTGATGATGCTGTTTTAGATAATCTTGAAGAAGTTTTAGTGTCAAGTGATGTTGGTGTAAATACAACATTAAAAATTATTGAGCGTATTGAAGCTAGAGTATCTAAAGATAAATATTTAGGAACTGACGAACTTAACAGAATTTTACGTGAAGAGATTGCTGGCTTATTGTCAGAAATTGACGCTGGAGAAGATACAGAATATAAAATACCAGTTTTACCAAAGCAAGCAGACGGTAGTAAAACACCTTATGTTTTAATGGTGGTTGGTGTTAATGGGGTTGGTAAAACAACGACAATTGGTAAATTAGCATATCAATTTAAAAAACAAGGTTTAAGTGTTGTTCTTGGTGCTGCAGATACGTTTAGAGCAGCTGCAATAGACCAATTGCAAGTATGGGCAGACCGTGTAGATGTGCCAATGGTAAGACAAGATATGGGATCAGATCCTGCATCTGTTGCTTTTGATGCGTTGGAATCTGGTGTTACTCAAAATGCCGATGTTATTATTATTGATACCGCTGGACGTTTACACAATAAGATTAATTTAATGAACGAGTTAACAAAAGTTAAACGTGTCATGCAAAAAGTGATTGGAGACGCGCCTCACGATGTTTTATTAGTTTTAGATGGTAGTACGGGTCAAAATGCATTTGAACAGGCTAAACAATTTACAGTAGCTACAGAGGTAACTAGTTTGGCAGTAACAAAGTTAGACGGTACGGCAAAAGGTGGTGTTGTTATTGGTATTAGTGACCAATTTCAAATCCCTGTTAAATATATTGGTGTTGGAGAAGGTATTGAAGACTTACAAGTGTTTAATAAATTTGAGTTTGTAGATTCTTTCTTTAAATAAAATCATCCAACTTTTTTATAATCGAAAGGAGAGCGTTATGCTCTCCTTTTTGTATTTTTAATAAAAAAAATATGAAAATTTTAAAAGCCCTCTTTTTATTATTAATCATAGTTGGTTGTAAAGACGCAGCAACTTCTAAAGTAGAAAAGGCAAATAATAGTGACACTATTGATAGCGCTACAAAAGAGTTTAGAGAATTTAAAGTTTTGGATTCTAAATATTTGACCAATATTCAGATTTGGGAAGCGTTAAATAAAGGTTTAGAAGATTTTACTGAAGCAAAGTATAATGCTTTAAAACCGTTAGTTTTAGAAAAAGATATTCCTACACTACAAGGCTATATTTTAGACGGAAATCTAACTTATGAAAGTTTAACCAAATTTTATTTATTCAGAATTAGAAAATATGATAGAGAAAATAACTTGTCTCTAAATGCTGTTATAGCTATTAATCCAAATAGTATAAAAGAGGCTAAATTAAGGGACGAGGCTTTACGTAATAGGGATGTTGTTGCTGAGGATTTAAAATATTCGGTATACGGAATGCCTATTCTTCTTAAAGATAATATTAATACTTCAGAAATGGCTACTACAGCGGGAGCAGTGGCACTTCAAAACAATAATACAAAAGATGCTTTTATAGTTTCTAAACTTAAAGCACAAGGCGCCTTAATTTTAGGTAAAGCAAATTTAAGCGAATGGGCTTATTTTTTCTGTGGGGATTGTCCAAGTGGTTATAGCGCAATAGGAGGTCAAACGTTAAATCCTTACGGTCGTAAAACTATTGATACAGGAGGTTCTAGTTCTGGAAGTGCAGTGGCAGTGGCAGCTAATTTTTGTGTAGCTGCAATTGGTAGTGAAACGTCAGGCTCCATACTTTCTCCATCTAGCCAGAATTCGGTTGTTGGTTTAAAGCCAAAAATAGGATTAGTTAGTCGTGCTGGTATTATTCCAATTTCATCTACATTAGATACTGCTGGTCCAATTGCTAAAAACGTTATGGATGCATCTATTGTTTTGGATGCTATTTATGGTTATGATGCACAAGATTCAAAATCGTTTAAATCAAACAATCAAAAAGGAGGTGCTGTTAATTATACAAAATTTAAATTCGCATCACTACGAGGGAAGACATTTGGAGCTTTCAAAGGTTTGCTTGAAGATTCATTATACGTTAAAGCAATAGCTGATTTAAAATCACAAGGCGCAACGATTATAGAGTTTGAACCTAAAGATTACCAACTGCCAGATTTTTTAAGACTACTTAATTTAGATATGAAAAAAGACCTGCCAGAATATTTTTCTAAATATGGAGATCCTTCATTAGGTTTAAAATCTGTGGAGGATGTTATGGTATTCAATTTAAAAGATTCAATAAATAGTATGCCTTATGGTCAAAGTTTATTTGAAGGTATAGTAGCAGATAAAGCTACAAACGAAGAATTTTTAGAAATTAAAAAACAGCTAAAAATTAATGGATCGCTGTATTTTTATTTTGCCAAAAAACAACACAACTTAGATGCTTTTTTATCTATCAATAATTATCATGCTGGATTTGCTGCTGTAGCAGAAATTCCTGCAATTACAATCCCTATGGGATATTCAACAACCAGAGAACCAAAAGGATTAACAATAATAGGCGATTCTGAAAAAGAAATATTGGAATATGCATATTTGTATGAGCAAGCTTCAAAAAAGAGAGTCGCACCACTAAAATACGACTAATCTATAACGTTATTTATCTGCTCCCAAAGCAAATTATCATAGTTTGATAGCGCAAAATTAGCATCATTTGCTGCGTTTCCCATTCTAATTATAACTAGGTCTTTACTAGGTGCGATGTATATTTTTTGATCATTTTTACCTAATGCACAATACATGTCACTAGGTGCGTTTGGTATTAATGTTCCGGAAAAAGCGACTTGAGTTTGTGGTAAATTAAAGCTGTCCTTACCATTCAGCCACCATAAGTAACCGTAAGCTGGATTGATATTTTGAGATGTATTGGTGGCTTCATTTAAAAATGATTCAGATAATATTGCAGTGTCATTCCAATGTCCGTTAGCGTATATTAATAATCCAAATCGCGCCATACTTCGACTAGTGCTCCAATATATGTTTAAATCCTCGTTAGTAATCCATGTACCAGTCATACCAATGGGGTCTTTTAAGTTTTCATTAAAATAAGTGTTCCAAGTTTGATTGCTAGCTTGGGCTACAACATCCTGTAGTTTTAGATAAACATTGTGGTAGGCCCATCGTGTGCCAGCGTCTGCTAAGTACTGTAAATTAGTTGTGGTAATAGCGTCGCCTAATGTGTCATCTAAACCAGAATCCATGGATAAAAGGTTTTTATTGGTTATTAGATTTTCTTGTTCTTGGGTAGTACTAGTCCATCCTAAACCTAGAAAATCAGATACCCTTTGGTTAATATCAAGTAAACCTTGGTCTTGTGCGATGCCGGTAACGGTAGCTGTTAATGTTTTTCCTGCGCTTGCCCAATACCATGGACTGTTGGCTGTGTGATCATTAAAATATTGCTCGTAAGCTATTTTTCCTTTGTGTAAGATTATAAAAGACTTCGTATTGGTTTCGTTTAAAAAGATAGTTAATTCGTCAAGACTATCGCTATTCCAGTTTAGTTCATTCGAAGAAACGGTATCCCAGTTATTTGAATTTATTGGAGGGAAATAAATAGTATCAATAGAAGGGGTTTCAATAGACACGCTTTCATTTTCCGAAGAACAACCTATAATACTCAGGACAAATACAGTAATAAGTAAAGTGCGTGGTTTCATGGTGTTAGTTTTCTATTTGACTAATATAAATCATAATGGTTTAATATCTGATATATTAAAATTAGATAGTATCTTTGCAGTCCAAAAATGAGGTATGAGAACAAAGTCACTTAAAAAGAACAAAATCAACGTAATAACTTTAGGTTGTAGTAAAAACGTTTACGATAGCGAAGTCCTAATGGGACAATTAAAAGCTAACGGTAAAGAGGTTGTGCATGAAGAAGAAGGTAATGTAGTAGTTATAAATACTTGCGGTTTTATTAATAATGCCAAAGAGGAAAGTGTAAATACTATTTTAGAGTATATGCAGAAAAAGGAAGATGGAGAGGTTGATAAAGTTTTTGTAACAGGTTGTTTAAGTGAAAGATATAAACCAGAATTACAGAAGGATATTCCTAATGTAGATCAGTATTTTGGTACTACAGAATTACCAGGATTACTTAAGGCTTTAGGTGCAGATTATAAACATGAGCTAATTGGTGAGCGTTTAACAACAACACCAAAAAACTATGCCTATTTAAAAATTGCTGAAGGTTGTGATAGACCTTGTAGTTTTTGTGCTATTCCTTTAATGAGAGGTAAACACAAATCGACACCAATTGAAAACTTGGTTATCGAAGCTGAAAAATTAGCAGCTAATGGTGTTAAAGAACTAATCTTAATTGCTCAAGATTTAACATATTACGGTTTAGATATTTATAAGAAAAGAAATCTTGCTGAATTACTTGAAAACTTAGTAAAAGTTGAAGGTATAGAATGGATAAGATTGCATTATGCTTTTCCAACGGGTTTCCCAATGGATGTATTGGACTTAATGAAGCGTGAGCCTAAGATTTGTAATTATTTAGATATTCCATTACAACATATTAGTGACGATTTACTAAAAAGTATGCGTCGTGGAACTACTAAAGAAAAGACGACTAAACTAATACACCAGTTTAGAGCTATAGTTCCAGAAATGACTATTAGAACAACATTAATTGTTGGCTATCCAGGCGAAACTGAAGCACATTTCCAAGAGTTAAAACAATGGGTAAAAGACATGCGTTTTGAACGTTTAGGGTGTTTTACGTATTCTCATGAAGAAAACACACATGCTTACAATTTAGAGGATGACGTACCACAAGACGTTAAGCAAGATAGAGCTAACCAAATTATGGAAATTCAATCTCAGATTTCTTGGGAGTTAAATCAAGAAAAAATAGGAGATACCTTTAAAGTGGTTATAGACCGTAAAGAAGGTACATATTTTGTTGGTCGTACAGAGTTTGATAGTCCTGATGTAGATAATGAAGTGTTAATAGACGCTACTGAAACGTATTTAAAAACGGGAGAGTATTACAACATTAAAATCACAGAAGCTGAAGATTTTGATCTTTACGGTGAATTGGTGAAGTAATAGTTTTATTGAATATTATTAGTTATAAAGTAACTAGTAATGAGCAACTAAGAAGCGGGTTTAAGCTAGTGTCCATTTGGTTATTACTGGTAATACGCTATATTTACATAAACAAAAACCAATCAAATAATGAAAACACAAATTTTTAAAACGTTTCTAGTATCCTGCTTTTTTATGTTAACAGCTTGCGGTGGAGGCGGACCAGAAGGTGCAGCAATTAACTTTTTGGAAGCAATGTATTCAGGAGATTTTGAAACAGCTAAAAAATATGCAACTACAGATACAAAATCGATGTTAACCATGTTAGAGTCGTTTGGAGCTAAAGATCAGTTTGCAGATAAAATGAGCGAAGCAGATATTGATTTTGAAGTTGTAAAGACTAAAATTGATGGTGATAAGGCTGTGTGTACTGTAAAAATGACAAGTAGTCAAGAAGACAGTGACCAAGATATGCCAATGAATCTTGTAAAAGAGGATGGTAAATGGTTAGTTAGCATGGATAAAGAATCTATGAATAAAGAAGGTATGGGGCAACAGAACAAAGAAACAGGTAACCCTGATATGGATGCTGATGATGATGACATGTTTGAAGATAATGAAGCTGCTGAGTAAATGATAAAAACAGCTATTAAAATTATACTAGTTATTAGTGTTGTTTTATTGGCATATAAATTTTTAAAAGACGATTCAAACAGACCGTATGAATCGTCTTTTTTGTATAAATTAAATGCTAACGAAAAATCAAAACTCCAAAGTGGAGACATTATTTTGCGTCGTGGTTATGGCTTAGTCAGCACTATGATATTAAAAATGATGAATGAAGATTATGATGTGACACACCTTGGTATGGTGGTTAGACAAAATGATACTTTAAAGATTGCACATGCTTTATCTAGCAGTGTGTCTAATCAAGATGGTTTAAGATTGCAGGCAATAGATTCTTTTGTTCATAACTCTCATAATCGCACAATATTAGTCACACGTTTAAAAAATATAGATTCAGTAAAACAAGAAAAAATTGTAAATCAAATAGGGTATTACTACAAAAAGCAATTACCCTTTGATCATAGTTTTAATTATAAAGATAGCACAGAGCATTATTGTTCCGAGTTAATTTGGCGTATTTACGAGCATAATCTAAAGATTTTAAAAGTGTCAGATACACTTACCGATGTAGAAAAGTATAATACGCTTAAAACATTTTACGACCCTAATTATTTTGATATCATTATTAATCATCAAGAATAATTAAGTCTAGTTTATCCTCTTTTTAATTGTTTGTCAATTTTATTAATGGCATTTTCAATAGACTTTTCTGGTTCAATAATATTATACTCTCCCCAGAAATTGGGATCAGAAAATCCCGATGCTTGATTTTGTAAAATAGAATTTGGTCTAAGTTTTTTACTTTGTTTTAAAGACAGCTTTGTGTCATCGATATTCCAGTCTGTAATTGCCATTTCGCTTTGTAGGGTGTATTTACTATTAAACCAGCGGTTGTCCCAATTAATTTTAAAGGTCAATAATATGTTACTATATCCAAAGTACCATTTGCCATCTTTTGTTCTGTAATTTACACGATAGGAAGCTTCAGTAGGATAAACGGTAGCTGTCTTTGGTTTTTTTCTAACAAAAAGTTTAGATGCTGCTTCACGATTCTCCACATTTAAATTATAAACAGCACTAGTCAGGGCGTAAGTCGTGGCGTCAATATATAGTTTACCATTGTACATTGGGCTAGTAATGTTCTTTTTCTGCTCAAAATGGATTACATATACCAATCTATTATCAATCTGTGTGTTTTGTCCAAATTTAAAGTTATAATTAACCATGGTATTGTCGTTAAATATATAGGCAGGGTATTTTATCACATCTGTATATAAACTACTAAAAGGGCCTCCTTGTAATTTTAAAGCGATAGTATCAAGTCTAGCATAATCTGTGCTTTTTCTGGCTTTTATTAATGTTATTTCATCATTTTTTTTAGAGTTATAAGCGACTTTATTTATAGATACTACAGCTTCGGATAATGATGCGTTTCTGTTTCGTTTTTTTATGGTTTCACGATAAAAACCAGTCATGTTTACATTCTCCGTAAAATAATTATCCCCTTTTAAATCAAAGGTTTTCTTTACTAGAGCTTCGGCATCTGTAGGTCTAACTAAATCAATTTGGGCAAGTACTGTTGGTGCTTGTGACAAGTAAAACTTGGTGTTATTTTTAAAATCAGATAAAGAAAATTCTAATTTTTGATAACCTAAATATGAAATTGTTACCGTATTTTGAGCTAGATTATCGGGTACTTTAATGCTAAATTCTCCTGCGTTATTAGTAATGGTACTAATGTTAGAGTTGGCTATGGTTAAATCTGCCAATGCAAGGGGTTTATTAGTGTTTTTATCCAAGACTTCACCTTTATATTCTTGCAGGTTTTGTGCAAAACTAAGCACGCAACTGATTAGTATTAGAAAAGTAATAATTGGCTTAAGACTTATATTCGTTAAATATTTCATATTAGAAAGCAATTAGGAGTTAACCCTTATAATTTAATCAAAAACTATCATTTTTCAGTAAGGTTTTATGTTAATTTTAAGACAAACTAAACCCTAAACTGCCTTATCTTTACGCAAGATTCATCTGTAATTATGCCAACACACTGTATTTCATTTAAAGACACTGGATATTTTTCTCAATTAATTTGCGATTATTTAGCGGAAGCGGAAGCGTTAAAACCGTTTTATAATAGATTTCCAAATATTCAGAATTTTAAAGCCCAAATTAAAGAAAAGCAAGAGACGTTTAGTAATGACAATAGAAGTGTATTAGTTAATGCGCTTCAAGAACAATACAAAACACTTGATACGTCAGAAGCTACAAACACTAATATTAAATTATTAGCAGATAGTAAAACATTTACTATTACTACTGGGCATCAACTTAACTTGTTTACTGGTCCTTTATATTTTTTACATAAAATTATTTCGACCATAAATCTGACAAAGGAATTAAAGGTTGCTTATCCAGAGTACAATTTTGTGCCTATTTATTGGATGGCTTCGGAGGATCATGATTTTGAAGAAATCAATTATTTTAATTTCAGAGGAAAAAAAATACGTTGGAATAAAGAGGCGTCAGGAGCAGTTGGAGATTTAGATACAAAAGGTTTAAAAGAGGTATTTGAATTATTTACTAAGGAACTAGGTATTGGTACTAATGCTAAATATTTAAAAGCACTATTTGAAAACGCGTATTTAAAACACGATAATTTAGCTGAAGCCACACATTACTTAGCAAATGGGTTGTTTGGAGAGCAAGGTTTAGTTGTTATTGATGCTAATAAAAAAGCGTTAAAACAACTGTTTATCCCGCAAATAAAAACTGAGTTATTTAATAACACATCTTTTGAAGCTGTAACCAAAACCTCAAAACAGTTAAGTCAAGTTTCCGATAATTATAGCATACAAGTTAACCCAAGAGAGATTAATTTATTTTACATTATAAAGGACGTTAGAGAGCGTATTGTTTTTGAAAACAACACCTATACAGCCTTAAATACAACTGTTGTTTGGAGTAAAGACCAGTTAGAAAAGGAGGTTCAAGATCACCCTGAACGTTTTAGTCCAAACGTTATTATGCGTCCATTATATCAGGAGGTGATATTGCCAAACCTGTGTTATATTGGTGGAGGAGGAGAGTTAGCGTATTGGTTTCAGTTACAAAGTAATTTTGAAGCTAACCACGTGACGTTCCCAATCTTATTACTGCGTAATTCAGTTTTAATAAAAACAAAACAACAAACGGAAAAGCTTGATAAATTAGGTATTTCTGATAAAGATTTATTCTTAAAACGTAATAGTTTTATTAACAAAAAGGTAAGAGAGATTTCAAATATAGATATCGATTTTTCTGAGCAAATTAAACATTTAAAAGCACAGTTTAAAGATTTGTATGCGTTAGCAGAACAAACAGACCAGTCTTTTGTTGGTGCAGTAGCATCTCAAGAAAAGAAACAAATCAATGGGTTAGAGCATTTAGAAAAACGTTTACTTACAGCTCAAAAACGTAAGTTAAAGGATCAAGTGGCCCGCATGACCGCTTTACAATACCAATTGTTTCCAAATTATAGCTTGCAAGAACGAAACACCAATTTTTCAGAATTATATTTAGAATTTGGTTCGGAATTAATACCTCATTTAATTAAAAATTTGAAACCTTTGCAAGGTCAATTTTTAATTGTTGAATTATAAGTTATGCATAAAATAGATTTAGATTTAGTCGAAATGACGCTAGACGTCATGAAATATACCATCGATCGTATTTCAAAAACGGAAGACGTTATAGGTAAACCGCAAAAAGCTGAAACATTAAAAGCGTTAGTCGGAGAAACTGTAACGGATAAAGGTATTGGTGGAGAGACTGCTTTTAATCTATGGAAGCAACATTTAATGCATGCTAACGTAAAAATAGATCACCCACGTCATTTAGCATTTGTACCAGCAGCGCCTACAAGAGCGTCTATTTTATTTGACTTGGTAACATCCGCGTCAAGTATACATGGTGCGTATTGGATGGAAGGTGCAGGAGGGATTTTTTGTGAAAACGAAGCCATGAAATGGATCGTGTCTTTAACAGGATTACCACAAGGTGCCTTTGGTGTTTTTACAAGTGGTGGTACCGCAGCAAACTTATCTGCAATTGTTACTGCACGTGAGTATTGGAGAAGTTTAAACAACGACAATAAAAACAGAAAAGGTTTAATAATCACATCTATCGGCGCCCACTCTTCTATAAAAGCTATGGCTAAAGTGGTTGATGTAGATGTTTTATTAGTAGATACGGAAGACCGTTTAAAAGGTGCTGCATTACAGCAAACTATGGACGGTTTAACAATACACCAGAAAGAACGTTTATTTGCAGTAGTAGCAACAGGAGGAACTACTAATGCAGGTATTATTGACGATTTAGAGGGGATTGCAGCTATTTGCGAGAAGGAACACTTATGGTTGCATGTAGATGCAGCTTATGGTGGAGGTGCATTAGCAGCAGACTCGGTTAGACATTTGTTTAACGGTATTGAAAAAGCAGACAGTATTACAATAGATCCACACAAATGGATGTTCTCTCCGTATGATTGTGGTGCTGTAATATACAAGCAACCAGAATTAGCAAAAAAGGCACATTCGCAAGAAGGATCTTACTTAGATATTTTTAAAGACGAAGGCGCGCACGGTTTTAATCCAACAGATTATCAAATACAATTAACACGTCGTGTACGTGGTTTGCCTTTATGGTTTAGTTTGGCAACACACGGTACGGATAGATATAAACAAGCAGTAGAAAGAGGTCTAGAACTAGCAACCATTGCAGGGCAACTAATTAAAGATATGGATCATGTAGAGTTGGTTAGAGAGCCAAGTTTATCTTGTGTGTTATACAGACGTAAAGGTTGGACTCCGGATGACTATAGAGATTGGACATTTGCTAACCATGATAAAGGGTTTGCATTAGTAACACCAACCAAGTGGAAAGCAGGTCAAAGTTTTGAGACGGTATCTCGTTTTTGTTTTATAAATCCTGATACTACAGAGCAAGATATTAAAGCTATTTTGGAGTCTATGAAATAAGAAAAGTAAATTGTTGAAAAAATAGTAGAAATTTAATAAATCATAAATAGTATTTATCAAAGCAATTACTATTTTTGTGCATGCAACACGACAAAGTACTTATATTAGATTTCGGATCGCAATACACACAACTAATTGCGCGCAGAGTTAGAGAGCTTAACATCTATTCCGAAATACACCCATTTAACAAACCACCAAAAAACGTAGACGATTACAAGGCAGTAATACTTTCTGGTAGTCCAATGTCTGTAAGATCAGAAGATGCTTTTCATCCTGACTTATCAGAGATTAGAGGCAAAAAGCCAATGCTAGCTGTCTGTTACGGTGCACAATATTTAGCACATTTTTCTGGAGGTGAAGTAGCCGAATCAAACACACGCGAATACGGACGTGCCAACTTGAGTTTTGTGGAAGAGGATGCCTTTTTCAAAAACATATCAGTAGGTAGTCAGGTGTGGATGAGTCATAGTGATACTATTAAAAACTTACCAACAAACGGTAAATTATTAGCCAGTACACATGATGTCAAAAATGCGGCTTATAAAATTGAAGGAGAATCTACTTACGCCATTCAATTTCATCCAGAAGTATACCACTCTAAAGATGGTAAACAATTATTAGAAAACTTTTTAGTAGCTATAGCAAATGTAAATCCAGATTGGACACCAAATGCATTTGTACAGGAAACCGTTGACGACCTAAAAGCAAAACTAGGAGACGATAAAGTTGTTCTAGGATTATCAGGTGGAGTAGACTCGTCAGTAGCAGCCATGTTATTACACAAAGCAATAGGTAAAAACCTATACTGCATATTTGTAAATAACGGATTATTACGTAAAAACGAATTCACAGAAGTATTAGAACAATACAAAGGGATGGGCTTAAACGTAAAAGGTGTAGACGCTTCGGCACGCTTTTTGGATGCATTAGCAGGACTGAGCGATCCAGAAAAAAAACGTAAAGCCATAGGTAATGCGTTTATCGAGGTTTTTGACCAAGAAGCAAATCTAATCGAAGATGTAAAATGGTTAGCACAAGGGACAATTTATCCAGATGTGATAGAAAGTGTAAGTGCAACAGGAGGACCAAGTGCAACTATAAAAAGTCATCATAATGTAGGTGGATTACCAGACTACATGAAATTAAAAATTGTAGAGCCACTTCGCGCTTTGTTTAAGGACGAAGTAAGACGTGTTGGTGCAAGTATGGGTATGGACAAAGACCTTTTAGGACGTCATCCTTTTCCAGGACCAGGTTTAGCAATCAGGATTTTAGGAGACATTACAGCTGAGAAAGTACAAATTTTACAAGATGTAGATGCTGTTTTTATTAACGGATTACGCGACGCAGGATTATACGATAAAGTATGGCAAGCAGGTGCTATTTTACTACCTGTAAATAGTGTAGGTGTAATGGGAGACGAGCGTACTTACGAAAAATGTGTAGCACTAAGAGCTGTAGAAAGTACTGATGGTATGACTGCAGACTGGGTAAATTTACCATACGAGTTTTTACAAAAAACAAGTAACGATATAATAAACAAAGTAAAAGGCGTTAACAGGGTAGTTTACGACATAAGTAGTAAGCCACCAGCAACTATAGAGTGGGAATAAAACCTCCTTTTTTAAAAATTTTATAATAAGTTGGGCGTTACCACAAGGGTCGCGTCTTCCATTATATCTTTTTTTTGCCATATATGGCAGCAAAAAAAAGGATGCCATTACAACCGCTAACGCAGTTTGAAACGTATAAATAACATATGAGAAAATTAATATATATCTTAAGCGTAGTCGTAATGTTTGGCTGTGCTTCCGCGAAAGCGCAAAATTACAAAACGCACAAAGTACAAGTTGGAGAAACTATAGAGCAGATTGCGACTAAATACAGCGTGTCTAAATCTCAGATTTATGCTTTAAATCCGGATGCTAGAAAGGCGTTAAGAACTAACTCGGTTTTAATAATTCCAAACGGAACTGTTGTATCAAATACTACAACACTTACAGAGGTTAAAACATTAGATGGTTTTAAAAAGCATAAAGTAAAACGTAAAGAAACGTTATACAGTTTATCTAAAAAGTACAATGTAACGCAAGAGGATATAAAAAAACATAATCCAGATTTATACGCAAATAACTTACGTAAAGGAGATAAAATTCAAATTCCGCTTTACAAAATTACTAAAGAGGAAGTTGCAGTTAAGTCCGCAACAAAAGCACATACAGTTAAACCTAAGGAAGGTAAATGGCGTATTGCTTACCAATACGGTATGACTGTTCAGGCATTAGAGGATTTAAATCCAAATATGGCGGATGTATTACAACCTGGAGATATTATTCTTGTTCCAAATTTAGAGGTGCAAGACGTAAAAGTAATTGACGAAAAATACAGTTATTATACGGTATTAAAGTCAGAAGGGTTTTACAGATTAAAGCTAAAAACGGGGTTGACACAAGAGCAGTTAGAGCAATTAAATCCAGACTTATTAACTGTAGGGTTAAAAGAAGGGATGGTTTTAAAAGTACCTTTTGATGCTAATTTGGTTTCAGAAAATCAAGGAGGCGTAGCTGTAATTTCAGGATCAGAAGGCGTGACGTCTGATTTGACAACACGTAATTTAGATGGGTCAACTAAGCATATTGCAATTATGTTGCCTTTTAAATTGGATGCTATAGATTCTGGTGCAGTATCAGACGCTAAGCAATTAATCAAAAAGGATAGACTAATTAGTACATCGCTAGAATTTTATTCTGGAGTAAAAATAGCATTGGATAGTTTATCTAAATTAGGCATTAACTTAAAGGTTGATGTTTATGATACGGAAAATAGAGAAAGTAAAGTATTATCTATAGTACGTTCAAATAATTTTGATGGCGTACAAGCAGTGATTGGGCCAGTAATGTCAAAAGTGTTTAACACAGCAGCAGCGTCATTAAAAAGTAGAAATATTCCTTTAGTATCACCAATTACAAAAAAGGTAAACTTAATTGATAATGTATTTCAATCTAGACCTGCAGAAAATTTGTTACAGGAAAAATTACTAAGTCATTTTAAAGCCGATAGTACTGCTAATTTTATTATCATTTCTGATATGAAAAATAGAGCAACAGCAAATGCGCTTAAAAAATCATTTCCAAATGCTAAGATGATTTCTTCTAGAAAAGTCACTAAAACAGGAGCTGATGCTTATTACATTATGGAAGACGATGTAAATCTTGCAATAAAGGCAGGTAGAAACGTTGTGTTTTTAGAAACTGCTAATCCAGGATTTATATCTAATGTAACAAGTGTATTAAATTCTAAAATAGATCCAAAAACTAAAAAAGAGATTGTTTTAACAACAACCGATAAAAATAACGCGTTTGAAAGTGATGAGGTCAGTAACATGCACTTGTCTAACTTAAGTTTTACTTACGGGTCTATAAACAAATCTTTTAGTGAGGATGCTAGTAATAGTTTTGCTAAACGTTACCAAGCATTGTATCATGAAACACCAAACGATTATGCGGTTAGAGGATTTGATATAACAATGGATGTGGTATTACGTTTAGTAACCTCAGACGATTTATATCTATCAGCAAATGAGTCGGCATTAACGACTTATGTAGAAAATAAATTTGCTTATAAGAAGAAGTTGTTTGGAGGGTATTATAACGACGCAGTTTATATAGTAAAATACCAAGACTTAAGGATTGTCGAGGTAAAACAATAAAAATCAATCCGGTAACGTTAAATTAATCTATGCTAAAGTATATGTTTCTTATGGTTAGTTTTTTTCTATTGCAAAGTGATGCAATGGAAGAGCTATCTTGGAGCGAACATTACAAGTTATCATGGAAAGATTTTAAGGGACAACCTAATAAGGATACAGATGCTGTTGCAGTAACAGCATCTGGTATTACTTTTAGTTATTCTATTAATAAATATAAACGTACTCAAAAAGTACAAGGTTTTAAAACATTAGTTAAGGCCTTTTTCTATCCAGAACATTCTTGGTGTAAGTCTGATCAAGTCGATATACATGTTTTAGGACACGAGCAATTGCACTTTGATATCACAGAGTTGCATGCAAGGCTATTTAGACAACGTATAGCAAATGTTAAACTACACGAAGATTTAGCACAAACACTTCAAGATATGCATGCAAAAATAGAAGCAGACTTAATGGCTATGCAAAATGCATACGATACGGAAAGCGAATATTCTATTGATGTCAAAGGACAAGAAAAATGGCAGGATAGTATTACTAAGCGTTTAAAATCTGTATCACAATTTAAATCTAAAGGGTAGTGCAACAAGTTGAACCTGACAAAGAGTTTCTAATTAAATTGGCACACACTAAAATGCCATTTGGAAAATACAAAGACCGATTTTTAATAGACTTACCAGAGCATTACGTGGTTTGGTATCATAGCAAAGGGTTTCCAAAAGGGAAGCTAGGAGAGATGCTAGACACTATTTATACCGTTAAACTTAATGGTTTGGAAGATCTAATTAGAAATATTAAAAAACAGTATCCAAAACCGAGGTAAAGACTCCTTTTTAAGTTGGTGATTTAATTAATGTAATATTATTTTTCCAACTCTAACAAAGCAAGATACGGATCGCCTTGTAATCCTAATAATTTTGCAAATGCAGGTTCTGTTTTTAATCCTGTAGATTTTAAGTGTCTTATTTTTTTCTTAAAGTCAATACCTTTCTCTATTAAAATTTGATACTCAACCATCATATGTCGATACGCATTTTGCTTCTCGGTTGGAATTTTCTGTCCAAAAATTTCAATTAAAAAATGATCAGTTTTAAATTCAGCAATAGTTGATTCAATTCCATTTTGGTGTGTCGAATAGATTTTGAAATCTTTTTCTTCCGAAAAATTTTTTATTAAATCACGATTGAATTGAGTATGGTTTTTACACTGACAGATTATATCTAAATCACTTTCAGGTAAGTCAATATCAAGCGGAATTGTTCCTGTTAATATTGGATTGTATTGTTGTAATTTATCTAAAATCCCAAACTTTTTTATTTCTAAAAAAGCAAGTTTCTGTTTATTGTTTCCGTTTGTTAAGTAGTCAATATTTTTAAAGTTGTCAATCAATTTTTTAGTTATTTTTTCTAATGGTGATTTTTTAAATACTACCTTTTTAATATTTTCTATTATCCGTTAAACAAAGTTAACGCAAATAAATAAGAAAGTCATGGGTGTCATTGACTTGATAGAGTTATAAAATAGAATTTAGAACTCTTCCAAAAATAAAACAGTAAACAGGATTAGTTTCAACTAAAAATCATAAATTTGCAAGCGTTTAACAACGCAACATGACATCAGAAACTAAGTACATATTTGTAACGGGAGGAGTAACTTCTTCTCTAGGAAAAGGAATTATAGCAGCATCTCTTGCTAAGCTACTTCAAGCACAAGGTTACAGAACCACAATTCAAAAATTAGACCCTTACATTAACGTAGATCCAGGGACGTTAAATCCATACGAACATGGCGAATGCTATGTGACTGACGATGGTGCAGAAACAGATTTAGATCTTGGGCATTACGAGCGTTTTTTAAACGTACCGACTAGTCAAGCTAATAACGTAACGACGGGACGTATCTACCAAAGTGTGATACAAAAGGAACGTAGAGGTGAGTTTTTAGGAAAAACAGTACAGGTTATTCCACATATTACAGACGAAATTAAACACAGAATCCAAATTTTAGGTAATTCTGGAGAATTTGATATCGTAATTACTGAAATTGGTGGTACTGTAGGAGATATTGAGTCTTTACCTTACATAGAAGCAGTAAGACAACTTAAATGGGATTTAGGGGATAATAACGCATTAGTGATTCACTTAACGTTAATTCCGTATTTAACAGCAGCCGGAGAACTTAAAACAAAACCAACACAACATAGTGTAAAAACTTTAATGGAAAGTGGTGTTCAGGCAGATATCTTAGTATGCCGTACAGAGCATGAGTTACCGTCTGATTTAAAACGTAAGTTAGCTTTATTTTGTAATGTACGTGAAGACGCAATCATACAATCTATTGATGCATCAACAATTTATGATGTGCCAAACATGATGTTAGATGAAGGTCTAGATAAAGTAGTACTTAAAAAATTAGCTTTAAACAGCGATGTTCCAGATTTAACAATATGGAACCAATTTGTAAAGCGTCATAAAAACCCAAAATCTGAAATTACAATCGGATTAATTGGTAAATATGTTGAGTTGCAAGATTCTTATAAGTCAATTTTAGAATCGTTTATTCACGCAGGAGCGGAGAATGAAGTTAAAGTAAATGTAGAATCTGTACATTCTGAGTATTTGAATGCAGATAATATTAAAATGAAACTATCACATTTAGATGGTGTTTTAGTAGCTCCAGGTTTTGGAGAGCGTGGTATTGAAGGTAAAATAACAGCAATCAAGTATGTCCGTGAAAATAACATTCCGTTTTTAGGAATTTGTTTAGGAATGCAAATGGCAGTTATTGAGTTTTGTAGAAACGTAATGGGATTAGCTGATGCTAACTCTACAGAGATGGATCCTGATACTACAAACCCTGTGATTGATATCATGGAAGATCAAAAAACAATTACAGATAAAGGTGGTACTATGCGATTAGGTGCATGGGATTGCCATATTGAAAAAGATAGTATAGCTTATAAAGTATACAAATCTCAAGATATTAAAGAGCGTCACAGACATAGATACGAGTTTAATAGCACGTTTAAAGATGAAGTGGAAGCTGCAGGTTTAAAAGCAACGGGTTACAACCCAGAAACTAAATTGGTAGAGATTGTAGAAAACCCATCTCATCCTTGGTTTGTTGGAGTACAATATCATCCAGAATATAAAAGTACAGTAGCCAATCCACATCCTTTATTTGTGGCATTTGTACAAGCAAGTTTAAAACATAGTAAGAAAAAATAAGTGTCAATTTGACACCTATTTAAAAGTGGTCGTATATTTGACTAATTAATTATTCCTTACAAATAAGAGGAACCAAACAATTATGGAAGAAAAAAAACTAGACGTTAAGTCGATAATAGGATTTGTTTTAATTTTTGCAATCTTATTATTCATGATGTGGCAAAACCAGCCAACTCCTGAACAATTAAAAGCACAAGAGGCAGAAAAGCAAGCGCAAATTGAAGCTAATAAAAAGGCTGAAGCAGCTACGCAAACAGATACTAAGGTTACTACAGCGGTAGATTATTCAATCCCAAAAGATTCTGCTCAAGTAGCAGCGTTACAATCTAAAATTGGAGATTTTGCATATTCTGCAGCAACATCTAGTTTTAAAGACAATCAATTAAACGTTAGTAATGATGTTTTAGATTTAAAATTTAATACTAAAGGTGGACATTTATCAGAGGTAAGACTTAAAAACTTTGTAGACTTTGATTCTATTCCAATCTATTTAGTAAAAGATGGTAACTCTGTTTTTAATATTCAGTTTCAAACTACAGATAATCGTACTTTAAATACTAAAGATTTATATTTTCAGCCAACAGTAACTAAAAGTGGAGATAATACTATTGTGTCTATGAAGTTAAAAACTGCTGAAAACAAGTTTTTAGAATATAATTACGTGATTAAGCCTAACCAATACATGGTTGATTTTACAATAAGATCTCAAGGTTTAGAAACAGCAATAAATACATCAAATCCAATTAATTTAGATTGGACTCAAAAAACATACAGACACGATCAAAGTATCAGTTTTGAAAACAGATATACGCGTTTAACATACCAAGCAGAAGGAGACGTTGATAAATTGTCTCAAATGAGTGAGGATGATGAGGTTGAACAAGATGTAGATTGGTTATCATACAGACAACACTTTTTTAGTTCTATCCTAGTAACAGACAAGCCTTTTAAGGAAGTTGCTATTACATCTAAAAATTTAGTAGAAGATGAAGCTAGAGATTCTATTTTTACAAAGCAGTTTTCTACAAAAACAGCATTAGCTTTAAGTGGTTCTAATCTTAATAATAATCTTAAGTTGTACTACGGTCCAACGGATAGTGAGATTTTAAAACAATACGATAATAACTTAGAAGAAAGTGTTCAATTTGGTTGGGGTATTTTTGGATGGATTAACAAGTATTTATTTTTCCCATTATTTGGATTCTTAAGTTCGTTCTTACCATATGGTATTGCCATTATTGTAATGACTATCTTAATTAAATTAGCAATGAGTTTTGTACAGTACAAGCAATACTTATCGCAAATGAAATTAAAGGTGTTAAAGCCAGAATTAGATGCTATTAGAGAAAAGCATAAGGATAATAAAATGAAAGCGCAACAAGAGACAATGGCGCTTCAAAATAAAGCAGGAGCTAGTCCTATGGCTGGTTGTTTACCAGCGTTAATACAAATGCCTGTATTTTATGCCTTATTTATGTTTTTCCCGATTGCATTTGCTTTAAGACAGAAAAAGTTTTTATGGGCAGAGGATTTATCATCTTATGATGTTGTAGCGGAATTACCATTTAGTATTCCGTTATACGGAGATCACGTGAGTTTATTCCCAATTTTAGCTGCTATTGCTATTTTCTTTTACATGAAGTTGACGACTGGACAAAACCAGATGTCTGCACCACAGCAAGAAGGTATGCCAGATATGGCTAAAATGATGAAGTACATGATATACTTTGCACCAATTATGATGCTTATTTTCTTTAACCAATATGCATCAGGTTTAAGTTTATACTACTTTATTTCTAACTTAATTAGTATCGGGATTTTATTAGTAATCAAGAATTTTATCTTAGATGAAGAAAAAATACATGCTAATATCCAGGTTCAGAAAGCAAAGCCTAAAAAGGAAAGCAAGTTTCAGCAAAAAATGAAGACGATGATGGAGCAAGCTGAAAAGCAGAAACAAATGCAACAAAAGAATAAGAAAAAATAAGAACCTAATAATTCCTTTCTTTCTAGGAAGGTGAGTTTTTGCACAGCTAAAATTCGGATAGGTTTTACAATATTAGCTGTCAGCTTTAACGTAAAAGTTAAGTTTGGCAGCTTTTTTGTTATAACAAAATCAAGTTATTAACGTTAAGCCATAAGGCCTAGTTTCCGCGAAAGCGCTATAATTACATTTTAAATGAAAAGATTAAGTATTGTATTGGTTGTTTTATTTACTAACTGCATCTTGTTTGCTCAGGATTTAAATCAGTTTGATGCTAATGGACAGCGTCATGGTGAATGGAAAAAAACGTTTAAAAACACAAAAGTTACGCGATATCAAGGTCAGTTTGATCATGGTAAAGAGATTGGGACTTTTAATTTTTATAAAAATATTGATGGTAAGGCGGTGTTAACTGCAACTAAAGTATTTAATGCGGATAACGACGTGGCACAGGTTACTTTTTTATCTAGTAATAAAAGAAAAATTAGCGAAGGTAAAATGCGTGGTCGTAACCATATTGGTAAATGGGTGATTTACCATAATAAATCTGATCAAGTTATGACGGAAGAATTGTATAACGATAAAGGTAAATTAGAAGGGTTGCGCCAGGTATATTATTTAAGTGGACAGGTTGCAGAAAAGGCATTATACAGAGATGGACTTTTACACGGAGAAGCTAATTGGTTTGCAGAAAATGGTAAACTTATTAAAGTGATTACGTATAAAAACGATAAATTTGATGGTGTTTATAAAGCCTATAATAAGCAAGGTGTTATTGCTACTGAAGGGCACTATAGAGATGATGTTAAGTGTTGCATTTGGAAACGTTATAAAAATGGAGCAGTAGTAGAAGAAAAAGATTTAGATAAAAAAGGATAACTTATTTGATGTTATTAATACAAAAAACGCCTTAATAAAATAAGGCGTTTTTTTTGTTTGATCTAAATAGATCCTGTTAATTAAGGGAAGAATGTGTTTATATCAAACTATATATTATGTTGTGTGATTACATTTGTGGTGGTAAAACTACTTTGTCAATAGCGTGTACAACACCGTTTACTGCTTGAATATCTACTAAAGATGTTATAATATTGCTTACACGGTTATTAGCATCTGTTAGTGTAAATGCTGTTGCATCTGCAGTGATGTCTCCACCAATAGTAGTTACGGTTCCTGATGTTAGTATTGACGATTGTACGTTTGCGCCAACAATGTGATACGTTAATACAGCGTCAACAGTTGCTGTGTCTATATCTGTAAGAGCGGTTACGTTAAGTTCTGTTAGTAAGTCTCCAAATGCTGCGTTAGTTGGTGCAAAAACTGTAAATGGTCCTGCTGTTGCATCAGATACTGTTGTAATATATGGTACTGTTGGTGCACCTGTATCTGCATAGGCTAAGGCATCTACTAATGTTGATAATCCTGGGTTTGTAGTTGCAAAAGTTGCTATTGTTGGTAAATCTATTACTACATCTACAACATGTACAATTCCGTTAGATGTTGATACATCTGCTAAAGCTACATTGGATGCGCCATTAAATGTTACTCCAGAAGTTCCGTCCCAGTATAAACTCAAGTTAGAGTCGTTTGGACCTGATGCTAAAGTATTAGTGTATCCTGTTGCTCCTGCTAAATCTGAAGACATGATATTGGCGCCATCAATAACGTGGTTTAATAAAATCTGTGTTAAAACATCATCCGGTACATCTGCTAAAGAGTCAAATCCTTTAGCTTGTAAAAAAGCAGTAAAGGCATCGTTTGTTGGGGCTAATACGGTTCTGCTACCTGATGCAGATAAGGCATTGACTAAATCGGCTTGAATTACAGCTTCAACTAAAATACTTAAACTAGGTGTTGCTTGTGCAGTTTCTACTATGTTTAATTGTTGAGGTTCCATAACCGCAGCATCATCGTCGTCACTACATGACCAAAATGTTACAATTGCTAAAAAAGCTAGTGATAATGTTTTTAAAGTTTTCATAATAATTATTTTTTGTTGTTTTGTTTAACAAATCTATAAAAAGATTAAACATTAATATTTTAAAGATTTGTTAAAGTTTTTAAAATATTGTTTTTCAGTCTATTATGGTGCTTGTCCAATTAGTGTTAAGTGGTAGTAAATTTTACAGAAAGCCTTATCTTTGCAGTCTATTTTAAAAATTGTCATGAAAAAAAGAGTTATTGTTGGTTTGTCGGGAGGTGTAGATTCTAGTGTTGCTGCGTATTTATTACAGAAGCAAGGTTATGAGGTTATTGGTCTTTTTATGAAAAATTGGCATGATGACTCTGTTACTATTTCTGACGAGTGTCCCTGGTTGGACGATAGTAATGATGCGATGCTGGTTGCAGAAAAATTAGGAATTCCGTTTCAAACGGTAGACTTAAGCGAGCAGTATAAAGAACGCATTGTGGACTATATGTTTGACGAGTATGAAAAAGGACGTACGCCAAACCCTGATGTATTATGTAATAGAGAAATCAAATTTGATGTCTTTATGAAAATTGCTTTAGATTTAGGTGCAGACTATGTTGCAACAGGACATTATTGTCGTAAAACAACATTAACTAAAGATGGACAAGATGTACATCAATTATTGGCAGGAAAAGATCCTAATAAGGATCAGTCTTATTTTTTATGTCAATTATCTCAAGAGCAATTGGCAAAAGCGTTGTTTCCGGTTGGAGAATTATTAAAACCTGAAGTTAGAGCAATAGCAAAAGAACAAGAACTAACGACTGCAGATAAAAAAGACTCGCAAGGGTTATGTTTTATTGGAAAAGTAAGATTGCCAGAATTTTTGCAACAACAACTTAAACCAAAAGAAGGTGTTATTGTTGAGATACCAAAGGATAATGCTTTTTATAATGAAACAGTACCGACGTTTAATTCTAAATTAGAAGAACTACAATACCAATCTAGAAAACCAAGTTATGAGGTGTCTCAAGGAAAAATAATGGGTAAGCATCAAGGGGCACATTATTTTACTAAAGGGCAACGTAAAGGACTGGCAGTTGGTGGTACAGTAGAACCTTTATTTGTAATTGATACAGATGTAAAAGAAAATGTTATTTATACTGGACAAGGCACAGCGCATCCTGGTTTGTATAAAAGCGCATTATTTGTGTCTAATGAAGAGTTGCATTGGGTTAGAGAAGATTTAGCATTAGATACAGACGAAACTATGCAGGTTTTAGCTAGAATTAGATATAGACAACCATTAGAAAATGCAACATTGCATAAAGTTGAGTCTGGGTTATATGTCGAATTTGAAAACCCACAATCTGCAATTACTGAAGGGCAATTTGTTGCTTGGTATTTGGATGAAGAATTAGTTGGTTCAGGTGTAATTTCTTAAATTGCAGTAACAAATTGTTGCTGACATGAAACACCTATACTTTTTATTATTTTTTGCTTTTTCATCTTGCTTATTTGCTCAGGAACATGCTTGGGTGTATTTAGCAGACAAGCCTGATAGCGCAGTAGCTTTAACTAATCCTATTTCAATCTTAACTCAAAAAGCATTGGACCGTAAAGCGGCACATAATGTTAGCATAGATTTTAGAGATGTCCCCGTGGACGAGAGTTATATTTCTGCTGTAAAGTCACAGTCAGGAATTACAGTTATGTCTAAATCTAAATGGTTTAACGCATTACATGTCTTAGGTACGCAAGCTGATATTAATGCCTTATTAACAGTTACCGTTAATGGTAATTTAGTAGTTAGCAGCATAGATTATGCAGATACTAGTTTAAATGCAAGACCAAGTGCAAATCAAAATAAACATGATTTTGAAGCTAGTTTAACAGACTTTACTTACGGAAATACCACAAATCAGGTCACTATGATTGGGGTTGATAATTTACATCAACATGTAAACAGTTATACCGGTACTGGTATGACGGTCGCTGTTATAGATGCAGGTTTTACTAATGTAAATACCATGAATGGCTTTCAACGTTTAAGAGATGCTAACGGAATTTTAGGAGGTTATGATTTTGTAGATCGCAATACAGATATTTATGCTTACACAGGAAACTCGCACGGGACTTGGGTATTAAGTGATATGGCTGGTTTTATTGAAGATCAGTTTGTTGGAACAGCGCCTGATGCAAGTTATTATTTGTTTAGAACAGAAAATGCAGCGACGGAAACACCTTTAGAAGAAAGTTTATGGATAGAGGCGGCAGAACGTGCAGATAGTTTAGGTGTGGATGTTATTAACTCATCTTTAGGGTATACCACGTTTGATAATCCTAATTATAGTTATACACCAGCCCAAATGGATGGGAACACAGCTTATATTACAAAAGGTGCTAATATTGCTTTTGAAAAAGGAATTTTGGTAGTTAATTCAGCAGGTAATTCAGGGTCTTCAAGTTGGGGTATTGTTGGTGCTCCTGCAGATGCTGCGGGTGTCTTTAGTATCGGAGCGGTTAAAGCAGATGGTACGTATGCATCGTTTAGTTCTAGAGGTAGTAGTGCACAACCAACTCAAAAACCAGATGTTGTAGCACAAGGCCAAGCTAGTTATGTTATAAATACTAATGATAATATTACGACTTTAAACGGAACGTCTTTTAGTGCTCCAATTTTAGCTGGAGGTATTGTGTGTTTATGGCAAGCGTTACCAAATTTATCAAATGCCGAAATAATGCAAGTGGTGCGTGAGTCAGCATCACAATATAATACACCAGATAATTTTCTGGGCTACGGTATTCCAGATTTAGATTTAGCAAGAACGTTATCTAATACCAATTTTCAAAACGATATGACTACAGTAAAATTATATCCAAACCCTGTTTCTAATCAATTAACAATACAGTTACCATTACAGATTGAGGAAGCTAGTGTAAGGTTATACGATGTCTTAGGAAAAAAAGTTATTGATACTAAAGTCAATAGTATTAATAAAACTATTAATACAAATCCATTATCTAAAGGTGTGTATTTAATTAAGGTTGAAGCTGAAGGGCTTTCAATAGCTAAAAAAATTATTAAAAATTAGGCATTCGGTTATTTTTTTTAAAGAAACTAAAATGCAATTGATTCAAAAATCCCATTGAATATGTCAAACAAAATCACCCAACTTTTTAATATTAAACATCCAATTATCCAAGCAGGAATGATTTGGAATAGTGGTTGGAAATTAGCTTCAGCAGCAAGTAATTCTGGAATATTAGGATTGATTGGTGCCGGAAGTATGTATCCAGATGTGTTAAGAGAACACATTCAAAAATGTAAAAAAGCAACAGATAAACCCTTTGGTGTTAATGTTCCAATGTTATATCCTAATATTGAGGAGATCATGAATATTATTGTGGAAGAAGAGGTTAAGATTGTATTTACTTCCGCAGGAAATCCAAAAACGTGGACCAAATGGTTACAAGATAAAGGGATAACAGTTGTGCATGTTGTTAGTAGTGTTAAGTTTGCTTTAAAAGCACAAGCAGCAGGTGTAGATGCCATTGTAGCAGAAGGTTTTGAAGCAGGAGGACATAACGGTCGTGACGAAACGACTACGCTAACTTTAATTCCAATGGTGCGAGAACAACTACAAATTCCGCTAATTGCAGCTGGAGGTATTGCTACAGGAAAAGCAATGTTAGCTTGTATGGTTTTAGGTGCTGATGGTGTGCAAGTCGGGAGTCGATTTGTGGCAAGTACAGAAAGTAGCGCGCATCAAGCATTTAAGCAAGTTGTGGTTGATACTAAAGAAGGTGACACCCAATTGACGTTAAAAGAATTAGCGCCTGTTAGACTTGTTAAAAACAAGTTTTATCAACAATTAGAAGCGTTATATAAAACGAGTCCGACACCAGAACAACTTAAAGAATTATTAGGTCGTGCGCGTGCCAAAAAAGGGATGTTTGAAGGAGACTTAGACGATGGCGAACTAGAGATTGGTCAAATAGCAGGGTTAATTCACGATATAAAACCAGTAGCTGAAATTGTTAAAGACATGGTTGCGGAGTTTGATGTGGCTAAGTCTAATGTTGGACAACTGTAATTTTTAGTGGCCTAACATATTATAATGCTAATTAAAAAACTGCTTTTTAAATCTTATCAAATTAAGTGGATTCCAAAATGGATAGGTCTACTTGGTGTTTTTCAGTGCGTTAAATTGTTACTCTCTAAAACTAGTAAAGCGCCGTATTTAGTTTTAAAACTGAAGGGATATGATAATAAAGTTTACCTAAGACCAAAAACTTCCGACTTAAAAATTTTCAAACAAATTTTTATTGAAGAAGAATATAATGTCACTTTTCCAGAACAGGTTAATTATATCGTAGATGCTGGTTCTAATTGCGGGTTTTCGATAGTGTATTTTAAAAATAAGTTTAAAAACGCTAAACTTATAGCTATTGAGCCTGACACTTCTAATATTGAAATTATTAAAAAAAACACCACAGGCTTTAAGGATGTGTTTATTGTAAAAGGCGGTGTTTGGAATATAAATACCGATTTAAAAATTCTGAATAAAGATGCTGGTAAATGGGCCTTTAGAGTGGTAGAAGCAATAGATAATACTAAAGAATTTAAAGGGTATAGTTTGGATGCCATCATGTTGGAGCATGACATTAAAATAATTGATATATTAAAAATGGATATTGAAGGTTCAGAGAAAAATGTTTTTGAACAAAACTATCAATATTGGTTATCTAAGACTACATTTGGCTTTTTAGAATTACATGAAAATTATGCGCCTGGTGTTACAGACTTGGTCCATTCTAGATTAGACGAATTTAATTTTAAAGTATCTAAGTCAGGTGAAAATGTAGTGTTTTCAAAAAAATAGGAGGTATCTGTTTTTAAATGAAATTAACGTAAAAAGTAATGGTATTAAGTAATTACACTAAAGAGTTTAAATACAACTGGCAGCTTGCAGCTCCGGTTATGTTGGGAATGCTTGGTCATACATTTGTCAGTTTTGTAGATAATATCATGGTTGGTCAAATGGGAACAGCAGAGTTAGCTGCTGTGTCATTAGGTAATAGTTTTATGTTTATTGCCATGTCAATTGGTATCGGGTTTAGCACTGCTATTACGCCTTTGGTGGCAGAAGCAGATAGTGCAAACGACTTTGATAAAGGTAAATCGGCATTTAAACACGGGTTGTTTTTGTGTACCGTTTTAGGGATTTTGTTATTCTTATTAGTGTTTTTTGCTAAACCTTTAATGTATTTAATGAAGCAGCCTATTGAGGTTGTGGAGTTGGCTATTCCATATTTGGACTTAGTCGCGTTTTCATTAATTCCATTAATTATATTTCAAGGGTTTAAACAGTTTAGTGATGGGTTGTCATTAACTAAATACCCAATGTATGCTACAATTTTAGCCAATTTAATAAACGTAGGATTAAACTACTTGCTAATCTTTGGTAAGTTTGGTTTCCCAGAAATGGGAATAATCGGTGCAGCTTACGGAACGCTGGTATCGCGTATTATAATGGTAATCTATTTATGGTGGTTGTTAAAAGGACGCGCTAAATCTAAAGACTACGTCACCAATATTAAATTTTTTGTATTAGATAAATTAATGCTTAAAAAAATTATAGGATTAGGAACGCCTAGTGCTATGCAAATGTTTTTTGAAGTAGCCATTTTTACTGCTGCCATTTGGCTTAGTGGATTATTAGGTAAAAACCCTCAAGCAGCCAATCAAGTGGCCTTAAACTTAAGTTCTATGACCTTTATGGTGGCAATGGGACTTAGTGTTGCTTCTATGATTAGGGTTGGTAACCAAAAAGGATTACATCAATATTTAGAGTTGCGTCGTATTGCGGTGTCCTTATTTTTAATGGGCTTTATTTTTGCAGTTATTTTCGCATCTTTATTCTTGATTTTTAATCAATTTTTACCTTGTTTATATGTCGATTTTGATGATGTTGTAAACTTTAAGGACAATATGGAAGTGGTCACAATAGCTTCAAAATTGTTAATTGCAGCAGCAGTGTTTCAAATTAGTGATAGTTTGCAAGTTGTTGTTCTTGGAGCTTTAAGAGGACTTCAGGATGTTAAAATTCCAACTATAATTACATTTATCTCATACTGGTTAATTGGATTCCCAATCAGTTGGTATTTTGGTAAGGAAGACGCTTATGGTAGCTTTGGTATTTGGTTAGGATTACTAGCTGGTTTAACTTCTGCAGCTATTTTATTGTTTATACGTTTTAATTATCTAACTAAAAGGTTAATTTTGAACTCGGCTAATAACTAACAGCCAAATGCTAAAAGCTAAATACAACATGGAACTACCAAAATACATATTAGGCGATAATACAGATTTACCAAATGCAATTTTTGTAATTCATACTGAGTTTCCTAGATTTATTATCAATCTAGAAGATGACGAAGTGGAATGGTTTGAAGATTTTGACCAACACGACGAAAAAGAATTAGAAATGGAGACTGAAAATCTAATCAAAGAAGCAACTGCTTTTTATGATAGAGAAGTAGCACGATACGACGAGTAATTATATGTTAGACCAATTAGTACAATACGATAAAGAGCTTTTTTTATTTTTAAACGGATTAGGATCTACCACTTGGGATGGTTTCTGGATGTTTTATACAGATAAAGTTCATTGGATTCCGTTTTACGGAATCTTAGCCTATTTTATGTACAAACGGTCTAATACAAAAATGTTTGTATTAACGGTTGTAGTTATTGCTTTAATGATTTTATTTACAGACCAAATTACAAACCTTTTCAAAAAAGTATTGGTAAGACGTCCTAGACCTTGTCATGAAGACGATCTTATTCAGGTCATGCGCTTAGTTAAGTCGTCCTGTGGTGGTGCTTTTGGGTACTTTTCTGGTCATGCCAGTAATAGTATGGCAGTTGCTATTTTTTCTGGATTAGTATTACGCTATAAATACAAGTATTTAATATATTTCTTGATAGTTTGGGCAATAGTAATGGCTTACAGCAGAGTGTATATTGGAGTACATTATCCTTTAGATATATTAAGCGGAATGTTATTTGGTGCCTTTTCTGGAGTCTTGTTTTACAAGTTAGATAAGTACTTTCAATCTAGATTTCAGTTAAAATAAATTACTTCTTTTTAAGATAATAATACTTAGCAATCAGTCGGTCTTTATACTGTTTGCTATCTGGCGCGCTTTCATTTAAATCGTAAGTTGTCTGTTGTGTAATAGTATAAATTTTACTTATCGCCTCTAAATCCTTTTGACTCATATAATCAGATAGGACAGCAAATTCATTCTCTAAAGGAAAATTAAAAGTAGTCTTGTCTTTAGAGATCTTCGGGATCTTTTCGCCATATTGCCATATTACTTCAGGCGCAATATTATTGATAATATAAAGTTTGGTATTTGTGTTTTTGGTTTCTTTTAAAAGCTCAGAAATTGGCTTAAAATTGTCACTAGTAAAGCTTTTTGTTAACGGTAAACCGAAAAGAAAGATAGCTGCAAAAAACGCAGTGGTTAATAAGAAAACTGATTTAATCTCTTTTTTTATTAGTTGTGATAGTATTGCTAAACCTAACACAAAAACAACTATAGCAAATAGGATAAACTGAAACAGGTTAGTATTTAATTGATCAGCAAATTTAAAATACACTAAAAAAGGAGCTACAATACCAACTAGAGCAATTAAACCAAAGTTAAAATACACAGGAATAGTTTCACGCTTATCTTCTAGAGTTTTAAACTTACGAATTAAATACTCGATATAAAACCCAATATTTAAAGCCAACGGAATTAAAACAGGCATTAAATAACGTGATTTTTTCTCAGGGATTACAGATAATAGTACAACTGCAAAAAGTGTCCAAAATAGCGTGAATTTGTAAGCTTTCAAGTTTATAACTCTTGTCTTTAAATAAGGGTATAATAAACTTATAAAAGCAGGAATAGTCCATAACCCACTTTGTGTAAAAAAGCTCCAATAGTAATAAAATGGTCTAACATTATAACTAGTCCAATTTCCTGTTTCTTTACTTGTAATAGCAGCAAATGTTGTCGGATCTTCAAGTCTGACATAAAAGTACCACCAACCACCAATAACAATGGCTATTGCAAGTGTAGTTATAATAGGTAATATTTTTGTTTTGATGTTTTTATATTTAAAACTGAAACCATAGGCTAATAAAAACGGTAATAATAACGCGTAAAAGCTAACAGGACCTTTACTTAATATAGAGCATCCAATAAATAGTGCTGCAAATAAGACGTGTTTCCAATTGGTGCTTTCAGATTTAAAAAAGGTAAATAAGTAGTATATGGCTATCATCATAAAGCCATGTGTAAAAATATCCCATGGGGCTTCAATAGTGATACCAATAATATAAAATGATGTGATTAATATTAGGGTGTTTATTATACTATGCGTCTTGTTTTGTAATATAGATTCTGATAGTTTAAAACTAAAAACAGCTAATACCATAATCATTAGTATAGCAGGTAGACGCATTCCAAAGATACTCTTTACTCCAAAAAGTAGTCCTGAAAAAGCAGTCAGCCATGTTGGTAATGGTGGTTTTTCATAACGTGCTTCGCCATTCATGGTGGTTAATAGCCAGTTATTATCCTGTATCATTTCTCTTGCAGTAATAAAATTACGTGCTTCCATGATTGTTACTTGTATGGTTTCTAAGTTTGGTAATAACATAATTGCTATAATCAAACAAATAATAGTAAGCGGATAATCTTTAAATAGCTTAGGCATTTTGTTGTTTTAAAATTAACAAATTTCTGACGTAAATAACCGCTCCTAAGGAGTGTCCCACTAGCAGTACATAGTCTACTCTAAAAATAGCGTAGGTTAAAATTAATAGGGATCCTATTAGGCTTAACGCCCAAAACCCAAGAGGTAAAGACGATTCTTTGTTTTTTTCAGAATATAGCCATTGGTATACAAAACGTAATGTAAATACTATTTGAGAAACTATCCCTAATACTAATAACCATAATGGGATGGCTTGGTTTTTAAATAACTTAACCGTATCAATAGCGTTGTTGTTAAAATAGAAAACGGTAATAAAAACAGGCATTAATAGTAAAATCCATCTGATGCCAGCCGGAAATGTTTTCCATTGGTTTTGCAACTGTAAATTTCTAATGTAGATATAATAGGTAAGACCTTGACCTAACATAATTGCAAAGTCATCACGTAAATACCCATAAATAAATAGTAAAAACGAAGCGATTAAACTTAGCGTCCAAAATAAGGTTGGCGTAATTACTCGTTTTTGTTTCTCGCTAGTAATCCATTGGATTATTAAACGAGACGAGAATAAGGTTTGCGCCAAAAAACCAATGCTAAGTATAATCCAGTTGCTCATTATTTTTTCTTAGCGACTTCGTAATTAATGTACTTTTTCTTCATCCATAAATACGCAAAACAGTCCATTAAAGGTCCTAAAAGCCTATTCCAAACCCCAAATTTTGCTTCTCCAGCAACTCTTGGAAAGTGCTGTACCGTTATTTGCTTAGTTGTTCCGTTTTGTAACATGATCATAGCTGGTAAAAAACGGTGCAACCCTTTAAACATTGGGATACGTTTAGCATAATCTGTTTTGATAACTTTTAAAGGACAACCTGTGTCATCCATTCCATCTTTTGTAAAAGCACGTCTAATACCATTTGCAATTTTAGACGACATGTTTTTTACAAAACTATCTTTTCGGTTAGAGCGGACACCAGTAACTAAATCAAATTCACCAATATGTGCTAGTAGTAGATTAAAGTCTTCAGGAGCTGTTTGTAAGTCTGAGTCAATATACCCAACTAACTCCGTTGTAGTATAGTCAAAACCAGCTTTTATTGCAGCACTTAAACCACGATTTTCTTTAAATAATATGTAGTCAAAAGCATCATGTCTGCTGCAAATAGCTTCGATTAATGCTTGACTTTTATCTTTTGAGCCATCATTAACAAATAATATTTTAGTTGTTTTTGTTGCTATTTGCGTGTAAGCTAATAACTCCTTTTCAACTCTTAATAAATTATCTTCCTCGTTATATACAGGAACAATGATGGTAAACTGGTAATTCATAAACCTATTTTAGTGCTACAAATGTATTGTTTTTTAGATAATTGAAATCGGTATCGAAAAAAAATATGTTTCTTTGTAGTATACAAATGCACTTATGAAGATTTTAGTTACTGGAGCAGCAGGTTTTATAGGCTCTCACACATGCGAACGTTTACACGATTTAGGTCATGATGTTGTTGGTTTAGATAATTTTAATGATTATTATAGCTTAGCGCTGAAAACCTTAAACGAAAAGGCACTTTTAGAAAAAGGAATCAAGATTATTAAGACCGATTTAAGAGCTGATAATTTAGCTGAAGCTTTACCAAAAGATATTAATTATATTTTTCATTTTGCTGCACAGCCAGGTATTTCGGCAAGTTCAACTTTTGAAGATTATTTTACTAATAATATTATTGCAACTAAAAACTTAATTGATTACGCTTTAGAGTGTTCTAACTTGGAGTTGTTTGTAAATATTGGGACGTCTTCAATTTATGGCTTGGAAGCAACTTTTCCAGAAACTAAAGCACCAGAACCAGCATCGCATTATGGGGTTACTAAATTAGCAGCAGAGCAACTTGTATTACAAAAAAGTAGAGAGAAACTATTTAAAAGCTGTACTCTGCGTTTATATTCTGTGATTGGACCAAGAGAACGTCCAGAGAAAATGTACACCAAATTAATAGCGTGTGCATACAATGGAGAGGCTTTCCCGTTATACGAAGGAAGTGCGACACATTTACGTAGTTTTACCTATGTTGGAGATATCGTGGATGGTATTGTTAGTGTTGTTGGTAATGACACTAAAGTAGATGGCGAAATTATTAATCTTGGTACAGAAGTAGAGCATACCACACAAGATGGTATTGAGGCGGTTGAGCAAGTTATTGGGCAGTCTATAAAAATTGATCACGTAAAAGCTAGAGTTGGAGATCAATTACGTACTAAAGCTAATATTGATAAAGCTAGAAAATTGTTAAATTATAATCCGCAGACTACTTTATTACAAGGTGTTAAAGCTCAAGTAGAATGGTACAAGACTAATTTTGTAGCGTAATATTTTAAATACTAGTAGGCAAAGCAAATGAGAATTGACTTCCTTTATTTACATTACTTTCAACCCAAATTGTTCCATTAAGTTTTTCAACCAATTCTTTGCAAAGAATTAGTCCTAATCCCGATCCTTGTTCGTTAGCAGTGCCTGGTAAAACAGTGGTATTGGAGAGTTCAAAAATAGTATTAATGCTTTCTTTACTGATTCCGACACCGTTATCAGAAACACAAATTTCAATTAACTCTTTATTAGTAGTAACTGTAATGTCTATTTTACCTCCTTTATTAGTGAATTTAATAGCATTAGAAATTAGATTTCTTAAAATGGTTTGTAGGATATTTTTATCAGTATATAACTCAATTTTGTCAGTGGGTTCATAGTTTAAAGAAATGTGCTTAACTTTTGAAAGAGATTTTTTAAGCACTATTACTTCCTGTATAACTTCTGATAGTAAAAGCTTCTCTGGCTTTAAACTAAGTTCTTTAGTTTGTGATTTTGCCCAACTTAAAAGGTTGTCAAGCAGAATTAAAGTGTTTTTAGCTAAAGTGTCTATTAATCCAATATATTCTTTAGATTCTTCATCTTCTGTAGTGCTTAAATTTTCAATAAGTAGTTCTGAAAAACCTGTTATACCATAAAAAGGGCTTCTTAAATCGTGCGCTATGATTGAAAATAATTTATCCTTAGTATTATTGAGTATTTTTAATTGTTGTTGGCTTTCTTTTATTACCTCTTCATTTTTTTTGCGTTCAGTAATGTCGGTGGATAAGCCACAAAGACCAACAATTTTACTGTTGTTGTTTTTATCAAAAAGCGGAGTTTTTATTTCTAAAAACACTATTCTGTTACCGTCATTGTCTTTGGATTCTACTTCAAAATTAGTGTTTTCTCCAAGTTCTAAAATACGCCTATCAATCTGTGATAATTGTTCACAGGTGTCTTTTGGAAAATAGTTTAAATCACTACTTCCTTGTAACTCTTCTGCTGTACAATTAAATAATTTGAGTGTTTTTTTATTAGCGTACAAATACTTCCTTTCTGTATCTTTTATGTAAATACAAGTATCTAAATGGTCTAAAGTTGATTGTAAATAGCTGATTCTAACTTCTGCTTTTTTATTTTCAAGTGTAGCTTGTTCTAGAGCATTTTTAGTTTTATTCAGGTCTATTTGTAAACGGTCATTCTGCTTCTTTAACTCCGCATAAGTAGGCTCCATAGTCATTTATTATATTAGCTAACAATTAAGCTTTTGAAAATAATTAATAAAAGACGGCTTAATTTTTAATAGCGAAAAACAAAGTTAACATATTTTTAACAAAGTCAAGTTGTGGTAAATAATACTGTTAGTAGTTAGCTTTTGTATTGATACATTCAAGTAGAAGTTTTAGAACGTATTACTGCTTCAATAAATTTTGACGTGTTTTAGAGCTTGTAAAACATGGCGTTAAAGTGTATTTGTAAACTATTTTATTGATTAATAGTGTAAACGACTTCATTGTTGGAGTTAAAGTAATTCATTAATAAATTTACACTGGAATAGTTGAATACAAACTCGGTCCAAAATTCTTGATTATAAATATTATTTTCATTTTTTTCAAGCACTTTAATAACATTATTTTCTGACAGATAAGCAGGTCCAATATAGGGCATAAAAACGGATGTGGCTATAAACACATCTTTAAAAGGATTTGGATTGGAATCGTAGGTATATTTATAAGTATAATGCGTGTTTGTGCTAATCTGTTCAACTTCTGTTACATTGGTGAATGTTTGGTTGTATGTAAATTTTTGAAGATTAAAACTAGGCTCAGAACCTTGTCCACGGTGGTCATTATATATTTCTTTTATTTTTCCATTAGGATAATATCCGAAATAATTTTCTTCAACGAAATAATCATTATCCATAAAAATACTTTTTAATAATCCTGCGTTGTTATAATTAAACGTGTAAGTTTTAATAACCTCATATTCATTACAAAAGTTCTTACGTGTAGAAACGACTTTGTCAATTAGGTTTAGAGAATTATATGAAAAGTCATATATGTTTTGTTCGCAGCCTTGGTAATGTGGTAAATAAAATACCATTTTAGAAAGTGTGTTTGTGTTTTCTAGATATTCAAATTCCCATTTTCTATATGTATTTCCATAGCTAACTAATAAAATAGAATGTATTGAGTTTTTGAGTTCTGCTTTTGAAAGTTCATTTAAAATTATATTTGGTTCATCCAATTCAAAACCCAAATCTACGTGTGCTAATGGACTATTTTCTATTTCTGTATATTCGTAGCCATCATCTTTATTACAACTGATAAATATAGTCAGAATCAGTATTATCAGAATATTTTTCATGGGGGTTAGGTTACTTGTGTATGATTAGACGCTAATTCTAATGCCTAAATTAGTAAATTAAAACCGAATAGATGTTTTGTAAGTGTTATATTATCAGTTGATTAAAGTGATGGGCTGTAATATAGTCCTTTGATGTTAGGGGAAGAGTACAAGCTTCTTATAGAATCTTCTTCAAAGTAAATAATTGGTCCATCACCCGCTGCTATTCCAGTTGCGTGTTCATATATACCACGTTGAGAATAGTTCTCTTTTAATTGCAAATTATAGTAGCTTCCAAGTTCAATTTTTTTCCATTTGGATTTAATCAAATCACTTTTTTTGGATAGTATTTTATAATATTTATCTGCTTTAAAAGCATACATCATATAGCTGTTGTCTATAGAATCAATTTTTAACACTTTAAATTTTTGATTTAAACTATCTGGAATAATTAATTTAGATGTGGTTAGACTTTTAATATCTTTTACTTTAGTGTGTATCTCTAACGAATCCTCTTTTTTGTTTTCAGTTGTGTTACCACAAGAATGTAATAAAAAAATGAAATTAATTATTAGAATAAATAGTTTTAAAGGACTTTTTTTCAAGTTGTCGATGGTTTTTATTAGATTAGTTTTAGCGTTAAACTTCTAATTTATACAGCAAAAAATTACCCCAATCCCAACAAGTAATCTGCAGCAGCAAAAGGAGTGGTTTGATTGGCCTCAATCAGCGCGAGTTGTTTGTTTAGTTCTATTTTAATGTCAGGATTATTAAAAAAGACAGCTTTAAGTTGTTCTTCAATAGTCTGTAGCAACCAAAATTTATTTTGCTCGGTACGTTTGCTATTAAAGTAGTTGTTCTGTTTGGTTAGCGTGATGTAATCAGAAATAACATCCCAAATTTCAGAGATACCATCATTAGTTAAAGCGCTGCATAAAGTAACTTTAGGTTGCCAATTAGAGTCTTTAATTGGGTACATGTGTAAAGCACGGTTAAACTCGACTTTAGCCAATTTAGCACGTTTAACGTTGTCTCCATCTGCTTTGTTAATTGCTATGGCGTCTGCCATTTCAATAATACCTCTTTTAATACCTTGCAGTTCGTCTCCAGCGCCTGCCAATTTTAGTAATAAAAAGAAGTCTACCATGCTATGGACAGCAGTTTCACTTTGACCAACACCAACAGTTTCAATAATCACTGTGTCAAAACCTGCAGCTTCACATAGGATAATTGTTTCCCGCGTTTTTCTGGCTACACCGCCCAAAGATGTTCCGGAGGCTGATGGGCGTATATAGGCATTGTTATTTTTAACCAAATCTTCCATTCTGGTTTTGTCTCCAAGAATACTACCTTTAGTTATGCTACTACTTGGGTCTACAGCCAAGACTGCTACTTTTTTGTTTAAAGTGGTTAGGTGTGTTCCAAAAGCTTCAATAAAGGTGCTTTTTCCAA
The DNA here is from genome assembly GCF_900114005.1 of Olleya namhaensis. Classification (GTDB taxonomy): domain Bacteria; phylum Bacteroidota; class Bacteroidia; order Flavobacteriales; family Flavobacteriaceae; genus Olleya; species Olleya namhaensis. The sequence continues at coordinate 162,888 of NZ_FORM01000004.1, forward strand.
CACCAGGCACACCGGTAATACCAATTCGTGTCGATTGATTGGCATGTGGTAAGCAGGCTTTAATTATAGCATTAGCTTGTGCGGTATGTTTTGGGTTTTTACTTTCTACTAAAGTAATGGCTTGACTTAAAGCGGTAATGTTTCCGTTTAAAATCGCGCCTACTAAATCTTTAGTGGTACGTTGTAATCTACGTTTGGCTTTTAGTTTTAAAACAGCATCTGGATTGGTCATTTCTGGAGAAGAAACGCCTTCAGTTTTTGATAGAGCTGTTTTTTTATTGGACATAGTTGCTTTTAATTTCCGCGTAAGCGTTACTAAAATTAATCTTTTAAAGGGACTTCAATTTTTACATTATCCCAAGCCATTGTCATTTTTAAATCGTCTGTAGAGTTGTCAAAAGCCACTGTAAATTGCTCTACGGTTTTATCTAGTTTTTTTGCGGGTACTTCAACTTCTACCACGTCAAAATTAGGATCCCAATTAGGTTCCATTTTTTCGTTAACTCCCCAATCATATTGTTTAGAGTTAAACATGACTTTCCAGTTATCCGCTTTTGGTACGGTCCAAAGGGTATATTTTCCTTTAGGTAATTTAACGCCTTTTATTGATAGATCATGATTAGTTTCAAACGTAGTTGCCTCATTGGCACCAGTACGCCACACTTTATCAAAAGGGACTAAAGCACCAAAAACATCTCTGTCACGTTTTGAAGGCCTGTTGTATACAACTTTTACATTTAAGTCGTTAATTTTGATTCCGGCAGTATCTTTTGGACTTAAAGGTTTATTAAATAGTCCTGTGCTAGTCGAAAATTGATAACCTACGACACCAATTACGACAAGAATTAATAGATATATAAATTTTTTCATTTTAATTTAACTGGATAATAGTCATTAATAGTGAAACAAAATTAACTGAAAATTTAGTACTTACAGAAGGATAAGCCTTAAATTATTCTAAATATTTGTGCTAAATTGAAAAATAATATCACTTTTTTGCAACACTGCTTTTTTTGTGTCGTCTTTAAGCTGAACACTAACCAAAAACCAACAAGTGAAAGTCGTTACTTTAGATAACATTGAGTTGTGTAAACAAAACAACCGGAAAGCCCAAATGCAGGTGTATCAGCAATACTGCGATGCCATGTATCATGTTGCTTTACGATTTGTAAACCACACAGCCGAGGCAGAAGATGTCGTCCAAGATGCTTTTATTAAGGCATTTAGTAAACTACATCAATTTAAAGGCGATGTTACTTTTGGCGCTTGGTTAAAACGTATTGTTATTAATAAAAGTATTGATTACTTAAAGTCTAAAAAGCAACGATTGGTTGAATTGGACGAGGTGCATCTGAAGGTAATAGATACCGATACAAATGACAAATGGTTAGTAGATGATACAACAACTTTAGACCAAATAAAACAAGCCATTAACAGCCTTCCGGATAAATACAAATACGTAGTCATGCTATTTTTAGTAGAAGGGTATGATCATCAAGAGATTTCGCAAATTTTGAATATTACAGAAGTTGCCTCGCGTACCCAATTATCCAGAGGAAAAGTAAAATTGCAAGACCTTTTAAAACACACCCATTATGGCGAAAGATATTAAAGACTTATTTAATGCAGATAATACATTATCCAAACCCCAAATGTCTAAAGGACATGAGGCTAGATTTTTGGACAAGTTAGAGCACGCATTGCCAGAGAAAACCAAGTCTAAATGGACATTTTTAAATATTGCAGCTAGTGTATTGTTAGTAATTGGTTTAGGTTTTGGAAGTTATACGCTTTTTAAAACCCAAACGACGCCAACACAAGTCGTGGATACAGATAATCCAACACCAAAAATTAATACTACAAAACCGTCTATAACATTAGGAGATATTTCTCCTGATTTAAAAAAGGTGGAAGATTATTACGTGGCCAATATTAATTTAGAATTATCTAAACTAAAATTGACACCGGATAATAAAGAGTTGTTTGATGGGTATGTGTTACGATTGGAAGAGTTGAATGCAGAATATAAAAGCTTGTCTACAGAGTTGACTACTAGTGGCCCAGATGAGCATACCGTTAATGCATTAATCCAAAATCTTAAACTGCGTTTAAACTTGATGTATCGTCTTAAGGAACAGTTAAGTCAGTTAAACAGTATAAAAGCTTCTCAAGGGTAAGCTTTAAAAATTATAATATAATGAAACACTATAAAATATTTAAAACTATAGCGCTTAGCGCAATCCTTTTGTTGGTAACCTTAAGTGTTACTGCGCAACAAAAGATGAGTAAAATTGATCAATCTGTAAGAGCAGATCGTGATGTAACGGTAGATCTAAATACAAGTCATACCAATATTATTGTGGAAACTTGGAATAAAGATTATATCGAGGTCGAAGCCTTTATTGAAAGTAAAAAACTATCCCAAGAAGATCTACAAAAAGCATTAGATAATTGGGAGGTTAGCTTAACTGGAGATTCGGATTATGTAAAAATTACCTCAAAAGGGTCTAAGGGTATTTGGTCTGATGATATGAGTTTGACTATTTTGGATGAAGCGTCAATCCAAGCATTGGCCAACTTGCCAGAAAAATTAGAAATAAACTTAGGACCACTGTTACAAAAGTTAGAGCAATTAGATGTTTTAGGAGAATTGCCAGAAAAACTAAAATCATTACGCATTCCAAAGTCTCCGGACGGGAATTATAATGTCGATTTTGATTACGATAGGTATAAAAACGAAGGTGAATCTTATTTAGATACGTGGAGTAAAAAATACCGTAAAGACTATGGTGAAGCTTATGAGCAAGAAATGCGAACTTGGGCAAAAAGCATCAACCAGGAAGATATTGATAGGTTTGAAAAAGAAATGGAAGCTTGGGGCGAAAATTTTGGTAAACAAATAGAAAGCTTATTTGATGATGATTTTGAGAAAAGTATGGAAGCGTGGGGAGAGAATTTTGGTAAGAAGTTTGAAGAAGAAATAGCTCCTAAATTAGAAGCATGGGGAGCGCGTTTTGAACAGGAAGTTGCACCTAAGTTAGAGGCTTGGGGAAAACGATTTGAAGCTGAGTTTGAGCGTAAAATGGAAGCACAGTTTGAGGACGATGGAAAAAAAGGAAATGACAAAAGCAACAAGCTGTTTAAGGACATAGATTATAATACAACCAAAACCATTATTATAAAAATGCCTAAAAAAGCCAAGTTAAAACTAAACGTCAGACATGGCGAGTTAAAATTAGCCAATGCATTGGAAAACGCAAAAGGGGACGTGTCTCATGGATCATTTATAGCTAATCACATTAATGGGGGTAATACCTCCATTAATGTGTCTTATGCTAAAGTGGCTATAAAAGACTGGATGTCTGGTCAGTTAAAATTAAACTATGTCGATGATGCTATAATAGCTAATGCAAATAACCTGATTTTAAATGCGGTATCTTCAGATATTGAAGTTAATAACCTGTCTGGTAACTCCGTGATTAACGGTAGTTTTGGAGATTTGTTAATTAATACAATCGCGTCAGATTTTAATAATTTAAACATTGTTTTAGAAAACTCAGAAGCTAAATTAAAGCTACCAAATACAGATTACAACTTGTATTTTAATGGTAATCGTTCTAAATTTAATAACGTGTCAGCCTCTAATAAAACCATTAAAAATTATCCAAACGATAATAGTAATACAAGTAAAACCATAATTATAAATGCTAAGTTTAGTAATGTAATTGCTAAATAAAATTTCTAAATTTGAATTCAATATTGTTTTAATATGAATTCAACTACACCTTCTTCTTTTTTAAGTCAATGGACTGGACCAGCTCTAAATGTTATAGATGCATCCATCCCAAAATCGGATTATATCGCTATAGATTTATCCAAAGCTAATCAAGATTTAAATACTTTTGATGTGGCATCATCTTCCGCTTGGGAGATTTATATGACTAATTATCTTAAAGCGCACAATAAGCAAGTTGCTTTTGGTGGCTATTTAGAGACTAGAAATCTATATAATCGTAGTGCTTATTTTTCGGCTCAAGCCGAAACAGAACAGCGTAACATCCATATTGGGTTAGATTTATGGTGTCCAGCCAATACAGCAGTTTTATCTTGTTTTGATGGTACAATTCATAGTTTTAATAATAACACCAATTTTGGCGACTATGGGCCAACTATTATTGTAAAACATACCATTAATAACGAAACTTTTTATACACTTTACGGGCATTTAAACGAAGCATCAATAGCTAATTTAAAAGTAGGAGGTACTGTCGCTCAAGGCGAAACCATAGCACATCTTGGAGACGCTTCTGTAAACGGAGATTATGCCCCGCATTTACACTTTCAGATTATATTGGATATACAAGATAAGACTGGAGACTATCCGGGCGTTTGCTGTTTAAATACGCTTGCGTTTTATAAATCAAATACTGTAGATCCAGGACCAATTTTAGGATTATAACAATTAATCTAAAATTTGTAAATCTCTTTTAATACGTTGTTCCGTTGGCATTAATAAAGCTAAATATACAATTAGCAGTAGTCCAAAAACAATAAGCTCTGGTTTAAGTATTAAGATTAAAAAAGCAGCGCCTTCAATAATAGCATAGCGCACAATAGATGCACTTTGGTAGGGTACTATTTTTTCTTTTAAGCTAAGCGCGTTGTCTATTTTGGAAACCAACATTTTAAACATCAAATTACTGATTATAAAAGCAGCGATAGGAATCGCTAAATAAATCATGTTATCGTTATCTAATGTTGGTAATTTTAATTGACTAAAGTCAGATAAATTACCTAATACAAAGTAGGCAACTACTAAACCAGCAACTAACGCTAAATGAATAATTCTAAATACTTTTAATTGTTCTTTCATGGGTTTGGGATAGGTTTTGTATTAAAAACTAGTGTGGTATAAAGGTTTTTAAGTAGAAGCTTGTCTTTTAAATTTGTAAAGTGATCTTATTAAAAACCACTTTCTTCAGCCATTTTTACAACACCTACAGTTAAAATCAAATTGGCAAAGCGACGTTGCTCTCCGGTTTGAATTATTAAAGTCGTTTCTGGGGCTTTAATTTTGTCATAAAAAGCCCAACGTTCCATCTCATCCCATGTAACATCTCCAAGCACTTTTTTATAAGCGTCATGTATTTCTGCATTTGCTTCAGCAGGTTTTTCCATAACAATGGCGCCTTGAAAAGGACAAACTTCTATTAGACCTTTAAGTACGGTAAGCGCATCTAACAATCCAGGACGAAAGTTGAGGTGGACTGTTGTCGAGTTTGGGCCTGTCATGGCGCCAACAGGTAAATTACCGTCAGCAATGACAACTTGTGCAAAATGACCTGAGCGCGCTAACGCTTCCATAATTGTAGGGTGAATAACTGGAGTTTTTAACATAATTGGTAGTTTGGTTTGATGTATAGTTGATAAGATTCTGTTTTATAGAATTTTATTAAAAGTCAAACGAAGTTAATTAAAAAAAGGAAAACGTCAAATAGTCATCTAATCTTAAGTGATAAGACACCTAATTTTTAAGTTTAGGTTTTAAATCGATTACTAATCACGATTTATTAGGCTGTTTGTTAGATAAATATATAACTCTTCCTAAATACATTAAAAATGGAATTGCGCTTCCTAACGTTAAAAAAAATAGATATTTTTCGTAATTCCAAGCGCCGAAACAAACTGTAATTAAAGGAATTAACATTAATGCAAGTCCTATATACATCCAAATGTTTTTATTTGAAAAGTCTTTAGAAAACAATAATACAATTGATATTAGTTTTCCTATTAAGGAAACAAGAGCTATAATAAGCAGGCTACTTTCAAAAGGATAGTCTTTCTGATAATTAATTCCGGTTTTGATTAAAGCAGGAATACTCATAATTTCAAACATTATCATAATTCCGAAACCGTGTCCAGCAGGTATTCCAATTAAAATTACCGAATTTAGTAGTATAGTTGTTAATAGCGCTCTTTTTATCACTTAGTAGTGCGAGTTTTAGGTAGTGTAAGGGTGTTAGTAAATAAGATCCTGTTTTATAGAATTTTATTAAAAGTCAAACGAAGTTAATTAAAAAAAGGATAATTTCAAGTTGTTGATTTGTCTTTGCGTCAGTTGTAATATGTGCAGTATAAATAAAAACACACAAACCTAAGTTGTTAATAGGTTTGTGTGTTTAAATAAAGTGAACTAACAATGCTAATATTTATGCTGCTGAAACAGCTTTTGATATAGTGCTTGTTTTGCTTTCAAATTGATTTGACGTGTTGTTTTCTCCGCCTGCTTTTAAAGCTTTGTCACCTGCAAAAAACGTTTTATGATCATCTCCAAGATCAGAACCTGCCATTCTTTGGTGTTTGACGCAAGACACGCCTTTGCGGATTTCTTGTCTTTGTACATCCTTTACATAAGCTAACATCCCATCTTCGCCAAAATATCCTTTCGTTAAATCATTCATATGCAACGCAGTGGTGTGATAGGTTGGTAGTGTAATTAGGTGGTGGAATATTCCGGCTTCTCTAGCGCTATCTTTTTGGAATGTTTTAATTTTTTGATCTGCACGAAAACATAATTCTGTGTTATCATATTCTGCAGCCATTAAATTATTACGGTCGTAAGCTGTTACATCTTCACCTTCTGCAAGCATCTCCTGATAAGCTTGATTACGGAAGTTTAATGTCCAGTTAAATGATGGTGAGTTGTTGTAAACCAATTTAGCATTGGGTATTACAGCTTTTACGCGATTAACCATATGTGCAATTTGTTTTACGTTTGGTGTTGGCGTTTCTATCCATAATAAATCAGCGCCATTTTGCAAGCTTGTTATACAGTCTAAAACGACACGGTCTATATTTGTACCGTCTTTGAATTTGTATAACCCATTGGCTAATCTTACAGGTCTTACTAGTTTTCCGTCTCTTTTTAGTAGTACATCGTCTTCTTTGGCATCAGTAATGGCGATTTCTTCAGCTTCGACAAATGCTAAATATTGTGATGCTAAATCTCCTGGTTCTTGACTAACTGGTAGTTTCTGGGTTAATCCAGCACCTTCAGAATCTGTTCTTGCAACAATAACACCCTCATCCACGCCTAATTCTAAAAAGGCATATCTAATGGCATTTAATTTTGCAGTAAAATCTTCGTGTGGTACAGTTACTTTACCATCTTGATGCCCACATTGTTTAGCATCAGATACTTGGTTTTCAATTTGTATAGCACATGCGCCTGCTTCAATCATTTTTTTTGTTAGTAAATAAGTAGCTTCTTCATTACCAAAACCGGCATCAATATCTGCTATAATTGGTACGATATGGGTTTCAAAATTATCAATTTGATCTTGCACATTTTCTCCATTTTCAAGTCTTTTAAATAAATCATTTAATTCTATGGCATCTGCTTGACGTAAAAAATCATAGATTTCTGCGATTAGACTTGGCACTGCTGTTTTTTCGTGCATAGACTGATCTGGTAATGGTCCAAATTCTGAACGTAATGCTGCAACCATCCATCCAGACAAATATAAATAGCGCTTGCTTGTTGTTTTGTGGTGTTTTTTTACTGCAATCATTTTTTGTTGTGCCACAAACCCGTGCCAGCACCCTAAAGATTGCGTATAGTTTGAGTGATCTGCATCATATGCTGCCATATCTGCTCTCATAATACCAGCCGTATATTTTGCAATATCTAAACCCGTTTTAAAGCGGTTTTGAGTAGCCATTCTTGCTGCGCTTTCTGGTCGTATGGCATTCCAAGTACTGCCATACTTTGCTTTTAGATTTCTAACGGTTTCTAAAGCCGAACTATAATTTGATTGTGCTAAATTTTTCATAATTTTGTAATACGTTATTTTTTATTAATAATTAGATCCTGTTGATTGTTACAGCAATCGCAGGATTGTTTTTTTTATAGGTATTTGTAAGCAGGAAGCGTTAAAAATTCTTCAAAAGTATCAGCGGTTACTAATTGGTCAAACAGAGAGATTGCTAATTTGAATTTTGTGTTTTTTATTGTGTCTTCACCGTACTCGGTAACAATTTTTTCTACTTCATCATTAAATAATTCTTGATATAAGTCTACATTAAATGAACGTCCATCTTCAAGAGTGACTTCGTTTTTTAACCATTGCCAAACTTGAGTTCGTGAAATTTCAGCAGTAGCTGCATCTTCCATTAAATTGTAAAGCGCAACAGCGCCATAACCTCGTAGCCAAGCTTCAGTATATAAAATACCAACGTTTATATTTTTGCGTATGCCGGCTTCGGTAATCGTTCCTTTGGGTATTTCTACTAAATCTTGTTCGGTTATTGTAATGTCATTTCTGGTGACTTCTAATTGATTTGGATTTGGCATGTACTTATTAAATTCACGCATAGCAACAGCAACTAATGCAGGATGTGCTACCCATGTCCCATCATGTCCGTTTTTAACTTCACGTTCTTTATCTACTCTTACTTTTTCTAAGGCAACAATATTAGCATATTCATCATTTTTTATTGGGATTTGTGCAGCCATTCCACCAATAGCCAATATGCCTCTTTTGTGACAACGTTGTATCACTAATTTAGAATACGCATCCATAAATGGGGAGGTCATAGTGACTTGATCACGATTAGGTACCACAAAATTGGGATGGTTTCTAAACTTTTTGATATAAGAAAAAATATAATCCCATCGACCACAGTTTAACCCAACGATATGGTCTTTAAGTTCAAAGATTATTTCGTCTAACTGAAAACTAGCAGTAATCGTTTCTACTAAGACAGTTGCTTTAAACGTACCGTGTGGTACTTTTAAATACGCTTCAGCAAATGTGAAAACTGAATCCCACCAACGTGCTTCTAAATAGTGTTCTAATTTTGGTAGATAAAAGTAAGGCGCTGTATTATTATCTAATAACGTCTTTGTGTTGTGAAACACGTATAATCCAAAATCCACTAAGCTTCCAGAGGCTTCTTCGTGATTAATAGTAATATGTCTTTCGTTTAAATGCAAGCCCCTTGGTCTTACCATTAAAACAGCTGTTTCAGGATTTAGTTTGTATGATTTATTTCGTTTTGTATCCTTTAAAGAAATGGTTTTGTTGTTAGCGTCTATTAAGTTTTGCTGTCCAGATATAGCATTATCCCATGTCGGCGCGTTACTGTCTTCTAAATCGGCCATAAATGTTTTGGCACCTGAGTTTAGAGCATTAATAATCATTTTTCTGTCCACAGGTCCTGTGATTTCGACACGACGGTCTTGTAAATCATGAGGGATAGTGCCAGCAGTCCAATCTGATGTTCTAATAGCTTTTGTTTCTTTTGGAAATTTTGGGAATTGACCACTATCAAAAATTTGTTGTTGCTCGATACGTTTTTTTAATAATTCTAAGCGTTCAGAATTAAAATTTTCATGAAGTGCATTTAGAAAAGTAAGTGCTTCATCAGTTAAAATTTCAGGATAGTAATTTGTAACGTCTTTAGAGAATGTAATCTTAGGAGATTTTAAAAGTGTGTTTTCCATGATGTTATGATTTTATATGACAATAGTATAACAAAGATTTTAATAAAACAAGCGAACGTTCGCTAAAAATGATTTTTCGCTGAAATTGAATATTCGCAAAAAAGAGTATATTTGCTATTATGCAAGAAGATTATATTAAATTGATATTTGGCTTAAAGCTAAAGCAGATAAGGACTGATAAAAAATTATCATTGTTTGGGCTGTCTAAACTTTCAGGATTATCTAAGTCGTATTTAAACGAAATAGAAAATGGAAAAAAATATCCAAAACCTGATAAAATCGCTATTCTTTCAGAAAAATTAGATGTACCATATGATCAAATGGTGTCTTTAAAGCTAGATAAAAACTTAGCGCCAATTGGTGATTTGTTACAATCTAAAATTTTAAAAGAAATACCTTTAGAACTTTTTGGTATTAAAGAAAGCAACTTGATAGACATTGTGGCAAATGCACCAGCAAAAGTCAACGCGTTTATTAGTACTATTATTAAAATTGCAAAGAATTATAATTTTAGTCGCGAAAGTTTTTTTTTAGCTTCTGTAAGATCTTTTCAAGAGGCTAATAATAATTACTTTGAAGATTTAGAGCAAAGTGTTTTAAAGTTTGCAAAAGCCTATCAGGTAGATTTAGATCAGACGGTTAGGTCTCAAGATTTAAAAGAAATACTTGTAGAAGAATTTGGTTATACTATTCTAGATAATGAGTTAAGCAACTATGACGCTTTGGGTAAATTACGATCCTTGTTTGTGCCTAAAACAAAGACGTTGTTGCTGTCTAATGAAATTGACGAAGCACAACGTAACTTTATTTTTGCAAAAGAGTTGGCTTATAATTTTTTGGATATAAAAGAGCGTTTGTATACTTTTCCTTGGATCAAGTTTGATACGTTTGATCAAGTTTTAAATAATTTTTATGCCTCTTATTTTGCAGGTGCATTAATTATACCTAGCGCTAAAATTAAAGCCAAATTAAGTGCTGTTTTTGAAAAAGACACCTTTGATGCTAATTTGTTTTTAGAGGCTATTAATAGTTTTAATGGCTCTCCTGAATCTTTTTATCAACGCTTAACTAATATACTACCTAAAGCATTTAATATTCAAAACCTTTTCTTTTTAAGATTTACGCATAAAGCGAATAGTAATAAATTTTATCTTACTAAAGAGTTGCATTTGTCACATCAACAATCGCCTCATGCCAATGAAACTAATGAACATTATTGCAGACGTTGGGTGTCTTTACAAAAGTTAAAAGACATAAGTTTAGGTAATAATACTCACGAATTTGATGTTCAAATATCTAATTATCAGGATGATGGCGTGAAGTATTTAGTCTTATCATCTGCTACAAAAGATCCGTTTAGAGATAACCACTATCGAAGTATAAGTGTAGGTTTGTTAATTAATAAACAGTTACAACGTAAGCTAAATTTTTTAGAGGATGGTAACATTGCAACCCAGAATGTTGGTGTTACTTGCGAGCGTTGTACAATCACAGATTGTAAGGTTAGAGAGGTGCCTGCTATATTTTTAGAAAAAAAGGCTAAAAATGAAAATATGGCTGCCATTGTAGCAACGTTAAGTAGTAAGTTTTCTTAGTAAAATTTACACCAACGCACCAAAGACATGTCTGGCTGCTAACGATTTTCCAAAGAAAAAAGCAGCGATTGCTAGTAGTCCATCGCTTACTGAAAACCATAACGCTTTAGGTAGCATTATAATAGTGGCAGCAGTAGCAATAACCATAAGTCCACCAACGATATAAGCCGGTATCATGCTTGTTTTAGAAATTATTCCAGCAGCTAACATCCCTAATAATATACCTGAAAAATGAGCAATTACAACAAATACTTTGGCGCCATTAGGTACTAAATGTAAGTTTGCTTTTAGGGACTCCATATTATTTGGGTCTATAGTATCGGGTAATGGATAAAAGGTGTGTCCTAATAATGTTTCGATTAAGTATACTGTTGCAGATGCAACTACAAATCCTACAATGGTGGCTAAAATATTTTTAAGCATGGTGGTAAGTATTGTTACTCAAACAGGAGTTGGTTAGTTATTCAATTTACAAAATTATATTTAATCTCCTAATAGAAATAAGTAGGAGAGGGCATTCAAAAAAAAATCCCGATACTAAATTAGTATCGGGATTTTGTATTTAAAGTAGTACTAATGTTAGTAATTAACTTAATCGTTAACTATTACCCATTCCCCTTTAGTAATTAAAGGTTCTGCTTGTTTGTACTTAACTGTTTTGTTTTCTCCAGTAATAATGTGTTTGATTGTTACTTTGTCATTACGACCAATTTTAGGCTGGTCTCTAACAATTGTTTCTACCACTTGCTGCTGAGGTTGCGTATTAGAGGCAGCTCTGTTTTGTGCAGAACGTTCGTCTAAGTTTTGGATTTCTTCTTTTTGTGTTTGTAAGTTTTCCTTTTTACGTACTTCTTTAGCTTCGCTTATGGCATTGGTTGTTTCAGTTGGTAATTCTCCTTTAAATAAGAAAGAAATTACTTCTTTGTTAACCTGATCAATCATTTCCTTAAATAATTCGAAAGCTTCAAATTTGTAAATTAATAAAGGATCTTTTTGCTCGTGTACAGCTAACTGCACAGATTGTTTAAGCTCGTCCATTTTACGTAAATGTGTTTTCCAAGCATCATCAATAATCGCTAAAGAGATATTTTTTTCAAAATCTGTAACTAATTGTTTTCCTTTTGTTTCGTAAGCTTTTTCTAAGTCTGTTACAACTTGTATGTTTTTTACACCATCTGTAAAAGGAACAACGATACGTTTGTATCTGTCACGTTGGTTTTCGTAAACATTTTCAATAATAGGAAATGCAATGTCAGCATTTCTTCCCATTTTCTCTTTGTAGTGTTTAAAACCAGCTTTGTAAATGTTTTGTGCAATATCTAAAGGAGACATTTTATTAAATTCTGCTTCTGTAATTGGAGAAGACATTGAGAAATATCTAATCAATTCAAATTCAAAATTCTTAAAGTCACTAGCAGCTTTATTAGACTCTGCAATACCTTCAGAGGTATCATAAATCATATTTGCTAAATCTACACGTAGACGCTCTCCAAATAAGGCGTTATAACGACGCTTGTATACAACTTCACGTTGCGAGTTCATCACATCATCGTATTCTAATAAACGCTTACGTACTCCAAATTGATTTTCTTCAACTTTTTTCTGTGCACGCTCAATAGATTTAGAAATCATAGAATGCTGAATCACTTCACCTTCTTCTAATCCCATACGGTCCATCATCTTAGCAATACGCTCTGATCCAAATAAACGCATCAAGTTATCTTCAAGAGACACGTAAAATTGTGAGCTTCCTGGATCTCCTTGACGACCAGCACGACCACGTAGCTGACGGTCTACACGACGAGAATCGTGACGTTCTGTACCAATAATTGCTAAACCACCTGCTGCTTTAACTGCTTCAGATAATTTAATATCCGTACCACGACCAGCCATGTTTGTAGCAATAGTTACCTGACCTGGTTTACCAGCTTGATCAACTATTTCTGCTTCTTTTTTATGTTGCTTGGCGTTTAATACGTTGTGTGGTACTTTACGTTGTGCTAAAATCTTACCTAGTAATTCAGAGATATCTACAGACGTTGTACCAATTAATACTGGACGTCCTTGTTGTGATAGTTTTGTAACCTCGTCTACAACTGCATTATATTTTTCACGTTTAGTTTTGTAAACTAAATCCTGTCTGTCATCTCTAGCAATTGGTCTGTTAGTCGGAATTTCGACAACATCTAATTTATAGATCTCCCAGAATTCTCCAGCTTCCGTTACCGCTGTACCTGTCATACCTGACAGTTTTTTGTACATTCTGAAGTAATTTTGAAGCGTTACCGTTGCAAAAGTTTGCGTTGCATCTTCAATCTTTACATTTTCTTTGGCTTCAATAGCTTGGTGTAATCCATCGCTATAACGACGCCCATCCATAATACGACCTGTTTGCTCGTCAACAATCATTACTTTATTTTCCATGACCACATATTGTGTGTCTTTTTCAAATAAAGCATAGGCTTTAAGCAATTGGTTAAGTGTATGAATACGTTCTGATTTGATTCCAAAATCACGGAATAAATCTTCTTTAGCTTCAGCTTCGTCTTCAGTAGATAAACCTTTAGCCTCAATTTTTGCAATTTCAATACCAATTTCTGGCATCACAAAAAAGTCAGGGTTGTCTTTTCCAGAAATGTAATCGACACCTTTATCCGTTAATTCAATTTGATTGTTTTTCTCTTCAATTACATAGTACAAATCAGCATCAACCTTAGGCATCTCGCGATTGTTGTCTTGTATGTAATAGTTTTCTGTTTTTTGAAGAAGTTGTTTTACACCGTCTTCACTTAAAAACTTAATTAATGCTTTGTTTTTAGGAATACCTCTGTAAACTTGTAATAATTTAAATCCACCTTCTTTAGTATCGCCTTCTCCAATTAATTTTTTTGCTTCAACTAAAACCTGAGTTAGATATTTACGTTGTGTATTAACAATATCATCTACTTTAGGTTTAAGCTCTGTAAACTCATGCTCATCACCTTTTGGTATTGGACCAGAAATAATTAATGGTGTACGTGCATCATCAATTAATACAGAATCCACCTCATCTACAATAGCGTAGTGGTGTGGGCGTTGTACTAAATCTCCAGTAGCATGTGCCATGTTATCACGTAGGTAGTCAAAACCAAACTCGTTATTGGTACCATAAGTAATGTCTGAGTTATATGCTTTACGACGGGCGTCACTATTTGGTTGGTGGTAATCAATACAGTCAATACTTAAACCATGAAAGTTAAATATTGGAGCCATCCAAGCACTATCACGTTTTGCTAAGTAGTCGTTTACCGTTACTAAATGCACACCTTTACCAGCTAAAGCATTTAAATAAACAGGAAGTGTTGCCACTAACGTTTTACCTTCTCCCGTATGCATCTCTGCAATTTTACCTTGGTGCATAGCAACCCCACCAATAAGTTGCACATCATAGTGTACCATGTCCCAAGTAATGGCTTTACCGGCAGCATCCCAAGAGTTAGCCCAATGTGCTTTGTCACCTTCTAAGGTTACAAAATCTTTTTCTCCAGAAATAGTTCTGTCAAACTCATTAGCAGTTACTGTTATGTTTGTGTTGTCCTTAAAACGTCTAGCTGTTTCTTTAACTACTGCAAACGCTTCAGGTAATATTTTGTTTAAAGTCTCTTCTGTAGCGGTGTAAGATTCATCTTTAATTTTATCAATAGCTTGATAGATGTCTTCACGCTTGTCAATATCCTCAGTTGCATTAGCTTCTGCTTGAAGTGTTTCAATTTTAGAATTAAACGGTTGGCGTGCTTCCGCAATAATAGCTTTAAACTCGTCTGTTTTAGCTCTTAATTGATCGTGAGATAAGGCTATCATAGCCTTTTCAAAGGTTTTAATTTTATTTACTATAGGTGTAATGGCTTTGACGTCTTGTTTAGACTTGTCGCCGACAAATACTTTTAGTACGGAATTTAAAAAACTCATAGTTATATTCTGTTTTATGTCTTAAATCAGTGCGTGGTTAGCGCTGAGCATGACATTTTTAGTTTATTTATTGTTAACGACTGTCACAGCGAGCGCAGTCGACTTGGTTTTATTTTAAGTCTGAGTTAAATAGACTGTCAATAAAAGTGGTTAAATATACGTTTTTAGCCGCGTTTGGCTAAATTTTAAAGCACAAAAAAAGTCTCTAATTGAGACTTTTTTGATACTATTTGTGTGTTATTAATACTCGTCCTCATTCCAGAGGTAATCTTCGTCAGTTGGATAATCTGGCCAAATTTCTTCTATAGAGTCGTACGAATCACCTTCGTCTTCTATTGATTGTAAATTTTCTACAACTTCTAAAGGTGCGCCTGTTCTTATAGCGTAATCAATAAGCTCATCTTTAGTTGCTGGCCAAGGTGCATCACTTAAATAAGATGCTAGTTCTAATGTCCAATACATTTCTTAATAGGATTTAATTTTTGCAAAAGTAAATTTTTTGTTTAAATAGTCAAGAAAAAAGTGAATTATTTTTTCATTAAATAAAAGAACGTCTTTAAAACCAAACTAATTGATACTAAAGTATTTTGCAGTGTTACTAATCACAGTTCTTTATAAAATTGATTACGTTTTTTCCGGAATCCACTTTACTTCGTCTGCTTGTAAGTCATGAGACAACTTTCGTGCCAAGACAAAAAGATAGTCAGAAAGACGGTTTAAGTATTTTAAAGTATTAGCCTCAAAGGGTTCTAAATCGTTAAGCGCTGATGCTAAGCGTTCTGCACGTCTGCACACCGTTCTGGTTATGTGACAGAATGACACAGTTTGATGACCGCCAGGTAACACAAAGTGTGTCATAGGTGGTAATTCAAGGTTCATAGCGTCCATTTCACGTTCTAGTAAAGCAATGTCATCATCAGATATTTTATTGATGTTTAAACGCTCTTTTCCATTTTTAAGAATCGCTTTTTCAGGGTCTGTTGCCAATACCGCACCAACCGTAAATAATTTATCTTGAATAATTATTAAGATGTCTTTATAGATTTGATTGATGTCTTGATCTCTCATCAAACCGATGTACGAGTTTAGTTCGTCTACCGTTCCGTAGCTATCAATTCTAATATGGTGTTTTGGTACACGTGTGCCTCCAAATAAAGCTGTCGTACCTTTATCTCCTGTTTTAGTGTATATTTTCATGTGACGCAAGTTAAAAGTTAAAAAGATTAAAACTTAAAAATTTAACTAGAATTTAAAGTTAGTCAATACTATTATTCGGTTATTATTTTGTCTTCTATTATTGTTTCTTCGGAATCTAAGGTGGGTGTAATAATGTCCTTAACGTTTACTAGTTTGTTTTTTAATTCGTTGTTTATGTAAATGTTTTCAACAAGCAACGTATCATCAAACTCTAATTCACCGTCTTTATTAAACTTCCCTTTCATGTTGTTTACCGTTAGATAATTTTCATTATTACTTGAAGAAAACAACGTAAATACACTATGGTCTTGGTCTGCTTTTGTTACTAAAGCAAGGGTGTCAAAAGCTGTAGGGTCGCCACTTTCAATAGCTTTAATTAATTCGCCTCTATTTTCTACAACATTAAAAGGTGGTAGGTTTTTAGATTCAAACCATTTGTTAGATAATTCGCAAAATGGTACTCTGGATCCGTTAGTTAAAAGTAGTGTTACCCCAATAATTAATAGTGCTTCTATGATCCAAATGATAGTTAAAATGGTTCCGCTAACGGTTGTTGATTTTATGCCCCAAGTACCGTATTCGTTTATATTAGCTATTAATTCAAATAAAGTTGCTGGGTTGGTGGCTAAAATGTATAATTGATTGACATCAACATTACTTGCAGTGATACCTATTCTAGAAGTTCCATAACTTTCTCCCATGTTAATAACTAGGTCCGCCCAAACGACCCAAGAAGAATAGAGCGCGATAATACTTGCTAAAAGCGCAAAAATAACAGCCAATGCTTTGTTTCTTACTTTTCCTAGTTTAATAACAAACTTTGATATTAGCCAAGCAATAGCAAAACCGACAGCTCCTGCAATTAAAAAATTAAGATAGATTATTGGAATGTACCAAATAGCGTAAGAATAGGCTAAACCTAAAAGTGGCATTGCTATTACTGAGATTAGAATAAAATAAAGAATTGCTTTTGGGTCAAATTTCCCTGAAGGAGAATAGTACTTATCCATGTAGTGGTTGGTTTAGATTAATATAGGATAAATATAGCTATATTTTTTAAACGTTGTTTTGTGGTAAAAACAATGCTTTATAATCTAATTGTAAAATGCTCCTTAGCTTGTTCTTGCCTGAAAAATACAAAGCCAAATTTGTAGGTGTCAATGGTTACAGTAACTTGAGGATGGTTTTTTATAATTTCCCAAGCATCGGTCATTCCTTTTGACCAATAAATGTCATCAAAAATCAACACAGAATCGTTGTGCATTTTAGGCAATAGCATTTCAAAATACTGCAATGTTGCTTGCTTGGTATGGTTACCATCGCAATAGACAAAGTCTAATGTTTTAGTTTTTAAATCCCTGATAACCTCTGCAAAATCGCCTGTTTTTAAAGTAATATGTTTTAAGTCGAACGTTTTAAATTGGGTTTTGGCTACAGCCGAAACATTAAGACAGCCTTCCACAGTAGTAATCTTTGCTTTTGGATTGCCAAGTGCCAGTGCTTGCGTTGCAATACCTAGAGAAGTACCAAGTTCTAGAATGGTATGACACTTAAAGTAATGCGCGATACGATACAGTAATTTGGCGTCTTTATAACTAGACCCAGCGACTTTAGCCATTTTAGAAATGACTCTTTTGTTGTTTTTAAAGACTTGGCTACCTGATCCTAAATCGGTAACGTCAATAGTAGAGGTGTTTTGTAGTAATTGTGTTCTGTAATTTTTTATGGTTTTGTAAGCGGAGTGCTTTTTTTTGTCGTAAAAACACTTGGTTACTAAATCATAAACAAAAGGGGAGTGCACACCATGTTGATTGGTGGAGCGTTTTAAAAAATTAAAGTAGGATTGTATTTGGTAAGTCTTACTCATTCTGATGTTAGTTCAAACTCCTCTTTCTTATAATTTCCTTATTTGGGAAATTAAAATTCATTCTCCTCTTTAACTAAAGAGGAGAGTTGTTTTGTATCGTATATGGATAATTTATCCTTCCATTTTCTCGGTTAATTCTAACCAACGCATTTCTTTTTCTTCGATGCTATCAATAATACCTTGAATTTTATTTGAGAATTCTGTAATTTGATCTTGACTTAAATCTGGATCTAGAAATTTTTGTTCCATTTCCTTTTTGTCAAATTCTAACGATTTTATTTTGCTTTCTAGGTTTTTGTATTCCTTTTGTTCGTTGTAAGATAAAGTAGCTTTGTTATTGTCTTTTTTCCAGTTTTTCTTTTCTTTTTTATCGTCTAAATTTCCGGCTATTTCTGGCGCTTTACTGTCTTCGTAAGTACGGTAATCCGAATAGTTTCCTGGAAAATCTTCGACTTTACCTTCTCCTTTAAATACTAATAAATGGTCTACAATCTTGTCCATAAAATAACGGTCATGCGATACCACTATCAAACATCCCGGGAAATCTAATAGAAAAGATTCTAGTACGTTTAAGGTTACAATATCCAGATCGTTTGTAGGCTCATCAAGAATTAAAAAGTTAGGGTTTTGTATTAAAATTGTACATAAGTACAGACGTTTACGTTCTCCACCACTCAGTTTTTCAACAAAATCATATTGCTTTTTTCTGTCAAATAAAAAGCGTTCTAATAATTGTTGTGCACTAATTTGACGTCCTTTTTTTAATGGGATATAATCCCCAAAATCTCTAACAACATCAATAACCTTTTGATCAGGTTTAGGTGTAATTCCAGCTTGTGTGTAATACCCAAACTTAACGGTTTCTCCAGTTAGTATTTTACCACTATCTGGCTGTGTTGTTTTGGTTAGCATGTTTAGAAAAGTAGACTTTCCTGTTCCGTTTTTACCAATGATTCCGACACGTTCTCCACGCTGAAAATTATAATCAAACTTGTCTAAAATAATTTTGTCTTTAAACGATTTAGATAGTTTAACTAACTCGACAATTTTGCTTCCTAAACGTTCCATGTTAAGCTCAAGCTCAATTACATGGTCATTTCTTCGTTGGGAGGCTTTATGTTTTATTTCGGTAAAATCGTCTATTCTAGATTTAGATTTAGTGGTACGTGCTTTAGGTTGACGACGCATCCAAACCAATTCTTTCTTAAATAATTGTTTTGCTTTTCCAGTCTCTACTTGTTCTCTAGCAATACGCTCTTCCTTTTTTTCAAGATAATAAGAGTAGTTTCCTTTGTAGTTATATAATTGACCGTGGTCTAATTCTATAATTTCGTTACACACACGTTCTAAGAAAAAACGATCGTGGGTAACCATAAATAAAGTAATGTTTTCTTTAGCAAAAAAGGCTTCTAGCCATTCGATCATTTCTAAATCTAAATGGTTGGTAGGCTCATCTAAAATTAATAGATCCGGCTTATTAATTAACGCATTGGCTAAACTTAGACGTTTTTTTTGTCCACCAGATAGCACGCTAATTTTTTGCGTTAAATCGTCTAATTTTAATTTAGACAATATTTGCTTGTATTGTGTTTCAAAATCCCAAGCATTATGTCTATCCATTTGCTCAAACGCTTTTTGGTAGGCATCTTCATCTTCAGGATTTAATAACGCTTTTTCGTAATTTTTTATAATATCTAACACAGGGTTGTCTGCGTTAAAAATAGATTCCTCAATAGTTAACGTGTCGTCTAACTTAGGATCTTGAGGTAAAAAAGCCACCTTGATATCTTTTCGGTAAATAATCTTACCAGTATCTGGTACATCAAAACCAGCTAGCATATTAAGTATCGATGTTTTTCCGGTTCCATTTTTTGCGACAAATGCAATCTTTTGGTCTTTATGGACGCTAAAAGATAGGCCTTCAAATAATGTTAATTCGCCATAAGATTTAGCGATATTTTCTACAGTTAGATAATTCAATGGGTGTTTTTTTTACAAAGATGGTTATTATAAGTGAAATGTAGAAAGTGAAAAGTAAAAAGTTGTTATTTAGAGGTCTAAAAATGAAAGCTATTAGCTTAAAACAGCTATTTTGATTGACATCTTGGTTTAAATACCAAATGCACGGTAAAAGTTTTGTTTTTCACGACGAAAGGTTATATTTGTGACTAAACAAACGCCTCAATATGAAGCAAATTATAGTGTGTATTGTCGTAGTACTTGGTCTTTTAAGTACCTCTTGTATTACTCAAAAAGATGTTGTTTATCTTCAGGATAAAGGCACCGTTATAAACGACTCTCTTCAAATTCAAGCTTTAGCAACGCCGTATCGTGTGCAGGTTAATGATTTATTAAGCGTAAACGTTAAAGCCGAAAAAAAGGAAATTAACGAGCTTGTTCAAATTTTTAATCCAACCACTACTGCTGTTGGAGACACAGATCAGTCTTTATACTATAATGGGTTTACTGTAGATTTACATGGTAATATAGAGTTTCCTATTTTAGGAGAAATTAATGTGTTAGGATTTACTACGGACGAAGTAGAGGTAAAAGTAAAAGACGTTATTCTTCAAAAATATTTAAAAGAGACTGCTAAGATTTTTGTCACTGTAAAATTATCAGGATTAAAGTACACTACTTTGGGAGAGATTACAAATAAAGGAACAAAAGTATTGTATCAAGACCGTGTTAATATTTTAGAGGCTATTGCTAACGCAGGAGATATATTGGATACAGGAGACCGTAAAGATGTATTAATTGTTAGACAATATCCTAATGGTCAAAAAATACATCATATTGATTTGACAGATATTTCAGCAATGCAATCTGAGTTTTATTATATCCAGCCTAACGATTTAATTATGGTTAAACCATTAAAACGTAAATCTATAGGTGCCGGGCAAACTGCGACACAAACACTAACCACTATTGCTAGTATTTTTTCAGTACTGGTTAGTACTTACTTTTTAGCACGTAATCTATAATTATGGAAGAACAATTAGAAGGTAACGGTGTTCAGGTTTTTGATTTTAAAGCATTTGTTTTTAGAACCATAAGTTATTGGAAGTGGTTTGTTTTGGCTTTAATTGTCGGGTTTTATGTTGTCTATCAACAAAATATAAGACGCGAGTTTCCATATACATTAGATGCTTCTTTGACCGTTCAAGATGATAAAAATCCATTATTTACCTCTAATACTAGTTTAGTATTTAATTATGGTGGTATTTCAGGAAAAGTGCAAGAGGTATTGCTTAATTTAAAATCCAGAAAACACCACGAAAAAGTAGTTGATAGTCTAGACCTGTATTTATCTTATCTTAAACAAGGGCGCTTTTATAAAACGGACATTTACGGAAGTAACCCATTTAAATTTGTTGGATTGGACAGTGCGTATCAAGTCATTGGACAGCCTATTAAAATTGTGTTTATAGATCAGACGTCTTTTGAGTTGTCTTACGATTTTGGAGAAGCACAAAGCGTAACCGCACAAAATTTTCAAGACAAAACATTTAAGACTATACCATTAGGCGATCCAACCTTTTCTAAAACCTATGCATTTGACCAATATATAGATTTGCCTTTCTTTAAAGGGAGTGTGGTTAAAAAAGAAAATGCGTCAGTTAGTAAAGGGCAAGAATTTTTTATACAGTATACTAATTTTAATGCGACTGTATCTTCGTTTGTAAATAACTATGCAGTTACAAATCAGCAAGGTTCTCCGTTATTAGTTACACGATTAACTAATAAAAATAAAGCAAAAATTGTAGACTATATAAATACCTCTGTGTTTATATTGGAACGTGATCAGTTACAACGTAAAAATCAATATGCCATAAATACGGTAGCATTTATTGACAAGCAATTAGCACGTGTTAAAGGACAACTTAATAGAAAAGCAGATTCGTTAAACGATTTTAAGCGTAGTAATAAGATTTTTAATCTTGAAAACGAAAGTGAACTACTATCTGGTAAAATTGAAGAGTATAATGCACAGAAAGAAATTTTAAGTCAAAAACTAATGTCTTATGATTTGCTTAAAAATTATGTAACCACAAGTCAAGATTTTACTAGCTTTCCTGCGCCAGCATTACAAGGTATTGATGATCCTAACATACAATCTAGTATCTCAAAAATTGTTAGTTTATCCATTCAAAAATCTACATTAGAATCTTCGGTACGTGATAACGTGTCTGTGTTTGGAGATTTAAATAATCAAATTGCGTCACTTAAAAGTGTGATGTTAGAAAACATAGCTTCGGTAAAAACCAATATTGGGTACCAATTACAATCTATTAATTCTAGGATTTATAGCACGGAGAGTAAGTTTTCAACATTACCAGAAAATCAACAAAAGTTAGAATCTATAGAGCGCGAATACCTGTTAAGTCAAAGCACCTATAATTTGTATTTAGCAAAACGTGGGGAGGCAGATTTAATTAAGGCCTCTAATATTTCGGATATTATTTTAATAGAGCCAGCTAAAGATATTGGTCAAGGTCGTAATGCGGTTAACCTTAATATTAGGTACATATTTGCAGTATTGGCAGCGTTACTACCTATTTTATTTATCGCGTTTATTATTACTTTTTTTGATAATAAAATACACACGCCTAAAGATTTAGAGAAGCTTGCCAGAATACCAGTATTGGGTGTTGTTGGTAAAAATGATTCTGTTAATAATTTAGCAGTATTCAACAAGCCTAAATCAGCAGTAGCAGAAGCCTTTAGAGCTGTACGTTCTAGTCTGCAGTTTATTTATAAAAAGCATGAGTTAGAAGGCACTAAAACGGTTATGGTAACC
The DNA here is from genome assembly GCF_900114005.1 of Olleya namhaensis. GTDB lineage: Bacteria > Bacteroidota > Bacteroidia > Flavobacteriales > Flavobacteriaceae > Olleya > Olleya namhaensis. The sequence continues at coordinate 185,801 of NZ_FORM01000004.1, forward strand.
TCTTCAGTCAGTGGAGAAGGTAAAACCTTTTGTTCTATTAATATTGCATCTGTTTTCGCTTTAAGCGGAAAGAAAACCGTGTTGGTAGGATTAGATTTACGTAAACCTAAAATATTTGGCGACTTTGATATTGACAACCAGATTGGAGCAGTTAACTATTTGATAGGTCAAAAACCATTGGATGACATTATTCAAAAAACAAAAGTAGACCATTTAGATGTGATTACGTCGGGTCCGATTCCTCCAAATCCTTCAGAGTTATTAATTGGCGAACAAATGGATCGTTTTATGGCAGAGCTAAAAGCTAAGTACGATTATATTGTGTTGGATACACCACCTGTAGGGTTAGTGGCTGATGCTTTAGAGTTGATTGAGTATGCAGATGCCTCGTTATATGTGGTAAGACAAGACTATACAAAAAAGGAAATGTTATCCTTAATTAATAGTAAGCATAATAAAGGCGAAGTTAAAAACATCAGTTTCCTATATAATTTTTACGATCAAAAAGGAAAGTATGGGTATGGTTACGGATATGGCTACGGTTATGGCTATGGCGCTTATGGTAATGGATATCATGAAGATAATGAAAAGCCAAAGTCGCTGTTTGCACGTGTTAAAGGTGTTTTTATAAAGTAAAACGGTGGTAACAGTGTTTATCAAATCACCTGCTAGCAGTTATCTTTTTTTTAGTTTACACAGAAATTAAGCATAATAGCTAATAGTTTGGCTTAAATGATTTAAAATGAAATATTTGCATGGTGTTTTTTTAATGCAATGGTGTTTATGAAGCTTTAGGTTATGCAAAACACAGTAATTTTAATAATTTACCTCAAGATGGAGCTAAGCTGAGAGTGTCTTAAAATTATTTTTATCCACAAAACGCTTCTTTTATGCGACAAAATACCAAAAAAATCGTTTATTTGTATTTTAACAGAAATTAACACTAGATTATTTGGACACCAAAGTAGACCCTCAAGACTGGTTGTATACCATTTCTCCTAAAAGGAAACTGATAGATCTTAATTTTAAAGAAATTTGGCGCTATCGCGACTTGTTATTTCTATTTGTAAAGCGTGATATTATTACGGTTTACAAGCAAACCATATTAGGCCCTTTATGGTTTTTTATCCAACCCTTATTTACCTCTGTAATATTTACGCTAATCTTTAATAATTTAGCAGCAATTCCTACAGGTAATGGCGTGCCTCCATTTTTGTTTAATCTAGCAGGGATTACTTCTTGGAACTATTTTAGTACTTGTTTAACCGGTACAAGTAATACGTTTAAAGCTAATCAAGGCATTTTTGGTAAAGTATATTTCCCTAGAGTTATTACGCCTTTATCAGTTGTGTTTTCAAACCTATTAAAATTCGGAATTCAATTACTGGTATTTGTACTATTTTACATCTACTATGTCTTTTTTACGGATCAAGTGGTATTAGCCAGACCACAATTAGCAATGGTATTATTACCTTGCTTAGTCCTTTTTATGGGGTTATTTGGATTGGGATTTGGAATGTTGCTATCATCATTAACTACAAAATATCGCGATTTAACGTTTTTAGTAAGCTTTGGAGTGCAATTATTAATGTACGGATCAGCAGTAATGTATCCATTGTCTTATTTTAAAGCGCGTGTTCCAGAATATGCTTGGCTTGTAGAGTATAATCCAATGACCACAATTATAGAATTATTTAGGTATATGACTTTAGGAGTTGGACAATTTTCTTGGGCTAATTTTATATATGCAGGTGTTATCAGTGTGGTAATTTTCTTGATAGGCCTGATTATTTTTAATAAAACAGAAAAGACTTTTATAGATACGGTTTAGACTAACCATTTTAAAAATATGAACGAAAATAAAAATGTTTTAATTTGTATAGGAACCAGACCTGAAGCTATAAAAATGGCTCCAGTATATTTTCAGTTTTTGAAGTCAGATTATAATACTAAGCTTTGTGTAACTGCGCAACATAGAGGTCTTTTAGATCAGGTATTAGATTTTTTTAAAATGAAACCAGATTTTGATTTAGATTTAATGACGCCTAATCAAACGCTAAATAAATTAAGTTCAAGAATTCTAGAAGGTATTGATAAAATATTTACAGAAAACAAAATAGATCTTGTTTTAGTACATGGCGACACGACAACCTCTAGTGTTATTGCTTTAGCAGCATTTAATCGAAAAATTAAAGTTGCACATGTAGAAGCAGGATTAAGAACTTATAATAAGCAATCTCCATTTCCAGAAGAAATGAATAGACAACTAACAGGTAGGTTGGCAGATTTTCATTTTGCTCCAGGAGAAACTGCAAGCTTGAATCTTAAAAAGGAGGGAGTAGCATCAAATAATATTTTAGTTACTGGAAATACTGTTATAGATGCCTTGAAAACCACAAGTGCTATTTTAGATCAAGGTTTTAAAAATACTGTTATTCAAGATTTAAAAGAAAAAGTAAATTTTAATAAAAAAATAATCCTTGTTACAGGACATAGAAGAGAAAATTTTGGTGAAGGTTTTGAGTCTATTTGTAATGCTTTAGTCAGAATAGCAAAAGAAAATGATGTGGAACTTATTTTTCCTGTGCATCTCAATCCTAACGTTCAAGAAGTGGTTTATAAACGGCTTTCTAATTTACCAAATGTGCATTTAATAGCACCTTTAGATTATCCAACGTTTATTTGGATTATGAAGAAATCTCACCTTATTATTTCAGATTCTGGAGGCGTGCAAGAAGAAGCGCCAACTTTTGGAGTACCAGTTTTAGTGACTAGAACCGTTACAGAACGTCAAGAAGGTGTTACAGCAGGTTGTTCTTTTTTAGTAGGCACCAATGAGGTTTTAATAGTTGAGAAAACAAAAGAGCTTTTGTCTAAGTCTAAAGTTAATAAAAGCATAAATCCATATGGAGAAGGTGATGCTTCAAGAAAGATTGTTGATTTTTTTAAGAATAGAACATGGTAGATAGTCAAGATATAATTTTAAAGGCCCAAAACATCTCTAAGCAATACCGTTTAGGGCTAGTTGGAACAGGTACTATAAGTCATGATTTAAACCGTTGGTGGAATCGTATTAGAGGTAAAGAAGATCCGTATTTAAAAGTAGGCGAAAGTAATGACCGTAGCACTAAAGGTTCTAGTGAATATGTATGGGCGCTTAAGGACATTAATTTTGAAGTTAAACGTGGCGAAGTTTTAGGTATTATAGGTAAAAATGGAGCAGGAAAGTCAACGCTTTTAAAAATACTATCTAAAGTTACTGGACCAACCACAGGAGAAATTAAAACAAGAGGACGTATAGCGTCGTTACTTGAAGTTGGTACAGGGTTTCATGGCGAAATGACTGGACGAGAAAATATTTTCCTTAATGGGGCTATTTTAGGAATGACCAAAAAGGAAATTACGGCTAAAATAGATGAGATTATCGATTTTTCCGGGTGTCAGCGTTATATAGATACACCTGTAAAACGTTATAGTTCCGGTATGACCGTGCGTTTAGCATTTGCAGTAGCAGCCTTTTTAGAACCAGAAATTTTGGTGATTGATGAGGTCTTGGCGGTTGGAGATGCAGAGTTTCAGAAAAAAGCTATTGGTAAAATGCAGGATATCTCAAGAGGAGAAGGTCGGACGGTTTTGTTTGTTAGTCATAATATGGCTGCGGTAAAGAGTTTGTGTACACGGGGGATTGTTTTAGAGCATGGAAAGATTAAGTTTTCTGGAAACATTGATGATTGTCTGTCTGTATATTCAGGTAATAATTCAGATTCACGAATGTCCAATTATAAAGGAAAGGGTATTATTAAAAAAGCATGGATACCTAAAAAAAATATTTCGTTTTTAGACACTCTTGAAATAAAAGTAGCATTCGAAACTAATATAGAAGTTAAAAAATTAATACTAGGTATTGTTATCAAAGACGATTCTGGGAGAGAGTTATTATCTGTAAATAATAAGCATTATAATCAACCAAACCTTAATAGTGAGCTAGTTAAGAAAGGTGAGGTGTTAATTGCCATAAATCGATTAAGATTAATCCCAGGAAAGTATAGTATAGACTTGTTTTTTGGAGATACACTTGTAGATTTAGAAATTTTATTAGATGCTATAACTTTTCAAGTTTCTGACAATAATAATAGTTTTTTCCTAAGTAAAATAAATCTAAAAAATAATCCTGTTTTTCATGAAAATATTGAGTGGGGTTTACAAGAATAATAAGAAAAAAAATTGATAACTAACACTCCTTTAATTACCGTACTACTTCCAGTATATAATGTTGAGAAATACATAGAGGAAGCTATTCAGTCTGTTTTGGATCAAACATTTGAAGATTTTGAAATATTAGTTATTGATGATTGTTCAACGGATAATACTTTAGAAATAATAGAGACTATTACTGATGATAGAATTAAAATAATTAAAAAAGAAGCTAATAAAGGCTTGATTGATAGTTTAAACCTTGGGTTTAGCCTTGCAAAAGGAAAATATATTGCAAGGATGGATGGAGATGACGTAAACGAATTAACAAGATTTGAAAAGCAGTTTAACGTTTTAGAATCGAATCCAGACGTTATTGCTTGTGGTAGTTGGATAAAGTTTTTTGGGAGTAATGAAAAATTAATAAAACACAGAGAAACTCATAGCGAGATTGTAGCACAAATGCTAGTTAAATGCCCAATGAGTTTAGGGTGCTGCATGTTAAGGACTAGCGCTGTAAAAAATATAGGTTTTGAGGACGATAAATTACATGTTGAAGATTATGATTTTTGGACAAGAATAGCATGGGACGGTAGACTTTATAACATTCAAGAAGTATTGTATCATTATAGAGGTCACGATAATCAAGTATCTAATAAATATAAAGAACTTCAAGTTCGAGGAGATTTTATTATACAATTAACTTTGTTTAAAAAGTTAAACTATTGCACTAATAAGTTTAAAGATGATTTATTATCTAAGTTTTTGTTAAAGTCTGACACTATTGAGTTGGAAGAGTTTGTTTTGTTTTTAAACTGGATAAAGCAATTGAGAGTTTTAAATACTAAAAGTAAAGTTTTTAATACTATAGAATTAGATAGTATTATGAACTCAATTAAGAAAAGAGTTGTTTATCAAATATTTTTCACCAATGATTTTGCAGGAGTAACCAAAAAGTGGCGAAAAAAAGCAATTTTTAAACTATCAAAAGATGATATTATCTATGTTTTAAAACTGAAGAGCAAAGAAAGACTAAAAATTATTTCCAAACTAGTTAAATTAAATGCACCTTTAATTTACTTCTATTTATTTGAAGGATTATGAATAAAATTTACATAATAACTGTTCATAAAAACCCAAAGCAATTAAAGAGGTTAATTGAGAAATTGGATGATGATAAATCTCAGTTTTATATACATGTAGATTTAAAAGTTAATATAAATTTGTTTTTAGATGAAATTCAAAATTCAAGTGTATGTTTTATAGAAGAGAGAGTAAATTGTATTTGGGGAGATTTTTCACAAGTGCTAGCGACTATAAATTTATTAAAAAGTGCAACTTTAAAAAATGATTGTAACTCAAGAATATTTTTTTTAAGTGGTCAAGATTATCCTATTAAATCATTGAAGGATATTGATGCATATTTACAAAATAATAAGGGTTTTGAGTTTATTAGTTTTGATCAAGTTTTATTTGATAAAAGTAATAAGTTATATATAAATAGAGTGTTAAATTATGCATTAAAAAGAGCAGATGCACCTAAAGGGTTTGTTTATTTAGAACCTATTTTGGCTTCTGGAATTAAAAATTTTAAACTATTTATAAGATATAGTTTAAAGGGGAGTATAAAGTTTAATGATTGGTCTCTTTTTTTTAGATTTAAAAGGGGATCCATATTTAAAAAGCATTTTAAAGGGTCTAATTGGTGGAGTTTAAATTATGAGACAGCATTAAAAATATTAAAGTATGTAGATTTAAATAAAGTTGCATTATATCGATACTATCAATATACATCTAGTTCTGATGAGCAATTTTTTCATACCATACTAAAAGAACTAATGTTATTGGATACTTCTATTAAAGTGAAGCCTGCTTTACATTTTATTGATTGGGAAAGGGAAGGTGTAGAGTTACCAGTTACCTTCTTAAAAGAAGATTATCATTTATTATTACAACAACCTGCAAATATTTTATTTGCAAGGAAATTTGATAATAAAGTAGATGAGGAAATTTTAAATTTAATTGATGAGTCTATTCTGTAAAACGGTAAAACAGATAGTAAATTGAAATTATGGAATTTAATAAAAAGAAAGTATTGTTAGTATTACAAGTTGGTACTTTAGGTGGTGCGGAGCGACAAGCTTTAGGTCTTGGCAGGTATTTAACTAAGTATAGAAATTGTAATGTTGATATCTTGTTTACATCATCTAACAAAATCACAAAAGATTTTCAGGATTTTTATAAAGAAACAGGTATCAATCAAATACATTATTTTGGAGAACCTTATATTATTTTAAGGAGAGAATTTTCAATTAAGAACTTAAAACGGTTAAAATGGTCAGTTCAATACTTATTAAGGTTACGTAAAGGACTTAAACAGGAAAAATATGATGTTGTTATACCTTTTTTAAATTTTCCTTCAAAAATTGCTTATTACTTATATAAAATCCTACCAACCGTAAAGTATACTTTTTGGCATCAATTAGGTTTAGATTTTTTGAAAAAAGATATATTCGAAAGTGTAGCAGTTAATAATATGCCTTGTATTATTGGTAATGCTGAAAATTGTTTTGATATCTTTAAAAAGGACTATAAGGTACAACCTAGTAAGTTTAATTTATTGCCTCAATATATTACACTTAATAGAGAGGATTCAGATATGTCTAAGTTTAAAACAACTTACGGTATAAATAAAGATAAAATAGTGTTTGGAATGATAGCCCATTTTAGAAGTTTTAAATATCACGATTTAGCCCTTAAAATTTTTTACGAACTTTCTAAAAATTATGATACTGCCCATTTAATACTACAAGGTAATAGAGAGAATGATCATATTTCTAATGATATTTATCTTAGTTTAAAACAAGAGATTTTTGATTTAGGAATATCCGATAAGGTAACTTTATTAAGTAATGTTAAAGTTGTTGATGTTCTAAATGTTTTAGATGTGGGTATGTTGTTATCCTTAATTGAAGGGACTCCAAATGTAGTAATGGAATATATGTTATATGGTTTACCTGTAATCAGTTCAAATCATCCGGGGTGTATTGGTCTGTTGGGAGACTCTAAATTTCTAGTTAAAAATAATGATGAGAATGGAATATTAAAAGCAATGGAGTTATTGTTGAATGGTAAGGATTTAAGAGAAATAGAAGGAAATAACAACTTGAAGAGGATAAAGGATTATGATATTGATAGTTATGTTATTAAATTAGAACAAATATTAACTAATTATTTTGATTAATTAAATGAGTACTCCCTTAGTTTCTATAATTATGCCAGTTTATAATGGTGAAAAATTTCTGGAAGAAGCAATAGATAGTTGCTTAAACCAGACACATACTAATATTGAGCTAATTATTGTAAATGATTGTTCAACCGACAGAAGCTTAGAAATTGCTACAAAACTGCAGAAAAAAGATAATAGAATAGTTATTATTAACAATAATAAAAATCTAAAACTACCAGCAAGTTTAAATGTGGGTCACAAAGCGGGAAAAGGAGAGTATGTAACTTGGACTAGTGACGATAATATCTATAATTTAAATGCTATTGAGCGCTTATTGACAACTTTAAAAATTAATAAAGTAGATTTGGTGTATAGTGATATATCAAAAATAGATGCTAATGGTAAGGAGCTAAAAGAAGTGTCTTTTTTAAGTTTTGAAAATATATTATTTGGCAATTTTATTGGGTCCTGTTTTTTGTATAAAATGGAAGTTTTTAATAAAAACGATGGTTATAATGAATCACTCTTTTTAGTTGAAGATTACGATTTTTGGCTGAGAGCTTCTTTGCATAGCAAGTTTTTTCAGTTAAAAGAGAATTTATATAATTATAGGCTTCATAGAGATAGTTTAACACATAGTATTTCTTCCAATAACAATAAAAATAAACTTTTTATAAAAAATGTAGAATTAATGTATTCTAGTTTTGCTAAATCTATAATGCTAAACAATCATGAGGTTATTGCTAGGTTTCAAACTAATATTTTAATACACAAAGAAATACAGTTCGATTGGATTAAAAGAAATAAGAACATGTTTTTTGAGTTTCTAACGACGCTTTCTAAGTTAAAGAACTACAGTAACAAAAGTGCTTTAAAGAAGCTGCTTATGAATAAAATAACTTATGTTTTTGTCTTAAATTATAAAGAGAAACAAAACATTTCAAGAGCTGCATTTATAATTTTAAATTTTTATAGTGTATTGGATACAAAGACAATAAAAACATTAATTAAATATTCTTTTTTTAAAAAATAATGAAACCAACAGTAACTATTATAATGGCAACATACAATAGAGCTCAATATATTGTTGAGTCTATTAAGTCCATACAAGCACAAACATTTAAGAATTGGGAATGCCTAATAATTGATGATGGCGGAACAGATAATACGGCTGAGGTTTTAGGTCCAATTTTAATAGAGGATAATAGGTTTTCTTATTTAAAAAGAACAGATAATTATACAAAAGGTTTACCTGGTTCTAGAAATTATGGGTTAGATATAGCAAAAGGGGACTATATTATTTTCTTTGATGATGATGATATTGCACATCCACAAAATTTAGAATTGTGCGTGTCTGAGTTTAAAACAAAAAATATAGATTTTTGTCGTTATATAAGAGCTGTTTTTACAGGTGATTTTAACTATAACTATGATTTTTCAAAAGAATATACGCACTTTGAAATAGATAAAAAAGACGTAAACCGAATACTTAAAAACGAATTGCTTTTCAATTCTTGCGCTATTATGTGGAAAAAGGAATGTTTTGTTACTAATCATTACATCGAACATCTTATGTATGCGGAAGAATGGGAGCTATATTCTAGAATCGTTTCACAAGGTTATAAAGGTGTTTCTATAGATAAGATTTTATTTTATGGAAGAAAGCACGAAGCTTCAAACACAGGTGAGTTTTTTAATCAAGATCCTGTTAGAATAAAATCTAATGCAGCTGCTATTGTTTTGGTTATTCAAAACTTAAAAAAAGAAGGATTACTTTCTAACAGTATTATCCGTTATTTTATTCAAGTCTCGTTAGATTACAAGCCGTATGATTTATTCAAGAGAATCATTAAGACATTAGAATTAACAACTCAAGACACATTAAAATGGAATCTATATTATAGTCAGTTACCATTACGTTTATTCTTTTATAGATTGTATAAAAAACATTTAAAATAATATTATGAATTTTCTAGTAATAGCACAAGATCTTAGGGTGTCTGGTACAAGCGAAGGTGTAGTTTCACGGTCTTTTCTTGCAAAGTTAAGAATGGCGTATCCAGATGCTGTTATTGATGTTTTGTATCTTAAAAACCATAATAATGATGACCAATTAGAGTTGCTACCTGTAAACTCAATACAATCACATAAAATTAATTTAAAACCTACGTTTACTGTCAAATGGATTAATAGATTTACAAGGCGATTATTTAATATTTCTTGGTATGATAAATTTATTCATAAGTCTTATGGTAAGCATATGAATGCTCTCAATCATGAAAAGTACGATCATGTTTTTATAAGAAGTTCAGGTTTAAAGCATGAAACCCTTTTGGCAGCAAAAGATTTGCCTATTTTAAAGAAAGCAATAATAAATTTTCATGATCCTTATCCATTTTTTTGGTATCAGGGTTCTTTAAATGAGTTGACTGGAGATGAGTTAAATCGTTTTCATAATATGTTCAAAGTAGTGCAACAAGCTAAAGTTTGTATTAGTACAGCAAAAATGATGTCTGAAGACTTAGAGTTTTTGTATGGTTCTAGAAAACGATTTTATACGTTACCGCATCAATTTTCGGAAACCGTGTTCGATTTAACAGACATAGAGCATGTGCGTAAAAAGCAAAAACTAGTAACACTTGCTTATCATGGGTCTATTCAGTTTGGAAGAAAGATTGATGTGCTTTTAGATGCTTATGATACATTAGTGAGAACTAATGTGCAAATTAAAGATAATACAGAATTTGTTCTGCGTTTAGGAGGGGGAGACGTGCAAAGGCTAAGGGAGAAGTATGCGGGAAACAACAATATTGCAGTTCTAGGAACACTAAATTTTTCTAACTCTTCTTACGAACAAAAACATATCGCAGATATTAATGTTATTTTGGAAAATGGCCCTTTTTATTGTAATATTTTGGTAGGTAAAGCTCCTTTTTTGGCATCTTTGAATAAACCTATATTTTGTGTGTCTCCGCAACGTAGTGAATTAAGTAATTTGATTAAAAATAAAAAGTTTATTGCGTGTGGAGATGATTTGGATGCTGTTAGGCTAAAATTAGAAGCTTTAATTACAGATACTATACAAACTAAAGAAAACGCTAAGGTGTTTGGAGACTATTTTAGTGATGCATATTTTAAAGATACTATTAATAATATTTTGAATCTAAGTTAGGTGTTAGATAAGTTAAAAGTAATAATCAGATGATGATATCCAATTATTAAAAATGAGAATAGGTTACAATCCACATAAAGACCAAGTATTAGAAAAATCTGAGTTTACACATCAGGTAGTAATGCCTGTTTATATACCTAATCAAGAAGGTTATTTTAAAAATAGCTTATCTATTTTAAAATTAACTTTAGAGTCTTTATTTAAAACAGCTCACAACAGAACATTCTTTTCGATTGTAAATAATGGAAGTTGTGACGCAGTTGTAGATTACTTAGAGTATTTATACAAAAAAGGAAGCATTCAAGAATTAATACACACCACTAACATTGGCAAATTAAATGCTATTTTAAAAGGGTTGGTTGGTAATACTATAGAGTTAGTAACCATTACAGATGCAGATGTGCTTTTTGCTAGTGGATGGCAATTAGAAACAGCTAAGGTTTTTAAAACCTTTCCAAAAGTTGGCGTTGTTGGTATTGTGCCTCAATTTAATATGTTTAAATCGCATTGCGGCAATGTTATTTACGATAACCTATTTAATAAAAACTTTAAATTTCTTCCTATAAAGTCACCAAAAGCATTAGCCCTATTTTATAAAAGTATCGGTTGGGATGAGACTTATAATAAAGATTTTTTAAAGTACGGTTTAGGTATCGAAAATAAAGAAGTAAATGTACTATTAGGTTCAGGTCATTTTGTGGCAACCTATAAAAAGCAGCAATTTGAGACTGTAAAATCGTATTTGGGTTATAAACTAGGAGGAAACACTGAAGGTTATTTAGATTCTGCAGCTTTAGAATTTGATTATTGGAGAGTGACAACGCAGGAGAACTATGCTTTCCATATGGGTAATGTTTTGGAAGATTGGATGTCTGAAGCAACTATAAATAATAGTGATAAAGATGTTGTTATTTCTGGATTTTCAGAAAGACAAAAAATGAATAGTATTAGTTACTTTATAAAAAACAAACTGTTTTATAAGTTGGTTCTAAATAAGCGTTTTTCGAAATTATTCTACTCATGGAAAAAATTGCCAAAGCAAATGATTAGTAATTATAACAGTGTAAAAGCAGAATAGATGGTTAATAGAATTATTGTGTCGGCTTATTCTGTTCATCCAGATCAAAAATCTAGCGAAGCTATCGTTAATAAAAATTGGTTGGATATTTTATCTAAAAAGGGAAGTGTGTTGTATGTGATTACTGCATTCAATAATTATAGTTTTAAAGCAGGAGTAATTAAGCTGATAAAAAAACATAAAACAAATGCACTACTCTATAAAACATCAAAACAAAACAAAGGTTTAGGAAGTTTAGCTTATAAGGTTTTAAATACTTTATATAAAATGGTGTTTAGATCTAATTATACTCTTGTAGAGACCGTTTGGGTAAAAAAACAAGCTAAGATATTAAATGATGTTATCACTCAGGAAGATGTTGTTTGGTCAAGAATACTGCCAACCCTTTCAATAGTTCCAATACTACATGTTTATAAAAAAAAAACATTCCCATTTATAGTTAATGTAAACGATCCAATAAATGTAGGTGTCTTTAATCAGAACAATTTAGATAGAGATCAAACTACTTTTTTTAAGACAAAAGATATTGCGCAGGCTTGGACGTTTCCTTCATCTAAATTAGCAGATAGAATGGCTAATAATTACAATCTAGATAGGCAACGTTGTTTTGTAATACCACATGCAATGCAAAAAGTTGAAAAACTTTACAAAAGAAATGTAGAGAAAGAGGAAGTCAATTTTTTATACACAGGTACTTTTTATAAAAGTGCTTTTACTGAAGAGTTTAAGACGAGTCTAATTAACTTTAATAAGCTTGAAGTCTCGCAAAAAGTAAATTTTACATTTGTGCTTTCTCAGTTTGATGAAGAATCTATTACTTGGTTAAAAACATCAATACCCAATGTTATTTTAAAATTTAAATTAGAGAGAGCAGAAGTACTTGAGCTTGTAAAGAAATCGGACTGTATGTTTGTTGTAGATTCTATTTTTCATGGCGAATTGTTAAAAGGTAAATTAATAGAAGCTTTGTCTTTTGGTATTCCTGTTTTTGGAATTACTTATCCCAATTCTATAATGGATAAAGTAGTTAGTGGTTATGGGAGTGTTTCGGCTTATCAAAATAAGGAAAATGACATCTTAAATAAAATGAAGTTTTTTGTAAATAACATTAACAACTTAGAGGTGTTAAACGCCTTTTACAAGCAAAGAACTACGGTTTTAGATAAAATTTCCGAAGATTATATTGCAGAGGCAACACAGTTGGTAACTGCTTTTGCTTATAACCGTTTTAATAACAAAATGGGAGTATATATAAAAGCACCAGATCAATTAAATTGGCCTTGATATAAAAATATAAACACTACTAAAATTGAAAACAATAATAGTTATACCAGCACGTGGAGGCTCTAAAAGGTTGCCAAATAAAAATGTTTTAGCATTAGGTGATTTGCCTTTAATAGCACACAGTATTTTGTATGCTAAAGCAAATTTACATTTAGCTGATGCTATTTATATTACAACAGATGATGCCACAATAAAAGAAATAGCATTGTCTTATGGCGTAAATGTTATAGATAGACCTTCGGAGATTTCTGGAGATCTTGAACCGACAGTTTCTGCGGTTAAGCATGTTTTAGAATCAATTAATGAAACTGTAGAAACAGTAATCCTATTGCAGCCTACAAATCCATTAAGACCAAAAACATTGTTAGAAGATTGTATAAATGCTTACAATGAAAAAGCTTGTGACAGTGTGTTTACAGTATCTCAAAGTCACCATAAATTAGGAAAAATAGAGAATGATAAGTTTAAGCCTTTTAATTATACACCAGGACAACGCAGTCAAGATTTAGAACCCTTATTTTTTGAAAATGGATTATTGTATATAACTAATGCAACAAGTGTATTAAACAATGAAATAATGACTACTAACGGATTTCCTTTTAAAATAAATCACGAGTTTTCAACTATAGATATTGATACACAAGCAGATTTAGACTATGCAAATTATATTTTAGAGAAGTCTAATCTTAACTTAATTTAAGTAAGCCAGTAATGAGAATAGAACAACTTACTTTTACTCGATTTGTTGCGGCACTTTTAATTGTTGTGTTCCACTTTGGTAGCGGATCAATGCATTTTACTAACGAGTATACTCAGTTTTTATTTAAACAAGCTAATATTGGAGTAAGTTACTTTTTTATCTTGTCTGGTTTTGTAATGATAATTGCCTACCATAAAAAAGCGAAGGTTAATTTTATGGACTATATGGTAAATAGATTTGCTAGAATTTATCCTGTATATCTCCTAGCCATTCTTTGCCTTTTGTTTCTAGTAGTTGTTTCAGGTCAATTTAATTTTACCGAGTTTATTTTGAATCTATTTATGGTTCAAACATGGGTGCCTGGTCAAGCTTTAGTTTTTAATATTCCCGCTTGGTCATTATCAGTAGAGTTAGTGTTTTATGCATTGTTCCCATTTTTATACAATAGGTTTTACTCTAAAATTAGTTTCAATAAATTAATTGTTCCGATTATTTTATTTTGGTTAATTAGTCAAGTTTTATTTCATTATTTAATTAATCAAACAACGTTTACAGATTTATTTTATAGTTCGGAAGATGTAATGTATCATCCCATTTTTCACCTTAATGAATTTATTATTGGTAATCTAGCAGGTCTTTATTTTGTTAAAAAAAGTACTGAAACTAAAAATTACGATGTGCATATAATTGCTCTAGTTATTTTATCTTTAATAGCCTTAAAATTTCCAATAGGCCTTAGTTATCACAATGGTCTTTTAGCAGTTCTATTTATTCCAATAATTATATTATTGTCACTTAATAATGGGTTTATAACCAAATTGTTTAATAAAAAAGCTTTTGTTTTTTTAGGCGAAATAAGTTACGGTTTATATATTTTTCAATTTATTGTTTGGATGTATATAAGTGATTATAGATTGAATAAGTATTTAGGCTTAGATAAAGCAGAAGATTTCTTATTTTGCTTCTTTTTAAGGCTGTTTATACTCATTGGCTTATCTGTTTTAAGTTATTTATACATCGAAAAGCCAGCTAGAAGTAAAATAAAGAGTTATTTAAGTAAAAGAAAAAAGGTAAATTAATATAATATAGAGAATACAATATATGAATCCATATATAGAAATAGCTGGACGTAAAATTGGTAAAGATTTTCCACCTTTAGTCATTGCCGAAATTGGTATAAACCACGAAGGCTCTTTAGCAGTTGCTAAAGAAATGGTTGATGCAGCACATAGAGTTGGTGTTGAAGTTGTAAAACACCAAACGCATATTGTTGCAGACGAAATGAGTGGTGCAGCAAAACAGGTGATTCCTGGTAATGCAGAGGTGTCTATTTATGATATTATGGAGCGTTGTTCAATTAACGAAGAAGATGAGCTTGCACTTAAAAATTATGTAGAGTCTAAAGGCATGATTTTTATTTCTACACCTTTCTCTCGAGCAGCAGCAGAACGTTTAAAAAAGTTCGATATACCAGCTTATAAAATAGGATCTGGTGAGTGTAATAACTATCCGCTTTTAGAGCATATTGCACAGTTTGGTAAGCCTGTAATATTAAGTACAGGAATGAATACCATAGAAAGTGTAAGTAAAGCAGTCGCTATTTTCGATAAACATAAAGTGCCTGTTGCGCTATTACATACCACAAATTTATATCCAACACCAATTCATTTGGTACGTTTTGGAGCCATGATACAATTACACGAAGCGTTTCCAGATAAAGTTTTTGGTTTAAGTGATCACACACTAAATAATAATGCCTGTTTAGGAGCTGTAGCATTAGGCGGTTCTATATTAGAGCGTCACTTTACAGACCACATGCAACGTACAGGCCCAGATATTGTTTGTAGTATGGACGAACAAGCTTGTCGCGAACTTATTATTAATAGTGCAGAAATGGCATTAATGCGAGGTGGTGTAAAGGAGCCTGCTAAAGAAGAGCAAGTAACTATTGATTTTGCTTTCGCAACGGTTTGTACTATAAAATCAATTGCAGAAGGCGAAACCTATACAAAAGAAAATATCTGGGTTAAAAGACCTGGAACTGGAGATATTTTAGCCAATGAATATGAAAGTATACTTGGTAAAATAGCAACAAGAGCAATAGATAATGACGAACAGTTAACTTGGAAAGATATTAAGTAATGGTAGAATTTATTTCTTTTTTACAAGCTAAAGTATATAAGCCAAAAGCCATACCAGATAAGGTAATACATGATGCTTTCGAGAAAACGGTAAAAGATGTAAACTATCATTTACCAGCATTATCAAAAAAACAAATAAAACAAAGAATACAAAGTAATGCTAATGAGTTAGCTGTATTTTTATTTAGACTAGGAAATCAATTACAAACAGATAATTATAACGATTTAACAGCCCAAATTCATTGGCTTTTAAAAGAGTTGTGTTCCTGCGAAATCTATTTCAATAATAGTATTGCAGAAGGTTTTTATATCATCCATGGGCAAGGCACAGTAATAGGCAGTAGAAATACCATTGGAAAAGGTTTTATAATCCATCAAGGTTGTACTATTGGTCATAAAAAAAATGGAGAAGGCACAGGAGTTGTTATTGGAGATAATGTAACATTATACTGTAACGCTTCAATTCTTGGTGATTTAAAAATAGAAAATAATGTAACTATTGGTGCTCATATTCTTGTAGGTAACAGCATTAAGAGTAATAGTATCGTTTTAAAAGATGAAGTACATAAAATAAAGCCTTTAAAGTAGATAAATGAAAAAAATTGTTTTTTTAACAGGCACTCGAGCAGACTTCGGAAAAGTGAAATCACTAATCCAAATTCTAGAAAGTCAAAGTCAATTTGAGGTTCACATATTTGTTACAGGCATGCATATGCTTGAAGAATATGGTTATACATTAATTGAAGTTGAACGTTGTGGTTTTAAAAATATTTCAACATTTAACAACCACACACACGAGGCTACAATGGATTTAACATTGGCTAAGACCATTTCGGGTTTTTCTGAGTTTATAAAAACTATAAACCCAGACTTAATTGTTATTCATGGAGATCGTGTAGAAGCATTAGCAGGAGCTATTGTTGGTAGTTTAAACAATATATTAGTTGCACATATTGAAGGAGGCGAATTATCTGGTACTATAGACGAGCTTATTCGACATTCTACAAGTAAAATGAGTCATATTCATTTTGTCGCTAATGATAAAGCTAAAGAACGTTTGGAGCAAATGGGAGAGTTGCCAAAGTCTATTTATAGTATTGGTTCTCCAGATGTAGATATTATGTTTTCCGAAAATCTACCAAGTCTAGAGGTTGTTAAAGCATATTATAATATTAGTTTCGATGATTATGCAGTAGCGATGTTTCATCCTGTAACAACAGAGCATGATCAAATGGAACGCTATGCAAAGCAATTTGTAGAAGCCTTAATTAAGAGTGAAAAGAATTATGTTGTAATTTTTCCTAATAACGATTTAGGAAGCCAAATTATACTTGAAGTTTATCAAACTTTAAAAAGCCATTCAAATTTTAGAATTTTCCCATCCATAAGATTCGAATATTTTTTAACCTTATTAAAAAAATCTAAATTTATAATTGGTAATAGTAGTGCAGGTGTGAGAGAAGCACCTTATTATGGAATTCCTACAATAAACGTTGGTACAAGACAAGCCAATAGAGTTTTATTGGGATCAATTATTAATACAAGTTATAATGCTGAAGATATATTAAAAGCTATTAACGATAAAAAAGAATTTGAAATAGAGAAAACCGAAATCTTTGGAAAAGGTAATAGTGCGGAAGCTTTTTTAAAAACATTATTGATGGAAGATTTATGGGAAACCAATCATCAAAAACAATTTATGGATATTTAAATTATGCTAACAGTTAGTAACTACCATTACATTAGAGAAGATTTTAAAACTAAATACCCAAGTATTTTTGGAGTCACACCTTTAGCATTTAAAAAGCAGTTGCTATTGCTTCAAAATCGAGGCGAATTTATAGGTTCAAAAGATTTGTTAAATAATTCTGAGCAACTCCTTTCAAGTAAAGAAAATTATATTTTAATCACTTTTGATGATGGATTAAAAGAACAAGTAGATTTTGGTTTTTCAATATTAAACGAACTTAATATTCCGGCACTATTTTTTGCAAATTCAATTAACTATCAAGAGAAAAGAATATCGACAGTCCACAAAATTCATTTATTAAGATCAAAAATTGAATCTGAAATAATCTTAAAAAGAATTGAAAATAAATACAAAAGTAAATTGCAAATTATAGATGTCGCTAAAATAAAAGCGATTTACATTTATGATGACGAAAAAAGCGCTGTTTTAAAATACATATTAAATTTTGTTTTAGACTATAAAGAACAAGAAGAAGTAATAAACGAATTGTTTTCTAATCATTTTAATGAAAATGAAGTATTAAACGATTTGTACATGTCTACCAATAATTTACAAGAACTAGCAAATTTAGGCTATCTAGGAAGCCATACTCATAGTCATTACCCACTAGGTTTGTTACCATTAAAAGACATAACTAAAGAATTAGAAAGCTCTAAAAATTATTTTGAAAGCTTAACAAAAACTAAAATAGATACTGTTGCTTATCCTTATGGAACAGACGAAGCTTGTACTGCTGAGGTTTCTAAATTAGCAACATTAGCTGGTTATAAATTTGGGTTTACAACTAAACGTGGTGTAAATTTGAATCCTCAGGATAAACTGCTTTTAAATAGATTTGATTGTAACGATGTTATTGGAGGAAAAAACTATAAAATATGATAACGCGAGAGGCTACAATACAAGATTGGGATAAACTACGTGCTTTTTTTATAAAAATATATAGAGCCAACCATCCTTTACATAAATTAGAATTTTGGGAATGGCAATATGGGAACGCTAAATATGGACGCTCTTTTATTTGTTTAAACAATAATCAAGAAGTTGTTGGCCATGTAGGAGCTAATTTTCAAGGCGGTTTAGCTTGGATAATTAATGTGTATTTAGATGTAGAATGTAGAGGTCAAGGCATTTTAGGTAAATTATATGCATTAGCAAGAAACTATTATCCATTAGCAGCAACAGCAGCCAACGAGGCTGGTTTAGGTTTGTATAGAAATATGAGATGGATTCGTTATTACGATTTGGTTCGCTATGTAAAGGTTAATCCTAAATTAGAGGATCAATCTTTTAAATCGGTTTGTAAAAATATAGAAGTAGATATTGAAGATTTATTAGATGCTAAATCACATTATTTCCAACAACCAGGTATTAAAGGATTAGTGTTTAATGATGGGTCTCAAGCTGTAAGTCAAGAAAATGTTGGAGGATTAAGAGCTGTAAATATTGTAGATATTAATGCTTTCGAAGAACAAGCTTGGGTACTAGGCTACCGTTGGATCGATTATATTACCTCTTGGAATAACTTAGAAACGAAAAAACTAGCTAAAAATAATTGGACTTTAGATTATAAAAATGTTGTGCCTTGGCGCTTAAATCCAATTGAAGAAAACTATTTCTGCGATATTACATTTCTTTCCGAAAAACCATTGAGCAATGAGTTTGTTGTTAATAGGAATTTTTCAGATCATGGTAGAATAGGTAGCTTGTAAATTATTATGAAAAACAAAAAAATATTTATTCTTATTCCTTCAGGCATAGCGCTTCGTAATTTTGCGTTTACTAAATTTCACGATTTAGCTAAAGCACAAAACCTTGATATTACGTATTGGAATAGCACTCCGTTTTCTATTTCAGAAATGGGTTATAAAGAAATTAGATTAGATAATATTAAGCCACATTGGCTTACAGATATATTAAAGAACGCAAGAAAAACGATAGAATTAAATTTAAATATTAAGAATACAGGAGATCCTATTTATAACGCCTATAAATTTCCTGCAAGCAACAAATCTATAAAAGCAGTTGTAAAAAACGTAATTACGAAAGTTATAATATTTTTATTTTCATCTTCAAAAGGGCTTGAAAAAATTAAGCAAATCATTAATAAAAAAGAGCGCTCTACAGATTATTACAACTCGTGTATCAATACTTTAGAAATAGAAAAACCAGATTTTCTTTTTTGTACTAACCAGAGAATTGTGGATGCTATAGCACCTTTATTGGCAGCTCGAGATATTGATATCCCTACAGCTACATTTATTTTTTCTTGGGATAATTTGCCAAAAGCAACACTAGTTGTGGATACAGACTATTATTTTGTGTGGAGTGATTTCATGAAAAAAGAGATGCATCAATATTATCCTCAAATTAAAGCCAATCAAATAATAGTAACTGGAACACCACAGTTCGAACCACATTACGACAACGAAACAATAAAAACTAAAGAAGCATTTTATAAAGACTATAATCTAGATTCTAAAAAAGAATATGTTTGTTTTTCGGGCGACGATGTTACTACTTCTCCAGATGACCCAAAGTACTTAGAGGATTTTGCTAGGGCAATAGCATCTTTAAACACAAAAGGTTATAATCTAGGTATTGTTTTTAGAAAATGCCCAGTAGATTTTTCTGGCAGATACGATAATATCGTTTCTAAATATAATGGCTTGATTGTAGAGGTTGCACCAAAATGGCAAAATGTAAATAATACTTGGAATACAATGTTACCTAGTAAGGAAGATAATATTTTGTTATCTAATACAATAGCACATTCTTTGTTTGTTGTAAATTTAGGCTCGTCAATGGTTTTCGATTATGCTGCATTTAATAAAACCTGCGGTTATTTTAATTACAATCAAGAAGTACAGTTAAAGGCGAATTGGAATATACATCAATGTTATAAATATGTTCACTTTCGTTCAATGCCAAATGGAGCAGTAATATATTTTGATAAAGCAGAAGAGATTGAAGCCAAAATAGTAGGTATTATTAGTAAAGAATCAGATACTGCAGAAAAGGCGAAATTATGGTTCGATACTATTTGTAAATCACCACAAAAAGAATCGTCGCAACGTATTTTAAAAGCGATTACAGCAATACTATCTAAAGAAAATATATAATAAAAATGAGTGATTCGAGTTTAAAACATATTCTGGGAGAAGATTTAAAGCGCTATGGTATTAATACTAAGCCTTCTTTTGCAAGAAAGTTAAAATTACTTCTTTTTAATAGTGCTCCAGGCGTTAAGTTTTCTATTGTTTTTAGAAGTTGCCAATATTATAGAGGGAAAAATAAGGTGTTGTTTTACTTCTTCTTTTTGTATTTAAGGCGTATAAAATATAAATATGGTTTTGATATATCGTATCGTACAAATATTGGTAAAGGTTTATATATAGGTCATTTTGGAGGAGTGGTAATACATGGTGATTCTATTATTGGCGAGTATTGTAATATTTCTCAAGGAATAACGATTGGTGTATTAAATCGTGGAAAAAATAAAGGTATTCCGAAAATAGGAAATAGCGTTTTTATTGGTCCAAATGCTGTTATAGTTGGTGGCATTACAATTGAGGACGATGTTTTAATTGGTGCCAATAGTTTGGTTAATTTTAATGTAAAAGCTAACGCTGTGGTTGCTCCACAACCTTCACAAATCATATCTTACAACGGTTCAAAAGATTATGTGTAATACTTTATATTTAATAAATACTCAAGTCTTTAATACAATAAATCTATGAAAATAGCATTCTTAACACCAGAATATCCACATGAGCGTATTGGCCATTCTGGAGGTATTGGTACTAGTATAAAACATCTTGCTGTTGCTTTACAAAAACAAGGACATGAGGTATCTTTACTTATTTATGGTCAGGAAGAAGATGTAACGTTTAGCGATAATGGTATTGCTTTTTATAAAATTAAAAACCCCAAGCTGAAAGGTTTGTCGTGGTTTTTAACACGTAAAAAAATTCAAAAGCTAATAAATAGATTACATAAAGCGCAAAAAATAGACATAGTAGAAGCTCCAGATTGGACTGGTATAGCATCGTTTATTAATATTAATTGCCCATTGATAATTAGGGAAAATGGGTCTGATACTTATTTCTGTCATTTAGATCACAGACCAGTTAAAGCCATTAATCGCTTTCATGAAAAGCAGGCTTTAAAATCTGTTGATGGTATTATTTCGGTAAGTCAATTTACAGGAGAGTTAACTAATAAGCTTTTCAATTTAAGCAAACCATTTACCGTAATTCCAAATGCTGTTAATATTGAGGATTTTGAGCCTACAGAGAGTCTTTTAGAAGAAAAAAATCAGACCATATTGTACTTTGGTACATTAATTAGAAAAAAAGGGCTGCTAGAATTACCCTATATTTTTAATAAAGTTAATGAGCACTATCCAGAAGCAACATTAATATTAGTTGGTAAAGATAGTCCAGATATTAAAACGCAAACGCAATCTACTTGGCAATTAATGCAACCGTTATTTACAGAATCAGCGCTTAAAAGAGTAAATTACGTGGGCGTAGTGCCCTATTCTAAAATGAGATTGCATATAGAAAAAGCAACACTCTGTGTGTTTCCTACTTTTGCGGAAGCATTACCAGTCTCTTGGTTAGAAGCGATGGCCTTAAAAAAACCAATAGTCGCCTCAAATGTGGGTTGGGCAAAAGAAATTGTAGATGATGGAGAAGATGGATTTTTAGTGCATCCAGAAGCACACGATAGATATGCAAATAAAATTAACGCGCTTTTAGAGAATGCAACTTTAAGAGACGCGTTTTCTATTGCAGCAAGAAAGAAGATTATATCAAAATTTAGTTCAGAAATTGTTGCAAAGCAGTCTGTCGAATTTTATAAAAAAACTATAGATGCTAATTCTTTTTCATAAAAACAATATAGTTGTTGAGGTTCTCGACACTATAACTAATAAGGTTATAGTAATTGAAGAAAAAGAACCGACAAAGGCATTGATTGTTTTAGCGTCAAAGTATAGTAATTCTATTATTGCTTGGTGTCATTTTTTAAATAAGAAAAACATAAATATAGAAGTATTACAATCTTGTTTTACGTCAAATAATATAATGGTTTCTAATGGTCACACTAACTATTTAACCGATGCCATTGGTTATGTTGAAGATTCACTTTTTATTAATGTAAATAGAAAAACAAAGTTTCCTACTTGGCTAATGTCTAGTAATTGTGGCGCAATTTATGGCGAAAATCTTTTAATGTTTAAAGACTCCATAAGTCACAAGGATAGTTTAGATTATAACCTGAATAGTATTGCAAAACTAGGAATGGAGCATGGTTTACTTTGCTATTTTTATTCAGAAATCATAGAAGAAAATAATGAAGTCTACACAGATGAAAATGCAAGTGCAACTGAATTATTTCAGTTTGTAAAAGAACATTATAGAGCACGATGGATCTTGTTATTATTTTTAAATTTATTAATTTTTGAAAAGAAAATTTTAGTGTTTCCTTTAATAAAAAGTCTGTTATATAAGCAGAAGGCTTTTAATAACGAAATAACTTCAGAAGCCAATAGTAAAGCGTTAAAGGTAAACACATCAGTTTCGGTATTAATACCAACATTAAGAAGAGCAAAATATTTACACGATGTTTTAAAAGATTTAGCAAAGCAAACATTAATGCCTAATGAGGTTGTAATTATTGAGCAAGATGATAGTGAAATTATAAAATCTGAATTATACTATATTAAAACCGAGGAGTGGCCATTTAAAATAGTTCATAAACTCATATCCCAAACAGGAGCGTGTAATGCCAGAAATATTGGTTTGGAATTAGTGACATCAGATTATGTTTTTCTGGCAGACGATGATATCCGATTTAAGGAAAACACATTAAATGAAGCTTTAAGATTCATGCAAGCATACGATTTTAAAGCAGTAACCCTAAGTTGTCTAAGGGAAAATGAAACAGAAAAACGTAAAACACCGATACAATGGGCTGCTTTTGGTTCAGGCTGCAGTATAGTCAAAACGGATGCAATACAGGCGATTAGTTTTGATATGGCTTTTGAGCACGGATTTGGCGAGGATTCAGATTTTGGAATGCAGCTTAGAAATAAAGGTGTTGATGTGATCTACTTACCTTATGTACAATTAAAACATCTAAAAGCACCTATTGGTGGTTTTAGAACAAAATATATCCATGCTTGGGAGAATCAAGTTGTACCTCCTAAACCATCTCCGACAGTCATGCTGTATAATTTAAAATATAAAACAAGACAACAAGTAAATAGTTATAAATTGACATTGTTTTTTAAATTTTATAAAAGACAATCTGTAAAACAACCTTTTAAGTATTATTGGATGTTTAAAGAACGCTGGGCAATGAGTCAGGCTTGGGCTAATAAATTGCAAAACAAGACCATTTAACATGAAGTTTTCTCTAATAATTTGCACGTATATGCGCCCAAAAGCGATAATTAAGCTTTTGGAATCGGTTAATAATCAAACATTGTATCCAAATGAGATTATTGTAATTGATGGTTCTACTGATACCTTGACTCAAGCAGTTTTAAAAACAAATACATTTAATAATTTAAAATATTATAATGTTGATGCTATTGATAGAGGATTAACTAAACAACGGAATATAGGTATTTCAAAAGTCTCAAACACCTCAAATATTGTTTGTTTTTTGGATGATGATGTTATTTTAGAGCCCAGTTATTTTGAGCAAATAGTAAACACTTATAGTATTTATCCTAAAGCGTTAGCTGTGGGAGGTTATATTACTAATGAAGTAGATTGGAAGCTTTCCGATAATACTAACAGTAAAAATAATTTTTACTACGATGGTTGGATGCGTAATGAGTCTTCAAGATTTAAAATGAGAGCAGTCTTTGGTTTAGAACCAGATGCTAAACCAGGCTATTTACCCACGTTTGCACATGGACGCTCTATAGGGTTTTTACCACCATCAGGAAAAACGTATAACGTTGAACAAATTATGGGTGGTGTTGCTAGTTATAAAAAAGAGGTGTTTGATTCCTTAAGTTTTTCGACGTATTTTGAAGGGTATGGTCTTTATGAAGATGCGGATTTTTCAATTAGATTAGCTAAGTTAGGACCAATATATATAAATACTAGAGCACGGTTAGCACATTATCATGATGGTTCTGGGCGCCCAAATCAATACAATTATGGTAAAATGGTAGTAAGAAACAGTTGGTATGTTTGGCGTGTTAAATATGCTAAACCTAGTTTTAAAGCACGTTTTAAGTTTTATGCTACGACTATATTGTTAATGACTATTCGCGGGACTAATTCTATTACTTCTCAAGAAAAACGAAAAGCTTTAACTGAAACCTTAGGACGATTTGTGGGTTTGATTTCGTTAATTTTTAATAAACCTAGCATTCAACTCTAATTTATGGAAACAGTATATATCTTAAATATTCCTAATTTTTATTCCTCTTATTATTTATCTGGTTTAAATAGTGTATTCCATATTAAGTTTGAAATGGATCCACGATTTTTAAAATATAATAATAGTTCTGTGCTTATTTTTAAAATTAAAAATCAAATTGGTGTAATAGATAATGATGATCCCGCCAAAGTAATTACAGAATTATATGAACTGTCTACTCGTTATTTTGCAACTAATAAACTAATAGGAAGTGCTTCGTATAATCAAGAAAAAGTTGAGCCATTATTTCCGCATTACCCAATAAATAATATAAAATTATATTTAGGTTTATATAATTTCAAATTATTAAAATATTTACCTTGGAAGCCTTTATTAAAACAGATTTACACTTTATTAAGAAGGCCTGTTTATAAGGAGTATAAGTATAAAGTTAATTTGAGTAATTTTATGTTTTTCTCATCAAATATTTGGAAAAAAGAATCAGAAGCTAATCTAATACGTGCGGATTTTATTCGGTTTTGTAAATCAGATAAAAGGGTTGTCTTTGAAGGAGGTTTTGTACCTAGGTCAGATGATGATAATCAGGGGTTTGATCAAGAGCTTAATAGTAAAAAGTATACACCAAAACTGTTTTCTAAATTAAGTGCTAAGTCAAAAATGGTATTAAATAATCCCGCTGTTGGTGGAGCGGTTAGTTGGAGATTAGCAGAGTATTTAAATCAAGGTGTTTTTATTTTGTCTTTTCCTTTTAAAATTGAATTGCCAATTGCTCTAATACATTCGAAAGATTTGTATTATGTTAATGATTCATCAGACTATTCTACTGTTTTCGATAAAGTATTAACAGATAATAAATATCACGAAAAGATATCAAGAGCAGGGAAAGCATATTTTGATCAGTATTGCACACCAAGTAGTCAAGCTAAATATATTGTGGAAACCCTTTTAAACTAATGTTTCGTAAATTAAAATTTTAATAATGCGTTTTTTAATAATAACTCATGTCTTGCATAAATCAAATGGCCCCAAATGGTATGCTTATGCACCCTATGTGCGCGAGATGAATTTGTGGTTGAAACATGTGGATGAGGTTGAGATTGTTGCTCCGGTAACTAGTATGCCTCTTTCCGAGATAGACATAGCTTATAGTCATGATCATATTACATTAACTCAGATACCTGCAATAGCCTTTATTAATATTAGTCGTGGAATAAGGTCATTATTGGCGTTGCCATATATTTTTTTTAAACTTTGGAAAGCTTGTAAGCGTGCAGATCATATTCATTTAAGATGTCCTGGTAATATTGGGTTATTAGGGAGTTTAATACAGATTTTTTTTCCAAAGAAAGTAAAAACTGCAAAATATGCAGGTAATTGGGATCCAAATGCAAAACAGCCTTTAAGTTATCGTCTTCAAAAAACGATTTTGAGTAATACAAAATACACAAAAAAGATGACTGCTCTAGTATATGGAGAGTGGCCTAATCAAACTAAAAATATTAAATCATTTTTTACAGCTACTTATAGAAATCAAGATCGGGTTGTACCTGTTATTCGTGATTATACAAAAGCATTAGAGTTTGTATTTGTAGGGAGTCTGGTAACTGGTAAGCGTCCGTTATTAGCTATTCAAATTGTGGAGCAATTATTAAGTCGAGGTGTTACATGTAAATTACAAGTGTTTGGAGATGGTGTTTTAAAACCGAAACTGCAACAGTACATAGATGATAAACAGTTAGGGAATTCAATTGTTCTGCATGGTAATAAAACTAGTGAAACAGTAAAAATAGCTTTACAATCTGCTCATTTTACAATATTAGCTTCTAAGTCCGAAGGTTGGCCTAAAGCCTTGGCAGAAGCTATGTTTTTTGGAGTCATACCCATTGCAACGTCTATATCTTGTGTTCCAAATATGTTAGACTATGGTAAACGAGGTATACTTATAGCGCCTAATTTAGAAGAGGCGGTATCCAAAATAGTACTAGCTTTAGAATCTAAACAAGCATTAGTGTCGGTGTCTAGATTGGCGTCGGATTGGTCACAACAATATACTTTAGATGTATTTGAAAGTGAAATTAAAAAACTATTAAAGTCTTAAGATGAGAGTATTGCAACTTATAGATAGTCTAGAAGCAGGAGGTGCAGAGCGGGTGGCTGTTAATTATGCAAATGGTCTGATTAGTCAAGTAGACGGTAGTTATTTGTGTGTGACTAGAGCAGAAGGTCTTTTAAAAGCTAGTGTAAACAAGGCGGTTGGTTATTTGTTTTTAAATAAAAAAGCAACAATAGATGTTTCGGCGATTTGGCGATTGTATCGTTTTATAAAAAAAGAAAACATAACAGTAATACACGCACATTCGTCGTCTTATTTTTTAGCTACGCTGATCACTATTTTAAATCCTAAATTAAAATTGGTGTGGCATGATCACTATGGTAAAAGTGAATTTTTAGAGCAACGTCCTAAACGTATTCTGCAATACTGCTCTAAATATTTTGATCACATATTTAGTGTCAATTCCAAATTAAAAGATTGGGCATCATCACACTTAAAAACAAAAACAGTTAGTTATTTACCTAATTACGCTGTGGTTGGAGATACAGTATTGTCTACTCGATTAAAAGGTACAGAAGGCAAGCGTATTGTTTGTTTGGCAAATTTAAGACCGCAAAAGGATCATTTAAATTTACTTAAAGCATTTAAATTAGTAGCTAAAAATAATCCAGATTGGACCTTGCATTTGGTAGGTAAAGATTTTGAGGATGATTATTCTAAGCACGTGTTTGAATATATTAAAAGCGAAGCATTGGAGGATCATGTCTTTTTTTATGGGAGTTGTGAAGATGTTTCTGCAATACTTTTAGCTTGCGATATAGGCGTTTTATCGTCTCAGTCAGAAGGCTTACCTTTGGCTTTATTAGAATATGGTTTGGCTAATTTGGCAGTTGTAGCTACTAATGTAGGCGAGTGTAACCAAATTATAAAAAATAAAAACACGGGTCTGTTAGTTAGTGCTGAAGACAGTAATGCTTTAGGTAATGCTATTATGTCTAGTATAGACGATCTTAATTTAAGACGCGCACACGCTAAACAGTTAACCCAGTTAATTAATACAGATTTTTCTGAAACGAGAGCGTTACAAACTATTGTAAATACTTACACGCTATTTTAAAATAAATGCAAAATAATTATTTAAAATTTTTAGGGATACATATTTTAATAGGTGCTTTGATTTACCTATTAAGGCCTTTAGGTAATCTTTATTTTGTAGGCGTCTTTTTCTTTTTTTTTATTAGGATTATCAACGCGAAGCAACAATTAAAAGGCTTCGAGATTGTTAGAGCTTGTGCTTACATTTTAGGAGCTGAGGTTATTTTACGTATGACGGAAAGTGGCCCATTTTACGAAGCTAGTAAGTATTTGGTCATTATGTTTTCTGTAATGGGCTTGTTTTATAATGGTTTTAACAAAAAAGCGACACCTTATTTATTGTATATCGTGCTTTTAATTCCTGCAGTGTATGTGTCGTTGTATCTTTTGGATGTTGGTGTAAATATCAAGAAAGCGATTGCTTTTAATTTGAGTGGTCCAGTATGTTTAGGTGTCGCAGCACTGTTTTGTTATAGTTTAAGGATCACAAAAACACAATTAGAATCTATTGTTAATTTTGCGATTTTTCCATTAGTAAGCACATTGACTTATGTTATTTTATATAACCCAAATGTAGCAGCGGTGTCCACTAGTACAGGATCTAATTTTGAAGCATCTGGAGGGTTTGGTCCCAACCAAATGGCTACTGTTTTAGGGTTAGGTTTTTTTTTGTTGACGGTTCGTTTTTTTTATTTTAGTAAAACGAAGTTGCTACGGTATTTGGATTTAGTATTAGTCTTGTTGTTTGCTTTTAGAGCAATTGTTACGTTTAGTAGAGGAGGAGTTTGGACTGCAATACTTATGATTATTGCATTTATATTTGTATTGTATCGCACGATGGATAAGTCTCGTAAAACTAAGATGTTACTATCTGTCGTTCTCTTTTTATGTATTGGTGTGGCTACTTGGGTTATTTCTGCGAGTCAAACTAATGGGATGATTGAGAAGCGTTATGCTAATCAAAACTCTATGGGGCATGTAAAAGAAGATGTGACCACGGGGAGGGGGATGCTTTTTTTAGCAGAGTTTGATGAGTTTATTGAAAACCCTTTTTTGGGAGTTGGTGTGGGGCGTGTTAAGGATTTAAGGTTTCAAAAAACGGGGATCCATGCGGCATCGCATAATGAAGTAAGTCGTATAATAGCAGAGCACGGGTTATTAGGTGTTTTTGCTTTTTCTATATTATTAGTTGTGCCATTATTGTTTAGAATAGGAAACCGTAGTAATGTGTTATTCTTTTCTTTTTATTTATTTTGGCTACTGACTATTAACCACTCGGCCATGCGTATTGCAGCGCCAGCTTTTATTTATGCATTAAGTTTATTACATATTATTGATGACAAACCTAATTTACATAGGAAACAAATTAACCAACACGGGTAAAACAGCCACGACTATTGATACTTTAGGCAAGGGGTTGGAAGACGCTGGTTTTAAAGTGTCTTATGCGTCTAGTTATACCAATATTGTATTCCGGTTTATAGATATGCTTTGGACGGTTTTTAAGCATCGTAAAGCCACGGATTACGTATTGATTGATACCTATAGCACATTAAACTTTTATTATGCTTATGGGGTCAGTCAGCTATGTCGTATGTTAAAACTAAAGTACATTCCTATTTTACATGGCGGTAATTTGTCTAATAGATTGAAAAATAATCCAAAATTAAGTGCTTCTATATTTAACAATGCCTACGTAAATAGTGCGCCTTCTAATTTTTTAAAGGTTCAGTTTAAAAACCATGGTTATACTAATGTTACAGTAATTCCTAATAGTATTGCCATCCAACAGTATTCGTTTAAACAGCGTACAATTGATCACATCCGTTTGCTTTGGGTACGTTCTTTTTCAGAATTATATAATCCTAAATTAGCTGTTTCCATTTTACATGCCCTAAAATTAAAGGGGGTTGATGCTACGCTTTGCATGATTGGACCAGATAATGATGGCAGCTTAAACACAACAAAAGCCTATGCTAAAAGCTTGGGGGTGTCTGTGGATTTTCCTGGTAAATTAAGTAAAGCAGACTGGATAGCACGTGCAAAGGATTATAATGTGTTTATTAATACGACTAATTTTGATAATACTCCCGTTAGTGTTATTGAAGCAATGGCATTAGGATTACCAATAGTTTCTACTAATGTTGGCGGTTTACCTTATTTAATAGAGGATTCTATAAATGGCGTATTGGTTGCTCCAGAAGCTATAGATGCTTTTGTTTCTGCTATTTTAGATTATAAAGACAAGCCTGAATTTTTACAGTCTGTTGTAAAACAAGCTAGATCTACTGCAGAATCTTTTGATTGGGAGGTTGTAAAACAACAGTGGTTGCTTACTTTAAAGTAAAAGACTTGCATTAATCCAATTACTTGTTATATTTGAATCAATTCTTCCAACTATACAACAATGACTGATACTAGTGGTATTCACTTTGAAATTTCTGAACGTAAGATTCTACTGCGTTTATTTGATTTACTTTTTATAGGATTATCGTTATTTGCAGTTAGTACGTTTTTTGATTTTGATTACTTTAGAGTTTACGAGGATAACTGGACATCGCTTGTAGTATTAGCTATATATATTACCGTATTTGGTACAGTATTAGAATTGTATGATTTACAAAAATCAAGTCGGTTAGATACGGTTTTAGGGACCGTGTTATTAACCACATCTGTAACGGTACTGTTTTATTTATTAACGCCTTTTTATACACCATCTTTACCAGAAAATAGATTGCAGATTCTGTATTTTTATTTAGCAATTCTATTTGGATTGTATGTTTGGAGATGGGCTTATATTACGTTTATTTCTTCTCCTAGATTTTTTAAAAAAGTACTTTTGGTTGGCGAAATTTCTAATATTAAAACCATTGTAGATGCATTTGCGAGCGCCGACCCTAATTATAAAATAATGGGGTTTATTAATTGTGAAACGGAAAAAAAACACGCTATTAAGTATACGGGGTTAAAAGAATATGCGCCTGCTGAGATACATCAAATAATTAAAGATGAGAGTATTTCTGAAGTGGTTATTGCTAGTTATAATTCTGAAAATATCACGTCTTCAATTTATACAGATTTAATAACATTATTAGAAAAAGGATTTCCAATAAAAGAGTACACGCAAGTGTATGAGGATATTACGTTTAGAGTGCCTGTGCAGTTTGTCGGGAAGGATTTTTATAAGTATTTTCCGTTTAGCCGAAACAATAAAAACAAGTTATACTTAACGGCGCGACGTATTTTTGATATCATATTATCTTGTGTTGGAATACTCTTAGGTACGGTATTTTTACCTTTAATTTTAATTGGTAATTTGATTGGTAAC
The DNA here is from genome assembly GCF_900114005.1 of Olleya namhaensis. Taxonomy (GTDB): domain Bacteria; phylum Bacteroidota; class Bacteroidia; order Flavobacteriales; family Flavobacteriaceae; genus Olleya; species Olleya namhaensis. The sequence continues at coordinate 217,229 of NZ_FORM01000004.1, forward strand.
AGAGGTGGTTTGTTTTATTCACAGCAGCGTGTTGGTCAAAACGGTATTCCGTTTAAGATTTATAAATTTAGAACCATGGTTAAAAATGCCGAACAGGGAGGTGCTGTTTGGGCGACTAAAAATGATAGTCGTATAACCAGTTTTGGTAAATTTTTACGAACCTCTAGATTGGATGAAATTCCACAGTTTATAAATATTCTAAAAGGCGATATGAGTTTAATAGGACCACGTCCTGAACGTCCTTATTTTGTAGAAGAATTATCTCAAGTCATTCCTTTTTATGAAACGCGGCATATTGTAAAACCAGGATTGACCGGTTGGGCGCAAGTTAAAGCACGTTATGGTTCTAGTATTGATGATAGTTTGTTAAAACTACAGTATGATTTATACTATATCAAACACCGTAGTTTTTTACTTGATATTAATATCATTGTTAAAACGTTAAGTACTGTAATTTTCTTTAGAGGACAATAGGCAATCTAAAGCCTTATTGTAAACGATTTGCCTTGTAATATTTTAATAGATATGCATATCTAATAGCTAATGCGATTAATAAAGGTAGTAATGCAGGAGCAAAGCGTTGTACACCAATAGTCCAATGCATTACCATTAGGCATAACATTAAAATAGAAAACTTAATATAGGCAATAAACCAGTTTTTAGGCACTGCTTTTAAAAGTTGAGGTATACAGAAGACACTTAATGGAAATGCCCATAAGATGTTGTAATTATAAGCAGTAGCAGTATGATCTGTTGCAAACCAAAGTAAAAACAATAACACACCAATAACACCTGTTGTAATAAATAGTGTTAGGTCTAAACCTTTAGATCTGGTCTTGTTTTTGTTATCTGTATACGTTATAAAAACAATAATACCAGCTATAATGGTAAGCACTAATAATGGGCTTGTTATAAACGTACTTGTCTTATTGCTGTTAATCCCTTTTTGAGTGTAAATAGTTTTAGAGTTAAGGACTACCGGTTGTTTGGTGTCTTTTAAAGTTGCTGTTTCAAAATTTTGATTAACATACTCTGGTAAAAATAGTTGTTCTCTTTGTGTTGCTTTGCGGTCTATAATAGAACCTAAGGCGATATCTATTCCAAAGCTACCCCAAGTGTTCCAATGTAAATTACCGTCTATTAATTGTCTAAACGTTTGTTCTTGGTAGTCTTTTGGTAAGTTGTAGGTAAAATTATTGTCATAAGTAACTTCAACTGCATCTCTTATTTTTGTAGCGCAATTATCATAGAAAAAATCATATAAATAGGCGCCTTGATTTTTTTTGTAATTGGTTTCTAAGTAATTATTTAAGGCTTGTTTTTGCGCAAATGTTAAGCGTAACTCTTGTTCTTTAACCGTACGGTCTTCTCTAATATACAAGGCTACAAACCTATTGTAATCTGATTTACCTTGTAGGTAGTTTAGTTTTCCTCTTGCAAAATTTAAGTAGAAATTAGGGGCGTCAAAATCGTAACGACCAAAGTCATACGTGATATCAGAAAACCGAGATTTTACTCTAATAGCATTGTGCCCAAAAGCATCATTTAAATTATGTCCTGGCCCAATAGTAATAACACTAATAGTAGCATCTTGAGACAATGGAAGGCTTTGAGAAAACCCAATTGTTGTTGTAAATAAAAAGAAAAATTGTAAAGCTAATTTCATGCAACAAAGATAACTTATCTAAAAACACTAAAGTCAAGTTTTAACGAAAACACATTTGAATAAAGAGCAACACTTTGGTCTCCAATATCCGTAAATGCATAATCTACTTGGATGCCTTTATATTTAAAGCCAACACCAAAACTGGGCTGAAAGGTTAAATCTTCAGAGTTGTCTATTTGTAATTCGTTTTGAAAATTACCTACACCTGTTCTTAAATAAATCATATCCACGTATCCAAATTCAAATCCTAGCGCAGGATTTATACTTGCAAAAGAGGTTGATATAACATCGTTATTTTGTTCGAACCTAACATTTAAGTCTAATTCGGCTTCCAATGTATAGTCGTAATGGAAACGGTATAATTTGGCAATCCCAATTTGTAGTTTTGGTATCGTAATTTCGGTAGTTTCAGGCAGTTCTTGGTTTTGACCTTCTACTGCATTTTGTACTTTGGCAAATTCGTCTTCATTTATAGTCCAAGCATTAAAAGTTGTCGTTATATCACGTGCCATAATACCAAACTTCCAATTGTTGTCGCTCTGGAACTGTATGGCAGCATCTAAACCAAAGCCCCAACTAGAAGCAAAGTCTCCGATAATACGTCTAATAATTTTAGCATTGACACCATAACTTAACCCCTCAATAGGTAAATCTCGAGCGTAAGAAAATGTTAAGCCATAATCTGCTGTAGAAAATAAACTAATACGATCGTAGTTAACATTACCTTGTTCGTCAATAAGTTGTGTAGTGTCCAAAATGTCATCGACTGCAAATCTAATTAACGAGATTCCGAAAGCGCTCCTATCATCTAAAGGCATGGCAAAAGCAGCATAGTCGTAATTAGCAATATTTGCAAAATAACTAGAATGCATTAACGCTAATTGATTGTCTTCTAAATTGATAAGTCCTGCAGGGTTCCAGTAACCAGAGTTAACATCGTTAGTTCTAGCCACGGTAGCGCTACTCATTCCTAAAGCAGCTGCATCCACACCAATATTCATAAATTCGTTTGAATATTTACGTGTTGTTTGAGCAACGGTAAGTGTTGTGCTTAGGACTAAAAAAGCTAGTAAATGGACTTTCAATTTCAATTTTTTTTACAAAGATGCTATAATTTTTCTATATATTAAACTTCAAAATTAATAGTATATTGCTTAGTGTTTGGAATAGACCAAAATACTTTGTTATTTTTACAAAAAACTAACTGATGAACATCAAAGCTTTTATACCTAATTTTATTACGCTTCTAAATTTATTATGCGGAAGTATTGCAGTAATTTTTGCCATAAACAATCATTTTGTTTTTGCTGCCTTTTTTGTGTTTTTAGGTATTTTCTTTGATTTTTTTGATGGTCTTTTAGCACGTAAATTAAACGTGCAAAGTGAGCTTGGACTACAGTTAGATAGTCTTGCAGACATGGTGACTAGTGGATTAGTCCCAGGTTTAGTGCTTTTTAAATTATTAGAATTAGCGAGTAATAGTAAAGCCATTACACCAATAGATTCTTGGTCAGAAACTATGGAGTGGACGGGATATCATTTTAATTTATTGCCATTTATAGGGTTATTTGTAACCTTAGCATCTGCATACAGATTGGCGCGTTTTAATATAGACGAAGACCAACAGAGTTACTTTAAAGGCTTACCAACACCTGCTAATGCATTACTAATTTTGTCATTACCTTTAATTTTAGAGTTTCAGAATAATGATTTGATTAATAGTATTATACTTAATAAGTGGTTTTTAATAGCCTTGACAATATTAAGTTGTTATATATTGAACTCGCCAGTAAAGTTATTTGCTTTAAAATTTAAAAACTGGAGTTTTAAACCGAACGCTGTCCGTTATATCTTTATTATTTTAAGCATTGTGCTTTTAATAGTATTACATTTTGCTGCTATACCGGTAGTTATTTTACTTTACATATTACTATCCTTATTTAATAATATCAATTAAATTTTCTTAATCAACTAATTACATCATGTTACAAATTGTTTTTACATTATTAATGCTTGTCTTATTGCAAGCAGTTTTAGGTTTTGATAACCTTTTATATATCTCTTTAGAATCTAAAAAAGCACCAGAAGCTGATCAAAAGCGTGTTAGAAAAGTGGGTATTTTAATAGCTATTGTACTGCGTATTATTTTATTGTTTGTACTAGTATCTATTATTGACTTTTTTAAAGAACCTTTTTCTTTTATGACAGGGGAGTTTGGGAGTGTTGCTAGTTTTGCTTTTAACGGGCATAGTTTAATTGTACTTGCTGGAGGTGGTTTTATTATCTATACGGCTATTAAAGAAATATGGCACATGATTGGTGCACACGATTTAGATGTGGATATTGAAGGTGATGGTAAACGCGGTAAATCTGCAAATGCTGTGGTAACTAGTATAGTTATTATGAATCTAGTATTCTCTTTTGACTCTATTTTAGCAGCCATAGGATTAACTAGTGAGATAGAAAATAGTACAACAGCGTTTATTGTTATGGCAATTGCGATTGTAATTAGTGGGTTGTTAATGTTGTTTTTAGCCGATAGAATCTCAGTGTTTTTAGCTAAAAACCGTATGTATGAAGTCTTAGGTTTATTTATCTTATTTATAGTTGGAATCATGTTAGTAACAGAAGGTGGGCATTTGGCACACTTAAAGTTATTTGGAAACCCAATTGAGTCTATGAGTAAGACAACCTTTTACTTTGTATTGGTTATTTTAATTATTGTGGACGTTGTGCAAGGGCGTTATCAAAAGAAGATTTTGGCAGAAAATGCCTCAAGGAATAAAGTAAAAGATACTAACGATATTTAATCGTTAGTATCAGGTGTTCTTTTTTTAGGGCTGCGTTTTGCTTTTTTTAGGCTCTCGTTTAGCATCCATTCAATTTGACCATTAGTGCTGCGGAACTCATCCGCAGCCCATTTTTCTATGGCTTTCATCATGTCTTCATTTATACGTAATGCAAAAGCTTTTTTCTTAGCCATTTATAGTATTAGTTAAAGTGTTGTGATTAATGCAAATGTATTGCTTATTGGTTTAAAGTCCCTGTATTTAATACTGGAGATGCATCTTTATCTCCACAAAGGATAACCATTAGGTTACTAACCATGGCAGCTTTACGATCGTCATCTAACTCTACAATATTCTTTTTACCTAGTTCTTCTAAAGCCATTTCGACCATGCTTACAGCACCTTCTACAATTTTATGACGTGCTGCAACTATAGCGGTTGCTTGCTGTCTTTTAAGCATTGCACTAGCTATTTCCTGTGCGTATGCTAAATATCCAATTCTTGCTTCTAATACTTCGATTCCTGCAATAGATAAACGTTCGTCAATTTCTTTTTCAAGCGCTTCACTAACTTCATTTACACTTGAGCGTAAGGTGATATCTTCAACATGACCTTCGTCTGCAAAATTATCATAAGGATACATACTAGCTAGTTTTCTTACGGCTGCATCGGTTTGTACTTTTACAAAGTTTTCGTAATTATCTACATCAAAAGATGCTTTGTAAGTATTAGTGACGCGCCATACTAAGATTGTACTAATCATAATTGGGTTTCCTAGCTTGTCGTTTACTTTTAAACGTTCGCTATCAAAATTACTAGCACGTAAAGAAATTGCTTTTTTATTGTATAAAGGATTCACCCAAAACAGACCATTAGATTTTATACTTCCAACGTACTTTCCGAATAAAAGTAATACTCTAGAGTTGTTAGGATTTACTAATACAAATCCTTTAAATAATATAATAGCAGCAACTAAACCAAATATGTATAACGGGTTTTTGGTTGTAATTATTAGGTAGATGCTAGTGACTATTAATGCAATAGTTATGGCTAGTATTAAATAGCCATTTAATGGTTTGATTTCTTTTTCTTGATTCATAGTTGGTGATTTAGTATGATATTATTTTGATATCATAAAGATATATAAAATTTACATACGAATCCTATTTAATTTTAAAATAAAAACAAATGTTAGATTTAGAGCAAAAGAAAACAGCTACACTCTTTAGTTAAGAGTATAGCTGTTTGTGTTGTATTTATGAGATTAAATTTAGTCTCTAATTTTTTTCTTACGTAGTTCAAAGTTTTGACCCAAGTATACTTTACGTACCATTTCATCATTAGCAAGTTCTTCTGGTTCTCCTGCTTTAAGGATACTTCCTTCAAACATAAGATATGTACGGTCCGTAATAGCTAACGTTTCTTGTACGTTGTGATCTGTAATTAATATACCAATGTTTTTTTTGGTTAACTGTGCTACAATACGTTGTATGTCCTCTACAGCAACAGGATCTACTCCTGCAAAGGGTTCGTCTAATAATATAAAACTAGGATTAGTGGCTAATGCACGTGCAATTTCTGTACGACGACGCTCTCCTCCTGATAATAAATCACCTCTACTTTTACGGATGTGACCTAAACTAAACTCCTCAATTAAAGACTCCATGCGGTGCAATTGTTCTTTTTTTGTAAGCTTAGTCATTTGTAACACGCTTAGAATATTATCTTCAATACTTAGTTTTCTAAACACAGATGCTTCTTGCGCTAAATATCCAATTCCGTTTTGAGCACGCTTGTACATTGGGTAATTAGTAATGTTGGTGTCGTCTAAGTAGATATTTCCAGCATTAGGTTTTACCAAACCAACCGTCATGTAAAACGACGTTGTTTTTCCAGCACCATTAGGACCTAAAAGCCCAACAATTTCACCTTGACTAACCTCAAGCGATACGTCTTTTACTACTTTACGTCCATTATAGGACTTCATTAAATGTTCGGCTCTAAGCTTCATTTGGTGTGTTTAATTGTGCTAAAAATAAGCATTTCAGTATAACTTGTAAAATAGGCGCTTTATTTTATATAAAGTTTAACCTTGCTTTGTTTCATCTTGAGCTTCTAAAGCCTCCCAATACTCATAAGCACGACGTAAGTGTGGTATAACAATAGTGCCACCAACTAAAGTTGCAATACTTAACGTTTCCATAACTTGCTCTTTAGATAAACCATGGTTGTAACTAGACTCTAAATGGTATTTTATACAGTCATCACATCGTAATACTGTAGAGGCTACTAAACCTAATAACTCTTTAGTTTTAACATCCAAAGCGCCTTCAGAAAAAGCATTGGTGTCTAAATTAAAAATACGTTTGATTATTTTATTATTATCGCCTAGAATTTTATCATTCATTTTTTCGCGATAGTCGTTAAATTCTTTAACTGGTTCTGACATTTTTTTCTTTTTTATTTTCTTTTTTTTCTTTTTTCACTACAACTCTAGAGATATGAATACTTACTTCATATAAGATTATTACAGGAATCGCTACAATAATTTGACTGGCTACATCTGGAGGTGTAATTACAGCCGACAAAATTAATACAATAACCAATGCAAATTTTCGGTATTTTTTTAAAAATTCAGGAGTAACCAAACCAACTTTTGTAAGAAAGTAGATTAATATAGGTAACTCAAATATTATTCCAGAAGCTAATACAGATGCTCTGATTAACCCGATATAAGACGAAATGTCAATCTCATTGGATACCTCTGCACTAACAGAATACGTCCCTAAAAAGTTAATAGATAGCGGTGTTATAATATAATATCCAAAAAGGACACCCATAAAAAATAACAAGGACGATATAATAATAAATCCTGTTGATGTTCTTCTCTCTTTAGAGGTTAATCCCGGGCTGATAAATTTCCATAATTGATAGATCACATAAGGGAAGGCTACAATAAAACCAGCATAAATGGACGTCCAGATATGTATGGAAAATTGCCCTGCCATTTCACGGTTTTGAATAATAAAGGGAAAGGAATCTGCACAAAAACTAATGTCTTCAATTCCAAAAAACTGAGACATTTCACACAAACCTTTGTAGGTTGGAAACGTCATTTTTTGAGGTGCAAATAAAACGCTGTCAAACATAAATGTTGGAAAGCAAAAGGCCACCATACCACAAAGCACAACAGCAGAAACGATTCTAATTAAATGCCATCTTAAATCCTCAAGATGATCTAAGAAAGACATCTCGTTTACATTTTTTTTCGCCATTATAAAATACCTTCTCTAATTAAATCGTGGATATGTACCACACCAGCGTATTTGCCTTCTTTTTCTACTAATATTTGAGAGATACCGTACGTTTCTAAAACCTCCATAGCATCAATAGCCATAGCATCTTCTTCGATACGTTTTGGGTTAGCACTCATAATATCTTTAGCAGTTAAATCTGTAAAATTATCTACTTTACTTAACATACGACGTAAGTCCCCGTCTGTAATAATGCCAACAATAGCATTGTTTTCTGTAACAGCAGTAACACCTAACATTTTTTCGGAAATTTCAATAATCACCTGTTTAATATTGGTGTCTAAAGTAACTTCTGGTTTTTGGTTTACAGAAGAAATATCTTCAACTCTTAAATATAATTTTTTTCCTAAAGCACCACCTGGATGATACTTGGCAAAATCTTTACTTGAAAACCCTCTTAATTCTAATAAGCTTACCGCCAACGCATCACCTAAGACTAATTGTGCAGTTGTACTTGTTGTTGGGGCTAAATTATTTGGACACGCTTCTTTTTGTACAAAAGCATTTAAGATATAGTCTGCTTGTTGTCCTAAAAACGAGTCTTTATTACCAGTAATGGCAATCATTTTGTTTTTAGCATTTTTAATTAATGGCACTAAGACTTTAATTTCTGGTGTGTTTCCACTTTTAGAAATACAGATTACCACATCATCTTGCAGTATCAATCCTAAATCGCCATGGATGGCATCCGCAGCATGCATAAATACAGCAGGTGTACCGGTAGAATTTAAAGTTGCTACAATTTTTGTAGCTATAATAGCACTTTTACCAATACCTGTAATAATAACACGACCTTTAGAATTATAGATTAATTCTACAGCGTCCGCAAAGTCGTTATCAATTAAAGTAGAGAGGTTTAGTATTGACTCCCCTTCTAATTTAATTGTTTCTTTTGCGCTACTAATAATAGATGCTTTTGTTTTCAATGTATTTAATTTTTTTGGTTTATAAAGATTTTACTATCTTTAGTTTTATTCTAAAAAAGCGACAAAGCTTTAATATAATAATATTGGCAACAAATTTAGCGAAAAAATTGGGAGGGGAATTCAATTTTTAGCAACATTTTATTTGTTAGTCATATGTAAGTAAGTGTAAATAATTAATTTAATACGTAAGTTATAACTAGTGAAAAGCGATTTGCATTCTGCATTAAAAAAATACTTTGGGTTTGACGAGTTTAAAGGACTTCAAGAACAGGTTATACAAAGTATTACAAAACAAGAAAATACATTTGTGATAATGCCAACTGGTGGTGGTAAAAGTTTATGCTACCAATTGCCAGCGTTGATGCAAGAAGGGACTGCTATTGTAGTGTCTCCTTTAATTGCATTAATGAAAAATCAAGTAGATGCCATTCGTGGTATCTCTAATGAGCATGGTGTTGCACATGTATTAAATTCATCTTTAAACAAGACAGAAGTAAAACAAGTTAAAGAGGATATTACTAACGGTATTACAAAACTATTATATGTAGCACCAGAATCGCTGACCAAAGAGGAAAACGTGGAGTTTTTACGCACTGTAAAAATCTCGTTTATGGCGGTAGATGAAGCGCATTGTATTAGTGAGTGGGGTCATGATTTTAGACCAGAGTACCGAAATTTAAGATCTATTATAAGACGTATAGGGGATAATATTCCTATTATTGGTTTAACAGCAACCGCAACACCTAAAGTGCAAGAGGATATCTTGAAAAACTTAGGGATGAATGATGCTAATACGTTTAAAGCTTCTTTTAATAGACCTAATTTATATTACGAAATACGTCCAAAAACGAAAACTGTAGATTCTGATATTATCCGTTTTGTAAAACAAAACGAAGGTAAGTCAGGGATTATTTATTGTTTGAGCAGAAAGCGCGTGGAAGAGTTAGCACAAGTATTGCAAGTTAATGGTATTAAAGCAGTACCGTATCATGCCGGATTGGATGCTAAAAAACGATCTAACCATCAAGATATGTTTTTGATGGAAGATATTGACGTTGTTGTCGCTACCATTGCTTTTGGGATGGGAATAGACAAGCCGGATGTACGTTTTGTAATTCACCATGACATACCTAAAAGTATTGAAAGTTATTACCAAGAAACAGGTCGTGCAGGACGTGATGGAGGAGAAGGACATTGTTTAGCGTATTATGCATATAAGGATATAGAAAAACTAGAAAAGTTTATGTCTGGTAAACCTGTAGCGGAGCAAGAGATTGGTCAAGCGTTACTGCAAGAGGTTGTCGCTTTCGCGGAAACTTCAATATCACGACGTAAATTTATATTGCATTATTTTGGAGAAATGTTTGACAACGCCACTGGAGATGGTGGAGATATGGATGATAACATGCGTTTTCCAAAAGACAAACAAGAAGCACAAGACGATGTTAAATTGCTTTTAGAAATTGTTGATGCAACTAACGAAAAGTATAAAGCAAAAGAACTAGTAAATGTTATTACTGGAAAATCAAATGCTTTAATAGCATCACATAAAACAGATGCACAGCCCTTTTTTGGAAAAGGAAGTGCAAAAGATAAATCCTATTGGATGGCCTTAACACGCCAAATATTAGTGACAGCTATGCTTAAAAAAGATATCGAAACTTACGGTGTCATTAAGTTAACAGATAAGGGAAGAGCGTTTATTGACACCCCATTCTCTTTTATGATGACTAAAGATCATCAGTTTGGAGACGAAACCGATAATTCTATTATCACAGCACAAAGTGGTGCTGGTGCAGTTGTGGATGAGGCTTTAATGAAAATGCTAAAAGATTTAAGAAAATCTAATGCTAAAAAATTAGGTGTACCTCCTTTTGTAATATTTCAAGATCCTTCATTGGAGGATATGGCTTTAAAATATCCAATAACACTTGGCGAATTATCCAATGTACATGGTGTTGGAGAAGGGAAAGCTAAAAAGTACGGAAAAGATTTTGTTAGCTTAATTGCGCAATATGTGGAGGATAATGATATTATTAGACCCGATGATTTAGTTGTTAAATCTACAGGAAGTAACTCTGCTCTTAAATTATATATCATCCAAAATGTGGACAGAAAGTTACCATTAACAGATATCTCTTCTGCAAAAGGAATGGAAATGCCTGCTTTTATTAAAGAAATGGAAGCTATTGTATTTTCGGGAACAAAACTAAATATCGATTATTGGATAAATGATATTTTAGATGAAGACCAACAGGAAGAAATTCATGACTACTTTATGGAGTCAGAAACAGATAAAATAGATGTGGCAATAGATGAGTTTGATGGCGACTATGATGACGAAGAATTACGTCTGTATCGTATCAAATTTATTAGCGAAGTCGCTAATTAATATTACACATTACAGTACTAAAAGAGGAAAACGACAGTTGCTACTGCTCGTTTTCCTCTTTTATTTTTGCAATAGGTTTAAACACAAACGTGTTCTTTTTTATATTTAACGTGATACTTTTTATAGTAGATCGTTTTATTTTTTCGACAGTATCTTTTTCAATTTCAAAATCAATACGTGTTGCATTACCCTTAAAAATATCTACAGGATCAGATTCTATTTCGTCCATATCAGATTTTAAGCTCAAGTTATACCCTTCGCCATCTACTAACAATGTAGCACCAGTTTTGGTTTTAGTATTTAAGCGCCCAATAACGTACGTTTGTAAATAATAGTAACCACCAAGCTCATTATAACCAGCATAAATAACATTTTGATCAGATACGCCAAGTGGGGCATCTTCACTATGTTTTAAAACGGTTTCGATATAATCAGCGTCTTCAGCTTGACTTGTCTTATTTCCTCCAAAAATTTTACTAAATACACCCATAGTTTATTTTAATCTGTGTCAAATCTAATAAAATTTAAGAGAATAGGATTCGCTTAAAAAAAATGATATCAGATAACACATACCTTTTAACTTCTTTATATCTTTGCAGTTCATTAAAAAACAATGTAATGCAAGACGGTTTATACGCAAAATTTAATACGAATAAAGGCGAGATTTTAGTCGCTTTAGAATTTGAAAAAACGCCTGGAACAGTTGGTAACTTTGTTGCTTTAGCAGAAGGGAATATGGAAAATAAGGTTAAGCCTCAAGGTACACCTTACTACGATGGATTAAAGTTTCATAGAGTTATAGATAATTTTATGATCCAAGGAGGATGTCCTCAAGGTTCTGGAACAGGAGATCCAGGGTATAAATTTGATGACGAATTTCATCCTGAATTAAAACATAGTGGGCCTGGAATATTAAGTATGGCCAATTCTGGACCAGGAACAAACGGAAGTCAATTTTTTATTACACATATTGCTACAGATTGGTTAGACGGTAATCATACTGTATTTGGTAATGTAGTAAAAGGACAAGATATAGTAGACGCTATCGCTCAAGGAGATCAAATTGATACTTTAGAGATTGTTAGAGTTGGTGCTGCTGCAGAAAGTTTTAATGCTATTGAAGCATTTAGAACATTTGAAGGAGCAAGAGAAAAGCGTATTGCTGCGGAACGTGAAGAAAAGCGAGCTGAGTTAGATAAATTAGCGGCAGGTTTTGAAGAAACTGAAAGTGGTTTACGTTACCAAATCATCCAAAAAGGAGCTGGTAAAAAAGCAGAAAAAGGAAACCAAGTATCTGTGCACTATAAAGGACAATTAGCAGACGGAACTGTATTTGATAGTTCTTACAAACGTAACCAACCTTTAGATTTTCAAGTAGGAGTAGGTCAAGTTATTTCTGGTTGGGATGAAGGGATTCAATTATTAAACGTAGGTGATAAGGCGCGTTTTGTAATACCTTCAGACTTAGGATATGGAGCAAGAGGTGCAGGAGGAGCAATTCCACCTAACGCCGTACTTGTATTTGATGTAGAGCTTGTTGACGTTAAATAATAATATTACTGTATAATATTTAGCACGTTTAAATACTATATTAAAACACTAATAAAACCTTAAAAGAGTCAAATCTTTTGAGGTTTTTTTATTTACTTTTACCTCATGACAGACCTGCAACTAGAAACATTAAAATACCCTATTGGTACATTTGATTGTCCATCAACTATTACAAAAGCCATGACAGAGGCTTGGATTTCTATTTTAGAACATTTTCCTAATAGATTAGAGCAATTAGTATCTGATTTATCGGATAAGCAATTAGATACACCATATCGTGTTAATGGTTGGACGGTTAGGCAGGTGGTACATCATGTTGCGGATAGTCATCATCATAGTTATATCCGTTTTAAATGGGCTATGACGGAAGATAATCCTGTGATTAAAGCATATAACGAAAACACATGGGCTGCACAGCATGATTACAATCAGCCTATCGAATTGTCATTATTACACATCAAAGCGGTACATGCTAAGTTGGTACATTATGTTAAAGGATTAAGTATAGAGCAGTTACAACGTACCTTTATACATCCTGAAAGTAATGAAACGGTTGCTTTAACTAAAAACTTAGGGATTTATGCATGGCATAGTAATCACCATTATGCGCATATACAAGAACTGATTAAACGCGAAGGTTGGATGTAACCGCTAATTGGGTGTTTTTATAATCGTGCCATTTATAGCGCAACATTGACTTACAGTGTTGTAAATAGTGCCAAATTTTTCAATATTTTTTTTAAGTAAATTGATGTTTAAACTGTCATCATCACTATAAATTTTTAGCTTATAATTTATCTGGTCCATTCTAGGTGGTTTCTCTAAACGTGTCGCACCAACGGTTATTTCTGCTTTTGTGTACTCAAACTTCATTAAGATAGAAAAGCGCTCAACATTTTTAAGAATACACGCCGAAAAAGACCCTAAGAATAATTCTGCGGGGTTAGCTAATGTGTCAGCAGATGCTTTAGTTGTTCCAAAGTTAATATCAGATTGTTTAATCTGCATAGATGCATTGTTGTTTGCTTTGGATTGGGCTGTAATGGAATAGGTCATAATCTGTTTTTATTAACTATTTATATAGATGCTTTTTACAATCAGTTTTAGTTTTTAAAGACGGGTGTGTTTAAAGCGAAATATCATAAAAAACACCCCAATAAAGATACCAATTTCTTCAATTTGAAATTAAACTTTTGATATGATTTAAATCATGTCATTTTTAGTATTTCATTTTAAAATATTACATTGCAGTATAACCACAACCTAACTAAGTCATGAGTGATACTATTCAATTTGACGATTTTACCAAAGTCGATTTACGTATTGGTACTATATTAGAAGTCAACGATTTTCCTGAAGCCAGAAATCCTGCGTATCAATTAACTATTGATTTTGGAGATTTAGGTGTCAAGAAAACCAGTGCGCAAATAACAACTCTGTATACAAAAGAAACCTTGCTTAATAGGCAAATTGTTGCTGTAGTAAATTTTCCTAGAAAACAAATTGCTAAATTCATGAGTGATTGTCTTGTAGTTGGAGCAGTAGATGGTAAGGATGTTATTTTACTTAATCCAGAAAGTAAAGTGCCAAATGGTACTGCGGTATCATAGTTTATGGTAGAGGTCGATCACGCGCAAATCAACTTTGATTCTAATGGTCTTTTTATTTTAAATATTGCCTTAGCTATTGTCATGTTTGGTGTAGCTTTAGGTATAAATATTCAAGATTTTAAACAATTAATCAAGCAGCCTAAACCTATTCTTGTAGGTTTACTGTCTCAGTTTGTATTATTACCTTTAGTCACCTTTTTATTAGTCATTTTAATACAGCCAGAACCTAGTATTGCGTTAGGTATGTTTATGGTGGCAGCATGTCCTGGTGGTAATATTAGTAATTTTATAACCCACTTGTCTAAGGGTAATACCGCACTGTCCATTAGTCTAACCGCTTTTGCGTCTGTATTAGCGTTGGTATTTACGCCTTTTAATTTTCAGTTGTATGGTAATTTATATGCGCCGACAGCTACGATATTAAAATCGGTAACTTTGCAACCTATGGCTATATTTAAAATTATGGCATTAATTTTAGGGCTTCCGTTAATAGGAGGGATGTTATTAAATTATTATCGACCAAAATGGTCTAATCAGTTGTCTAAAGTTTTGAAGCCAGTATCTATCTTCATTTTTATTAGCATCATAGTTATTGCATTTTCAAAAAATATAACAGTATTTACTGATTTTATACATCACGTATTAGCGATCGGAATAAGTCATAATATTGTGGCTTTATTATTGGGCTTTTTGGTAGCGAAAGCTTTTAGGTTGTCATTTAAAAATCAAAAAACGTTAAGTATCGAAACCGGAATTCAAAATTCAGGGCTTGGATTGTTATTGGTCTTTACTTTTTTTGATGGCTTAGGCGGAATGGCAGTTTTGGTTGCCTTTTGGGGAATTTGGCATATTATTTCTGGGTTAATACTAGCGTCGTTTTGGACGAGATCAAATGAAAAAATATAAATTTTTGAAAAAATTGTGGTTGCATAGTGTTAGGTTGTATATCCAAATTGGATTGTTTTTTTATTATAAAAACATCAGTTTAATAGGTAAAGAAACAATACCTAAAGATCAGCCCGTGTTATTTTTAGGTAATCACCAAAATGCACTATTAGATGCCTTGTTGATCGCTACTAAGTCTGGACGGTTTTGTTATTATTTAACGCGAGCAGCTGTTTTTAAAAAACCTCTGGTTAGTAAACTATTGCAAAGTCTTAATATGCTTCCAGTATATCGTGTCCGTGATGGATGGAGTACTATTGCTAAAAACAAATCAGTATTTAGTACTAGTGTCGGATTATTGCATGACAATCAGGCTATAACTGTTTTTCCGGAAGGGAGTCATAGTTTGGTACGGCGTGTTAGACCGCTTAGTAAAGGATTTACTAGGATTGTACTAGAGTTAAGAGAAAAGCACCCTAATACCGCAGTTAATTTAATTCCAGTAGGGTTTAATTATCAAGAAGCTAAACAAATGGGAAGTTGTGTAGCTCTTGTTTTTGGGCAACCTATAGTGTCTTCGGATTACAATCAATTAAATACAATAGAGGCTACTAAACAAATAAAGGAGGATGTGTTTAATGCAATGTCCAAGTTGACGACTCAAATTCCTGAAGAAAAGTATGATATTGTGTTACAAAAATTAACGGAACGTCAAGTTGATTTTACCGATCCTAAAACGGTCAACCGTTGCATTGCTTCTAATTTTGAAGAGTGTAGCAGTCAGCCTTTAAAAACAGGTGTTTTTAAAGGCGTTTTAAAGCCAGTGGTGTATGCAATATTGTGCTTACCAATACTTGTCTGGAAAAAAGTACTAAAACCTAAAATTAAAGAAGAAGAATTTGAGTCAACCTTTAGGTTTGCGGTCTGTTTGACATTAGTGCCCTTTTGGATGCTTTTATTGTTTTGTATTACAATTAGTAGCTTTGGGTTAGTGTCGGGACTTGTTGGTTTAATATCAAGCTTACTATTATTCTTGGTTTATAATAAAGCATAAAAAAAGCCTTTTCTAATTACAGAAAAGGCTTTTTTTATGCTTTTAGTATGGATTAGATATCATCAAAATCTACATCTGTAAATCTACTTTCTGCACCTGTTGCGTTTTCAGTAGTTTCAGTAACAGGAATGGCTTCTGTAGTTGCTTCTGGTTTTGGTGTATCGTATTCTCTTTTAAAATCTTTTTGGTGACGTTCGCTTATAACTTCATCTCCTTTTTCGTTGATGATATAATCTGTCATTTCCTTTAAGATTTCATTAAACTCGTTAAAATCTTCTTTGTATAAATAGATCTTATGTTTTTTATAATGAAATGATCCGTCGTCATTTGTAAACTTTTTACTTTCAGTAATCGTCAAATAGTAATCGTCTGCTTTTGTCGCTCTTACATCAAAAAAGTAAGTTCGTCTTCCGGCTCTTAAAACTTTCGAAAAAATCTCTTCCTTCTCCATCATCTCGTTATTATGCATAATACTAGTTTTGTGTTGTTAGTTAATTCTCTCTCAAAAATCAAGAAAAAAGTTGAATGTCACAACATTTTAATACAAATATTTTTACTTAGTTGTTTTTAAATACAACTCTTTATAATAGCCATCTATGGTAATAAGCTGATTATGTGTTCCGGATTGTACTATCTGTCCATCGTCTAAAACAATTATTTGATCTGCATTTTTAGCAGAAGAAATTCTGTGACTAACAATTATGGTTGTTTTGTCTTTAGTAATCGTTTTTAGATTAGTTAAAATTTTCTCTTCAGTTTCTGTGTCAACAGCTGATAAACAGTCGTCAAATAGCATGATTTCAGGTTTCTTGATAATTGCTCTAGCTATGGAAACGCGTTGTTTTTGTCCTCCTGATAAAGTAATACCACGTTCTCCTAAAACAGTGTTGTATTGTTTTTTAAACTTGACTATGTTTTTATGTACTTGTGCTAGTTTTGCAGCTTCAATAACCTCCTCATCTGTTGCGTTTTCTTTTCCAAACTTGATGTTATTATTAATACTGTCACTAAACAAAAAGGCGTCTTGTGGCACATAACCTGTGGCATCACGCAGGCTGTATAAATTTAAATCTTGGATTGGTGTATTGTCAATTAAAATTTCGCCTTTATTAACATCATATAGACGTCCAACTAAATCTAAAATAGTAGATTTTCCAGAACCGGTTTTACCAATAATAGCTAGCGTTTCTCCAGAGTTAACTTTAAAACTAACATCTTTTAAGGCTTGTATATTAGTATCGTCATAAGTAAAGGATACATGTTTAAACTCAATATCACCTTTTATGTTAGACGCTGTTGGTGTGTTATTTTGTATTTCGGGTTCTGTCTTTAAAAACTCATTAATACGTTTTTGAGAAGCTTCTGCTTCCTGCACTATTGAGGTTACCCAACCTACAGTAGCTACTGGCCATGTTAGTAAGTTGACGTACATTATAAACTCAGAGATGGTCCCTAAGCTAATCTCTCCATTCATGTACTGTTTTCCACCAATATAAATAACTAACACGTTACTTAATCCTATTAGTAAAATCATCATTGGAAAAAATAAAGCTTGTATTTTGACTAGATTAAGTTGCTTTTCTTTGCTAGTTTCTGATAACTCATTAAAGTTAGCAGATGTCTGGGGCTCTATTCCGTAGGCTTTTATAACAGAAATGCCACTAAACGTTTCTTGAGAAAACGTTGATAATTTAGATAAATACTGTTGTACAATGGTACTACGCTTGTGTATTTCTGAGCTTATTTTGTAAATTATTATTGACAAAATAGGTAAAGGAATAATAGTATATAAAGTTAATAAAGGGGCTTGTTTAAACATAAAAACAAGCGCAACTATAAATAAAGTTAAGGTGTTTATACTATACATAATGGCAGGACCTGCGTACATGCGTACTTTTCCAACATCCTCGCTAATACGGTTCATTAAATCTCCCGTTCTGTTTTTCTTATAAAAGTTAAGAGACAGTTTTTGGTATTGTTGATAGATTTCGTTTTTTAAATCAAACTCAATATATCGTGACACGTTAATAATTGTTTGACGCATCCAGAAGGTAAGTATACCAGATAAGACAGCAGAGCCTACTAAAAACAAGATGTATTTTAGTAATTTGGCTTTATACGTGACTTCACTAGTTTCAGGGTTTTGTAGTTGATCGTTGACTACATCTATAATTGAACCAATAAATTTTGGAACAAAAACAGTAAATAATTTAGAAACTATAGTAATTAAAACACCAATTATTATTTGTGTTTTATATTTGTAAAAATACTTGTTAAGATGTTGTAGTTCTTTCATTTAAATGACAACGTAGTTTTAGAAAGTTTTTAACAATTTCACATTTTAACATGCTAATTATTGTTTTAATATTAATTATAAGCTAATTTCGCGCATTGATTTTACAAATAATGTAATATCTATGTATTAAATTAAATGTTTACTAAATGGTTTCAGAATTAATCAATACCAATCAACTATCAAAAGCAGATCCTGTTTTTGGACAATTATCTTTCGATAATCACGAACAAGTCGTTTTTTGCAACGACAAAGATACAGGATTAAAAGCAATAATTGGAATACATAACACAGTTTTAGGACCTGCATTAGGAGGTACTAGAATGTGGCAATATGCTAATGAGTGGGAAGCACTTAATGATGTATTACGTTTATCTAGAGGGATGACTTTTAAGTCAGCTATTACAGGTCTAAACCTAGGTGGTGGAAAAGCTGTTATTATAGGTGATGCCAAAACACAAAAAACGCCAGAATTAATGAAGCGTTTTGGAGAGTTTGTGCATAGCTTAAGCGGAAGATACATTACTGCAGAAGATGTAGGAATGGAAACTGCAGATATGGATTTAGTTAGAGAAGTAACACCTTATGTTACTGGAATATCTGAAGACAAAGGTGGTGCAGGAAACCCATCCCCAATTACAGCATACGGTGTATTTATGGGAATGAAAGCTGCTGCTAAATATAAGTTTGGAACAGATGTTTTAGAAGATAAAACTGTAATTGTACAAGGGATTGGACATGTTGGTGAGTCTTTAGTAGAGCATTTAACAAACGATGGTGCTAAAGTAATTATTGATGATATTAACGAAGCGCGTCTTGCTGCAATAAGCAAAAAGTACGGGGCTTCAATTTATAAAGGAAGTAATGTATATGCAGAGGATGTAGATATCTACGCACCGTGTGCATTAGGCGCAACAATTAACGATAACACAATTAACTCAATCAGAGCTAAAGTTATTGCTGGAGCAGCAAACAACCAATTAGCAGACGAGATTAAGCATGGTCGTATATTACAAGAAAAAGGAATTGTTTACGCACCAGACTTTTTAATTAATGCTGGAGGAATTATTAATGTTTATGCTGAGTTAGAAAACTACGGTAAACAAGAAATAATGAGAAAGACAGAAAATATTTATAATACGACGTTGGAAATCTTGAATAACGCTGAAACTAATGATGTTACAACACATCAAGCAGCTTTAGATATAGCTTTAGGTAGAATTGAAGCTAGAAAAAAAGAAAATCAGCAATAGATATTACTAAAATAGACTATTTTTGCAGGGCGGAAGTGAAAACTTTCGCCCTTTTTAATTAATATAAAAAAGTATTTCAAACTAATTGAAATCTAAAGTTCTTTGTAAATATGCTAAGTAGAAGACATATCCGTGTTAAAGTAATGCAAGTATTGTACGCATTTAATGGTACAGAAAGTGATGATTTTTCAAAAGATCAAAAATTTTTATTATACAGTATAGATAACATGTATAGCCTTTATTTAATGATTTTGTCATTAATGATAGAGGTTAATAAAAAATCTAAAACCCAATTAGAGACCATTCAAAAGAAGCATTTAGCAACTCCAGAAGAAAAGAATCCCAACAAAAAATTTATAAACAATCAAGTATTACAGCTTATTGCTAATAACGAGGCTTTAAAAATAGCTTTCGCGAATAACAATATTAATAATTGGCAATTAGATAACGAGTATGTAGACGTTATTTATAAAGCAATTATTGCTAGTGACTTGTATAAGGAATACATGCAAACTAAAACCTCTACTTTTAAAGAAGACAGAGATTTTATTGTAGATGTGTTTAAGGATATTATTGCTCCAAACGAAAAACTATACGATTATATCGAAGATAAAAACTTAACGTGGTTAGATGATTTACCAACGGTTAATACTTCAATATTAAAATTGTTACGTAAAATCAAGGAGTCTTCTGACGAGCGTTTTTTAACGCCGCAATTATATAAGGATATCGAAGACAAACAATACGCGATTAACTTGTTTAAAAAAACATTGTTAAATCAAACTAAAATTGGTCAAGAGATTTCTGATAAAACTAAAAATTGGGATACAGAACGTATTGCAAGTTTGGATATGGTATTATTAAAAATGGCCATTTGCGAGCTTAAAGAGTTTCCATCTATACCTACTAAAGTCACAATTAACGAATATTTAGAGATTTCTAAAGAGTACTCTACACCAAAAAGTAGTATTTTTATCAATGGTATTTTAGATAAAATATTAAAAGAGTACCAAGAGGACGGAAAACTAAATAAAATTGGTCGAGGATTGATGTAGTAAAAAAATATTATTATTTTTGACAGACCAAATATTATCTAACGGAAGTCTAAACATTTAGACTTGAACAAATTTAAAATAAGTATTATGAAAAAAGTATTGATTCTATTAAGTGCAGTATGCTTAATCAGCTTAACATCATGTAAGCAAAATGCAGCAGCTAAAATTGACCCAAGCAATGTTACAGCAGCAGCAGAAAGAGACGCTAAATCTAACAAATTACCAGTAATTACTTTTGATAAAAAAGAGCATGACTTTGGTCAGATTGTATCAGGTACTCCTCAAGAAACAGTGTTTTCTTACACTAATACTGGAGAAGCACCTTTAGTAATTACAGATATTAAAAGTACTTGTGGATGTACAGTACCTCAAGATTGGTCAAGACAACCATTAGCAGTTGGAGAGTCTGATAAATTTACAGTTAAATTTAACGGTAAAGGAGCTAACAAAACATCTAAAGTAATTAACATTACTGCTAACACTTCTACAGGTAAAGAATCTGTAAAAATTACAGCATTTATTACTCCAGATCCTAATGCAGCTTCAAAAGGTGCAAATACTAACTTAGGACCGGTTATTCAATAATGGAGAGTCTTAACGGAATTTTACCAATAGTAGCAATGATTGCTGTTGTGTATTTCTTAATGATTGCACCACAGATGAAACGTGCTAAAAAAGAAAAAGCATTTGCTGCGGAATTAAAACGTGGTGATAAAGTAATTACTAAAAGCGGTATGCACGGTAAAGTTGCAGAGCTTAACGATAAAGACAATAGTTGTATTATAGAAACTATGTCTGGAAAGCTTAAGTTTGATCGTTCTGCCATTTCTATGGAAATGAGCGCAGCGTTAAACAAGCCAGCTGCAGAGTTAAAAAAGTAAACATTACTCTAAAATATATTTAAAAGGCGACCATTTGGTCGCCTTTTTATGTTTGATATTTTTTTAATAAATTAATGTAGGACGTTTTTTTAGCTTAAATAATCTATTGTCAGTGTCTAAATCATGTTTGATTTGAAGTTTATTAATTATTGCTGGGAGTTGGCTAGATACACTTGTGGAATTTCTTTTTTTATAATGACTCTAAGCTTGTATTAAGCCTTCACTAATTTTTGTATTTGCAGGTGTTCTTCTCCGTTCCTCTATTTATTTATAAATCAATCTTATAGAATATTTTATTTAGATTTAGTCTAAATAAACTTTGTTAACTTAATTGTGCTCTGTATATTTGCGCTTTATTTATAACAAATCTAAATAGCGTCATGTTTAAAAATTTAAGTTTTATATTAATATTAGTGGTCCAACTATCTTTTGGACAGTCTAAAATTACTGGAGTAGTAACTAACAATTCAAATGAAAAGATGCCTTTCGCCACGGTTTTATTAGAAGAGGTTAACTCTGGTGTAGCAGCAGATATGAATGGTGTTTTTATCTTTGATAATATAAAAGAAGGTAGTTACACTGTCAAAGTATCTTCTGTTGGATACAGGTCAGTTAAACAATTAGTGAAAATAGGTAGTAACGAAACTAAATACTTATCGTTTAAACTACAATACAATGGAGATTTGGATGAAGTTGAAGTTTTTGGTAGTCGTTTTACCCACCCAGATAAAATTGAAGCCTTAACTAGACTACCTCTTGAACCTTATGAGCAAATTCAGAGTATTTCTATTATTTCTGAAAAAGTAATTGAACAACAAGGAAACTTAACTATTGCAGATGCAGTAAAAAATGTGCCAGGAGTATATACATTTGCTACTTATGGAAATAAAAGAGAAAGTATGTCTTCTCGTGGATTTAGAGGTATTCCTGTTTTGAAAAATGGTGTTAGAGTGCATTCTGATTTTCGAGGACAAGGTATTCTTACAGATATGCAAGGTGTTGATAACATTCAAGTATTAAAAGGTGCAGCATCCGTAACACAAGGTGTAGCTACAGATTTAGGAAGTCCGGGTGGAATAATTAATATAGTAACTAAAACACCTAAATATGAATTTGGTGGTAATGTTGCTGTAAGAGGAGGTAGTTTTGGTCAAGCCAGAACTACGTTTGATGTCTATGGTCCAATAACTACGTCAAAAACTACAGCATTTAGATTAAATGGAGCATTAGAGCGTGCTGATAGTTATAGAGATGGTGTAACCTCTGATCGTTTTTATATTAATCCTTCTTTCCAATGGAAGGCTGATGATAAGACTACTATAACTTTTGAAATGGATTATTTTGAAGATAGTAGAACGCCAGATCTTGGAACTGTTAACCTTGGAGATAATGATCAAAATTTAATTTATGATTTGCCTTACGATCAATTTTTAGGTTTCGAGGATGATAAATCATTAACCACTAATACAACTTATGCTGTACGATTTGATAGAGAGTTAACTGATAAATTAAGCCTTAAAGGGGCTTATTATAAATCAACTTTAGATTTAGATGATAAAGGGGCAAGTTTAGGTAGAGTCGTTAGTGATGTGGATGGAAATACTATTTTTAATCAAAAATCTAGAGGGTATTCTGTATCTACTAGGGCAGATGACAATAGTGTAATACAATTTGATGTAGTTGGTGATGAAGTTAAAACAGGAGCTTTATCTCATACCTTTCAGGTGGGTTTTGACTACCGCACAAGTAGCTATAATACAACATCACAAATTGTTTCCGTAATTGATACAATAGACGTCTTTACAAGTAATACTAGTAAATTACCAACAGATATTTCACTTTCTGCGCAATCAGCATTAGCGGGTGAGTCTAAAGCATTTGGTTTTGTTGCTCAAGATGTGATTACTTTTAATAAGTACTTAAAAGGATTTTTTGGACTCCGTTATAGTAAAACAAGAACAATAACAGCAACTCAAACTACAGAAAGCGATGCCTTTAATCCATTGGGAGGAATTATTATATCACCTTTAAAAAATATAAATGTATTTGCTTCCTACACTAATAGTTCTTACCCAAGAACTGGTACAAGATTAGATGTTAATGGTAACGAATTAGGAAATGAACGTTATGACCAATTTGAAACCGGAATTAAAACCAATTGGTTAAATAGTAGATTACGTTTTAACTTAACTTATTTTAAAATAAACAATAAGGATATTAATCTTCCTGTCTATAATGTTAATTGGGAAGAAACTGGTTACTATGCAAAAGGCGGTAATGATGAAAGAAAGGGAGTTGAAATCGAGTTAAGTGGTCGTATTTTGGATAACTTAGAGGTTATTACTGGTTACTCTTACATTGATGCGCAATATAAAGAGCACACCTCTTATGTCTATGGATCGGCACCATTAAACACACCAAAACACACTTTTAATATCTATGCCAATTACAGTTTTAAACAACAACTTCAAGGTTTGTCTGTTGGAGGTGGAGTTTATTACACAGGAGCACGTCCTATTAATGACTGGAGCTCAGGCGCTATAACCCACCAAGGTATTGTTCCAAATCAAAAGCCTTTTAATGTGGAGGCATACACTCAGGTTAATACTCAAGTAGCTTATAATTTAGATAACCATTGGAATTTTAGAGTATTGGTTAATAATGTCTTTGATTCTATTGGATACAATGCCTACAGGACAAGCTATATAAACCAAACAGATCCAAGAAATTTTGCAGGAGTTTTAACCTACAAATTTTAAGTAAATTTAATTAGAATTGAAAAGCGCAACACTAATTATGTTGCGCTTTTTTTTAGTTTGGTATATTTATTTGAGAAAAAAATTACGCTAACTAATTAAAAATCAATAGAGGAAAAAAAAGCGATTAAAAACAGTTCTTTTTTGCTTGTTATATACTAAAAGTTAGTATATATTTGTGCCAGCTTAGGGGAGATACTCAAGCGGCCAACGAGGGCAGACTGTAAATCTGCTGACTACGTCTTCGCAGGTTCGAATCCTGCTCTCCCCACAGAAACAGTAAAAGCCTTCTTATTTAAGAAGGCTTTTTTTATGCATTAAATTTAGAGTTTGCTTTTGAGTTTTGTTTAGCGGAATTATAAAAGTGGTGTGATACATTACATCTTTTAATCTTTATTAGAAGCAGAAGCGTATTTATTTTAAATAGAAAAAGCCAAAACAAATCTGTTTTGGCTTTTTTTATTGTAAGCATGGTTTTATCAACGCACGCTAGCTTATGTTTGATGTATTAACGTAATAGTCTAATCTGAATATAATAGTAGCATAAAGCTAGTAAAAACACACAGTTTTATCTATCTGTTTAGAGATAGAAAGTAAAGGCTAAAAAAAAACTAGAGCTTAGGCCTAGTTTTCAGTTAATACTTTTTTGAAATATTTTAAATCTAATATGTTCATGCTGTTATCAAGGTTTCTGATAAGCGAAATCACATATTTAAGACTTTCAATTTGATCTATTTCTACAGTTTCAACTTCAGCTTCTTCTGTTTCTTCAGTGTCTTCCTCAGTATCAGTATCTTCTTCAAGAGGAGAATCTTCTGGTATAGCTATTAAAAAAGAATCATTCTCTTCAATATGCTCGTAAGTATAACGAAGTACTTTTACAGCAAGAGGCACTTCTTTCTCTATAGCGTAAGTTCTTAATTCTTTAATGTCATCAATCAATGTATCTGAAGTAATACCTGTAGCATCTAGGTTTTTCAGAATACGGTCTATTAGCGTAATTGCTTTTTTATTTTCCAAAGGGCAAAATTATAATATGATTAGTTACTTCGAATTGCAAATTTAATTTTTTTTGTCCTTACGGGAAATCAATTGCAGATGTTTATTTCAATTATTTTTAATGGCTGTAAATCATTGGTGCTTTTTCCAATAGGGTTTACCATAACCACAAAAAATTTCGGATCCAGATTTTATACGTTTAGTTGCTATTATACAAACATTGCCATCATCATCTAATCCAATTTTGGCATTGTTTTTAAAGGGACTATTCGAGGTCCCTTTAGTGTCATTTGCATATTTAGCAAAACAGTGGGTATGCATGCTATCCATTATACTTCCATCTAATAAATTAATAAAATAACGGTCGTGGTTTTGTTTTGCTCTTTTGTCTGCTTCAACCGCATCAATTATTTCGCCTTTAAAAAGCGAAATAATCTCATGCTTGTATATGTCTATAACCGTAAATAAACCACTGCCAGCTTCAAGTATTTGCGAGGGGTGCACATAAAGATAATCTTCCTCTAAACCTTCAATGGTATTGTTTTGTGTGGTATCCGTTTTGATAATGATAGTCTTAAATAAGTAATTACTCTGTTATGGCTAATTTATTAACCTGAAATGTCATGGTTGGAATAGGTCCCGTAATGTCGTTAATACGTGAATTGGTATAGTACAAATCACCATTATAAATACTAAAAGTATCAGCCCAACGTACCATATCACCTTTGGCTATAGTTGTTGTTTTACCGTTTAAATCTCTTTTTAAAATGGCATTGTTTTCTAAATCGGCATAGTAAAGATTACCAAATTGGTCAAAAATCATTCCGTCAGGTGCAGCAGTTTTATCTACAACTTCTACAGCAGCTTCTATATCTTCCGTCGTACCATTAATTAAAACAGCTGTTGACACTGCGTATAACGTATATCCGGTTAATGCATGAAAATACAATGTATCATCTATTTGGTTTAAAGCAATACCGTCAGAATGTACGGTGTTTACCCATTGTTTACCATTTATAGTTAAATGATCCGTTTCGGCAGTTGTAGAAACATGATCTGTTAATACACGTTTAAATGTTCCGTTTTCCAAATTCAAAATTAATAAACCTGCGTGTCCCGAATCTGTAAAGTAAGCAACCTTATTTTTACGATCGATACGGACATCATTGATATATGAATCTTTAAAAAACACATCGTTTGGTAACGTGTACGTTTGTGTTAGACTATCATTTTCTAAATTGAAAACAAATAATTTTGGATTAGATAAAACGCCTTTAAAAAACGGGTTTCTAGTATCTACTACAAATAATTCGTTTTGAGAAACAACAACAGATTGCACTGCAACAAAAGTAGTATTTGTTAGAGGGGTGTCAGGAGTCCAGCTATTCCAACTTTCATTTGGAAAAGGAATAGATTCGCCATTCACCACTTCTGTAACCGAATGTTTTACTGTCGGTCTCCATCTAGGAAAATTAACAAATACACGTCCCGCTTGACTTACAGAAACACCTGTAACTTGTTGGCCAGTAAATTCTGCAACCTTTGTAATAGTTGCTAATTTTTCTGATGTAGTACTTGTTTCTGTTGTTACAGGATTAGTTTGTTTTGTCTCTTTTTTGCATGCAATACAGCTTATAACCAAAGCCGATAATACTAATAGTTTTTTCATTATTATTTGTTTTTCTCTGCTGTAATTTCACAAATTTTACAAATCACTTCCGTTGCTTTAATCATACTTTCAACAGGAACATACTCATAACGACCATGAAAATTATGTCCTCCAGCAAAGATGTTTGGACAAGGTAAGCCCATATAGCTTAATTGTGATCCATCTGTACCACCACGAATGGCTTTGATAAGCGGTTTGATATTTAATTGCTTCATAGCTTCTTCTGCAATATCAACAATGTGCATTACAGGTTCCACTTTTTCTTTCATATTAAAATATTGATCCTTAATCTCGATAGTTACTACTTCTCTTTCATATTGTGCATTAAGCTCATCAGTTAGCTTTTGCATCATTTCTTTTCTAGCTTCAAAATGACCTAAATCGTGATCTCTAATTATGTATTCTAATACTGTTTCTTCAACTTCTCCAGATATAGAGTACAGGTGAAAAAAACCTTGGTAACCTTCCGTATGTTCCGGTGTTTCTAATCTTGGTAACGAGTTGATAAACTCTGTAGCGATGTACATGGAGTTGACCATTTTTCCTTTAGCATAACCAGGGTGTACAATTTTTCCTTTTACTTTTACAACCGCTCCTGCAGCATTAAAGTTTTCGTATTCTAATTCTCCAATTTGACTACCATCCATTGTGTAAGCCCAATCTGCACCAAATTTTTCAACATCAAATTTATGCGCACCACGACCAATTTCTTCGTCAGGTGTAAAACCAACTCTAATTTTTCCGTGTTTGATTTGTGGATTAGCCACAAGATATTCCATTGCCGAAATAATCTCTGTAATTCCAGCCTTGTCATCTGCACCTAAAAGTGTTGTTCCGTCTGTAGTAATTAATGTTTGACCTTTGTATAATAGTAAGTCTTCAAAATAATCTGGAGACAACACAATATTTTCTTCTTTGTTTAAAATAATGTCTTCACCATCGTACTTATCAATAATTTGAGGTTTAACATTAGCACCTGTAAAATCAGGAGTCGTATCAAAATGCGAAATAAACCCAATAGTTGGTACGTCATGAGCAACATTACTAGGTAAAGTTGCCATTATATAAGCATGCTTATCTATAGTGACCTCTTCTAGACCAATAGCTTTTAGCTCTTCTACTAACGCATTGGCTAAATCCCATTGTTTAGCAGTACTTGGTGTAGTGTCACTTGCTGGATCAGACTCAGTATCCACAGTTACGTAACCTACAAATCTTTTAATTATATCTTCTTTTGAAATCATTTTGTTGTGATTTTATACGTTTTGTATTCCTTTGAAAGGTTAAGCTAAATTAAATTATTTAACCGTACGTCAAAGTTACGATTATTAAGTTTTTTAGCTTTTGAATTGCTCAATTTTTTAATTAGAATTACTTTTGTGCAAACCTATTACAATGTACAAATCCCTTTTAAGACCTTTCTTTTTTAGTTTCGATCCTGAAAAGATTCATCATTTCACGTTTTCATTAGTAAAAGTGACTTCTAAGATTCCTGGTATGGCATCGTTATATAGACGTTTATATACTATTGAAGACCCTAAGCTAGAACGTAAGCTTTTCGGTTTAACCTTTAAAAATCCAGTAGGATTAGCAGCCGGTTTTGATAAAAATGCGGTGTTGTATAATGAATTAGCAAACTTTGGTTTCGGTTTTATTGAGATAGGTACTGTGACTCCAAAAGGCCAAGCGGGTAATCCTAAAAAACGTCTCTTTAGATTAAAAGACGACCAAGGGATTATTAACAGAATGGGCTTTAATAACGAAGGTTTAGAACAAGCTATCGTTCAGCTTAAAAAAAATAAAGGAAAACTTATTATCGGTGGTAATATTGGAAAAAACACACAGACTAAACCTGAAGATTATACCAAAGATTATCTAGAGTGTTTTAACGGTTTACATCCCTACGTAGATTATTTTGTACTTAATGTAAGTTGCCCAAATGTTGGGAGTCATGCTAAGTTAAATGATAAGGATTATTTGTTAGAATTAATTGGTACCGTTCAAAAGGCTAATAAGACTTTTGCTAAACAGAAGCCCATCTTACTTAAAATAGCTCCAGATTTAAATGACATACAATTAGACGAAATTATTGCGCTAATTGCCGAGACTAATTTGGATGGTGTGATTGCAAGTAATACGTCTGTAGATCGTTCTAATTTAAAAGCTTCCGCAGAACGTTTAGCAGAAATAGGTAATGGTGGTGTAAGTGGACAACCGGTTAAAGAAAAATCAACAAAGGTTATCAAGTATCTAGCGGATAAAAGCAATAAAGCATTTCCTATTATTGGAGTAGGAGGTATCCACTCGGCACAAGATGCTTTAGACAAGATACATGCAGGTGCTGATTTGGTACAGATTTACACAGGGTTTATTTATGAAGGACCAAGCTTAATAAAAAAGATAAATAAAGCTATTTTAAACAAGAGTTAAATGAATTACGAAATCCTGTTTAGTTTTATATTTGCTACTGTAGCCTTGTCTTTTTCTCCAGGTCCAGATAATATTTACGTATTAATGCAAAGTATTACTAACGGTCGTAAATATGGATTAGCCACGGTTTGTGGTTTAATTTCTGGCTGTTTATTGCATACCACGTTAGTTGCGTTTGGTGTGTCGGCAATAATTAAAGAAAGCGATACTTTGTTTTTTGCAATCAAAGCTTTAGGTGCTTTGTACTTATTATATTTAGCTTATAAAGTCTATAAAAGCGATGCTAAAGTCTCATTAGGTAGTGCGGCTGTCCCTAAAAAAAGCTTAGGACAATTATATAAGCAAGGGGTGATCATGAATGTTTTAAATCCTAAAGTCTCTATTTTCTTTCTGGCTTTTTTCCCAGCTTATTTATATAGTGATACCATAAGCACGGTGACACAGTTTTATGTTTTGGGATTGATTTTTATGGCGACTTCATTTATTGTATTTGCATTAATCGCAATTTTAGCCGGTTTTATTTCTGATTATTTAAAACAAAGTAAAAATATTGGGTTGGTTTTAAAGTGGTTACAGATTGTAGTCTTTATTGGGATTGCTATTTTTATATTCCTTTCAGAAAAATAACCTACTTTTATACAAGAATTTAAATCACAAATGTCAAATCAGGTTAAAGTTATAGAATGTCCAAGAGATGCCATGCAAGGCATTAAACAGTTTATACCTACAGCACAAAAAATACAATATATCCAATCTATACTTCGTGTAGGGTTTGATACTATTGACTTTGGTAGTTTTGTATCACCTAAAGCTATTCCGCAAATGGTGGATACAGCAGAGGTCTTGTCAAAATTGGATTTAAGTCAAACTACTAGTAAATTATTATCTATTGTAGCAAATTCTCGTGGCGCAGCAGAAGCTTGTAAACATCCCGAAATTGACTATTTAGGCTATCCATTTTCTATCTCAGAAAATTTTCAAATGCGTAATACGCATAAAACTATAGCACAGTCTATAGTATTACTTCAAGATATTTTAAACCAAGCAGATGCAGCTAATAAAGAGGTTGTTGTCTATATATCTATGGGCTTTGGTAATCCTTACGGGGATCCTTGGAATGTTGATATTGTTGGAGAGTGGACTGAGCGTTTAAGCAAAATGGGTGTTAAAATCTTATCTTTAAGTGATACCGTTGGGACTTCTAATCCAGAAAATATAAAGTACTTATTTTCTAATTTAATACCCCATTACAAAGACATCGAGTTTGGAGCACACCTGCATACAACACCAGATACGTGGTTTGAAAAAGTAGATGCAGCATATTTGGCAGGTTGTAAACGTTTTGATGGTGCAATCCAAGGTTTTGGAGGGTGCCCTATGGCAAAAGACGATCTTACAGGTAATATGCCAACAGAGAAAGTATTATCTTATTTAACAGCTAAAAAGGTTAATAATTTAAATGCAATGTCTTTTGAAAGTGCTTATAATGAAGCCTCTAAGATATTCAAAGCTTACCATTAATTTTTCTTTTATTGTTTCTTTCAATTAAATTGAAAGAATTTTAACGTTACTTAACTTGTAGTTAGTCAACGTGTTAAATAACTTTTGTGTTTTTTATTTAAATTTAGTCTAAATAAACTTGCGTAAATTAGTTTTGGTTTTTAAATTTGCATCAAAATTACAAATCTATTTGTAATTAGTCTAAATAACAATAAGAACAAAAATACAAAACATGAAAAAATTTGCATTCGGATTAGCAGCATTAGCCACATTAGCTTTAACCTCTTGCTCAAGTGATGATGATGGTGGAAGTACAGTAATAATAGATAGCGTTACAGCTCCAGATACTTATGTATTTGAAAGAGACGCAGCAAGTACTGTTAGTTTTGGAGGACAAACAACACGTATACAAATGGCTCAAGAAATTGTGTCTGGTTTGGTTAATACTAGTAATACAGAATTAGTTTTGGATAATATGTTTGCACATGTAGCTGATGCTAACGATTTTACTGATGCAGATCTTAATGCTTCAGATAAAAGCGTTAGAAGTAAAGTAGCAGCATCAACAGATTATTTTGCAGCTAATACAACAGATGCAAATACAATCAAATCAACAATGGATGGTTATATCCAATCTCAGGTAAATGATGTATTTCCAAATTGGGCAACAACTGCAACATCAGGTGTAGCAGGTCAAATACAACAAGCAGGTGGTGGATCTATCCGTTACGTTAACGCAAAAGGTTTAGAGTATAACCAAGCATTTGCTAAAAGTTTAATTGGCGCTTTAATGGTAGACCAAATTTTAAACAACTATTTAAGTACAGCAGTTTTAGATGCAGGAGATAATGTTGCAAATAACGATGCTGATGTTTTAGATGGTACCAATAGTTATACAACAATGGAACACAAGTGGGATGAAGCTTATGGTTACTTATATGGTAACGAAGACAACCCAGCTGTACCAGTATACGAAGCAGATAAGTTTTTAAGCGAGTATGTTGCTAAAGTAGACGGAGATTCAGATTTTTCTGGAATTGCAATGGATATTTACAAAGCATTTAAATTAGGTCGTGCTGCAATTGTTGCTAAAAACTATGACGTACGTGATGCACAAGCTGAAATTATTAAAGCTAAAATTTCTGAAGTAATTGCAGTAAGAGGTATCTACTACTTACAACAAGGTAAAGCTAATTTAGGTACAGATATGGCATCAGCTTTTCATGCTTTATCAGAAGCTTATGGGTTTATCTATAGCTTACAGTTTACAAGAAAGCCAGGTACAACACAACCTTACTTAACAAAAACAGAAGTAGAAGCACTTACAAGTCAGTTAATGACAGGAAATGGTTTCTGGGATGTTACACCAGCAACATTAGATGCTATTTCTGATACAATTTCTGCAGAGTTTGACTTTACAACAGTTCAAGCAGGAAGTTAATAATTAACATATATTTAAATAGAAGACGTTGTGCATTAAACGTCTTCTATTGTTATTTTTGCACATTGAAAAGAAAATTGATAATTATGAAAAAGTTAGTTTACATTTTTACATTAATGTTAGTCGTAGTGGCTTGTACAGAATCTGATGATACAGGTAGTGGTACAAGTAACTCTGATGACTATAATAGGGTTGCAATGCAAACCAATTTAGCAGATAATATAATTATTCCAAGACTTCAAGACTTAAAATCAAGTTTAGAAACCTTGACTACTGTTGGTACTACTTTTACAGCTGCACCAGATCAGACTAGTTTAGATAATTTAAGAGCTGCTTTTGTTAGTGCCTATAAAGACTGGCAATTAGTGGAGCCTTTTAATATCGGTCAAGCCGAAGTTATGCTTTACGGTTTTCAAATGAATGTGTATCCAACAACAACTGAAGATATTGAAGCAAATATTGCTAATGGTACTTATGATTTGTCCGCGGTTGGAAATAATGATGCAGTAGGTTTTCCTGCGGTAGATTATATGTTACATGGTATAGCTGCTACAGATGCAGATATCTTAATTAAGTATGCGGATGCAAATTACAAAACATACTTAACAGATTTAATTGCACAAATGAATAGTTTAACACAAACCGTGTTATCTGATTGGACTGGTAATTATAGAGATGTATTTGTTAACAGTACAGAAAACACTGTTTCAAGTGCCGTAAATAAGTTTATTAATGACTATATTTTCTATTTTGAAAAAGGGTTACGTGCTAATAAATTTGGTATTCCTGCAGGTGTATTTTCTTCAGGCCCTTTAGCGGATAAAGCAGAAGCTATTTTTAACGGAACAATCTCTAGAGATTTAGCAATTATTGCGCTAGATAATGTTCAGAATATCTTTAATGGTCAGGCAACAAATGCGTCTGCAACAGGAGAAGGTTTTTATAAATACCTAGTAGCTTTAGACAGAACAGATTTAGCAACATTAATTAATACAAGAATTGATGATGCTAGACAAAAAATACAAGTTTTAAATGCGGATTTAAAAACGCAAGTAGAAACTGACAATACAAAAATGACTGAAGCTTACGATGCGTTACAACTAGTAGTTGTGTCTTTTAAAGTAGACATGTTACAAGCGTTTAATGTAAGTGTGGATTACGTAGATGCAGACGGAGATTAATATTAAATAACACTAATTTATTAAAGGTTGATTTAAAAGAGTCAACCTTTTTTTTGTATTATGGATTTTAGCTTAAAAACATATCTTAACAAAACTACGGATGCAGCACCTTTAGCTGTGTTCAGGATTGGATTTGGAATAATGATGTGTTATGGTATGATCCGTTATTGGTTAAAAGGATGGATTGAAACGGTATATATCCAACCAAAATTTCATTTTAAATATTACGGATTTGAGTGGGTTAATACCTTAGGTAATTACACCTATTTATTATTTTTAATTTGTGGTGTATCTGCCTTATTTGTGGCTGTAGGTTATAAATACAGATGGGCCATTATTACTTTTTTTATTAGCTTTACTTATATAGAGTTAATGGATAAAACCACCTATTTAAATCATTATTATTTTATAAGCATCCTTAGCTTTTTAATGATTTTTTTACCAGCTAACAAATACTTTTCTGTAGATACTTATCGCTCTAAAGTAAGTTATAATACCATTCCTAAATGGACTATTGATGGTATTAAACTACTACTAGGTATTGTTTACTTTTATGCAGGATTGGCAAAAATAAATAGTGATTGGTTATTAAAAGCACAACCTTTAAAAATATGGTTACGCTCTAAATATGATTTGCCACTTATTGGCGAGACTATTATGCAACAAGATTGGTTTCATTATGCTATGAGCTGGTCCGGAATGTTATATGATTTACTAATTCCGTTTTTCTTACTGTACAAACGCACACGATTTGTCGCCTTTATAATGGTTATTTTCTTTCATGTGTTTACCCGTATTTTGTTTCCTATTGGTATGTTTCCGTTTGTTATGATTGTAAGTGCATTAATCTTCTTTGATGCCCCGTTTCATCATAAAATTATAAACAAATTCAAGTCGCTAACCGGCTTTATTTCCGCGAAAGCGAAACCCATAAACTACAAATCCACTTATAAAGTAAGGTTTAGTAAAGTAATATTACCAATACTAGGTGTGTTTTTTGTGCTTCAATTAGTATTACCGTTTAGATATCTATTATATCCAGGGGAGTTATTTTGGACAGAAGAAGGCTACCGCTTATCATGGCGTGTGATGTTGATGGAAAAAATGGGAAACACAACGTTTAAGATTAAGGATGAAGAAGGACATATGTTTTTAGTAAATAACGCTGACTTTTTAACGCCATTACAGGAAAAACAAATGAGTTTTCAACCTGATTTTATATTAGAATATGCACATTATTTAGGAGACCATTTTACAAAGCAAGGACATAAAGGTGTGCAAGTGTATACTAAAAGTTATGTGGCTTTAAATGGTCGATTAAGTCAATTATTTATTGATGAAAGCGTAAATTTGTACCAAGAAAAAGAATCGTTTAAACATAAACACTGGATTTTACCATTTACAGATGAAATTAAAGGACTATAATCTATTACTATTATTGATGTTATCTGCTTTTAGCATGTTAGCACAACAGCAAATTTCTGGAACGATTACTAATCTTCAGGGCAGTGTGCTGGAAGATGTTGGGGTGTATGATAAAACGTCTGGCTTATTAACTAAGTCTGATGCTAACGGTTTTTTTACTTTTGAAACAGAAAAGGAGACTTTAGAGTTAACCTTTTTTGATTACGAATATCAAGTGTTTGAACAAACAGTACTGTCTACCAATGCTAAAAATTTAAAAATAAAATTAGCGCCTTTAGCAGAAACAACGTTGTCTGAGGTCGAAATTACATTAAGAAAAGCAAAACTGTTTAGTTTAAAACAACTGAATGATGTGGAAGAAACAGCTATTTACGCAGGTAAAAAAACGGAGGTTGTTTTAATAGATCAGTCTATGGCTAACCTTGGGGCAAATAATGCTAGACAATTATATAGTCAAGTAGCTGGATTAAACATTTACCAAAATGATGATGCTGGTTTACAATTAAATATTGGAGGTCGTGGATTAGATCCAAACAGAACAGCTAACTTTAATACGCGTCAAAATGGGTACGATATTAGTGCAGATGTTTTAGGGTATCCAGAGAGTTACTACACACCAACAGCAGAGGCGTTACAAGAAATACAAATAGTTAGAGGTGCCGCATCGTTACAGTACGGAACACAATTTGGTGGTTTGGTTAATTTTAAAATGAAAACACCAAATAAAGAAAAACCTTTAGAGCTAATTACTAGAAATACCATTGGAAGTAATGGGTTGTACACCAACTTTACTAGTGCTAGTGGTACTAAAGGCAAATTTAGTTATTATACGTTTTTTAACTATAAAAAAGGGGATGGATTTAGAGATAACTCTAATTTCGAGTCTAAAAATTTTTATGCGCATTTAGGGTATCAGTTTAATGATAAAACAAAGCTAGAAGGAGAGGTGACGTACTTAAGGTATTTAGCTAAGCAAGGTGGTGGTTTATCGGATGCTGCTTTTAAGGAAGATCCATACCAAAGTAACAGAGCACGTAACTGGTTTCAGGTAGATTGGTTATTGTATAATTTAAAATTGTCTCATAAATTTTCTGAAAACACAAACTTTACATTTAATGCCTTTGGATTAAATGCGTCTAGAGATGCGTTAGGGTTTAGAACTAACCGTGTGGATCAAGCAGATGATAACGGTGTTAGAGATTTAATTAAGGGACAGTTTGATAATTTTGGCTTTGAAACTAGAGTTTTGACTAACTATAATTTGTTTAATAAAAAAGCAATTGGTCTTTTGGGGGCTAAGTTTTATAAGTCAGAGAACACAGCAGAGCAAGGTCCAGGAAGTGATGGTATTGATCCAAATTTTGATTTTCAGTATGATACCTTTCCTAACTATTCTAACCAATCGGATTTTACTTACCCCAATTTAAACGTTGCCATTTTTGGAGAAAACATTGTGTATTTAAATGATGAGGTATCTATAACTCCTGGTTTTAGATTTGAATATATTAACACACAAAGTGATGGTTATTTTAGACGTATAAATACAGATGCTGCTGGAAATGTTATTTTAAATGAAAAAATTGAGGATGACTTAACAAGAAAACGTTCTTTTGTGCTATTAGGTTTAGGTGCAAGTTATAAGCCAAGCACATCTTTTGAGTTATACGGAAACGTGTCTCAAAACTACAGATCAGTAACATTTACAGATATTAGTATTACCAATCCTGCATTTGTAATTAGTCCTGATATTGATGACGAAAGTGGTTTTACTGTAGATGCCGGAGTAAGGGGGCGTGTGTCTAACAAAATATCTTATGATGTTAGTGCCTTTAGTTTATTTTATAACGACCGTATTGGGTTTATACAACGTGGTTTTGCTGATGGAAGTGTTAAGAGCGAAAGAGGTAATGTAGGTGATGCTATGATGTATGGTGTGGAGAGTTTAGTCGAATTTAATTTAGAAAATCTATTACTTAACAATGAAGACTATATTTTTAACTATTATGTTAATATGTCTTTTGTAGACTCTGAGTATACTAAATCTGATGAAAACGGAGTAGAAGGTAATAAGGTAGAATTTATACCTAACTATAATTTTAAAACAGGGATTCGTTTAGGATATAAAGACTTTTTATCTAACATACAATACACATATTTATCGTCTCAATTTACAGATGCTACAAACTCGACAGAAGGAAACTTAAGTGGTGTTACAGGAGAGATTCCCGCATATGATGTTTTAGATGTATCGTTTTCTTACAAGTACAAGCAGTTTAAGTTAGAAGCCGGAGTAAATAACCTTTTAGATAACGCGTATTTTACAAGACGCGCTACAGGATATCCTGGTCCAGGAATTATTCCATCGGCTAACAGAAACTTTTATACAACGTTAGAGATTAAATTTTAACTAACTATACGTTAATTATGCTTTTTGATTAATATTTAAAACGTATCTTTACTCGCAATTAATTCTAATTGCAATGACAGCACACGAAAATAAAATAGTAGGCGAAGGATTAACTTACGACGACGTCCTTTTAGTACCTGCTTTTTCTGAAGTTCTTCCTCGCGAAGTCAACATTCAATCAAAACTTACACGCAACATTACTATCAACGTTCCAATAGTTTCCGCAGCTATGGATACTGTTACAGAAAGTCAAATGGCAATTGCTATGGCTAGAGAAGGTGGTATAGGTGTATTACATAAAAACATGACTATAGAGCAGCAAGCTACTAAAGTGCGTAAAGTAAAACGTGCGGAAAGTGGTATGATCATAGATCCTGTAACGTTACCAATGACTGCAGTAGTTGCAGATGCTAATAATGCAATGCGAGAGCATGGTATTGGAGGTATCCCGATAGTCGACGATAACGGACTGCTAAAAGGAATTGTAACAAATCGTGACTTACGTTTCGAACATGAAAAAAACAGACCAATTGTTGAGGTAATGACTAGCGAGAATCTAGTTACTGCTCCAGTTGGAACGTCTTTAAAAGATGCCGAAAAAATATTACAACAACATAAAATTGAAAAGCTTTTAATTGTTGAAGGCGATAAGTTAGAAGGTTTAATAACCTTTAGAGATATTACTAAACTAACGCAAAAGCCAATAGCAAATAAAGATACTTTTGGACGTTTACGTGTTGCAGCAGCAATAGGTGTTACAGGAGACGCAGTAGCGCGTGCCGAAGCATTAGTAAATGCAGGTGTTGATGCCATAGTAATTGATACAGCGCATGGACATACTAAAGGTGTGGTAAATGTGTTAAAAGAAATCAAGAAAAAATTCCCACAATTAGACGTCATTGTTGGTAACATAGCAACAGGAGCAGCAGCTAAGTATTTAGTTGAAGCAGGAGCAGATGCAGTAAAAGTTGGTATTGGACCAGGTTCTATATGTACAACTCGTGTAGTTGCAGGTGTTGGTTTTCCTCAATTTAGTGCAGTGCTAGAAGTCGCAGCAGCAATTAAAGGAAGTGGTGTACCAGTAATAGCAGATGGTGGAATTAGATATACAGGGGATATTCCTAAAGCATTAGCAGCAGGAGCAGACACAGTTATGTTAGGGTCTCTGTTAGCAGGAACAAAAGAAAGTCCTGGTGAAACTATTATATACGAAGGGCGTAAGTTTAAATCGTATAGAGGTATGGGATCTGTAGAAGCTATGAAGCAAGGTAGTAAAGACCGTTACTTCCAAGATGTAGAAGACGACATTAAAAAACTAGTGCCAGAAGGTATTGTTGGACGTGTACCTTACAAAGGAGAACTATATGAAAGCTTACACCAATTTATAGGAGGTTTAAGAGCAGGTATGGGATATTGTGGAGCAAAAGACGTTGCCACTTTACAAGAGACAGGACGCTTTGTTAAAATTACCGCTTCAGGTATTAACGAGAGTCACCCTCATGATGTTACTATTACTAAAGAATCGCCTAACTATTCTAGATAGGTCTTAGGTTTATATAATATAAAAAAAGCACAACCATTGGTTGTGCTTTTTTGGTTTGAACTAAAATCAAACTCTTAATTATTAGTGATTTTTGTTAATTCTCTAGACGATCGTAGTTTTCCTTTTTTGCTATAGTTTTCACTTTTAACAATTCCAATACCTTTAACGTACCATTCTATTCCAGAACCTCTAAATTTTATAATTCCCATTTGAAAAACATAATCAAAAGATACTTTGTAACCATCAAATGTCCCTGCTTTAATCGTTAGAGAATCTTTTGCTAAAATCTTTCGGTTAAGTACTGACATGGTTGCAATGGAAGCCGAATTGTCTTCATCTCCAATAGCTAAATCAATGTTTCCATCTTTTAAAACAGTACCAACTTCCATATTATCCGGAAACTCTAAGAAGTCTCCTGTAGCTTTGATCTTAAAAGCACTATTGTTATCCTTACTTTGAAGTGCTGTATAATTAGACATGTCAACATAAAAATCACCATTAATACATTTTAAAATGTAGTCCTTAGCTTCTTTGTCTTCTACAGATTTGATGTATATAGTTAGATTACCATCTTCGTTTGCTACAGACTCTATAGAATGGCTTTCAACAGATAATTCCTTACCTTTTTTATTATAGTTAGTATACTCTAATGTCATACCTTCTTTATAAGGAGAGGTTTCTTCACACGTTTGTGAAAAGCCATGCTGAGTAACTATTAAAAGTAAAAACAAACTTAGTATTTTAGTCATGATTTTGATATTAAGTGGAACTGTGATTTTATAACGACTTATTGTATTGTTATAGTAACCAAAGTTAATAGGTTTATCTTGAAAATTCAAATGTAAATTATTGATTTTTAGTTTGTTTGATTAAATATTTTGTAAAGTAGAGGTGGTTTTAGATCTCTTAATAAAAAAAGAATCCTCAATTACGTTAGTGTTAATGTTACTATAACGCAATATGTAAAGTGTATTATTCTTACTATTTTAATGCTATCAAATTAGTAAAGAGATAAACTCTATGGTAATTTAAATAGTAAATTAATATTAGCAATCGTATTTAGCATGGAAATTATAGGAAACATTATCAAAGGAGCCATTACAATAAAGGAAGCATTAACACCAGACGTTAATCCTATAGAGGCACAAGAGCAAGTATTACAACATTTACTATCTACAGCTAAAGACACCTTATTTGGTAAACAGTATAATTTTGAGGCTATCAGTAATGCACAAGATTCTAAAGTGGCATTTGCGAATAGTATTCCCTATTTCGATTATAATCAAATTAATGACAAATGGTGGTCTAAATTACATGAGGGATTAGCGGATGTAACTTGGCCTGGTAATCCATCTTATTTTGCTTTAAGTTCCGGTACAACAGGAAAGACTAGCAAACGTATTCCGGTTACAGATGCTATGTTATCTGCAATTAAACAGGCAGGAATTGACCAAGTAACAGCACTTAGTAATTTTGATTTGCCTGCCGAGTTTTTTAGTAAAGAAGCTATGATGTTGGGTAGCTCTACAGATTTAACCGAAAAAGAGGACCATTTAGAAGGAGAGATTAGTGGTATTACAGCTAGCAATATTCCGTCATGGTTTAAAGGCTTTTATAAACCGGGCGAAGATATAGCCAAAATAGACGATTGGGATAAACGTGTGACAACAATAGCTAAGCGTGCAAAACAATGGGATATTGGCGCTTTAAGCGGAATTCCGTCATGGATGGAACTGATGTTAAAAACAGTTATTGATTACCATGAGGTAGATACTATTCACGATATATGGCCAAACCTTCAAGTATATACTTCTGGTGGTGTTGCTTTTGGACCTTATAAAAAAAGTTTTAATGCTTTATTAGGAAAACCTGTAACGGTTATTGATACCTATTTAGCTTCAGAAGGATTTTTAGCATTTCAAGCTAGACCAGAAACAGAGGCGATGCAGTTGGTTACAGATGGTGGTATTTATTTTGAATTTGTGCCTTTTAAACCTGAATACATTAATCCAGATGGATCATTAAAAAATGAAGCTCCAAGCGTCACTTTAAAGGACGTTCAATTAGATCAGGACTACGTAGTCATTATTAGTACCGTAAGTGGTGCTTGGCGTTATTTGATTGGAGATACTATAGAATTTACTGATGTAGAACGTGCGGAAATTAAAATTACTGGTCGTACTAAATTCTTTTTAAATACGGTGGGCTCTCAGTTGTCCGTAAATAAATTAGATGATGCTATCAGACATTTGGAAGAAACATTTAATACTACAATCCCAGAATATACTTTATGTGCTAAACGTTTTGAGGATGGCTTTTACCATAGTTGGTATTTGGGGTCTGAAGGTTTAAAAGAAGATACTTTGACTATTGTAGCGTCATTGGACAAATTTTTAAAAGATGCTAATAAAAATTACAGAGTCGCTAGAGGAAAAGCGTTAGAAGGCGTAAAAGTTAAGGTAATAGATCCTCATGTTTTTGCAGAGTGGAGTGGTACTAACAAGAAAAAAGGAGGACAAGTTAAAATGGAACGTGTTATGGGAGAAGATAAGTTTAAAGAATGGGAAGCATTTACTAGTAAACACTAAGACTTAGATAAGTTAGCATCTCTTTGATTTATAATTTCCATAATTTCTTCTGGAGACAAATAGTATTTTTTGATTCTTGCAATATAGGATTGATCAATATTTGCTTGACTTAGTATAAAATCTTTAGTTTTTAAAATGTAGTCTTCCATTCCTGATTGGACAGCATAAGTATCAGCAGACCGTTCGGCAGTTGCAATATGGTTGTCTGATAGTAGATACTTAATACCAAACCACATTAGGTTTAGGTTGCTTCGGTTTTTGTAATCCATAACGTGACCTAACTCGTGACCAATCCAGCCAATCAATACGTCCTTTGGCATGTCTTTAGTATAATACACTTCGCCAGAAATTTTTACAGTTTCGCTTATAAAAATATTATACGATCGTTTTCCTTTCCGTTTCAAAAAACTGCTAGCAGTTGGTTGTGCTTGCATAGTCGATTTTTTTATATTCTTTTTGAATTCAAAATTAATTGCAGTGTTTTTTAATTCAGGATAATAAGATAAAGCAGTTTCTACTTCATCTTTAATAGATTCGGGTATTGTAGATTGTGGATATAGTACGTTTGTCATTAGTATTAATACAGTTAGTTTAATTAACATCATGTATTTAATATAAAAGATAATAGGTTAGGACAAAACCATTTAACTTTTTACTGCTATTTTTTAACAAATAGAAATCAAAAAATAGCACAACATTTGGGTTGTGCTATTATAAAGTAAGATGTTTATTTAATTCCGTTTTTATCTAAAAAATGTAATATGTGTGTCGCTATTTCTCTGGTTTTTTCTTCTGCAGCAAAATGTCCTGCATCTAAAAGGTGGAGTTCCACATTTGGCAAATCTTTTAGGTATGCTTTGGCACCATTAGCATTAAACTTTAAATCCTTTTTGCCCCAAACAATTAGCGTCTTAGGTTGCTCTTTCTTTAGCATGTTTTGCCATGTTGGATAGCTTAATAGATTGGTGTTATAATCTTTAAATAACTGTACTTGGATGTTTCGGTCTTTTTCAGAATTTAGAAATGCCAAATCGTGTTTCCAAGCATCAGGACTTTGAGTATTTATATTATTACTATCTAAGTCAAATAAATACTGTTTGTTTATTATGGCCTCTTTACTTGTTAAACTGTATAGAAAATCATGCTCTTCTTTAGATTTATCTGTTTGTGCTTTTCTAAAAAAGGCTTGTCTATTTGGTGTTAAACCGTCAAGGTAAGCATTTGCGTTTTGTACAATTAGAGCCTCAATTTTATTTGGGTTGTCTAACATCATTCTGTACCCCACAGGAGCGCCAAAATCTTGCATATACATTACGTAATTATCTATGTTGAGGTGCTCTAAAAGCTTTTGTGTGTAATTAGCTAGTAAGTCAAAAGTGTACTGTGTTGTTTCAGGATTTAAATGCGTACTGTAGCCAGACCCAAGATTATCAGGTGCAATGACATAGTAGTGACTAGATAACATTGGAATCAAGTGTCTATACGAGTGTGATGACGATGGATAACCATGTAATAAAACTATAGCTGGATTCTTTTTATCGCCAGACGCTCTGTAAAATAATTTAACACTATCAATTGAAGCATAATTATAGGTAGTTGCTGGTGGTAAAAAATATTGGTTGTTCTTGTTTTTATTGGTCTTTTCTATAGCAGTATTACAGTTAAGTAGTGTCAAGCTTATTACACAAATTAGGAGTAATGATTTCATTAGAAATGTTTTTAAATTAAAAATAGCGATTTATGTAGTAACACAAACCGCTATAATGTTTTAATAATTAGTTACGTCCTGCCATAACACCACCATCTGTATCCCATATAGCACCTGTAACCCAAGCAGCTTTATCAGATAATAAAAATAAAATACTATTAGAGACATCTGAAGCTTCTCCAAATCGTCCAATAGGATGGAAATCATTAAACCCAACTAATGCTTTATCAGCAGCTTCTTTTCCGCCAAAAACACCATGATAAACAGGGGTGTTTACTAAAGCAGGAGAAACCGCATTAACACGGATATTATCTTCTGCTAATTCCATTGCTAAATGTTTAGTTAAGGTATGTAAACCTGCTTTTTGCATAGAGTAGGCTGTAGATGGTGTTGCTTTTACAGCTTGTTTAGCCCACATTGAACCAACATTGACTATAGCGCCTCCTGCTGTTGCTTTCATTTTTTTAGCAGCACTTTGCGTGATAAAAAAGAAACCTCTGTTTAGATCTAAATAGGAGTTGTAGTCTTCCATAGTGTGATCTAAAAAAGGTTTTGGTCCAAAGATACCTGAAGCATTTACTAAATAATCTAAATTATCTAAGGCATCAATACTACCGATTAAGTCTTCTACTTCTGTCGTGTTGGAGATGTTGACGGTGTGCTTTATCAAATTAGGAGCATCATCAATTTTAGTGGTGTTTCGACCTACAACATGTACTGTTGCACCACCTGCTAAAAGCGCATTTGTTGTTGCATTACCAATTCCGCTTGTTCCTCCAATTACTAGAGCTATTTTGTTTTCAAATTCTTTCATTTTTATTTATTTTAATTATTAATTATAGACAGACAAGTCTGTCTATTGTTGTTTAAATTTTTTTTAGTTTAATATTATGGTGCACAGGTTTTTGGACTCTTTAATAGGCCAGTCTGCTTGGTGTAAGTGGCTTTCGCCTACAGCGCTTTCATATAATAAATAGATTTGTCTAGCTAGAGACTCGGTCTGAGTTTTACTCAGCCCTTCTAGGTTATCTGTGATAAGTGTATTGATTAACTGAATAAAACTATTTTTTTGTGATTGAATCTCTGTTCTAATTCGATCGTTGTCTCTTGGTATTTCTGAAACTGTTTTAATACACCAACAGCCATTAAAATCTTTATCCATAAAAAAGAGGTTCAGAAAATCGAAAATAGCCAATATTTGATCTTTCCCTTTTTGTTTAGTTGCTGTATAGGTTTCAATATCTTTTAAAAAGCTTGTGTTTTTAAATTGAAGGTAGGCTAAACAAATATCTTCTTTAGATTTAAAATGATTGTAAAGTGTAGCTTTAGCAATTCCTGTTTCCGAAATAATCTCATTAATGCCCGTCAAGTTATATCCGTTCTTATAAAATAAGTAGGAGGCGGTTTCAATGATTCTATTTTTTACTTCAGATTGTTTCACAGGGCAAATATATAATAATATTTCTAAAAAGTAGACAGGTCTGTCTACTTTTTAAAAAAGTATCGTTTTTATTTAACTAATACGGTCAGG
Organism: Olleya namhaensis; assembly: GCF_900114005.1. Taxonomy (GTDB): domain Bacteria; phylum Bacteroidota; class Bacteroidia; order Flavobacteriales; family Flavobacteriaceae; genus Olleya; species Olleya namhaensis. The sequence goes on from NZ_FORM01000004.1 coordinate 262,076, forward strand.
CCAAAAATTAGGATGCTCTCCACTAAACCCCATTTTTGGTAATGCGTTAATCAATTCCATGTCGCTTTGCGATAATTCAAAATCAAAAAGGTCTAGGTTTTCTTCCATGCGATTTGGAGAGGTAGACTTTGGTATTATAATTACATTATGCTGAATAACCCAACGTAAGCAAATCTGTGATACTGATTTATTGTGCTGTTTAGCAATATCCTTTAAAACTTGATTGTCAAATACTTTTCCGCGTGCTAAAGGTGACCAAGACTCAACGGTTATATTTTTAGCTTTACAATAATCAGTTAATTCTTGTTGCCAATACCCCGGATGGAACTCGATTTGATTAACAGCTGGAATAACTTTAGCTGTTTTAAATAAAGCTTCTAAATGTTCTTGAAAAAAATTACTTACTCCTATAGACTTGATTTTACCTTCGGCTTGCAATTCTTCCATTGCGCGCCAGCTTTCCGCATTAGCGTGTTGCCAATTATCGTAATTTTTAGTATTGGCAGGCCAATGTATTAGGTATAAATCAATGTAATCTAACTTTAATTTTTCTAGAGATTTATTAAATTCGGCTTTAGCCTCTTTATAATTTAAATGTGTTCTCCATAATTTTGTGGTAATATATAATTGTTCTCGTGCTATACCACTAGCTTCAATACCTTTAGCAACAGCCTCTTCATTACCATAAATTGCTGCAGTATCAAATAATCGATACCCTTTATCTATGGCGTTTTTTACAGATTGAATCCCTTCTTGGTCAGTACATTTGTACGTTCCAAAACCAATAAGAGGTATTTTAGAGTTGTCGTTTAAGGTAAGGTGTGTCATGATTTTATTTTTATGAAACAATAAATAACAAGATAAGCTTTATCTTAATTTTAGTAAAATACAAGATTGCTTTTAACAGCTTTTTAGCACATAGACCAGTATGCCCGTGTATTGTTAATTATTCTTTGCTTTGGTCCTGAATACAAGTGATGTCTACAATTTGACCAGCCATACAAATACCAACAATGTCGTTGTTTTTGGTATAGCTAAACGTAATATTTTTGTTAGCGGTCAATGCTATATTAAAGCGTTTTAGATTTGTTGGATTAACTTTTTTGCCATCTTTAAGCTTAATCATCCAACCACAACCATCTAATCCAGTCATGTCAATAAGTGTTCCTTCAACACTATTTATACAGTCTTCTGTTTTTAAGGTAGTCGTTTTAGTATTAACACAAGATGAGGTCACAAACACAAGTGCTAATAGTAAAAGAAGGTGTTGTTTTAGTCTATTCATGTATTAAGTGGATTATCGTAATCAATCTAATATAATTGTTTTGTACAACTGTAAGTTGAGCATTGTAGAGTAAAAAAAACACAACGATTAGGTTGTGCTTTCAAATTTTATATTTTATTAGTTATTGTTCTGGACTGTAAATTTCACCTCTATGTGGTTTTAAGGCATCACGTACGGGTTTCATTTCAGATTCATTTACAACCATAAATGCAATACTTAACATATCGTTTATTTGCTGAAACCCAGTAATATTCAATTCTGTTTTTTCTATTGCAATATATTCTTTTAGGTGTATTTCGTGGTGTTCGGCAATTTTTAAGGCGTCAGGACCTCTAAAGTCCCATATTAGTTTAAGTTGTCTCATTTTCTTGTTGTAATGTTTTCAGCAAAATGTTTAAAATCTACTAAATACTTTTTAGATTGTTTTTTAAATGCTTTTGGCATTAATAGTAACATCATTCGTGTTCTAAATCTGGTCGGAGCAAACTCATTATTACTAACCCATTTAGTTGTGTTACTATCTAAAGCTTCAAAATAATTTTCTTGTATGTTGTGCATACCATCCATGTCATAATTAACATGAAATGTTTTTCCTAATTCCTTTTGTGCTATGGTTTCTGTTAAGCTTATTTTTCGCTTACCAAATACATAATTTAATCTCATTTTAGATCCCACTTTTCCTAAATCTCCAGAAACGTGCTCAAAGCTTTCAAGACCGTCTTGCCAGTGTTTTTTAGAGTTGTGGTCTTCAAGTAAATCAAGGCACTCATATAAAGGCTTATTGATAATTATTTGAGTAGTATATTTCATTGTCATTATTAAATGGGATTCAAAATTATAAAAAAAATAGCGATTGTAAAATTACAATCGCTAAAGGTTTAAATATATTGGTTAAAGCAGTGTTTTGTTATAATACGACTTTTAACGAATGTCTAAATTTTGGAGTTTCAATAACTATAATGCTAATTTGATTTTTTGGTAAGTCTAATGTTTTTCTAAATGTATTAGTAACATCAATGTCTGATAGTCTTAGTATTTCCTTTCCTAAAATAGAGTAGGCCTTTATGGTTACTTTTCCTTTATAGTTTGAAATTAATAATTGGTTTTTGACCATTTTTGCAGAAAAATCTGCTGTTTTATTATCTTGTAAGTCTGAAGCATCAATAACTGAAACCATACTATCATAAGTAAGGTTGTTGTTATTAAATGGTGTTGCTTCTTCTGCTAAAGTAGCATTGAAAACAAAAAGCAATAAAATTAAAATGTAGTTTTTAGCCATAATCAATAATCTATTCAAGTAAATGTAATACTTTAATTTAAGTTTTTCTAAAACTTTAATACTATTATAACATTTTTGTATCAATAAATATGCCACTTTAGCGTTTTGATTTTTACTTCAATAATATAATAAATAGAATCTAGCATCGTTTGTAAAAGTGCTTGTATTATAGTGTAATATTGCTATTTTTGCCGACATTGCTAATAAAAGTGCCCTTTTTTATGAAAATGAACGTTTTACGTACTACTTTAATCGCCTTTATAGTATCTTGTTTTTTTGCTAGTGCGCAAGAAAAAACCGTGTTATTTACGGTAAATGAGGTGCCAGTTTATACCAATGAGTTTAAACGTGTTTACAATAAAAATTTAGATTTAGTAAAAGACGATTCTCAAAAAGATATTGATAATTATTTAGATTTATTTGTAAAATATAAGCTTAAAATAGCGGAAGCTAAGACTTTAGGCTTAGACAAAAAACCATCTTATTTAAGAGAGTTTGGTAATTATAAAGACCAATTAGCTAAAAATTATTTAAATGATAATAAGGTTACAGACCAGTTAGTTGAAGAAGCCTACAATAGACTACAAACGGAGGTTGATGCTAATCATATTTTAGTCAAATTAGAAGAAAATGCAAGCCCTAGGGATTCGCTTTTAGCATTTCAAGAGATCCAAAAATTAAGAATACGTGCTATAAATGAAGGTTTTGATGTTGTAAAAAAGGATATCCATAATGGCCGTACCTTATTTGCAGAAGAGTTAGGTTATTTTACAGCATTTAAAATGGTGTATTCTTTTGAGAATGCAGCTTACAATACGCCTGTTGGAGAATGGTCAGCGCCTTTTAGAACACAATTTGGCTACCACGTTGTATTAGTAAAAGATAAGCGTAAAAACAGAGGGGATGTTACAGTAGCACATATTATGCTATTAGACAAAGAGGATAGCGAGGACAATCAAAGTCGTATAAACGAAATATATAAACGTATAAAGCAAGGTGAAGATTTTGGAGCCTTAGCAAAACAGTTTTCTGAAGATAAAAGCTCAAGTAGTACCGGTGGGCAACTTAATACGTTTTCTGCAGGGCAATTAAGTTCAAAGACTTTTGAAGATCAGGCATTTGCTTTAGAGCAAGCAAAAGATGTGTCTAAACCGTTTAAATCGGAATTTGGATATCACATTGTTAAGTTAATTGAAAAGCATGGTATCAAATCGTTTTCTGAATTAGCACCTGAATTAAAAAATAAAATCAAACGTGACTCTAGGTCTAAGGTCATTAATGATAAACGTTTGGAAGGATTGTACAACAAATATAATGTGTCTAAAACGACTCCAGATTTAACACCGATAGTGTCTATTTTGAATGATACTTATTTTAGTAGTAGTTGGAAGATTCCTGCTGATTTTAAAGGAGAAACACAATTGTTTAAGATCGGAAATACAGTTTTTAGCCAACATGATTTTGCTGAATTTTTGCTAAAAAGCCAACGTAAACGTCAAGCTAAAGTGGCATTAGAAAAGCTAGTAGCAGATAATTATATCTTGTTTGTTGAAAGTAGTTTGAAAATATACCAAGAAGAGAATTTAGAAAATGAAAACGAAGACTATGCTCAAATATTAATGGAGTATAGAGATGGCTTATTGCTATTTGATTTGATGGAAACGGAAATCTGGAATGCAGCAAAACAAGATTCAATAGGTTTACAACAGTATTTTGCATTACACCAAGACAACTATTTTTATGATGTTAGGGTGGATGCAATTGTAGCGTCTTCAGCTAAAAAAAGTAGTATAAAAAAGGTGGCAAAGATGCTAAGCTCTAATGTTAGTCCTGATACAATTAAAGCGCAGTTAAACTCAGAGTCTAAAATTAATGTTAGCTTTATTGAAGACATACTAGATGCTAACCATCAAGCTTTACCAAAAGACTTAAAATTAGAAACAGGAGTATCTGATATTTTTACACATAATGATGCTTACAGTGTTGTTAGCTTTAAGTCAGTGATACCTAAAACCTCAAAATCTTTTAAGGAAGCTAAGGGGCATGTTATTGCAGATTTTCAGGAAGAAAAAGAAAAAGAATGGATGTCTGGTTTAGCAAAGAAGTATAAAGTAGTTATTAATCAAGAGGCTTTAAATCAAGTCAAAGAACAACTTAAATAATTTGAGAAAAACCATCTACATATTTGCGTTATTTAGTCTGTTGTGGTCTTGTGACTATTTTAAACCTGTGCCTCTAGAAGAAGCTATAGCTAGAGTGGACGATGTGTTTTTATATACAAAGGACCTTAAAAAGGTATTACCCGATAACTTAAGTAAATCGGATAGTGCTATTTTTGCTAATAATTTTATTACTAAATGGGCAACACAACAATTATTTGTTCAAAATGCTCAAGTTAATTTATCAGACGCTAAACTAGATAAGTTTGACAGGTTAATTAAGCAGTATAAAAATGATCTATACAGTAAAGCTTATGTTGAGGCTTTGGTTGCTAAAAATTTGGATACTGTAGTGTCTAATACAGAGGCAGTCTCTTATTACGATGCCAACAGGGAAGCTTTTAAATTAAATGAAGATTTAATAAAATTTAGATACATCAATGTTGAAGCAAATAGATTAGATCTAGAAAAGGTTAAAACAAAGTTTAAACGTTTTAACACAAAGGACAAAAAGGAATTGGATTCAATCTCAATTCAATTTAAATCCTATTCTTTAAAAGATTCCGTTTGGATAAGAGTAGATCAAGTCATTAAGAAAATAGAAGCTGTAGGTATTGATAATAGAAATGATTTGTTAAAAAAATCTAATTTTATACAACTCAAAGACTCATTAGGATTATATTTGATGCAAATAAATGATGTATTGTTAAGAAACGATACAGCACCATTAGAATACGTAAGACCAACAATTAACCAAATCGTTATTAATAAACGAAAATTGGAATTGATTAAACAATTAGAAAAGGACATTACTAAAGATGCCATTAAAAACGAACAATTTGAAATTTACAATTAAAACTAAAACGTTATCCGCTTTTGCGTTTTTATTATTAGCAAATTTTACTGCTTCAGCGCAAGAAATTATTGACGAAACTGCTCCAGAAACAGTTAAAGATACTACGGTAACTAAAGGAGCAACTAAGGTAGACGGTGTTGCTGCAGTAGTTGGAGATTACATTGTATTGGATAGTGATATTGACAAAATGATTTTACAACTTAAGGCGCAAGGTGCATCTTTACAAGGGGTATCTAATTGTCAACTGTTTGGTAAATTATTAGAAGATAAGCTATATGCACACCATGCTATTCAAGATAGTATCGTGGTTAATGATGCTGAGATAAACTCTAGAGTAGATCAACAAATTGAGCAATTCTTGCAACAGACCAAAGGTAACATGGATGAGTTACTAAAGTTTTATAAAAAAGATAGCGAAGCTAGTTTCAGAGAAGAAATGTTTGAAATTAACAAGAGTAATAAATTAGCTTCAGAGATGAAGACTAAAATTATTGACGAGATTGAAGTAACTCCAGAAGAAGTACGTCAGTTTTTTAATAAAATACCAAAAGACGAACGTCCAAGATTTGGAACAGAGCTTAAAGTAGCACAAATTATAATTGAGCCTAAAGTTTCTGAAACTGAAAGACAACGTGTCATTGATCAATTAAAAGAGTATAAGAGAGAAGTAGAAGTAGACGGGAAAAGTTTTAGATCTAGAGCTGCTTTTTATTCTGATGATCCAGGAACAAAAAAATCAGGAGGAAAATTACCTCCAATGAATAGGTCTAACCCAAGAATGGTAAAGGAATTTAGAGATGTTGCTTTTTCTTTACAAGAAGGAGAAATTTCTGAGCCTTTTGCAACAGACTTTGGATACCATATTATTTATTTAGAAAAAATTAGAGGGCAAGAATATGATGTGAGTCATATCCTTTTAGTTCCAGAAATTTCTGATGAAGAAGTTATGGAAGCTAAACAAAGAATAGAAAAAATTAGAGACGATATTAATAATGGAGATTACACGTTTGCTGAAGCTGCTAAAGAATTTAGTGACGAGAAAGAAACTAAAAGTCAAGGCGGACAGCTAATTAATCCACAAACTCAAGATTACAATTTTGAGTTAACTAAAATGGATCCTGAATTATACGGACAACTACAAGGTTTAGAAAACAACACAGTAAGTGATGTTTTAACAGACTCTGACAGACAAGGTAACATCAAGTTTAAGTTAGTTACAGTTACGGATAGAATTGATGAGCATGACGCAGATTACTCTCGTGATTATTTAAAGATTAAAGAATTAGCTTTAAACGAAAAACAATACAATGCTATTGGTGAGTGGCAAGACGAAAAAATTAATGATACTTACATTAAAATTAGCGAATCTCATAGAGATTGCGATTTTAGCAGTAACTGGTTAAAAAACAAATAGATTTATATGTCAGACGTTGCAGCAGTAAAATCTCTAGTAACAAGATACAATGCGTTAAGGCAAGAAGTAGCCAAAGTAATTATAGGACAAGACGATGTAGTTAATCAGATTTTAATCTCGATTTTTTCTGGTGGTCACGCCTTATTAATTGGTGTTCCGGGATTGGCCAAAACATTAATGGTTAATACTATTTCTCAAGCTTTAGGATTGGATTTTAAACGTATACAGTTTACTCCAGATTTAATGCCAAGTGACATTTTAGGAAGCGAAATCCTAGACGAAAGCAGACAATTTAAATTTATTAAAGGACCAATATTTGCTAATATTATTTTAGCAGATGAGATTAACCGTACACCTCCAAAAACGCAAGCAGCCTTGCTAGAAGCGATGCAAGAGCGTTCGGTAACGGTTTCTGGACACCATTACAAATTAGATTTACCATACTTTGTTTTAGCAACTCAAAACCCAATTGAGCAAGAAGGAACGTATCCACTTCCAGAAGCGCAATTAGATCGTTTTATGTTTGCTATCAATTTAGATTACCCAAGTTTTCAAGAAGAAGTAGATGTTGTAAAAGCAACAACTTCTAATCATAAACCAACGGTTAATGCCTTATTTACTGCGCAAGAAATCGTAGATTTTCAACAGTTAATTAGACGTATTCCTGTAGCAGATAATGTTATAGAATATGCGGTAACTATGGTTGGTAAAACTAGACCAAATAGTGATGCAGCTTCTGATTTGGTAAAGCAATATGTAGATTGGGGAGCAGGTCCAAGAGCTTCTCAAAACTTAATTTTGGCAGCTAAAACACATGCGGCTATAAACGGTAAGTTTTCTCCAGATATAGAAAACGTACAAGCAGTAGCAACTAGTATTTTACGTCATAGAATGATTAAAAACTATAAAGCTGAAGCTGAGGGAGTGACTATTGAGCATATTATTAAAAGTTTATTTTAACATGAAACTGAAACAGTTATTAGTACCATTTATTATCTTATTAATTGGTATTGCAGTAACAGTTGTAGGTGCTGTTTTTAAAATCCAACATTGGACTAATGGAAGTTTAATATTAACTTTGGGTACATTTATTGAGTTTTGTGGTATCTTTTTAGGTATAATTAAGCTTATAAAAATAGCGAGACAATAATATTTAAACTTTTCTATTTTGAAATCTATAACAGCAAAAAAACAAAGAGTATTTGGTTTAGATGTTGTTAGGGCATTAGCAATCCTGCTCATATTATGTTCACATTCTACTATCTTAATTTTTCCGGAGTCGCAGTCCACACTTATTAAAATCATTCAATTTTTGGGCACCATTGGTGTTGATCTTTTTTTTGTGCTTAGCGGTTTTTTAATTGGAGGTATTTTAATCAAACAGATAGAAGCTAAACAAACTAAGTTTAAAAATTTTACCCAGTTTTGGATGCGTCGTTGGTTACGGACATTGCCTAATTATTATTTAGTATTATTAATTAATATAGGATTGTTATTTGTTTTTAATACTGAAGTTCCAAAGCAGCTCTATAAGTATTTCTTTTTTCTTCAGAATTTTTCAAATAAACAGGCGGATTTTTTCACGGAATCATGGAGCTTAACTATTGAGGAGTTTGCTTATTTAATCGGACCAATTTTATTATTTGTTTTAGGCTTAATTTTTAAAAAGAGTGGTAAATGGTTGTTTTTGGCTGTAACACTGCTTGTAATAAGTAGCGCCATCTTTCATAGGTTTATTTTTGATGTTAGTATTACTAATAGTCCTCACCACTTCTCATGGAGTAAATCTTTACGTAAAGTTTTAGTGTATAGACTAGATAGTATTTACTATGGCTTCCTAGCTGCGTTTATAGCATACTATTATGCTATGGCTTGGAAACGTTATAAATGGATAAGTTTTGGTTTAGGTGTCGTTTTATTTGTGGGTGTTCATGTCTATATTTTTATAAATTCATTAAATCCAGATCATTTTTCAACGTTCTTTAATGTGTATTATTTATCTATAGTGTCAATAAGTATATTACTCACATTTCCTATGTTTTCAAATTGGAGATCAACTTTAAGGTTTCAAAAGGTTGTTACAAACATTAGTTTATGGTCATATTCTATTTATTTAGTAAATTATTCTATAATACTATTAAGTATTAAGCACTATGTTGTTATTTCGGATCTATCTGCTTTAAGTAAATTAGGTGTTTTAGGATTGTATTGGAGTGCTACTTTTGTGGTTTCTTATCTCTTATTTTCCTTTTTTGAATATCCAATTATAAAATTTAGAGATTCTGCACGGTTTAAAGGATGGTTTGCAAATTAGATTTCTTATTAATTTAATATTTTAAGGTGTTAAAAATTATCATTTTACTATTTTTTAAGTTGTATTTGGTCTTTTTATTGAATTTTATTTAGTGATTGTTCTAATATCTTATATATTTTCAAAATACTTCAATTTTTCGTAATTTTGTTTGCCTTAAATAGGCGGTCCAATTAAGCTAAAAGGTTAGCTTAATTGGACGTTTAAGATTTAATATAATCCTTTTAATTACTATATGAACACTTATAAAGATTACCTTAAAGAGATAGAAGACAGGAAAGTACTTGGACTTCATCCTAAACCAATTGATGGTGCTGAATTACTTAGCGATATTATTACTCAAATTATTGATGTAAATAATGAATTTAGAGCGGAGTCTCTTAACTTTTTTATCTATAACGTTTTACCTGGAACAACTAGTGCTGCAGGAGTAAAAGCTAAGTTTTTAAAGGAAATTATTTTAGGTGAAGCTGTAGTTAAAGAAATTACACCTGCTTTTGCTTTTGAGCAATTGTCACACATGAAGGGTGGACCATCTATTGAGGTATTATTGGATTTAGCTTTAGGAAACGATGTTGCTATTGCTACAGAAGCTGCAAAAGTATTAAAGACACAAGTGTTTTTATACGAAGCAGATATGGCGCTTTTAGAGAATGCTTTTAAAGCAGGTAATACTATTGCAAAAGAGTTATTAGATAGTTATGCTCAAGCAGAATTTTTTACAAAACTTCCAGAAGTTGATGAAGAAATAGAAATAGTAACTTTTGTTGCTGGTGTTGGAGATATCTCTACAGATTTATTATCTCCGGGTGCAGATGCACACTCAAGATCAGATCGTGAATTACATGGTCAATGTATGTTTGAGCATAACAAAGACATGCAGAATCAATTGTTAGCTTTAAAAGAGCAACACCCTGATAAACGTGTGATGTTAATCGCAGAGAAAGGAACAATGGGAGTAGGGTCTTCTAGAATGTCTGGTGTAAATAACGTGGCGTTATGGACTGGGGTTCCTTTTAGTAAATATGTTCCTTTTATCAATTTTGCACCAGTAATTGCTGGGACAAATGGTATTGCACCAATTTTTTTAACTACGGTTGGAGTAACTGGAGGTATTGGTATTGATTTAAAAAACTGGGAAAAGCAAAAAGATGCTGACGGAAATACTGTTGTAGATGCAGATGGAGAACCAGTTTTAAAGCAAACCTATTCAGTAGAAACAGGTACAGTATTAACCATTAATACTAAAACTAAAAAATTATATAACGGAGATAAAGAGTTAAAAGATATTTCTGCTGCATTAACGCCACCAAAAATGGAGTTTATTAAAGCAGGTGGATCTTATGCTGTTGTTTTTGGTAAAAAATTACAAACATTAGCTTGTAAAATATTAGAAGTAGAGATTCCTCAAGTATATGCCACTTCAAAAGAAGTATCTATTGATGGACAAGGGCTTACTGCTGTTGAAAAAATCTTCAACAAAAATGCTGTAGGTACAACTCCAGGAAAAACATTACATGCAGGATCTAATGTAAGAGTAGAAGTAAACATTGTTGGGTCTCAAGATACTACGGGTTTAATGACGTCTCAAGAACTAGAGATGATGGCAGCTACTATTATTTCACCAATTGTTGATGCAGGATACCAATCAGGGTGTCATACAGCGTCTGTTTGGGATGACAAGTCTAAGGCTAACATTCCAAGGTTAATGACCTTTATGAATGACTTTGGATTAATTACTGCGCGTGATCCTAAAGGGAAATATCATGCAATGACGGATGTAATCCACAAGGTTTTAAATGACCTTGCTGTGGATGACTGGGATATTATTATTGGAGGAGATTCTCATACACGTATGTCAAAGGGTGTTGCTTTTGGAGCTGATTCAGGAACAGTCGCGTTAGCATTAGCTACAGGAGAAGCTACAATGCCAATTCCAGAATCTGTAAAAGTAACCTTTAAAGGAGAAATGAAATCTTTTATGGATTTCCGTGATGTAGTACATGCTACGCAAGAGCAGATGTTAAATCAGTTTGGTGGAGATAACGTATTCCAAGGTAGAATTATTGAGGTGCACTTAGGGACACTTACGGCTGATCAAGCGTTTACATTTACGGACTGGACTGCCGAAATGAAAGCAAAAGCATCTATCTGTATCTCAGAGGAAGACACATTAATAGAATCTTTAGAAATTGCTAAAGGTCGTATCCAAATCATGATTGATAAAGGAATGGATAACGAAAAGCAAATGCTTAAAGGTTTAGTCGAAAAAGCTAATGCTAGAATCGAAGAATTAAAGTCAGGTGCTAAACCAGCTTTAAAACCAGATGCAGATGCTAATTATTTTGCAGAAGTTGTTGTTGATTTGGATGAAATTGCTGAACCAATGATTGCTGATCCTGATGTAAATAATGAAGACGTATCAAAACGTTATACGCACGATAATATCAGACCGTTATCTTACTACGGAGGAACTAAAACCGTAGATTTAGGGTTTATTGGATCATGTATGATTCATAAAGGGGATATGCAAATTTTAGCGCAAATGTTGAAGAATATTGAAGCGCAGCATGGTAAAGTAGAATTTAATGCACCATTAGTAGTAGCGCCTCCAACTTATAATATTGTTGATGAGTTAAAAGCTGAAGGAGATTGGGATATATTAGTTAAATACTCAGGTTTTGAATTTGACGATAATGCACCTAAAGGTTTAGCACGTACTAAATATGAAAACATGTTGTATTTAGAGCGTCCAGGATGTAACCTTTGTATGGGTAATCAAGAAAAAGCAGAACCAGGAGATACAGTAATGGCTACATCTACACGTTTATTCCAAGGTAGAGTTGTAAAAGATTCAGGAGAAAAGAAAGGAGAATCTTTATTATCTTCTACACCAGTAGTTGTATTATCTACTATTTTAGGAAGAACGCCTACAATGGCAGAATATGAAGCTGCAGTTGACGGAATCGTATTAACTAGTTTTAAACCTTCTAAAAAGAAGTTAGTGTTAGCATAATACTTAATAAATATATTAAAAAGCCTGAATCCTAGATTCGGGCTTTTTTATGCGGTAACTTTAAATAGCTGTGACATATAAATAACTTATGTTAGAATCAATCTATACTATAAATGGTGCTTTTAAAGTCTCTCTATATTTCGTACCTTGTAAGGATTAAAGTAGAATCTAAAAAAAATAAAATTTATGGCATTTGATATCGATATGATTAAAGGAGTTTACTCTAAAATGACGGAACGTGTTGATGCAGCACGTAAAGTTGTAGGTAAACCTTTAACACTTTCTGAAAAGATTTTATATTCTCACCTTTGGGATGGAACCCCTGAAAAAGCCTTCACAAGAGGTAAAGACTATGTGGATTTTGCTCCAGATAGAATTGCATGTCAGGATGCTACAGCTCAAATGGCTCTATTACAGTTTATGCAAGCTGGAAAAGACAATGTTGCAGTGCCGACAACGGTGCATTGTGATCATTTGATTCAAGCTAAAGATGGTGCTACAACAGATTTAAAGCACGCAAATAGTGTGAGTAGTGAAGTTTTTAACTTTCTAGAATCGGTCTCTAACAAATATGGAATTGGTTTTTGGAAACCAGGAGCAGGAATTATTCATCAAGTAGTTTTAGAAAATTATGCATTTCCAGGAGGAATGATGATTGGTACAGATTCTCACACAGTAAATGCTGGTGGTTTAGGTATGGTAGCTATTGGTGTTGGTGGTGCTGATGCTGTAGATGTAATGGCAGGTATGGCTTGGGAACTTAAATTTCCTAAATTAATAGGTGTAAGATTGACAGGTAAATTATCTGGTTGGACAGCACCAAAAGATGTCATCTTAAAAGTGGCTGGTATTGTTTCAGCTAAAGGAGGAACAGGAGCAATTGTTGAATATTTTGGTGAAGGTGCTAAATCAATGTCTTGTACCGGAAAAGGTACTATTTGTAACATGGGTGCAGAAATAGGAGCAACAACTTCTACTTTTGGATATGACGAGTCTATGGAGCGTTATTTACGTGCTACAGATAGAGCTGATGTTGCTGATGCAGCAAATAAAGTTAAAGACTATTTAACTGCGGATGCAGAGGTATATGCTAATCCAGAAAACTTTTTTGATCAAGTCATAGATATTAACTTATCAGAATTAGGGCCTTTATTAAATGGACCTTTTACTCCAGATTTATCAACACCAGTTGGTAAAACTATGGGAGAAAAAGCGACAGCTAACGAATGGCCTTTACAAGTAGAATGGGGACTTATTGGTTCTTGTACTAACTCATCTTACGAAGATTTATCGCGTGCATCTTCTATTGCACAACAAGCGTTAGATAAGGGTATAAAAATGAAAGCAGAATTGGGTATTAATCCAGGTTCTGAGCAAGTACGTTACACAGCAGATAGAGATGGTATTTTAGGAATCTTTGAAAAATTAGACGCTAAGATATTTACCAATGCTTGTGGTCCATGTATTGGACAATGGGCAAGATATAGTGATCCTAAAAATGCGCCTAAAAATAGTATCGTGCATTCGTTTAACCGAAACTTTGCAAAACGTGCAGATGGTAACCCAAATACACATGCTTTTGTAGCCTCTCCAGAGATTACAGCTGCTATTGCAATTGCGGGTCGTTTAGACTTTAATCCTTTAACGGATTCGTTATTAAACGAAGAGGGCCAAGAAGTAATGTTTGATGAGCCAACAGGATGGGAATTACCTCCAAAAGGTTTTGAAGTAAAAGAAAATGGATACTTAGCGCCGGATGAAGATGGTAGTGGTGTGGAAGTAAAAGTAGCTTCAGATTCTGAAAGACTACAATTATTAACACCATTTACACCTATTGGAAATGATATTTCTGGTGCTAAATTATTAATAAAAGCTTTCGGAAAATGTACAACAGACCATATTAGTATGGCTGGACCATGGTTACGTTTTAGAGGGCATTTAGATAATATTTCTAATAACTGTTTAATTGGTGCTGTTAACGCATTTGGTAAGAAGACAAACTTTGTTAAAAATCAATTAACAGGAGAGTTTGGTGGTGTACCAGATACTGCAAGAGCCTATAAAGCTGCGGGTGTCAAAACTATTGTCGTTGGAGATCATAACTACGGAGAAGGATCTTCTAGAGAGCATGCAGCTATGGAGCCAAGACATCTTGGTGTAGTAGCGGTAATTGTAAAATCTTTTGCACGTATCCACGAAACAAACCTTAAAAAACAAGGGATGTTAGGGTTAACATTTAATAATGAAGCAGATTACGATTTAATTTTAGAAGATGATACATTCAACTTTGTAGATTTAAACGAGTTTGCTCCAGGAAAGCCATTAACAATTGAGGTTGTTCATGCCGATGGAAGTAAAGATACAGTAGTAACAAATCATACGTATAACGAAGCACAAATTGCTTGGTATAACGAAGGAAGCGCGCTTAACTTGATTAAAAAAGAGAATAACGCGTAATTAGATTTTAAGTAATATTAAAAACTCCTAATAGTAATTAGGAGTTTTTTTTATAATAGGTGTAAGTTTTTTCCTTGATTACGACTATATTGCACTGAAAAAAAACTGAATTTAACTTTAAAAAAAATAACTATGATTAAAAAAATGATTTTTGCTTCTTTAGCATTAGGTGCACTTGCTACGTCTTGTAGTAGTGATGATGACGCATCAACACCAGCAGTAGTAATCCCAACAAGTACACTTACATTAAATTTTAATGGTTTAGGTAACTTAGGTGATAACTTAGTATATGAAGGATGGATAATGGTAGATGGTGCCCCCCAAACAACAGGTACGTTTACAGTAAATGACGCTGGAGTGGCTTCAAAAACTACTTTTGATATTCCAACGGAAGATTTAGATGCTGCCACAGCATTTGTTTTATCTCTAGAGCCAGCATCAGATTCTGATCCATTACCAAGTGCAACAAAAATTTTATCAGGGTCGTTTGCAGCTAATGCAGCATCTTTAGTAATTAATGACCAAGTTGGTGTGTTTAACTCATCAACGCTACCTTTTTCAGGTTCTTTTATCACAGCAACTCCTACAGATAATGCAGGTGGAGTAAATAATGGTAACGATGATATGGGTGTTTGGTTTGCTGATATGTCAGGTACAAGTGCAAGTTTAGTAAATTTACCTACTTTAAGTGCAGGTTGGAAATACGAAGGTTGGGTTGTATTTAACAACGGAACGGAAGATGTACCATTATCTATGGGTAAATTTACATCTGCTTCAGGTGTAGATTCTGCATCTCCTTATAGTGGTAACGAGCCAGCTCCTGCTTTTCCGGGGGAGGACTTTCTTTCTTTTTTACCGGCAGGTATTGATGGTGTAGTAACAGGTAGACCAGTTGTTATTTCTATTGAGCCAGATGTAGAAGGAACTAATGATACTACGCCTTTCTTTTTTAAGCCATTTAGTGGTAGAGAGGGTGTTGATAGTAATGGTGTTAGCTTAGAGGCTAACATTAATGCAACGGTTACAGGTACAGCTACTAGATAATATTTATTATTAAGTTGATAGAATATATTTTGTTTTATCGATTTGGCAATACAATAGTTTATATAAAAAGCGCTAATTTAAAAATTAGCGCTTTTTTTTTGTTTTTATAATGTTATTGATATTGAGTGTATTATGAATTTTTAATAATTTTTTCAGATAATTTGTAAGTATTTAGTTGATGTAACGACCATTTTAAGAAAATTGTTTAATTAATTAAAACTAAAACTATGATTAGAAAAATGTATTTAGCTGTAATGGCTATGGGATTATTAAGTGTGTCGTGTAGTAATGATGATGATGCTACACCACAAATTGAAACATCAGGATTAACATTAAATCTTACAGGGCTAGAAGCGCTTGGAGATGATTTTGTATATGAAGGATGGGTAATAGTGGATGGAGCACCTGTATCTACAGGACGATTTAGTGATGTCACTTTTCCACAAACATTTCAAGTATTAAGTACACAATTAGCAGCAGCAACAACGTTTGTATTGTCAATAGAGCCTACAGTGGATCCAGATCCGGCTCCAGCCGAAACTAAAGTATTAGCGGGAGATTTTTCAGGGACTTCAGCAAGTGTAAATTCTAATTTAGTTGCAGATTTTTCTACAGTAGCAGGGACGTTTATTTTAGCGACACCTACGGATGCAGATGATACAAACGAAGAAAGTGGTGTTTGGTTTTTAGATAACGCTTCTGGATCAGCAGTAACAGGGTTAAATTTACCAGTACTTTCTGATGGTTGGAAGTATGAAGGATGGGCAGTTATAAACGGTACACCTATAAGTACAGGAACATTTACAGATGCTTCTATGGCGGATGATAATGCAGCAACATCTGTATTTAAAGGAGACACAGGAAATGGACCTGGTTATCCAGGAGAAGATTACTTACAAAATGCACCAGCAGGATTTACATTTCCAACGGATCTAAGAGGAACTACAATAGTAGTGTCTGTAGAGCCAAGTCCTGATAACAGTGCAGCACCATTTACACTAAAACCATTAGCACAAATGGTGGCAGCAGATGCAGCAGTACATACTTCTATAACTATGGGAGATGGACCAGTGCAATCTTTAATGGGGACAGTAAACAGATAATTTATAATTGTTTTTTGTTAGATTTGAAGCACCTAATTATGTTAGGTGCTTCTTTTTTTTTTATACTTATGAAAATACCTAAGGTTACATTTAAAAATATAGTTTTTGGACTAATTATAGTCTTATTAATTATTCCTGCTAGTAGACAATTTATTCAAATACAACTCCATAAAGGATTGGCGTTATTTTCGCCTAGTATTCAAACCCAGTCAAACCGAGAGCAGATAAACAATTATAATTGGAATTTAGTTGACTTAAATGGTAGCGTGTATAATTTCCGTCAAGCGGAAAACAAAATCGTACTGGTAAGCTTTTGGGCAACTTGGTGTCCGCCGTGTATAGCCGAATTACCGAGTATGCAAAAACTATATGAAACCTATAGCGATAAAATTGAATTTGTATTTGTATCCAACGAAAAAAATGAAACCATAAAAGCATTTATGACTAAAAATGGATATAATTTTAAAGTTTATACACCTTTAGAAGCTCCAATAATCAATCAATTTAAGGTAAGTAGCATTCCTCATACATTTTTGATTGATCAAAAAGGAACTATTGTTATTGATAAAAATGGTGCGGCTAATTGGAATAGTGATACGGTAAAAGCTACAATAGATAAGTTATTATTACTTTAGAGTCTTAAAGAAGGCTTTTATAAAGCTAAAGCTGAATAAAGACCACATAATTTTTAGATCTTCTGTAAAAGTAGATTCTTCATCTAAAAAGCGAAACATTGTATTGATATCGTTTTTACTATAGTATTGCTCAAAAATCCATTCACCTTTATGATTTTCGTCTTTTAAAACCTTTAAAAATATTTTATCGTAGAATTTATATTTTGATATAAATAGATTTTTAGAAGGGGATTGGTTGGTTTTTAAATTAGCAATAACCTTAGTTACTTTTTTCTGAGTATGTTTAAATGAATAGCCTGTAGACGGTTTTACCCAACCTCCAGCAGTTCCTATTTTAGTTATATTAGTGGTGTTATAATCATTAAACGGAAAGGTGGTCATTGGTATAATTCCAGATTCGGTTTCTGTTATGCTGTAGTCTTCAATTTTTAAAAACTCAGAAATGTATTGTTTGATATAACTATCGTACGTCGATTCTTCAACTGTGTTTTCTGTAAAATAAGTAAATTCTACTAAAGCTTCAGTCTTAGAAAATGGTAACACATACATAAACGTAGTTTGGTTTCCGTCTTTTAAACGGTAGTCCATCATTGTTATTCGTGTATCATCAAATACTGGGTGTTCCGTTTTTATAATCCAACCTTTAAAATGTTGTAATAATGTTGTGTGTGTTTTTATTTTAGTTGAAAATTCAGGTGTGACTCTACTATCAAAAACATGATTTGCAGTATAGCTATTCGTTTCGGTTGTTACTGTAACCAAATCTTTTTCTGATACGCTTGTAACCGTATCTGTTATAAAATGAATATTAGGCTTGTGTTTTAAATTCGCTTTAGCGTAATTATAAAAATCTAAGGCGCGTATACTTTTGTAGGTATAAGGAGCGAGGTTTAAATGTATTTGCTTTTTTGAACTATAAATAGTAGCTTTTTGCCAAGTTTTATAAGGCAATGCTCCCCAGTAGTTATCTTCTGTTTCCCAAAAACTCCACGTTTTGTCATTGGCGGATTTAGTATCAGGATCTATTAATGCAATTTGTTTGTCGCTAAAATATGCATCATTTACTAATGCTAAAGCTAGTTGTAGTCCGGCTAATCCATTACCAACTATTATGTAATCATAATGGGGTTTATGCATCTAAATTGTAGATTACTTTTTAAAATATTTAAAAGGAACAAATAGCATCCCAAAGCATTCTCCATCACCTTTCCCTAAATGCTTGTGGTGCATTTTGTGCGCACGTCTAACACCTTTAGCGTAAATATTATTTGCGTTTCTAAACAACTTAAAACGTTGGTGTATAAATATATCGTGCACTAAAAAGTATGCTGCGCCGTAAGCCATAATACCAAGACCTATGGGTAGGCAATACCAAACACCTTCATAACTCCAAAGGTAAAAGCATGTCATACTAACAATGGCATAAAATATAAAAAAGGCATCATTACGCTCAAACCAACTGTCATGATCTTTGTGATGGTGATCTTTGTGTAAGCTCCATAAAAAACCATGCATGACATACTTATGTGTAAACCACGCCATAAATTCCATTGTAGAAAAGGTTCCTAAAAAAACTAATATCCAATATACTGTTTGCATTATTATAATAAATTGAGTTGGTATTTAACATAGCTACGTGTTAGGAGTTCTGCCTTTTTGTAATTAGGCACTCTAATACGTGTGTTTTTAATTTCTAAAGCTGGTGTGTTCTTTAATTTTTTTAATAGTTGGTTGTAATATCGGTACGCCATAAATACACCAAATTTAGCTTCGATTGGTAATTGTTTGATTCCTTTTAGACCTTCTTCAAAATCATGTTCGATATCTTTTATTATTAGCAATTTATCTTCTTCCGTTAAGTTAGTTAAATCTGTATTAGGAAAATAAGTTCTGTCTAATAATTCATGATCTGCTTTTAAATCTCGTAAAAAGTTTACTTTCTGAAAGGCAGAGCCTAAAGACATAGCTGTGTTTTTTAACGATTCGTATTTTTGGTTATCACCTTTAACAAATACTTTTAAGCACATTAGGCCAACGACATCAGCAGACCCGTAAATATAGTCTTTGTATTCCTGATCTGTGGTGTATTTAGTTTTTGATAGGTCTAAACGCATACTTTTCATAAACGAGTCTACCATATGCTTATCTATATTGCATTTGTGATACGTGTGTTGAAAGGCATTTAAAATAGGGTTTAAACTTATCTTTTCTTTTAAAGATAATTCTAAGTCGTTTTCAAAACGGTCAAATAATTCTTGTTTGTTATAGTCATGAAATGTATCTACAATCTCGTCAGCAAATCTAACAAAACCATATATATTATAAATATCTTGTCTTATAGTATGAGACAACATTTTTGTTGCTAACGAAAATGAAGTACTATAAGAGGTGGTTACCACTTTACTACAATCGTAGGAAACAGCGTCAAATAATGATTTCATCTTTAATTATTGTGGTGTTTGTTAATTAATTCTGAGACTAGTTTACCAGAAATAAGTGCTGGTGGTACGCCTGGGCCTGGTACAGTTAGTTGTCCTGTAAAATATAAATTATTGACTTTTTTACTTTTTAATTTTGGTCTTAAAAATGCAGTCTGTAATAGGGTGTTAGCCATTCCGTATGCATTTCCTTTATATGAGTTATAATCTTTTATAAAGTCCTTAACACAAAAGGACTCTTTAAATATAATATTATTTTTTACATCTTGTTTTGTTAATTTTTCAAAGCGAGTTAAAATTAGGTCTAAATATTGTGCTCTAATTTCAGGTGTGTCTTCAATTCCGGGAGCAATAGGTATTAGGAAAAAACCAGTTTCGCAGCCTTTGGGTGCCATGCTACTGTCTGTTGTCGAAGGGAAATTGGCATAAAACAAAGGGTCTGATGGCCATTGTGGATTATCATAAATTTCTTCAGCATGCGCCTCAAAATTTGTATCAAAAAACAAATTGTGATGTTGTACGTTGTTCAGTTTTTTATCAAATCCGATGTAGAACAATAGGGAAGAAGGGGCGAATGTTTTCTTGCTCCAGTATTTTTCTGAATATTGTCTATGTGTTTTGTCTAATAATGTTTCTGAATGATGATAGTCAGCACCACTTAAAACAACATCAAAATCTAATATTTGATTATTTACGACTATAGATGTTGCTTTTTTATTAGCGACGTTAATTTTAGTAATCGGACTGTTGGTTTTAATGACTACTCCTAAACTTTCTGCAAGCGATTGCATTGCCTTTATAATCTCATACATTCCACCTTTTGGGTGCCATGTACCTAAACCAAAGTCGGCATAATTCATAAAATTATAAAATGAAGGGGTCTTACTAGGTTTTGCACCCAAAAATAATACGGGAAACTCTAAAGTTGAAATTAATTTTGGATTTTTAAAGTTTTTACGAACCTCTCTGCTTATAGTTTTAAAAAACTGATCTACACGAAGTGCTGTTTCTGGTGTTATTAATTCTAAAGGAGAAATACCTGGTTTTAAAACAACTTTGTTAATTGCAATATCATAGTTTTCGCCAGCTTTTTTTATAAACTTTCTAAGCGGAGTAGAGCTACCCGGTTCTATACGTTCAAATTCAGAACATATTTTATCTAAAGTATCACCGATGGTTATATTGTCATCCTTAAAAAATATTTTGTAAGCCGGAGATAATTTATCTAGTTGGTAGTAATCAGATGTTTTTTTTCCAAACTCGGCAAAAAACTTGTTGAATATATCTGGCATCCAATACCAACTTGGACCAATATCAAAGGTGAAACCGTCTTTTTTAAATTGTCTGCAACGACCACCAATAGTATCGTTTTTTTCAAAAATAGAAACAGTGTGTCCAGCTTGCGCTAAATAACAAGAAGCTGAAAGTGCAGAAAATCCGGAGCCTATAATTGCGATGTTTTTACTCATTAATTTATATTAATTATAAACTTTCTAAGACCTCTTTTGTGGTTTTAAAAGCGGCTATTTTAGGGTTTGTTATGTCTTGTAAGTAAGCAGTCATACGACCAGATATTACTAAGTTGCTGTTGCTTTTACTTAAGATGTTTTTATCAAATTCAGCAATATACTTTAAGATATGTTCTTTATCTGGCTTAACGGTAAAACAAGATACAAATGTTATATTCTCAAATTGAGATAATAGATACTGTAAACTTTCAATAGGGACACTTTGACCTAGATATATGGCGTGTGCACCTTGGTTTATGATTTCGTAATTAGTATATAATAGACCTAATTCATGTACTTCGTTGTCAGGAAGAAATAAAACATAAGTTTTGTCGCTGTCTGAATGCTTAAAGCCACTTAAAGCATTGTCTGTGTTGATTAAAATTTTCTGCTTGATTAATTCAACTATAAAATGCTCGTGCGCTGGTGTTATGGTATCTGTTTGCCATAGTAAACCTATTTTATCTAATAACGGTACAAATATGGTATAGAAAATATCTTTAAAAGAAAATTCATCCATCAAGTCATTATAGGTTTGATAGAATAACGCTTGATCAAAATTGATCATAGCAAGCTTGAATAGGTTAATGGCGTGAACATTTTCATCACTTTGTTCCGCAATTTCTTTAACTAATAGGGGTACTTCTTCAGATTTTAGATTTGCTATTTTTGATATTTTATAGCCGTTACTATTTAAATAACTAATATTTAATATTTTTTGTAAGCTAGCTAAGCTATAATATCTAATATTAGTATCTGTCCTATTAGGTTCAAATAAGTTATAGCGCTTCTCCCATATTCTAATGGTGTGAGCCTTAATGCCTGAGAGATTCTCAAGATCTTTTATGCTGAATTTTGATTTGATATTGTTCATTATTTAGCTAAATTAGTTAAACAAAATGAGTTTTAACCATAAATGATCAAACATTTTGAAATAATTAACAATAAAATATAAATTTGGAAATGTGCGCACGAGAAGACTCGAACTTCCACGATTATAATAACCATTAGCCCCTCAAGCTAACGCGTCTACCAATTCCGCCACGTGCGCAATTTTAAAAAAAGATAAAAAAAAAAGCTAAGCAGTATGCTTAACTTTTTTAGTGACCAGTCTGGGGCTCGAACCCAGGACCCTCTCCTTAAAAGGGAGATGCTCTACCAACTGAGCTAACTGGTCTTGTATTTGTATGTACTATAAGAAAAAGGCAACCAAATACTTGACTTTTAATGTTGTGACCAGTCTGGGGCTCGAACCCAGGACCCTCTCCTTAAAAGGGAGATGCTCTACCAACTGAGCTAACTGGTCTTTTCCGTAACGGGGTGCAAATATATAAGCTTTTATCAAAAATACAAGGCTATTTTCATTTTTTTTTTTGTTTTTTTGCCTAGCATTTATGTATGAATTTAATAATCAATATATAACAACAAAAATGAACTTAATTTTAATTGGATATATGGCGTCTGGGAAATCAACAATTGGTAAAAAAGCAGCAGAATTGCTGAATTTTGATTTTGTTGATTTAGATAATTATATAGAAGAAAAAGAAAATTTATCTGTTTCTGAGATTTTTAAATTAAAAGGAGAGATTCATTTTAGAAAATTAGAACAAACCTATTTAAAGGAATTGACTAATAATCTTGATAAAACAATTATTTCCTTAGGAGGTGGTACACCTTGTTTTTATGATACCATGAGTTGGTTAAATAAGTTAGATAACCTCACAACAATTTACCTAAAGGCCAGTTTAGATGTGTTAACTAATAGATTACATAAAGATAGCAGTAGGCCTTTAATAGCCCATTTAGATACTAAGGAAGCATTAAAGGACTTTATTGCTAAACATATATTTGAACGTTCTTTCTTTTATAATCAGGCTAATATTGTTGTGAACTCAGTAGATTCTGAAGAGGACACTCTAAGTAATTTAATGGAAAAACTAGTTTAAATAGGCTATCCAATCTTTACCATCTAAATCTACTTGTACGTGCTCATGCAAAGAAGTTGATAAAGAAATTCCTTTGTAGTCTGCCTTTACAGGGAATTTTTTATGATTACGGTTAACAAGTACAGCTGTTTTAAATTGTTTTAAAGGGACATCCAAAAAGTGCTTGACACTATATATTAAAGTAGTTCCAGAATTTAAAACATCATCAATCAAAACCACAGACTTGTCTTGATAGTCTTGAGGCTTTACAGATGTCTTAATTGGTTTTCTTGGGTCTTTTTTATCTATCTCTATTTTGCATAGTACCGGCTTAATTGGAGATATTTTTGAAAGTATGGTTTTTAATTTTTTTGCTAAAATATAACCATTAACATCTATACCTGCTAAAACAACTTCTGTTTCGGTGGTATTAGCCTCATAAATTTGATAAGCTATTCGTCTTAACTTATTATTAATAGCTGTCGCGTCTAAAATTATGTTTTTTGGTAATTCCATATTATTGTTCATTTTCTAATGCTAGATCATCCAAATCTCTTCTATCTTTCTTTGTTGGTCGACCAACCCCTTTTTTTCTGTAATAATCTTTAGCTAATTTAAGCATTTCTTGTGCTTCAAAAGCAGATTTTGGTGTTTTATCAACGCGATATATGTCAACTAGCTTAGCACCAACACGGTTAGGAGGTATGTCTAAAACGGTTAAAGTGTAATTGACTTGGTCTTTTCTTAACACAATAGTATCTGTAGGGTAAACATCTCTGCTTGGCTTTGCTACAGTATCATTTACCTTAATATGTCCTTTTTTACAGGCAGTTGTAGCTATGTTTCTAGTTTTAAAATACCTAACACACCACAAATATTTGTCTACTCGCATATAAATTATCTAAAATTGACGTTAACGTTATTGTACAAAATTATATTAAAATGTATCTTGCAACTTCAAAAATAGCAATAATGAAATTAAGAAAAATTACTTTTGGTGTTATATCTATGCTAATGTTAATTACAGCTTGTAATTCTGATGATGATACGACTACAACTTTTGTTGAAAGAGATAGACAAGAAGTATACGATGAGAATATTACAGAAATTGAAGAATATTTAACGACTCACACATACAACTATAGTGACTATGACTTTGCTAATCCTTATACTTTAGCAAATGATAATTTTGAAATTATCTTTGATACCATTAGTGCTACTAATGGAAATTTAGATGCAATAGCATTAATAGATAGACCTGAATTAAGTAGTAAAATAGTTACTGAAAATGATATAGATCACACATTATACTTTCTTAATATTAGAGAAGGTTTAGGTAATGTTGTTCATCCATTGGATGCAGTAGGTGTAACTTATGAGGGTATACTGCTTGATGGAACTGTTTTTGACGGTGCAGATGTAGTTAATAGTCCTTTTGATTTAACTAGTGCAGGAACTTCTTTTGGAGTTATTACTGGTTTTAGAGAAGCTTTAATAGAATTTAAAACTAGAGATGGTTATAGTGAAAATGGTGATGGTACAACTACAAATCATAATTTTGGTATAGGAGCAGCATTTATACCTTCAGGTATTGCTTATTTCTCATCTAGTACAACTACAATACCTAGTTATTACCCTTTAATTTTTAAATTTGGTGTTCTTACAAGAATTAATACAGATTATGATGGAGATGGTATACCTTCTTATTTAGAAGATTTAGATGCTGATGGTGCTGGAGATGATGAAGATACAGATGGAGATAGTTTTTCCAATTTTGTAGATAGTGACGATGATAACGATGGTGTTTCGACTATAGACGAAATTATCGAAAATGTTTATGTTATTGATACTAATAATGGAGATGTAGAGCCGGTTTATGCGGATAATGAATATGAGACTACTCGAAGTCAAATTTCAGGTGTAATTACTATTAAAACAATTACATTGATGGACTCTGATAACAATGGGATAGCAGATTATTTGGAAGACACGATTTCAATTAATTACGATAATTAGTAATTAAATTATTTAATAAAAAAAGAGCCACTTTTAAAGTGGCTCTTTTTTTTGTTGTTTAATTAAAATTATAGCATTACAGATAAACTAAGGATTAATTGGTCTGGTCTTGTGTCTAATCTATCGTTATTTACTAATGAGATGTTGTTATTTATTAATGTAGCTTCATTATCACTAAATCCTCTTTCGTATCTAAGGTCAATTCCTATTTTATTAAAACTAACACCGATTCCAAAATTTAGACCTACAGAAAAATCATCTTGTATAGAGTTTATCGTGGCATTTTCAAAATCACTATCTATAATATATTGTAATGATGGGCCAGCAAAAACATGCAAAGGACCTAATACTTTAAGACCAATTAATAGCGGAACATCTAATTTTTTTAAATCAAATTCTCCTGCGATATAATCACTTTTAGTAGCTGTGTAAACTAATTCAGGTCTAAAATAGACTTTGGTACCTACTTTTGCAAAAACGCCAATATGGTACCCTAAGTTACGGTCTGGGTTTTGGTAGCTGTTTGTTGCGGATTCAAAATAATCTCCATTACCATTATAGTTTAAACCTCCTTTAATCCCAAAACCACTTTCGGTTTGAGCATAGATACATGTAGAAACTAATAGCGTTGCAATTGATGTTAAAATTAAATTTTTCATAATTGTAGTTTTTTTGATGAACACCATTTATAACGAAAATTGTGCCAAAATATTTTAGATAAGTTGTAATGTCTTTGTCAAGAAAGCAAAAAGGCGTTTAAAACAAATTGTTTTAAACGCCTTTTTTTTAGTCTATATTTTAGATCTATTTTCTTTTTACAACTTTTTCGCAAGCCTTTACGATAGCTTCAGCATTTAAACCGTATTTTTCCATTAATTGAGCAGGTGTACCTGACTCTCCAAATGTATCATCTGTAGCAACAAACTCTTGAGGTGTTGGTTGATTTTGAGATAGTATTCTAGAAACACTTTCGCCTAAACCACCTAACTTATTGTGTTCTTCTGCAGTAACAACACATTTTGTTTTCTTAACAGACTCAATAATAGCATTAGCATCTAATGGCTTTATAGTGTGGATATTTATAACCTCTGCAGAAATACCTTTTTCGTTTAAAACCTTAGCAGCTTCTAATGCTTCCCAAACTAAGTGTCCAGTCGCAACGATAGTTACATCTTTACCATCTTGCAAATGTAATGCTTTCCCGATTTCAAACTTTTGATCAGCAGGTGTAAAGTTAGCTACTTTTGGACGTCCAAAACGCAAGTAGACAGGACCATCATGGTCTGCAATAGCTATTGTGGCAGCTTTGGTCTGGTTGTAATCACAAGTGTTAATTACAGTCATTCCTGGAAGCATTTTCATTAGTCCAATATCTTCAAGGATTTGGTGTGTTGCACCATCTTCACCTAAAGTTAATCCGGCGTGAGAGGCACAGATTTTTACGTTTTTATCAGAATAAGCAATACTTTGTCTTATTTGATCGTATACACGACCAGTAGAAAAGTTAGCAAATGTACCTGTAAAAGGAATTTTTCCTCCAATAGTTAAACCCGCTGCAATCCCCATCATGTTTGCTTCAGCAATTCCAATTTGAAAAAAACGTTCTGGATTTTCTTCTATAAACTGATTCATTTTTAAAGAACCAATTAAATCTGCGCAAAGTGCTACAACATTAGGGTTTGTTCTACCTAATTCTGTCAATCCGTCTCCAAAACCTGATCTTGTATCTTTACTTCCTGTATTTGTATATGTTTTCATTTTGTCTTAATTCAAGTTGATTAATAATCGCCTAACGTTTCAGGGTTTTGCTCTAATCCAATAGCTAGTTGCTCATCATTAGGTGCTTTTCCATGCCAAGCATGTGTATGCATCATAAAATCTACACCATTACCCATTACTGTTTTTAGTAATACACATACTGGTTTTCCTTTTCCTGTTAAGCTTTTTGCTTCTGCCATACCTTTTAATATAGCATCAATATTGTTACCAGCTTCAATGTCTAAAACAGTCCATCCAAAAGCTTCAAATTTAGCTCTGAAACTTCCCATTGGTAAAACAGTATCTGTAGACCCGTCAATTTGCTGACCATTTAAATCAATAGTTGCAATAATGTTATCTACTTTTTTTCCAGAAGCATACATAATTGCTTCCCAGTTTTGACCTTCTTGCATTTCTCCATCACCATGTAAACTGTACACTAAATGTTTATCACCATTTAATTTTTTAGCTTGGGCAGCACCTAAAGCAACACTTAAACCTTGACCTAAAGATCCTGAAGCAATTCTAATACCAGGTAGTCCTTCGTGAGTTGTTGGATGTCCTTGTAATCTTGTATTTATTAATCTAAAAGTATTTAATTCTTCTACAGGGAAATAACCACTTCTTGCTAATACACTATAAAAGACAGGAGAAATATGACCATTAGATAGGAAAAATAGATCCTCTCCAATACCGTCCATATCAAAACCTTCTTTTCTGTCCATTATGTCTTGATAAAGTGCTACCAGAAATTCTGCGCAACCTAATGAACCTCCTGGGTGTCCAGAATTTACTTTGTGTACCATACGTAAAATATCTCTACGTACTTGAGTAGTTAAATCTTCTAATTGTTGTGTGCTTGCCATGTTGTATGGGTTAATTATTTTGTTTCAAAATTAGTTTTTTAATATGCCTTTACCAAGATTATTGATGACACTTATTAACGAAATGTACCGATTTCTTAACAATTACGGTTAATTAGAGTATTCACAAACAATTTTAGCAACTATTTAGGACCCTTTGTGTTTTTCTTATATATATTTGTTAGCTGAAGATTTAAGAGATATAATGACTTTCGATTTAAAAGCAAAAGACACACAAAGTAACGCAAGAGCAGGAGTAATGACTACGGATCATGGTGTAATAGAAACACCTATTTTTATGCCTGTAGGTACTGTTGGTTCTGTAAAAGGTGTGCACCAAAGAGAATTAAAAAATGATATTAATCCTGATATTATTTTAGGAAATACTTATCACTTGTATTTGAAACCTCAAATAGATGTTTTAGAAAAGGCGGGTGGTTTGCATAAATTTATGAATTGGGATAGGAATATCTTGACGGATTCAGGTGGGTACCAAGTGTACTCTTTATCAGGAAATAATAAAATAAAAGAGGAAGGTGTTAAGTTTAAGTCTCATATTGACGGAAGCTACCATATGTTTACTCCTGAAAATGTTATGGAAATCCAACGTAGTATTGGAGCTGACATTATTATGGCGTTTGACGAATGCACACCTTATCCATGTGACTATAATTACGCAAGACGATCTATGCATATGACGCATCGTTGGTTAGAGCGTTGTATCACACATTTAGAAAAAACACCGTTTAAATACGATTATTCACAATCGTTTTTCCCAATTGTACAAGGAAGCACTTATAAGGATTTGCGTAAACAATCTGCAGAGTATATAGCAGGTGTTGGAGCAGAAGGTAATGCTATTGGAGGATTATCTGTGGGAGAGCCAGCTGAAGAAATGTATGCGATGACAGAGGTTGTTACGGATATATTACCTTGGGATAAACCACGTTATTTAATGGGAGTTGGAACGCCTATAAATATATTAGAAAATATTGCTCTAGGAGTTGATATGTTTGATTGTGTTATGCCAACACGTAATGCTAGAAATGGGATGTTATTTACAGCGTACGGATCAATAAATATTAAAAATCTAAAATGGCGTGAAGATTTTTCGCCAATAGATGAAATGGGAATTACATTTGTAGATACAGAATACAGTAAAGCATATTTACGTCACTTGTTTAACGTGAATGAGTTATTAGGAAAACAAATAGCAACCATCCATAATTTAGGGTTTTATTTATGGCTAACTAGGGAAGCTAGAAAGCATATTATTGCAGGAGACTTTAAAGCATGGAAAGATAAAATGGTTAAACAAATGAATAATCGTCTGTAAGTGAAAATATTAGATTGGTACATATTAAAACGTTATTTACTAACTTTTGCAGTTATGCTATTGTTGTTTATACCTATTGGTATAACAGTACATTTGGCTGAGAAAATTGGAAAAATATTAGAAAACAATGTGCCTTTCGGCGAAGTCATGCAGTACCTGTTAGACTTTACCATATATTTTGCTCATTTACTATTTCCTTTATTTTTATTTCTATCGGTTATTTGGTTTACCTCAAAATTAGCTAATAATACAGAAATTGTTGCTTTTTTAAGTTCAGGTGTTTCTTTCTCACGATTTTTAAGGCCTTATTTAATTGGCGCAGTCATTGTTGCTATTATCTCTATAGTTTTAGGTTTGTATTTAGCGCCAAACGCAAGTAAAGGATTTAATAATTTTAAGTATAAATACCTCTCTGGCAAGAAAACAACTAATAGTAACAATGTCCTGAAGCAGATTAATGACAATGATATTATTTATGTTACTAGCTTTGATACTAAAAATAAAACAGGTGTTAACTTTACTTTAGAACATTTTGAAAATAATAAAATGGAGTATAAGATAAGTGCCTCTAATATTAGATTTAAGGATAAAGATTCTGTTTTTCGGTTGACCAATTATTCTAAAAGAATAATTGGAGAAAACAACGATATTTTGGATACACAAAGAAGAAAAGATACCATTTTTAGCTTCGATTTAGAAGATTTAACACCAGAAGATTATATTGCAGAAACACTACGTTATAATGAGCTTGTTAATTTTATTGATAGAGAAGAAAAACGTGGATCAAAATTTATAGGGAGGTACAAATTAGCTAAATATCAAAAATGGAGCTTACCAGTATCAGTCTTTATCCTAACTATTATTGCTGTAGCTGTATCTTCAAGAAAACGAAGAGGAGGTATGGGAGTTAATTTAGCATTTGGTATCTGTATAGCTATGATATTTGTCTTTTTCGATAAAATTTTCGGTACACTAGCGTCTCAATCAAATTTTTCGCCATTACTAGCAGTATGGTTTCCAAATATTATTTTCGGAATTCTAGCCATAATATTACTGCGAAATGCAAAACGATAAGCTTAAAAATTATTTACACTTACATTTACTAGTATTTATTGCTGGCTTTACCGCTATTATTGGAAAGTTAATAACCTTAAATGCGGTAAGTTTAGTTTGGTATAGAATGCTTATAGCTACTGTTTTGATGTTTATCTATATCAAAATAGCTAAGATTAATATTTCAATTAGCAGAAAAGCGTTTTTTAAATTAGCTATTGCCGGAATTATAATAGCGTTGCATTGGATTACATTTTTTGGTTCTATTCAAGTATCTAATGCTTCTATAGCATTAGCCATGTTTTCTACAGGTGCTTTTTTTGCATCATTTATAGAGCCCATTATTTATAAACGAAAAATTATTACCTACGAGATTGTTTTTGGTCTTATTGTGGTTCTAGGTATTTATCTAATTGTTAGAAGCGAATTCAGATATATTGAAGGTATGATTTTAGGTGTTATTTCTGCTTTTTTATCATCATTATTTGCGGTGCTAAATGGTAAATTCTTGGAAGAGCATTCAGCGACCAAAATCTCTTTTTACGAGTTTATTAGTGGTGTGTTTTTTATCACATTATATATCGCGATGTTTGGGGATGGATTTAATGCAAATCATTTTAATGTTTCATTATCAGATTGGTTTTGGTTATTTGTTTTAGCTTCAGTATGTACAGCATATGCCTTTATCGCATCCGTACATGTTATGCGCTTTATTAGTCCATATACAGTTGTATTGACTTATAATTTAGAACCTATTTATGGAATTGGTTTAGCCTTAATTTTATTTCCAGAGTCAGAGACAATGTCGTCTTCGTTTTATATAGGTGCTTTTATTATTTTAGGTGTTGTTTTAAGTAATGGTATTCTTAAAAACTGGAAGAACTTCAAAAAAAACAAGATTAAAGAAACTAATTGATTATCAAAATTTAACGTAAAAAAGCACGTATTTTAATCAAATTCTTAAAATTTGAAATAAAAAATATGTAATTTTGCTAGCTAACAAATAAACAAAACTATCATTCCCTATGGAATATTTAGAATTTGAATTACCGATTAAAGAACTAGAAGAGCAACTAGGAAAGTGTCAAATTATTGGAGAAGAGAGTGATGTAGATGTGACACAGACTTGCAAGCAAATTGAAAAAAAGCTTGTAGCAACAAAAAAAGAAATATACAAAAACCTTACCCCATGGCAACGTGTACAAATGTCACGTCACCCAGATAGACCTTATACCTTAGATTATATTAAATCGCTTTGTGGAGAGTCTTTTTTAGAGCTTCATGGAGACAGAAGTTTTAAGGATGACAAGGCTATGATTGGTGGTTTAGGTAAAATTGGAGATCAAAGCTTTATGTTTATTGGTCAACAAAAAGGGTACAATACAAAAACTAGACAATACCGTAATTTTGGTATGGCTAACCCTGAAGGGTATCGTAAAGCATTACGACTAATGAAATCTGCTGAGAAATTCGGAATTCCGGTTGTAACTTTATTAGATACGCCAGGTGCTTATCCTGGTTTAGAAGCTGAAGAACGTGGACAAGGTGAAGCTATTGCCAGAAACATTTTAGAAATGACACGTTTAAAAGTACCTATTATTACCATAGTAATTGGTGAAGGTGCTTCAGGAGGTGCTTTAGGTATTGGAGTAGGAGATAAGATCATGATGTTAGAAAACACATGGTATTCTGTTATTTCGCCAGAATCTTGTTCTTCTATATTATGGAGAAGTTGGGAATATAAAGAGTTAGCTGCTGAAGCGTTAAAGTTAACGCCTACAGATATGAAAAAAATGAAAATTGTTGACGAAATCATTAAAGAACCTCTGGGAGGTGCTCATTCTGATAGAGAAACAACTTTCAAAACGGTATCTGAAGCAATCGTTTCTGCTTATGATGAGTTTAAAAACTTATCACCAAAGGATTTAGTAAATAAGCGTATCGAAAAATATTGTGACATGGGAGTTTTTAAGGGTTAAACCTTATAAAACCATTTGCTAACATAAATCTGAAGTTTAGGCTTCAGGTTTTTTTTATGCTTATTAACAAAAAATCAGACTTATTAACACTATAAATGTTGATGACCTGTTAAGATTGAGTAACTTTGTAATTCAATTGTTCTTAACAATTTATTTACTTTCGCTAAGTCTTAAATTAGGTGGTTTTGAACTACTTATTAATCAATATTTAACCAAAAAATCATTAAGTTTTTTAACTTAAAATTAGAACAAATCAATGAAGCAACCCAATCAAGTAAAAGGCTATCAAGTTGATAGAAGCACCATAATTAACCTTGAAAAAGGGAAGATTCCACCTCAAGCTTTAGATTTAGAGGAGGTAGTACTTGGTGCTATGATGATTGATAAAAAGGGTGTGGATGAAGTAATTGATATTTTAAGTGCTGATGCCTTCTATAAAGAAGCACATCAACACATCTTCGAAGCTATCTTTATGTTGTTCCAGGAAAGTCAACCTATTGACTTATTAACAGTTTCGACGCAATTAAAGACAAATTCGAAATTAGATTTAGCTGGTGGAGATTTTTACTTGATTTCCTTAACGCAAAAAGTATCGTCTTCTGCCCATATTGAGTTTCATGCACGAATTATTTTACAGAAATTTATTCAGCGTAGTTTAATTAAGATTTCTTCAGAGATTATTGAAGAAGCTTATGACGAGACGCAGGATGTTTTTGATTTATTAGATAAAGCAGAATCTCGACTTTACGAAGTAACGCAAGGAAACATTAAAAAATCAAGTGAAACAGCACAAGATCTTGTAATACAAGCCAAAAAGAAAATTGAAGAAATCTCCAAAAAAGAGGGGATGAGTGGAGTGCCTTCTGGTTTTAATAAACTAGATAAACTTACTTCTGGATGGCAAGAAAGTGATTTAATTATTATCGCAGCACGTCCAGGTATGGGTAAAACCGCCTTTACTTTGACAATGGCAAGAAATGTTGCCGTAAATTCAAATATACCAGTTGCCTTTTTCTCTCTAGAGATGGCATCAGTACAATTAATTACACGTTTAATTTCTAGTGAAACTGGATTGTCTTCAGAAAAACTAAGAACAGGAAAATTAGAAAAACACGAGTGGGAACAGCTTAACGTAAAAGTAAAAGCTTTGGAGAAGGCACCACTATTTATTGATGACACACCTTCGCTTTCTATTTTCGATTTACGTGCAAAAGCGCGTCGTCTAGCTTCACAACATGGTATTAGAATGATCATGATTGATTATTTACAGTTAATGACAGCTGCTGGTTCAGGTGGTAACCGTGAACAAGAAATATCAACTATTTCGCGTAACTTAAAAGCATTAGCTAAAGAATTAAGTTTACCTGTAATTGCACTTTCACAATTATCGCGTGCTGTGGAAACACGTGGAGGAAGTAAACGTCCTTTACTTTCCGATTTACGTGAATCTGGTGCAATTGAGCAAGATGCCGATATTGTAAGTTTTATTTACAGACCGGAATATTATAAAATTGACGAGTGGGATGATGAAGAGCGTTCTCCTACAGAAGGTCAAGGTGAGTTTATTGTAGCAAAACACCGTAATGGTGGTTTAGAAAGTATTAGACTTAAATTTATCGGACATTTAGGTAAGTTTGATAACTTGGATGATTTTGATACACCTTTTGGTCAAGAGTTTCATAGTAAAATGAATGCTGCCGCAAATGACAATACATTTGCTCCAGATAATTTCCCTTCTGCTAACGATGCTTTTGGTGCACCGGAAGAAGATAATGATGTACCTTTTTAATATAAATTAACTATTACTTTGATGGATAAAATCAAAACTACTAATTACCTACTTTTAATAATTGTAATACCAATTATATTTTATCTATTAAAAGTGTTGTCTTTTATATTTGTACCATTGGTATTTTCAATGTTTATAGCATTACTATTTTTACCATTGATGCGTTTTTTACGCAAGCGTAAGCTTCCAAAAGCAATTAGTGTTTTAATAGTGCTTTTAGTGATTGCATTAGGTGTTAAGTTAGGAGTTGAGCTAGTTAAATTATCAAGTAAAGAAATTATCGCTTCAGATTCTCAATTTTTTCATAAGGCAGAAGACAAAATCAATCTTTTAATTGATAATACAGAAGCTTTCTTTGGAGTGGACAAAGTAGAAGGTAGTAGATCATTAACTAGACTTTTAAATAAAGACGCACTATTAAGTAATCTATCACCAACCATTAGTTTTATTACTAAATTTTTGACAGCGTTATTAATGACGACGTTCTTTGTTGTGCTTTGGTTGGCGGAATCTATAAATGTAGAGCAGTTAATTAATAAGACCATTTTAAAAAAGAAACATACCTCTATCAAAACCTTTATGAAGATAGAAAAGGACTTAATT
Organism: Olleya namhaensis; assembly: GCF_900114005.1. GTDB lineage: Bacteria > Bacteroidota > Bacteroidia > Flavobacteriales > Flavobacteriaceae > Olleya > Olleya namhaensis. The sequence goes on from NZ_FORM01000004.1 coordinate 296,903, forward strand.
AAATTCATTAAAGTTAAGTTTTTAGTAAGCTTCCTGACAGGTGTTTTTACAGGGTTAGCATGTTACTTTTTTGATGTTAGTTTCCCTATCTTTTGGGGTTTATTCGCATTCTTAATCAATTTTGTTCAAATGGTAGGTTCTTTTATAACAGTAATACTATTGTCTCTTTTTGCATTTGTGGAGTTAGAAACGTCTAGTAAACTTCTGTTTTTTGTGCTATCAATTGCAGGTACACAAGTATTATATGGAAGTATTTTAGAACCTGTATTTATGGGTAAATCTTTTTCTATAAACATTATAGCAGTCTTGGTTATGTTAATGTTTTGGGGCTTTATTTGGGGTATTCCTGGGTTAATTATGGCAATACCAATTACAGTGTTTTTAAAAATTATTTTAGAGCAATTTCCAAGAACAAAGATCATCTCAGATCTGCTTTCTGGGTCTCCTAGTTAATTTAATACTAATCTCTTTTTTTGAAGTCGGTTTTTTAAGTATCTTTCAATTTATAAAACCATCTTTTTAAATGAAAAAAATAGCAATATTTCTATTTCTGTTTCTATTTGCAAACCAATTGTTTGCGTCGTACATCCTTATTCCTATGGATGCGGATACTCAGAAAAATCATTTAAAAGCTTATGGTATAACTTATTGGACGCTAGAAAAAAATGTAAAAGTTAAGTGGCTACTTAACTATAGAGGTGGTGCTTTTTTGTTGCCAGATAGTGCAGAAATTCAGCGAGAATGCCAAATTAGAGGTGTCAGTTTTGAGATTATATCAGATTCTAAAACACAACAAATTCTAGAAGATATTGCTAGTCCAAGTAAAAACATGGAAGCAGTAGTCTTAGAAAAAGCACCAAAAATTGCAGTCTATACACCACAAGGAAAATTACCTTGGGATGATGCAGTTACTATGGTATTAAGTTATGCCGAAATTCCATACGAAACAATCTATGACGAAGGCGTTTTAAAAGACGAGTTATTATTATACGATTGGTTGCATTTACACCACGAAGATTTTACAGGACAGTTTGGTAAGTTTTATGCTAGATACCGTCAAGCAGCTTGGTACATCCAAGAAAAAAAGGAAGCGGAAGCTTTAGCCACAAAACTTGGATATTCTAAAGTATCAGAAGAAAAACGTGACGTAGCACTAAAAATTAGAGATTATGTTGTTGGTGGAGGGTTTATGTTTGCCATGTGCAGTGCAACCGAAAGTTTTGATATCGCATTATCCGCAGCAGGAATAGATATATGCGAGCCCATGTTTGATGGAGATGCCAGTGACGCTAACTACCAATCCAAATTAGACTTCTCTAAAACGTTCGCTTTTAAAGATTATACATTAGAGCGTAGTGCGCTAGTCTATGAGTTTTCAAGTATTGATATGACCATGAAACGTAAAATACCTAAACAAACGGACTATTTTTCGTTAATGGATTTCTCTGCTAAATGGGATCCAATTCCTAGTATGTTATGTCAAAATCATACGGCATTGGTTAAAGGGTTTATGGGACAAACAACCTCGTTTACTAGAGACCAAATAAAGTCAAACGTATTAGTCATGGGAGAAAATAAAACAAATGGAGAGGCTAAATACATTCATGGTATAAAAGGAAAAGGCTTTTTTACATTTTATGGTGGTCACGACCCAGAAGACTATACACACCAAGTTGGTGATCCTAAAACCGAATTGGAATTGCATCCAACATCTCCAGGTTACAGATTAATACTCAATAATGTGTTATTCCCTGCAGCAAAAAAGAAAAAACAGAAAACTTAATATTTGGGCGTTACCACAAGGGTCAGGCTCTCAAGGCTCGCACTCTGCGAGGTGCTCAAACAAACCTTTCCATCCTTAACGCATCAGGACAATCGTTAGGTTTAAATTATAAATCAGTATTCATTCAATCTAAAAGTATTATGTCAACAAAAGATCAAATCCTAAAAAAAATAGAAATTCTAATTACTAATCATTTTGATTCTCCTCAAAAAGCTTTTTCGTTTTTTGATAACGATGGTGATAAACAATTATCTAAGTCCGAAATTAAAAACTTATTACAAGAAGCAGAAATTAGTGGATTTATTCGAGGTATAGTGTCTTCAAAACTTATTGAAGGATATGATAAAGATGGCGATGGTTTAATAAGTTGGTCAGAGTTTCAATTAGCTTTAGAAGAGATTTCTGAATAATCCACTCTACAATTTGAAAAACATTGTATTTCCATTTGTAAGGCTATTAATTGCAACCATTATATTTTGGTCGTTTTCCTTTTGTCTCTTTATTACAGTACGCTATTACCAAGTGGGCACAGAAGGAGGAAAGGCATTTCAAACAGGAAAAGGACTTCAAGAATTAGATGCGGATGTTGTACCGTTCATTTATTGGTTAGAGTTTGGACTCTATGCAGGAATTGTAGTGGGGTTTGTATATGCAATTGTAGAGTTTCTCTTTCAAAAATTACATTTAGACAAACTAGCTACAGGTTTAGTTTTATTGCAGAAGTCATTTATTTATCTACTAATGTTGGTGTTGTCAACAAACTTTATTGTTCACTTAATAGAAGTTCAGATTGATAGAAATCTACCTAACGAGTCAGGATGGTGGATAGAAAATAAGGTGTTTTGGTTAGTGGTTGGTTATTTTGTAATCTGTTCATTAATATTTTCTTTCTTTAAATTAGCAAAAGAAAACTTTGGAAGAGGTGTGTTTTTCAATCAACTTATCGGTAAATATAAAAAACCAAGAGAGGAAAGGCGCATTTTTATGTTTCTAGATCTTCAAGCGTCAACAACTATTGCAGAACAATTAGGGCATTTTAAGTACAGTGAGTTAATTCAAGAGTGTTTTTACGATCTAAATCATGTACTGCCTAATTTTGACGCAGAGATATATCAATATGTTGGAGACGAGGCAGTAATTAGTTGGTCTTTTGATAAAGGAATAAAAGATAATAACTGTGTTGAGTTATTCTATAAATTTCAAGATAGATTGCTTAAAAAGCAAAAATCTTACATCAAAAAATTCGGTTTACTCCCTAAATTTAAAGCAGGATTGCATGGCGGAAAGTTAATTGTAACAGAAGTAGGTTCGATTAAAAAGGAGATTGCATATCATGGTGATGTTATTAATACATCAGCAAGAATACAAGGAGAATGTAATACCTATAATCAAACCTTACTTATTTCAGAAATACTGCTGCAAAAACTAAAATTGCATAAGTATAAGTTGGAATCTATAGGAAATATAGCTCTAAAAGGAAAAGAGCAGGAGGTGAAGCTGTTTTCTATCAATAGGTAAGTTTATTTTAGACTAGCTATTAATTGTTTGATAATGTGTTCTACACCATTGTCATCATTAGTTTTAGTGCTATAATTAGCAATATTTTTTACATTAGGATGCGCATTTTCCATTGCATAGCTAAAATGCGCTAATTTCAGCATTTCTATATCATTATTATAATCGCCAAAAACCATAGTTTCTGCTTCACTTATATTATAAAGTTCTTGTATATGCTTTATAGCATAACCTTTATTAGCGATGTTTTCCGAAATATCCACCCAATGATTTGCAGATACTTTTACTTTAAAATCACTTTCAAGATGCTTTACAGCTGGATAAATGTGTTTTTCAGAGCTTTCCTCATGATACAGTGCTATTTTATAAACAGGTTCCTTAATATCATCTAAGCTATCTATTACATCGTAATTGGAGTAGTATTCACTTAAAAGCGACATCAGTTTTTTAGATTTACTAATAACATACGCTTTGTCTTTTGTGCAAAACACTGGATGTGCATCATGTAATGTCGTTACCAACTTGGCAATACTATTTAAGTTATTTGGATTAAATGTATTCGAAAGTATCAACTTATTATTTTCTACCGCTAATCCACCATTCTCAGAGACTATAATAATATCATCTTTTATAGTTGCCAATTTGTCAATCATACTATAGTATGGACGTCCACTAGCAGCAACAAAAAGTATGTTTTTTTCTTTTAATACTTTGTACAATTCAAAAAACTCAGCACTGACTTCGTGGTTTGAGTTTAATAAAGTACCATCTAAGTCAGATACGATTAATTTTACTTGGTTTAAAATCATAAGATAGCATTCTATTTGTTGTAAAATTAAAGATTACGATTGGTAAAAGACAATTATTAAAGTTAAGTTATAATTAAAAGGCATAAAAAAATCCGATTCAATTAAGAATCGGATTTTCTATGTTATAAGCGAAGTATTGTTATACAATTGGCAAAATGCCTTTTATTTTACTTTGTTCACAATTGCTTCAAAAGCATCTGGATTGTTCATCGCTAAATCAGCTAAAACCTTACGGTTTAATTCGATATTGTTAGCTTTTACTTTCCCCATAAATTGTGAGTAAGTCATTCCATGTAATCTAGCTCCAGCGTTAATACGCGTGATCCATAATGCACGGAAAGTTCTCTTTTTATTTCTACGGTCTCTGTATGCATATTGCATAGCTTTGTCAACCGCGTTTTTTGCTACTGTCCAAACGTTTTTACGACGTCCAAAGTAACCTTTTGCTTGTTTAAGCACCTTTTTTCTTCTGGCTCTTTTGGCAACAGAATTTACTGATCTAGGCATAATTTTAATGTATTTTGTAGTAGGCGGTTAATTAATAACACTTTGTATTGGCCTAACTCCAGGGTTTATAAATAATAATTTGTAACCAATTAAGGTAATGTTACTTTAAACGCATCATTACTTTAATGTTGTTCTCATCCGCTTTATGTACTAAACCGTCATGAGTTAACTTAAGCTTACGCTTTTTAGACTTCTTTGTTAAGATGTGACTCTTAAAAGCGTGCTTTCTTTTAATTTTACCAGTACCTGTAAGCTTGAAACGCTTTTTAGCACTAGATTTTGTTTTCATTTTAGGCATTTTGTTTCCTAGTTTTAATTATTTCGCTTATAATATTTTTAGTGCTAAACATGTTTAGCATCTTGATAATCTATATAGTTAGACTTTTAAAATCTACTTCTTTGGAGCAATAAACATTGTCATACGTTTCCCTTCAAGTCTTGGCATCTGTTCTACTTTACCAATTTCTTCCAAATCTTGGGCTAAACGTAATAATAATATTTGTCCTTGCTCTTTAAACACAATCGATCGTCCCTTAAAGAAAACAAATGCTTTTAGCTTTGCACCTTCTTTTAAGAATTTTTCGGCGTGTTTCTTTTTAAACTCGTAATCATGATCATCTGTTTGTGGTCCAAACCGAATTTCTTTAATTACAACTTTAGTAGCCTTGGATTTTAATGCTTTTTCCCGCTTCTTCTGTTCATAAAGAAACTTCTTGTAATCCATTATTTTACATACAGGTGGAACTGCTTTTGGCGAAATTTCTACCAAGTCAAGTTCTTGCTCTCTCGCAAATTCTCTTGCCTCTTTAGTGGTATAGATTCCTACTTCAACATTCTCTCCAACTAGACGCACTTTTTCTGCTCTAATCTTACCGTTAATGTTGTGCTGATCTTCCTTAATGATTCTTGCCGGACCTCTTGATCTTTTTCTACGTATTGCTATGACTTATATATTTTAGTTAAACTTAATTTTAAAATTGTCTTTTTGTCTTATTAATCTCTGTTTTAACAATCTCTGCAAAGGTATCTACACTAATCGTGCCTAAATCTTCACCGCCATGTTGTCTGACAGATATCATGTTTTCCGCTTCTTCTTGCTCTCCAATGATAATCATATAAGGCGTTTTACTCATTTCAGCCTCTCTAATCTTCTTACCAATGGTCTCACTTCTGTTGTCTACAAGTGCGCGAATCTCGTGATTTTCTAGCAAAGTTAAAACATTTTGACCGTATTTCTCGTATTTCTCACTAAGAGTTAATATAGAAACTTGATTTGGCATTAACCAAAGCGGAAAATTCCCACCAGTATGTTCTAATAAAATGGCTATAAAACGTTCCATACTTCCAAAAGGAGCACGGTGTATCATTACCGGTCTGTGCGATTCATTATCACTACCTTTATAAGATAATTCAAAACGTTCAGGTAAATTATAGTCAACCTGAATAGTTCCTAATTGCCATTGTCTTCCTAAAGCATCCTTTACCATAAAGTCTAATTTAGGACCGTAAAAAGCAGCTTCGCCAGTTTCTATAACATAATTTAAGTTTTTATCCTTGGCAGCATTTATAATTGCTTGTTCCGCTTTCTCCCAATTTTCTAAACTTCCAATATATTTTTCTGGCTTTTCTGGATCACGTAAAGAGACTTGCGCAGTAAAGTTTTCAAACCCTAAAGATCCAAATACATATAATACTAAATCAATAACGTTTTTAAACTCTTGGTCTAATTGATCCGGAGTACAAAAAATATGAGCATCATCTTGAGTAAAACCTCTAACTCTTGTTAAACCATGTAATTCTCCACTTTGTTCATATCTATAAACTGTACCAAATTCAGCAAATCGTTTTGGTAAATCTTTATAAGACCATTGCATACTGTTGTATATCTCACAGTGATGTGGGCAATTCATTGGTTTTAGTAAAAATTCTTCACCTTCTTTTGGTGTAGTAATAGGTTGGAAGCTATCAGCACCATATTTTTCATAATGTCCAGAAGTAACATAAAGTTCCTTTTGACCAATATGTGGTGTAACAACCATTTCATAACCAGCCTTTTTCTGTGCAGCCTTTAAAAAATCTTCTAAACGCTCACGTAAAGCAGCTCCTTTTGGTAACCATAACGGTAAACCAGCACCAACTTTCTGAGAAAATGTAAAAAGCTCAAGCTCTTTACCTAATTTTCTGTGATCACGTTTTTTTGCCTCCTCTAAAAGATGTAAATATTCAGTTAATTCTTTTTGTTTAGGGAAAGATGTTCCATACACACGTGTTAATTGTGGTTTATTTTCATCCCCTCTCCAGTAAGCACCAGCAACAGATAATATTTTTACGGCTTTAATAATCCCGGTATTTGGGATATGTCCACCACGACATAAATCAGTAAAAGTAGCATGATCACAAAAAGTGATAGTACCATCTTCTAGATTTTCAATTAATTCAGTTTTATATTCATTGTCTTTATATAAAGACAAAGCATCAGCTTTAGTTACAGATCGCATAGCAAACTCATGTTTACCTCTAGCAATCTCTAACATTTTATTTTCAATAGTCTTAAAGTCTTTATCAGTAATCGTTTCATCACCAAAATCTACATCATAATAAAACCCATTATCAATCGCAGGACCAATGGTTAATTTGCTTTTCGGATACAACTCCTCGATAGCCTGAGCTAAAACGTGAGCAGAACTATGCCAAAACGCTTTCTTTCCTTCATCATTCTTCCAAGAATATAATATAAGAGACCCGTCGGTTGTCAACTGTGTTGAAGTTTCAACCGTTGTACCATTAAAACTTGCCGAAATAATATTTCTAGCCAATCCTTCACTAATACTCTTAGCAACATCCATAGGTGTAGAATCTTTTTCAAAAGATTTCACACTACCATCAGGTAAAGTAATTTTTATCATCAATATCAAATTAGGCTACAAATATAATAGGATAATAATAGACTGGCAATACAAGTATTAAGTAATACTAAATAAATTCTGCCATATTAAAACAAATAGGGCGTTACCCAAAGGGTCGGGCTATCACTACTCGCTTTTTTTTGCAAATCATATACCTTATATATAGTGTAGTATTTAAAATAATCAAAAGTCATAATACTATAAGGTATATAAAAAAAAAGAGCTCAAACAGACCGTTCTATCCCTAACGCGTTGCAAATCAGCAAACAGATTTCAATACAGCCAACATTTGTAATCTTGAGGTAATTCAATCCTAAAATAAAAATAAAAAATATAATATTGTAACACGCTAAGCACAAAGGATTAAAGACAGATGTTATCTTTAAATTAAAAAAAGATTACTAAAAGGGTTGTGGGAACCAAAAAGGCTTGTATATTTGCACCCCGAAAACGACGTAACTATAACAGGTTATTTAGCAATTAGGAAACGTTCAGAGAGTTATAATGACAGTGATATAAAAAAGATTCAAATCTTTTTAAATAAAGCTTGTGGGATTTAAAAAAGCGAATTATATTTGCACCCGCTTAAGGAAATAACATCTTAAGAGACAG
>NZ_FORM01000003.1 GCF_900114005.1 Olleya namhaensis
TACATTTATCTTTAGACTATAAAACACCTAATATGGTATACAAATTATCAGCCTAAATTCAATTTTAACCTGTAGCCATATTTCAGGACTAGACACCCGAAAATAAAAAAAAAGCTACCAAACGGTAGCTTTTTTTGTTAATCAAATATCTTAAACACAAGAAATCATTATTCTATTTAGACAATGTATTTAAGGCATCGCCAATTAAGGTGTCTCCTTTTAAAATTTCGAAAGTGGCATTATTTGCAACATCGTCATTTAAAGATCTAACTAAGGTTTGAGTTTAATTTTTAGATTATTACAATGCAATAAGGCCTTGACTTTACAAAATAAAACCATTACCTTCGAATTTAAAATAACTACTGATATAATTTATTAAAAACGATTTAGATCAGTTTTAAGTTAGCCTACAATTGAAAATGACACTTTCCGAAGTATATTTTTATATAATTATTATAATTTACCAACTCTTTAGTATGGTAATAATAACATTTACGGAAGACCTAAAAGATGACAAATATTATAAACGATATTTAAAAATTACTTTCTTAATTGGATTTCTTGGAATTATAATGGAGTTAATGAATTGGACTTATTTCTGTCCATTTAACTGCACTCTTCTGACTTTTTCACCTTTTCTGACTTTGTTAATCTCAAAAGGGATTATTGAGTTTTATAAAAAAGTTTTTAAAAGAGAAGCTTTTCAAATGCAATGGGGAAGATTGTCAGACGGAATTTGGATAAAGAACAATGGAGATTTAAAAAATAAAGGATATTATGGTTGGTATAGCGTAAATATTGGGAGCTTTCCGATTTTTATAATTACAGCTATATTTTTGCTAATAGAAAAAAACGTATGCTAACATTGTATAAAAATAATGCGTAAGTTTATTCCTAAATCAAACAAGCACAATTCTTATACGTCACCGTTATGCTTTTTTAAAAATCACTCATATGAAAAACATTATTTCAATTATTTTAATTCTTGTACTTACTTCTTGTAAAACGAACAAAGAAAAAGAAATTTCTGAATCACCTTTAACGGACAATACTGAACTAATTGAAATCTACAAAAACGACCAAGCTGATAGACGAATAGAAAACATAGATTGGAGTGTTGTATCAAAAAATGATAGCCTAAGGGAAGTTCGAATTTATCAATTATTGGACTCTAATAAAGTGCGAACTTCAAAAGATTATCACAATGCTGCAATGATTTTTCAACACGGAGGTGATTCTGTTGCATATGGAATGGCTGTAAAATTAATGCGTAAATCTATTGAATTAGATTCTACAGCAAACAAATGGCTATTGGCTGCCGCAATTGACCGAAATTTAATAAGTAGAAATAAACCTCAAATTTATGGAACTCAATATTTCAGAATGAGAGGTAAACCTTGGGAATTAAGAAAAATTGATACCACTCAAATTTCGGATGAAAAAAGGATTGAATATGGCGTAGAAACTTTAGCAGAACAAAGAGAGAAAGTTAAGCGTATGAATAGAAAAAAAATATCTGAACTTTTGGTACAAGGAAAATCTATTGATAATGTAGTTAAAATCATTAAATCACAGAATAAAACAGACTCTGAATTTGACATATCCGAAAGTGGAATTAATAGTTTTGGTTATAGCTTAATCGGCCAAGGAAAAAACAAAGAAGCCTTAAAAATATTTAAACTCAATACAGAACTTTATCCAAATGGATTTAACACATATGATAGCTATGGAGAATGTCTTTTGCTATTAGGGAAAAAAGAAGAAGGTATAAAAGCATATAAAAAATCATTAGAGCTTAATTCTAAAAATAAGAATGCCAAAACAATAATTGAACAGAATAAATAACAAAGCATAACAACGTGTAAAAATAATTGCTTGGTTCTTGCCTACTCGGAAAATCCTGCGGATTTCCCTCTGGTTTGGTTCATTTTTACTAAGTTAGTTGTTTAACCACGCAACTATCCTTACACGAACACGTTATTTTAAACCCGAAAACAAAAAAAAAGCTACCAAACGGTAGCTTTTTTTATTAATCAAATATCTTAAAAACAAGAAATTCTTATTCTATTTAGACAATGTATTTAAGGCATCGCCAATTAAGGTGTCTCCTTTTAAAATTTCGAAAGTGGCATTATTTGCAACATCGTCATTTAAAGATCTAACTAAGGTTTGAGCTACATCGTTTCGGCTAATGTCTCCACTTTTATTTAGCTTAGTGTCTAACTGTATTTTGTTAGTTAATTCGCCATTAGTTAAAGATCCTGGTCTAACAATACTATAATTTAATCCGCTTGATTTTAAATACTTGTCTGCGTTATGTTTTGCTTTTAAATACGCTTGTAGTTGTTCTGCTTGTTCTGGATGGTCTGCTCCCATTGAGCTTAACATCACAAACTTTTTGACATTGTTTTTGTTAGATGCATCAATTAGACGCTTTGCGCCTTCTTGATCTACTTCCACTACTTTTTTTCCTCCAGATCCTGCAGCAAAAACAACCTTGTCTATAGTGTTATTAAAAGCTACAGAAACGTCTTGTTCTAAATCTGCTAAAACCGTATCAATATTTTTGGCTTTAAAATAAGCGACTTGCTCTTCTTTTCTAACCATTGCAATTGGGTTAAAATACTGAGATTCGTTTAAAAGATTTACTATTTTTTTTCCTGTGGTACCGTTGGCACCTGCTACTAATATATTTTCCATACTTAAAGATAACAGCTACACACCCGCTTACCAAATTTCAAGGATTGGTTTAACTTTAGTTTAATAGAAAACACTTGGTTTTACAAGCAACTACTAATTTTTTTAACATTTGAAATACTTCTAAACGGGACATGCTTCGATTATAAATTTTAACTTGATATTATTTCTATTACTAAAAAGCAACTCGATAATTTTCAATACTTTTGTTAGACAATTGCTAATCATTTCCGCTTGACGGTAAAATCAAAAATATATTAAGAATGAAAAACACAGCTTTAACAGCAACTCACGAAGCACTAAGTGCAAAAATGGTTCCTTTTGCAGGTTATAACATGCCTGTACAATATGATGGTGTAAATATCGAACATGAAGCCGTAAGAAAAGATTGTGGTGTATTTGATGTATCACACATGGGAGAATTTTTAATCTCTGGTCCTAACGCTTTAGCTTTAATCCAAAGTGTAAGTAGTAATGATGCTACTAAATTAACTATTGGTAAAGCGCAATATTCTTGTTTACCAAATGATGATGGTGGAATTGTTGACGATTTGATTATTTACAAACTAAAAGAGGAACAATACCTATTAGTTGTTAATGCTAGTAATATTGAAAAGGACTGGAATTGGATTAGTTCTAAAAACACAGTGAATGCGGATATGCGCGACTTGTCTGCAGACTATTCGCTTTTAGCTATTCAAGGTCCTAATGCTGTAGCAAAAATGCAAGCGTTATCTAGTCATGATTTATCTGCTATTAAATTTTACAACTTTGAAGTTGGTGATTTTGCAGGTATTGACAATGTTATTATCTCTGCAACTGGTTATACTGGAAGTGGTGGTTTTGAAATTTATTGTAAAAATGACGAGGTTAAACAAATTTGGGATAAGGTAACTGAAGCTGGTGCTAAACCTATTGGTTTAGCTGCACGTGATACCTTACGTCTAGAAATGGGGTACTGTCTTTACGGAAACGATATTGACGATACAACATCACCTATTGAAGCTGGTTTAGGATGGGTTACTAAGTTTAGTAAAACTTTTACTAATAGTGAAGCTTTAGAGGATCAAAAACGTCGTGGTGTAGACCGTAAATTAGTCGCTTTTGAGCTTGACGAACGTGGTATACCAAGACAAGGTTATGATATTGTAGATGGTCAAGGTAAAAAGATTGGTGTTGTTACTTCTGGTACAATGTCTCCAATGTTGGGTAAAGGTATTGGCTTAGGTTATGTCCCAACCGTATTTACTGATGTAAACAGCAAAATAAACATACAAATCCGTAAAAACGCAGTGCCAGCAACGGTAGTAAAACTTCCGTTTTACAAAGCGTAATTATTTATGCTAGACTTTAATACTATTATAAACAACATCCATAGCGACTTAAAAAACGAAGTTGTTAAGGGTGTTGTTGCTTCTTATATTCCTGAATTGTCAAAACAGGATGTTAATCACTTTGGTATTTTTATGCAGCACATGGACGGTCGTACATTTATGGCTGGAGATGCTAATGTCCCGTTTTCCATACAAAGTATATCTAAAGTTCTAACCTTATCTAAAGCCATAGCGTTTGAAGATAACAACTTATGGACCCGTGTAGATGTGGAGCCTTCTGGAAACCCATTTAACCATTTATCGTTATTAGAATTAGAAAACGGAATACCTAGAAATCCTTTAATAAATGCTGGTGCTATTGTTGTGGCAGATATATTATGTACACAATTTAAAAATCCAAAAGCAGACTTTTTACAGTACGTTAGAGATATTAGTAATGATCAGTCCATAAACTACAATTATAAAGTGGCGGCTTCAGAGAAGCTTACTGGTTATAATAATTATGCGGCTGCCAACTTACTAAAGTCTTTTGGCAACTTGCATAATGATGTGGAGGTGGTCTTGGACTTTTATTTTCATCAATGTGCTTTAGAGATGACTTGTGCGCAAGTCGCTAAAGCGTTTTATGTATTTGCTAACAGCGGAAAATGTGTTAATAACAAACAACATGTTACCGTTAGTCAAGCCAAACGGATCAATGCTATTATGTTGACTTGTGGCTTTTATGACGAATCTGGCGAGTTTGCATTTGAAGTCGGTCTACCAGGTAAAAGTGGTGTTGGTGGCGGTATTGTGGCGCTTCTACCAAATAAATTTGTAATTACTACATGGTCTCCAGGACTAAATGCTAAAGGAAACTCTTTAATTGGAATGCAAGCTTTAGAACAATTTACTACCCAAACCAATTTATCTATTTTCTAAACGTTATAGTCTTTAAATGAAAACGATAAATAACAAACATCGCATACTTATACTTGGCGCTAGTGGGTTTATAGGACAAGCTTTATATAAAGAGTTGTGTGGCTATTTTAATACCTACGGGACGTATTGTGTAGATAATAAAGCGTTTAGTAAAAATCAGCACTACTTCCAATATAATATGGAAGAGGATGATATTTTCGAAATTCTAGAGATTGTAAAACCTACAATTATAATCTCGGCAGTACGTGGTAATTTTTCGGCACAAGTTATTGCGCATCATCATATTGCAGAATATGTGGTGGCTAATAATAGTAAGTTTATCTTTTTATCTTCTGCAAATGTCTTTGATGCTTATAGTAAGTATCCTAGTTATGAAGATGATAAAACATTAAGCCATAGTATGTATGGTCATTTTAAAATTAAGATTGAAAACATGCTACTGCGCTTGCCTAAACGCAACTACGCAATAATAAGATTACCCATGGTTTTTGGAGCGCAATCCCCAAGAATACAAGAAATAAAGTTTTTTTTAAAAGAAAAATCACCCATTGAAGTTTTTCCGAATTTAATAATGAATGTCACTACAGATACAAAGGTGACACAACAAATTCATTATATTATCAATCAAAAAAAATCCGGTATTTTCCATCTTGGAAGTACAGATTTAGTGCATCATGACGACTTTTTTAAAGAAATAATAGCGTCTTTAGGTGTTATAAACCCAGTGTTTAAGCAAGTGTTTACTACTAATGACGACCGTTATTTAGCAGTACTATCTAAAACAAATGCGCTTCCAAAAAATTTAGAGCTATTAAGTCATGATATTTTAACAGAATTAGAAGTATAAATGTCTTATTTTTAAATAAAAATTTATGTCTACACTTACCCCTATTGAAATTGAACAACGTTTATTAAGATTACCAGAATGGGACTATGCTGATAATGCAATACATGCAGAGTTTGAATTCGAAAATTTCAAAGATTGTTTTAGTGCCATGAGCAGAATTGCTTTTGAGTGCGAAGCATTAAACCACCATCCAGAATGGACTAACGAGTATAATGTTTTAAAAATAATTTTAACAACGCATGATGCAGGTGGCGTTACTGATAAAGATTTTAAATTAGCATTAGCTATTGAGCATATTGTTGAAGAAGACGAAGACTAACCGTTTAAACGCCCCAAATGTATAAACACCTTCTCCTGCTCTTTCTATTAAGTACTAGCGTCAGTTTGGCGCAATCAGATTCTATATTTTGTAAGCAGTTAGTGGCTGTAAAACAGTTGGTAAAAAATAACCATTACCAACCAAAAGTGATTAATGATAGTTTATCAAAAGGTGTTTTTAATCTGTTTTTAAAAGGCTTAGATCCTGATAAGGATTACTTTTTAAAAACAGATATTGACCAATTTAAATCAGATCAACTGCAATTTGATAATTATTTACTGTCTGATAATTGCGACTTTTTAGACACTTATAAAACAGTATTATCACAACGTATTAACGACACTAAAACTATTTTAGAGCAATTAAACACAACTGTTCCTGATTATTCTGGAGGGCTAACCTTACAATATTCGCCTTCAAAATTTATCACTTACCCCAAAGATTATCAGGGATTACAAAAAATGCTTGAAAAATTAGTAGCCTATAAGGTTATTGCCAACCTATTGGATAGTAATGACGCTATAGAAGTTATTAAATCTAACTTTTCAACTCTGGAAGTTAACGCTAGATTGGATGTTATTAAAAATCAACTGTGCAAAATTGAGCAGTTTACCAACACCAGCGGTGGTATTGATCGTTATGTAAAAGATGCCTTTATTAATGCTTATTTAGAGTATCACGATCCACATTCGGTGTTTTTTAATCCTACTGAAAAATTAATTTACGAAACCTCCTTATCTAGTAATCAATTGTCTTTTGGTATTACTACCGAAAAAAATAAAGAAGGTCAGATTTTTATAGCAGAAATCACACCAGGAAGCGCAGCTTTTAATAACGGAAACTTAGAAACGGACGATATCATCATGTCATTAACCGCTAATGGCGTTACCTTAAATACGTTTTGTATTTCTAATCATGAGATCGAAGCATTTAGTAATAAAGAAGACCATAAAACAGTATCCTTTTTAGTAAAAAAGAAAAACGGAACAGAACAAACCATTACCATAACTAAAACCAAAATTAAAGTAGAAGACAATGCCATTAAAGGCTATTTACTTGGCGAAAATCAAGATTTAGGATATATCAAGATACCTAGTTTTTATACTAATGACGAGTCTCTAAACGGTCGTGGTATATCCTCTGACTTTGCTAAAGAACTTTACAAACTACAAAAACAACATATTGACGCATTACTTATTGATCTTAGATTTAATGGTGGCGGATCCATGCAAGAAGCAATGGAACTTGTTAGCATGTTTATAGATCAAGGTCCAATAACCATTATTGAAACTAACTTAAAAGAAACCTACACCATTAGAGATAGTAAGCGTGGTACGTTTTTTAACAAACCTGTCGTAGTACTGGTTAATAGTTATAGCGCCTCTGCATCAGAGTTTTTTGCATCTGCAATGCAAGATTATAATCGTGCTTTAATTGTAGGTTCTACAACACATGGTAAATCCAGTGCGCAAAGTATCCTTGCTTTAGATGACACGGGCAATTTAGGGTTTTGCAAAATTACTGTCGAAAAATTTTATCGTATCACAGGCCAAAGTCATCAGGCAACTGGAGTAATTCCGGATATAAAACTCCCTTCTATTTATGATAATTTAGATAGCGGAGAAGGGTATTTAGACTATGCTTTAACCAAAGATACAGTTACGCCTCAAATGGGATTTAGACCGTTTAAAACAGTAGATTACGCCTCTATATTTAGTAATAATAAGCAGCGATTAGCCAACAACATTAATTTTAAAGACATTGCTAAAAACAACCTAAAATTAAGAGCCAGTATTTTTGAAAAAGGAGAAAAATATCAACTGACGTTAGAAGGTATAAAAAAAACCAGAGAAACTAAGAGCGACTTATATTTTCAGATTTTTCCTGAACAAGACGATTTACCATTAATTAAAGTGTCTAATACTAAAGCAACACAAAAATTATTAGATATTAATAAAGAAAATCAAACCTTAAATGCGGATATAATCACGCAATTATCAAAAGATATTTATATTGCAGAATCTTATACAATTTTAAAAGACCTACTTAATCTTAAAAATTAGTAATAAAAGCAAACTAATTACGTAGACACCTGTCTAAAGATTAAATTAAAAGTAAAAGTTTTTTTAAATTTGTAATTGTAAAATTAATTTTAACTATTTAGTTTTCGCTTAAGCGGAAATTTAAAAACATATATAACCATGGGAAGAGCTTTCGAATTTAGAAAAGCACGTAAAATGAAACGTTGGTCTGCGATGAGCAAGGCCTTTACACGCATAGGAAAAGATATTGTGATGGCGGTTAAAGAAGGTGGACCAGATCCAGCTAGTAACTCACGTTTACGTGCAGTTATCCAAAATGCCAAAGCAGTGAACATGCCAAAAGACAACGTAGAGCGTGCTATTAAAAAAGCAAGTGATAAAAGTCTTGGTGATTTTAAAGAAGTTGTATTTGAAGGTTATGCACCACATGGTATTGCTGTATTGGTAGAAACTGCAACAGATAATAACACCCGTACAGTTGCAAATGTGCGTAGTTATTTTAATAAATGTGATGGTAGTTTAGGGACGTCAGGTTCTGTAGTATTTATGTTTGACCACACGTGTAACTTTAGAGTAAATGCTGAAGGTTTAGACCCAGAAGAGTTAGAATTAGAATTTATCGATTTTGGTGCAGAAGAAGTATTTGCTGATGATGATGGTATTTTAATCTACGCGCCTTTTGAAAGCTTTGGAGCTATCCAAGCAGAAATTGAAAGTCGTGATATCGAAATATTATCTTCAGGATTTGAGCGTATTCCTCAAGTTACAAAAGCAGTAACACCGGAACAAGCAGCAGATATTGAAAAATTATTAGAAAAATTAGAAGAAGATGATGATGTGCAAAACGTATATCATACTATGGAAGAAACTACAGAATAAGTGTTCTTTCAAACTTATAGCAACAAAAAAAGCGACCTCATGGTCGCTTTTTTTATACTTAAATTATAATCCTACAGCTCTAAAATTTGTGCTGCGTGATCTTTAGTTTTTACTTTATCAATAACATGGGCTACTACTCCATCTTCATCTACCAAAAAGGTTTTTCTGTGGATGCCATCATATTCTTTACCCATAAATTTTTTCAAACCCCAAACACCAAAAGCATTAATAACTTCTTTCTCTTCGTCCGCTAATAACGGAAACGGGAAACTGTATTTGTTTTTAAAATTAGTTTGTCTTTTTTCTGAGTCTGCACTTACCCCCAAAATCTCATAACCTTTATCTTGTAACAGTGTATAGTTGTCTGTTAGATTACAAGCTTCGGCTGTACAACCAGGCGTACTAGCTTTTGGATAAAAGAAAACAATTAGTTTTTTGCCTTTATAATCCGATAATGACACTGGATTTCCATCTTGATCATTTACTGTAAAATTTGGTACTTTATCGCCTTGTTTTAATGTATTCATAGTTGTAATTTTGGTTTCATTCAAAAATACGACTAATGACTAAGCAAGAAAAGGTAGATTTTGTTATAAATACGTTAAATAAACTTTATCCAGAAATACCTATTCCGTTAGACCACAAAGATCCGTACACCTTATTAGTTGCTGTATTGCTATCTGCACAATGTACAGATGTTAGAGTTAATCAAATCACACCGTTATTATTTGCCAAAGCAGATAACCCGTATGATATGATAAAAATGAGTGTGGAAGAAATCAAAGCTATTATTAGACCTTGTGGTTTGTCTCCAATGAAAAGTAAAGGTATTTACGGGTTATCAAAAATGTTAGTCGAAGACTATAACGGTATTGTACCACAGTCTTTTGAAGCATTAGAAACCTTTCCCGCTGTTGGACATAAAACAGCTGGTGTAGTTATGAGTCAGGCTTTTGGTGTACCTGCTTTTCCTGTGGATACACACATACATAGACTTATGTACCGTTGGAATTTAACCAACGGTAAAAACGTACAACAAACAGAAAAAGATGCCAAGCGCTTATTTCCAAAAGACACTTGGAATGATTTACACTTGCAAATTATTTGGTATGGACGCGAGTATTCTCCTGCTAGAGGTTGGGATTTAGAAAAAGATATTATTACCAAAACTATTGGTCGTGCTACCGTTTTAAAAGATTATTATAAGTAGAACTGATAGATTAATAAGCTGAAAAACATTTGTAACACATGAAAAATATCGAATTCAAAATCGGAATACGTCCTAACACATCGGAGATAATTAAACTTTATGATAGCTCAGGAATAACAAGACCTACCAACGATAGTAATCGGATTTCAAAAATGTATAAAAATTCTAATCTAATTATAACTGCTTGGTTAAACAACGAATTGGTAGGAATAGCACGCTCACTAACAGATTTTTGCTATGCCTGTTATTTATCAGATTTAGCGGTAAATAGCGAATATCAAAAAGAAGGTATTGGTAAGCATCTAATAAACCTTACCAAAAAAGAGATTGGACCACAAACGACGCTAATTTTACTTTCGGCACCATTAGCAATGGAATACTATCCAAAAATAGGTTTTGATACTATTAAAAATGGTTTTATAATTCCGCGAACTGAATAATTATAATCACATTTTTTCTGATATAATAGGTCCTGAAAAAGTACAATAATTCATTTTCATTAAGGTTAATTACTAAAATGCCTTAAAAATAAAAACGTCCTGAGACTATCAGGACGTTTTCAAAGTTTAGTTTTGAAGTGCTTCAAACTTCAAATTTTTATAATTTATAACACTTAAAGCCTTAGAGTAATTTAAAATAAAACTAATTGTTTCTGCTTTTGGTTCTATTTTAAAGTTTTGTTTTTTTGGGGTATTCGAATGTTCAGAGTAAATTTTCGCCATGTATATATGTTTAAGGTATATACAGATAACGAGCAATCAATTGATTTATTGCATTTCTAATTTGTTAAAACAATATTATGCTTTTCAATTACTTTTCTCATATTAATTAATGCATAACGCATACGCCCTAAAGCGGTATTAATACTTACACCTGTACGTTCTGATATTTCTTTAAAACTCATATCATTATACATACGCATAACCAAAACTTCTTTTTGATCTTCTGGTAACTCATCTATTAATCGACGTACATCTGCTTCGACTTGCTCCTTAACCATCACTTTTTCAGCGTTTAAAGAGTTATCACTAATTACAGAAAAGATATCAAAATCACCTGAATTATCAAATTTTGGCATTCTGTTATTCTTTCTAAAATGATCAATAACTAAGTTGTGTGCGATACGCATAACCCATGGTAAAAATTTACCTTCTTCATTATACTTACCTCTTTTTAAGGTACGAATAACCTTAATAAAGGTATCTTGAAAAACATCCTCTGCGATGTCTCTATCAAATACTTTAGAATAGATAAAACTGTAAATACGTTGTTTGTGTCTTTTAATAAGAATCTCTAAAGAAGACTCATCTCCTTTAATATAGTTACTAACAAGGATAGCATCCGTTATGGTTATTTTTTGCATAATCATTACTTTTAAGCACCAAAAGCAGGTTTTGGTCTGGGGTTTATAAATTAAAAAGTAATGTTATACTATAGGCTATAAAGTTTTGTTAATAATATGATATGTTCCAAATATAACAACAATCATTCCGTAAAAGCAAAAAAAAACATTTTTTTTAACATTTTATTGCACAATAAACCTATTTAAAAGGTGCTCAACTTGTGTTATCTTTGTGTTTTAGACGTAAAAACAACTATGACTACACCGCTTTCTGAAGTAAATCCAAAAGAAAACATTATTATAAAAGGTGCAAAACTGCACAATCTTAAAAATATTGATGTTGTAATACCACGACGCAAACTTGTTGTTATTACAGGACTATCAGGTTCTGGAAAGTCAAGTTTAGCATTTGATACCTTGTATGCCGAAGGGCAACGTCGTTATGTAGAAAGTTTAAGTAGTTATGCTAGACAGTTTTTAGGTCGTCTAAACAAACCTAAAGTAGATTATATTAAAGGTATTGCGCCTGCAATTGCAATCGAGCAAAAAGTAAATAGTACAAATCCTAGATCTACGGTTGGAACAACTACTGAGATCTATGATTACTTAAAACTGCTTTTTGCAAGAGTTGGACGCACCTACTCTCCTATTTCTGGTCAAGAAGTTAAAAAAGATACTGTTACAGACGTTACAAATTATATAAAAGGATTAGGTTTAAACGAAAAACTACTGCTTTTAGCGCCTTTAGTTTTAGAAGAAGGTCGTGAATTACAAGATAAATTAAGTGCATTAAATGCGCAAGGTTACGCCAGAATTAAAGTAAAAGATAAAGTTATAAGAATAGACGATGCTAAGGAATTAACATCAACCAAAGATTTGTTTTTGGTAGTAGATCGTATTGTAACAAAAGACGATGAGGATTTTTATAACAGATTAGCAGATGCCATACAAACTGCCTTTTTTGAAGGTAAAGGCAATTGTTATATAGAAACGTTAGCTGATAATACAACCCGTCATTTTAGTAATAAATTTGAATTAGATGGCGTGCTGTTTTTAGAGCCAAACGTACATTTATTTAGTTTTAACAACCCTTATGGTGCATGCCCTAAATGTGAAGGTTATGGTGATGTGATAGGTATTGATGACGATTTAGTCGTGCCAAACACAGCACTTTCTGTTTATGAAAATGCCATTTTTCCTTGGCGTGGTGACAGTATGAGTTGGTATAAAGACCAATTGGTTAACAACTCGCATAAATTTGATTTTCCAATTCATAAACCATATTTTGAATTAAGCGCAGAACATAAAGCCTTAATTTGGGAAGGAAATGAATACTTTGAAGGTTTAAATAGCTTTTTTGCAGAGTTAGAAAGCAAGGCTTACAAGATTCAAAACCGTGTGATGTTATCCCGATACAGAGGTAAAACACAATGTAAAGTATGTCACGGAAAACGATTAAGACAAGAAACTAACTATATTAAAGTTGGTAATGCAACCTTAACGGAATTAGTAGAGTTACCTTTAAATAAATTGGCTGTGTTTTTTAATACGATCGTGTTAAACGACTACGATGCAAAAATTGCAGAACGTTTATTAATAGAAATTAGAAACAGACTTAGCTTTTTACATAACGTAGGATTAGATTATTTGACAATAAACCGAAAATCTAATACCCTTTCCGGAGGAGAAAGCCAACGTATAAATCTAGCAACCTCTTTAGGTAGTAGCTTAGTTGGATCTATGTATATATTGGACGAACCTAGTATTGGTTTACACCCAAAAGATTCTGAACGCTTGATACAAGTTTTAAAACAACTCCGTGATTTAGGAAATACTGTAATTGTGGTAGAACATGATGAAGATATCATGAAGGAAGCGGATCAAATTATAGATATTGGTCCTGAAGCTGGTACTTTAGGAGGAGAAGTTGTTGCAGTTGGTACGTATGCTGATATTCTAAAATCAAACTCTTTAACCGCACAATATTTAAATGAAACCCTAAAAATTGAAGTGCCTAAAACACGTCGTACTAGTAAATATAGTGTTGATATTATTGGTGCTAGAGAAAATAATTTAAAAAATATAGATGTCTCTTTTCCATTAGAAATGCTAACAGTTATTACTGGTGTTTCTGGAAGTGGAAAAAGTACATTGGTTAAAAAAATATTATTTCCGGCAATACAAAAACACTTAACTGGTTTTAGTGATAAAGCAGGACAGTTTACAGAACTAAAAGGAAACTATAGTATTGTAAAAAACATCGAATTTATTGACCAAAACCCTATAGGAAGATCGTCTAGATCAAACCCGGTGACTTATGTTAAAGCTTATGATGACATCAGAGCGTTATATTCTAAACAAAAACTAAGTACTATCCGTAATTATGCAGCTAAACACTTTAGTTTTAACGTGGATGGTGGACGTTGCGAAACCTGTAAAGGTGAAGGTGAAGTGACTATTGAAATGCAATTTATGGCTGATGTCCATTTAGAATGTGAAACTTGTAAAGGAAAACGTTTTAAAAAGGAGGTCTTAGAAGTCACTTTTGCAGATAAAAACATTGATGACATTTTAAATTTAACTATTGATGATGCTATTGCCTTTTTTGATAAAAATGGCGTTTCTAAAATCAAAAATAAATTACAACCATTGCAAGATGTTGGATTAGGTTATGTTGCTTTAGGCCAAAGCAGTTCTACCCTTTCAGGTGGAGAAGCACAACGTATTAAACTAGCTACTTTTTTAGGTAAAGGAAACACAAAAGATAAAACCTTATTTATTTTTGACGAACCTACAACAGGTTTACACTTTCATGACATTCAGAAATTATTAAAATCCTTTTATGCTTTAATAGCTAAAGGACATTCTATAATTGTTGTGGAGCATAATTTAGAATTGATTAAATGTGCAGATCATATTATAGATTTAGGTCCTGAAGGTGGAGAAAATGGTGGTAAATTAGTCGCTTTTGGAACACCTGAAGAGATTATAAAGGTAAAAGCTAGTGTTACTGCGCAATATTTAAAAGACAAACTATAATAAACATTACAGTTAACAACGTTAAATGGGTGATTTAGAACCTATCAAAAAAAAGGTATCTACAAAACCCGCAGTAAGTGGAGGTGCTAATTTTGAAACACATGTTTTGTCTCAGACTAGAAATGGGTTTAAATTTAAGCCATCTTTAGGCTTTGCCCTATTTACACTGTTATTTGTTAGTGTTGCTTATGCCTTTTTGTACGCAGGTATTGCCTTGTATATAAAGACTCAAAATTTTGACTTTATATTTAGTCTTGTAACATTAGTAGGAACTATGTTTTTTATTGCAGGTAACTATTTACTGATTTCTTATTTTTCGCCCATTGTTTTTAATAAACATTCCAATCGTTTTTATCGCGGATTTAATAAACACAGCTCAAAGAAAAGTACTGTATTATCAAACATTGTTGCTTTACAGATTATTGGCGAAACTATATCTGGTGAGAATGGTAATTACAAAAGCTTTGAACTTAATTTAGTACTAAAAGATGCTTCACGAATTAATGTGGTGGATCATGGCAAACTAAAAACTATTATTATTGATGCTGAAGTATTAAGCAAACATTTTAACCTTCCTATTTGGCATGCAACGTCTTAGTGTTTCGGTTTACAAACAATAGTTGTAACCCAAAAAAGCAGCTTCATTAAGTCTATACCTTTTTATTTATAAGGCTTTTAATTTCGGTTTAACCGAAAAAAAATTAGAATACTACTTCCCTATTTAAATTTTGATTTAATAAAACAAAAAAGAAACAAACGCTAACACCACAAAAGCAATAGGAACCAATATTGCCAAAAACACAAAGGAAATAACACCACTTTTTAGTATACTATAGCGCCAACGTTGATTGTAAAAATGCTTGACAGCAATTACAAAATAGATAAAAACAGATAGCGTAATCAACAAATTAACCCAACTAGGGACATCTATAATAAGGTTGGTAATTAATAAGATGCTAAACACCATAAAAATGAAAGCGAAAAAATAGAACGAAAATACTAAATGATAAGCATAGCGTCCTTTTTTCCAATAAAACAACTTTAGAAATAAAGCAAAAATAGGTAACAATATAAATAATGCAATTGGTGTGGCATTTATCATAGAGATCCATATCGAACCTGCTTTTCTGTCCTTATGAAATTTTAACATTTGAGGATACAACATCTTGTCAAACCAACCCGGATTGTCGGCCATTCCCATTGCTTTATAAATAGTGTCATTAGAGGCATTTGCAGCTAGTAGAGCATCTATTTCTTGAGTATTATATCCAAAGGATACGGAATTATTTGACTTAATATCCTTTTGAGAGACTATGGAGTCAATCGCTTTATCAGACATTCTAGTCAGTGTTTTGTTTTTAATTAATGCGGTACGCATTTCTTCTCTTTTAACGGAATCTACATCCTTAGTTTGAATCTGATTTAATACGTTGTTTGATTCGGCTTTAAAACCTTCATTTAGGTCTTGTTCTACTTTGTTCATCTGAAAAGAAAACAAAAAGAAAAATACAAATGTTATAAATAAGTACAATTGGGCGGGATGCAAAAAAGACAAACGCTTCCCTCCTATAAATTGATTTGGTAAAAAACCCGGCTTAGTCATTAAGGGTATAAAACTCTTGAAGAATTTAGAATCCCATAGTAGATAGTTGTTTAAAGTATTATAAAACAAAATTCCAAGCGTTAAATCCTCTTTATCCTTCATTCCGCAATGCGGACAAAAATCAAATCCAGATTTAAAATCACTCTCGCAATTTTTACACGTGTTATACTTTAAAGACATTGGTGGTTGGTTTTTACGATAGTAAATATAGCATTCTTTTTAATACTTTTTGGTTTACATCAAGAATAAAACCATGTCTTTAAACGGTTTGAAACACTAGTAAAACCAACGTTTAACAAGTTTGGCACAGCTATTGAAACTATCTAATCAATATAGCGAATGCCGAAACGCTTAATTAGTAGGCAAAATCTAAATCCTTAATACTATGAGAAAATTAGTACTATTATTTACAGGTATGTTAATTGGATTAACTACCGTAACAGCAGAAACTAAATCTGCATCGCAAGGTGAAGATTTAGTATTAAACAGAAATTATTACGCACAACCAATATTGTTTGTAGAGCGTGGTGTAGAATTTTTAATTTTTCCTGACGGAAGTTTTGATTTTAATACACAATTAGAACAAACACAAGGTGACAATTATTACAGACGTAGCACTACAAATCGTAGATCTGTAAATACAACTTATGGTGCACCAGGAACACAAGTTACCTATTCTACCCCTAGAGACAGAGGTATGATTGTAACACATGATCGTGATGGTAAAGTAAGACGTATTGGACATGTGTTTTTAAACTATAACAGAACCGGACAAATCAAACGTTTAGGATCTGTATATATCGCCTACAACCGTCAAGGTTTAGTTAGTCAAATTGGAAGCATGCGTTTAAAATACAACAGACATGGGCATTTAATTAAAACCATTGGTCATGTTAATAGAGCAAATACAAGTAACTATGGTGGTCAACACCATAATAACACTGTAGATTATAATACATACAATGATTATAATACTAATGATGATAACTACTATTATAAAAAAGGTGTAAAAACTAAAAAGACTAAAGTTGTTAAAACAAGAAAATAATATCTTTTTTGCCCTAAAGATAAACCCCGTAAATTTTTATTTACGGGGTTTTTTATGTGATAAAATTAAAACAAGACACCTAAACCCCTTACTATTACTAGGTTTTTGATTTTTGGCACGATGCTTGTAATTAGTTAATTGTTCAATCTTAAAACAATACATTATGAAAAACATATTCCTTTTATTAACAGCATTAGTCCTTAGTGGATTTACTGTTAATGCAGACACAAATACCACTGTAGATAACGGTGTTATTAACAACTCTTACGTTAGAGGTTATGGTAACTCTTTTATATTTGAAGAAGCAGGAATAGAATTTTCTGTTTATGCTGATGGGCAGTTTGACTTCTACATGCCAAATTACGGACCACAAGTTAACGTAGACGTAAATAACAGAAACACAAGTATTAGCTTTAATACAGGTTACGATTATGGTGCGTATGTGCAGTATGACGAATTTGGAGCTATTATACAAGTAGAAAACACTCCAGTATTCTATGACTATTATGGTCGTGTAAGTCAAGTTGGAAATGTTTATATAAACTATAACAACAGAGGATATGTAAACCGTGTTGGTGGATTATATGTACACTATAACCGATACAACCGTTATTCTCACTGTACAGGATTTATTAACGTGTATAACAGAGCATATGTATACAGATCATGGCATGCATATTATGTATTACCTTCAATACATTACCGTGTATTATACTCTACACCTTACAGACAAAATTACACACCTACTAGATACAGATATGATAGACCTTATGTAAACAACAATAGACGTAGAACAGCGGTTGCTAGCAGAAGAGGAAACACAATTACTAGAAATAGAGCTTTAGCTTCTAGAAACGAAGGAAGAACACCTAGAGCAAACAGTACACCACGTACAAGAAATAACAAAGTAACACCTAGAACAAAAGGTAATACTACTGTAAAGCCTAGAACTAGAAATAACAATGCTACGATTAGTACGCCTAGAACAAGAGGGAATCAAACAGTTAACTCTAAGCCTAGAACTAGAAACAATAATACTACCACTAGTACACCTAGAACAAGAGGAAACCAAACAACGATCTCTAAGCCTAGAACTAGAAATAATAGCACTACAACTAGTACGCCTAGAACAAGAGGGAACCAAACAACAACCTCTACGCCTAGAACTAGAAACAATAGTACAACAACTAGTAAACCTAGAACAAGAAATACAGTAAGTACAAAATCAAATAGAAGTAATACTAGAACGACAACAACTAGAAAAACGACTTCTAAACCAAGAACAACAGGCTCTAGAAGTACATCTTCTAAAACAAGAAGTACAAGGTCTAGAAATTAACATAGAATAGTTACAAGATTAGAATCCTACAAACGGTTGTTTGCCCTAAAGCAACTGGAAGTAGGATTTTTTTATGGAATAAACTTATTTAATAGTTTAGAAATATCCTCAGACAAATTAAATTTATAAACAGAAATCCCATATACAATACTAAGTAGCATTGTTTTTAACAAAATAGCCAAAATCGGATGACACGAAAACTCCCAAAAGAATAAAGCTAATCCGCAAATCGTAATTAAAAGCAACGTTTTTAGTGTTAAACCTGTAAAAGGATGCATTTTAAACTTACGATACACAAAGCTAAGTTTAATAATATTATAAGTAAATATCGTGATACAACTCGCGTAAGCTGCTCCGTTAATTCCATATATAGGAATAAATACTAAGTTTAAAACCACGGTCAATATTGCTAACATTACACCAAATACTAGCACTACCCTATAATAATCGCTATTAAACAAAATAGCATTATTATTTCCTATTAAGTTATCAGACAACTTAGCTAAACCAATAACTAACACCACAAGAAACCCTTCGCTATAATTCTCAGGAATCAAAAGATATAACTTGGATATGTTTATGATAATACACAAAAAAATAAAACCGCTTATAATAAATAAGTTGATAGACGTTTTTTGATACAAGGTCTTTAATTCCTCCTTATGTCCTTCGTTTAATAATTTTGCAGTTAAAGGATTAGTTATTTGGTGCATTGCTCTTGCTGGCACACCAATTACCGTAGCAATATAGATTGCTACACCATAATAAGCTACATTATTAAGCGCTTGAAACTGTCCTAACATAAACTTATCTATTTCTAAGATAATATTAGCTACAGAGCCTGCTATAATAATTAAAGCAGAGTATTTTAAAATACTAGATAAATTAGGGATTTTAGTCCATTTAAAACTAGGCATTCTCAAGCTAAAAGCATACAATTTCATTATCAAAGCACGCGCTATATATACTATAACAATCCCATAAATTAATTGGTCTACCGTTAGATAACCAAAATAAAGTGCTATTAATAAAATAGAGGTTGCTACTCTATGAAAGACTTCGCTCATAAAATTACCAAAAACACTTTGTAACTGCACTTTGCTCCACGCATAAAACACCTCAAAATAAGCAAATGCAGCTGCAGACACATAAATTAACCACGTGTAATCCTTTATTATCGCATTTTTTTTAGATAGCCAATTCGCAATCACATCAAAAGCAAAATGCGTCAGTAAACCTAAAGGAATAATAAGAAACAAAGGCAGTATCAACATCAAACTTAAAAAGCTATTTTGCGATTGTCTTGTCTTAAACGACGAATAAAACTTAACGATAGTATTATGTACTCCAAATGCCATAAATGGCATTAATATACTAGCGGTAGACAATATAAAAGTTATTAAACCAAAATACTGTTCCGTTAAAAATTGAGTGTACAAAAAAATAACATTAATAGCGCCTACTCCAAAACCAAAGTACGTGACAATAGTGTTTTTTATAGATTGATTAATGACTATTCCCATAAATTAAAAGATATTAAAACCCTAAGGTATTAAGGATTTATAAACTGTGCTAAATTCTTGGTTAGTTGTTGTCTAGAATACTTCTGTAAACCAATTGGATTTGTTTTTAAATCTCCTTTTTTAAAGGCTTCAAAATGTTGTTTTATAGTCAACTTTAAAGCATCGTAATCTTGGTAATTAAAAAACTGTCCTGTATTAGTTTCTTTAATAATAGAAGCCACATCTGCACCAATTGGGCCTAATGCAATTATAGGTCTATTAGCAACCATGTACTCAAATAACTTACCTGGTATTATTGCTTTAGTAATTTCAGAATCTATCTCAATCAATAATAATAATTGCGACTTTTTCTGAAACATAATTGCTTCACTATGTGAAACATAACCAATGTTATTTAAACTGTTAGTTAAATCGTTAATTTCAATAGATTGAAGCACTTCTTTACCAACAGCACCAACCAAATTCAACTGAAAATTTGATGCAAAATCTGAATCTTCATTAATTAAATCACGCAATACTTTCCACAATACTTCAGGGTTTCTTTTTGATAATAACGAACCAATATGAGAGAGTGTAAACTTTTTATCCAATCCAAATGTTGTTACTTTTTCATGGTCATAACCATTGGTAATAACCTGAATAGGCTGTGTTGTAATTTGCTCAAACTCTACCTTAGTGCTAGGACTAGTTACTATAATTTTATTAGCATTATTAAGTACTTTTTTTTCTAAATTCTTGTGCTTAATTTTAGATGCAGACGTTAATTTTAGTTGCTTATGGTAGCCAATAGTTGTCCAAGGATCTCTAAAATCCGCAATCCAAGTCACGTCTAATTTTTGCTGTAATTCTAAACCTATTAAATGTAAACTGTGCGGTGGACCACTTGTAATAATCGTATCTATATTAAAATCTTTAATATAAGTTGACAAGTATTTAACAGACGGTTTTACCCAATTTTTTCGCGCATCAGGAATAAAAAAATTACCTCTTACAAATAGCATCAAACGCTCCATTAAGCTCTGCTTTTCCTTTTCGGCAATAATCCCTTTACTAATCGTTTTACTTTTCTTAGAAAACAATTGCGCTATCTTATAAGGCTCTTTAATATGTTGTTTAATAACTGTTAAATCAGGATTAACCTGATCAGCCAAACTAGCATCTGTAATAGGATAACTAGCGTTTGACGGACAATATACAATAGGTTCTATATTAAATTCTGGTAAGTACTTTACAAA
Source organism: Olleya namhaensis (assembly GCF_900114005.1). Lineage (GTDB taxonomy): Bacteria > Bacteroidota > Bacteroidia > Flavobacteriales > Flavobacteriaceae > Olleya > Olleya namhaensis. Next base: position 21,379 of record NZ_FORM01000003.1, read on the forward strand.
TTTTAACCACCGCTGTACGCCTGGACCTCCTGCTGGTGGCCAATAATAAGTAATTATAAGTACTTTTTTTTTATTCATTATATAACGCTTTCGCGGAATTTATGCCTTGACGTATTAATCCTTTTGGTTTCCTAGATAATTTTTATATCCAAAAAACAAACCTCCAAGTACAAGCAAAGCTAATAACACAGAACTAGCCAAAGCAATAGTACCTCCCGTTTTAACCACTTGAGGTTCAAATTTAAAAGTCACGGTGTGTTTCCCTTTAGGGATTTCCATACCACGTAAAGCATAATCTACCTTATAATGTGGTTTTAATTGCCCATCTATATAAGCATTCCAACCATTAGCATAATACATTTCAGAAAACACTGCAAAACCATTGTTACTGTTCTCAGAGCTATATTCAATTAGATTGGGAGCGTACGCTTTTACTTTAATCGAAGCTAAAGAATCCGTTGTAAATGATTTAGGTAAATTAGTTTTCCCTTTAAATTCTGATGAATACACAGCTGTTTCTTTTGATTTTAAAGACTCTAAAGCCAATAACTCATCCGTTTCTGAAGCTACTTTTTCAAGATTTGAAACAAACCATGCGTTTCCGTTTGCATCATTATTAACGTAAGGAAATGGTTTTTCATCTTCACCTGCACCAATAATGTATTTCGCGTTAAGCAGACTTAATACATTAATATTGTTTTTGTAGATGTAAAATTCATATAAATCCTGAAAACGTTTTGGTTTGGCAGCATGATATCCTCCTAAAGCATTATGAAAATAACTGGTTTTTGCACCGCCAGACGTCATATCATATACTCTATAATTAGACTTGTCTTTTAATATTTGTAAGTCGGCTTTATTAGCTTCGTAAGGACGTTCCATTTGGAACTTAGACACAAAATCATCATTATTTACATAACGCTTATCAACACTAACTAAATCCACAACAATTAAAAGTCCTAAAATAATAATGACTTTGGTTTCGTTTAATTTCTGTTTTAAAAATAAGTAAATAACACCTGCAGCTAACAAAACAAATAGCAACGTTCTAAGTGTGTCTGTTGTAAAAAAGCTAGCTCTATCGACTTTTAACGCATCTAAAAACGCTTGACCATTACCTTCTCTAATGCGTCCATCCATTCCGCCTACAAAATCAAAAAGACCAATGGTTTTAGCAACCAAAAATAAAACGGATAACCCTCCGGTAATAAATACCGTATATTTTAAAGCCTTTACTTTTTCTTCTGTTTTAACAACGTCATTAAACAGTCTAACCAAAGCAAATACAGCTAAAACGGGAATACATAATTCTAAAATAACTTGTATAGAACTAACTGCTCTAAACTTATTATATAGTGGTACAAAATTTATAAATAAGTCAGTTAAAAACTCTAAATTCTTTCCGTACGATAATAATAACGATAAGATAGTACCGCCAACTAGCCACCACTTTAAGCGTCCTTTGACTAAAAACAAACCAAGTACAAACAAAAAGATAACCACTGCTCCAATATAAGCAGGCGCTTCCACTATGGTTTGACTTCCCCAATACGTAGGCAAGCTTTTTGTATATTCTTTAGCATTACTGGCAGGTACACCTTGCGCCACTATATATTTAAATACAGCAGAGTTTTCTCCAACATCTTCACCGCTACCTCCTCCTAAAAATCTTGGAATAAATAAGTTAAAAGTTTCAAGTTTTCCATAACTATATTCTGTGATATACTCCTTACTTAACCCATTACTGCTTTCTCTTTTAGAGCCATCAGGGTTTATGGTTAAAGCACTTTTACCACGTGTACTTTCCTTAACATAATCTTGCGTAGCTAATATATTTGTAGCATTTAAACCTATTGCCAACACTACTGCTGCCGATAAGACACCAACCGCTTTGAAAAAATGTGGCAACATTTTTTTTCTGTAAGCATCTACTAAATAAGCAATACCCAATACCAACACTAATAAAAGCAAATAATAGGTCATTTGATAATGGTTAGCCACCAACTCTAAGCCCATAGCAATTGCTGTTAACAAGAAACCCCCAACAAACTTACCTCTAAATGTTAGTAAAATACCACTTAAAACTAATGGCATATAAGCAATAGCATGTGCTTTACTATTATGTCCAACACCAAGAATTATAATCAGATATGTAGAAAAACCGAAGGCTAGTGCCCCCAGTCCAGCAAGTTTCCAATCTACCTTTAATACTAAAAGTAAAATATAAAAACCTAAAAAGTATAGAAACAAATAATCCGCAGGTCTTGGTAAAAACCGTAAGGATAAGTCTAATTTTTTAATATAATTGTGTGGGTATTTTGCTCCTAATTGATAGGTTGGCATACCTCCAAATGCGCTGTTAGTCCAATATGTTTCTTCACCTGTTTTGGTTTTGAAATCCTTTTGTTGCTTAGCCATTCCGGTGTAATGCACAATATCACTTTGGTAAATAACTTTACCTTGTAAAACAGGACTAAAATAGGCTAAAGAGCAAACAATAAATCCTACCAAAACTAAAAGATGTGGTAAGATTTTTTTTAACGAAAATTGCATAAATGATTTTAAAAAGTATGAGGTTGAAAATTACTCAATTTCTTCGTAATCTACATACTCCCCTACATTTTTATTTGAAGATTTATTATTAGGCATTTTATCTATAGATATTTCTCCTTCTTTTGTAGTTGGTTCTGCTTTTTGTTGGTTAAAACCGCCATTAAAACGTTGACCCGCTTTTTTGACTGCATATTTAAAAAGCGCAGGTGCAAAAAGCTTTGACAAAAACTTTAAGGCGAAATAAAATAATAATATGTATAATATAAATTTCATGTGAAAAAAAAGTTGTTATAAAACAAAAATACAATTCTTCAGTTTTAAATTAAGTTTTAAATACATAAAAAAAATATAAAATCTTATATTTGACTTTAAACAATAATATATGCTTAACCCAAAATTAATATTGCAGTATATTCTGCTATTAGCAAGTATCACTGCTACTGCCCAATATACAGATGTCATAAATTCTAACAGACCTGGAGTATCTAGAAGTGCTTTTGCTGTAGGAAAAAATGTAGCCCAACTAGAAGTTGGTCCTTATATAGTTAAAGAAGAACATACGCCACTAAAAAATGAAGTTTCAGGATTTGGAATTGACTTTGCGGCACGTTATGGTTTGGTTTGGGAGCAATTAGAATTAAATATTGAAGGAAGTTACCAAAATGACACCTTTACTGATAACCGCTCTTCTGCATTTCCTGTAGAATCAGACCGTGCTAATTTTAGATATTTGACAGTTGGTGCTAAATATTTGGTTTACGATCCTTATAAAAAAAGAGGTGAAGAAAAACCGAATTTATATAGCTACCATGCAAACAAGAAATTTAAATGGAGTAATTTAATACCAGCAGTTGCCGTATATGTGGGAGTTAACTATGATGCTGACAACAACAGTTATGTTCCTTATAGCAACCCGTTTACAAGCCCTAATTACGAAGGTGGTTTTACACCTAAAGTAATGATTGCTACTCAAAACAACTTTAGCAGTGGATGGGTATTAGTAACCAATTTTTCTAAAGACAGAATTGGATCAGATTTTTCTGATTTTGAATATATAGTAACATTAACTAAAGCCATTAATCAACAATGGGTGTTATTTGGAGAAACGCAAGGGATTAAAAGTGACTACTACGCAGATAACTTATTTAGGTTTGGTGGCGCCTATTTATGGAATAAAGATTTCCAATTAGATACAGCTGTGACTTTTAATACTAAAGATACACCATCTGTATTTGGAGTAAACATTGGTGCTTCTTACCGTTTAGATTTTCATAAAGACCCTGAAGTAGACAAAGACAATGGTACTGATGTTTTAGAAGAATACGAAAGAAAAGCAAATAAGAAAAAGAAGAAGAAAAAAGATGGAGACCCTGATACTCCAGAAGATTCAGGAAAACGAAAAAAAGAAACTCAAGAAATTGATTTCGATGACGAAAATTAACCCTTTCTTTTTTATATGATTACAACCAAAAAAGTAGTTTCAAAAGCAGATTACAAAGCATTTGTTAAATTTCCATTCGATATATATAAAGATTCCAAGTATTGGGTTCCTCCTATTATTAGCCAAGAATTAGCTACGTTTGATACAAAAAAAAATCCAATCTTTAATGATGCTGAAGCCACATTGTTTTTAGCTTATAAAGACAATAAAATTGTAGGGCGTATAGCTGCCATAATAAACTGGCTAGAAGTAAAAGATCAAAACATCAAAAAAATGCGTTTTGGTTGGTTTGACTTTATTGATGACCAAGACGTCAGTAAAGCTTTATTAGAAGAGGTTTACAACATAGGAAAAGCAAACAGCTTAGTTTACACAGAAGGTCCTGTAGGATTTTCTAATTTAGATAAAGTTGGTGTTATTACGGAAGGTTTTGATACTGTTGGAAACATGATAACGTGGTATAATCACCCCTATTATGTTAACCATTATAAAGCTCATGGCTTTTCTGTTGAAAAAAAATACTCTGAAAATCGCTTTCCTTTTGAAAACGTAAAACCAGAATTTTTCTATAAAGCGCAAGAATTAATCAAGCGTCGCTATCAGTTAACTGCTTTAGATTTGAAAAAAACATCTGAAGTTATGCCATACGTAGATCAGATGTTTGATTTATTTAATGATAGCTATGCATCTTTGTCATCCTTTGTGGCTATTACAGACATTCAAAAGGAATATTTTAAAAAGAAATTTATCAGTTTTATAAATCCAGAGTACATCAAGTTTGTACTAGATAAAGATAAAAAACTAGTTGCTTTTGCGGTCGTAATGCCAAGATTTGCAAGTGCATTAAAACAGATGAATGGTAAACTTTTTCCTTTAGGGTTTTTGAAGTTACTAAAAGCTAAAAAAGAAAGTAAAGATGTTATGTTTTACTTAATTGGTGTACATCCTGATTATCAAAATAAGGGTGTCCATGCTGTTATTTTTAATGAATACTATAACACATTTACTGAAAAAGGTATACAAACCTGTTACAGAACACCAGAACTAGAAGATAATGAAGCTATACATAAAATATGGAAGCATTTTGATCCAGAAGTATATATTAGACGTTGTACCTTCAAAAAGGAACTACACTAAAACAAAAAATCCGATTCTTACGAATCGGATTTTTTTATATATTATATTTATTACTTCTTATTCTCCCATTGCTTTTATTAAAGCAGCCGACATACGTTTGTAAGTTCCGTTTTCTAGACGTTCTCTAATCGCATCAAAAGCGTCTAAAGTAACTGTTACATCTTCTAATGTATGCGTTGCAGTAGGAATCATTCTTAATAAAATTAATCCTTTTGGTATTACTGGATACACTACAATAGAACAGAATATTCCGTAATTTTCTCTTAAGTCTCTAACTAAAGCCATCGCTTCTGGAATACTTCCGTTTAAATATACTGGAGTTACACAACTTTGTGTTGTTCCGATATCAAAACCACGTGATTTAAGACCTGACTGTAATGCATCTACAATTTTCCATAAGTTTTGTTTTAACTCAGGCATTGTACGTAACATATCTAAACGTTTTAATGCTCCAACAACCAATTGCATTTGCAATGACTTAGCAAACATTTGAGAACGTAAGTTATATTTTAAATAATCAATAATTTCTTGATCAGCAGCAATAAAAGCACCTGTACTTGCTAAAGACTTTGCAAACGTTGCAAAATAAACGTCAATATCATCTTGCACACCTTGCTCTTCACCAGCTCCTGCTCCAGTCTTACCTAAAGTACCAAAACCATGTGCATCATCAACAAAAAGTCTAAAGTTAAACTTCTCTTTTAAAGCAACAATTTCTTTTAAGCGACCTTGCTCTCCTCTCATACCAAAAACACCTTCAGAAATCACTAAGATCCCTCCTCCAGTTGTCTCTGCCATTTTAGTAGCACGTTCTAAGTTTTTTTCCAAACTTTCCATGTCGTTGTGCTTGTACGTAAAACGTTTACCATGGTGTAATCTTACACCATCAATAATACATGCATGTGCATCAACATCATAAACAATAATATCATCTTTACTAACTAGAGCATCTACAGTAGATACCATACCTTGGTAACCAAAGTTTAATAAATATGCTGCTTCTTTCTGTACAAAAGTTGCTAGTTCGTTTTGTAACTGCTCATGTAATTCTGTATGACCCGACATCATTCTTGCTCCCATTGGGTAAGCTGATCCGTACTGTGCTGCAGCTTCTGCATCCACTTTACGAACTTCTGGATGATTTGCTAATCCTAAATAATCATTGATACTCCAAGTGATAACTTCCTTTCCTTGAAATTTCATACGATTAGAAATTTCTCCTTCTAATTTAGGAAACACAAAATAACCTTCTGCTTGCGCAGCCCATTTACCTAGTGGTCCTTTGTCCTTGTATATTTTTTCAAATAAATCTTTCATTGTAAAACGCGATTTTTAAGCTATTATTTGCGAAATAATTGGCTTAAGCTATTATAATTTAGTTAGATAATACAAAATTAGGCATTTTTATTATACGTGCATAACAAATAGCCTAACTGTTATTAACAAAAAAGTTAACTCTAATTATATTAAAGTTAACTTTTTATATGTTTATTGTAATAATTACTTTACATATTGAATGCTTTGAGCAGCAGCTTCATTTTTACTATCAAAAAAGCCTTGTTCACTCATCCATTTATCACTGTATATTTTACTCATATAACGTGATCCGTGGTCAGGAAAAATAACAACAATGTTGTCTGTCTCCTTGAATTCATTTAATTCGTTTAACTGCTTTAAAGCTTGCATCGCAGCTCCAGAAGTGTATCCTACAAACAAACCTTCTGTTTGAGCCAATTCTCTTGCTGTGTGTGCGCTTTCTTCATCAGATACTTTGATAAACTTATCAATACTATCAAAATCTGTAGCTGTTGGAATTAAGTTTTTACCTAAACCTTCAATTCTGTATGGATAAATCTCTTTATCGTCAAACTCTCTAGTTTCGTGGTATTTTTTTAGTACAGAACCAAATGCATCTACACCAATAATCTTGATGTTTGGATTTTGTTCTTTTAAATATTTAGCTGTACCCGAAATAGTTCCTCCTGTTCCGCTACATGCTACTAAATGTGTTATCTCCCCACCTGTTTGGTTCCAAATTTCTGGACCAGTAGACTGGTAATGTGCATCTATATTTAACTGATTAAAATACTGGTTAATGTAAACAGAACCTTTAATCTCGTCGTGCAAACGTTTTGCAACTTGATAATAACTTCTAGGATCATCCGCACTTACGTTTGCTGGGCAAACATAAACCTTAGCTCCCATGTTTTTTAACATGTCTATTTTATCTGCAGAAGATTTAGAACTTACAGCCAATATACAGTCGTATCCTTTAATTACGCTAACCATAGCAATACTAAATCCTGTATTACCAGAAGTCGTTTCTATAATTGTATCGCCAGGTTTAAGGATACCCTGCTTTTCTGCTTGCTCAATAATATATAGTGCAATTCTATCTTTAGAAGAATGACCAGGATTAAAAGCCTCTACCTTTGCTAGGTAATTTCCTTTAAATTCTGATGTAATTTTTTTTAGTTTTATCATTGGCGTATCACCAATTAAATCTAATACGCTATCAAAAACTTGTTTCTTTTGTTTCATAAATGCTATTTAAAAGCTACTTATTTTTTTGATTTTAAAAATCAAACCGTGCAAAAATAAGCATTTTTTTTCATTATTTATTTATTCCTTCTAAATCAAATATAAAAGCATACTCTAAAGCCACCTCTTTTAAAGCTTCAAAACGACCAGAAGCACCACCGTGACCGGCTTCCATGTCTGTTTTTAACAATAATAAATTAGCGTCTGTTTTTAACTCTCTTAATTTTGCAACCCATTTTGCAGGCTCCCAGTATTGTACTTGCGAGTCATGTAAACCTGTTGTTACTAATAAATTTGGATACGCCTTAGCTTCTATATTATCATAAGGTGAGTATGATTTCATATAATCATAATAAGGTTTATCATTTGGATTTCCCCACTCATCATACTCTCCTGTTGTTAACGGAATAGAATCGTCTAACATTGTAGTTACAACATCTACAAATGGTACTGCAGCAATAACGCCATTATACAACTCTGGATTCATATTAATTATAGCTCCCATTAACAGTCCTCCTGCACTACCACCCATGGCGTATAGATGTTGCTTAGACGTATAGTTGTGTTCTATTAAATGTTTTGAGCAATCAATAAAATCTGTAAAAGTATTTTTCTTGGTTAACAACTTACCGTTTTCGTACCAAGGTCTACCTAAATATTCACTTCCTCTAATATGTGCAATAACATATATAAAACCTCTATCAAGTAAGCTTAATCTAATTGTAGAAAAATAAGGATCTATTGTAGAACCATAAGAGCCATAAGCATATTGTAATACTGGGTTATTACCGCTAAGCTCTGTGTCTTTTCTATATACTACAGACATTGGGATTTTCTCCCCATCTCTAGCTGTTGCCCAAATACGTTCTGAGGTATAATTGTCTTTATCAAAGTTCTGATCAAGTACTTGTTGTTCTTTTTTAACTGTTTTAATCCTTGTAATAAAATTATAGTCTATAACAGAACTCGGCGTTGTTAAAGAATTATAACCATAACGTAAAAATTCGCTATCAAAATCAGGATTATTACCAATTAATGCGGTGTACGTTTCATTTTCAAAATCTAAATAGTAATCTTCCTTACCATTCCAACTAATAATACGTAGTTGATTTAATCCATTCTCTCTTTCGTTAACTACTAAATAGTCTTTAAAAATTTCGATATCTTCTAACAAAACATCAGATCTATGCGGTAAAACGTCGACCCAATTATCACTGCTAGTATTCAATTCGCTAGTTTTTTGAAGCTTAAAATTTGTTGCGCCATCTTTGTTGGTAATAACATAAAAATTATCTTCAAAATGCGCAATAGAATACTCTAAATCACGCGTACGTGCATTAAAAATTCTAAAATCACCATCTGGATTATCTGCTTCTAAAATGCTATATTCTGTAGTTAATGTACTAGAGCTTCCAATAACTAAATACTTTTTAGATTTTGTTTTGTAAACGTATGTATTAAAGGTCTCATCCTCTTCGTTAAAAATTAAAACATCTTGTAAGGATTCAGTTCCTAGTTTATGTTTAAAAATTTTGTCAGATCGTAATGTAACTTCATCTTTTTGACTGTAAAACAAAGTCTTATTATCATTAGCCCATGTTGCACCTCCAGATGTGTTTTCTATTTTATCTGTATATATTTCACCTGTAATAAGATTCTTTACATAAATGGTATACTGTCTCCTACTTACGGTATCTACAGCATAAGCTGCTAATGTATTATCGGTACTGATAGAAATACCACCCAACTTAAAGTAACTAAATCCTTCCGCCATTGTATTACAGTCAAACATGACTTCTTCATCCGCCTCTAAACTATCTTTTTTTCTAGTATAAATTGGATAATCTTTTCCTTCTTCAAATCTAGTAATATACCAATACCCATTTTGTTTGTAAGGTACACTTTGGTCGTCTTCTTTTATTCTAGCCTTCATTTCGTCAAAAAGAGACTTTTGAAATGGCTCTGTATGTTTTAAAACAGAATCTGTATAACTATTTTCTGCATTTAAGTAATCTATTACTTCTTGATCTTCTCTTTGATTTAGCCAATAATAATTATCTATTCTAGTGTCATCATGTATGGTTAATTCCTTTTTTACTTTTTTTGCAACAGGAGGTACTATATTACTTTTAGTCATACTTTTTTCTATTTAATGGGATACTACAAATGTAAAACTTAATATAATTAGCAAAAACAGTTTTTTCATATTTAATTAAAATGAATTTTAAACATTCATTTAATAAATTTGCACTATTAATTTTAAAATTATTAGACATGTTTGGAGACCTTAAAGGTATGATGGGTAAATTAAAAGAAACCCAACAAAAAGTAGAAAACACTAAAAAAAGATTGGATACTGTTTTAATAGATCAAAGTAGTACAGATAATTTATTACAGGTAACAATAACTGCTAACCGTCAAATTAAATCTATAACTATTAGTGATGATTTATTAAATGATAAAGAACAGCTGGAAGATTATCTGATTTTAACACTTAACAAAGCTATTGTAAAAGCCACTGAGATTAATGATACTGAGATTGCTGCTGTTACTAAAGAAGGAATGCCTAACATTCCAGGAATGGATTTGTTTTAAGAAACAAAACCTTATTAAAACAAAAAAGGAAGCCAAATTGGCTTCCTTTTTTTATATAAAAGTATATACTAATTAGTTAGCATTGATAACTCTAAATTGAGTACGTCTGTTTGCTAAGTGCTCTCTTTCTGTACAAGAAACACCATCAGAACATCTGTTTGCTAATCTAGCTTCACCATATCCATTAGATACAATTCTTGAAGAATTGATTCCTTTTGTGATTAAGTAGTTAGTTACAGCTTGAGCTCTTCTTTCAGATAAAGATCTGTTAGATTCTTTAGAACCTCTTGAATCAGTATGAGAAGCAATCTCTACAGATACTCCGTTAGCTAATACAGGTAATAATTTAGCATCGATTTCAGCTTTAGCAGCTGCAGTTAAAGAAGCAGAACCTAAATTCCAGTTTATGTTTAAGTCGTTATATTCAACGATTTTACAATCAACCTCAGTCCAAGTAGTTAATCCACCTTTTTTCTGTAATACTTCTTTCGTTACTGTTTTGTTAACAGCAGGAACAGTAGTTTCTTCTACTCTAGCATCACTAGCTAAAACTGTACGCTTTAAAGTTGCAGTTTTTTGAGCAACTTCAATAACTCTAGTTGTAGGAGGTGTAGTCATAACAGTACGCTTCATTGTAGTACTTACTGCAGGAATTGCAACAACTCTAGTAGACTCAGGAGTAATATTAGTTTTTCTGATTGTTGTAGACTTAGAAGGTACATCAATAGCTCTCGTTGTAGGAGGTGTTGCCATTACAGTACGTTTCATAGTTTTAGTTACAGCAGGAATCTCAGATACTCTAGTAGTAGCTGGCTCTAATACAACTGTACGTGTCATAGTTTTTGTAACAGCAGGAATTGCAATAACTCTTGTTGTTGGAGGTGTAACCATTACAGATCTAGTAACTTCTTTAGTTACAGCAGGTACATCTACAACTCTTGTTGTTGGAGGTGTAACCATAACTCTTCTTGTTACATCTTTAGTTACAGCAGGAATATCAATTACTCTAGTTGTAGCTGGAGATACTAATACTGTTTTCTTGATTGTTTTTTCAACAGCAGGAATTTCAATAACTCTAGATGTTGGAGGTGTAGTCATTACTGTTTTCTTAACTGTTTTAGTAACAGCAGGAATATCAATTACTCTAGTTGTTGCTGGAGTTTGAACTACACGTCTTGTATAAGTACCCATACCACAATCAGAAGCATTGTTTGTTCCTTGATCACATCCTGGCTTAGTCATTACTTGCGCATCAGAAGCTAATTCAGTTGTGTTAATTGTAATGTTTTGAGATGGTACATTTTTGTAACACCAGTATCTACAATCGTTAGGATCACTTGAAGCACAATCAGCAGCAGGTGTATCACTCATACCCCATTTAGCTGTAGCTGGCTTAACTTCGATAGTTTGGTAACCTGAAGTAAATTTAGCAGGTACTACAGATAAAGTAGAACCAAATTCTTGTTTCTTATAAGATAACGTTTCAGTTCCCCATTTTGCAGGAATAACTTCTAAACGTTGAGCAGCTTCTTTAACAACTACTTCTACAGTTTCAGTACCATATTGAGCAGGAACTAAATCTAATCTAGAAGAAGCAGGTTGTACTACTACAGTTACATTTTCAGTTGTCCATTTTGCAGGAACAACTTCTAAACGTTGACCAGCAGCTTGTACTACTACAGTCTCTGTTCTAGTTTCGTATTTTGCAGGTACAGTTTGTAACTTAGTATAAGCAGCTTGTACTAATACAGTCTCTGTTCTGTTTTCATATTTTGCAGGTACCAACTCTAAACGTTGACCAGCTTCTTGTACTACAACCTCAAAACTTTCAGACCCTAATTTAGCAGGAACTACTGATAAAGTTTGACCAGCTTCAGCTGTAACAACTTCAAAAGTTTCGTTTGCATACTTAGCAGGTACTACTGCTAATTCTTGGTAAGAAGGTTGGATTGTCATTTCTTCAGTAGTTGTATCCGTAGATCCAGCTACTTTTTCTAATCTCTGTGACGCTCCTTGAGTAACAACTTCAAAAGTTTGTGTCTCATACTGTGCAGGTACAACAGATAATTCTTGTCCAGCAGATTGAGTTACAACTTCTTCGTTTTCTGTTCTGTACTGTGCAGGAACCACGCTTAATTTCTTGTAAGCTGGTGCAACCTGAACTGTAATGTCTTGGTTAACCCATACATCAGGAGTTACACAACGTACGTAACATTTCCCTGGCTCAGGATTTGTAGGTAAATCTTGTGCAAAAACTGCTGAGCAGACTACAAAAGATAAAATTGTTAGTAATACTTTTTTCATTTTTGTTAATTTAAATTGTTATTTATTAAAATATATAGCCGAACTAATAACGACTGTTCACTAATTTGATGCAAAAAAAACACATATCTGACTATTCTCGGTATTTATTCTTAAAATTGAGTTAACATTTCGATAAAGTGTGTTAAAATTCCGTTTAAAAACACTTGTTTTTACACTTTTAGATTCAGCATAACAACTCTAGTAAAAAAAAATTACAAATTATTGATAATCTCTAATACCCTATCGTGCTGATTATCAAAATAATCCAAATGCGTTACTAGCCTTAATTTGTTACTTCCCATTCCAATTAACTTAATATTTTTCGCAGAAAACAGCTCTATAAATTGGTTTTCTGAGTATTTTTCATTAAGCTCAAATATGACAATATTTGTTTCAACAGGTTCTACCTTTTTAACAAAAGAAGACTTTAATAATGCGTCCCCTAATTCCCTAGCTTTTTTATGGTCTTCTAACAGTCTTTCAATATTATTATCCAAAGCGTATAATCCCGCAGCAGCTAGAAAACCACCTTGTCGCATACCTCCACCTAAAATTTTTCTAATTCGGAGTGCCTTTTTCATAATTTGCTCATCTCCTACTAAAACGGATCCTATTGGACATCCTAAACCTTTACTTAAACAGACAGATATCGTATCAAACGCATCTCCGTATTGTTGTGTCGTTTCTTTTTTTTCTACTAATGCATTCCAAAGTCGTGCACCATCTAAATGAAATCCTAAGTTATGATCTTTACAAACTTGTTTTACTTTTAAAACTTCTTGAAAATCCCAACAAGCACCTCCTCCTTTATTTGTCGTATTTTCAATTTCCACCAACGTTGTTAATGGACTATGGTAAAATTCTGGAGGATTTATAGCCTCAATTACCTGCTGCGCTGTAAACATCCCTCTGCTCCCATCAAGTAAATTACATGATATACCACTATTAAAAGAGGCACCTCCACCTTCGTAATTATATATATGGGCATATTTATCACATATTACTTGATCTCCTGGATTAGTATGTAATTTAAGTGCAGTTTGATTAGCCATTGTCCCTGTTGGAAAAAACATGGCATGAGACTTACCAAACATGTCTGCAACTTTTGACTCTAATGCATTTATAGTTTCGTCTTCTTTATAAACATCATCACCAACATTGGCACGCATCATAGCATCCAACATTCCTGGACTTGGTTTAGTAACCGTGTCACTTCTTAAATCTATAATCATCTTAATTCTTATTTTTCAGCATAAAACTATTAAAAATAGTTGGCAAATATTTTTAAATGTTAGTATTAATTCTATTTTTGTTAGATACGCAAACCTAATATATGATTACTTCAGAAAACATTAAAGATCTTAATACACGCCTTAATTTGTTAAGGCAATATCTTTGACATTGATGCTAAGCTAATTGCACTTCAAAACGAAGAAGAACAAACCTTTGATCCTAGCTTTTGGAATGATTCAAAAAGCGCTGAGCTAGTAATGAAATCCATTAGAGAAAAGAAAAAATGGATCAATGACTACAACCAATCCAAAATACTTGTTGAAGATTTAGAAGTTATATACGAATTCTATAAAGAAGATGAAGCCACTTTATCTGACGTAGAAAACAGATATAATAAAGCCTTGTCCTTAATTGAGGATCTTGAGTTTAGAAATATGCTGTCAGAACCTGGAGACAATTTAAGTGCCGTATTACAAATTACAGCTGGTGCTGGTGGTACAGAAAGTTGTGATTGGGCAAACATGTTGATGCGTATGTATTTAATGTATGCCGAAAAAAATGGATTTAAGGTCAAAGAGCTTAACTTTCAAGAAGGTGATGTTACCGGTATCAAAACCGTTACTTTAGAAATTGAAGGCGAATTTGCTTTTGGTTGGTTAAAAGGTGAAAATGGCGTCCATAGATTGGTGCGTATCTCTCCTTTTGATAGTAACGCAAAAAGACACACTAGTTTTGCCTCCGTATATGTATATCCTTTAGTAGATGATACTATTGAGATTGAAATAAACCCAGCTGATATAGAAATTACTACTGCCCGGTCAAGTGGTGCTGGTGGACAAAATGTAAATAAAGTTGAAACTAAAGTACAACTAACACACAAGCCTTCTGGTATACAAATATCATGTTCTGAAACACGATCACAACACGATAACAGATCTCGAGCTATGCAAATGTTAAAGTCTCAATTGTACGAAATTGAGTTGCAAAAACAATTAGCACAACGCGATGATATTGAAGCCGGAAAAATGAAAATTGAATGGGGTAGTCAAATTAGAAACTATGTATTACACCCATACAAATTAATTAAAGATGTAAGAAGTAGCCATGAAACAGGAAATGTTGATGCTGTTTTAGATGGTAATATAGAACCCTTTTTAAAAGCCTATTTAATGATGATGGGGCAGCAAGAAACAGATAACCAAAACCTATAAAAGATGATTAAAATATACCATAATCCTAGATGCAGCAAATCTAGACAAGGGTTACAGTTATTAGAAGACTCTAACCAAGAGTTTGAAATTATTAAATATCTAGACCATCCATTATCAAAAGCTCAATTATTAGAAATAATCAAGCTTTTAGATATTACGCCAATGGAATTGGTAAGAAAAAATGAAGCCATTTGGAAAGAAAACTACAAAACAAAAACACTTACGGATAATCAAATAATTGATGCGTTAGTAGCATATCCAAAGCTAATAGAAAGACCTATTGTTGTTAATAATAACAAAGCAGTAATAGGCAGACCAACAGAGCTAATTCAAACAATATTGTAATATAAGTTCTTAGCAATTAATAGCAATTAAAATTTTCCCTTAAACTAATGATAGTTATATATCACAATCCTGAGTCTACAGGCTCAAACGCTTGCCTTGAAATACTGGAAACACATAAAAACGATAGTCAAGTTATAAAATATCAAGACAAACCGTTAGATAAAATCAAGTTTACCAAAATAATAAAACTTTTAAATATAAAACCTGAAGAATTAATTAGAAAAGAAAGCAAAACGTGGATAGATAACTTCAAGCCTCTTGTAGACGAGGGACACAAGTTTAATGACGACAGCTTAATAGATATCATGATCGAGTATCAAGATATTATAGAACGCCCCATAATTATAAACGGTGAAAAAGCTGTTATCGGAGATCCTCCAAAACGCATATTTGATATCGTACAGCAAGAAAATGCGCCTTTAAAATAAGGTGCATTTTTTATTTAACAAACCTTTAACCAATCCCCTTTAAACCTATCGGTATTTTTGAGGTCATACTAAGAAACCAAAACTTATGACAAAAAATATTATTACCGTTTGCTTGCTCTTTTTAGCATTAAATACAGCATTTGCACAAAGTGGAGCTGATGACAAGGTAACTATTACAGGAAAAATTTTAGAAAAGGATACCAATGCACCTTTAGAATATGCAACAGTTGTATTTAAAAACACTAAAAATCCAACAGATGTTTCAGGAGGTATTACAGATGGTACTGGTAACTACTCCATTGAAATAAACAAAGGAACTTATAATATTAGTTTTGAGTATATCGGTTTTAAAACCGAAACAATTCCTAACAAAACAATTACTGCTGACCAGAATTTAAAAACGCAGTATTTATTTATGGATGCGGAAGCATTAGATGAAGTTGAAATTGTTGCTGAAAAAACGACAGTACAAATTAGATTAGATAAAAAAATATATAACGTTGGTAAGGATTTAACCGTGCGTGGCGGAACGGTAAGTGATGTTTTGGATAACGTCCCTTCTGTTTCGGTGGATGTAGAAGGTAATGTCGCTTTACGCGGAAATGATAACGTGCGCATCTTGATTAACGGAAAACCATCAGGTTTAGTTGGTTTAAATTCGACTGACGCTTTAAGACAACTACCAGCCGAATCTATAGAACGTGTCGAAGTAATTACATCGCCATCCGCAAGATATGAGTCGGAAGGAACTGCAGGAATATTAAACATCATTCTTAAACGTAGTAAATTAGAAGGTTTAAATGGCGCAATAACAACTAATGTTGGTTACAATCCTTCTGCAGGAATTAATGGTAACATTAATTACAGAACGGGAGACATCAATATATTTAATACTACAGGTTATAGCTACAGAGAAGCACCTGGTAACTCCTCTTCTTCTACTCAATACGTATCTACAGGAAATTTTTTAGATGAAACTAACGAATTTGATAGAATTAGAAAAGGACTTACTACTAATTTTGGTGTAGAATGGTATGTCAATGATTCTGCATCTTTAACTGCTTCTTTCTTATATAGAAATAGTGATGACGAAAACAACACGACTAACTTATTACAACAATTTGATTCTGATAAAAACTTACTATCTACAACGGTACGTTTAGACCCAGAATTTGAAGAGGACAAAACAATGCAGTACGCATTAAACTTTCAGAAAAATTTCAAAGAAAGTGGTCATGTTTTTACTTTTGATTTTCAATATGAAAAAAGTTCAGAAGACGAAAACTCTTTAGTAAAAGTAGATGATATTACTTCAGAGCGTGTTGCTACTTTAGAAGATCAAACACAAATTTTACTACAAACAGATTATGTACTTCCTATTGGAGAAAATAGTCAATTTGAAGCAGGTTACAGAGGTAATTTTAATACAACGACAACAGATTTTCAAGTAGAGTTTTTAGATACTGATAGTAATCAATTTGCACTAAGTACAGATTTATCTAACGTTTTAAATTTTAGAGAATATTTAAATGCAGTCTACACTCAGTTTGGAAGTAAAATTGGTGACTTTTCATTTTTATTAGGCTTGCGTTTAGAAAATACACAGTTAACAATAGACCAACCTACTACAGGCGATTTTAGTAAAAGAGATTTTACAGGATTATTCCCAACAGTAAATTTAAGTTACGAAATAACGGACAGAGAAAACATTACATTGGGATATGCACGACGTTTACGTCGTCCTAGAGGATTCTTTTTAAACCCATTCCCATCAAGATCTAGTGTTACCAACTATTTTCAAGGTAACCCTAACTTAAACCCTAGTTATTCAGGACAATTTGATTTAGGATATTTAAAACGTTTTGGTAAATTCACATTTAATTCATCCTTATACTATTCTCATGCTACAGACGCTTTTAACTATGTAAGTTTTGATACCGGCGATACAGCTATTGTAAATGGAGAAGAATTACCAATTATACAACGTACACCAATTAATTTAGCTACGGAAGATAGATATGGATTTGAATTCACTTTAACTTACAGTCCTTCTAAAAAATGGAGAGTAAACGGAAACTTTAACTTTTTTCAAAACGATACTAAAGGAGATACACCAAACGGTTTATCTTTAGACAACACAAATACAAGCTGGTTTGCTAGAGTAAGTAATAAATACACATTGCCTGGCGAAATTGATTGGCAAACTAACTTAAATTATAGAGGTCCAAGTGAAGATGCTCAAAATAAGACTGACGGTATTTTTACTACCACAATGGCGTTAAGTAAGGATTTATTTGGAGATAGAGCGTCAATAGCGTTTAATGTAAACGATTTATTTAACAGTAGAAAAAGACAGCAGACTACTACTACTCCTACTTATGATGCTTATAGTGAGTTTCAATGGAGAGAACGTAGCTTTAATTTAGCCTTTACATATAGATTCAATCAGAAAAAGAAACGTCCAGAACGTGGTGGTTACGGAGATGGTGATGATTTTGAAGGTTAATAGGTAAAATACAATTAATAAAAAAGGAGCAAGTAATTAATTACTTGCTCCTTTTTTTATGCTCAACATTAACTAGCAAAATACTATTCACAAAAAAAGAGAAACCCTTTCGAATTTCCCTTTTTTAATATACTATTTAAAAGCTTATGCGCTATGATTAGCTTTTTTCTCTTCTTTAATTTCGTTTAAACGCTCAATTACACTTCCTCCAATCCAGTAAGGAATAACAAAAGTGATTAAAAATATCATCAACCAAAACCCTATGGTTAAGATAGTTAAAAATGCTAAAAAGCCTAAATATTGGTCAAATTCGAACATAATGCGTTTAATTTCTTGTTTATTGTTATGGCAAAGATAAAGTAAAGTTGTTTTTTATCCAATACAAAGTTAAAATTTATTAACAGACTTGTTAATAATTTTCCGACCTACGCCTTGAAACTTTTTTCTAATGGTTTAAAATAGATAATAAAAGTGCTATCCGGCGACTTATTGTACTCCAATCGCCCTCCTAATTGCTCAGTTAAAATTGTAATTAATTGCATTCCTAAAGTTTTTGCACTTTTAAAATCAAAATTATCGGCTAATCCTTTACCGTAATCTTTATATATCAATTTATAAAACGACTCTTCTTTAATAATTTCAATTCGTAATTTATTATTACGTCCTTCTCTAAAAGTATGCTTAAAAGAATTTGTAACCAATTCGTTAATTATTAATCCTAAATCCGAAGAGGTGTCACCATCAAAGTACAACTCTTGAATTATAACAATTTCTTTTTGTAACTCTAATGCTTTATACTTTACAGTATCCTCAACATACATCAATAATTGCTCTATATACTCCTTTGTATTTACTTCCTTTAAAGTCGCATTTGCATAAAGTTTTTCATGTACAAGAGACATTGATTGTATTCGGTTTTGACTATCTCTTAAAGCCTTTTTAATATTTTCATCTTCATACTCATCCTCTTGCATTAATAAAATACCGGACACCATTTGCATGTTGTTTTTTATCCTGTGGTGAATCTCTTTTATCAAGGTCTGAATTTTAAGCAAGTTACCCTCCAACGCTTTATTTTTATCAAGAACTAAATCGTTAGCATCATGTAAACTATTATTTAAGGCTCTGTTTTTAAGAAACTGATATAATGATAACAACACTAAAAGAGAAATTAAAGCATACCAAGCATACGCTATATTTGTGCTACTCTTATCCACTAAAGGCTTAACCTTGTAAGCACTACCAATTCTTAATTTTAAACCAAACAGCTGTATACTGGAATAGATATAATCACGATCCTTAACATCAAAGTTTTTATAATATTCTGCATCTTCGGTAGCATTAAATATTTCAGTGTTATTATGGACTGCTTCTCGAGTAAAATCTATCGAATCATTAACAATAAATTTGTGTACATAAGTTTCTGCATCATTGTTTTCATAAAAATAATCCAACAAATACTTCACATTTATAACGGGAGCAACATATCCTAAAATTTCGTTTTTATTATTTCTTGCCGAAAAATCAAACGGAAAACCAGCCCATCCTTCTCTCAAATTTATAGGTGGAAACAATTCGATATCCTCAGACTGCATTAAACGATCTAATGCGGCTATCTTTTTCTTAGAAATAAATGATTTTGTAGAAACACCTTTTAATTTTTTAGGATCAATTTGATTAGGAGTTATTACATATTTAAAAGCATGGTCAATCCCTACATGGCTTATTAAAATCGAATCCTTAAAATTGATATCTTTTAATAAATCGTTAAGATACTTTTGGAGCTGGTATTCATCAGGGAATGTAGCTTCATTTTTAGTATAACTTTTTATAGAAGACACTATCGTTGCATACACTTGCAAGCCTGCTTTTGCACTATTTATAGCATTTGCATGCTCCTCTTTAAGTTTCTGTTCTATTTTTTGCTGTTCTAAAGCATTATTGTTATCCAATAGGTTGTGTAATAAAAATACACCTACAAATAAAACTATAAAAACAAGCAAATAATATTTTACATTCTTAATTATCTTATTAAAAATCATGCACTAGGTTAAGTTGCTAATAAAAGATAAAGGTATGTATTTATTCTCAAAGAAATAGGGGTATTTAACACATCTTAAATTATTTCCAATCAATTTTTTACTATTAAAAATTTTACAAAAACACTAACATCAAATACAGTACATTATTTTTTAATTTTATTATCCAAATCTGACAATCTAAAACCTCAAAATTTTGTAATTTTACTGCTATAATTTAATTAATTTTCAGATGGAATACAGAATAGAAAAAGATACCATGGGCGAAGTTAAAGTCCCTTCAGACAAGCTTTGGGGTGCACAAACAGAACGTTCTAGAAATAATTTTAAAATTGGTTTGGCTGCATCAATGCCACTTGAAGTGGTTTATGGTTTTGCTTATCTTAAAAAAGCTGCAGCTTACACAAATTGTGAACTTGGGGTTTTACCTATTGAAAAACGCGATTTGATAGCACAGGTTTGTGACGAAATTTTAAAAGGACAACACGATGATCAATTTCCTTTAGTAATTTGGCAAACAGGTTCTGGGACACAATCTAATATGAATGTTAATGAGGTTATTGCTAACAGAGCACACCAATTAGCCGGTAAAATTGTTGGCGAAGGAGAAAAAACAATCCAACCTAATGATGATGTTAATAAATCACAATCATCAAACGATACGTTCCCTACAGGAATGCATATTGCAGCTTACACAAAAATTGTTAAAACAACCATACCTGGTGTAAAACAATTACGTGACACTTTAAAAAAGAAATCGGATACATTTAAAAACGTAGTAAAAATAGGTCGTACGCATTTAATGGATGCAACACCTTTAACTTTAGGACAAGAGTTTTCTGGTTATGTGTCTCAATTAGACCATGGTATTAAAGCTTTAGAAAATACATTGCCACACTTAAGCGAAATAGCTTTAGGAGGTACAGCTGTAGGTACAGGTTTAAACACACCTAAAGGCTACTCTAAACGTGTTGCAGAATATATAGCAGAATTTACAGGACAACCATTTATTACTGCGCCAAACAAATTTGAAGCTTTAGCTGCACACGATGCTATTGTAGAAAGTCACGGTGCTTTAAAACAATTAGCGGTTTCTTTAAACAAAATAGCTAATGATGTCCGTATGATGGCTTCAGGACCACGTTCTGGAATTGGTGAAATAATTATTCCAGCTAACGAGCCAGGAAGCTCTATCATGCCAGGAAAAGTTAACCCTACACAATGTGAAGCTTTAACAATGGTATGTGCACAAGTTATGGGTAACGATGTTGCTGTAACTGTTGGAGGTACACAAGGACACTATGAGCTTAACGTATTTAAACCAATGATGGCTGCTAACATATTACAATCTGCACAACTTATTGGAGATGCATGTGTTAGTTTTGATATTAATTGCGCAGCTGGTATAGAGCCTAACTACGATGTTATTAAAGAACTTTTAAACAACTCTTTAATGCTTGTAACTGCTTTAAACACTAAAATAGGATATTATAAAGCTGCTGAAATTGCAAATACTGCTCATAAAAACGGTACAACTTTAAAAGTTGAAGCTGTTAATTTAGGCTATGTTACTGCAGAAGATTATGACGAATGGGTAAAACCAGAAAATATGGTTGGTGCATTAAAATAATGTGACAACTCTTATAAAAGTAAAAAACCGGTAAGCTAGCTTATCGGTTTTTTTTAGTTAGTTATTAATTTTAATAATAGGGATGGTTTAAATAACCACTGCAAGATTATAACTTATTATATTTATACACATTAACATATGTTAATAAATATTACAATTTTGCCCTTATCCTACTAAGTTGTACTGGCGTAATACTCAAATATTTCGCAATTTGATATTGCGGTATCAAATTATCAATATTCGGAATCATTTTTCTTAGGTTTAAATAACGCGCCTTTCCTCCCATGGTTAATAATTCAATATGCTTTTTATCCTTTTCGCAAATCAAGGTTTCTAAAAATTTAGCATAAAACCCTAGGATTTCAATATTAGATTCGCACAATGCTTTAAACTGAAAATATTCTAAAATATAAATATCACAATCTGTTAGAGCTTCATAAATACTATTTGAAGGCGATTGATTTAGCAAAGCATCAAAAGATGCCAAAATCGTGATAGGCAAAAAAAGTGATTTAGTCACTTCTTTTCCACTTTCTAACCTAACAAAAGAACGCATCACGCCTTTATTTAACATATAAATTTTACTTGGCACATCTCCAGAATCAACCAGAATATCTCCTGCTTTTAGCTGTTTGCAACTAGAAGCACCTAACATCTGATCAAATGAGGTTTTAGACATGGGGTAAAATGAAGTTATATAGTTATATATATCATTATAATATTTTTCTCCCTTCTCAAACATATATTTTATTTACACGTATGCTAAATTATAATATTTATTGGTTGGCCAAAGAAGTTTTCGACGTATGACATGTTAAAATTTAAAACAACTAATCTGACAAGTAGTATTCTGTACTACGCATTTTGTCTATATTTGAATATAAATTACAGCTTTTTTTTATGTCAATACTTATTACAAATATTCAAGAATTACTGCAGGTAAGAGAGGAAAACACTTTAAAGTTATCTGGAAATCAGATGAAAGAATTACCTACTATTAAAGATGCTTATCTACTAATTGATAATGATACAATTGTTGATTTTGGATCCATGATAGACGTAAGTACCATAAAAGCCGATAAAATAATTGACGCTACAGGTAAACTAGTATTACCTACTTGGTGCGACTCTCACACGCATATTGTATACGCTGGAGACCGCTCTCAAGAGTTTGTAGATCGTATCAATGGTTTAAGTTACGAAGACATTGCAAACCGTGGCGGCGGAATTACCAATAGCGCTAAAATACTTCAAAATACAAGTGAAGACGAGCTTTACAACCAATCCATTGCACGTTTAAAGAATGTTATGAAGTTAGGTACAGGAGCAATAGAAATTAAA
This sequence comes from Olleya namhaensis, assembly GCF_900114005.1. Lineage (GTDB taxonomy): Bacteria > Bacteroidota > Bacteroidia > Flavobacteriales > Flavobacteriaceae > Olleya > Olleya namhaensis. Next base: position 44,683 of record NZ_FORM01000003.1, read on the forward strand.
TCTGGTTACGGATTAACACCTGAGGCTGAACTTAAAATGCTGCGCGTAATAAAACGTATTAAAAAAGAATTTCCGTTAAAAGTAAAAGCCACTTTTTTAGGTGCTCACGCATTACCTTTAGAGTACAAAGATAATAAGCAAGGCTATTTAGATCAGATTATTAACGTTATGCTACCTCAAATTGCCAAAGAAAACTTAGCCCAATACATTGACATTTTCTGTGAAAAAGGCTATTTTGACTTAAACGATACAGAACAAATATTAAACGCTGGCAAACACTATAATTTAATACCAAAAATACATGTTAATCAATTTAATGCGTTTGGAGGTATTGCATTAGCGGTTAAGCATAATGCGTTAAGCGTAGATCATTTAGAGCAGTTAAATCCTAAAGATATAAAAGCCTTAAAAGACAGTGATACAATTGCTGTAGCGCTTCCCTCTTGCTCTTATTTTTTAAGCATTCCATATACACCAGGTCGTCAAATAATTGATGCAGGTTTACCATTAGCATTGGCTTCAGATTATAATCCAGGATCTACACCATCAGGAAACATGAACTTTGTTGTAAGCACAGCTTGTATTAAAATGAGATTGACACCAGAAGAAGCTATAAATGCAGCTACAATAAATGGCGCATATGCAATGGGAATATCTAATCAATATGGAAGTATCACCAAAGGAAAAAAAGCCAATTTAATTATTACAAAACCAATCTCAAGTTATAACTATTTACCATATGCTTTTGGAGATAATCATATTGATACTGTTATAATTAACGGACAAGTTATATAGTTTAAACTTATCAAGATTATTATTTATTCTTTTAATTACTAAAGAAGCTTACAAAAGAAAAATTCACGTTAAATTAAACGCATTAAAAAAGCCTGAAAGCAATATACTTTCAGGCTTTTTATGGAATAATAAATTACTATTAGTAATACTTTTATTTTAGAGTAAACTGAGAACTAGAAACCAATTCGTTTGCATTAAAAACATTGACTTGGTAAAGCCCCTTTTCAAAATCATCATCTGTATTATTTGTAACAAATTCGCAAATATCTAAATTTCCATTCTCATAATTAAATTTACTAATCACACTATAATTAAGTGATTGTTCTCCAAATTTAACCTGCTCATTAACTCCTAAAACATTATTTTTAGGATCCAAAACTTGTACAAAAAACTCCTTATCTCCGGATTGTACTAACTTGTTTTTTGCAACTGTATAACATACTCTAATCTTGTCACTTCTTCTTGCTCTTTCTGTTGGTATTAGTTTACCGTTATTACGCTCAATAACACCAAACCCTTTTAAATTAGCAGTAGACAATACTGCTGCATTTTCTACTACATTAGCCAACGCTGTATTTTGTACTAAAAGCGAATCGTTAAACATTCTGCTTTTTTCAAATCTCACATTTGTACTATCCAAAGTAGTTGCTAATTGCATGTTTTCAACTTTTAATCTGTCGTTTTCAGTTAACAACACATCCATTTCATCTTGCAACGCTAAGTATTTCTTTTTATACTTCCATAAACTACCCACATTGTTTTCTGATACTTTTAAAGAGTCTATCAAACCTTGAATACGTTCTCTTGCATCAATTAAACTTTGATTTGCTACTTTATTTTCTCCTAATGCTACGTCATACTTTGCAGCCATAATGTTTAAATCACTTAAAACACTCTCTTTTTGCTGCGTTAATTCTTGTTCATTTTTTTGTTTGTCGTTATATAAAGACGACGTGTAAATTCCAGTACCAATAAATAATGCTAAAGCAATACCTAATGCTACTTTTAGTCCTGTACTTGCGGTGTTATTTGCCATAATTATTTGTTTTTAAATTGTTAAACGTTAATTCTTGTTTCTTGTTAAAACTTTAATAATAAAAACGTAATTTTAATTTTTCAAAACTACATAAAAAGTAAATGAATAAATTAGTTTTATTTAATAACTCGATTATTACAGATCTACTTAATACACGCTCTGGCGAAACTAAATTTGGTGAACATGTTCAGACATTAACCAGTGTTTCAAATATATACGATGCACTTAAAAATTTAGACGTTACGCATGTTATATTTGGCATACCAGAAGACGTCGGTGTATTTGCAAATCACGGTAAATCAGGCACTTCAAGCACTTGGGAGGCTACAATTAAAATTTTGTTAAATACACAAAGTAACACGTTTAATGTGCCCAACAAAGTACTAATTCTGGGACATCTAGATTTTTCTGAAGAACAAGAAGTAATCTCCAAACTAAAACAGAGCAACCCTAAACATATTTCTAAAGCTAGAAAATTAGTAACAGAAATAGATAAACATATTGTAGACTTAGTTTCTAAAATTGTTAGTGCAGGTAAAATCCCTATTGCCATTGGTGGTGGACACAATAATGCCTACGGAATGATTAAAGGAACAAGTTTAGCCTTAAAACAACCTGTAAACAGTATTAATTTTGATGCACACACAGATTTTAGAGCGTTGGAAGGTAGACATAGTGGTAATGGGTTTAGTTACGCTTACGCGGAAGGTTTCTTAAAACGTTATTTTGTTTTTGGTTTACACGAAAACTATACGTCTTCAGACATTTTTAGTCAGTTTAAAGACAATAAACATTTAGACTATAATACTTACGAAGCTGTTGCTATCAGACATGAAAAGAAGTTTTTAGCAGAACTACAGCGTGCTGAATCACATGTTAATAAATCAAAATTTGGAATTGAAATAGATTGTGATGCCATAATAAACACACCTAGTAGCGCACAAACACCTAGTGGTTTTACCGTAGAAAAAACAAGGCAATTTCTTCATCACTTTGCAAAACTAAATAATGTTAATTATTTGCATATTTGCGAAGCTTCAGCAAAAAAGAAAAATGCTGCACAAGTAGGTAAACTAATCAGCTATTTAATAACAGACTTTATACGTTCAAACTCAAATAAAAATGACTAAATTACAAGTAGAATATATAAGACTTGCGATAGCAACCTTAGTATTTATCTTTATTATTACACTATTATTTGTGCTTATTAACCAAGTACAAATGGATTGGTTTATTAACACTGCACAGGCCATAACAATACCCGTTCTTGTATTAATTGTAGCTGTTCCAATCTGGATGATTGTTGATTTAATTAGAAAACAAGTTGCAGATAAATCTATATTTAATTTAACGTTTTTTATTTCTGTAATTTCAATTCTATTAATGCTTTTTGCAATAAAAATATTAAATTAAAGATGACAGAAAACATTAAAATAATCCCGTTTAATCAACTGTATTCTAAAGATTTTTATCAATTAAATATAGAATGGTTGGAAACTTACTTTTATGTTGAGCCTTTTGATCAAACTATTTTAAGCAATCCTAAAGACTATATTATAGATAAAGGTGGTTTTATCTTTTTTGCTAAGTTTGAAGACAGAATAGTTGGCACCTATGCTTTTATGCCCTTAAAAGACCAACCTGGTTTTGAATTAACTAAAATGGCGGTTTCTCCGGATATGAGAGGACATAAAATAGGTCAAAAATTGTTGCAACATAGTATTGAATTTGCCAAAACCAACCAATTTAAAAGGCTACTTCTCTACTCTAGTAAAACATTAGAAAACGCAATCTATTTATATTTAAAATTTGGCTTTAAGGAAATTACTTTAGAGCAAGATTCGCCATACAAAAGGTCCAATATAAAAATGGAATATGATTTAAACGCATAAAAAAAAGCACTAAATAAAATTTAGTACTTTTTTTATGATTAATTATTATTTTCTAACGAATCTATTTTTTGTTTTAATTTAGCAATATCATCAGCTTTACGCTTGTTTACTATAGAGTCGTATTTGCGCTGTAAAGCCTCTAGCGTCTCTTTATTGTCAACAGTGTTACCATTTACCGTTGTAGTATCAATAGCAATGTATTGATTGTTTAAATCCTTCATTATAGCCTCTGTGGCTTTTTCTTCATCTACAAAATAAGTGTCAATACCTTCACTTGCTCTCCAAGCTTCATTAAGTTGATCATAAATAGTTTTTTCCCATGTACTTGGATGTTTAACATCTATCCAAACAACATCTCTATACTCACTATCAATTAATGCCAAATCTGGGGTTGCAGAACCGTCAAAATTATCAGAGTCTTTACTAATTGAAGCGACTGTCCCTAAAAAGAATAAACGTTTACGCCCTGCAATATTTTTTATATAAGGCCTAAACTCTACAGCCTTATTAACATCCCAATCGTATTCTTTCCTAGACTCTCTAACTTTAGAAGGCATCGCAGAAATACCTGCGTAACCTTGTTTTTTTGTTGCATGATCATAATAATAAAATTTATCAGTACCATCAGCTGGTACAAAAACACTGTATGTTAAACTAGTACGCTCGTCTCCAAAAGGCTCTAAACCAAACCAATGGTACAATCCACTGTAGGCATCTATTTTAGTATCTTCAAAATTAAAATCCGTTACAAAAGGCAGTTGATTTTGATCATCTTCTAAATCCGGAATTTTAACTGCTGTTTTCATGTTCCAAGGTAAAGGATCACTAAATCCACCAATAAACTTTAAAGATTCCGCTTGTAAGCGTGATACTTTTTCTGACAACGTATTTTGACGTGTCAAGTAAGGATGATTTCTCATCTCTTCTGGGCTTATAAACGTCCCTTTACCTATAGTAACACGCTCAATATAATCGCTAAAATCATGTGCGCCATTATCTATAACCATCACCCCTCCAAAGGTTGGATAAGGAAAGAAAAATCCTTTCCATTTAATAAGACTTACTACTTCCACCCATTGACCAGCATCGTTTTTCATGTAAAATGTATCGCTTGGTTCATAATTAAATAACATCCAAGGATTAAAACGTTGTACTACTGCATTGTAAGTATTACGACTAAATTTTAAAGATTCTCCAATAGAAAACGTTACCGGAATTCGGTTTTCATTAGAAAAACGAGGAAAAGGTGTTGTACTTGATACAGAAAACACTTCTTCAGTATTATCACTTATACCCTGCCACACATATTTTTCTGTAGGCTGAATAGCCATCGTCCATTTATTCTCATCTCCAATACGAACCAAGTGTGGCAACGACACATCTTTAGTCTCTCCAACGCTTTCATTACCCATAGAATGGACGTTTTTTAATGGTTGAATACGTTCGTTTTGTGTTAATGGTAGTTCGTTAATTTCAATTTTATTTAAATTATTATACACATTATATGTTCTCATATAATCATATAATTGATATTCCCAACCTGCCACATACAACAGTCCAAAAAACACTAATAGTCCTGCTAAAACACCTAGTCGTTTTCCTGTTGCTGCTGAATTACGGAAACTACGCAATCCAAAAAACAATAATATACCACTTAGTAAAATGATAAAAATATACTTACGTATAAATAATAGTAACGGTTGATAATCATCTCTTAAAAAAAACAATAATGCAAAAACAATTAGTCCTAAAATAATAACAACTGCTTTTTGCTTACCTCCTTGATTCCAATACCTTTTAATCATATAACTTATATTTTGGTTTTTAGCTTACGCTTTTAACCGAATAGTGTTTCCTTGTTTATTTTTCTGCCTTATGCCTTTTGCCTTCTGCCTTCTGCCTTTTGCCTTTTGCCTTTTGCCTTTTGCCTAAAAACTACATTAATCCTTTATCCTTCAATCGTTCTCTTGCAGTTTTTTCAGGTGCTTTAGCTTCTTCTTTAATTTCGGTTTTAGCCTCTTTAATCACTTTAGTATCTGTGTTTTTTAAATCCTCTAAAAACTCTTTACCTTTATTAAAACCATCTTTTACAACATCTTCAATACTATCTGTTTGCTCTTCTATAACCTCTCCAGATTTAAGCACAAAATTAGCAACATACGTCCCAATCAATGTTCCAAAAATGGCCATTGCAAAAGCTGAAACCCCATAATAAGTACTAAAAATAACGATAGGTGTTAAAAACTGAATAATTAAAGCCACAATTAAAAATCCAAATGCAACAAACAAAACCCTAGGTAAAATGTCCTGCTTATAAATAAAGCCTTTTACATTGCCTGATTTCATTTGTAATTCTTTACTATTTAATAGTTTATTAAAAAATCTATAAACTCCGTTTCCTTTAGATTCTGTCCAATAAATAAAAATTCCGAAAAGAATTGCTCCAAAAAATATAATAATTTCTAAACCCATGGTTTTGCTTGTGTTTTATTATTTAAAAGGCTTATTACAAAGCCTGTACTAAATTAGTCTATAATTTTTAAATATTGTTACTAATAGTTTCAATAACCCAATCCTTAAAAGAATCCTCCCAAGTACTGTATTGCTTATAAAATTCTTCTTTATCATACCAATATAAGAACAGAACATCTCTAGGCGAAACATTTATTAATAGTTTCCAAATTAAATCTTGATGCTTAGCTGTTAAAGACGAATGCGGTATATGCAACGCATTAAACAAATTAACATCTACAATATCTGCAATTTTATATTGGTTACTAACTTCAATTTTGTCTAAATATAACTCCACACCCATGACACGTTTTCTAGTATCAATATCTAACTTGTTTAAATAACTTTTAAACAATACAGCATCGTTTAAAATGTCACGTAACGGATGTTGCGTGTCTTTTAAAGCCATCGCAAATTCCATTTTTTTTACGCGTTGATAACGCGTCGTATTTAGTGCTTCTTCCAAGTCATGCTCAATAATAACATGATCACGCAATTTATCCATTAGTTCTGGTTGCTCAATATGATAAATTGTAACATCATGAACAGTATCCTTAATCGCTTCTTTATACCATTTTTCATCTTCAAAGACAACAATTGGTGATATAAAATCACGCAATACATAAATACCTCCAAAGGATTTAGTGTAAAACGAATCTGTTTGATATTGCAAGCTATGTAAGCTTAAATCTCGCCCGCGTAAATCGCCATTAGCTTTAGCAGACGCTAATAGTTGCGCATGTAAATCCTCGTCAATAAAATTATTACCTTGTCTAAAAGTATCTATTAATTGTTGTTGTTCTTTTTGTAGTTTATCTAAATTATTTACTAAATGAAATTTAATGTAAACCTTATTGTATTTAAGAACATCTAAAGGCTCATAAAAAGCATCTATATCTTGATCAAAATCAATGCATATTGCTGAATCTCTTGTAATATCATTAATTTTTTGACCATGTACTTGAAACACCTGTTTCATCATTTCTCTATCAAAACTATGAAACTCAGAATACACTGGTTTTCCTTTTTGTAAAGGCGAAATAATAATAGCATGCGGATTGGCTTCACCATTATTAAGATACATGGTTGTTCCTTTTTCTTCTGCTATTTCTGGACTATATCCAATACCATCAATTGAAAAACTAGTCAGTTTAGTCGGCGTAAACCCTAATTTTTGAAGGCATTGGTTGTAACGCTCCACTAATTTACCACTTATTGGAATTAGCTCGCTTCTGTATAGATTTGCTTGTTTTAGTTTTTGCATTACATTAAATTTTACTCAAATATTTTTTTTCCATCCTCTCAATATTAAAAACATGCTTTCCCCACTCTTTATGCGTTATTGGGATTAAATTCTTAATAATTAAATAATCAACCATACTATTTATTACAGTTAACGGTCTATTATAATTGAGATTTGAAGAAGCTTTTAAATTATGCGATTTTTCTAAATGACTTAAATTTACATCGAAGTTGTTTTTTTCCAAATCATTATAATTTACATACTCTTCAAGACTCAAATTCCGCCCTAATGACAACGGATCAAACAAAACTCTAAATCTATAATCAGGAGTTTCTTGATGATTCTCCCATTCTATTCCTGCAAGTACCGTGTAGTCTCTAATTTGACCTACCCAATCCCTACCTTTTAATTTAAACCCATTTCTTTTAAATTCGTTAAATAACTCAGAATTTAATTCCTCAATTATTTTTTTTGGTCTTAAAACCTCATAATTATAATAGCGCATTACACTTAGTAATGAGAGCATAATAAATAAACTTAAAATAATAAATATTAAAGGGTATTGGGTTTCACTTTTATCCAAATTAACCAATGCAATACCAAGTATTACAAATAGCAATATTTGGGGTGGTAAAAAATACCTTTTGTATATGTACCAAGCCTTTTTCAAATTATAATTTTTCTAAATTTTTAATCATTTTAATATTTCCATCAATAGGCGCAATTATTACCTCAGGATCATCTTTTAAAACATAAAACACATACAAACTATTTTTACCTAACATTTTTATGTCTTGTGTAAAACCATCCTCAAATGTTAATTGATGTGTTATTTTATAATCATTACTAATTATTCTTTTCTTCGTTTTATGACCACTTCCAACACCTAAGCCTATAAAAATACTGAATACATAAAAGGCAATCATTGTTATTACCGCGTCTTTAGCATTAATTTTAACTTGTGCCTTTTCTAATTTTATTTTATTTTTTCCTGATTGGTACTTTTTCTTTTTACTTAACCATTTGTAATACTTAGGCGTTATTTTAACCACTACATAAGCCATAACTATACTAAATAAGACTGCTAAACCTAGAATTAAATTACCTGTAATAACAGCTATTGGACTAATCAAAACATCTAAAACAGATGAATAATCCAATATATTAATCCCAATAAATTTATAGTAAATGGTTTCATGCACAACACCTAGCACTAATAAAAATAAGTATCCAATGGATAAAAAATCTTGAATACCAAGATTAGATAATTTACTACCGTGTTTGCTATCTTCCATATTAATTACTGCATTATATTATTAATTTGAGCATACTGCAACAAACAAATAGTCTTTATATCCTTAATTTCGCCAGTTTTAATGCTATTTACAGCTGTATTAAACGCTAGCTCTAATACTTCGATGTCTTCTGTCTCATTAGCTGCTCCTCCACCCTCATTGACTTTCATTTGGTCTGAATATTCGCCAATGAAATAATGTAAAATTTCTGTAACAGATCCTGGAGATGAATAGGCTTCCATTACCTTTTCTACGTTTGTAATGCGATATCCTGTTTCTTCTTCAACTTCCTTTTTGATACAATCTTCAGGTTTATCATTGTCTAACATACCTGCACAGGCTTCGATCAAAAAGCCCTCTTTATTACCATTTACATATGTTGGTATGCGAAGTTGTTTGGTTAATACAACCGTTTGTTTTACTTTATTGTACAACAGAATGACTGCTCCATCACCTCTATCGTAACATTCTCTAGTAACTGATCGCCACTCGCCATTACTTTGTAAATAGTCAAATGTTAACTTGTTTAGAGTGTACCAATTATCAGATAATAATTCGGTTTTTAAATTTTTGATTCTATCAGTACTCATTTGTTATTCAGCTTGTGTTTTGTTTAAATTTTTATGTCATTTTGCGCTACGACGCAGAATCCCTTTTTAATTCCAATTTAATGATAAATCTTTCCAATTAGAATTTTAAAATTATGCATTATTTTAAAATCTATTTAATTTGAATTATATCTTGTTTACTCTTTGTGGATTCTGCGTCGAAGCGCAGAATGACAAATGATGTTACTTTTTTTTACATGTCATTCTGCGCTACGACGCAGAATCTATTTTTAATTCCAATTTATTGACAGATCTTTCCAATTTGGATTTTCTTTTTCAATAAGCTCAATTTTCCATTGCTTGTTCCAGTTTTTAAGCTGTTTTTCACGTTTGATAGCTTCATTAATGTCTGCTATTATTTCGAAATACATTAGTCTATTTACATCATACTTTGAAGTAAATACAGAAGCTAACTTTTGTTTGTGTTCGATTAGTCTTCGTTCTAAATTGTTTGTTACTCCCATATATAATGTGCCATTTTTTTTACTAGAAAGGATATAAACATAGTATTGACGGTTATTTACTTTCATTTTTTTATAGATCCTGCGTCAAAGCGCAGAATGACAAACTATTATTACTTCGTTTAAGTTTAAAACTAATACAGTATTCTACACTCTAATTACTTTGAATCTTACTTATTTTACTTTTTGTAGATCCTGCGTCGTAGCGCAGAATGACAAATTGTTATTTACTAACACCGTATTGTTCTCTAGCTTTAGTTTCAATATTTAATTGATTTACTCTAGCATCCACTTTACGTTTAAAATCTGTATCTGCAATAGTTGCAACGTTATCTAAATAACGCACAACCTCTTGTCTTCTAATATCTGAAAAGTCTAATCCTTTCATGTTGGCACGCATTAGTTCTTGTAACATTCCAAATTTAGTATCGTAATCTTTTTTGAAATACGTTTCAGGATTCTCAAACCAATCTGGTTCTAAATCAAAATCCGTTAAACGTAGCGATACTGATTTTTGAATATTACGTACATCACGAGATGAGAAAAATGGAAATATTTTCTGAATTTCGGTATATAAATTAGCATAAAACATATGCTCTGTATCTTTATATTTTGCCTCTACTTTTTCAAATGTTTCTAAAACGCGTTGCTCAGTTGGGTTGTCTACTTTTTCTAAAATATCTCCCAAGTTTTTAGCAACATGTTGCGCATCTAAATAGTTGTAATCTGAAGGATTACTCATATTTACAAAATCAGGCATTGTACTATCTAGTTTTCTCCACCAGATATGATCTTGATCAATAAAATCATGCTCATTACGTGCACCATCAATTTTAAATCGTCCTTGAACACGAGAAATAACTGCTTTATCTAACATTTCTGGAAGGTTGGTAAATAACCCTACCGAGCTATTTCCGTAATTAACAGCATACGCCCCTTCCGTGTATCTTAAAAAGACACCAATAACTTCTTTTACACCGGCAGATACACCTTGCGCTGTACGTTCTTGCAAATTGTTTTCTGCATCATCAATTGGTGCAAAAATAAGTTTAGTTGGATCCTGCATTGGTTTCATCCAATCTACCATCTTTTCTGCCGATCCACCTTGAAATGTACTAATTAAAGTATCCGGCATTGGATGGAATAAAAATGGAATGTCTAAATGGTCACAATGCTCTTTTAATCGTGTAGCAATAGCTGCAATTAGCATACTTTTTCCTGTTCCAGGAATACCGTACCCCATAAAAACTGGCATAAAACCACCTAGTTCTTGGAACGGGTTTTTCTTTGCTTCAAAATCGTAACTCAACATACGCTCTGTTAAACGACGTGCAAAGTGTTTTGCATCTCTGTTACCAACGATTTGTTCGAATTGTATTTTGTTAAACTCAACACTTTTTGCTGTGCCCTGAAATGTATTTTCCCATCCTGAAATGGCAAAATCACTATTTTCTAATTTATAAGTTCTGTCAACAATAGTCTCTGTATACTCTAAACTACTTCTTCTTAAACTAATCTCTGCCAACAACGCCTCAAAATAGACAACTGTAAAATCTGCAACATCTTTATCCGATTTAACAATATCCGGATGTGCTAAATATTTATCAAAATAAAATAAGGCGCAAGACACCCCTTTTAAAGGAGACATTAAAGACAATTCTGGTATACCAGCAAACTTTTGTTTCATAACACTTAAATCGTCAGAAGCATGTGGCTTTAATAAGTGTAATATTTTATAAGCCGAAGCAAATAACATAAAAGCAGTTGCGGTTTGCATTTTACTTTCAAACTCACGTTTACCATCATTATCTAATGCCGATTTACGCTCGTTAAGACTAGATAATCCCGACGCATCATAATAACTATCTTTTATCCAAATACCTAAAGTTAATCCTTCTTGTACTGCGTATAATGTTTGATTTAAAAGAATTGGTATAGCTACCGAGTCTGGCAATAATCGTTTTTTTAATGCCAGTATTGTTTTTGAAACCGATGTAATTGACGCTGACGATCCATTATTTGCTTTTGATAAATACAGTAGGATCGACTCGTCTTTAGCATCTTTGTCTTTATTTTTTGCACGCGACCCTTGCTCCCAACTTATACTTTTTAAGTATGATGAGGCTTCGTCACGTAAAACGTCTAATTCTGATTTTTTTATAGGGAAAGTTGAGTTGTGTTCCATGGTTTATTAGTCTTCAGTGTGTAATACGTATTTATCAATATTTTATAAAGCTAACTACGACCACTGTTATTGATTTTATTTTTCTATTATTAAATCCGCTACTTGAAATGGTGGCTTTGCCAACTTATTCATAATCTCTGGATTTTTGTTGTATAGTAATTGAATGATACGGTGTGGTGCAAACACATAACCTTCCTTGATTGGAGTGCTCCAATTTTGAAGTGTTTGTTTGCTAAAGTACCCTCCCTCTTTAAATTCTCCTCCAGTAAATACTTCGTGAATTTTAAAAGATAATGCATAGGCTTCTAAAGGGATTTCCTTTTTACCTATTGCTTCTAAAATAGTATGCGTTAAGTCGTTATCATCCTTTGCAAACACGTTATGAAACGCACCTATATCTAGACGTTTTATGTGTTTTGGATATACGTTTTTTAAACGTCTATCAATACCATAAGCCATGGTATCCATATTCATTTTACGATCAGCTACTGCTTTTAATGCCTCGTAAATTTCTTCTTTATTTGTAAATGGATCTTTACCATCATAGTCAAAGTACATAAAGCATACAAAAGGTCTGTTTAAAGACACATCGTAAAAACTCCAACTAGTCATATAGTCTGCTTCGCTACCTTCCGGTGCTTTTATAATTTTACCTTGAACAAAACGATTGAATATGTATTGTTGCTCTACTGAAGTGTAATAGACAATTGAGGCTGCTTGAAATAATTTATCACGTCTTACGGGTTGTTTTTTACGCAATAATTGATCTAGAAATTCGTCTTGAAGTACAGAGACGTCTTTTAATTTGTTTAAATAGTTGTCGCGTAAAGACAGGTCGTTAAATAGATATCTAAATTCTAAATAATTTGGGAAACCTGAATCTGTAACATCTATCTTCATGTTATCTTCCTCGTCATACATGTATTTGACACGCATGGCCTCTATGGAGTACAATAACAGGTCGCAGTATTGTTTGAAGAATATAACTTCTTGTGGTGTACATAAGCCATTTTGTTGAACGCCAACTATTAGCTCTTTTAAGGCAAAATCTACCTTTTTATGATAAAACACATATTGATCTTTGCTATTTAAAATAGCCGAATCTAATGGTGTTACAATGTGGTTTATACTCATTTTAAATTTTCAATATTCAGTTGTAAGAAACAGTGTTTACTAAATCAAGATTAATTAGCTTAACTGTTTTGACTTTATTAAATTATGATAGCATGTTTATACGCACTTTAACACCTGAGTAAGCGCGTTAAGGATTGAAGTGGCATCCTTTTGCTTTTTTGCAAAAGATATAGCGTAAAGCCTGACCTACTTTAGCCCTTAATAGCTAAAGTAGGTTACGCTCTATTAATTTTAAGACAATAAATCGTCGTTTGATGCTTCTGGTTTTGGTGCTCCTGCTGGTGCATCATCTCCTGAAGGCGTTGTATTATCTGAGTTGTAATACTCTTCAAAAATCTCTTTCATGTCAATTCCGTAACGGTCTGCAAAATTCTTTTGAATATCCACATCTTTTGCTCTAATCTCATGCAAAGCCTCTGCATAACTACGGTATACACCTTGCATAACTTTTTCGTGAACTGGGATATTATCCATCATTTCTTGACGTGCTTTAGCACTTGCTGTATGCATTGATGCTAATGTCTCTCCAATATGCTCGTCCGTTTTAACTCCTAAATGCTCTAAAATAGCAGCAAATTCTTGATCTGTACGTGCTTTTAAAGCTACTACATAACCGTCATAATACTTTAAACGCTCTTCTGTATCCGACTTTAATTTAGCACGGTGCGTTTGTAAGTTACTACGTAAAGACGTTAATACTTTAATAGTTAAATTATGCTTGTGTACAAAACTGTCTTTAGATGCTGCAAGTGTTGTGTAGGCGTTTTTAAGTCCTTCTAACTCTTCTATCTCTTGTTCTAATTTAGTGACTTGAGATAATGCCTCAGAGTACTGTGGTGATTGTTTATCTGCAACTTCTTCTAATGCTTGACGTGCTTGCTTTAATGCAGCATATTGTGTCTCTAATTTAGCTTCTGTTTCTGCTTTTTTCTCTAGGGCTTTAGTATGGTTTTTAGAGGCTTCTACGATAGCTACTTGCAGCTTATCTTCTACTTCTTTAATTTCTACCTCACGATTTTTAAGACGTGTTACTGCTGCTTGAGATTTGTATGACAACTCACTTAATAGTGTTTGGATGTCTGCGCTCTCTATACGCTCTTGAAACATTGCTTTTGCTTTGTTGTCTGCTCCTGCACGTACTTTTTCTGATGCTTCTAAAGCTTTTTCTGCTGCTTTGATTTTGCTTTTACGTCCCCAAAGGTTATTCCACCATGTGTCAGGCTTATTTTGTGCGTCTTCTAATTCGATTTTTGAACGCTCTAATGCTTTTTGAGCATCGTCAATAACTTTTTGCTCTTTTGCGTTTAATGATGAAAAACGCTCAAACAAGATACCAACCTCATCTTGGTAGTCTGTTAAATCTTTAATAGCATCTAAAAGCGTTGTACGATCTTTCTCTGCCATACCAACAACATCATCCAAAGTTGCGTTTAAGATTTTTTGACGACTTTCTGGATCGTCCTCTTGCGCTAACTTAGACTTCATGGTATCAATTGCTTTTCCCCAATTGACATCTACTTTTTCGGTTTTTTCATTAGAGTTTGTTTCTAATAAATCAAAATCATCAGACATATATATTCTTGTTTTTAAGGTTGGATAAAATTTATGTAAGCAATTTCGTTAAAAAATATTAGTTAAGAAAATATTTATTGCTCATAATATAAGTATTAATTGTTATTAAAATGTTACAGATTATTATCAAGAATTAAAAAACAAGTATCTTTAAAACAAAAATCTAAAAATGAAAAGACTATTATTTACCTTACTTACATTAACCTTATTACTAACTAGTTGTAAAAATCAAGAGAAAACTGATACCGCTAAAGCTGAAAAACCAACAACCTCAACTACTAAAAACAGTTTAGAAATTATACCAATTACGCATGCTACATTGGTTTTAAATTATGCAAACGAAACTATTTACGTAGATCCAACTGGTGGAAAAGAAGCTTTTGAAGGTCAAAAACAACCAACTTTAGTTTTAGTTACAGATATACACGGTGACCACTTTGATATTGAGACTTTAAAAGCATTAGATTTAAAAAACGCATTATTAGTTGCTCCTCAAGCGGTAGTAGATAAGTTTCCTGAAGATTTTAAGCCAACTATTAAAGTTATGGCTAATGATGACATTGCAATGGTTAATACGGTTACTATACAAGCAATACCTATGTACAATTTGCGTGAGGAAGCTTTAAAGTTTCATGCTAAAGGACGTGGAAATGGATATGTACTAACTATTGGTGAAGAACGTATTTACATCTCTGGAGATACAGAAGACATCCCTGAAATGAGACAGCTTACAAGCATAGACAAAGCTTTTGTTTGCATGAACTTACCTTACACCATGACAGTAGAAAGTGCAGCTAGTGCAGTATTAGATTTTAAACCTAAACAAGTGTATCCTTATCATTACAGAGGAACAGAGGGTTTAAGTGATGTTGCTAAATTTAAAACTTTAGTTAACGCTGGTAATTCTGAAATTGAGGTTATACAGTTAGATTGGTATCCTAAAAATTAATTATTATATTTGGAATGGATAAATCAACAAATTAACAGTTTATGACACCTAAAATTTTATTTATTTTACAAAGTTTAACGGAAACTACCACAACTGTTAGAACTGAAAAAATAATAACAATTCTGTCTATTGCTTTAATAACAATGACTATTTTAGTTACGCTAAATATTTATAAAGTATACCAACTAAAAAAGGAAATTAAGCTACTTAAAACTAAATAACCTTTATGTTAGCTTTTCAAATAATATATTGTATACTAATTACATTAATGTTTTTATTTCCTATTTACCGATCTTATATTTTAAGAAGAAAATGGAATAAAGCATTAAGTCAATTTGATACTAAAAATAGTAAAATTGAAAGCATAGATTTATTCAATTACAAAACTAATAATAATCACATATATTAAAGTCTACACTAACTTTAACCTTAATTAAAACCCTTTAAAATTTATAATTAAAATATGAGCACGTTATTTATTACTCTGCTATTTGGTTTTGTATTTGTTATTTTTTGCGCATTATTAGGTTCACAAAAAATAAAAATGAGGAAAAACCAAATTGCGCTTGATGAAGAAAACAAAAAAATAGAAGCGTTATTGAATAAACAAAATAACAGTAATGATTACAACGATTTTACGGACGGTCATTTATATCAATAAAAATAAGACATAAAAAAAAGCAGACTAATTAGTCTGCTTTTTTTATGCTTAAAAATCAATAAACTTATCTTACTAATTTTTTATACTTAATACGTTTTGGCATTAAATCTCCACCTAAACGACTCTTCTTATTTTCTTCATACTCACTAAATCCACCTTCAAAGAAATACACTTGAGAATCTCCTTCAAATGCTAAGATATGAGTACACACTCTATCTAAAAACCATCTGTCGTGAGAAATCACTACTGCACATCCTGCAAAGCTTTCTAAACCTTCTTCCAATGCACGTAATGTATTTACATCTAAATCATTGGTAGGCTCATCTAAAAGTAATACGTTACCTTCTTCCTTAAGTGTCATTGCTAAGTGTAAACGGTTACGCTCTCCACCAGACAATAGTTTTACCTTTTTGTTTTGCTCTCCTCCTGAGAAATTAAAACGACTTAAATAAGCTCTAGAATTTACTTCTTTTCCACCCATCATAACCAACTCTTGCTCATCACTAAAGTTTTGCCAAATTGTTTTTTCAGGATCTATATTTGAGTGTGCTTGATCAACATAAGAGACCTTTGCAGTTTCTCCTGTTTTAAACTCACCTTTATCAGGAGTTTCTTCTCCCATAATCATTCTAAAAATAGTGGTCTTACCTGCTCCGTTAGGACCAATAATACCAACTATACCTGCTTGAGGTAAACTAAAGTTTAGATCTTCGTATAATAATTTATCATCAAAAGCTTTACTTACACCAACTGCTTCAATAACATTGGTTCCTAAACGTGGTCCATTAGGAATGTAAATCTCAAGTTTTTCATCCAGTTGTTTCTGGTCTTGACTCATTAACTTGTCATAGTTTTTCAAACGTGCTTTTTGCTTTGTTTGACGTCCTTTAGCTCCTTGCTTAACCCATTCTAACTCACGCTCTAAAGTCTTTTGACGCTTAGACGCTGTTTTGCTTTCCTGAGCCATACGTTTAGATTTTTGATCTAACCAAGATGAGTAGTTCCCTTTCCATGGGATACCTTCTCCTCTATCTAGTTCTAAAATCCATCCTGCTACGTTATCTAAAAAGTATCTATCGTGGGTTACAGCAATTACTGTTCCTTTGTATTGTGCTAAGTGATGCTCTAACCAATGTACAGATTCTGCATCCAAGTGGTTGGTTGGCTCATCAAGTAATAATACATCTGGCTCTTGAAGTAATAAACGACATAAAGCAACACGACGTCTTTCACCTCCAGATAATACACCTATCTTTTTATCACCATCCGGAGTACGTAACGCATCCATAGCAATTTCTAATTTGGTATCTAACTCCCAAGCATTAGAAGCATCAATTTGATCTTGAAGCTCGGCTTGACGATTCATTAGTTTTTCCATCTTGTCTGCATCAGAGTATACTTCCTCTAAACCAAACTGATCGTTAATTTTATTGTATTCATCTAAAATAGCAACGGTTTCTGCTGCACCTTCACGTACAATTTCCATTACTGTTTTGTCATTATCCAATTCTGGCTCTTGTTCTAAGTAACCAACAGAATATCCTGGAGAAAAGACTACGTCTCCTTGATAATTTTTATCAACTCCAGCAATAATTTTAAGTAAAGTAGATTTACCAGAACCGTTAAGACCTAAGATTCCAATTTTTGCTCCATAAAAGAAACTTAAATATATGTTTTTAAGTACAGGTGTTTGTGCACTTTGAAATGTCTTGGTCAAACCAGACATTGAGAAAATTACTTTTTTATCGTCAGACATTTATTGTAATGTTTTAATTATTAATTTGATTATACTCTTCCCTTAAGTGCGTTAAACACCCAAGCCACAGCAAAAAAACCGACACCAACAGCTGCAAAACCCCAACCTGCTACATCATCGTATCTAAAGGCTCCTAATGCGATTAATGCTAATCCTACTATTATCATTATTGTGGTAGCCCAAGCTAACACAGTATTTTTATTCATTGCCATAATCTATTTTTAGTAAAATGTGAATTACAAATATCGTTTATTTCAACAAAAAAAGCACCCTATTTAGGATGCTTTTTTGATATCGCTTAATTTGAAGCTATTACATTGGTACTTCTATAAAAAGTAATTGCGTATTTGTATTCGTTTTTATTTCAAAATTATCTGTTTCAGTAACTCCTATAGCATCTCTTGTTTGCAATACATTATCATCTATAGTTACACCTCCAGACATAACCATAACGTAGGTTCCGTGGTTATCACTTTTTAAATGATACTTAAAGCTTTGATTGGCTTTTAAATCTATTCTGGACAACTTAGCGTCTTGATGAATTTTTAAACCATCCTCTTCACTATCTATAGATGTTACTAAGGTTTGTAACCTACCTTGCCTATCTTCTGCGTTAAAAAAGCGTTGATCGTAACGTGGCGCTACATTTTGCTTATTGGGTATCACCCAAATTTGAAACAAGCTTAAATACTCATCCGTTTTAGCATTCATCTCAGAATGTAACAAGCCTGTCCCTGCACTCATGACTTGTACTTCTCCTGCTTCTATGGTTTGCCATGCATTACCCATAGAGTCTTTGTGCTTAAGTGTACCTTTTAAAGGGATAGTAATAATCTCCATATTATCATGAGGATGTGTACTAAACCCCATACTAGGTGCTATGACATCGTCGTTTAATACACGTAACGCTCCAAATTGCATTTTATTTGGGTCATAAAACTGAGCAAAACTAAAACTATGATTTGCTTGTAACCAACCATGATTTGCAAAACCACGATCTGAAGCTTGGTGTATAACTGTTTTCATTTTGTTTTAATATTTATTTTAGTAATCAATACCGTATACCGTAATTTATGCGTCGTTATTGTCACGCAATTTATCTAATAAATCACTTAGCTGACCCGCTTCCTCGTTAGATAACGAATCCAATAAATGATGCAATGGATTATTAGGCATAATTTCGTTTAAAAGATCTAATCCATCTTTTGTTATTTCAATTAAAACAACTCTGCGATCTCCAGGAAAAGGAATCCGTTTAATTAGTTTTTTATCACACAACTTATCCGTCAAACGTGTTAGATTTGGTGCGCGCTCTACCATTCTTTCTTTTATGGTTTGCACTTTTATAGGTTGTTTTGCGCCACGCAATATTCTTAAAATATTATACTGTTGTGGCGACACCCCAAAAGGTTTAAAAAAATCGTTTTGATGACTTGTAATGTAATTTGCTGTATACAGAATATTAAGCATTGCCTTTATCCTGTTATTATCAAATTTTGAATTTATCTCTTCTGCGAAATTAGCCATGATCATTGGTGTTATTAGCTGTTATAAACTGTCAGAAAATTTAGCAATTTCATGCACTAATACTTTATTAAGATCTGTATCAATAATACTTCCATCTTTAAAATTATCATTAAACGATGGGAAATTATAAGTGGCAACAATGTTAGCATTATGTCTTGGAAATCTATCTTTTGCCATGTCAAACACTGACTGTCCTGCTCTTGCACCCGGAGACGTACTCATTAACAACATTGGTTTATCCTGAAACACTTTTACGTCTATCCTAGACATCCAATCTAATAAGTTTTTAAAAGCTGCGGTATACGCTCCATTATGCTCTGCTAAGGATATAATAATTCCGTCAGTTGCTTTAAGCTTATCAAAAAATAATTGTGCCTTTTCAGGAAAACCAGAAGCTTGCTCTAAGTCTACTCCATAAACAGGTACTTCAAAGTCGTTAAGATCTAAAACCGTTACTGTTGTATTTGGTACTAAAGACGCTGCGTAAGTTGCTAATTGTTTATTTATTGATGTTGAGCTGTTACTTGCTCCAAATGCTATTAATTTTTTCATGTATCTAATTTTATAGATTACAAATATACAAAATAAATTAATATATATTACATGGAAACTAATTCCTTGTTTTGTATTACAGATGAAACAAAAAAAATGCTAATTATAAGCTGTAAATTATGGATTACAGCATAATACTTGTTATAATTAGAAAATAGTAGTTTCATTACACTATTATCTTTTGTATTTTTACCTCAAATAAAACAATTGCAATGGACATAAACTTCAATAAAAACGAAGATCACAATAAGCTATTACTTTCTGACCTTAAGTCTAAATTAGTTAAAGTTAAACTAGGTGGTGGAGAAAAACGCATAGAAAAATTACATGCAAAAGGAAAAATGACTGCCCGAGAACGTGTAAATTATCTATTAGATAGTAAAAAGAAAAGTATAGAGATCGGCGCTTTTGCTGGAGAAAATATGTACCAAGAACATGGCGGTTGCCCTTCTGGAGGTGTGGTTGTAAAAATGGGCTACATAAAGGGTAAACAATGTATAGTTGTTGCCAATGATGCAACTGTTAAAGCAGGCGCTTGGTTTCCTATTACAGGAAAGAAAAACTTACGTGCTCAAGAGATTGCAATCGAAAACAAATTACCTATTATTTATTTAGTAGATTCTGCTGGTGTATACTTACCTATGCAGGACGAAATATTTCCTGACAAAGAACACTTTGGTCGTATTTTTAGAAACAATGCAATTATGAGTAGTATGGGAATTACACAAATTTCAGCTATCATGGGAAGTTGTGTTGCTGGTGGTGCTTACTTACCTATTATGAGTGACGAAGCTATTATTGTGGATAAAACTGCAAGTATTTTTCTAGCAGGTAGCTATTTAGTTAAAGCTGCTATTGGAGAATCTATAGACAACGAAACATTAGGTGGAGCAACAACACATTGCGAAATTAGTGGTGTAACAGATTATAAAGCTAAAGATGATAAAGATGCTTTAGAAAAAATTAAACGTATTATTGATAAAATTGGTGATTATGACAAAGCTGGCTTTAGCCGAAACGAGTCGAAAAAACCAAAAGAAGACCCACAAGACATTTATGGTATTTTGCCTAAATCTAGAGCGGATCAGTATGATATGAAAGAGATTATTAAGCGACTTGTTGACGACTCTGAATTTGATGAATACAAAGCCGATTATGGTAAATCTATAATAACTGCTTACGCTAGAATAGATGGTTGGGCTGTCGGTATCATAGCAAACCAACGTACCTTAGTTAAAAATGCAAAAGGAGAAATGCAATTTGGTGGTGTGATTTATAATGATAGTGCCGATAAATCTACCCGTTTTATTGCTAATTGTAATCAGAAAAAAATCCCTTTAGTCTTTTTACAAGATGTTACTGGATTTATGGTTGGTAGTAAAAGCGAACATTCTGGAATTATAAAAGATGGTGCCAAAATGGTAAACGCTGTTAGTAATAGCGTGGTGCCAAAGTTTACTATTATTTTAGGTAATAGTTATGGAGCTGGTAATTATGCAATGTGCGGAAAAGCGTATGATCCTAGATTAATTGCTGCTTGGCCAAGTGCAGAGCTTGCTGTAATGAGTGGTAATAGCGCTGCTAAAGTATTATTACAGATTGAAACAGCATCACTTAAAAAGAAAGGTGAAACTATTACTAAAGAAAAAGAAGACGAACTGTTTAATAAAATAAAAGCACGTTACGATGAGCAAGTCTCTCCGTACTATGCAGCTGCACGTATTTGGACTGATGCTGTAATTGATCCTTTAGATACTAGAACATGGATTAGCATGGGTATTGAAGCTGCAAACCACGCACCTATTGAGAAACAATTTAACATGGGGGTTTTACAGGTTTAATTTAACTTTTAACTTTTAACTTTTAACTTTTAATCTTATTTTTTTATGAATACAAAAGCATTATCTCTAGCTCTTTCTACTGTTTTATTTTTTTTATTATTAAGTAGTTGTGGTACAAAAGTAGTGGACTCAAAAAAAACTTTCAACAGTAACTCTCAAACTATTAATAAAGAATACTTCCAAGAGTATAAGGAACATCTAAAGAATCTTGAAAAAGGTGTTTTAACAGAAGAAGCATTGCCTATTTTTAAAAGTTACATAAAAGAATTATTTAATATTGAAATTAATGATACAGAATATTTAACTATTTCTTATTTAAAATCAAGAGGTGATTGTTGGTATGATAATTATGCAAATATTAACTCTAAACAAGCTAAGATTAATGCAGATAAATTAAAGCAACAAATAGTATCAGACCTAGTATTTGCTCATTATGACAATAAAAAATCGACTTATAGTACTAAAGACGAAAAGAAACTACTGTATTCTTTATTTAACAAAAACTACGAAGTCTGTGATTTTACAATTGTAATTGACAAAGCAGGAAGATATTACTTTAAAGCCAGTCATTTTAATCCAGAAATAGCTAATGCTATGGTATTTGCGCTTAAAAAAGAGCACGCTTTATAGAAAATAACCTTTATGAGTTTTAATAAAAAAGGTATATTATCATTACTAGTTGCACTATTTATTAGTTATGGTTTATACCAAATTTATGTGTTTTATTTTGACAATAACAACAACATACAATCCATCTATCTAGTACCTAAAGATGCGGTTTATGTTATTGAAAGCCAAAAACCAATAGACAATTGGGATGCCATTAGTAAAAGTGATATCTGGAAACATTTAAACACCAACACCTATTTTAATAGCCTTGCTCAAAACTTAAATAAGTTAGATACTATTTTTAAGCAAAAGCAAGGCACATTTAATCGCATTGGTAATCGTGAGATTTTAATCTCTGCACATGTTTATGCGCCTAAAAAATATGGGTTTTTCTATGTTGTAGATTTACAGAAAATATCTAAACTTAATTTACTTAAAAACAATTTAAACTCATTAATAAACAGTAATTATAAGGTTAGTAAACGTAAATATCATGACCATCAAATAACAGAGGTTTACGATGTTAAAAACAGAGAAACACTTTATATTAGTTTTATAGAAAACCAAATGATTGCGTCCTATACGCATACTTTAGTAGAAGCTTCTATTGATCAGTATTCTGAACCTAAAATTGGTAGAGATTTAAATTTTATTGAAGTCAAAAAGCAAGTCGGGTATAATGATATGTTTAGACTGTATTTTCAATATGACTATCTAGACCAGTTTGTTAAGGTCTTTTCTAATACTACTGGGTATACAACACAAGTTTTAAATGAAAGTCTTGAGTATAGTGGTTTTAGTTTTGACTTGGACGATAATACCATTATTGCTAACGGAATTACAAATACAAACAATCAAGCGTCGTCCTATTTAAAAGCACTTCAAAAATCAGGAAAAGGAAAACGTACAATAAGTCGTATTGCTCCAAAAGAAACTGCTTTATATCTTAGCTTCGGTTTTAGTAGTTTTAAAGACTTTTACAACAATTTTGAGACTATTCAAAAAGAAAACCCAGAACAATTTAAAAGCTATTTGGACGGTACAGAACAGATTGAAAACTTTTTAAAAATAAACATTAAAAAACACTTCATAAGTTGGGTTGATGATGAGATTGCTTTACTACAACTCCATTCCAACGTTTCAGATTCTAAAAAAGATGTTGCCTTAGTTATAAAAATAAATAACATTGATGACGCCAAAGAAAACCTAGACTTTATTCTAGAACAAATTAGAAAACGATCTCCTGTTAAATTCAAAGCGGTTGACTACAAAGGCTATACTATTAATTTTATGTCCATAAAGGGCTTCTTTAAAATTCTTTTAGGTGATTTGTTTTCAGATATAGAAAAGCCATACTACACCATTATAGATAATTATGTTGTTTTTAGTAATGAGCCTAACACCTTAAAAAGTATCATTAATGGGTATACTAACAAACAAACATTAAGTAATTTTGAGGCTTTTAATAATTTTGACGACCGCTTTGATAAACGCTCTAGCGTCTTCGCTTACATCAATACACCTAGCTTATACAACAACGCTTATCAATTTGTAGATAATGCCACTAAACAACAGTTAAGTGTAAATAAAGACTATGTGATATGTTTTCCATTAATAGGAATACAACTAACACCAGAACAACGTTATTTTGAAAGTAAAATAGTAATAGACTATCAGGCACCTGATCAAGTAAAATCTAATTATACTTTTATAGATGCCACTATACCGAACAAACCAAATAGTAATACATCTTCATTAATTAATAAAGATACTATTGATCAGACTACTGTATTTAATATTCCTGAAATATATCCAACAGATCTAACTGCTGATCAATTTTCTAAAAAATACGCTAACGGAAACACCAAATTTAGTGTTGAATTAAAAGATGGTTTAAAACACGGACGTTATAAATCCTACTATTCCAACGGAGTTCTTAAAATTTCTGGTAAATACAGAAAAGACAAACAAGTTGGTACTTGGCGTGTTTACGATTTAAATGAAGATTTAATTTTTAAGAAACGGTTTTAAAACAAAATAAAAAAGGAACGCTTTTAGCGCTCCTTTTTTATTTTAAATACTAGTAACAATTAAAACTTAAAATTGTATTGTTCCGATTTCCAATAGATCTTTCTCAGCATCTAGTCTAAAAACTCTAACCTCTTTCGTTTCTTCTTTACTTCCGTATTTCTTGAATATTGTAATTTTTAAAGTGGTTGGTCCCGAAATTTTCTGAACGTCGTCAGCAAAATAATCTAATTCAATTTCGTATGTTCCTTTCAGTCCTTTTTTAATCATAAACTCTTCCGGTCCATAACCTTCAGTCATATCTTCTGACAAATGATCTCCAAAATCTGATATGGTCTTTTTATAGCTTATCGATACTTCTTCAGGTGTTTCTACCCATAAATCTAAATCAGTATCGTTATGATTCCAATCTGCAACAACACGCAGGTCTAATTTAATTGGCTGCATTCGTTTTTTCTGTACTTCAGTTAATTGTATCTGACCTTTATATTTTTGTATCAAATGACCAGCCTCGATAAATGCTACGTGTTCTATTCCATAAAAGCGTTCATCTAAATCCTTTTCAACTAATTGTCCATCTATTAATGTATATAATAAGTCAAAAGCCTTTTGGTACTGTCCAACGTTTTCAAAAGCTAAAGCTAAATCTCTTGTAGATTGTGGCTCTTCTGGCCTCAACTTTAAAATTTCTTTATAAACATGCAGTGCCAGATGATCTTGCTTAAAATACTCTAACTTATAAGCCAGAGCACGTATTACTTCATGATTATCCAAATCTATTTCAACTAAATTAGACAACACTTTAATTGCTAATTTTGTTTCTTGTTTAGAATCAAAAAAATCTGCGACATCCATAAAAAAAGATGGTGTATTGCGGTATTTCCCTCTCAGCTTTAAATACGTTTTATAAGCATCTTCAATGCTAGTTTGCGCCGTTAACAATTTGATATAATCATTCTCTGCTGACCAAGGTTTAAAATTAATGTCTTCCCTAATTTTATTATCTAATTCTTCTATTTCCTCTGGTCTATTTTTTAGACCAGCTTTAGTTCTTATTATTATAACTTCATTACTAGCCCTACTTCCAAATAAGGCGGTTGTTGAAGCATCTTTAAGCACCGTAAGACTATCAATAGAATCCGTATCTATTTTTTTAAATTCAGTATCAGAAACTATTACTCCATCAATTACATACAACGGTGTATTGTTACCAATAGTACTTTGTCCTCTTATAATTATTTGAGGACTACCTCCTGGTTGCCCTGAATCGTCTTCTATATTAACTCCAACAACTCTACCGCTTAATGTTTGTACTGCGTCTGTAACAGATTCTGATTTAACAACTTGAACTGAACTTGTCACACTTTTCCTTGTTATAGAAGCGTAAGCAGTAACAACCACTTCATCTAAATTATTATCCGGTTCTAAAGTACTATTAACAGTAGTATTACTACCAACAACAAACACTTTACTTACATACCCCACATAGCTAATAGCAATACTATCTCCAACGTCGGCATTAATGCTAAAATTCCCCTCAAAATCTGTTGTTGCACCTCTAGACGTTCCTTTTACAATTATTGAAGCACTTGGCAATGGTAGTCCGTTTTCGTCAGTTATGACTCCTGATATTATCCTACTACTGGAGTCTAATTCTGTTTCCGGTAACACACTTCTAACAGGCATAACTTCAGGTTCTGTAATACTTGGCAGGTTAACTGTAGTACTTTCTGTTGTCACCGTTGCTGTATTTAAAGATTTTGATTTTTTAATCTTAGTTACGATCGGATACTTAGTGCTATACCAATCCATTAAATCTTGATAATCTTTAATAAGATCTTCTTTTCTGTCTTGTATTTCTTCTTGTCTTTCAGCTTCAGCTTGACTATTATTAGCTATAAGTGCTTTATATTCTGTTTTTAGTTCCAATGGTGGCTCAATCTTATACCTGACATAATCTTCTATTCTATCTAAAATTATTAGCGACGTATATTCAGATATCAAATGATGCTTTTTTGCTAGTTTAATAATGTCATCTTTATTATTTTCTTTATCTATATTCAATGCTTGTAATTTCTTTTTTGCCCATAAGCGCTTTACTAATCCATTAAAACTAGATTTAATTAAGTTTACTTTTAAATGCTCTGTAACTTGACCATTATAACCAAAATTTAATTTTACTTCTGTATTAGAATCAAATTTTCCTGACACTGAAAAATCACTATTCACAGTTGTATTTGGTAGCGGATACACTTCAGAAACTGCTTTGTTTTTATCAGTACCTAAAAACTTAAATGATTCCGTTTTAAGGGCATGTAAAGCAGCATCAGGTTTGTTGAAATTTAGATTAATATATTTTCCGTTATTTTGATTTGCTATGTGCTCTAAAAACTGATGATTGGCAGATTTAACAGTGTTTATGGTATACAAACGACCGTTAAACTTATTTTGCAACTCTCCTAAATTAAACATACCATCACTAAAAAATAAAACCTCCTCTTTTACCGTGTTTTTAATATCCAAATAAGATGTACCTCCATCATACACTACGGACTGAATTTCTTTTTTTAATAAGTCCCAATTTCCGTTAGTAATACTAAAATGTTTTGGTGTTTGAGTTACATTACTAAACACAACTAAATTGACGTTAACCGTCTTTAAATATTTAAAATAGTCTTCTAAAAGCTTAATTTCGGTTTCTAAATCTCTAAACTTCATAGAATAAGATGCATCCCAATACAATGTAATATTTCTAGGTTTTTCTTTAATCCTACTTTTCGGTTTAAATGATTTATAAACATTAAAATATGCGTTATAAGTGGATACACTCTCCATTCTACCTATAGGGAACTCTAACAAAACAGCCGTATTTACAATAATTTTAGTCTGCTTAGATGATGCTTTTAATACGCCATCTACTTCTTTGAATTTAAGTTTATACAGATTATCACCAATAACCCTCGGTTCTTGATTTACATTATAAACAACAACATCTAGATTAAAGTCTAAAGGATCTAAAAAATGTAACGGAATCTGATATAAGTGTTTACCATTACTTACATTCATTTCTTGCTCAAATGTGATACTTAATAATTTATAACCTTTTGCCGGTATTGGATATACTCTTGCTTTATAATTATTTCCTTTGGTAATTTCTAACAATCCAGGATCAATGGTTTGTCTGATAGTAGACTCATAAGCAACACGACCCAACTCTTTAGTAACAATTACAGCATCTCTAAGTTTACCATTTACATCCATTGCAAAATTAGTCACAGATTGACCCTGCCCCAAAGGAAAAGCCAACTGCCCCTCTAAAACACGATCTGTACCATTATAAAAGGTCATGTTATAAGTAGTTGTAGCAATATTACCTACAACTTCTGTTTTAACATCCAATTGCTTTAACGCTAAAAAAGTAGAATCTTGAAGTTTAATTCGTGGCACTTCTTGCGCAAATAGTTGAATTGAGATAAAAAAGAAAAAGAGTTTGATTAGTTTCATGATGGTTGTTTTAAAATTAAAACAAACTTATAACCAAACTAAAGATTACAAAACCAATATTGAGGGAACGCTACTTTTCAATTAGGCAAACCTACGATTTAACAAGTGCCATAGTTTTTAACCTATTTATTTTACCTGAGGTTGTTTCCGCGAAAGCGGGAATAGAATATACAGTTTTAGGCGTTTGTATTGCTGTTAGGTCTAAAAAAACAGCAGGACTTAACGTATTGTCTTCCGCTTCAATTACCATTACAATGACCTCTCCAAACGTCTCGTCTTTTTCTGAAGTTATAAAAAAACGAGGTCCAATTTTAGATTGAAGCTTCGCCTCTATCTGTTCCGGAAATAGTTTTACACCTCCGGAGTTTATAACATTGTCAATACGTCCTAACCACTCAAACGTTGTTTTAGAATGTAGTTTTACAACATCATTAGTTATAATTTGCGTTGTATTTAATTGTGGCGCATCAATAACCAAGCACTCCTTATCGTTTTGACTAATGGTTATATTTGGTAACGTTTTAAAGTAGTTTGTCGTTTTACCATTAATCTGTTTTACCGCAATATGAGTAATGGTTTCCGTCATCCCATAAGTTTCAAAAATATTAGTTTTTAAACCTTTAAACTGTTGTTTTAATTTGGAAGACACTTGAGCACCTCCTACAATTAACGTTTTTATATTGCTTAATTTTTGAATTGTCTTTTCTGCTTGCGCAGGAATCATAGCACAAAAATCATAATGCTTTTTACTATTAAATTCCGGATTAGTTGTTGGTTGTACACAGTCTATTTCTAAACCTAAAATCATAGCACGTACCAACATCATCTTACCCGCTATATACGTTGCCGGAAGACACAGTAACGCAGTATTAATAGGTTGCAACTTAAAAAAATCTCCAGTAGCAATAGCCGAATGCACCATGGCTTGTTTACTTAATGTAATTGTTTTGGGTTGTCCCGTAGACCCTGATGTTTTTACTAAAATAAAGTCATTATCATCTAACCAATCTGATAAAAAATCACCGATTTCTTTTTCAAACAAATCACCTTCTTTAATAAAACTATACGCTACTTCTTTCAAGTCTTGAAAAGAAAAACTATTCCCGTTTAACTTAAATCGGTTATGTACTTTATTAAATGTTGGTGTCATTACTTAATCTAAAAGGTTACTATTTTCCTTTAATGGTGCTTCAATGTTTCCAAATAATTTCTCTTTCCAATTAGTCCATTTATAGACTTTCGCAAAAATAAATAGCAATATAGGAAACACTACAAATACTGGTATAATTACATCTCCAAAACCTGCTCCTGGTTCTGACACGTCTTTTAAAACTGAATGTGTTTGCAATACAGTCCAGTCTGCAGTAACCAATAACGCACCAAATAAATTATTTGCAGCATGAAACCCTAAGGCTAACTCCATCCCGTCGTCCATTAACGTTAGTACTCCTAAAAATACACCTGTACCAATATAATATACCATTACACCATAACCTAGCTTACCAACTTCAGGATTAAACACGTGCATACCTCCAAAAATAACAGAGGTTATAAGTAATGGAACCCATTTTTTTCTTAAAGAAGTCACTAAGTTTTTATTAAATTCAGACTCAAAAGCATTTTTCTTTTTTAAAATATCAAAGACTAAAGCACCAACTCCAATTACAGCGCCAATTGCACCAATACCTTCCCATACATCAAGATCATAAATCATGATTATATTAGAACATATCGGAATAGACAACAGCGTAAAAATAAATCCAAAAGGAAATTGATTACTAGTTGTAACCGTCCCGAAACCTTGCATTAAATACCCTCTAAAAATGTACTCTTCTAAACTTGTTTGAATTGGTATTAACAATACTGCAATAACAGCTAAAATTAAAAAACGTTCTAACTCAAAATTCCAAACATAACTCTCAGGCGTCGTTAAATAGTCAATCAATATCATTCCTGAAGATATTACACCCCAAAACAAAAAAGAAAACATAACACGTTTCCAATCTATTTTATTTCTAGCAGTCGTTACAGATAACAACGTTTGTTTATGCAAATATTTAACAGCAATAATTAACCCTATAAAACCAATAGCAAAGGATAGTAATAATAAAAACAAATTTAGATTAGGCTCTAAAATTGTCATCAATTGTTTTTCGTCCATATTATAAGCGGATCCACCATTTGCCACATATTTAAGCATAGCTGCAACTGTAAACGGAATTTGCCCTAATGATGCAAAAACAGCAATAATTAAAGACCCTACTAGGTAACGCCAAAATTCGTGTTTAAAATTAAAAGCTTGTTTTATAAAATCCATAGTCTATAATTTAAAATCCCAATTAGTATTGTTATTGTAATGTAATCGTCCTTGCTCTACTTCTAAAGGCGATGTAATATTATTAGTAAATAAACCGCCAGTACCAAGACCTTGTGGCAAATTACTTTGTTTTGTATACGTGTATTGCGCTATTGCATTTAGTCCAACATTACTTTCTAGCGCGCTAGTAATCCACCAACCTATCTTTTGTTTTTGGGCTAAAGCAATCCATGTATCACTACCTTTAAAACCTCCAATAAAACTAGGTTTTAAAATAATGTATTGCGGATTAATAGCGTGTAATAAGGCTTCCTTTTTAGCATCATCAAACACACCAATTAATTCTTCATCTAAAGCAATATCTAAAGGGGTTTGCTCGCAGAGTTTTGCCATTTCTGAAAACTGACCTGCTTGTATTGGTTGTTCAATAGAGTGTAAATTAAAGTCTGATAACTGTTTTAGTTTTTCTAAAGCTTCAGATGGTTTAAACGCACCATTGGCATCCACACGTAGTTCTATATCGCTTTCGCTGAAATTATGCCTGATACCCTTTAAAATATCCAACTCCGTTTGAAAATCTATGGCTCCAATTTTTAATTTTATACAACTAAATCCCGACGCTATTTTGTCTTCAATTTGTTGTTTCATAAAATCCTGATCGCCCATCCAAATCAAACCATTAATATCAATCGAAGCACTGCCACTTGTAAATTCTGAAGGAAATAAAACAAAAGGGGCTTGACTCTCTAAACTTTTAAAAGCCATTTCAAGTCCTATTTGAATACTCGGGAATTCTCTATTCTTGGCATACAAATACGCTAACCCTTTTTCTATTTCTTGACATGTGTTGTGCAATTGCGTTTCGTAATCAGGTCTATCATCTGCACTTAAACCTCTTAAAATACCACATTCTCCAATACCACGTTTACCGTCATGTTCTATAATAATAAACCAAGTTTCCTTAGTTTTTAAAACACCTCGAGAGGTACCACTTGGTCTTTTAAATTCTAAAATGTGTTTCTTGTAGCTTGCTTTCATAAGAAAATCAAAAATACTTAAATAATTTTGTAATTTCACCTAAAAATATAGGATTACATGACGTTTAAAAATAAAGTAGTTTGGATTACTGGCGCCTCTAGCGGAATAGGAAAAGGGTTAGTTCTAGCCTTAGCTAAATTAGAGTGTCAATTAATAATTTCTTCAAGAAACAGTAGCACTTTAAATCAACTTAAGCAATTGTGTCCTAATCCAGATAATATTGCAGTCCTACCGTTTGATTTATTGGATTACAACCATATGAAACCAGTTGTAGCCCAAGCTATAAAACAGTATGGAAAAATAGACTTGTTAATTAATAACGGGGGTATTAGCCAACGCGCCTTGATTATTGATACGGATATAAGTGTAGATAAAAAACTAATGGAAGTGGATTATTTAGGGACTGTTGCTTTAAGCAAAGCGTTACTACCTCATTTTATTAAAAATCAAACTGGACATTACGCTGTAGTAACTAGTTTGATGGGTAAATTCAGTTCGCCTTACCGTTCTGGATATTGCGGTGCAAAACATGCTTTACACGGTTTTTTTGATGCGCTACGTATGGAACACCAAAAAGACAATGTAAACGTAACACTAATCTGTCCCGGATTTGTAAATACTAATATTGCAAAAAATGCATTGATTGGCGATGGTAGTTTACAAAACAGCCAAGATGACGCCACAGAAAACGGATTACCTATTCCTGAGTTTTGTGACCGCATGATACAAGCTATTCAAAAAGAAAAATTTGAAGCTTATATTGGAAAAAAGGAAATTTTAGGCGTGTATTTAAAACGCTTTTTTCCAAAGCTATTGCATCGTTTTGTAATGAAGAGCCAAGTTAGATAATAATTACAACTCTAAACTTTCTCCTATTTCTAAAAGCATTAAGTCTTTGTCTTTTTCAAAAAACTTACGCTTAGCTGCTTCATGATCAATTTCTATATAACCAAACGTATCAAAATGATATCCTAAAATTTTATCGCACTCTACAAAATCACTAGCAATAATAGCATCATTAATACCCATTGTAAAATTGTCTCCAATAGGTAAAATAGCTAAATCCAATTTGGTTTGCATTGGGATCAACTTCATATCAAATGTTAGTGCTGTATCTCCTGCTATATAAATATTTTTATGTTCGCCTTCAAGAACAAAACCTCCA
Source organism: Olleya namhaensis (assembly GCF_900114005.1). Taxonomy (GTDB): domain Bacteria; phylum Bacteroidota; class Bacteroidia; order Flavobacteriales; family Flavobacteriaceae; genus Olleya; species Olleya namhaensis. The sequence goes on from NZ_FORM01000003.1 coordinate 77,362, forward strand.
GGTTGTCCACCATAACTACCATCAGGAAAAGAAGAGGTGTGTATTGCATTGACATATTTTAAACTTCCAAAGTCAAAATCCCAGGTCCCACCATGATTCATTGGATGACCTTCAAAACCTAAATTCTGAAAGTGTGTTACAATTTCAAAATTAGAAACAATGACTGCATCCGTACGTTTTGCGATTGCTTCCACATCCAAAATATGATCTTGATGTGCATGTGTCAACAATATGTAATCTGCTTTAATAGTATTAATATCAATATGAGCAGCTTTAGGGTTTCCTGAAATAAATGGATCTACTAAAATATGTGTATCCTCTATTTGAAGACCTAAGCAGGCGTGACCGTAAAAAGTAATTTTCATGGTAATGTATTTATTACAGTAAATGTCCGATACCTAATAGTAAACTTAACAATACTGTGGTTAATGCTAACTTTTTTAATTCTGGATCAAAATCTTTAGGGTTAGTAACCGATCTGACCTTTTTCAAATGTAATCCTAAAGGAATATACGCTACAAAGTAAATCAGATTTAAAGGTGATTTATAGTAAATAACACCAAATAAAACTGATAATACAATAGCTGTTATAATTAAAAAATAATGATATTTTTTAGCCTTTTCTGCACCTAATTTTACAGCCAATGTTATTTTGTTTGCTGTTACGTCAGATACAATATCTCTCATGTTATTTAGGTTAAGTACCGCTGTACTTAATAATCCTATTGCAACTGCAGGTAAAACAACAATAAAATCTATCTGTTTAGCAAATAAAACATAACATCCTAAAACACTTACTAAACCAAAAAAAACAAAGACAAAAATATCGCCCTTACCTTTATAGCCATACGCATTGTTTCCTACGGTATATTTTATAGCTGCATAAATAGAGATTCCTGCTAGCACAAAAAATAATAGTGCTAACCACAAATATTCAGCTTTAAAAGACACATAAAGTAAAATTAGAGTAAGCACTACGCAAATAATTACGTTTAATCTAATAGCTTTATACATGTCCTGATGTGTAATAGCGCCAGATTGTAAAGCACGAACAGGTCCAATGCGTTGGTCGTTATCCGTCCCTTTTACACCGTCTCCATAATCGTTAGCTAAATTTGATAGTATTTGATAACTAAGCGTTGTTAATATAGCAAACACTAGTATTACACTATCAAAAACACCATTATATTTTGCTAAACAGGCTGCAACAATAATTCCAGAAATAGATAGTGGCAATGTGCGTAAGCGCATTGCCGACAACCATTTGGTAAGGTTCTTCATATATTATGGAATCCATTGTTTTGGAAAATTAGGCTTACGCTTTTCTAAAAACGCATCCCTCCCCTCTTTAGCTTCGTCTGTCATATAAGCTAATCGTGTCGCTTCTCCAGCAAATACTTGCTGCCCAACCATACCATCGTCTGTTAAATTCATGGCAAATTTTAACATCTTAATAGACGTTGGCGATTTCTCTAAAATTTCTTGTGCCCATTGGTATGCAGTAGCTTCTAACTCGTCATGAGGTATCACAGCATTTACCATTCCCATGTCATAAGCTTCTTGCGCAGAGTAATTTCTTCCTAAGAAAAATATTTCTCTAGCTCTTTTTTGACCTACCATTTTTGCTAAATAAGCAGATCCATAACCACCATCAAAACTGGTAACATCGGCATCCGTTTGTTTAAAAATAGCATGTTCTTTACTTGCTAAAGTTAAATCGCAAACAACATGTAAACTATGTCCTCCACCAACTGCCCAACCAGGAACCACTGCTATAACTGCTTTAGGCATAAATCTAATTAAACGTTGTACCTCAAGTATATTTAATCTATGGTAACCATCTTCCCCTACGTAACCTTGATGGCCTCTTGCCTTTTGATCTCCACCAGAGCAAAAACTATACACGCCATCCTTAGTAGATGGTCCTTCTGCGGATAATAACACAACACCTATTGAGGTATCTTCTCCTGCGTCATAAAAAGCATCATACAATTCCTTTGTAGTTTTTGGTCTAAAGGCGTTTCTAACATTTGGTCTATTAAAAGCAATACGTGCAACACCATTACATTTACTGTAGGTAATGTCTTCGTAATCTTTGGCTTTCTTCCAATTTATATTATCCATAAAATTTCTTTAATTTTTCAAGTCATAAAAATACGGAATAAATCTTTTTTAAGAAGCGATATTCAAGGTTAACTACCGAATACTTTTTGGCTAAAAAAACAAGATGAGAGAGCGTCAATACTTGTAAATACTTGATTTACAGGTGTTAAATGTAGGAAAAATCAACTCAGTTTTTGGTTTTAAACGTTGAAATCAGTCTTTAATCTATTTGTTATCACAACTTTAGCAATTAGCATAATACAATTAAAAACAACTTTTATATTTGTAGCATATTAAAATCCCTCTATTAATGAATGTAACCAAGTCTAACCTATATAATTCAATTTCAAAAGAACACAATCTCTCCCTAGGTGATTTATTTCTTTTTGAAAATGTAGCTGTAATTCAAGTTCATGAAGGCATGCACGTAGATATAGACTCTTTACAAGATTGCTTAGAAATCTTATATGATTTTTATGAAAAAAGAAAAAAACCGTTTAGTTTAATTTCTAATAGAATAAATAAGTACTCTATTGAAGTTTTAGACTATCCAAAATATAGTAGTTTATTTGATAATATATGTATGTATGGTATTATCGGATATTCAAGCTTTAGTGAAATGAATATTTCAATTGAAAAACGATTTAGTAAAATGAAAACATTAACATTTAATACCCTTAATGAAGCTTTTACTTATTCCAATACAGTTGCACAAAATAAAGTAAGTATTAATTGATAGCGTAAATTAGTCCCCCCAAGTTACTATTATATAGAAACTTATAAGTTACTTTTTAAGAGCCCTAAACTCTTTTTAAGTAACTTTTTTTTTGGAGTTAAACCTAAAAAACATAATTTATATCGAAAACTATTTAGTTAACAACCACATAACTACATTAAAAAAATTTCATGCGCTAAATTTGCTATAAGCTATTAAACTTATGAAAATTGTAGATTCCACACTTGCTGACCAAATTAAAGATGTATACATCTCTGATTATGGTAACTTCTATTTTTTAGACGATGTTATAATTTCAGAACTTGACGAAGGTATTACCTACACTTGGGAAGAAGCTAAAAAAGTTATTGAGGCAGCAAAAGCATTTTACGGTCCAACAATAAACGTAAGTTACGTGTCCAACCGTATAAATAAATACTCTGTAAAACCATCTGATTGGTTAAAATTTTATCGTGGTAACAATAGACTAAATGCCTATGCTGTAGTTACCAAAAGTGAAAACAGTTGGTTTAATGCTTTAATGGAAAAATTATTTTCTAATGTAGAGATTGAACGCTTTGATAATTTATACGAGGCTATTGACTGGGCAAAACGCCTTAGTAGTGCTAATCTTGCTTCTTAAGATAAATTCCATCAGGTTTTAACTCCACTAATTTTTGTCTGTATAACGTCCCTATTGCCTTTTTAAATGTTTTTTTACTCATTTGTAAAAGGTCTTTAATTTTTTCAGGACTAGATTTATCTGTTACAGCTAAAAACCCATTGTTATCCGTAAGTTCTTGCATAATCTTATCAGCATTAGGCTCTATATTTCTATAGCCTATTTCTCCTAATCCAATATCTAACTTATTTCCTGGTCTTACTTTTTTAACAATACCTTTTAGTTTGTCTCCAACACTTAAGTCTTGAAAAATACTATCCTTGTATATTAATCCTGTATGTATATTATTAACAATAACATTCATCCCTAAATCACTTGGATGAGATACAATAATATCCACTTGATCAAACTGCGCTACTGTTAATTCTTTATTATCTAAAAACTGATTAGTCTTACTAGATGCAACTAAACGCTCTGTAACATCGTCTAAATAACAACGTACTAAGTACCAACCACCCTTTTTCATAGGAAATGCTTGCTCTTTAAATGGGCAAAACAATTCTTTTACCAATCCAAAATCTAAAAAGGCACCAAAATTAGATACTTCATTACATCGTAATACAGCAAACTCCCCGTTAATTATAAACGGTTCTGTAGTTGTTGCGATAATACGTTCGTCATTATCTAAATAAACAAAAACTTCTATTTTATCCCCAATTTCAAAATGTTCTGGAACATATCTGTTAGGTAATAAAACTTCATTATTATCTGCATCACCTAAAAATAATCCAGGTTCTGTATCTCTTAAAATTTCAAGCGTATTGAATTCTCCTATTTGTATCATTTTGCAAATGTAAGCATATAAAAAAAGCGTTACAGAACTGTAACGCTTTTTTTATATATTTTTTTCTATTTTTTTTCTATTTGTTGTAAATCGCTTCTTTTTTGAAGTGTTTTGCCAATAAATAATAAACAACTGCTCTGTATTTATTTTTATTTGATCTTCCATAAGTTTCAATTACAGAATCTATAGCTTTATCTAAATCTGCACTATCTGCTAAACCTAACTTTTTAATTAAAAAATTATTTTTTACAGTAGCTAATTCTGATTCGTCAGAACCTGACACTGTCGCTGCATCTTTATTATATATAGATGGTCCACAACCAATAGTAACTTTAGTTAAAAAATCCATATCTGGATTAACTCCACATTTATCCTTTAAATCTGCAGCGTACTTTACGATTAAGTCATCACGTTTACTCATAATTTTTTTATAATTTAAATTAATAATTTTTAGCTTACTAAAGATACAATTTTTCTCGGTCTCTTTTTTAAGCCAAAATAAATATAATTACAATTACGATTAACGGTCAATTTCTCCGATTAAACTATTTAACAAATTGAAAATAATCTAATAGTATACTATCATTGTCTCTTGCTGGCGTCATAACCTCCAATAACTTAGGTTGCTCGGTTTTATCGTAAAAATGCTCTAGAGCATTTTCTAATTGGTCTGGGTCGGTTACTTGGGTGTATTCTAAACCATACATTTGACACAAGTGCTTTGAAGACAGATTATGTTTGGTTTCGAAAAAATAATCAAAGTTATCTGTGTTTTTATGTCCTGGTAGGATTCTAAAAATCCCTCCTCCTTCGTTATTTATAACTATAATCCTAAAGTTTTTAGGTATGTAGTTATTCCACAACGCATTACTATCGTAAAAAAAGCTTAAATCTCCAGTAATAAAGACGGTTGGATTATCTCTTGTTATTGATGCTCCAATTGCGGTACTAGTACTTCCATCAATTCCACTAGTGCCTCGATTACAAAAAACGTCCAACGTTGGATTAATATCAAAAAGCTGTGTATATCTAATAGCAGAACTATTACCAACTTGTAATTGCGTATGATTTGGTATACTTTTTAGTAACACATCAAATGCTTTAAAGTCAGAAAATGGTATCAACCCCATGTATTCCAAATGCTTTTCTCTTCTAATATCCATTTGGTTTTTCCAAAATGGATTATAATCACTTTTTAAAGCTTTAGTTAATGGTATAAAAGATTGGAAAAACGAGTTTATTGATTGCTTAAACAACTTATTTAGCACAAAAAAGGTGTCATTTGCCCCATTTTCTGCTACATGCCAATGTTGTTTTGGCTTATGGGTTCTTAAAAATTTCTTTATTTTTTTTGATACTATTAAGCCTCCAAAGGTTAATAGTATTTCTGGTTGTAAGCCTTGTAACTCTTGTTCAGAAAGCGCACCAATTAATTTATCAATACTTGGACAAATATTATCGTGATGTAAGTTAGACGTACTTTCGGTTAATATCAATACACTTTCATCTTCTGCTAAAACATCAATAAAGTGCTGCTCTACGCTGTTTGGAGCTAAAACACCTACTAATACTAACTTCTTTTTGGAGTTATTCCAAATTTCAGCGAAAGCGTTATAATCTTCACTACCTATATTAGGTTTTGGTACGGGCACTATTTCTGGAGTTACCGTAAGTGCATCCATCATTTGATATAAAGGCTCATCAAACGGAATATTAACATGTACAGGGCCTTGTGTTGTTATTGCTATATTAAGGGCTTTATTAATTTCGGTTTCGTTGTATTGTTGGATTCCTTGTTGTAGCCCTAAAAAGCGTTCGATTTTATTCTCAATACTCTTCATTATTGGCAAGTCTTCCGCGAAAGCGTTTTCTTTTTCAGGATTTAAATCTTGCTTTAAATTAGCCGAATATTGTATGTGATTTTTAAAAACGTTTTCTTGATTTATAGTCTGTCCATCTCCTATTCCGACCAAGTACTTAGGTCTATCTGCACTTAAAACCACTAACGGAACATGGCTGTAATACGCTTCTGACACTGCTGGATAATAATTTAACAACGCACTACCAGAAGTACAAACCACTGCTACGGGATGCTTTATTTGTTGTGCGATACCTAATGCGAAAAAAGCTGCGCAACGCTCGTCCACAATACTATAACATTTAAAAAAAGGATCGTGAGTAAATCCAATGGTTAATGGCGCATTTCTGCTTCCTGGAGACAGTACAATGTGTTGGATATTCTTGGCTTTACAAAGCTGAATTACCGTTTGCGCTAAAGGTATTTTTGGGTGTTTCATGTGTTATACAAAAATACGAAACCCAAATCCTAAATAAAACCATTATAAGAGGTTTTTAACAGTCTTAGATTTTGCAACGGTTTCTTCCCATTCGTTTTCAGGTATAGAATCTTTTGTAATTCCCCCACCAACATAGATTAATGCTTGGTTATCCTTAATTTGCAGACATCTTAAGTTAACAAACAAATGCGATATTGTTTTTACGGATCCGTAAGCGTTATTCTCTACGTTTCTGCGATTGGTATTTCTTGTTTTGGCTTGTTTAATATTTATTTCGCCTAAAAAACCGGTATAATATTCACGATTATAGCCTTCGTTTTTTAATATAAATTGTTTAGCGTTTTCTTTAGGTAAACCGCAAACTGCAGGTGTTGGATGTAATTTAGCAATAACAGACTGCAATCCATTTTCAGGCTTTAATAGTCCAGAAATCTTAGTTTGCAAATGCAATAAATTCCCTGCTTTGATAGTCTCTGTAGTGCCCAAATTAATACTACTGACTGATGCCTCTAAACTACCTACTATAAAATCCGTAACTAATTGCTGTTCTTCTTGTTCCTTGGACTGCCACTGGACATCAACTGTGTTTTTGTATTGTTGCGTACCCGCAAGAGACATGGTTAAAAAGCGGTTGCCTTCTACTTTTAACAACGTCTCAGGCGTTGCACCTAGCCACAGTCCTACTTTTGGATGATACCAACAATACACCATTGCTGTTTTATAAGTCGCTAACAGTTTTTTAAATAGTAAAAGCGTATTGTCTTCAGGAAAAGTTTCGGTTTCAACTCGAGATATCACTACTTTTTTAAAACTACCATCTTCAATTTCGGAAATAGCTTTCTCTACTATTTGGATATGTTTCGCTTTCGCTGAAACATTTATCGTGCTACTTAATTGGCTTTTAGACTGATCCGGTTTACTATCAAACAAACAATCTATTACTTCGCTTTTATCTAAAGGAAATAATACCGTATTATCTTCATTTTTAAAAGGTGAAAACACAAAACCGCTAGCCTCAAAATTTGTCGTAAAATGAAGCTGATTGCTATCCTGAAGTATTGCTTTTACTGCTAATTGATTGGGCTTTTTATACGCTACAAAAGGAAGCTGATTTGTAAACTGCTGAGCAAGCTGTTCAAAAAAATCTGAAGACGTCATAACTTACTTCTTTTTAGGTAAAGAAATGGTTGACAATTTGCATAACGAAATAAGGTTATCATCATCATCCGTTACTCTAATATCTAGTAATTGCGTTGTACGTCCTTTATGTAAAAAAGTAGCCTTAGCGTAAACATAGCCTGAGCTAATACTTTTTAAATGGTTGGCAGTTATCTCCAAACCTCTAATCATTAAATTTTCTGAATCTAAAAAAATATGCGAAGCAAAACTACCAACGCTTTCTGCTAAAGCTGCTGTTGCGCCACCATGCAACACACCGTCTGGTTGATGCACACGTGGTGTCACTGGCATTCTGGACACTAAAAAATCCTCGCCATAATCCACAACTTCTATCTCTAAGGTTTCCATTAAAGTGTTTTTGCTTGCTTTATTTGCTATTGCTAACACTTGTGCTTTAGAATACTTCATGTAAGGGTTTGTTTTATTTTGCAAAAATACAAAACAATAGGCATTTATTTAGTTTTACTGTAGGTCGATATGCAATCCAAAAAAGCTAGCATTACTTGCTGCAGTGTATTTGGCATGTGTATAACTAAAACGCAATTTGTTGATTTTAATAGCAAATCCAGCAGACAAACCTGAAAAATTACGTTGATCAACAATACGCAACTCTTCTGCACGTCTAAAGTTATAACCTAATCTTATATTAAAACCTTTGTCTGGGAAAAGCTCCGCTCCTAAAATAGTATGTCGTATTACATTGCCTAAAAAGCCAACCTTTTCTTGTGTTTGATTACCTTCTAAATCTGTGGTTGCACGTGCCGGATTAGAGGTTCCAATAGGCCACTGTTGCAAGTTTTCAAAAGTGACATGCCAACGCAATGGTACATGCTCTAGCGTTTGAGACAAACCTAAAGTGATGTCTAATGGCAAACTTTCTTGTTGTCCTGCGTAGGTTGTAATCTGTGTTCCTAGGTTTCTGACTACTAATGCAGCTTGAAACTCTAAATCGTCATCGACATACATTAAACCCAAATCTGTTGCTACTCCAAACGAGCTGTACTGCTCTAAAGTAGACGTAATAAATTTAAGATTGGCACCAAAATAAAAATCAGAATAACCTAGTTGCAATGCATACCCTAAAGATAAGGCTGCTTCTGTACCAGTAAATGTTCCTGTTGAAATTCCGTCTTCATCATAGCCATCAAAATCGCCATAATTAATATAGGTCATCCCAGCATGTAAAGTCTGAGTACGTCTGTCCCAAGTATAAGCATAAGCAGCAGTACCATAAGTAATACCACCCAAATAGTTACTAAAATTTAATGCGAATTGGTTATCCATTTCTGGATTAATAGCCGATGGATTATATAATCCCTGCGTGACATCGTAATCTATATTGGTTAAAACTTTACCTCCCAAAGCGGCTTGACGCGGGGATGATACTAAGTTTAAAAATTGATAAGTCGATTGCCCTCCCAATTGCGCGTAACTAAACGTGCAACCAAACAATAGCAATAAAAGGACTATTTTATTTTTAAACATAGTTTCGCAAAGTAAATAAATCTACCCTAAAACGCAGATATAGTAAATTTATTTTTTACTTAAGTTTAAGCTTTTGTCCTATTTTTAAATTATTAAACTTAACGTTGTTTAGTAATGTTAGCTTTTTAACTGTTGTTTTGTGTTTTAAAGCCAAGTTGTAAAGGTTATCCCCTTTTACAATTATATGGTAATCGACACCCTCTACTTCTTCTTTAGCTTCTTCTTCAGACTCTTCTTTGTCTTCATCAGTATCATTAACTGTATCTTCAGTTGCTCCTTCTGTTTCTTCTTCTAAAACGTCTTCCACAGTTTCTTCTATAGCTTCTTCAACTACAGCTTTTTCAACTACTACCATTTCTTCAGGTTTTACAATCTGTTTTACCACGTCCTTAGCTACTACTGCATCTTCAATAGCTGTATCTTCAATAACTGTATCTTCAATAACTGTTTCATTAACAACGGTTTCAACTATTTCCTTTTGCTCTACTACTGCAGGTATCTTTACAGGCGCTGTTACTTTAGATTGTTGCGCTTTTTTAGCTGATTTTAATCGTTGCTTAGCATCTTCCAATTGTCTCTCTGCCCTTCTAACTTCTTCCGAAGCTTCCAAAACTGTTATTTGATTTGTAATTACAGTTTCTTGAACCTCAACCTTTGGAGCTGCGACAACTTCTTCTTCGATTGTTGTTACTGGAACTGTTGTATTTGATGGTTCTGAAACCGTAGGAATAATCATTGGTTTAGAATAGATACTTCCTTTAACTTTTGTTTTTTTGTCTTTTGGATTTACTGTTTTTGTTATCTTAGTATCACTTTCCATTGTTTGTGATGTCTGTGATGGTGGCGGTGCTAATGTAGATGGTGATTGTCCTGGTCTTAATTTAGCAATAATACGATCGTCTCCAGAATAACTAATTACCGGGCTACTTGATTTTACTAAAACTTTATTGATAATTTTTAACTTTTGTCCTAAACTAAGCGCGTTAGATTTTAGATTATTATCTTTTTTTAACTGCGTAAGACCTAACTTATATTTTTCTGCAATTACAGATAACGTTTCTCCTTTTTTAACAACGTGCGTAGATATGTTATTATAAACTACACCACTTGGTGTTGTTTGTAATTGTTCAGGATCCGTTTTTGCATGTTCTCTAAACACATATTCTCCTGTTAAAGTAGACATAAACGCCTCTTTTTCTTCTATTACTATTGGTAAAAACTCTTCTTCTACTTCTTGCGCTATACCTAGGTTAGCAAATAAAAACACTAAAATAAATAGTATGTTTTTCATTTTTATAAATGGATTATTTTCTGCAAATATAAGCTATTGCTTATTATCCGCTATAATTAAGGAATTTAACATAAAAAAAACACCATTATACTTTAGTTAAAAAGGATAATGGTGTTTTAAAAAATATAATTACAGACGGTTTTAGCGTCTTATTTTAATCTTAACTGCTGTCCAATTGACAACGTGTTACTTTCTAAATTATTTAAAGCTTTAATATCTGTAACAGAAACACCAGATTGTCTTGAAATACCATATAAAGTATCTCCTTTTTTAACAATCCAAGCACTTTCTGAAGGCTCTTGAGTTGCAGATGCATAAGAGATATTAAGTACCTGTCCAATGCTTAAGGCATTACTTTCTAGATTATTTATAGACTTTAATTGAGACATACTTACACCATATTGTTTAGATATAGAATATAATGTTTCTCCCCTATTAACTGTATGAGTATTACCGCCAGTTGTGTTACCACTACTAACTGTTTTACTTGCTGTATTATTTTTGTTGGATGACATTTTTGCCAAATCCTTTTTATTCATTGCTTTAAACTGGCCCGTTTTTGTATTTAACAAAGCAGGCTTTCCGTCTAAAACAACTTCAATATAATTATCGTCTTGTGCAAATGCAGTTAACGAACTAAATAATACGGCTAATACAATTAATCTTTTCATGTTACTAAAGTGTGCTTTAAAGTTTTTTTGCGTTTTTAACTTTTTGGTCGGTAATAGCAATATCAACAACCTCCAACATGTCTGACACATAATGAAACGTTAGCCCATTTAAATATTCTGGCTTAATTTCTTCTATATCTCTTCTGTTGTCTTCGCAAAGTAATATTTCTTTAATTTTTGCACGTTTAGCAGCCAATATTTTTTCTTTTATTCCACCAACGGGTAAAACTTTCCCACGAAGTGTAATTTCGCCGGTCATTGCTAAGCTCTTTTTGACTTTTCTTTGTGTAAATAATGACACTAATGATGTTAACATTGTTACACCTGCACTTGGTCCGTCTTTTGGAGTTGCACCTTCTGGCACGTGGATATGTACATTATATTTCTCAAAAACATCAGGATCTATACCCAATTCTTCAGCATGTGCTTTAATATATTCCATTGCAATGGTAGAAGACTCCTTCATCACCTTACCTAAGTTTCCTGTAATATTAAGCGATCCTTTTCCCTTAGATAAAATAGATTCGATAAATAAAATATCACCACCTACTCTAGTCCAAGCTAATCCTGTAACAACCCCTGCTACATTATTGTTTTCGTATTTATCACGTTCTAATTTTGGACCACCTAAAATTTCAATAATATCATCATTAGATATTTTGATGTTATAATCTTGCTCCATTGCTATGTTTTTTGCTGCATAACGCACCATCTTAGCAATTTGCTTTTCTAAACCACGCACACCAGACTCACGCGTATAACCTTCAACTATTTTCTCTAATTGTGGTTTTGCAATCTTAATATGCTTGTCCGTTAAACCATGCTCTTTAAGTTGCTTTGGTAATAAGTGACGTTTCGCTATTTCAACTTTTTCTTCAATAGTATACCCTGTTACATTAATAATCTCCATACGATCTCTTAATGCAGGCTGTATAGTATTTAAACTATTAGTAGTTGCAATAAACATAACCTTAGATAAATCATACCCCATTTCTAGGAAGTTATCATGAAACTCAGAGTTTTGCTCTGGATCCAACACTTCTAACAATGCAGAAGATGGATCTCCTTGATTAGAGTTAGATAATTTATCAATTTCGTCTAATACAAATACAGGATTAGATGTTCCTGCTTTTTTAAGACTCTGTAAAATACGTCCTGGCATTGCACCAATGTATGTTTTACGGTGTCCGCGTATTTCTGCTTCGTCACGTAAACCACCCAAACTCATACGCACATACTCACGTCCTAGAGCTTCTGCTACAGATTTACCTAAAGATGTTTTACCAACTCCTGGAGGTCCGTATAAACAGATTATTGGAGACTTCATGTCATTACGTAGTTTTAAAACAGCTAAATGTTCTATAATTCGTTTTTTAACGTCATCTAAACCATAATGGTCACGATCTAGTATTTTTTCGGCACGTTTTAAATCAAACTTATCTTTACTAAATTTACCCCATGGTAAATCTAGAAATAAATCTAAATAATTACGCTGTATGGAATACTCAGCAACCTGAGGATTCATACGTTGTATTTTTGCTAATTCTTTTTCAAAATGCTCTTTAACTTTTTTGTCCCATTTTTTAGTTTTAGCACGTTTTTTCATCGCTTCAATTTCTTCAGCATTACCACCACCAAGTTCTTCCTGAATGGTTTTTAATTGCTGATTTAAGAAATACTCACGTTGTTGTTGATTTAAATCGCTTTGTACTTTAGATTGGATATCGTTTTTAAGTTCTAATTTCTGGAACTCGACATTCATAAAACGTAACGTTTCTAAAGCTCTTTCTTTTAAATCGTTAATTTCTAAAAGCGCTTGTTTTTCGTCTACAGACAAATTCATGTTTGAGGACACAAAATTGATTAAAAACGCATCACTTTTAATATTTTTAATAGCAAAAGTAGCTTCTGTTGGGATATTTGGACTGTCCTTAATAATTTGTACAGCCAACTCTTTAATAGAATCTATTATAGCAGCAAACTCTTTGTTTTTCTTAGCCGGAGTTGCTTGAGGTACTTCTTTTACTGTTGCTTTAATGTATGGCTCCTCAGTGATTACTGTATCAATTTCAAAACGTTTTTTACCTTGAATAATAACTGTAGTGTTACCATCAGGCATTTTTAAAACTTTTAAAATTCTAGCTACTGTCCCTACTTGGTGTAACTCTTCAGCTTTTGGATCTTCAACCTCTTCATCAATTTGAGAGACTACTCCAATAACTTTTTCGCCTTTATTAGCGTCGTTAATTAATTTAATAGACTTATCACGTCCTGCAGTTATAGGAATTACAACACCTGGAAACAATACCGTATTACGTAACGATAAAATTGGCAAAGATTCTGGTAATTCTTCTTTAGCTATTTTTTCTTCATCTTCTGGTGTCATTAAAGGTATTAACTCTGAATTTTCGTCAAAATCCTGCAATGACAAACTGTCAAGTGATATAAAGTTAGATTTTTTCATAGATATATATAAGCCAAAATGTCACATTAGTAGTTTCATTTGGACTATTTGTTTTTAAAAATTATTCTTATTAAAAAGCCATCTTATTGATTTACTTGTTGTTAACAAAACAGTATGGCTTAATTTCATTATTAAAAATTCAATTAATGTGCCACTTTTTAAGTTTTTACTTTCAAACCGAATAGATTCCGTGTGGAAGTTAATAGAATTGGATTCAATAAAATTTAAAATATTTTTTCTAAAAGTGTAACAAAGTGTTTTAACTTTCCTCTTTATATAAAACAAACCATTTTTTGACACTAACCAAACACAATATCGAAGAGCTTATAATGCTTTGCTTATCTGGTAACCAATTAGCACAATTGGAGATTTACAACAGATATTACAAAGCAATGTACAATACCTCGTTTAGAATTGTGAACAATAGTTTTGAAGCTGAAGACATTATGCAAGAGTCCTTTTTGACCGCATTTACTAAGCTTAAGACACTAAAAGAAATAAGCACATTTAGTGCTTGGCTTAAACGTATTGTTGTTAATAATAGCATCCATGCGTTTAATAAGAATAAAAAAAATGAAGACGTAGCACTGGACGATGTATTATATAAAATTGAAGACCAACAAGGATTAGATACAACAACCCAAATTACGTCTACTAAAGCAAAACAAGTATTAGAAACTTTAAATGTCTTAAAATCTAATTACAGAATTGCGTTAACCCTTAATTTAATTGAAGGTTATGATTATGAAGAAATTAGCCAAATCATGGATATTAGTTATGCCAATTGCAGAACCACCGTGTCTAGAGCTAAAGACAGTTTAAGAAAAAAATTAGAACAATTAAACTAATTGTTATGAGCGATAAAATAGAAGACTTATTTAAAAACCTAGACAATCAATTTGATGTTGAAGTTCCAAATTTTGGACACCAACAACGGTTTTTAGACAAATTAAATAACCAACAAATTGAAGTAAAAGTAGCCAATACTAAAGCTAGTTATTGGAAACCATTATTAGCGGTAGCAGCCTCTATAGTTTTAATATTAACCATTACGTTTAATTTAAAACCTGATACTAGTGATAAAGATTTAGCTAGTGTGTCTCCAGAAATGGCAGAAACACAAACTTTTTTTGCAAATACAATCACCTTTGAATTAAACAAATTAAATACAGAGAAAAGTCCTGAAACAGAAAAACTAGTAAACGATGCTTTACTAAGATTAGGACAGCTAGAAAAAGAATACAAAACACTAAAATTAAATTTAACAGAAAGCGGAGAAGATCAACGTGTTATTTACGCAATGATTACCAACTTTCAGAACAGAATAGACTTGCTACAAAGCACGCTTTTACAAATCGAAGCGATAAAAACATTAAAACAAAACAATTATGAAACTACTTTATAAACTAACCTTATGCCTATTGCTGCCGCTTTTCGCGTTTTCAAATAATGGCAATTGGGATGGCAAACACACTAAGAAAAAGACCATTAACAAAACCTATACTGTAAGTAAAGATGCAACGCTAAAAGTAGCCAACAAGTATGGAAACGTAGATATTGTTACCTGGACAGGAAACACAATAGAGATTGAAGTAACAATTACTACCAATGGTAATGATCCAGAGGAAGTAGATAAAAGATTAAATGAAATTGATGTCGAGTTTAACGCATCCTCTAACCATGTCTCTGCCGAAACTGTTATTGGTAAAAAGAAGAAAAACTCTTGGTGGAGTTGGTCTAGTAATAATGACGTGAACATGAAAATAAATTATGTTATTAAAATGCCTATTACAAATAACGTAAGCTTAAATAACGACTATGGTAATATTACATTAGATACGCTTGAAGGACATGCTGACATAAAGTGCGACTATGGTAAGATTACAACTAAAGAGTTATTAGCAGATAACAACACCATCCAATTTGATTATACAAACAATAGTTATTTTGAGTATATAAAAAGTGGAAAAATAAATGCCGACTATAGTGGGTTTACCGTAGCAAAAAGTAAAGATTTGACTATAGTTGCCGATTACACAAAATCACTTATAGAAATTGTAGAAAACATAGATTATAACTGTGACTACGGAAGCTTACGTGTTAATAAACTTAATAGCATTTCTGGTAACGGAAACTACCTTACAGTTGTCTTAGGTGATGTGTATAAAAATGTTAATATAAATGCAGATTATGGTTCTATTAAAATAGGAAAAATGGCCAAAAATGCTAAAAACATAAGCATCCAATCTGATTACGTGGGTATTAAAATAGGTATTGATGCAGAATACGCCTTTAACTTTGATATTAACTTAGAATATGGTGGACTTAACGGAGATGACCATTTTGAAGTACAAACAAAAAGTATAAAAAACACAGACAAGTACTACTCTGGTTACCATTTAAAAAATGGTACAGGAAATTTAGTTAAAATAAACTCAGAATACGGAAGCGTCACTTTTGATAAAAAATAATCAATTAATAATATAAATCAATCACTATGAATTTTTCAGCACACAAACACTTACCAATTACAAATGCGGTAAGTAAAACATTAAAACAAACATTACTTTTAGCATTAACTCTAGTTACTTTCTCCTCTTGTAATGCACAATGGGGTAACGGTAAAAAGATTAAAGGAAACGGAAATGTTACCACCATTACTAGATCAACATCAGATTATGATGCCATTAGATTAGCTGGTTGGATGGACTTTGAATTAGTAAAAGGAACAGAAGGTACAATTACTATTGAAGGTGAAGAAAACTTATTAGACTACATTATTACAGAAGTTGAATCTAACGGATTAGTAATTAAAATAGAAAATAACACAAATTTAAAACCAAGCGGAAGCAATAAAATTAAAATTACGGTTCCATTTGAAGACATAGATAAATTAACTTTATCAGGTTCTGGAGATGTTACTTCTAATGCAACATTCTACTCTAAAAATTTTGAAACTAAAGTATCTGGATCCGGAGATGTTACTTTAGATGTAGAAGCTACAAATGTAAAAGCTTCGGTTACTGGATCTGGAGATTTAACCATTACTGGTACTACTAAAAACTTAGAAGCAAGTGTTACTGGGTCAGGAGACATCCATGCTGAGCGTTTAAAGTCTGACAATGCAGATGTAAAAGTTACAGGGTCCGGCGGAATAGAAGTTTACGCTAAAGACAGTTTAAAAGCAAAAGTTACTGGATCTGGAGATATAGATTATAAAGGTAACCCGTCAAACGTAAATAAAAAAGTTACAGGCTCTGGAGATATTAGTAATTAAGACTCTAAGTGAATCTATAGTTTAAAGGATTTTGCAATTAATTGTAAAATCCTTTTTTTTATGTTCTAAAATTATTGATTTAGAATGCTATATTTGAGTCATGAAAAAAAGCTTAGGATATCAAACTACAGTAGACTTTTATAATTGTAATAAAAACACCATCAATTCAGTCTCAACAATAACCACTATTTTAGAAACAGCAGCCAAGTTAATGAACCTTAATGTAGTTAACACAACTATACACCAGTTCTCTCCTATTGGTATTAGTGGTGTAATTGTAATTAAAGAAAGTCATATTGCAATACACACTTGGCCAGAACATAACTATGTCGCATTAGACTTTTTTACATGCAGTACCTTTAACAATCTTGAAAAAGGTATACTATGGATCCAAGAACAATTTGAATCTGATAAAATAGAGCAGCAATTTTCTCAAAGAGGATTTTTAGAAAAAATACATTAAGTTATGAGTTTTAAAAAATCAATTGCAAAATATTTTGATGACGAAAAAGGTAACGCTAAAGGAGAAGCACTATTAGAATATTTTATAGCAGTACTAATTCTAATAAATGTATTAGCCATTATATTAGAATCCTATAAAAGCATCTATACCAGTTATAAATCCCTTTTTCAATTACTAGAACTATTTACAATCATTGTTTTTTCAATCGAATATATCATTCGTATTTGGGTTTCAGATTTAATCTACCCACACCTATCTCCTACCAAAGCGCGATTAAAATATGCGCTTTCTTTTATGGGAATAGTAGATTTAGCATCAATATTGCCATTCTATTTGCCATTTATAGTCACGTTAGATTTAAGAATAATCAGATTGTTACGTTTATTTAGATTATTGAGAGTTTTAAAATTAAATCGAAATTTTAAAAGTTTAGCGGTAATACGTTCTGTAATAATTAAAACAAAAAATGAAATATTAGTTTCAGCCATATTAGTATTTATATTACTAATAATAGCATCTACTTTAATGTTTTATATAGAAAACAAAGCACAACCTGAAGCTTTTGAAAATATTGGACAAGCACTTTGGTGGGCAGTTGCAACCTTAACTACCGTAGGATATGGAGATATTTACCCAATAACAGGACTTGGTAAAATAATGAGTGCTTTTATCGCTTTACTAGGTATTGGTTTTGTAGCCTTACCAACCGGTATTATTAGCTCTGCCTATATTGAAGAAATACGTAGCCAAAAGAAAACAGAAAAATGTATTTGCCCACATTGTAATAAAGAAATAATAGAATAATGTTTGGAAACAAAAAACAACATCCATTAAATAAACTAAAAGTGGGGTTTTCATTTAGTTTATTAAAAAAAGAATGGACCATCCTTGAACTTGGTGAATATAGTTGGGATACAGGAAATATGAGTGTAGAATACACCATTGAAAGTGGTGCTGAAAAAGCATTTTTAGAAGTCGAATTTTATCGTGGTGAATTTGAAGTTATCTATAGCGAAACATTGCATCTAGGAACTATTGATTTAGATGAAATTATTGATGATGGTTACTTTAATTTTGAAGGTAAAGATTATAAATTAGAAGAAACATATTCAGGCTCTTACAGAAATATGACTATTTTTACAAGCACTGAAACCTTAACTAGTTATCAATTTTATTACAAAGACAATTGTATTACTATTGAAAAATGGAGTGACGGAAGTATTGAATCCTTTTATGGAAAAGAAATAAAACCTAAAAAAATAACCAACATTAACACCTTATAAAATGATTAACAAAATTATATGTGCTACTGTAATTAGCCTTTTATTGTTTTCGTGTGATAACACGGAAAAAGAGGTAAAAACAATAACTGTTGAGCCTTCTCAAGCCATATTAAAAAACATACCAAGTAACGATTTTTCGTTAGTATTGGATGATATGACTATTGAAGAAACTGAGAATCAAATTATACACAAACACAAGTATAAAGTTTTAGAGCTTAAAAAAGATTCGTTATACAGTACAGATAAAGACTGGGCTGTTGTAAATCAAACTTTTTTTTCTAATCATAAAAATGATTTAGGAATGGAAATTTTATCAAGGCATAATGGTAAAGTTTCAACATTAGCACAACCCGTAGGTTTTGGTTGGGCAATTGGAAATACAGCGCATGGCGAATGGGAAGAGACTAAAAAAGACTCTACAAGCACGTCCAATTCCGGAACAACACATAGACGTTGGAGAACACATTCTACTAGTCCATTTTTTTGGCTTTGGTTAGGTTCTAGACGTAGTATATTTAGAAGCGATTATACTAATTACAGAACATACAATACTAGTGGCAGAAGCTATTATGGACAAAATAGCAATAATACTTATGGATACGGTACCAGAAGTAGTTACCAGAAAAAAACAAGGTCTTCGTTTTTTACAAGACAAAGTAAAAATACCTCACGCTGGAATAATTTAGAAAAAAGAACTAGTAGAAGTTCTTCAAGATACAAATCAGGGTCTTCAACACGATCTAGATCAGGTGGAACTGGAAAATAGTAATTTTGAGTTATACTAAAAAACAAAAATCTACCGCTTTAAAAGTAGCCTTATTTGCTACAGGCTTAAGCGGTATCGTGGCAGAGTATATTCTGTCAACCTTAGCATCTTATTTTATTGGTAACGCCATATTGCAGTTTACATTAATTGTTTCAATTATGTTATTTGCAATGGGCTTAGGTAGTCGGTTATCCAGATTATTTACTGGTAATGTTGTTTTATCGTTTATTGTAACCGAGCTAGTGCTTTCTGTATTTATATCCTTTTCAGCAATTATTTGCTATTTGGTTTATGGATTTACAGATTTTTCATGGTTGATTATTTATATGTTTTCAATACTAATAGGTTTATTAATTGGATTAGAAATCCCGCTAGCAACCCGAATAAATGATGACTACGAAGAGCTGAGACTTAACATTTCCAATATTCTTGAGAAAGATTATTTTGGGAGTTTAATTGGAGGACTATTTTTTGCTTTTGTAGGCTTACCATATTTAGGATTAACCTACACGCCATTTATACTTGGGTTTCTTAATTTAAGTGTTTCGTTTTGGTTGTTTATTGTACTTAAAGACACATTTTCTGCAAAAACAAAAAAAATGCTTTCCATAACTTACGTGATTGTATCCACTTGTATTGCATTAGGCGTTTATTTTGCTAGCCCAATAGTACAATACGGAGAGCAAGTAAAATACAAGGACAAAATAGTGTTTAGTCAACAAACTAAGTATCAAAAAATAGTTATTACTAAATGGAAAGACTGGCACTCGTTATATATAAACGGAAACCAACAACTATCCTCTTTTGATGAGTTTATGTATCATGAACCTATGGCACACGTAACCATGGGATTAGCACCAAAAAAAAGTAATATTTTAATTTTAGGAGGTGGTGATGGTTGTTTAGCTCGAGAAATTTTAAAATACAAGTCAGTTAACACTATTACTTTGGTTGATTTAGACCCTATAATGCTAGAGCTTGGTAAAGACAACCAAACGTTTAAAACCTTAAACAACGATGCTCTAAACAGTCCTAAAGTAACAACTGTTGCAGATGATGCCTTTTCTTTTTTAGAAAGAAATGACATATTATATGATGTCATATTTGTGGACCTTCCAGATCCAAACAATGTTGATCTAAACAAACTGTACACTAAAGAGTTTTATTATTTATGTAAGAATAAGTTAAGCGATAATGGCTTAATGATAACCCAATCAGGAAGTCCCTATTACGCAACAAAAGCCTTTTACTGTATAGAAAAAACAATGCGTGCTGCGCAATTAAATACCATTCCATTACATAATCAAATTTTAACTTTAGGAGAATGGGGCTGGATTATAGGTAGCAAAAACAAGATAACTACAAAACAGGTTCATGATGTAGATGTTTCTAGTATACCGTCCTTAAAATGGCTTAATAATAGCTCAATTGGTTTGTTGACGTCTTTTGGAAAACCATTAGCAGATACAACGGATATTAAAATTAATACTATTTTCAACCCTAAGCTGTATACTTATTACAAAGAAGGTAATTGGAATCTGTATTAATAAATATTACCAAAATTAAACTTTTAAATAACTAATTCAAATCGCCCTCTTTTGGTACTCTAAATAACAACACAATACCTATTAAAAAGAATATGAATAAAAACAAGATGGCATTACGCATACTTCCCGTTAATTGATCTATTGTCGCAAAAATTACCATACCTATTACAATACCTATTTTTTCTGCTACATCATAAAAACTAAAATAAGACGTTGTGTCTTCTGTTTCTGGTAAAAATTTTGAATACGTTGATCGTGCTAGACTTTGCACACCTCCCATTACTAAACCAACAAAACCAGCAGCTAAATAAAATTGCATTGGTGTTTCCATAAAATAGGCGTAAAAACAAAGGAACATCCATATTATATTTACAACAATAAGTGTTTTAATGTTTCCGAATTTAGACGATGCTACTGAAGTTAAAAAAGCACCTAAAATAGCAACTAATTGAATAACTAATATACTTACTATTAACCCTTGTGTTTTAGCATCAGCGCCTCCCCAATTAATCTCTTCTTCTCCAAAGTACACCGCAACCAACATAATGGTTTGTACCGCCATACTAAACACAAAAAAGGCTGTTAAGTAACGTTTAAGTCTTAAGTTCTGTTTTAACTGAATCCAAACTAACTTTAATTCTTTTAAACCATTAAAAACAACAGCTCTAGTTACCTTATGTCCTTTAGATACCCCTTTTGGTAAGACATAAAAAGAGTACTGACTAAATAATATCCACCATAAACCAACGGTTATAAAAGATATACGCATGGCTTGAAAAGATGCTGCATTTTTAGCCTCTTTTAATGCTTCTGCTATTTGTCCTTCTGTTCCTGTTTCTCTGATTGATTCAGAAATACTAATATCAAAACCAAACCAATCTGGCTTCATTACCATAGCTAAGTTTAATAATAATAGTGTAACACTTCCAATGTACCCCATACTAAACCCTTTGGCACTAATACTATCTTGCTGTTCTGGATAAGCTATATCTGGTAGATAAGAGTTATAAAAAACCAAACTGCCCCAATACCCAATTAATCCCATAAAATAGAAGAACAAACTTAGGTGAATGGAATCTATACTAAACCAGTATAACCCAATACAACCTGTACCTCCAACGTAGCAGAAAAACTTCATGAAATTTTTCTTATTACCAACATAATCGGCAATACCTGATAAAATTGGAGAAGTAAAAGCAACAACTAGAAATGTAAATGCTGTAACATAGGTTATTAATGCTGTACTTTTAAATACCATCCCAAAAGCAGGTACTGTTTTTTCTACTTGTGATACAAAAAGTGCAGAATAGAATATAGGAAATATAGAAGATGCTATTGTTAGCGTGTAAACCGAATTTGCCCAGTCATAGAAAGCCCAAGCATTAAGTAGTTTTTTACTTCCCTTTTCAAGATTTGCCATTTAATAAGTGTTAGTTAGAGCCTAAAAATACAAAAGCTGCTCTATAAAAGAGCAGCTTTAAAAATAATTAAATATTTTAATAAGTAACTAGTATTTTCCTAATGGCTTAAAGCTAGTAACTCCAAACTTCTTTGCTTCTGCTTTCGCAGCTGGCGACAATGCTGTTAAGTTATCAATACGTGTTTGATTTGCAGGGTGAGTACTTAAAAACTCTGGTGGCGCCTCTCCACTACTTGCTGCTGCCATACGTCTCCATAGGTTTGCAGCCTCATCTGGGTTATAACCAGCAATAGCTGTTAAATACAATCCAATTTTGTCTGCTTCCGTTTCATGACTTCTACTAAAAGGTAACATCCCTAAAACATTAGATCCAACACCGTAATATTGGTTAAACGCATTTCTTGTTTGATCATCTTTAATGGCAACATTTCCAGCTACAGCTAAACCTTGTTGTAAATATGAAGCACTCATACGTTGCTGACCATGATTTGCTAGTGCGTGCGCAACTTCATGTCCCATAATGGCTGCTACCGCAGATTCGTTTTCTGCTACAGGTAAAATCCCTGTGTAGAATACAATTTTACCTCCGGGCATACACCAAGCATTGATAATATCTTCATCAATTAGGTTATACTCCCACTTATAATCATTCAAATATCCTTGTTGACCATTTGCATTTAACCAACGTTCTGCAGCAACTGCTATACGCTGACCAACACGCTTAATCATATCAGCACGAGCCGTACCTGTTTCTACTTTGCTTTCTGTCAACACTTGATTATATTGTGCAAATGCAGTCGGAAATAATTGAGAGTTAGACACAAATGCTAGCGTCTTTTTTCCCGTAAACGGATTTGTTGCACAAGACATAAACATCACTAATGTTAATGTCACAACTATTGTATTCTTAAATTTCATATGGATTGTTGTTAATTCTTTTATAAAACTACAAAAACTTAGCCACAATTAAGTAATGACCGTATTTATCATGTTAGTAACATCGATAAACGTCAAAAAAGAACCTGTAAACTGTTAATTTTATTGTGTTATTTTCCTATTAAATGAATTTCTGCAAAGTTTTTATCGACAACCATTGATAGCGTTTCGTTTACTTGTAAATTTTCTATTGAAATAATTTCGTTATCAATTTGAATCTCTTTTATCTCGAAAGGTAAACCATGTAAATTAAGTTTAAAGGTTTTATAAGACGCCTCATACTTACCTTCTTTATGCTGTTGTATAATTAACTCGTTAGCCTTACCTGTTAGTTTAAACGTTCTAAAACTATAACGTCCTTTAGTATAGTCATAACCGTCATGTGCATCGTCATACAATTCAGATACTTCTTTCCCTAATTTATAATAGACTTCTAAAGCTAATTCTTCAATTTCAATTTCTCCAACATATTGTTGCACAGGGAATTTAGGAATAATAGCACCTTCTTTTATAAACATTGGCATACTGTCTATTTCTGCATCTACCCATTTTTCCTTTCCTCCTTCAACATATTCATCTGTCCAGAAATTATACCAACTTCCTCTAGGAATATACATTCTACGTCCTTTTGCATTTGGCTCTTGAATTGGACACACCAATATTTGATTTCCGTATACAAATTCATCTGTTCTGTAATGCGTTTGTTGGTCTTCTTGATCGAATAAGACTAACGACTGTAATAATGGTGTCCCATGTTCTATCAGCTTCCAGAATGCCGTATATAAATACGGTAACAATTGGTAACGTAGTTCAATAAATTTTCTAACAATATCAGTAACATCATCATCAAATGCCCAAGGTTCTTGATCACCATGGTCTCCTGAAGAATGCACACGACAAAATGGATGGAATACGCCTAATTGGATCCAACGCGTGTATAATTCGCCTTGAGGCTGTTCTGCAAAACCACCAATATCACTACCTGCAAAACTAAACCCTGACATAGCCATGCGCTGTGCTTGAATATTTGCAATACTTAAATGCTCCCAAGTCGCCACATTATCTCCTGTCCAAGTAGACGTATAACGTTGCGTTCCTGAGTACGCTGCTCTGGTTATAACAAACGGACGTTTTGGGTAATTAAATTTTTTCATTCCATGGTACGTCGCTCGCGCCATTTGCATACCATAAACATTATGCGCTTTTCTATGACTACAACGGTTACCATCATAATCATGTCTAACATCATCAGGGAATGTTTTGTTTGGCACTTCCATAACTGCGGGCTCATTCATATCATTCCAAACCCCTTGCACGCCAATATCTTCTACTAATTCTTTAAATAAACCTGACCACCAATCTCTAACTTCTGGTTTAGTAAAATCTGGGAAATAACATTCTCCTGGCCATACTTTTCCTTTCATGTAAGGACCATCAGCACGTTTACAGAAATAGTCTTTTTCTAGTGCTTCTTTAAATACAGAATATTCGTGATCTATCTTTATACCTGGATCTATAATAGCGACCGTTTTAAAACCATCATCCAATAACTCTTTCACCATACGTTTAGGATCCGGAAAATAGTCTTTATTCCAAGTAAAACATCTAAATCCGTCCATGTAATCGATATCCAAGTAAATGGCATCACATGGTATTTGTAACTCTCTAAACTTGTTGGTGATTTCTTTTACATTAGCTTCTGGATAGTAACTCCATTTACATTGATGAAATCCTAATGCCCAAAGTGGTGGCAGCTGGTGTGGTTTTCCTGTTAAATCTGTATAACTTTCCACGACATCATTCATTTTAGGCCCGTAGATAAAGTAATAATTCATCTCTCCTCCTTGTGCCCAAAAACTTGTTACATTTCGTCTTTCTTGACCAAAATCAAAATACGTTCTAAATGTATTATCAAAAAATATCCCATAGGCTTTGTTATGGTGTAAGCCTGTAAAAAACGGAATAGCTTTATATATTGGGTCTGTTTGCTTACCAAATGCATAAGAATCTGTTACCCAATTTTCAAAACGCTTTCCTTTTAAGTTTAAATGTTCTGGTTTATCTCCTAAGCCAAAGTAGCTTTCACGATCATTTATGGTTTTACTCATTTTAACAATGTTACCACCATACTCATAGCTTTCTTCCCAATGAAAACCAATTTCGTCTTCATTTATCAAAGTGTTATCCTTGACATCGTAAATACGTATTCTTAAATTTTCCTTTGCAATTTTACAAAGTAATTTAGAGGTAATAATATGGTATTCTTCATCATTTTCTACAATCTCTAAATGATTATACCCTTTGCTAGCATACTTAGTGATAGCATAAGAAAAATCGTTATCAAAAGTACCTGTGGTTGTATACCTAAATCGTAATACACTGTCTCTAAAAACGGTTAATTGAAGGACAACATTATTATCTGTTGAAAAATATAATGTATCGACATCTTTTTTAAAAGAGACGAACTTTGATGGAAACAAATTTCCTTTTTGTTCTAATTCTGTATTTACAATCATAATTGTATATTATTTATAAAGTAAAAAAACGGAAAATTTTAATGTTATAAAAACATTGATTACAGTTATTACCACAAATTATTAACTATAACGATTTCGGTAACAAAAATTATTAAAACCTTTATTATCAGCAGATAAAAAGAGAATTTAATATAATTTATTTTGCGCTTTTTTGATACTTAAATGCGACCATTCCTAAAGGTGGAATTGTTATTTCTGTCGAGTTTTTTCGAGAATGCCAAAGCGCCCCTTCACTAATTAAGGTCTTATTTTTAAAATCTCCTGTTCCAAAAAACGATTTATTATCACTATTAAAAACCTCTATTAAACTTCCTTTTTTAGGCAAACCTATACGATAGTTTTCTAAAGGTACAGGCGTCATATTACAAGCAATAATTACATTGTCTTTTGGTTGATTTCCTTTTCTTATAAAAACAATAACAGAATGCTCTGCATCTCCATAATCTATCCACTCAAAACCATCATGAGAAAATTGCTTTTGATATAAAGCAGGCTCCGATTTATAAAATGTATTTATAGCCTTAATAAACTGATTAATCCCTTTATGAGATTGATATTCTAATAAGTGCCAATCTAGACTAGTTTGAAAATCCCACTCTTCACTTTGACCAATCTCCGCCCCTTGAAACAATAATTTTGTTCCTGGGTGTGTAAACATATAGCTGTATAACAATCTCAGGTTTGCAAAACGCTGCCACTCGTCTCCTGGCATACGTCCTAAAATAGATTTTTTGCCATAAACAACTTCATCATGGCTTAAAGGCAACATGAAATTTTCAGTAAACGCATAGGTTAAAGAAAAAGTGATATCGTTTTGATGGTGTTTTCTATAAATCGGTTCTTTTGCAAAATACTGCAATGTATCGTGCATCCAACCCATCATCCATTTCATCCCGAAACCTAAACCGCCTAAAAAGACTGGTTTTGATACTCCAGGAAATGCGGTGGACTCTTCCGCTATGGTTTGTACATCCGGAAAATTATCGTAAACAGCGACGTTTAACTCTTTCATAAACGCAATAGCATCTAAGTTTTCTCGTCCTCCGTAAATATTAGGTTCCCATTCGCCTTCTTCTCTACTATAATCTAAAAATAGCATAGACGCTACAGCATCTACACGCAATCCATCAGCATGGAATTGTTCTAACCAAAAAATAGCATTACTTATTAAAAAGGATTTAACCTCGTTACGTCCGTAATTAAAGATTAAACTTTTCCAATCTTGATGATAGCCTTTTTTCTTATCAGGATGCTCATACAAGCAAGATCCATCAAAAAAACCAAGACCATGTGCATCTTCAGGAAAATGTGAGGGTACCCAATCTAGTATAATTCCGATGTCATTTTGATGCAGTTTATCGACTAATAATTTAAACTCTTCAGGATATCCAAATCGCGATGTTGGTGCAAAATATCCTGTAATTTGATAGCCCCAACTTGGGTCGTACGGAAACTCCATGATTGGCATCAGCTCTACATGTGTAAAATTCATGTCTTTGACATATTTTACTAAGTCATCCGCCAACTCTACATAAGATAAAAACCGATTCTCTTCAATTTGCTTTTTCCAAGATCCTAAATGCACTTCATAAACAGAATACGGTGCGTCTAGTGCGTTTTTCTTTTTTCGAGATTTCATCCATTTGGAATCCTTCCAACTATAATCGTCTTCCCAAACAATAGATGCTGTATTGGGGTTATGCTCGCAACGTCTAGCGTACGGATCGGCTTTCTCTGTTACAATACCGTTATTATTACTTTGTATTTTATATTTATAGGCACTTCCTTTACCAATATTTGGTATAAACCCTTCCCAAATACCGCTTTCATCCCAGCGCACATTTAGTAAATGTTCGCCTTCCTTCCAATAATTAAAATCTCCGACAACAGACACTTGCTTGGCAGTTGGTGCCCACACAGAAAAATAAGTACCTTCTACTCCATTTATAGTCGTGATATGCGACCCAAACTTCTCGTATAACTTATAGTGCTTTCCAGACTTAAAGAGATTAATATCAAATTCTGTAAATAAACTAAATACTGTTACATCTGCCATATGTTATATTACAAACCCATTAGGTATTATTGCTCCTTTTTTAATAACCACAATACCGTCTTTAATAACGTACGTATCCGTTTCTATATTTTCAAGATGTTTACCACCGTTAATACGGACATCATCTCCAATTCTAGTGTTTTTATCAATAATGGTATTTTTAATAAAGCAACGCTCTCCAATACCCATTAAAATATTTATTTTATTCGATTCTATTTCGGATAAGGATTCATAAGAATCATTTCCCATCATATAGGTGTTAATAATCGTAGTTTCTTTACCTATTCTTGACCGTATTCCAATAACCGATTTTTCGATTTTTGATGCATGTACAATACAACCTTCTGCAATTACCGCTCTATCTAAAGCTGTACCTGATATTTTTGACGTCGGTAAAATCCTTGCACGTGTATAAACACTTTGGTCTTTGTCGTACAAATTAAATTTAGGAATATCATCCGTTAAACCAAGATTGGCCTCAAAAAACGAATCGATATTACCAATATCTGTCCAATACCCTTCAAACTGGTAACTTAAGGTTTTATGTTTCTCTATAGATTGCGGAATGATTTCTTTACCAAAATCATTAGTATCCGGATTACTCATTAATTCCACCAACAACTTTCTATTAAAGATATAGATTCCCATAGATGCCAAATGATTTTTACCTTCTTTTTCCATTTCTGGACTAACTTTAGACGTCCAATCCGGTAATAAGGACGCATCAGGCTTTTCTACAAAAGAGGTAATTACATTTTTATCGTCTGTTTTTAAAATCCCAAAAGACGTCGCATCCTTTGCATTTACTGGAATAGTTGCAATAGAAATTTCGGCTTTAGCCTTAACATGCGCATCTACCATGGCATTAAAATCCATTTGATAAAGTTGGTCACCCGATAATATTAAAGCATATTCAAAATCATGACTTAAAAAGTGATGCATGCTTTGTCTAACAGCATCTGCGGTACCTTGAAACCAACCTTCGTTACCAGGCGTTTGCTCGGCAGCTAATACATCCACAAAAGCAGAACTAAAAAAACTAAAATGATAGGTATTTTTTATATGACGATTTAATGATGCCGAGTTAAACTGAGTTAACACAAACATACGTTTGATATCAGAATTAATACAATTAGAAATAGGTATATCTACCAATCTGTATTTACCCGCAATTGGTACTGCTGGTTTAGATCTAGTTGCTGTTAAAGGGTACAATCTTGAGCCTTGTCCTCCTCCTAAAATGATAGATAAAACTTTATTATTAATCATAGTTATTTTTTTAAAGATTGGTATAAATTGATATATGCGTTTGCTGATACATGCCATGAGTGGTCAATTGTCATGATATGCTTAGTTAGTGACTTAAAGATAGTAGTTTTATGGTATAAATCGACACTTCTTTTAATTGCTTGGTAAATTTCTTCAACGGTAACCTGCTCATGGCTAATCCCAAAGCCACCTTTTTTACTAATATCCACAACCGTATCCTTTAAGCCTCCTATACTTCTCACTACCGGAATAGTACCATAACGTAAGGCGTATAATTGATTTAAGCCACAAGGTTCTACTCGTGATGGCATTAACAAAAAGTCTGCTCCAGCATAGATATTGTGTGACAATTTTTCGTCATATCCAATAAATGTGTTGTAGTAACCTTTATTTTTCGCTTTAAGCTGAAGTAAAGCCGCTTCTGCTTCAGCATTACCCGATCCTAAAACCAAAACACTACAATTTTTATCTTCTAATGCTTTTTCTAAAGCTGAAGGAAATACATCTGCACCTTTTTCGTAAACCAAACGCCCTATAAAAGCAATTAAAGGCTTTGTTGCATCCAAATCAAATGTTTTACAAAGCGCTAATTTATTAGCTAGTTTACCAATTTCGACTGTATTTATACTATAATTCTCTTCTATATAATGGTCTGTTTCTGGATTCCAAACAGCGGTGTCAATACCATTTAAAATACCAACACACTTATTACTTTCATGTTTTAATAAATCTTGCAATCCATTAGCTTCTAACTTTAACTCTTCCATATAACTTGGCGATACCGTTGTTACTCTCCAAGCACATTTAATAGCAGTTGCCAATGGGTTAATACTATTATCCCAGTCTAATAATCCTGTTTTGTTTAGATCAAATTCTGGTATTAAATGTAATTTATCATAGCTAAACCAACCTTGATACTGCGCATTATGGATAGTTGTCACCACAGGAATTGTGTTTAATGTTTTATACCTAAAACTCTCTTGTAGCATAAACGGAATTAACCCCGTGTGGTGATCATGACAATGGATAATTTCCGGTAGTGCTTGTAAAGTCAAAATCCAATTTAAAGTTGCAATTTGAAACGCTAAAAAACGATCCGTATCATCCGTAGAATACACATAATCTTTAAAAAGAAGCTCTGGTATATCCACAAAAAAGGTATTAAAATCTAAAACGTCATCCGTTGTTTTTAATATTTTAAAACTAATTTGAGAACCATTAAAATCTATTTGATCTTTGTAAACAGTAGTAAAACTATTGCTTTGGGTGAATTTATTATCATAAAAAGGCATGATTACTGAAGACGAATGTCCTAACCCATTTTGATATTTTGGTAAGGCGCCTACAACATCCGCTAATCCTCCTACTTTGGCTATAGGATAACATTCTGCGCTAATATGAAATATTTTCATTTACAATAATTTAATTAGAAGTTGAAAAGTTACACTTAAAATTACAAATAGTGAAATGTTATTTTTAAATTAAAATTACGACAGTATTAATTCTATTTTAAGTTTTTAAGATATCTTTAAAAAAAAGAAAAATTATGAAAAATATTGCATTAGTACTCCTAACTTGCCTTTTGTTTAGTTGCAAAAGTGAAGCACAGGAAACAACAAAAAAAGAAACCTTTGAGGTGACTAAAACAGATACAGAATGGAAAGCCGAATTGTCGGATGCTGAATATTATGTATTAAGACAAGCCGGTACAGAACGTCCTTTTTCTAGCGCTTTAAATAAAGAATACAGATCAGGAACGTACCATTGTGCTGCCTGTGACACGCCTTTATTTAAAAGTAAAGATAAATTTGATTCTGGAACAGGATGGCCTAGCTTTGACCAAGAAATAGAAGGTAATGTTGCATTTGGAACTGATACTAAAATTGGTTACACAAGAGATGAAGAACATTGCGGGGCTTGTGGTGGACATTTAGGACATGTTTTTAATGATGGTCCAAAAGAAACCACAGGAGAAAGACATTGTATAAACGGAGTTGCATTAAATTTTAAACCAGATAATGAGTAATTATAAAGTAACAAAATCAGAGGACGAATGGCGTAAAGAATTAACGGATGAGCAATACCGTATTTTACGTAAAAAAGGTACTGAAATGCCGCATACAGGTAAATATAATCTTCATTTTGAAGATGGCGCCTATACTTGTGCTGCTTGTCACCAAAAGCTTTTTAAAAGCAACAGTAAGTTTGAATCTAATTGTGGATGGCCTAGTTTTGACGAAGCAATCCCGGGAAGTGTTACAAACATATTGGATAAAACGCATGGGATGATTAGAACGGAAGTCGTGTGCTCTAATTGTGGTGGACATTTAGGACATGTTTTTAACGATGGTCCAACAGAAACAGGAACACGTTTTTGTGTTAACTCTGCAAGTGTAGATTTTAAAGATGAATAACTACATTACAAGTATAATAAAACAGTTTGATTACTATAAAACTGCTGGAGACAAAACACTCCAGCAGTTATCTTTTGAGGAAATGAATTGGCAATCTCACGACAATTCTAATAGCGTGTCTATTATTGTAAAACATATGGTTGGAAATATGTTAAGTCGATGGACTAATTTTTTAATAGAAGATGGCGAGAAAGATTGGCGCCAGCGTGAACAAGAGTTTGAAGCGACCTACACAAATAAAGACCAACTTATTGCCAATTGGGAAAAAGGATGGCAATGTGTATATGATGCTATAAAACCGCTTAAAAACAAAGATTTAGAGCGTACTGTGTATATCCGTAATGAAAGTCATACTGTAGCCGACGCCATATTTAGACAACTAGGACATTACAGTTATCATATTGGTCAAATAGCCTACATAGGTGTTATTATTAAAAATAATGATTGGCAATCTTTATCTATACCAAAAGGACAATCGGTACAGTTTAATTCAGAAAAATTTAGTAAACCTAAAACTTAGGATTTTAGTTTCTTTTTATAAGGTCTTATTATTAAACGTGCCTCTCTATCAAATCTAATATAGTTGTAGACCCAATTAATAAAAACAACTGTTCTGTTTCTGAATCCAACTAAAGAAAATAGGTGCACAAACATCCACACAAACCAAGCAAAAACACCTTGGAATTTAAAATTAGGTAAATCTACAACTGCTTTATTACGACCTATAGTTGCCATAGATCCTCTGTCTTTGTAAACAAACGGTGTCATTGGTTTTTTATCTAACAGCTTCAAGATATTATCACCTAATAATTTACCTTGTTGTATCGCTGGTTGTGCCATCATTGGATGGCCATGTGGTACACTTTCAGACTCCATTTGTGCGACATCTCCAATTGCAAAAATATTATCAATTCCTTTGACTTGATTAAACTCGTTAACCAAAATTCGATTACCTCTAGAGACAAATTGTTCGGCATCCAATCCTTTTATAGCAGCGCCCTTTACTCCTGCTGCCCAAACTACAGTTTCAGACTCAAACGTTAAGTCGCTATCTGTTGTTACCGTTGTACCGTCGTAACTAGTTACTCTAACATTTTTCCAAACGTTAACTCCTAATTGTTCTAAAAAATCTTCTGCTTTTTTAGAGGCATTTGGACTCATTGTTTTTAGAATAGTATCTCCCGATTGCACTAAATTTATTTGTGCTAACCGCGTATCTAAATCAGGGTAATCCTTTGGCAATATTCCTTTTTTAATTTCGGCTAAAGCCCCAGCCAACTCTACTCCTGTTGGTCCAGCACCAACAATAACAAAACTCATTAATGCATTTCTTCGATTTAAATCAGACGTTAATAATGCTTCTTCAAAATTTTCAAGAATTAAACTTCTTAAATTTAAAGACTGCGGTATGGTTTTCATTTCCATACTATTATCTTCAATAGATTTATTACCAAAATAATTGGTTTTAGATCCTGAAGCAACTACTAAATAGTCAAACTTAAGTGCTCCTATATTTGATTGTATTGTGTTTTTTTCAGTATCTATTTCGGATACTTTTGCTAGTCTAAAATAAAAATTAGGAAAATCTTGTAATACCTTTCTAATCGGGTAAGCTATGGAGTCTGGCTCCAAGCCACCGGTAGATACTTGATACAATAAAGGCTGAAATGTATGATAATTGTGCTTATCCAAAAGTACGACCTGCACTTCTTGTTTAGATAATTTTTTAGCTAACGCAATGCCCGCAAAACCACCACCAATAATTACAATTCGAGGAAAACTAGATTTAGGTATATTCATAATAAAAAACTTGCTGTGCAAAGGTAGCATAAAGTTGTAATTTTTTAAGAATCTAAATTCTTTATTCAAATTTGGTTTCGTAACTTCGTAACTTCTTAAAAACTACAAAAATTAATAGAATGAGTAAATACGATGTAATTGTACTTGGAAGTGGTCCTGGAGGATACGTAGCTGCTATTAGAGCATCTCAATTAGGTTTAAAAACTGCTGTTGTAGAGAAAGAAAGTCTTGGTGGTATATGCCTAAACTGGGGTTGTATTCCTACCAAAGCTTTATTAAAATCTGCACAAGTTTTTGAATATTTAAAGCATGCAGAAGATTATGGTTTATCTGTTAAAGATTATGACAAAGATTTTAATGCTGTAGTTAAACGTAGTCGTGGCGTAGCTGAAGGCATGAGTAACGGTGTTAAGTTTTTAATGAAAAAAAACAAGATTGATGTTATTGAAGGTTTTGGAACACTTAAAACTGGAAAAAAGATTGATGTAGAAGGAAAAGAATATAGTGCAGATCATATTATTATAGCTACTGGAGCGCGCTCTAGAGAATTACCAAGCTTACCTCAAGATGGTAAAAAAGTGATAGGTTACAGACAGGCTATGACATTACCCGAACAACCTAAAAAATTAATTGTTGTAGGTTCTGGTGCAATTGGTGTTGAGTTTGCTTATTTCTATAACTCTATGGGTACAGAAGTAACTATAGTAGAATACCTTGATAAAATTGTTCCTGTTGAAGATGACGATGTATCTAAACAATTAGAACGTAGTTTTAAGAAAAGTGGTATTAAAATTATGACTTCTGCAGAAGTTACTAGTGTTGATACTTCTGGTGATGGTGTAAAAGCTACTGTAAAAACTAAAAAAGGAGAAGAAGTATTAGAAGCTGACATCGTATTATCTGCTGTTGGTATAAAATCTAATATAGAAAATATTGGATTAGAAACTGTTGGTATTGCTGTAGATAGAGATAAAATCTTAGTAAACGATTATTACCAAACTAACATCCCTGGGTACTACGCTATCGGAGATATTACTCCTGGTCAAGCATTAGCACACGTTGCCTCTGCAGAAGCTATTTTATGTGTAGAAAAAATTGCGGGAATGCATGTGGAAGCATTAGACTACGGTAACATCCCTGGTTGTACTTATGCTAGCCCAGAAATTGCAAGTGTTGGTTTAACAGAAAAACAAGCTAAAGAACAAGGTTACGATATTAAAGTTGGAAAATTTCCATTCTCTGCGTCAGGTAAAGCAAGTGCTGCTGGAGCAAAAGATGGTTTTGTTAAAGTAATTTTTGATGCTAAATATGGTGAGTGGTTAGGTTGTCATATGATTGGAGCTGGTGTTACGGACATGATTGCAGAAGCCGTTTTAGGACGTAAATTAGAAACTACAGGACATGAAGTATTAAAAACGGTACATCCACACCCTACAATGAGTGAAGCGGTTATGGAAGCTGTAGCAGATGCTTATGGAGAAGTAATACATTTATAAATCTAAACATTTTAATCTTTAGGACTAAAATCTATTTAGAAAACTACAATACTAAAAAAGTTCCAGAAATTTCTGGAACTTTTTTTATGTTTAAAATATAGATATTATTGTAATAGTTATTATTAAAGACTATAAAAAGCTTTGAATAGCCAATTCATAACTCTGTAATCCAAAACCTAAAATAATTCCTTTTGCATTTGGAGATACAAAGGATTGATGTCTAAACTCCTCTCTTCCAAAAGTATTAGAGATATGCACTTCTACAACAGGTGTCTCTATAGCTTTAACAGCATCTCCTATACCTATAGACGTATGTGTATACGCTGCTGCATTTAAGATTATACCATCATAACTAAAGCCTACCTCTTGGATTTTATCAATTAGTTCGCCTTCAATATTAGATTGGTAATGCTCAATAGCCGCAGTTGGATATTTTGCCTTTATTGTATCTAAAAACTCGGTAAAAGAAAGACTTCCGTATATATTAGGTTCTCGCTTACCAAGTAAGTTTAGGTTTGGTCCGTTTATAATGATTAGTTTTTTCATACTGTAAAAATACAAAAGTTATAGCATAAAAAAACCGAAGCGATTAAGCTTCGGTATTTTTATAATAAAGTTTTATAAACTTAGAACTTGTAAACAACTCCAAAGTTAATATCACTTAAGTCTAATCCAATGTTAAAGCTATCAGTTGATTCAGCACCTGAAAAATCTGGCTTAGTAGTAGAGTATCCTAAAACACCTACAGAAGCTTCGATAGCAAAGTTTTTAGATACGAAATAGCTAATACCAGGAGCAAAAGCAACATCAAATCCATCATACTTAGCATCTGCTAACTTGTCTTCACCTGAAGTATAATCAACTCCTAATTCTGTGAATAAAGAAAATTGGTTAGCTGGAGAAAAGTAATATCTTCCAAAAGCACCAACAGCAAATTCATTTGCATCAACTAAATCTGTTCCATCGTTATCAGAAGAAAAAGAAGTGTAACCAACTTTTAAACCTGCAGCAATGTTTTCAGAAACAAAATATCCAACTTTTGGAGCAATGTTAAATACATTTGAATCAAGATCTCCTGTATTCTCAGTTCCAAAACCAACAGAACCAGAAACAAAAACATCACCTTTTTCGAAACCACCAACAGTAGTCTCCTCTTGTGCATTAACACTTGTAAATCCTAATACTGCGATTGCAGCTGTAAATAATAATTTTTTCATAATTGATATAATTTTAAATCATTTGAACTGCAAATTTAGAAGCTATAAACACCTTCAACAAGTAAATTTTCGTAAAAAAAAAGAGCTAAAAAACAAGTCACTATCAATCACACATTTAGAGTAAAAGTTTAACGTTTTATTTTGATAAAAAGTAGTTAAAAATCTTGTAAAGTCCCGATATCAAAAGGATAGCAACAAAAATACATATTAAACATTATGAAAAAAAAACATGTATTTTAAGCATTATTCTCATCATATTAACACGCTTAGCTTTTATTTTTTATCACAATCAAACTAATATATAAACTATCAGCAATCTGCTCTATTTTCGTCTTTATAAATACTATATTTAACCTCATGAAATGGCATCAAGCACTAACGGATTATTCATTGTATTTAAAAATTGAAAGAGGGCTTTCTGAAAACTCTATTAATAGTTATATTCTTGATGTAAAAAAACTAATAAATTATTTAGAGACTAACACTATCAGCGTTTCACCCATTGACATAGATACGACAACAGTAAAACAATTTATTTATGAGGTTGCTAAACTGTTAAATGCTAGATCACAATCCCGATTAATTTCAGGTTTAAAAGGTTTTTTTAACTATTTAATTTTTGAAGACTACCGCAAAGACAATCCTCTGGATACGATAGACTCTCCAAAAATTGGACGAAAACTTCCGGATACATTAAGCGAAAATGAAATCAATAATTTAATTGAAGCTATTGATTTAAGTCACCCGCAAGGCGAACGTAATCGCGCTATTTTAGAAGTATTGTACAGTTGTGGTCTACGTGTTAGCGAGTTAACTAATCTAAAAATATCTGATTTATTTTTTGATGAAGGCTTTATAAAAGTCACCGGAAAAGGTGATAAACAGCGCTTTGTTCCTATTTTAGAAGACACTCAAAAATATATTACTATTTATAAAAACCAAATACGAAACCATATAAAAATACACCCTGAGCATCAGGATATCCTGTTTTTAAACAGACGTGGTAAGCAACTTACCCGAGCAATGATATTTACTATAATAAAAGGTTTAGCTGTTACCATTGCTTTAGATAAAACAATATCTCCTCACACTTTTAGACACTCATTTGCAACACATTTATTAGAAAATGGTGCTGACCTTAGAGCTATACAACTTATGTTGGGTCACGAAAGTATTACCACTACCGAAATTTATACACACGTAGATCGCAGTCAATTAACCGCAGTAATTAATAATTTTCATCCAAGAAAATAGTTGGGTTTTCTCGATATATTTATTTATATTTGACACAGTCTGAATGATTTAGACGGAATCCCTGAACTAGCTTGATTAAAATTTTACTGTATGTCTGAGTTAATAAATGGTGTTCTGCCAAATCCAAATACGTCCATTCATGAAAATGAAAAGTGGCAATTAGCGTTGCAAATTAGTAAATTGGGTATTTGGGACTATTGCGGAACTTCTGACCGTATTTTCTTTTCTCAACCGTCTAAAGCTCTAATTGGATTTGAAGATAATGACGAATTTGGTAATAACGCCACAGATTGGAACAACCGTGTACATCCAGATGACAGAGCGCAATATTATAACGATTTTCAAGACCACTCCAAAGGACTAAAACCTATCTACGAGAATAAGCACCGTGTTTTGCATAAAGATGGATCCTACCGCTGGATTTTGGATCGCGGTAAAATTGTTGAAAAAGATAAATCAGGAAAAGCATCTAGAATTATTGGTACACACGTGGACATCACTGAATATGTTGAAAACGAAGAAAAGATAATAGACACCTTTAACCTTGTAGTAAAGCAAAATAGTAAACTTCAAAATTTTGCACACATTGTTACTCATAATTTAAAGCAACATGCTGGTAATTTTGAAAGTCTGTTAGGGTTATATGAAGAAGCAGATACCGAAAGTGAAAAAACAGAAATGTTAGATTACTTAAAAACACTTTCTCAATCTTTATCAAAAACAATTACCGATTTAAGTGAAATTGTAACCGTACAATCTAAAGAAAAAACTTCAATACATAAACTATTTGTATTTAATGAAATAAATGCTATTCTAAAGGATTTAGCATATTTTATATCAGACAATAATGCAATAGTGACCAATAACGCTAGCCCTAGTTGTTATGTCCATTTTAATACCTCTTATTTTCAAAGTATAATACAAAACTTAATTAATAATGCGGTTAAGTACAAACATCCAAATCGTGAACCTAAAGTAACTTTAACATCTCAAACTATAAATGATATTTTAGAAATTAAAATAGCAGACAATGGTATTGGTATCGATTTAGAAAAATTTGGTAATGCCATTTTTGGACTCTACAAAACGTTTCATAATAACGATGACTCTGAAGGAGTTGGCTTATATCTTGTTAAAAATCAAATTGAAGCTTTTAATGGTACCATTACAGTGTCTAGTGTTGTCAATTCTGGTACAACCTTTACCATTACTATCCCGAACAAACAGTTTTAAAGTTATTCCAAAAAAAACCAAAAGCAATTAAACGGTAAAACACGCAGTTAATCTAATTAACTGGTGTTTAATCGATGTTAACATTTCTACAAACACAAAAATCCTCAAATTAATTCTTGTATCAGATATTTGCACTGTAATGTATTAATATTTAGAGAAATGGAACAGATAACGGAAGAAAACACTCTTGAAAACCAGAAATGGAAATTCGCTTTAGAAAACTCAGGAATTGGAGTTTGGGATTGGAATGCAAAAACTAACGTTGTCATTTACTCTAAAGAATCAAAAAAAATTATAGGTTTTAAAGATGACGAAATAAGCTCTGAAGCATCAGAATGGGATAATCGTGTACATAGAGAAGATAGAGCCGATTATTATGAAGATTTTAATGATCATATTACAGGTATAAATTCAAACTATGTTAATATACACCGCGTCTTACATAAAGATGATACTTATAGATGGATCTTGGATCAAGGTAAAATAATTGAGCGCGATACCGCTGGTAATCCATTAAGAATAGTTGGTACACATACAGATATTACTAAACAAAAAGAAGCTGAATTATCATTAAAAAAATCAATTGATGTTATTACTGATCAAAATAATAAATTGAAAAGTTTTGCACATATTGTTTCTCATAACCTAAAACAACATGCTGGTAATTTTGAGAGTATCTTAAAATTTCACGAAGAGGCAGATTCTGATGCTGAAAAACAGGAAATGGTTAGACACTTAAGAACTGTTTCTAAATCTTTATCAAAGACATTAAATAGTCTAAGTCAAATTGTTACACTTCAGTCTAAAGAAAGTATTAGAGATAAAAATATCAAAATAGGTAAAGAGGTAAATGCTGTTATAGAAGAACTTACTTTTATAATTTCAGAAAGTAGTACTATAATTTATAATAATGTTAGAAGCAACTGTAATGTCTACTTTAGTGCTAGTTATTTACATAGTATTCTGCAAAATTTAATTACTAACGCTATAAAATACAAACATCCTGACCGTAACCCAGTAATAACTATTGATTCTGATTGTATTGATGATGATTTAGAATTGACGATTAGTGATAATGGAAAAGGTATAGATTTAGAGAAATTTGGTAAAGATATTTTTGGGTTGTACAAAACGTTCCATCATAATGAAGATGCAGAAGGTGTAGGCTTATACTTGGTCAAAAATCAAGTTGAAGCTTTTGGAGGTACAATCTCCATCGATAGTAAAATAGATGTCGGTACAACGTTTAAAATACGAATTCCCAATCATAAAAAAATCCAGCTATAAGCTGGATTTTTTATTTATAAATAGTTTTAGAATTTACTTAGCAATATTTACCGCTCTAGTTTCTCTAATTACTGTAACCTTTACTTGACCAGGATAAGTCATATCTGTCTGTATTTTTTGAGAGATATTAAATGATAAGTCTGATGCTATTTGATCAGTTACTTTTTCACTTTCTACAATAACACGTAATTCTCTACCAGCTTGTATAGCATAAGCCTTTTTAACTCCGTTAAATCCAAAAGCAATTTCTTCTAAATCCTTTAAACGCTGTATATAACTGTCTAATACTTGACGTCTAGCACCTGGACGTGCTCCTGATATAGCATCACAGACTTGAATGATTGGAGATAATAACGATTTCATCTCTATCTCGTCGTGGTGAGCTCCAATAGCGTTACACACTTCATCTTTCTCGCCATACTTTTCAGCCCACTGCATACCTAAAATAGCATGTGGTGTTTCCATATCTGCTTCTGCATCTGGCACTTTACCTATATCATGTAATAATCCTGCACGTTTTGCTAATTTTGGATTTAAACCTAGTTCTGCTGCCATTACACCACATAATTTTGCGACTTCACGCGAGTGTTGTAATAAGTTTTGTCCGTAAGAAGAACGATACTTCATACGTCCTACCATTTTTATAAGTTCTGGATGTAATCCATGAATACCTAAATCGATAACTGTACGTTTACCAACTTCAATAATTTCTTGTTCTATCTGTTTTTGTGTTTTCTTAACAACTTCTTCAATTCGTGCTGGATGAATACGACCATCCGTTACTAATTTATGAAGTGACAAACGTGCTACTTCTCTTCTAACAGAGTCAAAACATGATAAAATAATTGCTTCCGGTGTATCATCAACAATAATCTCTACACCTGTCGCTGCTTCAATTGCACGAATATTACGTCCTTCACGACCAATAATACGTCCTTTAACATCATCACTTTCAATATTAAATACAGAAACACAATTATCAACCGCTTCTTCTGTTCCAATACGTTGTATCGTATTAATAATTATTTTTTTAGCGTCTTGCTGAG
Source organism: Olleya namhaensis (assembly GCF_900114005.1). Classification (GTDB taxonomy): domain Bacteria; phylum Bacteroidota; class Bacteroidia; order Flavobacteriales; family Flavobacteriaceae; genus Olleya; species Olleya namhaensis. The sequence goes on from NZ_FORM01000003.1 coordinate 118,334, forward strand.
CTGTTAATTTAGCTTCTTCCATTTTATCTTGGATGTAAGCCATAGCATCACTTTTTGCTTCACCTTTTAAAGACTCTACTAATTGAGATTTAGCTTCGTCTGCAGACAGACTAGAAATAACTTCTAATTGCTCTACCTGGCTTTTATGCAGTCTATCTAGCTCTTCTTGTTTTTTATCTAAAACATCAAGTCTATGATTGTAGTCTTTTACTTTTACTTCTATATCAGTATTTAGCTTTTTGTTTTTAGATAACTCACTAGATACCTGAGACTCTTTATCTCTAACACGTTTTTCTGTGTCAGCCATTTTTTTGTCACGACTTAAAATAACCTTTTCGTGCTCTGCTTTAAGCTCTAAAAATTTTTCTTTTGCTTGAAGTATTTTATCTTTTTTGATACCATCACCTTCTACCTTAGCTTCTTTGAGAATAGCTGCTGCTGATTTTTTAGCACCTTTGATAAGCTTTGATGCGTTATTGCGCTCTAATATTTTAGCGACTATAAAGCCTATTATGGCTCCGATTGCAATACCTGCTATAATTAAAATTGTTTTATCCATTTTTGATTGTTTATATATAAAAAAAGCCTACACTAATTTGCTTTTGTATAAACTCCTTAAAAACAAGTTTAGGGCTAACAAGCTGATCAATAATCTACCTAAATAGTAATAAATCACTATTAGCAGCACGCTTTTACAGCTTAAAACTCACCCTTTTTAAAGAATTAACGTTGAGTTTATCAAAAAAATAATTAATGTAGGCAGTAACCTAATATTCTATGTTATATGAACGTATTATAAACTAAGATGTGATTGTAACATATCATTTAAAGCTTCTAACTTATCCTGTACATGTTCCGTCACATGGTCTTTATCTAGTGCCTTCTGTTCTACTTGACTTGCAAATTGTAAAGCACACATGGCTAATACATCTTGCTTATCCCTAACAGAGTAGCTTTGCTCGAACTTGGTAATCATAGCCTCAATCTTCTTTGCTGCTAAACGCAGTCCTTCTTCTTGACTAGGTGCTATAGTTAACGGGTAGACTCTATTTGCTATAGATAACTTTATTTTAAGCGTGTCTGCCATAAAAACTATATAAACTTTAACTTGATAATTGACTTATACAATGGTCAATCTCTCTTATTAATGTATTTATTCTGAGCTTTGTTTCTCGTTTATCATTGTCACTGCCAAGTATTGTGTTAGCCATTTTTAAAGTGTTATACTTTTCTTGCCAAGTTTCTAATTCTAAATCCTTTGCAACACTTTTAGATTGGGATTGTTCTAAAGCCTTTTTAAGCTTTTCGTTTTCTAGTTTTAAAATCTCTTGCCTATGTAAGACTTTTTTAATTTTACCTTCTAGAGCATCAACAATGTTTTCAATCTTACTCATGAACTAATACTATACTTATCTCACAAAGTTAATCAAACCTTAACACAATACAATTAATTTTTGATAATTTTTTAAACCGCCTTTAATTATGCTCATTATCAATAGTATGGCTTAGTCTTTGATTTTACTTTGGTATTTAAAACCTTATTTATACTTTAGCCGTAATCAATATTTTATGCGATATACACTTTTATTACTCATTTTTATTTCAACTTTTGGCCAAGCACAAAGCATTTACCCTCAAGACTATTTTAGATCTCCTTTGGATATAGAACTGGTGTTATCCGGTACTTTTGCTGAGTTAAGAAGCAACCACTTCCACTCTGGTTTGGACATTAAAACTAAACAAAGAGAAGGTTTAAACATTTATGCAACTGCTAGCGGTTATGTTAGCCGAATTAAAGTATCACATTACGGATATGGTAAAGCTATTTATGTGACGCATCCTAATGGTTACGTTACAGTACATGGGCATTTACAACGCTTTTCTGATAAAATTGAAGCGTATGTTAAACAACGTCAATATGCAGAAGAAAGTTATGAAATCGAGTTATTTCCCGATTTAAACGATTTGGTAGTTACAAAAGGTGACGTTATTGCTTATTCTGGGAATACTGGTGGTTCTGGTGGTCCTCACCTTCATTTTGAGATTAGAGATAACCAAGAACGTCCAATCAATCCATTGCTTTTTGGTTTAAAAATTAAGGACTCCAAAAAACCGACAGTTAGTAGTGTTTATGCGTATCCAATTAACGACTTATCTCATGTAAATGGTTCTAACCAAAAGCAAAAAATTAGACTTATCCCTTTAAAAAACGGGGATTATAAAACCGAAGACTTGACAGGTTACGGTAAAATTGGTTTTGCTATTAATAGTATTGATAGACACGATTTAGCTGCTAATAAAAATGGTGTTTATAAAATTGAAACGTTTTATAATGGCATGCAAAATTTTACAATCGATTTTAAAAAGTTTTCGTTTAACGAAACAAAACATCTTAATAGATTAATTGACTACAAACATTATAAGGATAAAAAGGAACGTCTTCAAAAGTTATTTAAAGACACCAACAATCCTCTAAGCATGTATGATAATATAATTGACGATGGATATTTAATTATCTACGATACCGTTTCTAATGTTTATAAAGTAAAAATTACAGATTTTGATGGTAATGAAACTAGTATAAATATTAATATCAAAGGAGAAAACACACAACCTACAGATATTGTGGATCGTTTTACTTCGCCTTATTATATTAAATCAGAAGAAGTAAATTTATTAGAAGATCAAAATATAAAAGTAGAAATCCCGAAACAGACCTTTTACGAAGACTTTTTTATGGATTATAAAGTTAGTGGTGACACATTAAAGCTTCACGAAAACAATCTTGCGGCTAAAAAGTATTTTACTATATCTTATGATGTTAGCAATTATAGTGCTGAAGATTTAAAACAAATGTACATTGCTAGATTAGTGGGTTACAAAAATTATTTAAGCTACTCCTCTACTATCAGAGAAGATAATACATTACTAACGAGGACCAAAAACTTGGGGACGTATTGCTTAGCAAGAGACACTGTAAATCCCACAATAACACCTGTAAGTTTTAAAGATGGACAATGGTTAAGTAAATACCGTTTTTTGAAAATCAAAATTGATGATAAAGAAACCGGTATTTCTAATTACAGAGCGTCCATTAATGATGAGTGGATTTTAATGGAATATGACTACAAAAAGAAGACCTTAACATACGATTTTAACGATAAAGTCGTTACTGGTACTAAGAACAATTTAAAAGTTATTGTTACAGATAATGTAGGAAATAGCACTACATTTGAAGCAAGCTTTTTTAGAAAATAAAACAACTACCCTTGGACAAACCTAACTACACCATAAAACTATTAGCCTTTTTATTCCCTCTGTTCTGTTTTGCACAAACCGGAACAATAAAAGGTGTGATTTTAAACGAATTGAACCAACCAGTAGAAGCCGTAAATATTAAGAGTGGAGCGTTTGGCGGACAAACCAATCAAAATGGTTTTTTCGAAATTAAAATTCCGGCTAACACAGATGTAAAAGTTATTTTTTCTCATGTATCACATAAAAACATAACGGCTACTTTCAACTTAAAAAATGGTGAAAAATTAGAGTTTAATCCCGTCTTAAAAGAAAACGTAGAACAAATTTCGACCGTTGTCATAAATGGTCGTAAAAGAAAAGATGTGGAAGGTATTGTTAATATTGATCCCGCTACATTAACAAAAATCCCAGGTGCACAAGCTGGTATTGAAAATTTATTAAAAACGCTACCTGGTGTTAGTAGTAATAACGAGTTAAGTACACAGTATTCTGTAAGAGGTGGTAATTTTGACGAAAACCTAGTATATGTTAATGGCATTGAAGTGTATCGTCCTTTTTTAATACGTTCTGGACAGCAGGAAGGATTAAGTTTTGTTAATTCGGATTTGGTTCAAAATGTAGATTTCTCTGCTGGAGGATTTCAAGCCAAATATGGAGACAAATTATCTTCTGTTTTAGATATTACTTATCGTAAACCTGTAGACAATAGCGTAGCTGTAGACGCTAGCTTATTAGGCGCTAGTGTAGCTATAGAAACTACTAGTAAAGATTCTAAATTTACAGGTATCGTCGGACTACGCTACAGGGACAATAGCTTATTGGTTAACGCTAAAGAAACGGAAACTAATTTTAAACCAACCTTTGCAGATGTGCAAAGTTATTTAACGTATCAATTTACAGATAAATTAGAAGTCTTCTTTTTAGGAAATGCTGCACTTAATAAATATGATTATACGCCATTAACTAGGCAAACAAATTTTGGAACCTTAGATAACCCACAAGCGTTAATTGTGCAATATCAAGGTCAAGAAAAAGATAAATACCAAACCCTTTTTGGTGCTTTAAGTGCTAATTATGATGTTAATGACGATTTATCGCTAGCATTAGTCACGTCTACTTATCACACTACAGAAGAAGAATACTTTGACATTTTAGCACAGTATGCTTTAGGGGAAGTTAATAGTAATATTGGAGATGAAAATTTAGGTGAAGTCGAATTTGCTGAAGGTATCGGAAGTCAACTAAATCACGGGCGTAACGATTTAGATGCTTTAATCACGACAGTGGAAGCAAAAGGAACGTATACTAAAAATGAAAACGAATTTAAATTTTCAATAAAATATACCAATGAGGATATTAGAGATAGATTGGTAGAATGGGAAGTAATTGATTCTGCCGGGTTCTCAATAAATCCTCCAAGATCAGACGCTTTTAATAATCAACCTTATGAGCCTTACGAAGGTCCTCTAGAAGCTTATCAGGACGTTAGAGCACGAAACAACACTACAATAGATAGATTGCAAGCATATGTACAATGGAGCAAGCGTAGCACCATTGGAGCACATGATGTATGGTATAATGCCGGCGTTAGAAGCCATAGTTGGACTGTTAATGATGAGGCTACAAACCAAAGTGTATCTCAAAATGTTTTTAGTCCCCGTGCACAATTTGCTATAAAACCAAACTGGGATAAAGACATGCTATTTAGATTTAGTGGTGGTTTATATTACCAACCTCCTTTTTACAGAGAATTACGTAATCAAGAAGGTATTGTCCAAGCAGATGTAAAAGCTCAAAAATCCATACACTTAGTATTAGGTAACGATTATAGTTTTAAAATGTGGGACAGACCCTTTAAACTAACTAGTGAAGCCTATTATAAAAAACTAACAGATGTTAATCCATATACTTTAGAAAACGTACGTATTAGATATCGTGCTACTAATAATGCAGAAGCGTATGCTTACGGTTTAGATTTACGTTTAAATGGCGAATTTGTACCTGGTACAGAAAGCTGGTTTAGTTTTGGATATTTAAAAACAGAAGAAAATATTAATGATCAAGGTTTTATAGCAAGACCAACAGATCAACGCTTAAAATTTGCTGCATTGTTTCAGGATTACGTACCAAATATCCCTAGTATGAAAATGTATTTAAACTTAGTTTATAATACAGGACTTCCAGGAGGATCACCAAGTTACGCCGATCCTTACGTGTTTCAAAATAGACTTCCTGACTATAAACGTGCTGATATAGGATTTCAATTTGTTGTAGTAGACGCAGACAAACAATTTGACAGTGGTTGGAAAAAAGCGTTTAAAGAATTGTCTTTTGGATTTGAAATCTTTAACGTGTTTGATGTCCAAAACTCAATAACCAATACTTGGGTTAGAGATGTGTACAGTAAACGTCAGTATGCAATACCTAATTATTTAACGCCACGTGTTTTTAATGTCAGAACTACAATGCGTTTTTAGAAGATAAAAACACTCCATCCTAAAAAAACAACACTTGAGTAAAACAAAATTACAGAAGCCTTAAAATAAGTATAAGTTTGGGTATCTAACAACCCAAAATTATGTCTTATACTATTTTAATGTACCTTCATTTAGCCACTATACTTCCTGCTTTTGTTTTAGGAACACTTAGTTTTATACTAAAAAAAGGAACAGTAACTCATAAAATAATTGGTCGGATTTATATGATTTTAATGCTATTAACAGCATTCATTACTTTATTTATGCCCTCTTTTATTGGCCCTCAATTATTCAACCATTTTGGTTGGATACACTTATTTAGTTTCCTAACTATTTACACTGTACCAACTGCATACACCGCGATAAAAAAGGGAGATGTAAGGCGTCATAAAATAAAAATGATTGGCTTATACGTTGGCGCAATGCTAATAGCTGGTGCTTTTACTTTTGTTCCTGGGCGTTATATGCATACCTTATTTTTTACCTAATATAAAGATTAACAGATCCTTGACAATCTAAAGTATCTTAGCACCTATCTTTGTAATAAAAGCTATGTTTGGATTATTTAAGAAGAAAAGTGAGTTAGATAAACTTCAAGATAAATACAAAAAATTATTAGAAGAGTCGTTTAAATTATCAACTACTAATAGAAGTGAGAGTGATAAAAAACAAGCAGAAGCACAAGTTGTATTAGAGCAAATAGAAGCGCTTCAAAAAAATTAAACTACTATTGCTTTGCTTCTAAGAAAGTCTAAACTTGTTTTGTTAAACAATAACGGTTGTTCCACATTAACCACATGTCCACATTTTTCAACTACATATAATATTGAAGATGAATGCGATTTTACTATATCCTTTATGGATGGTAAAAACAAATGATCCTCTGCTCCCATGACGTAAAGTGTTGGGATTTGAATATCCTTTGCTCTAAAAAACCGAAGTAAAGGGTTGATCTCAGAGGTTAACTTAAACCATCTGATAAACTCTTTTTGATATAGTTTTTTAGCTTCGTTAACAAACAAAGATCTTGACTTTTTATGATTTTTTTTCGGCATTATAATAAATGCAAAAAAACGATACAATAGCATATAAGGCACTACACTTTTAAAAATAACACCTAACTTAATCAAGATTTGAGACCTAACATTAAGTTTCATTATAGCACCTCCCATTATCATACTTTGTACGCGTTTGGGATGTTTTTCGGCTAAATTTCTTATTAAAATGGTTCCTAAAGAAATACCAACAAAATGTGACATTTCAATCTTTAAATGATTGATAACCTCAAGAATATCATTAGTAATAGAATCAAAAGTATATTTAGAATTAAAGGTGTCTTTTAATCTAGGCTTGCTATTTCCGTGACCACGAAGGTCCAAAATAAGCACATTAAATTCTGCTTTAAAATCTCTAATTTGCTTGTACCATATGGAACTGCTCCCTCCTGCTCCATGGACAAAAGTCACCCATTGATTAGAATTAGCATTTAAATATGTAGAGTAGTTTAGCAAATATTTTTTATGAGTTACAAAAATACGATATAAAAAGACTTAAATATATTCTTTTAACACCTCAATAACATAATCTATTTCTTCTGTTGTATTATACTTACTAAAAGAAAAACGTAAAGACGGTTTTTGCATATCATCATCACTTAAAATTTGAGATAATACATGACTTCCTTTAGAGCTTCCACTTTGGCAAGCACTTCCTTTAGAACATGCAATTCCTTTTAAATCTAATTGAAAAAGTAATATCAATGCTTTTTCTGGCGCAATTGGTAGGCAAGTATTTAAAACAGTATATGTGCTTTTTTCAAAATCGGCACTACTACCATTAAATCCTACACCAGGAAAATTAGTTTCTAGTTGCTTTATAAAATATGTTTTAAGCGTTGTGATATATGCTTTTTCTTCTTCTAGATTTTGGTAAGACAATTTTAAAGCCTCTTCCAATCCAACAATATTATGCACTGCTTCTGTCCCTGCGCGGTGTCCACGTTCTTGTTCTCCTCCAAAAATTAAAGGTTTTAAACCTGAATTTTTTCTAACAAATGCAAACCCAACTCCTTTTGGTCCATGAAATTTGTGACCACTTACTGCCATAAAATCTATCGGGATTTCTTGTAAATCCAATTTATAATGTCCTACAGACTGTACAGTATCACTATGGAATAATGCTTGGTTAGACTTACACATATCAGCAACACGCTTGATGTCTAATATATTACCAACCTCGTTATTAACATGCATTAAACTAACTAAGGTTTTTTCTGATGCTTGTAATAATTGCTCCAAATGCTTATAATCTACATGACCATCTACATCTAAATCTACATAGTTGATGGTAATATCGTACTCACGTTGTAATTGTTGTACGGTATGCAAAACTGCATGGTGCTCTATTCTTGAAGTAATAATATTTTTTACACCTAAATCTCTAACCGCACTTAATAATGCTAAGTTATCAGCTTCCGTACCACCTGATGTAAATACAATTTCTGACGCAGATACATTTAAAAGCTTAGCTACTGTTTTTCTAGCTTGTTCAATCCATGCTTTAGCAGAACGTCCAAAACTATGCGTCGAGGATGCATTACCATAACACTCTTGCATAACTTTAGTCATTTTAGCTATAACTTCTGGTCTTATCTGCGTAGTGGCAGCACTATCAAAATATACTGGTTTCATTGCGTTTATTGCTATTAAGAAGCACAAAAATAGTTTAAATAAAATTAATTAGCTTAACCAACGTTATAAGTTTGACAATTCTCTTATTTTTGTCTTTTAAACTTATTAGCAATGCGAAAAATTTCAGTTTTATTTATCTTTTTATTAAGTCTATTTTCTTGTGATGATGGCGACATTATTACCACAGAACTAGACTTTGATGATACTTTTGAGGCTTGTGGTGATTTAGTTTTCTTTAAAGTAAAAACGGAACCTAACGAAACGCTTTCATTACAATTAGATAGTCCTAGTTTTACTGTTGCTTCTTTGCTTGAAACTGAAGCTAACGCTGATAACACGTTACTAGTAGATTTGGTAACAACAGATGTTACCGTAGCTAGTGTTGCTGGTTTATTTAAGTTTAGAAGTTACACTAGTGATCCTACTGATTTTTTCTGTAATGATGTCCCTCCAAACGGTATTCAAATAGTTGAAGAGTATACAACTACAAGTGGAACTGCATATTTTACTGTAAGTTTAATTGAAGATGATAACGACGGAATACCTGCCGAATTAGAAGATGATAATTTAGATGGTGATAACGACCACACAACAAATCCTTTAGATACAGATGGTGACGGTTTGCCAGATTATTTAGATGCAGACGATGATGGTGATAATGTTTTAACAGCAAGTGAAAGTGTTGCTTACACAGAAACTGATGGCCTAAATAATGCTTTGGACACTGACGGAGATGGTATTGCAAATTATTTAGATAACGATGATGATGGCGATGGTATACCAACCAGAAATGAAGAAGTTACAACTTTTGATAATAACCCAACCAATGATGTTTCTGACAGTACTTTTGGTCCTGATTATTTAAACCCAATATTCATGAATAATCATCAACCAACATCATTTAGAAGTCATAGTATTTCTCAGGAATTTACAGTTACTCTTAAATTTGAAAATATTTCTTTTCCTGAAATTATTTATGACGAAACTAATTTTGGTACCTTAGATGATGGTTTAACGTCTAAAACTAGAACAATTACACCACCTTTTATTTAGGATTAATTAGTAGTGCTAGCATTTTGCATAATATAAACCTCCGTAGCTCCTAAACCGTATTTTTTATAGTCGGCTTCGTAGTATTTAACATTGTCATACCTACTAAATAGGGTTTCTAATTCCATTTTTAAAACACCTTCTCCGACACCGTGTATAAACACAATTTTTTGAAGACGCTTTTTAATAGCAAATTCTAACTTATGTCTAGCGGTATCTAATTGAATGGTTAATTTGTCATAATTAGTCATACCTCTTTCGTGGTCAACTAACTTATGTAAATGCAAATCCACTTCCATAGTTGGCTCATAACGTTCCTTAGCCTTAACTTTGGTTGTAGAATGGCGTTTTTTCTCTGTTTTTTCAGACAATACTTGTTGTAGTGATGCCGAATTAAAAACATTATTTCTTAGTGTAGCTGATTTAGTTTTAACTAATTCAGAAGGCTTAAATTCAAGCTCAAAACCTTCATCTGTTTCAATAGTTACAGTATTTGACACTATAGCTATTATTGTTCCAGACAAAGCATCATCCAAAACATCTACTACATCTCCAATCTTTAAATTCATTCTTCTTCGTCTTCAATTAGTTCTGATTCAACAAACGTCTCCTTTTCTTTTTTACTCGGTATTCCTGACTGCAAATTAAAAATACCAAACATTAATACAGCAACACCACCAACTAAGAGTAATATGTTTTGTTTCTCATTAGCATTGGCATAAATGGCAACAACTGCACCTAGTAAAATACAGATATAGTAAAGCGTAGTCTTTTTTTGCACGATTGCGATATATTTAATTATTTAAACAAATCTATATATTTTTATAATACTTGTGTCGATTAGCTTAGTAAAAAAACACCAATTAACAAATCATTAATCCGCAATACCTTACATAAAGGATAGTCAAAAGACTAAAAATGAAATTATTATACTGAATTAAACCAATCATATTGATAAATTCAATATTTTTGTATAGAATATTCATCCCCCAAAGAATCATGAAAAAAAACCTAATATTCGCACTACTCTTATGTCCTATATATATGAGCTTTGCGCAACTGACAGTTAGAAACGATGCTTACATTTTTGTTGACGGTACTGGATTTGACGACACTGTAGCGGATGTCGCTCCATTATTTGTAACGGACAACATTAACCTACAAGAAGCAAACAGTACTATTTATTTAAGAAACGAAGCACAAATAATACAAGGTATTAAATCAACAGGTAATTCTGGTTTAGGTAAACTAAGTGTTTATCAACAAGGTACTGTACATAATTATGCTTATAACTATTGGGCCTCTCCTGTAGGTAATGTATCAACTAATACGACAGGTAATTCTGCGTTTATACCTAATCAAAACATTTTTGATGTTGTAGATTTAACCAACAGTAATTTAGCTGGTTATGCTACTTCTGGATACAATGGTACAAGTGCACCTTTAAATATTGAAAGTTATTGGTTATGGAAGTATAACCCTGGTACATCTTATAGTGATTGGATATTTGTTGGTCAATCAGGAACCGTAGACGCAGGTTATGGTTTTACGATGAAAGGGACCACTGGATCTACTCCTGCTTCTGGGCAATTATATGATTTTAGAGGAAAGCCGAACGAAGGTGAAATTGGTGCTGAAGTTACCTTAGGTCAAGAAACTTTAATAGGAAATCCTTTTCCTTCCGCTTTAGATGCAAAAGCTTTTATACATGATGCCAACAATGTGCCTCTATTAGATACTGGCTCGTTATATTATTGGGAACAAGACCAATCTGTAAGCTCTCATGTTTTAGTAGACTACAGAGCAGGTTATGGTGCTTATACTATTGATGCTTCAGGTACACTTGGATCTTACGTCCCTCCTGCTTTTAATGCTTATAATGGCGATGGTACTTTAAATACAGCCGGATCGACATCCACCACAGGAAAAAGAGCCAGACGTTATATCCCTGTTGGTCAAGGATACATGGTCAAAGGTGCAGCCACAGGTACACTTTTAATATCAGATAAACACCGTGTATTTTATAAGAAAACTGGAGTGAATAGTGAATTTTACAGAACAACTTCGCAAAGAAGTACTAGTAATGATGCCTCAGAATACCAAATGGTATACAACGACAATGGATATCAAATTATTCCTGAAGCTTTCAAACGCTTTAGATTAAACGTAGATTTTGGAGTTGCATACACAAGACAATTATTACATAATTTTCACGACTCAGCAACACCTGGAATGGATTATGGCTTAGAAAGTAAAGTGAATAGTCTTTTAAGTGCTGATGCTAACTGGAAACAAGGCAATGATGCTTATGTTACTAAGGCCGATAAATTTGAAATTGAATTAATAATTCCAATCATTTTAAATATAGATGCGCCACAAACGCTAAAATTTAGATTAACGGATGTTCAAAATTTTGACAATGGACAGCCAATATTTTTACACGATAAAGACAACGATTTATACGTAGACTTAAGACAGCAAGACTTTGATGTTATTTTACCTATTGGTCTTTATTCTAATAGATTTGAAATTACTTTTGAAGAAGCAAATACATTATCAAGTGATGAGTTTGTAGATAATAATTTTAATGTACTACAAAACAATGCCAATGCAGAATTAGTAGTACTAAACCCTAAAAATTTAAAAATTAATAGTATTGAGTTATTTGATATAACTGGTAAGCTAGTTTTTAATAAATTAGTTAACAATACAACTACAAGATTAAGCTATTCTACTAAAAACCTAAGTGATGGTGTGTATTTAGTAAAAACCACATTATCTAATAGCAATACAACTACTAAAAAAGTAATTGTCGCTAACAAAAAATAAAATTAATTACTGTTTAAACAAAAAAAAGACTGTCAAAATTGACAGTCTTTTTTAGTTTATAACAATTTAAAAATTACTTTTCAAATTGTTTTAATGTTTTTGTAATAATACCAACACAATCTAACAATTGTTCTTTAGTCATTACTAAAGGCGGCGCAAAACGGATAATATTACCGTGCGTTGGCTTTGCTAATAAACCATTATCACGTAATGCAATACAAATGTTCCAGGCAGTCTCGCTATCTTCTGTATCGTTTATTAAAATGGCATTTAACAATCCTTTACCTCTTACCGAGTTAACAATATTTGAAGTTTCGATAAATTTAGCTAATTCAGATCTAAATAATTCTCCTAAATCAAAAGCGTTTTGTGCTAATTTTTCATCTTTAATTACTTCTAAAGCTGCAGTTCCAATTGCTGCTGCAACTGGGTTACCTCCAAATGTACTACCGTGGTTACCTGGCTTAATAACATTCATTATGTTATCGTTTGCTAACACAGCACTTACTGGGTAAGCTCCTCCTGACAGTGCTTTTCCTAATATTAAAATATCAGCTTTTACTTCTGGAGTACCAGAGCAATGTTTGTCAGAACAAGTACAATTACCACAAGTTGCTAATAAACGTCCTGTTCTTGCAATACCTGTTTGTACTTCATCTGCAATAAATAAAACGTTATGTTTTGCACATAATGCTTTAGCTTTTGCTAAATACCCTTCACTTGGCACGTATACACCCGCTTCTCCTTGGATAGGCTCCACTAAGAAACCTGCAACGTTTTTGTTACTATTTAGCACATCTTCTAATGCTTGAAGATTATCATATTCAATTTTAATAAATCCTTTTGTATAAGGTCCAAAGTTTTTACGTGCTACTGGATCGTTAGAAAAAGATATAATAGTAGTTGTACGACCATGAAAATTGTTTTCGCAAACAACAATCTCAGCTTCATTCTCATCAATACCTTTTACTTCATAAGCCCATTTTCTACATAGCTTTAAAGCAGTCTCTACCGCTTCAGCACCAGTATTCATTGGTAATAACTTATCGTAATTAAATGTTTCGGTAGCATATTTTTCAAATTTACCTAACATATCATTATAAAAAGCACGAGACGTTAATGTCAATGTTTGCGCTTGTTTAACCATTGCTCCTACTATTTTCGGGTGACAATGTCCTTGATTAACTGCGGAATATGCAGATAAAAAATCATAATATTTTTTTCCTTCTACGTCCCAAACATATACCCCTTCACCTTTGCTTAATACAACAGGTAATGGATGATAGTTGTGTGCTCCGTATTTGTTTTCTAAGTCCATCGCTTCTTGCGATGTTAATTGGTTTAAAACAGCCATTTTTTCAATATTTAAAGTTATAAAGTAGCCATTCCTTCTGTACCTTTATCCTTTCGAAAGCTCGAAAATTCAGCGTGGGAGAGAAATCATCCCTAAGAACACGCAAATTAATAAATAAAACCTTCAAAGAAATAAAAATCAGCTTTATTATAGTAATATATACCAATTCTAAATTCCTTTTAACAGACAAAAGCGCACTTTATCCGATGTGACATTTAGTAGTTCTATTAATAATTACAACTGTCTTATAAATTCTATTTTAGCTTAAATCATTAACTAATCAACAAAATAATAACACAAAATGGAATTTTTAAAAAACATTGAAAGAAGTATTTCAAACTCACTTGGAGATAATTTGACTAATGCTTTGGGTGCTTTACTTATATTAATAATAGGAATCTTTGTCGCTAAATTTGTAAAAAAAATAATTACAAAATTAGTAGCAAAAAGTGGTATAGATGCAAAACTTAAAAGCGATAAAGTAATATTGTCAAAACTAATTGGTAAGCTTATCTACTTTTTATTAATGATAATTGTGTTTATGCTAGCATTAGAAAAATTAGGAATGACTAACGTTCTTGAGCCATTAAAAATAATGCTTAATAAATTTTTAGGTTTTATTCCTAATATTATAGGAGCAGGATTAGTAGCTTACATAGGTTACATGCTTGCTAATGTAGTTTCAGAATTAGTAGAATTATCTGGAGATACTATTCAAAAATTTACACCAAAATTAAAATTACCAGAAAATATTAATCTTGTTAAAATTTTAAAACAAGTAGTATTCATTTTAATATTTATACCATTATTAATTTCTGCATTAAACATTTTAAATATAGAAACTATTTCAGAGCCAGCAACACAAATGTTAAGTACGTTCTTTGCTGCTATTCCTAAAATATTATTAGCTGCAATTATTTTAATAGTATTTGTTGTCGCTGCAAAATTTATTTCTTCTTTATTAAAAGACCTTTTAAAAAGCATGAACTTAGACAGTACTTTAGAAAAAATGAATATGAAAAGCTTATTTGGTAACACCAATGTAGCAACTGCTATTTCTAAAATAGTTTATGTTTTTATTATCCTTTTTGGATTAGTTACAGCTCTAGAAAAATTAGAATTCTCTCAATTAACATCTATTGTTGACACAGTAATTTCTTACGGTGGAAGAATCCTTTTCGGAATTGTAATTATTACACTTGGTATGTGGTTAGCTAATTTATTAACTTCTACAATAGCAAAGGGTAACAACGTTTTTGTAACTTCTATTATTAAAATAGCAATTATCGCTATTTTTCTAGCTATCGGATTACGCTCTATGGGAATTGCTGATGAAATTGTAAACTTAGCATTCGGAATTACATTAGGTACAGTAGCACTTACAGTGGTATTATCTTTTGGACTTGGTGGTCGTGAAGCTGCAGGAAAACAAATGTCTAACATTTTAGACAGATTTAATAAAAAATAATTTAAATTTCCTTTAAATTTAAAACTGCTCTAAAACATTAGAGCAGTTTTTTTTTGATATTTTTGCACTTATGGCAAGACGAAATACAAAAAAACAAATTTTTACTAATGTAGAAGTTTTAGATGCTGCAGCTAAAGGAAAGACTGTAGCTAAAGCACCTGATGGACGTGTTATATTTTTACCAAACGCAGTACCAGGAGATATAGTAGATGTACAAACATTTAAAAAACGTAAGTCTTATTTTGAAGGTAAGGCCACTGTTTTTCATAAATTAAGTGATAAACGTACAACTCCAGAATGTGAGCATTTTGGCGTTTGTGGGGGTTGCAAGTGGCAAGATATGGGCTATGAGCACCAATTATATTACAAACAAAATGAAGTTACAAATAACCTAACCAGAATTGGTCATTTAGAGTTGCCAGAAGTAACTCCTATCCTACCGTCTGCAGAACAATATTTTTATAGAAATAAAATGGAGTTCTCTTTTAGCGATGCTAGATGGTTAACTTTAGAAGAAGTACAATCTGATAGAGATTTAGGAGACAGAAATGCACTTGGTTTTCATATTCCTGGAATGTGGGACAAAATATTAGATATTAAAAAATGTCATTTACAAGCAGATCCTTCTAACGCTATTAGAAATGCAGTTAGAGATTTTTCTATTAAAAATGAACTAGAATTCTTTAATACTAGAAACCAAACCGGTTTATTACGTACTATGATGATACGTACGTCTTCTACAGGCGATATAATGGTTGTTATTCAATTTTTTAAAGAAGATGTTGCAAAACGTGAATTGCTTTTAAATTATGTAGCCGAAACTTTTCCAGAAATAACATCATTACAATATATTATTAACGAAAAAGCTAACGATACTATTTACGATCAAGATGTAATTTGCTTTAAAGGTGAAGATCATATTTTTGAAGAAATGGAAGGTTTGAAATTTAAGATAAATGCGAAGTCATTTTATCAAACCAATTCTAATCAAGCCTACGAGTTATATAAACTAACCCGTGAGTTTGCCGATTTAAAAGGAGACGAATTAGTTTACGATTTATATACAGGTACCGGAACTATTGCTCAATTTGTATCTAAAAAAGCTAAAAAAGTGGTTGGTGTAGAAGCTGTACCAGATGCTATTAGTGCAGCAAAAGAAAATGCTGAACGCAATAATATTACAAATTGCGAGTTTTTTGTAGGAGACATGAAAAACGTTTTTAACCAAGAGTTTATAAATACTCATGGTCAACCAGACGTTATTATTACAGATCCACCAAGAGACGGAATGCATAAAGATGTGGTACAACAAATACTAAATATTGCGCCACAAAAAATAGTATATGTAAGTTGTAATAGTGCGACGCAAGCTAGAGATTTAGAGTTAATGAAAGACATCTATAACATTACTAAAGTGCAAGCTGTAGATATGTTTCCGCAAACACACCATGTAGAAAATATTGTACTTTTAGAAAAGAAATAATTTACAACGTAAATGAAACATTTAAAACTTTACTTAGT
The DNA here is from genome assembly GCF_900114005.1 of Olleya namhaensis. Taxonomy (GTDB): domain Bacteria; phylum Bacteroidota; class Bacteroidia; order Flavobacteriales; family Flavobacteriaceae; genus Olleya; species Olleya namhaensis. Next base: position 134,981 of record NZ_FORM01000003.1, read on the forward strand.
AGTATTGGTTGCCTCGTTTAGTCTTTTGACTTGTGAGCGTGACGATTTATGTCCAGAAACAACACCTACAACGCCAAGTCTAATTATTGATTTTTACAACAATAATGCGCAGGACAGTAGGAAAAATGCAACAAACCTATATGTAATTGGTCAGGATAATGAAGACGTTTTAGATGGTTATAATGTTGCAACCGTAAACCAAGTTGTGTTACCATTACGAACAGACACAGATACTACAACATTTTCTTTAACCCGTAATACAGTTTTAGATGACGATGGTAATATTACCTCAGGTAATACAGATACAGTTACTATAACCTACGCTACGGAAGACGTTTATGTCTCTAGAGCTTGTGGTTATAAAACTATATTTAAAAATGTAGTAGTAACAATAGATGGAGGTACGGATGCTAATTGGATCATATTTGCACAACCAGAAAATGATAATTTAACAATTGAAGATGAAACAACAACACACTATTTCTTTTATCATTAGTCTGTTTTTGTGCTGTAGTATAACATTACACGCACAAGAAGAAAAAGAAGAGGTCGCAATCAAAAAAGATAGTATCCAACTGCGCTATGGTTTGCGTTTAGGTACAGACGCTAGTAAATTAATTAGAACAGCTTTAGACGATGACTATTCTGGTTTTGAAATTAATGGTGATTACCGTTTGACTAAAGATCTATTTATTGCGGGAGAAATTGGTAATGAAGAAAAAACAACCACCAATGACTTTTTAGATGTTACTGCTAAAGGAAGCTACTTTAAAGTTGGTTTTGACTATAACCTTTATGATAATTGGGCAGGAGCGGATAATATGATTTATTCAGGTTTTAGAATTGGAGCTAGTACTTTTAGTCAAACTAGAACTAGCTACACTGTTTATTCTACCAATCAATATTGGCAACCTCAATTCTCATCAACAGAGTCAATAGAATCTAGTGGCTTGTCTGCCATTTGGGTTGAATTAATATTAGGAATTAAAGCTGAAGTTTTTACTAATTTTTATATTGGTATTAATGCGCAATTAAAAGGAATGATTACGCAAGACCAACCTGTAGATTTTGAAAATTTATTTGTTCCTGGATTTAACAAAACGTTTGATTCTGGTCGTATCGGAGTTGGTTACGGATACAGTGTTTCCTATCTAATACCGCTTTTTAAGAAAAACAAAAACAGTGTAAAAACAAAAAAGGAAGTTGATAATTAATCAACTTCCTTTTTTTTTATTAGCTATTTGTAATAACTACTTATTCATGTACTTTCCTTTTTTACTTCCTGCGTAAATCTCGTATTTAACTAAACGTGATTCCAACATAGCATTCATTAAATGGATTTTTCTTGATGGTCTTAAACCAACATGTTTTAAAGCCTCTAAATTAGAAGTAATAAACCAAGCATCTGTATTTGGATAATTCTGCTTTAAAGTATCTCCTATATTCTTGTAAAAGCTCTCCATTTCAATATCAAGACGTTCTCCGTACGGTGGGTTAAATACCATATGTAATTTTGACTCCCCTCCTCTTTGTGTCTTAAAAAAGTCTTCGTGCTGTATTGTTATAAAATCCTCTAAGTGCGCATTTGCAATGTTTTCCTTAGCTTTTGTAACTGCACTTGGAGACTTATCATAGCCTACTATTTTATGATGAAAATCTCTAGTCTTTTTAATTAAAGACTCTTCTATTTTTTCAAATAAATCTACATCCCAATCGTTCCAACGCTCAAAAGCAAACTCTTTACGCATTAAATTTGGTGGTATATTACAAGCAATCATAGCAGCTTCTGCTAAAATAGTTCCACTACCACACATTGGGTCTATAAAATCGGATTGTCCATCCCAACCTGACAACATAATAATCCCTGCTGCCAACACCTCGTTAATAGGTGCAATATTGGTTGCTAATTTATAACCCCGTTTGTGTAAAGAATCTCCAGAAGAATCTAAGGAAATATTACACTCTTCCCTATCAATATGGACGTTAATTTTAACATCCGGAAACTTTAAGTCTACATTTGGACGCTCTCCAGTTTCGTCCCTAAACTTATCGACAATGGCATCTTTAGTTTTTTGTGCTATATATAAAGAGTGTGTAAACACCGTAGAATTTATTGTAGCATCAACAGCTAATGTTCCTGACGACTTCAAATAAGGCGTCCAGTCCATTTTATAAACCTGATCATATAGATCTTTTTCTGTTTGAATTTTAAAACTATGTATCGGTTTTAAAATTTTTGTTGCTGTACGCAAAGCCAAATTACTTTTGTACATAAATCCTTTATCCCCAACAAATGACACGTTACGAACACCGATTTTTACATCGCGCGCACCCAATTGTGTTAACTCTTTTGCTAGTAACTCTTCAAAGCCAAATAAAGTTTTGGCAACCATCTTGAAATTTTCTTCCATTCTTTTCGTCTAATACTTTGCAAAAATACTCTATTTTTGCCGGAAATATAACCTTTATAAATAATTGGGTTAAGGATGGAGCAATTTGTTTGAGCTCCTCGGAGAGAGCGAGTTGTGAGAGCCTGATAAACTGTAGCTTAAGCGGAAGTTTAAACCCCAAAAATAAAATATGAATAAAAACGATAAAAAATGGTACGCATCATGGTTTGATAGTCCATTTTACCACATACTTTACAAAGATAGAGATCATACTGAAGCTGAGCATTTTATGACTAGTTTAACGGAATATTTAAATCTTCCTGAGGAAGGTAAAATATTGGATTTAGCTTGTGGTAAAGGTAGACATGCGCTGTATTTAAACTCGATTGGATACAATGTTACTGGTGCAGATTTATCAGAAAACAGTATTAATCATGCTAAGCAATTTGAAAATGACACATTGCATTTTAAAGTGCATAATATGTGTGAGCCTTTCGGCGAAACTTTTGATGCTGTGTTTAATTTGTTTACTAGTTTTGGATATTTTGAAAACGAATCTGACAATTTAGCGACTATAAAAGCTATTAAAGCCAATTTAAACGATTCTGGTTTTGGTGTTATTGATTTTATGAATACCGAGTTTATTATTGACAACCTGGTTCCCGAAAACGTTAAAACGGTAGAGGGTATTGACTTTTTACAAAAAAGACGAGTAGAAAACGGATACATTATTAAAGACATTAGCTTTACGGCAGATGGCGAAGAGTATCAGTTTCAAGAGCGTGTTAAAGCTTTTAGCTTAGCTGATTTTGAAGCTTTGTTTGAACAAGCCGGTGTTTATTTATTAGATATTTTTGGAGATTATAAATTAAATAAATTTCATAAAAAAACATCTGATCGCTTAATCATGATTATCAAGTAAGTAATTTAGTAAAACAAATGCAAAATTTTATTTTTCCCATTATAGCTGTTGTTTTAGGGTATTTAATAGTCTTATTATTTAAGCCTAAACATAACCGCAGTCTTAAATTACTACTAGCGTTTAGTGGTTCTTTTTTACTGTCAATTACCGTTTTTGATTTTTTACCTGAAGTGTATAATAGTTTTGATAAACCTATTGGTTTGTTTATCATGATTGGTATATTATTACAAATTATACTAGAGTTTTTCTCTAAAGGAGCAGAACATGGTCATGTCCATATTGACAAAAGTAGTGTTGATTTTCCTTGGTTATTATTTATAAGTTTAAGTATACATAGTGTTTTAGAAGGCATCCCTATCGAGGCACATGACCATTTAATTTATGGTGTAATTATCCATAAACTACCTGTAGCTATAATATTATCAACCTTTTTTCTAGCTTCAAACTTAAGCAAGTCTAAAAGTATTATGTTTTTATTACTGTTTGCATTAATGACGCCTTTAGGAGTGTTTTTATCAATGCAATTTCAGTTTTTTGAAAACTATTATTATGAAGTTTCTGCTTTGGTTATTGGTATATTTTTACATATTAGTACCACCATTTTATTTGAAAGTAGCGAAGGGCATAAATTTAATTTAGCTAAACTAAGTACCATTATTTTAGGTATTATAATTGCCTATTTAATATAACGAAGCGTTAACCTTATAAAAATATAAACTAACACGTTTATAAACTTTAACCGTGTTAATACAGTAATATATCTATGTTTTCAAAAGAAGAATCAAGAGAGATAAAAGAGTTGTTTTGGACTAGTTTTGGAAAATCTTTTCCAAGAAAATGGACCCTATACAACACTAAACTAAAAGGCTTAAGCTTCAAGTTTTATTTTGATAATAAAAAAGCTTTTGTAACATTAGACCTTGAAGATGATCTTGAAAACCGCATTAATTACTGGGAAAAACTAGTATCTCTAAAATCTATTTTGTTAGATCAATATCTTCCCGAAGCTATTTATGACGAAGAATATATACTAGATAATGGAAAAGAAATCTCTAGAATTTATGTGCCCTTAGAGCAAAAAGTATCTATACATAACAAAAACTCTTGGCAAGAAGTAATGGTGTTTTTTAATACACACATGGCGCTTTTTGAAGACTTTTTTGAAGAGTATAAAGATATTCTAGAAGATTAAACCTACTCCATTTTTTATCAAAAATAGCTGTTTTAATTGTGTTAGGTACAATTAAAAATAACGACTTAGTATTTGTGTGTTTTATTTTAAAAAGATTAATTACAGTACGTTTTACTATTTTAATCTTTTTAAAAGTAAATGGTATACAGTACTAGTTATAGTCAATTGACAAAGTTTCCTCAATACCAAATAACAGTTTTAGTGTTATTTTCATACGCTATATATCACGTTTAATTATTGGTTTAAAAATATATTTATTCTTTTTAAACCAATAGTATTGATGTGTAAAATAACGTTAAAATAAATTTAAATTCGGACTAATAATTAAACCTTTAGCCAATTACTTGTTATATTTGAGAAGCATGGATACCATATTACAACACTACCAAAACACTCGAAATTACACTCAAACTATTTGTAATCCTCTAAAAATAGAAGATTACACACCACAATCTGCTGCTTTTGCAAGTCCGCCTAAATGGCATATTGCACATACCACATGGTTTTTTGAAGAAATGATTTTGAAATCGTTTTATCCAAATTATATTGTTTTTGACAGTGAGTATTCGTTTTTATTTAATAGTTATTACAATAGCATAGGTAAACGTATAGAGCGTCATAACCGTGGTTTAATTACACGTCCAAGTATTGATGTGATTTTTAAATATCGTGCTTATGTGGATAAACATATGACTCAGCTTTTAGAAACAGCAGCGGATCCAGAAGTTGTAAAATTGACTGTTTTAGGCATAAATCATGAGCAACAACATCAAGAGTTATTGCTTACCGACTTAAAATACACGTTTTCTTTAAATCCAATTAATCCAAAATATACAGACCATAATTTGATTGAAGCCACCAATACAGAATCCGGTTGGTTATCAATACAAGAGGGTGTTTACAGTATTGGACATAACACAGATTCGTTTTCTTTTGATAATGAGCTAGGTTTACATAAAGTCTACCTTCAGCCCTACAGTATTAGTAAAGCCTTAGTAACTAATAAAGAATATATTGAGTTTATTGAAGCCAAAGGCTATCAAACCGCTAATTATTGGCTAGACGAAGGTTGGTATTGGATTAATCACAACGCAATTGACAAACCCTTATATTGGGTTAAGATAGACGCAACTTGGCACCATTATACACTGTCTGGTTTAAAACCAGTTAATCCGGATGCCATTTTAACGCACATATCTTATTATGAGGCTGCCGCATTTGCTTTTTGGAAAGGTATGCGCTTACCAACAGAGTTTGAATGGGAAATAGCCTCTGAAAACTTAAATTGGGGACAGCGTTGGGAATGGACCAATTCCGCTTACTTACCTTATCCTAATTTTGAAATAGCAAAAGGTGCTGTTGGCGAGTATAATGGTAAATTTATGATTAACCAAATGGTGCTTCGTGGGGCATCTTCTGCTACATCCAAAAACCACAGCAGACCAACTTACAGAAACTTTTTTCCTCCACAAACTAAATGGCAATTTTCAGGCATTAGACTAGCTAAATAAATATGAATAACAATTTTTTAAACGACGTAGATAAAGGTCTAAGTAGCACACCCAAATACCTTTTATCCAAATATTTTTATGATAAAAAAGGAGATGCTTTATTTGTAGATATTATGAATATGCCCGAGTATTATTTGACTAGAGCTGAATTTGATATCTTTAAAAATCAAACCCAAAATATCATTAAAGCGCTACAACTTAATAAAAATACTTTTTTTGAATTGATAGAACTTGGAGCTGGAGACGGAACCAAAACAAAAGAACTATTAAAAGTTTTAGATACTGAAAATTACGATTTTAATTATGTGCCAATAGATATTTCTCAAAATGCCTTAGACCAATTAAAGCAAAGTGTAAACAAAGAATTACCTAACGTTAAAACAACCACCAAACAAGGTGATTATTTTAATGTTTTGGCATCATTAAAACAATCTAATCATCCTAAAATAATTTTATTTTTAGGTTCAAATCTTGGTAATTTAAGTGATGTACAAGCGGAAGATTTTCTTTCTAAATTATCAGATTCATTAAGACCAAATGATAAAGTTTTATTAGGTTTAGACCTTATTAAATCTAGAGACATTGTACTACCTGCTTATAATGATAGTCAAGGAATAACCAAACGTTTCAACTTAAACTTATTAGATAGAATTAATAACGAATTAGGTGCAGATTTTGACACGAACACCTTTATACACCAACCAGAATACACAGAAGAAGAAGGTATAGCCAGAAGTTATATAGTAAGCACAACAAATCAAAATGTTACGGTTAAAAGCTTAAATAAAACATTCCATTTTATGGAAGGAGAACGCGTACATACAGAGACCTCTAGAAAATATAATGATACCATTTTAAACTCTTATTTAAAGAATACATCATTACAAGTTATTGACAAATTAATGGATAGTAATACTTATTTCGCAGATTATATATTGGATAAAAAATGATTAAAAAACAATCAGAAGTATTAGGAATATTAGGGCTTGGAAGCCGAAGTACTTTGTTTTATTTAGAACAATTGAACACACAATTCCACACCCTAAAAGGCGATTATCATACCTTCCCTTCTATTACACATACTGTAGATTTTAATACTATAAATCCGTATTTACCAAATCAATTCAATACACTTAAACCCGTTGTTAAACAACAAATAACATCACTTTTTAAGGACAATGTACATAGCTGTATTGTACCTAATATTACTTTACATGAAACTATAGATCAATTACAATTTGACAAGCCTATACTTCATCCTATAACGTTAAGCACAGAACACCTAAAAGCTCAAAATATAAGTAACGTGATCGTTTTTGGCTCTTTATACACAATGAGCTCGGATTATATTACTAATCAATTACGTTCAGAAAATATTACGGTAACATTGCCATCTAAATCTGATCAAATTACAATTGATAACTGTCGTAAAAAATTATATAATTATTCTGAAACTAATACCGATTTTGAAGAGTACAAAGCACTTATGGAAAAATACAGTAAAAACAGTATTGTATTGGTTGCCTGCACGGAGCTATCGATATGGTCCACTAAATTTAAAAAGGATACGCTAGTAGACATGGCTTTATTACAAATTAAGGCAGGTATAGAATTGTCCGTTTAAATCACGTAAAGTAAAATCATAAAAAAATGGCAAATGGCACCTCCTAAAACAAATAAATGCCAAATAACATGATTGTATGGTATTTTCTCGATAGCATAAAATACAATACCGACAGTATAAGACAAGCCTCCTGCCATAAGTAATACAATACCGTTAGGCTCCAAAATATTTGATAGCGTTGCAAAATCAAACACTATTAACCAGCCCATAACTAAATACAATAGTGTGGAAAAAAAGTTGAATCTCCCTGTGAAAAACAGTTTTAAAACAACACCAAAAGCAGCAATTGCCCAGACGGTATAAAATAATGTCCAACCTAAACTTTGCTCTAAAGTAATAAGTAAAACTGGCGTATATGTTCCCGCAATTAGCAGATAAATACTAACGTGATCTACAATTCTAAAATAGTGTTTCTTTTTTTCTTCAGTAATAATATGATATAGTGTTGACGCTGTAAATAAAATGATTATTGATAAACCGTATACCACAACACTAAACAAACTGTATTCTGTTTTTTTAGTTTCAAAAACCATCAATAGCACTAGTGCTACAATACCAAAAACAGCACCTATACCGTGTGTTAATGCATTTAGTTTTTCTTCAAAAGGGGTTTGCTTACGCATTAGTTATTATTAGATTTATCTGTTGTTTCCCATTTATTGGATAACTTATAGTATTCAAAATTTAAAGGCGATTTTACCAATTTAAGTATTCCTCTTTGCCAGGCTCTAACCAAAATATCTTCGATTAAATAATCTTCCTCTACGTTTTCAGGGTCATACTCACGTTTTAAAGAAATATTAAATAAGTACGCCGTACTATTATACCAAAAGGCACGCCATCCATTACGTAACTCTTTTATCAAGTTAAAGGCTGTATCTCCGGTTTGTCTATGTATTAATTTAACTAAAATTTGACCCTCCGTTTTAGTTAACTTTTTTAACTCTTCAGAAAACTCTTCTTCTATATATTTTTGGACTTTTTTAGCGTACTTCTTTTTCTCGCGTTTTTTAGTCAACGTTTTCAATTTAGTATTTAATGCGTTTAAACGGTCTGCTGCCAACTTAGCATATGGATACACTTTTATTGTTTTTCGTCTTAAAATATAATAACGTCTTCTGTCTGCTTTATCTTTAAAACTTAGCTTATCCAAAAGCATAACTTCATCTAAATAAATAGAAGTATGTGGGATAGAATCTCCAGCAATAATAATGTACTCTACCTCTGTGGAATCTTTTACAACCTCATTAACTTCCTGTGCAAAAAGTCCAAAAGGGAGACATAAAAAAAGGCAAATAATATACTTCATAGTGACTTAACTGCTAAAACTATTCCAAAATAGAACATTTTATTGCACAAAATTAATAATTAACGTCTTGCTAACGATTAAAAAGTGTGAATATTCTTATTTTAGACAAAAATTAAATCAAATGGCAACAAAAAGCATACTTAATAAAAAGTCAATGGACTTTTTAGAAACATATTTAAATAATGCGTCTCCAACAGGATACGAATGGGATGGTCAAAAAATATGGATGGATTACCTTAAACCATATGTAGATGAGTTTTTTACTGACACCTACGGAACAGCTGTTGGGGTTATTAATCCTGATGCTAAATTTAAAGTTGTAATTGAAGGTCATGCAGACGAAATCTCATGGTACGTAAACTATATTTCTGATAACGGATTAATTTATGTGGTAAGAAATGGTGGTAGTGATCATCAAATTGCACCTAGTAAAATAGTTAATATACATACTAAAAACGGTATTGTAAAAGGTGTCTTTGGATGGCCAGCAATACACACACGTAATAAAGCTAAAGAAGAAGCACCAAAGCCTAATAACATTACTATTGATGTTGGTGCTAAAGACAAAGAAGAAGTTGAAAAAATGGGTGTGCACGTGGGATGTGTCATTACTTATCCAGATGAGTTTCATATTTTAAACGGAGACAAATTTGTTTGTCGTGCTTTAGATAACCGTATGGGTGGTTTTATGATTGCTGAAGTAGCACGTTTGCTTAAAGAAAATAAGAAAACATTACCATTTGGACTTTACATAACCAACTCGGTTCAAGAAGAAATTGGTTTACGTGGTGCACAAATGATTGCGGAAACAATCAAACCAAACGTAGCAATAGTTACAGATGTAACGCATGATACTACTACTCCAATGATTGACATGAAAGTACAAGGTCATGTCGAAATTGGTAAAGGTCCTGTAGTTGCCTATGCGCCTGCTGTACAACAAAAATTACGTGATTTAATTACGGATACTGCAGATGATAATAAAATACCGTTTCAACGTGCTGCTTTAAGTAGAGCAACAGGAACTGATACTGATGCATTTGCATACAGTAATGGTGGTGTTGCATCGGCATTAATCTCTTTACCATTACGCTACATGCACACGACTGTAGAAATGGTACACCAAGATGATGTAGAAAACGTTATTAAATTAATTTATGAAACATTACTTAAAATTGAAGATGGTGAAACATTTTCTTATTTTAAATAATCAGTTTTGATCATTTAAATACAAATAACATAAAACAATTAAAGCCTCTTTTTGAGGCTTTTTTTTATCTTTATACTATGCATTTAAAACAACAAAAACACTTATTTGATTTACCAGAAGACGTCACGTATTTAAATATCGCGTCGCAATCGCCTGCATTTAACACGATGCATCAAGCCGGATTAGATGGATTACTACAAAAAAGAAGGCCTTACTTAATAACGGGCTCTGATTATTTTGAACCCGTTAAACAACTTAAATCCTTATTTGCACAACTTATTGATGAAGACAATTATAACCGTATTGCTTTAATTCCGTCAGCATCCTATGGTATTGCAACAGTGACAAATAATATTGTTTTAAAACCAACCGACGAAATTTTGATTATTGACGAGCAGTTTCCTAGTAATTACTATTCCTGGAAAAGATTAGCAGATCAATATCAAGCAACTATTAGAGTTGTAAAAGCACCTTTAGATGAAGAAAACATTGGTCAACAATGGAATTTAGATATCATAAAAGCTATAAATACTAATACCGCTGTGGTAGCCATGGGACATATCCATTGGTCTAACGGAACGTTATTCGATTTAAAAAAAATACGAGAAAAATCTAAACAACACGAAGCCTTATTAATTATTGACGGTAGCCAGAGTATTGGCGCTTTACCATTCTCTGTTAAAGAGTTACAACCCGATGCATTGATTTGTGCAGGCTACAAATGGTTATTTGGTCCGTATGGTTGTGGTTATGCTTATTTTAGTGAAACGTTTGATAACGGAATTCCGCTTGAAGAAAATTGGACTAATCGCTTAGATAGCGACAACTTTTCAGGCTTAACAAACTACCAAGAACAATATAAACCATTAGCCAATCGCTATTCTGCAGGAGAAAGTGCCAGCTTTTTAAACGTAAAAATGCAAATCGCAGCACTACAGCAAGTTTTAGAATGGACACCTGAAGCCATCCAACACTATTGTAAAACAATAACACAAAAAGCTGTTCAAGAATTAAGAGCATTAGGATTTCAGATTGAAGATGATGATTTTAGAACGCATCATTTATTCGGCATTAAATTACCAGAAAACATAACGCCAGAACGTGTAAAACAAACATTGGCTAATCATAATATTTATGTTTCCTTCCGGGGAAACTACATTAGATTGTCTAGTCATGTTTTTAATACAACTGAAGATTTTAAAACATTAATCGCTTGCTTTTCAGCTTTAATTAAAACAACTTAACATGGACGAAACAATTGATATTGTTGACAAAAATGGACTTCCAACTGGAGAGACCGCTTTAAAATCTGTCATTCATACTAAAGGTTATTTACATAATACCGCACACATTTGGTTTTATACTGATGAGGGTCAAATATTACTCGCACAACGTGCAGCATCAAAATCAATCTATCCATTACTTTGGGATGTATCTGTTGCTGGGCACATTGATGCAGGAGAATCTATCGAGAATGGGGCCATAAGAGAAATTAAGGAAGAAATTGGTTTAAAAATAAAACAGACTGATTTAGAAAAAATTGGTGTTTTTGAGTGCTTTCAAAGCTATCCAAATGGGATAAAGGACAACGAGTTTCATAATACTTACATTGTTCCGTTACACCTCCCTATTGTGTCTCTAATACCTCAAGAGGAAGAGGTCAACGCTTTAAAACTAGTTAGTATGTACGATTTTTTAGATCTTTTAGAAAATAGTAAAACTAATGGGCATTTTGTAGCAAGTAATTACGACTATTACATAAAAGTCTCAGAAGCTATTTTAAATAGAATAACTTAAATAATACTATTTAAAAATAGTACCTAAAAGCAAAAACCTCAACTTTTACAAGTTGAGGTTTTTATATGCCATCCATAATAAAATAACAAGTCCCTTTAGATTAATAGCTTCCCTATCTACTGTTATTTTTTACACCATGAATATTTAGAAAAAATCAGTTAATTTGGTTAAATTTATCTGTTCCCTATCTTTCCTACAGCAAACTTACTTATCAAACAGACAAAATGTGTCCGTTTTAAATTTAGTTTAGAAATTATAAAAAAAACATTAAAAACCACAGATACCTCAGAAAACAATAAGACCCGTTTTTAATTAATAATAGTTTATCATATATTCCAAATGCTTCTTAACATAAGACTTGACGTGCGCAGGGCTAACCACTTTAACCCAAAGATTATACTTTAAAATCTCCATTAAAAACTCGTAGTTAGGTTCAATATAAATCCTTATTTCTCCCCAAATATTAGCGTTTTTGTAGTCTAATGACTCTGTTTCAGCTGCTTTAGGACGTTTTACTATCTCTTGAGAATGATGCAAAGGATTACTCTCTAAATATTTAAAATGATGATTAGCTACTTGGATATATATCCATTCTGCTTTTATATCTGTTTTTAAAATACCAATAGCATTTTTAAAATACTGTTTAGGATTAAAACTTATAGGGTTTTTAACCTGATGGTTGGTTATATTTAAAGACTTAATTCTATCATCTAAACAAAAGGCATAAATACCATATTTGTCATTATGTGCAATTAAATACCAAGCCTTATTAATCTCTTTAATATGCAATGGTTGAAAAAAACCTGTAATGGTTTCAAAACCATTATCATCATACCAACCATGATAAGTAATTTCCACTAAAACCTGCAATTCAATAGCTTGTATTAAAGGGACTAAATCTATATAGGCACTTAAAGAACTTCGAGCAGTCGTAACATGATCTTTCCAAGAATGGGCATGATGATGTAAAAGATAAAGTTCTGTTTTTTCATAAACTTCCTTTAAACCATCAGTCATTTCATAGCCTTCTAAAAAATAGCCATAATTACGTTTGTGTAAAATTATAGTTTGAAAATAGGATTTTATTTTCTCTAAATCACGCTTAATCGTTTTTTGAGAAAACTGATTGAGTTTATCATATAGCGGATCATCAATATTATTTACACGTAATTGGTCTAACGCATTTTGTAAATCTTCTAACGGGACATAGCCATTTTTTTCAATTCCATAAACCTTAGGATTTGAAATAACACGTAAAATATAATAGCGTCTTAAAAACTCTGGTGTCATATTAAAATAATGAAAACGAAAGTAATACTAATCTATCAAACAGCTAATGGAAACCGTTTTATATATTTGAAAATTATAGACAATTCATGACCAACGTTTTTAGCAAAAAAGACTTTATCGCCACCAAATGGTTTACACTAGAAAAACTTATTCAGTTTGTAACAGGTGTATTTATTGTACCACAAATATTTAGCACTTTAGGTACGATTGACATCGGAAAACTTAAGTTTGTCGAGTCCGTTTTAGGACTATTAACACCTTTATTTTTTCTAGGTCTTTCTGCTATATGCATCAGAGAAATAGTCTTTAACCCAAAGCGAAGCGAGCAAATTTTAGCCACTGCCTTTTATTTAAGACTTGCAAGTTGGATTGCAATATTTATTGGTATTGTAATCTACTTTTATAGTACTGAAAATAGTCCATTAAACAGTTTGTATCTAATTATTGCTGTCAGTTATTTTTTTAAACTCACAGACGTTTTTGAATACTATTTGCTCGCAAAAAAATGGACTAAGATTATATTTATTAGTAAAATATCCAGTCTGATTATTATTGTGTCTTTGCAATATTATGGAGTTAAAAACAATTTGAATGTTAATTATTTTGCGAAGCTTATTGCTTTAGATTTTCTAATTCAAGGCGTTATTTATTACTTCATTTTAAAATATAAAAAACAATTTTTGTTTAAGCAATGGCGCTTTTCATGGCCTTTAGGAAAGTCTTTATTAAAAATGTCTTTTCCGCTTATAGTGTCCAGTGCTTTAATTATGTTTTATATCTCTATTGACGAGCTGTTTTTGAAACATTTTTTAGGCGATCATGCTAACGGAATTTTTGCAACTGTTCAATTTTTAGTGATTGCTTTAAGTTGGAATATCGGGTTTTCGATAATTAATGCACTATATCCTTCTTTAGCAGAATCATATAAAGACGACAGTATACTATATGCCAGAAAGTTAAAAAAGCTATTTAAAATCATGTGTTTTTTAGGGGTATTAATTGGTATACTTTATACGCTATTTGGCAGCGCAATATTAAACGCCTATTTTTCAGAAAGCTATGCCGAAGCAAAAAGTCCGTTATTAATATTTTGTTGGGCACCGCTTATTATATTTATAGGAATGATATATGAAAAGCACTTAATTAACACAAATCAACTACAAAAAAATGTTTATCGCTTTATAATTGGTTGCACATTTAATGTCGTGTTGTGTTATCTATTGATTCCTATTTGGCAAGTTTCTGGAGCTGCAATTGCTGTTTTAATAAGTCATTTTATAACTAATATTGGGTATATTTTTTTAGACCCTAAAAGCAGAAAGGAATTAGTTTCCCTTTTTTAATTACTTTTGAACTATGCAACTACTATTGATGGCTTTAGCGCCAATTGTTATTATCATATTTTACATTTATCTAAAAGATAAGTACGAGAAAGAACCTAAACGTTTATTAATAATTTCGTTTTTATTGGGTGCTATTGTTAGTATTATTATTACCACACTACTCTACTCTGTATTTAATATACTAGTCCCTTTAGAGAATAAACTAAGCATTTGGGAACAATTTAAACAAGCCTTTTTCGTGGTTGGTTTTTCTGAAGAATTAAGTAAGTTTTTAATCGTATTGCTTTTTGCGCAACGCCATAAAGAGTTTAATGAGCCCTTTGACGGTATTGTATATGCTGTTATGGTATCTATGGGGTTTGCAGCAACCGAAAACATCATGTACGTCATGCAAAGTGGGCCAGCAACAGCAATTGCCAGAGCATTTACCGCAGTGCCTGCTCACGCTACCTTTGGAATTTTAATGGGATACTTTATGGGTAAAGCAAAATTTGCACCTAACAAATTATACTTAAATTTATTAGGCTTATTTTTTGCTGTTTTATTTCATGGAGCCTATGACTTTTTCTTATTTATAGATTTTGTCCCAGGTATTTGGGTTGGTGCTTTTGTATCTCTAGCAATTGGAATTTTCTTATCTAGAAGAGCCATTAGATACCATCAAAATAGTTCTGTTTTTAAAGACGATTTAAATTCTATTTCTTAACAAATTTTATCGCATCCAAAGTACTTTCATTATTAAAAGTAACAAAATACAAACCATTAGCTAAGGCACTAACGTCTATTGATACATCGTTATAAAAGCTAGCATCATAAACTTGCTTTCCTGTAATATCAGTAATAGAAAATTGTATGGTTCTATTTAAAGTAGACTGTAATTGTAGCGTATTATTAACTGGATTTGGAAATAAATCTATTGACTTAGTAGTGGTTACAGCCTGCGCTGTTGATAGCGTATAACTATTTAGTTCAGCTACATAACTATCTACAGAGTCTCCGTCTTCTGTTCCACTCCAATCACTACCAAATAATAATCTGGTCCCTGTTGGGCTGATAGTCACATGTGGCTCTGCAAAATAACCAAACTCATCAGGATCACTTCTATGATGTGCTACTCTATAAACATCGGCATCAAACTCATTGACCTTCGCGATAAATAATTCTTGATCTAAAATCTGTATACCATCACGCTGAAAACCTAAACAAGAAACTGCAACCCAACCATCTCCTGTGTTTTTATGCGCTAAAGACGATATATGTGTTCCTGATTTTGGATATGCATAATCACTATAAGTTGTAACAGCAAAACAGTCTCCTGTTGTCGCATTGTGCGCCACTAAAGTCCCTTGACAACCACCATTTACACCTTCTTCAAAATTAACATTGTAATAAGCATCGTCTCCATTACTTAGTTTTCCTAAGCAAGAATGCTGTACGCCTGCTATATTTAAACTTCTTACAAAATCACCATCAGCATCATAAACATCTCCTCTATGAAAAAACAAATTACCACTAGGAAAAGGCATTGGTGCTGTATAAGCAACGTCTGATATATTAAATTGTGTTAGCGTTCCTGTAGAGATTCTGTAATAATATGCAGCAGTATTTCCGCATCTAAAAGCAAATACATCATCATCCCAAGACATCATTTGGATATCATTACCTCCTGTTAAACCGTTACTAGAAACACAACTACTAATTGTTCTAATATTAACCAATACCGTTTTTACTTGGGTTTGCACATTGTAACTAATCAAATCATCCGTAGCGCCGTCCATATAAAAAAATATATCAGGATTTAAAAAAGACCAGAAAATAGTCTCAATATCATCAGGATTGACATCCGTTAAGTTTCTTATAAAAGTATAATCTTGACCATTTAATAATTGGTGCGTACCTCCGCCATAAACTATCATTAAACTTTCATCTGCATTCCAAGCCTGTATTGTGCTATACATGGGTTTAATAGAGTTACCTGTTCCTGCATTTGTAATACGTCGTATTTGTGTTGCTGGAAAAGATGGATCTGCTGCAGATTGCAAGTAACCTGGTTTAGCTAAATCTTGCATTGGATGCTGTGCTAAGTCGTTTGCACTATATCCTAAAGACAAGTCCTGAGCGTAACTAACCTGAAATAATAAACATATTAAAAGAAGTAATTTTATTTTCATAATCTATGTTGTTTATAACTTAAGTACGTAAAAATAAACCTAATGGATGTAATTGTTAACTAATATAGAATAATATAATGAGTTTCTGTTTTACTAAAACGATATAGTTACTTATCTTTATACCTCATAATTTTAGACAAAATGAGCCAAAAATTTAATGTAAAAACAAATGGTCTTAATCAATTTGAGATAGATTCAGATGTTATAAATAGCATTGATTCTGTTGAAGTTAAACAGAATACATTTCATCTTTTAGATAATAACAAACCTTTTAAAATCGAAATCACGGAAAGTGATTTTCTAAAAAAAGCGTACACCGTAAAAGTTAACAATAACCTATATACAGTCCAAATCGAAGACCAATTGGATGCTTTAATAAAGGCAATGGGATTTGAAGTTGGTGCTTCCAAAGTTATTGATAATATAAAAGCGCCAATGCCCGGATTAATCTTGGATATTATGGTAAAGCCTGGTGACGAAGTCTCTGTAAATACACCTTTACTTATCCTTGAAGCTATGAAAATGGAAAACAGCATTGTATCACCTAGAGATGGTGTTATAAAGTCTGTTACAGGAACAAAGGGAAGTACTGTAGACAAAGGTGAATTGTTAATTGAATTCGAATAAAATGAAAAAAATACTAGTCGCCAATCGTGGCGAAATCGCAATAAGAGTTATGAGTACAGCCCAGAAAATGGGAATTAAAACCGTAGCAGTATACTCTACTGCAGATCGTAATGCGCCTCACGTAAAATTTGCTGACGAAGCTGTTTTAATTGGAGAAGCACCTTCTAATCAGTCGTATTTATTAGGCGATAAAATTATAGAAGTAGCCAAAAGCTTAAATGTTGACGGTATACATCCTGGTTATGGTTTTTTAAGTGAAAATGCAGATTTTGCAGAGCTTTGCGAAAAAAACAACATCTCCTTTATTGGACCAAAATCGCATGCTATTAGAGTCATGGGTAGTAAACTTGCAGCTAAAGATGCTGTTAAAGGTTATGATATACCAATGGTACCAGGAACAGATCAAGCTATTACAGATATTCCTGAAGCTAAAAAAATAGCTAAGACTATTGGCTTTCCTATTTTAATAAAAGCCTCTGCTGGAGGTGGTGGAAAAGGAATGCGTGTTGTGGAAAACGAAGACGAATTTGAATCTCAAATGAACCGTGCTATCAGTGAAGCCGTTAATGCTTTTGGAGATGGTTCTGTTTTTATTGAAAAATACGTTGGATCGCCTCGTCATATCGAAATTCAAGTCATGGCAGACACGCATGGTAATGTGATACATCTTTTTGAGCGTGAATGTAGTATACAACGTCGCCATCAAAAAGTAGTCGAAGAAGCGCCAAGTGTTGTTTTAACGCCAGAGTTAAGAGAAGAAATGGGACAAGCTGCTATTAAAGTAGCAAAAGCGTGTGATTATGTTGGTGCTGGAACGGTCGAGTTTTTATTAGATGAAAACAAAAACTTCTATTTCCTTGAAATGAATACACGACTACAAGTAGAGCATCCTGTATCAGAAATTATCGCTGGTGTTGACTTAGTAGAATTACAAATAAAAGTGGCTCGTGGCGAAGCTTTAGACATAAAACAATCTGATTTAAAAATTAATGGTCACGCTTTAGAATTACGTATTTATGCTGAAGATCCTTTAAACGATTTTCTACCTAGTGTTGGACATTTAGACGTTTATAAACTTCCAGAAGGAAAAGGGATAAGAGTGGATAATGGTTTTGAACAAGGTATGGATATTCCTATCTACTACGATCCAATGTTAGCCAAGCTAATTACTTACGGTAAAACACGTGAAGAAGCCATGCAATTAATGCGTCAAGCTATTGCAGATTACGATGTTAAAGGTATCGCAACCACGTTGCCTTTTGGGACGTTTGTATTTAATCATGAGGCGTTTAAATCAGGAAACTTTGACACCCATTTTGTAAAAAAGTACTATTCTCCTGAAGCTTTAAAACAAGATGCAGAACACGAAGCTAAATTAGCTGCTCTTTTTGCTGTAAAACAGTATCTAGAGGACCAAAAGCAATTAAGACTACCAACTAATTAGATAATTACATAACGTATAGCGTTTACGACCATACGTGATTAAAATAGAGATATGGAATCTAAAATAAAAACCCTAAACGAAAAACTTGAGCTATCCAAATTAGGTGGTGGTCAAGATAGAATAGATAAACAACACCAAAAGAAAAAATTAACCGCAAGAGAACGTGTTACCTATTTAATGGACGAAGGTTCTTTTGAAGAAATTGGTGCACTAGTAACACATAGAACGGTTGATTTTGGAATGCAAAATCAAAAATTTTATGGTGATGGTGTTATTACAGGTTACGGAACAATAAACGGAAGATTAGTGTATGTTTTTGCACAAGATTTTACAGTATTTGGAGGTGCTTTGTCTGAAACACATGCCGAAAAAATTTGTAAAATAATGGACTTAGCACTTAAAGTTGGTGCGCCTTTTATTGGTCTTAATGATTCTGGTGGTGCACGTATCCAAGAAGGTGTTAGATCCTTAGGTGGATATGCTGATATTTTTCATAGAAATGTAAAAGCATCTGGTGTAATACCACAACTATCAGCTATTATGGGTCCATGTGCTGGAGGAGCTGTTTATAGTCCTGCAATGACGGATTTTACAATGATGGTAGAGGACACCAGTTACATGTTTGTTACAGGTCCAAACGTTGTTAAAACAGTAACTAACGAGGAAGTTACCAGCGAAGAGCTTGGTGGTGCAAGTACACACTCCACTAAATCTGGTGTAGCCCACGTCACATCGTCTAACGATATAGAATGTCTAGAAGATGTTAAACGTTTACTTAGCTATTTACCACAAAGCAACTTAGAAAAACCAAAAGATTTACCATTTAAGTTAGGTGATGAAATTAGAGACGAACTTAAAACAATCATTCCTTTAAATGCCAACAAGCCATATGACATGCATAATGTTATAAAAGGCATAATTGATGTGGATAGCTTTTTTGAAATCCATAAAGATTTTGCCCAAAACATTATTGTTGGATTTGCAAGAATTGGTGGAAAAAGTGTTGGTATTGTAGCTAACCAACCATTGATTTTAGCAGGTGTTTTAGATGTAAATAGTTCGCGTAAAGCAGCACGATTTACACGATTTTGTGACGCCTTTAATATTCCGTTATTAGTGTTAGTAGATGTACCAGGATTTTTACCAGGAACAGATCAAGAATGGAACGGAATTATAGTGCATGGTGCAAAACTATTATATGCTTTAAGCGAAGCTACAGTGCCTAAAGTAACTGTAATTACAAGAAAAGCTTATGGTGGTGCTTACGACGTTATGAACTCTAAACACATTGGAGCGGACTTAAATTACGCTTGGCCAAGTGCTGAGATTGCTGTTATGGGAGCAAAAGGTGCCAGTGAAATTATTTTTAGAAAAGAAATAAAAGCAGCAGATAATCCTGAAGACAAACTTTTAGAAAAAGAAGCCGAATATGCTGAGCTGTTTGCTAATCCTTATAAAGCTGCAGAACGCGGTTTTATAGATGAAGTTATTCTTCCTGAAAACACAAGACGTAAATTAATAAAAGCGTTTAAAATGTTAGAACATAAGGAAGAAGTTTTACCAAATAGAAAACATGGTAATATTCCTTTATAGAAAAAAATAATACATAAAGAAAGCATAAAAAAAGAGCCTCAATTGAGGCTCTTTTTAGTTTCCCTAAAAAAATTAGAGATTACTAGCTATACTCTATTCAATAATCACTTTTTGAGCAGATACCGTGGTTCCATCTGTCATTCTTACAACATAAATACCTGATGCAATAGTGCTAACATCTAGCGTATTTAGTCCTGTGGCTAAGCTTCCTTTTTTAACCAAACCTCCAATAACATTGTACATTTGATATTTAAAATTGGTATTAGTCGTATTCATTTTAATATTAAGAACTCCAGTTTTTACTGGGTTTGGATACACTAAAGGTGCGGTTTTACTTGATAATTGAACTTCTTCTACACCTAAGGTTTC
The DNA here is from genome assembly GCF_900114005.1 of Olleya namhaensis. GTDB lineage: Bacteria > Bacteroidota > Bacteroidia > Flavobacteriales > Flavobacteriaceae > Olleya > Olleya namhaensis. The sequence goes on from NZ_FORM01000003.1 coordinate 155,773, forward strand.
ATTTAAAATACTAACTTCCCAAAGTCCTCTACCATATGTTCCAACTACTAATTTGTCTTGCGTGTAGTTAATTTCTAAATCATTAATAACCACATTTGGTAATCCTTCGCCTAACTTAGCCCAATCTTCAGTTCCTGTTTTAAAATACACGCCTATTTCTGTACCTAAAAACAAAATCTCTTGACCTTGATTTTGTTTTAAAACAACTTGCTTGGCAACTATATTAGGTAGTCCTGCTGAAATATTAGTCCAAGTAGCTCCACCATCTATAGATTTAAAAACCTTTGATCCGTCTACATAACCATTTACTGTTGCATATAAAATATTAGTGTTATTTTGGTTTAATGCAACAGAATTCATTTTAGCACCAGCTTCAGGTTGATTAACTGTAGTCCATGTACTTCCATCATTACTTGATTTTCTAACCGAAGTTTCTCCAATAACAATTAAATTATTTCCAAAAGTTTCGATATACTCTATTGCTCCTGCTCCAGAGTTTAAGTTGGTCCAAGTATCACCTTTATTAGCCGATTTATAAACATCTGCAAAACCACCATATAATATTGAAGAATTTGTGGAGTGCATTTTTAATGTCCAAACAAAAGGCGCTCCAGCTGTTGGCGTTGTTAAACTTGTCCCCCAAACATCACCTAAAAAGCCATTATCTGCTCTTGTCAATCCACCATTTTGCGACCCTAAATATCTAATTTGAGGATTAGTATAATCTACTGCTGTACACGTACCGTCTCCTGCTCCTGCTGTTACCCATGTTGGTGTACCACCAACTAATTCTAAACTATAACCATCATTATCTTGGTTTCCCATAATAATGTTATCTGTACTAGTTTGTGGTGTTATTGCTACCGAATATAATTGTGTTACAATCACTCCGTTAGATTTATATTCTACGGTAGGTTTTTCGTCCGCAATACTACTGTAAGTAACAAAATTTAAACCACCATCGTTTACATTCCAAAAAGAATACCCATCATCTAAAGGTCCCATTTCATGTATATCTGCATGTCCATAAGAACCAGCAGAAGTGTTATCTGACCAAGAATTGTTTAAAGTTACATACCATGTGTTTCCTGAGTCATCAGAATTTATTCCGTCTACTACTCCGCTAATAATTAAACCATCTTTTACTGCTAAACATTGGTTATAAGAGCCTTGTGTACTATAACCAACTGCTGGCACACCAATAGTCGTTAACACTGGTGATGCTAATGTTGTATTATATGTAGACACTTGTCCATTATCATTTTGTACATAAAACACCCCTGATTGATCTGATGTAATAGCGTGACGCTGGCTACTTGTGCCTTCTGACACTAAAACACTCCATGTACTTCCACTATTAGAAGAGAAAAATAATCCACCCCAACTATCAGAACACATAATATTATTACCGTTTCTATGAAACTTACCTAAAACAGCATCGTCATAATTATGAGCATAAACATTGGTCCATGTTGCCCCACCATCTGTTGTTTTTTTAATGTTCTTGTTTGTTCCAACAATTACTGTGTTAGCATCAAGTACAATTAAATTAGAAGTTGATTCTTGTTGATTTAAATTGAAAGTCAAGTTTGTAGGCTGATAGGTTTCTCCAAAATCAGTTGACTTATACACACCTATGGATTTGATATGTCCTGCATCAAAATCTCCAGTGGAGATATAAATAGTGCCTGGATTATTAATATCTGCACTACTACTTTTAATATCTGTAACACCAATACCTGCTAAATGATCTAATTTAGGTGTCCAAGAGGTTCCGTTATCTGTAGATTTCCATACACCTCCAACTGGAGCACTTACAAACAATACATTTTGACTTGGATCAGTAGCATGTGTGTACCTTAAAAAGTTAGTCAATCGTCCTAATTGTGGTTGATTAGGGTAACCGTTAGCATCAGGTACTTCTTGTGGTCCAATATTTGTCCATGTTTGTCCTGTATTTGAAGCTCTACTAGTCTGACTTGCTAAACTTATATTGTCTTTAAATTTACCATTAGCATCAATAATACCAGCATTATAATAACCTGAAAAGGCATTAGGAAAGTTTCCGTTTAGGTCCACTCTATCTTTCCAAAAATAAGCCCAACGTTCAAATTGCTTATGCTTTTTAATTTCGGTTTTAGATGCATTTTTATTGAATGCTCCCAAATCCTCTCTAACTTGTTTTATGATTTGGTAATAATTACTACCTTTTAAATAAGGTGTCTTTTTGTAGTCTATAGATTGAGAATAGGATACAATCGTGAAGACCAAGAATAAAAAAGTAATTGTTTTTTTCATGTTTTTCTATTTAATTATTAGAACAACACAAATATCAATTAACCTATATATACTATTGTAAACAAAGACTACGCATTGACTACGCACTATTAAAAACTAAGACCTAATGGGACGTTAGGAGACTAAAAAGCACTGATTTTAGAATTCTTAAAAGTCACATTTAAATAATCGATTAAAGTTAGATTACTATCCAAAGCCTCTATTTTTTTTGAAAGTCGATAGCGTTTACTTTCTACAGATCGCGTAGACGTATTTAAAAAAGCTGCGATTTCCTTATTTTTAAATCCTAAAAACAAATAATAACAAATGATGATTTCCGAATCAGTTAACGTAGGATGTAATGTTTTTATTTGTGTGAAAAATTCAATATTTACATCATTGATTAACTCTAAATAATTTTCTTCTTTTGCTAAAAATGTAGATGATTGATGATGTAAATTTTTATATAACGCCTTCGTTTTTTCTTTCTGCTCTCTTGAGTTATCTATGGTTGAAATTGCCCTCAATTCCTTTTTAAGCTCCTTAATATAATCCTCCAACCCTCTTACCTTAACTTTAAGCTTTTCATGATTGGTTTGCATAAACTGGTATTCGTCTTTTCGTTTTGAAAACTCAACAATCTTTAATCTAATCTTTTTGTAACGCATTGTTATAACAATACCTAAAGCCACTAAAATAATTGCTAAAATTATAATCCATAATCTATTAGTGTTTCTTTTATCTGTTGCATCTACTAAAGCTTCATCCTTGCTTACTAAAGCTGTATTAATATCTAGACTAGCCTTTAATGCTTTATCAAATTGTTGGTCGTTAAAGACGCGCAAAGAATCTAAATAACTATTTTTAAATGCACTGTTTCCTAGTTGCTTATAATAATCGGCATACAAATTAAAATACTGCTTAGTGTCAGACACATTCATAGCTGGACGCATTTTACCTGAAGCTTCAAGATAATACAACGTCGAATCTAAATTTTTATGCTGTAAGTGCACTTCTGCAAAACACGTATTAATAGTTACTACATGAGATGCGTATAATGATGGAGAAAGTGTACTGTCGTTTTGTAGTGCTTTAAGCGAATTAAAATAGTAATGTCCTTTGTCTAAATTATTAAGATGCGCATAATTTGAAGACAACATAAACAACGCATACATATAATAATACTGATCGTCTTTTATGTTTTTATAGCGCTCTAAATTTGGTAAAAGTAAGGCATTACTTTTGGCATAGTTATTTTGATTAAACTGTACATAAGCATACATTTGACTAACTTCTGCTAAACCATTTGTGTTTTTTGCTAAGGCGTAAAATGCTTTGGCATCGTCTAAGTATTTAAATGCTGTTGCATCCCTTTTAATTATATAAGTATTAAAAAACAACTCCAAAGACACCATGCCAGCAATATCATATTCATTTTCTAATTTGGCATATTTTAAAGCTAAAGAGAAGTTTTGAAACTCCTTAATAGGCTCTTCATACTTATCATTAATTAATCCACGCAACTGATAATAGGAAGCTAAACGCCCTTTAATTGTAGATGTGATTGGCTTTGGAATACTATCTAAAAATTGTTCTGCTTTTTTTGGGAAATCATCTATATAAACATCAGCAGAGTCTATTAAACTATAAAAGTTAGGTGTACGATAATTTTGAGCAGATACAAGACCTACACATAAAAAGATTACACTATAAAATAGAGCATTAACAACCGTAATGCTTTGTTTTTTTATCATTAAAATTAGACTTAAGGGATAAGTTTAAAACAAATTTATAAAAATATTACAGCTTTACTAATGGATTATGATTTTTACTAAATAGCAACTAGATTATTAATACTATTTTAAAATCTAAAGCTAAAATATTAACTAAAATTTAGTGTAACAATCACAAAACCATTACAATTGCTCATAATTTTATTTCTTTCAAAAATAAAATTTTAACACTTTAATAACTAGTTATTTAACTACATTTGCTTAATTATATTTAACGCGTTTATTTTAATGAAATTACACCTTGTTTTTATCGCCATAGTTACTCTATTTGTAACTAAAAGCTTTGCTCAAAATGAGCTTCCATTACCAACTAGTGATGGCAAAATTGCGATGTTAACCTCTTTAGCAGATAGTGATCTTCAAAAAACACTAGAATCAGAGATTAATAAAAATCCCCTTTGGAAAAAACTAATCAATCAAAAAAAGATGTCGATTGGCTTAGTAGACCTTAGAGATACCAATAATGTAAAGTTTGCTAGAATAAATGGCAACCACATGATGTATGCTGCCAGTTTACCAAAAATTGCAGTATTATTAGCTGCGATGGATGCTATTGATAAAAAAGAATTAACTGAGACTGCAGACATTAGAAAAGATATGCGCCTTATGATTAGTAAATCTAATAATGCGGCAACCACTAGAATGATTGATCGTGTTGGTTATGATAAGATTGAGTCGGTAATGAGGAGTAAAAAATATAAGTTTTATGACGAAGCTATTGGTGGTGGTCTGTGGGTAGGAAAACGCTACGGTGGTGGTGGAAACACAAACAGAGAACCTTTAAAAAACTTAAGTCATGCAGCTACTGTTACACAAGTTTGTAGATACTATTACCTGTTAGCTAATGGTAAATTGGTTAATCAAAAACGCTCTAAGCAAATGTTAGATATTATGGAAAACACAGCGTTGCATCATAAATTTGTAAATACACTTGACAAAATAGCACCTGATGCAAGAATATTTAGAAAATCGGGCTCTTGGAAAAACTATCATTCAGACTCTGTTTTAGTTTGGGGAAAAGACCTTAACAGACGTTATATATTAGTAGCTTTAATAGAAGACGCTTCAGGAGAACAAATTATTAGAGACTTGATAAAACCAGTAGAGAAAGTCTTAAGAGCTAATTAAGTTTTGATATTATTTATTACCCTTTTCAATAAATATAAAAGATAGTTTATACCTTACATTTGTAAACTATTAATCATTACGCATTAGACACAAAACATTGGACTTAACAAATTCGGTATTAAAACCTATAAAAACCATACTTTTAAAAGCATTTGATTTAAAGGAAGAAGAGCTTAAAAAGACCCTTCTATTACAATTAAATATTTTTATAATTATTACAACACTATTAATTGTAAAACCTACAATTAACTCGTTGTTTTTATCAGAGTTAACATCAGATGCACTTCCATTAGGCTATGTTTTAACTGCTATCATGGCAATTGTAGGCTCTTACTTTTATGACAAAGCCTTAGAAAAATACCCGTTAAATATTATAATAGACAAAACCATTATTGGTTCTGTAATATCACTAATACTCTTTGGTGTTGGTTTAAACTTTAATTTAATTACTGGTTTTTTATTATACATTCCATACATCTGGGTGGCTATTTTTGGATTGCTTACAGCCTCACAATTTTGGATTTTAGCCAACCTAGTTTATAATATTAGAGAAGCCAAACGTGTGTTTGGTTTTATAGGTGCTGGCGCTATTGCTGGAGGTATCTTTGGTGGGTATTTAACGTCTTTACTAACTACTTTTATTGACTCTGTAAACTTATTATTTATTGCAGCTTTACTACTTTGTATCTGTGTTTTTATTACACGATACATATGGAAAACCGAAATAGCAAAACTTAATACCTTTCAGCTCACTTTAAAAAGTAATGCTAAAGGAGAGTCGCCTTTAAAACTAATAAAACAATCAAAATTACTTAGTCTTATCGCTTTAGTAATAGGTTTAAGCGTACTTGTTGCCAAATTAGTAGATTACCAATATAGTGACTATGCGTCAAGACTTATTGATAACCAAGATGAATTGACCTCCTTTTTTGGATTTTGGTTTTCTACCTTAAGTGTTATTTCATTATTGGTACAACTATTTTTAACCAAGCGAATTGTTGGTACTTTTGGTGTTGGAAAAGCTTTATTATGGCTTCCAACCGGGATTTTAATTGGTTCAATAATTCTACTATTACTGCCACAATTATGGGTGATTGTATTTATTAAAATTGTGGACGGTAGTTTAAAACAATCCGTTAATAAAGCATCTACAGAGTTGTTATCAATCCCTATTCCTATAGAAATTAAAAAGAAAACAAAAACCTTTACAGATGTTGTTGTAGACAGTATCGCTACAGGTCTTGCTGGTTTTATTCTAATATTTTTTATAAACGGTTTAAATATTTCTTCTACTTACATCAGTGTAATTATTATCATATTAATCGCTGTTTGGTTGGTTTTAATTTATTTCCTTAGAAAAGAATACATCGTTGCTTTTAAAGATTTACTTGATAATTCTGGAATTAAAAAAGATAAGCATCATAAAGAGGTTATTAAAGTAACATCAATTATAGATAGTGTTTTAAGAGTTTTAAATACAGGAAAAGAGAACCAAATTATTAATATGTTAGAAAGAACGTTAGACGTAAAAGACGAACGTTTTTTTAATAGTATTAAAAATCTTCTGAATAATGAATCGCCAAGGATAAAAACATTGGCTATAGATAATTTATATTTTCTAAAGTCTGAAAACCTATCGTCTCAAATTGAAACCATGGTTTACGATAAAGATCAAGATGTTACCACGTCAGCATTTAGATATCTATTAAAAAACTACAAGCAAAATACTATTGTTTTATTTGAAAAGTATATAAACAGTGACGATAACACCATTGCTAATGCTGCTCTAGTAGGATTATCTTTAGAATCTAGTCATAATCAATTACTCCAAAACAGATTTAACTTAGACTCAAAAATAGACGCTGCTTTAAGTAAATATTTAGAGTTAGCGGATCCTGAGTTAAAAACCAACAAGATTACAGCAATTCTAGAAAGTATAGGTAATGCTAAAATAAGTGCTTATTATAATGTGCTAAAAACACAACTATTATCTAAAGATTTAGACATTTTAAAAACAGCGATAACTAGTGCTGCCAAGACCTTAGATTCTGAATTTATTGATGCTATTATATCGCATTTATCGGTAAAAGAAACCAGACAGACCGCTGTAGATGCTTTGTTTTTTTACAAAGAACCTGTTATAGATGTACTCTATCAAAAGGTCATAAAAGAAACAATTGATTTTGAAGATGCAGCCTATGTTATTTTAGTAATCGAAAAATTTAAATCTCAAAAAGCAATAAACACGTTAATTCTTCTAACTAACGATACTGAGCATGCTGTTAAAATCGAGGCAATTGAAGCATTAAAACGTTTAAAATGGAAATATCCACACTTAAAAATCAAGGATCGATTTATAGTCGATAAAATTCTAGACGAATGTCAATTGTACCAAAACACCTTAGCGGTTATTCATACTCAAATTGTACTGCAGTATAAAAAGAAATCTGGTGTTACTGAGTCTAAAGACGAAACCGAAGCTAGAAATGGACTTATACACCTTTTAGAGCAGCGATTAGACAGACAATTACAACGTATATTTAGGTTTTTAGGAATTAAATATCCACCAAACGATGTGGATCCAATATTTAATACCATGATACACGGTCAGGAAGAACAACGCTTACATGCTATTGAGTTTTTAGATAATATTTTAAACAGTCAACTTAAAAAAGAACTAATTCCGGTAGCAGAATCAATGTTATTAGATTCTAATTCTGAAGAAAAAATAAAAAAACTTAATCTTAAGGTTTTAAGTGAATTAGAATGCTATAATGAGTTACTAAAACGAAAAGATATTAAACTAAAATTTGCAGTATTATACCTTATTGAAAAGTCTAATACTGCAAATTATAAGCCTCTTTTAGAATTGGTTTTAATTAATGAAACTAATAAAAAAATCAGGACACAAACTGAAAACTTATTACGTCTTATTTCTTAATTAACTTATCAATATTGGCTGCTAAGTTCATATGGTCAGTTGCTGAGTTTTTGCCTAATACATTAGTCATCAAAACAACCATATACGTCGTTTTATTTGGATGCTCCACAATTGCTACAGAGTTCATGAAATTTTGAACATTACCCATATACTTGCCACAAACCTGTCCATTACTTCTATCACATTTATATAAACTACCTGATTTAAAATAGACTGCTGCCTCTTTTAAAGCTGGTGCTTGTGCATATCTAATACGTCTGTCCGTCATGTACATCAAGCGTTTCATCTCTAAACTAGACTCAGCATCAATTACATTACCTTGTTCTAGTTGTACTAAAAATTTCATGACACCAAAAGGCGTTCCAATACTTCCACCTTTATCTCCAACATAGGTATTTGCACCTCTAGTAAAAAAACTCCCCAAACGCCATTCGTCTGCAGTAATCCCTAAATCACGTAGTGGTAAATTCACAACGTCATTTCCTAGGTCAGTTAACACCTTTTTTTCTGTGGTTTTAAAATAGGTTAACGCGTCTTCCTCTGTTAACTCTGGGTATTTCTCTCCAAAAGCTTGCATTAACAATACTTCACGCCAAACAATACTTGCTGCTCCGTTATTACTTACAGATAACATATGATCTGCCCATTCAAATAAAGTAAACGTGTCACTAGCAATCACCTGGCGTTTCACTAGTTTTTTTGTTTCTATATTATAAATTGGTATTGTGTGCTCATCCGTTAAACCCCAAACTCCAGCTTTAACCACTTTTGTTTTTAATAATTGAATACGTTTATCAAAATCATCAGGATAAATTTTAGATAACTGATTAAACAACCCAATCAAAACAGCTAATTTACCAACACTTCCTGGCTGATACCCTGAGGTTTCATTTCGGTGCGCGTATCTAATATTGTTTAAATCGGTAATATCCATTACAGTTAACGAGTAACTTTTATCCAAACCTCTAAAAAGGCTACTAATTTCCTTTTGAAAAGCGTCATTTTCCTTGAAAAAACAATGTAGACTATCGGATGCCTTTTCTTTTAGATTCAATTTAATATCTAAATACGATTTAAAAGCACCTTCTGGTAAGGTTTGTTTTTCAACAATTTCGCCACTTTTAATTAACTCTAAACGCTTTAAACGTTTAATGCCTGTATGCTCATAACCATCAATAGGATAAAAGGTTGCGGTTGTAAACGCAGAACAAATCAGTACTAAGACTAAAACAATTACTATTTTTTTCATTTATATCTTTTTTGAAAGTGCTATCACTTTATTATTATCAATTACTGGTGTTATGGATTGTAAGTATGTAGAACTTAATGCCTTTTTATTTTCTACAAATGGTCTAATTTGAAACAACCATAATTTATTATCCTTAAACCCTAATTCTACATCATAAGCGCCTTGATAATCAGAATTAGTGGCTTGAGACATGGTTGCTCTAATTGTTTTAGCCAGTGCTCTTATATCACTAATATTTTGCGTATTTAATATTGGTTTATCAAAGGTTGATGACTTTTTAAATGTTCCGCCTGTAATTGGCAAACTATTGTAAAAACGCTCTCTTGATGGTGCTAAGAATTGTAATCCGCCATCGTCTTTTAATAAATACGTTTCTGAAGATTGTCCATCCACTGCGCCTCCCGCACCTCTACTAAAAGCAATAGTCAAGTCGTTATCATTACCAGAAGTTAATCCTTTAGTAATTAAAACACCCGAATAATCGACATCTACACTCGGAATTACCAATATCGAAGGAAACACATTTTCTGGATTCAATAAATATTTTTGTCTCCATTTAAAACTACGTTCTGTGTACGGAGATGCCCAAACATCTTTAATCCCTTCTAATATTTTAGTTTTATCAACCACATTAAATAGGGTTAGATTTAAACCAGCACCTGTAAACTCTTTTAGGTCTTCCATATTAGTATCACTTCTTAAAAAGACTGGAATAGCACCTAAATCTTGACCTAAAACCGATTTAAAATCAGCTTCCATCTGATCAATAAAATCAGCTTTTAAAGGCATCTTTTTTATTGCTGCTCTTAATGTTTCTAATTGACGTAATTGGTAATGTTCAATCTCACCTTCTACAATCCCTTTGGCTTCCATTGCGGTAGCTTCCTTAAACATAGCTTCTAAAAACTGCCAATACGATTGATTTTGTTCTGGCATATCCTGATTCATGTGATCTCTAAATATCCCAAACGGAATAACTAACCCTTCCACAACTTGCTCCGGAAACATTTGTTTAAGCTGACCTAAATTGGCTGCTTTTGGTCCGCAAATCTTACCAGAATTACTAGCGTTTACATTTCGTAAATTAAGCACTTTAGATTCATTTAATATAATAGATTCTACCGGTACTTCTATCTTTTCGCTTTTACGTTCTGTTTTTGTAAATAAGGCACGTTCTTCTGCGGACATGTCTTTTTCTGCCTTAATAATTACATTTCCATTATTAGACACTGCATAAAACACTTTTTGTCCATTAAAAGGTTTTAAATCATCTAAATTTTGATCAGACAACGCTGCATTTGGAATCCCTAGATTACGCGCTAATAATTGCACGTGAGACACCATGTTCCCTTCTGAAACCGTTGCAATACCTGCTATTGGTTTTAAATCTGCTGGTGGACGTTGGAAAATATAAATTTTATTTGAAGACACCTCAATAGCATCTGGTGATCCTGCAACAACAACAAGTTCTCCAAAAGCGTACCCTGGGTTTAAACCACGCACTGTACTTTGGTTTGGTATGCTTAATACTTTATTAGTCAACGCTGATTCTTCAGCTATAAAATCACCCAATTCTCCTACCGCTTTACCTAAATGCAAAGCAATTGATCCTCTAATTTTATCATCTATAAAACCATAGGCTAAAGGTTCAAAAGCAGTATACGTATTTACTTCATTTTGATAATTAGCTTTAACCATCCCAGAACTCCATTCTACCAAACTTCTTCCATTTTGTAAAACAGACGTTAACTCTCCTAAAGTAGCTTCATTGGCTTTGTTAGCTGATAATGTTAGGTTTAAAGCGTCCCATTCATGTTGTTCAATATAACCGGTTGCAGCTGTTGCCATTCCTAAATAACACACCTTACTAACTAACTGCTCTACTGTTTCAGGTTGCCATAATGGTGCGTTTTTAAAGATAAGATCTTCAAGTACAATAGAAATATCTAATAGTTGTAAACGCGCAAGAGGTCTTTTTTCTTCAAGAAGACTTGCTCTTAAAGTGGTTAATAATTCAGCTGTATTCTGAATTAAATCCGACGCATTATTAGAATGATTATTCTGAATGGCATAATTTTTAAAAGTTTCGCCAAACGTTGTTGACTTTATTATACTTGCTTTAGCTTGTAATGACACCAAATCTATCGGTTTAAAAAAAGTAGTCATGGTTACTAATAATTCATCTAAAACCTTAATTTGGCTCGCACTTAACTTCGCTTCATGCTTTATTTTAAAAGCTTTTACTTTTTCAATATCATTAATTTCTGGTTGTGCATGTATCTTAACGCGTAAATCCATAAATGAAGGATATAAATCAGATAACACTTTAGATTGACTACGCATTAATTGTGCAAGATTATCATCACCACTATGCGGAATGTCTTTTAAAGATTGTCTGATTAGAAAGTAATTTTCAACAAGTAATTTATCCTTAGACAATAACCACTTATAGAAATCAATCCCCCATGCTTCCTCATCTTCCGACTGGATTGCACCTCTATAAAACTGACTTTTTTGATTAACCCAACCATTATCAATAGCTCTTAAATACTTATCAATTTGGTATTGTTTTAACCTAGAATTGTCATTATCAACATCTAAAAAAGCGTCATTTGTTGTGTTAGTTAAAATTTGCCCTAAATAAATATGGTTACTTTTTGCTAATTTTTCAACGTCATCTTTATAGCGCGCATGTTGATTCCCTGGTCCAATATTATCAGGACAAGGATCTTTAGGTTGATGTAAACTACCATCCGTACAAAACCAACGGATATCTTTATAAGGACCACGTAAATCATTCTTATAAATACTGATTTGCTCTTTTATCTTTTCTGGAGCAATTTGTTGCGCAATTATTTGTGTTGAAAACAACAAAAACACTAAGCAAAATAGAACATTATTTCTCATTGATAATCAAAGGTTTATTACAATATACAAGATAGTAATATAAATTTTATCACTAAAAATATAGTTTTGCAAAGTTGTTATAAAAGTTTGATAATAATCTAATTAATTGGGTCTATTTTAACACCTATTTCACACTAATTAAACCAAGGATAATTCTTTTTTATCCTACTTTTGCTGCATGCAAGAAAAACAGACTGTAAAACTAGAATTTATCATATTAATGGCGTCGCTAATGTCTATTGTAGCTTTAGCAATAGATGCCATTTTACCTGCAATGTCAGCAATTGGTATCTCTATTAATAGTTTTGATACGGGTAATAATCAGTTACTAATTACCATGATCTTTTTAGGCTTAGGTTTTGGGCAATTATTATTTGGACCTTTATCCGATAGTTTTGGTCGAAAACCAATCGTATATATTGGTTTTGCTGTGTTTGCAGTAGGTAGTATTGTTTGTGTACTTTCGCACAGTTTAGAAATGATGGTTGCTGGTCGTATCCTTCAAGGGATAGGTTTAGCAGCACCAAGAACTATTGCAATTGCTATTATTAGAGATATGTTTAAAGGTGATTATATGGCCAAAATCATGTCTTTTGTAACGACGTTTTTTATTTTAGTTCCTGTTATTGCGCCCGTAATGGGAAAATTTATATTAAACCATTATAATTGGACTGGTATATTTTATGTCCAATTAGTTATGGCATTTATAGTCAGCATTTGGTTTTGGAAAAGACAACCAGAAACCCTTAAACCTGAATACAAAATAAAGTTTAGTAGCCATGAGTTTATTGATGGTTTAAAAGAGTTAATAAAGTATAAAGAAACCATTGGATTTACTATTATTTCTGGGTTTATCTCTGGTGCTTTTATTGTTTATTTAAGTGCGTCTCAAGTTATTTTTGAAAACCAATACGGTTTAATAGATGAGTTTCCATACATCTTTGCAGGATTGGCTTGTGGCGTCGGTTTATCAACCTTTTTAAACGGAAGCTTTGTGATGCGTTTAGGAATGTGGCGATTATCTTATTTAGCTATTATAATATTTAGTGTCAATGCTTTATTATATGTGTTATTATTCTGGAATGCTGCTACAAACCCATCATTAACTGTAATACTATTGTTTATGGCTATTCAGTTTTTTACTATTGGTTTTATTTTTGGGAATTTAAGAGCCATTGCAATGGAGCCTATTGGTCATATTGCAGGAATTGGCGCTGCTATAACGGGATTTGTATCAACAATAATGGCGGTGCCAATTGCTAACTTTATTGGTAGTTATGTTAAAGATACAGCGCTACCATTATTTATTGGTTTTACCATATTTGGAACCTTATCATTAATGATATTTACTTACATAAAATCCACTAGAAAACGAAAAGCACGTCAGGAAGCTATCCTTTAATTAAAGTTAGTATATCTACAACCGAAGATATAATATACTCTACACCTATTGCTATTACTATAAAACCTATAATTCTGGACAGTGCATTTATACCGGATGCACCTAAAAACCGAACTATAAAATAAGCGCTTTTTAATATGATATATATCGCAAGTGTTGCCAAGAGAATTGCACCTACGATAATTAATATTTCAGAGGTTAGTACAAATTCTTGATTATAAGTTATTAATAAAGAGATGGTCCCTGGTCCCGCTAACATAGGTATAGCTAAGGGCGTTAAACTAATAGCATCACGCGTATGTATATCCTCCTGCACTTTTTTGCGCTTCATCCCTTTGTGCTCTCTAAACTTACCCGTTAACAAAGCAAATCCAGACGAGGTAATTATCAGCCCTCCTGCTATCTTCAAAGCATTTAGACTAATTCCAAAAAAAGACAATATATATTGACCTGCAAAAAACGAAAGTACTAAAATCACTAAAACATCTATTGCTGTCCAAAAAGCAGTGACAGACCGTTCTTTTTTGCTCAGTTCTTCTGTTAAACCTACAAATACTGGGACAGTTCCTAAGGGATTCATTATTGAAAATAAAGCACCAAATACGACTAAAAATAATTCCATTGTTTTTTCTGCAAATTCCGTGATTTTATAAAGTATAAAAGTTACCAAAGCATTAACTAATCTTAATTAAAACGTAAACACTAAAATCGTATCAAAAACAACATAACACTCATACTATCAGTATTTTAAACACACAAAAACAACACTTAACATAGTGTTTACATAGTAACATTAGCGTAAAGTTTTCTTAAAATTTCATTCATTTTAACGTAACATACAATTAGTCTCTTGACTGTAGTTTTGCTTAAAATTAACCACTAAAAATATTAATCAAAATGAAATTATTTAAACAACGTTTTTTTCAATTATGTATCCTAACAAGTCTTGGATTTGGACTTTTGGGTTGTGAAGGCGAAGATGGATTAGATGGAACAAACGGTCTAGACGGAATTGATGGTCAAGATGGACAAGATTACACACCGCCAGAAGGCTTATTCACTAACAAATCTGTATTAGATCCGTTGGTAAATATTAGCTCTAATTTTAGTAACGTAAATGCTTACTCATTAATTAGCTCAACAGATTATTTACCAAATGGATTCCGTTTAGTTGGTGCACAAGATGGTGCGGGTTTATTAAAAGATGGTAACGAATATATTTATGTTGTTAATGCAGAAGACGATTATAGTGTCTCTAGAATCAGATTTGACGAAAACATGAGACCCATTAAAGGAGAATGGTTATTAAACGCTGGAGTTGCAGATTTTGCAAGACAATGCTCGGGAACAATGTGGGAAGCTGCAATACATGGTGGATCTCAAGATTTCTTTTTATCTGCTTCAGAAAGTATCGCATACGATGTTAAAGCTATCGATCCTTGGATAGAAACGCCTACGCCTACTGCCGATTTTGGTTTAGATGCTTTAGGCGAATTCTCTTGGGAAAACGCAGTGCCATTACCTCAAAACTCATTTGCTGGTAAAACGGTAATTATTGGTGGAGACGACGATTCTAGTGGGTCTGAAGGTCAAGTCATCATGTACTTATCAGAAAATGGCGATGCAGATTTAACTAATGGTAAAATATATGTGTTGCGTTTAAAAGAAATTTCTGATGGCGCAAATGGTGTTCAAACAGTCACTGCGAATACAGTTTATAACGAAGGAAGCTTAGATTTTGGAATGACTTACGATGTTGAGTTTGTAGAAATCGAAAATGGTGCATCGATGACCAAAAACGAAATGGAAACAGCTTGCACTGGTGTCTTTGCTTCACAATTTATGCGTGTAGAAGATGTAGATTATCAAAAAGGTAGCGATGCCAATGGTAGAAACGTCTATTTTGCGGTAACTGGAAGAGGTCCTGGAGCAGGAACTTACAATGATTGGGGTACAGTTTACAAACTTAACTTAGATGCCACTAACCCTTTACAAGGTCAATTAACACAAGTGGTAAGTGGTAATACAGACACTAACAATCAAGACGGAAACTTATCTAGCTTACAAAGCCCAGATAATATTTGTGTGACAGAAAACTATATTTATATCCAAGAAGATCCTAACTCTTTTTCTAGAGGACATGCTGCTAGAATCTACCAAACAGATTTAGAAGGAAACAACCCAACTGCCGTTTTAGATTTAAAAATTGAAAGCAACTTATCCCCTACTGGAAGCACTTCTTTATCAGGAGAGTTTGGAGCATTAATTGATATTTCTGACAAAGTTGGTGTACCTGATACCTTTATCTTAAACCTACAACCACATTACTGGAAAAGTGACGAGTTTATCTCAAATAACTTACCACACAATCAAGGTGGACAAATCGTTTTATTACAAGGATTACCTAGATAAGACAACGTCTTTTATTATTAATAATGAATCTCCGTTTTATAATGGAGATTCATTTTGTTTATTACAATCTTAACATGAAATCACACCATTCGTTTTTAATTATTCTAACATTACTATTAAGCCTTTCTGCTTGTAAAACCGATAAAACCGAAACCATAGATGTCATTAATTGGAAGGTAGCTCAAAATTACTATATAGAAAATATAGACCTTGCTTCCAAATACTTAGATAGCTTAAAAGTCGAAGGTCTAAAGGGTAAAAACACAAAACACTACTTTACATTAGCAAGAGAAGCTTTTAAAAAAGCAGAGCCTTTTGCGTCATATTTAAATCCTGAAGTTGGACACAGAACTAATGGACCTGCGCTTCCTGTTTATAAAGAAGATACTGGTAAAATTTTAAAACCAATTGGTCTTCAAAAAATAGAAGAAAGCATTTATAACCAAGACACATCCATCACCGATTTTAATCAAGAAATTTATGTTACCCAAGGCTTATTTGCCATCCTAAAAGGAAATATGCAAAACAGAGCGTTAACACCACAACGCTTCTTTATAGCTACACACCAACAATTATTACGCATTGTAAGCTTAGGTATGTCGGGTTTTGATACACCTGTTAGCCATTTAGGTATAAAAGAGAGTGCTATTTCATTAAAAAGCCTACAAACCGTTTATAATAACACCATTAAATCCTCTATTCTAAAAAAAAACAAAACCTTAGATGACACGTTTAATAATTCAATTTTAAAGGCTATTAATTACATCAAACAAAATCAAGATTTTGATAGTTTTGATAGGTTTACATTTACACGCGATTACCTGAATCCAATCACACGTCATTGGGTTTCTATCCGTAAAACAGCAGATATTTGGAAGCCTACCAATACAGAGCCTTTTAATTTTGATGCGCCTACTTTTTTTGAAAGCAACAGTTTCAACTTAAACTATTTTACAACAACAACAAACAGAAATCCTAGTGACAAACAAATCGCGTTAGGTGAAAAACTTTTTTTTGACACACAACTATCTGCTAATAACAGCATGGCTTGTGTCACTTGCCATAGTCCCGCGTTAGGATATGCAGATGCGTTGACTGTTAACTTAGACAATAACGGTAACAAGTTACAACGTAACACACCTACTTTAATAAACAGCGCCTTTCAAAAAAGCTTTTTTTGGGATGGTCGCTCAGAAACGATGATTGAACAAATTTCATCTGTATTTTTAAATGACAAAGAGTTTAATACTAATGTTCACACGTTTTCTGAAGCTATTCTGCAAGACACTACCTACATTAAATTATTTAAAGAAGCCTATGGACAAGTTCCAAAAAACAACACCAATGTTATAAAAGCACTATCTTCTTACATATCTACATTAAACGGTTTTGACTCTAAATTTGATAAAAATATTAGAGGAGAACTTGATAATTTTACAGATGAAGAAACCTTAGGTTATAACCTATTTATGGGAAAGGCTTTATGCGCTACATGCCATTTTATGCCACTAACTAGCGGAACTGTACCTCCTTTTTTTACTGAAACCGAAAAAGAAGTTATTGGTGTACCAAAAACAGCAAAAAATAATAAACTAGATGACGATTCTGGTTTCTATTATAAATATAAAGAAGACCTACATAAAGGTATGTTTAAAACACCAACTGTAAGAAATATAGCCATTACAGGACCATACATGCATAATGGCGTTTATAATACTTTAGAAGACGTTCTTAATTTTTACAACCTTGGTGGCGGTGGTGGATTAGGATTTGATTTAGAACACCAAACCCTTCCATTTGATAATTTAAACCTGACAGAAACGGAGCAACAAGCCATTATAGCTTACCTAGAAACTTTAACGGACGTTCCTAAAATTAACACATTAAAACAACCACTATAAAAGCCGGTTATCTTTATTTGAAGTAGCCTATTACTTTAGGTTACTTCAAAATAATAGCTATAAAATTATACTAAATAGCCTTCCTTTTAAAGAAAATAAAAAGCCAATCACAGACTTTAAAAAATTCATGATAATACTCAGCATTTTTCATATTAATTTTGCATAAATTAGTAAGATGAAGAACACCATTGCTGAACGTATTTTAGATTTCCTTAAAAACTTCCCTCCTTTTGACGCCTTAACTCATGATCAATTGTTTGCTATTGCGTCTCAAGTCAAAGTGTTATACCTAGAAAAGGATAGTTTTGTTTTTAGACAAAATGAAGAATTACATGATTCCTTTTACGTTGTAAAGGATGGTGCTGTTGGCGTATTTAGAGGCACAAAATTGGTGGACGAATGTGACGAAGGTGATATTTTTGGTTTACGCGCAGTAATCCGTAAAGACCACTACTTATTAGACGCTAAAACTATTGAAGAAAGTATATTGTATAGTATTTCTTCAAAATTATTAGAAGACATAATTAATAATAATCCCAAAGCAAATCAGTTTTTAATAGCCAGTTTTGCAACCAATACGCGTAACCCTTACAGTAATGAAGACAAAGGGACACTATTTGCTAACGAAGCCATTTTAAAACCCGAAACGTCTGCTTTTACAGAAGTACAATCTGCCAAATATTCTAAAAACCCAATAGTTTGTAATACACAAATTAGCATAAAAGAAGCCTCTTTAATTATGAGTCAGAATAAAGTTGGCTCCATAATTATTACAGAAGACAAATTACCAATTGGTATAATTACAGATAAAGATTTACGCAATAAAATAGCCACTGGATTACATTCAATTACGGAAGACGTTGAAGCTATCATGTCTTCACCCGTAATTACTTTTCCAGAAAACATATCTGTCGCAGAAGCACAAATTGCGATGCTAAAAAATGATATTTCGCATTTATGCATCACTAGAGATGGTACAATACATTCTGAATTAATTGGCATCTTATCAGAGCACGATATTATAGTAATACATGGTAACAACCCATCGGTTTTAATTAAAGAAATCAAACGTGCAACCACTGCAAAATCATTAAAATTTATCAGAGAAAAAGCTCAAGAACTGCTTAAAGGGTATCTTAAACAAAATATCCCTATAAGCTTTGTTTCCAAGATAATATCAGCAATAAACGACGCCATAACCAAACGTGTTATTGATTTGTCAATTGCAGAATTAGATAAACAACCACCAGTAGGTTTTGCTTGGCTAGCTATTGGAAGTCAAGGTAGAAAAGAACAATTATTATACACAGATCAAGACAATGCTTTGGTGTACGAAGATGGTATTGAAGAAACCAAAACCAAAGCCTATTTTTTAAAATTAGCAAAAGCAGTAAATGATAAATTAGCGATAGTCGGTTTTGAATTATGTCCTGCAAATATGATGGCTAGCAATCCCAAATGGTGCTTATCTGTATCGGACTGGCAATCACAATTCACCAATTGGATTACGCATCCTAACGAAGACAAAATGATGCTTTGCAACATCTTTTTTGACTACAATATCGTTTACGGAAAACCAAGTTTGGTTAGTCAAATGTCGGACAGCATCTTTCAGGCAATTGATAACTATACTATTTTCTTAAATTTTATGGGTCGCAATGCCTTAAAAAACCCACCACCTTTAAGCTTTTTTAGAAGTTTCTTGGTGGAAGATACAGGAGAACATAAAGATCAATTTGATATCAAATCTCGAGCAATAATGCCATTAGTTGACGCCGCCCGAGTTATTATTTTATCACATAATGTCAAAGATTTTAATAGTACTATTGCCCGCTACCAGAAGTTAATTGAACTAGAACCACAAAATAAAGAGTTGTATGAGTCTTGTATTTATGCTTTCAGAATATTATTACGTTTTAGAACAAAACAAGGCCTAAAACATGGTGATTCTGGACGTTATATAGATGTCAAAAATCTAAGTAAATCCAATAAACTAAAACTAAAAGGCTGTTTTAAACCTATCAAAGATATTCAAGAGCTATTAAACGTGCGTTTTAAACTGTCTCAAATCTTATAATGGGTTGGTTTAAGCGTCATATATATCCCGATTTTTATAACGCTTACGCGGAAACTTTTACACATCCAAACAACAGCTTAGACACCACTAGATTTGTTGTTTTTGACACAGAAACTACGGGTTTACAGCCAAAAACAGATAAAATACTATCCATTGGTTGCGTTGCCATTACAAACGGTGCTATTGACGTTGCTGATAGTTTTGAACGTTACATAATCCAAACTCAATTTAACGCAGACACTGTAAAAATACATGGGATTTTAAAAAACGGAACAATCGTAAAAATAAATCAACACGACGCTATTATTCAGTTTTTAGATTACATAAAAAATGCCGTTTTAGTAGCACATCATGCTGCTTTTGATGTCGCTATGATAAATCAAGCTTTAAAACAGATGGCGTTACCTAAGTTAAAAAACAAGGTTATTGATACCGGACAACTCTATAAAAAAACAAAGTACGTTAAAAATCAAAAACACTATAGCTTAGACGCATTATGCCATTTGTTTAATATTACTATGCATGACCGACATACAGCTTCTGGTGATGCTTATTTAACCGCTATTTTATTTCTTAAATTGTCCGCTTTACTTAAAACCAAAAAAAATCGCGAATTAAAATTACGCGATTTTTAAATTAACACGACACTTATCTCTATAGTGACAATAGTCGTTGTATTATGTTTTAGATAATCATTTATTAGTTATACTATTTACGACTTTTAACTTTAGACTTGACCTCTTTTATTCTAACGTAAATTAATTTTGTACGTCCTTTTGACGCTTCTCTCCTTTCAATCTCAATTGCAGGAATCGATTTAATTAACGGTGTTAATTTTTGAAAGCCATAGTTTCTTGAGTCAAAATTAGGCTGTTTCTTCTGTAACAAACTTCCAACATCTCCTAAAAAAGCCCATCCATCATCATCTGCAACATCATCAATGGTAGAGGTTATAAATTTAATTTCTTTTGCAGTAATGGTATCGTAGTTGTTTTTTGGTGTCGCAGACTTAGTGGTTGCTTCAGATGTTGTGTCTTCAGATAGATTTTTAAGTATTTCGATGTAAATAAACTTATCACAAGCCACTATAAAAGGATTTGGTGTCTTCTTTTCTCCAATCCCATATACTTTCATGCCAGCTTCACGTAAACGCGTTGCAAGACGCGTAAAATCGCTATCACTAGACACTAAACAAAAACCATCTACCTTTTGAGAATATAATATATCCATAGCATCGATAATCATAGCAGAATCCGTCGCATTCTTACCTGTGGTATACCCGTACTGTTGTATTGGCGTTATTGCATTTTCTAACAATAAACTTTTCCACTTGTTAAGATTTGGCTTGGTCCAATCGCCATAAATACGTTTTATAGTAGGGTTACCGTATTTAGCAATCTCTTCCATCATTTCTTTTACGTAAGCGGATGGTATATTGTCTCCATCAATAAGTACTGCTAATTTTATATCCATAGTTTTAAGCGTTTTAATTCTTTTTAAATTGATATCCTTTTACAACACTAAAGATATAGTGTTTAAAGGAAAAAACCACTCTAAATTAGAGTGGTTTTTGTTATTCTATAATTAAGCTATTATTTACGAGCCGCCTTTTTAGCTAATTTTGCTGCTTTTTTTTCTTTAGGTGTTAATGTTGCTTCTTTTTTTACATTCTTTTTTGAATCTTGAGACTTAGCCATGACTTTATGTTTTATAAATTAATTTTACAATTGTGATTTAAATGTAGTGAAAATGATAATACAAACACGGTAATAATCATTTTATTAGATTAATCATTAAATTAGAAAGACAGAGTAACACCACATAAAGCGGTTGATTTTTTAAATTATAGTCCTAAAAAAAAGCCTTACTGGTTATTACGTAAGGCTTTAAAATAAATGAACAACATTGATTAATAGCTATTTTACCTCTATTAACTCAATCCTTTTATTAGTACGTTATCTATAGTTTAGAGTAGTACTAAAAGGATTCCTATCAAGATTTTAATAAAAGTCTGCTCAAAAATAAAACGATTAAAACGGTATTCTTTACGGAAAACCGCAAACCATAAAAAAAGAGGCAAACATTACTGTCGGCCTCTAATTTTCCCTTTTAAAAAAATTATTAACTAATAACATGCAATTTTAAGCATTCTCTTAGTTTGTGTTTTACGGTTTCCCGTAAACAGGTGTTTTTATTTTCAAATTAGTCCTAAATCCTTGACAATAGCCACTAAATGAATAGCATTATTTGCCTTAAACTGTATTCTAAGTTTATTTAAGCGCTTTTCTATAGAACTTAAACTGTTTGGAGATATGTTTTTAGATTTTAAATGAGTGCCTATCTGTTCTTGAGATAATCCTAGAGATAGCAGACGTATCAGTTCTACATCGTAATCGTCTATTTCTAAATTGGATTTTGGACTTAACGCACGCTCCACCTGAGGAGATAAATAGCTATGATTGTCATATACAGACGTAATAGCTTTACCTAGCTCGATCAATCCACGTCTACCTTTACAAACATAAGCATTAGCATTGTAGTTATTTATTAACGTTCTGACGCGTTGTAAGCGGTCTTCTACGGAATATACAATGATTTTTAACTCTGGATATTCTTGCTTCAGCGCTTTTACTAATGCTTCACCAGAACTATATATTTGATCCCTATGATCTGACACAAAGGATAAATCTGTAATTAGTAAATCAAAAGGCTCCTGATCCATGCTAGCCTTCTTAATTTTAAGATACGCATCGTCACAATACTGGACTTGATGCACGTTTTTAATTGCTAAACTATCTAATACCGTTACTACACCTTGATTAATACTTCCTAAATCATCAGAAATCAATACTTTTTCAAACATACGCTACACAATAAAAAAGGCTTTAAAGCCTTGGTTAATATCTGAGTCAAATGTAATTGTTCCATTTATGCTTTGAATACGGTTTTCCGCATTTTGCAAACCATTTTGTTTTTTTTCTGCGCTTCCAACGCCATTATCCTTATAATTTACTTCTATTTTTTTATTTTTTTTATTGAACACCAAAACGACGATGGATGCTTGACTGTGCTTCTTCATATTAGTCATCAATTCTTGTAACACCCTATAAATAGTTGTTTTTTTGATTTCAGAAACTGTTTTCCAATCTATTTTAGAGATGTCTTTGGTGATGATATTAACAGATTCACTCTTATAGCTTTGTAATAAATCTATCAGTAAATCTTCAAAATCTTGGTTTACATCAATTGTGCTATTTTCTCTAGAAATATCTCTAGTTTTTATATAAATATGCTCTAAATCGTCTAAAACAACTTCTTTCTCTATAGTTTGACCTTGTAGTTTTGTCATTACTTGATACACATCATTAGCAACCTCATCATGGACTTTTTTGGAAATCCGAGTTTCAGTAGCATACACTTCTTGTAGCTTTTCTTTTTTATGCTTTGATTGTAATATAAAAAAGAGAGAAATAGCAACAACTAATATTAACAGTGCTATAAATTGAAACTGCTGCTTTTTGGTCTTTTCTACTTGCGACTTTAACTCGCTTTGCCCAACATTGTACTTTAACAATGCAAACTTGTTTTGGTTATGCTGCTTAACTAACTCCAAACTATCATTCCATTTAAAATACTGATTAGACAACTCATAATCCCCTAATTGTAATCTTAGTTTTATTGCATCTAACTTATAAGACAAACTATTAACCTGATTTGCGACATTATATGCTTTGAGCGCAAAAACCTTAGCTTGTGCAGTATCTTTATGTGCTAAATAATATTTAGAAAAACTTTTATAACTTGGGTATAAGCTTAACGTACTTTTAGAAGCCTCTCTAAGTGCTAAGGCTTGACTTAATGTGTTAAAAGCACTCTCTTTATTCAGCTTAAGCTGAACTAAACCTAAATTATCTAGTAGTCTAGCTTTTTCAATAGGACTTTCAACACGATTAAACATATTTACTGTATTAGATAACAACTGTTCTGCAGCTACAAAATCTGTTTTATCTTTTAATATATTAGAGATATTATTGTAGACAATTAAACTATCCAATGCACTTTTAGTCAATGCTAAAGCTTGATTATACTTATCATAAGCCAAAGTATACATGTTTTTTTCTTTGTAAACTTTTCCTAAATGATTGTAAAGCGATCGCCTAAGTGTGTTATTATATGTTGTTTTTTTTATCTGATCTAAAATAGATAATGCCTCTACAGCATTTGCTTCGCTTGTATTATAAAACCCAAATTTATAGTCTATTTTAGATAATTGAAAAAGATTATAAACGACTTGTACTTTGTGCTTGTTTTTTAAAGCATTCAATTTATTATTTTGAAAAAACTGGTAAGCTTTTTCTAAGTCATTACTAGTATTTACTTGACTTATTTTAGTCACATAATAAGCTATGCTATCTGTTTTTTCTTGTGCAAACCCTTTGTTTACAACAAATAAGAACACAAAAAAGAGGAATGAATATTTTATAAATTTCATTCCTCTAAAATAGCAACTAATTTTTAGTTAGTTTAAACTGTTTAACAAAAAATATAGTGTTTATTTTAAATCATTTAAGACCAAGAGTCTAGACGTTTACTGTTTTCTTGATTTTAATAATATGTAGTTTATCTAAAACCACCATTATTAAATAAGTGAAATCAATTTCAAACCAACGTACACCAAAATTAGCGCGTCCACTATGCGAGTGGTGGTTGTTATGATAGCCTTCTCCCATCATTAAAATATCTATTGGTAATAAATTTTTTGAAGTATCGCTAACTTTAAAGTTACGGTATCCGTAAATATGAGCAAACCAGTTAATAATAACACCATGGATTGGAGCCATAAAAAAGGCTACAGGTAAAAATAACCATTGCCACCAAGCTGTTGCAAAAACAATAAAAAACACAATATAAGCTGTAGCCCAGGATAATCTTGAAATTCTAGAGCTTGCTATTTTGTCAAACGCTTTCCATTGTGGTACGTTTTTAGTAAACTTATCTGCTACTGCAATACGTTTTTTATTAATATCCTGATAAATATTTTTAGTACGCCACATCATAGTAAATAAGTTACTATCATATTTAGGTGAGTGTGGGTCTTTCTCTGTATCCGCATAGGCATGGTGCATCCTGTGCATTACTCCATATCCATAAGCGCTTAAATAATTAGATCCCTGAAATACCCATGTTAGCACAAAGCAAACGCGCTCTGTAAATTTAGACATTGTAAACGTTTGGTGTGCTGCGTATCTGTGTAAAAAGAAGGTTTGAAAGAACAAACCTGTATACCATAAAATGATAATAAATATAATAATAGTCATAGTCCTTGCTTTAATTTTGCAAAGGTCTATAATAATAGGTTGAATAAAAATGAACCTAAGTTAAGAAATACGTTTCCTAATTCTGCTTAACGCTTGTGGTGTAACCCCAATGTAAGATGCTACATACTTTAACGGAATCTCTTTTATCAAATTAGGACGTTCTGTAAACAAATTAAGATAACGCTCTTCTGCTGATTCGTTTAACAGGGATTGCTCACGTTTTGATTTGATTAAAAATAGACGCTCTGAGGATAAACGTCCAATAACATTACCTGCAAAACTTTTCTCATACACTTCTTGTAAATCTTCATGAGAGATACTCCACATTATAATGTCCGATAACGCTTGCAACTTATAAAGTGATGGTTTTCTTGTCAAAAAAGAATCATAAGCACTGACAAATTCGTTTTTGAAACAAAACCCAAAGGTTAAATCTTTTTCTTCATCTTCCTTCGGAATTAAAAAGCGTGCGATACCTTCCTCAATAAACGAGATATAGTTTTCAGTCTCTCCTACCCCAAGAATAGTCGTTTTCTTTTTAAACGTTCTGACTTTTAATTTAGAAGAAAATAACTGCCAATCTGCATCAGAAACGGCAACTGTTTTTTCTATATACTCTCTAATGTTTATCATATTTGCTTGTCACTGCAAATATCGCTATATAATTTAAGAGTTATATTAAAATTGACTTAAATACCATCGTAGTTTGATTATATATGATCGATATCATAATTAAACACATTACTTCTGAGTTTTTAGGTAACTAATAGTTCAAAATAAAACAGAAAAGCAAGAACAGCCGAGTAAAACTCTCCTCCTTTTTTTTAAGGAGGAGAATGAATTTAAAATTCCCTTAAAAGAATTTTAAAGAAAGAGGTGGTCTTCATTACTACTAAGAAAAACCCTTCCGAATCCATGCTTTTTAGAAAGCATGAATCCACCTTCCCTGAAAAAAAGGGAAGGATTTACATACTCTTGGGGCTTACTGAGGTTTAATTATTTTTGTGTAATAGTTAAAAATAAAACAGAAAAACAAGAACAGCCGAGTAAAATTCTCCTCCTATTTTTT
Organism: Olleya namhaensis; assembly: GCF_900114005.1. GTDB lineage: Bacteria > Bacteroidota > Bacteroidia > Flavobacteriales > Flavobacteriaceae > Olleya > Olleya namhaensis. The sequence continues at coordinate 182,247 of NZ_FORM01000003.1, forward strand.
AAGGAGGAGAATGAATTTAAAATTCCCTTAAAAGAATTTTAAAGAAAGAGGTGGTCTTCATTACTACTAAGAAAAACCCTTCCGAATCCATGCTTTTTAGAAAGCATGAATCCACCTTCCCTGAAAAAAAGGGAAGGATTTACATACTCTTGGGGCTTACTGAGGTTTAATTATTTTTGTGTAATAGTTAAAAATAAAAAAGAAAAGTAAGAACAGTCGAGTAAAATTCTCCTCCTATTTTTTAAGGAGGAGAATGAATTTAAAATTCCCTTAAAAGAATTTTAAAGAAAGAGGTGGTTATTGCTTACTACTATTTAAAACAAGCTTTTATACCATTAAGTACATAATCCAAATCCTCAAAAATAAATTTGTTCTCAATTCTGAAAATAGTAAATCCTAAATTATTTAAAACCTCATCACGTTCGTAATCTTTTAATTGTTGTTCAAAACGCAAATGATAGCCACCATCCAACTCAATGATCAACTTTTCTTTTGGACAATAAAAATCAACGATATAATTTAATATACTATGTTGCCTTCTAAATTTACGTCCTTCTAACTGTTTTTGTTTTAAATGATTCCATAGTGTTGCCTCAGCAGACGTCAAATCTTTACGGAGTGCTTTTCTTTTATCTTCTAAGTAATTACGATTATGTATGGGTTTCATTTTTACATCTATTGAATAACTAAAGTTATGAAAATATATTTTAAGGGGTTTGTGATTGACTTGTGTTTGATTACTCTTATGTTTAACCCTTCCGAACCCATGCTTTTTAAAAAGCATGAATCCACCTTCCCTGAAAAAAGGGAAGGAAAACTTACTGTTGTGGCTTACTAAGGTTTGATTACTCCTATGTCAAACCCTTTCTAACATCTACTGTTGTGGTTAAATTAAACTAATATTTAGAAAATACAACAATTATTAAAATCACATAAAAAGAGACTCCTAAGAACAGCCGAGTAAAATTCTCCTCCTTTTTTTTAAGGAGGAGAATGAATTTAAAATTCCCTTAAAAGAATTTTAAATAAAGAGGTGGTCTTTATTACGACTAAGAAAAACCCTTCCGAATCCATGCTTTTTAGAAAGCATGAATCCTCCTTCCCTGAAAAAAGGGAAGAAATACTTCCTGTTTTGAGCATATTGAGGTTTGATTACTCTTATGTCAAACCCTTCCTAATGCTTACCGTTGTGGTTAAATTAAACTAATATTGAGAAAATACAACAATTATTACAATTACATAAAAAGAGAATCCTAAGAACAGCCGAGTAAAACTCTCCTCCTTTTTTTTAGGAGGAGAATGAATTTTAAATTCCCGCAAAAAGGAATTTTAAAGAAAGAGTTGGTTGTTTTTACTACCGAGAAAACCCTTCCGAATTCATGCTTTTTAGAAAGCATGAATACACCTTCCCTAAAAAAAGGGAAGGAATACTTACTGTTGTGGGCTTACTTAACTCTAAACTCTTTTTTAAATTATAAAAAAAAAACGCAACCTTTTTGAGGTTGCGTTTTTTGCATTAGGGATAGTAGTGGCATCCTTTTGCCTTTTAGCAAAAGATATAACGGATAGCCCGACACTTTGTAGCTTAAGCGGAAAAGTGTAATGCCCAAATAATAGTTTTATTCAGGATTGCATCGTCATACCTTCTGGCAAGGACATTACAATACATTATCCATAATATCTTGCACACATTCTGGATTAAGCAATGTACTTGTATCACCTAAATTTTCGGTTTCATTACTAGCAATTTTACGTAAAATACGTCGCATAATTTTTCCGCTTCGTGTTTTAGGTAATCCGTTTGTAAATTGGATTTTATCCAACTTAGCGATAGGTCCTATTTGCTCTGTAATAATTTGGTTTATTTCTTTACGCAGGTTGACATGATCTCTACTTTCTCCTGTTTCTTTAAGCGTTACGTAACCATACAATGCGTTTCCTTTAATATCGTGCGGGAAGCCTACAATTGCACTTTCGGATACCGCTGGATGCTCGTTAATAGCATCTTCGATTGGTGCAGTTCCTAAATTATGTCCCGATACGATAATCACATCATCTACACGACCTGTAATACGATAATACCCAACCTCATCACGTAAGGCACCATCTCCTGTAAAATACATATTATCATAAGCGGAGAAATACGTGTCTTTATAGCGTTGGTGATTCCCCCAAATGGTTCTAGCTATACTTGGCCAAGGGAATTTTATACATAAACGTCCATCCACTTGATTCCCTTTAATTTCTTGTCCATGCTCATCCATTAATGCTGGTTGAATCCCGATAAAAGGCAATGTTGCATAGGTTGGTTTTGTTGGTGTTGCAAATGCGATTGGTGTAATCATGATACCTCCAGTTTCGGTTTGCCACCAAGTATCTACAATTGGTGCTTTTTTCTTCCCAACATTGTCATCATACCAGTGCCAAGCTTCCTCGTTTATAGGTTCTCCGACGGTACCTAAGACTTTTAGAGACGATAAATCGTGTTTTTCTAGATGCTCTACTCCTTCTTTTGCCAGTGCTCTAATAGCGGTTGGCGCTGTATAAAACTGGCTTACTTTATGTTTTTCTACAATCTCCCAGAAACGTCCAAAATCGGGATAACTTGGTACGCCTTCAAACATAACGGTTGTTGCTCCATTACATAATGGTCCATAAACAATATAACTGTGTCCTGTAATCCAACCTATATCTGCTGTACACCAATACACATCTTCCTCTCTGTATTGAAATACATTTTTAAACGTATACGCAGTATATACCATATATCCTGCTGTGGTATGTACCATTCCTTTTGGTTTTCCGGTAGATCCTGAGGTATATAAAATAAATAATGGATCTTCTGCATCCATAATTTCTGGATCACAATCGTGATAGGCTTCATCCAATAGTGGTTGTAACCATTGGTCACGACCTTCTTGCATGTTTATATCTGAATTGATACGTTTTGCTACCAATACTGTTTTTACATCTGGACAGTCCTCTAAAGCTTCGTCTACAATCCCTTTTAAGTCGATTGTTTTTGCGCCACGATAAGACCCATCTGATGTGATTACCATTTTACAATCACTATCATTAATTCTGGTTGCTAATGCTGTTGAAGAAAATCCTGCAAAAACTACAGAGTGTATTGCACCTATACGAGCACATGCTAAAACAGAGACTGCTAATTCTGGAATCATTGGTAAGTAAATACAAACACGATCGCCTTTACCTACTCCATTTTCTTTAAGTACATTGGCGAATCTACAAACACGCTCATGTAATTCTCTATATGTAATATGAAGCGCTTTTTCTTTTGGACTGTTAGGCTCAAAAATAATTGCTGTTTTATCTCCTCTTGTATATAAATGCCTATCCAGACAGTTTTCTGTAATGTTTAATTTAGCGCCTTCAAACCATTTGACTTCAGGTTTAGAAAAATCCCAACTTAAAACGTTGTCCCATTTTTTACGCCACATAAAATGCTCTTCTGCGATTTCTTCCCAAAAGCTTTCTGGGTTTCTGACGGATTTACGATAAACTTGGTAGTACTCTTCTAAATGTTTTATGTGATAATTACTCATAATTAGTTTAATTTATTAAACACGTTGATTGTGTTTAGTGGGATATTTATATTATTAATTTAGTTTTTTTCTCTAGACACTTCGACTCCGCTCAATCTGACAAACAATACTTATCTATCTTGATGATATATCGGCTGCGCTCAGTGTGTCAATTACTAGTTATGTTTTTTGTTAAAAAGTATTGTTTCTCAAAAATCATATGATATTTTATTTACAGTTTATTTATGAATCCCAATACTATGGGTTTTATATACTATTTTTATTTCGTCTATAATTGTAACATCATCAATGGTTGATGGTATATTATACTGTTGCTCGTCTGCGATATTACGCAACAATTTACGAAGAATTTTTCCACTTCGTGTCTTTGGCAATCGGTTTACAACTAACACCTCTCTAAAAGAAGCGACTGCACCAATTTCTTGACGCACAGCCTGTATAATTTGGTTTTGAATCGCATCGTTATCTAAAGCTGTTTCTGTTTTTAAAACCACTAACCCTAATGGTTTTTGCCCCTTAAGCTCGCAATGGACACCAAATACAGCACATTCTGCTACCGATTTATGCGAGGACACAATTTCTTCCATTTCTGCAGTCGATAATCGGTGCCCCGCCACATTAATAACATCATCTACACGACCGGTTATAAATACATAACCATCTTCGTCTTTATAACCACCATCTCCTGAAAAATAATAGCCAGGAAAACGCTCTAAGTACCCAGATTTAAAACGCTCTGGATTCCCCCATAGGTTACTTAATGTTCCTGGAGGTAAAGGTAGTTTTACAGTAACGTAACCTTCTACACTAGACTGTACCTCTTCTCCTTCTTCATTTAAAATCTGGATATCATAACCACTTACAGGCAAACTTGCTGATCCTGGTTTTATCTCCTGTAGTCCTACACCGACCATATTAGAAATCATTGGCCAACCACTTTCTGTTTGCCACCAATGGTCAATTACTGGTACATTCAATTTTTCTTCAGCCCATTTTAAAGTAGCCACATCACAACGTTCTCCTGCCAAAAACTGATATTTTAAGCACGACAAATCAAAACGCTTTAACATATGCCCATTTGGGTCTTCTTTTCGTATTGCTCTAATAGCTGTAGGCGCTGTAAACATTGCTTTTACATTATGCTCGCTAATGACACGCCAAAATGTAGACGCATCTGGAGTTTTGATGGGTTTTCCTTCAAACAGAATGGATGTGTTTCGATTTAATAATGGTCCGTAAGCAATAAAACTATGTCCTACAACCCATCCAACATCACTTGCAGCCCAAAATGTTTCGCCTTCGTTTACGCCATAAATGTATTTCATAGCGAATTTTAAAGCGGTTGCATAACCACCTGTATCTCTTATAATTCCTTTTGGTGTGCCTGTTGTTCCTGATGTGTATAAAATATATGACGGGTGTGTAGACTCTATAGCAACAGCAGCAATGGAGGGCGATGCCTCTACTAAAGTTGTATAATCTATATCGTAGCTTTTCTTCGGAATCTCAACACCTAAGGCTCTATCAAAAACGATAACGTGTTCTGGTTTGTTTTTGGCTTTAGTGATGGCTTGATCTACAAATGGTTTATAAGGTATTATTTTCTGAATCTCTACTCCGTTGGATGCTGTTATAATTGCTTTTGGTTTACAATCGTCTATCCTGATAGCCAACTCATGTGGTGCAAAACCACCAAATACTACCGAATGTATTACGCCTATTCTAGCACAAGCTAACATAGCATATAACGCTTGCGGAATCATTGGCATGTAAATAATACATGTATCCCCTTTTTGCAATCCTAAACTTTGCAATCCACCTGCAAGTTTTGACACTTCGTGATGTAATTGATTAAAAGTAATATGTTGCTTTACATTAGTTACAGGAGAGTCGTAAATAATAGCATTCTGATCGCCAAAACCCTCCTTGATATGTTTATCAATACACAGATAACTTAAGTTAAGTTGCCCATCTTCAAACCATTGATCATAGTCATATTTATCCTTAGACAATATGGTTTTTGGCACTTTAAACCACTCCAATTGCATAGCTTGTTCTTGCCAAAATTGCGTTGGTTGGTCTATACTTTTTCTATAAAATTCTTGATAATACATAGCTAGGCTTTTTTAGAATTAAATAAGCCGAACCAGTTGGGATTAAGTACTTTTAATTTGACAAGTGCATAGATTATAAGCACAAAACAGAGTCCCAAAACAATTGAGAGCATTGGACTTGTATAGGTTTGACTTTCAAATTTAAACCTAAGATAAAGCGTAGCGATAATATAAATACTAATTATAATATCTGACGCTAATGGGTTGATGTGAAATTTCATGTCTTTAAACTTTAATTAAACTTAGTTTGTTTGCACACAAAACCAATTTTAAATAAACTTAAAAAACTGTTTTAAGTCACTAGTTCCAATATTTCTGAAACTATTTTTTTTACTGAAAAAGGTTTTGTTAAATACTTATCTGCTCCAAGTTTTAAACCTTTTTCAATATCTGAAGCTTTATTTTTTGCAGTTAAAAATACCACTTTGGTATCCTTTAAACTATCTGTATTTTTAATTTGCGTTAAGGTTTGAAAACCATCAACGTTTGGCATCATAATATCTAACAAAACCACGTTAGGAATATGATGTTTTAATATCTCTAAAGCCTCACTTCCATCTCTTGCAATAAACACTTCAAAACCTTGTTTTTTGAAAGTGTATTCTAACGACATGACAATATTTGGCTCGTCGTCAACAATTAAAATTTTCTTCTTCATACTTTACGACAACAATTTACTTAAAAGGTATGGTAAAAACAAGCGTTGCGCCATTTTTAACGTCTTTTTTTGCCCAAATTTTACCGTTATGCTTTTCTACAATTTGTTTTGTAATTGCTAAACCTAATCCACTGCCTTGTGGTTTGATGGTGTTTTGATGTTTTGACTGGTAAAATTTATCAAAAATAAACTTATGATCTTCTTCCGGAATCCCTTTACCATTGTCTGTTACAGAGATTTCTACCATTTGATTTCCTAGCTTATAATCTATTTCAATAACTCCTGTTTTTGGATTACAAAACTTGATGGCATTAGACAGTAAATTGGTTAATACCTGCAGAATACGATCCTCGTCATAGTTAGTACTAAACGCATGTGGGTTTTTATTAACTATTTTAACGTCTTTTTTAGCTGCAATCTGAGAAATACTACTAGTAGCTTTGTGTATTGTTTTCTGGATATCTTGATATTGTAAATCCAAGTGCAAACGTCCTGTCTCCAACTTTTCAAAATCAAGGATATTATGTATTAAGCGTCCTAAACGATCGGAATCTTGAAGGATATTTTTTAAAAACTGTGCCTTAATGTCTTGTGGCATATCATCGTCTTCATCCATTAACAACTCTGTTGCAGCTCTAATACCAGTAATTGGTGTTTTTAACTCATGCGCAACAGTGTCTAAAAATTCGTCTTTTTGCTTGTCTTTACTTATTAATTCATCATTAGCATCTTTTAACTTTGAAGATAGCTGAGATAATTCATTTGATTTTTCTATTAATACTTTATTACTGACGATATTTTCTTTAGACTCTTCTAAAATCTTTAAAACTTCGACTAAACTAATTTGCTCTTCCTTGACTACGCTGGCAATTAATATTTTGGCTGAAGCCGAACCAATACTTCCTGTTAACAATTTTTCTGAAAAATTAATTAATCTAGCATCCGCTAATTGTGTGTCTTGAGGTAATTTGTATTTAGTGAAGAATATAGTCAGCGCACGAGTGGCTCTTTTTTCACCTAAAAACCGAATTAATACACTTTTAATATCAGAGACGTAAGCTTCTCCTTTCCAAACCAACGCATTATCCTGAAGTGTCGTAAAGTTATTACTATCCACAAACATCTCAGCATAATTACGCTCTCTGTAATTTCCTTTTGAGGTTAATGAAAACACCGCATAACATAACATGTTAAAAGTAATACTCCAGAAAAAAGCATGCGCAGGCGGACTTAAAAAATCAATACCAAATAACGCATAAGGTTTTAAAGCTGAAATACCGAACAAACCAAGTTGCGTAAAATCATCCGTACCTGTGTAAGCTTGCAGTGTAAATGGTAACACTAATGTATACACCGCTATAAAAAAACCGACTAATATCCCTATAATTGCTGCTTTAGAAGCCCCTCGATTCCAATATAATCCTATAAAAAAGGAAGGCGCTAATTGCGAAATAATAACAAACGATATTAATCCAATAGAATACAACGATAATTCTTTTGAGAATAACACATAGAAAAAATAAGCTGTAATAATGATTGTGAATATAGAAATACGTCTAATATTCTTAATGTACTTAGAGTTTCGTTCTGGTTGGTTTTTTATAAACTTATCTAAAAACCCATAAGGAATAATCAAGTTATTACTCACCATAGTAGACAACGCCAAAGTGGACACAATAACCATTGATATTACGGCGGAAAAACCACCTAGAAAAACTAATGTTGCTAAAAACGAATTCCCATTTTCTAATGGCAATAATAACGAGTAATATTCTGCATTCTGAGTCGATCCAAACGTGATTTTACCTGCCCAAGCTATAAAAATAACAAACAGATTAAATAATAACAAATACAACGGGAACAACCAAATAGCCTTTTTAAGATGTTTTTCTCTGTTATTTTCCAAAACCGAAACCTGAAATTGTCTCGGTAATAAAAATATTGCCATAAAAGACAATCCTATTAAGAAAAACCAGTTAAAACCATCCTCCACACCACTAAGCGTGGTGAGTTGTTTAAAATTTTCAGTTTTTGAAATCTGATTATAAATATCTGTAGTCCCATCAAACAAGTAATAGGTCACATAAACGCCAATAGCCAAAAAGAATACTAGTTTTAAAACCGACTCAAAAGCCACAGTAGCAATAATTCCTTTATGTTTTTCGGAAGCATCCGCATTTTGTGTCCCGAAAAAAGTAGCGAATATCGCTAACAACAAAGCGACATAAAAAGTAGAATCGTCAATTACAGTTGTAGAAACATAACTAGTATCGTCAGACATAATCTCAAACGTTTCGGATACTGCTTTTAATTGTAATGAAATATACGGCAAGGTTCCAAACAAACAGACTATGGTTACTAACGCTCCAAGAAATCGACTATTTCCGTAACGTAGGGAAATAAAATCGGCAATAGTTGAAATTTTATGTTGTTTAGAAATCCTAATAATCTTCCGAAGCACAACAATCCACAAAGGCGCTGCTATAACTGGCCCTAAATAGATTGGTAAAAAATTAATTCCTGAATTTGCTGCAATACCAACACTTCCGTAATACGTCCATGCAGAGCAATACACCGCTAAAGACAGCGTATACACATAAGGATTGTTAACCCATTTGCTTTGTTTCTTTTTTTCACCAAGAAAAGCAATGTAAAATAACACCGCTAAATAAATTACAATTATGGCAATTAGTGCGTAGTTATTCATAGTGACGTTTTAATACGATATATGAAATAACGATAGATACTAACCAAATTGAAAATATTGAAAAATATAAGGTTGGAATACCAAAAATAGCGCCTTCAAAATTAAAGACTAAGATAAATGGGACATTAAAAATTAAACATAATGCTATTGATAATACAACTAGCTTTTGTTCGTGGCGTTTTTTCATTGGAAATTATTATCTAAATAGATTTATTGATTAGACTTCACCTAGCTCAGTCTGACATGATTTGAGCAACAGAATTTAGTTTATTCTACTAATATAAGAAATCAGCACTACATAAATGTAATGCTGATTTGCATACTAACTAAATTAAAATTAAGTTCTTTAATTTTTAGCGAAAGCTAAAAACGATTAAAGACCGAACTCAATGCCTTAATGATCTTGAGCTTCTCCAGCTCCTGAAGGGATTCTTATACTTTCAACCATATCTTGTACATTCTGAGGTGGCGCAGGTGTTAAGCGCGATACCACAAGTGATACAACAACATTTAAAATCATTGCTATAGTACCAAATCCTTCTGGAGATGTACCAAACCACCAATCTTCTTTTGTACCACCACCAAACATGTCGAGTTTAAATTTCATCATGTAGAATAACATTAAAACAATACCGACAACCATTCCTGAAATAGCACCTTCGCTATTCATACGCTTATCAAATATTCCTAAAATAATAGCTGGAAAAAAGGACGCTGCTGCTAGACCAAATGCTAGTGCGACGACCGCTGCGACAAATCCCGGCGGATTAATACCAAAGTACCCAGCAATTAAGATGGCTACAAAAATTGCTAATCTTGCGACTTTCAATTCGTCTTTATCAGAAATATCCGGCTTTAATTGTTTTTTAACTAAATCGTGAGACACAGATGTCGAAATTACTAACAACAATCCTGCTGCTGTAGATAGTGCTGCTGCCAATCCTCCGGCTGCCACTAATCCAATAACCCAATTGGGTAGGTTTGCAATCTCTGGATTTGCCAATACCATAATATCTCTATCCACATAAAGCTCGTTTGAAGCATCACTAACATTAGACACGATACGTTCTCCACTTGCACCTCTAGCATCCGTATATATTGGTTTTTTACTTGATAAAGCATCACCTGCAACATATTGGATTTTTCCATCTCCATTTTTATCAGACCACGCTATTAACCCAGTGTTTTCCCAGTTTTTAAACCATTCTGGAATTTCTTTATATTCTTTATTACTAACCGTTTCAATTAAATTAGTTCTTGAAAATACTGCAATTGCAGGTGCTGTTGTATATAAAATAGCAATTAAAAATAAGGCATAACCCGCAGATTTACGGGCATCTTTTACTTTTGGCACTGTAAAGAAACGTACAATTACGTGCGGTAATCCTGCAGTACCAGTCATTAATGCTAATGTAATTGCAAAAACATCCCAAGTAGATTTTGTTCCGCTGGTATACTCGTTAAATCCAAGTTCTGTATGTAATAAATCTAATTTATCTAATAGAAAGGCACCACCTTCAACCTTACCTCCCATTCCAATTTGAGGAATAATGTTTCCTGTCATTTGTAAAGAGATAAAAAATGCAGGCACCATAAAAGCGAAAATCAAGACACAATATTGTGCGACTTGTGTGTATGTGATTCCTTTCATTCCTCCTAATAACGCAAAAGTTAAAACAACCGTCATCCCAATGATAACACCTATATTAATATCTACTTGTAAAAATTGAGAAAATACAATACCTACACCACGCATTTGACCTGCAACATATGTAAATGATACAATTAACGCACAAATTACCGCTACTGTTCTTGCTGTGTTTGAGTAATATCTATCTCCAATAAAATCTGGCACTGTAAACTTACCAAATTTACGCAGGTAAGGTGCTAATAATAACGCTAACAGTACATAACCACCAGTCCATCCCATAAGATAAACTGAGCCATCATATCCTGAAAAGGAGATAATACCAGCCATACTAATAAAGGAGGCTGCACTCATCCAATCGGCTGCGGTAGCCATACCATTTGCTAACGGAGAAACACCTCCACCAGCAACATAAAACTCTTTAGTTGAGCCTGCTCGGGCCCAAATTGCTATTCCAAAATATAAGGCAAAAGTAATTCCTACTAATAACCATGTCCAAAATTGTACACTCATAATATCTTATTTTTTAAGTTATTAGTTTAGACTACTCGTCAAAACCGTATTTTTTATCTAATTTGTTCATTAATCTTACGTATACGAAAATTAAAATCACGAATACATATATAGATCCTTGTTGGGCAAACCAAAAACCGAGTTTAAAGCCTCCAAGTCTAAATTGATCTAACTCTTCTCTAAATAAAATGCCACATCCAAAGGATACCACAAACCATATGACAAGAAGTATTGCCAAATATTTAATATTTTCTTTCCAATACGCTGACGCGTGTTTTTGTTTATCACTCATAGTTGTTAGTTTTTATAGATAAATCATAGCTTGAAGCGAAATAGTATTTGCATCCAAAGCCCCAAATTCTTGGTTTTTATATTCTAAAGTTAATTTTGAATTATGTCCACTCATATAAGCGTTAACACCAACACCTAATATAGATCTGTCATCACCTACAGCATCATAACTATGCGTACCGTAACTTACATAAGGTTGAAATCTTGTTTTTGTAACATCGCCTTTAAAGACATAACCAACATGGCCATAAATCATACTTCCAGTACCATAAGCACTGTATAAGTAATCTTTACCGTAATCGCTATTTTGATAGACCGCATAAGCCGTTATTGCGCTTCCATTATCACCAAGTGGCGCATCATAAAAAGCATCTACTGCAAAGATTGAAACATCTTCACCTTCTAAGTTTGGTGTTAATGCTGTACCAGTATCAATCACAGATCCTTTTGGATGCAAGAAGAACCCTGCTCCAACATTAAAAATCTTTTTTCCTCCTAAATAACTTCCTACTTTGTACGGCAGAAAATTAGATTCTTGATCTAAGAAATTATAATCAAAATAACCTGCGTATGTTTTACCCGCATCTTTAGATCCTAAAGTAGCACGACCATTATAAACTGCGTCTCCACCAGCAACTGCTGTGCGACCGTCCAATGTTGATACCGCAGCGTCATTAATAGCGACACGATATTGAAGCTTATCAAATTTACCTTTTGCAAAAACACCTAAATGACGCGCAAATTGATCGGATAAACCAATGGTTGCCCAAGATTGACGGTTGTTATCCAACGTCATCATATTAAGTGTACTTTGATTATTTAGTCTTGAAATACCATTAAAATAATGTAAACCACCACCAACAGTATGGTCTTTACCTAAATTGTATTGTGCCCAAACATCATGAAAAAAGAGTTGAGAACCATCTCCTTTTCCCGTTGGACTTAATGTAGAACTTGTTAAACTGTTTAATCCAAAGTGTGTTACGATTAAAAAGTCTTTATTAATTTGTGCAAACATTAAAATACGAGCACGACGTAAATTAAAATTTAATTTACTGTTCTCGTTTCCGTTTGCATCAAATGTATCGTCTGTATTATAGTTAGCTTGGACTTGCGCCCAAGAAATAAGCCGAAGATATTTAGAACCATCTTCGTTAAACTTAAACTTAAGACCTCCATCATAATCGGGAGAGCCTTGAGCGGTCATTAATTGAAAGGACATTATAAAGAGTCCTGCCAATAATAGGGTTTGTTTTTTCATTGTTTAAAGGATTAATTAGTAGTTAATTGGTTTTGTGTGCACTACTAAGCTCTTAAAAACAATGTGTTAACAGAAAATTAATATATTTATCTGTTAATTTATTATACTAATCTTTAAAACGCTCCCATTTAATCAACATAAATTTATCCCCTAGTTCAGTAACAACAACACCTGCGCCTTTAATATTTTGAGCATTACTAAAATAAACACCCAGTTCTGTAGCGTTTAAAATCTTATAGGTTGGATGGTAATTAGAATTGTAAGGGCGTTTAATATTGTATTTTTTCACCCAATTCATGATACTGACGTGAGAGATACCTAAAATGCGTTCGATTTCTCGATAAGTCAATCCTTCTAAGTATAATTGCAGCGACTTGTTAACGTAGTAGTCATCTATCTTCTTACCTATCTTATTAACAGAGAAAAAATAGTTGCATTTTTTACACTTATAACGCTGTCTATCGTTAACAATTCCGCTTTTAATGTAATGGTCTGATCCACAATTGGGACATAAATCTACAGTCATGTATATTAATTTAGCATAAATATATCAATTTAGCAATAAAATAAAAGCCAAATTGTTAAATAATTAATTATTACCCTAAAAAAAAGCCCTAAAACCAACAATATCATTGATTTTTAGAGCTTATATTATTAAAATAGGAATACCTGTTTAAAATCAGCTATTAAAAAAAGCCTCCTCTTCTGTAGTTAATAATCTAGAATGAATTAAAAACCGAAGTCCTAAAGGGATTTCTAAAGAAAAGCTAGCACCACGACCTTCTGTTATGTCCACAGTAAGATGTGTGTGCTTCCAATATTCAAATTGATCTTGATTCATATAAAAATTAACGCCTTTTAGCGTCCCTAACAACACATCGCTTTCATCCAGATACATATCCCCTTTTTCAAAAACCATAGGCGCAGACCCGTCACAACACCCACCACTTTGATGAAAAATTAAATCGCCATGTTTTGCTTTTAGTTGTTCCAAAACCGTTATTGCTGCTTCTGTAATTGCTACTCTTTCCATAACTTAAATGTATTAAAAAAGGCGGAATTAACTAAACTCAGCCTTTTGTACTATTAATAAGACGTTTCTAAATAACTACTAAAAGAACCCTAACTTGTTTTTATCATAAGAGATTAACATGTTTTTAGTTTGACGATAGTAGTTTAGCATCATCACATGATTTTCTCTACCAAATCCAGATTTTTTATAACCTCCAAATGGTGCATGCGCAGGATACGCGTGGTAACAGTTTACCCAAACACGACCCGCTTTTATTGCACGCGGAATTTGATATAATTGGTGTGCATCTCTAGTCCAAACGCCTGCTCCAAGTCCGTAAAGCGTATCGTTAGCAATTTCAATCGCTTCAGCCTCATCTTTAAATTTAGTCACACAAGCTACCGGTCCAAAAATTTCTTCTTGGAAGACTCTCATTTTATTATGACCTTCTAATAAGGTTGGTTTTATGTAAAACCCATTTGCTAGATTACCACTTAGATTATTTGCAGATCCCCCGGATAATACTTTAGCACCTTCGTCTTTACCTATTTTAAAATACGATTGTATTTTCTCATGCTGATCTTTAGAAGCTTGTGCCCCAACCATTGTATTTACATCGTATGGGTTATCTTGTATAATGGCATTTGTGCGCGCCACAACGCGTTTCATAAACGCTTCATAGATATCTTCTTGAACCAATATTCTAGAAGGTGCAGTACAAACTTCTCCTTGATTAAAAGCAAATAATACGGCACCTTCAATAGCTTTATCTAAAAAGGCATCGTCATGATCCATAACAGAGTTAAAGAAAACATTTGGAGACTTACCACCTAATTCCATAGTTACAGGATTCAAGTTTTTAGAAGCATATTGCATAATTAATTGCCCTGTTGTTGTTTCCCCTGTAAAGGCTACTTTATCCACTTTCGCGCTTGACGCTAATGGTTTTCCGGCTTCTGGTCCAAAACCATGCACTATATTTATAACACCTGGAGGGAAGACATCTGCAATTTTCTCCATTAATAATGTTGCTGTAGAGGGTGTTTGTTCTGCAGGTTTTAAAACCACACAATTACCTGTTACTAATGCTGGCGGTAATTTCCAAGACAACATTAATAGCGGAAAATTCCATGGTATAATTTGACCAATAACACCTAAAGGCTCCTTAATATTCATGGATAATGTATTTTGATCTAACTCGGTTGCACTTCCTTCTTCAGATCTAATACACGCTGCAAAATAACGCCAATGGTCTATTGCTAAAGGGACATCTGCATTTAAAGTTTCACGGATAGGCTTACCATTATCGCAGGTTTCCATAACTGCAAACTCTTCTAAATTGGCTTCAATAATATCGGCTACTTTATTTAATAACGTGGCTCTCTCCGTTGCTGAGGTATTTCCCCAAGCTTCTTTGGCAGCATTGGCAGCATCTAAAGCCAGCTCGACATCCTCTTTCTGAGAACGCGGATATTTTGCTATTAAACTATTATCTATTGGAGAGGTGTTCTCAAAATATTGTCCACCTAAAGGTTCTACAAATTTACCGTTTATAAAATTGCCGTATTTCTCTTTAAATTCAGGTTTAGAATAACTCATGTAATTTCATGTTAAATTAGTAAATAGATAATTTATTAGTTTAAAAAATAGATTATCTTTAGTTTTGATAAAGTTATTTTATCATATTCTAATTCTATTGAACAGAATTATCATAATCTTGAACATATCTATTATTAACAAATTTATGTTCAAATTTTATTGTAGTATTGATTATGCAGTCCTTATTAAACAATCATAAAAGCAACAGAAAACTGACCACCTTAGTGGAAAACAGAACAACGTATAATGCAGATTATGCAGAGCTTAATATATATGAAACACACGCTTTCGCGGAAAAAGTCTCGTTGACGTTTAACTTCCCAATTATTGCAAGTATGTTAACTGGACAGAAAGTTATGCATTTAGATGGTTTTGACCCTTTTGATTTTTTTCCAGGTGAATCTGTAGTGATGCCAACCAATAAAGAAATGGTAATTGATTTTCCTATTGCCACAAAAGAACAACCAACACAATGTTTAGCCTTAGGCATTGATGCTTTTAAAATTGATGAGGTTGTAGAAAAATTTAACCAACAAGTGGCTATTGAAAATGAAAATAACAGTTGGGATTTAAATAAAACCACATCACACTTAATAAATAACACAGATGTTAATCATTTAATAGAACGCCTGACTTACACTTTTACAAACAATAATAAATCTAAGGATGTGTTGTTGGATTTAATGATTCAGGAATTAATTGTTAGGCTATTACAAACCAAAGCCAAGTCTTTAATTATTAATGATCCTAATCAGGTTTTTAACGACACTAGAATAGGCACCGTTATTAAATATATAAAAGACAACTTAACTGATAAAGATATTAGTGTTGATCTGCTGGCTAAAAAAGCTTACATGAGCACATCGCACTTCCATAAACAGTTTAAAAACACCTTAGGCATCTCTCCAATTGATTATATAAATTCTGAAAAGATTAAATTTTCTAAAAAGCTAATTAAAGAATCTAAAGATTTTAGAATGTCTGAAATTGCCTTTAAATCTGGTTTTAATAATACCAGTTACTTTAATAGACAATTTAAAAAAATGGAACTAATGACGCCTCAACAATTTAAGGCGTCCGTTAATAAAGCTTAAACTTGTTTTGCCTCTTTCATCCTCTTAAAATAATCTTTTGCTGCTTTTATTACTCTTGGCGATAAGATTAAAGTTGCTGTCATTGTCGGAATTGCCATTAATGCAAAAACACCATCAATTAAATTAATCATTAAAGCTAAAGATGTTGTTGCTCCTAAAATAATACTGACTATATAAAAGTAATTGTAGTAGTGTTTGTTTTTATCTCCTATTAAAAAGGATAAACATTTACTTCCGTAATAAGAATACGAAAACAGTGACGATACACTAAACACAACAATACATATTAACAATAGATACTTACCATAAAGTGGCATTGCACTACTAAATGCTTTTGCTGTTAAGCTAACTCCATTAGCATCTGTGGTTTCCCAAACACCAGTTACTAAAATAGCTAAAGCAGTAAGTGTACATACAATTAATGTATCTATCGCAGGTCCTAACATGGCTACTAAACCTTCGCGAATAGGCTCGTTAGTTTTTGCTGCACCATGCGCTAAAGGCGCTGTACCTATACCTGCTTCGTTTGAAAATGCACCACGTCGGATACCTAAAACTATCAATCCACCTAAAAGACCTCCTAAAAAAGCATCTCCTTTATAATTTTCTGCTGCAAAAGCATCTGTGAAAATCAATTTAAAATAAGTTGGCACGACTTCCGCATTAGCGAACAAAATAATAAGTATCAATACAAAATATAGTAATACCATACTAGGTACTAGTTTAGATGCCACCTTGCTTATTCGGTTTAACCCCCCTAAAATAACCACTGAAGTAATAGTTACTAATACCAATCCTATGATTAAATTTGAGGTAAAATTTACAGTAATTCCGTTAGGTTTTAAGACAATATCGTTGATGGCTTGCGTTAATTGATTGACATTAAAAACGGGTAATGCCCCTATTAATCCACAGGCGCTAAAAAACATAGCTAACGGTTTCCAGTTTTTACCTAATCCTTCCATTATAAAGTACATTGGACCACCTTGGGTATTACCTTCACTATCCTTACCACGATACATTATAGCTAAACTTGAGGTAAAAAACTTGGTAGACATCCCTACTATTGCACTAATCCACATCCAAAATACAGCGCCTGGTCCTCCAATAGAAATTGCCACTGCTACTCCTGCAATATTCCCCATACCAATGGTCGAGGATAACGCAGTTGTCAAGGCTTGAAAATGAGTGATTTCTCCAGTGTCTTCTGGGTTATCATACTTACCACGAAGGACTTGTATGGCATGTCCCAAATACCTAAATGGTAAAAATTTAGATAATATCAATAGATATAATCCACCTCCAATTAATAAAATTAGTAAAGGTAGACCCCAAACAAAAGAAGCAAAATCTCCAACCCACTCATTTATTTTATCGTACATATTATTCTAAAGTTTTAGACTTTAAATATAACTATTATCTTTACATGACTAACAAATATTACTACTTGAAACCAACCAGACTATTTTTTCTTGATGCTGTTAGAGCTTTTGCTATACTAATGATGCTACAAGGTCATTTTATAGATTCGCTTTTAAACCCGATTTATAGAGACACCTCTAATACGGTTTACAATGTATGGGCCTATTTTAGAGGGATTACCGCACCTACCTTTTTTACAATTACAGGATTAGTCTTTGTGTTTTTATTATTAAAAGCTAAAGAAAAAGGCACAGAACGCGAGCGAATTAAAAAAGGAATTAATCGCGGGCTATTGCTTATTATAATAGGTTATGCCTTACGATTCTCGTTTTTAAGCTTGATGTATGGTAAAGTTAACATGAATTTCCTACAAGTGGATGTCCTGCAATGCATAGGGTTATCGCTATTAATTTTAATCTTATTATATAAAATTAGTTTTAAAAACGAATGGGTTTTAGCACTACTCTTCTTAATTCTAGGGTGTAGCATTTTTGTTTCGGAACCGTTGTACCGTACTTTAAATCTAGCGGATGCACCAATCCTTTTTGTTAATTATATAAGCCAGCAAAATGGCTCTGTGTTTACTATTATTCCATGGTTTGGCTTTGTTGCTTTTGGTGGCTTTATTGCGGTATTATTTTTCAAGTTTGGACATAAAAACAACTACAAACCTTTAAAAATTATTGGTTTTCTGGTTGTTGGTTTGGCATCAATATTCTTTTCCAGTGCGGGTTTAAAACTTATAGATAATCTGTTTGATATTCCGTTATTTAATAAAAGTGCTAACTACAATTATTTGTTTAGTAGATTAGGTAATGTATTAGTGATCTTTGGCATATTCTACACTTTTGAAACGTACCTTAAACAAGCTATAATTACTAAAATAGGACAAAAAACATTGTCTATTTATGTGATTCATTTTATGATTATCTACGGTAGTTTTACGGGCTTAAGCTTAAAACACTTTTTATACAAGAGTTTAAATCCAACCCAAGCCATCCTTGGAGCGATAGTGTTTATAGTGGTTGTTTGCTTTATTTCATTTTATTACGTAAAAACCAATACTTATATTTACAATAAGATAAGACGCTTTTATAAAAAGCTAAAAACTAAATAAATGTTAAAGTGTATTATTATATCTAACCGATTAGTTAGTTTTGTTGTGTAATTAAAAATAATGGCTAGAAAAAAGCAATATATAGAGGAGGAAGTTGTTGACAAAGCAATGCAGTTGTTTTGGCGTAATGGCTACGAAAACACATCTATGCAGATGCTTGAAAAAGCAATGGGCATTAATAAGTTTTCCATCTACTCTAGCTTTGAAAGTAAACATGGTTTATTTTTAGAAAGCCTAAAACAATACAAAGCAAAAGTCAGTGTGACTTTAGAAAAGTTAAAAAACGGAACACAAGGTGTTGAAGACATCAAACAATTTTTTTACGATTCTGTAAGTTCTAGTTTTATAAGCGACAATATAAAAGGCTGTTTAGTAACAAATACGTATAATGAGTTTTCTGAAACTGAAGATGAATTAGTGAAAGCACAAATGACTGCTTTTATGGCTAATCTAAAAGATATTATTATCCAAAAGTTAGCATTGGATAGCAGTAAAGACGAAGCAACAATATTAAAACAAGCTAACTTTTTACTTTTAGCAAAGCACGGATTAGCTGCTGCGTCAAGGGTAAATACAAAACAAGAAATAGAAGATTATATAGAAATGATTTTTAAAACAATTTAAAATCATTTTTTTTAAACAATAACTAAACGAACGTTTAGAAAAATTAACAAACAATTAATAAAAATAATTATGACAACTTTAAAAATTCACAACATTGCCTCTGCTCCTGAACAAGCAAAACCATTATTAGAAAAGTCTCAAAAGGCTTACGGAATGATTCCTGGGTTACATGGCGTATTAGCTGGAGCACCTCAATTATTAGACGCATACCAACAATTACACGAGTTATTTACACAAACATCTTTTAATGAAGAAGAATTGACTGTGGTATGGCAAGCAATAAATGTTGAACACGGATGTCATTATTGTGTCCCTGCACACACAGGAATTGCAAAAATGATGAAAGTTGATGATGCAATCACAGAAGCTTTACGTAACGAAACAGCTTTAGAAAATCCTAAACTAGAAGCTTTACGCACAATGGCATTAACAATTGTTAGAAACCGTGGTAATGTAACGCAAGACGATTTAACTACTTTTTATGCTGCTGGATATGGTGAGCAACAAGTATTAGAAATTATTTTAGGGTTATCTCAAAAAGTAATTAGTAACTATACAAACCACATTGCCAACACACCTGTTGATGATGCTTTCAAAGCTTTTACTTGGAAAAAATAAGGTAATCCCTTTTATTACTAATAAATAGCTGTAAACCTTCTGTTACTTCTACAGAAGGTTTACTAATTTTATAAAAAACATATTATGATAAAAGTATCTGTAATGTACCCAAACGGTAAAGACGTCACGTTTGATTCTGATTACTACACTAACAGTCATTTACCAATGATTGTTAATGCACTTGGTGATGCCTTAAAAGGTTTAGAACTAGACTTAGGTATTGCTAGCAGAGTTCCGGGAGAGCCTGCTCCTTATGTCGCTATTGCACATTTAAAATTTGATGATGTTGCTGCTTTTCAAGCTGCTTTTGGACCTCATGCAAAAACGTTTGCTGATGATGTCAAAAATTATAGTAACGTTGAGGGACAACTTCAAATTAGTAACCTAGTAACTTTTTAATTATGACAAAAAAACTTAAAATAGATATCGTTTCTGACGTTGTATGTCCTTGGTGTACTATTGGATACAAACGCTTAGAAAAAGCAATAAAAGAACTTGGTGTTGAAGATCAAGTAGAAATAGAATGGCAACCGTTTGAGTTAAATCCAAACATGCCTGCCGAAGGTCAAAATGTAAACGAACATATTACAGAAAAATATGGCTCTACAATAGAACAACAAAATCAGTCCAAACAACACATGACGGAAGTTGGGGCGGAATTAGGGTTTACTTTCGATTATTTTGATGATATGCGTATGGTCAATACTTTTGACGCACACGTTTTATTAGAATATGCTAAAGGTTTTGGTAAGCAAACAGAACTAAAAATGACACTTACTAAAGCGTTTTTTAGTGATCGAAAAGATGTCTCTAAACATGATGTTTTAAGAGCTGCATTGTTAGAAATTGGTTTAGATGCTGACGAAGCTTTAGCTAAATTAGACAATGAAGACGCACGCTTAGAAGTAAGAACAAAACAAGACTATTGGAAAAACATGGGCGTAAATTCTGTGCCAACTATTGTTTTTAATAGAAAAAGTGCAGTTACAGGCGCACAACCTGTGGATACCTTTAAACAAGTGCTTTCAGAATTAATCGCTGAACAATAATATTTAATTATAAAATCACAATACTATGGATACCACAAAAAACACAGGTACTTTAGATGCCTTATTAGATGTTAAGCGTCAAGACGGTGCTTCAAAATTTACTGAGGAGAAAAAGAAAATTTACGCTGATGGTATTGCTAGTGTTTCCGATTCAGGAATCCTAGATACCGCTTTAAACGTTGGTGATAAAGCACTAGACTTTTCATTAAAAAATCAACTAAATCAGACCGTATCTTTATATGATCAATTAAAAGATGGTCCTGTTGTGTTAACATGGTATAGAGGTGGTTGGTGCCCGTATTGTAATATTACTTTACACTATTTACAAGATAAATTACCTGAAATTAAAACTGCAGGTGCTACACTTTTGGCATTAACACCAGAATTACCGGACAACTCATTAAATACTTCTGAAAAAAACAATTTAGAATTTTCTGTATTAAGTGATGTTGGTAATGTTATTGGTAAAAATTATGGTGTTGTATTTGAATTAACCCCAGAAGTAGCCACTATTTATAATAATGGTTTTGGTTTAAATGAAAAAAATGGAGACGCTAGTAACCAATTACCACTAGCAGCAACCTACGTTATAGATACAAATGGAATTATACAATATGCGTTTTTAGATGCTGATTATACCAAACGTGCAGAAGTTTCTGAAATAGTAACTGCATTAAAAAAACAATAGTTATGAATAGCTTAACCAGACCTAAAGTTTTGTTTTTTGATGTAAACGAAACCTTATTAGATTTGACGATAATGAAAAAACAAGTCGGTGACGCTTTAGGCGGAAACGAAGCGTTGTTATCATTATGGTTTACTACAATGCTACAGTATTCATTAGTGGTATCTGCTAGTGGGCGTTATGAGCCTTTTGGACATATTGGTGCTGCTGCATTACAAATGGTAGCTGCCAATCAGGATATTACTATTCCAGAAGACAAAGCACGAGATATTATTGTAAATGCGATGCAAAATTTACCACCACATCCAGAAGTTAAAGAAGCCTTAGCTGAATTAAAAAAAGAAGGTTATACTTTAGTTGCATTAACTAACTCTAATAAAGAAAGCTTAAAAAACAAATTTGAAAACGTTGGTTTAACTTCTTATTTTGACGCGCTATTAAGCATTGAATCTGTGGGAAAATTTAAACCTTTTACAGATGTTTATAATTGGGCTTCAACAAAAATGAATGTAAAACCAGAAGAGTGTATGCTTATTGCTGCACATGGTTGGGATGTTGCAGGCGCACTTTGGGCGGGCTGGAGAGCTGCTTTTGTAAGTCGTCCAGGACAGCAAACATTTCCGTTAGCTCCACAAACAGAAATAAACGAACCAGACTTAAATAAAATAGCTGATATTCTTATTTCTTATAAATAAGGATATCAGCTATTATTAAACTTAAATAATTAAGTCTTATTTCAAATAGGCTAAAACATTAGCTTCAATACGTTCTTGTATGTTAGATACCTCTGCTTTTACAAAAGGTTCCCCCATAATATTTTCGTATAATTCAATATAGCGTTCTGATACCGTTTCAATATACGCATCAGACATAACAGGTACAGTTTGCCCTTCTAAACCTTGAAAATTATTAGCAATTAACCATTGTCTTACAAACTCTTTAGACAGTTGTTTTTGTGCTTCGTTATTATCCTGACGCTCTTGGTAACCTTCTGCATAAAAATAACGAGAAGAATCTGGCGTATGGATTTCGTCAATTAAAACAATTTTTCCGTCTTTAGTTTTACCAAATTCATATTTAGTATCTACTAAAATTAATCCTCGTGAAGCAGCTATTTCAGTACCTCTTTGGAATAATTTACGTGTATAATCTTCTAAAACAATATAGTCGGCTTCACTAACAATTCCTTTTTTCAAAATCTCTTCTCTAGAGATATCTTCATCATGATCACCCATTTCTGCTTTAGTTGCAGGCGTAATAATAGGCTCAGGAAACTTATCGTTTTCCTTCATCCCTTCTGGCATTGCAACGCCACAAAGCATACGTTTTCCGGCTTTATACTCGCGTGCAGCATGACCAGACATGTAACCACGTATTACCATTTCTACTTTAAAAGGCTCGCATAAATGCCCAACAGCAACGTTTGGATCCGGAGTACCCGTTAACCAGTTTGGCACCAAATCTTCAGTCGCTTTCATCATGCTAGTCGCAATCTGATTAAGGATTTGTCCTTTATACGGAATTCCTTTTGGCATTACCACATCAAACGCACTAAGTCTATCTGTTGCAATCATGACCAATTCTTCGTCATTAATATTATAAACTGCTCTAACTTTTCCTTTGTAAAGGCTTTTCTGATTCGGGAAGTTAAAATTGGTATCTATTATTGTATTACTCATTACTTAATCTGGTAATTTATTTATTTTATATTTTTTAAAAATCTAATCTACATTCTCGATGTTCTTGTATGCTTCAATAATTTTCTTAACTAATTTATGACGTACAACATCTTTATCATCAAGAAAAACCATTCCAACACCTTCTACCCCTTTTAAAATAAGCAACGCTTCTTTTAAACCAGAAATGGTACGACGTGGTAAATCTATCTGTCCTGGATCACCGGTTAGCAAAAACTTAGCATTTTTACCCATTCTGGTTAAAAACATCTTCATTTGTGCATGTGTTGTGTTTTGACCTTCGTCCAAAATAACAAATGCGTTATCCAATGTACGTCCACGCATAAATGCTAATGGTGCAATTTGTATGGTTCCGTTATCTATATAATGTGCTAATTTTTCCGCAGGTATCATATCTCGCAAAGCATCATAAATAGGCTGCATGTAAGGGTCTAATTTTTCTTGCAAATCTCCTGGCAAAAACCCTAAATTTTCTCCTGCTTCTACTGCAGGTCTAGTTAATATGATACGTTTAACTTCTTTATTTTTTAAGGCTTTAACAGCTAATGCAACACCTGTATATGTTTTTCCTGTACCGGCTGGTCCAATAGCAAAAACCATATCGTTTTTACGCATCAGCTCCACCATTTTACGTTGGTTGGCTGTAATAGCTTTAATTGGTTTTCCGTTAGCACCATGTACTAAAACTTCTCCACTTTTTTCTGAAGTCTTATAATCGTCACTACTTTGACTGGTTAATACACGTTCAATAACGTTTTCATCAATAGCATTATATTTAGAAAAATGCTTAATCAACATAGTCATTCTACGATCAAATTCTTCTAAAAGCTCCGCATCACCAATGGCTTTAATTTTGCTTCCGCGCGCAATTATTTTAAGTTTTGGAAAGTATTTTTTTAAAAGTGTTATGTTCTCGTTTCCTGTTCCAAAAAACTCTTTTGGAGAGATCTCCTCTAGTTCAATAATTATTTCTTTCAAAAGCGTGGATTTATTAAATTAGTCTGTACAATTTTATTAGTTTTGTGTATCTAACAAACTTACACAATTTTTGTGTGTTTAAGGTTAAAAAAATATCAACAATACTACATGCCAATTATAACGCTTACCACAGATTTTGGAGAGAAAGATCACTTTGCTGGCGCAATAAAAGGAGCTATTTATAGTGAATTACCTGAAGTAAGAATTGTTGATATCTCTCATTCTGTCTCACCATTTAATAGTGCAGAAGCTGCATACATTATTCAAAATGCATACAGTAGCTTTCCAAAAGGAACTATTCATGTTATTGGAATTGATTCAGAAATAAACCCTGAAAACAAACATATTGCTGTAGAATTGGACGAGCATTATTTTATCTGTGCAAACAATGGAATAATGAGTATGATTGCCAATGAAATTGCACCTTCTAAATTAGTCGAAATTAATATACACGACAAGATAGAAACTAGTTTTCCGGTATTAGATGTTTTTGTAAAAGTGGCCTGTCATATTGCGCGAGGTGGTACATTAGAAGTTATTGGAAAAGCGATTAGCAATATAAAGCCAATTAAAAACTTAGTCCCTTACGTTAATGAGGAACAAACCCAAATTATTGGAAGTATTATATATATTGACAATTACGGTAATGTAGTGACTAATATTAGAAAAAACTTTTTTGAAACACTTCAAAAAGGACGCCCTTATGAGGTCTCTGCTAGAAACTATAAGTTTAAAAAAATACAAAATAAATATAGTGATATTGTTAATTTTGAAACGCCCGAAGACAAACGTAATGACGAAGGACGTGGTCTGGTGGTTTTTAACAGCTCTAACTACCTAGAAATAGCAATCTATAAAAGCAACAACCAAACCGTTGGTAGCGCAAGTAGCTTAATGGGATTAGGAATAAGAGATACTGTTACTATTAATTTTTTTAAAGAGTAATTATTTCGCTTAAGCGGAAATTGAAAAAGGTAAAAATCATGTTTGTAAGAATTGTAAAATTAAGTTTTGCTGAAGAAAATATTGACACCTTTTTAGCTAATTTTGAAATCATAAAGTTTAAAATAAGAAACTTTGAAGGCAACCAATTATTAGAATTGTATCGCGACAAACACAATAGTAATGTGTTTTTTACGTATAGTTATTGGGATGCTGAGAGCGACTTAGAAAACTACCGAAACTCTGAACTATTTAAAGGTATTTGGGCAAAGACAAAACCGTTGTTTAATGCCAAACCTGAAGCTTGGAGTGTTGATAAGTTAGCATCACTTAAGTAATAAATAATACAAAAACCAAGAAAAAGCATGCTAGCCATACTTAAAAAAGAAATAAATTCATTTTTCGCTTCGCCAATAGGCTATTTAGTGATTGCTATATTTTTGCTATTAAACGGTCTCTTTTTATGGGTGTTTAAAGGCGAATTTAATATACTAGACAATGGATTTGCAGATTTGTCTCCGTTTTTTTTGTTAGCGCCTTGGATTTTAATATTCTTGATTCCTGCGGTAACCATGCGTAGTTTTAGTGACGAGAAAAAACAAGGAACATTAGAGTTACTTTTAACTAAACCTATTAGCACATTACAGTTAGTATTAGGCAAATACTTTGGTGCTTTTGTATTAATAATTATCGCATTATTACCAACAATATTATACGTCTATACAGTATACCAATTGGGAAATCCAACAGGAAATATAGATTTTGGAAGCACTTTAGGGTCTTATTTTGGACTGTTATTTTTAGTGGCTGCTTACACTGCTATTGGTGTATTTGCATCTACATTATCCGATAATCAAATTGTAGCCTTTATTGTTGCCGTATTTTTATGCTTATTCTTTTTTATTGGTTTTGAAGGGATTGCAGATGTGGCTTCCAGTAATATGATTGAGCAATTGGGGATGAATGCGCATTATAAAAGTATGAGTCGTGGTGTTTTGGATACTAGAGATATTATTTACTTTTTAAGTGTAACTATACTGTTTATTGCGCTAACCAAATTCAATATCAAAAAACAATAATATGGTTATTACTATTACTTTAATTATATCGTTTGTTGTTGTTTTTGTTTTGGCTTGGTTATTTATAAAAACCATTGGAGATAATAAATGGGTAAGCTTACTTATTACTTTAATTGCGACACCTCTACTCTATTTTTATATGTTTTACCCTTTAGTAAATATCTTTTCTAGCTACCATCATCAAAAATATTTTAACGCTGAAAACTGGGCAGAATACCCTGAACTGCGTTTTGAAATGATGGACCAGCTAAATAAAGACAATCTGTTAATTGGAAAAACTAAAGCACAGATAATTACGGATTTTGGTACTGCAGAATGGTTTGGTTGGGATGATAGCATCAAAGCCAACTCTAAAGACCAATGGAACTATAATATGGGCTTTAAACCAGGTGCTTTTAATAATCAACAAGAGTGTGTCGAGTTTAAATTTAAAAACGATACCATAGTTGCTGTTAAAACCTATAAACTTGAGAAAAAATTTGAATAAACTTATCAAAAATATCGCACTTATAGTCGTTGGTTTAATACTACTAAACGTACTCTCACAGACTGTTTATAAACGCTTCGATTTAACTACAGATCAACGTTATACGCTTAATCCTTCCGCTTTAGCGATATTAGACAAAGCTGACGCACCCATTGTAATTGATGTCTTTTTAGAAGGGGAAGCATTTCCTTCAGAGTTTAGAAAACTACAATTAGAGACCAGACAATTATTGGAAGAGTTTAAGGCTTATAACAACAATATCAGTTTCAGTTTTATTAATCCTATTGAAAATGATGCAACTCGTGATCAAACCATTCAGCAATTAAATGATCGTGGACTAACACCAATGCAATTAAATGTAAAGGAAAACGGAAAATCTAGTCAAGCCGTTATATTTCCTTGGGCATTAGCCAGTTTTAATAATACAACCGTAAAAATTCCTTTAGTAAAAAACACCATTGGAGCAACGCAACAACAATTAGTTACAAATTCTGTACAACAATTAGAATACGCCTTTGCTGATGGGATTAGTAAATTAGTTAATCCTAAACGTCGTAAAATAGCAGTTTTAAAAGGTAACGGACAACTAGAAAACAAATACATTGCGGATTATGTAAAATCTATTAGAGACTACTATTTTATTGCCCCTTTTACGTTAGATAGCGTTGCTAATCAGGCGGAAAACACCTTGAAAAAACTTCAGGAATACGATTTAATTATTTCGGCTAAGCCAACAGAAGCTTTTACAGAGAAAGAAAAATTTGTTTTAGATCAATATACCATGAATGGCGGAAAAAGCCTATGGTTGCTAGAACAAGTCGCTATGGACAAGGATAGCCTTTACAACGACTTAGGTAAAAATGTGGCCATCCCAATGGATTTAAAATTAACTGATTTTTTCTTTAAATATGGCGTACGTATTAATCCATTAATTGTAAGCTCTATGTACTCTGCTCCTATTACTTTAGCCTCTGGTGAAGGTAGTGATAGCCAGTTTCAAAGTTACCCTTGGACGTATTCTCCGCTTGCAAAAGGAAACACGAAGCATCCAATTGTAAATAATTTAGACTTTTTAAAGTTTGACTTTGCAAATCCAATGGATGTTTTAAAAAGTAGCACTAAGAAAACTATATTGCTACAAAGTGCACCTTTAAGCAAACTAGAAGGGACTCCAAGAGAAATAAGCTTGGATATGGTAAACGACCAATTAGATCCTAAAAGCTTTAATAAAGGTCCGCAAACGCTTGCTGTTTTGCTAGAAGGCACCTTTACATCTGTTTATAATAATAGAGTAAAACCGGTAAATCTACCAAATACCAAAAATGAAAGTGTACCAACCAAAATGGTCGTGATTAGTGATGGTGATATTATTAAAAATGAAGTAGGCAGAACTGGCCCAGAAGAGCTTGGTTTTGATAAATATACAGGGCAGACTTTTGGGAATAAAGAATTTTTAATAAATGTGGCTAATTATCTTTTAGACGACACTGGACTTATAAACATTAGGTCTAAAGAAATTGCGGTTGCCTTTTTAAATCCTGAAAAAATAAGTGCCGAAAAAACAAAATGGCAACTCTTAAACATCTTATTACCATTGGTTTTATTAGGTGTTTTTGGATTTGCATTTAACTACTTAAGAAAGAAAAAATACGCTAAGTAAGTGTTGATAAGTTTGTTTCTTAATTTAAGACATTAACAATATATTTGTAAGACCAATTATTAATAGTATTAATTTCCATATATAGATGAAATTTATTGTATCAAGTACTTACTTACTAAAACAATTACAGGTTTTAGGAGGTGTTATTAACAGCTCGAATACACTGCCAATTTTGGATAATTTTTTATTCGAATTAGACGGAACAAAACTAACCGTATCTGCAAGTGATTTAGAAACAACTATGTCTTCAGTATTAGATGTAGAAAGTGATAACGAAGGTAGCGTTGCTATTCCTGCACGTTTACTTTTAGATACTTTAAAAACGTTTCCAGAACAACCGTTAACGTTTGTAATTGAAGAAAACAATACAGTAGAGATTAGCTCTAATCATGGTAAATACGCTTTAGCTTATGCGGATGGTAACGAGTTTCCAAAAGCAATTAGCCTAGAGGATCCAAGTAATACAAAAATGCCGGGTCATATTTTAGCAACTGCAATTAACAAAACTATTTTTGCTGCTGGTAATGATGATTTAAGACCTGTAATGAGTGGTGTTTTCTTTCAGTTTTCTACTGAAGGTTTAACGTTTGTAGCTACAGATGCTCATAAATTGGTAAAGTATACTAGAGCTGATGTACAAGCGTCTCAGGTTGCAGAATTTATTATGCCTAAAAAACCTTTAAACTTATTAAAAGGAATTTTAGGAGCAAGCGACGAAGAAATCACTATCGAGTATAATGATTCTAATGCGAAATTTACTTTTGAAAACACAGTATTAATCTGTCGTCTAATTGATGGTAAATATCCAAACTACGAAGCTGTAATACCAAAAGAGAATCCAAATAAATTAACAATAGACAGAACTCAATTTTTAAACTCTGTACGTCGTGTTAGTATTTTCTCTAACAAAACAACGCACCAAATTAGATTAAAGATTGCTGGAGCAGAATTAAATATATCTGCAGAAGATATTGACTACTCTAACAAAGCTGAAGAGCGTTTGACTTGCGATTACCAAGGAGATGACATGCAAATTGGATTTAACTCGCGTTTTTTAACAGAGATGTTAAACAATCTAGGATCTAACGATGTACAATTAGAATTAAGTATGCCAAACAGAGCAGGTATCTTAACGCCTATTGACGATTTAGAAGAAGGAGAACATGTTACAATGTTAGTTATGCCAGTTATGTTAAATAGCTAATAACTACCGCTTAAATAATATTAAAAAAGGCAACTCTAACGAGTTGCTTTTTTTTTGACAAATAACCAATGTGTTATTGCTACTTATTTTAGTACTTTTAGCGCTTAAAACAATATTATTAATTTCCCTCAGTTATTATAATTACATTTTATTGAAACAATTAATCCAAAGTATGAAAAGTAACATTAAACTAATACTTTTAGTTCTAGTATGTTTAACACAGTTATCTTGTCAAAACGATAACAACACAACAAGTACAACTAGTAACAATTCCATTATTGGAGAATGGTTAAGAAGTGACTACTTAGTTGATACATCTACAGAATATAAATTGTTTTTTTATGAAGATAATGCTAATGGCTTAATAACAGAAAAACTAACCACCCAAGCAGGAGTAATATCTAGTGCCAACCCATTTACTTGGACACTTAACGAAGCTGAATTAATTATAACCGAACAAAATGGCACAGAAACCATAACATCGGTGCAATTTTTGGGAAATGGAAATCTAATTTTAGAAAATTTTTCGACTTTAGAGTTTATAAGACAATAAACGCAAACAACATAGTATATAACCTAAAAACGCAACCCTTACAGGTTGCGTTTTTCTCTTTATCATAGTAATATAACTAACTAATAAAATTAAAAGATAAAGGGTATTCTGGGTTTTCGCCATTACTAACTTTAACAGCATTTATTACTGGATATATAATAGATACTAGGCCTAGAACAAACCATCCTAAAAAACCTAATCCAAATAACAGTATTAAAGGTACACATACAAAGTATAAAACAACAATACTTAACTGAAAGTTAACGATTGCCTTTCCATGTGCATCCATGTCGTATACTTTATCTTTTTGGGTCAACCATATTATTAATGGCAAGATTAAGCTACCACATCCTATAACTAAAGATGCCAATTGACTTAAATGGGTTAATACTAATAATTGTCTGTCTGTTTTCATTTTTACTTTAATTCGCTTTTTAGATTTACACCTATATGACGTATAATTTGTAAAAATGTTACAGAGTTTGAAAAATATTTTTAATTAATGT
The DNA here is from genome assembly GCF_900114005.1 of Olleya namhaensis. Classification (GTDB taxonomy): domain Bacteria; phylum Bacteroidota; class Bacteroidia; order Flavobacteriales; family Flavobacteriaceae; genus Olleya; species Olleya namhaensis. Next base: position 213,331 of record NZ_FORM01000003.1, read on the forward strand.
GGCAATTTACCCTTTAAAACACCATATAAAAATGTCCCTAATGCTGCTGACAAAAACACGATAATAATAGGCAGATAACCCGCACCTATAAGCACAAATATTGGTCCTGGACATGCACCAACTAGTGCCCAACCAAGTCCAAAAATAATACCTCCAAGTAAATATCTAGAAAACGATTTTTCCTTTGGTGCAATTACAATTGGATTACCATCAAACGATTTGACGTTATACCTTTTTATAATTTGAACAAACAAAATACCAAACGCTAAAGCTGTACCAATAATACCATACATGTGAAATGCTTCAAAACGAAACATTTCATAAATTCTAAACCAAGAAGCAGCTTCTGATTTGTACATTATAATCCCAAAACAAAGTCCTATAAAAATAAAAAGTAGTTTTTTCATATTAAAAAATTAAAGGGAATAATAAATGAACCATTACTAATCCACCAATAAAAAAGCCTATAACAGCAATTAAAGACGGAAGTTGTAAATTACTTAATCCAGAAATGGCGTGACCAGAAGTACAACCTCCAGCATATCGTGCTCCAAAACCAACCAAAATACCACCAACAACTAAAATTATAATGGTTTTTATATCGCTTAAAGCGGAAATAGAAAATAACTCGACAGGTAAGTATTGGTTTTCAGTTGAAATATTTATACTAGATAACGATGCTTTTGTAGCATCACTAATGGCTGGCATATCTGTAGCTGACAAATAATGTGATGCTATAAACCCACCAAGCATAGCTCCTATCACGACTAATAAATTCCACACATCCGATTTCCAATCAAATTTAAAAAACGAATTGACTTTTCCGGCACCACAAGCAGCACAAAAAGTTCTTAAGTTTGATGACATACCAAACTTCTTTCCCATTAATAATAAGAATAGCATTGTACAGGCAATTAAAAATCCTGAAACAAACCAATGCCAAGGTTGAAATAAAAAATCCATAAATTAAATTTGCGCAAAAATACATGCTACAAATCAATTTATGGAATTTTACAACACCAATTTTATAGGAATAAACCTATTATAAAACTAATGTTATTTAACACTACAACCTGCACCTTCTTTCCTCACACCTAACTTTACTAATATTGTTTCTAACAAACACCATTTTGTAAATGCAGACTGTATTAAGTTAACGCCAATAAACACAGTAAACCACATCCATTTTGGACTTACATAAACAGATAGCACCACACTTAACAATACCATTACACCAACAATTACTCTAAAATATGTATTCAACATCTTTACTCTTTTTTTTAAATTTATAGCTTAACATTCACGTCATTCTGAACTCGTTCAAAACCTAATTATTCACAACTCAACTTTCTTTTTATTACCCAATCTTATCAGCAAACCGCACGTCATTCTGAATTCATTTCAGAATCCCATCATTCACAACACAATTACCCATTATTTATAATTTTGCTTCTCTATCATATAATAAACAAGAGGCACAACCAGTAAAGTCAACACTGTAGACACAATAGTCCCTCCCATTAATGATATCGCCAATCCTTGAAAAATCGGATCAAAAAGTATCACAAATGCTCCAATAACAACCGTTCCTGCTGTTAATAAAATTGGCGTTGTACGCACCGCGCCTGCTTCAATACACGCTTGTTTTAGTGGCACACCTTCTGCTGTTCTTATATTAATAAAATCAATCAGTAATACCGAATTCCGAACCATAATTCCTGCTAAAGCAATCATACCAATAAACGACGTTGCGGTAAAAAACGCTCCCATAATCCAGTGTCCTAATATAATTCCGATTAACGATAATGGTATCGCAACCATCATAACGATTGGTGCTTTAAAGTTTTGGAACCAGCCTACAATCAAAATGTATATTAAAATAATGGCTCCTAAAAAGGCAATACCTAAATCTCTAAATACCTCTAAAGTAATTTGCCATTCACCATCCCATTTTACAGTATAATTAACTTCAAAATCTGGTTGACCTAAATACATTTCGTTTAACTCGTAGCCTTTTGGTAACGGAATCTCTTTTAACTTTTCTTCCATTCCTAAAATAGCATAAGCAGGACTTTCTAATTCTCCAGCCATATCTGCCATCACATAAACCACGCGTTTCTGGTTTTTACGATAAATACTTTTTGCAGCTATCGTTTCCGTAATAGTTACCAAATCTGCAATTGGTACCATATTTCCTTGTTTCGATTTTACTTTTAATTGCGAAATATCACTAATTGTAGATTTCTCTTTTTCATCTAAAGCCAATATCAAACCTACTTGAGTAACCGCATCTTCATCATATAAATTTGTGATCGCTCTATTAGACAATGCCATATTCATGGTATACGCAATTTGTTGTGGCGCAACACCATACAGCATGGCTTTTTCTTTGTTTATATTAAATTGATATTCGGTTTGATCGGCTTCCACCATCCAATCAATATCTACCACATCATCTGTGTTTTTTAAAATCTCTTGAACGCCATTGGCGATTTTAATTTGCTCGTTATAATCAGGTCCATACACTTCTGCAACAATCGTTGACAATACTGGAGGTCCTGGTGGTACTTCTACCAATTTAATATTAGCGTTATACTTTGCTGCAATTTTCTGAATATCTGGACGCATTAATTTTGCTATACCATGACTTTGAATATCACGTTCGCCTTTATCAATTAAATTCACTTGGATATCTGCCATATTGCTTCCTCCTCGTAAATCGTAATGACGCACCAAACCGTTAAACGTAATTGGTGCAGATGTACCAACGTAATTTTGATAATTAACCACTTCTGGTCGCGTCGCTAAGTATTGCGACACTTCTTGTGCTACAACTCCTGTTCGTTCTAACGTTGTGCCTTCAGGCATATCAATAACTACTTGGAACTCATTCTTGTTATCAAATGGTAACATTTTTACAGCAACCGATTTTGTAAAAAACAACACCATTGTCGCTATTAAGACCATAAACGTTATCCCCAAAAACAACCAACGCTTACCTTTGCTTTCTAATAAAGGACGTTCAAACTTGTTGTAAACCTTATAAATAAGCGTGTCTTCAACTGCTTTTTCTAGTTTCTCTTCTGCTCCTTTTTTATCTTTTTCTCTTAAGAAAATATAACCTAAATAAGGTGTAATAGTTAAGGCAACAAATAAAGATAATATCATAGCAATGGATGCTCCAATTGGCATTGGTGCCATATAAGGACCCATTAATCCAGATACAAAAGCCATAGGTAAAACAGATGCTATAACTGTAAATGTTGCTAAAATGGTTGGATTTCCAACTTCATTTATAGCATACAAAGCAGCTTGTTTAAAAGGCAAACGTTTCATCTTAAAATGCCTGTGCATATTTTCGGCAATAATAATGGAATCGTCTACAACAATACCTGTAACAAATACCAAAGCGAATAAGGTAATTCGGTTTAGCGTATAATCCATCATGTAGTAACTCAACAATGTTAAAGCAAACGTAATTGGAACCGATAAAAACACGACCAATCCACCACGCCAACCCATTGCTAGCATCACTACAAGTGTTACTGCAAAGATAGACCCAATAAGGTGCCACAGTAATTCCGATACTTTATGCGACGCTGTTTCACCATAATTTCTAGTAACTTCCACATGCACATCATCTGGAATTAAAGTACTACGTAAATGATCTACTTTAGCAATAATCACATCAGCAATTTTCATGGCATCTGCACCTTTACGTTTCGCTACCGAAATAGTTACTGCAGGATATTCCGACTTATAATCAGCCGATTTTATACTTCCTTTTCCGTAACCTAAACTCACATAATTTTGTGGTACTTCTGGTCCATCAATAATTTTTGCGACTTGCTTTAAATAAATAGGCTGATTCTGTTGCACACCAACCACCAAATTTTCTACATCAGTAACCGAAGCTAAAAAAGCACCTGTATTTACTAAAAACTCAGTATCATTCTTATCAAAACTTCCAGCACTTAATTGGCTGTTATTGGCTTTAATCATTTCCGAAACCGACAAGAAATCCAAACCACTTGCAGCCAATTTATCTTTATCTAAAACCACACGTAATTGGCGATCTCTACCACCAATTTTATGTGTAATAGCCACATCGTTTATCTTCTTAATTTCGGCTTCCAACTCTTGAGCCATTTGGTTTAACTGGTAATCGTCATAATTTTCACTCCACAACGTTAAACCCAACATTGGCACATCGTCAATCGCACGTGTTTTTACTAACGGAAACGTAACACCTTCAGGCATTTGGTCCATGTGCTTATTAATTTCGTTGTATAATTTCACAAAAGAACGCTCAATATCTTCGCCAACATAAAACTGTACGATGACCATTCCTTGCTCCTTCATAGACGTAGAATACACGTATTCCACACCTTTAATATTCGAAATTAATTGCTCTAAAGGCTTAATCACACGTGACTCTACTTCCGTTGGACTTGCTCCTGGATACCCTACAAAAATGTCTGCCATAGGCACATCAATTTGCGGTTCTTCTTCACGCGGAATTAAAAACGAACTGTACACACCAACCACCATAAATACAATCATCAAAAGCACTGTAAGCTTCGATTGCATAAAGACTTTGGCAATTTTACCTGCGATTCCTTCTTTCATAATTATTACTTTTTTTCATTCCCATGACAATGGAAATCTTTATATTTTGGGCGTTTTAACAGGCTATCCACTGTATCTTTTTTATCTGTCATTACGACAGTAAATTTTTTATTTACTGTGACCATCTCTTAATCGATTGGGAGATTACCACGTCGTTGCACTCCTCGTAATGACTACTTATTTATTAAGTAAAAAAAAGGATGCCGTTTCTATCCTTAACGCAACTTATTAGTTATTGAATTGTAATTTTTGCGCCATTAAACAGTTTGCCTTCAGCAGAAACAATGTATGCTTCGTCTGCATTTAAACCAGATAACACTTCCACTTGATCCCCAAAAATTCTACCTAAACGCAACCAACGTAATAATGCTGTATTGCTTTGGCTTACTGTATAGACTCCAGATAATTGTCCGTTTGTTACAATCGCTTCAGTTGGAATTAAAACCATAGATGACGTTGCTTTTCTTTCTACAGGAAATTGAACCGTTGTAAACATGCCTGATAAAATATTAGCCTCTGTTTTATCTAAATCTATTTTCACTAAATATTGTCCTCCAGTATTTTTAGCAGAAGTACTCACTTCTTTTACTTTTCCTTTTATGGTTTTATTGATTGATTTAACTAACACATCAACAGTAGCTCCTTTTTTTATAGCAGAAATTTCTGTTTCCGGTACCATTGCCATCACTTCAAAATTTCCAGGTGTTTCTATACTTATTAATGATACACCAGGATTTGCCATGTTACCAGCTTCTACATTTTTACTAGTTACTGTTCCGCTAAAAGGTGCAGTAATATTACTGTAAGCAAATTGTGCGTTAATTTCGTTTTTCATTTGATTGGCGCCTTCTACTCTAGCTTTTGCCATTTCGTAATTTGCAGTCATATCATCCATCTCTTTTTGAGACGCACTATTATCCGCAAATAAATTTTTAAAACGGTTGTAATCTTTTTGAGCATTGCTTAAAGCTGCATTTGCTTCTGTAATCCCCGCATTTACTTGCGCTCTTTTAGCTTGTAAATCGCTATTATTAATAGAGACTAATAATTGTCCTTTACGCACTTTGTCTCCTACGTTTACATGTACTTTATTAACGTAACCCATCATTCTAGTACTTAAATCGGCACTATTAGTGGCCTGTATTTTACCGCTTACAGATAAAAAAGGGCTATTCCCATTTGCTGCTACTTGACTCGTTTTTACGCTAATTGCTGGCGAATTATCTACAACAAGCTTTTTGTCTTCGCTACCACAACTTGCTACTAATAGCGCTACAGAAAGTGTTAGGATTGTATATATATTTTTCATGGTTGTTATTTTTTATTTAAGACACTTCGACAAGCTCAGTGTGACATATTTTTATAATTAAAAACTCTCGGAAATCAATCTTGATTCTTAGTTCTATATTCTTGTATCTTTTTTATTCTTTAGTTAAAAATTGCAAATATGCTTGTGTGTAATTGTATTCAAAAATAGTTTGGTAGTATTCCAATTGCTTCTGTGCGTATTGTGTTTCGGCAATTAGTAAATCGGATGTTTTCTCTAAACCTTCTTTAAATCTGTTGGTTCTAATTCTTAAAGATTCTTCAGATTGTTGTAATGCTAGAGTTGTTAATTTCAACTTATTATCAGCATCTAAAAACGTACGTTTTGCTTTGTTTAATTCTAAATTACTTTGTGATACGTATTGTTTGTATTCTAGTTTCGATTTTTCAAATTCGGCTTTACTTTTTTGTACTTTTCCAAAACGTTTTGAGCCTTTAAAAATATCCCAACTTAACTGTGCTCCAAATAAGTAGCCATTTGCATCACCTTGAAAAATTTTATCGTCATACAACTCATAACTCCCAAACGCATTTAAACGTGGTAAAAATGCCATTTTATCTGCTTTATTCATAGCTTCATAAGCATTGGTTGCTAATTGCATGGCTTTAATGTCAGAACGATTTTCAGACACCATTTTATCTTCTAAAGTAAAAGAGGCAATGGTTAATTCATCTGTTGGTGTGTAAACTACATAAGCATCATCATTCATTAAAAAAGACAAATAATTAGACGCATTTTGCACATTACTTTTAGCGGTTTGCAACTGATTCTGAACTTCAGTAACACGTACTTCCATATTCAAAACATCTGCGCGTTGTAAATACCCTTGTTTAAAACTATCATCTGCTAATTTTTTATTAGCGTTTGCAGCTACTAACGCTTTTTCTAAAACAGTAACTGCTTTATATGCTAACTGCAATTGCATGTAGGCTTTATCAACTTCAAACACTAAATACTCTTGTGTACGTTCTGTTTTTAAAGACATAGCTTCCATTTTAGATTTGGCTGCTTTACGTTGGTAAATACCATCTAAATTTATTAATGGTTGCTGAATTTCGAATTTGGTTGCGTAGTTTTCAATTTGAGAAGGATCGTTTAACAACGCAGGACTAAAATCATTCTGTGTTAAAATCTCTTGATTTAATTTAGAACCAAAAGCCATTAAAGGATTGGTTGTCGCCATTGCAGTGTGACTTGCTGTAATGTTTGGCAAAAACACAGCATTAGTTTGTCTGTAGTCTGCTCTAGCTGCGTTAAAATCTTGTTCGGAAATTTTTATACTAGTATTATTTTCAGATACCTTAGACAAAACATCAGATTTTGCTATGGGCACCAAGTCTTGTGCTTTTACAGACATACTGAAAACAAAAAGTAAAGCGACTATATATATGTGTTTTTTCATTTATCAATAATTTACAGTACAAAAATAGTTCAGGAATTTACTTTACTCAGTAACATAGGTTACTTAAGAAAAGTAATAGCAATCAAGACATCATTAATAGTTCTAAATTTATAATAAATAAAAAGTCTACACACTGACAATTATCATTCAAAATACTGATTATTAGACAATTATATTAAACCAAATAAAAAAAATGCTGACAATCTCCTTTTAATAAGCGCCCAAAAAGTAACTTAAAACATAAGTATTGTAATAAATATATTGGTATCCCTTACTTTTGTATTTGATATGGATTCATTAACACAAATAGTATTAGGTGCAGCTGTAGGCGAAGCTGTTTTAGGCAGAAAAGTTGGAAATAAAGCCATGCTTTATGGCGCTATTGCAGGAACTATTCCTGATTTAGATGTCCTAGCATCCTTTTTTACAGACAATGTCACTGCACTTTATGTGCATCGTGGATTTACGCATTCCATTGTGTTTTCTTTACTTTTCTCGCCCATATTGGCATGGATTGTGACACGGTACGAAAGCTATAAAAACTTTAAAAACTGGACTTGGCTATTCTTTTTAGCCTTTGTAACACACCCTATTTTAGATGCACATACGACTTGGGGAACACAACTGTTTTGGCCTTTTGATTTACGATTAGCCTTCAAAAATATATTTGTAGTTGATCCATTATACACCGTGCCTTTTCTAGTGTTTTTAATTTTGGCAATGCGCCAGAAACGAACTACTGCAAAACGTCGCTTTTATAATAACATGGGATTGATTTTAAGCACCTCTTATTTAGCATTAACTTTATTATTAAAATGGGCTGCTTATACAAAATTCGAATCTGCTTTAGCAACACAAAACATTGACTATATAGATATTGACACAAGACCATCACCTTTAAACACGATACTTTGGAGTGCCAATGTGCAAACTGAAGATGCTTATTTACTTGGTAATTATTCGTTTTTTGATAGCCAACCCATCACTTTTGAAAGCTATCCAAAAAACCACGACTTATTAGGTAGTCTTGTTGAGGATAAAAGTGTAAAACAAATGATTGCTATTAGTGAAGGTTGGTATACTATTACTAAAGAGAATAACACAATTTACTTTAACGATTTACGCTTTGGATTATTAAGCCTAAAACCAAAATCAACCAATTTTGTTTTTAAATACAAATTAGAAGTTGATCCAACGGGTAAAGTTTCATTTATAGAGGCGCCTAAAGATTCTAATGATGGTAAAAAGCTATTATCAGAACTTTGGCAACGCTTAAAAGGGAATTAATTTCGGTTTAAAAACCATTATTTAATTTCAACTAGACTAATTATTACATACTATTAATTTCTTTAGAATTTGAGAATGGAAATCTTTCAAATTTTAAATATCTTGTAAACTAAACTTATAAATTTATGGACATTACTGCAGCATATACGGATCTATATCAAATTACAATGGCGCAAGTCTATTTTGTGACTAAACCAAATGGTAAAGCTGTATTTGACTATTATTACCGTCGTAATCCTTTTGATAATGGGTATGCCATATTTGCGGGGTTAGAAGATGTTTTAGATATACTAGAATCGCTTAAATTCTCAGAATCTGATATTTCTTATTTAAAGCAAAAAGGATTTGAGAACGAGTTTTTAGAGTATTTAAAAAACTTTAGCTTTAAAGGTAGTATACGCTCTAGTAAAGAAGGTGATATTGTTTTTCCTAACCGTCCCATTTTACAGGTTGAAGCCAATATTATAGAAGCACAAATTATAGAAACCCTTTTACTAAATATTCTTAATTTTCAAACCTTAATCGCAACCAAAGCTAGCAGAATACGCTATAGTGCAAAAGATGCCATACTACTAGATATGGGATTACGTCGTGCCCATGCTACAGGTGGTTATTATGCGTCAAGAGCTGCTGCTATTGGTGGTTTTGACAGTACTAGTAATGTGAAAGCTGCAGAAGATTACAACATCGCATCAACAGGAACAATGGCACATTCGTTTATACAGAGTTATGATAATGAATTAGACGCTTTTCGTGATTTTGCGCAAGTACGACCTAAAAACTGTGTGCTTTTAATTGATACTTATAATACCCTAAAATTAGGACTTCCAAATGCGATTATTGTTGCAAAAGAAATGGAAGACAAAGGTGAAAAATTATTCGGAATCCGATTGGACAGTGGAGATTTAGCGTATCTTTCTAAAAAAGCAAGAGCCATTTTGGACGCTGCTGATTTAAGTTATGTAAAAATAGTAGTCTCTAATCAGTTAGACGAATTTGTTATAAAAAGTTTAAAAGAACAACATGCGCCTATTGATGTTTTTGGTGTAGGAACTAATCTGGTTACAGGAAGACCAGATGCGGCGTTAGATGGTGTTTATAAATTATCTGAATACAATGGAGATCCAAGAATTAAACTCTCTGAAAACATTATAAAAGTATCGTTGCCTTTTAAAAAGCAAGTGTACAGAATGACTGATGCTGATGGATTGTTTTATGGAGCAGATGCTGTGGCTATTTACACCGAAGGTGAGATTGATAAAATGGAACATCCTTTTGATATTACCAAGCAAATAGATATTAGTGCACTAAAAAAAGAACCTTTGTTAGAGTTAGTCATGGAAGATGGTAAACGTATAATTCCTGCTAGAACTGTTACCGAAATTGCAGAATATTCGCAATCGCGTTTAGCACAACTTCCGGATGAATATAAACGTTTTCAAAATCCACACACCTATAAAATAGGACTAAGTAGTCAACTTAAAAAGGAACGAAACGATCTAATTAACAAACATAAAAGCTAAAGCAATACTTCAGATGGTTAGGTCAGTCTTAGCTTTATATATTAAAAAATAATCTAAATATGAAAACACTTTTAGTTATTGATGTACAAAACGATTTTATGCCTAGCGGATCTCTTGCTGTACCCGATGGAGATAATATTGTTCCCGTAATAAATAGCATACAAGATAAATTCGATTTGATTGTAGCTACGCAAGATTGGCATCCAAAAACGCATTCTAGCTTTGCTGTAAACCATGATAATAAATCTAATTTTGATAGCATAGAATGGCGCGGGAAATTGCAAACCTTATGGCCGGAACATTGCGTACAAGGCAGTAAAGGAGCCGAATTACATCCAGAATTAGACACTACAAAATACGAAGCTATTTTTAGAAAAGGTACTGATATAAATATTGATAGTTATAGCGCCTTTTATGACAACAACCATTTAAAAGCAACAGGGTTAACAGGTTATTTAAAAGAAAAGGAGGCCAAAAAACTCTATTTTTGTGGTCTAGCATCTGATATTTGTGTTTACTTTTCTATTCGCGATGCTATTCAAGAAGGTTTTGAATGTTATTTTATTGAAGATGCTGCTAAATCTTTAGATCTAGAAGTATTTGAAACTATTAAGATTAAAATGGTTGCTATGGGTGTACATATTATAACTTCAGAAGCTATTTAAAACTATCTAAACATTCTCTATCTCTTTTTTATTGGATTGGAAACAAAACCATACCTGATTAATACATTGTTATTTATTCAGTTTTTTATAGATTAATTTAGCAACTACAAGTCCTAAAACGCCTCCTAAAATAGAGACAAAACAATTGACGACGAATAAAGTTATATTAAAACTTTCATTTTGCATTATTGACCAGGGATCAAAACCTAATCTTCCAAAAGATTTGATTAAAAAAATACTTCCAAAAACACCTACTAAAGTGTTTCCTATGAAACCAAAAGAGTACTTTTTATAAAAAACACCAAAGATATTAGCCGCAATAATGCCAATAAGAATACTAACTAGTGAAATTAAAGTCCCTGTCATAATAGAAAGTTTACACTAGTGTCCGTAATCCATTTTATCAACTTTTCCTGCCATTAGTCTTTTTTGAATAATGAAGTAAATAACAATCAGAATAAAACCAATAATTGCCCAATTAAAAGCGACTGACAAACCATAACTTTCTGTAGCTGTATTGTAAATTGTTAAATGCTCATGCGTATTATTGATAGACGGTAATATAACCGGAAATAATGACGCCAATGACGATGTAATTCCTCCTAAAATTAATAAGGTTGAAAACATAAAACCATGACTTTCTTTCTTTAGTTTGTTGATAAAAAACAATCCAATTAATCCTGTAAGATAAATAAGAGGAAAGACTATTAAATAAGGCCTTTTTATAAAGTTATCTAGCGAGTTAGGGTTAACAATTTGCCATATAAATAAGGAAAACACCGTTAGTATTGCTAGAGCGATATTCAACTTAAAAATGACACCTTTAAGTTTTGTATTAATTGAAGAATTAGTTTTTAAAATCACCCAATTAGCACCATGAATAGCTAAGGTGATCACAGAAACTAACCCTATAATAATTGTAAACCAATCTATAATTCCAGGCGTATCACTTAATGGACTAAAACTACTATCCCATAAGGGTAAGAAAAAATAATGTCCTTCGTAAGCTGAAACTCCATTTTCAACGCCTCCTAAGTTTACACCTCTAACAATATTACCTAAAGCAATACCAAAAAACAAGGCTAATAACAAACTTGACACACCAAATGAGGTGTCCCAAATGTCTTTCCACATTTGATACTTAAATTGACCTCTAAACTCTAAACCAATAGCTCTGAAAATAATTAGCCAAAGCACTATAATTAATGGCAAATAAAATCCGCTAAAAACAGACGCATAAAATGTTGGAAACGCCATAAAAAGCATTCCTCCTGCTGCAACTAACCAAACCTCGTTAGAATCCCAAAATAATCCAGCCGATTTTGCGATGACTTCTTTGTCTTTTTCTTTTTTAGCAAAGAACAAATGAATGATTCCTGTACCAAAGTCGTAACCATCTAAAATAAAAAATACTGCTAAAACAATAGCGATTGCTATATACCAAAATACTTCCATAATTAATGTGTTTGAGGTTTTGGACCTTGATTAATAGTTTTACCAACTAAGACTAGAAATAACAAGCCTAAAAGCATATATAAAGCAACAAAACCAAGCAATGTAAATAACGTGTTTCCTGAAGATACTGTTGGCGAAATCCCATCCCTAGTTTTTAATAAACCATACACTAGATAGGGTTGACGCCCTAGTTCTGCAGTATACCAACCTGTAAGATTTGCGATATAAGGAAATGGCACCAAAAACATAATGATCCATAATAATGGTTTTAATGTGTATAGTTTTTTTCGCCATAAAAAGAAAAGTGCCAATGCCATTACACCTATAAAAATAGTTCCTAATCCAACCATTATGTGATAAGAATAATAAAGTGCAGGAATATTACTTGGCAATTCTTCTTCTTTAAATTGATCCATTCCCGGAATTTGTTTATCCCAATCTTGATGGGTTAAAAAGCTTAATATATTAGGTACTGCTATTTTATTATCTAGCTTCTTTTCTACCATATTAGGTTGTCCAACTAAAACAATTTCGGCTCCAGCCTCTTCTGTTTCAAAAATCCCTTCCATAGCAGCAAAAGAAGCTGGTTGGTATTCTGCAACATTTTTAGCATTCCAATCACCTGTTGGAAAAGCAACCAATACACTAGATATTAATCCGAAAATCACACCTGTTTTTAAGAATAATTTCCCGTATTCCGTTTGCTTATTTCTTAATACATAAAATGCACCAATACTTGCTACAACAAACGAAGACGTAACAACCGACGCTATTTGATTGTGCAAAAAGGCTGGTAATAGCCAAGGATTTGTAAAGAGTGCTGAAAAGTTTTCTAAAACAAATTTACCGTTTTCTAAAACCTCATAACCTACAGGATGTTGCATCCAAGCATTAGTAGCTAGAATAAACCATCCACTTGCCCAAGACCCTAAAAAGACTAGAAAACCTGTTAGAAAGTGTAGTTTTTGTCCCATTAGTTTTTCACCAAAAATAAAGAGTGCTAAAAACGAGGATTCTAAAAAGAAAGAAAACATCCCTTCCATAGCCAAAGTCTGACCGATAATACCACCTGTGAGTTCTGAAAACTTTGCCCAATTGGTACCAAATTGAAACTCCATTGGAATACCGGTAACCACTCCCATGGTAAAATTGATAGCAAAAATTTTCATTAAAAATTTTGCTGCATTGTTATACTTTTCGATGTTATTTATTAAATACTTCCCCTTAAAAAAGACTATCAATAATGATAATCCCATGGTTAATTGTGGAAATATATAATGAAATGTGATAGTAAATGCAAACTGCAACCTATCGTAAAAGAGCATGTCTTCCATATCCTAGTTTTTAGACTATAAAAATACGACACAACGCTTAAACGCTGTGTAACCTTTATCACAAAAAAGCCTCAAAAATGAGGCTTTTTTGTTATTTATAATTAGTTTGAATTATTTTTTTAAGATTGCATCTAAGACTAAGTCTTTATCTAGTTTTTTAGTACAGAAAAACCAGTCTTTACAATCTAAATCTTCTGTAGATGTCATACGTTCTTCAGCAACACCACATGATCCAGCAGGAGATACAATTACATCATCTCCAGGATTCCAATCTGCAGGAGTAGCTACATTAAACTTATCTGAAGTTTGCATAGCTATTAAAGCTCTGTAAAGTTCATCAAAATTACGACCTAAACTTAATGGATAATAAATGATAGCTCTAACGGTTTCGTTTGGATCTACAAAAAAGACAGCCCTAACTGCTTGTGTTTTGCTTTCTCCGGGTTGAATCATTCCATATTTTTTGGCAACTTCCATCGAGATGTCCTCAATTAAAGGAAATTTAACCTCAATGTTTTTCATTCCGTTAAATTCAATTTTATCTTTAATAGTTCTTAACCAAGCAATGTGACTGTATAGACCATCAATTGACAAACCGATAAGACTACAGTTTGCTTTTGCAAATTTTTCTTCTAAATGCGCAAATGTCATAAACTCAGAGGTACAAACAGGTGTGAAATCTGCGGGATGACTAAATAATATAGACCATTTGCCTTTATAATCTGATGGATAATTAATATTTCCTTGCGTCGTTACTGCTGTAAATTCTGGTGCTTTATCACCAATTCTTGGCATTGCAAATGTGTCTTGTGGTGTTGTTTCTAGAGTATTCATAGTATATCGAGTTTTAATTATTTATAGTATAAAATTACTCTAGAAGTGCAAGTTGGTTTGTAACATTTGTGACTTAAACCATACGTATTCCCTATCCTATTATAAGTGTTAACAATAGCTAAAACAAACACTTTATTGCATAAAAAAAGCGCATAATATGCGCTTTTTAAATTATTATCTGTAGTGTTTTAAATTATCTTTCTTTTGGCTCTTCTTTATCTCTATCACTGTTTGTCATTGAACTTACTAATAAACCAATAAGTCCTAAGCAAACAAGCGCGAATATAGCAATCATTATTACTCCGTTGTTCCAATTGTATAATGCAATGTTTTGAGATATCATAGTATAAAATTTATGTCGTTATTTGATAGTGTAAAATTACTATTGCCTTTTTAAATTTAATATGACAAATATCAGTTTTATCAAACCTTTGTTAGTTATCCTTTTTTTTGAATGATAAAAAACAATTCTCGTCCTGCTCTTGGCTTTATTGAGTTATAAGCCTCGTCCATAATCTTAATATCAAAATAGGGCTTAAAATAGCCTAAATACTCCGTTTTACTACCTCCAAAAGGTGGATGCGTTGTATTTAACACAGCATCAAATAGTAATCCCGAAACGCTGCCTTTTGAATTTAAAATCTCAGAAGCTTTTTTAGCGTAAGCATTTCTTAAACTTGGATCTATCGCACAAAAAAAAGTTTGCTCTATAATTAAATCAAACATCATATTTAAATCAAAAAAATTATCCAAAATTAGATTTGAAGATGGAAAATCGGGCACTCTAGCTTTTAAGTTATCTAAAGCTGTTTTAGATAAATCGACAACAAAGATATTCTTGAAGCCTTTATTATAAAGGTATTCTGCTTCATAACTATTACCACCACCAGGAATTAAAATTTTTAAATCTAAATTAGTTAACTGATCAAAATAAGCTTGCAATGGCGGAGAAATGGTTCCTAAATCCCAACCAATATCATTAGATTGGTATCTATCATCCCAAAAACCTGCGTTTAAATCCATTAATACGTTGCTGTAATAACATCAATCAATTCGTTTTTTTGTAGCACACCTGATTGTCTCCAAACTTGTTTTCCATTTTTAAATAACAATAACGTTGGCACACCTCTAACTTGATATTTAGATGCTAATTCTTGGTTTTTATCTACATCAATTTTTATAATTGAAACGCGTTCTTTTAAATTATCTTTTACATCTTTTAAAATAGGGCTCATTGTTTTACAAGGCCCACACCACTCGGCATAAAAATCCACCAACACTGGTGAATCTTGATTTATTATTTCTGAAAATTTACTCATTATTAATTTTATTTATTTATCAAAACTAACACTCCAAATACCTCTAACCTGATTTATAGAATAACCTGTTGCCTTATCCTCAGGGTACAAATTAGCAAGACTATTTAATGTTGGTCTTTTAATATCTTGATTTGGTTTACCATGACATTGCAAGCACATTGCGTTTGTTGTTATAGGGTAATATACAAGTACTTTGCTATCTAAAACATCAACTATAGGTTTTGGTTCTGTATTATTTTTGATGTCGTTTTTAAAAGATTTAATATACGTCAATTCTTTATTATTTGCTAAATTATTTTGATTTCTTGGTTTGTCTGAAACTCTTTTTATGGTTGCATTATGTACTACAGACATGCTATCTGTTAAAGGATAAGCCTTTTCATTACAAAACGCCAAAGCTTCTAACGTCCCTTTTTTCTGGATAGTTCCCATTAGGTTTTTTCCTAAAACAGCTTTAGTTGTTAAGGCATATTTTAATCCACGTTCCGCGTATGGTAAATCTTTAAAATTCACTTCAGTCTGCTGCTGGTTAACGCTATTTTTGTTTCTATTTCCTTTATGGTTACCATTTTCTTCATTAAAATGGGCTTCAAACCAATCTGGTTGATCAATATCATAATCAAACATATAGTCTGCTATTTCAGCAATTGTCTCTTCTGGAAATGCTTGCTTTGGCATAACACCAAAACGTTTTACTGCTCCAAACATTTTAGCGTCTTGTGCATTGGGATTTTTGACCCATGCTTGCATATTTTCTACAAATTGCGCTTTAGTTGTATTTTTATCTATATAATGCTTTTTGATAGCAATCATTGGCGGTCCAATCCTTTCAGATTGACTTGCTGCTGGACTATGACATGTGTAACAGTTTGTCTCCATTAGCTTTTTTCCAGGATGCTTATTAGCCTCCATTTGTGTGTCAAATGCAGAACGTTTTTTATTTTTAGAATTATTGCAGCTAACCAAAAACAACGATACTATTATAAGTAAGTAGACCTTTTTCATGATTTTTTTTTATTGTGAAAGCTTTCCAGTAGCACAACTAACAAAAGATTTAGCTTTAGATACTAAATTATTATCATCATCTATTGAAGGGTAACCTAATGCTTTAAGTCGCTCTTTTACTACTAAAGCTTCTGCTTGATTATTATGATTAAATGCTACTACACTATTGTCAACATCTATTGTTATCTCAGAGATGTTTTCTATTTCGGCTAATTTTGTAGTGATAGTGTTTGCACAACCACCACATTTTAAGTTTTGTACTACTATTGAAGTGTTCATTTTTAATTCTATTTTAAATTTCGGTAAAATGTGTTCGCTAAAATGCTCGGTTCATTTTTAATTCTATTTTAAATTTTGGTAAAACTGTTTCGCCGTAAGGCCAAAGTATTAAAGTAATATATAAATTTACTACAAATTGAAATCTTAAACGGTAACTAATGTTACACAAAAAAAGCGCGTATTACAATTATGCAATACGCGCTTTTACTAACTAAAAATAACTTTAATATTATTTTAATGTTGTAGGACAAACAAAGTCTGTTCTTGGTATGTCTGTTTTCTTGATGGCACCATAACCTCCGGCGACATCTATTAAGTTATGAATACCTCTGCTTTTTAATATTGATGCTGCAATTACAGATCTGTAACCACCAGCACAATGAATGTAAAACGGTTTATCTTCTGGAAACTCGCTTAAATGACTGTTTAAATTATCTAAAGCGGTGTGTTTTGCACCATCAACATGCTCGGCAGTAAATTCGCCATCTTTTCTAACATCAAAAATAACGTCTTTGTTTTCTTCGTATCGTTTAGCAAACTCTTCTGCAGAGATTGATGTTAATGTATCATAATCCATTCCTGAACTTTTCCAAGCCTCAAAACTACCGTCTAAATACCCAATTACATTATCAAAACCAACACGAGATAAACGTGTGATTACTTCTTCTTCTCTACCTTTTGGAGCGACTAATAAAACCGGCTGACTAACGTCTGCAATCAATGCACCAACCCAAGGCGCAAATCCACCATCAATACCAATAAATATAGAACGGGGAATATGTCCTTTTATAAATTCGGTTTGATTACGCACATCTAAAACAATAGCTTCAGTCTCATTAGCTGCAGCTTCAAAAGCCTTTGGAGTTAATGGTTTCTGAGATTTAGTCATGACTTTATCAAAGCTTTCATAACCTTTGATGTTCATCATAACATTTTGAGGAAAGTATGCTGGTGGCTCTGATAACCCGTCTAATACTTCAGCAATAAATTCGTCTTTAGTCATATCTGCACGTAACGCATAATTAACTTCCTTTTGATGTCCTAAAGTATCAGTGGTTTCTTTACTCATGTTTTTACCACAAGCAGAACCAGCGCCATGTGCTGGATATACAATAACACTATCTGGTAAGGTCATAATTTTATTACGAAGCGAATCAAATAAATACCCTGCTAGCTTTTCTTGTGTTAAGTCTGATGCTATTTTTTGTGCTAAATCAGGACGTCCAACATCTCCTATAAATAAAGTATCTCCTGTAACTATACCGTGCTCTTTTCCATTTTGGTCAATGACAAGATACGTTGTGCTTTCCATAGTATGACCTGGTGTATGGATGGCTTTTATTTTATAGTCTCCTACTTCAAATATTTGACCATCCGTTGCTATAACAGCATCATAAGATGGTTTTGCTGTGGGTCCAAATACAATTTGAGCGCCTGTTTTTTCTTTTAAATCTAAATGGCCAGACACAAAATCTGCATGAAAATGCGTTTCAAAAATATATTTTATTTTAGCATTGTCTTGCTTTGCTCTTTTTATATATGGCTGCACTTCCCTTAATGGGTCAAAAATTGCTGCTTCTCCATTACTTTCTATATAATAGGCTGCGTGTGCCAAACAACCTGTATAAATCTGCTCTATCTTCATTTTGAATTCTATTTTATATTTTGGTAAAATGTGTTCGCTTTAATAGCTCGGTTCATTTTGAATTCTATTTTATATTTTGGTAAAATGTGTTCGCTTTAATAGCTCGGTTCATTTTGAATTCTATTTTATTCTACTAAAAGAAGTTCGCCTTAAGGCTAAACATCTTATTTAATTCTTCAAATTTACTAATGTTTTTAAATTTTTATAGCAACATAAGTTACATAATTAAAAAACCAACTCCTTAAAAATTATATAAATTGACATTACTAATACAAAGTAACCAAAGCTCTTTTTTAGTTTTTTTCCTGAAACAAATTTAGAAAAATAACCACCTACCAATATCCCAACAATTGTTAATAAAGAAAAAGTTAACAGAAAAAACCAATCAATATCTAAAGTTTGAGCATCTCCAGAAAACCCTATTAGTGAGTTAATTGCTACAATAACTAAAGATGTTCCGACTGCTTTTTTCATATCTAAACCAGCCCAAAGCACCAGTGCAGGAACATATAAAAAACCACCTCCAGCACCAATTAACCCTGTTATAACACCAATTATTATGCCTTGAACAAACGTTTTGTAATAGGGTTGAGACCCGTTAGAAATAGAATCTTTTTGTTTTGTTTTAATCATTGAAAAAGCTGCCAAAAACATGATAATAGCAAAAAATATCATGATTGCCATACCTTTAGTTAATGCAAAATCTCCTATTGTAAAAAGCACATCTGGTATTGCTGGCACCAAATATCTTCTAGAAATAAAAACAGCAATAAATGATGGAAACGAAAAGGCTAAACCTGTCTTAAAATCTACTAATCCTTTACGGTATTTTTGAACCACACCTACAAGAGATGAAGACCCTACCACAAATAAAGAATACGCTGTTGCAATTATTGGATTAAACCCTAAAAAATAAACCAATAATGGTACTGTTAAAATGGAACCACCACCACCAATTAAGCCTAAAATAGCTCCAATTAAAAATGCCGCAACGTAAGTAAAAATTTGTGTAAAATCCATAGGTTAAATTATCGAAAACAAAACTACTGTTTTAAATAGTAATTATATGTAACAGTTGTTACGCTTATAAATCAATTACTGTAATATTATTTCGATGAAGTTTTATTTTACCATCAATTTCTAAGGTTTTTAATAATCTAGAAATCACGACTCTAGAGGTGTGTAAATCTCTTGCAATTTCTTGATGCGTGACATGTATAACTTCATTATGATTAACCATCGCCTTGTCTTTTAAGTATTTAAACAAACGCTGATCCATCTTTAAAAAAGCAATGGTATCAATAGCTTCTAACAATTCTGACATTCGATTATGATAGCTTTGTAACACAAATTTTTGCCAAGATTTATACTTACCTAACCACTCTTCCATTTTTACAATGGGCACCATGATTAATTTAGTATCGGTTTCGGCAACAGCCCTAATTTCACTTTTAGAATTACCTAAACAACAAGACAATGTCATGGCACAAGTATCTCCTTGCTCTATAAAGTATAGTATCAATTCGTCACCATCTTCATCTTCCCTCAAAATTTTAATAGCGCCACTTACTAAAAGTGGCATTGACTTTATGTAGTCACCAATTTCGATTAATTTAAAACCCTCAGGAATATCTTTATAAGTCCCAACATTATTAATTTCTTGAATCAATTCATCCTCAAATAAATACCCGTAATTTTGTTGTAACTCTTCTAACATCTTTTGTTTTTTTATAAGGTAAAGTTAAACAAATTTGCGCAATACATACTTGGTGTCCATCTATTCGGAACCTGCTAGTAGTCGTTGCTTTTAAGCCATTCAGCGAATAAAAAAAAATGAATCTAATTTATCTCTGACATTTGATAAATATATTTAATATTGTAATATGCAAATTAATTTTCCCGTAGACTTTACCCTCTTAATTGATGACGACAAAGTTATTAATTTTTATAACGAAAAAATAGTTAACAAACATGATGATTTTAATCAAGTTATATCTGTTAACAGTGCCTTAAAAGCTTTAAAATATCTTGAAGATGCTAGTAAAGGCTTAGCCATTAAACCTAATCTTATTTTTTTAGATATAAATATGCCTGCCATGAATGGCTGGGAATTTATTGAAGAATATAATAAGCTAGACACAGATTTTACATCATC
This sequence comes from Olleya namhaensis, assembly GCF_900114005.1. Lineage (GTDB taxonomy): Bacteria > Bacteroidota > Bacteroidia > Flavobacteriales > Flavobacteriaceae > Olleya > Olleya namhaensis. The sequence goes on from NZ_FORM01000003.1 coordinate 234,190, forward strand.
AATAAAGATAATTTTATTAACGACTTCTAATAATCCTGACGATTATAAGCGTTTTAAAACTATAGATTTACTTGAGGACTTTATAAACAAGCCTTTATCTGCTAGTTTATTAACAAACTTAATTGAAAGCCATTACAAACAAAAAACTGTATAATATCTATTCTGTTGTGTTGTCATTAAACACAGAATAACGCATTACTGTTAATTTATTTTAACGGTTTAAAAAGTGCATAACAACTAAATAACATGTCTTTTTCCATAAAACCATACATAACTTGTATCATTTTATTTTGTCTACAACTAAATGCTTATAGCCAAGAAAGAGCGACTATTACTGGTAATGTTTCTGATCAATTTGGAACACTTCCGGGTGCTAAACTGAGTATTGAAGGTACTAATTTAAATACCTCTACCGATGTAAACGGGACTTATACGTTGCAATTAGAAGAAGGTGATTATGTTATTACAGCAGGTTTTGTAATGTACAATTCTATATCAAAAAGTATTACAGTTAAAGTTGGAGAAACAGCGATCTTAGATTTTAAATTAGAAACCGGTTTTTCCATAGACCAACCAGTATCTTTAGGGTCTAGAGCACAACCAATATCTTCTTTAAGAACCACTGCTCCTGTAGACATTATTTCTCCGCAAGAACTTACAAATGCAACACAAATAGAGCTAAGTCATATCTTACATTATCTAGTGCCGTCCTTCCACTCTACTAATCAAACTATTTCTGATGGTACAGATCATATAGATCCTGCCACATTAAGAGGTTTAGGACCTGATCAAGTATTGGTTTTAGTAAACGGAAAACGTCGCCATAATAGTGCGTTATTAAATGTTAACGGAACTGTTGGAAGAGGAACTGTTGGAACAGATTTTAATGCTATTCCTGTTGCCTCTGTAGAGCGCATAGAAATTTTGCGTGATGGTGCAACCTCGCAATATGGATCTGATGCTATTGCCGGTGTTGTAAATATTATTTTAAAACAACAAGTTGAAGTTATTGATATCGTTGGACGCGTTGGTGTTAATAAAGAAGGAGACGGACAAACAAGTTATTTTGGCGCTAATTTTGGATTTGAAATTGGTACAGAAGGGTTTATAAATATTACTGGAGAATACCGCAGTAGAGAATCTACTAACAGAGCGGGTAATTATACTGGACCTGTTTATTCTGATACACCTATTGAAGACGCACAATTGGTTAGTGAGCACAACTTTTTTAACAATACAGGATACGATGATCAAAAAATAATGGAAATTGGAAGTGCCAAAACACAAAACTTAGCCATTACTTTTAATGGTGAAATTCCTATTTCTGAAATTACAACCTTTTATTTTAACGGTAGCAGAAACTACAGAGAAGGTCAAGCTAAAGGATTTTATAGATTACCAAAGGATGAAGACCGTGTGGTCTTAGAGTTGTTTCCTAATGGGTTTTCTCCACAAATTTTAACCGACATACAAGATGATGCGGTAACAGCCGGAATTAGAGGTGTCAAAAATAATTGGGATATAGATTTTAGTCATTCTATTGGAAAAAATGCTTTAGACTACACGGTAAATAATTCTATTAATGCCTCATTAGGTATTGCTTCTCCAAAAACATTTTATTCAGGAGGATTTGCTTACAAACAAAGCACATCCAATTTAGACCTGTCTAGAACTTATGATTGGTTACATGGTGTAAACATTGCTTTTGGAGCAGAATTAAGAGTTGAAAACTATCAAATTATAGCTGGAGAAGAAGCGTCTTTTATTGATGGAGGCAGTACGTATATAGATGCCTTTGGCGACGAACAACCGCGTATTCCAGGAGCACAAGTATTTCCTGGTTTTCAGCCAGAGAATGAGTTAAGTCGATTTAGAACAAATAGTGCCGGATATATTGATATTGAAACTAACATTACTGAAAAACTATTAATCAAAACTGCTGCTAGATTTGAGTCTTACAACGATTTTGGTGGACAGTTAATTTGGAAAGTTTCCGGTCTATATAGAGTTAATGACGCCTTAGGTATTAGAAGTGGTATTTCTACAGGATTTAGAGCTCCTTCCCTACACCAAGTTTATTTTCAGAATATAAGCTCACAATTTATTAATGGTGAAATTATTCAAGTAGGTACGTTTAATAACGAAAGTGCTGTAGCGCAAGAAGCTTTTAAAATTGAAAACTTAAAGCCTGAATTATCTAGACATTATAGCTTAGGAATTAACGGTAAATTAAAAGATAATTTTTCTTTCACTTTAGATTATTACTATATCAAAATTAAAGATCGTATTGTATTATCTGGTCGTTTTGATGAAGGTTATGAAAGTATCTTAGAACCCTTTAATGTAGGAGCTGCTCAGTTTTTTACAAACGCCATAGATTCTAGAACCACTGGTTTAGATGCCGCTATACAATACAAAACAATTATTGGATCAGGAAAAGTAAATGCCTCTTTAGCAGCAAACTTTAATAAGACAAAGGTCATCGGTGATATTAAAGTATCAGAATCTTTAGTTGGTCAGGAAGATGTCTTATTTAATAGAGAAGAAATTGCAAGAGTAGAATCTGGACAACCAAACTATAAGATAAACAACCTGTTGTCTTATGAGTTTGACAGTTATAAAGTATCTTTAGGAAACACCTATTTTGGTGACGTCAGCTTTATACATCCAGAAGATGGTAATCGTGACAATTGGGTTTTAAATGAATTATCTGGAGAAGTAGAATCTAGAGATCAAAAATTTACACCTAAATTACTTACAGATTTAGCTGTTTCTTACAAATTTAATAGTAGTATTGAGCTGACCTTAGGTGGTAATAACATCTTTAACGTCTATCCAGATAAACACACACACTCTGCCAATATTGATAATGGTAATTTTGTTTACAGTAGACGTGTGCAACAATTTGGAGTTAATGGTTCTAACTTTTACATGAGAGCCTTTTTAAAACTATAATGAAGTCAAACCTAAAAACAACACTCTATAATCTAAAACACAAATCACTAATGGTTTGTGTTTTACTGTGTTTTTATGGTTTATCAATTCATGCTCAAACAACAAATCAGCAAGTAAAAAGATTACAACGGGCTATTTTTGTATACAATTTTGCACAACAAGTAGGTTGGCCAAATCAAGTAGATGCTACACAATTTAAAATAGGTGTACTAGGTCCGGACCGTGCTATAATAGACTTTAAATCTTTAGCACAAAAACGTAACATAAACAACAAACCAGTTACGGTCGTTAATTTTAATAGCGTTAAAGATGTCAAAGACGTACAATTACTGTACGTCAATAAATCCTTCAATTTTGACATCAACTACATCTTAAATAAAATTTCAGGTCAAAATATATTACTAGTTACAGAAGATTATAATTACCACACAACCATGATTAATATGGTAAATGTTGGAGATTCTTTTGAATATGAAATTAATAACAAGACTATTGATAAGGAAGGTTTTAAAATAGCAAACTCGTTACAACAATACGCTATTAGCTCCTCTCAAAAATGGAAAGATTTATACCAAAATAGTGAAGCTGATCTTGAAGCTTCAAAAAAAATAGAAGCAGAACAACAAGAAAACCTTGTTACAAAAGATGCTGAAATATTATCACAGAAACAACAAATCAATACGCAAGAAAGTAAAATAGACACCATATTAAACACAGTAGTTACACAAGATAAATGGATTGAAACACTATCCAATCAAAGCGAATTACATAAACAGCGATTTGAAGATAAAGTTAAAATAGAACAAGATTTAGAAGACAATATTAAGCGTCAAATTGAATTTATTAAAAGTCAAGATCAAAACATTATTAGCCGTAATCTAGAAATACAAAAGCAACATAATTTTATACAGAACCAAATTGCTGAAATTGAAACTAAAGAGTTTATTTTAAAACAAAAAGAATCTCAGCTTAACACTCAAAAAACCATAAACATCTTACTAATAACCTTAATCAGTTTAGCGGTATTGGGCGGGATACTTATTTATAGAAGTTACCTAAGTAAGAAAAAATTAAACAAAAAATTAAAAGACAAAAATGCTGCTATCCAAAAACAGAGTCTTGAGTTAGAGATAAAAAATGACGAGCTTGAGCAGTTTGCATACATTGCAAGTCATGATTTAAAAGAACCTTTAATTACAATTACTGGATTAATAGATTTATTAGTCGAAGAATATGAAGACAAACTAGACGATAACGGTAAAATGAGTCTTAATTTTATTAGTCAATCTAGCGCAAGAATGCAAAAACTTATTGATGCCATTCTCCAGTATTCTAGACTTGGAAAAAGTAAAAACACAACAAACATAAATTGTAATAGTGTGATTTCTATTTTAAAAGACGATTTAAAAAACGTTATTGATAGAACAGAGTCTACAATTATTACCACTGACCTACCTACAATTAAAGGGGCAGAATTAGAACTTAGATTATTGTTTCAGAACCTGATAAGTAACGGTATTAAGTTTACAAAAAAAGGAGTAAAACCTATTATTTCAATTGATTGTAATCTGCAATCTAATGTAGAGAGCGTTGACTATTGGGTGTTTTCTATCACAGATAATGGAATAGGAATACCAGCAAAACATAAAGACCGTATTTTCTCTATCTTTCAACGTTTACATTCTAGAGACGAGTATGAAGGTACAGGAATTGGATTAGCCCATTGTAAAAAAATAGTCGAAGCCCATAGTGGTAGAATATGGTTAGACTCTGAAGTAGGAAAAGGAACCACTTTTTATTTTACGATCCCTGCTTAGGTTGCTGAAAACAAAGCGAAAGCATTTTAAATAATTCAGGATGTTTTTGCTTAAAAAGTTTAGGTCTTTCAAAAAAGTACTCTGATGCAACCGCAAAAAATTCAGCTTGACTGGTACCGCCATATTTTCTTATATCAGAGGCATCATTATTAATACGCTCCATTTCTTTGTGCATTAGCTCTAACCATGGGCCAATATATTCTTTTCCTAAAAAAAATTCAGGCATACCATCCGTTTCGCCATCCATTTTGTCCAATAAATGTACAAACTCGTGCACTGGCGTATTATGCTTATCAGTTTTATTACTAAATGCTAAACGTATGGCCTTTTTTGATAAAATCATTTGTTTTTCAAATCTCCCCGTTCCAACCATTCCTAATATTTTTTTGTTTTCATCTTTATCAGAAAATTGTAAATCAGCATTAAACGTATCAGGATAAACAATAATACCTGATAAGTTATTATAACTCCAATTTGAAAAACCAAATACAGGAATAATAGCACTTGAAGCAATTAGTATTTTATCTAAGTCTTCGATTGTTGTATTAACACCATCAATATTTATTTCGCCTAAAAATAACAACATACGCTTCCTAAAAATGACTTGATCCGCTGCAGAAAGGTTTTTATAAAACAAAACGTTTTTTACCAAAAGATCATGCCAATGCTTTGGGAACATTTCAATCTTCTTTGGGCGCATGACATAAAACGCGTAAATAACAAGTATAACTAGTGCTATAAAAATAATAGTGTAAATCATATTAATCTATTGGTTATGCAAAATATTCTAATTCTTACAGAGAAAAAAATATATGTATGGTAAAAAAGCTCATAATAAGTATCTTCGCCTAAAAACTAGACCAATGCTAAAAGCTGTTTTATTTGATATGGATGGTGTAATTGTTGACACAGAACCGTTACACAAAAAAGCCTATTTTTTAATGTTTGACCACTTTAACATAAATGTTTCCAGTGCGTTGTATGAATCTACCACAGGGCAATCTACTATCAATGTTTGTAAAAGACTATGCGAGGTTTTTGGTTTAGACAATAACCCAGAAGAGTTGGTCCAATGTAAACGTAAGATTTTTACAGGATTGTTCCATAGCGACCCTAGTTTAAAGTTAATAGATGGTGTGCTTGATATTATCCAAGATTACCATAAAAATGGTTTAACGCTTGTCCTAGCCTCTTCTGCATCCATGCAAACTATAAACAATGTCTTTACCCGTTTTGATTTAGATCAATATTTTGTAGCTAAAATTAGTGGTGCAGATTTAAAAGCATCAAAACCACATCCTGAAATTTTTGAAAAAGCAGCAGGATTAGCAGGACATCCACAAGCCCATTGCATAGTTATTGAAGACTCGACTAACGGTATTAAAGCAGCTAAATCTGCTGGTAGTTATTGTATTGGTTTTGATAGTTTCCATTCTAAAAACCAAGATTACACTTTAGCCGATCATGTGGTTAATACGTTTAATGATATTCCTTTCAAAACAATTACCGCCTTATTATCTTAAATTTTAACTTATGATATTAGTCATATTTTAACTTCTAATAAGACACTAACTTTGACGTATAAACAAAAAAGTTATGTGTTTTTCATTAGTAAATAAATATAATGTTGCCGGACCTAGATATACTAGTTACCCGACTGTACCGTATTGGAATGTTGATAAATTTTCTTTAAAACAATGGAAAGAAAATCTAAAAAAAGCATTTGAAGAAAGTAATACTACAGAAGGTATCAGTCTTTATATTCACTTACCTTTTTGCGAAAGTTTATGCACTTTTTGTGGGTGCAACAAACGCATTACAAAACGCCACGAAGTTGAATCGCCTTACATAAGTGCGGTTTTAAAAGAATGGGATTTATACTGTAATTTATTAGGCGAAAAACCTAATATAAAAGAGTTACACTTAGGCGGTGGAACACCTACTTTTTTTGATTCTAAAAATCTAAAAATATTAATTGATGGCATTACACGCAAAGCAAAATTAGCGGATAATTACGAATTTAGTTTTGAAGGTCACCCAAACAATACGACAGAAACGCATTTACAGACCTTATTTGACTTGGGATTTAAGCGTGTTAGTTTTGGAGTACAAGACTACAACCCTATTGTACAAAAAGCTATACACAGAATACAACCTTTTGAAAACGTCAAAAAAGTAACAGAACAAGCAAGAGCTATTGGTTACACATCTGTTAGTCATGATATTATTTTTGGACTACCTTTTCAAACCGAAGCACATGTTGCTGAGACTATAAATAAAACAAAAGAATTACTACCAGATCGCATTGCCTTTTACAGCTATGCACATGTCCCATGGATAAAAGGAAATGGACAACGTGGTTATAAAGACAGTGACTTACCAACACCAAGCATTAAACAAAATCAATACCAATTGGGTAAAAAATTACTAGCAGATGCTGGTTATTATGATATTGGAATGGATCACTTTGCATTAAAAACGGACAGTCTTTATACTGCTAGTGTATCAGAGACTATGCACCGTAATTTTATGGGATATACCGCTTCCAAAACAAAAGTAATGATTGGTTTAGGCGTGTCCTCAATAAGTGATAGTTGGTATGCTTTTGCTCAAAATGTCAAAGGAATAGAAGAATATTACCATTTAATAGAATCGCAAATCATACCTGTATTTAGAGGACATATTTTAACTAACGAAGACCTTATAATTAGACAACATATTTTAAACTTAATGTGTCATTTTAAAACGAGTTGGATCGATTCTGATTTATATTTTGAAGAAATCCCAGAGGTCTTATCCAAATTGAAAGAAATGGAAGATGATGGGTTATTAAATATAGAGTTGAACCAAATTTTTATTACCGAAAAAGGGAAACCTTTTGTTAGAAACATTTGTATGGCTTTCGATTTACTTTTACAACGTAATAAACCTGAAACACAACTGTTTTCAATGACCATTTAAGGGTGTTAATTAATACATAAAAACTAAAAACTGATTTAAAGATTTATTAATTTTAGTAAATCTTAATACTAATAAACCACTAAACATGAAAAAAATAATTGTACCAGTAGACTTTTCAGATCATTCAAATTATGCTTTAGAATCAGCTGCTATATTAGCAAAAAAATATGATGCTGAAATATTAGCATTACACATGTTAGAAATATCAGAAACGATATTAACAAAAGGAGAAGCTGATTTACAAGCCGAAACTGTATTTTTCTTAAAATTAGCGGAACAACGATTTACAGATTTTTTACAACAAGATTTTTTAAAAGACGTAAAAGTAACCCCTATTGTTAAACATTTTAAAGTATTTACTGAAGTTAATGAGGTTGCTAAGGAGCATAATGCGGACCTAATTGTAATGGGGTCTCATGGAAGTAGCGGATTAAAAGAAATCTTTATTGGTTCTAATACAGAAAAAGTAGTACGCCATTCTGATGTGCCAGTATTGGTTATTAAAAACAAACCAACAAACCTAAGTTTTGAGAATGTGGTATTTGCTTCTGACTTTTCAGAAAGCACAGTAACACCTTATATAAACGCAACAAAATTATTTGATAAACTTGGTGCTAATTTACATCTTATCTATGTAAATACCCCAGGAGATAATTTTAACAGCACTTCAGAAATGGAGCAAATTGTTGTTAACTTTTTACAAAAAGCGGATGGTAATTTAGATAAATTATCAGAAGTAAAATACATCTCTGACTACACCGTAGAAAAAGGTATATTAAATCATGCTAATGTATCAGGTGCAAATGCAATAGCTGTCGCAACACACGGTCGTAAAGGTTTTACTCACTTTTTGGCAGGAAGTATCTCTGAGGATATTGCAAACCACTCATCTTTACCTGTAGTGACTTTTAAAATCAAATAATACAACACACTAATAAGGATTAAACCCCTATAAAGATGAGTTATCATTTTTATAGGGGTTTTCTTTTTAAAACTAATATATATCATTTTTATAGTTGTTTTTTAATCATAGCTTTAAGTATACAAAAACCCTAACGTTATGAAACATATACTTCTACCTTCAGATTATTCGGATAATGCGTGGAGCGCAATTGTATATGCTATAAAATATTATAGAGATGATATCTGTACTTTTTATTTACTACACGCAAAACCACTAAATCCATCCTCTTTAGCAACCTTGTCCGATGTTTATATAAAAAGTATAAGGCAACAAAGTAATCAACAGTTACTTGAATTAAAACAACAGGTTTTAAACGCCTACAAAAACCCTAATCATACTTTTAAAACGGTTATTAAATTTATGGAATTAAATAGTGCTGTAGATCAATTTATATTAGATACAAAAATTGATTTAATAATTATGGGTACTAAAGGAGCGACTAATAATAAAGCCTTATTTTTTGGAAGTAACACAGTGCATTTAGTAGACCACATTAAAACATGTCCTATTTTAATTATTCCTGATCAATACAATTATAAACCAATAGATCAAATTGTGTTTTCAACTGATTTAAACCGATTCTTTTTTGAAAAAATAATTAATACAATTTCCGAATTTACTGCAAATAACAATGCTGTTTTAAGAGTAATAAATATCCAGACAAATAAAGCTTTAACTGAGATTCAAAAATATAATTTGGCGGTATTAAAAAGTGGTTTAAAGCGCTTTGAAACACATTACCATTCCGTTCCTAATTACGATAAAAAAGCTACAATAATCTCAACTTTTATTAACGATTTAAACATTGATTTATTAATCATGGTTAACTACAAACATAGTCTTATAGCGCGTTATTTAAACCAACCTATTATAAAAACAATAGGGTTTAAGCCTAGCATTCCTTTTCTAATACTACCTGATAATAAATAGTAACACATGAATAATCAAGATATTTATATAAAAAAAGCATCAGGAAAGCCTGTTAAATTTTCAATTAAAAAATTAAGAAAATCTTTAATAAATTCTGGAGCAGATAGTATGTTAACAGATAGTATTGTTAATAATGTTAAGGACCAATTATATCAAGGCATTTCTACAAAAGAAATTTACAATAAAGCGTATGCATTACTAAAATCTAAAAAAAGTCATATCGCCTCCAAATACAAATTAAAAAAAGCAATTTACGAATTAGGTCCAACAGGTTTTCCGTTTGAGCGTTATATAGCTTCTATCATAAAAGCGTCTGGTTATGATGTAAAAGTTGGACAGATAATTAATGGGAAATGTGTAAATCATGAAGTAGATATACTAGCCACAAAAGAAAAAGCAACTATTGTTATAGAATGTAAATTTCATGGTGAAGCTGGTTTAAATTGCAACGTTAAAATCCCATTGTACATTCATTCTAGATATAAAGACATTCAATCTAAATGGAATAATCAATTAGGATTAAAAACTAAAATTACCGAAGGTTGGGTTGTTACTAATACTAGATTTACTAAGGATGCTCAAACCTACGGAAACTGCATTGGGCTGTATTTATTAAGCTGGGATTACCCTTTACATAATGGATTAAAAGACCGTATTGATAAACTAAAATTATACCCAATAACCACTTCTACTTTATTAACAAAAAGAGAAAAACAGTTTTTATTAAACAGAGAGGTTGTCTTATGCAAAGATTTAATAAATGATGCTTTTTATTTAGATCACTTAGGAATATCAAATATTAGAAAAAAAAGAATTTTAAACGAAATTAAACTACTGTGTAACCTAAAATCATAAATTATGAAAACTAAAGTAAAAATTACATTTTTAGGAGGCGCAAAAACAGTAACAGGATCTAAATATCTTATTGAAGCTTTTAATACTTCTATATTAATTGATTGTGGTTTATTTCAAGGTCTAAAAGATTTAAGACAACTAAATTGGAACCCTTTACCCATTGCTGTTTCAAAAATTGAAACAATATTACTAACTCATGGGCATTTAGATCATGTTGGCTATTTACCAAGGTTAATAAAACAGGGTTTTAATGGTAAAATAATTGGTACAGCGCCTACTCTAGCTATTGCCGAAATTATACTTAAAGACAGTGCTAAAATACAGGAAGAAGAAGCAAAAAAAGCAAACAAAGAAAAATATACTAAGCATCAACCAGCTTTACCTTTTTATACTGCTAAGGAAGTAGATCAAACCGTATCAAAATTTGAAGTACAAGTCGAAGACAAATGGATTGCTATAAATAATCACATCTCTTATCGATTTAAATATAATGGTCATATAATAGGGTCTACGTTTATTGAACTTGATATAGAAGGAAAACGATTTGTGTTTTCTGGAGATATTGGTAGGGTTAATGATTATTTATTAAACGACCCAAAACGACCTGATCAAGCGGACTATTTGTTTCTAGAAAGTACTTATGGCAACAAACTACACCCTATCGAAGACATTGAAAATAAACTAACTCAAATTATTAAAGAGACCATAAACACTAGAGGCAATTTAATTATACCAAGTTTTGCGGTAGAGCGTTTACAAATGCTAATGTTTATCTTATTTAAACTTTATCAAAAAAACAAAATACCAAACATCCCCATTTTTGTTGATAGTCCAATGGGTAATAATGTGTTAGAGATTTTTAAACGTTTTCCTAAATGGCATAAGCTATCTGAAACCGATTACAATGCTATGTGTAAGCACATAAATATTATTAAAAGTTATGCAGATACTTGGAAAACCATTGATGATCCAAGAAGTAAAATTATAATTGCAGGTAGCGGAATGGTTACCGGTGGTCGCGTTTTAACATACTTGCAACAATTAATAGATGATGCCTCTACAACTATTTTATTGGTCGGCTATCAAGCAGAAGGCACAAGAGGCAGACTATTAAAAGAAGGCGCTCACGAAATTAAATTTTATGGTAAATACTATCCAGTAAAAGCAGCTGTATTAACTATAGATAGTCTCTCTGCTCATGCAGATCAGAATGGGTTACTACATTGGTTAAGTGCTATTAAAAACACGCCAAAAACAGTTTATCTAATACATGGCGAACCTACTGCCCAAAATGCTTTAAGAGTTAAAATTAAAGATACCTTTAACTGGTATACTTGTATCCCAAATTTATTTGAAACTATAGAAATAGAGTTATAGATAATGTACAACATGATATTTATCATACTAATTAACTTGTAATAATTCTATCTTTAATTTATAGTAAAAACCATATAATATTTAGATTACAAAATCTAATATTTTAAAATTACCACACGCTATTAATCATTAACACGACGCCTCAAAAACAGTCTTGTTAATAGGTAATAAAAGATGATGTAATCTTTAAACAGGAAGTATGGCCTACTTTACTTCCTGTTTTTTTTTAATAAACAAATCATAAAAATGAAAACACAAAACAAAAACAAAATGGTAGAATGGTATGGTGCAGACCGCATGCATGAAATGTCTAAAACCTGGTTATCTGATTTAAATTTTATTAAAGATGAACAAGTGTTTTTAGAAGAATTAATTACAGATTATACACAACTAATTATAGATGACCACGTATTAGCTAGAGCGCAAGATGCAGCCACTGCTTTATTGAGAACAAAGAGAGGCAGTCAAAAATTAATTACTGCTTTAGTAGCACATGAAAATGATCTTGAGCTAATGGTTGACGGTAAAAATGAATTAGATAAAGAAGAACAATATAAAGCTGATCATCTAGCCTTTATTAAGCAAGTAAGTTCGTTTTTTTATGATTATAAAGCTGTGAAATCTGAAATTTTCAATTTGGTAAAAACCTTAATGAAAAGAGATAAACAAGACCATTTATTAAACTAAACCATGAAACAACTCTTACTAATATTACTTGTCTGTTCGCTTTACAGTTGCGGAAGTACACAATTAAAAGACCGTTGGATTAGTCCCGAAGCAGATAATTACACACTAGAAAAAGTGTTTATTGTTGGGTTGACTGACGATCCTGAAGCTAGAGAAAAATTCGAAAAAAAATTACAAAACCAATTAACGTCACGAGGAATTGAAGCTACAATTAGTCTTGATAAATTTGATGCAGAATTTCTTGCTAAAAAAAGAACCGACACAGAAATAAAAGCTTTAGAAAACCAGCTATTAAAAGAAGGTTATGATGCTGTTGTGTTTACCAAAGTGGTTGGAATTAAAAATAAAATCCAGTTTAAAAAAGACTATTCCAATAGTTCTAAAAGTCATAATCGTTTTAACGATGATTATTTAATGTATCAAGACCAACATTTTAATCCAGATGCATATAATGAGTATCAAGTCTATAACGCAGAAACCGCTGTATACTGCTTATGCCCTACTAAAGACCGCACGTTAATATGGAAAGGATATATAGATATTGTGGATCCAAAAAATATTAATAAAACGGTAAATGATTACTCAAAACTTTTAATTTTAGTTTTAGAAGAAGATAAAATAATTCCACAAAAAAACTAATATATATTACATGATTAGTGGTAACGCATTAATCATGTAATATATATAATGGAACACTAGCTATTTTACTATGTTTTGTTATTGGTGACCCCATAAACAAACGTTCTAAAAAGCTAGTTTTTTGTATAATAAAGACTTCTAAATCTATTGTATTTGTTTGCATATACGTATCTACAACTTTATCCATTGGTACATTTATAACGTGATGATATTTATAATTACCAGACTTTAAAAGGCTTTTTAAAGTGTTTATATCTGTAGTATGGTCTTCTGCTGTTTCTGTTATTCTTAAAACATGAAAACGAGACGCTTCTTTGCTTACAATATTAAAAATCTGATTCAATCTTTGTTGATTAAGTTGATCCTTTTCGTCTAATGGAAGTAAAATCGATTTTGGTTTAACAAACTTAAAACCATTTGGTATTATTAATGTTGGACAACTTACTTTTCTAATTACATTTAGTGTGTGACTTCCAAAAACAACCTCATCAGCACCAGTTACTCCGTTTGTACCCATAATAATTAATTGGATACCATTTAAAACCACAAACTGGTTAATAGCATCTGTAAACACATCGTAATCTATATGTACGTTATACGTGTGTTTTGGGTTGTTACATTCCGTTTGTAAGTCTTGTGCTAAATCTTCTAGATCTTCTTTTGGTGTTTTAACTATAGAGGCATACAAATTAGCATTTCCAGTTGTCATTAAATCTGCAGATGTAAAAGCAGACGCTTTGTGTACATATACTAAATGGAAATTAATAGCTTTATTTTCAAAAAGCATAGCTGCATAATGCATGGCATTTTTAGAGCTTTGAGAAAAATCTGTAAGTAAAAGGATGTTTTTCATTTTAAAGACGTTTTTTGAGTAAATAAGGTTTGATAATTTACGTTTATTTATAAGACTAGCAGCTATTTACTAGCATTAAATGTGCCTGGCATTATTTCCGCGAAAGCGAAAAAAATATTTTCTTTTAATGACAATCTATGGCACTATTTACCATCTCCACCACGGGACTTGGCGATATATAAGGAATACCTAAACCTAAGCCACGTAAAATAAATAAGGCACCAATAATAACGATAAATACAGGAATAGCCTTTTGAATACGTTGTTTTACTTGTGCATTTAAAAATTTACCTAAATATATTGCTGTGGTCATTAACGGTATTGTACCTAAACCAAAAAAGGCCATATATAAACTGCCTTGCCATGCTGTACCTGTTGCAATAGCTCCAAAAACAGCCATATAAACCAATCCACAAGGTAAAAATCCGTTTAAAAAGCCAATGGTTAAAAAGGTGTCTGCAGTCTTATTTTTTAAGGCTTGACCCATTTGTTTTTTTACAAAACCTATTGCCTTGTAAATGGGCTTTACTATAAAATTTTGACCCAATTTTTTATAAGGAAAAAGGATAACAACAATCATTAAAACACCTATTACAATAGATAACTTTTGTTGTAATCCAAAAATATAAAGGCTTTTACCTATTAAACCAAAAATTAATCCGATAATACTATAGGCTAATAGACGTCCAAAATGATAAGCCGCTATTTGTGTTATTTTTTTAAAAGAATTACTTCTGTCTACAGGCAACATAAAAGCAATAGGTCCACACATACCAACGCAGTGAAAACTACCCAATAAGCCAAATATGAGTGCTGTAAGTAACATTAGTACTGTATTTCTTCTTTAAACATGTAGTTTGTATCTTTATAGCTCCAATCTATTTTAATATTCCAACGACCATCTAATAAACGTTTGTCAGGTATGAGCAAATTGTGATTAGACAACAAAATTGTGGTTTCGAAGTCTAGTTGTTTATTAGATGGTCTATATAGGAATACTTTACCTGTAATATTTTTGTCTTGGAAATCAGCTGGAAAGCTAATAACAATACCTTCGGTTGTTTTTTTCCAAGTCACTTTAGACGCTAATGTTTTGGCGTTTTTTTCTTTATTGATATCGTTCTGAAATTCTAATTCTTGCTTGTAATAGTTTTCATCTACTAAATCGTGATCTAGGCTTTTATCCGTATTCATAGATATCACAAAATACATGATAAAGCTTATAAATAGTATAAAAGCAATTACAACACCTGTTCCCCAGTTAAATTTCATAGTCTTATTTTTTAATTATAGCTTCTAGGTCCTAAGAAGTTTACTGTTGTGGTTTCTATTAATTTATCAAGACTGTACACCTCTATAGTCAATTTGGTTTTATCCTCTTTTAAAAGGCTTTGATCAAGCTCTATAAATAATGTTCCTTGTGCTAAACCTTGTGCTGGTACTACAAAACTATTATCTGTTGATACTAACTTGACAGTCCCTTTATATTTTTTAAGTTTGAAATTGACATTGTCAATCTCCTGAGTTGTTTTATTAACAACCTTGTATGTAAATACATTACTAATGACATTATTTGCCTTATGCTCAAACAATTGCCCAGGTAATCTTAAGACTCTAGCTTCGACATCATTACGCAATTGTAACATCGCTATTAAAACACCCGTTAAAATAACTAGTACTACAATATAGGCTTTAAGACGCGTGGTTAATTTAAAAGGCGCTTTCTTTTCTATATTATCCTCACTAGCATAACGTATTAACCCTTTAGGGTAACCTACCTTCTCCATTATATCATCACACTCGTCTATACAAGCTGTACAGTTAACACATTCTAATTGTGTACCGTTTCTGATATCAATACCTGTTGGACAAACATGCACACATTGCATACAATCTATACAATCACCATGACCAAGTGCTTCTCTGTCTTCGTTTTTTCTAAATTTTTTGCGTCCATTTTCTCCTTCTCCACGTTTATGATCGTAAGCAACAATAATGGATTGATTATCTAATAGCACACCTTGTAAACGTCCATAAGGACAAGCTATAATACATACTTGCTCTCTAAACCATGAAAATACAAAGTAAAATAAACCTGTAAAAATCAATAACGGAAATAAGGTGCTTAAATGCTGAGAGGGTCCTTCTGTTACGTAATTTAATAACTTATCACTACCAATTAAATAGGCTAAAAACACATTAGCAATAAAAAAGGAAATGATTATAAAAATGGTGTGTTTTAATACACGTTTTCTAATTTTTTCTGGAGTCCATTTGGTGCGTTTTAACTTCATTTGCGCCCCTCTATCCCCATCTATCCAATACTCAATACGTCTAAATACCATTTCTAGAAATATGGTTTGTGGGCAAATCCATCCACAAAATATACGCCCAAAAGCAACCGTAAATATGGTAATAAAGACCACACCAATAATCATAGAGATTACAAATAAGTGAAAATCTTGAGGCCAAAACGGAAATCCAAAAACATTAAAACGACGCTCTAGAACATTGAATAATAAAAACTGGTTACCATTAATTTTAACAAATGGAGCTGCAAATAAAAAGACTAATAGCACATAACTAACAATCTTCCTATAATCGTAAAACTTACCACTGGGTTTTTTAGGAAAAACCCAAGCACGTTTACCGTCTTCGCCTATAGTTGATATTGAGTCTCTAAAACCCTCGTTAATTGGAGCTTCCATTTTTATAATTTAATTATTACTAGAAACAGTTTTACCTATTTCTAAAGCTTCAGTGTTTTCTTGTTCTGCTGGAGTTGTAGTATCTTCTGTTCCTTCCGGCTGCCATAAATCGCCTTCAGCATCTTTACCTTTAGCTGGCGTTGTACCTTGTAAAGACAATACATAACTTGCAACTTGAGCCATTTCTAATGGTTTTAAACCTTCTTTTTTCCAAGAGATCATCCCTTTTCCTGATCTACCTCCTTCAGAGATTGTATGAAATACACTTTTAATGTCTCCTCCTAAAATCCAGTATTTATCCGTTAAATTTGGTCCAATACCTCCACCTCCATCTGCCATATGACAGGCAACACAGTTAGCATCAAATACTTTTTTACCAATTTGAAGATCTGCCGCATCTGTTAATAAAACTACTGAGTTAACATCTACTAAATTTTTAGCTGTTTTTTTATACGCTTCAATTTCTATTTTAGCTTGAGCATACTCGTTATCCAATTCTTCGTATTGTGTATCTGATGACCCTGTAACATGAAAATTAAATAAATAAATTACAGCAAAAACCATAGAAGCATACCAAGAATACAACCACCATGGTGGTAAATTATTATCCAACTCTTTTATACCATCGTAGTTATGGTCAAGGATAATTTCATGCTCCTCTTCTATTGGAGTTTCTCCTCCTTTTAATTTATGGTACAGCGCTTTAGCTTTTTTAAACTCTGGTACTTTAGAGGTGTTTGCTAGGTAACGTGCTTTACCTGCTTCATCTAAACTTTGAAACAATACGTTTTCTATAGATCCAACAATACCTTCTACAGCAATTAGTATAAATAATACTAATACTAAAAATAACATGATAATTGGATACTCTAAAAAAGCGGGTTTATCTCCAGAGTCTACAAAATATTCTACCAATCCAAAGATGGCAAAAAAGAGAGCTGGGACTCTTACATATGATGGGATTAATTTTTTCATTTGATTAGTTTTTATTGTTTTGAAATAGACAAATAGAACCTTTGACTTTTATTATTTTATAATTAAATAATAAAGCGTTTGGTCTGATCATTCGATTTCGTTTTCGTTTTCGTTGTCTAATTCTAATGGAATATTACTTACTTGAGTGATATAGTCTTTTTTGGCGGTAATTACCCACCAAAAAAGGACTACAAAAAAACCAAAGAATATAAGTAATGATAGTATTGGGTATATCTCTACACCTGCAATACTGTCTAAATGATTTTTTACAAATTTTAACATGACGTTTTAGTTTTGTACGGTTGTTTCTTCTTTTCCTTCTTTAATATCAGTACCTAAACGTTGTAAGTAAGCTATAACTGCTACTATTTCGCGGTTACGCATTTCTACAAAATCAGCACCTCCGTTTTTCTTACTAGCTTCATAAGCTTCTGCAAAATCAGGATCTGTGTAAAGATTTTTTTCTATCTGTGTTCCTTGCGCTAACATTTCGGCTTGTGCATTTGCAATATCCTCATCTGTATAAGGGACACCTAATGTTACCATCACTTTCATTTTAGCTTCGATATCAGTCTTATCTAGCGTATTATCTATTAACCATTTATAAGATGGCATTATAGATCCTGAAGAGGTACTTTGTGGATCATACATGTGGTTAAAATGCCAGTTGTCTGAATATTTACCACCTATACGGTGTAAATCTGGACCTGTACGTTTACTTCCCCATAAAAATGGATGATCATAAACAAACTCTCCTGCTTTACTATATTCTCCGTAACGCTCTACTTCACTTCTAAATGGACGTACCATTTGAGAGTGACATCCAACACAACCTTCACGGATGTAAATATCTCTACCTTCCAATTCTAATGGGGAATAAGGTTTAACACTACTAATTGTAGGTATATTAGATTTAACCATTATTGTTGGTACAATTTGTACAACACCACCAATTAAAATAGCTATTGTAGCACCTATAGTTAATTTAATAGGTTTACGTTCTAACCAAGTGTGCCATCCCTCTCCAGAAACACGTTTTTTAGACACACGTTGTAATGCTGCAGCTTCTGCTAATTCATCTTCAACAACACTACCTTTTCTAATGGTTTGGATAACGTTAAACACTAAGATTAACATTCCTGTTAAGTATAAAGTCCCTCCAATAGCACGCATCCAGTACATTGGCATAATCTCAGTAACTGTTTCTAAAAAGTTACCGTACACTAATGTTCCATCAGGATTAAACTGCTTCCACATACTAGCTTGTGTAAATCCAGCAACATACATTGGTAAAGCATACATAATAATACCTAACGTACCAATCCAAAAATGAAGATTTGCTAAGGCTAAAGAATATAGTTTTGTTTTAAATAATTTTGGCACTAAATAGTAAATCATACCAAAGGTTAAAAATCCGTTCCAAGCTAAAGCACCTACGTGCACGTGGGCAATAATCCAATCTGTAAAGTGAGCAATTGCATTTACGTTTTTTAGTGATAACATTGGTCCTTCAAATGTTGCCATACCATAACCTGTAATGGCAACTACCATAAATTTAAGTACCGGATCAACACGAACTTTATCCCATGCACCACGAAGTGTTAGTAGTCCGTTTATCATACCTCCCCAAGATGGCATCAATAACATTACAGAAAATGCAACTCCTAAATTCTGAGCCCATTCTGGTAAAGCTGTGTATAATAAATGGTGTGGTCCAGCCCATATATAAATAAAGATTAAAGACCAAAAGTGAACAATTGATAATCTATAAGAATATACTGGTCTGTTGGCTGCTTTAGGTACAAAATAGTACATTAACCCTAAAAACGGTGTTGTTAAGAAAAAGGCAACCGCATTATGTCCATACCACCATTGTACTAAAGCATCTTGCACCCCTGCGTAAACTGAGTAACTTTTCATACCCGTTAAACTAACCGGCAACTCTAAACTATTAAATATATGTAATACAGCGACAGTTACAAATGTGGCAATATAAAACCAAATAGCAACGTATAAGTGACGTTGACGACGTTTCATCATCGTACCAATCAAGTTAATCCCAAAAGCCACCCAGATTAAAGCAATAGCAATATCAAAAGGCCATTCTAACTCTGCGTATTCTTTAGATGTAGAGTATCCTAATGGTAATGTTATGGCGGCACCAACAATAATTAATTGCCATCCCCAAAAGTTAATATTACTTAGTAAATCGCTGTACATTCTAGCTTTTAGTAAACGTTGCGTAGAGTAATAAACCCCTGCAAAAATAGCATTACCAACAAATGCAAAAATCACCGCATTGGTGTGTAAAGGTCTTAAACGTCCAAAGCTTAGCCATGAAATTCCGTCTGTCATATTCGGGAATAAAAACATGTAGGCTAAAAGCAACCCTACAAGCATACCAACAACTCCCCAGAGCATGGTTGCGTAAAGAAACTTTTTAACGATCTTGTTATCGTAATAAAATTGCTGCATTTCCATAATTAATTGTGATTAGTCTTTTTATTATTCTTAGTTAGTGATTCTGTGGTTTTAACCAATTCGTCTTCAAAAAGCATCCTTACTGAAGGCGTATAGCTATCATCAAATTGTCCGTTTCTTATTGCCAATATAAAGGCTATAAAAAAGACAATTGCGACAACAATGCTGACTGTTAGTAAAATGTATATAACGCTCATACCTATTAGAAGTTATGCTACAAAAGTAGCTTAGATGTCTATTTTAAAAGATGACATTTATCATGTTTGAATTAATTTCTGAAAAAAAATTAAGATTTATTTAAGATTGTTTTTCGCTTACGCGGAATATTTGCCAAAACGCAGTAATTTAAAACGAAACGATAGTAATACTAGAAAAAAAAGTACACCGAGAAGTCTTAGTGACTTCCTTCTATTTATCAAACAACTACTTTAATTTTCGTCCTACCAAATTAGTGGCTATTGTTGTAAAAACAACAATACTAATAGAGCTTAAAGGCATTAAAATAGCAGCAATTACTGGCGCTAATTGTCCTGTTACCGCAAAATACAATCCAATAACATTGTAGAAAAAAGAGAGTACAAAACTCCATTTTATAATTTTAATAGCACTTTTAGACGCCTTTATATATTGGTGTAATTGATTAAATTTTGTCGCATCCAAAATAGCATCACAAGCTGGAGAAAACACATTAACATTTTCAGAGATAGCAATACCCACGTTACTTTGTGCCAAAGCACCAGCATCGTTTAAACCATCCCCTACCATTAATACTTTTGCGCCTTCCGTTTGATGGTATTTAATATACTCCAACTTATCATCTGGCTTTTGATTAAATAGCATTTTAGTTTTTGCTGGTAGTAACTTTTTAAGGTTTTCTAGTTCCCCTTCATTATCACCCGATAAAATGACAAGATCAAAATTCTTTTTCAACTTATTAAACAGCTTTGATAACCCTTTGCGGTAACTGTTATAAAACGTGTATTTTCCTTTATAGTTATTGTTAGCACTAATATGTACTGCTGTATTTAATACTGCATTTTCATTTTGAAATCCTACAAATTTAGCAGAGCCAATTTTAATGTTATCAGAAGCATGAGACGCTTCAATCCCTTGGCCTAAATGCTCTTCAAATGTATCTAGTGTAACTATATTATTCTCTTCTAAAATATCATACAAGCCACGACTTAATGGATGATTAGAGCCACGCAATGTGTTTTTAAGTAAGACTTCTTCAGAAGCACTTAAAGGTAATCCCTCATACTGTGCATCACTTTTTTTATTAGAAGTAATTGTTCCTGTTTTATCAAAAATAATAGTATCGATATGTGCTAATTGCTCTAATATCGAAGCGTTTTTTATGTAGAATTTTTTCTTTCCTAAAATGCGTAATAAATTACCAAAAGTAAAAGGTGCGGATAAAGCAATAGCACACGGACAAGCAATAATTAAAACTGCTGTAAATACATTTAAAGCTTTACTAGAGTCTTTAAACAACCAAAATACTGTAGCAATAAAAGCAATACTTAAAACAGCCACTGTAAAACGCTTACTAATCGCATTGGTTAACGTTGTAAAGCCATCGTCCTTATTTTTGCTAAACACATCATTGCTCCATAATTGTGTTAAATAACTTTGCTCAACGGACTTAATCGCTTCCATCTCAATAACTCCAGAGGTTTGCTTACCTCCGGCAAACAACTTGTCACCAGATTGCTTGGTAACCGTTTCAGACTCGCCAGTAACAAAGCTGTAATCTATTTTCGCATTCCCGTTAATTAATATACCATCTACGGGAATTAGTTCTTGGTTTCGGATTAATAAACGGTCCCCTTTTTCGATATCATAAACCTGAACCGGCACTTCTTCGCCATTAAAAATTTTTGTAACTGCGATTGGAAAATACGACTTGTAGTCGCGTTCAAAAGATAAAAATGAATAGGTTTTCTGCTGAAAAAACTTTCCTAATAATAAAAAGAAAACCAACCCTGTTAAACTATCAAAAAATCCTGAGCCCAAATCGAATGCTATTTCTGCTGTACTACGTGCAAACAAAACAATAATACCTAAAGCAATAGGAATATCAATATTTAAAATTCGTGTTCTAATAGCTTTGTAAGCCGATATAAAATAATCTTGAGCAGCATAAAACACAACTGGTAAAGAAAAAGCAAACATAATCCATCTAAAGACATGCTTGTATTGCTCTAACCAAAACTCGTTGACCTCAAAATACTCTGGAAAAGATAAAAACATCACATTCCCAAAAGCAAAACCGGCAACTCCTAATTTGTAAATTAAACTACGATTTACATTTTCTTGCCCCGTTTTATAATCGTCTAAGCTAATATAAGGTTCATACCCTACAGAGCTTAACAACAATACCAACTGCTTAAGCGAAAACGATGCTGTATTATAAGAAACACGCACTGTTTTTTTACCAAAATTAACTTGAGATAAAGTAACCGCAGGATTTAACTTATTTAAATTTTCTAGAATCCATATGCAAGAACTACAGTGGATATGTGGAATGTAAAGTGTGACTATTTGTGTTTTACCATCATCAAATTCGACTAACTTCTCAATAATTTTATCTTGAGATAAAAAGTCGTACTTCCCCTCAATCTCTTTTGGAATAGCTCCAGGAGACGATTGTAAGTCGTAATAACACGTTAAATCGCTTTCAGACAAGATTTCATACACCGTTTTACAGCCTTGACAACAAAACGGTTTATCCTCTAAAAGGATAGTTGTATCTGTACAATTATCGCCACAATGATAACATACTTTTAATTCCATAATTTGCTCTTTTACCTGTAACAAAGGTTACACTTTACTGGCTTATATTTTATGATATTTGTCATGTTACATATTGTATACTTTTGGTATACTTCCAACAAAATTAGGTATGAGTAAATGTGAACAGTGTATAGTAAGGCAATTTAATAGTCTAAAGACCCTTACCAAGGAGGAGTTAGTCCGTGTGTCTGCTTGCAAAACAAGTAGCGTGATAAAAAAAGGAGACATCATTTTTAGAGAAGGAGAATCTTTAAATGGTATTTACTGTGTAAGAGAAGGCGTTTGTAAATTAACTAAACTTAGCGATAACGGAAAAGAACAAGTTGTAAAACTAGCTATTAAAGGCGGTATGATGGGGCAACGCTCTTTAGTTAGTGGAGAAATATCAAACCTGACAGCTGTAGCTATAAATGATATGCAAATTTGCTTTATTCCTAGACAAGAAATTGTTCGTGATTTACAAAAAAACGTCAATTTTTCTATGGATATTTTAAAACGCATGGCTCAAGATTTAAAGACTTCTGAAGATAGTCTTGTTAATATGGCACAGAAAACCGTAAAACAGCGCTTAGCACAAACCTTAATCTATGTACAAACAACGTTTGATATAGACCAAGACGGTTATTTAGCCTTAAACTTGTCTAGAGATGATTACGCTAGTATTGTTGGTACTGCTACTGAAAGCGCCATCCGTATTTTATCTCAATTTAAAAAAGAAGGCTTGATTAGCACTAAAGGAAAACAGATAAAAATTGAAAACCTACAAGACCTAAGTCGGGTCGAATAGCATTAAATATTTTAAAGTATAAAAAAAAGGATGTAATTAGAAATTACATCCTTTTTTATTGTTTAGGCTAAGGGCTATCAATCTTTAATTAATTTTAAGGTCTGGTTACCTTCATCAGAATATATTTTTGCAAAATATAATCCTGAAGGCATATTATCTGTAGGTATTGTAAATTGCAAAGCGTCTATTTTTTTTGTAAAAACAGTTTTTCCTAATACATCAAAAACGTGTACTGTATTTACCGTTTTTATAGATTGAATATTCCAATCTGATGTTGTAGGATTTGGAAAAACAGAAAACGTATTAGCACTAAATCTATCAACACTTAAGCTAGTCCCTGGGTTTAAAGAAAAATATAGGTTATCAAAATAAGCGATACCTGTATTTAAATCTGACTCGGTTCCTATTTTAAATTGAAAAAACTTATCTAAGCTAAAGCCTTGATTTGTGAAAAAAGATAATGGTATATCAACACTTTGCCATTGGTTAAAAACGAATGCTTCTTCTGTTGGAAGTTCATAAAAATACTCAAAAACAGCGCCATCTTCTTCAATCAAAATCATTCTAATCTGAGTGGCATTGGTCGTATAATAATCAAAATGAAAATTACTATATGCCGATAAATCTGTTACTGCACCTGGATTTGTTCCTTGTCCATATCCTGCAATAGAAAAATCCATTTTAAAGGTATTATTAATCACCGCTGATGGATCTGTATCAACTATTGTAGTTTCTCCAAACGTATAATCATTTGTCCAAACATTAGTAAATCCACCTGTATCTCCAAAAATACTTAACACTTCGTTATTAGGTGTTGTTGGTGTTGGTGACGGGATTTCTAACTCCGGAATTGGTGCTATATTTGTTCCTCCTGCAAAGTCATCTACTAAGTAGGTACCTACTTCATTGTTATTAAAGTCAGGAAAAAATACCATTAAGTCGTAATTACCTAAACCTGCAGGAAAATCTAAACTTACCACTTGCCAATCCGTACCGGTAGTTGTAAAAGATAATTCTGTATTTGGGCCTGTACCACCTTCAAATTTTAATAAATGTGTACGTGTCCCATATTCTGCAATAGGTTTAATTCTAAAAGTAATAGTATTATTAGCATCGTCAGACAGATCTAAATTTTCTGCTAGATTAAGTTGTGCGGTATCGTATAACAAACCACCACCTGCTATTTGGCCGACATCATTTCCGGCATCTGTTGTGAGCATAAAACCACAATCAAAACAATTCATGACGTCAGATGGATCTGAGTAATCTATAGGTAATACCTGAGATATCCCTAGTGTTGTCGCAAATAAAAATACTAATACTGTAATTTTTTTCATGGTGATTGTAGTTAAGATTAATTAGACCCTGACACTTTTACGTAGTCAATAATAAAGTCTTGAGGAAAAATAGAATCATCCACTTCTGGACCTCCAAAATTTCCGCCAATTGCCAAGTTTATTATTAGATAAAAAGGTTTATCAAAAGGCCATGTTTTTTCATTTTTAACGTCTGGAGAAAAGGTGTAAACTAAATTATCATCTACATAAAATGAAATCGAATCTTTAGTCCAATTGGTTTTATAATTATGAAATCCTTCCTCTATATCTTCAATCGTTGAAATTTTTGTGTTTACAGACTTTCCATAACTGTCTGGTGTATGTAATGTAGTATGAATTTGATTAGGCATTTTACCTACATATTCTAAAATATCAATCTCACCACAAGCAGGCCAAGTATTAGTATCTATATCAGACCCTAGCATCCAAAATGCAGGCCATAAACCTGAACCTAAAGGCAACTTTGCTCTAACTTCTACTGTTCCATATTGAAATTCAATTTTGTCTTTAGTTGTGATTTTTCCTGAATAATATCCAGTCGAATCTTTAGTCGCTGTTATAATTAAGTTACCATCTTTTACAGATACATTTTCTTTAGTATAAATCTGTCTTTCATTGTTACCCCAACCACATAAATTAGGGCAACCATCACCAAGGTCGTAATTCCAATAGGACTCATTTAACTGCGCGCCTTTAAACTGATCTGTAAAACTAAATACATCATTAGCTTTACTTAACTTCTTGTTATCTTGATTCTCTTTACAAGAAAAACAGAAAACAAGTAATACGATTAGTTTTAAAAGCTTCATTATAATTTGAATTTATCCGTTAATACTGTCTCAGAACTTCCACCTACAAAGACTTCAAAATCACCATCTTCTACAATAAAAAGACCTTGATTATTAAAAAAACCAAGTTCTTCTTGTGTTAAAGACAAGGTTATTGTTTTTGTTTGGTTTGGATCTAATTCGACTAGCTCAAATCCTTTTAACTCTTTTACAGGACGTGTGATGCTTGCAAATAAATCTCTGATATACAATTGAACAACTTCCTTTCCTTTCAATTCTCCTGTATTAGTAACATCTACTGAAACCGTTACTGTTTTGTTTTCTGAAAAAGTGTTTTCAATTTTTAAATTATCATACTTAAACGTCGTGTAACTTAAACCATGACCAAAAGCGTATAAAGGTGTGTTTTTCTCATCTTGATAATGCGACCAAAACACAATATCCTCTCCTGGTAAAGTTGGTCTACCCGTATTTTTATAATTATAATAAATTGGGACTTGTCCAACGTGTCTAGGAAATGTCATTGGTAATTTACCACTAGGATTATAATCTCCGTATAAAACTTGTGCAATAGCATTACCAGATTGTGTTCCTAATTGCCAAGCCTCTACAATTGCAGGTATATTTTTATCTGCCCATGTCACGGTTAACGGACGACCATTATTTAATACTAAAACAATGTTTTTATTAACTTTATATACTGCTTCTAAAAGCTGTTGCTGTACACCAGGTAATCCTAAATCTGTGCGGCTTCTACCTTCTCCACTTTGAAAACCATGTTCTCCTAAAACCATAACCACTACATCTGCTTTTTTAGCAACTTTGATGGCATCATTAAAGTCTCTTTTATCAGAGGTGTTAATTTTTACTTCAAAAGCAAATTCCGTTTTACCTATAGAGACGTCCGCACCTTTAGCATAAGTAATTGTATTACCTGAGTATTTATTTAGACCTTCTAAAACAGAAACCGCAGTGCTATCTTTTGCAGCAATACGCCAGCTACCTAAAGGGCTTGTTTTATCTGATGCTAAAGCACCGATTAATGCTATTTTTTGTCCCTCTTTTTTAAGTGGAAGTATATTATTTTCGTTTTTAAGAAGTACAATAGATTTTTTAGCCATATCTAAAGCTGCATCATGTATTTCTTGACTTCCTATTACTTCTTTTTCTCGTGTTTCATCTAAATACTTATATGGATCTTCAAATAATCCTAATTCAAACTTGACACGTAAAATTCGGCTTGTAGCATCATTAATATCTTTAATATTAACCGTACCGTCATTAACCAAACCAGCTAACTCTTCGACATATAAGTACGACTCCATATCCATATCAGAACCTGCCTTTACAGCTAATTCTGCTGCATGCTTACCGTTTTCGGCATGTCCGTGAGCAATCATTTCTGTAATTGAGCCCCAATCCGAAACTACAAAACCATCAAATTGCCACTGTCCTTTTAAAACATCACGTTGTAAATATTCGTCTCCAGTTGAAGGCACACCATTCAATTCGTTAAACGAATTCATAAATGTTCTAACACCCGCATCTTTTGCTGCTTTAAATGGCGGAAAAATAATGTTGTATAATGTTGAAGTTCCGACATCTGCAGTATTATAATCTCTACCAGCTTCTGCAAAACCATAAGCTGCAAAATGCTTAGCACATGCTGCTATTGAAAAAGGGGTTGACAAATCGTCACTCTGAAATCCTTTAACTCTTGCCACCGCAATTTTAGACCCTAAATACGTGTCCTCTCCTGCGCCTTCCATTACACGTCCCCAACGGGCATCTCTAGAAATATCTACCATTGGTGCAAATGTCCAGTTGATACCTGCTGCCGAAGCTTCTTTTGCTGCAACCTCTGCCGATTTTTTAATAGCCTTTAAATCCCAACTTGCAGCTTCTGCAATTGGAATTGGACTTAAGGTTTCATAACCATGAATAACATCAAAACCTATAATTAAAGGAATCCCTAGACGTGTTTCTTCAACCGCTATTTTCTGAACAGCTCTAACGTCTTTGACACCTCTAACATTAAGCATTGAGCCTACATATCCTTTACGTAAATGCTCGTACTTTTTAGCTTGGTCTCCATTTTCTGGCACTGGACCAGTAACATCCCAAAAGCCATTGTACTGATTCATCTGACCTATTTTTTCTTCTAAGGTCATTTTAGACAATAGCGTAGCGACTTTATCATCAATACTTGATGTTTTGTCATCACTTATAGCTAAGTCGTTCTCATTATTATTTTTACATGAAATAATGAGAAGACCTGCTAAGACTAAATAATAATACTTGCTTAATTTCATATTTATTGATAAACTCTTACGTAATCTATTTCCATTGTATCCTCCGTAAATGCTGGGTCAACATCTCCTCCAAGACTTCCTCCCATTGCCACATTTAGAATAAAAAAGAAATCACTATTAAATGGTAATGCATCTGAATTAATTACTGTGTGAAAAACGTCTCCATCTACAACTATCTTAATAACATCTGGTGTCCACTCTACACTATAATTATGAAATTCTGATGTTGACGTTGCTACTTGCGTTGCACCTCCATTAGCACTTCCACCTGACATTCCTGGATAATGTAACGTCCCTAAAGTCGTGTTTTTATCCTGACCTGTTTGTTCCATAATATCAATCTCTCCACTTGTTGGCCACCCAACTGTTTCAAAGTTTGCACCCAACATCCATATTGCAGGCCAAGTCCCTTGCGCTGCAGGTAACTTTGCTCTAACTTCTACTCTACCATACGTAAACTCAAATAAGTCCACAGATTTAATACGTGCAGAAGTATAAGAAGCACCATCTGCTTTTGCAGTGATTTTTAAAATACCATCTTCAACAATTACGTTATCAGCATTACTAGTATAAGACTGCAACTCATTATTACCCCAACCGTTATCTCCTGTTCCTAAGTCGTATGTCCAATTAGCTGGATTTGGAGCACCATTAATGTCAAACTCATCAGCCCAAAATAAATCGTTATAAATAGTCTGTAACTCATTAGAACTACCTTCTTCTTGAGAAGTAATAATAAACCACCAATCAAACTCGCTGTTTCCATCCGTAGTTCTAATAATCATTTCATTAGGAATATCACGACTAAAAATTTCATATCTATGATTACCTCCGGTGTAATACCCCATAAACCCTAAACCTGTAAGATTAATGGTTTCTACACCTCCTGGTGCTGTAATTACCCAACTTTCAGAATAGTCTTGGTATGGATAATTTTCGATATCTGCTCCATTTGGCGTTTCGCTATGTGGACCTAATTCATTTATTAAAGGCTCACGTCCAAACACAGTTCCTTCAGGGTTAACTGTAGGATCATCATTTACACTGTTAACAATATGAGTAAACGTTCCGTCTGTATTAAAAATATAACGGTCGTCATACATTCCTGTTGCCGATTTTTCTCCTGGACCAGCACCATACCATTCCGTAGGCACTACACCTCCAACTGGTCCAAGACCAAAATGTCCTGGACTTTCAGATTTTATTCGCCATGTTTTTGATCCATCACCAACTAAAGCATTTAACAAATCTGCAGGTGCAGAATAGGTTGCCAAAACTTCAACTTCAAGTGTTGTCGTTGTAGACACACCTCCTGTACCGTAAGCAACCACCGTTACCGTATAAGTGTTTACACCTAAGTCTGAAAAGGTAAAATCTGTTGTTCCAGAAGGTGCATTTACAACAGCACTCCCAAAACTATATTTAAAGCTTAATGCATTATCTGCAGTTGCTGTAAAATTTACTAATCCACTTCCATCTCCATTAGGATTGGCAGCATCTTGACCAACAATCTCTGGTACTACAACAATATTTGTTGGCGCCACTATATTACCAAACGTCTGATCCTCTTCTTGGCAAGCAATAAAGAAAATAGCAATGCTTAATAGCAAACTAATTTTTAGTATATGTTTCATTTGTTCTTTTTTTAACTGATTATTAGTTATTCAATTCAAATTCATCATAATAATACACTGAATCATCACCTGCTACTCCAAAATCAAAGAATAACACGACTCTATCATAATTAAAGTCTGCTGCACCACTAATATCAAATTCTAACTCTTCCCAAGCATTTATAGTTGTTGTACTTAGGTCAATTTCGAAAAACTGTGTGTTATCAGCACTATTTTCAATTTTTAATCTCACCACAGCTCCCATTTTAGGAGACCATGTTTTAACGCTTAATTTGTTATAGGTATTAACATCTAAAGGCGTTGCTACATCAAAAAATGCACCTGCCCAAACTTCCGAACCAGCTGTTTTAACCAACTCTGCAACATTAGCTGTTGTATTTAAACCTGACATATCTGGGTTAGCAATTACTTGTACATCTGCAATATTTCCAAATGCTGTAAATGCTGGTGCTGCACCTTCAAAATCTTGAAAAGGTAATGCAGGAGTTCCGCCTGAACCTCCACCTGTACTCACAACTTCTATTTGATCAAAATAATAAGTAGAATCGTCTCCTGCTACTCCAAAATCATAGAATAACACGACTCTATCATAAGTTAATGCTGCTGCTGCAGAAACATCAAACACTAAAGTTTCCCATGTATTAATAGAAGATGTAGTTGCATCCGTTTCGTAAAACTGAGTATTATCAGCACTATTTTCTATTTTAAGTCTAACCGTTGCTCCTGATTTTGGTGACCAAGACTTAACGCTTATCATATTACAAGTAGATAAATCAATTGGTGATGCTACGTCAAAAAATGTTCCTGCCCAAACTTCTGATCCAGCTGTTTTAACCAATTGTGCGACATTAGCTGAAGTGTTTTCTCCTGACATATCTGGATTAGCAATAACTTGCGTATCTGCTATATTACCAAACGATGTAAATGCAGGTACTGTTCCTTCAAAATCTTGAAGTACTGCACATGTTGTATCTCCCATTGCAGAAGGTGCTTTATGGAAATACACATTATCTATATAAAAATCAAAGGTTCCTGTTGGTAAACCTGAAAATATTAATTGTTGAATTGAATTTGTTGCAGTCATACCAGCAGCAATAAAATCAGCCATAGGAATATCTAGAGACACCCATTCGCCTTGAGCGATACCATCAAACACTATTTCTGCTTCCGTTGCAGTACCTCCTAAATCAACTAACTTTACTCTAAATGTTTCCGCATTAGCGGTCCAAACATCCAAGTGAAAGAATTCCATTGCCGAAGCATCTACCGCATCAGCTCCATAAAATTCTACTCCAACAAAATCTGCATCTACATAAGACTTAGTATCATCGCCATCAATTTGAATATCTGTTA
The DNA here is from genome assembly GCF_900114005.1 of Olleya namhaensis. Taxonomy (GTDB): domain Bacteria; phylum Bacteroidota; class Bacteroidia; order Flavobacteriales; family Flavobacteriaceae; genus Olleya; species Olleya namhaensis. The sequence continues at coordinate 265,399 of NZ_FORM01000003.1, forward strand.
ATGTACTTGTACTCCAATCTGATCTCCAAGAACTAACATTTACATCTGTTGTATATGCATTACTAAACATAGAAATTTTGTCTTCATCAGCTCTAGTTGGCGGTGTTGGCGCTGCTGCTAAAGGAGCTGTAATTTCTGTTACAACAAACTCTTCCGTATAAGACACCGTATCTACAGACCCACTAAAAGCAGTTACTGTAATAGTATATGTTCCTGCTTCTTCATAAACAAAAGAAGTAACCTCTCCAATAGTAGTCGTTATAACTGTTCCTGCTGCGTCACCAAAATCTACATCATAAGACATTGCAAAATCTGCAGTTGCAGTTACATTGACTTGTCTAGAAACACCTTCGTCATTTGCGATGGTAACCACTAAATTTTCTGGTGCTTGAAAAGACACAACTATTGTTTGTGCGACAGTCGTTGTTTTTCCATTTATTGCAGCTGCTGCAATTACAATATCATATGCCCCTTCTGCATAAGTATGCTGAGTGCTTTCTCCAGGATTAAGTAGGCCAGAATCTGTACCAGATCCATCACCATAATTAATTCTAAAATTAGCTACATTTTCTCCTGTAGGCGTAATTGTTACTAACCCCGAATTATCTTGAGCTATAGTAATAACTGCTGCCACGTTAGTTGGTGCAGGTAATGCACTTACATCTGGCAAATCATCATCTTGTTCGCAACTTACAAAAGCTGTTATTACCAAGAATAAACTAAGAATGTACTTGAAATTTTTCATGTTATATTTCGTTTTAATTTTCATATTATTTTATTAATAACCAGTGTTTTGAGACCAACGATTACCTGTTAATTCTATTTCTATTTGAGGAATTGGAAATACTTCATGTTTTCCTGACATAAAACCATCAATTTCTGATGCAGCACGACCTGTTCTTACTAAATCAAAAAAGCGGTGGCCTTCTCCTACTAACTCAACACGACGCTCATTATAAATAGCCTCAGTTAGAGTACTTCCTGAAGACGTAATGTTATGATCCATATCTCCAAAAGCACGCTGTCTTACTAAATTAAGATAGTTTTGTGCTCTATCGTCAGCAATAGATCCTCTATTTAAAGCTTCAGCAGCCATTAATAGTACATCAGCATATCTAATAGCTCTGTAGTTATTTGGATTAGTCAAGTTTTGATCTCCAATATTAGAATCGCCTTGACGTGCTATATACTTTCTGTTATAATATCCCGTGTGCTCATTACCTGTTCCAAACGTAGCACCTGTGCTAGTTGCCCATGCATTAATATCTAAAATAGCAGTATCGATTCTTGGGTCATCACTTTCAAAAGCATCTACTACCTCTTGAGTTGGTACATTAAAACTAAATCCTGAATCAAATAAAGGTCCATTGTAATTACGAATACCGTTAAAACCAACAGCTACATTACCTTCGCTACACTGTAAACATCCAAATCCAGCACCTTCTAAATCTGCGTATTGTACTTCAAATACAGATTCGATACTATTTTCATTATCATTTTCAAAAAGTGTTGTATAATCTGCAACCAAATCATGTGGTCCAGAGTTTATTAAGTCCTCTAAAACTAACGCTGCTGCGCCAAATTTATCTTGATATAAGTACACTTTACCTAATAATGCTTGTGCTGCACCTTTTGTAACACGTCCTAACTGAGTTTGTACATATGGTAAATTCTCTGCTGCGTATAATAAATCCATTTCGATTTGTGTATATACTTGCTCTTTAGGTGTTCTGTCTGCAGTAAATTGGTCTCCGAATAAAAAACGTTGATCAACCACTAATGGCACATCTCCAAACCATTTTACTAATTCGAAATAGTAATACGCTCTTAAAAATCTAGTTTGAGCTAATACATTTTCTTTACCAGAAAACGCTGTTTTATTCTGAAACTCCATGATATAATTAGCACGATTTACTCCTGCAAACATCCAACCCCAAATAGAACGTAACTGCTCGTTATTAGGTGTGTGAATCATGTCATCAATTTGTTGTATTCCTGGCACATCTGTTGCGCTTTCTCCTCCTGCTAGCGTATTGTCTGAAGCAATTTCTCCTAACATTACATTTAAGTAAGTAGATTGTAACAAATCATAGGCACCAATTAAAGCATCTTGGTAGTCTTGTTCTGAATTAAAATAGTTTTCAGAACTTTCATTTTGAGATTCAACATCCACAAAATCGTCACTACACGCTATTATTGTCGAAGCTGAAACTAAAAGTAGAATTATATATTTTATGTTTTTCATCTTTTAAAATTTTACGTTTGTTCCAATTAAAAATGTTCTTGGATTTGGATAAAATCCACTATCAATACCGCCTCCAATAGGAGCTCCGTTAGATGTTGTTGCATCAAACCCTCTATATTTTGTTAATGTAAATGCATTACTAACAGATGCGTATACTCTAATATTATCTAGACCTATATTTTGTAATCTTTCTTTATTAAAAGTATACCCTAATTGTATGTTCTGTGCTCTAAGAAACGATCCATCTTCAACAAAATAATCTGAGAATACTGTATTAGCAGTCGCGCTATTTGTAACTCTAGGATCTGAATTTGTAGATCCTGGCCCAGTCCATCTGTCTAAAACGTATGTTGTTAAATTTGTTTTTGCACTATTACGATCGTAGTTTCTTACTATATCATTACCAAGTGAAGCAAAGAAATACGTTTGAAAGTCAAAATTCTTATAATCAAAAGATAGGTTTAATCCCATAGTTACATCCGGAATTGGGTTACCTATAAAAGTTCTGTCGTCTGCATCAATCACTCCATCTTGATTTACATCAACAAATCTGATATCTCCTGCTTCTGCATTTGCTCCTAATGCTAATTGAGATGGATGTGCATCCACTTCTGATTGTGTTTGAAAAATCCCATCCATTTGTAAACCATAAAAGACACCTATTGGCTGCCCAACTTGCATTCTTGATGGCGGATTAGCTTGACCAATACCAAAACTACCTCCTACTTCATAGCCAATACTGTTATTTACTTCAATGACCTCATTTTCTAAAGTTGAAATATTATAACTTACGTTGAATTTAAAATTATCTGAAATTTGATCTTTGTAAGAAATTTGAAATTCTAAACCACTATTTTCAACAGTACCTGCATTAACTATAGGGTTTCCAGAACCTGGTGCTGCTCCTCCTAAAATTAAAGAACTCTCTACTGGTAATAATAAGTTTTCCGTAGTACGTTTAAAATAATCTGCAGTAATATCAATTTTACTATTAAATAATCTCGTTTCAAAACCAATATCAAATGCTTTTTGCTCTTCCCATTTGATTTCAGGATTAGAAATAGCGCCAACTGCTGTTCCCAGTTCCAAAGCATCATCTAAAACATATACGCCTTCTCCATCTAATAGAGATTCGAATCTGAATCCAGGAATTCTATCGTTTCCTAATACTCCATAAGAACTTCTTAACTTTAAAAAGTTTATTGTACTACTATCCTCTAAAAAGGCTTCGTCGGATACGACCCAACCAATAGAACCCGATGGAAAAATTCCAAATTTATTTTCAGGTCCAAAAGCTGTTGATCCATCACGTCTTACAACTGCAGAGAATAAATATTTTCCTTTATAATTATATTGTACTCTACCAAAATATGATAGTAATCTAGAATCGAAAAAACGATTACTTATTTGTGCATAAGGATCTGTTATAGTCGTTGCATCATTAATATTAGCTTCACTAAAAATAGTGTCTTCTGGCATTCCGTCTCCAATAGCTAAGTAATAATCTCCTGTTGTTTTAAATACTGACGTTCCTAAAGTTGCTTTTATGTTATGTGTCTCATCATTTAATGATGTTTCGTAATTTACAAAAGCATCAAAAGTATAATCTCTAAAAAAGCTTGTTCCTTCAGTAAATTGAACATTATCTGTATTGTCAAATACTGATCCGTTACCATATTCTACTAATGGATTAAGCCCTCTTGTTCTTACTTCAGAATAATTCCATTGGTAATTAGCTTCTGCACTAAATCCATCTAAAAACTTATAATTTAAACCAAAAACACCACTAAGCTTATCAACCTTTGTTCTATTAAAAGTATTAGCAATTTGCTTCAAAGGGTTAACAACTTCAATCGGATAGTTAGCTGAAGATGTATATTCTCCATTACTATCTCTAGGTGTATCAGTAGGCGCAAAATTAACTGCGTTAAATAAAACAGACCCTAAACCACCTTCTGATAATGCTTTTCTAACAGTACCAGTATAAATTAAGTTGGCCTTTAAATTTAGATTCTCAATAATCTCTAAACCATAATTAGCACGTGTTGTATAACGTGTAAAATTAGCTTTACTTCCTCCTATAATACCATCTTGAGTTAATAAAGAAGCACCAAAAGAATAGGTTGACTTTTCTGTACCACCACTTGCTGTAATAGCATTATTAAAAATTGGAGCCGTTTCAAAAACTTCGTCTTGCCAGTCTGTACCTCTATTTAGGCCAAATGTATCTGGAAAAGGTAATGGACTACCACTAGCAGCAGCAGCTTCATTTTTAATTAAAGCATATTCTGTAGCATTTAATAGCGGTATTTTTCTTGTTGTTTTCTGAAATCCTACATAAGAATCATACTGAAAAGACATTTTCTTGTTTTTACGTCCCGTCTTGGTCGTAATTAATATCACTCCATTGGCAGCTCTAACACCATAAATACCAGCTGTTGCATCTTTTAATACAGTATAGCTTTCTATATCTCCTGGATTTATAACACTTAAATCTTCAATAACATTACCATCTACTAAAATTAAAGGTCTATTGTCTCCGTTAGTTGACACCCCTCTAATCCTAATATTTGATGCACTACCTGGTGAGCCCGATTGTGAAGAAATATTGACACCAGCTACTTGACCTTGTAACGCTTGCTCTATTCGCGTTGGTTTTAGAGCTTCAATAGTTTCGCTAGTTACTGTAGATACAGCTCCTGTTACTTCTTTTCGTTTTTGAGAACCATATCCAATAATAACCACTTCTTCTAAACCTTCTACATCTTCAGAAAGTTTAACATTAATAGCATTACCATTAGTTACCGTAATTTCTTTTGTTTTATAACCAACATAAGAAAATACTAAAGTTGCGTTTTGCTGTACATTTTTAATAGTATAATTTCCATCAAAATCTGTAGTAACACCGTTTGATGAATTTTTAACTAGAATGTTAACAGTAGGTATTGGAAACCCATCTTGTTCACTAGTTACATTTCCTGATATTGTATACTCTTGTCCAAATGCGGATAGTGTAAATACTAATAACAGAAATGAGAGAATAGTTTGTTTCATATTTGAAAGTTTTTGTGCTTTTACCAAAATTATCAAGATTATCTGATAATTTGATAAAATTAACCGCTACAAAAAGCATACAACACAAAAAAAAATACAAAAACATGCGTAAATGATATATTTAGATAGCATTAACGTTTAATTAACGATTCTAACACAATAGTTTAACAAGAGCCTAAAATAGGGCTTTGTATAGGTAATGTAGTGGTGAATTAAAGAAATGTATAGTTTTTAAATACTAAGTATATAGTCCGTTAAATTTACATCATGCTCTAATTCCATTTTTTTACGCAAACGATATCGTTTAACTTCTACACTTCTAGGCGAAATATTAAGCAATGGTGCAATCTCTTTAGAAGATAAGTTTAACCTTAAGTAAGCACATAACCTTAAGTCATTGGATGTCAATGTTAGGTGCCTAGATTTAACTTTCTTTAAAAAGTCTTTATCAGCATTATTAAATGCTTCTTCAAACAAATTCCAGTCATCTTTGTTATTAATATTCTTATCAATAATTCTTATTACAGATTTTAAATTTGAGTCTTTAACTTTATCATTTAATTCACTTTTTATGGTATTCAAAAATTCGTTCTTTTTTATAAGACTCATTGTTGAAATAGCCAGTTCTCTATTTTTACTTTCAATTTCTTGTCTAAGTTTTTCATTATTTAAAGCCATAAGTTGCTGCTTAGTTTCAAAATCTTTAAGTTCTAGTTCTTGGTTAGATTTAAGCACTAGCTTTTCTTTTTGCTTTCTATAGTATAACTTATAAAAATAATTAATAAGCAAGCTTACTACAAATCCCAAAATAAAGTAAAGTACAACCATTAAGTTTGACAAATACCAAGGTCTTGCTATTGTAAAAGTATGCGTTGCTTGGTTTTCCAATGCTTTACCTCCTACCCTTGCCTTTACCTTAAACACGTAATCTCCGTATGACAAATTTTTATACAATATACTCGCTTTAGTATCCCATTTGCTCCAATTATCATAAAGTCCTTCTAATTTATGAGAATATTCTGCTTCAAGGTATTTATCAAATTCTGCCACACTATATGCAAACTCCAAATTGTTTTCTTTATTTGCGAAATTACTTTCTTCTTGTAAATCAATTAATGTCTTAGAAGTACTTAAGGGCGTTTTATTTATAGCATTAATGCTAACTTGATAATTCTTTGAATGAATTTTAGAAATATCTAACGTGATATAGCCTTTTGACGTCCCAAACAAGTAAATATTAGGCTTTATATTAGACAAGCTTTCATATCCAGATAGCCCTTCTCTTAAAGAGTTTGGTAATGCTACAAATGTGATTTCTGGTGTTGTACTTAATTTTCCAGGACTAATATAGTTTACGCCCTTCTGCGTAATAACCCATAATGCATTTGTGTTTTTATCTACTATTAATCTACCTGAAGCGTATCCTTGCTCTTCATATAATTGACTTAAAATAGTATCCTTAACAAAATCGCTTTCTGAGGCTTTCTTTTTAAAAACACCATGTTCCGTTGCGTAATACAGTGCGCCATTATACTCAGTAAGTGATGAAAACAATCCTTTTTCCAAAGTCTCTATTTTTGAAACTGAAACCACTTTCCTAAAATCAGCATCTACATTGATTTTAAAAACACCTTTATACTCGTGATTTACAAAAATTTTGTTTTCTTCTGAAAACACAAAAAATCTAGACGAATTATCAAACCCCTCTATTTTGTTTCTAAAGCGCCAAGTATCACCTTGCTTTTCAAGAATATTTAAACCATTATAATTACCTTGTAGTAGGAGGTTTGGATGATTTTTTATTGTTTTAAAATCCCAAGTTCCATCAATGCTTGCTATTTTTGTTGCGACAGTATCTTTTATTAAAAAAGACCCCGTATTATGCCCACAAAACAACTGATTACCAATAACTTTTAGATTCCAAACTTGACCTTTTGTGTTTTTAATAGCTTTAAATTCAGTGTCGTTTTCTTTTTTATAAAACACGCCTTGGTTGGTCCCTAAATACAATATATTATCAAAAATAACAGATGTGTAAACTGTCCCTAAAACACCTTTATCATCATTAAATATTTTGAATGGCGCATTCTTATTTATATAATTAATACCATTATCTAATCCTAGCCAAATATTACTATCTACATCCTCAAAGACAGAAAGCACAGTATTATTACCTAGTCCGTTAGATTGATTGATAACCTGCTTAATATTACCTTCCAAATCGACTCTAAGCAAACCATTAGATATGGTCCCAAACACTAAACTATTATCCTTTAATCTAATACTACTATAAATGGAATAATCTACAAGCGTTTTATTTAGAGATTCCGACCAAACCTTAGCTTTGCCATCTTCTAACCTATAAACACCATGGTTTTGAGTAACAACAAGTAACTGATTATCTACATCATAAACGCCAACTATAATTTTCTGATTAAAAGCAGAAGCCCCTATAATTACTTTAGGTTCGCCATTTTCTAATTTTAACAATCCTTTTGCTCTGTCTTGATAATAAATAGTATTATCAACTTTAAACATTTTAATAATACCGACTTCCGATGTTATTATTTTAAAACTATCTGTTTCTAAATTATATACATAGATGCGATTTAAAGACTGAAACAATAACCAGTTATCTAAGTTAGTTATTTTCCAAAACTGCTCATCTTCTAATAATCTCTCTTTTACTTTTTCCGAAAGTGATGTATAAGCAAGAGCACCAACCTGCGTTTTAGACCAAAATCCAAACTCCATATAACTACCCGTGTAAATTTTATTATCTACAACATTAACCGATCTTATTATAGTTTTATTTGGTGAAGGATATAACATCCAATCTGCTCCATTAAACTCTAAAAGCCCTTTAGAATTTGCTATATAAATATGCTTATCCTTACCCTGAGAAATTTCCCAGTTTTGGTTTTCTGCTTCGTATTGTTTGGGTGAAAAGTATTGTATTGGAGGCAAATCTTGTGCAAATAAAACGTGCACATTTAAAATAAAACATAGTAAAAACAAGACTTTACTAAGGGATCTATAACTTGTTTGTTGTCTATAAAGCATAAAGCAATATACAACATTGTATGGTTAAAAGAAACAGCACCATTTAACCATACGATTTTAAGTATTCTTAGATTCTACTTTTAATACACCGGAGCAGGTGTTAATAAAGTTAAAATCAAAATAATTACTGTTGCTAGTAAGAAGACTATTGTATTGAATTTTCGATTACTCATAACTATAAATTTATTGATGAATAGTTAACACTGTATTAGAATGAAGTTGTTTTAATGTTGAAAAAACATTAGATCTAAACATCCCTATTTTTCTTAGTATATCTGGTTTTTTATCAACAACGCACATGATTCCGTCCATGTGCGACTTTGCATAAGTTTTTAAACTAAAAGAAGTATGTGCGTATTGGAGTGCCACTGTGCTATTGGTCTTAAGTTTTAAATAGGTTAGCATGGCTTCTAAATGGTTAGCTGCACTATCACTTAAAGTATTCTGTTTCGCCAATATTAATACGGTGATTTCTAAATTAGTATGTTCTAAAATATTGCAAAAGCCATCAATTTGTGTTGTATTAACTTTTTGCTTAAAGTCCGATGCTATTGTAATGTTAACCGTATTACAACTAGCTGCATGCGGAGGAACTATTAATACTGGACAACATCTTATTTTGTCTACAATAGCTTGAGTTTTTGCCCCTAGCCTATTTTTATTTTTGCTAGTCAATATTATTAAATCTATATCTAATACTTTAGTGTTTTTCTGAATACTAGATAATAGCCCAGAACACTCAGAAACCGCAAAAAAATGATGGTTTAAATCATAACAATTTAAAGTATAACGTTCCACTAATTTACCCAACTGTTTTAAAGCATAATCTCTTGGTCTATCAAACCAATCCTCATCCGCTTGCAACATCGCAATAGCATCAAGTCCATTAGCATTATAGGAATATGTATTTAAAAAATAAAAATCGCAATACTCATGTTTAAAAAGTTGCAAAACATAATCAATGGTTTGAAAGCTATTTAAAGTAAAATCTGTTGGAATTAATATTTTTTTCATCTTATTGCATTTAAATTAATATATCTAATACTACAGCACTATCATTTCAAACCCAGATATTATAACGACACCTCCAAGACGAGCTCTATTATCTCTTGTAACGTTCTAGTAACGTATAAAACTTGATTCTAAAATCATGAAGCTCTCTAATTAATTGAACAAACTGCAGTCTTTTTATTTCATAAACCTTAGCGCGACTATCATTATACTCTGTTTTCCCGTATTCTATTTCAGTTTTTATTTCTTGTTCATATTTGCAAAAACTAGCCATGTTTAACGTAAATTTTCTACGCAAAGTCAACATCGTATTTGACGTTTCTATATTTTTAATGAGTTGTTTTTCGATAAGGCTAAAATGTTGAAACTCATTAACAGCCAACTCTAAAGTACCAATCCAATGATTGACCTCTTTGTAATCTTTAATTAAACACAAGCGTCTGTGCGATTCTATTTTATAAGCTGTAGCTGTATTCAATTATTAATTAACTTTTAATAGCGTGAAGGTTCCTTGTACTTTATTGAAAAACTCATCTTTTAATCTTCTGTATTTATCTAAATGATATAAATAACTACGTCTATAGCTTTCGTGCTCCGTTATGTATATCATATCGCATTGCGTATCCTCGCACTCGATAATATTTAATCTAGATTTAGAATATGTATTTAAGGCATTAAGAAGTGTTTGGTTTTCTACCTCTTTTTTCTCAAATTTATTAGCAACGCTATTATCGTCTAACTTATCCTTAAGCTCGTTTTGACAAATATTAATAAGATTAGACAACTCCTTTTTTATGTATTTTAAATGATTGATCCAATTGTCTAGCTCCATTGTATTTATTTTATGCGTCACATCAAGATTTGTATCATGATCAAAAATTTGGATTTTTTCTGTTTTCATAACAATTTGGTTTAAATATTTATATCAATTTCTTTTAAGCTTTCTTCTTTTTGCACATCAACTATCCTGATTTTTTGTGCACCTCCAGGAAAATCCCAATCTATAGTATCGTCTTTAGAATATCCAAAAAGTGCAGCGCCCATTGGAGCTAAAACGGACACTTTGTTAAGTGTCACGTTTTTCTCCATTGGTACAACCACTTGCAACTCTTTTTCCCAACCGTTATCCGAGGCTATAGTAACTATACTATTAAAACGTACAATGTCTTCAGGCACTTCGTCATTATTTACAATTTGCGCAGTCTTTAACTCCTCAGACAATTTTACTAAAGATTTAGTTACACTAGCATCATCTCCATATCCCGAAATATTGAGTATGCGCTTGAGATACACATACTCTTTTTTTTCTAATATTAAACTTCCGTATTTCATCTTATATGTTTTAAAATCAAGGAAAAATACCTCTTTGAATGTATGCTTTTTCAATACGTTGTATTGCTATACAAAATGCAGCGGTACGTAAATCTACAGTTTCATTTATGGCATAGTCAAACACTTTATTAAATGATTCTTTCATTTTTTTATCCAATTTAGCCATGACTTCATCCAATTGCCAAATCTCTCCATTTCGGTTTTGTAACCATTCAAAATAACTACCAACTACACCTCCTGAATTACATAAAATGTCTGGTATGATAGTAATTCCGCGTTCTAACAAAATCTTTTCTCCTTCTACATTTGTTGGTCCGTTTGCTCCTTCTGCAATTAATCTTGCTTTAATTTGATGCGCATTTTCTTTTGTAATTTGGTTACCTAAAGCAGCAGGAATACAGATATCACAATCTAAAGTGAAAAACTTTTTAGTATCTACCGTTTTAGAATCTGGGAAGTTTACAATACTACCATCGTTAATTTGACTGTATTTAAATAAGTCCTCAACGCTAATTCCGTTTTGATTTTGAATACTTCCTGTAGCATCTTGTACTGCAACTAATTTAGCGCCCTCTTTTTCTAGAAAATGAGCTGCCCAATAGCCAACATTACCAAAACCTTGAACAATAAACTTTTTACCATCTAAACTAGTATTGCTTTTATCTGCCCAAAATTTAATAGACAAATACACACCATAACCTGTTGCTCTGTCGCGTCCTTCTAATCCACCACTTGCATCAGGCTTACCAGTAACCACATGTTGATTAGCAGTACGTTCTGCGGGTGGACGCGTACTCATGTAGGTATCTGCAATCCAAGCCATAGTTTGACTATTAGTATTAACATCTGGAGCAGGAATATCATGTTCAGGTCCAATGTTATCTGCTAAAGCAAACGTAAAACGTCTTGTAATACGCTCTAACTCTGATTGCGAGTACTTTGAAGGGTCTATTTTAATACCTCCTTTACCTCCACCATATGGTAAACCAGCTAAAGATGTTTTCCAGGTCATCCACATGGCTAGTGCTCTAGCAGCATCAATATCTACTGTTGGATGATAACGTAAACCCCCTTTATAAGGTCCAAGCGCATTGTTATGTTGCACTCTGTAACCGGTAAAAATCTCAACATCTCCATTATCCATTTTTACGGGAAAATTGACTAATATCTCGTTATTAGTGATGCTTAAAATTTTTCTAATACTTTGATGCAAATTAATATGGTCTGCAGCACTATTAAACTGCTCCATAACATTATCCATCATACCTATTATAGGTACTTTTTTTGTTACTTTTTTCAAATCTGCTGTTGCTGTTGTCATTGTAATGTGTTTGTTATTATTATTTGAAATAGCGATTGATTATTGATCTTTCGTAATATTTTTGTGAGATATATTTATCTCTAGCTTGGCTTCTATTAGATTTTTTATCTAACGCCTCTTTATTTCCAAAAACGGATGCTAATGTGTTAAAAATCATGAATTCTGTTATTAAATGTTTAAACTAAAACTAACTCTTGCTCTGGTTGTTTTACTTGCTCTGAAGTTAGTTGATTGGGTTGGCCTGAATTAAATGCATCAAACTCGCTACAAGACCAAACGTTATCTTTTTGGGCTGTTAACACACAATAATTGCGATGGATACAATCTGGACAAATATTAAAATGACTCATAGGTGTAAAATTTATAATCTATATACAAACCTATTGGCAATGCATGTGCCAAACGAAAAACGCAAACTATCACAAATGCAAAAACCCCTTTAAATAAAAGGGGTTAGATAATTTTAGAATATGAAAAAAGAAATTACAAGTGGTACAAAATTACCCAACTGAGTAAAAATGTACCGCTATAAAATAGTCTAATCTGATAATTTTTGACGAATAGTTTTTCTGTCAATTTGAAGAATCTCAGCAGCTTTGGTTTTATTGTTTCCTGTAGCTCTCAGCACTTTTTCTATGTATTGCTTTTCAATGACTTTTAATGGTTGCAAAGTGTCCGAAGCGTGTTGTAATGTATATTTTAAATGCTCAGGTAAATGCAACACCTCAACCGTTTTATCACTAAGTATAACTGCACGTTGGATAATATTTTCTAACTCTCTAATATTTCCTGGCCAATTGTAACGTTCTAATATTTTTAAAGCTTCAGGAGTTATTTTAACATAGCCATCCTTATACTCTACACCATATTTAAACAAAAACTTATCTACCAATAATTTAATATCGTCTTTACGAGCTCTTAAAGGTGCTACATCAATCTCTACGACTGTTAGTCTATAATACAAATCCTCTCTAAAGGTTTGCTTTTTAATCATATCACGTAAATCACTATTGGTCGCAGCTATAATACGTAAATCTACTTTTTCTGCTTTTGTAGACCCAACCTTTACCACTTCTTTTTCTTGCAAAACACGAAGTAATCTAGATTGCACTGTTAATGAAGCATTACCAATTTCGTCTAGAAAAATAGTCCCTCCATTTGCAGCTTGAAAAAAACCTTCACGATTAGTTTCTGCTCCTGTAAAAGCTCCCTTTATATACCCAAACAACTCTGCTTCTAATAGGTTTTCTGGTATACCACCGCAATTTACTGCAATAAATGGTGCTCTAGAAAATTTACCTTGATAATGAATGGCACGCGCAACTAGTTCTTTTCCTGTACCACTTTCGCCTTTAATAAAAACAGTGGCTTTATTGTTTTTAACACGTTCAATAATCTGAATTACAGTATTAATTTTATCGGAATGCCCTATAATTTCGCCGTAAGGCTTATCGTTATTAATTATTGAATTTGTAGGAGATTGCGCTACGCTATCTGAATTTACCAAACATTTATCCAACGCCATTTTAAGCTCGTCTTTAGTAAATGGTTTAGTCAAATAATCCACAACTCCTGATTTTATTGCAGCTAATGAGTCCTGAACCGATGGATATCCTGTAACTACCAATTTTGGCATTTTAGGATAGTGCTCAGACACAAATTTAATAAGCTCTGAACCGTCCAATTCGGGCATTTTTAAATCGGTAATTAATAAATCTATAGTCGAATCTCGTAAAATACTAACTGCTTCTTTAACAGAAACTGCTTTAAACACATGATAATTCCAAGATTGTAAGTGACGTTGTAATAACTCTAAGATATTTACATCGTCGTCAACTATAAGTATGTTTTCTTTACGTAATTGCATGAATAGCTATTATTTTGGGAGTGTAATAGTAAAAGTAACTCCTTTATTTTTATTGTTTTTTGCGGTAATTGTCCCTTTGTGCGATGCCACAATACCATGTACCACACTTAGTCCTAATCCGGAACCATCACCAATAGGTTTGGTAGTAAAAAAAGGCTGAAAAATTTTATCTAAATCTGCCGTATCAACACCTTTACCTTCGTCCTTAATTTTTAAAACAATTGCCTTTTTAGTGGTTTTAGCTTCAATTGTAACCAACCCTTGTTTTGGAGAAAAATAAATAGCATTAATTAATAAGTTGAAAATAATTTGAGTTAATTGTATTGGATCTGCCCGTAATAACAAGACCTCTTCTTCTATTTTAACAATGTACTTGACCTCTTCTTTTCTAAAAGTGGCATCTAATAAATTTATTGCATTTTTAATATTTGGCACTAAGTTAACTTCCTTCATTTCTTGTGGCATTTTGCAAGCAAAAAACATTAACTTTTTAACAACTTCTCTAGAAAATATAGCGTTTTTAATAATTTTATCTACATCCTGAGACGCTTTTATATCTGTTTTTAAATCCTCTTTAAACAGCTCCGCAAAGCCTAAAATATTAGCTAATGGTGTATTTAGCTCATGTGCTATGCCTGCGGTGATTTCGCCTAAAATACTTAAACGATCTGCGTGTTCCATTTGACGTTTAAGAGAGGTTTCATTTTTCTGAATTTCGATACGTTCTAGAAAACTGCCTATTTTAAGTGCTATATTATCTAATAGTAATTGTTCTTCGTTTAAAAAATCGTTTTGAGAGCATTGTGCTTCATTTAAAAAAGCTATTAATGTCCCTTTGTCTTCATTAAACAATTTTATTTTAGACTGAATACTTATGCTGCTTTTAACGTCATTACACGTTGCTATGCTTAACGAAGAAGCATTAATCTGAATGTCTGTTTTTTTAGGATATTGGAATCCTTTTTTGATACTAAACACAATTGCCTGTAAAGTATCTTCGATTAACTCTTCGTTAGCATTACCTATTATTGAAGACACCTCATACAAACAGGTTAACTCCTTAATACGCTCTTTTAATGCTTTTTGGGTGGTATTCATTTCTAAATTTATTTAGAGCCTCTCTAAGAGGTTTACAACAACTATCTAAAAGTATAATAATCTGTGTATTTGACATACTATTTTAACTTTTTAACTAGACTTGCATTGGGCCTAAAAAAAATACGAACAAAAAAAAGGTCCAATCTTATATATTTAAGATTAGACCTTGATAGGAAAGTATAGTATTTAAAATTGCTTTTTATTTAATATACTGTTTCAATATTTTTTTAAGTAACGTAGTATCTTCAGCTGTATTACGTACTAATTTACCCTTGTTTTCCGTTTCAAATAAAGCGTAATCAATTGTAATTAAATTGATATCCTTTTTTGCTAACATCTCTTTTCTTCTGTGATTGTACTTTTCTATTTGCTGACCTCTAGTAATACCACTTACAGTCAACTCTTCTAGTTTTGCTAATTGTGCCTCCGTTTTGTGTTTCTTTTCAGCAAATTCAATAACTAAATTAGCTTCTTCATAAAACGCTGCTACCGGTAATAATGTTCTTGTTTTACCTTTTTTATGCATGTCTCCAAATAACCAAGAAAACGTGTGCTTACGTGATGCACCTTCCTTTAAAATCTCATCACACAAATTAACGATATAAAACTCGTCTGTACTTTCTCTTTTTGCTTTTGCTGTATCTTTTTTAGACACTTGAGTTATAGCTTCGTTTTTAGGAAACTTAGCACCTGCTCTTACAAAATACCAATACACTGCTGTATCTGTTCTTTCTGGATGTAATAACGGAATAGTGTCTAAAGCATTTTCTTTATCTAAAGCACGTAATACTTTACGAAGTGGTAATCCCTTTTTCTGATCCTTTACAAAAACACCTGCTGCGACAAGATCTGACATGATCTGTTTTGCTGGTATCCAATCTGTATCTGTATGTGTGTTAAAGTAATCTTCTACTACCTTATTTATTTGTGCTACTCTGTCTTCGTTATTACGACTTCTATCCATGATTGTAATTTATTATATTATTTGTCTTAACTACAAATAAAACGCTGCAAGATAAGCCAATATTTTTTTGAAATAATTATACTGCTTATTAAATTGACTATTAATTGCTATAATTTTAAAAACCTCCTATTTAATTACTAAATAGAAGGTTTTACCTTTACTAAACAAAACAAAAAAATGCTATTAATTATTTGATATTAAGGTTTAATGAGAATACTGCAAGATTAGTGGATATTACACTATTTGATAACCGCTGTGTCCAAATCTCTATATAATCTCCAGGTGCAAGCTCCACAGTTCCTGAAATGGCATTACTAGTAACATCTAACAAATCATTTACACGCATTACAGTATTGGTTTCTACCAATGTATTAGTTCCGTTTTTTTTGATATAAAAAGCATAAAAATTACCCACACTTGTTAACCCCCTCGCAGATACGGTTGCGTTAATTTGAAATGTTCTAGTTTTTTTTCCTAAATAAGTTAATCTATTATTTTGAGGAGAAGACATTCTAAGTAAGTTTACAGCAGTTGTCGTATTTGTACCACTGTTTCCTGTTAAATTACGATCCGTTCCTGAACCACTGCTAAATGTTTGAGCAAAACCTGATGTTAATGCCCCATTATAATAAATATTCCCTGAAGCCACTTGGTCTGATTCCACTGGTATACCAGGACAATCTACCGTCCACGAATTATCAAAATTATAGCCCACATAAGATCCTGAAGAGTATCTTTTTACATACTGCGTGCTGGAGCCACTAAAACTAGCAGCTGTTAATACACCATTTTCCACAACGGGATTACTACTTACGTCTATACCTATAGCAGAACCATCTACTTGAGAAAACCCGCCTTGCTTTTCTAGAATACCAAAAGACCCTGTGAAAGTCTCATAAGTACCAGAATTTGTTGACAACCATCCCATATTACTCAACAATAATTCATCAATATTATTATATGTAATACCAGTTGTGTTTCCTGAAAATTGAACAATACTTAAAAAAGCTAACCCAAACCCTTGAATAGTACCAACTGAAGCTGAATTTGCCACTACAGCATCTCTAAAAACAAGATTATCAGAACTAGATCCTGATAAATTAAAAATGGTCCCTCCGGGAGCTGTTAACGTTAGGCCTTTAATACTTCCTCCTGAAGTACCTACAAACATAGTTCCTCCTGTTTTTACTAAAATATCCTCGTTGGTATCTAAACCAATAATGTAGGCGTTATTTAAATTGATAGATTGTGTTAGCAGAATTGTTCCATTTATTTCATACAAAGTATTTGAAGACAATAAATATTCGCTTCCACCTCCATTAGACAGTTCCTCGCTTAAATCCGCAGCAGACTTAATTAACTTATGATTATTACGCTTCTCAAAATCCATTCTAGTCCAAACGCTTACTTTATAATAATAAAAGGCACTTTCTGTTGTATCATATACCAATAAGCCATCTGCAGGAGTTGCAATAGCAATTCTTTCGGTTGAAGTCATTCTGGGCGTTAACAAGCCTTTGTCTGTTGACGTAACATCTAATATAGAAGAGCTATTGGGAGATGTTGTTCCAATACCTACTTGAGCAAGTGAGGAATAGTTACAACACAAAAAAAGTAATAGCAATAGTGTTTTTAACGGTAGTTTAATGTAAGATTGTCTCATTATTAGTGGCTTAAGTTTTTTATGAATTAAATAGCGATTTGAAATAAAATAATACTAGGTTGAAGAGGGGGCTAGCTATTATATGTTTCTTTATTTTCGTAAAACAACTTAGTTCTAATGGATTAATTAGGACATTTTATTCTTCTTCAGAACATTCTATCATTATATTTTTTACTATTTCTTGAATGGTTATTGTGGCAGAAAACATACCGCCTAATTCATTAAAAATTGGAGCCACAGTTACTTTGTAAAAACGCTTTTTACTTTTTCTATCAAATTTGTAGGTTTCAAACTGATTGATGTTTTTAGTAGAAAACGCAAAGTCTATATTTTTTTTAAAGAAATCAAATGTTGGTAACTCTACATGATCATACAAATACGTTCCTAATAATTCTGCTCTAGAAATACTACAAAAGCTTTTGTTTACATTTAAAATTTTACCGTGTTTTGTAATTATAAACACGTTGTATGGCAGGCTTTCTAAAAAGCTTTCAGTTTCTGTTTTAATCTCCAAAAGGTCGTCTTTTTGCTTATGTAACTTAGTTACATCATTATACAAGGCTAAATATTTAGTGTTTTTATCTATATCATTTTCTATAGGAATAATGGTAGTATCTAAGTACACAACACTACCATCATGCAATGTTTCGCTTAAAATACCATTCCATTGTTGCCCCATTTTAATGGTCCTCCAAAGGGCTTTATAAATTGCTCCAGTGTGCAAACGCGATCTTAATAACTCATGAGTTTCTCCTATAACTCTAAAACTTCTACATTTTAAAACATCGCAGTATTTATCAGTCGCAAATTCTACACGCCCTAAAGCATCTGTAATTGTGATAATAGAATTATCATTAATTAGCGATATAACTTCATCGTTTAAATTATGTGGTAAAAAATATTTAACAGCTTCCATGAAATTCGTTTTTAGTTTCTAAACAATATTGCTCTGCCAATCCCAAATCAGAAAAAACATGATAGGGTGTAATGGGATCGTAAAGTCTTTTATAAGATGCTATTAATAGTTTGGTGCCTATAGAGTTGACAATAAATGCTTGGGAGATTCTTAACTTTTCTAGTATAGGAGATTTTGCAATAAAACTAGCTGCTTCCGTGGAGAACGTCCCGCGAAAACCTCTAAGATCTATAATAAAAGGCATTGGTTTTCCGTCGCATAATTTAACCATGACGTCTATGTACTTTTTTGCTGTATTTAAATCTAGATTATGAAAGGCATCATCATCACTAAATTGAAAAAACACAGATTTATTATACTCTTTCCAAAACTTGGCGTGTCCTATTGTTATAATATTTGACATATTAATTTAGGGAGTTATAAGTTCTGGTATCATTAATACAAAACTTAACTGCAGATTTAGAATTTTTAAAAATTAAATCAGGAGCTCCTGGGTTACATAAAAAGCTTTGTATATTTAAACTAATTTGAGAAGGTAAAGAGTGTACTAAAAAAGTTTTAGAAAGCACTAAAGATTTAATTAACGTATTATTAGACAAAAACTTAAAAACCTTAATCGCGTTTGTAAAGTTAAGATCTTCCATATCAAATAAGATAGGCATGTGCACATCCCCTGATAGTTTAAATATCTGATTTAAAAATATATTCTCTAAATCGTCTATTTCTTTTGTTCCATCAAAATTGTTAAATATCTTGCAATGGATAATCTCCTTATCCACCCAAAATTTAAAATTATTTACTAGCCTTTCGTTCTCCATAACTATTTATTTGAAAAACATAATCCAATAGGGATGCCACAAATAAAAAGGAAACAAAAATAAATCATAAAACACTGGTTACTAGTTATTTATAATTTATTTGGTTTTTTTTAATAAAATTATAAGCGTCGGTATACCGTTAAATTTTTAAGCAAAAACACCAAAGTCACGGTATACCGTTATTTTAATCAGGCTTTTTAATACCTAATTTATTCATTTTATCGCGTAAGGTACTAGGTTTTAGTCCCAACACACTAGAAGCGCCCTTTGCACCACTAATTTTCCATTGGCTTTCTTCTAAGACTTGAAGTATATGATTACGCATAACAGTATCCATAGTAAGATCTAAAGTATTAATACGTTGCTTTGTTTTTTGGTTTGTAGTTTCAAAACCAGGAATACTTAAAGTATCACTGTTAGAAAGTATTGATGCTCTTTCAATTAGGTTTTCAAGTTCCCTTATATTTCCTGGCCAATTGTAAGCTCTTAACTTACTCATAGCCTCATCCGGAATAAACTTTATATTCTTTTCGTAAGCTTTATTAAATTTATCTACAAAATGCTCTACCAATAAAGGTATATCATCCTTACGTTTACGTAAAGGAGGTACATCTATTGGAAAGACATTAAGCCTAAAGTATAAATCTTCTCTAAATTGTTTTTTCTGAATCTCTTCTACCAAATTTCTGTTAGTTGCTGCAATAACTCTAGCATCAATCTTTTTGGATACAGCGCCACCAACGACTTCAATTTCTCCTTCTTGCAAGAATCTTAGAATTTTTGGTTGCATATCTAAAGGCAACTCACCTATTTCGTCTAGAAATAAAGTTCCACCATCTGCTAATTCAAATTTTCCTACTTTATCGCTAAACGCGCCTGTAAAAGACCCTTTTTTGTGACCAAAAAGCTCACTTTCTATCAACTCTCTTGGTATAGCAGAACAATTGACTTTAATTAATGGTTTCTTATTTCTTGTACTTGTATTATGTATTGCTCTTGCTAACAACTCTTTACCCGTACCAGACTCTCCTTGTAGTAAAACAGTCGCTTTGGTTGGTGCTACTTTTTCAATTTCGTTTAAAACATTACTAAACTCTACACTACCATATACCATTTCTTCATAGTTAAATACTAAATCTAACTCGTTTCTTAAGTATACATTTTCTTGTTCTAATTGATTACGTAAAGTAGTCAACTCCTTGTTAGCTTCTATCAATTGTTTATTAGCTTTTGCTATTCTATTTTCCGCTATAGTACGCTCTTTGCTTTCTACTAGTAATGACACTATACTTGCTATAGATGTTGCAAAGCTTTCATCTTCATTTGAAAAAACTCTTTTTGGCATTGTACTTTCAAAGCTAATAATACCATAATTATCATGCCTTCCATAAATAACCACATCAATTCTTGAGGATATATTGTACGGTATAAAGAACTCCTCAGAAAACGATTTTGTTATCGGATCGTTAACAACATCCGAAATATTAATACTGTTTTTGTTTTCAAATACACTAAAGTAATTAGGAAAATTAACCTGCTTTATTGTTAGTTGTTCTTTCTGAAACTCTTGATTAAGTCCATTATAAAAAAGTTTGCTTAGCAATTCTGTTTTTCCTTTTTTATACTTCCAAATAGTCACTAAATCTACATCTAATGCCTGAGCTGATGTTTCTGCTATTTTTTGCAACGACAAGTCAAAGTCTTCTCCAATAAGACTTGCCAATTGTATAATAATATTTTTTCGTTGATCGGATCTTATTATATTTTCTCTTAAAATATTTTCTGCTTTTACCCTTAAAGAAATATCTGTTATGGTGGTGAAATACGCTTCTATCTCTCCGTCTTTATTTTTAATTACTGAGTCTGAAAACGAAGCGGGAAAACGTTCGCCATTCTTACGCATTAAAATAAATCTTTTATTAGACCCAAAACTTTCTATTGGGTTATTAAAAGCATTATATATATTCTCATACTCTTCTGGAGGCCAATATGGAAAAGGCGCTTTAATACCTAGTAATTCGTCTTCAGTAAACCCAGTCATATTACACAAAGCTGCATTTACTTTTATATGCACACCGTCAAGGTCTACAACAGATAACCCATCATGAAGGGACGTAATTAACTCTTCAGAAAATTCTTTTTCTAATTTTAGATTACTTTCCGCCACTTTACGCTCTGTACTTTCTAAAATTAAAGAAACAATACTAGCTATAGATGTCGCAAATTCTTGATCTTCTGGTGCCCATTTTTTTAATGGTAATCCAACATTTTCAAAACAGATTACACCATAATACCCATTAGCACTATTAATAAAAACATCCATAATTGATGTAACATTATTAGGCATTAAATAGTCCTTATTCATTGATTTTGTGATGGCGTCCTTTTGCGCATCTGACACCAATATAGCGTGATTTTTAGATAATGTTTTAAAATACTTAGGATTATCTTTATAAGACATTGAGCATCCTGATTGATAACTATTACTTGCTAAAGTATACAGTTTTTGACAAGTCAACTGGTCCTTACCGTTATTAAAACTCCAAACGCTAACTCTTTCTATATTTAAAGTTTTGGCTGATAATTCGGTTATTTTATTTAGTGATGTATTAAAGTCCTGACCTACTAGATTAGCTAATTGTAAAATGACTTCCTTTTTTTGCGTCGATTTTATTGCTATTTCCTTTAAAGTTTCTTTTAGTTTTTCGTCCTCAGACACATCCTTTACAGAAGCAAATATGGCAATAACCTCATCATTATCATTTCTAATTAGACCCGCCAAAAATGATGCTATAAACTTACTTCCATTTTTTCTAACAAATTCTAATTGAAAGGACGGTGCTTTACCCTGTGCAACCAAATCCTTAATCTCCATCATCTTTTCGTAGTCCTTCTCTTGAGCAAAAGGATAAGGTAATTCCATACCTATAAGCTCGTCATTAGAATATCCCACCATATTACAGTAAGACTCATTCACTCTAATAATAGTCCCCTCCAAATCAACCATAAGCAAGCCTTCTTGCATGGACATTACTAAGCTTTCTGTAAACTCGTTTACAATTTTTAATTCAATCTCTGCTTTTTTACGTTCGGTAATATCTTGAATCGTCCCTACAAAACTGACTGCAACACCATTGTCATATACGATTTCGCCTAGACCATGTATCCACTTTAATTCTTTATTATTTTTTGTATAAACCCTATATTCTAAATCAAATTTTTGTTTTAATAATTGACTTTGTATAACCGCTTCCTTTATTAATACTCTGTCATCGGGATGCACTATGGACTTCCACAATTCAAAATTAATTTCAGCATCATAATCAATACCTAATATATCATTAAAAGTATCGGATGTTTCTCCAAGTAATGTTTTTATAAATAACTTAAAACTTCCTGTTTTTGCTATCTTCTGAGCTTCTTGTAAAGCTTTTGCGCTTTCTTGAATTTTAATTTCGGATAGCTTACGTTGGGTAACATCTTGCATGGTCCCGATTATTTTCACAGCTCTCCCCTCACTGTCATAAACAAGCTCTCCAATACCATGGACCCACACCTCTTGCTTGGTATCTAATCTTAGTATCCTGTATTCTTTATTAAATTTAATGTTGTTTTTTATGCCTTCTTCAATATAAGTCAGCATGCCTTCTCTATCTTCCGGATGAATAAGACGCCCCCATCCCTCCATGGTTTTTGGGTGTTTTTTATGAATACCAAACAATCTTCCTAGAATGGCAGACCCTTTCCAAGTCATTGTATTTAAATCCACAGTGTAAGACCCAATGTTTGCAACTATCTGTGACTGTCTTAGGTTATACTCACTTTCTTGAAGTTTTAATTCTGACTGTTTACGACTTGTAATGTCCTGTATTGTTCCTATAAAACTAACAGGTTTATCATGGTTATAAATAACTTCGCCTAAACCATGAATCCATTTTAACTCCTTTTTGTCTTTAGTAAGTATTCTATATTCCAAATCAAATTTATGATCACTTTTCTGACTATTAATTAAAGCCTCTTTAATTATTAATCGGTCTTCAGGATGCACTATAGATTGCCATAATTTAAAATCTACGGGCTTGTCATACGGTATACCAATTATATCATTAAACGTATTAGAATTTTCTGAAACTAAATTTTTTAGATCCAAGTTAAAACTTCCTATTTTAGCTATTTTTTGCGCTAAACGTAATGACCTTTCACTTTCTTGGATTAAAATTTCAGACTCTTTTCTGCTTGTTATATCTTGGATTGTCCCTATTAACTTAACAGGATTAGCTTCATTATCAAAAAGTAATTCGCCGACACCCAACACCCAAATATTTTTATTATCAATTGCTCTAACAACCCTATATTCTCTGCTAAACTTCTTGTTATTTTTAACACAATATTCAAAATAGTCTAACAATTCTGCTCTTTCTTCTATGTGAATTAAATCGCCCCAGCTTTGTACTGTTTTAACATAAGACTTATCAATACCTAAAATATTATCTAAAACATCAGAGCTAGTCCAAGTCATAGTATCTAACTCTACAGCATAAGACCCAATGTTACCCACAATCTGTGACTGTCTTAAAATATACTCGCTTTCAAAAAGTTTTATTTCTGCTTTTTTACGGTCGTTAATATCTTGAGTGGTTCCAATTACTTTAAAGGGCACTCCTAAACTATCCAAGACTAATTCTCCAAAACCATGTACCCACACAATTTTATTATTGTCTTTTCTAATAATCCTATACTCTTTATTAAAACGTTCACCTTTGACTAACACATTATGTTCAAAGTGATTTAAAACTTCATCTTTATCTTCAGGATGAATAATACTTACCCAATCATCAACAATTTTAATTTTTTGATTTTTAAATCCATAAATATCATCTAAGACTTTTGAGCATTTCCAGGTTTTAGAAACCATATCAAACGAAAAAGTCCCAATATTAGCTACTGCTTGCGATTGTCTTAAATTATATTCGCTTTCTTGAAGTTTTACCTCTGCCTTTTTACGCTCTGTAATATCTTGCGTAGTTCCAATTATTTTTACTGGATTTGTATTACTATCAAAAAGCAACTCACCAATAGCATGTACCCAGATTTCTTTTTTTGAATTAATTTTTATTGCCTTGTATTCGATATCTAATTTTTTTCTATTCTGAATACAATTCTCAAAATGTTCTAATATTTCTTCTCTTTGATCTGGATGAATAATTTTACCCCAACCAGCTTTGTTTCTAATATAACGTTGATCAATTCCAAAAATATCGTCTAAAACGGGAGAACTTTCCCATGAATCCGATTCTAAATCAATAGTAAAACTGCCTATATTAGCTACTATTTGAGACTGCCTAAGGTTATGCTCACTCTCTAAAAGTCTTATTTCTGCCTTTTTACGTTCTGTAATATCTCTGGCAATTGACAGAATTCTGTTTTCTTTTTCTCTTTTTGCTGAAACTTCAATATTAAGTATGGTCCCATCCTTACAAATTAGTTTTTTCTCAAAAATAACAGAGACACCAGACATTAGCCTATCATAGTGTTCAGTACTTTCTATAATGGGGCCAACAACAATATCTTTTAATTGTAATTTTGAAAACTCTTTTAGCGTGTAACCTAACTTTGTGTATGTTGCCTTATTAAAACTATGTATCTTACCATCAAACGAATACGTCAAAATAGCATCACTTGCATGATTGACAAGTGTTTTATACGACTCGTCTCTTTTCTTAATCTCGGCCATAATATTAAATTTTACAATGGCTATTTTGGCAAGATTAACTGCTGAATTTAACTCCTTAATATTACCTAAAGTAGGTGTTTTAATTGCACTACTATATATAGCAAAAGTCCCTAATACTTTGTTTTTTTCTGAAAGTATTGGAATAGACCAGCACGATTTTAAATTATACTTTAAAGCTAAATCCTTATAATCCACCCAAAGTTCATGGTTGCTTATATCAGAAACAATTATTGGTTTTTTTGTAAAGGCTGCAGTGCCGCAAGACCCCACTTTTTCTCCAATAGCAATTCGCTTTATAGCATTAGTGTAAGCCTTAGGTAAACTTGATCCAGAGATAAAATTTAAATGAATTCCATCAGCATCTAATAAACTAATCGAGACATAAAAATCTGGACGACTAGCTTCATAATTGTTAATTATGTGGTCAAACACCTTCTTAATAGGTTTGTTATTGGCTATTAGCTCTAATATTGCGTTTTCATTAATTAGTTTTTGTTCTACTTTTTCACGTTCAAAAATTTCTTTTTCTAAATCTTGATTTTTTTGTTCTAGTTTACTAATTAAACGTTTGCTGTATAGCTTTAAAACTTCTTGCTCCGTAAATTTTTCTTTAGGTTTTAAAACAACTGTTGTAGACTCTGGTTTTAATAAAATTTGGACTAAGTCTAAAATTTTATCTGGGTCTGTTGGTTTTCTTAAAAAATGAGCAGCACCCAATTTTAATGCAAAATCTTCGTCGGTCTTCTCTGTATATGTAGATGTGTAAAACACAAAAGGAATGGCTTCAAAACGTTTGTCTTTTTTACAAGCTTGACAAAACATATAACCATCCATAACTGGCATTAAAATATCAGAAACAATAAGATCAACAGTATTATCTTCTAATTTATCAAGCGCTTCTTTACCGTCATTAGCCTCAATAACCGTATACCCTTCTTTTTCTAATAACACCCTAAGAAGATATAGGTTTTCAAAAATATCATCTACTATTAATATTGTCTTCATATTATTTATTATTAGGATATGATAATGGTAATTTAAATGTAAAATTACTTCCTTTTCCTATTTCACTTTGCACCTCAATAGTTCCTCCAAGCTTATTAATTAAACTTTTACAAATAGAAAGCCCTAGCCCTGTACCCTCGTGTTGTTTGTTTTTATCTGCTTTTATTTGAACAAAAGGTCTAAACAGTTTACTAAGATCTTTATTATCTATACCAATACCTTGATCTATAATTTGTGTAACTAATAGTTTATCTTTCACTTCTACCTTTATTACAATTGTGCCTTGACTTGAAAATTTAATAGCATTTGAAATCAAATTTAAAAGTATTTGTTCTACACGCCCTTCATCACTAACCAAAGTAATATCCATCTCGCTAATTTCTGTTCTAATATTGAGTCCTTTACTAGATATTTGAGGCGCTAAAAATGCTATTATTTTGTCTAAAGAAGCTAGATAATAAAAAGGACTAAATGACACTTTTAATTTACCAGCTTCAATTTTAGAAATATCTAAAATATCATTAATCAAACTTAATAGATGCTCGCCACTATTTTTAACCATTTTAATTTGCTTTTTCTGCTCATTATTTAATGGTCCTGCAATCTCTTTTAATAATAAACCTGTAAAACCAATTATGGAGTTCATAGGTGTTCTTAACTCATGTGACATGGTTGCTAAAAAGGCCGATTTCATTAAATCTGCAGATTGAGCTTTGACTTTTTCTTTTTCTAATTCCTCAGTTCTTAACGCTACTAATTGTTCTAAATTATTCCTGTATTTTTCTAATTCAAATTCTGCCTTTTTTCGTTCAGAAATATCCACCAATGTCCCTATGTAACCATATAAATTATTGTTAACATCATATAATCCACTTGTTTTAGCAGTAAGCCATAATGTTTCTCCTTTTTTATTTAATAACTTAAAATCTGAAATTAAATCTTTTCCTTGACTAATAGCTAATTTCCATTCTTCAACCACCCTATTTTGATCATCTGGGTGTATTGCATTTACCCAACCCGAACCTAAAGACTCATTAAAAGTTAACCCAGAATATTTTATCCATTCTTCATTAACATAATTACATAGCCCTTCTTTATCCGATTGATAAATTGCGACAGGCGCATTAGATGATAACCGTTTAAATAATTGCTCGCTATTTATTAATTTTTCTTCAGCGTCTTTACGCTCTGTTACGTCCTGTATCAAAGATAAAACCGTATCTACTTTTCCATCCGAAGATTGTAAAACAGAATTATACCATTGACAATAAATAACCTTTCCTTGTTTAGTGTTATTACGGTTAATTATTGTGTTACTTTTTACTTTACCCCTTCTTAACTCGTTAGAAATACTATCCGTTTTAGGTATATCTTCTTCATAAACCAAATTTAAATCAATCAATTGTTTTCCTAAAGCTTCAGATGCTTTCCATCCAAAGATGTTTTCGGCTTGTGCAGACCAACTAGATATTATAAAATCTTTATCCCATTCTACTATCGCCAATGGAGAATTATTTAAGTGTGTTGTCAAGCGTTGGTGCGCCATCCTAATTTCTTCGTCCGCTTTTTTAATTTCAGTAAGATCTCTTATTACCCCAATTATAAATTTATCACCATTACTATCAATAAATCGGGTTTTTTTACTAGAAAGAATTTTAACATTATTATTTAAACTAATAGTTTCTTCTGATATGCTCTCCACTCCAGTTAATAATACCTCTCTATCACTCTTCAAAGTCTTTTCTTCTACTTCTGAAGAAAAATTATCCGTCATTTTCTTCCCAATAATGTCTACCCTAGGAAGATTAAAATTTAAACAAAAGGCATCGTTTACAAGTATAAATTGACTTTTATCATCCTTTACAAACACAGGATCCCCGATAGTATTAATAATATTATTTAAATATTTTTGGCTACTAATAATTTGCTCTTCAGCTTCTTTACGTTCTGTTATATCCACTAGCATCCCAACATAACCATACAATTGATTATTTGTATCATACAAACCTGTAGTTTTTGCAGATAGATATGTTGACTTTCCTTTTTTATCAAGAAACCTATAATCTAATATAAACTCCTTTTTTGAGGCTACTGATTTTTCCCATTCTATCATTACGTAATCTCTATCTTCTGGATGTATTGCATTACACCATCCCGAATCTAGAGCTTCATTAAACGTTAACCCTGAATATTTCATCCATTCTTGATTAACATAATTGCAAGCACCATCTTGATCTGTTTGAAAAATAGCTACCGGAGCATTAGACGATAAACGCCTAAATAATTGTTCGCTTTTTATTAGTTTTTGTTCAGCTTCCTTTCTATCAGTAGTATCTAAAGCCATACCAATGTAACCATACAACTTATTTTGAGCATCATAAATCCCAACTGTTTTAACAGACACCCATGTGACCTTCTTGTTTTTGTGTAGAAACCTAAATTCAGTTTCAATCTCATTATCATCTGACAACATATATTTTTGCCATTCTACAAGAATCCTATCTTTATCATCGGGATGTACAGTATCTGCCCAACCATACCCCATAGCCTCTTCATAAGATAGTCCTGCATATTCTGACCATCTTTTGTTTACATAATTACAAGCACCCTCTGTATCCGTTTGAAATATTCCTGCAGGTGCCTTAGATGTTAAGCGTTTAAATAATTGCTCACTTTTAATTAATTTTTTCTCAGCTTCTTGGTTTTCAGATATATCTTTGGCTACAATACCCAAAGACAATGGTATATTAGTCTTTTCATCCTTAATTATAAACCCAGACATTTCTATTGGAAATAATTGTCCTGTTTTTAAATTTTTAAAGGTTGCTTTCCCATTCCATTCGCTTTTCCTATTAATTACTGTAGAATGCTCGTTTAATACTTTTTTACGTTTGTCGTCTGGAAAAACATGTGATATATTAAGAGGTAAATCGTCCTCTTGTTGCAACCCAATCATTTTTTTACCTTGTGCATTTAAATAAATAGGTTTACCTTCTAAAGTTGCTAAGCCAATAAAATCATTACTAGTCTCAATCAGAGATAAAAGCATTTGATTATTAGCATCTACCTTTTTTTGCTCTGAAATATCTCTTATTGTACCAATTATAAACTTATTACCTTCTTTATCTATAAATCTAGTTTTTTTTGTAGAAATGATTCGTTTTTCTTTTCCTTCTAGCTTAAAACTTTCTTCAGATAAATCCTCAACACCTGTTTCTAGTACTTTTTTATCAACTTCAATAAATTTTTCCCAATCAGCCGATGATAACCCTTCTGGTATTGATCGATCCAAAAGTTGGCTTCTAGAACGATTAAACATTTTACAAAATGCATTATTAACGATAATCATCTGACTCTTGTCGTTTTTTACAAAAACAGGATCTCCGATATTATTAATTATGTTTTCTAAATTTTGTTCACTTTTATCTAATAATGCTTCTGCATTTTTTAGAGCAGTGATGTCACTAAAATAAATGGATATTCCGTCTGGAGATGGGTATATTTTATTTTCAAACCATTGGTCAAATGGCGCATAATAGTCGTTAAAATAAATCGTTTCTTGAGTTTCAAAAGCCTTATGATAAGCCTTGTAAAAAGATTGTCCAACACCTTCAGGAAACTCAGTCCAAATATGTTTTCCTATTAAAGATTCTGGTTTCCTTCCTAAAAAACCTGCTGCTTTTTTATTAATATAAGTATAACACCAATTAGAATCTAGAGATACAAACCCGTCTGAAATATTATTTAAAGTATCATTTAACTTCCTGATAGTCCTTTTCTCGACTAACAAATCCAGATATTTTTTTCTGTAATTTAAAACAGAAAAAATTTCGTTATTGTTATTAGTTGTATTCTTAATTTTTTGAGCAATCTCCTCTTCTGCATCTTGAATAAACCCGATATAAGCGATTACTTTTTCATGAGCATCTAGTATACTAGCAAAAAAAACAGAAACGGGAAATCTAACCCCATTTTTATGCATATAAACTACCTGAAATTCTCGCTTTACATAACCACTAGATTGTTTTTCAAATAACGCTTTATAATCCTTTCTATATTCTGGAGGCCAAAATGGAAATGGTAAATCAGCGTTAAGCAATTCAGTTTTATCAAAACCTGTAATTTGACTTAAAGCAGTATTTACAAGAAGTATTTTTCCCTCAGTATTTGTTATTAGTAAACCATCCTGTAAGGACTCTATATAACTATCCGAAAAGCCATATAATTCTTGTAATTCTTTAATTAATATTTTTTCCAACTTACCCATAAAAATATATAGTTACTGCCCCTACATTGTCTTATAATATTTTTAATTATATCCAACAATTGTATATTTTATAAAAAACAAACGGTTTGATTGGAAAAAGATAATTCAATAAAATCAAAAAAGCGAATTAATTCTAAACATTACGATTAAAAACAACTTAGCCATAAACGTTAGAGCATATCGCCCTCCATTAACCTAAAAGAAAGCTGTTTCCTACAATAATAAATTAGTGAAAATTAAGAAAAAAAAACAAAAAATAAATAATACAAAAAGGCATTTACCTAATTTATGATAAAACACAAAAATATTTGTATTTGATTTAAGCTTGTAATAAAAATAGTTTAGATCACAGCTTAACAATATACTGTTTTTACTTATTTGTAGCGCCTTTAGTTTTTAGATAAAAGAAGAACACTCTGACAGACTTATTGTATAAAGATTATATTCGTAAATAATAAACGTGACACTAGCTTATTATAATAAATGAAACAAACCAACCTTATATTACTAATAGCAACATTTTTGATTTTTATTAATTGCGAAAA
Organism: Olleya namhaensis; assembly: GCF_900114005.1. GTDB lineage: Bacteria > Bacteroidota > Bacteroidia > Flavobacteriales > Flavobacteriaceae > Olleya > Olleya namhaensis. The sequence goes on from NZ_FORM01000003.1 coordinate 296,302, forward strand.
AAAACCGTCGCAAAGCCATAAAACGGATGAAGCATTTGTACTATTTATAAATGCCGAAACCTACGCTAAATCTGTAAAAAGAATAGATAGTATTGCTAAAAACGACATTCTATCAAATCACAACACAGGACTTTTATACTACGAAAAAGGAAAAGCACTTGGTCATTTAGAAAAAGATATTGAAGCGATTGCAAGCTTTAAAAAAGCGTTAGTTTCATTTATTAAAGAAGATAATAAAATTTTTATCGCAAAAACCAATATGCTTATTGGAGATTCTGAAGCTTTTCTTTCTAGAAACGATAATGCCCTAATTCATATTGAAAAAGCATTAAACATTTTTAGGACTATTAGTGACAAAACAGGAGAAGCAAAAGCACTTAATTCCTTAGGGCATATTGCTTTTCAGAATAACAATTTAGAGCAATCTATAACCTATGTAAAACAAGCTGCAACTATCCAATTACAAACCAATAACAAGGAAGAGTTATCTGCATCTTATAACAATATTGGCTTTATATTAGAACAATCAGACAGTTTAAAAATGGCTAAAGAGTACTACCAAAAAGCCATTGATATAAACAAAGACGTTAATCGTTTAAACTCAAGTCCACTCCGTAATTTGGGTTATGTGTTTTTCATGGAAAATCAGTACAAAAAATGTGATTCTTTATATTTAAAGGCTTTAAAAATTGAAGAAGAAGCAGGAAGATTATCACTTCAAAAAGAAATATATGGTGTTTTATTAGAAAGCGCAATTAAAAATGAAAATTTTAAAAATTCGACAAAATATATTACAAAAAAAGACTCCGTTAATGACTTATTAACCAAAGCTGAAAATATTGAAAAAATAAAACTAATAAAAGACCAATATAATCTTATTAATAAAGAAAAAGAGCTGAGTCAAGAGAAAAATAGTAATACTAAAAACAAAGTCATCTTTGCTGTTTTACTAGGTCTATTATTATTTTTAGTACTGTATATATTTCAAAAAAACAAGAACAGTAAATTAAAATTAAAACAAGAAAAACTCCTCTTAGAACAAAAGGTATTACAAACACAAATGAACCCGCATTTTATTTTTAATGCGTTAACTGCTATTCAAAAAACCATTTTTGATAACGACCCTATAAAATCGGCGTCTTACCTGTCCAAATTTGCTAAATTAATTAGACAAAATTTTGAGTTTGTAAGCAAGAAGGAGATTCATTTATCAGAAGATTTAGATGCCCTAAAAAACTATATAGAAACACAACAATTAAGGTTTGAAAACAAATTTGATTACAACATAACTATTGATAATAATATTGATGCTTCTTATATTAAAATACCACCAATGTTATTACAACCATTTGTTGAAAACGCAATAGAACACGGTTTAAAACCGAAATCTGAGAAAGGACTTTTAGAGATAAAAATCACAAAAGAAAACGACTTATTGCGCTTTAAAATTACAGATAATGGTGTTGGATTAAGCAAATCGCTTAAAGCAACAGATAGAGAGCACGCTATAGACATCTTTAAAAAACGCTTACATTTAAGAAAATTAGACGAAAGCAAATTATTTTCCATCCATTCAAATAAAAACAGTCCAGGTACAACAGTCACGTTTTATTTAAATTTAATTTAATGTTTAAAGTAGCTATAATAGACGACGAAAAAAATGTGAGAATAGTAATTAAAAAATTACTAAGCATCTTGTATTCTAATTGCGAGATAGTCGCAGAAATAGCATCTATAAAAGAGGCCAAACGCCTACTTCCGCAATTAAATCCCGATATTGTACTTCTGGATATTGAGTTGGAAGATGGTAATGCTTTTTCCTTACTAAAACAGTTACCTCAATTAGATTTTAAACTTATTTTTATTACCGCTTTTAATGCATATGCTATAAAGGCTTTTAAATTTAATGCATTAGATTATTTATTAAAACCTATTGATCCTTCTGAGTTACAACATGCGATTGACAAAGCACAAAAACACGTATCAAATGCTAAAGAACTAAAGCTGTTAATAGACAATATTGAAGAAGACAAAACGTCTCAAATTGTAATTAAAACCACCAATAAAATTCATTTTATCAACCTAATTGATATTTTGTATTGTCAAGCCGAAGGTGCCTACGCAAATATTATAACAAAAAAAGAATCTATTTTGGCGTCCAAAAATTTAAAGCATTTTGAAGACCTACTTTCAAGCCATGGTTTTATAAGACCTCATCAGTCCTATTTAGTTAACCAATTAGAAATAAATTTTATAAAAAACAACGCCTTAGTTTTAAAAAACAAAGTTGAAATCCCAATTTCAGTAAGGAAAAAAGCTGAAATTATTTTGTTGTTAGACTCCTAATTACAACGAATACAAAATTATTAGAGACGCTTATAAATTAACCTTTTGTTATTACTATTTACAATAGTATTTTTAATTAAAGTCGATTTATAACACGCTGAATAATGAACTTAATTTACTCTAAAAAAGAAAACCCAAAGCTCTATTTTACTATAGCTTTACTCCTCTTAGGGGTTTTCTTTACAGCTGCTTATGCTATAAACCAATACTTATGGCTTGTATTAGTGCCTATAACTTTTCTATTTACAAAAGGGCTTTATCTATTAAAACAAATAGAAACACCTGTTTTAAAACTAGACAATGAGGGATTAACTTTATTAAAAGAAAACCAATCAAACACCTTATATATCTACCAAGATATAGTTGAAATTAAGATGAATTCTAACTGGTCTAATGGATTTATCAGAACAAAAAATAGTTCTAAAAAAATTCCTCTAGATTCAATAGGCATACCTATCAAACAACAGAAAGAAATAGTCCAATTAATAAACAAGAAACTGGTTAAATAAGTTACAATGTATTCAACAAAAAAAATCAAACTTTATCTAACAATAGGTACTTTGTTTATAAGTACAGTTTTATTTGCGCAAGTAACACCTGCAGAAAAAACAGCATTACAAGCCGTTTATAACGCACTAGATGGCCCAAACTGGAATAGTCAAAATGATGCAAATACTTCCGACGATTGGGATTTTACACAACCTGTAACTAGTGCGTGGTATGGAATTAGCGTTATTGGAACAAATATAACAGAACTTCAACTTAGTCATTTTAACGACCAAAACAATTTATCAGGAGTAATACCTCCAGAAATTGGTGATTTTCCAGCTTTAACTAATCTAGAAATTGAATATGCAGATTTAACAGGAACAACAATTCCATTAGAAATAGGAAATTTAACAGCACTTGAAGTTTTAGAGTTAGGCTACAACAGTCTAGATGGACCATTACCTTCAACATTAGGAAACCTAACTAGTTTAAAACAATTAATTATTGATCACAATTCAGCTTTAACAGGCGCTATTCCAATAGAAATTGGTAACCTGTTGGATTTAGAAAGATTAAGTTTTAGTGATAATAATTTGTCAGGAGATATTCCATCAGAAATAACACAACTTACAAAATTAATATCCTTAGGATTAGATAGAAATCAATTTACAGGTGCAATTCCTGTAGACATAGGAAACTTAGCTGAGTTAGAATATCTAACATTATGGGATAACCCAACACTTTCTGGTTCTTTACCAACAAGTATTGGCAACCTTGTTAGCCTAATTAGTCTAGATATTAGTGACACTGCTGTTAATGGAAGTATACCAAACACAGTTTCTGGTATGATAAAGTTACAAAGGTTTCAAATGAGTAACTGTCAATTGTCTGGTAATATTCCTGGAGAGTTTGGAGATTTACCATTTTTAAGTTGGCTAAGACTTTATAATAATCAATTATCAGGTAACATCCCCATAGGTTTAGGTAACTCAAACTCAATAAATAGGATAAACTTATTACAAAATCAATTATCTGGAAATATTCCAGCTGAGTTAGGTAATATACAAAGTTTAGAAGTCCTAAATTTAAGCGCTAATCAATTAACAGGTAACATTCCTGCTGAAATTGGAAATATTTCATCACTAGTAAGTTTAAATTTATATGATAATCAATTAACAGATTTACCTTGGCAATTATCAAATTTAAATAATTTAAGATTTGCAAATCTTGGTAACAACCAAATAAATGGTAGTATACCAATTGAATTTGGAAATTTTACTTCTCTTCAAAAATTAGAGATAAACAACAATCTGCTAACAGGTAATATCCCTTCAGAATTAGGAAATATTACAACCTTAAGAGAGCTGCGTTTAGAAAACAACCAGCTAAATGGTGTCATTCCTGCTTCTTTAGCAAGCCTTACTAATTTAGAAAGACTACGTATCAATAACAATCAATTATCTGGAAGCATTCCTGACTTTACAACATTAAATTTATCAAGTTTATATATTAATAATAATCTATTTCAATTTGCAGATTTTGAAAATGAGTTTAACTCGTATGACACTAATATTACTTTTTTTGACGATAATCCTCAAGCCAAAGTAGACAACATAGAAACTAGAAACCTGAGTACAGGCGATAATACTACAATAACAAGTACCTGCAGTGGAACACAAAACAATTACATATGGTTTAAAAATGGTACTACAGAAATCGTTGGTGAGACAAATGCAACTTTAATATTAAACAACTTACAACCTATAGATGCAGGTATTTACCATTGTGAAATTACAAGTGATATAGTTACTGATTTAACCATTTTAAGAAATGAAGTTACTATTAGTGTTGCAAATCCGCCTTGTACACTACCACAATCTGAAATAGATGCATTACAAGCCATATATACTTCTTTAGGTGGCGCCAATTGGACTAGTGAAACCGATGGTATAGATCCAAATGACAATTGGGACTTTACTCAATGCCCAACTAATGATTGGTATGGTGTAACTATAAGTAATATTAGCGGACAAGAACACGTAACCGAACTTAATCTTAGTAATTTTAATAGTCCAGGTCAAAATAATCTTTCAGGAACTATACCAAATGAAATTGGAGATTTTCCATTCCTAACCTTTTTAGAAATTGAATATGCAGATTTATCAGGCACATCAATTCCAAATGGAATTGGAAACTTAACCAACTTATTAGAATTACATATAGGAAATAATGGCTTAGTTGGATCCCTACCAACAACAGTATCGGGATTAACATCTTTAATAGATTTTTATTTAGATAATAATGATATTACAGGTATTCCAATTGAGATTGGTCAAATGACTGCTTTAAAGAAAATAGACTTGAGAAGAAATGAGATTGTTATTATCCCAACAGAAATTGGTAATCTAGCAAATCTTACAAATTTAAATGTCAGTTTTAATTTATTAACAACAGTACCTACTACCATAAATAACTTAAGTACATTAACTTACTTAAATCTAAGTGAAAATGATAATTTAACCACTGTACCAGCTATTCCAAGCCTTACAAGCCTAGAATATTTGTTTCTTAACGATTGTGCTATTACAGGAGATTTACCATTAATAAACGCGCCTAATGCAATAAGAATAATAGATTTTTCGGATAATGATTATACAGGCGAAATCCCAATAGAATATGGATATTATAGTACTTTAGAAGAATTATTGGGTTATAATAATCCACAAATTGGAGGTGTTTTACCAACTACTTTTTCTGGTTTAAGTAGTATTGAACAAATAAGATTACAAAATACAGGCTTAAACGGAACTTTAATAGATGAATTATCTGGTCTTATTACATTGACACAATTAGATTTTAGAGATAATAATTTAACAGGTCAAGTACCTAGTGCTTATGGTAATCTAATAAATCTTGATCGTTTTTATATTAGTGATAATAATTTAGATGGCGTAATTCCTGCTGCTATAGGAGACATTGATGCCTTACAATTTGTTTATTTTTTCAATAATAATTTTTCAGGAGTTTTACCAAATACATTTGATAATCACCCAAATTTGAATCGTTTTTTAGTTGGTAATAATGATTTTGAAGGTGATTTTCCAGATTTTTCTGGATCAACAAGTTTAACATGGTTAAGTTTTAATAGTTGCAACTATCAATTTGGTGATTTTGAAAATGAATTTAATTTTTACGATACTAGTATTTCTATTTTTGATGATAATCCTCAAGCCAAAGTAGACAATATAGAAACTAGAAACCTAAATACAGCCGACAATACCACAATAACAACTAACTGTAGCGGAACACAAAACAATTACAAATGGTTTAAAAATGGAACTACAGAAATCGTTGGTGAGACAAATGCAACTTTAATATTAAACAACTTACAACCTATAGATGCAGGTATTTACCATTGTGAAGTTACTAGTAATATAGTTACTGATTTAACCATTTTAAGAAATGAAGTTACTATTAGTGTTGCAAATCCGCCTTGTACAATACCACAATCTGAAATAGATGCACTATTAGCTTTATACTCAAGTACAAATGGTGCAAACTGGACTAGTGAAACAGATGGAGATACTACAAACGATTGGAATATTGCAAACCCAATAGAAGACTGGTTTGGGTTAACTATAGATTGTGCTAACAATACAGTTACTGAAATAAATCTAACACAATCCATAACAAATGGAAATAATCTAACTGGAGTAATTCCTCCTGAGATTCAAGATTTTATAAATTTAACGCTATTGAATTTAGGAAATAACAACATTTCTGGCACTATAATTCCTGAAATATATTCTTTAACTAATTTAGTCACTTTAGATTTAGAAGAAAACTTACTGTCTGGTACTATTTCTCCTCTAATTGCAAACCTGATTTTTTTAACCTATTTAGATTTAGAAGATAATGCAATAACTGGCACTTTAATTCCTGAAATATATACACTAAATAGTTTATCAGTATTAAACTTAAGAGAAAATCAATTATCTGGTACTATTTCTCCTCAAATTCAAAATTTAACTAACTTAACTAATTTAAATTTATTTTCTAATCAACTTTCAGGAACAATTATTCCTGAAATTGGAAATCTTACTAATTTGGTTAGATTATACTTAGGTAGTAACCAACTAACTGGTACTATTCCTCAAGAATTAGGAAATCTAACAAACCTAAATTTATTATGGCTTAATAGTAATCAATTAACAGGAAGTGTACCAAATTCATTTCAAAATCTAACGTCACTAGCCCACTTCTATCTATTTAATAATAATCTTAGTGGAGCAATACCAGACTTAACTGCGTCACCTTTAAATTGGGTAGCAATACAGGGTAACGCATTTCAATTTGGAGACTTCGAAAATGAGTTTGCTGTTTATGATGCTATTTCAGTTGGTTTCTACGATTCGCCTCAAGCAAAAGTAGATACCATTGAAACTCTAAACCTAAATCCAGGAAACAACACTACAATGGTTACCAATTGCAGTGGATCACAAAACAACTACCAATGGTATAAAAATAATACACCTTTAAATGATACTGGTACTTTTTCTGGAACACAAACAGCAACACTAACCTTAACTAATGTTCAATTTACTGATGCTGGAACCTATCACTGTGTAGTTACTAGTGATATTGTAACAGATTTAACTATAGAACGTAATGATATAACATTAAATGTAACGACTGCTTCTTATTCCATAAACTACATGTCTACTGTAAATGGTGCTATCGTTGGTGACGGCACAGACAACACTAATTATTTTGGACCAAATGATTATGGCGATTATGGAAATTGTGCTTCCGGAAATTGGAGATGGATACATGCTTTATGCTCAGATTGTTTAATTAATAATAAAGATGTTTCAGTAAAACAAAATAATGCAAATGGTTCTTCCTGGTTTGCTGGAGGTGGTGCCTCAAGATACATGGTAATAGACTTATCTATGCCAAGAACTTTTAATGAATTAAGAGTTTTTCAAATGTTTAGTGATGGAAAAGTTACTAGTTTAAGAATGTATTCTCATTTAGACACTGCAACCGTACCATTTTATTCTGATGCTGGTTGGACACCTATTTTTACAGAAACTAGCATAGGTGCTGGAGTAATTACTGGAGACACTGTTAGTATGCCTACTATAATAAATTTCCCAAACACAACTTCAAGGTTTTTATTAATTGAAGCAAAAAATGATGGATCATTAGGTAATGCGCCATTTACCGAAATAAGAGAATTAAAACTTTTTGATACTAATAGCGTAACACCTGCACCTATAGATGCAATAGAAACACCAGCTTTTACTCAAGTTGATGCAATATGTGAAGGCGAAGCTTTAAGCGCTTTACCGACAACCTCTAATAACGGAATTACAGGCACTTGGTCTCCAACTTTAAATACAACTGCAACAACAGAATATACTTTTACACCAGACTTAGGACAGTGTGCAGATACAGCAGTAATGACTATAACTGTAAATCCTGCCCCATCTGAACCAACAGGTTTAGCTTGCTGGGAAAGCAATACTTGGGACGCAACATCTTGTACTTGGATAACCTCAGGATCACAACCAACCGAACCAACAGGATTAGAATGTTGGGAAACTAATACTTGGGACGCAACTTCTTGTGCTTGGATAACTTCAGGAACGCAACCAACTGAACCAACAGGATTAGCATGTTGGGAAACTAATACTTGGGACGCAACTTCTTGTGCTTGGACAACCTCAGGAACACAACCAACAGAACCAACGGGATTAACATGTTGGGAAACTAATACTTGGGACGCAACTTCTTGTACTTGGATTACTTCAGGAACACAGCCAACTGAACCAACAGGATTAGCATGTTGGGAAACTAATACTTGGGACGCAACTTCTTGTGCTTGGGTAACTTCAGGAACGCAACCAACCGAACCAACAGGATTAGAATGTTGGGAAACTAATACTTGGGACGCAACGTCATGTGCTTGGATAACTTCAGGAACGCAACCAACTGAATCAACAGGATTAGCATGTTGGGAAACTAACACTTGGGACGCAACATCTTGTGCTTGGACAACCTCAGGAACACAACCAACAGAACCAACTGGATTAGAATGTTGGGAAACTAACACTTGGGACGCAACATCTTGTGCTTGGACAACCTCAGGAACACAACCAACAGAACCAACAGGATTAGCATGTTGGGAAACTAATACTTGGGACACAACTTCTTGTGTTTGGATAACTTCAGGAACACAACCAACTGAACCAACAGGATTAGCATGCTGGGAAATAACTACATTTAATTATTCAACATGTGATTGGGAAATAACAGGAACACAACCAGATTTTAATTTAACTGAATCAAATTTAGAAATTGATATTCAAAATTTAACGATTGAAATGGATGATACAACTATTGAATATAACTACTCAATTGATGGCATTAATTATCAAACAGATAATACGTATTCTAATTTAGCAGCTGGTAACTATACTCTTTATGTATCAGATGAAAACAATTGTGTAGAAAAAATGATCGCTTTTGAAATAATCATCACTCGTTTTAAAGCTCCTAAATATTTTACACCAAACAATGATGGCTATAATGATTACTGGCAAGTTCTTGATGTTGACAACACAATAAAACAAATTCAAATATTTGATAGATATGGAAAATTAATTAAACAAATAGATCCTAATTCTGTAGGTTGGGATGGCACTTTTAACGACAAACCTTTACCAACAAATGATTATTGGTACCTGATAGATTTACATACAGGAAATACAATACGTGGCCATTTTACATTAAAACGAGGCTAATAAATTATTTCGATTTGCAAAGATCAGTAGTTTCTCTCTTAATTTAGAAATAAGATTTTTTTTAGCACAAAAGAAGTATTTTAAATAAAATGCTTTATTAGTCTACCCGATAAATCTATTTTGTTAGGTATTAATTGTTTTTTACATGTTTTTTCACCTCTTGAAGTAGTTTGTTTAAGGTGTTCCCTTTTATGTAATTTTCGTTAATACGCATCGTTTTACCATCTGTAAATTTTAGTTTAACTAATCTAAAACTCAAATAGCTGCTTCTTTTGGCATAAATGGCCAAAATAAAAAAAGGATAAGGTGAAAACTTAAAATCAATTTCTTTTATATTGAAACTTACTATTTCATTCATTTTACGCTGTTTTGTTATAAGTCCTAAAAAGCGATGGGTTTTAAAATAATTTTCCGAAATCTCATAGGTTTTAACATTCCAAAGACCTATTAAAACAATTATACTACCAAAAGTTAACCACCAAAAACTAGTGCGATGAGGTTTATAGAATTCAAGGTATAATCCAACAATTAAGAGCAAAAAACCTATTATAATTAGCTGTAATTGCACATTGTAGTCTACTTTTGTTTTGATTTTTGATGTATGCATTTTTAATTAAAAAAATTTAGTCCTTTACTTCCCAATACAATAAGTAACAAACACTCTATTTAAAGGTTCTACAGATGTTAAGATGTAAATAAGGTGTAAACTTTTAGTTGTTTATAGTAGTATTTTGTTTGTTGACAAGTTTTTGAAACACTAATACAATCTATTCTCTTAATAGTTTCTTCAATCTTGTTTGATACCCTTGCTTATAATTTCGCTTTGTTTTATCACTAAGAAAAGAAACATCTATTAAATAAAGAACTTGTTCTTCATTACTAGTTAGCGCTTTAAAAACTTTATCTATTTGATTTCCTGAAATACCTGCTAATTCTCCTAATTTAAAGAATTGCTCTTTAACTTTTCCTTTTGTGTGATTTGAAGGTAGAAGCCCATCTTCTAGTGCAAAATCTCGATCTTCTATATGAATTCTACTATTCAATAAATCGTATGCTGGGCTTAATTTAAAATCTCCTAAAGGCGTTTCAATTAGCGAGAAGTTTTTAAAATGCGCATCACCGTTAGATATCAAATAATTAAAAAGAATAAGCTTAAACAGCTTTACTGATTCTATTTGGTAAGCTGGTACATATTTTTTCAACAACTGAAAAATCTCTAAATAATTACCCAAATATTTATAGTCTTCGCCATGCGTTTGAGGTGTTCTTCCTGCTAAAGAAGCAAAATCTTCTTGTGCTAATTTTTCTCCATTATCAGCTACATCAAAACGTTTTGTAACATATGCAGGATCTCCATTTTTAAAAAAAACCAATCCATTTTGAGCTATTTCTATTCCAAAAACTTGAAATGCTATTTGCATCGTTACATGCTCGTTTGCTGGCATTTGATCTGTTAATTTACCTACATTAGGAATTGGTTTTAATATATAAGTGCCTTGCTCCTGCTCATTTATTAACCGCAGCTTATTTTTATCTAATAACACTGAAAATTTTTCTTGTACACCAGAGATTGACATGCGTTTTCTGTTTTCAATAAAAATATTATCGTTTACATTATTTGCAGGTGAATCGTATGGTAAAATAGCAGTTACTTTTTTTCCATTAAACAAACGTTTTAAAGCCAGATTACTAAAATCTAAAAAGCCTTTCTTTAATGTTGAAGGACAATATTTAATGTCTATTAAACTCATTTAGTTTCTACCTTTTTTATTTTAATAGCTCCTATAGTATCAAATTTAGCTGTAGTTAATAATAATCCGAAATTATCGCTAGCATCAATTCTAAATTCAAAGCAAACTAATTGCTTATTAGAACCTTCTGGTAACATATTATAAAAAAAAGGAAACAAAAAATCAGATTCGTATTGCTGTTTATTTTTAGGTAAAGTGAGGCTAATAGAAGGCTTACTAGAATCATTAAACCAAGTATCATGATAACGGAAAACAAAACTACCGTTATCTAATTGTGTTAATAATCCTGCTAGATTATTTTTATATAATACTTCAGCTTGTCTCATTTGTTAGCTTCTGTTTCTTTTACTTGAAAAGTAAGTTCTAATCCTAACGCATGCCCTAACTTAGTTAAGGTTTCTGCGGTTGGGTTCCCTTTACCACTTTCAAACGTTTTCAAGGTTCGCAAACCCACGCCAGATATTTCAGATAGCATTTCTTGAGTGACTTGTAGCATCTCTCTTCTCTTTTTTATGATGTCTATTAATTTATTAAAGTGCATTTTATGGCTCTTTTTATGTAAATATAATAAAATATTACATATAAAATACACATAAGTGCTTTATAATACACTTTTAGTGTGTTTTGGTTTGGTTTAGATCTATACAGACTTAATTAGTGCTATTTATTGCACTATTTATAATATTTTATAGAGACATAAAACTAACTTAAATCTTTATACTATGATTGCATTATCTTCATTTACTGCACTATCCAATAATAACAAAGGTTTACAGAGATAAAACACTGCATTATCACTGCATTTTGACTGCACTTTGATTGATTATAGCATAAAATTATAACTCGTCTTAGATGTAATTGAATATAAAAATTGAATTTTACATGTAATTATATGTTTTAACATATAATAAAAAATGGTTGTGCAACCTTCACCCTTTTAATTCGCTCATTCATTATAAAATCAAGTTAGCGAAATGAAACAAGCAAAGATTTGAGCTAAGGAACCGCAAGGACTTAGCACCAATTTTGCGTAGTTAAATGAGATAAGCTTGATTTTAAGTATAATTAAAAATATTAATTATTCAAACCTCTACTTTTAACTAAACAACTCAAACACTTACCACACTCTTTATCATTTATAGGCTGATAGCAACTAATAGTTTCATTTAAATCAACTTCTAGTTTTTGTGACAACATAATAACTTCCTTTTTTGTTAGCTCAATCAATGGAGCTTGTATTTGAATGTTCGAATGTTCAGAAATTAAATTTAATTGAGTTAAAAAAGCAGATTTGCAATCCCAAAAATTAACACAATCATCTTTATTAAAGGCTATATAAATATTATTAATTTTAGAAGATTCTGCTAAGCTAAGAGCCATGCTCAAAAACACTAAATTCCTATAAGGAACGTAAGCATTTTCTTGACCAATAGGGTTTTCTCCATTACTATATGTTGACAATTGCTTTTCAGAATTAACCAAAGCCGATCCTGAAAACAATTGACTATCAAGTTGGATAACCTTATGTTCAATTACATTATATTTTTTAGCATTATTTCTAGCATATTGAAGTTCTATTGCATGTTTTTGTTCGTAGAAAAAACTAATTGCAATCACTTCTTTATTCTCTTTTTTTAATTTAGCTAATAATGTAGTAGAATCAATACCTCCACTAAGGAGTAAAATCACTTTATTTTTTTCCATTATATATTTTATATTGTTTTTTCCAAGTTGCAGATACCTTAGGCTTAATTATAGCAGCTTTTTCATGTCTAGGGATAAAATTCCCTTGATTTTCAGCGTAATCAGTAAAATTCCCACAATATTTACAAAACTCATTTAATAGTTTAGAAATAGACTCGTCCACGTCTTCTAATTTTTGAACACCTAGATTTTTCTTAAAAACTCGATCAATACCTCCTGCTACACCACAAGGATAGTAACCTAATTGATTTAAGCCTATACCGCAATAGGAAGTTACCCAGCATCCTTTACTAAATTCTTGATTAGATAAGCTTTCGTTGTCTATTGGAGCATCATTAAAAGGAGAAAAATAAGGTACTACTCTTTCATCTTTAAATGAAGCATAATCAATAATTACATTTTTATGATTTGGTAATTGTTCTAATTTACTTTTCACTAAATCTCCAAATCCATTACTTGTAACTTGAAGAATTGTATCAGGTGAATATGGAATTATATATTTATATAAAATTGTATTAACAATTTCTATAAAATCTATATGAATGGTTGGCTCTCCTCCTAGCAAATTTATAAGCTCCCATTTTTTATTTAAATGAATGGAATCATCAACAAATTCTTGAATTTGAAGCAAAGTCATTCCCTCTTTTACTGGAGCTTGTGTTGAGGATCTATTGCAGTTTATGCATTTTAAATTACACTCGTAAGTAATGTCAATTTCTATCTTTTTTAGATTTGGTAAAAACGTTTTTCTTCCAAAGAAGACATCTTTGGGTGACTTAGATTTCTTTAAAAGAATTTCATCAATTATTTCATTTTTTCTTATTTTTACTTCAGGTGTATTTATCGTTGTCCTATCGTGTAAAATATTAAAATGATTAATCCACATTGGATTAGAAGACATTTCAATTATTGGAACCATATAAGAATAGTCAATACAGTGTTCTGGAAAGACCATTTTTTGACTAAATCTTCTTGAAAGTAAAATATCACCTGTCTTTTGTTGCTGGTTTTTAATTTTTAAATCTTCAAAACCTAAAGAATCATAAAGGTACTTTTTAAAACTTCTTATATGTTGCCATACATTACCTCCATATAATCTTGGGTTAATAAAATTTGGCATGTAATTATAATGTGCATGCAATTTGTCAGTACGATACATTTTACCAATAACAACATCAGCATCAAAATAAGAGTACTTTTCAAAAACGCTTTTTAGAACGTTTTTTCCTATTAGAGCATCATCTGCATCAAGAATACAAATAACACTTTCTTGATTTTCTGTGAAATAGTGAATTCCTTTATATGTATTTTGAGCAGCACCAACACTGAAACTATTTTCTATAAATGTAATTCTATCTTGATATGGTTTTATAAGTTCCTTTATAAAATGACTAATTCCATTATTGGATGCGTCATCAATTAAAACTAATCCCCAATCTTGGTTTGTCTGACTTAACAATGAATACCAGTAACGTAAAAAACGTGAAAGCGAAATGTTTCTAAAACAAGAAATAATAACTAGGTCTTCATTTCTTTTTGGACTTGTCCAATCGTGATATGAACCTGCCAAATCAAATTCATTAATTTGTTTCTCAGGAATTTGAAGCTGTTCTACTCTATCTATTGTAGTGAACCAAACATCTTTATCTGATTTTTTAAAATTTTGAGGATGGATAAAAAATGAGCGACTATCTCCTCCTCTAATGGAACAGGTTTCCGTTTCCTTTTGCCTTATTTCTAATGCTCTATACCAACTTAATTCAAAAGCGTTTGCAACCAGTTCATTTTTTAATGGCAATACATGATCAAAACGACTTTTCTTCAATAAACAAAACCGCACCTCAGGTACAAACCCTCCATTTTCAAAGCCGAAATATGGAGTAAACGAATTCTCTTTTCCTTTATAAATATTGAAACCGACTGATAAAACATTTTCATTTGCATCCAACTCCGAAATCATATCGTTAAGAAACGAATGTTCTTTAGATAACCTACCGATCATTGCATCACAGTCTACTTGTAAGACATATTCACTAATAGTGCTTTCAAAAGCAAAAATCTGAGCAGAGACAGGAACTTTTTTAACGGTATGTGTTGCACTTGTTTCAATTCCAAACCATTTTTTATTAACCCTTACAACATCATTTTCATTTGGAAAAATATATTTATCAATGATTAAATCATCAACAAGTTTTTGAGATGTTTCAATTAATTGTTGCCAAATATTTTTCCCATTATATTCTCTAAGAAAATCGGTTTGACGAATGTCTAACGCTAATATTTTTTCATTAAAATTATTTGGAAATGAAAGTTGCCGTATAATATGTTTTACAGATTCATATAAAACTTCAGAATCCTGAATACACGCTTTTATAACCAACGATACCTTTTGTTTTGGCTCGATAATTTGTTGTGTTTTAAGAATAATATTTTTAGGAGAAAAATAGTTTCTTTCATCTATACTAGGTGTATCAAAACCAACTTCATCAAGATAAATATTCTTATTTATGAGTTGCCAAAATAGTTGTTCTGCATTGAAACTATCCTGATAAGGTAAACTGTAATTACCTCCATTTCTAATTTCTGGACCTTCATTTACAAACGTGTTGTTATCTAGTTGTTTAGTTTGTAAGGCTAATTGACTTTCTTGAAAAATTATTCTTGTAAATAAATCATTCATGAAACTCTGTAAGCCCTTTAACTCCGGTATATCAAAGTTATTTATTGCACTTCTACGTAATTTGTTTAAAAAAGATACGCTTTCATTTGAATACTTAACAAAAAGAAAAGCTCTAACAGCCATATTCAAAAACAAATTATCTGTAAACTTATCAGGCTCGTAGTCAATCCATTTTAATTTTTTATTTACTCGAACAAAATTGTCTGGTTTTATATCCTGGAAAACCAACCGTTTTTGCCAACATTCCACTAAAAATTCTTGAATTTCACTTTGCTCAAATCCTAAACAAGGTTCGCTTTTTTCAAAAGGATAAGTAAGAATGAAACAATCGTTATTTAATTCTATTATTTCAGTTATAGGATAAAAAACAGTTGAATTATCAAATTTTTTTTTATTTAATTGAATGGTATTAAATATATGACGCTTGTATTTTAATGCTTCGTAATTTTCTAAAAGAAACACTTTATAAACTAAGTGTTCATCACGGAAAACAACAGAAGCTTTACCTTCACCCAAGAAGTGAAATTTCTTTTGAGGAAAGTTACTTTCCAATATTATTAAACCAGTAGCTATTCTATTGTCTACCATTATTTTTTCTTTATGATATTAATTATTTTTTTTCCTTCATAAAAAGATTCTATTTGTGTAGACTTAAAAAAAGCATTTACATCATGTATTATTTGACCTCCTTTATTTGAAATGTAGAAATTACCGTTTTTAATAAAAAAATCCCATTGATGTAATCCAAAATAGTTCGTATATTCCCCTTCCTTTATGTAATGCTCTATAATTAAAAATCCACCAGGCACTAGTAAATCAATTGCGTTAGATATTACACTAATAGGATTATATGTATGATCTAAAGCATTTTTTGAGAAAATTACTTCAAATGAATTGTTTTTAAATTTCTCACTTAGTTTTTCACCTTCACTTTTAATTATTTCCTGTCTGTAAGTATTAATGCTATGTTCTTCAAGTAATGCATGGTAATTATCAGCCATAGAATCTACTAAAGTCCTATCGATAGAGTAATTTTCAAGATGTACTCCAGATTTAGGAAACGGACCACAGCCAATATCTAATAATCTTATTTTTTTATGAGCAAACTCCTTTAATTGCTTTTCAATTCTTTTGTTTAAAGGATAGTCTAGCTTCCAAAAATTCTCAAGACGCTCTTTATTTTTTAGAATATTAGATTCATGAAATGACATACCACCTTTGCTCATATAATCATTCCATTTATTACGAATAACTACCAATGGGGATTGATTAAGACAGTAATTATACAATTCCTCTCTACTTTGAGAGTATTTGTTTTTATTCTTATTTTCATTAGTTAAAACACCATCCAATGAATAAAAACAATATAGTAATTGCTCGTCAATAAGAATATTTATTTTTTCTTTTTGTAAAAGAAGTAAAACAGTAAACCAATGATCTTCGGCACTCACCTTTTTAGGATATTCTATTAGTACCGTTGGCTTAATAAATATATTACATGATGCAAGTTCTGCTTTTGGGTTTCCTTGTGTCATTTCAAAAAGTTGGTCGATTAGAAAATCATCTTTCAATAATTCTTTACTTGGTTTATTTTCCCACTCCAACACATCTCCATTAAGCAATTGCTTGTTTCCACACATGAATACATCAAAATTATGCTTATCATACAATGCTTCAATATGACTAATTGTACGATCTGAATAAATAATATCATCAGCATCCAATCTTCCAATTAAGACACAGTTAGGATAATTTTTCCGAGCGTAATCGTTTAAAAAATTCCTATTCAAATAGGCTTCATTAAAATCCACATTTAATAAAACTACATTTGGATTTTGTAAAGCAATATTTTTTAAAATTTCTTCAGAGTTATCCGTAGAGTTATCCAGTCCAACTAGCAAAACAACTTCTCTTTTCGTGTTCACTTGTTGCAAAATAGAGTTAACAGACTTGTTTAAAGTTTTTTCTGCATTCTTTAAAGGCATACATATTACAATTTGTTCTCTCATCTTTCTTCTATTGGTGTGTAACTGAAATAATTCTTTGCTCTAGTAAGCGACTTTATATATGCTTCTTTAGAAAAGTGCGTCGTATACTTTTGGTAAAACAAATCTAAACCTTGTTGTTTAAGAAAAATAGTATTGTTCACTTTGACTTGTTTG
Source organism: Olleya namhaensis (assembly GCF_900114005.1). Taxonomy (GTDB): domain Bacteria; phylum Bacteroidota; class Bacteroidia; order Flavobacteriales; family Flavobacteriaceae; genus Olleya; species Olleya namhaensis. Next base: position 314,243 of record NZ_FORM01000003.1, read on the forward strand.
TGGTTATAATGTAATACACCAACATTCCCAATAACTTTAATTTGACTCGACTCATTATTCCACAAAAAACGAATCATTAAATCTCTATCTGTAGTATTCGGCAGTGTTTCATCAAAACCATTAATAGCAATTAACGCTTCTGTTTTAAAAAACATATTACTACCCTGAACACCAGGGTTTCCTACAAAAAAATGTTTAGGAGTTAATTTTTCTAAGTTTAATGGAAAATTCATTGTTGAACCATCTTGGTTTCTCCACTCTAACCATTGAAAAACAGCAAGTGTATTATTATCAATTTCAGAAATGCAATTTGATAGGTGATTTGGTAAGTATTCATCGTCATCATCTAGAATTGAAATAAAACCATTTTTAAATGACGTATAAGTGTTTCGTATACCTGTGTTCCAAGCTCCTGTCCCAGAGTTAAATTTAACACCTGTATTTCTTATTATTTCTGTAGAAAAATCTAGAGCAGAAAGATTAAGTAATTTTCTTAATTTATTAACTTCATTTTTAATATTAAAAAACTCATCTTCATTTTTATTATCATCGACAATTAAAACATTAATCAACTCGGAATTCACGTTTACCTGCTTATAAACAGACAATAAACTTCTATTTATAAGCCAATCAGTTCGCATCATGGAGGTTGCTATTAATATCGTAGTTTGAGGCATTATGACTATTGCAAGGCTTTATTTATAAATTTAATATTGTGCTTCTTATTATTAATTACTGAAAAATAGTATAATTACATTTAGTCTTAATTCTTACCTTTTAAAGTACTAACTAAATCATTAATCTCCTTTATAGTTTCCTCTGCTGAAAATATATTTTTAATATAATTATCGGAAACTGCATTAAATCCCAAGTTTATTAATATAGTTTTTATATTGCATGATAACAAACCCTCTTTAGCAAAGAAGATTAAACAATATTTACCTGAAATAAATTTCACATCCAATGTGTACGTATAATTATCTGTTTTCCAATCTAAAAAAGCACATGGAAATTCTTCCATTTCATTTTTAGGAGCAACATGATAGTCTATTTTATTAAAAGGAGGGAAAGTCTTTCCTTTAAGGTGGTTTATATAAAAATCTAAACTAAACAACTCATAATGTGCTCCTATATAAGTTTTATATGTGTCTTTTATTAAAACCCAGCCATGGTTAGAAATATTTCTTAGATACTTATTATTCCCTAAATAGTCAAACAAATCTTTGTTGGACACAAAAGCCATTCTCCAGTTATCAATAGAATTACCAGAAATATTATTATTAATGTATAACTCAAACGATTCCTTAACATTTGAAAAATCTAACTCAAAAACGTCTAATAAAGCTCTATTTGTATTCTTTGAATTTCTATCTCTAAAAAACAATCTTTTCCAACTTACATCACGACCGGTATTTCTCCCAAAACATTTATTACTTTTTTCTTCTAACAAATAATCACTTTTAGAAAGTAATGCTCTTTCAAAAATACGTTCAGAGAAATCTTGGTTTCTACTAATTCCATTTTCGTCAAACAGGTTATTAATTTTTTCAGTTGTCTTTTTAAAAATCCCTTTTTTGTTTGAATCGTATAACAAGTTGTTATCAAAATCATTTTTAGCCAACGAAATTCCAGCTCTATAAAACCAAAAATTTAGCTGTCTTTTAAAATAACTAACATCTTCAGCTTCTAAAATTATTTTTTTCCAACCCTCATCAGCAAAAAGTCTATATTTTAATATTTCTTCTAAAAATTGCTCTTTTGTAAACACAGACTTTGTGGTATATTCAAAACCTTCTACCCAATCACTAATATTGTATTCTAAACTTTTAAAATCGGCATTTAATTGATCGATTTCTTTTACTGCATTTTTATACAAACTTGGATTGTCAATTATTGTATTATCAAAAAGATTAAATAATATCCTATGATATTCTTCTAAATGAATAAAATCATCTTCTGAATAATCTTTTAACGATTTTTCTTTAATTGAAATGAAAGAAAGTGTAATGAAATTTTTAATTAAATCTGGCCAACCTGGATTAACACTTTTTACTGAAAATTGAAATTGAAAGAAGTCTTTCAAATATTTGCCTTTATCTTTAATACCAAATCCTTCACAATAATTTAAAACCTGAAAGTAGCTTTCAATATTATCTTCAAATATATCAGTACATAGATATTCCCAATCAAAGAACTTGTTATTTATTACCGTATCAAGTACGGTAAATTCCTTTTCTTCTTTATCAAAATTAGTACCGCTTATTGTTGCTGTTTTTAAATTATCATATAAAAATAAAATCTTGAAGTAATTAAAATATGCTTTGTCAATATCAAAAACATCTTTTGCCTTTTGATTCCAAAAAACATCATTCCATACAACATCAAACTTCTTTGAATAAGGTGCCCATACCAAGTTTTCAATTAATTCTTTTTCTTTTATTAAATCAAATAACCAAGCTTTGAAATTTTCAAATTGGGATAGTTGTTTTCCTCTTGCATTCATTTTAACATAAAGCTCATCGGATAAATTAAAATCTCTAAGATCCAAAAAGTCAAACCATAAAAGTTGATTATCCGTTATATTGACCCAGTATATCTTCAACAGTTCTTTAGTATGAGATTGCAGTCTGATATGAATATCCTGAATCATTATCAACATTGCTTTTACAGTAGGGTCGTTTAACCAAGAAGATGAAAAATGTTCTAAATCGGTAATTTCGTTATAAAGTTTCTTCTTTTTTAAATCCTTTTCAATTTGCTCATCTAATTCAAACTTTAAAGACATGTCTGCGTCTGTTAAAAGCTTTAAAAATGAAGTAGAACTCCTTCTCGTTTTATAACGGAATCTACTTAAAATATTCAATCCTTCCAGATTTTCTATTCTTTTAGCAATGTACCAATGCATTAAAAACAGCGTAGTTAATCTTTGTTGACCATCTAAAGGAATTAAATAAACTATATCCGATTTTTCAGAAGACTTATCCTCTACTACAATATCTTTTAATGTTAGATCTACTGTCAAAGCATAATCTCTCACACTATTTACTAAAGACTGAATAGCATTCTTGTTTTTTCTGTTTTCCTCTTCGTTTTTTAAACCATAGACTTTCCCATATACAAAGTCTAAAGAAAGTGGATCGTTTTTATCTAATGCTTTACATATAGAGTCTAAAAAACCTTTCCTAACTTTAGTTGCATGTTCCGTTTCTCTTCCTTGAGCAAAATCTCTTTGTATAGGAGGAACTTCAATTCCAAATTGATTTAGAATACTCCAAAGTGTATTATTTTCTTTCATCATTTTATTATACTTTTGGAGTTGTGTTTTCTAATTTTGTTGGTAAAAATTCTTTTAGTCGATCTTTGATTGCGCACACATAATTATCACCATCTTCTTTTGTCCAGTTTTTTATATTTATCTCTTTACTGAATGTTTTATTAAAAGCATTCAAGGTTTCAATTGGAATAAATACTGGTTTTTCTTTGTCATTAAAACCATTTTTATCAAACCGTAATACTATACTTCTTTTCTCATCAAATAATTTATTACTCAATGTGCTATTTGTATTTCTATCTAGAAGTAATAAGTTATTCAAATAATGCGTGATGTCTTCACTTTCAATAACAATTTTATCAAGGTCAAACTTCAATTCTTTGTCTTTTTTTAAATCCTCTATGGTAACATGAGCTCTAATTCTTTTAATCAAATTAGTATCTACTTCCAACTCTGCATACGCTATAATATCTTCAAACCACTGAGCATAAATAGCAATATTTTCAATATCTTTGGGTGTTTGAGGTATGATATGTTCAATACTCCATTTTTCTTTTATAAATAATTCAAACGGGAACTTATGTCCTGCCATATTATCCAAGTAATAAAAAACATTATAAAGCAGCAGTACTTTCCTCGTTTCTTGAGAATAATTTTCATAATGTAGATTGTCAAGACTGTAGATGAAAAATTCTTTATTATCTTCTGTCTTACCTTTCTTTTTAAAACCAGTTCTAACAGCATTTTTTAAGGATTTTTTTAATTCTTTTTTTGTTTTTCCTTTATTTTCTTTGAGTAATTTATCTACCGTTTTGATATTTGAATTAGTTAAAAAGCCAACAAAATGAAATATTTCAGAATCTTCATACCAATTTAATAATTTGTAATACAGCTGAACTACTTCTTCCCATGATTTTAGAATACTTTCTTTAGAGTTGAACTTTTTTTCATAATGTCGATAAGCAAAGAAATCATCAGCCCCTTTAGGCTTATCTAATAATAAATCAAATAGATAATCTATTCTGGTTCCTCCTTGGTATTGCTCTTCATTTGGTTGAATAAAATACCAAAAGCTATCGTCTTGTAATTGTCTTTCTACACTATTCCATTCTGAAGCAAATTGATTTATTTGTATATCACTAATAGAAACCGATTCACTATTTTTAATATCTAGAATAAAAAGTGCCTTGATTAATTCTGAAGACGTTAAACCTATTTTCCCTTTATTGTTGTTTAAAAAGACTTGAATAATTTGATTATCATTTTCAGAATCATCTAGTGAATACCAAATTACTTTTACACCTTTGAGTAGTTTTTCAATAAAAACATTTCTTAGATTTTCTTCCGATAAAAACTCTTCAACCCATCGAATTAGATAACCGGTAACTACAAAAAAATGATAAACGTCTACATTATTGTAATCTAAGTTCTGATCTATAAAACTCGCCCATAATGCATTGATATTTTTTAAATCATGATATTCTTTTTTGTCAAGTTCTTCCTTGGTTATCTTATCAAGAGGGAATTCAAAAATTAAATTAAGGTTCCCTTTTAAAAACACTCCACTTCGTTCTCTTGTTTTAAAATCGATTTCATATAAATACTTTTTGTCGACCCAACCTTTATATTCAAAATACTTTAACAATAGAAATAGGGTGGTTGTTCGTTGTTGGCCATCCACAACTTCATTATTTTTAAATATGCTATAGGAAGTATTATTTATTTCTATTTTTTCTATCTCATTATTAAGAGGTTTTAAGACAAGTGGCTGTAGGCAATACAAACCTTGGCTTTTATCATAGCTATCTATATCATTCAATAGCTCTAGTATTTCCTTTTTACCCCATTTATAACCTCTTTGATAACTACCTATTTCAAAAAACTTATTACTCAAATTTTTGATTGGAAGTAAGAGTAAAGTATTTTTGTTCTCAGATGGTATTAGTGATTCTTTTGACATTACTTTATTATGGAAAGTTATTTTGAATGCATCATTTGATTCATTTTTATCTTTACTGGTAGTGTTTGTTTCTAATTGTAACTTAAATTCAAGATATCTCTTTAACCCTTGTCTTAAAGTGGCTAACCCTGTGTAAATATCTCCTTCAATTTCTAATGGAGGTTGTTGTTGTATTTCTTCTCTTTCATCTTGTCTTGAATATTTAAGAAGTTTCAAAAGACTACCCAATCTATCCTTTTTATAATGCTCGTCAAGATCTCCGTAAGCTTTCTCTATAGTACTGCAATTACCAATACGAGAATTTATTGTAGTTACATCATATTTTTCAGTATTAATTAACCAGTTTTTAAACTCTTCTCTTTGCATACTTTAACTCACTTATTACTTCATTAAATAAACCGCCTTTTAAACATTGAAAACCAATTCAACCTTTCTTAATACTCATCAAAATCATTAGTAAAAGAAATATTAAGCGTGTAGAAATATTCTTTGTAAACTCTCCATTTATTGGCGCGATCCATTGGTTCTTCCAATATCAATTTAACCCGTTGGCTTTTATATTTACCACTAGCTTGAGCGGTTAGTTGAAACCTGTTTTTAACTTCTCTTTGACGCTGATTTTCTTCCTTAATATCAAAGGTGTAAGTGAATAGGTCACTCAATAATGTGCCATCTTCAGCAACAATAGAGCCTCTTATTTTTCTTTCCAGCATCTTGTCATTTACTTCATCGGTTTGAATAAATGAAACCGCTAACAAATTAGTAGTAATCTTATCCGAAGATTTTATAATATCTATATCTACTTGAGCTGTTGTATCCTGTCGTTTCTTATTCACTTTAACTACCGGTATCACAATTTCTTGTAATGATGCTCCGCCGTGAATGAATTTAGAACCAGCACCTTTAACTCTTAGCCTATTTACCGATTTCGGGATAAGCACATCGCCTTCGCTTTCTAAGCCCAATTGTTTGTGCGTAAATGATTTTACAGCATCGTTTGCAGTAATATTAGTACCTAAAACGAATCTTCTATTGTGTTTATCTACATCGCCTTTAATATCCGCAGATGTAAAATCACTTTCTTCTAACGTTTCATGTTGATATATAAAACCGTGATCCGAAGTAATAATCATATTATTACCGTTCATATTAGATATTTTCTTTAATAAATCCATAAAGAAATCTAATTCATTTTCGACCGCATCAAAGACTTTATCTTGAGATGTTGTATCATCTCCTGTATCATCTATATTGTTATGATAGATGTATATAACATCATATTGCTTTACAAAATCGCGACCTGTTGTATTAGCACTAAATTTCATAAAATCTTCTGCTAAAATAGCTGTTGCTCGTGTTCCTGAATTTTTAGTCAAAATTTTTGAACGTGAAGCAATACCCATTGAAGTCATTCCGTCTACAAGAACCTGGTCCGTTCCTTTTTTTACTGCTAATTCTTTATGAGGAAGTAAAGATGCCATACCAAGCTTCGTGTACGATGGCAATGATGTTATGGCACCGTTTATTTCGCTGTCATATCTGTTTTCTTGTGGCAATCGTTTATTTAATTCCATTCCGCACTCAAAGCGTAACGCATCAGATATAATAACAAAAACACGTTGTTTTTTATCTACAAATGGTTGAATATGATTCTTGAAAAACTGTCTTTGACTAAAAGACTCTTTTACTGGCCAAGCCTCTAAACCGTCAACTACTAGTTGCCATTTATCATTGTAATGCAATAACCAATCATTAGTATATAATTTTTCTACCTTTTCTGCCAATTCACTTAATACCGTATCTTGGTTTGTTCTTCGGTAGTTAAGAATAAACTTTCTATATAAAAAGTCTATTTCATAAAGAGTTGATGTGTATTGTTCTAATCCATCTTCAATAGATTTAAAATCTATTTTTAATTTTTGAATGTCATGCTGTAATTGTGCGGCATACGAAACACTTTCATAAAACGCTTCAAAATGTGGTCTATACCAAAACGTATGTTCCCTTTGTTTTACATAGCTCTGTAAAGTATCGTTAGCAATGTCATTTGTAATTAGACGTTGTACTAAATCGTATATTATTTTTTTATCCGTTAACTTAAAAAGCTCATCATTAACTGCTTTTTCAAGAGGCAGCGTGTTGAGAGCACTTTCTATTTGAATATCATTAGCAATTTTTGCAGATATTTTATCAAAGCCTTCTCTGTAAGTAATGGTATCCTTCCAAAGCGATAGCAAAAGCCTCGTTTCTTTAGATAATTTTGGTTTATCAGTCACATTAAAATTATCAGAAAATGCTTCTACTAGAAAATCGTAAATAGAAGGTGACTGACTACTATAGTTAAATTTATTTAAAATTTGTTTCCAATAGAAATCTGATAATTCATAGCGTTCTAAATCTCTTTGTAACTTTTCATTACCGTCAGCAAAAGCAGTTCCATGTGCGTGTATAAACGTATTTAAATTAACGTAATCGGTGTTTAGCGTTACAGCTACCATTTTATATCTAATATCTCTTAAAATATCTCCTTTCCCTAGAAGCTCTTTTAGCTTATCAATACGTTCTTTCGATTTAAAAAATAGCATATGATCTGCAATTAATTCTCTTAAACTTAAATCTAAACCTAAGTCTTGAAGAATAATAGCTTCTTGATCTGTATGAAAAATATGGTAAGCCAACTCTAAATCTAACAACCAGTTTTCATTATTTATTGGTTTTGGTTGATTAGAATACACCAAAAATTTTGTTTTAGAGGTGTTTGATGTTATCTTATATTTTATCTCAAACTCGTTACTTTTTATATGGCATTTCTCAACGCCATCGATAACAAGGTTGTCAAAGTTTTCTTTTAATTCATCGCGCTCGTCATACCAAAATATCACATCGTGATCTTGGAATTTTTTCTCTAACGCTTCTTGTATATTTGTATTCATTATTTTAATCGACTATTTTTAAACTAAGACCTTTTTCTGTTTCCTTTTCAACACGCACTTTAACAACGTTACCTACCTCATATATTTCTTGAAAATCCTTAGGTAAAGTTGAGATATGTGCTAATCCCGTTTTCCCATTTTCCATATCTATAAATAATCCAAAATCTACAATATTCCGGATTTTTCCTTTAGAAGTTAAACCTACTAAGACTTTAGCTACTTCCAAGTTTTCTATTTTTATATTTTCCGCAATCTGTTCACTCTTGTAATCATAATCTATAACAAATGAAACTTTTGCTCCATTAAATTTATCAAGATTTCGAACTCTATTATTAAATGAACTTTTTGAAAAATTAATACTTTCATTATTTGAAAATCTAATTCTACCTAACTTACCTCGTGGATGTATAAATACAATTTCACCTTTGTTAATTTCAGAATCAAAATAAAGTTCATCCTTAAACGTTTTATATAAATCTTTAAAAAACTTATCTGACTTGCCTTTTAACTCTTTAATTTCGAAGTAATTAATAAGCTTTTGGTATTCAGTAGAGTTATTCCATAAATTTTCTTGAATACCTAAAAATATTATCTCTGCAAATTTCTTAGCATCATCAATTCTATCTAATCTAGCAAGTAATCTTGATTGATGAAGAAGTAATTTAGCACTATACTGAACGTCATACAGTTGTATTCCTGCCCGTAACGATTGAATCCAACTCTCTTTATAACGCTCTTGATCATTAAGTAATCCTGAATACTCTTCGAATAGAAAGTATTTAGTACTACCAGCTCTAGTATTAATAAGCTCTAAATACTTTTTTTCACTAGACTCATAATCTTTTAAATTCCTGTGAGCTCTAGCAATTCTCATCTGAAACCAAAGATCATTATCGTAGTGATACTCGCTAACTGCTTTTAATCCTTTCTCACAAGCATCTATTGCTTCCTCACTTTTATTTAATTTATCACAAACTTTAGTATAATACTGATAATATGTTTCTATATCAGAAGGGTTTTGTTTTGTTTTTCCTTCTTTGTCTTTAAATTCGGATGTCTTTTTTGAAAGAAAATCTGGATTTATTTTCTTGCAATATTCATAAATTTTATTTGCGTTGAAGAGGTTTTTGGAATGTGCTTCAATTAATTTAAAAAGAATAATAGAAAAAGGACACGGATAATTATCATCAACACTTATATCTTTTTGCTTAATAATATTTATATAGTTACATATTGAATTCTCACTATTTAAAATATCCTGTGGTGTTTTATGTTTTATAAAACTATTAAACACATACCAACCACATAAACTTGATACAATTTCATAATCCTTGAATTTTTCGACTATAAGAGGAAGCTCTATTACATCCTTTCTATTCGTTTTTCTCAGAGCCTGAAGTAAAGCAACCGCATCATAATTATTAAAATCTTCTCGATAATCCTTCCACATGGTAAGATATAAATCTGCAGCTCCTGATGGATTGGTCTCTATTAATAATTTAGCACGATCTTGTAGTTCTCTTTTACTATCCATTTTTCAAAAGATCTTTCAATATTAAAACTAATGATTGGTTTGTTTTCTCTTTAATGGTTAACGAGATAAAGAAACCTCTCTTTTTTTGTGCAGTAGTGTATCGTAGATTGAACATTACAAAGTCATTTCCTTTAGATAACATAAGTCTATCTTCATTTAGATGCTCTGTTTTAAGTTCAATTACAATATCTTTTTCATATAATAGAAATTGCCAATCACTATAAATATCTCCTCTAAAATTATTAGGAAATAAAGTTTCTTTTTTTTCTTTTTCATAAAGAGAATCTATAGCTCTCTGAATAACTTCATCGTTTTCTTGAGACGTAGATTCTATGCGTATAGATGATAATTTATCATTCCCCTTATTATTTATTGAAATAGTAGTTTGATTTTCATTATTATCTATTAAAACCACCTTACTTAAATATTCCGTAAATTTTCTAACAGACTCGACTTTAAAATCTTGTAGGTTATCATTTATTAAGGTTATAGCAACAGCTGCATTTGAATTAAAATCTTCAGGGAAAATAATTTTAGTAGTAAAATTTATTTCATCTATAGAGAACTCCAACAAGTCTTTTTCTTTAATAACCTCTCTGTGCTCTGTAATTTCTACATCATCTATAAAGGAACATTCTTTAAACGGACTAATAGTCTGAGGATGTATTATGTAAGATTTATTTTTTATAGCAGTCAAGCCACTATATAACCATCTAAAATAACTTTCGTTTGTTATTCCTGCATCGTCAGATTGTAATACTTTAAATAAAACATTATCAAATTGAGAACCAACAGATTTATGAACTGTAATAGCCCATCCATAATTTATATAAGCAGCATTTATATAAGGATCAGATTTGCGTAAATCTATTATTAACGATGCTGTATAGTCTTTTTTGTAACGCCTTTCTATCTTATTGCGCTCTACTGTTAACCGCTTAATATCCTTTTTAAGAATACGTTCTCCTTTCTGTTCTCTGTACTCTAACTCTTTTAATTGTTCTGTAACTTTTTTAAATTCAGAATTAATTTGTAGACTATTATAGCTTACACTTTTCTCGAAACTATATGTCTTCTTTAATTCCGCAAATCTATGATTGGTGAATATCTTAAGCGCTATTTGTTCCTGCCTATCAAGATCCTCTTCATTATTTAAATAATTTTCAAGAATTAGTATTGATAAGATTGGTTGTTGTGAGTTACTTAATAATTTGACTCTAATCTTTCGATAGTTTAAAATAATAGAAGTCTTATTTTTACCTAAAGAAATTTCTTTTTGTTCAAGTCCTTCGACTCCCAATACCCTAAGGTAACTTCCGTTTGTTACTTTCGTAGGATGACCAAAGCCAGATTCATCTGGTATATTAATATTATTGTTAACAATTAATAAATCGCGATCACATATATTACGCCCATTTCTTAATAATCTATCTTTTATCCACAGATTTGTTTTTCTAGCATCACTTTTAGAATAAAAAAGTACCGCATTTATTGGTTCATTATCTAAAGGTGTCCCGAACCAATCAGTCAGGAGTTCGCTCGCACCATTTTGATTTACCTCAAGCAGAGATTCATCATAATGATATTGCAGTCTATTAAAAATCTGCTCATCAATAGCTGATGTTATTTTTTTTCTCGTTTTATATATTTGAGACTTAGAACTTGTTTCATCATCAATATTTCTATAAGTTATAATATTACCATTTTCAAATAGTTCATTTATAACTGATACATTTAAAGCTGTATCCTCAACTCTTCCATATGACAGCATATATGGATCTCCTATAAGGATTAGCTTTCGCTTTGTGGATGTTAACTTTAAAAAAGAAAACAGGTCATTTAAAAGTCTTCCTGATCCAAATCGAATTAAATCTGATTGGTGTAAACTTCTTGATACTAGATGTGCCTCTGGAATGATAAAAACATCATTTAAATCAATATTTATGTCACTTCTTAAACCAATAACATCTTGAGAAATCTCATCTTCATCTTTAGCTTCATTATCCTCTTCCTCTAAATTATTATTAGCAGAAGCTTGTTGTTTACCACCATAAATAGTAGTGTATAGACTTAAAGGTAACAATCCAGCTCTTTTAAATATTTTGCTTGCTATTCTAGTCGAGTGTGACCATAAATGAGTTTCTGCACCAAGATTGTCGAGTGCATATGCATTTACGCGTTTCATCCAATTATCTCGAAGTTTAGCATCCTTTGATTCTAAAATTAAAACTCCTGCGTCCTCAGTTTTAAAAAAATCATCTAATACGGGCTCTAAATCTCCATCAACAAAGGAAGGTTCTTCTTTTAATACATTAGGTTCTACAGAAACTACAAGGTCTTCTTGCCATTCTTCAGCTGGGAATAGTAATCTAAATTTATCCGCAATTGCTTTTTCATAAGCATTCTTACTAGTGTAAACGTATAAAAAAGTATGTAAATCTAATTCTTGAACAAGTTGGTAATATGGCACTTTTCTAGAAGTTCTTCGGCTCGTTGTTATTGGTCCAGAAAAAATATTTAAAGCACAAACACGACTTGGTTCTAGTACATATTTCATCAATGTATCATCATTAATGATATCATACATAACTTGTCTATAAGACTTTAGTTGCCTAAAAGGGTTTGGGAAATTTGCACCACCATCTATTTTAATTTGATCACCTTCTTTTGTATTTAGAAACCACCTTTCTTTTTCAAAATCTTCATCACTTGCTGGTAATATGATATCACCCGAATAGTCTTTAAAATCTAATATAACAAGTCCATTGTTATAAAAAAGTAAGCCATCTGCCCTAAAGCGATAATAGTCTTCGTTTACTGGATTACCTATAAGTATACCGTCCCAATTTTGTTTATCAAACAAGGATTTTAACGCATTTGCTACACGTCTAAATTGTACATTTTCGTGATGGTGCTCTGCTTTATTATAAGTGATTTCTAATCCCATGCCTCTACTGTATTTCTGTTACATCTATCCAATCAAACTTTCTTACTTTATCCTTGGCTTTTTTATCGTTTAAGCCTTTAACTTCTTTAATTACTTTACCAAACTTATTATAGTTAACCAGCACACCATCGTCTAAATCTATAGCGATACGCTCTGTGGCTATTTTAAATAACTCACGGTCGTATTCTTGTAGTTCTAGTAGTATTTTGTTAATACGTGCTTGTTCTTTTTCTGCGCTAACTTTCTCACGGTCTGTACCCACGTTTTTAACGTGGTCTAACTGTTGGTTTTGCGCTTTTAATTTTTCTTGGTAATCTTTAACGTAGCCATTAAGCATGGTGTTAAGCGTATCTGGTGTGTAGCGATGCATATATATTAATGCATTAAACGCACCTGATGGCGAAGAAAACAACCAATAAATAGGACGTTTTTTATAACGCTTCCAATGATCATTATAAAAAGACTTTAAAAAGTACTTGCGTATATCGCCAACTGCATCTTCTACAAATGCTAAGTTTTTATCAAAGTTTGGTTTGCCAAAAGTGGCTTTTAAGAAGGCGTAAAAACGACCAACAATATCATCTTCAAACCACTCGTTGTCTAGTATTGGGATAATATTATCATCATCTGGTAGGAAAGACACTTCGGCTGCACTCAGTGTGACAGTTTTGAGGTAATCTTCTAAGGTTTCTCCTTGATTAGCTAATATTAAACCTGGTTTATCTAAACTATAACGCCCAAACATACAACCTACCGCATAGCTTATAAATTGTGCCATAATTTCGCTTTCGCGAAATACTAAGTTGCCATCTTTAATACTGGTTTCTTCTTTTAAAATAGTTATATCTTCTAACGGCACTTCTGGCGTTAACTCGTCTTGCAAACCGTAAACATCTATAAATTGTTTGTTGAGTTCTTCTTCGTTTTTATGTACCTCAAAGAATTTACTTTTCCAAGATTGACAAAAATTATTGTATGCTTCTTCTAGGTCTTGACCTTGTAAGCTAATGAGTTCAATTTTATTGAAACCCCATGAGGTTTCTCTTGAATGCCATTCAAATTTTGAAGTACCAATAATACTTTTCACCAAAAGCGGAATACTATTTTCTTTGGTTAACTTCAGTGGGATTTTTTTTAAATCTCCTACTTGAGCATTTAAAGTGGGTGCAAATAGTTTTAATAATGGCTTAGTCACTTTAGTGTTCAAAAAACCTAAAATAGTATTAATATCATTATAATCATTTGGAAAAAAACCAGGACTTGCATCACCAGGTATAATATTAAAAGGTTGCAAGCGAAATCCCATCCTTCCTGACGTGATTTTGTTCCACACAATTGCTTTAGTAAAGTATAAATGCTCACTCGGAATTATTCCTTTGCCATAAGATTTAATATCATATCCATTATTCCCCCAGTTTACAACAGAATCAAAATTACCGTACCATTTTCTAAATTTACCTCCACTATTTAATAATGCCCATTTCTTATTAGCCATTTTTTCAGTTGAATTACTTTCAGCTATAAAGAGTTTTTCGAATTCAATCTCATGCCATGCTCTTACAAACATTGGAGTATCTCCTGGCTGTAGACCTCTTCTCGTTTTTCCTAAATCATCAAGTGTTTTATCTATTTGAAGTGATTCAATTTGTATATCATTCAACCAATAACCAAGTAAATCTCCGTCAATTTTCTTGAATCTTTTAGGATTAGAATTATAAAACCAACCACAACTTCTATTATTAATAGCCTCTAGTGATTTTGGTCCTTGGTTCTGAGAACCTTTAAATTTTTCTAGACTTATAAAACTGCTTTGAGCGTCCAAATGCTTATTTCGCAAAGTAAATGTGCAAATTGGCACAGTTGCTCCATCAAACCCAGAATATTCTAATTGGATAAGATTATTTATAAAATGTTTCGTTATAATTTCACCTCTTAATTTTTCATAACTAGAAATAAACATCCAAACAAAAGGCGTCATATACCCAGTTAAACCATCACCATCGCATAACTCTAAACAACGCAAAATAAAGGTTGCAAAGAGGTCTGATTTAGTTTCAGGAAAGTTTGCTTCTACATATTGTTTTAAACTCCCTTCCATTCTAGAGGAAGTTATGTAAGGTGGATTCGTTACCACACAATCGTAACGTTTCCCTAATAATTTATACAGTTTAAAAACCTCTTTTTGGCGTTCTGCAAATAATGAGTTTTGTTCAATTTTAAATTTTTCTACGTCTTTTGGATTAATTTCAATTAAAGAGCCTAATGCAGTAGCGTTATGGAATTTATTATCGAACTCAAAATCTTGGTAAAATGATATGTTAGGCTCTATATGTTCTTTTGCTACGGTTCTTAAAAAGCGTCGTTGCTTTTCGCGACCTTTCATTATTAAGACAAAAGAGGCTATTTGTGCCGCACGTCTATCTATATCTACACCAAATAAATTTTTGGTAATAATAAGCTTCGGTATTTCAGAAGGATTATAACCTTCTTCTTCATATATTTTATAAAATACATCAAAAGCATAAGACAGAATATGCCCAGAACCTACGCATGGTTCAAAAAAGGTGACGTCTTCTATACTTTTAGGCTTTCGTTTTTGTGCTTGCTCTGTATAAGTTGGTTTTATATAAAACTCTAAGGTGTCCATAACTTTAGAATCTGGTCTAATTTCCGACCAAACTTGCCCTAAAGTATTATCTACCATATACTGCACAATCCATTTGGGCGTAAATAATTGTGATGCTGGTGCTAATTCGTTTTTAGCGTATTTCTTTTTTGAGCTGATTAGCTTTTCATTTAAAGCAGAAATATAAAACTGATACAACCATCCTAAAATTTCAACTTCGTTACAATCTTCGGGTTGCATCCCAACTTTAATATCTTCAATTATAGAAAAACTAGATATTAAATCGTCTGGTAATAATAACTCGGTATAATCCTCAATTTTTTCAAATAGAAACGGTAAAGTTTCACTTAAATGGTTACAAGCACCAACTAATAAATTACTATAGGCTTCGTTTTGTGCATCTGTACTTGGTATTTTACCATCTAACAAATCGTAAATACGTTGGTGTTGCACAGGCAATTCTTCTGCAATATTACCTTGTTTGGCTTCTTGTAAAATAACTGGTAGCGTACCACCTTCTGTTGGGCTTACAATAGAGACACCTATAGGTTGGTAGCCATTAACGTCCATAAACCGTAAGGCTACAAAACGGTTAAACCAAGTATAAGCAACGGTATCTATAACGTCTGCTTTAGAGGTTTTGTTAATAGCCTGTTGTAGTTTTTGTAAATGCCCTGCTTTTTCACGTAACTCTACACTATCAGTTGTCAATACTTTTTCAAGCTTGGCACCAATTTGGTCTATCAATTTTATACGTGCGTCTTGGGCAAAGCGTTTTAGTTGGTTGGTGTTCATGCTATTTTAAGTTGATCTTAATATTTTCGTTAATACGCTTTAAAAAGGCTTCTCTAAGCGCTTCTACATAATCGTTTACATCTTCTTCAGATACGAGCTCGTTTTTATCGTAATCTACATGTATTTGTGAGCGCCTTATATATTTAGCAACTGGCTCTTTTACTTTACCATCTTCTTGTTTTGGCGCAGCTAAATTTGCCATTAAGTTTAAAGCATCTGTATGTATCTGCGATAACTGATGTTGAGACTGGCGAATGTTAGAAATATAGCGTTCGTTAGTTATCGCGCTCTTTTTATAACTTAAAGCACTAATAACATTAGTTTGCTGTTCTATACCTAAGTTTTTAAACGCCTTACGGTTTGTAATATCTGCTATAAAGTCTTCTGCTGTTTTAGTAAAATTGGTCTTCTCTTCGTCTATAAGCGTTATTACTTTTTTAGACAGTTGGTCTTTTGCTGCTTTAGCCAATTGTACAGCGCTACCTTTATATGGCGTGTTAGTTGATATTAAGGTTTTTAAGGTCTCTAACTCGTCACTTTGTATGTAATCGAAGTTTGCGGTATTGCCTTCTAAAAGCGCTTTTACTTCGTCATATATTTTGCGCTGTTCGCCATTCATAAACGTTTGAATAGGCGATAACAGGTCTTCTTTACCATCTAATAAATCGTCTTCAAACTCCGATAAATTGGTAATAAAGAAACTGTAGTCCTTTTTAGACCAACGCTCTAATTTCTCTGAGAATGGTTCTAGACTTTTTAGAAAATGGTAGGATTGTTTGTTTGCTAAAAGCTGATTGACATCAATACGCATTTGTATTAATTTATCTTTAAAAGCAGTAGCAACATCTTTAGCTTCACGTAACGGACAACTCTCATTAAAGGCATCTTTATAAGCCTCTTTAAGTTTATTTACCGCTGTAGCATCAAACGAAGCTTGTGGCTCTAAAATGGTATTACCGTGGTTAGAGCTATTTAACAAGGCATTTAAAAACGCATCATTATCTAATAAATTAGAATCTTGTTTGGCTTCTATTTTTCCACGTTTGTACAGTTTTGCTGTAATTGTCCAAATAGCGTTAGGATACCAACCATAAGGTTTTTTAATAAAGACGTTTTTAAGATCGTTAAGTGTGGTACGATCACTACGTTTTTTACGTTTTAAAATTTCGCTTAAAATTTCGCCTTCGGCTTCCGACATAATAGCCTCTTCCTCCGTAAATAACATTTCAGGTGCAGAGCGTACGGTACTAACAATAGTATCTTCTGTAAACGTCACCGCTTTTAGCATGCGTAAATTAGGATATACAACTGCTACCAATTTTTGAAACGCATTAATAACTCGTGTTTTACCGTCGCTAGAATTCGTCATCTCTAACTTACCACCGTTTAGGTATATTTTAGATGCTGCCAAAGCGGTATTTGCCATGACTTTTAAATTATTCTTACGCGTTACATTTTGCATGGATTTTTCTTGAAGAATCCTTGCTACTTGAGGTCTAGTACCAGAACCTCTATTTTGCATTTCATATTTGGCTGTTTTAATATACATTCTAACATCGCGCATAAAAGTAGCGTTAGATGCTAAAACCACTTTCATACCTGTACTTCCCATGGTTTGGGATTGTATGTGCGATTCGTTAAAATCTTTACTAGAGTCGTCTGTAATAATTTCTATCTCTAGCTCTTTTTCTCTACCAAAAAAACTACCATCTATTTTGGTTGTAAAATCGTAATCTTGCTTATTTTCTAGGTATTTAATTCGGTTGACTTCTATAATATCATCATAAAGAATTTCTTTTAACAATTGCGTAACCGCTTGTTCATCAATACTTGTATTCTTTATTTCTTCTTCAACATCTTTTTCATCATCGGTTAAAAACTCATAAATATCACCATTACGTTGCACATAACTTTGGTTTTCTAGAATGGTTAATGCCGTATCAATTTTAGTTTCGTGCGCTTTAAGATCTACATTAATATCGTCTATTAACAAAACGGAAATGTTACGTTTTGTGGTTTTAAAATTCCCGAAGTACTTAACTAGGAATAAAGCTTTTAGCACTTTAATGGCAAATACATCATCTAACTGTTTTTCGGCAAGAATGATGGATTGTTGTATTTCGCCTCGCAATTCGTTACGAATACCTTCGAACATTAAATCGAAACTAACTAAAGCATTTTTATCGCGCTCTTGAATCGCTTTTATCACTTGCTGAAATACACCAAGCATAGATCGTTCTCCTACAGAAGCATGTTTACCTTGAAAGGCGTTGTGGTTAGATAAGGCTATTCTACATTGCTGAAACAAATCAAATTGATACGGAACAAATGGGAATTTGTTGGCATAATCGGCATCATCTTTATAGCCTTTAAATTGTACACCAGCTTCTGAAAATGATAATAACGATTCTAAATGCGAACCATTTTTTTTATGTGCGGCACCTAACTCTTCTTGCGCATTATCATTTTTATCTAGTAAACGTTTTTCGATAACTTCATCGACGTTTGCAGATGTTAATGGGATTTTAATTTTGAAACGTGCCTGGATACGAGAGAAGTCATTTTGTTGGCTTTTATTCATATCGCCAACAACAGTTTCCATATCCTCTTGCGAGGTTACTAAAATCCAAGAATTACCTTTTGTTTTAGTTGCTAAAGTTTCTGCTATGGTTTGCAGATTAAGCATTAGCTTGGTATTGTCGCTAATATATTGACCAACTTCATCTACAAAAAAGTTTAATCGGAATCCTTTTGGCTTAGAGTCGATATATGCTTTTACACGATTACAGAAATCTTCAATAGATTGTTTGTTTCTGTCTTCTAATTCATCAAGTATATTTTCATACTTATCGGCACTTTCATTAAAAACCGTTGCTAAAACATCTTTTACATCTAGTACAAAATATTCTAAACGATCTACTTCCCAAGTATTGTCGTTAACTTTTGCATATTCCGTTTTAAAAGCATCGTATTTACCTTTACTATCTAACCACATTTCGAACTCAGCAACGTGTGGTTGAAAACCATAATAACCTAAATGGTCGTAAAACACTTTGTAAAACACAGAAAGAATAGCATTAGCATCTTCTTTACTGGTAATCTGTGCTTGTTGGTCTATGTTGAATAAGACTGACTCTGAAGGTACACGTGTCGCTTTTAGAATGTCGTCTTTTAAAACCGCATCATTATCTACTTTCTCAGCAAATAATTCTCCCGATTTCCAGCCATCGTATTCTTTGTTTTCAAGAACGTACGATATGATTTTTAATAAGTGAGATTTACCACTACCAAAAAAACCAGAGATCCAAACACCATTGGCTCCAGAATAATCATTGTAGGCCTGAAAAAAGTCTTTTATCTTTTTTCCTATTTCGTTAGTGATGACGTACTCGGTAACTTCGGTTGAAATGTTATCGCGGTCATCGGCTTTAATAACCGTTTCAATTGGGCGGTCTATTAGTTTTTCAAAATAATTTTTGATCATAGCTTAACTTCTATTTTATCCATATTAAATGCACGGTAGTAATTGTCATCTTTTAGTAAACCAAAAAGATTTAAAGTATGTCCATTATAGTCTCCTGGGAAAAAAGCAACCGTAGGTGCTTCTTTTGCTATGTTTTGAAGATTATTAAGTACGTTATGAGAACGTATAAATGGAAATACTAAACCAATTCCGGTTAAGAAATATACCTTAGCACTGTTAGATTCTATTTTTTGTTTTATTAATGGCATCAATACCTGATGCATATTTAAGGAGGATTGTAAAGCATTTAAAAACTTATCTTTAGACTTTGCTTTTTCTACTTTAAACATACGTTCCATTCCGCCTTTAGATTCTAATATCTCACAAATAAGATCGTAAAGATTTAGTTCTAAAATAGGTACTCCTTGATTTTCTAATTTCTTTTTTAGTAAGTGTATTTCTTCTCTACACGCTAATTCCTCTTCTGCTTTATAAGAAGAGATAAAGAAAGGAATTTCGCCTCCTAACGATTCTTTATTTAAGAAATTAGAGGATGAAATAACATTGAATAAATGCTCGAATTTTGTTGTAAGATTCCCCATAATTATACTGTCAACGTTTGAATATCAAAATCACTGTACAAGAAGATTTTGAACAATTCTGAACTATCTTTAAGAATCACCTTTTTGGTTTGAGGCTCTATAATTTGAGGTTGTATCATTTTTGATTTTATGTTGTTTATCAATCCTGCTTGTTCTAATATTTTAAAGGTCACTTGCCTTACTTTATTTTGAGTTACCTCTGTTAATTTGTCTATTTCTGGATGGCTTTCTGCTTTTCGACGAAAAAAAGAAAGGTAATCTCCATTGGTTATTTCATAATCAAAAACGATATATTTTTCTCTAACTACTTCAATAATAAAATCACGTATAAAAGCGAAATTTTTACAAACGGCAATAAATGTAATCTCTTTCTGCACATTAAAATTCCCTTCCAATAACAACTCTTTTTGCTCCTCTGTAAGTACATTCAACCATTTAACCATTTCTACTAAATAGCGTTTCCCTGTGGTTCTTTTTCCATGACCCAAAACACCTTCTATATCATCAATAGGCTCCACCAAAACATGATTTGCCACAAGCGTTAATTCTCTTGTGCGCAAAGAAGCTGCAGTAAACGAAAAACTATATTTCTTTTCTGCAACCATTAATTCGTTAATTCTGTTAATGGGATATTTAAAACATCACTTATTTTCTGATAGTTTTTTAAGGTAGGTTCGCTTTTTCCTTTCACCCAATTACTAACAGAAACCTCACTAACACCAATTTTGTTAGCAAGCCATTTTTGTTTAACACCTTTAGATCTTAAAAGTTCTTTAAGCATATTTAGTTTAATAAAAATTAAAGTTTGTCTTCATATCAAAAATAGAAAAATTGCTTGACTATTTTAAGATATAAGAAGATAAAAACGATAATAAATTTAAAACTGATATTAATGCTTAGGTAATAACAAAATAATTAACGAAACATAAAAGTAATGTATCGTGTTTACATATAATTACGGGTTTCCGTAATTGTATAAAAATATTTTTATATAAATGTATAATTATAGATTTGTAGCTTTAAAGAATAGGAAACTCTTCATTCATAAAATTATAAGTAACTTTATTTAGAATCTTAATTTCATACACATTATAAAGTTCATCGTATAAAGCTTTAAAATCATTAATAGGTAAGTATTCATTTTCATCCAATAACTCATTGTATTCAATTTCGAAATTGTGGATGATTGTATCAATTACAACAGAAGTAAACTGTTTTTTAGTTATTTTATAATCGACTACTAAACTCATATAAACATCTTTCAAAACTTGAATAGAACTATTATTAATATCTTCATATAAATGTTCCAAGTTTTGAATTGCAGTTAGCACAAACTCCGCAGCCCAAAAACCAATTCCTCTATTAGTGGTCCATTCTGGAAAAGCGCTATCCATAAAAAGGATAATTTCTTTAAATATTTCAGTATGACTATATTCTCTGTTTAAAAGAATATAATCTTGGTGTTTATCTAATTGAGTTTGATAATCTTCGAAATCGGAAATTGATGGCATTTTTATGTAAAATTATGATTAATTAAACAGTTTTTATAAAAGTAATCTTGTAAGACTATTATACTCTGTTACTGTTTCGCTTAGAAAAAGTAAAATTTTTTTTATTAAAAAAGTTTTTACAAATCACTATTTCACTGTGTGGTTGTGTGGTTGTGTGGCTGTGTGGCTGTGTGGCTGTGTGGCTGTGTGGCTGTGTGGCTGTGTGGCTGTGTGGCTGTGTGGCTGTGTGGCTGTGTGGCTGTGAAAAAATAAAAATTTAAAAAAATTTTTATTAAAAATATAAATAATAAAAACTTTTTTATTAAAAAAATAAAAAAATTTTTACAGAAATCAATGCACCTCAAATATTAACTATTATTGCAAAACAACCTACTAATCCATTCTAATAAATACTTGACACAAACCTTAGAATAAAACATTTTGGAACTATATGCTATTATATGAATTAATATAAACAATCATTACATAACACTAAAAGCTCTCTAAGATTAAATAAAAAAACGCATTAAAATCCACTCTTATTTCAAAAAAAACAGAACTAATTAGCGACTTTGGAGCGTAACCCTAAAACTTATTTTAGCAAGGACAAAAACGCGTTTTTGAGTTTTGAGGTACTCAAAACATACCTTGCTGTTTAAAACACAAAATAAGTTTAACACCTATTTATATCATTGACTTAAACTCAATATTACAAAATAAAAAAAATTATTCTCTCTTACCAGTTCCTTCTATCTCCAAAAAATTAAACATTTTGTCAAAGTAGTTTTGTCACTAATCATTATGGAAAAATAGATGACAAAACCATAATAGCAATAACGACACAAAGAAGCTATCTTCAGTTTTTATCCTATGTAAAGAACACTTGGATAAGTTGGAAGAATATTGGCTAGAACAGAATTAACGAAGTTGATTTCTTAAAACAACCTTTTATAAATTATACAATAAAGTACAAGTAACATTTATTATCCTAAAACACTACTTAGTTTAAACATAGGTAAATACATCGCTATTAAAATAACACCAACCAAAACACCAACGATTAAAATAATAAATGGTTCCATTACTGTAGATAACAGTTTAGAGCGTTGTTGTACTTGTGTATTGTATTGCGTATTTAAACGCTCAAAAATAAACTCATTTTGGTTAGTTTCTTCAGCGACCTTAACCAATGCCACCATTTTGGCATCAAAAAAATTATGCTCATTTAAGCTTTCACTTAATGATTTTCCTCTTAATATATTTTGCTCTACATCTTCTAAAGCAACTTTAAGCGGATAAAAATCAATCATTTCTTTTACTAATTGAATACTGTTTACAACAGGTACTTTTGAAGCTGTTAACAAGGATACAGCTTGTGTAAATTGAGATAAATAAACCGTTCTAACAAAATCACCAATAAAAGGGAGCTTTAAAACAAACGTATCTTTTAACTTTTTAAACTCTTCTTTTTTATTTAAAAGCGGTCTTAACAACAGTAACACAACTATCACTAAAAGCATTAACCAACCGTAGCTTTTAAACATTTTAGACAAATAAATTATAACCTTTGTTATTGCTGGTAATTCTACTTTTTGTTGCAGGAAAATATCCTGAAACATAGGCACTACAAATTGCAACATAAAAACAACAACCAATACTGCAGTGGATAATATAATCGCTGGATAAGTCAATGCACCAACCAAGTTTCTGCGTTGGTCATTTTTTCTTAAATAAAAAGCCCCCAATTGCTCAGACACTTTTGATAAAGTACCTGTTTCCTCTCCAATCTTTATAGAATAGTATTCATAGTCTGTAAATTCTTTTTGCTTTTTTAAGGCTTCTGAGAGGCTTAAACCCGAGACAATGTCTTCTGATATTAATTTAAGTTTTTGTTTGTGCTGTTCTTTTTTAAATGCCTTCTGAATCAATTCTAATGCATCTTTTAAAGTTATACCTGCTTTTAGTAAAACACTAAGTTCAGCATAAAAATCTTCTTTAATCTTGTTTGAAAACGAATGACCAAAAAACGTGATTTCTTTTGTCAAAAAAGAAGATTTTTGCTCACTCTTTCTATTCACTGTTTCCTTTTTTTTTGAGGCAGTAATTTTCTCTAAATTAAATCCCATTAAACTATACCACTATTTTCTTCATTAAACTAAAAACACTTTGGCTATATAAGATTAACTAAAGATAACAACATTGACTAACTAACAAGCTACTTACAACTGTAATTATTTACATCTTAAAATTGAGATGAACTATACTTATATTCTGTCAGATTTAACACATTACCATCTTTATCTTTAATATACTTAAGTCTATTAGAATCATCATATTCATAATATATAATATCTCCTCTTGGATCTGTAATATTCGTAATACCGACTAAAGGCTTGTACTTATAAGTCGTAATCATTGCTCCAGAAAGGATTGTACTACCCCTTAGATTAGACTCTTGAGAAATAGATAATCCGTTAGACCCTAAATCAAAATTAGTTCCTAATATCGATTCTATTTCTGAATAAGTGGCATTTTCAATTTTTGCAACAGGATACCTTTTATTATACCCCCAAATATACACAATATGCATATTGTCTTTTTGACTAAGCTCTAAAATATTACCTTGTAAATCGTATTTATGATATTCTAATTTTGTTTCTGGTAAACCCAATCCTTTTGAAACTTGAACCCTTGCAGGCAAAATTAAATTAGGTGCTTGTTCTTCATAGATATTAGAAACTTGGGAAAGTTTAATATCGTTTCTAAACGACTCTACAGTTAAAACCTCCGTAATTTTATTTGATTCAATAAGTTTGTTTTTCACCTCATTTGTGTTGGAATCTATATTAGCACTACCAACAGGATAGTGATATTTATTTTTTAATTCAATTTCCTGACTATTAATTTGATATTTATGAACTTGCTCACTTATCTTAAAAATTTGGTTATTGTAGGCATAAGTTTCAACATCCTCCGTCGCTGTTTGATTACCATTCGCATCATAAAAATATTGCTTAGATAATTTATCTTTCAATAAAAATTTACTAAAGGAGTGAGAATAAAAATTATAATACAGAGGGGCAATAGTACCACAGTTAGAATAAATTCTACCGTCAGTACTCCCAACAAATTCCCTTCCAGGAGAGGGAAATTGATTTAAATAATTTTGAAATGTACTATAAAACTGAATCTCTGGACAATTTAAATCTTCATATATAAAAAGAGATCTTGCAATTTCATTCGTTATCTCCGGGAAATAACTATAAAATGTTTCACTTAAAAGAGAGTTTTCATTATTAAATATTTCTTGCTTTTTTATCGCACCTTGTAAATGTTCTTTAGATTTCAAAGGGAGAAAAGGATAGCCATAGTCAGTCGCATATGTAGGATATTCTATTGCAGATGTATATTCTAAAACACTTTTTCCTTTATTCAATTCTGAGACAGAAACTCTAGAATACCCTACATTTACCCCATTTGTTAATGCAGTATATACGCTGTTTAGTTGTTCTTTTACGTTATACCTTACAGAAACTGGAGTAGGCACATATGTCGAAGTATTTCCAAATCCGCCATTGGGTATAGCAAAAATATGTTTTTTAGTTAGTTCATAGTTTTTTACATTAGTAAAGAAACCATCAATTACTCCACTAGAGCGGATTGCTCTATTATTTAAATTAAAAGCATCATTTTCTAAACTATAGCTATAATTCAACTCTCTTTCCGAAAACGTATCTTGTATGCTATTTTTGAACTTCCAATTTTTTATTCTTACACCTCCTCCTCTAATAAATCTGTTTATATCTTCTTTATAATCTTTATAATAAATCTTAATTTTTATATTAGATGAAGGCGCATTATACTGCTGAGTAGTCAAAGATGTTATTTTTATTTTATACCTACCTGAAGGTACAACTACACTAATATCTTCCTCACTATTAAAACCGCCAACACCAATTGTATTTCCGGTATTTAAAACAGATATAATATCAATTCTACAATTATTAGCAGTGTTTAAATCTCCAGAAATAAAAGTTTGATCAATAAATACTTCTTGTTCCTCATCTATATTAAAAACCTCATTACTAGTATAAGTGTTTTGGCCTGCAATAGAAAATGTACTAGACACGTTTAAAGCTCTCCAATTATCTTCATTATATTTCTTAAAATCTAAATCGGTAAAAGCGCTAGTTCCTGAGTGATAAAAATCATTAGATTCAAAATTAAACTCTTTAACTCCACCTGTGGGATATAGAATACTTTTTAGAGAGCCAACGGTAACGTAAGATTTATCACTTGCGTATTTAGTTTTATAAATAGGAATTTGATTTGGATAATCTGGTTTATAATAACCCCAAATATCCTTTTCTAAACTTCCAAAAGCAGGCAAAAGTTCTTTCCTATCATAATCCAAAGTATAAAGCAAAGAAGTATTTTCAATGCTATTATATGTTTCTGAATAAGTGCTTAAAAATGCTCTACTACCATTCGTTGAATAATTAAAATCAATTTTTTTGACAACGTTATTATATGAGTCCCTTTCTGTTATACTATTTAATAAACAACCTCCAGAAGAATATTCTAAGTGAGAAGTCGATTTACTAAATTCAAACTTTGTACCGTCGTGAAAATTAATAGTATTTAATTTTTGAGTATCTATTGTCAAATAAGACACCGCTTTCGACCATTTTGGCAAAGCAATGGAATTATTATAATTAGTTAATTCATTTTGTTCAAAAGCTGTAGCCCCACCAAAAAGAGAAGCTTTTGTGTGAGGACTAGTTATATTTTCAATAATATTCTCTTTAATCGATGCAGGAGCAATATAAACCTCTTCAACGTGATCATATAAAAATGTAGCAAGCGCTATATTTGACTCATTTATAACTTTTTCTATTTTCCATGCCGAAACATATTCCGTTCTTGCATTTGATATTGAGCCACTTAAATTATTGGAACCATTTTGTAAAATACTACCACTAGTATTATCAGATATACTAACCTCTTTTTGTGAAAGCAAATATTTCAATCCTTTTGTGTCTTGTATTAAAAATGAATTAATATGGAATTGGTTTGAGTAATCTATTGTAATTTTCAAATTATCATCATTTGAAATCATTTTTGGAACTAGAACATTATTCAACTTTTCTACTACAAATCTGGCAGAAACACCAAACAAGCTAACTTGATAAATATCTAATGTATTGTCAAAATCTCCATCATATTTACTACTACCTTTATTACTGGCATTCCATAGGTACTCTTGAATTGTTAAATCGCTACTGTTTTCAGAATAATTAGAATCTAAATAGCTCACACTTCCCGTGCTAGTAGTATTAAAATTCCAATTTAAATCAAAGAATCCATTATGATACACCCCTACACTCTTATAACCATTTATACTATAATTTGCTTCATCTGGTACATCCATAACTGTTCTTGATACTACAGCTTCACCAAAGAAAGACCAACCACTGCCTAACCAACCCGATCTTTCATCTATTTTGATACCTTGAGTATTGTATGATATTGAAATGGGGAAATTAAAATTATTTACTAGTTTTTTCTGAAATAAAGGAATTGATATATTTGGCTGACCAGTATAATTATTTATTGCAACCTCTTCAAACCTCATTAAACTAGAAACTGTTGGAGAAGGCTGAATTATCTTGGGTAATTCTTGAGAAAATAATTCAGTGCCAATTAAAAGTACTAAAAAAGATAAAACAATATTTTTCATGCTTGGATATAATTAATTTTATAAAGTAAATTAATCTATTTTTTAAATTCAAAAAGTAAAGCTTACCATCAGAAAGCTTTAACCTTACACATTGTAAGCTACACTAGCTATTTACATAAATAGCAATGGCAAGTTATTAGTTTTACAATTCACTAATTCATCTACTTTTATTTCATAAATGTTGATGCATCATTTTGCTTAAACACAAAAAGTTGTTGATTCTGTAATACTTTAGTTGTTTCTAATTTTAAGGCATCTATCCTACCATCTTCAACAGTTTCCGTTACAAAGTAAAATACTTTATTTTCTAAAGTGATATTAAAAGTATCTTGTCCCTTTATGATATAGTTCTCATGAAATTTATATGAGACAGAATCCAAAGCTGTAACAAACTTTAATTCGTTTTCTAAAGTATCAAATACTATTCTGTTATATCTATTAAAGTCTAACCACAATGCTGTTTCTAACTTATTTAAAACTGTCGTATTATTGTAATTTTCCTGAATACTACTCATATGTTTTTGCACTAAACTTAATACAGAAAAAGCTAGTCCTACAACAATACTTGTTAATATTAGTACGATAATCATTTCGCTTAGTGTAAAGGCCTTTGTTTTACTATTTTGTTTCATTTTCCTTTCTCTCAATAGTTTTATTGGTATTTATATTGGTTGCTTCAAATTCTATAATAGTTTGATTATTCTCTATATATTTCTCAACACTTATAGACCAATCTCCTAAAGACTCTTGATAGGGCAACTCTAATTTATCATTTAGTTTTAAATATTGTAATTGGTTTAATTGTGCCTTAATAGCACGAGTGTTATTTTTAATACTACTTGAAAAAATCGTATTTAAAACCATACTTGCCATTATAAAGACAACAACTATCAATACGGTTGCTACTAATGTCTCCATTAATGTAGACCCTTTTAGGCGGTAAACCAGGTATAAAGTTGTCCACATGTTTTTATTTTGTTTTAGTACAGCCATTTTAAAATTCCTTTTTTAGAATCATTAAATGATAAACCAATATATTCTTGAGGTAAATTATTGACCATTATACCCCCATTATAAATGTGATTTTGATATACTGACCCAGATTGCTTTGCTATAAAATTATTAGTAAAAACGCTTCCATAAACCCTACCTTTTAACTCTAAGTTTTCACTGCAATAGATCTCCCCAATAACCGTAGCATTTTCCTTTATTTCTATTTGTGGGTTATAATTATTTATTTGAGCTTTGGGGGTAGATATGTAAATCACAACACCTTTTATTACTGAATAATCATCTATAAAAATGCTGTTTTTATTTAACGTATCTAAATCATTATTTGATTGCTCAGTTTGTTCCGCACTAAAAACTAAGGCAGATGGATACTCCATGGTTACTTGTTTGCCAACAAAAATATTTTTTGAAGCTATTGCTTGAAAAACACCTTTTACAGAATCTCCTATTTCAATTTCGGGAGCAATCAAAATCACATCATTTAATGATGCTGACGCTTCAACAATTATTTTAATTTTTGATTGAATAACAATATTACCAGCTATATTAATATTATTGAGTCTTATTTCTGAATTAGAAAATATTATCTGTTTTTTGTTCAAAAAAGAATTCGACAATGTTTTTTCATTTTCTAAAGTTATGAAATCTTCTACTTCTGTTTTATTAACTTGGGCTTCAACAGATGTTAATTGAGATATAATCTCTTTACCTAAACTAGGTAGACCAACTGCTTTTCTAATGGGCCCATAAATAAGTTGGGCACCATAATAAGATTGCCCCGAAATACTTCCCGACTTAACACCTCTTTCTGGCAGATAAACAACACCTTCGATTTTTGTATTACCAACCAAAACCAAGGGTTTATTGTTGTCTTGAACATATAATGCTGTTCTGTTATTTTTAGATTGTACACCTCCAATTAAAGCGACACGTTTTAACGTGTTTTTTTTTATACTTGCTGTAGAAGTTACTTTTTCAAAAACACCCCAAAACTCGCGATACACTCTTAAACTTTGGTAATCTTCATCTTCTAAACCTACATTTATGGTATCATTTAAAGGCACGCGATTAATTAATACTTGGCTTATACCCTTACTACTATTTTGCGCTGTTTGTATTATAAAATCCGTCTGAATATTAAAACGTTTGTGCGTATGTATCAATAAAATAAAACCCGCAAGAAGTAACGCTATTACCACAGCTATAAACAGTGTAAGTTGCAATGCCCCACCCTTTAGTTTTAACCAAACCATTAATTACGACTTATGCTTTGAGATTTATTTTTATATTTTACAATAATTGCTTTAATATTTCCATTTATTAAAGTTACACTATCTGCTTTTTGACCTTTTTTTAGAAGATATTGCTTATTATTAATAGAAACAACAAAAATTTGATCTGAAGTGTTTTGTTTTTTTACTACACCACTAAAAGATACTACTGGATAGTATTCTGTTTTTTTATCTTTAGAAATTGTCTTGGCTTTTCCTTTTATAAGCTTGGAAGTTAAAGTGCCTAAAAAAGGATCTTTATTTGTTTTTTGGATAGAGAATGTATCAATTTTCGGATTGATTTTTGGGTTAAAAGACACATTAAATTCTTGGACTTTTAATTCTGGAGTATTAGAGTTTATACCGTTGATTATTTTGTAACCAATAGTACCCCAAATAGCTAAGACGACTACAAGAAGCAGATATGTTTTTGTTTTATTCAATAGTAAAACCTTGTGTAGTATAATTAGTTTGATAATCTAAATTTGTTGCTTTTACACGCCATTCATAATTACTTGCATCTAAAGCAGACACACTAAAGTTAGTCGCAGTTGTTGTTTCATCTTCAATAATTTCTATGGCATCTGCAAAACTTGGTGTAGCAATCTGTACAACATAGCTGTTAGCATTTAATAGTGTTTCCCAAGAAAAATTAATAGTTTCTGTAGTGTCAAAAACAAGTCCGTCCGCAGGCGCTAATAAAACAACTGTTTCGGTTGAAATATCAACTGCATCTGTTTCTGTAACCGAAAAATTCTGAGAAGTATACGCTGTCTGATAACCGGAATTCTCTGCTCTTACACGCCATTCATAATTATTTGTAGACAACGTTGCAGAAAAACTAGTATTAGTTACTAAAGAATCTGCAATAACCTCTATCGCATTTGCAAATGTTGGATTTGCAATTTGTATATGGTAATTTTCAACATCTTCAATACCTTCCCAAGAGAATACTACATTAGAATTAGTAAGCGCACTACCTTCTTGTGGCGCTAAAACGGTTATTGTACTGCTTGAAATATCCTCTACTTCAATAATATCATCACAACTAAACATTACTAAAAGAGTTAGTATAAAACTTATGTTTTTCATCTTTAAAAATTGAAATAATTAATCTTCTTTTTAGCACGTTTTGCTGAAAGATATGATTTACTAGGGCATTTATCATTACGCTCCACCAAATCTATAATTTGTAATTGATATTTACTATCTTCTTTCCAGCAGGCACTAGACGTCTGATAGGTAAACACCACGCCATCTGTAAATTTTATAGTCTGCTGCAACGCTTTATTTATATACGCTTTTAACACATAATTTTTAACCCCTGATGTTTCCAGAAAGACTTCATCTGCATTTCTAATTACATCTTGATCACCTTGGTTTAACGCTATAGAAATACTTGTGACAATATGTGTTTGATTATTGTTTTGTAAAAACTGAAACACCTCTGTGTTTTCTTTACTTTTTAGTGCTTTTATAACGCTAACTCTATCTGCTATTTCTAGCTTTAAGAAACTTGATTGGTTAGTTTTAACAGAATCTATATAATTAACATCAATCGTATTATTTTGTGTTTGTTGCGCACTTTTAAAAGCACTAAAAGAAGACTTAGAAAAGGCAATCACATTAGGTTGCACTTTAATTGGTTGATTGTAATCCGGTATTGCTACATGATTATAATCTTGCTCTAAAAAAAAAGCTTTTTGATTACCAACAACACCCAACATCATGTTTTGAGTGGTTGTTTGTTGTGATTCTTTTTGAATGGAAATGGTTTTACAACCTGAAAGTCCTATTACCATTACTAATACTACAACTAATTTATTCATTAAATATTTTGCTTTTTGTAAATATATAACACTAAAGCCTTATCTTAATTTAATAAAAAAGGCGCTATAAAATTAGACATATTTACCGACAAAGCATAACCAATTACAACACTAAAAGAAAGGGTTCACCTTGCTAATAGTAATTTACCATAAAATTGTAATTAATAAAACAAGTGGATTGTTTGCTGTCATCTAAATACACAGTACGACTTATATTCTTCAAATCCCACTGGTCAAAAGCACTGTATGATGCTACACAATTATAATGTATGTCGTTTAGACTTTGCTCTATTTATTATGATTGTTAAGTAGTACAACATAACACCCATCTTTTTAGGTTTTATAATTCACAGCTTTTTTAACCCGATTCGCAACGTAACTAAATTTGTATAACAACCTGTCTTTGCTACTTTCTGGATAGATTCTAATTGCTTTAATAAATTGTTTTGAAGTGTGTTTTTTATTAAAAATATCTAATTACATCTTGTAACTTGTTGTTATATATAGTTGCTTGTATACACATTGTTATGCGCATTTGATCCTCTATGCTTGGTGCAGTAATTTACTGCATCGTCTAGTATTATAAAATGTATTCATCTACAAATAAACCTTCCAATATATTATGGTTTCCGTTACAAATATTGATTGTGTATTCCCTAATACTTTATATCTCTGTTTCACGATTTAAAGACTAAACAGTTAGTACAATTTTATAAAGATTACCTCTATTTTAATTATAACTTTAACACATTACAAATACTAACTAAACTAAATTAGATTCGCTTTGTCAAAGCGCACTAAGGGCAAAGACACCTTAAAACAATTAAATAGCATAGAGCGCCTTGATTAAAACAAGTCTTTAATGTTATAACTATTTTTTTTAAGTCATTATTAAGCAAGATTAACTTATTCTTAACTTTAGCCTAAAAAACCAGTACTGTCTATTTCTAAAACTGTATTATCATCTTGATAGTTTCTTGCACTTGAATATTTCCAATCTATAGCATTGGTTACAAAACCTGTTACTTTAGGATTATTATGGATATAATTTATTTTCTGTTTAATAACATCTTCACTCCATAACTCTATTGGCTTATTATGATGTTGCCAAAATTGATAGGTAGATACATTTCCTTGTTTTTTACCTGCTCTTTTAAACATCCATAATAACCACTCTTTTCTACTTTCTTGTGGATTATTTTCTATAGCTTCTATTACTTTTTTTGATGTGTATTTTTTAAAATCCCTCAGTAATTCCATAGGCTTTTCGTTACTAGACCTAAATATAAAATGGATATGACTTGGCATAAAACAATAAGCATATAGCTCCATTCCTTTTTCTTTTCTACAATAATTTATACTATCTGCTAACACATTAAAATACACTTGTCTGGTAAAAACATCAATCCAATTTACGGTCGCAAAACTTACAAAATATAAACCTGCTTTGTTATAAAACTTGTATTTCCTACTCATACTCCTAAAATACAAAAAGCTTTTGCATTTCTGTAAAAGCTTTTATAATATCTTACTCATAACGTCACTCGTCACAGACGAGCGCTAGCAGGGGCAAGCTGGGGCATATAGCTCCATTCCTTTTTCTTTTCTACAATAATTTATACTATCTGCTAACACATTAAAATACACTTGTCTGGTAAAAACATCAATCCAATTTACGGTCGCAAAACTTACAAAATATAAACCTGCTTTGTTATGAAACTTGTATTTCCTACTCATACTCCTAAAACACAAAAAGCTTTTACATTTCTGTAAAAGCTTTTATAATATCTTACTCATAACGTCACTCGTCACAGACGAGCGCTAGCAGGGGGTATAAAAAAACCACCCGAAGGTGGCTTTTTTTAAATTTCAAATTCTTACTACTATAAAGTTTAAAATTCGCAGGGTTAAATTATTTCTTTACATATTCTTTTCCATCCCAAATAAGTATGTTTTTATTTTTTACTCTTACATAATCTTTATCTAGCCTCTTCAAACTCAAATATTTATAATTTAACATTGGTATATCAATATTGAACAAATTAGTATTGGCTTTTTTCACATCATAAGGTATAGTAAAAATCTCTTTAGAAGCTAAGTCTCTAAGAGGAATGTCACATTTTGGATATACAATTATTTCAAACATACTTATTTCACTAATATCTTCAATCTTAATTATTCTATTGATTGACGTTTTAGTCATTACCTCTCCATTCTGTTTTGTTATACTAATAGAATATAATAGTTCATTTGAAGCACCTTTTTTTTCGTGACTTCTTTCTATAGGGTTATCAATAACAAAAGTAATATCCTTAGAATCTTTATGTTTTTCAGTTACATCTAAGTTAAGATAGAAAGTGCTTAATTCTTCTGGTGAACTTAAAGATAAAAAATTTTGATTATCTACATACGACCAATTTCCATAAGCGATAGTATCACAACATATATATTCTTGGATAGCCAAATGAGTAGGCTCAAAATTATCTTTAAGAAAAAAAGAATTGTTTTCAAAATGAAGTTCTATTCTTCTATTATCTGTTTGTATGTAAACTCCATCAATAACTTCTCGTATATGGTTTTTTTTTGAAGCACAAGAAATAAAAAAGGATACTAAAACTAATTTAACCGAAATATCAATTATTATTTTTTTCATTTTTCTCTCTTTGTTTATTCATTTTTTTACTGATTTTCATCTGCTTATTATAATTAAGAAGTTTTTGTCTCAAGGCTGGGTAAACATAATTTCCATCCTCAGTAGTTAAGTGGGCTAGTGTAGTCCAGTTTATATTACCGCCTGCGCTTACAGAACCTGGTACAGAACTTGGCTTATATGCCCATTGAGCTCCATAACCTTCAATCTCATCTAACTTACCATCTCGAGATAATGCAGGCATAAGTAGGTTTTTAGAACTAAATTGTAACCCATCAGAAGATCCCAAAGCTAGTGCCACATGTTTTACCTCATGAATATGTAGCGCATTATTTGGACCTTCAATATTAATAACTCCATCACTTCTCTTTTCTACAAAATTGGTTTCTCCACCATTAACCAAATTAAAAGTATTATTCTTATCTGCTCCCAAAGCATCAATATCTTTTATAGAACCATCCATTCTTTTAATTCTAGTATTCATATTGGAAATTCTCTCTTTCTTATTTGCTATTGATCTCTCCGAAAGTTTACCACTATTAATTTTTCCCTGAAGTCTATTTATTTCTTTTTGAACACCTGCTTTAGTTTCTCTTATACTCTTTTTTAAATCTTCAGCTTTAGACGGGTCCTCCCATATCATACCACTAGGATCTGTAAACTTTATAGGGTTATTTTTAACGTAACTATATGGACTAAATTCTTTTTGATTTATTTCAGCTAATAGGTCAACATTCATAAATCTCCCCAAACTTGGATCATAATTACGAGCTCCGTAATCTAGCCAATTTAAACCTAGTTCATTTTGTTCCTCTTTTCCGTTGTATCCATAAGGGTGATCTCCAAAGGAACTCACCACATTATTGTACCCTTTATGTTTGAGACCAAAGGGATAGTAGTTATTCTCTTCTATAATTTCTGATTTAACATCAATATCGCCACTATCATCCATATCACTATAGGCTAATCTAATATTCCCTAAGTGGTCTTTAAATTGATAGACATAATCAATTCCTTTATCTAACTTACCTTCTACTTTTTGCTGAATATATCCTTCTGTATGACTAAAGAATTTTAGCATAATTTGATCTTCATGATCTTCATATATAAAGTTACCTGCGTACATTGTCGCTTTTACATCATTAGAATGTACGTTATCTACAACTTTCCTCAATTTAACTCCTGTTGCATCGTAAATATAATAAATTTTACCTTCATTATCTTCTCCTGATTCAATAGAAACAGTTACCGGTAAATTTAAATGGTTATAACTGATATCCTGAATGCCTTTATTTAAATCCTTAACCATGTTACCATTAATATCATATTGATAATCAGAACCTGTATTTTGTCCATCTTTAAATCCATCAATTCCAGCATTGTCATTTACCTTTTCTAATTGATTACTTAGTGGTGCATACGTATAGTCTAAGACATCTATTAAATCTATATTATTTTGAAGTTCTATTAGTCCTACTCTTCTTAATCCTGTGATATTACCATTTTTATCATAGCCAGAAATACTCATTGAGTAATCTTCAATTTTTCCTAAGTTAGCTACTAATCCATAGCTACCATGGTAATCTGCATTTGTAATACGGTTTAAAGCATCGTAGTTGTAAGTGTAAGCTCGATCTTTATTATCATTTGCTGTTTTCCAAATGGTTTCGCTAATATTTCCATTAAATAAGGTTGTAGCACCGTAATCCGACGTGTTATAATTTAACTTAAAACTAAACAAATCATCAGACATATTATCTACATCGTTGATTTGTTTTAACCAACCTCTGATATTGTAGTCGTAATCTACATCTTGTAATCCATTTTCTAAACCAGCTATAACTAAATCGTTGATTTGTGCTCCTTTACTATGCATACTAATATCTCCGATTAAGGCACCTGCACTAGAAGGGACTTGCGAGGTATAAAACACCTCTCCGTTTTTTATATAATGTATTGTTTGCCCTCTACGTTCTATCTTAAAACTATCATTTATAACATAGGTTGTTTTAACACCTATATTGCTTCCCAGCTCATAAATCTTTACTATTCCGTTATTATGATATATTGCGTAATGAATATAATTATAACTTTGATTAATGTCTGCATAGGTTAACCCTACCATTAAGTACTTATTGTGTTTTGGTATGGTGTAAGATAAATAACCGTCACCTGGGATGGATTGCGTGGTAGATAATCCAGCATCCCAAGCATAGTAAGTTGTATCCGTGTCTTTTTTAGTAATGCTATTACCTATTACTTCTAGATTATTACTGACGTTACTATAACTATTTGATTCTTGAATTTTACCTCCTACTTGTTTTTTTAC
Source organism: Olleya namhaensis (assembly GCF_900114005.1). Lineage (GTDB taxonomy): Bacteria > Bacteroidota > Bacteroidia > Flavobacteriales > Flavobacteriaceae > Olleya > Olleya namhaensis. The sequence continues at coordinate 350,694 of NZ_FORM01000003.1, forward strand.
TAATTGACCAAGGTCATCATAACTATTTTTTACTAACAACTCTTTGTCAAATTTATTGATTTGTTGTTGCTGTGTTAATAAACGTCCTGCATGGTCATAAGTAAACTCATCAACAGTAACTATTGGTGCATCTTTATCTCTTATATGCGTGTGATGTGTTTTTTGGACCTTACCACTAAAATCTATTTTACTAGTTACAGCTTCATTTACTTGTAAATATGTATTATTAGATGTTGAGTAAATAGGCCTTGCTTTTTCGTCATAATAACTTACTGTTGTTGTCCAATTATTGGTTTCTAAAACACGTACTTTACTTCCTGTAGATAATGTTTTTGTTTGACTTGTAAATGCTTGTCCTTCTTGAGAGTGACCAATAAACACATTATCTATCCTAGTTCCTGGATCAAAAAATGAGCTATCTCCTTTTAAACTTACAGCAGAGACTGCTGATGAAATATAAAATACTTCATCGTTTTTTTTATATAGTATCTGACTTCCTGAGCGTTCTACTTTAAAAACATCTCCCACTTCGTAGGTCACCACCCCCATAGACTTCCAAGTGCCAGACTCAGATGCAATTACTCTATTTCCTTGGTACCCTAAATGAATAGCAAAATCAATACTATAATGTGTGTTTGAATTAGGACTACTAGAACTGGTTAAGCCAACCATAACTCTTTTATTTAATTGTGCTGCTTTAAAAGAGATATAACCATCTCCCATTATTGTTTTTGAAGAGATAAATCCTGCATTCCAACTAGCACTAGAACTGCTTGGTTTTGTATAACTTGCATTAGATTTAGTTAACGTTGAAGGGTTTCCAAAATCATAAGACGCTTCTAAATCGTTACCGGTATCCCAGTTATAATCATCATAATAATTAATAGTATAGATTTTTGCTGGGTTAGTAGGAAACGCTCTGTTTGTATAATACAAATTTGTTGATGCATCTGGACTAGCAGCAGAGGTCTTTCTGTCCTCATATAACAAACTAGAATTGTTACTTGCATGATTTTTTACAGCAATCTGTAAACCATCTCTAGTACCATTATTTTTATACATCCCTGTATAAGTAACTCTTCCAAAAGCATCATATTTAGTAAACAGCCATTCTTTAGGTGATTTACTAGCTTGCAACGCATCTTGTGTTAATATAGGTCTGTCTAAGTTATCGTAGATAATTGACTCCCAACCTTTGCCTGGTATTTTTTTATTAATTAATCGGTTACGGTAATCGTACTTATATTGATAACATAGATTATTTAAGACTGTTGGACTAATACTATTTGAAGCATTTTCAATAGCTTGAGTACCTTCTGGTGACAAAACATAGGTTAAGTTACCAAAATGGTCGTAGATATAATACGTATCATGTTTTTGATTTTGATTATAAGTACGCTTAAGGACCACTTGGCCTTGCTTATTTTTAAACTCCTCTGTGGTATGATTTTTTAAATCACTTGGTTTCCAGTTTTCATCTTTTGTTATATTCTTATAAAGCTGATTGGCTCCAAATTTAGTAGTGTACACTAATTGTGGTGTAGCTGGATTTCCTTGAAGAAAATTGACTGAGAATTGAGATACTTCTGTAGCGGTGTTAGTTTGATAATCAAATTTTATAGTATTATCGGTATCACTGGTACTATTTAACCTCCAAGATTCTCCTGGAGCTGCTTGCTCTAACAAACGGTTTAATGGTGAAGCTTCTAAACTTTTTTGACTAAAAACATTGACTGCACTAGGGTTTAAATCCTCTTCAAAGTGATTTAAATAATAATTCTCAGAATCATTTATCACTAAGTCATTTGCTCTAAACAAGCCATCTGTACCACTAACAGGTACAGGTAGGTAATCTTTATCTTGTCTTCCATAATCATCATATTTAATTGGAACAACAATATCTTTAGAACCACTACTTAGAACTTGATCTGTATTTTGGATTTCTGCTAATGTAAATTCTTCGCCATTAAACTCTTGCAAAACAGGGTTCCAAAAGTATTGCTTAGCAGTTGTATCCGTACAGTAATATAAATAACTTCTAAAATTTGAATACGTGGTGTTTGAACGCCATTTAAACTCGTTACCAGGTTTTACCTTATTTCCTTGCATATCATAAACCCCACTTTCTCCCGTACTGGTTGTTCCTGAAAAATTATGTGGATGAATTATACCAACCATCAAATACCACTTATTTGCCTGAGGTAAATTACCTGCGAAAAAATAAGGGTTTGAATTGGACGTACCACTTAAGTTATTTACATTTCTTGTCCCATGATAAGTCCTACCATTAGCAACATTACCTGTTCGTTTTACCCAAACGGTGTAGCGGTACGTTTTTGTATTATCAATACCTAAATAGGCTGTATTCCAACCTCCATCTGCATTACGTGCAGCATCATTATTACACTCCCATAATACGCTAGCATCACCAAATGGAGACACACCGTCAACAACATCGTTTTCTCCTACTTGTCCTGAAGGCCTATAAAAAGAGCTACTATAACCTCCAGTAGACCAATCGTTAATTAAAAAGTTGTTTTGAGAAACACTAGACCCTCCGCCTGATCTATATATAATCTTTTGCTCCGGTCGCCCTAAACCATCGTAATAAATTATACTCTCAGATTTATCATAATCCGGCAAAGCATCAATCTCTGCTTGATTTTTTACCGGTTGACTAAAACTGGTCGTTTTTACATAATTTTTATTACCGCTTTGTGCCAAAACAAAATTGGACACTAATAAGGCTGCTAAAGTGTATAGTAACTTTTTCATATCTAATTTAGTTTTGGTTAGCATAATTATAATCGTTTTTACTTAGAATATTATCGTCTTTATCTTTGACTTGTTTTAATCGATTAAACCCATCATAATCGTAGTAAATAGTATTACCGCGAGGGTCTGTTACGCTGGTAACACCTATTAGAGGTCTATAGGTATAAGTGGATACCATGGTGTTTGATAAACTACGTAACTCTTGCTCTTGTATTGCACTTAAGTTCTCTGTGATCTCAAAGTCCAAACCAAAACTTGGTAAGTTCTCTATTGCGGAATAGGTAGTGTTTTCTATTTTTGCTATTGGAAATTGACCATTGTAACCCCAAATATAAACTTGATGTGTGCCGTCAGACTTACTCAACTCCAAGGGATTACCTAACAAGTCATATTTATGATAAACAACTCTAGGCTGCAAAGGATCGTCTCCTTTAGAATTTTGAATATTATTTACTAAAATTAAATTATTTTCTTTAGTAAAATTCACTCTTTGTTTAGATAATAATTCTAAACTGTTTTTATAAACGTCAGTTTGTAATATTTCAAATCTATTTTCGCGTGACAAAAAATAAGCTGCATTATATGCATCTGGTGTTAAACCTGAAATATCATCTCTATCTTTAGGATAAAAATATATAGTTTTCAAAAAATTGTCTTCACTATCTTTAACCTCCATATCTTTAACTTGATAATGCTTATCGTAGTCATAACCATAATTAGTTACCATTTCAAAGGTTCCTGATTGGTAATACTTTTTATCCACTTTTCTTTTTAAATTTAACACACCACCTGTTAAATGATAAATCCTATACCCCCAATCACTATCATTATTAATATTACTACCATCATATAACCTTCTATTCATAAATAAAGGTAATTTAAAAAGAGTCGTATTTTTTACATATCCATTTACTATATTCTCATTCCAATCATGCTCAGTCCCCGACGGAGTAAATAGGAATCCTTGGTTTTGAGAACCATTAATTTGAAAATTACCTGAATACTCAAAATCTGAATTATATTCTATTCCTCCATACTGGTATTTATTATAAACCTCACTTTGTAATACATAATTGCTATTTTGATTTGTTTTAAAAGTTTTAACTCTTATCGGCTTCCCCCTTAACCATTCATTATCGGTTGGTGGATGGTAAGGAAATTCATAATAATCACCTCCTGAATCAGACTTGTTAGTAAACAAGTATTCTGTCTTTCCTATATTATTAGATTTAGTTCCTAAATACTCTATAACATGAGAGTAACCAATAGTGTTTGGCTGAAAACTACTATAAGCACTTGAAGCATCGTAATACTTAGTTAAGGTTACACCTGTCGGATCGTTTTCATTAGCTTTATTTATAAAGGCGGGAAAACCGATAATTGCTCCGCTTGGTGCTGAAGCACCTAATTGGTCATCGTCAGAAAACACATATTCATACTCCTTAATAAGTACAGTGCTATTTTCTGATATATTCTCTATCTTTTTTATTCTTTTTCCAGGACCATATAAAAAATCATTCTCAATAGGACTATAAGTTATTACAATATTAAAATCATAATCCCTATTTCTATGTAAATCCCTATCAACATTAGGGAAATTAGGAGCAAAAACACTTATGATTGAAGAATTATTACTACCAGAATTTATGTTTATAGTTTCATTTGTATACGGTCCCGCATTATTAACTCTAAAGTTAAAAAGACAGTCTGGTAAATCAGAAGGAGCGTCAAAATCTCTTAAATGCAAACATTGAAATCTATAGCTTACGTTAGTAGATGGAGGCACTGGAATAGATAACGGTGAATACCCCGAAGAATTATTATATTGAAAATCTGCTTTGGTTAAGGATATAGAAACGTCATTAGATTGCGGGTTAATGTAAGGTAAATAAAGCTTAGAAGCCAAATAAGAACGCCCAATATTATGTTCATACGTAAACTTAGCCTTACCGCCTGTAGGATATTTAATCTCTTTAAGAATACCTGCTTCAGATTTTAAAGTATCAACACGCCTATTAACATTGTAATGCCCATAATTAACTAACCTAGTAAATGGCCCATTTCCAGTAGCGCCATTATAATACCCCCAATAATCTTGTCTTGATGAGAAAATACTAGGGAGAACTTGAGAATCATAAATAAATTCAAACGGAGGTAATTTATCCCCTCCTATACCCTCTTCTTGAATTTCACTTAAAAACATCCTTTTAAAATATTTTTGAGCTTCTATATTATCAGATTTAAAAAACCACAACAAATTTGTCTCATCAGAACTTTGAGTATAAGAATAATTCAAATTAAACGACTTAATTAGACTATTATCATTATACAATGAAACTTTAGCTAATGCAAAACCATTAAAATCTTCTCTTAGTGTTGAGCTTTTTGAGAATACTATTTTGTCGTTCCCGCCATTAAACTCAATTCTAGACAATCTTTGCTCATAACTAACAACAGATGAAAGTCGGGTTTTTATTTCATTAATATTTGAAAAATTACCTACGGAATTTGCTGAACTCGCATTATGAGAATCAAAACTTTTATTATAATATGAAGAAGTCGTATTAGGCTCATAAAAATAACTAATTAATTCTCCATATGGCGTCAAAACATCCATCAACTTCCAAGAATTATAGACTACTTCTGTTTGCGAAATTGGATCTGTTACAACAGTGTTAACACCAATTGATTTACCTGTAGAAGTTTGATAATCATATGCGAATCTTAATTGATCTTTAGAAATACCGTAATAATAAGTATTACCTTTTGTATCTATTATGGAGAAAGAAATTATTTTCCCTCGACCATTATCATCCCTTACGCAAGCAACTTTAACATCTCCAAAACTCTGAACAACAGGTTTTAAATCCATGTAATCAAAAACAAACTTACCCGAAGATCCACCGGCATCAAAGCTAAATTGATCTGGATAAAAATCGTATCCAGAATCCATTATCTCATGACTACTTACTAAATCTCGAGCATTTTCATTAGATGAAAAATTTATAAAACTATTCTTATTAGAAAAATAACCAAATTGAAAACCAGTATCATCTGGTTTACCCCTTACCTGTCTAGACACACTTCCTCCATAACGTAATGACCAACCCATACCCGTTTGTGGAGCTATCTCTGAAACTTTAACCCCTCTAGCATGATAACTAAGTCCTATTGGAATTGTAACCCCTTTTTGTTTAATAGTAAAAAAAGGAATTGACACATCAGGAAGACCTGTATAATGAGATACGGGAACATTAGTAAATTGGGCTAATGCAGAAACATCTGGACTAGGTGGAACTATATTTGGTAATTCTTGCGAAAAAACATTATCTGCAAAAAAAAACATTAAAAAAAATAAAATTGTATTCTTCATTAATAGTTAAATTATAGTTAAACAATAAAACTATCAACTTTCTCAAAAATAAAATTTTAATTAACCTTACTTATTAAAAGGAAAGACCTTACTATATGTTATTTTTTTAATTTAAAATTACATCTAGGAAAACATAAAGCCAACTATAAACATGCTACTTTGTATATTTTTAAAAAAAAGCCTTAATACAATTAGTTTACAACTGACGTTATAAGGTGTAGCTGCTTGTTTTAATCCAAATTCTATTTTTTTATTTCCAAACATGCCTTCTAAAAAAATATTGTAAATAACCTTATGACCTGTCTTAAAGTATAATCTATTTTTATAGAAATTTATTATTAATAATGCTATATATAATTAAAAATAGGCATGATTTGCAGAGTTATAACTAGAATGTTTGACAAATATAGAACTAGTGTGATGCGCCATAGTACGTGTTAAATATCACGTAAGTGCGTTTAAATAGTCTAAAGAAGTCTTTAGTTTTACTTATGAAATTAAACGCACCTTTGGACTAAAAACCCTGTAATTAAAAAACTAAAACTTCTAAATCGTGGTTTTAAATTGTTGTGCTTACTCAATATGGCACTCGTTACAAACTAGCGCTAGCTGGGGAGTAACAAAACTAAACGCACCTTTGGTCTAAAAACCCTATAATTAAAAAACCACAACTCCTAAATCGTGGTTTTAAATTGTTATGCTTACTCAATACGGCACTCGTCACAGACGAGCGCTAGCTGGGGCTTTGTTATAAAACTTGTATTTCCTCATACTCCTAAAATACAAAAAGCTTTTACATTTCTGTAAAAGCTTTTATAATATCTTACTCATAACGTCACTCGTCACAGACGAGCGCTAGCAGGGTTTTACCGTTTTCTACTCAAAAAAAAGCCTCTACATTGCTGTAAAAGCTTTCTTTTTATATTCTTACTCTATACGTCACTCGTCACAGACGAGCGCTAGCTGGGAACACTTTTATCGCGGTTTTAAAGATTTGCACCCATTACCTTCTTTATCAATAATACATAAACCTTTAATATTATTCGAACTGTAAAGAACAGTTATAGAATCGCCTTCGAAATAAACGACCTCCTTATCACCTATTTCAATTCCTGCAGCATGTTCATAAATGCCACTTTGGATGTAAAGTGTATCGAGGTTAAAATTATAATTATTATATAATTTAATTTCTCTGCAATCATTTATTGAAGTTAGCTTTTCTGATAGAATCTTATGGTATCGACCACTTTTAAAAGCATAAATCAAATAGGTGTCTAAAGTAGAATCTATTTTTTTAACTTGGAATAGTTGGTCTGTTTTATTATCGATTTTATATGCATTAATATTTTGGTTATTTATAGACTTATGATTTTCTTTACATGAAAATATACTTAAAATAAGTAGAAAAAGAAATTTTGATTTCAACATAATGATTATTTATTTGGGAATGTTATAATTTTACCACCATCTTGACGATAAGTAGATGTTCCATCTAAATTATCTTTAAGTATTGGACTCGATAATTGTTTAACTGCTTTCTGGTGGGCTTCTTTGTACACTTCACTACTTACTTTATTACTATTGGAAGTACCAATAGATTTATAACCTTTTTCTTGGGATATTTTAGCTCCCTCGTGAGCTTCAGTAAGAGCGTGTATAGCAGTATTCCCTTCGTTTCCAGAATAAAAATCTAATCTTTTACTACTTACAGTGTTAATATGTTGAGTTGCTTCAATTATATTTTTACCTTCAGCATTTACATTACCTGTATCTTTATTTCCACCAAATCGTTCAATTGGGACAATAACTCCCGAACCGTCGCCAGCTTTATGTGTTTTAGTTGTTTCTAAATTAATAACTACAGATGAATCATCTATAGAATCAATTAATCTTTGTTGATTTTCAGTTAATGGTTCTTCTGCAACTCTCTCGTATCCAAGATTACCGTCATTATCAATTGACAATTCAAATTGGTTACCTGCTGTTGATTGTAATTGTTTTAGAGCATCTTGTTTCCCTTCTCCTTTAATAATAACATCATCTGGACCTTGCGGAGCCATACCATCATAATCTTGAAAATAAATAGGGTTATTAAAACCAAAATTATAAGGACTATGTCTTCTCATCTGTTCCGCCAACGGATCAAGATTCATCCAACGTCCTAAAGCTGGGTCGTAATTTCTAGCAGTAATATCTATCCAAGCAAGACCTAATTCGTCTTGTTCTTCTTTTCCACCAAATCCATACTTATGGTCAGTACCATTAATTACGTTATTATATCCTTTATGTTTTAAGCCAAAGGGATAGTAGTTATTCTCTTCTATAATTTCTGATTTAACATCAATATCGCCACTATCATCCATATCACTATAGGCTAACCTTATATTCCCCAAGTGGTCTTTAAATTGATAGACATAATCAATTCCTTTATCTAACTTACCTTCTACTTTTTGCTGAATATATCCTTCTGTATGACTAAAGAATTTTAGCATAATTTGATCTTCATGATCTTCATATATAAAGTTACCTGCGTACATTGTCGCTTTTACATCATTAGAATGTACGTTATCTACAACTTTCCTCAATTTAACTCCTGTTGCATCGTAAATATAATAAATTTTACCTTCATTATCTTCTCCTGATTCAATAGAAACAGTTACCGGTAAATTTAAATGGTTATAACTGATATCCTGAATGCCTTTATTTAAATCCTTAACCATGTTACCATTAATATCATATTGATAATCAGAACCTGTATTTTGTCCATCTTTAAATCCATCAATTCCAGCATTGTCATTTACCTTTTCTAATTGATTACTTAGTGGTGCATACGTATAGTCTAAGACATCTATTAAATCTATATTATTTTGAAGTTCTATTAGTCCTACTCTTCTTAATCCTGTGATATTACCATTTTTATCATAGCCAGAAATACTCATTGAGTAATCTTCAATTTTTCCTAAGTTAGCTACTAATCCATAGCTACCATGGTAATCTGCATTTGTAATACGGTTTAAAGCATCGTAGTTGTAAGTGTAAGCTCGATCTTTATTATCATTTGCTGTTTTCCAAATGGTTTCGCTAATATTTCCATTAAATAAGGTTGTAGCACCGTAATCCGACGTGTTATAATTTAACTTAAAACTAAACAAATCATCAGACATATTATCTACATCGTTGATTTGTTTTAACCAACCTCTGATATTGTAGTCGTAATCTACATCTTGTAATCCATTTTCTAAACCAGCTATAACTAAATCGTTGATTTGTGCTCCTTTACTATGCATACTAATATCTCCGATTAAGGCACCTGCACTAGAAGGGACTTGCGAGGTATAAAACACCTCTCCGTTTTTTATATAATGTATTGTTTGCCCTCTACGTTCTATCTTAAAACTATCATTTATAACATAGGTTGTTTTAACACCTATATTGCTTCCCAGCTCATAAATCTTTACTATTCCGTTATTATGATATATTGCGTAATGAATATAATTATAACTTTGATTAATGTCTGCATAGGTTAACCCTACCATTAAGTACTTATTGTGTTTTGGTATGGTGTAAGATAAATAACCGTCACCTGGGATGGATTGCGTGGTAGATAATCCAGCATCCCAAGCATAGTAAGTTGTATCCGTGTCTTTTTTAGTAATGCTATTACCTATTACTTCTAGATTATTACTGACGTTACTATAACTATTTGATTCTTGAATTTTACCTCCTACTTGTTTTTTTACTAATTGACCAAGGTCATCATAACTATTTTTTACTAACAACTCTTTGTCAAATTTATTGATTTGTTGTTGCTGTGTTAATAAACGTCCTGCATGGTCATAAGTAAACTCATCAACAGTAACTATTGGTGCATCTTTATCTCTTATATGCGTGTGATGTGTTTTTTGGACCTTACCACTAAAATCTATTTTACTAGTTACAGCTTCATTTACTTGTAAATATGTATTATTAGATGTTGAGTAAATAGGCCTTGCTTTTTCGTCATAATAACTTACTGTTGTTGTCCAATTATTGGTTTCTAAAACACGTACTTTACTTCCTGTAGATAATGTTTTTGTTTGACTTGTAAATGCTTGTCCTTCTTGAGAGTGACCAATAAACACATTATCTATCCTAGTTCCTGGATCAAAAAATGAGCTATCTCCTTTTAAACTTACAGCAGAGACTGCTGATGAAATATAAAATACTTCATCGTTTTTTTTATATAGTATCTGACTTCCTGAGCGTTCTACTTTAAAAACATCTCCCACTTCGTAGGTCACCACCCCCATAGACTTCCAAGTGCCAGACTCAGATGCAATTACTCTATTTCCTTGGTACCCTAAATGAATAGCAAAATCAATACTATAATGTGTGTTTGAATTAGGACTACTAGAACTGGTTAAGCCAACCATAACTCTTTTATTTAATTGTGCTGCTTTAAAAGAGATATAACCATCTCCCATTATTGTTTTTGAAGAGATAAATCCTGCATTCCAACTAGCACTAGAACTGCTTGGTTTTGTATAACTTGCATTAGATTTAGTTAACGTTGAAGGGTTTCCAAAATCATAAGACGCTTCTAAATCGTTACCGGTATCCCAGTTATAATCATCATAATAATTAATAGTATAGATTTTTGCTGGGTTAGTAGGAAACGCTCTGTTTGTATAATACAAATTTGTTGATGCATCTGGACTAGCAGCAGAGGTCTTTCTGTCCTCATATAACAAACTAGAATTGTTACTTGCATGATTTTTTACAGCAATCTGTAAACCATCTCTAGTACCATTATTTTTATACATCCCTGTATAAGTAACTCTTCCAAAAGCATCATATTTAGTAAACAGCCATTCTTTAGGTGATTTACTAGCTTGCAACGCATCTTGTGTTAATATAGGTCTGTCTAAGTTATCGTAGATAATTGACTCCCAACCTTTGCCTGGTATTTTTTTATTAATTAATCGGTTACGGTAATCGTACTTATATTGATAACATAGATTATTTAAGACTGTTGGACTAATACTATTTGAAGCATTTTCAATAGCTTGAGTACCTTCTGGTGACAAAACATAGGTTAAGTTACCAAAATGGTCGTAGATATAATACGTATCATGTTTTTGATTTTGATTATAAGTACGCTTAAGGACCACTTGGCCTTGCTTATTTTTAAACTCCTCTGTGGTATGATTTTTTAAATCACTTGGTTTCCAGTTTTCATCTTTTGTTATATTCTTATAAAGCTGATTGGCTCCAAATTTAGTAGTGTACACTAATTGTGGTGTAGCTGGATTTCCTTGAAGAAAATTGACTGAGAATTGAGATACTTCTGTAGCGGTGTTAGTTTGATAATCAAATTTTATAGTATTATCGGTATCACTGGTACTATTTAACCTCCAAGATTCTCCTGGAGCTGCTTGCTCTAACAAACGGTTTAATGGTGAAGCTTCTAAACTTTTTTGACTAAAAACATTGACTGCACTAGGGTTTAAATCCTCTTCAAAGTGATTTAAATAATAATTCTCAGAATCATTTATCACTAAGTCATTTGCTCTAAACAAGCCATCTGTACCACTAACAGGTACAGGTAGGTAATCTTTATCTTGTCTTCCATAATCATCATATTTAATTGGAACAACAATATCTTTAGAACCACTACTTAGAACTTGATCTGTATTTTGGATTTCTGCTAATGTAAATTCTTCGCCATTAAACTCTTGCAAAACAGGGTTCCAAAAGTATTGCTTAGCAGTTGTATCCGTACAGTAATATAAATAACTTCTAAAATTTGAATACGTGGTGTTTGAACGCCATTTAAACTCGTTACCAGGTTTTACCTTATTTCCTTGCATATCATAAACCCCACTTTCTCCCGTACTGGTTGTTCCTGAAAAATTATGTGGATGAATTATACCAACCATCAAATACCACTTATTTGCCTGAGGTAAATTACCTGCGAAAAAATAAGGGTTTGAATTGGACGTACCACTTAAGTTATTTACATTTCTTGTCCCATGATAAGTCCTACCATTAGCAACATTACCTGTTCGTTTTACCCAAACGGTGTAGCGGTACGTTTTTGTATTATCAATACCTAAATAGGCTGTATTCCAACCTCCATCTGCATTACGTGCAGCATCATTATTACACTCCCATAATACGCTAGCATCACCAAATGGAGACACACCGTCAACAACATCGTTTTCTCCTACTTGTCCTGAAGGCCTATAAAAAGAGCTACTATAACCTCCAGTAGACCAATCGTTAATTAAAAAGTTGTTTTGAGAAACACTAGACCCTCCGCCTGATCTATATATAATTTTTTGCTCCGGTCGCCCTAAACCATCGTAATAAATTATACTCTCAGATTTATCATAATCCGGCAAAGCATCAATCTCTGCTTGATTTTTTACCGGTTGATTAAAACTGGTCGTTTTTACATAATTTTTATTACCGCTTTGTGCCAAAACAAAATTGGACACTAATAAGGCTGCTAAAGTGTATAGTAACTTTTTCATATCTAATTTAGTTTTGGTTAGCATAATTATAATCGTTTTTACTTAGAATATTATCGTCTTTATCTTTGACTTGTTTTAATCGATTAAACGCATCATAATCGTAGTAAATAGTATTACCGCGAGGGTCTGTTACGCTGGTAACACCTATTAGAGGTCTATAGGTATAAGTACTGATTTGGGCATTTGGAAGCCCCACCCTTAAAGCTGCTTCTTGGGATGCTGTTAAACCGTTAACACTTAATGTAAAGCTGTTACCTAATATGCTTTCTATCTCAGCATAACTAGCATTACCTATCTTAGCTACTGGATACATACTATTATACCCCCAAATGTAACTTATCGATCCCCCTGATTCTTTTTTAACTTCTTTTATATTACCAAATACATCAAAGCTATACGTAGAATTTAAATCGTAATTATTAGGAATATAGTTTTGTGAAGAATTATTAGAACCTTGACCTTTATTATAACTGTATAGATGTTTTATATTTCCAGTAATATCATACTCTAAAAAACTTCCTTGCAGTTTTTCTCCATTTTCACTAACAATAATGCTTATCGGTATAGATAATAAGTTTTTAGTGTTCACTAAATTTTGAAGAATACTATTACTTTGATACCCCTTAGGAAAAGTATAACTAGTAATGATTTTTCTATTATTTAAATCTGTCGAATAATTAGTTTGATCATAATAATCAATATTTTGATTTTCTTTTAGTTGATAATCGTCAGTCTTTTGAAAAATTAATTCATCTGAGTTATATTGATAAGAATTAGCATTTGTAATAACACCTGAGATCAAATCAGAATCTTGAGGGTAAAAGTACTGAGTGCTTATGCTTTTTATTAATCTGTTTTCAAATTGTGCAAAATTTACATTTTGTGGTTGACCATAACCAATACCACTTGTAGTACTACTTGTATTATAGCAATAATTAAGCTCTCCAAGTATGTTATAATAATTATCATGTTTGTCTGTTTCGTACAGATAGAATTCTTTAGTTAACAGTCTATTATCACTATCATATGAGAATGTTTTAGATTTTTTACCCTTAAAACTAGCATTGTCATGCTCTTGCTCAAAGAAAAAATGTTGCTCATGTGATTCTTGCACGAAAAAAGGATCAATATCTAAAGGATCTTGTTCATTTCCTTTTTTACTAATAACATGCTCATAGAAATGACCAGATTTAAGAAGTTTATTGTGTGCTAAAATCTCTGAAGATGTAGTCCAATTATAATCATTTGTTTTATTAACAAGGTCTTCTTTCCAAACCAGTCCTTTTAATCCAGCATATTCAAAAGAGATTTTATTAAACTCAGTATTGTCTGTATTGGTATCAACAATAGATTTTACACGTAACCCTCCAGTATAATGAGGCTCTCTAATTAACTCTCCATTAGCACCTTCAATATTGTATACCCATTTAAAGTTTACGTTTATTTGTAAATTAGGCTCTATATTATAATCAGATTCATCTACACTTAATTCTAAGAAATAATCACCAGGATTTAGCAATAAAGAGATGTCATAACCTGCTAATCTATCGCTACCAACTTGGTTTCCTTTTTGCCCCCCTATTCTTTCATAAATAGCATATTTACTACAATCTATACTTACAAGACCTTCGTTAGAATTACAATTTGAGAAATCATTTTCAGAATCTACAATTATATTCGCATTGTTCAATTGCGAATTATTTAAAATATGTTCAGGAATTGTAAAGGGCTTACTAAAGACCCTCTTATTACCTATAACTTGATAATTAAAATCTTGACCATCTACCCCAACTTGGTCTTTAATATATCTATATTCTCCAACTTCGCTTTGCTCAGTATTTAATTCATATTCAAACGTAGTTTTCCCCCCAGTTGGATATATTATTTCTTCTAAATTTCCAGAAATTAAATATTCCAAATAAGGTCTCCTATCCGCTAGTTGCTTCTTATATAATAAAGGTAATTTAGCATAAGCTTGAGCAGAGAATGGAATTAGTAGAGATGCATTTGGCGCACCATTGTAATAACCAAAATAATCTCTTGAATAAGACTGCTTTACAGGTAAATCGTAATTATCATTATAGTTAAAACTATAATGCGATTTTATTTCTCCATTTAAAGGATTCTCCTCATTAACTTCTTTAAGTTTTAATCTTGGATCTCCATCATAAGTGTTGTATACAAAATTAACTACCTTAATAATTTCCTGATTAATTTGGTTTCTGACTTCAATTCTTGCTAATTTTTTTCCCCATATATTATTACCCTCAGGAATAAATGGAGGCATATGATTTTGATAAATAAAACGAACCTCTTCTTTTTCCGATGTTATTTTACTAACTAATTTATTCTTAGGAGTATTAATTGTTGATATTGTTGATTTAAAATAAGAATAAGTACCATCAGAAGCATCACCGGTACTATTAGTTTGCGCACAGCTTAAACCGCTACTATACCCTTGAGGATTTTTATAATTTTGCCTTTTAATACTTTGCGATCTGTGGAAAAGTGTATAATCCATAACATATTCTATATACTCAAAATTTAATTGCCTATTGTTTTTTGACGTTATATTTTTTAATAACCAACTAGAATTATAATCTTGATTATCAACACTTATAGAGTTTCCAGAGCCATTAATAGTCGCATTTGAATTTAATTCTCTACTATCCTGTGATCCACCAAAATTATACGTATTTCCTTGCACGTCTTTTGCTAAAAATGATTGTAGAAGTAAAGCACCTTCTGATTCACCCTTTGTTATTAATAAATTATCATTACTGTTTTTTAAAATAGTATTAATATCTTTTCTTTTAAAAATAAAACTACCAAAATAGCTGCCAAAATTATAAGAAAAACTATCCGGTGAGTGATCTATTGGATTATTCATTAAATATGTTTGTGTCCCATAAAAACTTATCGGATTGTCATAATACCAATCATTATCTCTCGACGTCCAATTATTAGTCGTCCATCCTGTATTCCCTTCATCTGGCTCATTATTAATAGCCCTAAAAATACCGCCTCCAGCATTTAGTCGCCATTTTAAACCAACAACACTAGCCATTTCATCAACTTTTATACCTGAGGCATCATAAGAAATACTTATTGGTACGCTAACACCGTCGATACTCATAGTATAAATAGGTATGCTTATATCTGGTGAACCTTTAGAATAATTCACACTTGTATTACCATAAGTCATAAAAGCAGCAGCATTTGGTGTCTCTGGGATTACATTTGAATAATGATCTACATACTCCGAAATTGGATTATTCTGACTAGACACATCAAACGTAATTATTAAAACAATTAAAAATAAAAATGGTTTCATATTAAATAATTTTGCAGTAAAACTAACCTACACTAACTAAAATCAAATTATTTAAACCTTACAATCACTAAGGAAACACCTTACTTTGAGTCATCAGTAAATAAAAGATAAACACTATTAAATTGATTCAACAAAAAAATACAATCTTTAAAAAAAAAGTATTTTTCTTACAAAAAATTTGTTTTAGACCTAGATAATAAATAATTTGGCAGACAACCACCTTTTCGCTTTTAGAAAAAAGCCATATAATATTCGCTACATTTATGACTAAAACCACATCTATCTTATTAGTTGACGACCATCCATTAATAATAGAAGCATACACTAGTTCTTTAGAGATTTTTGAAAATAAAAATCCTAACTATAAAATAAAAATCAATTCTAGCAATTGCTGTCAAAGCACATTAGATCTTCTAGAAAACAATATATATGATATTGTTTTTTTAGACGTAAGAATACCGCCATCCAAAGACAGAAAATTTAAATCGGGAGAAGATATTGCTAACTATATTACTAAAAAATACAAGGACACTAAAATTGTAATGATTACTGGGCATTATGATTTATTTACTCTTGGTAATATACTTCAAAACATTAACCCCGTCGGTTTATTATTTAAGGGAGATGTTAACCAAGAAGTTTTAAGTAGTGCTCTAAATTCCATCTTAAACGAAGCACCTTTTTATAGTGATACTATATTAAAACTATTAAGAAAAAATATTTCCAGTAAAATTATATTAGATAAAACAGATAAGCTTTTATTATTTGAAATATCAAAAGGAAAAAAAACAAAGGAATTAAGCAAAACGGTCCCTTTATCTGTTGGAGGTATTGAAAAAAGAAAAAGACAGCTTAAAGATTTGTTTGGAACTTCAAATAAAGATGATGATGAATTAATTAAATCGGCATTAAATAAAGGGTTTCTTTAGTTTTCTCTTACTTATGATAAGGGAACCATTTACCATCGGTAAGGTCTTTTATGACCAAAATTCACTATTCATTATTATTTTTCAATTTTTAAAACTTAAAATGAAAAGCACAATTAAACTAAAAGCTTATAATCTTCAAGAAATACTTGTGGTATTAGTAATAATTGGAATCCTATTATTATTAGCCTTACCAAATTTAATGCCTTTGATTAGCAAAGCAAAAAGCATGGAGGCCCAATTACAATTAAAAGCACTCTCTAATTCTCAAACTACATATAGATACATGTACTCTAAATACACCGTTGATATTAATGAACTAGATTTTGAAGCGCCTAAAACAGAAAAAAATGGAGGAACCTCTAATTATCAGTATGAGATATTAAATGCAACGAACAATACCTACAAAGCACGTGCAACAGCAACAACTGATTTTGATGGAGATGGTATTTTTAATGTATGGGAAATTGATGAAAATGGTAGTCCTAAACAAACTGTAAAAGATTAAAATGTTAGTAATTAAATTAGTGCTACTAACCACATTTGGTATTATATTTTGGCAAGACAAAAAAGAACGATTAGTACATTGGTTTTTGTTCCCAATAATTGGACTATGTTCAGCTATTTTAAGCTATAACAACATAGTTGAAGAATTACTTTTGTTAAGTTTAATAATAAATTTACTATTTACAACTTCTTTAATTTTAGTCATATATTTATATTCAAAGTTTAAACTAAAAACTTCAATTAAAAACACCTTTGGACTAGGTGATGCTCTTCTTTTTTTTGCATTATCATTTACTTTTCCAAGCATTACTTTCATAATACTATTTGTATTTGGCCTATTATTCTCCTTAATAATACACCTCGTTTTAAATCATAAACAACAACAACAACAACAACAACAACAACAACAACAACAACAACAACAACAACAACAACAACAACAACAACAACAACAACAACAACAACAACAAGTAACCGTGCCACTAGCGGGCTACTTAAGCCTATTTTTCGGACTAACATTTTTGTCTCATTGGATTGGTATTTTACCAACACTTTACATCTTTTAATTTGAAAACTAATTTTAATATTGACACTAGCCTATTGCAACTTATAACAAGTGAGCAGGCATATCACTACCGTGTGATTCCAAACGGACATATTGATGGGGTATTAACATTAAAATCAGATGACACGTCTAGCTCATTAAAGCAAGAATTAGAAATTGTTCTTAATAAAAACATTCGAATTTTAAAAGAAGATTCTCAAAACATTGATCAGTATTTAAGTACAAATTTCAGACAATTAAATGCTAACCAAACAGAAGATCTCCATTACACGTCAGATTTCTTAGAGAAGCTATTGTTTACTGCAAAAAAAATAGGCAGTAGTGACATTCATTTTGAACCCTATGAACACAAATGCCGCGTAAGACTTAGAATAGATGGTAAGCTAAAAGAACAGTTTATTATATCATTACAAGATTACCCAGTCATAGTAAATAAATTAAAAATTAAAGCTGGTTTGGATATTTCTGAAAAACGCCTTCCACAAGATGGACGTATTACAGTAAGTACTGGCAATGAAGGATTTGACATTAGAACATCTTCTCTTCCTACTTTACATGGCGAAAAATTAGTGTTACGTATTTTAAGTAAAGACGCTAATCATATTAATTTAAATGACTTAGGATTTACGGAAGCTGAACTAAAAACTTATCAAGAAATAGTAAAAAAACCAAACGGAATTATATTAATTTCAGGACCAACAGGCTCAGGAAAAACCACAACACTATATGCGACCTTAAAACAGTTAAATGATGATCAAACAAATATTTTAACAATAGAAGATCCTATAGAATACACACTTGAAGGTATTAATCAAGTCCAATTGAAAGAAAATATAGGACTTGATTTTGCAAGCACACTCCGCACTTTTTTAAGACAAGACCCTGATATTATTATGGTTGGAGAAATAAGAGATGGTAAAACAGCGAATATGGCAATTCGTGCAGCGCTAACTGGCCATTTAGTATTATCAACAATACATACCAATTCTGCTTGGGCAACTATATCTAGATTAATTGATATGGATATACCTTCCTTTTTAATAGCAAGCACGCTTAATGCTACTGTGGCACAACGATTAGTTAGAAAGCTTTGTAATACATGTAAAACAGAAAAGACCACATCTATAGATTTGTTTCCTTCAAATTTTGAAGTTCCAACCTATTTAAAAACACATTTCACACCTGTTGGTTGCAATACTTGCTACCACACAGGTTATTTTGGAAGAAAAGCTATATATGAAATTATACCAATAACGAAAACACTTGTAAATAATATAAAACATAACGATTTAGAAATTGATAGTTATTTAAAAGAAAACAAAATTGCTACACTAAAAATTAACGCACTTAAACTAGTAGAAAAAGGAATAACTTCTATTGAAGAAGTTTACGCTTTATTATCCGACTAACAAATATGAAAAAATTACTTTTACTTATAACTTTACTCTGGTTTAGTTTTTCATCTGCTCAAACAAAGGAGCAGCGAATTCAAAACATAAAAAATCAATTAACCATTTTGTCAACAGAAACTGTTGGATTGACAGAATATGTTAAAACAGAAATTAATGTTACAAACATCACTTTGTCTAACTTTTTATTAGCCGTTTCGGATGTACACAAAGTAAATATCAATGTTGCCCCAGAATTAAGTGAAATTAATATAGCGAATAATTTTACAGATGTCACTGTATCTGATTTACTAGTATTTTTATGTAAAGAATATAATTTGACGGTAGATTTTACAGGAAATATTTTATCTATAAAACAATTTCAGAAAGAACCTGAACAAAAAGAAGAACGTAAAATCCCAATTAAATACAATCCAGATAACAACTCTATTTCTATCGATGCTAAAGGCGATAATTTATATGATGTTTTTAAATTAATAATGGACGAATCGGGCAAAAACCTAGTATTCTCACCTGGTTTAGAAAACAAAACTTTAACCGCATACATCCAACAAACAGCTTTTGAATCTGCAATGGATAAATTAGCATTTGCGAACAACCTTTTTGTAGATCAGTCTAAGGATGGTTTCTTTATTTTTGAAGAAAACACTGAATTAACTAGTCCAAACCCAAACCCTCAAAACACAAATCAACAATCACAACGACCTAAAAGAAGACGACAATCTAATTTCTTTTTTAAAGTAATTAATCAAGAGCAGAAACTCTTAGATGTAGACTTTAAAAATACAGCAATAGAGGATATAATAAATGATATAGCTAATGAGCTACAAATAGATTTTTTTACCGCAACACCTTTAGACGAAGCTGGTTTTGCTTCTTTTAAAGCGAAAAACATAAACTTTGATCAATTATTAACTAAACTATTTGAAATCCAAACGATTTCAACATCAAAATATCAAACAACTCAAAATCCAAACATAAAATCAGTAAATAGCATTAAACGATTTAACTTCAAAAAAGAAGAAAACATATACTATTTTGGAAACGAAAATCAATTAAGCATTCGTAAAGTTGAAATTATTCACCTTCAACATCGCTCTGTAGAGCTGTTATCCGATCCTTCTGGAGGAAACACAAGTACCAGAAGTGCAGGTAGAAATACCAATACTAACTCAACAAATTTTAATAATTCAAATAATCAATTTGATAGTTATAATAACACTAATAGAAACCGAGAGCAATTAAACACAAACTCTAATCAAAATTTCAATAATTACAGTAGTAAAGCAGAAGCTTTAGTAAACATTCTTCCCGATGAATTAAAAGACGGGTTAGACGTAAAAGTAGATTACGAGTTAAACAGTTTTTACGTTAGCGGACCAAGCGCAAGTGTTGAGCGTTTTAAAAAATTTATTAATAAAATTGATAAGCCTGTTCCTGTAATCTTAATTGAAGTAATGCTTATTGAGGTCAATAAAACATCCGTAATTGATACAGGCGTCAGTTGGGGAATAGGTGATGAGCCAGTTACCACAAATGGAGCTATTTTTCCTGAAACAGATTTAACATTAAGCGCAAACACCTTAAATAAAGTCTTTGGAGGCTTTGATGGCTTTGGATCTTTTAATTTAGGAAAATTAGTACCCAACTTTTTTGCAACCATAAAAGCAATGGAAAGTAACGGGAATTTAAAAGTGCGATCAACACCTAAACTATCAACGTTAAATGGTCATCGCGCAACGTTCTCTAATGGCCAAACCTCTTACTACGCAGTTACACAACGTAATATCTATGGGACGGACAATCCTCAAACCTCAGAAATCACAAACTACCAACCCATTGATGCAGAACTAGGTTTGACAATAAAACCGTTAGTTTCAGGAGATGGACAAGTCACGTTAGATATTTTTGTGGTACAATCTAGTTTTGGAAGTCGTATTGCTGAAGATGCGCCACCAGATATTAGTTCACGAGAATTTAGCTCAATTATCAGAGTTAAAGATCAAGACATAGTTATATTAGGTGGATTAGAGGAAAACATGAAAAATAATTCAGGATCTGGAGTTCCTTTTTTAGCTAGGATACCAATTATCAAATGGTTATTTAGCAAGCGCACAAGAACAGCTAAAAAATCAAAATTAACTGTATTAATCAAACCTACTATTATCTATTAATGATCAATAAAGTCTTATCATATCTCCAATATGGAAACCGTTTTTGTGGTATAGAACATACTACAAAAAATGGTAATGACATTATTATATCTACAATTCTAAAACACTCGAAAAAAGAATTAGATATTGAAACTGCTTTTGAAGCTAACACTATTGAAGAGGCTAGTCAAATAATAAAAAAGAACCAACACGCTTTTTTAATAATTAATAACGATAAAGTTTTAAGTAAACAAATTGAAAGCGAGCAAAAAGATGCTTTAAAACTAGTCTACAAAGCTTTTCCTAATATCAATATTGATGATTTTTTATATGAAGTGTTTTCTCAAAAAAACACTCATTTTATATCATTATGCAGAAAGAGTTATGTTCAAAAAATTATAGAGGATTACAAAAAAAACAATATTTTCATTATTTCGGTTTCTATTGGGAACTCTGTAATTTCAGTCATAAAGTCTTTTATTAAAACTAATGAAATTTACTCTTCAAATTCTAAAATTTTAATTGAAGATAAATTAATAACTAAAATTGAAAAAAATGATGATTTAGCCAATCAAAGCTATAGTCTAAATGGATTATCAGTCTCTAACACTTGTTTACTGAGCTTCTCAGGCGCTTTAAACTCAATATTAAAGATAGATGTTACTGAGACTAATTTTAACGTTAATAAAGAGCTGCTATTAGGCAGTTTTAAGCAACATCGTTTTTTCCAACAATTTTTAAAATTTGCTGGATTATTTCTTTTGTTAGGATTATTGATTAATTTCTTAGTGTTTAACCATTATTTTAATAGCGTTAATGAGTTAACACAAATTTCTGCAGTTAATCAATCAACAAAATCTAAAATTGTAACTCTAAACGAAGCGGTCTCTAAAAAGCAAAAAATGGTAGATGATTTACTTAAAAGTAATGGGTCAAGAAGTTCGTTTTATGTGAATGAAATTATTCATAGTCTACCGAAATCTATTATGCTTTCAGAATATAATTACCAACCTTTAGTAAAACGCATCAAAACAGAAAAAGAAATTAAAATAGAAGGTGATATCATTAAAATATCAGGCACATCAAATGATAGCAAATTGTTTTCAAATTGGATAAGTCAATTAGAAAAAAATAACTGGGTAGTAAAAATAAATATTGAAGACTATGGCGCTACATCTAATTCTAATTCTGATTTTACTATAAAAATTGAGATACATAATGACAAGCAAGACTAAAAACATATTGCTAATTTCAGGTTTTTTATTAGTGTTACTAATTGTATATCAATTAGCAATCTCTAAGACCTACGATCAAAAAAAACAATATACTACTTTAAAGAAGCAAGAATTATTGTTTAAAAACGCACCTAAACAACTGTCTTTGCTTAAACAAAAAGAGGTGTACTATGATGACTTATTAACCAAATATCAATTAGATGGTTCATCCATTCAAAACAACCTTCTAAAAACGATCAATATTTTTGCTGATAAAAACAATTTAAAAGTAATAAACTTCTTAGAACCACATCGTATTTCAAAAAATGAGTTAATAATAAATACATATGAGTTCACAGTAGAAGGGAATTATAATAATATTATTGGTTTAATTCATCAATTGGAACAAAAAACTAAGTTTGGAGAAATAATAAACCTCCAATTTGAAAAGAAGAAAAACTTCAAAACTGGTAAAAACCACTTACAATCTAGAGTCTTACTGAGGAGTTTTGGCTAATTAAATGTCTAATTTTTATCCTTTTTCTTTGTCTGCTTTAATTCCTCTACTTTTTTAGGTTAGCTAGTCCTTAAGTGAAACCATAAGTTTAGATACTTCTCCTTTTGCTCTTTACATTAAAATAAACATTAAAAATTTCTAAAGTTTTGTTTTTAATCATTACTTAGTAATCCTTGCTACTATATTTTACTAAATGTAGATTTACCTTCACCTCAAGGATTGTTTATAGCTAGCGCATAACGCTCAACAATACTTCTTAATACATCTATGTATTGTTTTCTATCTAATGTAAAATTGGGTAAGCCCCATTATTTGATATTATTCTATCGTCATACTTTAATTTCATAAAATCTATTTTAAGCTTTTAAGCTTAATGACTATAAAAGCCATCTTGAAATATAATTTCATTAAAAACTACATCCCAATTAAAATAAAAAACTCTGAAATTTTAATTTCTCTAGCTTCGCAAATCTTTTGAAGTGTTTTGACGGGCATCCTGTAGCCTTCCTTTTTTAGAATTTTCCTGACAGTTTTTTCGTCAATACTATTATCTAAAGCAAAGCTGCGGTTAGATTTTGATGGAGTCACCCATTCTTTAGCTATATAATTGCAAATCTTTTTGTTGATATCCTGCATATAGCAAAATAACTTCTTGTAAAACTATTTAATGCGGACTTTAGTCCGCATTATTAATATTTTTATTATCTTTGGTGCATAAGTCTAACCAAAAACAGACTATACTTATTTATAAATTAAAAAATTTCAATCCACACCATTAGGATTAGATACTCCGTTTAGCACAAAATGAACAATAAGAAAACTATAACCAATTTACTTACAAGTAAATATAAAATTGAGGAAAGTAAATTCGAAAAATTCAAGCCTCTATTAGAAGATGCTCGTATAACAAGATTATTTTTTAGTCTCGCTACCGGACTTGGTTACATGTTTAAATATGTCCAAGAAAATGACATACACCATAAAATGTTAGTTTATAATTTTACAAGGTTAACAGAAGTATTTATTAAAAACCCAAAAGCAGCTTACGACGATCCTAAAATTAGACAAATAATAGTTCTGGAAGAAGTTCCATTAGTTGGCGAGCTATTAGTACTGATGTTAAAAATGAATCCTGAAATTTAAGCATGTGCTTTTTTTAATTCCAGGACCTTTTCTTTTTTAGAACTGATTATCCTAATTATTAAATTACAAACGTTTTTTTTTATCTTGTAAAGAAAGTGTCCTGCCTATTTTAGACCCTTTTTTATAAATCTCATTACCATAAATAAAAGTTATTAGACATCCTATTGTTGTTGCTCTATTTTTATTTATCAATATTGTATTACTGCTCATTAATAACTCCAAAATTCTAATATAGCTGTCATTTAGTAAACCACATTTCTGTTTTCTGAAGCTACCTATTTTTAGGTTAGTAATTAATCGAATACAGTATGATAATTAGTTCTATAGAATCTTTAGGAGGTGTGAATTATCTTCCATCAGAGCGAAATATATAATTTTAGGTAGCCCATTGAAAGCTTCTAAATCATACATAAACCCAAAGTTATCTTTATTAAGGAACATAAATAAACTTGCAAAAAAAACGGTCTTATATCTTATAATTTCACTATGCTTTACTTTTATTAGCTTTTACTGTAAATCGTTTTTTCATACTCACTATCTCATCTACCTAATAACAGGTTATTTAATTATTTGACTAACTAAGATGCTAGGCTGTATTAAATCGACTTCTAAAATATAAATCATTCATTTAAAGCAATGTATGCAGTCTTAATGCTAATGCAAAAGGTAATGATGTTGTTCTAAATCGGAAATCGATCATATTTTTATGTAAAATCATGAATAATAAAAAAATAAAAACTTTTTTATTACAAAAGTTTTTATAAATCAGTCTTCTAAAACTTTTTAACAGTATAACTATGTGGTTATGTGGTTGTGTGGTTGTGTGGTTGTGTGGTTGTGTGGTTGTGTGGTTGTGTGGTTGTGTGGTTGTGTGGTTGTGTGGTTGTGTGGTTGTAAAAAAAAAAAAAAAAAAAATTAAAAATTTTCAA
>NZ_FORM01000002.1 GCF_900114005.1 Olleya namhaensis
GATCAACTGTTGCTGCATCGCCATCATCTAATGTTACTACGATTCCTGATACAGGATCGCCATTCTCATCTACGATTGTTCCGCTTACACTTCCTAAGCAAGCATTTACTGCATCGTTAGTAGCATCCCCAACTGTTTGACCAATTGTAGTGTTTACATCATCCGGCACACCTGTTGTTGTATTAACATCACCTGTCAATTCTCCTGTTGAAGCATCAACACTAGAAAAATCAATAGTATCTCCTCCTTCAATTGAATCAGGACAACCATCATCATCACTATCATTATCTAAATAGTCTGGAGTTCCATCATCGTCTGTATCTAAACTTTTACATGCCGATAATATAAATTCGATACCATCCGTACCTGTTCCAAATAAACCACCTTGTACAAATTGTAAAGTAAAAGTTGAAACTTCTCCATTAATTTGCATTGTACCTGCAGCTGTTCCGTCAGCATCGTTCTGAGTTGCTTCTTGGGTATGTGCTAAATCAGCATCTGTATTATTTCCTGAATCAAAAACGGTAGTTGCTGTTGTACTAAAATCAGACGTCCCTGATAAAGTAGTCCATGTTAAACCGTTTTGTAATGTTACAATTGCAGTATTTTGTGTTGTAACGCCATCAGTACCACCAACTCTATCTAAATAAATTATTGGATTAGTAACTGTAACTGGGTCACCTAAAGCATCTACATAATTAACAGTTAATGTTCTATCCCATACATAACTGTTTTGTAGTGATGCTGCCCCTGCTAAGTTTTCTGTCCAAAATGAACCGTTAGAAAAAGTCCCTGGAGCAAACACAAAATCACTAGGGCTAGTAGGATTATCAGTAGTTACTTGAGCAATAATTCCGTTTCCAAAATCATAAGAAGCTGTATTACCAACAATAACCCATGTTCCAGATAAAACTTGAGAAGCACAAGCGCCTTCATTTGCATCTAAAATACCATCATTATCATTATCTAAATCACAACCATTAGGCACACCATCATTATCCGTATCAACAGTATCATCCGATCCTTGACAAATATCACTACCGTCTAAAACTCCATCGTTATCTCTATCACATTGTCCATTAGTATCAAAAGCAGTATCATCTTGAGATGTTCCAACCGTTTGACCCGATGTAGTATCTACATTATCTGGCACACCAGTTACAGCATCAATAGTTCCATCTAATTTACCATTAGCTAAAACTTCACCTATAACTATAGCATCACCACCTTCTAAAGCATCAAAACAACCATCGTTATCAGAATCGTAATCTAAATGGTTAGGGATTCCGTCACCATCAAAATCGTAAACATCTGGAACACCATCTCCATTGGCATCAACATAATTTGTTAAGCTTCCATCTCCTGTACCATTATCTACTGTATCATTCCAGTTAGGAATACCGTCTCCATCTTCATCATAACTCGGAGAAAAACCGTTAGCTTCATCAATATCTAAAATACCATCATCATCATCATCTAAATCATCAATATCACTAAAACCATCACCATCTTCATCTGGTAAAGAAAAAATAAATAATTTTCCATCACCGTGATCACTACTTGTAGCAGTAATTCTTACATCTGTAATAATAGATCCTTGAGGGGCAATATCATTAACGTAAAAAAGAGCGATACCTATAGTACCACCATTAGTTACAACCACTCTATCACTTAACCAATAATCAGCAGCACCAGTTGGAGCCGTTACTGTACCTACTGTACCAAAACTAGAACTAGTTCCTGTACCACCATGTCCGTACCATACTCCACCTTGAGGATTAACAAATGTAGAACCTAAAGATTGATTAGCACCTCCACCTACTGGCGTACCAAAAAACTCAATATGATAACAATTATTTGCATTACGTTCTGTAATCGCAATAATACTTCCAGAAGTACTTGGTATTCCAGGAGAATAAGAAAACGTTTGCTTTTGAGCAACTAACGTTGTTTGAACTGCTGTAAAATTATCGCAAATAGCTTGCCCATTATTACTTGCTTCAAAAAAGTGATTCAAGTTTTTATCCTGAAACGCTGCCAGAGCTGACGCATTCCAGGTTGGACTAGCACTAGTAGTTTCTACGAGAGTATTATTCTCTCTAACTCTATTTGCTGCATCTCCTCCAGTTGTACCTACCTGAGTCATAGCATAACCCTGAGGACTACCAAAGTTTACAAAAACTCGGTTATCAACAGTTATGCTCTGAATTGTAGCAGGATCATTAAGTGTTGTTTGCACATCACTCCACTGAAAAGAAACACCACTTTGAATACTTGGTGCATTAGTCTGCGAAAACAGACTAGAAAAGGAAAATAAAGTAAACACTAAAAAACTAAGTGCTTTTACTTTAGAGAATCGAGTAAAGATTTTCATGTTGTTGCGGGTAAAATTATTTTATAATCAATTTTTTTTGGGATAATACTTTCAAATGAGGTTTTAACCACATTGGAAACAAATGTAAATACTAAAAGACTTTATTGATTTAATTACACGCTATAAAGTGTTAATTTTCGTTAAAGAGCTGTTTTATTGGTTCAAATTGATTTAAAAATGTTCAATAAAATTAACGATAAAACGACAAGAAACACGATTAAAAACAAATATCATCGATAAAAAAAATCATAAATAAGAATATCACATCAAATCCCGATTTAACAAGAAGAAACATAGATAAACTACACAAAAAAAATAAAGCATGAAAATCGCAATAAATGATTTTGAGTATAGGACGTTAAAGCCGATACATCTATATTTGTAAAAATTTATTTGATGAAATTCTTAGACGAAATAAAAAGAAGAAGAACCTTTGGAATTATATCGCATCCAGATGCCGGTAAAACGACACTTACAGAAAAACTATTACTTTTTGGAGGTGCTATTAATGAAGCTGGAGCAGTAAAAAGCAATAAAATAAAGAAAGGGGCAACCAGTGATTTTATGGAGATAGAACGCCAACGTGGTATATCTGTAGCTACTTCTGTACTTGCATTTGAATATGATGGCATTAAAATAAATATTCTAGATACGCCAGGTCACAAGGATTTTGCTGAAGATACTTTTAGAACATTAACTGCTGTAGATAGTGTTATTGTTGTTATTGACGTCGCTAAAGGAGTTGAGGAACAAACAGAAAAATTAGTAGAAGTATGCCGTATGCGTAACATACCTATGATTGTCTTTATTAATAAAATGGATAGAGAAGGTAAAGATGCATTCGAATTATTAGACGAAATAGAACAAAAATTAAAGTTAAAAGTAACGCCTTTAAGTTTCCCTATTGGTATGGGGTATGACTTTAAAGGTATTTACAATATTTGGGAGAAAAACATAAATCTATTTAGTGGTGATAGTAGAAAAAATATTGAAGATACCATTGAAATCAATGATTTAAACTCAAGCGAACTAACAAAGCTTATAGGTGATAAAGCTGCTGAAACTCTACGAGAAGAGATAGAACTAGTAGAAGGTATCTATCCTAAATTTAGTAATGAAGACTACCTTAAAGGGGAATTACAACCTGTATTTTTTGGCTCTGCACTAAACAGTTTTGGAGTAAGAGAATTACTAGATTGTTTTGTAGAAATAGCGCCTAAACCTCGTGCTAAACAGAGTGAAGAACGTTTAGTTAAACCTGAAGAAGATAAATTTTCGGGATTTGTATTTAAGATACATGCAAACATGGATCCCAATCACAGAAACAGATTAGCGTTTGTTAAGATTGTATCTGGTGAATTTAAAAGAAACACACAATATCTGCACGTAAGACATAATAAAAAAGTAAAATTTTCAAGCCCGAATGCTTTTTTTGCTGAGAAAAAAGAAATTGTAGACATCTCTTATCCTGGTGATATCGTTGGTTTACAAGATACGGGTACATTCAAGATTGGAGATACACTAACAGAAGGTGAAATATTAAATTACAAAGGTGTCCCGAGTTTTTCTCCAGAACATTTTAGGTACATAAACAATGCTGACCCATTAAAATCTAAACAATTAAACAAAGGTATAGACCAACTAATGGACGAAGGTGTTGCGCAATTATTTACATTAGAATTGAATGGTAGAAAAGTAATTGGAACTGTAGGAGCTTTACAATATGAAGTTATACAGTATAGATTAGAACACGAATATGGTGCAAAATGTACTTATGAAAATTTAAATGTATACAAAGCGTGTTGGGTAGACCCTGATGATAAGAAAAATAACGAGTACAAGGAATTTTTAAGAGTAAAACAACGCTATTTAGCAAAAGACAAAAGGGGCCAGTTAGTATTTTTAGCAGACTCGCCTTTTTCTTTACAAATGACACAACAAAAATATCCTAGCATTAAATTTCACTACGTATCTGAATTTGAATAATAAATATCGATTTTAAATAGTATTTAACAAACAAATTAACAATCGATAGCTACTATGTTTGATTTTACTCGAAAATCGCTTAAACACCAGTTTAAAGAACTAGATTACTCGAGATATATAGTTTAAAATTATTTTATTTATAAAAATTATAATTTTTACTTATACCAAATCATACCTACAAAAAAAGCCTTTTTACTTAATTGTAAAAAGGCTTTTTTTATGCTTGACCAGTTGGTCCAAAATTTAAAG
This sequence comes from Olleya namhaensis, assembly GCF_900114005.1. Lineage (GTDB taxonomy): Bacteria > Bacteroidota > Bacteroidia > Flavobacteriales > Flavobacteriaceae > Olleya > Olleya namhaensis. The sequence continues at coordinate 4,610 of NZ_FORM01000002.1, forward strand.
GAATTGGTGGTTGTTCATAATCCTTAATTTCGCCATGTGCTTTTTCAAATCTCTGAACATTTTCTCCTAATGCTTTTAAAAGTCGTTTAGCGTGCTGTGGTGTCAATATAATTCTTGACTTCACTTTGCTTTTTGGAGTACCAGGCATTATACTAACAAAATCAACAACAAACTCAGATACTGAGTGATTAATTATTGCTAAGTTAGAATAAATCCCTTCCGCGATTTTCTCGTCTAACTCAATATTTATTTGTCCTTGTTTTGGTTTATTATCATTGCTATCAGCCATTCTCTTATTTTTTTAAACAAAGAATCCCGCATTACTGCAGGATTCTTTTAATTATTATAATTTAGAAATTAATCTATACATTTAAGTCTAACAATTAGTTATAATTAACTTCTTGTTTAGCTTTCATCATTTGATCAAATTCTTCTTTAGATCCAACAATTATGTTTTCGTAAGCTCTCATACCTGTACCTGCTGGTATACGATGTCCTACAATTACATTCTCCTTAAGACCTTCAAGATGATCAACTTTACCAGCTACTGCTGCTTCGTTTAATACTTTAGTAGTTTCTTGGAAAGAAGCTGCAGATATAAACGATTTAGTCTGTAATGATGCTCTTGTAATACCTTGTAAGATTGGCGTAGCTGTTGCCGGCTGTGCATCTCTTCCTACTACAAGTTGCTTGTCTTCGCGACGTAAGATTGAATTTTCATCTCTTAATTGGAAAGCAGATATAATCTGTCCTTCCTTTAGTGTAGACGAATCTCCTGCGTTTTCAACCACTTTCATTCCAAAAATGTTATCATTTTCTTCAATAAAATCAGATTTATGAGCTAATTGATCCTCTAAGAAAATAGTATCTCCTGAATCAATAATTCTTACTTTACGCATCATTTGTCTTACAACAACTTCAAAATGCTTATCATTAATTTTTACACCTTGTAAACGATATACTTCCTGCACCTCGTTAACTAAGTATTGTTGTACTGCAGATGGTCCTTTTATATTAAGGATATCGTTTGGTGTTACAGAACCATCAGATAAAGGCATACCAGCTTTAATAAAGTCATTTTCTTGCACTAAAATCTGGCTAGATAACTTAACTAAATACTTTTTGATTTCACCTAATTTAGATTCTACAATAATCTCACGATTACCTCTCTTAATTTTACCAAAAGATACAACACCATCAATTGCACTAACAACTGCAGGGTTAGAAGGGTTACGTGCTTCAAACAATTCTGTTACACGTGGTAAACCTCCTGTAATATCCCCAGCTTTAGATGATTTACGAGGAATTTTAACTAAGATCTTACCAACCTTAATTTTTTCTCCATCATCAATCATAATGTGGGCCCCTACTGGTAAATTGTAAGAACGAATTGCTTCACCTTTACCATCTTCAACAATAAGTGTTGGTATTATTTTTTTGTTTCTAGACTCTGAAATTACCTTTTCTTGGAAACCTGTCTGCTCATCAATCTCTACTTGATAAGTAATACCTTGTTCGATATTTTCATATCTCACTTTTCCAGCAAATTCAGAAACAATAACTCCGTTATATGGATCCCAAGAACAAACAACATCACCAGCTTTTAATGCATCTCCGTCTTTAACTAAAATATGAGATCCATAAGGGATATTGTTAGTACTTAAAGTAATTCCAGTTTTCTTATCTACTAATTTAATTTCTGATGTACGAGAAATAACAACATCAGCTGCGTTACCATCGTTATCAGTACCTTTTACAGTTTTTAAATCTTCAATTTCTGCAATACCGTCAAATTTAACTGCAAGTTTGTTTTCTTCAGAAATGTTACCTGCAATACCTCCAACGTGGAACGTACGAAGTGTTAACTGTGTACCAGGCTCTCCAATAGATTGCGCTGCTACAACACCAACTGCTTCACCACGTTGCACCATTTTGTTAGTAGCTAAATTACGACCATAACATTGTGCACAGATCCCTTTTTTAGCTTCACAAGATAATGGAGAACGTACTTCCACTGTTTCTATTGGTGAATTTTCAATCCTAGCTGCTACTACTTCGTCAATTAATTGACCAGCTTCAGCTAAAACTTCTTCACTTAATGGATCATATACATCATTTAATGAAATACGACCTACAATACGTGCTTCTAATTTCTCAACAACTTCATCATTTTTCTTAAGTGCAGAAACCTCTACACCTCTTAATGTACCACAGTCTTCACTGTTAACAATAACATCTTGAGAAACGTCTACTAAACGACGTGTTAAGTAACCTGCATCGGCAGTTTTAAGTGCAGTATCGGCAAGTCCTTTACGCGCACCGTGAGTTGATATAAAGTACTCTAAAATTGAAAGACCTTCCTTAAAGTTAGATAAAATCGGATTTTCAATAATAGATCCACCTCCTGCAGTAGATTTTTTAGGCTTAGCCATTAATCCACGCATACCTGTAAGCTGACGAATCTGTTCTTTAGATCCACGGGCTCCAGAATCAAGCATCATATATACCGAGTTAAATCCTTGTTGATCTTCTCTAATACGTTTCATTGACAATTCTGTCAATTCAGCATTCGTAGATGTCCAAATATCAATAACCTGGTTGTAACGTTCGTTATTTGTAATTAATCCCATGTTATAGTTACCAGTAACACCATCAACTTTTTCGTTGGCAGCATCAATCATAGATTGCTTTTCTGGCGGGATAATAATATCTCCTAAACTAAATGATAACCCTCCTTTAAATGCGAAGTAATATCCTAAAGTTTTAATTTCATCTAAGAAATCTGCAGTTTCAGGTACACTAGTTACTTTTAAAATATTACCAATAATATCTCTTAAAGACTTCTTGGTTAATACTTCATTGATATAACCTGCTGCTGCTGGTACTTTTTCGTTAAATAAAACACGACCAACAGTAGTTTCAATTACTTGAAGTACTAATTCGCCAGCGTCATTAAAGTCCATTGTTCTAACTTTAATTCCTGCGTTTAATTCAACTCTCTTTTCATTGTAAGCAATAGTTACTTCCTCTGCAGAGTAAAATGTTAATCCTTCACCTCTTACAGGAACTTCAGGAGTAGATAATCTGTGCTTAGTCATGTAATATAGTCCAAGTACCATATCCTGAGAAGGTACAGTAACTGGAGCACCATTTGCAGGGTTTAAGATATTATGAGATGCTAACATTAACATTTGACACTCTAATATAGCTTCAGGTCCTAATGGTAAATGCACAGCCATTTGATCTCCATCAAAATCGGCGTTAAATGCCGCACATGCTAATGGGTGTAATTGAATTGCTTTACCTTCAATTAATTTAGGTTGGAATGCTTGTATACCAAGTCTGTGTAATGTAGGAGCACGGTTTAAAAGTACTGGATGTCCTTTTAAAACATTTTCTAAAATATCCCAAACAACTGGTTCTCTTTTATCTATAATTTTCTTCGCAGACTTAACTGTCTTTACAATACCTCTTTCAATTAATTTTCTAATTACAAAAGGCTTGTATAATTCTGCAGCCATGTTTTTAGGTAAACCACACTCAAATAATCTAAGTTCTGGTCCAACAACAATTACAGAACGTGCAGAATAATCGACACGCTTACCAAGTAAGTTTTGACGGAAACGTCCCTGCTTACCTTTAAGTGAATCTGATAATGATTTTAATGGTCTGTTAGAATCAGTTTTAACAGCAGATGATTTACGTGTGTTATCAAATAAAGAATCTACAGATTCTTGTAACATACGTTTTTCGTTACGTAAAATAACTTCCGGTGCTTTTATCTCAACCAATCTTTTAAGACGGTTATTACGGATAATTACACGACGGTATAAATCATTTAAATCTGAAGTTGCAAAACGTCCACCATCTAAAGGCACTAAAGGTCTTAATTCTGGTGGTATAATTGGCACTACTTTCATGATCATCCATTCAGGACGATTCTCTCTGTGCTCATTAGATTCACGTAAAGCTTCAACTACTTGTAGACGTTTTAAAGCTTCTGTTTTACGTTGTTTAGACGTTTCAGTATTTGCTTTGTGACGTAACTCGTATGATAATGTATCTAAATCAATTCTTGACAATAAGTCAATTAAACACTCAGCTCCCATTTTAGCAATAAATTTGCTAGGATCTGTGTCATCTAAATATTGATTATCTTGAGGAAGTGTTTCTAATATGTTTAGATATTCCTCTTCAGTTAAAAAGTCTAATTTTTGTAAAGGCTCTCCTTCTTCATTCTTAGCATTACCAGCTTGTATTACTACATAACGCTCGTAATAAATAATCATGTCTAATTTCTTAGACGGTAAACCTAATATGTAACCAATTTTGTTTGGTAAAGAACGGAAATACCAGATATGAGCAACAGGCACAACTAAGTTAATGTGTCCTACTCTATCACGGCGTACTTTCTTTTCAGTAACTTCAACTCCACAACGGTCGCAAACAATACCTTTATATCTAATACGCTTATATTTACCACAAGCACATTCATAATCCTTTACAGGACCAAAAATACGCTCACAGAATAAACCATCACGTTCTGGTTTATGTGTACGATAATTGATAGTTTCTGGTTTTAAAACTTCACCTCTAGATTCTGCTAAAATAGATTCTGGTGATGCTAAACCAATAGAGATTTTATTAAATCTCTGTACTGTATTCTTATCTTGTTTTTTTGCCATAATTCTTATAGTGTTCAGTTTGTAAAGCAGTCCGTAAAATTAATTTACAGACTGCTCGACTCACTTAAAATTATTCTTCTAATCTAATGTCTAATCCTAATCCTTTCAATTCGTGCATTAAAACGTTGAAAGATTCTGGTAATCCAGGTTCTGGCATTGGCTCTCCTTTAACGATAGCTTCGTAAGTTTTAGCTCTACCAACTACGTCATCAGATTTTACAGTTAAGATTTCTCTTAACGTTGCAGATGCTCCGTAAGCCTCAAGTGCCCAAACTTCCATTTCTCCAAAACGCTGACCTCCAAATTGCGCTTTACCTCCTAAAGGTTGTTGCGTAATTAGTGAGTAAGGTCCGATAGAACGTGCGTGCATCTTGTCATCTACCATATGCCCTAATTTAAGCATGTAAATAACACCTACTGTTGCAGGTTGATCAAAACGGTCACCAGTTCCACCATCATAAAGATATGTATGACCATATCTAGGAATTCCAGCTTCATCAGTTAATTCGTTAATCTGATCAATTGTAGCACCATCAAAAATTGGTGTTGCATAAGTACGACCTAAATCTTGTCCAGCCCATCCTAAAACTGTTTCATATATTTGTCCAATGTTCATACGAGATGGTACACCTAATGGATTTAATACGATATCTACAGGAGTTCCGTCTTCTAAGAAAGGCATATCCTCTTGACGTACAATACGTGCAACAATACCTTTGTTACCATGTCGTCCCGCCATTTTATCACCAACTTTTAACTTACGTTTTTTAGCGATATAAACCTTAGCTAACTTAATAATACCTGCTGGCAACTCATCCCCTACAGAAATAGTAAACTTTTCACGTCTTAAAGACCCTTGTAAATCGTTTTCTTTAATCTTGTAGTTATGAATTAAATCAGCTACTAACTTATTAGTATGATCATCTGTTGTCCATGTACCACCAGTTAAGTGAGTATAATCATCAACAGCATTTAACATTTTTAGAGTAAATTTCTTACCTTTTGGTAAAACTTCTTCTCCTAAATCATTGAAAATACCTTGAGACGTTTTTCCGTTTACAATTGTAAAAAGTTTTTCAACTAATACACTTTGTAATTCGTCAAACTTAGTGTAGTATAAATTCTCTAATTTATTAATATCTTCTTTATCCTGAGCTCTCTTACGTTTATCCTTTACTGCTCTAGAAAATAATTTTTTATTAATAACAACACCATGTAAAGAAGGTGATGCCTTTAATGAAGCATCTTTTACATCTCCAGCCTTGTCACCAAAGATAGCACGTAATAATTTTTCTTCTGGAGTTGGATCAGATTCTCCTTTTGGTGTAATCTTACCAATTAATATATCACCAGGTTTAACTTCAGCACCAATACGAATCATACCGTTTTCATCAAGGTCTTTAGTAGCCTCTTCAGAAACGTTAGGAATATCGTTAGTTAATTCTTCGTTACCTAATTTAGTATCTCTAACGTCAAGAGAATACTCGTCAATATGAATAGAAGTAAAGATATCTTCACGTACAACTTTCTCAGAGATTACAATTGCATCCTCAAAGTTATACCCTTTCCAAGGCATAAAGGCTACTTTCATGTTTCTACCTAAAGCTAATTCACCCTTTTGAGTTGCATAACCTTCAGATAACACTTGCCCCTTTGATACCTTATCACCTTTCTTAACGATAGGTGTTAAGTTAATTGAAGTACCTTGATTAGTCTTTCTAAACTTAACTAAAGCGTAAGACTTGATATCACTATCAAAACTAACTTTAGCCTCGTCATCAGTTCTTTCATATTTAATTACAATCTCATTAGCATCGACATACTGTACAACACCTTCTCCTTCTGCATTAATTAATACACGAGAATCTGAAGCAACTTGTCTCTCTAATCCAGTACCAACAATTGGTGCTTGAGGACGTAATAATGGTACCGCTTGACGCATCATGTTTGATCCCATCAATGCACGGTTGGCATCATCATGTTCCAAGAATGGAATTAAAGATGCTGATATAGACGAAATTTGATTTGGTGCAACATCAGTATAATGGATATCTTTTGGATCCATTACTGGGAAGTCACCTTCCATACGTGCAATTACCTTATCGTGTAAAATCTTACCATTCTCATCAACTTTAACAGTTGCTTGAGCGATTAATTTGTCTTCTTCTTCTTCTGCACTTAAATAAATTGGATCTCCTTTAATATCCACAACCCCATCAGTAACTTTTCTATAAGGTGTCTCAATGAATCCCATAGAATTCACTTTAGCATATACAGATAAAGATGAAATTAATCCAATGTTTGGTCCCTCAGGAGTTTCAATTGGACAAAGTCTTCCGTAGTGAGTATAGTGAACATCACGTACTTCGAAACCAGCTCTTTCTCTAGATAAACCACCTGGTCCTAGTGCAGATAAACGACGCTTGTGCGTAATTTCAGCAAGAGGATTGGTTTGATCCATAAATTGAGATAATTGGTTTGTACCAAAGAAAGAATTAATAACAGACGATAACGTCTTAGCATTAATTAAGTCAATAGGAGTAAACACTTCATTATCACGAACGTTCATACGCTCACGGATAGTACGTGCCATACGTGCTAAACCAACACCAAACTGAGAAGATAATTGCTCTCCAACTGTACGAACACGACGGTTAGATAAGTGATCAATATCATCAATCTCTGCTTTAGAATTAATCAGCTCGATTAAGTACTTGATTATAGTAATGATATCTTCTTTGGTAAGCACCTGCTTATCCATTCCGATATCTAATTGTAGTTTCTTGTTCATTCTATAACGACCTACTTCTCCAAGAGAGTAACGTTGATCACTAAAGAATAATTTGTCAATAATACCACGTGCTGTTTCCTCATCTGGCGGCTCAGCATTACGTAGTTGACGGTAAATATGTTCTACAGCTTCTTTTTCAGAATTTGTTGGATCCTTTTGAAGTGTATTATGTATGATTGCGTAATCTCCTTGTTGTGCACTTTCTTTGTGTAAAAGAATAGTTTTCACATCAATGTCAAGGATTTCTTCAATATTATCTTTATCTAATTCTGTATCACGATCTAATACTATCTCGTTACGCTCAATAGATACTACTTCTCCAGTATCTTCATCAACGAAATCTTCATGCCATGTATTTAAAACACGTGCAGCAAGTTTGCGACCGATTACTTTTTTAAGACCAGACTTTGAAACTTTAACCTCTTCGGCTAAATCAAAAATCTCTAAAATATCTTTATCACGTTCAAAACCAATTGCTCTGAATAAAGTTGTTACAGGTAACTTCTTTTTTCTATCAATGTACGCATACATTACTTGGTTAATATCCGTAGCGAATTCTATCCACGATCCTTTAAAAGGAATAACTCTAGCTGAATATAATTTGGTTCCATTTGCATGGAAAGATTGACCAAAAAAGACACCTGGTGATCTATGCAATTGAGATACTACCACACGTTCTGCACCATTGATACAAAAAGTACCAGATGGAGTCATGTAAGGTATAGTTCCTAAATACACATCCTGGACAATGGTCTCGAAATCCTCATGTTCAGGGTCTGTACAATATAACTTTAACCTTGCTTTAAGCGGAACGCTATAGGTTAGTCCTCTTTCAATACACTCATCAATAGCATATCTCGGCGGATCAATAAAGTAATCTAAAAATTCTAAAACGAATTGATTACGTGTGTCTGTAATTGGAAAGTTTTCCATGAAGGTGTTATAAAGACCTTCATCACCTCTTTCTTCAGATTTTGTTTCTAACTGGAAAAAATCCTGAAAGGATTTAATCTGAATATCCATGAAATCTGGGTATTCCGTTCTATTTACAATAGACGAGAAATTTAATCTTTCAGCTTGTGTTACTAACATCAATGGACGAAATTTTGATTAAAAAAAATATTATTTTATATAGTTGATCACTATATACGACAAATGGTTTAGGTCTTAAAGCGAATGCTCCAGACCTAAACCTTTGTAAAATTATTTGGTAAGCTTACTTAAGCTCAACCTCTGCTCCTGCCTCTTCTAACTGAGTTTTAAGAGCTTCTGCCTCATCTTTAGAAACTGCTTCTTTGATTGCACTTGGTGCATCATCAACTAAACCTTTAGCTTCTTTTAAACCTAAACCAGTTAATTCCTTAACTAATTTTACTACTGCTAATTTAGAAGCACCTGCTGCTTTTAAAATAACATCAAATTCAGTTTGAGCTTCTTCAGCATCTCCTCCTCCAGCTGGACCAGCTGCAACAGCTACTGCAGCAGCAGCAGGCTCGATACCATATTCATCTTTTAAAATAGTAGCTAACTCATTTACTTCTTTAACAGTAAGGTTAACTAATTGTTCTGCGAAATCTTTTAAATCTGCCATTTTTCTATCGTTTTAATTTTTTAATAATATATAATTGTAAAAGTGCGTAATGTTTGAATTATCCCTCTTTTTGAGATAATGTTTTTAAGATACCTGAAAGTGTTCCACCGCTTGATTTAAGAGCCGAGATAACGTTTTTAGCAGGAGACTGTAGTAATCCTACAATATCACCAATTAACTCTTCTCTAGACTTGATGTCTACTAACATATCTAATTGGTCATCTCCTAAATAAACCGCTTCTTCAATAAAAGCACCCTTTAATAAAGGCTTCTCAGATTTTTTTCTGAAAGCTTTGATTAATTTAGCTGGAGCATTCCCAGTTTCCGAATACATCACAGATGTATTTCCCTTTAATATTGATGGTAAGTTTCCAAAATCTCTATCGGAAGCTTCCATTGCTTTTTCAAGTAATGTATTTTTAACAACAGCTAACTGTATGTTTGCTTTAAAACAAGCACGACGTAAGTCAGAAGTAGTTCCTGCATTTAAACCAGAAATATCCGCTATGTAGATATTAGAGTTATCGGCTAATTGAACAGTTAATTCTTTAATTACTTGTGATTTTTCTTCTCTAGTCATAATATAAAGTTTTTAACTACTAACCTATTTTAGTTTCTACAGCAATACTTGGACTCATTGTAGAAGACATAAAAATGCTTTTTACATAAACTCCCTTAGCTGTAGTTGGCTTAAGTTTCATTATTGTTGTTAATAATTCATTTGCATTTTCCTCAATCTTATCAGCACTAAAAGATGCCTTTGCAATTGAAGCATGAACGATACCAGTTTTGTCAACTTTAAAGTCAATTTTACCAGCCTTAACTTCAGTTACAGCTTTTGCTACATCCATAGTTACAGTACCAGTCTTAGGGTTAGGCATTAAACCACGAGGTCCTAATACACGTCCTAAAGGTCCTAGTTTACCCATAACGCTAGGCATAGTAATAATTACATCAACGTCTGTCCAACCACTCTTGATTTTATCAAGGTACTCATCTAAACCAACGTAATCAGCACCTGCTTCTTTAGCTTCTGCTTCTTTATCTGGAGTTACTAATGCTAAAACTTTAACGTCCTTACCTGTACCATGAGGAAGAGATACTACACCTCTAACCATTTGATTAGCTTTTCTTGGGTCAACCCCTAAACGAATTGCTAAATCTACAGAAGCGTCAAACTTTGTATTAGTTATTTCTTTTACTAATGCTGAAGCATCTTTTAAAGAATATACTCTATCCTTCTCAATTTTTGCTACAGATTCTTTTTGTTTCTTTGTTAATCTTGCCATTTTTTAAAATCTTTTTAGGTTAATTTGGTGCTTCACCACCTTTAACAGTTATACCCATAGATCTTGCAGTACCAGCAATCATCTTCATTGCAGACTCAATTGTAAATGCATTTAAATCTACCATTTTATCTTCTGCAATAGTTTTGACTTGATCCCAAGAAACTTTTGCTACTTTTTTAACGTGTGGTTCACCTGAACCTTTCTTCACTTTGGCCGCTTCTAATAATTGTACTGCAGCAGGAGGTGTTTTGATTACAAAGTCAAAAGACTTGTCTTTGTAAACCGAAATCACAACTGGTAAAACCTTACCAGCTTTATCTTGGGTTCTTGCATTAAATTGCTTACAGAATTCCATGATATTTACTCCAGCAGCACCTAAAGCGGGTCCAACCGGTGGCGACGGATTCGCTGCACCTCCCCTTACTTGTAGCTTAACTACTTTACCTAATTCTTTTGCCATTTTGAATGTTTTTGTTTTGTACTTATTTTAAGTGGAAGCCTAAAAGAAGTACGCTTTATTGTAACAATTATTAAATTTTTTCTACTTGCATATAGCTTAGTTCTAATGGTGTCTTTCTTCCGAAAATCTTAACCATTACTTCAAGCTTACGCTTTTCTTCATTAATGTTTTCTATAGTACCGTCAAAACCATTAAAAGGTCCATCAATAACTTTTACTGTTTCACCTTTGGTGTAAGGTATTGCAACATTAACGTCCGCATCAACAGATAACTCATCTACTTTACCTAACATTCTGTTAACTTCAGATTGTCTTAAAGGTAAAGGATCACCACCTTTTGTAGCACCTAAAAAACCAATAACGTTAGTTATTGATCTTATAATATGAGGCACTTCTCCAGTAAGGTTAGCTTTAATCATAATGTATCCACTAAAGTAAACTTTTTCTTTGTTTACTTTTTTACCATTACGGATTTGCACTACATTTTCTGTTGGTACTAAAACCTGCTCTACATAATCCTGTAGACCTAATCTTGAAATTTCGTTCTCGATATAAGTTTTGATTTTATTCTCTTGACCACTTACAGCTCTAACTACGTACCATTTTTTTTCTCCAACTTCAGCCATAATAATCTATCCTGTTATAAGGTTAAAGTATAAACTAATAACTTTACTAAAAACAGTATCAATCCCCCATATTGCTAAGGAGAAAATAATTGAAAAAACAGCCACTAGGATCGTTAAACTTTGCGCCTCAGACCAAGGTGTCCATGTTACGTTGTTTTTTAATTCTCCAAATGATTCTTTTATATAGTTTACTATTCCAGCCATATGTCTTTGTTTAAATGTCTTCCTATGGAGCGGACTACTTTATTCTATTTTGAGGTAAACGATAATTATTATCATTTACCTCAATTTGCACGGGCGGAGAGACTCGAACTCCCGACACCTGGTTTTGGAGACCAGTGCTCTACCAACTGAGCTACGCCCGTAAATAAAAACCAAGACACCACGCGAACGAAGTGTCTTAGCTTTATATTTTATAAACTATAAATTAGTCTAAAATTTCAGTTACCTGACCTGCACCAACTGTTCTACCACCTTCACGTATAGCGAAACGTAATCCAACATTCATTGCGATCTTTTGGATTAACTCAACATGAATTGTTAAGTTATCTCCAGGCATAACCATCTCTACTCCTTCAGGTAACGCAATGTTTCCTGTTACGTCAGTTGTACGAACATAAAACTGAGGACGGTAGTTATTATGGAATGGAGTGTGACGTCCACCTTCTTCTTTTTTAAGGATATAAACCTCAGCTTTAAATTTAGCGTGTGGTGTTACAGAACCTGGCTTAACAATAACCATACCTCTAGAGATTTGAGACTTCTCAATTCCTCTTAATAAGATACCAGCGTTATCTCCAGCTTCTCCTCTATCTAATATTTGACGGAACATTTCAATTCCTGTAATAGTAGATGTTAATTTTTCAGCACCCATACCAATGATCTCAACTGGATCTCCAGTATTAGCTACACCAGTTTCGATACGTCCAGTTGCTACTGTACCACGACCTGTAATAGAAAATACATCTTCAATTGGCATTAAGAAAGGCTTGTCCATATCACGAACTGGCTCTTCAATCCATGCATCAACTTGTGCCATTAATTCCATTACTGTATCAACCCATTTTTGCTCACCATTTAAAGCTCCTAATGCAGAACCAGAAACTACAGGTCCGTTATCACCATCATACTCATAGAATGATAATAATTCTCTAACCTCCATGTCTACTAACTCTAAAAGCTCTTCATCATCAACCATATCCACTTTATTTAAGAATACTACGATTCTTGGGATACCTACCTGACGACCTAATAAGATGTGCTCACGAGTTTGTGGCATTGGACCATCCGTTGCAGCTACTACTAAAATAGCTCCATCCATTTGTGCAGCACCAGTTACCATGTTCTTAACGTAATCGGCGTGACCTGGACAATCTACGTGTGCGTAGTGACGATTTGCTGTTGAATATTCTACGTGTGATGTATTAATTGTAATACCTCTTTCTTTTTCTTCTGGAGCGTTATCAATCTGATCGAAAGATTTTGCTTCTGATAAACCTGCATCAGCTAATACTTTAGTAATAGCAGCAGTTAAAGTTGTTTTACCGTGATCTACGTGTCCAATTGTACCAATATTTAAGTGTGGTTTTGAACGATCGAAAGTTGCCTTTGCCATGTTTTAATAATTTAATCTTAGTTATATAATAATATTAGTGTATTCTTAATTTTTTATTCTTTATTCAGAGCCAATGACGGGAATTGAACCCGTGACCTCTTCCTTACCAAGGAAACGCTCTACCCCTGAGCTACACCGGCTTAAATATTAGAGCGAGAGACCGGGTTCGAACCGGCGACATTCAGCTTGGAAGGCTGACGCTCTACCAACTGAGCTACTCTCGCAATTATTTAAAATCCTTTGTCGTCTAAAATTAACTTTTCTAATTAAAAAAAAGTGGGGAGAGCAGGATTCGAACCTGCGAAGACGTAGTCAGCAGATTTACAGTCTGCCCTCGTTGGCCGCTTGAGTATCTCCCCAATTTTAAACTTTTCACTCTATTAAAGAACTTGTACAAAGTTAAAATAATTTATAATTTATTTTAACTTTATTTTGAGCCGATGGAGGGACTCGAACCCACGACCTGCTGATTACAAATCAGCTGCTCTAGCCAGCTGAGCTACATCGGCTTTTATATCTCTTTTTACTTCTAAAAAAAGCCCGCTATTTCTAACGGACTGCAAATGTATAGATTTATTTAATTATTCAAAACATTTTTATGAAATATTTTTAAAATTTTCTTGTAATTTTTGTTTTCGCTTTTTTAACTGCCTTTCTAAAGAGGCTACAGCACCGTCTACACCCTCTTCAAAAGTCTTACATTGTTTTTTAACAACAAAGCTATCTCCGGGTACATTTATCTTGGCTTCAAAAACTTTATTTAGTTTATTTCTAGTCTTTTCGACCTTTAGATAGACTTCTGACTGAATTACCTTATCGTAATACGTTTCTAACTTATTCATTCTTTTTTGAATAAATTCTAATAATTGGGGATCGGCATTAAAATTAATTGCCTGTGTGTTTACCTTCATACTTTAAATTTTTGTGGTTAAACATTTATTTTTTACTTCTAGGATGTGCTTTGGCATACACTTTTTTTAACTCTGCAATACTATTATGAGTATATACCTGAGTGGCTGCTAAACTAGAATGCCCTAATAACTCCTTTACCGCGTTTATCTCTGCACCTTGATTTAATAAATGGGTCGCAAACGAGTGTCTAAGTATGTGGGGACTTTTCTTAACCTTACTTGAAGCCTTACTAAAGTAATCATTTATAATTCTGTAGACAAGAGTTTCATAAATTTTAACGCCCTTTTTTGTTAAAAACAAATGCGTTTGATCAGTAATAACTTCTAATTTATTTCTTTCCGTTTTATAATTTGCTATGCTTTCTACAATTGACGGTAATAATGGCACAATGCGCTCTTTATTTCTTTTACCTAAAATCTTAATTGTTTTGTTTTCTAAGTCGGCATCCTTTAATTTAATGTTAATCAATTCTATACGACGCATTCCTGTTGAATAAAACAATTCTATAATTAGCTTATTTCTTAACCCTTCAAAATCTGAATTATGACTTATTTGATCTAGAACGGTTGTTATTTCGTTTTCAGAAAAAGGGATTTGAACTTTTTTACTAGTTTTAAGTGCCTTATGTTTTGACAATGGATTTATTTTAACTTCTTCTATTTTAAGTAAGAATTTAAAAAAGCTATTTAGAGCAGAAATCTTTCTGTTTATACTTCTGTTTGCTATCCCTTTTTGAACAAGACTAACAATCCATGTTCTAATTTGAGCATAATTAACCTCATTAATCGTATTATTCTGTTCTTCTTGATTTAAAAAAAACAAAAAGGATTCTATATCTTTCTTATAAGCATTAACTGTTAGACTAGAATATTTTTTTTCTAATAACAGATAATCTAAAAAGGCTTGTAATAGCATTATGTATGTAAAGTATTTAAGTCCGATAAATATACCATTTTTTGTATCAGATTACTGGAAAAACAAAAATCCCACTAAAAATTTAGTGGGATTTTATTATTAATTGCAACTGCTTACACAGCTTCTTGATCTCTTAAACGTTGTACATATTGAGCCTTTTGAACTTTAACTCTATTACCTACAGAAGGTTTTGTAAACTGCTTACGACTTTGCAAAGCGCGTCGCGTTCCTGTTTTATCAAACTTACGTTTGTAGCGTTTTAATGCTCTCTCTATATTTTCTCCGTCCTTTAATGGAATTACTAACATAGTATCTTAACCTCCTCTCTTTTAAAATTTTGAGGTGCAAATATAGAAAGTTATTTAAATTGAGCACTCATAAATTTAATTTTATTGTTTAAAAAGAGACGATCGCTTTGTTAAATCTTTAATTAGTTTTTCGTCTTCTTCACTTTCTAAAAGGGTATTGTAGTTATCCCAAAACAATTTATTGTACGGTTTAACTGAAAAAATATCTGGATCCCAATCTTGTTGCAAAGCAGCTTCAATTACTTCTGGATCTTGAATTATCTCTGTAAACAGTATTTCTTGTACTGTATAATAAAAACGTTCTTCCTTATTAAACAACGCTTCTTCTTCCTTGTTTATCTTACCCGTTGGCTTATAACCTACGTTAACTAGTTTAGGTGTTTCATAATAGATATAATTAGGATACATTTTATCCTGATACTCCATATAAGAGATTACAAGCTTATGATTGATTTGCGTATCAAATAGCGTTTTACTCCTATTTTTTTGTGCGTCAGAACCTGCTCTAAGTTGGTATTCGATTTTTTTAATTGAAAAATTATCCCAATAAATATAAATCCAACCTTCCGCAATATATCCTTCGTTATAAATCCCTTCCGTGTTTAAACCCGCAAAGTTTTCACCTTTATCAATTTTAATTTTATAAATTTTGCGCTCGTTGTCTACTAAAATAGTATCCAATTTAAATTGATGTGTTTTTAAAACATCATCACCCAATAATGCTTTTGGACTTTTAGAGTTACGGACTAAATTAAGCTTTCCTTTAAATAAGTTTTCTAATCCATTTACCCTGGTGTCATTCCATTTAATGGACTTTATTAAAGATGACTTAGCAATTGTATCACGTCTTAAATTTTTGGGCTTTAAATTAACATTAGCGTTGTACTTTAAATACGTTGAATACGAGAATAAGCTATCTACGTCACGTAAGTCGTAACTTTTTCTAACCTGATCTACATTTATTTTTAAGTTGTCTGCACCTCCTGTAACATAACTGGAATCGTCGTACAAAGTAATAGCACTTTCTACTAACCATTTAAATTGTTTCTTGTTTCTTTCTTTATGTCTTAAAAACCCTTTCTGAAGATAAGGCTGCTCAGGCAGGTTGTTTTCTAACCTTTCTAAAGCTCTAATTACAATATCATTACCTGTTTTAGGTCTATTTTCGGCGACTATTAAAATTTCGTCTAAAGACGCAATATCTTCTTCTAAAAGTATATCTAGTGAGTTATCAAATTGATCGATTGTTGTTTTGTAGCTTTTAAACCCTATTGAAGAAATTATAATTGTATCCTTTTCCAATGCCTTAGGCACCAATAATACAAACTTCCCATCCGCATTGGTTATTGTTCCAATGGTTGTGTTTTGAACATACACACTGGCGTTTTCAATAGGTAACATACTCATAAAGTCTGTAACCTTACTCTTAATTTCGGTTTGTGCCACAGCAAAGCTTCCTACTAGTAAAAAGATAATAATTACTGAGGATTTGATCTGAGTCAATTTCATTATAAAAAATTTAAATATTATTTGTTAGCAGGATTGCAATCGGTTATAACGATTAC
Organism: Olleya namhaensis; assembly: GCF_900114005.1. Classification (GTDB taxonomy): domain Bacteria; phylum Bacteroidota; class Bacteroidia; order Flavobacteriales; family Flavobacteriaceae; genus Olleya; species Olleya namhaensis. Next base: position 21,366 of record NZ_FORM01000002.1, read on the forward strand.
CATTTTAGCGAAAACGCATTACCGCTTTCGCTAAAAAGCTAATCAAATTATTTTGTAGCTGGCTTATAGTCTTTACCGTCAATTACCATTTTAGCGATAATTTTGAAGCATTTTCGCTAAAAAGTTAATCAAACTATTTAGTAGCTGGCTTATAGTCTTTACCGTCAATTACCATTTTAGCGATAATTTGGAAGAATTTTCGCTAAAAAGCTAATCAAATTATTTCGTAGCTGGCTTATAGTCTTTACCATCAATTACCATTTTAGCGATAATTTCTCTTAAAATTTCTGAAGTACCACCACCTATTGGTCCTAATCTACTATCTCTCAATAGTCGTGCCAATGGATATTCTTCCATATAACCATAACCACCTAAAAACTGCAGACAATCATAAATAACATCGTCCGCTACTTTAGTAGATTTTAATTTAGACATTGTTGCTTCTTTTACAACATACTCACCTTTACCTAATCTATCTGCAATTGTATAATTAAACGTTTTACAGATTTCTACTTCTGTAATATGATCTGCTAAACGGTGTCTTAAAGCTTGAAAACGATCTATAGTTTTACCAAAAGCTGTACGCTCTGACATGTATTGCATTGTATAATCTAAAGCAAACTCTGCTCTAGCATGTGCATTTACCCCCATAATTAGACGTTCCGTCGCAAAATGCTGCATTATATATGCAAAGCCTTTGTTTTCTTCTCCCATTAGGTTAGAAGCTGGAATAGTTACATTATCAAATGCAATCTCTCCTGTATCCGATGCTCTCCAACCTAATTTATCTAATTTAGTTGCAGATACACCCGGCGTATCTCTATCAATCAAGAAAATACTAATCCCCTTATTCCCTAATTCAGGATTTGTTTTTGCTGCTACTACTAAATAGTCGCTGTACACTCCGTTTGTAATAAATGTTTTTGACCCATTAATTACGTATGTATCTCCTTTTTTAACTGCTGTAGATCGCATTCCTGCAACATCACTACCACCAAAAGGCTCTGTAATACAAAGACACCCAATCATGTCTCCTGTAATACTAGCAGTTAAATATTTTTCTTTTATAGCATCACTACCTTCTGCTTTTAAATGCGTCATTGCAAGATAAGCATGTGCCCACATTGCAGCTGCAAAACCAGCAGAATTGATTTTTTGCAATTCTTCTAGCAAAATAATCATATAGAAAATATCTAAATCCATTCCGCCATATTGCTCCGGGTAACTAATACCAAAAAAGCCCATATCGCCAAATTTTTTCCAAATAAAGCGTTCTATACTTCCAGTTTTTTCCCATTTATCAATATGAGGAACGACTTCTTTTTTTAAAAAATCGCGTAAACTTTCTCTAAATAAATTATGCTCTTCACTGAAGTACATATTTCCCATAATACGTTGTGTTATTGTTAAGTTCTAATCTAGACGTAAAGATAACTTAATTATCTGTATTTTATTAACAGGAAAACCGTTAACTTTTGTTAATTCGTCAATGGATTTAAACCCGTCACGCAAGGTCCTTTCTTCTATTATATTGTGCGCTACTTCGTAATCTATATATTTAATAGTAACCAACTGTTCTTTAGTTGCTTTATTTAAAGCCATTTTGGTAATTACTCTTGGTGATTTAATAACAAAGTTATCTTTTACGTTTTGAATAACTTCTGGCGTTAATCCATACACCTCTTGCAACTCTACAAACGAATGAAACCCATTTACCTTTGTTCTAAACTTTACTATACGCTCTGAATAAGAAGGTCCGATACCATATACTTTTTGAAGTTGTGCAGCTGTAGCTGAATTTAAATCTAACTTCTGACTTATGGTCTTTGGTGTATTAGAAAATGTCTTAGAAAACGTCTTTTGTTTTGGCTTTGGATTAGTTACCCAATCTGGAAATTTAAAATAAGGAGATATTTTAGCCAATAAAGAATCTGAAACCATTGTTACCGCCTTAAATTGACCAACAGAATTGATCCATTTATCTTGGTTTCTAAAAGCCAATAACCTATCAATTTCTTGAGTAGTCATTCCTAAAGTATAGCCTTTATGATCTGTTATAAAATTAGGATTAAAAGGATAGATTTTTGGTTTACGCTTTTCTATTTCAATTGCTTTAAGCGAATCTACTTGTTTAATAAAAGCATCAACTTCAGCATCTTTAGAATCAAAGTCAGGAGTTGTATTTAAGAGTGATGGTAATACAAAATGAAAAAACACAAGTAGCATTAAAATTATTGATACCAATAAAAAAATCCCACTCCTTTGTTTTTTAGAAAACATGAAGTGGGATTGATTAAACATTATATAGTTTATTTATGACGCATTAAACGTTTTAATAACGCTCATATATTTTTTAAGTTCTGACTTAACTTTTGGCGCTAATAATACTAATCCAATCATGTTTGGAACCATCATAGCAAATACCATTGCATCAGAGAATCCTATTACTGAATTTAAACTTGCTGCTGCACCAATTACTACAAATACACAAAAGATTACTTTATACGTATACTCTGCTCTTTTAGTTCTTCCAAATAGGAAAGACCATCCTTGGTAACCATAGTAAGACCAAGATATCATTGAACTAAAAGCAAATAATACCACTGCAACTGTTAACACATATGGGAACCAGCTAATAACACTACCAAAAGCTCCTGAAGTCATTAAAATAGCTTCTGCATCATTTGATGGTCCTGTACCTGCTAAAGACCCTGTAATAATTAAAACTAAAGCTGTCATTGTACATACTACAACAGTATCGATAAATGGCTCTAATAAAGCAACCATACCTTCACTTGCAGCATATTTTGTTTTTACAGCTGAATGCGCGATAGAAGCCGAACCAATACCTGCTTCGTTTGAAAACGCTGCACGTCTAAATCCTTGTACTAATACTCCAACAACACCACCTGCCATTCCTTCTGGGCTAAAAGCTCCATTCCAGATTTGAGCAAATGCATCTCCAATCATATCATATTTAGCAAAAATCACAAATAAAGATGCTAACACATATATTAATACCATGAATGGCACAATCTTATCTGTTACTTTAGCAATTTTTTTAATTCCACCAATAATTACAATACCTACTAAAACAGCCATTACTAGACCAAAAGCCCATCCATAACCATGTAAGAAAGATTGGTCTCCTCCTGTAATGTTTTCTACTAGTTGAAACGCTTGATTGACTTGGAACATGTTTCCACCTCCAAAAGAACCTCCAATTACAAATATTGCAAAAAGAACAGCTAAAACTTTTCCTAAACCACCCATACCTTTAGACTTAAGTCCTTTAGTTAAGTAGTACATTGGACCACCATATACGGTTCCATCTTCGCCAATATCTCTGTATTTAACACCAAGTGTACACTCTACAAACTTAGATGCCATACCTAAAAACCCAGCTATAATCATCCAAAACGTTGCTCCTGCACCACCAATTGACACAGCAATAGCAACTCCTGCAATATTACCTAAACCTACTGTTGCAGATAAAGCAGCAGTTAATGCCTGAAAGTGTGATACTTCTCCTTCGTGGTTTTCAACAGCTATAGTTTCTATATTATCACCACCTGGAGTAGAATCTCCTGCAGCAATCATAGACTCATGATGATCTAACTCATCATACTTACCTCTTACAATGTTTATAGATGTAAAAAAACCTCTGAAATTGATAAAGTTAAAATAGAATGTAAAATAAAGCGCTCCCAGAATTAAAGGGAACAATACCCAAAATATCTTAATTCCTCCTCCAAAATCTATTTGATAAAAAATAAGATCAACAAACCAGCCTGTAGCGTCTCCGAATTTTTCGTCGATAATCTGATCTAAACCTTTTTCTTCCTTCGCAAAGGTCAAAAGCGGTAATATTAATGTAAAAATTGAAAGAAGGTATTTCTTCATAATTTAATTATTAGTTAGTAAAATTTTAATTAAGATTAGCAAGATGCAAAAAAATGGTGAATTTTTAAAAGAAAACTTGTTAAATACCGTATTAGTCTAAACTAAAAACAGTATTCAATTTTTTAATTTGTTCCGGTCTTCCTAATACGATAACTTTAGAACCAGGTATTAATTTTAGTTCGCCTTCTGGGTTGACAATATACTCGCCCGCACCACTTTTAAACCCTATAACTGTACATCCTGTTTTGTGGCGTAAGTCTAAATCTATGATAGATTTGATACCTGTATTTGGATCGTATAATTTTTCGACTTGAACTTCCTCTATATTTATATTACTTTCTCCTACGATAGCAAGATTATCAATAAATTCTATTAAATCAGGAACAACTACTAAAGACGCCATGTGATCACCACCAATACGATCTGGTAAAATAACGTTGTTAGCACCTGCTAACTTTAGCTTCTCATAGGATGTTTCTTGAGATGCACGACTTATGATGCGTAAATCCTTTTTCATTTGTCTAGCAGAAAGCACAACAAATAAATTATCTGCGTCATTTGGTAAAGCCGAAATCAAACTACTGGCACGCTCTATACCTGCTTGCAATAAGACTTCATCTTCGTTAGCATTTCCAAACACGAAAGGCATATTTTCATCTTCAAATTTTTCAATAACCTCCTTGTTTTTTTCGACAATAACAAAAGGTTGTTTGTGTGCTAATAACTTGGTTGCAGCCTGTTTTCCGTTTCGACCATAACCACAAATAATAATATGGTTATTCAAGCCATCAATTTTTTTCTGCATTTTCTTTTGTTTTAATTCTTCTATATTATTTCTGCTTAAAATAAATTCAGTAATAATTGTTAAGGCATAACCAACAATGACAACACTATTTAATATTAAGAATATTGTAAATATTTTTGAGGTATCATCCAAAGGTTGCACCTCTCCAAAACCTACTGTAGTAATGGTGATTACTGTCATGTACAAGGCGTCTATCCAAGTATAGTTAGACATAAATCTAAACCCAAAAACACCAATAACTAACAATATTAGTAATAAGGTTATGGCTGTATATATTTTAGACCTGTAGAGTGTTATTAATGGGTTAGTCATAAGTTATAGATCAAACACAGAAGAGCGTTTAGTGTATACAATATCTTTAATACGCATCCAAAATGCTAAAAATAAATACAATGCAAATCCAAAGCCAAGTGTCGCAAATGTTAAATACATAAACGTTGTACGTACTACTTTAGCTCTAATCCCCAAACGGTCAGCAATACGCTGACAGACGTGATAACCACGTTTTTGAAAATAGTGTAATTGTTTATATAAGAATTGCATATTGCAAGATAATTAATTTTGAGTAAGTATAGTATTACCAATAGCACATTTTAAACATTGGTTTGCATCACAATAATTATTTTTAAGTTGAATAACCGCTTGACTCTCCAAAGCTGATGTCACTGAAACTTCTAAGCTTTTAAATTTATCTACAATTCCGTTTTGTTCTGGATTTAATTGTTGCATAAAACTAACAATCTCTTCCTCAATAGATTTACCTTGTTGTTTTGCGTAACAAAATTTAAGCGGAATAATTGTATTGATTAATAATAGATCAATAAACGACTTTGTTATCTGCTTTTTTCTGGTTTTAGAAATTTTTTCAAACGTATAATGTGACTCCCAAAAGGGTGAGGTTGACACCGAAAACAATTTATAAATAGCCTCTAGGTTTTCTGAAGCGATTACTTTTGAGAACAAATTTTGGTGCAAATGATACAAATTAGCCAATTGTGATAATCTAATAGTCGGAAAATTTGGCGGTCGCAACCTAAAAAACTGTAACGGACTAACACTACTACTGTCTAATTTAAATTTTTGTTTTAAAAACGTGTATTCTTTTTGAAGTCCTATATAATAAATATCCTCGACTTCTTTATCTAACAAACTAGCCTGACCATAAAACAAAGCTTCTAAACTTAGCAGACTACTCTGTTGTTTTCTTACTACAGTAAAATCAAAACTATTAACCAAGCTAAAAAAGGAATCTCCATTAACTTTAAGTCCAAAGTTTTTGGCTAATAATTTAAACATTACCGCTTCCCAATCATTGTTTGATGTTTCTAAAATAGACTCGATAGTTTTTGCTTTACGTTCCAGACGTTCAAAATATAAACGCTCCAACCAGTTATTAACTATAAATGGGTTAACCTCTGTAATTGTATGCTCACAATTAATCCAAGTTTGCTGACTACTAAACAATTTATGATAATTAGTTAACGCAGTTTCCGAAACGTAATTTTGAAGTTCTATAGTTGGTATTTGTGTATTGTCTTTTCTGAAAATTTCTGTGTCATGCTCCCAAACGACATGTAAAATAACATTATCATAGTTAGGATCTACTTCATGATTATGGACAAACCAATCGCTAGATTTAATATGGATTTCAATATTACCAGCCCATAATTGATTATCAATATGTATTTGTCCATTAAAAAAATCAGGGCCAGTATGATGGTTGTGTGTCCCGACATGTTTTACACTTACTAACTCACCTTTAGTGGTTTGAAGATTTGATGTTTCAAACTTTTTAAGTTTCCATAAGTAGTGTAAAAAATCTTCTTGCATGGTTTAAATGTAAGATTCGCTTTTGAGATTTACAAATAAGCAGTCATTATTTGTAAGAAAAATAAGCAATTAATCAACCAGGAGTCGTAAGTAAGTATTAACCATTTGTACTTTCAACTTAAAAAGTTAAGCTAAAAAACCACTAACTTCGCTATATTAAATGAAACAAAGCACACCACTAATATTGAAACATTTTAAATTAATACTGCCTGTAATTGTAATTTCTCAATTTTGTTGCACATGCCTATGGTTTGCAGGTAATGGTGTGATTAATGACTTGGTATTAAACTTTAATTTAAAAGTTACCGCCTTAGGTCATTTAACGTCTGCAGTACAATTTGGCTTTATTATAGGAACATTACTATTTGCTATTTTAACAATTGCAGATCGGTTTTCGCCTTCAAAAGTCTTTTTTATTAGCGCCTTATTTGGATCTGCATTTAACTTGGGAATTATTTGGAACGGTCACACCTTGATATCTCTACTAGCACTGCGCTTTTTAACTGGTTTTTTTCTAGCTGGGATTTATCCAATAGGAATGAAAATAGCTGCAGATTATTACAATAAAGGCTTAGGAAAGTCACTCGGTTTTCTGGTAGGCGCGTTAGTTATAGGAACTGCCTTCCCACATTTATTAAAAGATTTTACAACAACCTATCCTTGGAAATCTGTTTTAATTACAACCTCAGTACTTGCAATAATTGGAGGACTATTAATGTTACTATTAGTACCTGATGGTCCCTACCGAAAACCTAGCCAAAACACAAATTTAAGTGCCTTTTTTAACGTCTTTCAGAAACGAGGTTTTAGAGCTGCTGCTTTTGGATATTTTGGTCACATGTGGGAACTTTATACTTTTTGGGTATTTGTCCCTATAATATTAAAACAATACACCATAATAAACACAGACGTCACCTTTAACATCCCTTTATTATCCTTTATAATTATAGGGTTAGGAGGATTAGCCTGTATCTTAAGTGGTTATATAGCGCAAATTATAGGCACAAAAAAAACAGCGTTTATCGCGCTGCTTTTATCGTGTGTCTGTTGTTTAATATCTCCATTAGTATTTACCACAACTTCGGAAACGCTATTTATTGGTTTTCTTATATTTTGGGGAATGGCAGTCGTTGCTGATTCGCCATTACTTTCTACTTTAGTTGCTCAAAATGCTTCCTCTGAATTAAAAGGAACCGCACTTACCATAGTTAACTGTCTTGGATTTACTATTACCATAATTAGTATTCAGGTTATGACTTCACTAGTTGAGTTATCAAGCTCCAACAGCATCTATTTTATATTGGCTTTAGGACCAATATTAGGTTTGATTGCTTTGGGACGTAAACACAAAACGACTGTATTATAATAATTCATAATAGTCTATTCTATTTAAACACACTACCCAATCAAACCCTTTACCTCATCAAAATCTAATCCACCATAATTACCACTGCTCATTAACAACAACGCTTTGTTATCAATTTTTTGAGAGAATAGATAGTTTTTAAAATCTTCAGGATTGGTGTAAATAATTAAATCTTCACGTTGAAAAGCATCTGCAATTTGCTGTTCTGACACTGAATCTAGTTTTTTGATTTCTACTGCATGCGGACTATAAAAGACAACTGCAACATCTGCTGCATCTAAAGCACCTTTATATTCCTTTAAAAACTCAGCATTTAAGCTACTATACGTGTGCAACTCTAAACACGCCACTAACGTATGATTTTCATATTGTTCTTTAACCGCATTTGTTGTTGCTTTTACCTTACTTGGCGAATGTGCAAAATCCTTGTAAGCAACACTAGTTTTACTTTCTGCAATTTTCTCTAAACGCTTACTAGCTCCTTTAAAGGTAGAAATAGCTTCATAAAAATCGTCTTCGTCAATTCCCATATGTTGGCAAATCCACTTGGCGCCTGCTAAATTGTTCAAATTATGTTTTCCAAATACTTCAATAGGCATTGGACCTTCTGGAGTTTCTAATAATGTTTCACCATTATCAACAGTATATTCTGGTGTATTATATGCAATCTTACGTATTGGGTTTTCTGAAGCTTCAACAACACGTTTTACCTCAGGGTCTTCTTCATTGTAATTAATACTTCCACCTTTAACAATGCTATCTACAAATATGCTAAACTGCTCTACATAATTTTCATAAGTCGGAAACACATTAATATGGTCCCAAGCAATCCCGCTTAATAACGCAATATTTGGTTTATATAAATGAAATTTTGGTCGTCTATCAATAGGACTACTTAGATACTCGTCCCCCTCTAAAACTATAAAATCGTTATCATCGGTTAGTTTAACCATAACGTCAAACCCTTCCAATTGTGCACCAACCATATAATCTACATCACGATCATGATAATGCATGACATGCAAAATCATTGATGTAATAGTTGTTTTACCATGACTTCCACCAATAACCACTCTAGTTTTATGCTTAGATTGTTCGTATAAAAACTCAGGATAACTATAAATTTTTAAGCCTAACTCTTGTGCTTTTAACAACTCAGGATTATCAGCTTTGGCATGCATCCCTAAAACAATAGCATCCAAATTACCGGTTACTTTTTCTGGAAACCATCCAAAAGTTTCAGGCAATAATCCTTTAACTTCTAATCTAGATTTTGAAGGTTCAAAAATAGTATCATCACTACCCGTTACTTGGTAGCCTTTATTGTGTAATGCTAATGCTAAATTGTGCATGGCACTTCCGCCAATAGCTATAAAATGTACGTTCATTATACTTGTTTTGTAGAGTAATCAAAGATACTAATTGCCAACAAAAATCAAGGATTGATTACACCCTTTTTCTAAATCTTTTTCAATTTAAAAAATCAAATAAATTTGAACTTTACATTATTAGGGGTATTATTGTCTAACAGAAATAATAAATCGCTTTTATGACTTCGGAAAACATTGATCACCACATTAGTGATCACAAGTACTTGAATCTACTTTTAAACGGTAAAGAAATTACCGGCTTTTCTGATTTTTCTAATTTAGATTTTGCTGATCAAGACTTTAAAAACCATATTGAAACACAATATATAGATAGCTTTAATACTATTTATAAAAAGTACGAAATAGACTCTAAAAACAATGCTAAAACTAGTGCTTTTTTAAGATCTCTTGAGTTTTTAGCAACGCCTAAAGTTATTGATGTTGTTGCTGCACAGTATTACCCAAAACTTAATGACGCATTAAACGTATTAAAACAGACTAAAGCTATCGTAGATGAAAAGCCTGAAAACTTTAATGTCCCTTTAGTGAATAATACATTAAATGTTTTAATCCTAAATATCTGCAATAGATTAGACCAATCTGAAGTTATTGAAAATGGCAAAAAGCAACTTATTGCGCACTGTTTATATATTTGTGATGCAATATCACATGTAAATCCTAAACACCATAAAGAGATTTACGTAGCACGAAAAGATGTTTTAAAATACATCGAAAAAATTGACAGTTACAAAACAGAAGAAAGTCATTTGTATTTTGCTCCAAAAATAGAAACCGATGAGGACGCTTCCGCAGAAGGACCTATACTTGAAAAGAAAGTAAAAAAACGTGGTGCTGGTTTCTACATTTCTATAGCCATTGCTATCGCTTACGTTGCTTACCGCTTTTTCTCTCGTATAAATTAAAGCCTATAAATTCTTTTTAAAAGAAGTAAACACATCAATACTTGGTAATTCGGCAAGCGCCAAATTAATATATTTCAAAGCATTTATAGTGTCTTTTTTATGCTTATAAATTTGTGCTAAACGGTAATTTGCCCAAGCTTTTGGCACACCATCTTTAGCTGAGTAATTTTGAATATACGCTACCAAACAACGTTCCCCTTTTTCCAATTGCACATTATAGTCCGCACACACCTTACCTATTTGGTAATGTAAACTATTACGTTGGTGCTTTGTTTGTGCAGCTTCGATATTAGAGACTGCTTTTTCTGGTTGTTTTTCTTTTTCATACAAAGCGGTAAGCTTTTCATAACAAGTCAAAGACCCACCTACTTTAATAGCTTTTAGGTAATACTCTTCTGCTAATTCTGGCTCATCATCATATTCATAAATATAACCTTTAGCCAAATAACCATCTACTTTAGATAAGTTTTCTAACTGATTAGCATACTTTAAAGACGTCTTTTTGCTTCCACCAATTATACCTGGCAATTGCATATACAACTCTACTAAAGCCCAACGTGCTTCGATATGGTTAGCGTCTAATTCGGCTGCCTTTAAAAAAGAAGATTTTACATCTCCGATAATTCCTAAAGCTGATATTTTACTAACGGATAAGGCTTTCATCCCTAAAGCACCTCCTAATTTATAGTGGTAATTAGCGGTATTTGGTTTAGAGGCTACTAATTTTTTATATTCTGTAGCAGCTTCATCCCATTTTTTCTGATGTCCAAAAGCGTCACCTAATAACTCAATAGCCTGTAAATTATCGGCATGGTATTTTACGTAAGCACTTAACTCCTGCTCTGCTTTAGCAAATTGTTTATTAGTGATATAATCCTGACCTTTTTCTATAGAGGTTTGCGCTAAAAGCGCTACAGGAAACAATAAAGCGATTAAAAATAATTTCATGTATTTATAGATATTGATTTAATATGTGCTTTTTATGATTGAATATTAAAGGTTTACAAAAATAGTATTCTATTGGTATTGTTTTTGTATTAATTGGTTAAATATTATTTAACTTTAAATCCGTGACACGTTACTCATTCAAACGTCCACTTTACGCATTTATGTTTTCAACAACTAAAAAACTAAAGTACTTTGCTTAAAAATTAATAAAATGAAGCACATATCCACTTTTTTAATGATTTTACTTTTTGCTACCTCGCACTCTCAAACCAACAACTATTCCAAACTTTGGAATCAAGTTGAGGCGCACGAGATTAATGGGCTACCTAAAACAGCGCTTGAAGCTCTTAAAGTCATAGAGACCAAAGCTATAGCAGAAAACAATACAGACCAACGTATTAAAGTTTTATTGTTTAAAAGTAAGTTTGCTTTATTATTAGAAGAGGATGCACAACTAAGTATTATTAATAGTTTTAAAGCAGAAATTGCTAAAAGTCAAGCTCCAACAAAAAATGTATTAGAAAATATGTTGGCGACTTTATATTGGCAATATTTTAAACAAAACAGATATCAATTTTATAGACGTACCAAAACCGAAGTCAAGGCAGATGCTATAGATTTCCGTACTTGGGACTTAGAGACACTTTTTACTGAAATAAAAACACATTTTGATAACTCTTTACATAATGGTTTAATATTACAACAAACGGATATTAGTCAATTTGAAGCCATCATCACAAAAGGGAAAGATACCAAAATCTACAGACCAACATTATTTGATTTTTTAAGTCATAATGCTATTGAGTTTTACAAAACATCAGAAAACAGAATTGCACAGCCAGCTTATAAATTTACGATAGACAATGCTTCTTACTTAAATGCTTCAGAAGCATTTTCTAAGATAAACATCACTTCTAAAGATTCCACTTCACTACAGTTACAAGCCTTAAAAGTATATCAGGATTTAATTAAATTTCACTTAAAAGACAAAACCCCATACGCTTTAACCGACGTTAATACGGAGCGTCTAGACTTTATCTATTACCACAGTACTTTTAACAATAAAGACGCGGTTTATTTAAAGGCGTTACAAGCTGAAGCTGAAAAACATAAAGGACATGAAGTTTCTGCCTTGTACAACTTTAAAATAGCGACGTATTACAACACGCAAGGTCATAGTTATAACAAAGACACTAATCCTGATGTAAGATTTAAAATTAAAGATGCTTATGCTATTTGCAAGCAAGTTATTGCAGATTTCCCAAAAAGTAAAGGTGCTAGCTTGTGTAAAACGTTACAGTCGCAAATAGAGCAACCTAATCTTACTATTACTGCGGAGCAATTTGTGCCCATCAAAACACATGCTCGTTTTTTAATTAGATACACCAATGTGGCAAAGTTAACCTTTAACGCTCATTTGATCTCAAAAAAACAACGTGATGCTTTTTCTAAACTATATAAAGAAGACGAAAAGAAAGCCTTTATAGACAAACTTAAAGTTGAAAAAACATGGACTTCATCTTTAAAAAACGAAAACGATTATCAGCAACACACTACTGAAACCTTAGTGCCAAAACTAGACAACGGATTATACCTTATTGTAGGACAATCTACAGATTTAGACACTAACTTTTTTGCAACAGCCTTAACGCAAGTCACTAATATTGCAATAGTAAATTTTGAAGACCAAAACCAAGAATTTTACCAAGTTATTGATCGTAACAACGGACAACCTTTAGCTAATGTAACAGTAGCAATCGATTACATTTATCGTAATGAAATTTTAAGTACTACAAACAGTACGACAGATTCCAAAGGAATAATTACACTTAATAAAACCAACACCAATAAGCGTAATCAAATTGCCTTAACTATCAAATCGAAATCAGATACCGCCCATTTTGGCAATTACTACTTAAATAACTACTATAAAAATCGTGATAATAACGACACCAATTATCGTGCATTTATTTTTACAGATCGTAGTATTTACAGACCATCGCAAACCGTTTATTTTAAAGCCATCGCATTAAAAAACAAAGTCAATACCACTAATGTAATCGCTAATCAAAAACTAAACGTTATTCTATATAACACTAATGGTGAAAAAGTAAGTGATTTAGACCTTATAACTAATGACTTTGGATCCATTTCTGGGGAATTTATTTTACCCAACGATGGACTGACCGGTAATTATAGCGTTCAGATTAACGACAATAAGATTTATGGAAACACTACTATTTCTGTTGAAGAATATAAGCGTCCTAAATTCGAAACCAACTTTAATCCAATTACAGAAACTATAAAAGTAAACGATAGTGTTACAGTAAAAGGTGAAGCTATAGCTTTTGCAGGAAGTAAAATCACGGATGCCAAAGTGGTGTATCGCGTAGTCAGAAATGTACAATATCCTACATGGTACAGATGGTATAGACCAAGTTACAATAGTGACGCGCAAGAAATAACACATGGCGAAACTATAACTGATGCAGAAGGTAATTACGATATTATTTTTAAAGCTATTCCAGATGAAAAAGTAGACAAATCAGGCTTACCAATTTTTAGTTATGAGGTTACAGCAGATGTCACAGATATTAACGGAGAAACTAGAAGCACCTCAACTATTGTAAAAGTAGGGTATCACGCTTTAACAGCAACTATTGGCATTACTCCTGTTATTGACAAATCTAATAAGGATAATCAAATTACTATTACAACACAAAATCTAAATGGTCAATTTGTTGCTGCAAAAGGGACTTTAAAAATCTATAAGCTACAAGCACCCAATACTGTATTGAGACCACGTCCATGGGTTGCTCCAGATTATGCTGGATTTACTGAAGACACTTTTAAGGACTACTTTCCGCATGATGCTTACACTAATGAAGACAATCCAGAACATTGGAAAAAAGGCGACTTAATATTAAGTGAAACCTTTGATACTGAAAAGTCTAAAACGCTAGATTTAAAAAATACTAAAAAATGGTTATCGGGAGCTTATATATTAGCGCTTGAAACCAAAGACAAGTTTGGACAAACGGTTAAAGACAAAGCTAAAACCATGCTGTTTTCAGATAAAGACAACACCTTAGCAGATCAACAATTAATTACAGTTACGACAGACAAAACAAGTTATGACATTGGCGATACCGTAACACTAACTTTAGCAACTGCTGCAAAAGATATTACTGTTACCGTAAGTGTAGAACGCGATTATCAAATCAAACAAAATTATGTCATCCAATTAAATCAAAACAAAAAAACGGTAACCATACCTGTAGACAAAAACGATTTAGGAGGTTTTGGGATCCATTATAGTTTAGCCGCTTTTAATAGTTATAAAGGAGGTAGTATAACTATTAATGTGCCCTATCCTAAAACAGAATTAGAGATTGAAACTTTAACATTTAGAGATAAGCTACAACCTGGAACTGATGAAACTTGGAGCTTTAAAATTAAAGGCACTAAAGGCGAAAAAATAGCATCCGAGTTTTTAGCTAGTATGTACGATGCCTCTTTAGATCAATTTAAATCTCACAATTGGAACTACTCTAGCTTTACACCAAGAAGTTACTACGCATCATACCGACGTAATAATGGTAATAGCTTTGGAAGCACTTCGTTTAGAGTTAATAGACCGTATACTTATGACACCTTTAATAATTCAAAAAGCTTTGATCAATTTAATTGGTTTGGCTTTACTATTAATAATAACCGTTGGGTGTACAATCAGTATTTAAATAAACTTAGAATTGATCGCATTGTGACGTCCTATGATAGTGCAATTAAAAAAGGTTATGTATCAGGAACAGTTATTGACGCAAACGGATTACCTCTCCCTAGTGCAACAATACAAGTAAAAGGAACGGATACAGGAACAAGTACTGACTTTGATGGAAAGTATATAATTAAAGTAAAAAAAGGCGATGTTTTAATTTTTAATTATGTCGGTTATTCAGTTATCGAAAAAACTGTTGGTTCTGATAATGTTATTAATATTAGTCTTAATCTAGATAATAACAGTTTAGATGAAGTAGTTGTCACTGCTTATGGCACAAAAAAAAGAAAGAGTTACACTTCATCTGTATCAATTATACAAGCCGATGAAATCCAAGTTGAATCTCCTTCGGAAAATATTGATTTGATGCTTGAGGGAGAAGCTTCAGGACTCCAAGTTGTATCTGCAAATGGTAAGCCCGGACAAACAGCTTTTCTTAGAATCCGAGGCGTCGGAAGCATAAATGCGTCTAATACACCTTTATATGTTGTTGATGGTGTAATATTCAATGGAGACCTTTCCGCTTTAAATACAAATGACATATTAAGCATGTCTATTATAAAAGGAACAGAAGCAAGCGCTTTATACGGAAGTAAAGGCGCTAACGGAGTGGTAATAATAACCACAAAAAATGGAGCAAAAGAAGCGTTTTCTGATGTAAAAGCAAGAACCAACTTACAAGAAACTGCTTTTTTCTTTCCACAATTAGCCACAGATAAAGAGGGCAATGTATCGTTTAACTTTACAACTCCTGAAGCTTTGACTAGATGGAATCTTAATTTGTTTGCACATGATAAGCAAGGTAATTATGCTAAAAAAACTTTGCAAACAGTTACACAAAAAGACTTGATGGTGCTACCTAATGCTCCGCGTTTTTTACGTCAAGGAGATCAAATACAGATTAGCACAAAAATTTCTAATCTTAGTACAAAAGATTTAACAGGTACGGCAGTGCTTCAGTTGTTTGATGCATTGACCGGGAAATCTATAGATTCGGAATTAGCAAATACTTTAAACCAGCAATCATTTTCCGCGAAAGCGAAAGGCAACACACAAGTCACATGGACGTTGTCTATCCCGGATAATGTAAGTGCTGTACAATATAAAATATTAGCTAAATCAGGCAATTTTAGTGATGGTGAACAAAACGCTTTACCCGTTTTAACTAACCGCATGTTAGTAACAGAAACCTTACCAATGTGGATTAGAAGTAACGAGAGCAGAACCTTTACTTTAGATAAATTAAAGACTAACACCTCTACCACTTTAAAGCACCATAAACTAACCTTAGAAATGACTAGCAATCCTGCTTGGTATGCAGTACAAGCGTTACCATACTTAATGGAATATCCATATGAGTGTAACGAGCAAACGTTTAGTAGATTTTACGCTAATGCCTTAGCAAGTCATATTGTAAATAGCAATCCACGTATAAAAGAGGTGTTTAGCCAATGGAAAAATACAGATGCGTTATTAAGTAACCTTGAAAAAAACCAAGAATTAAAATCTATTTTAATTCAGGAAACACCATGGTTACGTGATGCACAATCGGAAACGGAACAAAAAAAACGTATCGCATTATTATTCGATTTAAATAAAATGAATAGCGAGTTAAAACGCACCAAGAAAAAACTACGTAACAACCAAATGAGTAATGGTGGTTGGTCTTGGTTTGGAGATTACCGTGTTAACCGCTACATCACACAACACATTATTACAGGTTTTGGACATCTTAAAAAACTAAATGTGGTTAGTGATAAAGATGAAGACATTACTGACATGGTTGAAAATGCTTTAGATTATTTAGATGCTGCATTTGAAAAAGAATATAACGATTTAACAAAGTATACTAATGACGTGGATTACACCAAAGATCATTTAAGTTATACGCAGTTACATTATCTATACATGCGAAGCTTTTTTCCGGAATACAAGTTATCTAAAAAACAGCAAGACATACACCAATATTATTTATCTCAAATTAGAAATTACTGGCTAAAACGTCCTTTATATGCAAAAGGAATGATGGCACTAATTATGAATAGAAACGAGGATAAAACAACGTCTAATGCTATTTTAAAATCGGTAAAAGAAAACAGTATTACGTCTGACGAGTTAGGTATGTACTGGAAAGAAAACACCAATTCTTACTATTGGTACCAAGCGTCTATCGAAACACAAGCCTTGATGATTGAAGCTTTTGCTGAAATAGATTTAACAAGTACTGATGTCAAACTAAGTGCTATCGAAGTGCAAGCAGAGCAAACAAAAACTATTGACAATCTTAAGATCTGGTTACTTAAAAATAAACAAACCAACCGATGGAAAACAACTAAAGCAACCACAGATGCAGTGTATGCCTTATTATTACAAGGTAATGATTGGTTAAGTGTTACAGATATGGTTGATGTGGTTTTAGGTGGTGAAAAAATAACCCCTGCGACTTTAGAAGATGTTAAAGTAGAAGCTGGAACAGGTTACTACAAAACGTCTTGGTCCGGAGCTGAAATCACACCAAAAATGGCAGATGTCAAGCTGACTAAAAAAGGAGATGGCATTGCTTGGGGAAGTTTATACTGGCAATATTTTGAGGATTTAGATAAAATAACCTCTGCTGAAACCCCTTTAAAACTGAAAAAGCAATTGTATTTAAAAACCAATACAGATACCGGTGAGGTTATTACTGCAATCACTAAAGACAGCAAACTAAAGGTTGGCGATTTAGTGAGGGTCCGTATAGAGTTAAGAAGTGATCGTGCTATGGAATTTGTACACATGAAAGATATGCGTGCTGCAGGTTTAGAGCCTATAAATGTATTAAGTAAATATAAGTATCAAGATGGTTTGGGATATTACGAAGCCACTAAGGATGCGTCAACAAATTTCTTTTTTGACTATTTACCAAAAGGCATTTATGTTTTTGAATATGATTTACGTGTTAACAACGCTGGTAATATGAGTAACGGTATTACAACTATACAAAGTATGTATGCACCAGAATTTAGTAGTCATAGTGAAGGTGTTCGTATTGAGGTAGAATAATTAATACGCCATCAAAAACTTAACTGATCTTTAAATATATAGGACTGTCTTCTTGAGATTTCAATTTCTTCTCCAGAATTCAGTTCTATTTTTAATTTTCCATTAAACCAAGAGACTACTTTTTTAACGTGATTGATATTTATAATCTGTTGTCTGTTGGCTCTAAAAAATATATCTGAAGGCAGTTTTTCTTCTATTTGAGCAAGCGATTTATAAATTAATGGGGTGTTACCATCAAAAAAGACTCGGGTGTAATTACCAACAATTTCGAATAAAGAAATGTCCTGCACTTTTACTAGCCAACATTTTTCGCCGTCCTTAATAAAAATCTTTTTATCCAAGCTCAAGCCGACTTCTTTGGTTTCTGTTTTTGGAAGGTCTTGACTTTGTTCTAAGACTTTTGTTATTGTTGCAGAAAAGCGTTTTTGATTGATGGGTTTTAATAAATAATCAAACGCATTATACTCAAACGACTTAATAGCATATTCGTCAAAAGCGGTTGTAAAAATAGTAGTTGGTACTTCGTCTAGCATTTCTAAAAGCTCAAACCCGTCTTTTTCCGGCATATTAATGTCTAAAAAAAGTAAGTCTGGATTAGTTTCATTTATAAGTTTAAACCCCTCGTCTACGTTTTCAGCTTCGCCAATAAGCTCTATTTCCTTATGTGCTTTTAAAAGCTCTTTTAATTCATTTCTAGCCAATCTAGAATCTTCAACAATAACTGCTTTTAATATTTTCATAATAATGGCATTTTAATAGTGGCAACCACCTGGTTATCTATTTCGTTTAAAGAAAATGTTGCGCTTTTATCATACAGCAACTCCAAACGTCTTTTGATATTTTTTAAACCTAATTTTGTTGAGTCTTCATGAGTTTGTAATGTCCCAGAATTAGATACCTCAATTTGCAATTGGTTATCCTTTATAGTTGTAGATAAACATACTTGACCTCCTTTTTTTAAATTTGAAATACCATGCTTAAGTGCATTTTCTACCAACATCTGAATAATCATTGGTGGAATTTGCTTATTTAAAGAAGCCTGGTCAATATTAGTTATAAACTGCAAACGATCTTCAAACTGAATTTTAGAAATTTCGATATAATTTTCAACCATTTCTAGCTCGTCTTCTAACAAGATGGCATTTTCTTCACTTTTGGTTAATGAATACCTTAAGGTTTCAGACAGATTGGTTAGCATGTTTCTTGCTCTATCAACATCTTCTAACATTAATCCACGAATATTATTTAAGCTATTAAACATAAAATGTGGGTTAATTTGACCTTTTAAGGTATTGAGCTGAGACTCCTTTAAACTAGTCTCCAATTCCAAACGTTTTTCTCTTGTTCTATTAAGCTGCATTAACCCTTTGATAGCGACATAAAACACAGTCCAAACCATAAAGTAAATACCGTAATTTAAAAACAAAATAATATGATTTTTTAAACTTTGAGAAGCATGATTTAAAACATCTACCCGATCATACAAAAAAGTATAAGTCAACCTGATATAAATGGTATACGACAGGATTAAAAGTGCACTAGCTAAAAACAAAAGCCCCATAATTTTAAAACCATCGACTACTTTTAGCGCATCAAATTCTAAATATTTATTTATAAATTTTTTAAGCAAATGCGTTATCAAAATAGAGAGAATTGCTAGTGCCACAAAATCTAAGAGTAATTGCCAGATCTCTAATTTAAATTCGTTACCTGAAATCCAATAAGAAAAAGCAGCAACTCCGCTTAATAAAGACCAGATTATGATTTGCAGTGACCAGTAGTAAATTGATTTAGTTTTCATTAATTTTCTATTAGGTTACAGTTATCTATTATAAAACGCTGGTCTTGACCATTAAAATTTTTAACTATAAATTGAAAGTTATAATCTTCACATATACGCTCTTGAACTAAGAGACTAACAACATCCGATTTTAAATCAGATACAGAAGAATAGTCACAGTTTGACAGTATAAACATGAAAGCATTAGTATGTTTTTTCATTTTTTCTTGATCAACAAGCATTGATTCTTTGAATTGCAACTTTACACTTTCAATAGTTTCACACTTACATTGCTTACTAATTGTGTTTTCTATTCTAGCAGATGTGTAACCTTTTCCCATACCCAAAGTAAAGGTGCCCACAAAAAAGAGTCCCACTAAAAACAGAGCAAATACAGTGATTAAAAGAAATAGGCGTTTAGAATTTATTTTCTTCATTAATAACAGGACTTATTAGATTAAACAATCGTAATATATTACTATTCTACTATTACTGAAGCTTATTTTTTAATGTAATTTCCAATAATTCAATATTACTATCTACTTTCTTAAAAGCTAAAAAACCTAAAAAGGAAACTACAGCTAAACTAATTAAGCATACAGAAATCACAATAGTTATAGACTTATATCTTAACGCAAAAGGCACCAAGGTTATCATATAGAAAGCCATAACAGGCATTTCGTATTTTTCACGTTTTAATATGTATTGTTTAAACTTTAAGACACCACTATTTAAAGAGGTTTGTGTATATGATTTTTGTTTTATATTATTTGTTTGCAAATATTTAATGGTATAAATTATTTGTGCCAATGCTCCCAATAGCAATGGAATTGCCTGCTCTAAATTATTTCGAGATATAAAAGCAGCCCCTACTGAGAATATAGCTAAAATTATAGAAGATACTTCTGCCATTTTTGAGCCACTTAATAATGCTTTGAAATTTTTTAATTGGTCTTGAAAAAGGTCTGTTCTGTTTGTTTTTGATGTTGTCATGGTGTATTGGTTTTAGGTTAATTATTAGTTTTAATTTAAAACGACGTCAATGATTAATTGAACGACTGCTTTTACTAGATTGATCATAACACTGTTGTTTTTGATTAATAATTACTACTCGTTTTTTATTGATAGTATAAATATACAGCCACATTAGGCATTTAAAAGTGATAATATGACGAGTGGTAAATAGATTATGCTAAGCGGGAACAAGAGGTTTTAAGTCATAAAAAAACCTTTTAAGATTACGCTTAAAAGGCCTTTTACTAACTAATTGATTGGTTGGTTTTGATTGGTTTTGGCTGGATTACTTTAAATGTTGTGCAAAAAAACCTAACATCGCTTTGTACAATGCTACTCTATTTTCTTCATGAGAAAAGCCATGTCCTTCATCATACTTTACCATATAAGGCACCTCTATATTTCTAGCTCTCATACTTTTTACAACTTGATCAGATTCGTCTATATTAACTCTTGGATCATTAGCACCTTGAATTACAAATAATGGTTTAGTAATTTTATCGACGTGTAAAGCAGGAGACACTTCTGTCATAATCTTTTGATCATTTTCATCCTCTGTATTATACCACTGCTCATTAAATTGTGGCATGTAAGGTTTCCAATATTCTGGAAAAGACTCAAAAAAGGTAAACAGATTACTAACACCTACATAATCTATCCCACAAGTATATAAATCTGGAGTTTTAACAAGGCTACCTAAAGTTGCCAATCCGCCGTAACTTGCGCCATAAATAGCGGTTTTATTGCCATCAATAAAATCTAAGGTTTTAGCATAAGCTACTGCATCTTCTAAATCGTTAAGCATTTTTCTCCCAATTTGCTTATTTCCTTTTAAAAAGAATTCTTTTCCATACCCACCAGAGCCTCTATAATTAACTTGTAAAGTAGCATACCCTCTACTTGCAAACAATTGCGTTTCTGGATTAAAACCCCAATAGTCTCTAACACCATAAGGTCCTCCGTGAGGATTTACAATTAATGGCACTCTTTGTCCCTTTTTAATATTATTTGGTATTGTGATGTAACCATAGACTTTTAAACCATCTCGAGATATAAAGTTAATAGGTCTCATTTGCCATATCTTCCTCATGCAGTTGTGGCATTAAATCCAATAGCTTTGTAAACGTGTCACTTTTCACGTCATAAGTATAGTATGTTCCATAAAGCTTATCTGTCTGTATAATTATCAAATATTTATCCTCGTCTTCAGTTTTATCCACAATAGAGAACACTTTATCTCCAAATTCCCTTTTGAATTTTTTATCTAGCTTTTTGTAATAATCACTTACCGGTACAATATGTGTTTTTTCTCCTGTATAAAAATAGTAATCCACTTCATACCCTCTTTTTTTAGAACGACTAACACCGCCTACATCAAACGTAGGATTACTATACACCTTTTCTATTATTTCTTTTTTTGCTAAATCGTATAAAACCAATTCACTTGTGTTACTCTCTAAATTGGTTAATACAAAAGCATCATGCTTATAAGGTGTATTATAATTAAAAGCTACTATAGAAAAAGAATCTTTCCAATTAGTAGTTACCACTTCATTAAAAGGTTGATCAGCTTCTGTTCTGTAATTTAACACATACTCCACTCCATTTTGCTGTTTTGTATAGCCTCTTAAATTACCATCTTTATCAAATTCATACCCCGCAATAGGTGAAGTTGCGTCTTTATTTTCAAATAGTTTTTCCATATCTCCCGTTACAATATTGATTTTGTAAGGCTCAAATATTTGCTTATTATCTTTATTCATCATAATAATAACATGATCTGGCTGATCCTCTAAAAGGTTAGAAAAATTAACTTGCACATCATCAAACGGTGTTAATGCTTTTGGATTACTTCCATCAATATTAGCAGCAAACAGTTGATAGTTTTCGTTACCCCCATTATCTTTTACATAAACTAATCTATTATCATTAGCCCAACCATAACCTCTAATTAACTCCTCACCTTCTTCTATGGCAAGTGTTATCTTATCAGTTTTAGTATTTTTTACATACACATGGTTTTTCCCATTAGCGTCTTTCTCTCTGTATGAAAAGTAATTTCCTTTAGGCGAAAATTGAAAAGAGCTAGTTGCTGGATCTTCAAAATAATCTTCAGCAGAATATTTATATGTTCCATTATCAAAAGCAGACAACTTATCTAAAGCATCTTTAGAAGATGGCAAAGACACATCGCCTGGTTTTGTTTTTATGGTTTTTGTTAGATTTAAAGGAAACTCCATCCCGCCTTGATAAAATATTCCATTAATAGCTTCTTTATCTAAAACACCAACATATTTAATACCGCCTTGTGTAAAAGTGATGGTTAATTGGTTATCTTCAAAAATGGTTTTATCCATAGGAATCCCCGTTGCACCTTGTGCCGGACTATCCATTGTAGATGATAAAATACCACTATCGTTTTTTACATTAAATAATAAAGGAATATCTTGACCTTGCGCAGTCAATGTCCCTTTCCAAGATCCAGAAATATCTTGAGCAAATGTGCTAATAGATAGCAGTAAAGCTAAAATACTTAATACTAATTTTGTGTTTGGTTTTTTCATGATGGTTGCTTTTTATTATTAGTAGTTACCTTATTAGTAATCAATTACAGTAAATTGTTACATTTGTTTTTATAAAGATATATCCAGAATCTGCTTTTAAAATTGAAATTATGATGAGCGGTCAACTAATAATGATAAACGGAAATATCAAGTAAATCCATTAATATGAAGCCTTTAAAAAAAGTAATATCCTTATTAACGTTGTTTATTTACACGATATCTTTTGCACAAACCGAAAAGCCACAAACACCAAAAGGACCATTTGATTATATAATTGAAGACGTCACGTTTGTAAATAAAGACGCGGATAGTATAACGTTAGCTGGCACATTAACAAAACCAAAAAATATAAAACAACCGCCAGTTGTTATATTAATAAATGGTTCTGGCGCACATGATAGAGATTGTACCATGATGGCTCATAAATCGTTTTGGGTTATAGCGGACTACTTAACCAATCAAGGTATTGCTGTGCTACGCTTTGACGAACGTGGTACTGCTAAGTCCGAAGGTGATTTTAGTAAAGCAACCACTTTTGATTTAGCCAAGGATGTAGAAGCGGGTATAAACTACTTGAAATCTAGAACAGATATTGACGCTTCAAAAATTGGGTTAATAGGCCATAGCGAAGGTGGGCTAATAGCACCTATCGTTGCTTCTACAAATCCTAATGTTGCCTACATTATTATGCTTGCAGGACCTGGAGTTAATGGTCAAAAAATACTACAATCGCAAAGTAAAAAGATAGCAAAACTACAAGGAGCTACGGATGAAGGTATTGCTTTTAATAATCAATTAACCACTATTGCATACCAAGCTATGTTTTCTGAAACTGAGGTTGAAAAACAAAAAATAGCTATCGAAAATGCTTTAAAAGAATTTAAAGTCAAATTAGAAACGGAGGATAGCCCTTTTAAAGTATATGTTAATGATTATACTATTAATCAATTAAAAACACAACTTTCTAATCCTTGGTTGCAAGCGTTTATAAAACTAGACCCTAAGCCTTATTTAGAGAAAACCAACTGTCCTATTCTTGTTTTAAACGGATCAAAAGATGTACAAGTGTTACCTGAAATTAACTTGCCTGAAATTGAAAAACATCTTAAAACTGCAAATAATAAGGATGTCACTATAAAACAATTAGAAGGATATAATCACTTATTTCAAACAGCTAAAACAGGGCTTTTAAATGAATATTTTACAAACGAAGAAACCTTCTCTCCTGTTGTTTTAAAAATAATGTCAGATTGGATTAATGCTAGATTTTAAAGTAATTATTAATATTGTATAATATAGATTCTGTATCGTATCGTAGCGCAGAATGACAAATTCTATAAACACAAAAAAAGCTTCCCAATAGGAAGCTTTTTTTTTATAATAATTGAATACTTAGTTAAGCATTTTCCAAAGCGAATCTTTCAACTCAGTTAACCCTTGTTGTGCTACACTTGATATAAACTGATAAGGTATTGGTAATACTTTATCTAATTCTTCTTTCATTTCAGCTTTAAGCTCATCATCCAACATGTCTGACTTAGAGATAGCAATCATGCGATCCTTATCTAACATTTCCGGATTATAACGTCTTAATTCATCTAACAAGATCTCATACTGAGCATTAATATCTGGTGCATCTGCCGGTATTAAAAATAGTAAGATAGAGTTACGTTCTATATGACGTAAAAAGTAGTATCCTAATCCTTTTCCTTCTGCTGCTCCTTCAATAATCCCTGGGATATCTGCCATTACAAAGGTTTGAAAATCTCTGTATTTTACAATTCCTAAGTTAGGTTTTAGTGTCGTAAACTCATAATCAGCAATTTTTGGTTTAGCTGAAGTTACTACAGATAGTAATGTAGATTTTCCTGCATTTGGAAAACCAACTAAACCAACATCTGCTAAAACTTTAAGTTCTAAGGTTATAAAACGTTCTTCTAACGGAATACCAGGTTGCGCGTAACGTGGTGTTTGATTAGTAGGTGTTTTAAAATTCCAGTTTCCTAGACCTCCTTTACCTCCTTGAGCCACAATACGCTCTTCTCCTTCTTCAGTAATTTCAAAAAGGATTTCGTCAGTTTCAGTATCTCTTACAACAGTACCTAATGGTACATCTGCGTACATATCTTGACCGTCTTCTCCAGAACTTCTACTTTTACTTCCATGTCCACCATGTCCTGCTCTAATATGCCTTTTAAATTTTAGATGCAATAGTGTCCAAAGGTTAGAGTTTCCTCTTAATATAACGTGTCCTCCACGTCCACCATCTCCTCCATCTGGTCCACCTTTTGTAATAAATTTTTCGCGATGTAAATGCACAGATCCTTTTCCTCCGTTACCAGAAGAGACGTGCATTTTTACGTAGTCTACAAAATTTCCCTCAGTCATAATTTAGTTAAAAAGTTAAAACGTTAACAGCTAAAAGTTTTCACTTATACTTATTAACTCAAACAAACATGTTTGTATTACAATTTGTCAATTACAGTGTTTAAGCGTTTAGTAATATCTTCAATACTACCAATACCATCTACTCCAAAATATTTATTTTGTGCTGCGTAGTAGTCTTTTAAAATTGCAGTTTCGTTATAATAAACTTTAATTCTATTTCTAATAATAGACTCGTCAGAGTCATCTTTTCTTCCACTAGTTTTCCCACGTTCTAATAAACGTTGTACTAATACCTCATCTTCAACTTCCAAAGCAACCATTGCGCTAACTTCAGAATCTTTAGCAGTCATTATTTTATCTAATGCTTTAGCCTGTGTTTCGTTTCTTGGAAAACCATCAAAAATAAACCCTTTAGCCCCAGCATTACGTTCTACCTCTGCTTCTAACATATCGATAGTAACTTGGTCTGGCACTAAATGTCCTTTATCCATGTAAGATTTAGCTAATGTTCCTAAAGCCGTCTGATTTTTGATATTATATCTAAAGACATCTCCTGTAGATATGTGTACTAAATCATACTTCTCTTTTAAAAAATTTGCTTGAGTTCCTTTTCCTGCACCTGGAGGTCCAAATAGCACTAAATTAGTCATGTGTTGTGTGGTTTTTAATTGATATACTGCTGGTAAGTCCCTTCCTAATCCATCATAGTCTAATCCGTAGCCTACAATAAATTTATTAGGTATTTCTATACCAACATAATGCAACTTAAAATCTTTTTTGTAAGCTTCTGGCTTATAAAATAAGGTTGCTATTAATAATTGTTTTACGTTTTCGTTTTCAAAAATGCGGTGTACTTCAACCAACGTGTTACCAGTATCTATAATATCCTCTAAAATAACTACGGTACGTCCGGTCAAATCTTGTGTTAAACCTATTAAGCGCTGAATATCTTCTGTAGATTTCACACCTTCATAAGACGCTAATTTAATAAATGTAACCTCACAAGGTTTTGGATATTTTTTTACAAAATCACTAACCAACATAAACGATCCGTTTAAAATCCCAATAAACACTGGCACTTCGTCTCCTAAATCGTTAGCCACTTGATTAGCCATTCTTGTTACTGCATCATCTAATTCTGTTTCAGAAATAAATGGCTTAAACTGTTTGTCGTGAAGCGTAATAGTTTGCATTTTATAAATTTAAAGCGCAAATATACGCATTTGTGACTGCTTTACAGATATTTGAATTCGATTTTTAGGCACTGTTTTGGTTTTAAAATGTATTTTTGTAGCTAACACGTTTTATCACTAATGAATTATTTTTCTTCAGACTTTAAATTAGGTATTTTAGGTGGTGGCCAATTAGGCAAAATGCTGCTTTATAATACAAGAAAATTTGATATACAAACTTATGTTTTAGACCCAAGTAATGAAGCGCCAAGTCGCATGGCTTGCAACGTTTTTGAACAAGGTGATTTAATGGATTTTGATACCGTTTATAAATTTGGTAAACAGGTGGATGTCTTAACTATCGAAATTGAGAATGTTAATGTTGCTGCTCTAGAAAAACTAGAAAACGAAGGAACAAAAGTATATCCATCATCAAAAACATTACGTCGTATCCAAAATAAAGCGACTCAAAAATTATTTTACCAAGATCATAATTTACCAACAGCACCATTTAGCAGATTTGCTTATGCGTCAGAAATTGAAGACGCTATTGATAATGGAGGCGTAACCTTACCATTTGTTTGGAAAGCAGCACAATTTGGTTATGATGGTAATGGTGTAAAAATAGTACGCTCTCTTGCGGATTTAAAAGATTTGCCTAAAGGCGAATGTATAGCAGAGCAATTAATACCTTTTAAAAACGAATTAGCAGTTATTGTATCAAGAAGCGCTACCGGAGAAACAAAAACCTACCCTGTGGTAGAGATGGAATTTCATCCAGAAGCTAATCAAGTAGAATACGTTATTTGTCCTGCAAGAATTAGTGAAGACGTCGCTAAAAAAGCACAAGAAGTTGCACTAAAAGCATCTCAAGCTTTTGACCATGTTGGTGTATTAGCAGTAGAGTTATTTCAAACGGAAGACGATAAAATATTAATTAACGAAGTTGCTCCAAGACCACATAATTCTGGGCACCAAACTATAGAGGCTAGTTACACCTCTCAATTTGAACAGCACATACGTGCTATTTTAGGCTTACCACTTGGTAAGACGGATAATAAAGTTGCTAGTGTCATGGTTAATTTAGTTGGAGCAGAAGGTTATACAGGGCAAGTACATTATAAAAACATAGAGTCTATAATGGCTATGGATGGAGTTACACCGCATATTTATGGTAAAAAAGAAACACGTCCTTTTAGAAAAATGGGACATGTTACTATTGTGGATCAAGATCTAAGTACAGCACGTCAAATTGCTGAAGAAGTAAAAAAGAGTATTAAAGTAATAAGTTTATAACACAATGAACAAAGTAGCAGTAATAATGGGAAGCAATAGCGATATGCCAGTCATGCAAGACGCTATAGATATTTTAAAAGAATTTAAAATTGAAATTGAAGTTGATATTGTTTCGGCACATCGTACTCCAGAAAAATTATTTGACTTTAGTAAAAATGCTCATAAAAGAGGTATTAAGGTAATTATTGCAGGAGCTGGAGGTGCAGCACATTTACCAGGCATGGTAGCTTCATTAAGTCCTTTACCAATTATTGGTGTCCCTGTAAAAAGCAGCAACTCTATTGACGGGTGGGACTCAGTATTATCCATACTTCAAATGCCAGGAGGTGTTCCTGTAGCCACAGTGGCTCTAAACGGAGCAAAAAACGCAGGTATACTAGCTACTCAAATTATTGGAGCTTCTGATCCAGCGGTATTGGATCAAGTTATTGCTTATAAAGAGGGTTTAAAATTAAAAGTAGAACAAGCTGCAAAAGATATTAAATAGCTAAAAACAGAAAACCCCAACTAGGTTGGGGTTTTCAATCGCTATTAATCTTTTTATATATGAGGTAAATAAACCCACACCAAAAAAACTTATATCAAAGGTCTTCTTAATCCTTCTGTTTTGACAATTAACAAGTCAATTTTTCAACGTTTTCGGTAAAATGCAAAAATAAACGTTTAAAAGCGAAAATTAAATAAAATAAAAAAGCCCCAAAATAAATTTGAGGCTTCCATCGCTATTATTTTTCTAGTCAATGTGTATAAAACACATATCAAAAAAACAGATACAAAAATGTCACTTTTATTAAAATAACAACATATTTGTTGAGAAACATTTTTTCTTTTAGATTAAAGGAGATAATATTAAGACGAGTAGCAGAAAAACATGAAAATAAGCAAAAAAAAGCCTCAGAAGAATCTGAGGCTTTTTATCGCTATTAATCAATAATTTTTAAGTGAGTAACCAGCTCACGGGAAAAAATCAAGGCAAAAATAGACATTTATATAATTAAAACGCAATTAAAACAGTAATTTTAACATCAAATATTTTATTTCACCATTATAATGAATATACTACTAAATACTTTCGATACTAAATACAACACGGCTCCTTTTGAATCTATAAAAAATAAAGACTATAAACCCGCCATTTTAAAACTTATTGAAGAGGCTAAAAAAGATATTGACGCCATAGTAAATAACACAGCTGCCCCAACGTTTGAAAACACCATTGAAGCGTTAGAGTTTTCTGGACAACAACTAGAACGTGTTACTAGTATATTCTTCAATCTAAACTCAGCTGAAACTAATGACGAGATTCAGAAGATAGCACAAGACATCTCTCCTATTCTAACAGAGTTTGGAAATGACATTACATTAAATCAAGCGTTGTTTACAAAAGTTAAAACGGTTTTTGACTCTAAAGACAGTTTAGATATAACAACAGAACAAAATACATTATTAGATAAAAAATACAAAAGCTTTTCCAGAAACGGTGCAAACTTATCTGAAGACAAAAAACTAAAATTAAGAGCTATTGACAAACAGTTAGCTAGTCTTAAATTAAAGTTTGGAGAGAACTTATTAGCAGAAACTAATGCTTTTGAAATGCTACTAACTAAAGAGGAGGAAGTCTCTGGCCTACCTGAAGGCGCAAAAGAAGCTGCCAAGCAACTAGCAGAAAGCAAAGACAAAGACGGTTGGCTAATAACATTAGACTACCCAAGCTACATACCTTTTATGACGTATGCTGACCGTAGAGATCTACGCGAAAAATTAGCAAAAGCTTCTGGAGCTAAAGGTTTTAAAAATGATGCTTTAGACAATCAAAACAATGTATTAGATATTGCAAGATTACGTTTTGAACGTGCTAATCTTCTTGGGTATAAAACGCATTCGCACTTTGTACTAGAAGAGCGCATGGCAGAAACGCCAGAAAAAGTAAACTCATTTTTACAGGACTTATTAGTAAAAGCTAAGCCTGCTGCGGAACGTGAGTTTGCCGAATTAGAAAATTTCGCAAAAGAACTTGATACTATTGATCAATTAGAAAAATGGGATTCAGCTTACTACTCTGAAAAATTAAAACAAAAACTATTTAATTTAGATGACGAGCAACTTAAGCCCTACTTTAAATTAGAGAATGTTATTGATGGTGCTTTCCAAGTGGCTAACAAATTATTTGGACTTCAATTTAAAAAAATTGACACCATAGATAAGTATCATGAAGATGTTATGACCTATGAAGTTCTAGATGAGAACAATGATTTAGTCTCAATATTCTACGCTGATTTTTTCCCTAGAGCAGGAAAACGAAATGGTGCATGGATGACTTCTTACAAGCCTCAATTTATTAAAGATGGTATTAATGAAAGACCACACATCTCTAATGTCTGTAACTTTACGAAACCAACCAAAAGCAAACCATCCTTATTAACGTTTAATGAAGTAACTACTTTGTTTCATGAGTTTGGTCATGGATTACATGGTATGCTTGCAAATACTACTTACCCAAGCTTATCTGGAACAAGTGTATTTTGGGATTTTGTAGAGCTACCAAGTCAAGTGTTAGAAAACTGGTGTTATGAAAAAGAAGCTTTGGAGTTATTTGCAAAACACTACGAAACTGGAGAAGTGATCCCTATGGATTTAGTTGCAAAAATTAAAGAGAGCGCGACGTTCCAAGAAGGGATGCAAACCTTAAGACAGTTAAGCTTTGGTCTTTTAGACATGAGCTGGCATGGTATAAATCCATCTGATATTACAGATGTAAAAACACACGAATACAAAACGTTTGAAGACACTAACTTATATCCTGACGTAAAAGAAAATTGTATGAGCACTGCTTTTGCACACATCTTTCAAGGCGGATACTCTTCTGGGTATTATAGCTATAAATGGGCGGAAGTTTTAGATGCTGACGCATTTGACTATTTTAAAGAAGAAGGTATTTTTAATAAAGACGTAGCAAAAAAATTCAAGGACAACGTGTTGTCTCAAGGCGGTACAGAAAACCCAATGGTATTATACAAACGTTTTAGAGGTCAAGAACCAAAACCTGAAGCGTTATTAAAACGTGCCGGACTGATTAAATAATCCATATTTAAACTAAACAAATCAAGCCATTCTTAATAAAGTTAAGAGTGGCTTTTTTAATTAAACTAATTAAACTTTCAATAATTACTGAAAGTTTAAAAATAAGTTATATATTTGTAACATGGAATATCAAGAAGCAAAAGATAAATTTATTAGTACTTGGGGAAGTTTAGGTTCTTTATGGGGAATAAACAAGGCTATGGCACAAATACAAGCGCTTCTTTTTATATCCACTAAACCATTATCTATGGAAGAGATCATGGAAGATTTAAAAATCTCTAGAGGTAATACAAGTATGAATCTAAGACAATTAATGGATTGGGGTATTGTTACCAAAACATTAGTTGCTGGAGAACGTAAAGAGTTTTTTACTACTGAAAAAGACGTACAAGAATTAGCAAGAATTATTGCAGTAGAACGCAGCAGAAGAGAAATAAAACCTGTAGTAAAAGTATTAAACGATGTGTCTAGTATTACAGATGATGGAACAGCAAAAACTAAAGAATTAATTAAACAAACCAAAGCACTTCATGAGTTAACCGAAACTATGGACGTGATGATAAATAAATTGGTAAATCAAAAACAAAACTGGATTACTAAATCTTTACTTAAACTATTCAAATAAAAAAATTTATAATTAACTTTCAATAATTTCTGAAAGTTTAATAAAAACTATAACTATGAGAAATTTACTATCTTTTAATCTAATCACTTATTTATTTGTCATTTTACTATTCTTAGTAGAAATAGTATATGGTGCACTTGCACAATTAGTGCTAGGAATAATACAACTAATTATAGCAATATATCTACAAACTAAATCATACCAATACTCCAAAGCAAACAAAAAACTACTAAGTTACTATTGGATACAAATTGCAATTTGGCTTATCTCTTATGTCGTATTTGCAAACCTGTTAACTCTAAAAGATTACAACGCTATTTTTCTATTAATAATCCCTATGTGTATTGGACTGTACTTGGTGTTTGTTAATTACCAAATCTCAAAAGAGTCCTAAGGTTAATTTTAAGAATATGAAAAACGTATATCAAGTCAATTATTGGTCAGTCTTAATAACCATATTACTTAGCTTAACCTTTTGGGGCGGAATAATAGCATTACCTATTTTAGGGACTATACAAATAGTAATAAGCCTAATTATAATTAATAGATTTAAAACGCTAACTAAAACAAACCGAATACTTTTTACTAGCTACGCAGTGCTAACAGTGTTTCTGATTATATTTTTTAAACAATTAAAAGGTGAAGAATTAGGTGTTTTATTTATGTGGGCAATAGTGTCCTTATTCCTAGCTTGTCTTCATTTATACATAACTTATAATATCTCAAAATCATGACAATTCAAATTCCAAATTGGTTAATAATTTTAGGAGGCTGTGGCCAAATATTCACTGCCCTAATCTACCCCTATATCCGTCATAACGTTTTTGATTGGTATAATGATGTTAAACAACTAAAACCGTTAAATCAAGAAATTGCTAAAACTTATGGGCGTTATATCCAAGGTTTAAATTTCTCTTTTGGATTAATAGCAATTCTAATACCTACAGATTTAAAAAACGGAACACATTTAGCAATCGCATTAACAGGACTAATTGCTGCCTATTGGGTTGGTAAAGTAGCTACGCAAATAGCTTATTATCCAATGTATGACATTCCGAAAAAAACAATCTTTAAAATTGGAAGTTACTTTATGAATACCCTATTTGTGACATTCGCAATTATATATACTTGGTTATTCATTTTAAATATTTGTAATTAATTAAAACGCAGAACTTATGAAAACAATACTCACAGCACAAGTTGAACAGTCAGAAAAAAACAAAATAGAAATGGTTGACTTTTATAACGAAGCAACAGAAGACTATGAGTTTTGGAGTAAAGATTTTAATATGCATTTTGGATACTACATTCCTTTTAAAACAAACCCTTTTAAAAGAGACGCAATGTTAAACCAAATGACAAATCAAGTGATTAGTCGCTTTAATTACACTAACAAAAAAGCAACTTTAATTGATTTAGGTTGCGGTATGGGTGGCTCCATGCGATATGCTATTAATAAACATAAAAACCTGACTGCATTTGGTGTTACATTATCCGATTTTCAAGTAAAAAAAGGAAACCAATTACTAAAAGGCTTAAAAGGAACAATCCTAAAAGAAAACTACAATAACACCTCATTTAAATCTAACAGTTTTAATTCGGCTTTAGCCATAGAAAGTTTTTGTCATTCTGGTCATAGCAAAACAACACTAAAAGAAGCTTACCGGATCTTAAAGCTAGATGGCAAATTAGTTATTGCTGATGCTTTCTTGAAAAAAGAAGAAACAGAATTATGTTACGGTGGTAAATACGCGTATCACAAACTGTGTAGTCATTGGAGTTTAGAAAAGTTAGAAACCAAAAATAACATGGTTAAAAAGCTTCAATCTGTTGGCTTTACAAATATCAAAATAGAAGACGCTTCGCTTAGAGTAGCTCCTTCTGTATTACATGTTCCGTTTACAATTATGGGGTTCTTCATAAAAAATATAATAACCCTTAAAGGTTTAAAAAAAGAAAGTCTGCATAACTTGCAAGGGTCTTTTTATGCACTATTATCTGGACTACACATGAAAAGTTTTGGGTATTACATTATAACTTGTACTAAATAAATTAAAAATGAAAAAAATAATCATAGCAGGCGGTACGGGATTTTTAGGGCAAGTCTTAAAAACTCATTTTACAAAACAAAATTATACTGTTTTGATTCTAAGCAGACAACCAAAATCTGAAAACGAAATTTATTGGAATGGAACAGAATTGGGTGATTGGACTAAACATTTAGAAAATGCAGACGCATTAATAAATCTATCAGGAAAATCTGTGGACTGTAGATATACAGATAAAAACAAAAAAGCAATTTACAATTCCAGAATTGACACCACCAATTTACTTGGCTTAGCTATCAACCTGTGTGACAATCCACCTAAGTATTGGTTTAACTCTTCCACTGCAACAATATATAAAGGATCTTTAGACACTCCAAATACCGAGCACAACGGAATAATAGGCGATGATTTTTCTATGAACATCGCTAAATCCTGGGAACAAACTTTTAATGCAATAACAACCCCAAAAACAAAAAAAGTAATCTTACGCACCTCTATTGTATTGGGTAAAAATGGTGGTGCAATAATCCCTTTAAAACAATTAACACGTTTTGGACTAGGCGGTAAACAAGCCTCAGGACAACAAAAAGTAAGTTGGATACATGAAGATGATTTTACTAATGCCATTCAGTTTTTAATGGAACAAAAATTAGAAGGTGTATTTAATCTTTGTGTACCTCAACCCACAGATAATAAAACACTAATGCAAAGTTTAAGACATGTATTAAAAGTTCCGTTTGGAATATCTCATCCTTTATGGCTTTTAAAACTTGGAGCATTATTTATAGACACAGAAACAGAATTGGTTACAAAAAGCAGAAATGTCTTACCTGAAAAATTACTACAACATGGATTTATTTTTAAGTTTGAAAACATAAAAACAGCATTAGAAAACGTATTAAAAAAATAAAACTTAAGGTTTGTTCTAATTTTACTATTTTTAGCCTGAAAAAGAAAAATTATTTATATGCCTAATCACAAAATAGATCCCAATAAATGGATTGATTTATACAGCGATTACCTGTTTAATTACACCATTACGCGTGTAAATGATAGAGCTATCGCGCAAGATTTAGTCTCTGAAACATTTTTAGCTGGTCTAAAAAGTATGAAAAATTTTAAAGGCGAAGCTAGCGAACGTACATGGTTAGTTTCAATTTTAAAAAGAAAAGTCATTGACCATTATCGTAAAATCAATTCTAACAAAGGAAAAGCAGAAGTTAGAATGTCCTATAATAGTGACAGCGAAACCGAAGGCGATTGGCTAGAGGAACGCGTTGCTGATCCTTACGATAAAACAGCAGAAGACAACATTGAAAATACCGAACTAGCCGATGCAATTGATAATTGTTTATCAAAATTGCCAAAAAAGCAAGCTCAGATATTTGAAATGAAAACAATTTTAAATTACGAAACGGAAACTATTTGTAATGAATTAGAAATTACTGCGTCTAATCTGTGGGTAATAATACACAGAGCCCGAGTATCTATGGCAAGTTGCCTACAAAATAATTGGTTTTAAAAATGATGAATAAATTTATGATTTCTTGCGAGGAATCCGGTCACATCTGTGACAAAGCACAATACGATGAAGCGTCATTCGTTGAAAAAATAAAGTTTAAATTTCATAGTTTGATGTGTGCTGTATGCAGGCAACACTCAAAAACAAACGATAAACTTACTGCACTAGTTAATAAAGTAAAAGCAAATAATTTATCTTCTAGAGAAAAAGACACCATAAAGTCGTCTTTTGAAAAAGAGTTAAATAAGCATCAACACTAGCCAAAAGACAGGCAAGGCTTCCAACCAAAAGGACGTATAATATTTTGTCCTGTTTTGGTTAGCAAATAGTATAAATATACCTAACACTAAACAGACTATTAATTGTGTTATTAAATAGTCTGTTTGAATGGTATCTTTAAAAAATTCTGATAAATAAAATATAAGTAACAAAACAAGACCTAGTAGTTTTGTGCGCTTCACTCCTATTTTCTGAGGTATTGTCGCCAATTTTAGACTGTCATAACGTAAGTCTATAATTTCAAAAGGCAACATTAAAGCAATTACAAATATAAAAACTTGTAAAACGGACACAATCACGTCCTCACTAAAGCCCACTTCATTATTTACTAGTGGCAAAATAACGGTTACCCCACTCCACACCAAAGCAATAATATATACTTTTAACCCACTAATATCTCTCAGGTTTTGTTGGGCATCTAAATACCATTTTTTTGGTAAAAAAGGAATGGCGTATAAAAAAGTAACACCTCCAAATATAGCAATCAAAACCAACGACTCTTCCGCTAATTGTAATGCATAATAGCACATTAAAATAAAGCAACCCAAAGAAAACACTTGTGTGACGCGCAACCAACTAGCCAAGCTTCTATGATGCCACTTGGCGATCCCAAAATATTTTACAAAATTATAACCCGTTATTGTGGCATAAAAATTAAACCACAACACACTGCTATCATAATTTATATCAAACTTTTTTAGAGTTACCCAACTTAGTGCATACACTGCTAAGGCAACATGCACGCTGCTATTTATGTAAAAATCTAAAAGTTGTTTTAACACCTTCATTAGGCAAAAATAATTAATCTGTTAATAAAGCAGCCTAATAGTTGAAAACTTTCAATTTTTAACAAAACTTTCTATTAGTTTTTGTTAATTTTGCAATCATTAAAAAAGCAACTAAAATTTATTGTCAGTCCTCCAAAATAGGACATTAACAACACAACACAAATGAATACAAACGCTTTCGCATTACGTCACATTGGTCCTAGAGAAAATGATCAAAAACTAATGCTTCAAACAGTTAATGCAGATTCTATAGAACAACTAATTTCTGAAACCGTACCTGCACCAATTCGTCTTAAAAAAGAATTACAATTAGACGAAGCAATGACAGAATATGAATACTCAAATCATATTAACACCCTGTCAAAACTTAACAAAACTTATAAAACCTACATTGGATTAGGGTACCATCCTACAATCCTTCCGGCTGTTATACAACGTAACGTTTTAGAAAACCCGGGTTGGTACACAGCTTACACACCTTATCAAGCAGAAATTGCGCAAGGGCGTTTAGAAGCATTGCTTAACTTCCAAACCATGATTACTGATTTAACAGGAATGGAATTAGCAAACGCCTCTTTATTAGACGAGAGTACTGCTGCTGCAGAAGCTATGAGTTTGTTATTCTCGGTTAGAGCACGCGACCAGAAAAAAGCAGGGATTTGCAAGTTTTTTGTAAGTGATGCTATTTTACCGCAAACACTTTCATTATTGCAAACCAGAGCAACTCCAATTGGAATTGAGCTAGTTATTGGTACAGAAGCAACATTTGATTTTTCGTCAGACTTTTTTGGAGCTATTTTACAATACCCAGGAAAAGATGGTCAAATTACAGATATCAAAACTTTTATAGAAAAGGCAAATGCTAATAACATAAAAGTAGCAGTAGCTGCAGACATTTTAAGTTTAGTAAAATTAGAAGCGCCAGGTAAATTTGGTGCAGATGTGGTAGTTGGTACTACACAACGCTTTGGTATCCCAATGGGTTACGGAGGTCCACACGCCGCTTATTTTGCTACTAAAGAAGCTTACAAACGTGATATACCTGGTCGTATTATTGGTGTTACAAAAGACGCTAATGGCAACAGAGCTTTACGTATGGCTTTACAAACTAGAGAGCAGCACATTAAACGTGACAAAGCAACCTCTAACATCTGTACTGCACAAGTACTATTAGCAGTTATGGCTGGTATGTACGCCGTGTATCATGGACCAAAAGGTTTAACGTTTATAGCTAATAAAGTACATAATGCAGCCTCTACTTTAGCCGACGCCTTAACTAAAATGGGAATCGAGCAAGTAAACACTGCCTTTTTTGATACCATCCAGCTTAAAGCTAATGCATCAGTAGTAAAAACAATTGCAGAACAACGTGAGGTTAATTTTTATTACCCTAATGATACTACAGTAACGGTTTCATTAAACGAAACGACTTCTGTAAAAGATTTAAACGAGATTATTTCAATTTTCGCTGAAGCGGAAACAAAGCCGGCAGTAACAATAGATGGTTTTACTGACGCAAACAATATTCAAAATTCAATACAACGTCAAACGTCATTTTTAACTTTAGATGTTTTTAATACGCACCATTCTGAAACAGAATTAATGCGTTACGTAAAAGGATTAGAGCGTAAAGATTTAGCTTTAAATCACTCTATGATTGCACTTGGATCTTGTACAATGAAGCTTAATGCAGCCTCAGAAATGCTACCTTTAAGTAATCCAAACTGGGGAAGTATTCACCCATTTGTGCCAATAGATCAAGCCGAAGGTTACCAACAAATGTTAAAAGCATTAGAAGACCAACTAACGGAAATCACAGGTTTTGCAGGAACCTCTTTACAACCAAACTCTGGTGCTCAAGGTGAGTATGCGGGATTAATGGTTATTAGAGCGTATCACGAATCTAGAGAGGATCATCACAGAAACATCTGTTTAATACCAAGTTCTGCTCACGGAACCAATCCTGCAAGTGCAGTCATGGCCGGAATGAAAGTGGTTGTTACTAAAGCAGATGAAAACGGTAATATCGATATTGACGATTTACGTGAAAAAGCAGAATTACATAAAGATAATTTAGCTGCCTTAATGGTAACCTACCCGTCAACACATGGTGTTTATGAGTCAGGAATTAAAAATATAACACAAATAATACACGATAATGGTGGTCAAGTCTACATGGACGGTGCCAACATGAATGCGCAAGTAGGCTTAACTAATCCAGGTAATATTGGTGCAGATGTTTGTCACTTAAACTTACACAAAACGTTTGCTATACCTCACGGTGGTGGTGGACCTGGTGTTGGACCAATATGTGTTGCTAAACAACTAGTGCCATTTTTACCAAGTAACCCAGTAATCAAAACTGGAGGAGATCAAGCTATTACTGCTATTTCTGCTGCACCTTTTGGATCAGCTTTAGTCTGTCTAATATCTTATGGTTACATTAAAATGTTAGCTACAGAAGGTTTAAAAAAATCAACTGAAATTGCCATTTTAAATGCAAATTACATCAAGCACAGGTTACAAGGTGCTTATGAAACGTTGTATTCTGGAGAGCAAGGTCGTGCAGCCCACGAAATGATTATCGACTGTCGTCCGTTTAAAGAAAATGGTATCGAAGTTGTAGATATTGCAAAACGACTAATGGATTATGGTTTTCATGCACCAACAGTATCTTTTCCGGTTGCCGGAACGATGATGATTGAGCCAACGGAAAGCGAAAGCAAAGCAGAAATGGATCGTTTTTGTGATGCTATGATTTCTATTAGAAAAGAAATTGATGCTGCATCAAAGGATGACGATAATAATCCGTTAAAAAATGCGCCACACACATTAGCGATGTTAACAAGTGACGAATGGTTACTACCTTACTCTAGAGAAAAGGCTGCATACCCATTGGACTACGTGATAGACAACAAGTTCTGGCCTTCTGTACGTCGTGTTGACGATGCTTACGGAGACCGTAACTTATTTTGTACTTGTGCACCTATTGAAGCATATGTAGAGGCAAATTAAGCGTTGAACATCGTAAAAAAATAATCATTTAAAATTGCCTTTAATATTTACTGCTTATCTTTGTAGTTAAATAATTAAAGGCAATTTCTTTTTATATGAATATTAAGATTACAGGCACAGGAAGCTTCATCCCGAGTACGATAGAAAAAAATGAAGATTTTTACAATCACGAATTTTTGAATGCTGATGGTTCTAAAATAAACAGCCCAAATGAGGTTATCGTAGAAAAGTTTAAAGCGATAACAGGTATAGAGGAAAGGCGCTATGCTAAACCTGAATTATCAAACTCTGACATTGCTTTTTTTGCAGCCGAAAAGGCTATTGCAAATGCAAAAATCGATAAAGAAACTTTAGATTATATTATCGTAGCACATAATTATGGTGATGTAAAAATAGACTCGGAACAAAGTGATACTGTCCCTAGTTTAGCCTCTCGTGTAAAGCACCTTTTAAAAATTAAAAACCCTAAATGCGTTGGATACGATTTACTTTTTGGTTGTCCAGGCTGGATAGAGGGCGTTATACAAGCTAATGCTTTTATTAAAGCAGGCATCGCTAAACGTTGTTTAGTTATTGGTAGCGAAACCTTATCTAGAGTGATAGATGCA
This sequence comes from Olleya namhaensis, assembly GCF_900114005.1. GTDB lineage: Bacteria > Bacteroidota > Bacteroidia > Flavobacteriales > Flavobacteriaceae > Olleya > Olleya namhaensis. Next base: position 61,511 of record NZ_FORM01000002.1, read on the forward strand.
CATGACCGTGACTCTATGATTTATAGTGATGGTGCTGGTGCTGTTATAGTTGAAGAGACTACTGAAGAAGGTGGTATTTTAGCTCACGAATCTGCAACTTTTGCTTATGACGAAGCACATTATATTTTCTTCGGAGAAACTAACAAGCCTGAGTCTGATAGTAAACGTCGTTACATTAAAATGTATGGTCGTAAGATTTACGAATTTGCTTTAACAAACGTACCATTAGCTTTAAAATCATGTTTAGAGAAAAGTGGTTACGATATAACGGATGTTAAAAAGATTTTGATTCATCAAGCTAACGAAAAAATGGATGAAGCTATTGTAAAACGTTTTTACAAATTGCACAACATGAAAATGCCTGAAGGAATTATGCCTATGAGTATTAACACTCTTGGTAATTCTAGTGTTGCAACAGTACCTACTTTGTACGATTTGATTTTGAACGGTCAATTAGAAAACCAAGAAATTAACAAAGGAGATGTTATCCTTTTTGCTAGTGTTGGTGCAGGTATGAATATTAATGCTATAGTTTATAAACAATAAAAAGTCTGAATCTATTTCTGACTAAAATCTATTTTTGTGTACGAACAAACCTTTCCGCATAAACGCTTTAAACTAACCTATCAATTTTTAGAAAAGCATATTTCTAAATCTGAAACAGTGTTAGATTTAGGTGTAGAAAACCCGTTTACCAAAATTTTAAAGGACCACGCATTTGTAGTAGAAAATACGACAGGTGAAGATCTAGATTTTGACACATCAGCAATTAAAAACTCAGACGCAACAGTAGTAACTGCTTTTGAGATATTTGAACATCTATTAAATCCTTTTACTGTTTTACAGAGTATAAAAGCAGACAAATTAGTAATAAGTGTACCTCTTAGATTATGGTTTTCTTCTGCTTACAGAAGTAAAACAGATACATGGGATAGACATTATCACGAGTTTGAAGATTGGCAATTAGATTGGTTATTAGAAAAAACGGGATGGAAAATTATAGACAGACAAAAATGGACCAATCCAACAAAAAAATTAGGAATTAGACCAATTTTAAGATGGTTTACCCCTAGATATTATATTATTTATGCTGAACGCGCTTAAATACATCTAACTTTAAATTCTAATATTTTCTATTTTGAATTTCAGCATTATTATTCCAGCACACAACGAAGAATCTTCTATTGGATTAACACTACAGTCTTTAGCAGACCAAACGTTACTTCCTAAACAAATTGTGGTGGTTAATGATAACTCTACGGATAACACAAGAAGTATTGTAGAAGACTTTCAGAAGCACCATGACTACATCACTTTAGTTAACGTTACGTCATCAAACAAACACTTACCAGGAACTAAAATAATCAACGCCTTTTACAAAGGACATGAGGTTTTAGACACCAATTACGATGTACTTTGTAAATTTGATGCCGATCTTATTTTTCCTTTAAATTATTTAGAAACATTAGCGCTTCATTTTAATAAAAGCAAAACCATTGGGATGGTTGCTGGTTATTGTTATATTCAAAAAAATAATGATTGGGTTTTAGAGTCGATAACTGGAAAAGACCATATTAGAGGCGCACTTAAAGCCTACCGCAAAGATTGTTTTGAAGCTATCGGACAACTTAAAAGAGCAATGGGTTGGGATACTATTGACGAGTTGCTAGCTAAATACAATAACTACGATATTGTATTAGACGAAACATTACACGTTAAACATTTAAAACCTACAGGCGTAAGCTATAATAAAGGTGCAAAATACCTGCAAGGAGAAGCGATGTACAAAATGCGCTACGGTTTTACACTTACACTCATAACAGCCTTAAAAATGGGCTTAAAAAAGAAAAGCTTCCGCTACTTTAAAGATTATATTATTGGTTACTTAAAAGCTGTAAAAAACAAACCAGAACAACTAGTATCTATTGAAGAAGGTCAATTTATTAGAAACTTGCGATGGACCGGAGTAAAGAAAAAATTAGTTTAGAAAATACTGATTAGAAATTACAGAAAATCACTTAAACAGTAAAAGAATCATTTTCGTCAAATATTACTTTTCAGCTTCTAACTTTTGCCTTAAAATTTCAACATAAGTCTCAATCTAAAAGCTCCAACCTTTATAATCACTAGAGGCTTCTAATCTATTCTCTGTAGCATCTTCTAATTCTGAAAAGAAATCAATTCCGGTTAAATTTTCAATAGTATCAACTGAAGTTACAAATTTATATAATGGCTGATCAGACTCTTGATGAGGCATCAAAAATGCGATAACTTTAGTCTTACCAGAATTATTATCTATCAATACTTTATAAAACTGATTAGGCACAGCCACTTTTTCTGTTCCAATAGTTTTCATTTTTCCTTTTAAAACACCTCCAGAAACCACAAAAACACCATCATATTTACTAGCCCAATACCTAGTCTTTTGTTCTAATCGATTCCAAACACCTGCATTAAAATCATGTCGTTGAGGAGAAATATTACTAGTCAAAAAAGTTTCGTCATGCGCAGATTTACTATATTTTCTATCTCCAGCAGGACACAAATGACCACGATCATAACCTGATTTTTTATAATTACGCCAATGTGCAGCACCTGTTTTTACAGCATTGTCTACTTCAAAATAAGGTCTTTTAAAATCACTTTTTGATAAGTGAGACTTTTTAAGCTCATAAGCTACCCACTCTGCTTGCTCATGTGGCTCGCTATAACTCAAACTATAACCATCATGATGCACAATTTGTCCAGTAGTGCTTGTTGGTAAAAAGTATTCGTTAGTGCCTGATTTAACCGTTTTACCTTGTGCTACAACTTCCGTTTGTTCCTGAACATTAATATACTCCTTAGCACCATAAGTTAATATTACAACCAGCGCTGTTAATAAAGAATATTTTGTTTTATTTGACATATCTAACTATTTGTCACAATATACAGTTTTGAAATAAAAAAAGCCTTTCCAATTGAAAAGGCTTTTTAAATCATATATAATATCAGTCGAAATACCAGATTTGACTTCGACTTAAAAAATACTACTCCAACTGCGACAATAATTTCAGAGCTTCGTTATACTTGTAATTACTGTTGTCTTTTGTTATTAATTTTAATTGCGCTATCGCATTAGAATTATCTTTTACTTTTAAATACACCAACGCTTTATACCAATAGCCTTTAGAAAAATCGATACTATCACTGTCTATTACCTTATCAAAGGTAGCTAACGCATTCTTGTTTTGATTTAATTCTAATTGTGTAATTCCTAAATATAAAAATACGTTAGTATTATTTGATTTAGTTTCCGTCAAATACGTTGTATATAATTTGTTAGCTCCAGCAAAATCTTTAGCGACAAACTTAATTTCAGCATTTTCTAATATTGCACTTTTAGCCTCACCTCGCTCTATCATAGAAGGTAACTCAGTCCAAGAATTGTAACTATCATAAATATCAGAAGTTCTATTTAAAAAGAATAAACCAACAAGTAAAATTACAGATGCTGCTATTGCCAAAAACGAGAACACCCTACTATTATTTGCCTTACTAGATTCACTAATTGTTTTATGTTTTTTTGCTGCATCATTTAGCGCGGACTTTAATGCTATTGCCTTATCACTTTTAAAATACGTCTGTAAGTCTTTGGTTTGGTTTGCATCCGTAGTCTCAATAAATTGCCAGTCCGTATCACTAAACTGAATACTCATTTCTTTGTTAATTGCTACGTAATCTGCCAATTTCGCATTACTATTCAGTTCAAGTAAAAAAGCACTTAATTCGGGTTCGGTCAACTTATTGACCAAGTACTTATCTGCTTGTAATAGTAGGTTATCAGATAAAATCATAATGTCTTTAATTGATTATAACGATTGTCTTCTTTAATCATTTGGGTTAATTTATTCTTGCACTTAAACACACGTTGTCTAACCACATTGTCGTCACTATAATCTAACTCCTTGGCAATATCTTTATAAGGCATTTTTTTAAAAAAACGTTTTAAAATTTCTTTACAATTTCCGGAGATTAACTCTAACTTTTCTTGAAAAAACTCCCATCGTTCTTGCTCTAAAACAGACTGTGCCATATCATTAGCTTCAACCTTAAGTTCAATTGGTTGATCAAATGTTACCATCCGTTTTGATTTATTTAACTCTCTGCGCCATAGGTTTTTACAAGCAGTAAATAAATACCCATCAAAAGTTGATTTAATAACTACATTTTGAACCTGCACTCTAGCCATAATTTGGATTATTGCTTTTTGAAACACATCTTGTGCATCCACTTCCTGTCCTGAATTTTGAAGCACAAAACGCCTCACGCTGGGATAAGAATTAGTGTAAATCTCTAGTATTACTTTTTCGTTTTGGGTTTTTAAACCGTTAATAAAGTAATTAGTATTGTTCATTAAAAAGAATAGTTGGTTAGATTAACTTAAAACATCAAAAATGATACCCAAAAAACAATTAAAAATGATTTCAAAATAAAAACATTGAACTTGGGTAACAAATATATATATTTAGAAACGGTTTTGTATTAAGACACAAACTCAATTAAAATGATAAAGACAATAAAAATTTTAGCTTCGGTGCTAATTAGTATCCTTTTTTTAAATGGATGCTCTGTAAAAGAAGAGCAACTCGAAGACATTCAAACAGATAACGCATTAGAATCTAAAACTACTACAGATAGAACATCTATCGAGAACAGAACCAATAGCACCTCATATACTAACACTAAATACATTGTTAACCCATCTGACCATTTTTTTAGGATAAGATTTAAACCAAACACCACCAAAAGCCAAAAAGAAGACATTAAAGCCAATATAGCGCTTACATTTACTGATATTGAAATAATGGTTAACAAAGCGGACTATTTCATTATTAAATATGTGAACTCAGATTTAACTACAATAATAAGTTATATTAACAATAATTTTCAAACAATAACTGAAACACCTGATCAAATAGAAGATCATATTACTGTTGTTAAAATAAACTATTTGATAGAAAAAACTGAATTGCAAAAAACAGTTATAAGAAATGATTTTGACAACGGGATTACTAAATTTTTAGTAGAAATCAAAAATTTTGAATACACAGGTTTTGAATATGCTCCAGGAACCACACCTCCTGATAATGATACTGAATTATGGTTTGCAAGAGGCTGTTGTGTTTCCAACGAAATTGACATTAAAATAGGTCTATTTTACAATTCAGTGCTACAAAACAATACAATTCAATAAAACAAACAGTCATCTGTGAAATTGCTTCTTTCGTTAATTCTACTTTACTTTTCATTCACTAGCATTGAAATAAAAAAAAACAATGAAGATTGTAATAAATCGAGGTTACTAGCGCATAAAAAACAGTATCAAGAAGCTATAAATAATACTTTACAAGCTTGTGATTTATCACAAATTGATAACCTAAATTTTATAGCCAAATGTTACAACAATTTAAATGACTACTACAAAGAAATTGACTATTTAGAAAGAGTTATTTACATAAACAAGAGGAATAAAAAACATGAAAACCTTGTTTTAAACTATCTAGATATAGCGAAAGCACACAGAAAATTAAACACCAAAAAAAATATAACTAAGAGTATTGATTTTTTAAAAGAAGCTTTACATATAGATAAAAATTTCATTCTTACTAATAAAATAAAGTATTCAATTTATAACAATATTGGCAATTATTATAAAGCCCTATCTAATTTTGATTATGCTATACAATATTATAAAAAAGCTATTATTATTGCGAGAAAGTTAAATGATTCAAAAAAAACATCAAGAACTTATTCAAATCTTTCCACAATAAACATAAACGTAAAGGCATCTTCAAAACAACTAAAAATAGCACAGAGCAATATTAACAAAGCACTCAGTTACGACTCTATTTCATTCCCTGATATTTACGCAAATTTAGGTATAGTAAACTATCTATTAAAAGATTATAAAACAGCTATAAAAAATCACAATAGAGCTATTGAAATTTTAACAGAAGCCCAAAATGGTGATATTCTAAATTTAAATGATGTCAAAAACTGCAAGAACAAAAAACTACTTTTGAACACTTTGTTTGAAAAAATCTATGCTTTAATAAAACTAAAAGACAAAAAATATTTAACTGAAGGATTAAACATTATAAAATTAGCAGACAAAGTTTTTGATTTATTATTGATAGAAACAAAAACGGAAAAAACAAAATTACATTGGAGAAAACGAGCATATCATTTTTATTATTTAGGCATTCATATTAGCCATGAATTAAATGACATTGAATCTGCTTTTTATTTTTCAGAAAAAAGCAAAACCTTGCTTTTATTAAATGAAATAACATATAACAGTAAACCAATACTACCAGATAGTATTAACACAAGAGAAATTAATCTAAAAAAAACAATCTACTCACTAGAGAATCAAATAAACATCTTAACTAACGAAGCTCTTCTTAAAGCAAAAAATGACTTATTTGAAACGCAAGTCTCATTAAAATTATTAACTGACTCATTAGAAGCAAGCTATCCTATATATAAAAACTCAAAAAACAATCTAGATAAAACCATCTTATTAAGAGAATTACAAAATTCAATAAAAACAAAAAACACCTGTATAATCTCTTACTTATGGGACAAAACAGAAAATCAATTTAATGCTTTATACGGTATTGCAATTACACAAGACCAAGCTATTTTATTTAAAATAAATAATCTTAACCTATTTGATAAAAAAGTAACTGACTTTAAAAAACATATAACATCTCCAATTTCAAACGTAAGACAAAAAACTGAATTTGAAAATATAGCTAAATCATTATATAATGATTTATTCCCAGAAGAAATAGCTCCTCTTATAGCCAATAATAAATTATTAATTATTCCAGACAGTGACTTACAAAGTATTCCATTTGAAGCCTTACGAACTAAAAACAACGACTACTTAATAAAAAATCATGAAATAAGTTATGCCTATTCAGTTACTCACTTACTAAAGAACAATACAATAAAAAGAGACCCAAAAAATACTTTTATAAGTTTTGCTCCTATCACTTTTAATTACGATAATCTTAAAAATTTACCACAGAGTAAAGCTGAAGCTAAAACTATAGCAAATTTATTTTCTGGGAAATCAAAAATTAATCAAAATGCCACAAAAAATATTTTTCTAAAAAATTTAAATGATTATAAAATAATACACTTATCTACCCATTCAGATACAAACGACTCAATAACCCCTTGGATAGCATTCAAAAACAAAAAACTACAACTTAACGAATTATACACAACTACAAACCAAGCCGAATTAGTATTCTTAAGTTCTTGTAAGAGCTCTTTGGGACAATCAAACCAAGGAGAAGGCATTTTTAGCCTTGCAAGAGGTTTTTTCTCTTCGGGTGCTAATAGCGTTATTTCTTCCCTTTGGAATGTTAATGATAAATCAAACGCAGAAATAACATTATCTTTCTATAAATACATAAAAAAGGGTAAATCAAAAAGTACAGCTTTAAGACAAGCCAAACTAGATTACATAAAGACTTATAGTTTAAGTGAAGTTTCTCCATATTATTGGTCTTCATTAACACTAATAGGTGATGATTCTGCTATTGAAATACAAAAAAACACCCAATTTTACATCATTATAATAGTGTTATTAATGTGCTTAATATTTATTATTCTAAAGACATTAAAATATTATAAAATAAAAATCAAAATTTAACTCAACTAAAAACAAATATTAATTCGCGCTAAACTTCATTTTTTTGAGTGCTTTTATATTTCCGGAAATTAACTCTAGCTTTTCTTAAAAAAACCACCAACGTTCTTGCTCTAAAACGGACTATGCCATATCATTCGTTTCAATCTTATGTTCAATAGGTTAGTCAAATATTACCATTCGTTTTGGTTTATTTAACTATCTTATCAACAGGTTTACAAGCAGAAAACAAACACCCATCAAAAGTTGATTTAATAACTGCGTTTTAAACCTGTACTCTAGTCATAATTTGAATTATTGCTTTTTGAAACACATCTTGCGTATCCATCTCCTGACCTGAATTCTGAAGCAAAAAATGCCTCACGCTGGGAAAATAATTAGTGTAAATCTCTAGTATTATTTTTTCGTTTTGGGTTTTTAAACCGTTAATATAGTAATTAGTATTATTCATTAAAAAGAATAGTTAGTTAGATTAACTTAAAAAGTCAAAAATGATACCCAAAAAACAATTAAAAATGATTTCAAAATAAAAACATTGAACTTGGGTAACATATATATATATTTAGAAACGGTTTTGTATTAACATATAAAACTAAATATCATGAATACGACCAAAAGCAACTATTACACTACTAACCTAATATTACTAATATTTAGTATTTGTATTTTTAATAGCTGCTCGAAAAATGACATTACTATTGAAGAGACTATAAGTGAAACAATTGACAAAAACACAACCGTATCAGATGCACAAAATAACCGAATGATAGTTGCAACTTACAAATATTTGAAAGTAGATTACAGCTCTCCATCTTACAAACAGTTAATGAGAAATAGTTTTCACGCTTCAACAACTACAAGCCACAGTATAGAAAATCTAGATACAAATACGGATATATGGATTTTTGATGAAATAGACCAAGCTACTGTTGATGGATTATTTACAGGTATTGATACTTGTATTGTTTGCCCAGTTACTCATGTGGAATATCTTACTGTCTTTGAAATTGAATTCGAAGCTTTTGTTACGGATGCAGCAAAAACATTAATTAGAGGCGATTTTGAATTAGACTTAGGCAATCTTGACACCGAATTAATACAACATCAAAATACATTTATAAACACTGAATTGTGGATATTTAGAGGATGCTGCAAAAATGACCCTATTAGAGATAGAATCGCTGCTCTTTTTGATGTTAAAATAAAAAGAGCTAAACTTATAACGGAATAACTTATAATTGAATTTATTAATCACATTTTTTTTACTGATTATCAGTCTCAGCTCTAATTTGGCATGTTTTAAAACTAAGGCCAAAAGAGCTGAAACTTATACTTACATAAAAATTAATAATAATAATAATAATAATAATTTAGAAATAGCACAATCTTTATTTGACAACAAAACATATAAAAAATGTATTGATTTTTGTTTATCAAAAATAGAAACCACAAGTAACTCAAAAAACGAGATTGAATATTTAAAATTAATTGCTAATAGCTATAATGCTTTAAACGATTACTACAACAGTATATATTATTATGAAAAATTAATATATAGAACTCACAAAAAAAACCCAGAATCTAATATTAAAAACTATATTGAGATTGCACATATACACCGGAAATTAGAAGATCAAAACAATTTAGACAAGGCTATTTTCTACTTAAAATTAGCAGAGTCACACTCCAATTCAAAAACACTAGACTTTGACACCCTTTATAGTATAAATAATAATCTTGGAGGTTATTACATGTTATCTAATCGTAAAAAAGAAGCCTTAAAACACTATAATAAAGCATTAGAATACATAAAAAGTAAGGGAGACCTAAGAAGACTTCAAATAAACTTAATAAACTTAGGTATGTTAAGTTCTAACGGTGTAACATCAACACAACAAGAATTAGAACTTTCAAAAAAATATTACCAAAGAGCTCTAGACATTAATATCACAACACATTTTAGTGTCCTTTACAAACTTCTTGGAATCAATAGCTATCTTCAGGATAACCCAGAAAGCGCACTAATTTATCATAATAAAGCCATAGACGAATTATTAAACACCAATTTAAAAACACCAAAACAACTACCGCATATAGATAAAATTAGCAACGAAAATAAAAAGAAATTACTATCTATTTTATACGAAAAATATTATGCTTGGATAAAATATTTCATTCATACAAAAGACAAAAAACATTTAAATCACGCTTCCGAAACACTTGAGTTATCAGACCTTATTTTAGATGATATTTTTACAGAAATAAAAGATGAAGACTCTCAAATACATTGGAGACAAGAAGCCTCCTATTTTTACTATTTAGGAGCGCACTTATCACACCTAACCAACAATACTACAAAAGCATTTTACTATACTGAAAAAAACAAAGCTTTACTTTTATTAAATAATGCTACAAGAATAAGAATTCAAAACAACCTAAGTCTTCCTAAAATAATATTAGATACAGAAAATAATATTAAAAAAGAAAGCTATGCTTTAAAGAGACTAATAAAAAATAAAGCTAATGACAGTATCAGGTTACTACTAGTAAACAAGAAAGAACAGTTAAAAAAACTAAAAGACTCGCTTCAATTTAATTTCCCAGAATATGATAATTACCAAAAAATCTCTAAAGTCCTTACGTTAAATGAAATTCAAAACCAAATTACGGACAGCACATTATATATAACTTTTATATGGGATAAAACAGAAAATCAATTTGATGCACTTTATGGGCTAGCTATTACAAAGCATTCTTCTGAAATTTTCAAAATAAATAACCTGACTACTTTTAATCAACTGGTAAAACAATTTCAAAAATCTATTTCTAAACCATTTAGCAACAAAGAAGAACTTAAACAATTTAAACTAAACGCTTTTAAACTTTACGACAAACTATTCCCAACCCAATCAATTAAAACGTTAATAAACAAACACGAAAAACTAATAATAATTCCTGACAGTGACTTATCTAAAATACCATTTGAAGCCTTAATCACAGATTTAAATGCTGATAGTTTTTTAATAAAAAGTCACGAAATAAGCTATGCTTATTCACTATCTTTTCTTACCGAAAACAATCGTCTTGAAAGAAGTGCGAAAAAAGATTTTTTAGGTTTTGCTCCAACTATTTTTAATTACGATAATTTACAAAACTTACCAGAAAGCAAAAACGAAATTAAGGCTACAGAAAGAATAATAAATGGGAAGAATTTTCTAAACAATAACGCAACAAAACAAGCTTTTTTATCCGAAATGAATAAATATAAAATTATTCATTTATCAACGCATGCAAATGCTAGTGATTCAATTTCACCTTGGATTGCATTTAAAAACCAAAAACTATATTTAAACGAATTATACACGACAAAAAATCAAGCCGAATTAGTAGTTCTGAATGCTTGTAATAGTTCTATGGGAGAACTGAATAACGGGGAAGGCGTGTTTAGTTTAGCACGTGGATTTTTCTATTCAGGTGCCAAAAGCGTTATTTCTTCCCTTTGGAATGTTAATGATAAATCAAACGCAGAAATAACATTATCTTTTTATAAATACATAAAAAAGGGTAAATCAAAAAGTGCCGCTTTAAGACAAGCCAAACTAGATTATTTAAAAACACACCAACTAAGCGAAGCATCTCCTTACTATTGGTCTTCCTTAATATTAATTGGTGATGATTCTGCAATTACAAGAAATAAGACTAACTACTTATTTATAGTAATACCTATTATATTATTTGTGGCATTCATCTACAAAAAAACAAAAAGAAGGTCAGAAAATTAATTCAAATTAAAAAAAACAAAAACCTGGGTAACATTTTTAATGATTAGGTAACTAATATGTAGTTAGTTATTTATTAAGGGGACTAGTCAAAATCAACCAATAACCATAAAAGCCTTTCCTAACGGAAAGGCTTTTTAAATTAACACAAAAAATGGCATTTGTTTTTCTACTATATATTACAATTTCAGGTATAAATACTCAAAATGATACGCTTAAAAAAAGCGTAAACGTTATAAATACTGAATGTGCGACTTCTAAACTAGTAGAAGAATGCCATTTAGATAAAAATGAATTATCAGAATTGATTTGTAATGAGATTATAAATTTATTAGATTAAAACAACAAAATATGTTATAACTAACATGTTATATGCTTAAAAATAAAAATACAAGTCACTAATCTACAACTCTTTATGAAGTTTAATTTAAAAAAATTAAAAAAAAGGGTAACATTTTTAATGATTAGGTAACTAATATGTAGTTAGTTATTTAAGGGAAATAATCAATAGCAATTAACCAATGACCTGAATAACAAAAAAGCCTTTCCAATTGGAAAGGCTTTTTAATTTTATAAAGCATATCGACTACGCTTAGTCTATTTTAACTACTTCAAACTAGCTAAACTAGATTTTAAAGTTTCGATCTTCGCTAAAGCATCTGCTTCTTTCTTCTTCTCAGAAGCGACAACTTGTTCTGGAGCTCCAGCAACAAAGCGCTCGTTAGACAGCTTCTTTTGTACTGATTTAAGAAAACCTTCAGTATAGTTTAACTCTTCTGTTAACTTTACAATTTCAGCCTCTACATCTATTGCACCATCCATTGGTATAAAGTACTCGTTAGATTTTACTCTAAAAGTTAATGCACCCTCTACAGGTTCTTTAACGTACTGGATAGCCTCTAGATTTCCTAATTTAGCAATAACGGTGTCAAACGCTGTATTTGAATTTTCATTATTTATTACAGAAAAACCAATAGCATCTTTAAAAGCAATATTCTTTTCTTTTCTTACCGTTCTTATTCCAGAAATAACTTCCGAAGCAAATTCGAACTGAGAAATCAATTCTTTATTTACAGGTTTAGCTACCGGCCATTTTGAAACTATTAATGCTTCCTCTGGAGTCCTTTCAGCAATATATTGCCAAATTTCTTCCGTTAAGAAAGGCATAAATGGATGTAATATTTTTAAGTTTTCCTCAAAAATAGCCATCACTTTATTATACGTTGCAGCATCAATGGGTTGTTGATATGCCGGTTTTACAATCTCTAACAACCATCCACAGAAATCGTCATAAATCAGTTTGTAAATAGACATTAAAGCATCGCTTAAACGGTATTTACTAAAATGATCTTCAATCTCTAAAAGGACTTCGCTAAATTTAGCTTCGTACCAATCTAAAGCAATTTTACTTGAGTCGGGTTGCGCTATTGTATCATTAACCTCCCATAGATTAGTTAAGTTAAAGGCGTTCCATACTTTATTACCAAAACCTTTACCTTGTTGGCATAAAGTCTCATCAAACATTAAATCGTTTCCTGCTGCGCTACTTAATAGTAACCCAACTCTAACACCATCTGCACTATACTCTTCAATTAATTTTAAAGCGTCTGGTGAGTTCCCAAGAGACTTACTCATCTTACGACGTTGTTTATCACGTACTAGACCTGTTAAGTATACATTGTTAAATGGCTTTTGGTCTTTATACTCATAACCTGCAATTATCATACGCGCTACCCAAAAGAATAAAATATCTGGACCGGTAACTAAATCGTTAGTAGGATAGTAATATTTAATTTCTTCGTTTTCTGGATTACGGATACCATCAAAAACAGACATTGGCCATAACCAAGAGCTAAACCATGTATCTAAAGCATCTGTATCTTGCTTTAAATCTGTTGCCTTTAAATCTGCTCTTCCTGTTACCTTTTGTGCTTTTAAAACAGCGTCTTCTAATGTTTCTGCAACTACAAAATCTTCTTTTCCATCGCCATAGAAATAAGCAGGAATTTGTTGTCCCCAAAGTAATTGACGTGAGATATTCCAATCACGAATATTTTCTAACCAGTGACGGTATGTGTTTTCAAATTTCTTCGGAAATAATTTAATCTCAGCATCTTCTCCTAAAACGGCTTCAATTGCTGGCTTTACCAACTCTTCCATTTTTAAGAACCATTGGTCACTTAATCTTGGCTCTATAACTGCTTTTGTACGTTCTGAGGTCCCGACTTTATTCATGTGCGTTTCAGTCTTCACTAAAACACCAATTGTTTCTAATTCTTTTGCTACATTTTTTCTAGCAACAAAACGATCTTGACCTTCAAATTGTAATCCAAAGCTATTTAATGTGGCATCTTCATGAAAGATATCAATAACTTCTAATTTGTGTTTGTCTCCAAGATTCTTATCGTTTTCGTCATGAGCAGGCGTTACTTTTAAACACCCTGTTCCAAATTCGATATCAACATAGTCATCTTCGATTATAGGAATAACACGATTAGAAATTGGCACAATGGCTTTTTTTCCACGTAAGTGTGCAAACCTTTCGTCTTCTGGATTAATACAAATTGCTGTATCTCCAAATATTGTTTCAGGACGTGTTGTAGCGATAGTTAATGTATCGTCACTTCCTTCAATTTTATAATTTATGTAGTATAAGTTTCCTTGACGCTCTTCATGGATAACCTCCTCATCAGACAACGTTGTCTTTGCTTCCGGATCCCAGTTTACCATGCGGTAACCTCTATATATTAATCCTTTGTCATGTAGGTCCACAAATACTTTAATTACAGCTTCAGACATGTCGTCGTCCATTGTAAATTTTGTGCGTTCCCAATCACAAGAACATCCTAATTTTTTAAGTTGTTCAAGGATTACGCCTCCATATTCTTCTGTCCATTCCCAAGCATGTGCCAAAAACTCGTCCCTTGTCAGGTCATTTTTGTCAATACCTTGCTCTTTTAATTTGGCAACAACTTTAGCTTCAGTAGCAATTGATGCGTGATCTGTACCAGGTACCCAACATGCATTTTTACCTTGCAGACGTGCACGACGTATCAAAACATCCTGAATAGTATTGTTAAGCATATGTCCCATATGCAAGACTCCTGTTACGTTTGGTGGAGGGATTACAATGGTATATGGTTCTCTGTCATCTGGCGTAGAATGAAAATAATTATTCTTCATCCAGTAGTCATACCATTTGTTTTCTGCTTGAATAGCATTATATTTTGATGGAATTTGCATACTTTGGAATAGTTTTTGAAATATAGATTACAAAAGTACTTATATTTCTGTTTTTGTGAAATTATAACGATGAATAATGTATAGTTAAATATGTTATAAGTATTTGCAAGTATGCATTACATCTAATAACTTTGCAAAAGGAATAAAAAGTAATTAGATTTACAAACCAATAAAATCAAAATACAATGAAAAAATTATTTACAATATTATTTATCGGACTGATTAGTTTATCGATGAATGCTCAAGAAAAAATGGCCAAAATAGAGTTTAAGGACACTACTATTGACTACGGAACAATTAACAAAGGTGATAACGGAATTAGAACTTTTGAATTTACTAATACTGGAGATGCGCCTTTAATAGTATCTAAAGTTAGTTCTAGCTGTGGTTGTACTGTGCCTAAAAAACCAGAAGCACCAGTAATGCCAGGACAAACTGGAGAAATTGAAGTAAAATACGATACACAAAGAGTTATGCCAATTAGAAAAACGATAACTGTTTTATCTAATGCTGAAACGCCAACAGTATCTCTTAAAATAAAAGGGGAAGTTATTGACCCATCTAAAACAAGTGTTTTAGAGAAAAAAGGAAAAAGCGTAATGGAGAAATAATCTTTATTAACATTTATACAAAAAAGCCGAAACATAATGTTTCGGCTTTTTTTTGTTATTGTTTTACAATTAACTAATTGTTTTTCCAGGTTAAAAAAAGTTTAACAATATAGCTTTTTTAAAAGACCTTTTTTATTAGGAAACTTATCAATTATTTTCGCAAATTTGTAATCTAAATAATTTGTAATGCCAAAGATTTCTAACAAAGGGCTATCCATGCCACAGTCACCAATAAGAAAATTAGTGCCATTTGCAGAAAAAGCTGCAAAAGCCGGTAAAAGTATCTACTACCTAAACATAGGCCAACCAGATATTAAAACACCAACTATAGCAATGCAAGCTGTAAAAGATGCTGATATAGAGGTGTTGTCTTACTCAAGATCTGAAGGATCAGAACAATACCGTACAAAAATAGCCAACTACTACAAAAATAATGACATCCACGTAAAACACGATGACATTATTGTAACTACTGGTGGTAGTGAAGCCTTGCTTTTTGCTTTTGGAAGTATTATGGATGTAGATGACGAGGTTATTATACCAGAACCATTTTATGCTAACTACAATGGATTTTCTACTGCTTCTGGCGTAAAGGTTGTTCCTGTAATTTCTAAAATTGAAGACAATTTTGCTTTACCTCCAATTGAAGAGTTTGAAAAATTAATTACACCTAAGACTAAAGCTATCTTAATTTGTAACCCAGGTAACCCTACAGGTTATTTATACTCTAAAGAGGAAATAGAAAAACTAGCTGCAATTGTTAAAAAACATGATTTATTTTTAATTGCTGACGAGGTTTACCGTGAGTTTGCTTATGATGGTGCAACGCACTACTCTATCTTGCAAGTTGATGGATTAGAAGACAATGCTATTGTGATAGATTCTGTTTCTAAACGTTACAGTATGTGTGGCGCACGTATTGGATGTTTAGTCTCTAAAAACAAAGACGTAATTGCAACTGCTTTAAAATTTGCACAAGCACGTTTAAGTCCTCCTACATTAGCACAAATTGCTAGTGAAGCCGCTTTAGAAACACCACAAAGTTATTTTGATGATGTTATTGAAGAATATGTAGAAAGAAGAAACGTTTTAATTGAAGAATTAAATAAGATTGAAGGTGTGCAAGTTGCTAATCCTAAAGGAGCTTTTTACTGTATAGCACAATTGCCTGTAAAAAATAGTGATGTTTTTGCGCAATGGCTTTTAGAAGATTTTGATGTAGATGGCGAAACTGTTATGGTTGCTCCTGCTGCAGGTTTTTATAGTACGCCAGGCGTAGGTTTAAATCAAATCAGAATTGCTTATGTGTTAAATACTGAAAGCTTAAAAAAAGCAGTAAATATTTTAAAAGAAGCTCTTAAAGTATACAAAGATTAGTGCAAATTTTAAACAACATATCTCTAAAACCATACAATACTTTTGGTATTGATGTTAATGCAAAGCAATTTGTCTCCGTTAAAAACATAGCCGATTTAAAAGCTGTATTTTCTACTAACAAAATTGAAGACACCTTTATCCTTGGTGGTGGTAGCAATATGCTACTAACCAAAGATGTGGATAAGCTTGTAATACATCTAGATCTAAAAGGTAAAACTATTATCTCAAAAACAGAGACTGAAGTTTTTATCGAATCTCAAGCTGGCGAAAACTGGCACGAGTTTGTATTATGGACTTTAAATCAAGATTTTGGAGGATTAGAAAACCTATCCTTAATCCCAGGTAATGTTGGCACAAGTCCTATACAAAATATAGGCGCTTATGGTATTGAGTTAAAAGACAACTTTTACGCTTGCTCCGCACTAAATCTAAAAACTTTAGAGTTAGAAGAATTTAGTAATGCAGACTGTAAATTTGGATACCGTAACTCTATTTTTAAACAAGAAGCAAAAGGACACTATATTATAACAAGTGTGGTTTTTAAACTTAGTGTTAAAAACCACACTTTACATACTAATTATGGCGCTATCACAGCCCAATTAGAACAAAACAATATTACGCAGCCTACAATACAAGAAGTGTCTAATGCTGTTATTGCTATTCGCGAAAGCAAACTACCTAACCCTAAAGAGATTGGTAATTCTGGTAGTTTTTTTAAAAATCCAGTCATTTCAAACACTGCTTTTTCTAAACTTCAAGAAAACTTTCCAAATGCACCGCATTATATAATTTCTGATACAGAAGTTAAAGTTCCTGCCGGTTGGTTAATCGAAACTGCGGGCTTTAAAGGCAAAACATTTGGCAATTATGGGGTTCATAAAAAACAAGCGTTAGTCTTAGTTAACTATAGTGATGCTAAAGGAGATGACATATTAAAGCTCTCAAAATTGATACAAAATACTATTTATCGTATCTTTAATATTTCTATTGAAGCCGAAGTCAATATTTTTTAATGACACACAACACCTTCAATTCAAAATAATTAAACTAACAACCCTTAATTACTAAGCTTGAATTTTTCATTAGAAGAACATATTATAGCTCACCTTAAAAATGGTGATAAACAAGCCATAAACTTGTTGTATGAAAACTATGCTGATGCCCTATTTGGTGTTATTAAGAAAGTAATCTCTGATGACGATTTAGCACAAGACGTACTTCAAGAAACACTTATAAAGGTTTGGAAAAAAGGAAAAAGCTACAATCCTGATAAAGCTAAATTATTTACTTGGTTATATCGTATTGCTTACAACTCTGCAATAGATAAAATTAGATCCGTAAATAATAAATCTAAAAAAGAAGTCCAAATAGAAGATTCCAACGTATATAAACTGACAACTAATAGTTTAAACGAGGATGTTTTAGATATTAAAAAGCATTTAAACACTCTAGATTTAAAGTATCAGGTTGTTGTTAACGCGCTCTTTTTTGAAGGAATGACGCAACAAGAAGCGAGCGAAGAATTGGAAATACCTTTAGGTACTATAAAATCAAGATTAAAAATTGCGTTACGTGAATTGAAGAAAATTTACAACCCTTAATTGTAAAGTGATGAATGACAAAATAATTACATTTTTAAACTCTGACTTATTAAACAAGTATTTAATAGGTCAAACTAATGCTTCTGAAACCTTAGAGGTTGAGCATTATATTTCTGAATTTCCAGAAGTAAAAAAAGCATACAATACACTACAGGATAAATTAGAATTTAGCTCGCAATTAAATGCCGTTAAAGCACCTAAGTTAGTTTTAAGTAATGTGTTAGATGCATTAGATGACAAGCCCGTAATTGCATTAAAACCTAAACGCACAAGAAAATGGTACAGTCTAGCTATTGCTGCTAGTCTTACAGCTCTAATGCTAGGTGTAAGCTCTGTGTATCTTTATAACCAAAACAAGCAATTATCAAGCGAAAATCAGACAATTGCAGACGAAATATTTGATCTAAGAAGTGACATTGCAAACAACAACAGCACATTAACACAATTATTAGAGCAGTTTAAGCAATTAAACAATCCTGAAACAGAAAAATATATCTTAAAAGGAAATACAAGAGCTAAAAATTTAAAAACAGTAGCTTACATTAATCCTGAAGAAAAAAAATCAATGATTGATGTAGTATCATTACCTCAATTACCAGACAATAAAGTATATCAAATTTGGGCAGAACTACAGGATAAGATGGTTAACTTAGGTGTTTTAAGCCAAGCTGACAGACGTCTTCAAGAAATCCCTTATACGGAAGATGCTTTAGGTCTAAGTATCTCTATAGAACCTAAAGGCGGTAGTCAGGTAAGATCAAACGACACGCCCGTTGCCGAAATATCTTTAAAGCTTAACGATTAAAGACAACGCATAACAGCATAAAAAAAGCCTCACTTATTAAGTGAGGCTTTTTTGTTTAAACTAATATAAGTTAGTCTTTACTAAAAAAGGCTTTGTGTATCAATCCCGCAACAATTGCTCCTGCAATTGGAGCTAACCAAAACAACCATAGTTGTCCAAGGTAATCTCCACCTTCTGCAAATAATGCTTGACTTGTAGATCTAGCAGGATTAACAGATGTATTTGTAATTGGAATACTAATTAAATGTATTAATGTTAACGCTAATCCAATTGCAATACCTGCAAAACCTTTAGGCGCTTTAGGATATGTACTACCCAATATAATTAAAAGAAAAAACATGGTTAATAAAAACTCTGTAACCAAAGCAGACATCATAGAATACCCGTCTGGGGACAAATCTCCATAACCATTAGCTGCAAAACCACCCACATCTGTAAAACCAGCTTTACCAGATACAATATACATCAATGCAACTGCTGCCACTATTGCACCAACTAATTGAGCAATTATATAACCTGGTAATTCTTTAGCAGGAAACTTTCCTCCAGCCCAAAGACCTATGGATACTGCAGGGTTAAAATGCGCTCCAGAAACATGACCAACAGCATAAGCCATGGTTAAAACTGTTAAACCAAACGCCAAAGCCACACCTACAAACCCAATACCTAATTCAGGAAAGCCAGCAGCAAAAATAGCACTACCACATCCTCCAAAGACCAACCAAAAGGTTCCAAAAAATTCTGCAAATAATTTTTTCATAATTTAAATTGTTAAAAAGTTAGAGCAGTAAATTATAAAAAAAATAAGAATTCAGACACTTTACATCCATCTAAATGAGATTTTCGTTAAAAAACTGATTTTAATGTTCAAAATAATGTGACAAAGACTATTGAAACGTTAAAAGTGATCTTGTTTTTCTAAAAAACCGTATCTTTGTACCTCTAAAAAAGCAACTATTTTGAAACTTTTATTACTTACTATAGGCCTATTAGGTTTAGGTTTTGCAGGAATTGCAATTAAAATTTGGGCTAAAAAAGACGGTAAATTTGCAGGTACTTGTGCAAGTCAAAATCCTATGTTAAATACAGAAGGAGAATCTTGTGGGTTTTGCGGAAAAACTCCAGATCAATTTGAGAATTGTACCGACACTCAACACTCATAAAGCATGCTAATACTTGAGGTGTTATTCTACAGTTTTGTAACTGTAGTGGTTATTCAAGTATTATATTACGCCGTACTTTTTGGTAGTTTTGCTTTTTCTAAAAGCGATTCTAAACCTGTCAAAAGCACTCCTGTTTCCGTCATTATTTGCGCTAAAAACGAAGCTGAAAACATTAAAAATTTTCTCCCTACTATTTTAGAGCAAGATTATCCTGTTTTTGAAATTGTATTAATTAACGACTCGTCACATGACGATACGCTTGATATTTTTGAAGATTTTAAATCTAGACACGATAACATAAAGATTGTCAATGTTAAAAATATAGAAGCTTTCTGGGGAAATAAAAAATACGCCCTGTCTCTGGGTATTAAAGCTGCTAAATACGACCACTTATTATTCACAGATGCAGATTGCAAACCGTTATCCAATAAATGGATAACACAGATGAGTGCAAACTTCTCAGATCAAAGCACAATTGTCTTAGGTTATGGTGCCTATAATAAAATTAAAAACTCTTTATTAAATAAAATCATCCGATTTGAAACCCTAATAACAGCAACACAGTATTTTTCGTTTGCCAAAATTGGAATTCCATACATGGGTGTTGGAAGAAACTTAGCGTATCACCGCGACGAGTTTTTTAAATCTAACGGATTTATTAAACATATGAAAATTAGATCTGGTGATGACGATTTATTTATAAATGAAGTTGCTAACTCTAAAAACACAAGTATAAGTACAACCCGGGAAAGTTTTACAACGTCTATTCCTAAAATGAGTTTAAAAGATTGGTTTAAGCAGAAACGAAGACACGTATCTACTGCCAAACACTATAAAGTTAAGCATCAATTTTTATTAGCACTTTTTTATATAACGCAGATTTTATTTTGGACATTAGGAATTTCGTTAGCCATTACAACTTACTTATGGCCTTTTGTAGCAGGACTTATTATAATTAGATTTATAACGCAATATTTATCCTTAGGATTTTCAGCAAAAAAACTAAACGAATTAGACACAATTCTACTATTACCTTTTTTAGAAATAACCCTGATTATACTTCAATTTAGTATCTTTATAACTAACAAAATATCAAAACCAAATTATTGGAAATAGACGAAGCAATAATAAGAGCTAAAAAAAACGACCAAAAAGCGTTTAACTATCTACTACATAATTATTGGGATAAAGTTTACGGGTTTCAGTTAAAACGTATTCAGAATGAAAATGATGCAGAAGACATCACCATTCAAACGTTCTCTAAAGCTTTTGATAAAATTGAATCTTACGACAATACCTACGCTTTTAACACTTGGTTGATTACTATTTCTAAAAATATTCACATTGATATTATAAGAAAGGAAAAAAACAGTATTAAACAAGCCCTGTCTCAAACAGAAGAAAACGAAGTTTATTTAGTGGCAGATGAGTCTCCATCTGTTGAAGACAAACTTATTACAGAACAAAACTTAGCCAAATTATTACGCGATATTAAAAAATTAAAACCGCATTATCAAGCAGTTATAAATCTTAGATACTTTCAAGAATTAAGTTATAAAGAAATTTCGGAAGAATTAAAAGAACCTATAAATAATATTAAAGTTAAATTACTTCGTGCTAAAAAATTGTTAGCAGAAATTATTCAAAAAAAGTAAGTCTAACGCGTATTGACTTTAAGACTTCTACTTAAATTTTAAACAAAATACTTCGTATCTTTGCGTATAGAAAACTGCAATTATGAACACAGAAACTGCATCTAATATTTTACCAAAAAGACAACCTAAACCAAAATGGTTACGCGTAAAATTACCTACGGGTAAAAAATACACGGAATTAAGAGGTCTAGTAGATAAATACAACCTAAATACAATTTGTGCGTCAGGAAGCTGTCCAAACATGGGAGAATGTTGGGGAGAAGGGACTGCTACATTTATGATTTTAGGTAATGTATGCACACGATCTTGTGGCTTTTGCGGTGTTAAAACAGGACGTCCAGAAGATGTGGATTGGGACGAGCCAGAAAAAGTAGCACGATCTATAAAAATCATGGGTATTAAACACGCTGTTTTAACAAGTGTGGATAGAGATGATTTAAAAGATATGGGAAGTATTATGTGGGCAGAAACTGTAAAGGCTGTCCGAAGAATGAACCCTGAAACAACACTTGAAACTCTAATTCCGGATTTTCAAGGTGTAGAGATGCATATTGATAGAATTATTGATGTAGCTCCAGAAGTTGTTTCTCACAATATCGAAACTGTAAAAAGACTAACAAGAGAAGTCCGTATACAAGCTAAATACGAAAAAAGTTTAGGTGTTTTAAAATACTTAAAACAACAAGGACAACGTAGAACAAAATCTGGTATAATGCTAGGTCTTGGAGAAGAGCGCGAAGAAGTGATACAAACATTACATGACTTGCGTGATAACGATGTAGATGTTGTTACTATTGGACAATACTTACAACCAAGTAAAAAACACTTACCAGTGAAGCGTTTTATCCTACCTGATGAGTTTAAAGAATATGAAGAAATTGGTCTAAAATTAGGATTTAGACATGTCGAAAGTAGTGCTTTAGTGCGCTCTTCTTACAAAGCTCAAAAACACATTAATTAATATGATTACTGTTGCCATTAATGGTTTTGGACGCATAGGACGACGTGTTTTTAGATTACTTCATAATAACAAAAACATTAAAATTGTTGCTATTAATGATTTAGCTGATGCTAAAACACTTAGCCATTTACTAAAATACGACAGTATTCATGGTGTATTTCCTGCTGTAATTAAATCAACAGAAACAGATATAGTTGTTGACGGTTTTAGCGTTCCGCTTTTAAATCAAAAACATCCTGAACATATTAATTGGGCACCTTTTGCTCCTGATTTTGTTATAGAGTCTACTGGAAAATTTAAAACCACTGCAGATTTACAACATCATATTAATAATGGTGCAAAACGTGTTATCCTAAGTGTTCCGGCAACGGAAGATGACATAAAAACAATTGTGTTAGGTGTAAATCAAACAGAATTGGACGGTACGGAAACTATAATATCCAATGCGTCATGTACCACAAACAATGCCGCACCAATGATTGATGTCATTAATGAACTTTGCGGCATTAACCAAGCTTACATAACAACAATACACTCTTACACCACAGACCAAAGCTTACATGATCAACCGCACCGCGATTTAAGACGTGCCAGAGCTGCAGGACAAAGTATTGTACCTACAACAACTGGTGCAGCAAAGGCATTAACTAAAATATTCCCAGAACTATCAGATGTAATTGGTGGTTGCGGAATTAGAGTACCTGTTGCTAACGGATCACTTACAGACATTACTTTTAATGTCAAAAAAGCGGTTACTATACCTATGATAAATGATGCTTTTAAAAAGGCTTCGGAACAAAAATATAAAGGCATATTAGAATATACTGAAGATCCCATTGTATCTATTGACATTGTAGGAAATCCGCACTCATGTATTTTTGATTCGCAAATGACTTCTGTTATTGGCAATATGGTCAAGATAATTGGTTGGTACGATAACGAAACAGGATATTCTAGTCGAATTATAGACTTGATATTCAATTTGTCGGCAAAAAAATAACTTTTGTCGGATAAATATTTATATTTGTTTTCATAAATGAAATAAATGAAGTCCCAAATAATTAAAACTTTCGCTTTCATTATCTTCTTTTTTGCAGGACTAAATCTGCAAGCACAAGATATTACCCAAAAAGAAGAAGAGGTTATACAAAGCACTATTAATTACAACATTAGTATTGCTCAAAAAAACATAGACAATAACGAATTCTACAAAGCTCAAAGCGACTTAGATCAAGCGCTTGACCTAGCCTATCAAATAAAAGACCACAGGAGCATTGGATTAATCTATTCTAAAATAGGTAAAATTCAATTTATATCAGAAGAGCCTGTTGAAGCTTTAAAAACACTATTTAAAGCTGTAGAAAAACAACGCTTTGCTGAAGACAACCTTAACATAGCCGAAACTTATAAAACAATAGGTAATGTTTTTATGAGTCGTAATGAATATAGTAGAGCTTTAGATTATTACAATTCTGCTCAAGGTGCTTTTGAACAAGAAAATCTATATGATTATATAGCAGAAACCAAAATGTACAAAGGTGACGCTTACTACAATCTAAAGCAATTTGATAATGCTATAGAGCAATATGAAGAAGCTATAAGCTTAGCAAAACGTTACCAAAACAATAAAATACTAAGTAGCATTTATCTTAATCTTGGTAAAACAAAAGCTGAGTTAGGAGACTTAACGGACGCTGAAAACACAATAAATCAAGGACTAACATTAGCTATAAAAGAAAAACACAGAGGTATTGTTAATAATGCATATAAAGTTTTAAGTGATTTATACACTAAAAAAGAAGACTACAAACAAGCTAATTCTTATTTACAAAAACACTTAGTCCTTAACGACTCTATCTTAGCAGTAAAACGCAGCTATCTTTCGCCAGAAAAAAGATTAGACAAGCTTTACAATAACCCAATAGAATACCAATTAGAAAAAGAAGCAGATTTAGAAAAAGAAGCGAGTTCTACATGGTTAGAAAAACTGACTACAATTTTAAGTATTGCATTAATTACTATTTTATCATTACTGACATTATCACTATATAAAAACAATAATATTAGATTAAAATCTAATAACATTTTGCACAAGAAAAATGCAGAATTAACAATAGCAATGGAAAAAGCTGAATTAGCAACAAAAACCAAAGCTAACTTCTTATCTACAGTAACGCACGAGCTTAGAACGCCTTTATATGCCGTAACAGGATTAACCAATATGCTATTGGAAGAAGACCCGAAACCTGCTCAAATACAACACTTAAAATCGTTAAAATTCTCAGGAGATTATTTATTGACGTTTATTAATGACATCCTTCAGATTAACAAAATTGAAGCTAATAAAGTTGATATAGAACCAGAAGTGTTCAACTTAAAAAAGAAAGCAGAAAATGTTATTTCAGCATTAAACAATTCGGCTTTAGACAACAATATAAAATTACACTTAGAATACGATAGAGAGCTTCCAACTAATTTTAATGCAGACCAATTAAAAATCTCACAAATACTAATTAACTTAATCGGAAACTCTATTAAATTCACCAAAGATGGAGACATTTGGATTAGAATTATCAAGCAGAGTCAAAACGACAATAACTATGAAGTTAGATATGAAGTCGAAGATAATGGTATTGGGATAAGTGAAGAAAAACAACAAAATATGTTTGAAAGTTTTTCTCAAGGATCTATCCAAATTAACAGAAAATATGGTGGTACAGGTCTTGGTCTTTCTATTGTAAAAGGATTAATAGATATTTTAAAAGGAAAGATTTATATGAAGAGTGAGTTAGGAAAAGGAACAACCTTCTTCTTTGAAATACCTATGAAAAAGAGTAATGAGGTTATTGTTGAAAAGAAAGCCAATTACTTTAATGAAGTTGATGAAATTGAACTAAGTAATATTAAAATATTAGTTGTTGAGGATAATAAGATTAATCAAATGATTACAAAAAAGATCCTTAATAAAATGAAACTATATTGTGATGTTGTGGATAATGGTGAAGACGCTGTAGAACAAGTTAAAACAACAAAATATGATGTTGTCTTAATGGATATTCATATGCCAGGGATTAGTGGTATGGAAGCCACTAAAATCATTAGATCGTTTGATAAAGAGCTTACAATTTTTGCACTTACCGCTGTAACTATAGAAGATAAAATGCAAGAATTTGACGAAGCCGGTTTCACGGATATCATTCCAAAACCATTTAAGCAAGAAGAATTTGAGAAGAAGCTATTTAACGCATTAATGCTAACTGAAAAAGAGTAAGCTTAGGGTTTCCTAGTTATTAATTGCAAAGTCTTTAATTAGCTTATTAAACTGCTCTGGTCTATCAATTTGAACTTCTATTGGTAGATAATACAACTTACCTTGTAAAGATGGCTCGCTTTTTAAGCGCATATAATCTTTTTCCGTTGTAACAATACAGGCATATTTAGACATCTCATCAATTTCACCACGACTAAAACTATGATGGTCTTTAAAAGCTATATGTTCAAATTCTGAACCAATGGTATTTAAATAATCTACTAATGGCGTTGCATTAGCAATACCAGTAACTAATTTAAATGCAGGTAATTGTTTTAGACTAACAGGTTTTTTATCCCCTAAAATTACATCGGCACTATATCTAATTACACTAAAAAACACCTCTTGATGTTTTAGAGGTTTAATTTTAGATATAATATTTTGTTTAATCTGATCACTTAAATCGCTAGGACATTTAGTAACAACAATTATATTAGCGCGTTTAGCCCCACTTTTAGGCTCTCTTAAATTACCCGTTGGTAAAACAAAATCATCGGTATATAAATTGTCATAAGTAGATAATAACACATTAAATCCTGCTTGTACTTTTCTATGCTGAAAAGCATCATCCAAAATAACAACATCAGGCATGGGCTTTTGCTCTAATAATTTAGCAATCCCTTCTTGCCTATTACTATCAACAGCCACCAAAATATCTTTATTAAATTTGTTGTAAAACTGAAACGGTTCGTCCCCTAAACTTAAAGCATCAGACGTCTCGTTACCTAATACAAAGCCTTTACTTGATCTACCATATCCTCTGCTAAGCGTTGCTAACTTAGTATTATCCTTTAACAAGCGGATTAAATACTCCACCATAGGTGTTTTTCCTGTACCTCCAGTACTTAAATTACCAACACAAATAATAGGAAAATCGTAGCTTTTAGACGCCTTATATCCTTTGTCAAACATTAGGTTTCTAAACCAAGTTATAA
This sequence comes from Olleya namhaensis, assembly GCF_900114005.1. Classification (GTDB taxonomy): domain Bacteria; phylum Bacteroidota; class Bacteroidia; order Flavobacteriales; family Flavobacteriaceae; genus Olleya; species Olleya namhaensis. The sequence continues at coordinate 88,659 of NZ_FORM01000002.1, forward strand.
CATAGTAAATAGGTACAATGGGTATTAAGATAACACGTAAAAATTTCATTAAAACAATGTATAGTCTATTAAACAAAACAGCTACATTTAATTTAAAAATGAAATGCAAGCAACATTAATAGTAACGAAAGTAAATATTTTATATTTGTTTTAAATAATAAAGACAAAAAAGTATGTTAGTTAAAGACCTGATAAATCATCTTGAAGAAATAGCACCACTTAACTATGCCGAAGATTTTGACAATGTAGGGCTTCTTGTTGGCGATAAAAACACGACAGTAACCAATGTTCTTGTCGCTTTGGATACCTTAGAAGAGGTTGTAGATGAAGCTATTGCTAAAAAATGCAACTTTATTTTAAGCTTTCATCCAATAATATTTAAAGGACTAAAAAGCTTAACAGGAAAAAACTATGTGGAACGCACCGTTCTAAAGGCTATAAAAAATAACATAGCTATTTATGCCATACATACTGCTTTGGATAATGATAACAATGGTGTAAACGCCATGATGTGTAATCAATTAAACTTGATAAATCAACGTATTTTAATTCCGCAAAAGCAAACTATAAAAAAACTAACAACTTATGTTCCCGTTGCTGAAGCTGAAACATTAAGAACAGCATTATTTAACGCTGGCGCAGGACAAATTGGTAACTATAAAAATTGCAGTTTTAATGTCAATGGTATTGGAACTTACAATGCCACAGAAAAAGCGAATCCTGTAATTGGAGTTATTGGTAAAAATCATAGCGAAGCCGAAACGCAACTAAACATTACTTACGCTAAACACGTCGAGAAATCTGTATTAAAAGCACTATTTGAAACACATAGCTACGACGAAGTGGCGTACGAGGTTACAACTATAGAAAACACCAACCAAAATATCGGTATGGGCATGATTGCAGAGCTAAAAACAACACAAACAGAAACTGAGTTTTTACATTATTTGAAAGAAAAAATGGACATTTCTCTAATAAGACACTCAAAATTATCCGATAGACCAGTAAAAAAAGTTGCAGTTCTTGGAGGATCAGGAAGTTTCGCAATAAATGCAGCCAAAGCAGCAGGAGCGGATGCTTTTGTAACATCAGATTTAAAATATCACGACTTTTTTCAAGCCGAAAACGCTATTTTATTAGCAGATATAGGTCATTATGAAAGCGAACAATACACAAAATCTGGTTTAGTAGCAATACTTACGAAAAAAATTCCTAATTTTGCATTTATTTTATCAAACACAAATACCAATCCTGTTAAGTATTTTTAATATATGGCAAAGACAAAAGAAGCAACAGTAGAAGAACGTTTAAGAGCGTTATACGATCTACAATTAATAGACTCTAGAATTGACGAAATAAGAAACGTTCGTGGAGAATTACCTCTAGAGGTTAGCGATTTAGAAGACGAAGTTGCAGGATTAAAAACTAGATTAGAAAAATTAGAAGATAGTTTAAGTTCTGTTGATGCAGATATTACTTCTAAGAAAAACTTAATTGAAGAAGCTAAAGCTTTAATTAAAAAATACTCTGAGCAACAAAAAAATGTTAGAAATAACAGAGAATTTAACTCTTTAACTAAAGAAGTTGAATTTCAAGAGTTAGAAATTGAATTAGCTGAAAAGCATATCAGAGAGTTTAAAGCTCAAATAGATCAGAAAAAAGATGTTATTGCTAAAACAAAAGAGCATAACAAGCAACGTGAAACTCACTTAAAACATAAGAAGAGTGAATTAGATGCTATCTTAAAAGAAACTGAAAAAGAAGAAAAAGCACTTATTGAAAAAGCTGACGATTACAAGAAAAAAATCGAAGCGCGTTTAGTAAAAGCTTATAACCGCATTAGAGTAAACGTAAAAAATGGTTTAGCTGTTGTACCAATCGAGAGAGGAGCTTCAGGAGGATCATACTTTACAATTCCACCACAAGTACAAATGGAAATTGCTGCACGTAAAAAAATTATTACGGATGAGCATAGTGGACGTATACTTGTTGATGCAGCTTTAGCTGATGAACAAAAAATTAAAATGGAAAAATTGTTTTCAAAATTATCGTAAACATTTCCTAACATATAAAAAAAGCCTTTACAATGTAAAGGCTTTTTTTATACCCTAAATTTAAAACAATTAAGAAATATTTATCACATTTAAAATTTAGGTTTGAGTATTTTAAACGTCTAATTGAAAAAAGAAAAATAAAATGAAAAAATTAATCCCATTACTAATATTAACAATACTGTTTAGCTGCAACAATCAAGCACAGACTAATCCAAAGCAAGAAGCTCTAAAAACAGCAACACCTGTTAGCGTACCTTTAGAAGACGGTATGGCAAAAGCATACTTTGCAAGTGGCTGTTTTTGGTGCGTAGAAGCTATTTACGAAAGTGTAAAAGGAGTAGATGAAGTTATAAACGGTTACGCTGGAGGTTTTACAAAAAACCCAACATACGAGCAAAGCAATACAGGACGAACAGGTCATGCAGAAGCTGTAGAAGTAATTTACAATCCTGAAATAGTTAGTTTTGAAACATTAGTAGATGTTTATTTTGCATCTCAAAACCCAACTCAAGCCAATGGACAAGGTCCAGACAGAGGAAGTCAATACCGTTCTATACTATTCTTTCAAAATGACGACCAAAAGAAAATAATAACACAGAAGAAAAAGGCTTTAGCCGAAAAACTGAATGCTACAGTTGCTGCAGAAGTATACCCGTTTCAAAAGTTTTGGATAGGTGAAGATTATCATCAAAATTACGAAAAACTGCACCCAGAAAATCCTTATATTCAAAATGTATCTATCCCTAGATTGAATAAATTTAAAGCTAAAATGCCTGAGCTTTTAAAAGATAAACATTAAAAACCAACACTTCATCGGTCAAATTTTGTATTTTAGCGATTAAACAAACCTATAGCTAGTCAGTAATTTATATAGCTTACAAGCCAATTATATTTACTGACTAACTCTATTTCACTATTATACCTATGAAGAAATCTTTACTTTTTAGTATTGTTGTATTACTTAATCTTTCGGCTTTAGCCCAAACTGTACCTGACGCTGTCCCTGAAACGCCACAATATTTAGATAACAGCAAACAATACATCGAATACATCCCTGGTAATTTACCAATAGTAATATCTGCACCACATGGCGGAAAACTAGTTGCCAGCGATTTACCTACTAGATCAGGTTGCGGTACTAACGAGGAAGACAACAACACGGACATCTTAATTCGTGAAATACAAAAACAATGTTATGCACTAATGGGAGGATATCCTCACATTATAATCAATAATTTAAGTCGTTCTAAATTAGACCCAAATAGAATTGAGTCTGTTGCGACGTGTAACAACGCTGCAACTGTGCCTTATTTTAATGCATATCATGATTTTATAGACACTGCTGCAATGCAAGTCATGACCGATTATGGAAAAGGCTTTTATATTGATTTACATGGGCAAAGTCATACTCCAAAAAGAATTGATGTTGGATACAACATATCAACTTCTACCTTAGATAATGGAACATTAAGCAATAGTATTGCATATTCTACAATTGAAAACTTAAAAAACGATAACCTACAAAACTTAACATTAGACCAATTAGTTAGAGGTAGCCAAAGTTTAGGCCAACTTTTTCAAATAACGGGTGGTGATTTTTACAATACAACAAGTAGTGGTACTTACCAACAGTGCGGAAGAACAGTAGGCTATAGAGCTGTACCAAGTAATTACAATTCTGGAGGTTGTGATGACACAACCCCAAATGGATCTGCATACTTTTCAGGAGATTATTACAGTAATGTACGTCATGGATCTGGAGATTCAAGCACATCTACTGCACTTTCTGGTGGAGGAACACTAAACGGTGGTGGCGGAACTGTTGACGGAATGATGACAGAAGTTAACAGAGATGTACGCCATTTAGGATCTGTTTACGCGGGTAGCGGTAGTTATAACAGAACTGATACAAAAAGTCCAACATTATTTTATTTTGCTCAAGACTACGCCTCTGTATTGGTAGATTATGTTACTGCACATTATGATGATTTTACAGGGTTTAACTACGACAACACCTTGTATGATAGCACAACGGATAGCGACCCTACTCCAACGTTAACAACAGGTGTAGCTAATGGAATTTATACTAGTACCGCAGGATTAGTTATAGATCAAACAACAGGAGAAATTGACTTAGCAGCTTCAGATAATGGAAACTACGTTGTGACCTACTCTTTTGGACCAACATCTTTAACGGATGCGCCTGTAAAGTATTTTTCTACAACACAAAATATAGAAATCACAACAAGTACTTTAAGCACTTCAGAATTTGATAAATTAGCGTTTAGCGTTTACCCTAACCCCGCTAACAATACTATCAATTTTAAGTCTAACACTACTATCTCCAATATTAAATTATACAATTTAATTGGTCAAGAGATATTAGCAAAAGACATAAACGATAGACAGTCATCAATAGATTTATCAACCTATTCTAGTGGTTCGTATTTACTTTCATTTTATGTAGAAGGTAAAAAAGTAGACACAAAATATATTATAAAAAACTAAAGTTTAGTTGCTTTTATTTCAAAAACTAAAGGATACAATTTATCTTTTGTAACATATTTGCCAGATTCAGTTTCGACTAAATCTGGCAAAATATTATACGGACTTTCGTTATGTTCGTTTAAAAATTCTATGTGTAATCCTGCAGTAGTCAAAGCATTTATTACTTCGCTTAAACCATGATTCCAACCATACTCTTTACTAATCATTTTTGAAGTTGTATCAGCGTATGTCCCTTCGTATTCTTCATAAATAGCATCGTCTTGCATATAACCATAAGTTATTACAGGCTTACTTTTTAGATAATCAAACATCCAAATTATTGGATGAAACTCGACCATATAAAAACTACCACCAACATTTAAACGATCTGCAATCATTTGACCCCAGGGTTTCAAATCAGGCAACCAGCCAATAACACCATAACTTGTATAAACAATATCAAAAGTTGCTTTTACATACTTAGAGGTATCTAACACATTACAACATATAAAGTTTGCATCTAAATCCAGCTCTTGATTTAGCTGCTTTGCTAACACGATACCAGCATCACTTAAATCCACGCCTAGGCACTTTGCTCCTAGCCTACTCCAGCTTAATGTGTCCTGCCCAAAATGACATTGTAAATGTAAAAGTGATTTCCCATTTACATCACCTAAAGCATCTAATTCGTATGACTTCAAAGAGGTTTCTCCTTTTTTAAAAGCATCCATGTTATAAAATTCACTTGTAGCATGCACCTTAACTTTTGTATTCCAAGTAGCTTTATTTATTTCGAAGTAATTTGTTTTCATTGTTAATTAATTATACCACTAATGTAATATTTCTATTTTAAACAGAAACGCTTCCTTATATTTGCAAAAAATTAAAAGATGAAAAAATTACTACTTATACTTATTACAATGGTTTGTTTTTCGTGTAAAACAGATACAAAAACAGCAAAAGAAACTACAACCTTAACTACCGCTGATAAAATAGCAAATGCACATGGGCTTAGCAATTGGGATAAAGTAACTCAAATTGACTTTACATTTAATGTAGATAAAGACAGTAGTCATTTTCAACGCTCTTGGTCTTGGAAACCTAAAAAAAATGAAGTTTCTTTAATTGTTGGACAAGACACCATTAATTATAATAGAGGTAAAATAGACAGCTTATCTATACAAACAGATCAAGGATTTATTAATGACAAATATTGGCTTTTAGCACCTTACCAATTGGTTTGGGATACAGATACCAAAATAACCGATTCTGTTAACAAAATTGCACCTATTAGTAAAGTTGCATTAAACAAATTAACCTTAGCTTATGGTAATGCTGGTGGCTATACTCCTGGTGATGCTTACGATTTTTATTATGATGATAATTACATGATCAAAGAATGGATTTTTAGAAAAGGGAATGCTGCAGCACCATCAATGATAACGTCTTTTGAGAATTACGAAGATTTTAATGGTATTAAAATAGCTAAAGATCATAAAAAATCAGAAGGCAACTGGAACCTTTATTTTACTGATATTTCTATAAAAACAGAAAAGTAAACATCTAAATAACAGGTTACAAACGTATATAAAATAATTCCGCTTTACGCGACACTATAACTTTGTTGGGTTTCATAAACTAGTTTTATGAAGCCCTTTTTTATGCCGTAATATTGGGCTTCATTTCTAAATTAATAATTCTTATTTTTGTGTAAACCCGAAAAACCACTCATCGTGTCCAACTACAAACAAGGTCTAGATTACGCTAAGCAAGAAGATAAAAACGATCCGTTGTCGCAGTACAGAACTCAATTTCATATCCCAAAAGACAAACAAGGAAACGATTGGTTATACTTTACAGGAAACTCGCTTGGTTTGCAACCAAAAGCTACTAAAGATTATATTAATCAAGAGCTTGAAGATTGGGCAAATCTAGGTGTAGAAGGTCATTTTGAAGCAAAAAATCCTTGGATGCCTTATCATGAATTCTTAACAGAATCTATGGCGAAAATTGTTGGAGCAAAACCAATTGAAGTTGTTATAATGAATACCTTAACGACCAACTTGCACCTATTAATGGTAAGTTTTTACCAACCAACAAAAACAAAATACAAGATTGTTATAGAAAGTGACGCCTTCCCAAGTGATAGATATGCGGTACAAACCCAATTAGAGTTTCATGGTTTTGATGCTAGTGAAGGCGTAATAGAATGGAAACCAAGACCTGGAGAAGAGCTTTTAAATATTGAAGATTTAGAAACTATTCTTGAAGAGCACGGGAATGACATTGCGTTATTACTAATTGGAGGCGTAAACTATTACACCGGACAATACTTAGATTTAAAAAAAATAGCAGCACTTGGTCATGCAAAAGACTGCAAGGTAGGTATCGATTTAGCACATGGAGCAGGAAACATAAAACCCGAGTTACATGATTCTGGTGTAGACTTCGCTGCTTGGTGTACCTATAAATATTTAAATTCTGGACCAGGAAGTTTAGGCGGGGTTTTTGTCCATGAAAAACATGCACATAATAAAGATTTAAAACGTTTTGCTGGTTGGTGGAGCCATAATAAATCAACCCGATTTAATATGCGTCAACCGTTAGATGTTATTCCGGGAGCAGAAGGCTGGCAACTAAGTAATCCGCCAATTTTATCCATGGCTGCTATAAAAGCATCTTTAGATATGTTTAACGACGTTGGTATGGATGCCATCCGCAGAAAAGCAGAAAAACTTACTGGTTATTTCGAGTTTTTAATTAACGAACTGAATAACAATAAAATAAAAATTATCACACCTTCTAATCCCAAAGAACGTGGTTGCCAACTATCCATTCAAGTAAAAGATGCTGACAAAAATTTACATACAAAATTAACCGAAGCACATATTATTACAGACTGGAGAGAACCAGATGTAATACGCTGCGCTCCGGTGCCATTATACAACACATTTGAAGATGTGTATAGAATGGTGGAGAAGTTGAAAGAGATATTGAATTAAATAAAAAAACATTAAGATTTCAGATATACTAAACATAGTTAATATTCAAATCCTAAATCAATTCACAGATTTGAACATTGAAATGCAGAAATAATGAGCAAAGGAATGGTGCTGCAAAGCGAAACTTTAAGCACATAATACCGAAAGAAAATGTTCCGCAGGAATTCCCTATTTTCGCTATGCTTTTTGGCTTTGTATTTAGAATAAAATGTCTACCAGACATTGCATCCTAAATAGTGTATCAAGACAAATTAATTGTAAAATAAACACTTCGACTGCGCTCAGTGTGACATTTTGCAATAGAAAAAGAACAACAAATAATAAAATCCTGAATCAAGATTAGGATAACGAAGACTAATACCAAGTCAAAGACAACACTACTGATATGAGCAAAAAAGACAACATACTAATTATTGGAGCAGGGCTTTGCGGCTCTCTCCTAGCCTTACGTTTAGCGCAAAGAGGTTACACAGTAAACGTCTACGAAAGCAGACCTGATTTACGTACCACAGATATTTCTGCAGGACGATCTATAAACCTAGCGCTTTCTGACCGCGGACTAAAAGCTATGCGATTAGCGGGTGTTGAAGACAAAGTAAAACCGTTATGCATCCCTATGTTTGGTCGTTTAATACACGATATAGAAGGCAATACATTCCCTTCCAATTATTCAGGAAGAGATAACGAATACATAAACTCTATTTCTCGTGGAGAACTTAATGGTTTACTATTAACTGAAGCCGACTCTTACGATAATCTGACTATTCATTTCAACAAAAAATGTAACGGTATTGATATCGAAAATAATACTGCCAGGTTATACGATTATGAAACCAAAATAGAAACAGAAGTTAAAGGCGATGTTCTTTTTGGTACAGATGGCGCAGGGTCTTCATTAAGAAAAAGCTATTATCTAGAACGTAAGTTTTTATTTAGTTACTCGCAAAACTACTTAACGCATGGTTATAAAGAGTTAGAGATTCCCGCTTCCGCTGAAAAAAAACATCAAATAAGTAAAGACTATCTTCATATCTGGCCAAGAGGTGACTACATGTTAATTGCACTTCCTAATTTAGACGGAAGCTTTACGGTTACACTATTTTTGAGTTATGAAGAAGGCAAATACAATTTCAACAATCTTACTACAGAAGACACCATAAAAGAATTCTTTGCAACACAATTTCCAGATGCATTAGCATTAATACCAAATATAGCAGACGAGTTTTTTAACAATCCAACAGGTGCCTTAGGAACCATAAAATGTTCTCCTTGGCATTACCAAAACAAGAATGTGTTATTAGGAGATTCAGCACATGCTATTGTTCCTTTTTATGGACAAGGTATGAACGCTTCTTTTGAGGATGTCACTGTTTTTGATAGTATTATAGAACAATACGAAGGTGATTGGGAAACCATTTTTAAGGTTTACGAAAAAACAAGAAAAGCAGATACAGACGCTATTGCTGATTTAGCAATAGACAATTATTACGAAATGCGTGATCATGTTGCGAATCCTATTTTTAAAGAAAAACGCGCGATTGAAATGGCTTTAGAAAAAGAATTTCCAAATGATTATTTCTCAAAATACTCAATGGTAACTTTCAAAGAAGACATCCCGTATCATACAGCAATGACAAAAGGAAGAGCGCAAGACAAAGCAATACTAAACCTAATTGCAGATAAAAAAATAGATACCAACGAAGATTTAAGTAGTATATTTAAAAAAGTACAACAAGAAACGGAAGCAATATTGAAAAATGATATGGTTGCAGGATTAAAATAGTTGGCAATTAGCAAAATTGAAAATAACATTGGGAGAAACAATAATTATATAAATTAAAAGTCCCAAATTTCGATATAATCGAAACCATCAATCTGCAGAAATAAAGAACGAAAAAACGGAATTGCGAAGCGAAGCTTCAAGCATGAAGTTTTGAAAGTGAATGTTCCGCAGGAATTTCCTCAGATTGATTTGATTTTTTGGTTCGTTTTGCATCAAGGCAAAATGAACAAAGAGAAATAAAAAAGAATAATGAGATCCTGAATCAAGTTCAGAATGACGGAATATTGGCTAAAATAATTATAATAAACATAGCTTTTTGGCTTGATTTATCCTGAGCGTAGTCGAAGGGTTTTGCATCAAGGCAAAATGAACAGAAAGAAAGAATAATGAGATCCTGAAACAAGTTCAGAATGACGAGATACTGGATAAAAAAAAGCACTTCGACTGCGCTCAGTGTGACATTTTAAATTAGAAGAAGAAAAATAATGTGATCGTGAATCAAGCTCAGGATGACGCAAAAAAAATAAAATAAATGAACGAAGGAACTAAAGTAACACCAAGAGGAGCCTATCCACACGTAAAACAAGTTGGCGATTTCATTTTTGTTTCAGGAACAAGTTCACGGAGAGCAGACAATACCATTGCAGGAGTCGATATTATTGACGAAATGGGAACTAAAAAATTAAACGCCTACACACAAACGCAAGAAGTTTTAAAAAACATAGATACCAATCTTAAAAAAGTTGGCGCCAGTTTAAAAGACGTTGTAGATGTGACTTCCTTTTTAGTAAACATGAATGACTTTGCAGATTATAATAAAGCTTACGCTGAATTTTTTGATAAAGAAACAGGGCCAACCAGAACTACAGTTGCCGTACATCAATTACCGCATCCCGATTTGGTTGTTGAGATTAAAGTTATGGCCTATAAGAAACAATAAATGAATATTCAAAACTACATAAACGGAGCATTCCACAATCCAATTCAAAACCATTGGATAGACAACTACAATCCTAGTAATGGAGAAGTTTACGGACAAATACCAAACTCGTCAAAAGAGGATGTAGAAAACGCATATCAAAGTGCCAAAACTGCTTTTAAGCAGTGGTCACAAACTAGTATAGAAGTGCGTAGTAGAATATTAATAAAGATTTCAGAGTTACTAGAAGCTAACTTACAACGCTTCGCAGAAGCCGAAAGTAAAGACAACGGAAAACCAATTAGCTTAGCAAAAGCAGTAGATATACCAAGAGCAGCAAGTAACTTTCGTTTTTTCGGAAATGCCATAACCCAGTTTGCTAGCGAAAGCCACGAAAGCATCGGACAAGCCATAAATTACACCTTACGCCAACCCATTGGAGTCGTCGGTTGTATTTCACCTTGGAACCTTCCACTCTATTTATTTACATGGAAAATTGCTCCAGCAATTGTAGCAGGAAACTGCGTTGTTGCCAAACCAAGTGAAATAACTCCAATGACCGCTTATTTATTGGGCGAAATTTGTAACGAAGCCGGTCTTCCAAAAGGCGTTTTAAATATTGTACATGGCTTAGGTGGTTCAACTGGACAAGCCATTATAGAACATGAAGACATAAAAGCTATTAGTTTTACAGGAGGAACAGCAACAGGAGCACATATTGCAAAAGTAGCAGCTCCAATGTTTAAAAAGCTATCGTTAGAATTAGGCGGAAAAAATCCAAATATCATTTTTGCAGATTGCGATTATGACGATATGCTAGAAACAACAGTACGTTCGTCTTTTGCCAATCAAGGTCAGATTTGTTTATGTGGAAGTAGAATATTTGTAGAAGCATCTATCTATGAGAAATTCAAGAAAGATTTTGTTGCTAAAGTAAAAGCTTTAAAAGTTGGTCATCCATCGGAAGCATCCACCAATATTGGAGCATTAGTCTCCAAACCACATTTAGAAAAAGTAAAAGAATATATAAATATCGCTAAAGCGGAAAACGGAACAATACTTTGTGGCGGAAATGAAGTGACTGTACAAGGTTATGAAAACGGTTACTATTTAGAACCAACAGTTATTGAAGTACCAAATGACGACTGCAGAGTCAACCAAGAAGAAATTTTTGGACCTGTAGTTACCATTATGCCTTTTAATACAGAAGACGAAGTATTGCAAATGGCAAACAAAGTGAAGTATGGTTTATCTGCAACATTATGGACCAACAACTTAAAACGCACCATGCAAATGAGCAACCAACTACAAGCTGGAATAGTTTGGGTTAACACTTGGATGATGCGTGATTTACGAACACCTTTTGGTGGTGTAAAAGCTTCTGGAGTTGGTCGTGAAGGTGGTTTTGAAGCGTTACGCTTTTTTACTGAAGCTAAAAATGTTTGTATAAAATATTAACTCATTAAAAAAATAAAATTGACTAGAAGAGAGTTTACATTCTATATTTGGACTAAATATTTAAGACCTATATTACTTATTTGTATAATATTATTTTGCGGTAACTTTCTAATTAATAACTTTAGAGAGAATAGTTTTAATGATATTCTAACTATTGGAACGATAATTATTATAATTCTATCAATCTATATTTCATTCTACTTTTTAGGTATATTTATTGATTCACTTAGAGAAAAAATAGTTTCAAAATTACCTGATTCAATTAAGTCATTATTGAGGGTATTAAGCAATATTATAGATTTTATTTCACCATTTATTATGGGTGCTTTAATATATTATTTTTGGTTAAAAGACAAACCAATTGCGATTGTGCTAACTCTTGTTATCTTAATTCAAAAAATAAGTCATTTTATAAAATCAAAAGAAGGAAATGAATCTAAACTTAAACAATAAATACGCGCTAGTTTGCGGAAGTACAGCAGGAATAGGAAAAGCAACAGCTTTAGCATTAGCTGAAGAAGGTGTACAAGTAACACTTATTGCTAGAAATGAAGACAAGTTAAAAGCAACATTAACTGAGTTACCTCAACATAGAAATCACGATTATATAGTTGCCGATTTTTCTAACCCGAAGGAATTAAAAGAAAAGGTAGAGGCTTACATAAAAGAGAATCATGGGTTTCATGTATTAGTAAATAACACAGGAGGACCAAAAGGAGGACCAGTATTTTCGGCAGATGTAGACGAATTTGAAGCTGCTTTTACTCAGCATTTAAAATGTAATCACGTGTTAGCGCAAGCAGTAGTTCCGTTTATGAAAAATGAAGGCTTTGGTCGCATTATAAATGTAATTTCTACATCAGTAAAACAACCTTTAGATGGACTTGGCGTGAGTAATACCATTCGTGGTGCTGTCGCCAATTGGAGTAAAACCTTAGCTAATGAGCTTGGTCAATTTGGTATTACGGTAAACAATGTTTTACCTGGTGCGACAGGAACCGATCGTTTGGCTGAAATTATTAAAAACAAATCTGCCAAAACAGGAAATACCGAAGAAGAATCTGCAAATGCTATGAAAAGTGCGGTTCCTGCAAAACGTTTTGCCAAGCCTGAAGAACTAGCTGATGCAATTACATTTTTAGCAAGCGAACGTGCGAGTTATATTAACGGAATTAATCTTCCGGTTGATGGCGGAAGAACAAAGTCATTATAATTCTATCTATCATTGCGAGATTTTTTCTTTTCAAAAAATCGTGGCAATCTGTTCAATTATCATTAATTTTATTGAATTGATGAATCCGCGTTAAGGATTGAAAGGTTTGTTTGAGCTCCTCGCAGAGAGCGAGCCTTGAAAGCCTGACCCTATTTAGGGAAACGCCCAAAATATTATAATATGAGTAAATTATTTCCACCTATAAATTTTAAAGCTTGGATCGAAGAAAACAGACATCTTTTAAAGCCACCAGTTGGTAACAAAGTGGTTTGGAAGGATGGTGATTTTATTGTTATGGTTGTTGGTGGACCAAATAATAGAAAGGATTACCATTACAACGAAACACCTGAATTTTTCCATCAAATTGAAGGTGATATTATCTTAAAAGTAATTGAAGACGGTACGCCAAAAGACATTCATATTAAAGAAGGTGAAATATTTTTATTACCTCCAAAAGTACCGCACTCGCCACAACGTGGTGCAAATACGGTTGGTTTAGTCATTGAATACCCAAGAGAAAAAGGTGTACAAGATGCTTTACTTTGGTTCTGCGAAAATTGTACTACTAAATTGTATGAAGAAGATTTTACAGTAAAAAATATTGAAACCGATATGCCAAAAATATTTGATAAATATTATGGTGATTTAGACAAGCGTACATGCCCAAACTGCTCAGCTATCATGCAACCACCACAAAAGGTAAAGCTAAAAAAGTAGTTAGCAGTTAGCAGTTAGCAGTTAGCAAAAAAAACAAAGATGGGATTAAAAATAACATTAGCTTAATTGAAAGTCCCCAATCAATTTGTAAAATTGAACGCCAAGGCGAAGAATAGATAAAGAAAAGCTTCGAGATCAGGAGAACGATGTTCGACGCGAAGTTTTCGTATCGGTTTTCAGTTTAAAACTGAAAAATTCCTTGGCTTGGATGTCTTTTTTTGGTTCGTTTTTTGGACAAGCAAAAAATGAATAGAATAAATAATTTAAGACAAAGATTGCCACGTCTTAAGACTCGCAATGACAAAACATATGGAAAAACGCAAACTTAGAATTAACGGTCACTCACACCTATTGCCATATCCTGAGGAAATCCCTCAGTTTATGCAGGACAAAGAAATTTTTTGGGTCGATAAAGACCGAAAATTTATGCTTCAAAAAGATTGGAACAGACCAATTACAGATTCTAGTTTCTTTTTAGATGAAAAACTAGCTTGGATGGAACGTTTTAAAATTGACCATGCAGTTGTTTTAAATTTATCGCAATTATACGGTAACGGTTTGCGTGTGGAAGAAATGAAGCAAGCGCTTAAATTTCAGAACGATTTTAATGCCAAAGTACAACGTGAAAACCCAAGTAAATTTACTTGCGGTTTTGTAGTACATCCTGGTTTTGTTAGAGGAGCCTGTTGGGAAATAGAACGTTGTGTGGAAGAATTAGACTTACGTTTATTATGCCTTCCAACCCATTACATGGATACTATTGGAACTTGGCGTTGCATTTTTGATGAAGAAAACGAGCCTATTTTTGAAATGGCTAACAAGTATAATCTAGCTGTAGAAATACACCCGTATGATGGTGAAAAGTTTATAAAACTAGAAAACACCTCTTGGCGTTTTCATTTAATATGGATGTTAGCACAATGTGCCGATGCTTACCACTTTTTAACTTTAAATGGTTATCAAGATAAGTACCCAAATATGAGAACTTGTTTTGCGCATGGTGGACAATTAGCACAAATAAACTTAGGACGACGTATTCAAGGTTTTGATGGTAGACCCGATTTATTCGAAGGTAAAAGTCACCCAAGAAAAGCGGTTGGACATAAAAATATCTTTTTTGACACTTTAGTACACGATACTGGTGGATTAGATTTGTTATTAAAAAACCAAGGTTCTAAACAGGTTTTAATGGGACTAGATGACCCTTACCCTTTAGGGGAAATGGAAAGCGAAAAACAAAGTTCTTACCCCGGAAAAATTTTAGATTTAGCTATCGAACGTAAAATTATTACAGAAACAGAACGTGATGCTATTTGGGAGGATAACGTGATCCAATGGTTATGTGGAGATGACCAAGCAGCTAAAGATAAACTTGTTAAACGTATTTTAGGATAATGTATTTTTTACCAGAAAAATTAGACGACTACGTTGTTGCTCACAGTCAAGATGAGCCCAAGCTATTACAACAATTAACTAGAGAAACGTATCAAAAAATATTACAGCCAATTATGTTGTCTGGACCTTACCAAGGTCGCGTACTAAGCATGATTTCTAAACTAATTAAACCTAAATCTGTTTTAGAATTAGGTACTTTTACCGGATATGCAACCCTGTGTTTAGCTGAAGGCTTACATCCTGAAGGCGAAATACATACTATTGATGTTAATGAAGAATTAGAAGATTTTCAGCGTAAATATTTTGATAAATCTGGTTACGGAACACAAATACATCAACACTTAGGAAGTGCAATAGATATATTACCAACATTAGATAAAACCTTTGATTTGGTGTTTATTGATGCAGATAAGCCTAACTACGTTAATTACTTTCATTTAATTATTGACAAACTAAATCCAGGAGGCATCATACTTTCTGATAATGTATTATGGCATGGAAAAGTGATTGAATCTGTAGATCCAAAAGACGTTTCTACTAATGTTGTTTTAGAGTTTAATACACTCTTAAAAAAAGATCCAAGAATCGAAACCGTTTTATTACCTATTAGAGATGGTTTAACTATTAGCCGAAAAATATAATATTACTAATGACTAAATTAGATATAAGAACCGTTGATGTTACACAATACATCACACCTCTAAGAGAAGGTGGTTCTTTACCTGCTATTGTAAAAGCAGATGACGACTTTTTATACGTGCTAAAATTTAGAGGTGCTGGTCAAGGAAAAAAAGCATTGATTGCCGAATTTATTGGTGGCGAATTAGCACGCGCTATTGGCTTAAAAGTACCCGAATTGGTCTTTATGAATTTAGATGATTCGTTTAGTAAAATGGAACCCGATGAAGAAATACAAGACTTACTTAAGTTTAGCGTCGGTTTAAACCTAGGACTACATTATTTAAGCGGTAGTATAACCTTTGATCCATTGGCGTCTGTTGCAGATGCTAAAACAGCTTCTAAAGTCGTTTTATTAGACAGTATCATTAGTAATATAGATCGAACTTCTAAAAACCCGAACATTCTAAATTGGAATAAGGAATTATGGGTAATAGATAATGGTGCTAGTTTTTATTTTCATCATAATTGGGACACGTGGAAAAACCATTTAATAAGAACATTTCCATTAATAAAAGACCACGTGCTTTTAAGTCGCGCTACAGATTTGGAAAATGCTTCAAAAGAAATAATTAAAGCTTTAGATAAAACCACTATTAAAAACATTATCAATACTATTCCAGAGGATTGGTTGATTAATGAAGGTGACAGCTTAACACCATCAGAAATACGAGACGCGTATACAGATTATCTAGACGCCAAACTGGCTATGATAGACTCACTAGTTAAAGAAGCTCAAGATGCAAGATAAAGTTACTTTTGAATACGCGATTATTAGGCTTGTCCCTAAAGTAGAACGTGAAGAGTTTTTTAATATCGGTGTTATTTTATACTCTAAACGCAGAAAATTTGTTGGTGTAAAATATAAAATCAGCGATGCTAAGTTAAAAGCCTTTGCCTGCAACTTAGACTTAGAAGCTTTAAATAGCTATCTAAAATCATGGGAACTAATTTGTAAAGGAGATCCTTCTGCTGGGGTTATTGGTCAATTTGAAGTATCTGATAGATTCAGATGGCTAGCAGCCGCAAGAAGTACTATTATACAAAGTTCTAAAACACATGCTGGATTAACAGAAGATCCAGAAAAAGAACTAGAATCTATTTTTAAATCTTATGTTTTGTGTGAAGAGACAGATGCTTTAATCTAATTAAACAACATTGTAATGACAGAAGACAAGCCAAAAAAGAAAAGTAATATTATTGGAATAACAGTAGGCGTTATCGCCTTTCTTATTTCATTTTATGCTGTTAAACAACTTTTTAAAAAAGATATAGCTACTGAATTAAAAAATGTAGCTATAGAAATGAATAAATCAACACCCATAGCAATTGATCAGTATACAAGATTAGACAGTGCATCATCTAAAGGAAAAACCAATTTTATATATCATTACACGCTTTTAGATATGACAAAATCTGAAGTCAACATGGACACAGCTAATAAGTACATAAGACCCAACATCATCGAAAGCGTAAAAAACAGCCCTGAATTACAAACATACAGAGATAATAACATCACTTTAGATTACAAGTATTACGATAAGAATGGTGCTTTTACTATGGAGATTTCTGTAACACCAGAGCTTTATAATAAATAAGACTTCCCTTTTTAAAAGCTATTTTTACTCTTATTTATTACTCATAACACCAGCCAAATAACTAGCATCTTTAGATACACCACCTAACGTTGCGGATCCACGTGTAAACATCCATGGTAAACCTATAAAGTATAAGCCATCAATATTACTAACGCCTCTATAGTTTTTAGGATAACTATTAGCATCCAGTTCTAAACCTTGAATCCATTTAAAATTAGGTCGATATCCTGTTGCCCAAATCACATTTTTAATAGTCGATTTTTTTTCTTTTTCAAAAAAGATATCGTCATTTAATGCATCTTTTGTGCGTCCTACAGGTATGACATTTTCTCGAGACAAAATTTCTTTTACATCCGTACCAATAACAGGTTGTGTTGAAGAGTTAATTTTTTTACCAACCCAACTATATTTACTATAACTTAAAAAGCCAACGACAGTAAACCACCACCATAGTGTTTTACCTAAAAAGTTTTGAGGTAATGATTTTACACTAGTATCTCCAGAAAAATAAACAGTCCTAGAGCTGTCTTTAGAAATCTCGTTTAATATTTGATAACCAGAATCCCCACCTCCTACAACTAAAGCATCACCTTGTTGCAATTGCTTAACACCTTTATAGTAGTTGCTATGCATTTGTAATGTACTATCGGATATTTTTGTGTGACAAGGCGGTGTATAAGGAATATGAAATGGACCTGTAGCAACCACTACATTTTTAGCCTCAATTTCGCCATCTTTATGCTGTACATGGAACCCTTTTGCTGTTTTAGTAACAGCAGTCACTAATGTATTTAATTGCATAGGAATCTCAAATGCAGTAACGTAAGTCTTAAAATAATTAGCAACCTCAACCTTTGTTGGATAATGCCCTTTAGGCGCCTCAAATTTTAAACCTGGTAAATGATTGTATTCTGTTGGAGTGAATAATTTTAAAGAATCCCAACGGTTTAACCAGGACGCACCAACTTCTGCCTCACCGTCTAAAACTATAAAATTGACGTTCATTTGTTTTAAATGATAAGCCATAGCTAATCCTGCTTGTGCACCTCCAATGACTACATAATCCAACATCTTATCCTGTATTTTAATTCTTTGCGAAAGTAAAAACAATATATTGGTTAAAGCATTAAACAGCACACCAACCTTAATAAATTTATAAATAATCTCACTAAAATTAAGCTATTATATGCACAGATGACTTTTAACAACATTTAACTAAAATTTCTTATTACAATTAATTTTTCCGAATTTTAAGCTAGTAAAATAACACTAATTAAAAAGTAAATAATGGATTGGATATACTCTTTAAATGACCCTTTATGGGAAACAGTTGCAGGTAGCCTTATACTATTTGTAGTAATTATTATATTAACTAGAATTATAGGCTTAAGATCGTTTGCTAAATTTACAGCTTATGACTTTGCGTTTACTATTGCTATTGGTAGTATAATTTCTTCAACTTTAACATCAAGCACATCCGTTATTCATGGGAGTGTCGCAATTTCTGGCCTACTATTTTTAACCTACATTTTTTCTACATTACAAAAAAAGTTTCCTAGTTTCAGTTCTATAATTTCTAACAAACCTTTATTATTAATGAAAGGTGAAACAATTTTACATGACAATTTAAAACATGCTAGAATTCAAAAATCGCAATTAATAGCCAAACTCAGAGAAGCTAATGTTTTAAATTTTAATCAAATTGAAGCAGTTGTTTTAGAATCTACAGGGGATATATCTGTATTACACAAGTCATCTGACGCAAGTGACACAAAATTAAGCGATGTCATATTAGAAGATGTCAGAGAAAGACCTTGATAAAAATCAACATAAAAAAAAGCCTCTCATAAAACGAGAGGCTTTTTACATTAACACTTATAATTTTTATTGTACTGCTTGTAAAGCATCAATATTACCATATCCAAAACTTGAATTTTTATTAGGATAAAACTCTGAAGACTGCTTTAATTTAGTTAACACTTGAGCTCTAGACCATGTTGGGTGCTTAGACCAAACTAATGCAGCAATACCAGCTGTTGTTGCTGTTGCTACAGATGATCCTCCTGTGTAACTTCTATCTCCGTTGTAAAACCCTAATACCGGAGGTGCTTTACTAGTGTTGTTATCACCTTCCATTATGATAGTAAAATCTATTTTACTTCCGCTATGACACACCTCACATCTATCGTAATATGGTCCATCATCTACACCTGTTACCGCAACAGTCTCACTCATAGTTGCAGGAAAAATAACCCCGTAACCGTTTGTAAAACTAGTAGACGTCCCACCTGCTGCAAAAATTAATTTACCTTTACTGTAAGCATATCTAACCGCATCTTTTATATTTCCGATAGACCATAAATACCCTATAGACATTGATATAATTTTTACATCACTTCTATTTCCTAACTGGGTTAATGCGCTAGATACTCCTTTACGCTCATGATAGTCATTAAGTAATACATCTTCTGTTGCTCTGTACGCTACTAAATTTGCATTATAAGCAACACCAACAGGCATTCCGTTATCGTTACGTGGCGCTGCTATTGTTGATGCCATAGCTGTACCATGTCCACATTTATCATGTATACCATCATAGTTATTTGACCACCACCAATTAGAGTCGATAAATGTTCCATATTTTTGAACAAAACGCCCATTTGAATACCCATCATTAATTCCTGACGAATTTAATAAAGGCTGAGAAGCAGACACTCCTGTATCTATCAGACCAATAGTTATCCCTGCTCCTGTACTTTGACTCCAAGCTTGTGGGATATTGTGTTTGTAAAAATGCCAAGGCACTTGCGCATTATTTGGCGCTATAGTCGTGTAATGTGCAGCATTAATTGTGTCTGCATTTTTATCGCATCCAGAGCTTGAACGCCCATTATTTACGGTTTCGTATTGGTTATATCCGTTTGGCTCCAAATATCTAACACCATCAGTTTGTAATAATTGTTTAATAGTCTCAAAGTTTGCAACTTGTACATCTACGACATTTATAATATCGTGTTCAAACATTGTTTTTTCGTCTTTTTTATAATCTTCATTATCCTCTACCAATTGTATAATATTAGATAATGTTGCTTTTAAGCGTTCTGATTTAACCTCAGCAAAACTTTCGTTTTCTTCTCCGTAACCAATGGTTAAAATATTATTACCTCTAACTACTGCACTCCACAATGTATGTGGTGTGACATCTTTCCAGTCAAAAGTACCTGTTTCTGTAAGGCTTTGATTAATTAAGGCATTTATTTCAGGAACGGTTAACGCGGATTTTTGACTGTAGTCTATTGTTGCGTCTTCCGGAGCATCTAATGCGTCTTCTTTTTGACACGCATTAAATACTGTCAAAGCTATCAGAAGGACTGATAGTTTTAGTAATGGTCTTTTCATTTTGTATATGGTTTAAGGTTGATGCTTAAATATATACATTTTTCTTAAAAAAAAGTTAATTTGGTTATCAATTTACCTATTAAACATCTTTTAAAGTAGTAAAATCTTAGTGACAAGTTGTTTTTATTTTGCGTTAGCGGTAGAAATGGCATCCTTTTTTTTAAACTAAATAGCACTAGCTGTGGTAAATTATATTTAAATGGACACTTAAAATACTATTGAGAATATCCTAAAAAAAGATATAATGGATGACGCGACCCTTGTGGTAACGCCCCTATAATTGATTCGGAAATTGGATTATAGTTTGCGACGTACAGATCCGGTAAACTCCTCTAGATCGTCTTTAACTTTTTTAAGTTCTTCGTTTACACCATCTGTTATGCTTGTATCCAAACCGTTACGTTCTGCAGATTTAGTGATTTCGGTTTTGATATCATTAGTGGCATCTTTAAGTTGACGCATACCTTTACCTAATCCCTTGGCAATATCCGGAACATTTTTAGCGCCAAACACCATAACAACGATTAGCAGGATGAAAAATATTTCTCCTCCGCTTATAAATAAAAATGTTGTTAATTTAACCATGCTACAAATATACTAAGTTGTTTTGATTGTTTGAATAAACTACTGTTTTTTTTAAGAGTCTTTTAGTACGATTTTTGTATTTTTACGTCAAGTGAAACACAAAGCTATGGAGTTTAAAAATATTGAGTCTAATCCAATTTTAGATCGTTTACCGAAGCATTTAAGACAGTTTATTAAACCTCAGGATTATGAGGATTATTCTGCTATTGACCAAGCGGTTTGGCGTTATGCTATGCGTAAAAATGTAGATTATCTTAGTCAAGTGGCCCATAGCACTTACATAGAAGGTTTACAGCAAACAGGAATTAGCGTAGATGCTATCCCAAATATGTATGGGATGAATCGTATTTTAAAGGCTATTGGCTGGGCTGCTGTTGCTGTGGATGGTTTTATACCTCCTAATGCTTTTATGGAGTTTCAGGCTTATAATGTATTGGTAATTGCTAGTGATATTAGACAATTGGAACATATTGAATACACACCTGCTCCGGATATTATACATGAAGGTGCTGGTCATGCTCCAATTATTGCAAATCCAGAGTATGCTGAGTACTTAAGACGTTTTGGTGAAATTGGTTGTAAAGCCATCAGTTCTGCCAAAGATTACGAATTATACGAAGCTGTGCGACACTTATCTATTATTAAGGAAGCGCCTAATACACCACAAGATCAAATTGATTTAGCTGAAAAAGCGGTTGAAGATTTACAAAATAATATGGGTGAACCAAGTGAGATGGCTTTAATAAGAAACTTACATTGGTGGACGGTTGAATATGGTTTGATTGGAACCATTGAAAACCCTAAAATTTATGGTGCTGGTTTATTATCGTCTATTGGAGAGAGCGCTTGGTGTATGACGGATAAGGTTAAAAAATTGCCTTACACAATAGACTCTACTTTTCAGAATTTTGACATTACAAAACCACAGCCACAATTATATGTCACTCCGGATTTTGCACACCTTAGTTTGGTGTTAGAGTCTTTTGCTAATACTATGGCGCTGCGTACCGGTGGACCAAGTGCTATTAAAAAATTAATACACAGTCAGGCATTAGGAACAATAGAGCTTAGTACAGGTTTACAAATATCTGGTGTGTTTACTAATATGATTGAACATAATGGTAAGGTCAGTTACATCCAAACCACTGGAAAAACAGCCTTAGCCAACCGTGATAAAGAATTGGTTGGACATAGCACTTTAGAACATGCGGATGGTTTTGGATCTCCTATCGGGAAATTAAAAGGTATTAATTTAGCTATTGAAGACATGTCGCCACGTGATTTACGTGCTTATGATATTTATGAAGGTGAAACCGTTACTTTAGAGTTTGAAAACGACATTATTGTTACCGGAGAGATTATTACTGGTACAAGAAACCTACAGGGTAAAATTATCTTGATTAGCTTTAAAAACTGTACGGTAACGCATAAAGACACGATCTTATTTGACCCTACTTGGGGACTTTATGATATGGCTGTTGGTAAAGAAGTACTTTCTGGTTATTCTGGTCCTGCAGACTTACATAGTTTTGATTTAATTACACATAAAGTAAGCAGCACGACAATACATGTTAAGCATTCTGCTGAAAAGTTAGAATTAATTGACCTTTACAAACAAGTCCGTGATTATCGCGAAGGGACAAACCCAACTATTTCTAGAACTAAGGTGTTAGAACAATTAGTAAATCGTTTTCCTATGGATTGGTTATTACCAATCGAGTTATTTGAACTGGCTAAAAAAGGTAATGAAAACGAGCTTTGCAATAGTATTTTAGGGCATCTTGAAACTATCAAGCAAAACAGACCAGAGGTTGGACATTTGATTGATGATGGTGTTAAGATTGCTAGTCAAGAAATTGCGGTATAGATTAACTATAACTCTTTAATTTTTGTTTAGTAAAGTCGCTTAGGACCAATTTACCACTAATTTCGGCACGCTCAATAAGCAAGACGCTCCACTCGTTAGTGTCTTGCCAAAGCACTCTTTTAAGTTCTAATAGCGCCTCAGGATTATACGATGCTAATTTGGTAGCTAAAGCTAAGACTGCATCATCTAAAGCCTCTACAGTGTCAAACACATCTGCGTACAAGCCTTTTTGTTTTGCATAATCTGCTGTGTAAAATGTTTCCGCGTCAATTGTCATTTGAGAAAAAGCAGTTTGCCCAATTTTTCTGGTTACTGCCGGCTCTATTACAAATGGGCCGATGCCTATACTAATTTCTGATAATTTTATAGCTGCAAATTTTGTTGCCAAACAATAGTCCGTTGCACTTGCCAATCCAACACCACCTCCAACAGCTTTACCTTGTACACGACCAATAATTAGTTTTGGGCATTTACGCATAGCATTAATCACATTAGCAAATCCAGAGAAAAAGCGTTTCCCTTCTTCCAAATTATTAATAGCAACCAACTCTGTAAAACTTGCTCCAGCACAAAACGTACGTGCTCCACCACTTTTTAAAACAACAACCCTAATATCATCATTTTTACCAGCGTCTTTAATAGCTAATTCCAATTGTTTTAAGATCGGGCTTGGCATTGCGTTATGTTCTGGTGTAAAAAACGTAATATACCCTACGTTATTCTCTATGGTTTGTTTGACGTATGCTTGAGACATGTAATCCTTATTTTTTATAGTTGAATATAGACAAATTTAAGACTTTTAAATCTTCTAAATTTATTAACTTTGAAGGAAACATTATACTATGGGATTTTTCAGTTTTCTTTTTGGGAATAAAACCAACAAAATAAAAGAATTTACAGATAGAGGCGCTATTATTTTAGATGTGCGCTCTAAAGCAGAATATGATTCTGGCGCTATTCCAGGCTCAAAACATATTCCGTTACAGCAAGTCCAAGCCAAAATTAATCAGATAAAACAATGGGACAAACCTGTTATTACTTGTTGTGCAAGTGGTATGCGCTCTGGTAGTGCTGCAGCTATTTTACGCAGTAATGGTGTCGAGGTTATGAATGGTGGTGGCTGGCAAAGCCTATCGGGAAAATTATAGTTTTAATATTTCCAATCGGTCTTCGTTATCAATCTTACTGTCATTATACTGTAACGTCCACCCTAAACTATTGGTTAAAATATAAAATTTAGACAGCTCACTTACTAACCTGTTTTTAGCATTTATACGCAAGTTAGACGCCTCTACTTTTTTACGGATTCGTGCGGTTACCGTTTCCTGTATTTTATTATAGTCGTCATGATTAAAAGCATTAAGGTAACCACTTTCTACATCGTAATATTCTAATTTAGGATAGATTTTTAATTCCTCCTTAGGGATTTTAGTAATCTTCAACACCTTATTTACACTATCTATTTGGTATTCGATCTTACTTAAATCGTAACCAACGGTTACCTCAGCATTTACTATAACTAACGCTTGCTTATCTGATGTTAAGTTAGCAAATAATGCTTTGGAGCTTTTATAACTGTATGCATCACTAAAATAGCCTTCAGTCACTATTAGCTTACCAACATTATTAATTTGTTTTTGTATTAAAGCAGAGTGCTCTCTAATAACAGTTCTGTCTGCACTACCTTCTGTACATTTTTTTAAAACAAACGACAGAACAAATGCTATTACTATACCAATAATTATTTTTCGCATATAATAAAAGTACTATTAGATTTTGAATTTATCTACAACGTGAAGTTAAAAATTTTAGAAAAGAAAAAAACACCAAAACAAAAACTACAGAAGCAGATTATTGATTTGGTGTTTAATTGAAATATATGATTAATAGCTCGATAAAAGTAGCGCTACTTTACGTTAAAATATTTTTTATTCGTTAAACCGGATATTAATCTGTTGTAAACATCATTTGTACTAAATCGCTTACATATCAATAGGTTGCGAATCATTCGAATTTAATATAAGGTAATCGACGAACTAAACTTTCTTGTTTATTTTGTAATTGTTCTCTAAATTTTAGATGTGCTTCAGAGTTAGGATTAAATGGTTTATGCTGTATTCCTTTTTGTACAACATCGACTTCTGTCATAATTTTTTCTGCAGAATCGGCAATCCAAACATCATTAAAGCGTTGCCAAATATAATCGACTGCTAATGGACTTGGATGAATAAAATCTTGATTATAAAAACGGTAATCCCTCAGCTCGTCCATCATAATTTCATAAGATGGAAAATAATGCGATTGACTGCCCAGAACTTTATGAATAGCTGTTATTAAATGTGATTTACTTTGTGTGTTCTCCACAAAACCATCCTTAATGTGTCTTACAGGAGATACTGTAAAAATAAAATTAACCGTAGGATTAACTTTTTTAACCTCCGTTATAATAGCTTGAAGTGCAGCCACGATAACATCCACACCTAATATTTGTTTTTGAAATTGCTGCTGCGGAATTTTATGACAATTGGCAACTATTTTATTAGTCTTTATATAACGATAAATCCATGCTGTACCTAAAGTGATAACCACATGAGAACTTTGCTTTAAATAATGACCCGTTTTTTGAGACGCCGCATTAAGCTGATGTAATAATAAACTTTTTGTATGTTGACTTAATTTTGAATGTGCATCAAAACTATGAAACTGCTCGTTGTTAAGAAATACATCCGTATCCGCATATTTCTTCCCACTTAATGCATTAATAACCAAATTATGAATAGCCACAGGATGAAATAAAATACCAAACGGATTAACATAATGCTGAAACTTGAAATACTCAAATTTTTCACCAATGTTTTCCGCAAAACAAGACCCCAATAAAAACACTTTCGAGTTATAGCTTATTAGATTACTTTCTTGCTTTTGTAATGGTATTTTGGTTTGAAGATTCAATTAGATCTTTGTTTTTTTAAACATTTTCTTTTCAGCTTTTTTTCTGTTTTAAACAAAATATAAGGGTACTTACCTAAACCGACATCAAAATTAAACTGTTCTAATTGCTTTTTAGTTTCATCATCCAAAATACCTGTCTCACTCAAGTTATAACCTAAGTAATTTAATTGTTTTTGGATTTGCAAAACTTGTGCTTTTGAAGGTGACAAAACTGTTTTCACCCATTTTGTATTGCCCTCTAAATCTACAGATTCGCAAAACACATAACCATTATCAAACGTATCAAAACTAATCGACTGGCTTACTTGACAAAACAACATACAAGGAAAAAAAACTAAAAGTAACAACCAACGCTTTTTCATAAATTATTTCTTTTAGTTCCTTTACTTGTTTATTAATTCTGATAGTCTATTCTTAATTAAGAAATATACCCTTTAGCAGCCTCTAAAGCATTAACAATACCTTCTGGATGCTTACCTCCTGCTGTAGCAAAAAATGGTTGCCCACCACCTCCACCATGGATGTGTTTCCCTAATTCTCTTACAATAGTTCCTGCGTTAAGCGACTTAGTTTCTACCAAACTTTTAGATACGTAACATGACAAGATTGCTTTTCCATCGTTTTCTGCACCAAATAACAAGTATAAGTTATCAAACTGGCTACCTAACTCAAAACATAAATCTTTAATTCCTGAAGGATCTAAATCTAATTGCTTAGCTAAAAAGTTAACCCCATTTATTTCTGTGATTTCGTTTTTAAGTTCGCCTTTTATATTCTTAGCTTTATCTTTAAGTAATTGTTCTATTTGCTTTTTTAAGCCTGTATTTTCATCTTGCAAATTTTGTAATGCTTTAACAGGCTCTTGCGCATTGTTAAGCATATCTTTCATTTCAAAGAATGATCTATTATTTTCGTGATAATAAGACTTAACTGCATCGTTTGTAATTGCTTCAATACGGCGTATTCCAGAAGCAACTGCGCCTTCAGACACTATTTTAAAATGCCAGATATCTGCAGTGTTATCCACGTGCGTCCCACCACACAACTCTATAGATTGACCAAATCTAACGGTACGTACAGCATCGCCGTACTTTTCGCCAAATAACGCCATAGCCCCTTCTTCAATAGCTTTTTCCATTGGCACATTACGTCCTTCTTGTAATGGCAACTTACTTTCTATTCTAGAGTTTACAAAGTTTTCTACATCACGTAATTCTTCTACAGTTAACTTAGAAAAGTGAGAAAAATCAAAACGCAAATATTTAGAGTGTACCGCACTTCCTTTTTGCTCCACATGCTCTCCTAAAACTTCTCTTAATGCTTGGTGCAATAAGTGTGTTGCTGTATGATTACATTCTGTTCTGTAACGTTGTTTAGCATCTACTTTAGCAATAAACACTTGATTTACATCACGAGGCAACTCTTTAGTTAAGTGAATAATAATGTTATTCTCCTTTTTAGTATCAACGATATAAAACACATCACCATTACCTGCTTGAATATAACCTTTATCTCCAACTTGCCCTCCACCTTCTGCATAAAACGGTGTTAAATTAAAGACTAGTTGATACATTTCGCCATCTTTTTTAGAAACGACTTTACGGTATTTTGTGATTTTTACTTTAGCTTCTAATTGATCGTATCCGATAAATTCTTGATCTTCATCTTCAATTAAATCAGTCCAATCATCAGACTTTAATTCTGATGCCTCACGACCTCTTCCTTGCTGTTCTTTTAATCGCTTATTAAATTCACCTTTATTATAAGAGAATCCTTTTTCTCTTAAAATTAAATCAGTTAAATCTTCAGGAAAACCATAGGTATCTTTAAGCTCAAAAACCTTAGAACCAGACACTTGCTTATCCGTTGCATTATCTACAATACGATCTAAAATAGCTAAACCTTGATCCAATGTTCTTAAAAAAGAGGCTTCTTCTTCTTTAATTACATTTTCTATTAATTGTTTTTGTGCTTTTAATTCAGGGAATGCAGCACCCATTTTTTCCGTTAAAACATTAACTAAACGGTAAATAAATGGTTCTTTCTTATCTAAAAATGTAAATCCATAACGTACTGCACGACGCAAAATACGACGGATTACATACCCCGCTCCTGTATTACTTGGCAATTGCCCGTCTGCAATAGAAAATGCGACTGCACGTACATGATCAGATATTACACGAATAGCAATATCCACTTTCTCGTCTACATCATAATCTTTACCTGTTATAGCTTCTATTTCTCTAATAATAGGTGTAAAAACATCAGTATCGTAGTTAGATCGTACGTTTTGTAACACCATACATAAACGTTCAAACCCCATACCTGTATCAATATGTTTGTTTGGTAACCCTTCTAACGTTCCATTTGCTTTACGGTTGTATTGCATGAAAACTAAGTTCCAAATCTCCACAACATGCGGATGGTCCTCGTTAACTAAAGTTTTACCATCTACTTTTGCTTTTTCTTCCGCAGATCTAATGTCTACGTGGATTTCGCTACAAGGTCCGCAAGGTCCTTGTTCTCCCATTTCCCAAAAGTTATCTTTTTTATTTCCTTTTAAAATACGGTCTTCACTAATATATTGTTTCCAAATATCATAAGCTTCCGTATCCATTTTAAGGTTATCGTCATCATCACTACCTTCAAAAACGGTAACATATAAAATATCCTTATCAATTTTATATACTTCCGTTAATAACTCCCATGCCCAAGCAATAGCTTCTTTTTTAAAGTAATCACCAAAAGACCAGTTACCTAACATTTCAAATAATGTATGGTGGTAAGTATCATAACCAACTTCTTCTAAATCGTTATGCTTACCAGAAACACGTAAACATTTTTGACTATCTGTTATACGATTATTTTTAGGCTCACTATTTCCTAAAAAATACTCTTTAAAAGGTGCCATTCCGGCATTTACAAACATCAAAGTTGGATCATCCTTTAACACCATTGGTGCAGATGGCACTATACTGTGCTTTTTATCTTCGAAAAACTTAAGGAAAGTTGCGCGTATGTCTTGAGAATTCATATTGTAATGTTGATAATCTTGTTAGCATAAGCTTAACGCTTATTAAAACAATTTATATATTTGTTATTCGTTACTATTTTAATCAACTGAAAAATTCAGTTTTAATAACTACAAAAATAGTATAAATTAGATAATGAGTAAGGTAAAATATTATTATGATTCTGAAACGCTCTCTTATAAAAAAATAGAGCGTAGAAAAAGACGCACATTTAAGTTTATATCTTTATTCTTAATTGCTGCTGCCTTATTCGGTTTTTTGTTTGTTTTTATTGGTGGTCACTACTTTGAATCGCCCAAAGAAAAAGCGTTAAAACGAGAATTATCAAACTTAGAGTTACAGTTTGATTTACTTAATAAAAAAATGGAAGAGGCAGAAACAGTCTTAGCCAATATTGAAGATCGCGACAATGCTATTTACCGTTTATATTTTGAAGCTAACCCAATACCTGAAGAGCAACGTAAAGCTGGGTTTGGTGGTGTAAATCGTTATAAAAAATTAGATGGTTACGATAATTCGGAATTAATTATAAGTAGCAGCCAACGTATTGATAAATTACTAAAACGTATTGTTGTGCAATCTAAATCTTTAGATGAAATAGCGGTTTTAGCTGAAGAAAAAGAAAAATTACTACTAGCTATTCCAGCAATACAACCCGTAAGTAACGAGGACTTGACACGTATGGCTTCTGGATACGGTATGCGATCTGATCCTTTTACTAAATTAAGAAAAATGCACTGGGGGATGGATTTTACATCTCCAAGAGGAACACCTGTTTACGCTTCTGGAGACGGTAAAATAGAACGTGCAGACAGTAACTCTGCAGGGTACGGTAATCATATTAGAATTGACCATGGTTATGGTTATGTCTCTTTATACGCGCATTTATTTAAATATAATGTACAAAAAAACCAGCGTGTTAAACGTGGCGATTTAATTGGGTTTGTTGGTAGTACTGGTCGCTCTGAAGCACCACACTTACATTACGAAATATTTAAAGACGGAGAACGTATCAACCCTATAAACTTTTACTACGGAAGTTTATCTCCTGAAGAATTTAATAAACTATTGGAGCGTGCTTCTTTAGAAAATCAATCTCTAGATTAATGATTATTAATCTTCCAGAAAAACGGTATTATACCATAGGTGAGGTTGCCAAAGCATTTGATGTCAACACATCGTTACTTAGATTCTGGGAAAAAGAATTTGATGCTTTAAAACCAAAGAAAACAGAAAAAGGAAACCGTAAATTTACACCCGAAGATGTCAAAAACTTGCAACTAATTTATCATTTAGTAAAAGAACGTGGCTTTACGTTAGACGGTGCAAAAACACATTTAAAAGAAGAAAAAAAGAAAACACTAGATAATTTTGAAATTATAACTAAATTGGAAGGTGTTAAAGCACAATTAATAAAATTAAAAAATGAACTATAAACAACTGCCAGAAAACGGAACTAAAAAATCTTCGACTATGAAAAAATTACTTATCCCTATTATTATCATCGGAATCCTTGCTTTTGCATTATTTAGATGGGGAATTGGAGTTAACAACGAAATTATAGAAAAAGAAGGTGTTGCTGTCGCACAATGGGCAAACGTAGAAAGTTCTTACCAAAGAAGAGCGGATTTAATACCTAATCTTGTTGCTACTGTAAAAGGATATGCAGATCACGAAAAAGAAACACTTGAAGCTGTAATAAAAGCAAGAGCAGAAGCTACTAAACCTACAATTAATGTAGATGCAAGTGCTATTTCTCCAGAAAATATTGCACAATTTCAAAAAGCACAACAAGGTTTAAGTGGTGCTTTATCTAGACTATTAGTATCTGTAGAGCGTTACCCTGATTTAAAGGCTGACAAAAGCTTTTTAGAATTACAAAGCCAATTAGAAGGTACAGAAAACAGAATTAATGTAGAGCGTAACAGATTTAACAATTTAGCAGGAGCTTACAATATCTTTATTGCAAAATTCCCAACTAGCTATGTTGCAGACTACATTAACAAAGGCGCACTTGGTTTATTTAAATCTTCTCCAGGAAGTGAAAATGCACCTAAAGTACAATTTTAATTTATGCAAGATCAAGTTGAATCATTTTTAACGACTATTGAAGAACAGGAAATTGTTGAAGCTATTAGGTTAGCCGAAGATGAGACCTCGGGCGAAATAAGAGTACATATCGAGCGTACTTGTAATGATAACGTTGAGGCGTGCGCATTACAAGTATTCTCGGTTTTAAAAATGAATAACACAAAACATCGCAATGGTGTTTTAATATATGTTGCTGTAGATGACCATAAGTTTAGTATTTATGGCGACGAAGGCATCAATAAAGTGGTTCCTAAAACATTTTGGGACGACACTAAAACTGTCATAGAAACTCATTTTAAAAACGCCAATTTTAAACAAGGGTTAGTTGACGGAATCTTGCACGCTGGTCAACAATTAAAAAAACACTTTCCGGTTGAGGATAACAATACAAATGAGTTATCAAACACTATTTCTAAAGGATGATATTAAGTAATCAGTGGTCAACAGTTAGTCCAAAAACTTTAAAACACATAGCCAGACATCTTGTTACATTATGTTTATTGCTTTGGGTTAGTAATGGTTTTGCGCAATATAAAATTCCGCCAAAACCAGACAAAGCTAATGGTGGACAAACTAGTGTTTATGACTACGTTAATTTATTATCACCTGCACAAAAAAGCACTTTAGAAAACAAACTAATACGTTATTCCGACACCACATCTACACAAATAGTGGTGGCCATTATACCGTCTACACAAGGCGAATACATTAACTATTTAGCGACTAATTGGGCTCACGAATGGGGTATTGGTCAAGAAAAAGAAGACAACGGTATATTTATACTTCTAGCACGTAACGATAGAAAAATAAATATCAGTACGGGTTATGGTGTAGAACACTTATTAACCGATGCCTTAGCTAGTCGTATTATCCAACAAGACATTATACCTTTTTTTAAGCAAAACGACTATTACGGTGGCTTAAATCGTGGTTCCGATGCTATTTTTGAGGTTATGACTGGTGAGTATAAAGGTTCTCGTCAAAATGATACATCAGAAGAGTTTCCAATAGGTATCATTTTCTTTTTAGTCATTATTTTTATCATCATTTTAATTTCGATATCTAAAAACAGACGAGGCGGGAATGGTACTGATAATTTTGGTGGCGGTAGCAATTCAACACGAAGTATCCTTGAAGCCATTATATTAAGTAACTCCGGTCGTGGTGGTTACAGAAGTGGTTCTGGAGGCTTTGGAGGAGGCGGTTTTGGCGGTTCTTCTGGAGGTGGTGGATTTGGTGGAGGCTTCGGAGGCGGAGGCTTTGGAGGTGGCGGTGCTTCAGGTGGGTGGTAACCCGTTATGAAGTCAATTACTTTAAACAAGCAATTTATAACGTATTACAAATATCTTCAGACAGATAAACTCTAAAACTACAGACAACAAAAATACAATCTCAAGTATCAGTTTAAAACTCATTACTAATTATATCAATAGTTGTAAAACACAAAAGCCATAACAGATTATTTCTGCTATGGCTTATTTGATTATTGAAATGGTGTTTCTTTTAAAAAGAATGGATTAATTAATCACACTAACAGTTTACTAAATCTCAATTTGAACCCAAGTTTTTGTTTTTTCTTCAAAAAACCACTCAAAGCCCTCTTTAGGATCAGGTAATCGATTAATGACTCTAAATTCAAATCTAGTATTTTTATTATAGACCAAAGAACAATTATCAGTCTCAGCACACTCTTGTAAAGGCATAGTATTCCCAACAGCTAAAACTCTAATTTGTTTTGAATCTATAGTCTCTTTATTTGAAAACAAATAATTTAAAAGCAATTTTGCTGTCTTTTTAGATTGCTCAATATTATAATCTTCCGTCCCGTTAGAATCAAAATGACTTCTGATTTCAACGTTTAAATTTCTATCTAATAATTTTAAAACACTTTTAATATTTTTTTTGTCATTTTCGCTAAAAGCACCAGATTTAATATTTTCTAATTTCAATTCCTGAAAGCTCATCAAGTCACAATTAAGCTCTTCCCAATCACTTATTTTATTATCTTCACTTAAACATCTTACATAACACTTCCCCGCTTTTGGATTAGAAGGCATGTCTTGAGCTTGAACTGCAAAGGATAACAATGATACTCCTAGTATAAAATATTTTCTCATAAAATAAAATTACAATAATTAATCCATAAAATACATTCCGCTATCTTTAGTTTCTCCTTTAGATCCTAAGCTATTAAACTTCCAACTAAAATTAAGCATGAAGTATTGACGCAATACTGTACTTTGTGTATCTTGGATATAATCATTAGTAGCCGTGCGTCTTGCATTAGTATTTTGATTTAATAAGTCATAAACCTTTAAAGTTACCAAGCCTTTATCATTTAATACAGAATAAGCCACACTAGCATTCCAGAACCAAGCGTCTTTTTGGAAGCCATCCGCAATATTAGCATTGTAATTATAGGTTATATCATTTCGCCATTCAAATCCTTTTGGTAAGAAAAAAGCGGAATTTAAATCTAAATTATGAGACGTAAAGTTTCTATCTTCAAAAGCATCAATATCATACATATTATTTGTTAATGTAATTCGGTAACGTGGCTTAAACTCAAACACATCATTGTAAACATAATCAACCCCTACATTAGGATTAAATACTAACACGTTACTAGCATATTGCACATCATTATTATAATTAATGTTTTTAGAAAAATTAGACCAATTACCTATTTTCAGCCTCACTGTTTGCAAAGAATCTATTTTAAATTTCTTACTAAAATCAACTCCAAAATACCCATTGTAATTACCATCTACATTGTCATAAGTTGTTGTACGCTTTAACGTCTCTGCATCAACTGTTGTTCTTGATACTACTGCATTTTGACTTTTTTCCATATTGGCGTAAACATAAAACCCAGTGCGTTCTTTCCAGTTATAAGCATTAAAACCCATATATAAACTATGTTGATTTGTAGGCTCTAAATTTGGATTACCTACAATGGTGTTTAAAGGATTAGAAACATCTTCAAAAGTTTGTAACTGCCTTACAGAAGGTGGTCTATTTCTTAACCTGTACCCTAAATAAAACGATGCCTTTTTACTAAATCTGTAATTAAAATTAGAGTTTAATTCGACTGTATTAAAATCACGTTCTACATTAAATTCAGGTCTCAAACCATCCTGATTTTTTAAGGTGCGCATCACATAATCTGCACCAAATCGTGCTGACCATTTTTCCTTACGGTAGCTTAAACTTACTCCAGGAGAACTTCTAGTGTCTGTGTATTCAAAATCTGTACTTAACGCAGTATTAAAGGTGTCAAAACCATTTGAAACCTCGTTAAAATCGAATGTGCTTTGCTTATTCTTATCTTTATTATATTGATATTCATAATTAAAATTCACAAAAAACACTTTGGTTTTAATTGGCAACCTAAAGCTTACATCTGTTTTAAGCGTATTACTATCATTATCACCATCTGTAAATTGATTACGGTCTATTGTTTCTGGATCAGTTCCAAAAACCTCAGTATTTGAATTTATAAAATCATCACTTTCACTATTACTAAAACCATTATCTACTCCAAATTTTAGAAAGGCACCTTTGGTTCCAAACTTTTTAGTAGCAGAAATTTGATTTGAAAAATTGTTAGACTTATTCTCTACAAAAGAGCGCAAAGCTGATTGGTTAGTTAATATTAAATCCTGATCTAAGGTTTCGTCTTGACTTGTATAATCTGTTGTACTTGTAGATCTAGAAAATGATGGTTTTATATTAATAAAAAATGTAGAATCTAATTTTATCTCAAAATCAGAATTTACAGAATGACTTTGGGTATCGTTACTAGATTGAGAACTTGAATTAGAAAAATATCTAGAGTCCGATAAAATAGTTTCTCGTTGAGAAGCTGATTTGTTTTCAGAATTACTATTAGAATAAAAGTAATCTGCAGCTACTTCTGTTTTTTTACCTATGGCATCTGCATAATTCACACCTCCTAATTTAGAAGTTGTAATCCCTTCTCCACCTCCAAATTGGCGACCATTAATACTAAAAGATCCATTGCTACTAAAGCTAGTATTACGTCCGCCACTACCAAACATTTTTTTGATTTCGCCAAAGCTAAAACCTGGAGAGTTTATATTATTACCTCCAACCAATACACTTACACGTTGATCATTATCAAAGCGGTTAAACATTCCTGCAAACTCATATCTATCATCAGTCCCTACTCCCGCTGCAACACGTCCAAAAACACCTTTATTGTTTTCTTCCTTAATCGTTAAGTTTATAGTTTTGTTTTCTTTATCGCCTTCTTCTCCAGTAAATGCTTCACTTTTGGTTTTGGTATCTACTACTTGGATTTTATCAATAATCTCTTTAGTAAGATTTTTTATAGTAATAGACGGGTCGTTTCCAAAAAAAGGCTTCCCGTTAACTAAGATTTTATTAACCTCTTTACCGTTAACTTTAATTTTGCCTTCTTCATCAATTTCTACACCAGGTAGTTGCTTAAGTAAATCCTCAACTGTTGCGTCCTTTTTTGTTTTAAAGGAATTAACATTAAACTCTAGAGTATCTTTTTTGATTGTAACAGGTGCAGAAGATTTAATAACAACCTCATCTAAGGCATTACTAATTTGTAAATTAATAGCTCCTAAATTAATAGGCCCTGAAGTGATTGCTATTTTTTTCTTGTAAGATTTATAACCAACATAAGACACTAGAAGGTTTAAACTATCTAAAGATGTCTCGTCCTCCATACTAAAGACGCCATCTTTTTCAGTAATGGTATAAGTTACCAAGCTATTATCCTTAATACGCTCTAGATAGACTGTTGCTGCTTCAAGGGGTGCTTGATCTAAGTCGTCAAATACTTGACCGCTTATAATAAATTGTTTGGATTGACTAAATGAGGATACTGTGCACAAAAAAGTGCAAATTAAGATTAGATAACGCATTTTGGTTTTGGTTGATATTAAAGGGCTTAATAAAAAGCCCTTAGATTTTCAACGAAAATAAACTTGTAATCTTATTCTTAGTCTTAAGAAAAACTTAAAAGTAATTTAGAACGATTATTTTTTACGCATGTAAACACTAATCGGAACACCTTTAAAATCATAAAGTTCACGTAATTTATTTTCTAAATAACGCTTATAACCTTCACGTACATATTGTGGTAAGTTACAGAAAAAAGCAAATTGAGGTTGCGGTGTTGGCAATTGCATAATATACTTAATCTTAACAAATTTACCTTTATAAGCTGGTGGTGGGTAATTATCTATTATTGGTAATAGAGTTTCGTTAAGCTCACTAGTCTTAATACGTTTTGTTCTGTTGTTGTAAACTTCAACAGCAGTTTCAATAGCTTTAAAAATACGTTGTTTTGTTAATGCAGAAATAAAGATAATTGGCACATCTGTAAAAGGCTCTAATTGCTTTTTGATATGCTTCTCATATTCGTTAGTAGACTTATGATCTTTTTCTACTAAATCCCATTTATTAATTAAAACTACAATACCTTTTCTGTTACGTTGTGCTAACCAAAAAATATTTTGAATTTGCCCATCAAACGTCCTGGTAGCATCTACAACTAATAAACATACATCTGCATGCTCTATAGCACGTACACTACGCATTACAGAATAAAATTCTAAATCTTCTTTAACTTTTGATTTTTTTCTAATTCCGGCTGTATCAACTAAATTAAATTCGAAACCAAAACGGTTGTATTTAGTATCAATTGCATCTCTTGTAGTAC
This sequence comes from Olleya namhaensis, assembly GCF_900114005.1. Taxonomy (GTDB): domain Bacteria; phylum Bacteroidota; class Bacteroidia; order Flavobacteriales; family Flavobacteriaceae; genus Olleya; species Olleya namhaensis. The sequence continues at coordinate 125,608 of NZ_FORM01000002.1, forward strand.
CTGCAATATCTGTTACTATATATCTTTCTTCACCAATTAAAGCATTAATAAAAGAAGATTTTCCTGCATTTGGACGTCCTACTACAGCAAAACGTGGTATTGCATCTTCTTCTACTTCTTCTTCCTCTTCTTCAGGTAAAGCCTTTACTAAATCGTCTAATAAATCTCCTGTACCACTACCGTTTATACTTGCAATAGTATGATACTCTCCTAATCCTAAATTATAAAACTCGACAGCATCTTCTTCACGCTTACCGTTATCTACTTTATTTACAACTAAAAAGACAGGCTTAGTTACTTTACGTAATAATCTAGCAACATCTTCATCCATTCCAGTAACACCGTCTTCCACATTAACCATAAAAATAATAGCATCAGCTTCTTCAATTGCTAAAACTACTTGTTTATCGATTTCTGCTTCAAAAACATCATCACTTCCCTTTACATAACCACCTGTATCAATTAGAGAAAACTCTCTACCATTCCAATCACTTTTTCCGTAATGCCTATCTCTTGTTACACCACTAACAGCGTCAACAATAGCCTCACGACGTTGGATTAAACGATTAAAAAATGTTGATTTACCTACATTTGGTCTTCCTACTATAGCTACTATACTACTCATAATTTATATTTTTATGCATTACATATCCTGTAAGCGCGTGCAAAGGTAGTGTTTAGTTCGAGAAAAAATAGTATTTTACTTTCATTATGAGATAATTATGAACGAAAATTTAAATGAAGTCGTGCTTCGTCCACGATTTAAAATAGAGCTAAACAAACAACATACCAGTGTTTTAGATGCTTTTGAAGCTAAAAGACATGACCAAAGTCAGTTTATTGTTTCTAGAATAGACGATCATGTTTTTATTAAATTACCCAAAGCACAGCAACATTTTTGGTCGCCACAGCTACATTTAGAGATAAATGATCTAGAAAACAATAAAAGTCAACTCTACGGATTGTTTGGTCCCAACCCAACCGTTTGGACTTTATTTATGTTTTTACATTTTATAGTTGCAGGTTTTTTTATCGCCTTTTGTATTTGGGCTTATTCTAACTACGCCTTAAAAGTAGATTACCAACTTCAGGTTTGGGGTATTGTTGGGACGACACTATTATGGTTTATACTTTATTTTGCCGGACGCATGAGCAAAACATCAAACCAAACCGAAATGACAGCACTCTATACTTTTATGAGTGGTGTTTTAGACGCATAAAAAAAGGCTTTAGTAATTAACTAAAGCCTTTTAAATATCTGTTTTATTTTTTTATTGATTGTAACCAAAACGTTTTAATTGACGTTGATTGCTTCTCCAATTTTTATTTACTTTAACGTAAAGTTCTAAGTGAATTTGTTTTCCAAAGAATTTCTCTAAATCTTTTCTAGCCTCTACACCTACGCGTTTTAATGCGCTTCCTTTGTGCCCAATAATAATTCCTTTTTGAGTCTCACGCTCTACCATTATTACAGAACGCACACGAATAATTTCATCCTCTTCAAAAAACTCTTCAGTATCAATCTCAACCGCATAAGGGATTTCCTTTTTGTAATGCATTAAGATTTTTTCGCGAATAGTTTCGTTTATAAAAAAACGTTCTGGCTTATCTGTTAATTGATCCTTTGGATAAAAAGCTGGAGATTCTGGCAATAATTCAATAATTCTGTCAAAAATTTCTTTCACATTAAACCCTTCTAAAGCAGAAATTGCAATAATCTCTGCATTTGGAACTTTAGTAGCCCAAGATTGCACTTGTTCTTCTAACTGCTCTTGATTAGATTTATCAATTTTATTAAGTAATAATAATACTGGAATTTTAGCGTTAGTGATTTTATTAAAAAACGCTTCGTCTTTTAATTCTCTTTCACCAATCTCTACCATATAAATTAAGATATCAGCATCGTCAAAAGCGGACTTTACAAAATCCATCATAGAGGCTTGCAGCTCGTAAGCCGGTTTGATAATCCCTGGCGTATCACTTAATATAACCTGAAAATCCTCACCATTTACAATACCAAGAATTCTGTGTCTTGTTGTTTGTGCTTTAGACGTTATTATAGACAGTTTTTCGCCTACAAACGCATTCATAAGTGTTGACTTACCAACATTTGGATTACCAATAATATTTACAAAACCTGCTTTATGTGCCATCTTAATCTTATTTAATAGACCGCAAAGTTACGACCTTGGTTTGTTTATTCCTCTATCGTACATCACAATACTTCCGGCAACGGATACATTTAAACTTAAAGGGGACTTAAATTTAACTAAAAAGTGACTTTTCTCTATGGCTTGCTTAGATAATCCATGATCCTCAGCACCTAATAAATAAACACAACGTCTAGGATGATGGAAGGTTTCTAGATCTACAGCAGTATCATCTAGCTCCACACCAACCAATCTAGCACCTTTTGGGATGTTGTTATAAAACTCCTCAAACGTGGCATAGTGAAAATAGGGCATTGCCTTTACCGCATTATGTGTGTCACACGCCTGTTTAGCATATCTATTACCAATAGTAAAAATATAACTTGCGCCTAGATTTTGTGCTGTACGCCACAGTACACCTAAATTCTCAGGTGTTTTACCATTTTGGATGCCGATTCCAAAATATTCGTTTTCAAAATTATCTACCATGCTACAAAAGTAAAATTTTTATATAATATATAAACAATCACAAAGGTTATATCAATTAATGACAATGTCTTAAAGTTTTATTAATTAACTGAAAGGTCTTGACATAAAAACGACAAAAATTGTAGTTTCATGCAAAATTTAATAAATGACAACACTTAAATCAGTTATACTATTTTTATCTCTAGTCTTGATCACCTCTTGCAATACAAAAGATAAAAACAAAACTGAAACTATTACCACTAAACCTACTACTACAACTCCAGTTGTAACGTTAAGCAAGGCACAAAAACTTTTAAACCAAACTATTTTAGCGCATGGTGGTGACCTTTATAATACAGCACATTATGCTTTTAGTTTTAGAGGTATTGAGTATCAGTTTAAAAACAACGGAACGGATTATACATACATTAAAAGTTACAAAAAAAAATCAGACAGTATCAAAGATGTATTAAAAAATAACGTCTTTACACGCACCATAAACAATAAGTCAGTAGCACTATCTGATAAGGACATTGCAATTGGAACTGGTGCAATTAATTCTGTAATTTATTTTGCAACATTGCCTTACAAGTTAAATGACAAAGCTGTTAATAGCACTTACGTGGAAAGTCTTACCATCAAAGACCAAAATTACGATGCTATAAAAGTTACATTTAATGAAGCTGGTGGCGGGCAAGACCATGACGACCAATTTTACTATTGGATAAATATAGACACTAAAAAAATTGACTATTTGGCGTATAGCTATAATGTAAATGATGGTGGTGTAAGATTTAGAAGCGCTTACAGCCCAAGAGTTATTGACGGTATAACGTTTCAAGATTACATAAACTACGAAGCAAAAGTGGGCACACCATTAAAAGACTTACCAGTCCTTTTTGAAGCTGGGCAACTAAAAGAACTTTCAAAAATAAAAACTGAGAACATAATTAATTTAAACAAAAACTAGACATGAAAAAATTACTATTTATTATCGCAATTGTATTAACAGGGTCAACTGTAAACGCACAAGAGTTTGCTAAAATGGACAAAAGCCCAATGGACCGTGCTTACTACCCAAGTGATGCACCACACAGAACCTTTAAAAAAGACGATGCAGAGAAAAAAGCAGCAGAACCACAAATACGTGTAACATACTCGCGTCCTGCTAAAAAAGGAAGAGTTGTTTTTGGTGAATTACTAAAATTTGGTGAAGCTTGGAGAGTTGGAGCTAATGAGTCTACTGAAATTTTATTTAACAACGACGTTACTTTTGGTGGAAAAGAGATTAAAGCTGGACGTTACACAGTAATTATTATTCCTACTGCTACAGAATGGACTTTAAAATTAAATACTGAATTAGATGGTTGGGGTAACTACGGATACGATTCTAGCAAAGATGTTGCTAGTGTAACTGTTCCTGTTACAAAAAGTGAGAAAGAGATCGAAAATTTATCTGTTTCACTTTATAAAGCTTCAGAAAACACAGTACATTTAAAAATTGGATGGGATACTACAGTTGCTGAGTTTCCTATTACTTTAAAATAAGTTAAACAAAATCAGTCACCCAATACAAGGGGACACAATTTTATATTAAAAAACCGATGAAGTTAGCTTCATCGGTTTTTTTTATTTTATCGAAAATTAAAGTTATAGATCGTTTAAAATAGAACGTTCTATTCAAAATGTTTTTTCACAAAAGCACTTTTCTCGTGGTCTGTCATCTTATCAGCTGGTTCAACATCAATTTTAACATCCTTAAAATGCAAATCTTTTTTCAAGACATTATACAATTCTGTTTTTGCATTTGTTGGTCCAAATAACACCACATTATTATAGTTTAAAATAGCATTTGCAATTTGTTTATAATAAGCGTCATTCATTTGCTGTCGCTTATTATGCATCAAGTTTTCGCTTCTACTCAATGCTTCTTCTTTAGTGTTAAAATTAAATTTTGAATCTATAGTTTTATTTGCATTTTGGACTTCTAAATCAATCAGATTTGCGGTGGAATGATCCATCCATATTCCTAAGTTTTTTTCTGTTTTCATGTTTTTTCTATTAAAATTAGAGTTAACTATACCACTTACTTAAGATCAATTAAAACCTTATTTTGTATTAACAGGTAATTTGATTTGTACATCTACATCAGGCCACAATTTTGAAATCCCGTCTGTTCCGGTATGTAAATCATAACACACTTTATTTAAAGACTGCATAGCCTTTTCTCCTTGCCATATATTTAAATCAATTTTTGCAGACAATGTTATGGTGTCATTTTTAAATAAATAGGCACATTCTAACGGGCGCGTCCTATTATTCATCTTCAAATTAAAAACGCCTTTACCTTGATCTGCCTCAACTACAGCTCCTAAAATAGTATCTGTATTAAATACTTTAAAAAAAGAGTCGACTAATTTGGTATCTCTTATTTCTAAATTAGAATTAACAGAAGCCGTTTGTATTTCTATTTTAGCCTGTTTTAATAACGACTCAATAGCTGCTGCATTATTAGTTCCAGAAAACTTAAAATCATCAAACTGACCACTTACCCCTAGCTTATCGGTAAACTTATATGCAGTCCATGATACCAAAACACCTTCAGTATCTATTGTATATAATTTATCTTCTTTAACCGCCTCACTCTGATCAATAATTTTCTGTTCTTTTTTTGAAGTATTACAAGAAGATATTAATAGTATTAAAACCAAATAAGTTGTTTTTTTAAATAGTCGTTTCATAAAACAGATATAATATTATGTTTAGGAATTGTATTTAACACGTTTACCCTATTATTAAGTGTTAACAATGACAAAGGTAGACATAGTAAAAGCCTCCTGAAATGACGCAAGTCAGTTTTACTTGTTTTTAAAATTGTTAATTTGCCACTTAAACCTTTAGTAATAAATTTAGAATCAACATTTTATGATCAAGAACTTAGTGCTTATTGTCTGTTTTATAACCTTAGGAAGCGATTTGTACACTTCTGAAGAAAAAATATTGTTTGATGTTATTCGTAACGAAAAAGTAATTGGCAGCCTAAAAGCAACTAAAATAATCAAGGACTCTAAAACTTATTATAAAAGCTCGACTAGTATTAATGCAAAAATCATAAAAGAAATTAGAGTTAATTATAAATACGACGTCATTTTTGATTCTGAATCGTTAGAGCAATCCAATGTAAACATTACAGTAAATGAAAAATCACATGCTAAGACTATTACAGAATGGGATGACACTAACTACCAAGTCATTAAAAATGGGAAGAATGAAGCTACAATTACTAACGCCATCTCCTATGCTACTGTCCAGTTGTATTTTGAAGAACCCAAAAACATCACGACTTGCTATTCTGAACAAAATGGGGATTTTAATACCATAATAGCCATGGGAAACCATATATATAAGAAAGTAAATGCAAGCAATAATGAAAATTTATACTATTACAAAAACGGACTTTTAACCAAAGCCACTATAGATGGAGGACTTATTCAGTTTGAAATAATAAGAAAAAGCAATCATTAGACTATGACAATAGCCATTATTCTATATTTTCTTTTAGCTTTTTTCTTAATGGGGAAACTATTAATTTATGGCATCAGACCCACTAAAACACTAGCTTGGTTACTCGCTATTTTCACAGTCCCTATTGGTGGTATGCTGTTTTACTTTGTGTTAGGAAGAAACAGAAGGAAAAACAAATTTTATACACTTAAAAAAACTAAGGCGATAGCTGAATATTACGAAAAAGTTGAAGCTTATTATAGCACATTGGATAACGATAAAAACACGACCATCCCAAAAGCTATTAAAACACACATTAAGTTAGCTAAACTAATAACTAAAGGCTCTAAATTTACACCTACATTAGGCAACGCATTACTTCCATTAAAAAATGGGGCAGCGACTTTTAAAGCTATTTTCCAAGCTTTAGAGCATGCTGAAAAATTTATTCATCTTCAATATTACATTTTTGAAGATGGTGATTTAGCCGAAAAATTTAAATCCATTTTAATTCAAAAAGCGAGAACTGGTGTCGAGATTCGTTTTCTATATGATGCGCTAGGCAGCAGATCACTAAGCAAAACTTACATTAATAGTCTTAAGAAAGAAGGTATAGAAGTCTATGTTTTTTTACCCATGACATTTGGGCATCTACTCTCTTCTGTTAATTATAGAAACCATCGTAAAATTGTAATTGTAGACGGTCGTATAGGTTTTACTGGTGGCATTAATGTCTCTGACAAATATGTCATTGGAGATCCTGTTTTAGGAAACTGGTACGATATGCACTTGCAATTAAAAGGGACAATAGTTAATAGTTTACAAGCGGTATTTGCAATGGACTGGAGTTTTGCTAGTGGCACAGATAATTTACTAAGCACTAAATACATATTAAAACACACTGCACCAGGACAATCTATAGCACAAATTGTTGCTAGTGGCCCTGATTCTGATTTTTCTTCGGTACAACAACTCTATTTTTCTATAATAAATAATGCTAAAGATTATGTGTATATAACCAATCCGTATATAATTCCCGGAGAAGCTATATTGGAGGCCATGCAAGTCGCTGCCATGAGCGGTGTAGATATTAGGCTTTTGCTATCCACTAATTCCGATAGCTTCTTAGTCAAATGGAATGTTCGTGCCTATTTTGAAGACCTATTAGAAGCGGGTGTTAAAATTTATTTATATCCTGATGGTTTTTTACACAGCAAAGTTATTATATCAGACGATGCCTTAACCTCCATAGGAACTGCTAATTTAGACATTAGAAGCTTTGAGCAAAACTACGAAGTAAATACACTTATATACGATAGTAAAATAACGATAGACCTTAAACAAGATTTTTTAAAAGACTGTAATAAAAGTAGTCCAATGAACTATAAACAACATCTTAAAAGACCCAAAACAGACCGCTTGAAGGAAGGGTTAGCAAAAGTATTTAGTCCTGTACTATAAGCAACTGATAATAATCATTATTTATATGTAACCAACGCACTACCTTTACTTTAACTAACACAACTTATAAAATGAATACAGGTTTAGTTCTTTCTGGAGGAGGCGCTCGTGGTGCTGCACATATAGGTGCAATAAAAGCATTAGAGGAGTATGGGATTACACCAACACATATTTCTGGAACAAGTGCAGGCGCAATTATTGGCGCTTTATATGCTGCAGAGGTCAGTTGGTCAGAAATGTTAGCCTTTTTTAAAAACATATCCATATTTCAAACGACAAGATATGCCCGAAATAAACCTGGTTTTATAAACTCTGAAAAATTTTATGACGACCTTAAAACCTATTTTCCAATTGATAATTTTGAAGCTTTAAAAAAACCCCTATACATTACAGCTGCCAATGTAATCGATGGTACATTAAAAATATTTGACAAAGGACAACTTATAAAACCTATTATTGCGTCAGCATCTTTCCCTGGTGTTTTTACCCCAACTGAGATTAATGGTAAATTTTATATTGATGGAGGTACTTTAAACAATTTTCCGGTAGAACCTTTACAAAAAGACTGCAAGAAAATTATAGGCATCTATGTTAATCCGTTAAAAAAAATAAGCATTAACGATTTAAAACATTCTTATAGTGTTGTAGAAAGAGCTTATAAAATTAAAGTTGCATCAGAGTCTATGCTAAAATTTCCTAGTTGTGCTTTAATTATCTCCCCGCAAGAGTTAAATAATTACGGCACTTTTGACATGAATAGTATAGATGCTATTTTTAATTTAGGTTATACAGCAACAAAAAAAGCTCTAGAAGAAAATAAAAACATATTAGCACCGTAATTACACCTATAATTTTTCAGATAAAGCATTAAAATTATTATATAACAATTAACTCAACATCTAATTTAGAGCCATAAAAATGAGTAGTCAATTAAAAGACAACATTCTTTTTAAAAGCATTTTCCAATCTTCAGTCGAAGGTATTTTGGTTATTGATGATGCTGGAGTAATTGTTAAAGCAAATCCTGCTAGTCAACTCATGTTTGGTTATAACAAAGACGAGTTAATTCAAAAAAGGTTAGAAATTCTTATTCCCAATAAATTTAAAAGCAATCATAAATCGCATCGCATTCAATTTTCTAAAACCCCTACATCACGGCGTATGGGACAAAATTTAGATTTATGGGGCCTAAAAAAAGATGGCTCGGAGTTTCCTTTAGAAATTAGTTTAAGCCCCGCCAATATTGAAAACCAACAAATTGTCATTGCTTTTATAATAGATATAACAGAGCGCATCGCTGCAAAACAAGCCCTACTAACTAGTGAAAGTCGAATGACGGAAGCGCAACGTCTTGCGCACGTTGGCAATTGGAGTTGGAATATCCAAACTAATGAGAGAAGTTGGTCAGACGAGTTTTATAGAATCCTTGGTCTTATTCCTGGTGACAAAAAACTAAATTCAGAATCCGTAAGACATTTTATTCATCCAGAAGATAGATCATCGACAATTCAAGCAATAAATAATGCTATAAAAAATAAAACCCCATATAAACACAAACACAGAATTATAAGACCAAATGGCACAATAAGACATCTTTTAACAAAAGGAAAAGTATTATATGATACCATTGGAAAACCAAAAGAACTATATGGTACCATTCAAGATATTACCAGACATAAAGAAAATGAATTAAAACTAAAAAACAGTAAAGACAAAACGCAGGCCATACTTGAAGCATTACCTGATGTCATGATTCTTTATGACAAGCATGGCAATCACCTAGAAGTTCATTCACCAGAAAATTATCAACTTGTAGCGCCTTATCACGATTACATAGGTCATAATATCGATAAGATTCTACCAAAAAAAGTCTGTAAAAAAATAAGACAAGGGTTTGCTGATTGCGAAAAAACTAAAAAAAATCAAATCGTAGAATACTCACTTAACATCATGGGGAAGTTGATACATTTTGAATCACGAATAGTTAAAACAGAAACCAATAATTTTTTATGCATTATCCGCGATATTACCGAAAGTGATAATGCAGAAAAAAAAATTCTAGAAAACGAACAAAGACTACGATTAACATTAGAAGCCGGCGAGTTTGGCTCTTGGCATTGGGATTTATTATCTGACAAGATCGTAAGAGACACTTACCAAAATGCTTTATTTGGCATGAACACCGAAGAGTACACGACTACTTATCAAGATTTTTTAAGTAATATATATCCTGAAGACAGGGATAAAGTGCAAGCAACAATAACTAAAGCTATAAAAAACACCAGTAATTACACTATACAGTACAGAATAACGCATCCGGATTTATCTGTCCATTGGCTTCACGAAAAAGGAAAGGTTTTTAAAAACTCTAATGGCACACCAGAACGGGTCATAGGTGTAACCAACAGTATTACAAAACAGAAATTAGCAGAAGAAAAATTAAAAGAAAGCGAAGAAAAACTAAGAAACTATACCATAGCGTTAGAAACTAAGGTAACAGAACGCACTAAAGAACTAACTTCTGTTGTGCAAAAACTAGTGGCAGCAAACCTTAGTCTTGAAGACCAAATATTAATCACCGAGGAAGCTGAAAACATAGCTCTTAATAGTAAACAGGTCCTTGCAAACATTACTAAAAACTTTCCAAAAGGATTTGTAGTGGTCGTTGACATTGATTTAAAAATTATTTTTATTGACGGTGAAGAAATAGAAGCATTAGGTTTTACCTCTCTAGCACATACAAATGCTACAATATATGATGGCATCGGAATTACGGAAGTTACTAGAGACATCTTAATAAAAGAAATAAAAAAAACTTTTAAAGGAGAGCATTGTTCTTTTGAAATAAATATTCAGGATAGATCTTACCTAGTTAACACGACTCCATTACTAAATAACGAGAATCAAATTGAACAGATATTATTAGTAAATAATAACATCACACAGCAAAAGCAAATAGAACTAGATATTTTAAAGACGTTAACTAAGGAACGAGAATTAAGTGAATTAAAATCGCGTTTTATATCTATGGCTTCACATGAATTTAGGACGCCTTTAAGTGCCATTTTGTCTTCAGCTATATTAATTGAAAAACAAAACGAGCCAGGAAAAGAGGACAAGAGAATTAAATATGTCTCTAAAATTAGATCTAATGTAAAAAACCTGGTCGTGATACTAAACGATTTCCTTTCTCTAGGCAAATTACAAGAAGGAAAAGTAATTGCACATCCAGAAGCGTTCAATTTAATTGCTTTTACAGAAACGTTAATTGAGGAATTTGAAGACCTAAAAAAAGTAGGTCAAACTATTAATTTACAATGTAAACTCACCTCTATTAAGGTGTTTTTAGATGTTAAATTATTAAAGCACATCATTTACAATTTAGTCTCTAATGCTATAAAATATTCTGAAGAACATCAAGACATAAATATAAACATAACGATTAAAAACCAGTTGGTCTGCATAGAAATCAAGGATAAAGGTATCGGTATTCCAACCGAAGATCAAAACAATATGTTTCAACGTTTTTATCGTGCTAATAATGCTTCAAACATACAAGGTACAGGGTTAGGCTTAAATATTGTAAAACAATATACCGAATTAATGGATGGTACTATTAACTTTAAAAGTAAAATAAATGAAGGCTCTATCTTTTACATTGAATTTCCTTTAAACCAAAAACAAAATGAATAAAATACTATTAATTGAAGACAATCAAGACGTAAGAGAAAATACAGCAGATATTCTTGAAATAGAAAACTACACGGTCATTACAGCAGAAAACGGTAAAATAGGTGTTGATATGGCCATAGAGCATAACCCTGACATCATTATTTGCGATATTATGATGCCTGTTTTAGACGGTTACGGTGTTTTTGAAAGCTTAAGAAAAAACCATAAAACAGCAAGTATTCCTTTTATTTTTCTGTCTGCTAAATCTGAAAAAACAGACGTAAGAAAAGGGATGAATATTGGTGTAGATGATTATTTAACCAAACCTTTTGAAGAAGACGAACTTTTAGATGCTATAACTTGTCGCATAAAAAAAAGCACCTTTTTAAAGAAAGAATTCGCCAAAAACATGGAAGGTCTTAGCGCTTTTATTAACGATGCCTCAGAGTATTTAAAATTAGAAGAACTCTCTCAAGATCGCAAACTTAAAAAGTACAAGACTAAAGATTGCATCTTTACAGAAGGTAACGCTGCGCATCAATTATATTTTATACAAACAGGAAACGTTAAAACCTACAGAACAACAGAGTCTGGAAAAGAATTTGTAACGGGGTTTTATGGGCCAGGAGATTTTATAGGTCAATTATCATTATTAGGGGATAAAGGCTTATACATAGAAACCGCAAGTGTATTGGAAGATGCTGAGATTTGTGGCATTCCAAAAGCAGACTTTACTAAACTACTTTACAGTAATAAAGAGGTCTCTAATAAATTTATAGATCTTATCTCAAATAATTTAATAGACATGCAAGAGCATTTAGTAGACATGGCTTACTCCACCGTTAGACAAAGAACAGCTAAAGCATTGTTAGAATTGGATCAAAAAGGATTAATTAAAGACAACAGTCATGAAGGTATTAGCATCCCTAGAGAAGATTTTGCAGGTTTAATTGGCACTGCTACAGAAACTGCTATACGCATGTTAACCGAATTTAAACACGAAGGCTTAATCGAGGTAGAGTCTAATAGAAAACTTATTTTATTAAACAAAGTCAGTCTAAAACAAATTGCAGAATTTGGATAACAGTTATTAAAGACAAAGGAGTTTTACTATAATTATTTAGTAAAACTCCTTTTTTTATCTAAATTTTTTAATCAAATTAGTAGTAATATATTCTAGCAACTTGACTTGCAACGTGTTTTTAACCTCACTTTTAATACTGGTAGCACTAAAACTAGATTTGGTGCTTTTTAAATTAAGTTTTATCTGCTGTTTATAAATCTGTTTTTGAAGACTTATAATTTTTAACTGATTATCTATGTCTTCAAAGGAGTTGTAGCTATTTGGCATCATCTTTTGTAAAATAATAGTTAGAAAATCTTCTTAATAATGGCCCATTAAATTTATCTCTTAATAAATAAACAACCATTATAACTAGTAAATAAAACAAGCCTACAATTAAAAAACCATAAAACGTATCATCCAAAATTTGTGCTAACCTAAATGCTACAGCAAAAGATAAGATTAGTAACATTATACACGCTAAAGCTCCAATAACAATTACTTTAGTTATATAAGTAACCCCTAACAGTAATACTTTAAAAATTTTAAGCTTAAAATAGTCTTCATTACTTTTTATATAAGCATGAATATTAACTTCTGTGTCTAAAACGTTTTCTTTAAATTTTTCAAAAGCCATAATTATTATTTTTGCGGCTCCATTTTTTTTAGCTCCTCTAACTTACGTTCTAAGCTAGAAATAATATCTTCTGCCTTACCATTCATATGAGAAATAGTTTCATCTAACTTCTCTTTCATTTCTTCTTTTTTCTCATTTACAGATCTTGTCAAATCCGCTTTAGCGTGAGATACACGTTCAGAAATATCGTGTCTTGTATCTTCTGCTTTTTGCTTAATTTTTTTTCTAGTTTTCGTCCCTTTATCTGGAGCATATAACACCCCTATCCCTGCACCTAATGCAGCTCCAGCCAGTAAAGCTAATAATGTGTTTTCCTTAGTACTTGACATAATTTCGTGTTTAAAAGATTAATAAATTAATTTCTATACCACTAAATTAAAGCAACTATCACTTATTTAAAATGACCTAAGTCACTACACTAAAAATATCAGAATGACATAGGTCATTACTCTATTGTATAAAGCACATTACATTAGAACTATAATATGAAATTACTATGAAATCGAAAATTAACAAAACAAAGCAAAAGCACGTTTTATTAAAATCATACTCAAAATTTCAGCAAATAGAACAAGCAATAAAAGCCATTAAAACAACGGATAATAGCAACCTACAAATTTCTATTATTGGTAAGTTTGACGAAGACCATTTGGATGATGCAAACCCCCTAATTGCTTTAGAAGAGGACATGGAAAAAAAATGTAAAGCTTTATTTAAAAACGCCATAGATTTTGGCATTCTTTCTAACCCTGACATTGGAACAATTTTTATTACAGGGTTTCTTGTATCTCTTTTTTTACAAGAAATAGAACTTAAAAAAATTGGTACTATGCTAACAGGGCCTTATGGTATTTTAAGAGGTTTAGGTATTGATAAAAAGCCAGCGTTTACTTATTTAAAAGCATTACATCAAGGAGAATATTTAGTGATTTTTAGAGGATTTGAAAACGATTTAAAGCAATTAGAAGAAACAATTAATTAATAATAAAAAATGATACAAAAAAATTACTTTTTTTCCTAACTAACTGACCCAAGTCATTTTATACCAAACGTTAAGCATCCATCTTTACAAATAAATTATTAAGACCTATATCATGCAAACAAATGTTTCTTATTACCAAAATAAAAAAGCGTTCCGTGTATTAGTTACTAAATCGTTTACTGATTTAATTAAACTAAAAAAAGAAGGTAATCAAACCTCTTTTAATGCCTTAGTATTACAAATGATGCCACAAATTAGACAGTATGTCAATACACAATTAAACATCGCTATTAAAAAAGGCCATTTTTCAAAAAACAAGTACAAAGCAGACGATATTATAGATCAACTATTTATTGAAATTTATGACCATATAGAAGAGGTGAAAAAAGAAGAACACTTTTATCAATGGATATATAAAAAAACAAATGCTTTGTTAGAAGACCTTAGTATAACAGAAGAATTTGATGATTTTTTCTTTAAAAATATTGATGATTATTCTAAACCAGAATGGGATGCTATGCAAGAAAAATATAGTTCTGATGCAGATGGAGATGGTCATTTAAAGTTAATTGAAGAATTTGAAGACCGCTCTTACAACCATAATGACTATACTTTAAACCACGTATTTATTGAGAATAAAGAAAAAAAAATGGATTGAAAAAATTGATAAAGATTTAAGTGAAGAAGATATAAAAAAACACATTTCCATGGTGTTACACAACCTACCTTCTGCAATGCGCAATGTTTTTGAATTATTTACTACTCAAGAACTAAGTCTAGAAGAAATTGCACAAATTAGAAACAACACTATTAAAGATGTAGAACACCTTTTAAAAGATGCAAAAAAAGCGTTACAACTTAGTTTATTAAACAGATATACTACTAAATAGAATACTAATTTAAAATATATTATTATGAATACAGCAACTTCAAACCCAAAAACAGACTATTTACTTGGTGCAGGACTAGATGTTTTACACTTTGAAAGTAGAGAATGGCTAAATACTATTGCCTTTTGGAAAGACGAAATTAGATTTTTTAATGACTTATTAAAGCGTAAAGAAGCTTCTGAAAAAAGCAACTCAGACTATGAAAACATGTTAAAAAACTTAAATAAAGTGCATGATGATTTGTTTGATGATTTAGAAGAAAGCGTGAAAGTACATGAACAATTATTATCTAAAATAGAGCTAGCAGAAAAAGGAATATCTGATAATGATTACAGAGAAAAGCACGCCCATCTTTTATCGAGAATAACCACTTTTAATAAAGATTTCAAAACCTTTAAAAAAGTAGTTTTTGACTACTCAAAAAGCTTATAATTTTCACAACTACTGAGGACATTAGTGTCGTCTTTTAAACACATTATCTTCAGTAGTTATTTTTAAACATAAAACACTTAAACACCATAACTATGGAATTATCACTATATACTACAACATACAATAACGCTGATGTAATTAATAATTTTCTGGATTTATACCATAGTTTACATATGACGCATTTAGCCAGTGATCTTTTAAAAAAAGGATTATCTCCAGACCAAATCTCAGAAGCAGTAGCAGCAGCCATAAGAATTGCAAAAACGTCTAATATTGAGACAAACAAGCATTTTATGCCTGTATATAGTGGGTTAAATGAACAAATTGTTCAAGATTGTAAATTATCGCATTTGGGGTATGGATTGGTAATAATGAATGCCGATAAAAGTTTACCGCTTGTTGGTAGCTTTCAAGTAGATATATTAAAAGAATTTCTTAATGATGTACAGTAATTAATTAAAAAGCTTTACAAAGTGATTTATAGATTAATTAGTCATTAATCAGAACCATCATAAATTGATAATATTTGTGTTATTTTTATTTTACCGACAATAGATTATCCTGTTATATAATTAATCGCACACCGCCCACACCTCCCATTTTATATGGACAAAGCCCTTTCAAGAACCAAGAAATATAACGTTAATTAAAATATTAACTTGCATAAAGGATCGCTCATGCAGACACCTATAACATTGATAAACTGGTATCGTTATTATTAATAGCGGTTACTTTTAATTCGTTTTGCACTGCACGTATTTTTTCTTAGCTAAATAAACTCCTATTTTAAAAAATCAGGTTCCATAAACGCTGGGTTTGGATACTTATAAAATCCTTCTCCTGTGGCAACTCCTAATTTATTTTTATCTATAAAATGCTCTTTTAAGTATTTTACGGTTTTGATTTTTAAAGGATCATTTGTTTTTTCTACTGCTATTTTATTAATATTATAAGCAGTAGTAATCCCTACAACATCTAAGATACCAAAAGGTCCAACAGGTGCTCCCGTTGCTTTAATCCATGTTTTATCTATAGTCTGTACATCCGCCACCTCATTTACTAATAAGTTAGTGGCTGCTGTTAATAATGGTACAAGTAAAGAATTAAGGATATATCCTGGTTGTTCCTTATGCAATGGTAAAGCCAACATCCCAATAGCTTTAGCAAACGCTACGACATCTTTAAAATTTTCAGGATCTGTAGTGGCATGACCCATAATTTCTGCAGTGTTATGAACCCAAATATTATTCGCGAAATGCAACGCTAAAAATTGTGTTGGACGTCCTGTTGCCTCAGCAAATTGACTGGGTAACAGTGTGGAAGAGTTTGTTACAAACACCGTTTTTTTTGGTGCAACCTTAGCTAACTTATGGTAAAACTCTATTTTAATTTTTGGGTTTTCTGGTACGGCTTCAATTAGTAAATCTGCAGCTTTCACCGCTTCTGCCAAATCGGACGTGTAACTTAAGTTTTGACGTGTTACATCTAGTTGCTCTTGTGTTGCATTTAAATCCCTTTTAAACACGTCACACATGGTATCAAATTTTGCTTTTGCTTTTTCCAAAACAGCATCATTAATATCATAAACAGTGACATTAAACCCATGAAAGGCGGTTTGAAAAGCTATTTGATACCCCAAAACACCACTTCCTGCTACAGTTACATTTTTATAATTCATTTTAATAATTTTTATTTGTTTTTATAAATACATTGGGTAATAGTCTACTTTTAATAGATTGATCACATTATTTATACCTGGTGCATTATACGCTGCAATTTCTGCATCTTCTTTTTCCTTAATAGAATGCACTGTCCCGCTTAATGTTAACTCATGATCATTGACCGCTACTTTAATATTTTTAGCATCAATATTTGCAGATCGTGTAAATGCTTTTTGAATTAGATGCTCGACATTACCCGGTGTTGGTTTTGGCTTTAGATGGATATTATTAACAACTTCTTTTACACCATATAAATGTTCGATAGTTCTTTTTGCAAAACTTTTTTGATAAGGCCATTCTAATTCTCCCGTTAAATAAATCCTCCCGTCTTCCACCTCAACAATAATATTTTCTGAAGGGACAGACGCATTCCACTCTAACGTATTTATGGCTGCTTTTGCTATCTCTATATCAGATTGCTTATCTGTACTGCCATACTTTACTGTAATTGCCTCTGCTAAAGCTTTGACACCACAGAGAGACTTAACTGCATCTTCTATTGCTATTTTTTTCGGCAACACATTAACCTCTCCAGTAAGTGTAACAACGCCATCATCTACAGTAACGCCTATTTGAGTATTATCTATATTTGGTAGCCATGCTAATTCCTCTAAAACGTCTTTTTTAATTTCAAAATCTGTTTTCATATTTATCCCTATTAAATACTATAATGCCTAAGTCTGTATAAATTTACGGCACTAAGTTATATTACATAATGACCTAAGTCAGTCTTAAAAAAAAATCACCCTAGCACAATACAATGTGTTAGGGTGATTCTCTATAAGGCAGCAAATTTATTCTGTCTTATAAACTTAAAAAAATCAATACTCTACTACTAACTCATTATCGACACTCCAAACTCCCGGTGCGTAAAAAGCGGTTCGTCTAGCATCATCTTTTTCTTTTAATGAATGTACTGTACCTGTCAATTTAATGTTGTGACCTTCCGCTTTTACTGTAATATCTTTAGCATCAATATCTGCAGAGCGCTCGAATGCTTTTTTAATTTTGTCTTTTATGTCTTCTGCTCTTACTGCGTTTTTTAATGCAATATTATTTACTACATATTTTACACTTTGCAAGTTTTCAACCGCTTTTTTAGCTGCGTTTTTTTCAAAATCCCACATGACATCACCTCCTAAATACACCCAGCCATCTTCAACTTTAACCTCAATTTTGTTAGAAGGGACAGAAATATTCCATTTTAATGCATTTACTGCAGCAGCAGCAATTTCTGAATCTGATTTCTGAAACGTAGTATTATACTTTACTTCAATCTCTTCGGCTACAGCCTTAACACCTACAACGCTTTTAGCTGCCTTTTCTGCTTCACGCTTTTTAACATAGCTATCCACCGTTCCTGTTAGTGTCACAATACCATCTTTTACAACAACTCCAATTTGAGTTTCGTCAATACTTGGTTGCCATTCTAATTCGTCTAAGATGTCTTCTTTAATACTTAAATCTGTTCTCATAATTTCTATGATTTAAATTAAACAATTAATATACTTTAAAGATACCAAGACCATAACCCTTTGACACTGACCTGTATCAGTCTTGATTTTATTTTTAAAAATTTAACAATACAAATCATTTTATGCCTTAAAAACGTTTGCCCATAAAAAAACCCAAACAGCCGTGTAGCTATTTGGGTTTAAATTGGTCACTTTAACTAATAATTGACTAACTTATTTTAAATGCGATCTTAACATCCAAGCTGTTTTTTCGTGCTGCTCCATAAGCCCTGTAATGTAATCACTAATCCCATCGGCTTGCCATTTGTCTGCAATAGGTTTTATTTCTTCTCTAATAAAAACAATAATACTTTCATGATCTTCTAACAATTCTGCGAAGATACTTTGGCTATCATTTTTACCTTTTACTTTTTCAGTAAGATGCGTTAATTGTGAGTACTTTTCTAATGTTGCAGGTACATAATGACCAAGCATTCTTATTTTTTCTGCTACCGTATCGACAACCTCCTGTTGTGCCTCATATAATGTTTCAAGGTACAGGTGTACAGAATGAAAATCTGGTCCTTCAACATTCCAATGAAAATTTAAAGTTTTAGAATACAATACAAATTCATCTGCTAATATTTTAGATAGTTGATCTGCTATAACTTGTCTGTTTTCTGCTGAAATGCCTATGTTTGGTGTTTTCATCTTTGTAGAATTTAATTGATTATTAAGTAAAGGTATTGGATGTCTTAAACACTGGTAATGACTTAGGTCAGTTTTGTCTTTTTTTTCTATTTTTCAATATTGAATATAAATAAAAACAGACCGCCACCAATACAACCCCTAAAAAGGCAAGTCCCATATCTTTTTGAGAATCCCAGATATCGCCTTGCGTTCCCAGATATGATAATCCTTGTTCCACAAAAAAAACATCTGCAACTAGCCATTCTAAAATCTCATACAATGCACTTGCCGATAAAATAATTAAAATAGGTAAGCTTAAGGCTAAGTTTTTTGATGTTTTAAGTCTATTAGAAAGACATTCCTTCAAAGGATAATAGAGTAATGCTCCAAAACTAAAATGTACTATTCTGTCATAATTATTTCTTGAAGTATGAAATAGTTCTTGTAACCAATAACCAAACAAGTTTTGGGCATAAGTATATTTAGAACCATAGACGTGCAGGCATAGAAAAACACAAATTAAAACATAACTAGTATTACTAAAACGATACTTAGTGTATGTAAAGACTAAAAAAAGCAGCGCGAAAACTGTTAACGTATTTTCTATAAGCCAATTTTTAAGATCTGTAGTACCTATGAGTGCATTTGCCCAAACGATACCAAAGAATAAACTAATCCAAAAAAACTTATGTCCGATGACAGTTACAACACTGCTTTGTAATTTCATTTAAAAAAAATATTTTAATAATCGCCAATAAAATTATCACCTCTTAGTGTTACTATCCGTTAACCGCTAATAGATTTTACAGCAGTTAATAATGCTTTTGGACTGTGTATAGAGTCATAAACTGGCAGTACTTTTTTATCGGTTTCAAACAAACCAAAAACAGCAGTTTGTGCTGTTCTCACAGAATATTCTACAGTAAACACAACATCTTTTGGCACCTCAGCAAATTGTCCTAAAAAAGCAAAGTTAGTAGCACCTTTTGGTAAGACTTTTGGTCTATCTCCAATTTTTCTTGGCATAAATAAACTATCAATATAAGGCATTGCTGTTGGGATACAATTTACCTTTCCTGCTTTTACAATTGGACTCATTATATCTTGTACTTTTAAATGGTACCACAATTCTTCTAATATTTCTCTACCAGTACATTCTGCCATTGTCTTATTAACGTAGTTTCCTTTTCGGTCTGGATATAAGCCATACCCCCAAAAGATTTTAACATCTTCCGGTTGGTTTGGAAAATGAGGTTGACGCGCAATGACAATAGACATTAACCAATTAGAATCTGTCATAGTTACCAAACCACCCGTACCATCAACATTTCCTGAAAAATTCTCCATATAATCATGGAACGTACTATCCTTTAATGTTGCTGTAAAAGAGTACCATTTTTGTAAATCGATGTTATCACAAAAGGGATCAGGATTACCAAAAGCCTTATCTTTTTTTGCTAGTGTTTTCCATAATTTCCAAGACCCAGATGCTTCAATTCCTTTTAGTTTTGCAGGTCTTTCCCAGGCACCATTATCGGTACTTTCTGTTATAGAACCGTTGGTGATAAAGACGTAATCGTTTGCTTCCAAAACAATTTCATTTTTATCTTTTAAGTGAATAACGGTTGCTGTTTTTTTATCTGAAGACAAATTGAAATCAATATCAACAACTTCGTGACCCACATCAAAATTTACACCATAATCTTTTAAATAATTTTTTAAAGGAATAACTACAGAATGGTATTGATTGTACTTGGTGCGCATGACTCCTCCTAACTTTTTTAAACCATCAATTAAATGAATAAAGCGTTTCATGTAACGTCTCATCTCTACAACACTACTCCATTTTTGAAAAGCAAACATCGTAGACCAGATATACCAAAAATTAGTTTCAAAAAAGGCTTGTTCAAACCAATCTTCGATTCTTTTATTTCCTAACGATTTCTCTGAAGCGAATATCAACTTTAAAAATTCCGCTTGTTGTTTTATAGATAATCCATAAGAAGATACATCCATAATTTTACCTTCTTTTAAAAGTCTTGCTTGCCCATTAGATACAAACCGTTTATTAAATTCAAACGATTCGTCTTTAATAGAAACATTGGGATCTTCATAAGACGGAATATTAGATAACAAATCCCAATAGCATGTATAATGCGCTTCGTGCATTCTACCGCCTCTTACAACAAAACCTTCTTCTTTATCTCCTGCACCATCTAGAGCACCTCCTAAGATATTATCTTTTTCTAAAATATGAATATTCTTACCTTGTACACCCGCATCTTTTACTAGATAAACTGCACTTGCCAGAGATGCTATTCCGCTTCCAATAAGATAAACTTTAGCATCTTCTGGATTTTTATTTTTTGTTTTACTCATAACTTTATTTATAATAATTGAAAAGCAAAGCAGTAACTGTTAGTCGTCGTCTTCAAATTAGTTATACTATTCGGACCTATTAACAAATACTAAAACTACCACGCATTTACAGTTACAGCAATGCTTTACAATGTTTTAATTGTGATTTTGATTTTTTAAATTGAATGCTAAAGCGATTCTAAAAATACCTGCAGAAATAAATGCCAGAGCGGTCATGTATACAATACTTAACCCTGCAATTATTGGATTAGCTAATAGCAGAAAAGAAAAGAGTATTATTAGACATCCCAAAAACAATAACCAACCCCAAGATAGGATTCCAAATGTTTTAATCTGAAATGATAATCCAATAGCCATAAACCCCTGAAACAATAACCAGAAACCAATATAAAAAGGCAGAATTGCCATAGTCATTAATGGATGCGTTATTAATAGTAGCCCTATAATAAGATCCAGAATACCACCTGCCAAATACCAACCCCAACTACTTATCTCCTGTCTATTAGAAATAGAGAACACAATTTGTGAGCCTCCTGATATAAAAATGAATACACTAAAAATTATACTTAAAGAGACATAACTCGCTACTGGTGTTTGAAAAACCCAAACCCCGGCGATAATGTATAGAACACCTATTAAAAGCGTTATCCACCAATTTTTTACTGTGGATTGTGTAGAACTTAAAATTGTAGTTGCCATAATGTTATAATTTAAATTTATTAATCAACATTATCTTTAAAAAGGTCTTTTAAAGCAGCCCCAATCTCGTCCATATCATGCGTAAATTCGCGTTCAAATTCCTGTTCATTAGCCATGGTCGTTTCATTAAAAGAAATGACACCATCTTTAAATTCTTTACCCCTTTCGGCTAATTTATTTTTAAGTGCTTCGTTTTTTTGTTCTAACTGATTTAAAGCTATCGTTAGCTTTTCTTTTTCTGCTTTACCTGCCGACTCCATTTTAGTTCTCAATGTTTTAATTTGAGCATCTGTTGCTGTAATAGCAGACTGAGATCTGTTTTCAAACTTTTTCCAATTCTCATTTACAGTCATTTTAATCTCCTTACTGGTATCTACTGCTCCTTTTTTAAGATCGTTACCAAGTACTTTTGCATCCTCTTTAACAGATTTAGCATCTTGTTTAGAGGCTTGCCCGCAACCAATTAATGTACTTCCTGCCATAAAAACGATTACAGCTAAGGCTAAAATTTTTGCTTTCATATCTAAATTATTTAAGTTAATTACTAAGTTTTTTATTGGTTATTAATCCACAATATCCTCACCTAATGCACTATGCAATTGGTATAACTTTTCTTCTTCCTTTTTGATTTTTTTACTGAGTCTATTTTTTCTAGCCTGAGCGTATGCATCGCTCACAGATTGTTCAAAACCATCCAAGCGTGTTTCTAGTTTGTGAATTCTAGATTTAGTGTCACTTTTAATCTTATTCAGTGTTGCTTTTCTTTTAGCTTCCAACGCTACGATATGCGCTTTTCGTTTTGCCTTTAAATCGGCAATCTTAGCTTTAATCGTGTCTTTTTCATGTGCTGTTGCTTTTCTAAGTTTTTGACGTTCGTCTTCAATACTATCTTCAAAATTTTCAACTTGCTCATCTACATAATCATCGAACTCTATACCAGCTTCGCTTCTAATAATTTCTGAGGATAGTCCATTGAGTGCTTGGTCTATAAACACTGAGCTATCTTCTGCTACTTCTGCAACAATTGCAATAGTACCGACAGCCATTTTTTTACTTACCTTTTTAAGAAACTCCGCTTCAAAGTCATACCGACTAGCATCCCAAACTGCACCTACTGCAGTTCCGGTATATAATCCAACGACAAATCCTAAAGGCCCTACTAAAGCACCTGCAAGCCCACCTAGAGCCATACCGGTAAACAACCTCCAACCTTCTCCATCGGTTTGATTTTTTAAGATCTCGAATTGCTTGTTATCTTTTTTACGAATCATCATATGCTCATACAGCGTGATATCTCCATAGGCATCCAATTCTTTAATTCTATGTAAAGCTTCAATAGCTTTACTTTCTTCCTTAAACGGAACAACAATAATATTTGCCATTTTTATAGGTTTTAAAATTAATATTTGTTTAGTGGAATGCTTTAGCAACTGTTTGAAGTTCCACTTTAAGTGTTTTATCAAATTTTGTGATTGGCGGAATTTCAAGATCGATATCTAGCAATTGATATACTGCCATTTGTGCTGCTCTAACCGAATACTCTACCGTAAAAACAACATCATCAGGAATCTCTACAAACTGGCTGATAAAAGCTAAATTTTTAGAGTTTTTAGGTACAGGAAGTGGTCTATCTGTTTTTAAGCGTGGCATAAACATACTAGTGATGTATGGCATCCTGCATGGAATACAGATTGCATTTGCAAATACAATATCGTAATCAAATTTTAAGTGTCCACAAAGCTCTCTCAGAATGTCTTCTCCAGAACATTCTGTCATGGGCTTACCTACAAAGTTACCCACGCGGTCTGGATGTAATCCATAGGTAAAAAAGACTTGCACATGATCTGGTTGGTCTTTATAATGAGGCTGTTCATTTAATGAAAAACTCATAAACCAATTAGAATCCTTAAGAGTTACTTGACTTCCTGTTCCAGCTTTGTTACCAGAAAATTGTTCCATTTGATCAAAAAACGCCGTGTCTTTTAAAGTGACAGTAAACGATTCCCAAAATGATTCTGCGATATTGGTATTAAACACTTCTGGTCTACCAAATCCAGGATATCTACTTGCTAATTTCTCCCATAACACCCAACCTTGACTGTCTTTTTTTGTGAAATGTTTTGGAGCTCTTGTCATCGACCCATAACTAGAAGCATCTGTCATTGATCCATTTTGATAGAAAACTAAATCGTCCTCATTAATTATTACAGTTTCAGAATGACCTGCCGTATCATACATTAGTTTTTTTACAACTACTTTTTCGGTTTCTGTTTTTGGATCCAAAGCATACGTTGTGTCTATATCTGTAACTGTACTTCCTGTTTTGAAATTAACACCATGAGATTTTAACCAAACTTTTAATGGTAAAATCATAGAGTCGTACTGATTATAAACGGTACGTTTAACACCTGTCATTGTTTCTACATTAGGAAACTCTTGCATAAAACGGTGTAAATATCGCTTAAACTCTACCGCACTATGCCAAGGTGAAAACGCAAAACTTGTGCGCCACATAAACCAGAAATTAGTTTCGAAAAACGAAGGCGAAAACCAATCGTAAATCGCACTATTACCTAATTTTTCTTCGCTTGCTTCACTTAATTTAAGAAGCTCTGTGCGGTCCGACATTGAAAACCCCAATTTAGATGAGTCTACAATTGCGCGGTTTTTATCTATTAGACGCGCTTTAGAATGTGATTTTACTTTGTTATTAAAGGCTATGGTCTCTTCGGTTACAGATGTGTTAGGATCTGAAAGTGATGGAATGGATTTAAACAACTCCCACGTGCACTCGTAAATATTTAATGTAAACATACGAGAGCCACGCAAGGTGTAGCCGTCTTCGGGATTACCTCCGGCATCTAAACTACCTCCTAATACTGGTAAACTTTCGTAGACCGTGATATTGTTACCTGCGAAGCCACCATCACGAATTAAAAATGCTGCTCCAGATAAAGATCCAATTCCGCCCCCTATAAAATATGCTTTTTTGTCTTTGTTATTTGTGTTCATAATAAGTCTATATTGTCTTGTTAAATTAAGAAGCTTATTTGGTTAAGTGTCAAATAGAACCTCTTACTCATCCTATTTATTAATACTTCAAAATTAGAATGTTATGTTGATTAACGCACTGACCTGAGTCAGTCTGAGTAAACTGACTTAAATCAGTTTATTCCTTTTTACTCCAATATGCTTCTGCTTCATTTTCCATTTTTTCTAAACGGGTATAGTAATCAGGAAACTCTTTTAAATGCGCCCAAGCTATTTTTCCTGTTAAGGCTTTATCGTTATTAGTAACATTGGTTTCTGGATATCTTGTTCCATGTTCAAACTCGACATTTATTCCTTTTGTAAATTCATCTAATTGAATATCCTTCCATTGGATACCTAGACTATCTCCAATCTCTTTTGCTTGTTGTGTGTTTACTTTTTTCATTGTATTGTGCTTTATTTGACAGAATCCCAATAAAATGGCTATCAAAACTTATAGCATAAAATTACTTTTCTAAAAGACCACTTGCACTGACCTAGGTCAACTTGATGCAAAAAAAAAGCTATTAAAAAGGGTGAATTTGCGTGAAGGATTGCAGTGGAAATCCCACAGCCCGACGCAGGAGGTGCGAGGAATTGCAGCGAAAAGCCTGACCTTTATGGTCACGCCCAACTTTTAATTATTAAAATATAATTAACTTCTAATAATAAGAATGTAAATAATACCAACTAAAATGACGGTTCCAAACGCATAACCAACAAGTTTACCTGTAGTTTTGGAGCCTTTAAATAGGGTTATACCTAATTTGACTAACATATTACTGATGGTTGCAGCAATGATTACGGAAGATGCTAGCGTTAGTTTGTCTTGATCTAAAGCAAATTTGGACATACTTATTGTAATGGCATCTGTATCTGCTAGTCCCGCAATTAAGGCCGAATAATATAGACCACTTTCTCCAAAAAATTGATTGCTATAATAAACAGCAAAAAGGATAATGACATACACGGCACCAAATCCAATTGCATTTAACATGTTTAATGGATTACCTAATTTTATATTGGTATCTGGTTTAGGGTCGTCCTTGCGCATTAATAATAAGGTTGCTACAATACAAACCAGTGTTAATAGTCCAAATGGGAGTATTAAATTAACCAGTATGGCGCTATTAAAAATATAGGCCAAAAAGGCTAATCTGGGAAACATAATCGCTGAAGCTACAATGATTCCTGCACTATATTTTTTGGAGAGTTCTGGAGAGGCCTTACTACTGGATGCGTAATTCCAAGCTACCGCTGTGCTAGAAATAAGTCCACCAAGTATGGCTGTTAGTATGATTCCTCTTTTTGAGCCAATAAACTTAACCAGAAAATAACCGATAAAATTTAAGAAAGACACAATGACTATTATCGAACCAATCTCGTAAGGGTTTAATAAATTATCTGGTCCGTACGTTTTGTTTGGTAGAAAAGGAAGTATTAACAAAGCTATTATTGCGAATTTTATAAATGCAAAAAGCTCTATTGAAGTAATGTTTTGAATGACTGTGCGAAACCTTGTTTTTAATGATAGTAATGTAACTATGATAACTGCTGTTGCGACTGCATCTCTATAATATTCCGCCGAAACCATTATCCCTAATACAAAGGTTGTTATTAAGGCTAAATTAGTTGTTAAATCTTGACTACGGAGTTCTTTATTTTGAGCATATTGATTGAATGCTAAAAACAAAATAAAGGCTCCTAAACTTATAATTAAGAGCCATACGGTATAAATTGTAGTAAGATTACCTAGTGTAAATCCAAGAATAGTCACTATAGGAAATGTTCTTATACCTGCTATACCATTGTCTTCTTTGAGTTTATCATACTCCCGTTCTAGACCAAGTATAAGACCAATCCCTAAACTTATCAATACTCCTAGAATATAAGATCCTACGAGCTGATTTATCTCTTCCTGTATTTGCATTTAATATTACATGTACTTTTCTAGAAACCTGAAAAATTCTTTTTTAAGATCTGCATAAATCTCACGTTGTGTTTCCATTTTATCTCTAAATGCAACATGCTGTTCTGCTAGACGAACATCTATTGCATCTTCGCCTTCTATGCTTTGTGCTGCGATACGTGTTTCGTGTTTTTCTATAGTTTCTTGTAGGTCTTCAATAACACCACCATGAAGTATAAATTGGTTTTGATAATGCTCTAATTGTGCCAACACATCTTTATTAGTCCATCGCGTTACTAGTTCGCTTAATTTATTATTAAAAAACAATAACTCTTGCTTCCAAAATGCTAATTCACCTTTCCATTGCTCGTGCTCAAAGTGCATGTTTGAGTTGTATATAATTTCTTTTTCCATGATAATTAATTATTTAAATTATATCACAAAGATTGTGTTTTACTTACGTGCTTGAAATGACCTAGGTCAGTAAGACTAATACATAACTTATATTTTAATAATATCTGTTGGTGTCTCTACCAAAATTGTTTTATTACCACGTAACGCTATTGGCTGTTTCATTATTTGTGGATTGTGTTGTATCATTTTTATCCAATCATCCGTTGATAAGTTATGGGGCTCAAAACTAGCTTGATATGCTGGACTATCTTGATTAATAAGATCTGCTACTGTAATATGTAACCGCTTGGCTAGTTCTACAATTTGTGTGCCCGTCAATTTTGTTTTTAAGATATCAATTTCTTCAACCTTAAACCCATCCGCTAAAGCATAAGCTAACGTTTGTTTTGCTCTTGCTGATTTAGAATTATAGTATAGTGTTATTTGTCTATTTGATGTCGCAATCTCTCCCATAATTTGATTATTAAAACCTATTGTTTATTAATTTTTTCTTCTTGCACATAACGGTCTAAAAGTTGTTTTAAACTTGCTAAATAGTCCGTCAATACTTTTTTATCCATATGTGGATGTTTGCTTATTGGCAATGTCAAAGGGTTTTCATCTAAAGAACGATAAAGCTCAGGGTAATTGGTTTCAATATCAATAGTAAGCTGTGTTATGTCTGTTAATACTTTTTGTAGGTCTTTCATAAAATTTTATTTATGGTTAAAAATTAAATACTTTATTTATGTAAAACATTAAGCTGTTTTATTAATTCTTCTCCTCCCATCATATGTTCTGTTATTGAAAAAACTTCTTTTCGGTTTTTTCTAAAATCTTTTAAAAACTGAGATAAATCGTCTTCTAATTGCTCGTGCTCTTCTCTAAACTTATCTGAAACGTATGTAAAAGGATCTTCTACCAACGCACTTAAATGATGTAAGTGTTTATCTATTCTTTGCAATAATATGCTGCATTGCTTTTCCACCTCTAATAAGCTTACTTCAACTTCAAGTATGACATCAATATTTTCCTTTTTTGTGAGGTATAAGAAATATTTATCGATCAAATGATGTAAAAATTTTAAATCTTGTTTATAAAATTCAATATCAGATTTCCAATGCTCTGTAAGCACATACAACTGCTCCCACGTTGCTTCGTGAATAAAGTTATCTTTTGGTCTGTTTCTAAAATCGCTCATGTCAATAAAGTTTTAAAAGTAAATGTAACCAAGAATAGATGCTTATAAAATGACCTTGGTCAGTTTAACCCCTTTTAATATCTGAAAAACAACTATTTATAAATAAAGCTTGTTAAATTTTTAAATTAAAATGCGGACTGACCTACATCATTTACAAACCCCAGAGCGCCCCTTAATTTTGTAAGACACAACAAGATTTAATTTAAAAACTAAAAATATGAAAACTAATAATTTTAAAGCGTACTGTTTAGGTGGTGGACTTGGCTCATTATCTGCAGCTGTATTCATGATTCGTGATGGCGGTATTCCTGGACATCAAATTACTGTTTTTGAAAAACTACCAACATTAGGAGGTTGCCTAGATGGTGCACGACTTGATGACGGGAGTTATTCCCTTCGTGGTGGTAGAATGCTAACCACAGATGCTTATGAATGCTTTTGGGGCTTATTTAAAGACATCCCGTCCATTAATAATAAAGGCATGTCTGTAAAAGACGAAACGATTGCTTTTAATAAAAAACATATCGCACACTCACAAGGTCGTTTAGTAGACAAAAACTGTCATATTGTAGATACCTCTACTATGGGTTTTGATATGCATGATAGATTAGAATTTTTAAAACTTCTTGAAGCATCAGAAGAAAAATTAGGCACCTCAAAAATCACCGATTGGTTATCTCCCGGCTTTTTTAACACTAACTTTTGGTACATGTGGCAGACCACCTTTGCTTTTGAACCTTGGCATAGTGCAGTAGAATTTAAACGTTATCTACATCGTTTTATGAATGAGTTTCCGAGAATTAATACACTTGGTGGGGTTAAAAGAACCATTTATAATCAGTATGACTCTTTAGTGCTTCCGTTAATCGCTTGGCTTAAAGACAAAGGTGTTAATTTTGAACTAGCAACTACCGTAGATGATATAATTGTGGAAGACATAAATGGAAAAGTTACCGTTACTTCACTTACAGTTATTAACAAAGAAGGTCCCAAACAAGTTAGTGTTAACCCTGATGACATTGTTATTTTTCAAAATGGATCTATGGTTGATGCTTCAAGTATAGGCTCTATGACACAAGCCCCAGTTAAAAAAACAAAACTAGAAAGTAAAGGATGGACACTTTGGGAAAAATTAGCAAAAGGAAGACCTGATTTTGGAAATCCAGCTCCTTTTAATAGTAGTATTCCTGAATCTTTTTGGGAATCGTTTACAGTAACATTCAAATCATCTGAGTTTTTTGATAAAATAGAAAAAATGACAGGAAACGAAGCAGGAACCGGAGGCTTAGTAACCTTTAAAGATTCAAATTGGCTAATGTCTGTTGTGCTTTACAACCAACCGCATTTTATAGATCAACCGGAAGACATCTATATTCTTTGGGGATATGCGTTACACGGTAACCGTGTTGGTGATTTTATACCAAAAACAATGGTAGAAAGTAACGGACAAGACATCCTTAAAGAGTTGGCTGGTCATTTTAATTTTGATGACAATGTTTTTGAAGACGCTATTTGCGTACCCTGCAGAATGCCTTATATAACCTCTATGTTTATGCCACGTGCTTACAACGACAGACCAAAACCTGTGCCTGAAAGCTCCAAAAACTTAGCCTTCGTGAGCCAGTTTGTAGAACTTGCTGATGATGTTGTATTTACTGTAGAATATTCTGTAAGAGCTGCTCAAACAGCGGTCTATCAATTATTAAATATTGATCTGGAAATACCTAAAATTACAAAACATGATAAATCACCCAAAGTCCTTATAGATTCCTTTTTTAAAGCCATTAAATAAAGAGTTAAGAATTAATCATCATAGACTATTGAGGATTCAAGAACCGAAGCATTTGCTTCGGTTTTTTATTTTTAAGCTATTGTGTGTTATACAGAGACAGATAATCAATCCTGATGCGCCTGAGATTATTTAATTACACTGTCAGAATAATCTAAGTTAACACAAAACTATATAAAACAAAAAAGCTTCACATTTCTGTGAAGCTTTTCTTAGTAGCGGGAACTGGACTCGAACCAGTGACCTTCGGGTTATGAGCCCGACGAGCTACCTACTGCTCTATCCCGCGATTTTAAATTCGGAACAACTAACTTAGCTTTAAACTTTCGCTTCATAATGGCGACCTAATTGTTTCGGACTGCAAATATACAATCTATTTTAGATATAACAAGTCTTTTTTTTTCTTTTTTTACTGTTCTATATTAATAGCTTCAAAACCAACAAGTTCTAACTCTAAAAAATTTGGAGTGACCTGTATTGGATTGCAACAAACCTCGCAATCTTCCACATAAGTCTGTTTTGTAACGCTTGGATCAAGTAGCATAGAAACCTCTTCCCAGCAATAAGGGCATTGAAAATAATGTTCGTACATAATTTACTTTTTACCAAAAATAAAAATAGTCAACCAAAGGCTGACTATTTTAAATATATCTTTAACATATATTATTCCTCGATACGCTGACTGCTAGCTAATACTTCTGTATCTTCTAAGTATAAGGACATTTTATTTGGAGCGTCACCTACAACGGTAACGTAATCGTTATTTAATTCGTTATCACTAACCATAACTAATTTAAGGTTTGCTAATTGAGATAATTCAAATGGCAATGTCCCAGATAAGTTATTACTAGATAAAACTAACTCTTCAAGATTTACTAGATCTGCGATACTTTCTGGAATCTGACCTTCTAACTGGTTATCTAAAAGACTTAATTTTTTAAGGGATTTTAAACTGTTAATATTAAAAGGGATATTTCCTGTTAAATAATTACTACCTAATTCTAGGCTTTGTAATTTAATTAAGTTAGTTATTGACTCAGGAATTGTTCCTGTAAACTTGTTACTATATAATGCTAAAAACTCTAAGTTAGATAAGTTACCTATCCAAGCTGGAATTTCACCTTCAAATTGGTTTAAAAACAATTGTAAAGACAATAAGTTTTGCATTGCAGAAATAGATTCTGGTAAATCTCCTTTAAGCTTATTAAAGCTAAGGTTTAAAACTTCAAGGTTACTTAATTGACCGATCTCTGTTGGCACTACCCCTTGTAAGTTATTAAATGATAAATTTAATCCTATTACTTTAGAATCTAAAACCGTTACACCATGCCAAGTATCTATTGACGCGTCAAGATCCCAAGTAGTATTCCACTCTGCTCCATTTGTGTTATTATATAAAGCGATCAAAGCTTCTTTTTCTGAATTAGATACACCTGCGAAAGATACACAAGCAAAAAGAAACATCAGTAAAGTTAGTTTTATCGTTTTCATAGTTACGTTTTTAAGATTAACTGCAACAAATATAGGACGAAAGGAGACTAAAAACAAAATAATTCGATTAAGTGCAATAAAAATTAACATTTAACTTAATTAATGATGTATTTAAACGAAAAACACTAAAACAATATAAAATCATTCTAGTGTTGTCGATAAAATACTATGCTAATATACAGCAATTTAGAACTCTACATTAAGTAATTCTCCACTTAATTGTAATAAACTAAGCTCTGCTAACTTGGCTTGATACTTGGCTTGATTTCTACTTAATTCTGCATTTAGTAAATTAAGTTGTGCCTGTCTAAATTCGATTGAATTGACTTGACCAATTTTAAATTTTTCTTGTGTACGTTCAAAATTACTTTGAGACGTTATTATATTCTGTTCTTGAATATTAAAGATATTTAACTTGTTTTCAAAGTCTTCCCATGCATTCTCAAAATCACGTGTAATGCCAATTAAAATATTTTCTTTCTCAAGTTTTTGAGTCTCTAAATTAACCTTAGCATTTTTAACGCTAGTTATTGTACTACCACCATCAAACAAATTCCAACTTAAACTCAAACCTCCAGACAATCCTGTGTTTGTACTTACTGCGACAAAAGACGCTGCATTGTTATTGTTTTTATTCCAACCATAAGTCCCATTTAATCCTACTGTTGGCAAATAACCAGACTTACTAGATTTGATACTTAATTGACTTATAGCAATATTTTTCTCTGATTGTAGCAATGCCACATTTCGTGTTTTAGCTTTATCAAACAAGCTATCCTTTTTAAATTGAAGTGTAAAATCAACAGCTGTGCTTACTGAAAAGTCATAACTTAACGCATTACCTAATACCACATTTAAATCACGTTTAGCATTTTTTAAACTCTGATAAGATGAAATAATATTTATACTATCATTATTAATATCTACTTCTGCATTCAACACTCCAAGTTTTGTGTTTTGACCGTAATCAAATTGATACTGTGCGCGTACCAATCTATCTTTAGACACTTCTAAAGTTTCTCTTAACGCCTCTAAATTCTCCGATAACTGTGCTACTGAATAATATACAGAAAACAGCTGAATTACTGTGTTTTCGATAGTTTCTCTAGCCTGCAATTCTGACAATTGGTATTGTTCTTTAAGACTTTTATAATTATAACGTCTACCCAATCCATCAAAAAGTGTATAATTTAAACTCAAAGATGCATTATAACGATCACTTTCTGCACCATTTAAAACAGTTGATGTTCCGTTAGAAAACTCAGCTTCCGTATTATCTAAATTATAAGTTGCACCCGCACTTCCTGTAAGTGTTGGTAAATATCCCGAATTTAAAATACTAGTATTATTATCGGCAACTTCTACTGCATTTGCAGCGATCTTAATACCGTAGTTATTCTCTAAAGCTAATTTAACAGCTTCTGCCTGTGTTAAAACAGTTTGTGCCTTAACAATTGAAGCACAACAAAATATTGCTATAACTACACTATATTTAATGTTCATTTTCTTCATTTTGTTCTTTAATAGCACGTTCAACTTCTTCTTTAGTTACTTCCTTACCTGTAAATAACCACTTTACTTTCTGCTTTATAGTATTACTAAAAGACAAAAATAAAGGCAACACTAATAGCGTCAAAATAGTGGCATAAGCAATACCAAAAGAGATAGAAATAGCCATTGGTTTTAAAAATTGTGCTTGTCTACTCTTTTCTAATAATAAAGGTGCTAAACCGGCAATAGTAGTTAAAGAAGTTAAAAATATAGCTCTAAATCTAGATTTACCAGCTTCAGACAAAGCCAAATCAAAGGTCATACCTTCCTTTAAATTAGTATTAAACTTACCTATTAATACCAACCCGTCATTAACCATAATACCAATTAATGCTATTATACCTAATAATGATAAAATGTTTACAGGAAATCCTAATAACCAATGTCCCCATGCAACTGCGGTTAAACTAAAAGGTACTAACAATAATAATAAGATAGGTTGACTATAACTTCTAAAAGTAAAAGCTATCGTGATGTATATTAATAATAATATTGGTATTCCTGCTTTGCTTAAAGAATTTACTAACTTCTCTTTTTCACGGTTTTGACCTTCAAATGATGCCGTGATAGTCGGGTATTTTGCTTGTAAATTAGGCAGAAATGTTGTTTTAATATCATCTAAAATATCTGTATTACTTGTACTAGGATCTTTTAAATCTGCAGACACTCTAATTTCTCTTAGTCCTTCTAAGTGATTAATGGCAACATCTCCTCTAACAATAGAGTAATTAGCAATATCCTTTAAATTAACACGCTCTCCGATGGGTGTTAAAATTCTCATATCATCTAAATCGTTGATTGAGTTACGGTTTGGTCTATCATATCGTACCCAAACTCTAATCTCATCTTGTCCACGTTGAAAACGTTGTGCTTGCGAACCAAAAAACCCAGAACGCACCTGAGCCATAACAGTACGTAAGTCTAGCCCTAAAAGGTAAGCGCTTTCTTTAAGCTGTAATCGGATTTCTTTTATACCTGCAGGATCATTATCCTCGATATCTTTTAGCAACGGATTAGATTCTAAGTATTGCTTTAATTCTAATTTGGACGCTTTAAGTTCGTCAATATTATTTCCTAATAATGACACTGATACAGGACTACCACCAAAGTTTCCTCCTGAACCAAAAATTAAACGCTCCGTTCCAATCACAGGACCAACCAACTCTCTTAATCTATTGGCAACCATAGAAGACTTTATCGCATCAGGACGTTCTTCTCCTGGCAACATATTTAATCTAAGTGATGCACTAGAACTACTATTAATTGTTAGGATTGTATTTTCGAATAATTTTTTTCCTGTTCCTTTTAAATATTTATCACTCAATTCTTCATTAACAATAAATGATTTTTCTTCAATTAAAGAAATAATAGAATCCGTTACTTTTACATTAGTTCCATTAGGCATTTCTAATGTAATAGACACACGGTCACTAGCTACACTTGGGAACAAAGTAACACCAATAACACCACCACCCATTGCTCCAAAGGTTAAAACCAAAAGCGCAACAAAAATCCCAACAGACAATATCTTAAATTGTAGAACAAAATCTAATGTTGGAGAATAGATACGGTCTCTTAAAAAAGACATTAACCTATCTCCCGCTCTATTTATAAATCTCATCTTAGCAAAAAACTGCTTTATTTTAGAAGGATTTTCTTCTTCTACAGGAGGTCTTAATGCTTTAGAATGTGCTAAGTGAGCAGGTAATATAATTAATGCTTCTACAAGAGACACTACCAATGTTAATATAACAATGACGGAGACCTCACTAAAAAACTCTCCAATACGACTATCTAAAAATAAAAATAAAGAAAAGGCTAATAAGGTTGTTATAATAGCCGAAACCACAGGAGGAATAACTTCCATTGTTCCATCAATTGCTGCTTGCTTTGGCGACTTTCCTTTTTCGTAATGTTGGTAAATATTCTCGGCAATAACAATACCATCATCAACCAAAATACCAATAACAATAATCATCCCGAATAAAGACAACACATTAATGGTAACATCAAATTGTCCTGCAAAAATAAACATCCCTAAAAATGATATTGGCAATCCAAAAGCTACCCAAAATGCTAAACGCATGTTAAGGAAAAGGGATAAAAACACCAACACTAAAATCATCCCAACAATAGCATTCTCCGTTAATAAATCGGTACGTTGGTTTAAGGTTATTGATAAATCACGTACAACATTTAACTGCGCATTATTATGTTTTTGATTATACGTTTCTATGTAGGCTTTTACTTTTTCTGCTGAAGAAATTAAATCTTCATTATTTGTACTAGTAACAGAAATGTTAACTGCCAATTGCTGATTAAAGTAGGTCGCATTTGGTGTTTCAGAAAAACGGTCTCTAATAATAGTAACATCCTTCAAACGAATCACTTTTCCGTCTGCCGAAGCTTTTACAATAATATTAGACATCTCGTCTCCGTAGTACTCCTTATTATTGGCTCTAATTAAATACTCTTCAGCATCTGTTTTAATAGTTCCTCCAGTCACTAATATATTTGAAGCACTAACCGCATTTGCAACATCTGCAAAAGTCAAATTATAAGCTAGTAAATTACCTTCGTTAACTGCAATTTCAATTTCTTCTTGAGGATAACCAGAAACGTCTATCTGAGAGACACCATCAATAGCACGTAAATCGTTTTCAACTTGACGCCCTAATTGTTTTAATGTTGCTAACGGGATGTCTTTTCCGCTTAAAGCGAAAGAAATAGTTTCCCTAACCGCTTCCTGCTTGGACACAACCAGAGGCTCCATTCCTGACGGAAACGTTGGGACTCTGTCTACTGCATTCTTTACTTCCAATAGCATGAAATCTAGATTTTCATCTTTCTCAATCTCTACTGTAATGGTTCCACTATTTTCTCGTGATACTGAAGTCACACGGTCTACACCTTTTAATCCTTTTAAATTTTCTTCTATTTGAAGTACAATACCTTCTTCAATTTCTTGAGGAGAAGCTCCAGGATAAGCAATACTAACATTGATTATCTTAGATTCTGTTAATGGAAAATACGAAGATTTTAAAGACAAATATCCAAGAATACCAAACACAGCAAATGCAAAAATAAATACATTAACTGCTACATGGTACTTGATAAAATAAGTTATTACTTTTCTCATTATTCCGCGCTATTGTTAGATTTAGATTGCTCTACAAATGGCTGAACTAACATACCTGAATAAGCACCTGGCACTGGTCTTTTTAAAATAACAGTTCCGTTTGGAATATCTTTTAAAACTACTTTAGTATCTGAGAAATGAATCGCCTTTGCCGGAATCATATCTAACAAGCTGTCTCTAACTACAAATATTTCTTGATTATCCGTTAATAGGTTTCTGTCAATCTCAATTGCATTTTCAATACTTTTAGCATTTAAACTAGCTTCTAAATACATACCTTCTTTTAGGTTAGCATCCTTTACTTCAATAAAAGCAGTAATGGTTTGCGTAGTTGCATCAATACTTCCGTTTACACGTGAGACTTTACCCGTATAAGTTTCTGTTTTATCTAAATTAGTTAAACTAACACTTTCGCCTGCTTTTAAAATATTAGCAAAACTTTTACTAATAGCAACCTCCATCTCATAGACAGAAGGATTAATAAACTCTCCTAATTTTTGTCCACTTCTAATTAAAGAGCCTTCCGTTACCAAAGCTTCTGTTAAGATCCCTGAAAAAGGAGCAGAAATAGTGTACTTAGATAAACGTTGTTCTAGATTTTTTACATTGTAATAATTGGTAACAATACCACGACCAGTAATAAAATAGTTTTCTTTATCAGAAGTCATTTCTGGTAACTTTGGTGTGGTTTTATTTAAGTCGAAACCACTTAAGTAAGATTGCCATTTTTGAAACACATCTGGAAAATCCAAACGTAAATCAGGCATTATAGCTGCTATAGAATTATATAAATTACTTTTTGAAGATTGTACACTGGCATAATACTCTGATGCATCCACACGAATTAAAGTCTGTCCTTGACGATAATTTTGACCAGGTTTAAATAGGTAACTACCACTTCTAAATATCCCTTGTACTTCAGAATATAACTCTACACGTTGCTTTGCGGTAAGATTACCATTTGATGCTATAACAATAGGAACTGTTGTATTTTGAACAGTATCTGTAAACACTGTTTTTATAACTTTAGAAGCTACTGGTTTAGGTTTCTTTTTATTTGCTATTAAATTTTGAGCAATATAAAAGGAAGCAATAATAAATAAAACACCTAAAATAGATAGTATAATTTTGCGCATGAACTTGGTTTTGATAGTATGACCGCAAAATTAGACTTTAGTTTAGAGGGTAAACGTTAAAAAAAACCTAAAAGAACCGATTAAAACGCCTCTAACTGTGTCGTTATGTCTTCCCAATCTTCCATTAACTTAACTAATTGATCCTTTTTAGCTTGATAGTTTTCAAAAAAGTTGGGTTTGGCTACAACTTCATCATAGTTGGCTGCCATTTCTGCATCTATAGTTTTAATCTCTTTTTCAATTTGACCAATCTTAGATTCGCAATTACTTAATCTGTTATTTAAAGATTTTTGCTTTTTCTGGTCTTCGTATGATTGCTTAGGAGATTCTTTAGGTTGGCTTTTTATTATAGTACGTTTTTCTACCTCACGTAAATTCTCAACATTACGTTGCTCTAGGTAATAATCCACATCTCCTAAATACTTTTTAATGTTTCCATCTTTGAATTCAAAAACAGTATTAGTTAACCCTTTTAAAAAGTCTCTATCATGCGACACCAATATTAACGTCCCTTCAAAACGCTCTAAAGCATCTTTTAATACGTTTTTAGATTTAATATCTAAGTGATTTGTCGGCTCATCCATTATTAGAACATTAAAAGGTTGTAACATTAATTTAGCAAGCGCTAAACGGTTACGTTCTCCTCCAGATAATACTCTAACGTACTTCTCTGCTTCTTCACCTCTAAATAAAAACGACCCTAATATGTCTCTAACTTTACTTCTGTTAGTTTCATTTGCAGCATCAATCATTGTATCTAACACGGTTTTACTACCGTCTAGATATTCGGCTTGATTCTGCGCGAAATAACCAATCTGTACATTATGCCCTAGCTTTAATTGGCCATCATGCTTTAAGTCTCCCACCAATATTTTAGCTAAAGTCGACTTACCTTGTCCGTTTTGTCCAACAAATGCTGTTTTAACATCACGCTCAATTAATAAATCAACACCAGATAATACTTGATTCTCTCCATAGTTTTTAGAAACATCTTTAGCCTCTACTACTATTTTTCCTGGCGTAATTGAAACCGGAAAATTTAAAGTCATCACGCTATTATCATCTTCATCAACCTCAATACGATCAATTTTGTCTAATTTTTTCATTAAAGACTGCGCCATTGTTGCTTTACTGGCTTTAGCTCTAAACTTTTCGATTAACTTTTCGGTCTGCTCAATTTGTTTTTGCTGATTTTTTTGAGACGCTAATTGTTGTGTTCTAATTTCTTCTCTTAACACTAAATATTGGGTATAAGGTTTTGGATAGTCATAAATACGACCCAAACTAATCTCGATAGTACGATTTGTAACGTTATCCAAAAACATCTTATCATGCGATACAATTGCTACCGCTCCAGCATAATTTCTTAAAAAACCTTCTAACCAAATAATAGATTCTATATCCAAGTGATTGGTCGGCTCATCCAGAAGCAATACATCATTATTCTGTAATAACAATTTTGCTAATTCAATACGCATACGCCATCCACCAGAAAAAGTATCAGTCAATTTCTCAAAATCTTCACGTTTAAAACCTAAACCTTGTAGTATTTTTTCAGTTTCACCTTGATAATTATAACCACCAAGGATCTCATATTGATGTTGGATATCACTAACCTCCACCATTAAATCATGATAGGCTTCACTTTCGTAATCCGTACGTTCTGTTAACTGCGTATTGATATATTCAATTTTAGCTTCAATCTCCTTTATCTCCGTAAATGCTTGATATGACTCCTCAAGTACAGTTCTACCTAATACAAAATCAATATCCTGCTTTAAAAATCCTATTTTAAGTGTTTTATCTGCAGCAATTTGACCCGAATCTGGCTCAAGCTCTTTAGATAAAATTTTAAGCATAGTAGATTTACCTGCACCATTTTTACCGATAAGCCCTACTCTATCTCCATTTCCTAATTTAAATGTGATATCTTCAAAAAGGTATTCTCCTTGAAATGAAATTGATAAATTATGAATATTTAGCATGAATTGTGACTTATGTTACTTAAAATTGAAAGAATAAAACTTAATTTTGTTATTGAAGTGACTTACTTCAACACTGATTTTTTTTGAATTGCAAAAGTACACATTTATTATGTTTAAAAAAGGCTCTAGATTATACTCAATTTTTACAGGCGTTTGTCCGAAGTGTCATGAGGAATCTATGTATACCGATACCAACCCATATCACGTTAGTCAACTTTTTAGTATGCACGAGCGTTGTAGCCATTGTAATACTAAATATAAGATTGAGCCCTCTTTCTTTTACGGCTCTATGTATGTTAGTTATGGCGTAGGTATTGCGTTTGCAGTTGCTGCTTTTATTATTAGTTATTTCTTTTTGGGAAGTACACCTAATATTGCATTTATTGCCATTGTTGTCACATTAATTGTATTCTATCCGATAATAGTAAGACTTTCTAGAAATATTTGGATTAATATTTTTATGAGCTATGACAAAGTATTGGCTGCAAAAGCGAAGAAGAAAACTACTAATTAGAAAAAACGGCTACAGTCAATTTCTTGATCAAGTGGTACATTTTTTTCTATAAAATCAAATAACTGATTGGCCACAAACGGAGCAATCATAACGCCTCTTGATCCTAAACCATTAAACAAATACACATTTTGATTGGTTTGATGTCTTCCTACTAAAGGTTTTCTATCTTTTACTGTTGGTCTGACACCCGCTACTTGACTAACCACTTGGAAATCGCAATCTACAAATGTTTTTAGCTTGTCTAACAGCATATCCCTAGCCTCCTGAGTAATTGTATTTGTTTTGTCTTTTTGCTCGTAAGTAGAACCTACACGATACATATCATCACCTAAAGGAATAACAAATACACTTGATTTTAATACGTAGTCTAGTTTTAAATCTGGCGCATGGATAGTTAAGAGTTGCCCTTTAGTACCACCTAAAGGTAAATCTTTAAAAAAGGGGTTTTGTTTTATACCAAATCCTTCTGCAAAAACAATATGTTTAGCAGTAATAGTTTTGTAAATAACACCGCTATCTTCGATAACTAAGTCTGCATGATTAAAGCTATCTGTTACTAATAAATTATGTTCTAAAAGGTAACCTTTATAGCTATCGCTTAATTGTTTTGTATCTAATCTTCCTGTTTGTAAAACTTCACCTAATTTAAAATCTGCATTAATTTTAGGATTAGCATTGTCAAATAAAGACGTGTTTAAAAATGGTTTTAACCCCACTTTATCTGAAGCTGCAAACCAATTATTCTGTTCTTCTAAAGAGGTAAATCTTCGTTTGACAGGTATTTTATAATCAAGACTAACACCTAACTTATCTTCCATTTTTTTATAAACTGGTAAAGCAACTTCTAATTGTGCTTCACTTTTCCAAACTGGCGTAAAACGTTTTAGCGTTACAGGGTTATATAATCCACCTGCAACAATTGACGACTGCTGCGAACTATCATCAAAAACAACAAATGTTTTATCTTGTTCTTTAAGTTTTTCACAAAAAGAAATACCCGCTAAACCACAACCTACAATTATATAATCTACATTCATATTACAAAAATATACTATCTAAACGGATATTTCATTACTGTAATAAAACAAAAAAAACGCTCACTATAATAGTGAGCGTTTTTTAAATATTTTAAACTTGATTCTTTTAGTAAGACCACATGTCCAACTCAAAGTTTCTAATTTTTTCTTTAATTCTTTCAGATTCCATTAACTGCATTAATGCATTTTCTGCCACATACTCTTCAACCTTACGATCTCCAAATACATTTTCCTCTTTATAGATAACACTATTAAAACGTCTAGAGTTTAAAATGTGATCAAATGAGAATGGCATAGCACTATTCTTAGCGTTAAACGCTTTTGCTTCATGCAATACATCTCTTGCGTCTGGAAAGAAAATCCAGAATAAAGGAATAGGCTCTTTATTTGCTTCATCATTAGAGTTAACATAGTTAACATCTGGTGCAGCAGGAGCTAAACCTAATAACCTGTACTTTAATTCCCCTTGGCGCTTATCAAAATACCAAAGACCTTTAATTAAATAAGCAGAAACATCGTAAGACGAAATAGTTGTAGTTGTAATATATTCTGGATCTACATATCCATCAGCATTTAACTGATCATATCCAATATCCATAGTATCTACAGCTGTTCTAATTTGAGCTAATTCACTTTTAGTACGTCTTCCAGTAAAATAAGAATCGTTATAAACGTTTTCAATCTTACCTTCATCAATAGCCTTAGTCAATACATCAAATAAAGAACGTCTTTCGCTTCCAATATTATTTGTATCCACAGGATAGTATAAAGGAAAGTTTACACGCTCGTCCAAAATAACTTTTTCCCAAGTCATTTTAGCAAACATAATATCTCTATCATCAACATAACCATATTCTAAAGGTTTGTCATTATCCAACGCTTTTTGTTCTGCTGTTCTAACACCTATCTCTGATGGAGATTTAGCATTAAGAATATTAGATTGCGCAACTGATTGAGAAGCAAAACACACTCCGAATACAACTGCTAATAAAGATTTATAATTCATCTGAAAATTGTTTTTTAATATTTTATTAATCAAATAATTTGATTAGTTAGCTACTTCAATAGCTATTGGACTTGCTGGCTTAATTCTTGGTCCTCCTGAAGACTTCGATTTAATATCAAATATTTGAACAGCATCTCCACGTCTTGCTTTTCTTAAAGCAGCTTTAGCTTGACCATTTAATTTGTTTCCAGATACGTTAACAGTTGCCTGTCCAGGTATCTTGATTTTAAATGATGTTACTGTTAATGGTAAATCAAAATCAAAATCTTCTAATTCTGCTTTAATTGTTCCAATTTCAATGTTATTTCTAGGTAAAGATCCTTCAGACTTTCCAGCAATAGTACCAGAAGGCTTTGGAATATCTTTAATTCTAAACTTAGCATTGTCTGACACTTTAGAACCATCAGGTAATGTTCCTGTAACGTTAATAGTTACTTCTTTACCTGTTCCAGGTGTCATTGTATACTTACCACCACCTCTAGATGTTAATCCAGAACCTGATGCATTTACTTTATTATCCGGTACACCTGCAAAAGAAATAGTCATTGGGTTAGAAACCCCTCTGTATACTACATTCATTTTGTCTGCAGAGATAGTTGCTGCATTAGGCTTAGGAATTACTGCATAAGAACTTGAGAATGGTAATGTAATGATAGAATCTCCTTCTTTAAATTGAAACTCTCCAGAAATTTTTTGCTCACCAACTCTACCTGCAGGAAACTTTAAAAGTGTTTCTCCAGCTTTCATTGCGTCAGCACCTAATTCCTTACCATTTACAATTACTTTATCAGCACGTAATGTTTCATCTTTTTTCCCTAAAACAATCTTACCCGTAAACTGCTCTCCGTTAAAGAAAGCTGTTTTATCAGCGACTACAATTGCTTCAAAGTTTGTTAAAGATGCTTCTACTTTAAGCTTTCCAGCTAACATAGAAGATAACATCTCTGCTTCTGTTGTTTTAATATCAGACTGTAATTGCGTCATTTTAGTCATAGAAGCTACTAAAGGATAACCTTTATAGTGGTAATCTATCCATTCTAGATTTTTACCATCATTGTTAGTTACTTTATCTGTAGCAAATTTCTTTTCAACATCTGCTGCAATATCTTTAAGATCTGGATTATTTGCTAATACCGCTTTAACACCATTTCTATAATCTGCAATTTTTGCTACAAACTCATTTCCTGCTGGAGTAATTTTATCTCCATTAAAGAATTTTTGATCTAACCAAGCTGTACCATCCATAGTTTGATAGTTACTTGGATCTTTTACAGTAGACATCATTTCACCTTTTAAACCTTCTAAGTAAGTACTTAGATTAGATCCCAAAGTAGTAATTTGATCTGCTTGATCTTTTAAAGGTTTATACTTTGCTGGTTGTTCAGACACTTTATCTGCTAAACCTTGCATAAATTGTGCATTACGCACATCTGCTGATTGGTTGTTGTCTATTAACTTTGCATTCATTAAACCGAATGCTGATAATACTTCTTTTGACATATTCATTGCAATCATTGCAATAAATACTAAGTACATCAAGTTAATCATTTTTTGTCTTGCGGACTGTTTTCCTCCTGCCATTTCTAATTAGTTTTAGTTGTTAATATTAGTTGATATTAATCACTAATTAGTTTTTGTTCATTGCAGATAACATTCCACCATATACTCCATTTAAAGAAGATAAGTTAGACGCTAAAGATTGCATTTGCTCTTTTAATTTACCTGCATTTTCAACAGCTTCTTCGTTAATTGATGCTTGACGACTAGCGCTTTCCATCTGTACTTTATAAAGACTATTTAAAGACTCCATTTGAGCAGCAGCTAATGTC
The DNA here is from genome assembly GCF_900114005.1 of Olleya namhaensis. Lineage (GTDB taxonomy): Bacteria > Bacteroidota > Bacteroidia > Flavobacteriales > Flavobacteriaceae > Olleya > Olleya namhaensis. The sequence goes on from NZ_FORM01000002.1 coordinate 169,820, forward strand.
ATTTCTTCACCATATTTTTTAGTTGCAGCCATAGAATCTACAGTTGGAGAAATTCCTTTTGCAGCTCCTTCGAAGTTTTTAATGCTTTCGCCTAAGCTAGCCATTAATTCACCATCTATTTTTGCGTCTTTTAATAAGTTGTCTAATTTTTTAGATAATAAACCTTCAGCATCTTTTGGCTCTTCTTTAGATTTTTTAGCTCCTAAAGAAGCACCTCCTGCTAATTCAGGATACACTAATGACCAATCTAAATCGCCGCCTTGCTTTTCGAAAGCTGAAATCATAAATACAATTGCTTCTACGATCATACCAAGAGTTAAAATTTCAGAACCATAAGGCCAGTGTTGAATTTTAAATAAAGCTCCAATAATTACAATTGCTGCTCCAATTCCATACACCATGTTCATTGTTGAAAATTTCTTTTGTGCCATAATTTCTAAGTTTTAGTTGTTAAGTTTTTTTTGTTAGTTAGGTTAATAGTATTGTTAGGATTATTGTCTTGCGTTAGCAGTAACATCTGTTCCCATATAATCTTGTACTGTTCTGAAACCAATATAGCTTCTTGCAGAATCTGAATATTCGTAATCTCTTGAACTTACTTGTAAGTAATAAGCAACATCTTTCCAAGAACCACCACGAACAACTTTACGTTTGTTACTAGGGTCGTTTACACTTGGGTTAATTGTTGATGCATACTCATAAGATGCCGGATCGTAAGAAGAGTCTACCCATTCTGATACGTTTCCTGCCATGTTATATAAGTTAAAATCGTTTGGCTCGTAAGCATCAGCTTCTACAGTATATAAAGACTGATCTGCTGCATAATCTCCACGTAAAGGTTTGAAGTTAGCCATAAAACATCCTCTGTCGTTTTTAGCATATGGTCCACCCCAAGGGAAAGTTGCAGCTTGCAAACCTCCTCTAGCAGCATACTCCCACTGTGCTTCAGATGGTAATCTATAACGACCTACGTTATGGATTTTTCTAGATCTTCTGTAATCATTATGATATTTTGTTCTCCACTCACAAAACGCTTTAGCTTGTTGCCAAGACACACCAACTACTGGATAGTCACTGTAAGCATCATGCCAGAAATAATCGTTATGCATTGGCTCGTTATAAGAATAAGCAAAATCTCTAATCCAAGCTGTAGTATCTGGATAAATCTCTACTTCTTCTCTAACTATAACATCTTTACGTCTTAAGTTTTTGTTTTTTGCTGCTTTAGAAATATCCATGTAAGTATACTGGAACTTGAATTTAGTTACATCCCAAGTACGTTGTCCATTATAAGATTCTTCTAAAGGTAAATACATCGTATCCATAACCTCAACATAGTATTCATCTGGGTATTCTGAGGTATCAAAAAGTAACTCAGCTTCGTAATTAAGCTTTCTACCTTCGTAACCTGTTTCACCTAAACCACTATAGTTATCAATCATATACTTTTCGTAAGCAGACATATTGGTAGTATCTGCATCTTTAAATGCAAACTCTCCAACACCACCATCAGCAGGTGTCATCCCTACCTCATCAGCTAAAATTGCTAACTTAGTACGAATTGTTGAATCTCTTACCCATTCTACAAACTGACGGTACTCACTATTCGTGATTTCCGTTTCATCCATGTAAAAAGATGCGACAGTAACTGTTTTTGCTGGAGCGTCTTGGATTCCTGCTAAATCATCATCTGCTTTACCCATGATAAATGCACCACCAGGGACTAATGTCATCCCGTAAGGTTTTTCTGGGTGCCATTTTTTTCCTTTAGCACCTACTAGCTGACCTTTGTCTTTTGATCCACAACTTACTAATAGTGCGAAAACCGCTGTTAATAATACAAACTTCTTCATATTCATTGAAAACTCGAGGTTAATTTGAACTCTTAAATTATTTAAGAGCGTAAACATATTTATATATTTTTTAAAAAACAACTTTTTAATCAAAAATAAACCCATTTAATCGTAAAAATTTAACATTTTAACGATTTAAAATGTACTTTATCTATTCGTCTATAACGATTATACACTGTTTTTTTGATACGCCTTATACCATCTTTCTGGGATAATATCATTACAAGCATCCAAATAATCTTGATGGGTGCATGGTAATAACGTATGTTTTTTTAATTTATTATTAACATTTGCTAAAAATGGTATTTCTATCCACCAACGTCCTGTTTTTGTACTCTTATAAAATATTAATTCATGCGACTCCGCTAATGTAATAAATTTTTGATGATTTTCTGACTTAGAAAAATCATCGTCATTAACTCTACAATTAACACCTTCTATAAAATACCAAATCATTTGTGATACTAACATTGCTGTTATCTCATCATCTTGAGATGGTTTGTATTCATAGATACCGAATGAACTAACCTTATTACTTATCCCTGCGTAACGCGCTACTGCACATATCTCTTTGCCATCCAATCCATTTGGAGACACCTTTTGTCTTAAACTAACTTCGGACGCCTTTAAAGCGCCCAAATCAACGGTAACAATATTAGCATCTCGCATTACTGGCTCTACCAATGTAATGTCATTAGACACCTCTCCCAATCTATAAGATTCGAAATATAGGCGTTCCATTAAATCTATTTCCTCTTGGCTATTAAAATAAGTCTGATATCCGACTATCGAATAATTAAATAGGTTGTACGGCTCGTCTAATACAATTTTTCCTACAAAACTAGTATTATTTATCGGCTTAGACGTATCGCCTAAATCAAAGGATTTATCGACATTAACAATGTTTACCATTGGTATCAAACTATCATAAGCACGATAGGCAGAGTATGTAAGATCTTGACTACCTCCGATAATAATTGGAATAATTTTATTCTCAACCAATAACGTCAATGTCTCTTTTAATGCAAAATAAGTATCTTCTGCTGTCTCTCCCTTTTCAATATCACCTAAATCTACAACATTTGTACCCCAATTACCAGGATACAATGTGTACAGCGATTTTCTAATTTCGTTTAAATTAAAATCCTCACCGATGTAATTAATATCATTTCTGTTTTCTAAAACTCCTAGAATAACAATCTTAACGTTATTTAAATCTGGAATCCCCTGTTGCTCAGAATGAATTTTAATTTTTTGACCTAAACATAAAGGTGATAATAATTGATTATGCGCTAAAACAGTATCTGAAACTGGAGATAGAAAATTAAAATTCATTTATATTACTTCTTTTTTGCTGTAGTTTTTTTCTTTGCTGCCGGCTTCTTGGTAGCCGTCTTTTTCGTTGCTGCCTTCTTTTTAGCTGGTGCTTTCTTCTTTGCAGCTGCTTTCTTTTTAGGTGCTTTCTTTTCTATAATATCTTGTACTTCTTCCAAAGTTAAAGCTGCTGCATCAACTGTCTTAGCCAATTCTATCTTAACTTTTCCTTTTAGGATATTATGTCTTCCCCAACGTGCTTTTTCAACACGGATTCCTTCTTCTTCCCAATTATGGACAACCTTATCTATTTCTTTTTGAATTTTAGCATCTACTAACTCTTCAATCTCTTCATTAGTTAAAGTATCCCAATCGTATTTTTTATTAACGTTGATAAACAAACCGTTCCATTTAATAAATGGTCCAAAACGCCCTTTTCCTTTAGTTACACCATGATCTTTGTAATGGTATACTGGCGCGTCTGCAATTTCTTTTTCTTTAATCAACTCAATAGCATCTTTAAGCTCGATACTTATTGGATCTTGACCCGGAGCTAAAGACACAAACTTTTTACCATATTTTACATAAGGTCCAAAACGCCCATTATTCACCTCAATATCTTCATCTTCATACTGACCTAAAGTTCTAGGTAGTTTAAATAAATCCATTGCTTCTTCATAGGTAATACTACCTAATTGCTGATCAGGACTTAAACTTGCAAATGTTGGTTTTTCTTCATCATCTACCGTTCCCATCTGTACCATAGGACCAAATTTACCAAGACGCACACTAACTTGCTTTCCTGTTTTTGGATCTTTACCTAAAATACGCTCACCAGATTCTCTATCTGCATTTTCCTGAACATCTACAACTACTGGATGAAACTTCTTATAGAATGTTTTCATCATTTTTTTCCAGTCCTCTTTACCTTCGGCAATATCATCAAACTGACTTTCTACCTTTGCGGTAAAATTATAATCTAAAATACTTTCAAAATGGTTAACTAAAAAATCAGTAACAATCATACCAATATCTGTTGGCACTAACTTACCTTTATCTGAACCTACTTTTTCCGAAAGCATGTTATCCTTTACTGTTCCTTCTTCTAATACTAATTGTGTATACTCGCGCTCCACACCATCTATAGCACCTTTTTCTACATAATTCCTATTTTGAATTGTCGAAATTGTTGGTGCATAAGTAGACGGACGTCCAATACCTAACTCTTCTAGTTTCTTTACTAAAGAAGCTTCCGTGTATCTGTAAGGCGCACGACTGTAACGCTCAGTTGCTGTAATATATTTATTTAGTAAGGTCTCATTAGTCTTCATTGCAGGAAGCATTCCTTCTTGCTCTAGATCTTCATCATCTGTCCCTTCTAAATAAACTTTTAAAAATCCATCAAATTTAATAACCTCTCCATTTGCTGTAAACGTTTGGTTATGCGTGTTTGCTTCAATTTTCACGTTTGTACGCTCTAATTGTGCTTCACTCATTTGCGATGCGATGGCGCGTTTCCAAATTAAATCATATAAACGTGCTTGATCGTAATCTATATCAACACTGTGTGTTTTAAAGTCTGTTGGTCTAATCGCTTCGTGAGCCTCTTGCGCCCCTTTAGACTTTCCTTTAAAATTACGCTCCTTACTATATTCTTTACCGTAGGCTGCTACAATTTCTTTCTCTGCTCCTTTTCTAGCTTCATCAGATAAATTAACACTATCTGTTCTCATATAAGTAATCAAACCGGCTTCGTATAAACGTTGTGCCATGGTCATGGTTTTACTAACAGAAAAATATAATTTACGTGATGCTTCTTGTTGTAATGTTGACGTAGTAAATGGTGCTGCAGGAGATTTTTTAGCTGGCTTTTTAGTTAAGTCTGCTACCTTAAAATCTGCGCTTGCGTTACTTTCTAAGAAATCTAATGCTTCTTTTTTAGTCGAAAATGTTTTTGGTAATTTAGCTTTAAAAGACTGCCCTGCTGCATTTGAAAATTCAGCATCCACTCTATAAGATGCTTCTGGCGTAAAATTTTGAATGTCGCGTTCACGCTCTACAATTAATCTAACAGATACTGATTGTACACGACCTGCAGACAAACCTCCTTTTACTTTACGCCATAATACCGGAGACAACTCATAACCTACAATTCTATCTAATACACGACGGGCTTGTTGTGCATCTACTAAATCGTAATCAATTTGTCTTGGGTTTTCAACTGCTTTCTGGATTGCAGCTTTAGTAATCTCATGAAAAACAATACGTTTTGTTTTATCTTTATCCAAGTCTAGAGATTCTGCTAAATGCCATGCAATAGCCTCTCCTTCCCTATCTTCATCACTTGCTAACCAAACCATTTCGGCTTTCTTAGCAAGTTGTTTTAATTTTTTTACTAGTGCTTTTTTATCTGAAGAGACTTCATATTTTGGATCAAAATCTCCTTCTACATCTACTCCTAATTCTTTAGATGGTAAGTCAGAAATATGCCCAAAACTGGATTCGACTTTAAAGTCTTTTCCTAAAAATTTTTCAATTGTTTTTGCTTTTGCAGGTGACTCAACTATTACTAAATTCTTCGCCATTCTTCGATTTTTATGAGTGCAAAGGTATATCAAAAAAAATTTATCATCCTAATTTAATAAGTATTAGCTAAAATTTTAGGTCTGTCAGATTGTCATAATTTTAAAATAATCCTATCTTTGCGTGCTTATTGGAGATGAGTGATTTCAATATATTTATGGAAAAGACAATAGACGAAAACAAACAAGGCGAAACATTAGTAATAGCTAAAAACGAAGAAAACACAAAAAAGCTTTTTATTGAAAGTTATGGTTGTGCAATGAATTTTAGTGATAGCGAAATAGTAGCCTCTATACTGCAAAACGAAGGTTATAATACAACACAAAATCTAGAAGAAGCAGACTTAGTACTAGTTAATACTTGCTCTATTAGAGACAAGGCAGAAGTAACTGTACGTAAACGCTTAGAAAAATATAATGCTGTAAAAAGAGATATCAACCCTAACATGAAGGTTGGTGTTTTAGGGTGTATGGCAGAACGTTTAAAAAGTAAATTTTTAGAAGAAGAAAAAATTGTAGACTTAGTTGTTGGACCTGATGCATATAAGGACTTACCTAATTTAATTGCAGAAGTTGAAGACGGACACGATGCAATAAACGTGGTACTATCCAAAGAAGAAACTTATGGAGACATCAGCCCTGTCCGTTTAAACACCAATGGTGTTACTGCCTTGGTATCTATAACTAGAGGTTGTGATAATATGTGCACGTTTTGCGTAGTTCCTTTTACAAGAGGAAGAGAACGTAGTCGTGATCCACAAAGTATTATAGAAGAAATTAATGATCTTTGGAGTAAAGGCTATAAAGAAATAACACTTTTAGGTCAAAATGTAGACAGCTACCTTTGGTATGGTGGTGGCATGAAAAAAGATTTTGACAAAGCTTCTGATCTAGAAAAAGCTACAGCAACAGACTTCTCTAAACTTTTAGAGCTATGTGCTACTGCACAACCAAAGATGAGAATCCGTTTTAGCACATCTAATCCGCAAGACATGCATCTTGAGGTGATAAAAATGATGGCAAAATATGATAATATTTGTAATCACATACATTTACCTGTACAAAGTGGAAGTGATCGTATTTTAAAAGCAATGAATCGTCTGCACACAAGACAAGAATATTTTACGTTAATTGATAATATCAAAAAAATAATTCCGAATTGTGTTATAAGTCATGATATGATAACTGGTTTTCCAACAGAAACTGAAGAAGACCACCAAGATACATTAAGCCTAATGGAGTATGTAAAATATAATTTTGGCTATATGTTTACGTATTCTGAAAGACCAGGAACCTTAGCAGAACGTAAATTTGAAGATGATGTTCCTGAAAAAACTAAGAGTAGACGTCTTAGCGAAATTATAGCACTACAACTTAAGCATAGCGAGTTTAGAACTAAACAGTTTATAAATACAACCGTTGAAGTGTTAGTAGAAAAAGAATCTAAAAAATCTAACCAAGAATGGTCTGGACGCACACAACAGAACATTGTTGCTGTTTTTCCTAAAGGCGAGTATAAAATTGGAGATTTTGTAAACGTAACTGTAACAGATTGCACAAAAGCAACACTAATAGGTGAAGCTATTGGAAAATCAAATAATAATTAAGAATCATGAAAAAAGTATTAGTTTTATTATTATCGTTAAGCCTATTCACAGCTTGTAATGACGAGCCTGTTGAAGGCTACTTCGCTGCTCTTGATAGCGATGAAGGTACAATTCCTGGAAACACTTCGGACGAGCTAAAATTAGCAAGCTACACCTATGATGTTGAGACAGAAGCTCCGTTTATCGGGCCACTTATTCTTAACTCAGACTTTAATTTTAATGATGACAATAAGGTAAACACTTTAAATGTCGAAACTATTGCATTTGGCTTTCCTTTTACTACTACTGGAACTGTAATAAGAGATACAGATGGTAAAATTACAGCAATACAGACTTTTGACGGTAGCGCATTAGTAAGTCAAACAGACATCTTTTACTCTGCAGGCAATACAATTTCTCAAATAACACATGACGATTTTGATGATAACGCAGAGGATTACACCTTTAATTTTACAACATTAAATAATCAAATTACAAAAACAGAACCTGGCAACCCTGTCACTACTGTATATACTGCGGATGGATCTGGTAAATTAATAGACAAATCTTCTTTTGAAGCTGGAGAACTTATTCAATCAGAAATATTAACTTATGATGCTAATGACAATTGTATTTCTGTAGTTTCAACTGGAGAATTCAACAATACAACAACATACGGATTTGATAGTTTTTCAAACCCATTAAAAGATGGATTCAGCGATCAGTACTGGTTATCAATTCTAGACGATGATTACGAAGACGAAGCTGGGCCAGCAATAGTTCAATTTCATGGTAGTAACAACTGGAACTCTGTATCATCAGAAGGTACAACCGTAACTTTAATGATTAATTACGATAGCACTAACAGAATTACATCTAGAAGTGGTGTATTTTCTTTAAGTGGTATTGAAATAGTACAAGAAGAAGCCTTTAATTACGTTAACTAAACACTTTCTGAGTTTACATGGAATCAATACAATCTATAAAACAACGTTTCGGAATTATAGGAAACAGTCCAACTTTAAATCGCTCTATTGAAAAAGCGATGCAAGTTGCGCCAACAGACATCTCTGTTTTAGTAACCGGAGAAAGTGGTGTTGGAAAGGAGAGTATTCCAAAAATAATCCATCAACTCTCTCACAGAAAACATGGTAAATATATTGCTGTAAACTGTGGTGCAATACCAGAAGGAACTATTGACAGTGAGCTTTTTGGCCATGAAAAAGGAGCCTTTACTGGTGCAACAGCAACTAGAAATGGTTATTTTGAAGTAGCCGATGGTGGAACTATTTTTTTAGATGAAGTTGGAGAACTGCCCTTAACTACGCAAGTACGTTTACTAAGAGTTTTAGAAAATGGCGAATTTATTAAGGTTGGATCTAGTAAAGTACAAAAAACAAATGTGCGTATTGTTGCAGCTACAAACGTGCACATGTTTGACGCTATTAAAAAAGAAAAATTTAGAGAAGACCTATTTTACCGATTAAGCACGGTTGACATTAACCTACCGCCTTTAAGAGAGCGTCAAGAAGACATCCATATATTATTCAGAAAATTTGCTAGTGACTTTGCATTAAAGTACAAAATGCCTACTATAAAATTAACTGATGACGCTGTACAATTATTAATAAAATATCGCTGGAGCGGAAATATTAGACAGCTTCGTAACGTTGCAGAACAGGTTTCGGTATTAGAACAAAACAGAACCATTAGCGCAAGCACACTTCATAGTTATTTGCCTGTTGGTAGTAATTTACCTGCTGTAATTAACACTACCAAATCAGAAAGCGATTTTGGAAGTGAACGTGAGATTTTATACAAAGTATTATTTGACATGAAAGCTGATTTAAACGATCTAAAAAAGCTAACCATGGAATTAATGAAAACTGGTAACGCTAAAGAAGTACAGAAAGAAAACGAAGGTTTAATTCAGAAAATCTATGGTGAGAACGATAGCGATACTGAGTTTGATGAGCATGTAGAAGACATGGAAGTGTTGTCAATATCTCAAAATGCAATGCAACCACCTAGCACAATAGAAACTGAGAATACACAAGATAAGTACCATTTTGCTGAAGAAATTGAGGAAGAAGAAACGCTATCGTTACATGACAAAGAGTTAGAATTAATCAAAAAATCTTTAGAGCGTCATAAAGGCAAAAGGAAGCTAGCTGCCGAAGAATTAGGAATTAGCGAACGTACACTTTATAGAAAAATTAAGCAATTTGATTTATAATATCACGTTGTAATTCTAAACAAAAACTAAAATGAAACAGTTTAAATATATATTATTACTATTAATATCATTTACCATATTTGGTTGTGGCGCGTATTCTTTTACTGGAGCAGATATTGGTACCGCAAAAACATTTCAAGTTAATTATTTTAAAAACACAGCCAATTTAATAGATCCAGGATTGGACCTAGACTTTACAAGAGCATTACAAGATTTAATACAAGATCAAACCAGTCTAAGTCTAGTTAATTCTAGTGCCGATTTAGTTTATGAAGGTGATATTACAAATTACAGAATCTCTCCTACTACTGCTACCGCTAATAGTACAGCTGCTCAAAACCGCTTAACCATAGGTGTAAAAGTAAGATTTTACAATAAAAAGGATAGTGAAAAGGATTTTGAAAAATCTTTTTCATTCTTTTATGATTATACAGGAAGCGAATTATTATCTGGTACAACAAAAACATTGGCTTACGAAGAGATCTTTGAACGTTTGACACAAGATATTTTTAACGCATCACTTGCAAACTGGTAAACCTAATGACTAGCCAAGAATTAACAAACGTATTACAACTACCACAAGTAGTAACTGCAGAGCAGACCGCTATGTTGGGTTCCATATTGGAAGAATTTCCTTATTTCCAATCAGCACGTGCCGTTTTTCTTAAAGGCTTAAAAAACAAAGAGAGTTTTAAATACAATCAAGCATTAAGAGTTACAGCTGCTTATACAGCAGACAGAAGTATATTGTTTGATTTTATTACAAGCGACACCTTTAATCAAAATGAAATTTCGGAGTATATTAAACAAAACGCTGACTATATTAATAGTTTAGATGTTTTTGTAGAAGATATTTCTGTAAATAACACAACATCTACAGACCCAACCTTAAAGCAGCAACTTGAGGAGACTAGAAGTATACTTGATCCTGATTTATTTCAACCTAAAACAGAAACACAACCTGTCATTAGCTCAAATTTAATTAAAAATGAGACTACCAAAACAGAAAATGATGCGTCCCTAAATTCAAGTAAAAAAGAAATTGAAGACTTTTTAAACATTGGAAAACCACTTCAATTTGAAAAAGACGAAACTCATAGTTTTAATGAATGGTTGAATATTGCTAAATTCAAACCAATACAACGCGAACCAGAAGACCCTTTGAAGGAAGAAGCAAATTTAGAACGCGCTAAAAAGTTTGATTTAATAGATCAGTTTATTATCAAAAACCCTAAGCTCGAAGCTAAAAAAGCAAAGGTGTCGACACACAACATTGCGCAAGCGCAGATGATACAGTCAGACGAATTAATGACAGAAACATTGGCTCGTATTTATGTCGAACAAAAAAACTATAAAAAAGCGATTCAATCTTATAAAATTTTAAGTTTGAAATATCCAGAAAAAAGTGGTTTCTTTGCAGACCAAATTAAAGCAATAGAAAAATTACAAGAATAAATAACAAATTATAATGAGCACATTTGCAATCTTTTTGATCTTAATAGTAATAGTAGCATTTCTACTAATAGTTGTAATTATGGTACAAAACCCAAAAGGTGGAGGTTTATCTTCTTCATTTGGTGGCGGTGGTACACAACAACTAGGTGGTGTTAAAAAAACAACAGACTTTTTAGATAAAAGTACTTGGACATTAGCTACTATCTTACTAGCATTAATATTAGCCTCTAGCTTAGGTATTGACAAAAATGGTCAATCTGCAGAATCTAAAATTTTAGAAAGCGACAGTATTGATTTACCAACACCAACTGCTGCACCTGCAACAGATGATGCTGCTAAAGTAATAGATCCAGTTACTGAGTAATAAGCTATCACTAAAACATAACAAAAAATGCCAACTTTATAAGTTGGCATTTTTTGTTTCTGCAAGTTTGTCAGTTGTACTCTATTGGCACATTTTTAGCTTATTATTAAGCACTATAATTATAATTAATTAAACATATATATTATGAGTAAATTAAACATTAAACCACTTGCAGATCGTGTGCTAGTAGAAGCACTACCTGCCGAAACACAAACAGCTTCTGGTTTATACATACCAGATACAGCACAAGAAAAGCAACATAAAGGAACAATCGTTGCAGTAGGTAACGGTAAAAAAGACGAACCTTTAACGGTAAAAGTTGGAGATACTGTACTTTACGGAAAGTATTCTGGGTCTGAAATCAAATTAGAAGGAAAAGAATACCTAATGATGCGCGAAGAAGACATCTTGGCAATTATCTAGTCTGAAATTTCAAAAACTAAAAACTAATTTAAATATTTTAATTGATCTTCAATGGGCAACCATAAGTTAGAAATAACAATTAAAATCTCAAAATAATCTTATTATGGCAAAAGACATAAAATTTGATGTAGAAGCACGTGACGGTTTAAAACGTGGTGTAGATGCATTAGCAAACGCAGTAAAAGTAACTTTAGGACCAAAAGGAAGAAATGTAATTATTGGACGTTCATTTGGAGCCCCAATAGTAACTAAAGATGGTGTGAGTGTTGCAAAAGAAATAGAATTAGAAGACCCATTAGAAAATATGGGGGCGCAAATGGTAAAAGAAGTTGCTTCTAAAACTAATGATTTAGCTGGAGATGGAACAACTACCGCAACTGTATTGGCTCAAGCAATAGTTAAGGAAGGTTTAAAAAACGTTGCTGCGGGTGCAAATCCAATGGATTTAAAACGTGGTATTGATAAAGCTGTAGAGGCTATTGTTGCTGATTTAGCAAAACAATCTAAAGAAGTAGGAAATTCTTCTGAAAAGATTAAGCAAGTGGCTTCAATTTCTGCTAACAATGATGACGTTATTGGTGATTTAATCGCTAAAGCATTTGGTAAAGTTGGTAAAGAAGGAGTTATTACTGTTGAAGAGGCTAAAGGAACTGAAACATACGTAGATATCGTTGAAGGAATGCAATTTGACAGAGGGTATTTATCGCCTTATTTTGTAACTAACAGTGACAAAATGGTAACTGATTTAGAGAATCCTTACATTTTATTGTATGATAAAAAAGTATCTACAATGAAGGATTTACTTCCTATTTTAGAACCTGTTGCACAATCAGGAAAACCATTATTAATTATTGCTGAAGATGTTGATGGAGAAGCATTAGCAACATTAGTAGTTAATAAATTACGTGGTTCTCTTAAGATTGCAGCTGTAAAAGCGCCAGGATTTGGAGATCGTAGAAAAGCAATGTTAGAAGATATTGCTATTTTAACTGGAGGTACTGTAATATCTGAAGAAAGAGGTTTTACACTTGAAAACACGACTTTAGAGATGCTTGGTACGGCAGAACGTGTAACTATTGATAAAGACAATACAACTGTTGTAAACGGTGCAGGAGACAAGAGCTTAATCAAGAATAGAGTTAACCAAATTAAAGCTCAGATCGAAACTACAACTAGTGATTACGATAAAGAAAAACTACAAGAACGTCTTGCTAAATTAGCAGGTGGTGTTGCTGTACTTTATGTAGGTGCTGCTAGTGAAGTAGAAATGAAAGAAAAGAAAGACCGTGTTGATGATGCTTTACATGCTACTCGTGCTGCAGTAGAAGAAGGTATTGTTGCTGGTGGAGGTGTTGCTTTAGTTAGAGCAAAATCTGTATTGAATGACATTACAACTGAAAACTTAGACGAAACTACAGGAATACAAATCGTAGCACGTGCTATTGAAGCACCGTTACGTACTATTGTTGAAAACGCAGGTGGAGAAGGTAGTGTTGTTGTTTCTAAGGTCATGGAAGGTAAAAATGACTTTGGATATGATGCAAAAACTGAAACTTACGTAGACATGCTTAAAGCGGGTATTATCGATCCTAAAAAAGTAACAAGAATAGCATTAGAAAATGCTGCTTCTGTTGCAGGAATGATATTAACTACAGAGTGTGCTTTAGTAGATATTAAAGAAGCTGCTCCAGCTGGAGGCGGAATGCCAATGGGTGGAGGTATGCCAGGAATGATGTAATAAAAACATCATCTATAAATACAATAAAAAGGCCTCAACATTAGTTGAGGCCTTTTTATTTGGATTCTGATTTATATGACTTAAAACTATTTTATAGTAACGAGATTCAAATTACCATGAATATGATATTAATTACTGATATCAATTAGAAAGTTACTATTATTACATACAACTCGAATAAACTAGTCTTCAAATTGTAATTAGCTTACTTTTAGATATTAGATATTAGATATATTACCATAAAAAAAAGCCTCAACATAAAATATGTTGAGGCTTTTATAATCTTTTACTCTATTTAATTAATGGTTACTTTTTTAGAAAGTACACGACCATCTTTTAATGTTACATCTACGATATAAACACCTGTACTCAAATTATTCAATTTCACTCCTGAACTCGCCTGAGTAGCATTTACATTAGACAAACGCATTACACTCTGACCTAACATATTAATTAAATTCAACCCTTTTATATCTTGATCTAATCCTTTAATGTGTAATTGATTTAGGTTGTTATTCACAAATATTGAAACATTGTTTATTGCTTCAAAATCCTCATTAGATAATGACTGCTCCATTTGAAAAACAATTTTTAAACGATCCGCATCGTCACCAGCTTGAGCAGTAAAATTATAATCTCCTGATCGTAAATCGTGATAAACACCTTCCAAACTATCATATATATAAATCTCTTGAGAAGCATCTATATTTTTAGTTTCTGTCATTTTTATAGTATACATCGCTACTGCTTCACTTTTCAATCTTAAAGCAACTTCCTTGTCAGATTGAATAGTAGAATACCCTTGAATAATATAATCTTCTCCATCTAAAGTAGATAATAAATCATTTGCAAAAACTTCACTAGCTCTAGCATCATACCCATAATCAAAAGCATCATCATTAATATCCTCTCCAAAACCAAATAACAATTCTCTACTTAGGTCATTAGACGTTACAAACTCTAATCTTATTATCTGAAGTTCGGATGCTTCAGTCTCTTGGTCCGCAACAGCAGTCGTTCTTAAAAATTCTGATTCTCCCGAAGCTTCTGTCTTAAAAACTCTTTGACTATTATTAAATTCTACATTACCACTTCCAACAATCTCCGCCATAAAACCTTGTGCAACTGCAATATATCTTTCAGGTGTTTTAAGACCCGCTGCACCACCAGTAGTTGCTCCATCTAAACCTACAAATTGATACGCCTTTGTACCTCCAATTTTATTTAAAGTAGCATATCCTGCTTGGTATTGACTTAACACATGACTTTCTCCAGCCCATTGCTCCCAGAAATAAACAGCTCCATTAATAATTCCTGCGTTATCATCTATAAATGCATGAACATCTAATGCTGAAGGATAAGGATTACCTAATAAATATTCAGTTTTACTTGTACCTCCTACAGAACCGGGACCTCCTGTATCATTTACACTTACTAAAATTTCTCCATTATTTGGCTTACCTTCAAATATGTATTGAAAATCACCACTTCCAACACCTGTTCCTTTTTGCGTATAGCCCACACCTGGTTCTATTGGAGACGATTCATTTAAGCCAGCCCAATCATAATAGGTTACTCCATTTTTAAAAGTATATAACCAATAGGTACTTAATGTCGCTGGCGTTGTTACCGCAGGAGAATATCCATTAGTAAACTGAATAGGACCATTAGCATCCCTTAACATATCAATTGAAAAATCTGTATTATTTGAAGTTGTACTTTCCACACCTACTGGCGAGCTCCAATAATTATATCTAAATAAATTACTAGTCCCTTCTTGACGTCTCACTATGTTACCAGAACTTGTTACTTTTAATTCACTTAGTTTAGTTTGCACTAATTGAGACTCTTCTTTTAAAATTAAAACCCCATTTAATTCTAAATACCAATAGTTATTGATTTCGTTACTTCCGTTAACAATAAGTCTTTTATTTTCATCTATAATCAATCCTAAATGTGTGTGTGACGCATTTGTTGTAACTCTGTTTTTTATATGAACTATGGACCAATCTTTATTTGGTAAATTTTCAATATCCCAAACATCTCCATGTAACCATGTACTCTCATCAATCCATGGTCCATTAGAAACACTCTCATAAGGCATTGGAGCGGTTTGTTCTTGAACAGTCGTAATATGATTTAATTTTAAAACGTGAGAATTATTAGACTCGTCATAAGTTACACCATTAACAATATTTGTCATTGGATAGTAAGCTTCTAAGGCTGACCAAGGTACTGAAGCTCCTGATGTAAAATCTATAATATCTTTCTCTATTACAGTTCCTCTAATAGTACCTGCATTATTTTTAATTTCTTGATACACCATACTCTGTAATTGATCTGATGTTAAAGCTTCTTTAAAAACTCTAACTTCGTCAATATTACCATCTAAATGCCCAAAACCTGCCTCACTTGTATTTGTAGGATATCTTCCTACAGTAAATTCTCTTCCAGAATATATATGATCTGAACCATTAAAATTTTTAGTCAATAAAACTGAATTTAATAATGGATCAGTTTCTGTACCAACTAGTTCTCCATTAACATATAACTTAATTGAAGATGTTGCAGCGTCAAAAACACCTGCTATGTGATACCATACATCACTTTCAATTTTCAAATTAAGTAAAGGGTCAGGCGAAGCTGTAAAATTATTACTTGGATAATTGCTAGAGGATGTAACTTGATCCTGAGTAAGAACAATAAAGTTTGGCACTCTACCATTACTAATATAAATACGCATATTTTCTTGACCCGCAATACTAAATAAGTTGGGCAAAGCGTTATTATCTCCTTCTATTTTAACCCAAGCCATAATTGTTGCTTTAGACCAATCACTAATAAAATTAGGCGCATCTAAATAATCATCAACTCCGTCAAAATCAATTGTATTTGACCCTACAAAACCAGTATTATCATCTCTATAATCTAAATCTCCTCCGGTAGACGCATCCGCATCAAAATCTCCAAAAGAACTAACTAAATTCGGCACATCTCCAATTGTTACTTCATCATTAGAATCATAAACAGCAGAAATAACATCAAAGTTATCATCTAGTCCATCTCCATCAGAATCTGTATTAGCTACAATATTAGCATGTCCATTTTCATTAATATCTAAAATACCATCATTATCAGTATCTGTATCTAAGTAGTCAGGTAAATCTGTACCATCCGTATTTACGGGCGTAAATCCTGAACCATAATTTGTATATAATCCATTAGAACCTACAACACCACTTGGCGCTAAATAACCGGTAGTTGTTTGTGCTTCTACATTATCAGGTATTCCGTCCTCATCAACATCTATATCTAATTGTGGCTGACATAAAAAGCTGTAAGCAAATCCATCTAAACCATGAGGATCATGAGTCCCTCCTACTAACGCTCCTGCCGTCACGATATGTCTAATCTCAACATGACTAACTAATTCACTAGTTACAAAACCAATTGTATTTTCAATATTTTGACCAGCCGAAACAACTCCCTTTGAAACTCCATTTGCATCAAACAACTCAATAACACCAACTAAGTCATCTCCAAAATAAGTATCACTATAATAGGCTATTAAATCCCCATCTGCATACACCTCGTAATTCATTACTCCCGCACCTGCATTGGTATCATAAGCATCAACAAAATCAAAACTAAATGAAGCCACAGGCTCCGTAAAATTTATGTGTACTGAATAAAAATCACCAGTTTCAGCAGCAACTTCTGGCTTAACATAAAGACCATGAGATGGACCATCTCCAGAAGTAAAACCAGCACTTGTAGTTGTTCTAAACAAATTAATTCTAGGAGAACTTGTTCTTCTATAATAATTATCTTCAAAAGACAAAGTACCATTAGCAAAAGTACCGACGCTAGTATTTGCAGAACCAGCAGTCCAAGAAGACGCCGGAAAAGAAAAATCAGAAGCACCATTAAGCACTGTTAAAGATTGCCCTCTACTAAACACTTCCTCTTGGTATCCAGATTCTTGATATCCTAATCCATTGGTGTTAGCACTGATTGTAAAAACTTTATATTGATTAAGCTTCCAAGCTATTTGATCTGTTTGCGGACTAGCAGCTCCTGCAATAGCAGGACACTCAACAGTATCAAGTATACCATCATTATCATCGTCAACATCTAGTCGATCAACAATACCGTCATTGTCAAAATCTGATTCTTGTGCTTGTGTTGTAAAAGAGACACAAAACATGGCGCATAAAAGCACACTGAAAAACAAAGTAGTTTTCTTCATAGGTTAAAATATTAGATTTGAGGGATAAATCATTCTCTCGGGCAAAGAAAACGATTATGATACAAAAGTAACTTTTACCAATGCTTAAAAAAAACTAACCCGCTTAAACGCAATAATAACCGCTAAAAAACACAAATATGCGTATATAATCGCCAAACAACACCACTAAGTGGTTGTTAGTCAACCAAAAAACATTTAACTACTGGTTAAGTCTATTGTAATAAAATGCAGGCAATAACAACAACAATAAGATGGGCTGAATCAAAAAGCGTCTGATATTAAAAAAGAGATAATAGTTTTCTTGTTTAGGATCTAGTACGTAAAAAAGAAACAACGGAATTAGAATACAAAAAGAAACACCATACACTAACGCAGAAAACTTAACAATACTAATATCTTTAAAAAAGAGGTACAATACTAATAAAGACAACCCTGTATTTACAAAAAATCTAAGAGCCGTACTAGCAACTAACTTTAATGTTTCTTGCCTAGGAGAATCCATATATAGATAGTCATTCTGAAAAAACAACAAATACGGATCATAAAACAATTCGTTTTGAAACCATCTTACCAATGCAAGTAACAAAAACACAAACGCTATCCCTATATATTTAGAATACTTACCCATTTACTTATTTATATGAGAAAAACGGTTAACCCAAAACATCCAAAGCAAAAATACCATACCATATATCATCGCAGGAAAAATAACACTATGTAATATCTCCTCTCTCCAAGGGTAATGATACAAGCCTATTGATAAAATAACAATTCTAATTAAGTTAACTACATACAATAGCACACTACCAGTAAGAATATAAATAAAAGTAGTTTTAAATCTACCAGCAAAAGCAATTATAAAAGCAATAAATAAAATAATAATACTTAGACCATTACAACCTTCTATAACTCTGGCCACATATTTACCCTCAACAACCACCTTTACAGAAGGCTCATCCGGATGTGGCATCATTTGTGTTTTATACCCAACAACCTCTAGTAAGTTTTGAGATTGCTCCGCGACCAAACTGGTAAATAAATCAGGATAATAGGCACCGCCTTTAGAAAAATCTAAGTAATAACTATAAGCTAAACTTAGCACGCCGTAAACCAATAAAAAGGTTAAGATAAATTTTATAACGGGCTTATATTTTAAGAGCAATGCTTTCAATTAAAAAAGAATAAATTTTAAGATTTTTTAGGAGTTGAAATTACGCCTTTTTAAATACTTTTACCAAAATTTTCAAATAAATGACATTCGAAACTTTAAAACCTCAAATTGAAACTATTGTTTCTAACACAACAACTACTACTGATGATAAATTATTACAAATTTGTCAGTTATTAGACCAAAACATCTCGTATTACAACTGGGTTGGTTTCTATTTTAAAAATGGAGATAAAAACGAACTTAAACTTGGACCTTACGTTGGCGCTCCAACAGACCATACCATTATTCCTTTTGGAAAAGGTATCTGTGGTCAAGTTGCTGTTAGTAATGAAAACTTTGTAGTACCTGACGTCGCTGCACAAGACAATTATATAGCTTGTAGTATTACTGTAAAAGCAGAAATAGTGATTCCTATATTTGTTAATGGCGAAAATTTAGGTCAAATAGATATAGACTCTAATACTCCAGACCCATTTACGGAAGCTGATGAGCGCTTTTTAGAATTTGTTTGCCAAAAGGTAGCAACATTATTATAACATATATAATTACAAATTCCGGAAGCTACTAATTATTACAATTAACAGCTTCCGGAATTTGATATTTACTACTGCTTGTTAACAACTTAGTGTTTTAGTTGAAAAACCACTATTTATTTTCAACTATACCAATTTACTTTTACTTAAATTTGCTTGCTTATTAACACAACTATAATGAGCAACAAAACAATTAAATCTGCATTAATTTCAGTATTTAGCAAAGACGGTCTAGAACCTATTGTTAAAGAATTACACAAACAAGGTGTCACCATATATTCTACTGGAGGAACCGAAACTTTTATTAAAAATCTTGGTATAGATGTTGTTCCCGTAGAGGACGTAACGTCGTACCCTTCTATTTTAGGTGGACGTGTAAAAACATTACACCCTAAAGTTTTTGGTGGTATTTTAAACCGTCAAAACCATGATGGAGATGTAAAAGAAATGAAAGATTTTGACATCCCTCAAATAGATGTTGTAATTGTAGATTTATACCCATTTGAAAAGACAGTAGCTACGGGAGCTTCAAATCAAGATATTATTGAAAAAATAGACATTGGAGGTATTTCTTTAATACGTGCTGCTGCTAAAAACTATGCGGATGTAATCTGTGTCTCTTCTGTAGATGATTATGCCGAGTTTTTAGAGTTAATTACAGATAAAAAAGGTGATTTATCTGAAGCGGATAGAAAAGCATTTGCTGCCAAAGCATTTAATGTCTCTTCTCATTACGATTCTGCTATTTTCAATTACTTTAATGCAGACCATGCTATTCCTGCTTTAAAAATAAGCGAAACTAATGGTAAAGTATTACGTTACGGAGAAAACCCACATCAAAAAGGTTTTTTCTTCGGAAATTTTGACGCACTTTTCACTAAATTACATGGTAAAGAATTAAGCTACAATAACCTTTTAGACGTTGATGCTGCTGTAAATTTAATTCAAGAATTTAAAGGCGAAAAACCAACATTTGCTATTTTAAAACATAACAATGCTTGTGGATTTGCTCAACGCGAAACAGTATCTCAAGCCTATACAGATGCGTTAGCAGGAGACCCTGTTTCTGCTTTTGGTGGTGTTTTAATTAGCAATACAGAAATAGACGTAGCAACAGCGACAGATATTCATAATTTATTTTGCGAGGTCGTAATTGCACCTTCTTTTTCAGCTGAAGCTGAAAGCATTTTAAAAGGTAAGAAAAACAGAATCCTATTAGTTTTAAAAGACACCGACTTTGCAGAAACAACTGTTAGAACATGTCTAAATGGCGTTTTAGTACAAGACAAAAATAATAAAACGGATACTGTAGAAGACTTAAAGTATGTTACAGAAAGTAAACCTTCAAGTGCTGCAATTGACGATTTAATTTTTGCTTCAAAAATATGTAAGCATACAAAATCAAATACAATTGTTTTAGTTAAAAACAAACAACTTTGCGCTAGTGGAACTGGGCAAA
This sequence comes from Olleya namhaensis, assembly GCF_900114005.1. Classification (GTDB taxonomy): domain Bacteria; phylum Bacteroidota; class Bacteroidia; order Flavobacteriales; family Flavobacteriaceae; genus Olleya; species Olleya namhaensis. Next base: position 190,783 of record NZ_FORM01000002.1, read on the forward strand.
CTAGTCGTGTGGATGCTTTAAATCAAGCCATACATAAAGCACAATCTTTTAATTTTGATTTAAAAGACAGTGTTATGGCTAGTGATGCATTTTTCCCTTTCCCTGACTGTGTGGAAATTGCAGGTAACGTTGGAATAACTAGTGTCATCCAACCAGGAGGCTCTATTAAAGACCAATTAAGTATTGATTACTGTAATGCTAACAATATAGCAATGGTAATGACTGGTACACGTCATTTTAAGCACTAAGAGTACTCTTAGAATAAAGCGACTTAAATAACATCTAAAAGCTTCGGTTTAATTACCGAAGCTTTTTTTATCCCATCTGGCTAAATTTCTGCGTAAGCAAAACATCTAAAACTTTGTTTTAAACGTATCTTTTATTCATACGTCGATTAATAAAAATTGTGAGGCATTAAATCCTTATATTACCATACTTTTATTACTTTTACAGCATCTTTTTAATAACGCCTTATAATTACAAATAACACATGGGATTTTTTGATTTCCTGACAGAAGAAATCGCTATAGATTTAGGTACTGCCAACACATTAATTATTCATAACGACAAGGTTGTTGTTGATGCTCCATCCATAGTGGCTAGAGACAGGATTTCGGGCAAAATTATTGCAGTTGGTCAAGAAGCCAACATGATGCAAGGTAAAACCCATGAAAACATTAAAACTATTAGACCATTAAAAGATGGTGTAATTGCAGATTTTGATGCGTCTGAACAAATGATAAGTTTGTTTATTAAAAATATTCCCGCTTTAAAAAAGAAATTATTTACCCCAGCTTTACGTATGGTAGTTTGTATCCCGTCTGGGATTACAGAAGTAGAAATGCGTGCAGTAAAGGAATCTTGTGAGCGTGTTAATGGAAAAGAAGTTTATTTAATACACGAACCTATGGCTGCTGCTATTGGTATTGGTGTAGATATCATGCAACCAAAAGGAAACATGATTGTAGATATAGGTGGTGGTACTACAGAAATTGCAGTTATTGCGCTTGGTGGTATTGTTTGTGATAAATCTGTAAAAATTGCAGGTGATGTTTTTACAAACGACATTATTTATTACATGCGTACACAACACAACTTATATGTTGGAGAACGTACTGCTGAAAAAATAAAAATACAAATAGGTGCTGCTACTGAAGATTTAGATCTTCCGCCAGAAGATATGAGTGTCCAAGGACGTGATTTATTAACTGGTAAGCCAAAGCAAGTACAAATTAGCTACAGAGAGATTGCTAAAGCTTTAGACAAATCTATTTTACGTATTGAAGACGCGGTGATGGAAACGTTATCACAAACACCTCCAGAATTAGCTGCCGATATATACAACACTGGTATTTATCTTGCTGGTGGTGGATCTATGTTACGTGGTTTAGACAAGCGTTTATCTCAAAAAACAGACTTACCTGTTTATATTGCTGAAGATCCGTTACGTGCTGTAGTTAGAGGTACGGGAATCACACTTAAAAATTTAGCGAAGTACAAAAGTGTATTGATAAAGTAGTAATAGAAACTAAATGCAACAAATTGTAAATTTTATACTTAGAAACAAATCTTTTTTGTTTTTCTTGTTGCTGTTATGTGTTTCGGTTGGACTTACTATACAATCACATTCTTATCATAAAAGCAAGTTTATAAACTCCGCTAACAGTATTACTGGCGGTGTTTATAATACAAGCAACTCCGTAAGTAGTTATTTTGGTTTAAAACAAGAAAACGATAAACTACACGAAGAAAATACACGATTAAGATCATTACTTTTTAATCAAAATATTGATGCAAAAACGTTTATAGATTCGACTTCTTTTAAAGGTAGATATACTTTTACTACTGCAAAAATTATAAAAAACAGCTACTCGCTTCAGAATAATTATTTAACAATAAATAAAGGTAGTCGCGATAGCATAAAGCAAGATTTAGGTGTTATTTCTTCCAAAGGTATTATTGGTATTATTGATAATACAAATAGCAAATACGCAACAGTAATTTCAATTTTAAACACCACCAATAAAATTAGTGGTCAATTAAAAAAAACAAATCAATTCGGAACCCTAAGTTGGAATGGTAAATCGTCACGATTAATACAATTAACGGATATCCAGAAAAGCGCAAAATTAGTAAAAGGAGACACCATAGTTACTTCTGGACGTTCTGCCATATTCCCAAAAGGAATTTTAGTGGGTACTATTGAAGATTTTAAATTAGATGTCACTAAAAACTTTTTTGAAGTCAATGTGCTTTTATTTAATGACATGACAAATCTAGAGCACGTTAGTGTTATTGAAAACAAAGACAAACCACTAATAGACGACTTACAAAAAACTAATGAATAACCTATTATCCATACATACTGTTAGGTTTTTTGTACTGATTTTACTTCAGGTATTATTATTTAATAAAATAAACTTTTTAGGCTACATAAACCCACATGTTTACATCCTGTTTATCATACTATTTCCAGTAAAAAATAACCGCATCTTATTTTTATTTCTAAGCTTTTTATTAGGCCTATGTGTGGACATTTTCATGGATTCTGGAGGGATTAATGCCTCAGCAGCTTTAGTGACTGCTTTTATAAGACCGGCAGTTTTAAAATTCAGTTTTGGTGCGGTTTACGAGCATCAAGCTCTTAAATTTAATAATATAGATTTTGGACAAAAATTAACTTATATCTCTATATTAACTTTTGCACACACACTAACCTATTTTCTATTTGAAATATTTAACGTTTCCAAAGTAATTTTTGTGTTACAAAATACGTTGTTTTCTAGTATATTCACTATTATACTATGCATATTAATAACCTCTATTTTCAGCAAAAAATCTAAATGAGAAAACTTTTACTTCTTTTATCTGTCATAATTGTAGGCATCGTTTTTACAGGTAGATTACTATACCTTCAAGTATACAATGCAACCTCAACAGATTTATACAAGGATAACGCCATCAGAAAGGTATTTGACTACCCTAAACGTGGTTTTGTTTATGACCGTAATGGCAAACTATTAGTATCCAACCAACCGTCTTATGACGTCATGGTAATACCTAGAGAAGTAAAGCCTCTAGATACTTTAGAGTTTTGTAACTTATTAAAAATTGACAAGCCTACATTTATAAAAAAGCTTACAAAAGCTAACAGGTATTCTCCACGACTACCGTACGTTTTTGTGTCACACTTATCCAAAGAAGATTACGCCATTTTGCAAGAAAAAATGCGTAAATATGAAGGTTTCTATATTCAAAAACGTAGTTTAAGAAAATACGAAACTACTATTGGCGCTAATGTTTTAGGAGATATTGGTGAAGTAAACGATAGAAACATTAAAAATGATAACTATTATCAATCAGGAGACTTAATTGGTAAAGCAGGTGTTGAGGCGTCTTATGAGTCTACTTTACGAGGACAAAAAGGTATTAAATTTATACAAAAAGACAGATTTAACAGAAACCTAGGACCTTACCAAGACGGGATACACGACACATTACCAGAAGCTGGAAAAGATATAAAAATAACCATTGATGCAGACCTACAAGCGTACGGTGAGCTATTAATGACCAACAAACGTGGTGGTATTATTGCTATAGACCCAAAATCAGGCGAAATTCTAGCATTAGTATCTGGACCAAGTTATGATCCTAATATTTTAGTAGGTAGAGATCGCTCAAAAAACTTTACAAAATTATATAATGACTCCATAGCAAATCCAACATTTGACAGAGGACTACAAGCGCAATATGCACCTGGATCTCCTTTTAAAGTTATAAATGCCTTAATTGGTTTACAAGAAGGCGTGGTAACTACTTCAGAACAGTTTACTTGTAGAATGGGATATTATTACAACGGTAGAAAACTACACGGTTGTCATAGCCATAGAAGTCCTGTTAATATGAATTTAGGTATTTACGAATCCTGTAATGCCTACTTTGTTAATGTCTATAGACGAATTTTAGAAAAATACCCAACCTCAGCTGAAGGTATGGATGTTTGGAGTAATCATGCCAAGAGTTTTGGATTAGGTGATTATTTAGGATATGATTTAGTGGTTGGAAGAAAAGGACGCATTCCAGACAGTAAATTTTACGCCAAATGGTACGGTAAAAATAGATGGAGTTCTACATTTATGACCTCTAACGCGATTGGACAAGGAGAAGTTGAAGCAACTCCTATACAATTAGCAAACATGGTTGCAGCTATTGCCAACAGAGGTTACTTTATAACACCACACATTATAAAAAGTATTGAAGGCGAAACTATTGACGAAAAATATACAACACCAAGATACACAACTGTAGACCGCAAACATTTTGAACCCGTGGTAGAAGGAATGTACGATGTATTTAATAAAGGTACTGCAGAAAACTTACAAGTTGAAGGAATAGAAATTTGCGGAAAAACAGGGACTGCAGAAAACTATGCTAAAATTGACGGTGTACAAACGCAATTAACAGACCACTCCATTTTTGTTGCATTTGCACCTAAAGACAATCCTAAAATAGCCATTGCTGTATTTGTTGAAAATGGGTATTGGGGAAGTCGTTTTGCTGGAAAGATTTCTACTTTAATGATTGAACAATATTTAAACGGAAGTATTAGTCGTACAGATTTAGAAAAATGGATTTTAACCCATAGTTTAGAAAACGAATATGCTAAACAATATTCTGGAGAGCCTTTTAAGATTAACAGAGAAACACAGTTACAAATTGTACCTGCTCCGAATAAAAACGACATAAACGCAACACCAAAAACAAACTTAGAAAAACAGCAAATACAAGCTACCCCAATACACGTAAATGAGGCAAACTGATAGACATTTTAAATTTGATTGGTTAACCATACTACTATATTTTATACTAGTTATGTTTGGTTGGGTAAACATTATATCTGCTTCACATTCTGGAGAAGCTTTAGAGTTTTCTAATTTCTCGCATTTTTACAGCAAGCAATTAGTGTTTATTGGACTGTCTGTACTATTAATAATCCTTATTCTATCCATAGAAGCCAAGTTTTACGAGCGCTTTTCTAGTGTTATTTACATCATTGCCCTACTGTCTTTAGCGGGTCTATTTGTCTTTGGAAAAAATATAAATGGTGCCACATCTTGGTACCCAATTGGTAGTTTCACGTTTCAACCAGGAGAGTTTGCTAAGGTTGCCACTGCTCTAGCTGTTGCCAAATATATAAGCGATTTGAACACAGATATAAATCGTTTTAATGATCAACTTAAAACCTTTGCTATAATTGTTACCCCTGCTCTATTAGTGCTATTACAACCTGATGCAGGAAGCGCCATTGTTTACGGTGCTTTTTTCTTTGTTTTATACAGAGAAGGTCTACCACACATTTACTTAATTGTAGGTGTCCTTTTAATACTACTTTCCATATTCGCATTAAAATTTGGAGTAATCAGCACGTTGTTAATTACATCTATAGTTGTATTAACTTATTACTTTACAAGAAAGAAAAAACCATCCATTATACAACCTATTACTGTTATATTATTGTGCACGTCATTAGCATTTAGTGTGCGCTTTTTTTATGATAATATTCTTCCTGCGCATCAAAAAGACCGCATTACAATTTGGTTGAGTCTTGAAAAAGACCCTGACAAATTGGAGCGCATGAAAAAGACCGTTGCCTACAACTTAAATGAATCTGAAAAAGCCATTAGTAGTGGTGGATTTAAAGGAAAAGGATTTTTAGAAGGTACACGTACCACAGGTAATTTTGTGCCAGAACAGCACACTGATTATATTTTTAGTACTGTTGGAGAAGAATGGGGTTTTATTGGTAGCTTTTTAACGGTAGTTGTTTTTCTTTTGCTAATTATTAGGATACTTATACTTGCCGAACGACAGAAAACACAATTTAGCAGAATGTATGGTTATGCAGTAGGCGCCATACTCTTTTTACACTTTATGATTAATATTGGTATGGTCATGGGATTAATACCAACCATTGGTATACCACTACCCTTCTTTAGCTATGGTGGCTCTGGTCTTTGGGGTTTTACAATCTTAGTATTTATCTTTATTAAGTTAGATTCTAATCGTATTAATGAGTGGTAGTGTTTTTGCCTTTTACCTTTTGCCTTTTGCCTTTTGCAAAGTTTGAACATTCACTTATATAAAAATGACTCCTTTTCACAACTTGATTACAACTAGTTGTTTCGGTTTAAAATAACACATAAAAAAATCCCTTTCAACTTGACGTTAAAAGGGATTTGAAATTTTATTTTATTTCATCTTAAAGATTATAAATAAATCGAGCTGTAACAAATCTAGGTTGAATAAAATACTCACTAGTGCTTACAGAAAAAGCATCGTTACTATTTTGCACTCTAGAATCCGTATCTAATAAATTTGTAGCTTTAAGCTCATATTCCCATTTACTATCACTACTTTTTCTATACGCTAAATTAGCATTCCATAATCCAAAACTATTACTATTACCTTCTAGCGTTTGACGGTTGTATGTATAGTCTGTTTTAAAGGTGAATTTTTTAAATATTAACGCATCAAATTCTGCTGATGGGGCATTGGTATATATTTTAGTACGCCTTGTCCCTTGGTCATTATCACTTAAACCATACGTATATCGTAATTTAAAATTTGGAGCTTCTCTAAAATTAGATCTAAACTCAGCTGTATAACTTTGACTATAGTTTTCGTTAACCGAAACTTGACTATTAATAAACTGATTAAATTTAGAGTAGTTAAATGTTCCTCTAACACTAGCTTGTAATTTTCCAAAACGTCTTTGAAAACGTCCGCTTGCACTTAAACTCTCGTCATCTAAACCAGAATTATAAGGTGTACTTGTTCTAATAACAGATCCCGGCTGAAACTCTGATACGTTTCTAATATTATCAATGTTTTTAGAGTAGTTAATAAACGCAAACACGTTAGTATAATTAAACATGTTAAAACTAAAGTAACTTAAGTTTATATTATGTGCTAAAGAGCTTTCTAAATCAGGATTTCCTCTAAACGTAGAATTATAATTGTTTAAAACTAAACCTTGGGCAAACTGATTAACATCCGTAAACTGCGTCTGCATCTTATAAGATAAATTTAAAGTTTCTGTCCCCTTTAATTGAATACGCACATTTAAATCTGGCAATACTCTAAAAAAGTTATCCGTTGTCTTAGTACTAAACTGATCGTTAACAGCACTATAAGCATGTGCAGAAACTCCAGGACTAATTGTAAACTTACCAGTTTTAAAACGATAATGCGCTCCTAGATACAAATCACTAAACGTGTACTTAATATCATTAACATCAGACAAACCTGTTATTGTGGTATTGGTGTCTAATTCTGAACCATCATCCAAGGTTTGAAAAATATTAGAATCAAATTGCTGATTGCTATAAATAGTTCCAACTGTAAAGTTTATGTCACTCTTTTTATTTAGAATATTCCAATAATCTACTTTAGCATCTACTTGATTAGTTTTAACACGTTTTTGTTGATTAACATCATAACTAACCTGCGTCCCATCTAAACCTAAACCTTGAGCAGTGTCATCAAAAGGATCCCTGTTATTTGGATCAGCATCAGTATTATTACTTGGATCATTTTGCAGTAAAGCATTGTAAAATGGATCTTCATCTTGCAATAAATGTTGTATTGATAATGCAAAAATATTATCTTCATCCATTGTGTAATAATAATTTAAATTTTGATTTATCTTGTATGGATTGGTTTCTTCATTTTGATCAATTGGTCCAATCACGTTAGAGAACGTTCCGTTTAATTGTTCGTCTTTAGACACACGTCCTAAAATATCATAATCCAATTGATTACTCGCATTTGGTTTGTATTTAGCACTAAACTTAACCAACCCTAAATCACTTTTTTGTTGCGTATTGCTCTGTGTGTTTTCATCAGGAATACCTAACGTCTGATCTGTATATAATACCGCACTGTTTTCCTGCAACTCTATTCTGCTACTTGCAAAAATGGCAAATCCACTAACATCTAAAGTACTTTTTGGAGAGTAGCTAAAATTAGCAGCACCAAACTTAGTATTAATACTTTTTGCTTGATTGTTTTGAAGTTGTCTAAAACCTAAGTCATTACTACCTAAACTAATGTTAGTTCCACTTTGCTGACTTGGTTGTTGGAAGCCTCCTGAGAAATTAAAAATATCACGACGCGACAATGCTAATTCGCCAATATTATTTAAATCACCAATAAAATTAATACTCTTTTTAGGGCTATAATAAAATAATTTAGGCTGTGCTAAATACAGCTCACCACTACTAGAATCTCCCGCTCCAGCAGTAATAGTACCAAACCAAAAGTTTTTCTTTCCTTCTTTTAATTTAATATTAATGGCAATATTATCTTGGTTATTAGTCACACCACTTAATTGACCAACTTCAGAATAATTTTTTAAAACCTGAACTTTATCAATAGCATTTGCTGGGATATTTTTTGTTGCCAATTTAGTATCACCATCAAAAAACTCTTTACCATCAATCATAACTTTACCAACCTTCTTTCCTTCAATCTCTACCTCTCCATCGTCATTAATCTCTACACCTGGCATTTTTTCTAGTACATCACCAAGTTTACGTTCCGTTCCGTTTTTAAAAGAATCTGCGTTGTATGTAATTGTATCTCCACTTATAGTCACTGGCATTTCATAAGTAATTTCAACTTCATCCAAACTATTATCAATAGTCATTATGTAGTCTTTAGTAATACCTGCTTCTTTAGTATTAACAGTCTCAGAAATTTGTTGCATTCCAATATAGCTTACCTTAATACTATAACTAGAATTAACATCTAAATTAAGCTTATAACGTCCTTTATCGTTAGTTATAGCGTAAGACTCTAATATTTTAGTCTCTTGGTTTATAGCGATTACATTAGCTAGCTCTAATGCAACACCTGTGCTATCTTTTACTACACCTTCAAATTTGACTTGGGCAAACGAGGTGCTAGCCACTAATAAAAGCAGCGTGGTTAAAATATGTTTCATTTGTATTATTTAATTGGTTGGGTTATGTACTAAAAAATTAATTACGACGTCCTCCGCCTCTTCCTCCACGTGATCTAAACATCTCGCGCATCTCTTCCATTTTTTTCTTTACAATGTCTTGATACGCTTCCATAGTAACTTCTTTACCTTTAGTAGGCTTTTTGATTTCGTTTTTATCAGAAGGATTCATGACTATTTTAGTACATAAAATGGTAGTTCTACCAGAATTAACCTCCAAGATTAAGCCAGGAAGTCCCCAATATTCTCCAGGACCAGCGCTTACAGGGATATCCATAGTATACCAAGCAACAACCTCAACTTCTTTAGGGATTTCTATATCTTCAAAAGGATCTTTTGGCACATCTGCTTTTGTGCTATCACTTTTAACCTCTGCAGTTTCTTTTTTATCAGCCTCTTTTTTTCCTCTATCACCACCTCTTCTTCTCATGTTGGTCCAATCGGCAGCATCAACCTTTTTAGTAGCAGTAGCCTTAAAACAAGTATACTTACCAATTTGCTTAGACTCGCCAGTCATTTTCCAATCTAACTTGACTAAACTATCTTTAATTAAAAACTGCTTACCAAAAAACTCTTGATCTTGCAATAATTGATTGTCTTTAACATTTTTATATACCGTTCCTGCAGACATACCACCCATATTAAATCCACCTCTACCTCCACTTGGTGCTTCTAAAGCTTCGTCTTCTTTATACATAGATTCTGTTTTATTAAAATCTAGAATAAATGTTTTTTCAAGCATACTCTTCATACGCTCCATAATAGACTTCTTACGTTCAGGGCTCATCTCACGTCCACCAAAACTATCCATATCAACAGTTGTCTTTGACATATAAATAGCTTGACCTTGAAAACCATCTTGCGCAAACGCATTTGATGACATAATCATGACCACTAGAATAGCCAGATTTTTAATAGTAGTTTTTAGTTTCATTGTAATAGATTTTAAATTTATAAGGGTAATACGTCCATTAGACCTCAAAAAAAGATAATGGTTTAATCTAAAAGTGTTAAAAATTAAATTAGCAAAAACAATAGTCCTCTAAATATGTTTTCTGATGCACCTTTGGTTTAGTTTTTGTACATTGGTAGTCCATGAAGGCAATACTAATATTATTCTGTATTTTATCATTTCCCTTATACGCTCAAGATGCGATAAGCGCGACTTTAGTCCAAAAGGACAGTCTAGATGCCGATCAATTTATTTCTAAAAATAATTTTGAAAGCCTCTATTACATAAAAGACAATTCGTTTATAAAAAGCCAAGATGGCAATACTATAAACTACAGTAATTTTCAGTTAGGCAAAATAACCACCGCACACACTTTTAATCCGTTAAAAATAAACGTGTTTTATGCAGACCTAAACACAGTGATTATATTAGATAATAGATTAGCCGAAGTCTCTAAAATAGACTTTAACGCATTACAAGACTACAAAAACGTATCGCATGTAACTACCGGTTTTGATAATACTGTTTGGTTATTTAACCAAGATTTTCAGTATTTAGAATTATACGATTACAAAACACAAACCACACGTTACAAAACCATACCAGTAGCCTCAAAGGTTTTAGACATAACAAGTAATTACAATTACTGCTGGTTATTGACAGAAAACAACCTGTATTGTTATAATTATTTTGGAAGTGTTGTTTACAAAATCAAAAACGATGGCTATTCAAGCATCAAAGCCTCCAACAAAAACCTAATAATTAAAAACCAAAACGGTTTAATTTTTTATAATCACAAAACCAAAACACTGATACCTATTAAATTACCAAATATGTTAATAAGTCAGTTTTTTGTAACCAATCAAATCCTGTATATTTACAATCGTAAATTACTATTTCAATACCAACTTAAAACAGACTAACTATGCACGTTGCCATAGCAGGAAACATAGGCGCAGGAAAAACGACGCTTACTAAATTATTAGCCAAACACTTTAACTGGGAGGCGCAATTAGAAGACGTTGTAGACAACCCGTACCTTGACGATTTTTATAATCAGATGGAACGTTGGAGTTTTAACCTGCAAGTTTACTTTTTAAACAGTCGTTTTAGACAGGTTTCTCAAATTCACGAAAGTGGAAAAGACATCATACAAGACAGGACTATTTATGAGGATGCACACATATTTGCTCCTAACCTGCACGCTATGGGTTTAATGACCAATCGCGATTTTGAAAACTACAAATCCCTTTTTGATCTAATGGAAGGTTTTGTTGCCAGTCCTGATTTATTAATTTACTTACGCAGTTCTATCCCAAATTTGGTATCTCAAATACACAAACGTGGACGTGATTACGAAAACTCAATAAGCATAGATTACCTAAGCAGACTTAACGAGCGTTACGAGGCTTGGATACATGGTTACACAAAAGGTAATTTATTAGTTATTGATGTAGACAATATGGACTTTGTTGCAAATCCTGAAGACTTAGGTATTATTATCAATAAAATAGACGCAGAAATAAACGGTTTATTTTAGATAGTTTGGGGCGTTACCACAAGGGTCGCGCTGTACATTATATCTTTTTTTGCCATTTGTGGCAGCAAAAAAAGGATGCCATTTCCATCGCTAACGCGGGCTTATTTAATAAGACCATGACTTCTAGCATGGACTATAGCCTCTTTACTAGAATTTACCAATAACACTGGAGTTTGCTTATAATGACTAAGTAAACTTTTTACCCGCTTGGTTTTCTTCTTATCATTAACACTTCTTAAATATACTGCTTTAATACGGTCAGGATAGGCATTTACAAGTTGTAGATAAATATCAGGATCATGCTCTCCACTATCACCAATTAAAATAATAGATAACTTAGGATACGTCTTTAAAATATTTTCAATCTCTAACTGTTTTTCAGGCTTACTATCAGGCGTTTTCTTTTTAAAAATAGTACTAAAACCCCTCAATAAAATTGGGCCTTTAGGAAAATTATTAGTTCTTAAAAAAAACTCTAAATAACGGTATAAATTCCATGGACTATGGCTTACGTAAAAAATAGGATTCGCCTTTTTATTAGTAGGACCTTTATGCAATTTATGGTAAAAATCTGCTGCACCTTCCAACGGAATTCTATTTTGAGCATGTTTAAAAAATGTATTATACAACACACGCCATTTTAAAACAGACACCACACCAGTGTGCAAAATAGTATCATCAATATCGCTAATAACACCAAAGTCAGAATCCTGATTAGGTATCAACAACTCTGCACGGAATCTATTCTGACTTTGTATTGTTCGTTTTAAAGACGCATCATCATAAGACACCTCAAAATTTAACCAACCTTCCGTATTTATAAAATCACCAAAATCAGAAATAGCTTCATCTATTTTATAATAGCCATCCTTATCCGTTTCAGTGTAAAATACTTGATTATTAGGGAGTGTAATTTTAAGTCTTGTATGTTTTATTTCGTCGGTTTCAAATCGTTTCCACGTATTCAAAACAAGATTAAACATACTTTTTTGGTCTAAGTCAATAGTTTCGTCTTCCAACGCACGACCGCGATGGTACAAATGGCTGGGCGTACCATAACTTAAAAACGAAATAATTTGTAAGGGATCTTTCTTAAACCAACTCATTACTCAAATATAGCATAAAAAAAACCTGCTAATGTTATTAGCAGGCGTAAAATTTATAATTTTAATACAGTTAGCCCTTTTTTACATTTACCGATTTAATAATTTTCTTATCCGCCTCAATACGTGCATTATTATCGGCTTCAAACGCTTTTATTTTAGTTTCGACGTCAGTCTTAACACCCTTAAAGGTTTCCGTTTTAACAACTGTTTCTCCATTAACCACAATAGTATATATTATAACAGCTTCAGCCACATTACTGTCTGCAACCATTTGTTTTTCAATAGTAACGTCTTCTGTATGTGCTACACCTGTATCAGCATGACCACCTAAAATTGGTGCAATCACCAACCCAATTAAACACGTTAGTTTTATTAAAATATTCATCGATGGTCCAGACGTATCTTTAAACGGATCACCAACTGTATCTCCAGTAACAGCAGCTTTATGTGCATCACTTCCTTTATAAGTCATTTCGCCATTAATCTCTACACCAGCCTCAAAAGACTTTTTTGCATTATCCCAAGCACCACCAGCATTGTTTTGAAAAATAGCCCATAAAACACCGCTAACAGTAACACCTGCCATATAACCTCCTAACATTTCGGCAACAGCCAAATGATGCATTCCAAAAAGTAATGGCACAAAAGCTATCACCAACGGAAAACCAATAGTTAATAACCCCGGTAACATCATTTCTTTTAAAGACGCTTTAGTAGATATAGCCACACATTTATCATATTCGGGCTTTCCGGTACCTTCCATAATACCAGGGATTTCTTTAAACTGGCGTCGTACTTCTTCTACCATTTCCATAGCTGCTTTACCAACCGCATTCATGGCTAAAGCCGAAAACACAACAGGCACCATTCCTCCAACAAATAACATTGCTAAAACCGGTGCTTTAAAAATATTTATACCGTCAATTCCTGTAAACGTTACATAAGCAGCAAACAACGCTAACGATGTTAATGCTGCGGATGCGATAGCAAACCCTTTTCCTGTTGCAGCTGTTGTGTTACCAACCGAGTCTAATATGTCCGTACGCTCTCTTACAATCGGATCTTGCTCACTCATTTCTGCAATACCTCCGGCATTATCAGATATTGGACCAAAAGCATCAATTGCTAATTGCATAGCTGTTGTAGCCATCATAGCAGAGGCAGCTAAAGCAACACCATAAAATCCTGCTAATGCATAAGACGACCAAATGGCTGCTGCAAATAATAATACCGATGGAAATGTAGAAATCATTCCCGTAGCTAAACCTGCAATTATATTTGTTCCTGCTCCGGTACTAGATTGTTGTACAATTTTTAAAATCGGCTTTTTACCTAATCCTGTATAATACTCCGTTACAGATGATATTACCGCTCCAACAAATAGCCCAACTAATGTCGAATAAAACACACGCATAGAGGACACTTCTATAGTACCTTCTCCAAAAAAGTTCATTTGCATAGTTTCTGGTAACATCCAAGTTACTAATCCATAACAAGCTGCTGCCACCAATGCAATAGATACCCAATTACCACGGTTTAAAGCGCCCATTACTTCGGGCTCCTTAGCATCATTACTATTTATTTTGACTAATAAAGTTCCTATAATAGAAATAATAATTCCGACACCAGCAATAGACATTGGTAATAAAATTGGTCCAATACCTCCAAAAGCATCATCTATATTTCCTCCCATATCTTTAATCACATAATTACCCAATACCATTGCTGCTAGTACTGTTGCAACATAAGATCCAAATAAATCAGCTCCCATACCTGCTACATCTCCAACATTATCACCAACATTATCTGCAATAGTTGCTGGATTACGAGGATCATCTTCTGGTATACCAGCTTCTACCTTACCTACTAAATCAGCACCAACATCGGCTGCTTTAGTATAAATACCGCCACCAACACGAGCAAACAAAGCAATTGACTCTGCACCTAAAGAAAACCCAGCTAAGGTCTCTAACACAAGTGTCATGTCCTCTGTATTAGTCCAGCCATCTGGCATAAATACAAACTTGTAAAATATTATAAAAAAGGCAGTCAACCCTAAAACAGCTAATCCTGCAACACCAAGTCCCATTACTGTTCCGCCTCCAAAAGATATTTTTAAAGCACTTGGCAGACTTGTTTTTGCTGCCTGTGTTGTTCTAACGTTAGTTTTGGTTGCGATCTTCATACCTATATTTCCCGCAAAAGCAGAAAAAATAGCCCCGCAGATAAAAGCAATTACTATTAAATAACTAGTAGTGGGTACAAAATACGCGACTACAGCAAGTAAGACACTTACTATAACTACAAAAATTGAAAGCAATCTATACTCGGCATTTAAAAAAGCTAAAGCCCCTTCGTAGATGTGATCCGAAATCTCTTTCATCTTACCATCACCAGAATCTTGCTTCATTACCCAAGATTGTTTAATAATCATGTAAATTAAGCCCAAAATTGCCATAGCAATAGGCATATATATCATCATTGATTCCATATAAGTTTGTTTATTAGGTTGTTAAGTATTGCTAAAGTAACAAATCAAATAGAAACAAAAATATTAAAATGATAATTTTTTAACATTAAAATTATATTATCAATAATTTAAAAACCAATTAAACATCAAAAAAATAAAATAAACTGACTTTATATTAACAGATTACTAATACAAATACTTGTGCAAAACAAAAACCCCTTTTACTTTGCAGTAAAAGGGGTTTAATATTTTGGATAAATTTACTTCTTAGATAGTAAAATTACCATTTTTCTTATGCTCGCTATTCTCATAACGCTCAACACATTTATTTAAAATCTCATAGGCTTCTTTTGCATCACCCCATGCTCCGATATCTACTTTTTTCATTTCTAAGTCCTTATATACTTGAAAAAAGTGAGTGATTTCTTTAACTCTGTGAGGATTTAAATCGTCAATATCGTTGTAGCTATTCCAAATTGGATCTGTAGTTGGTACACAAATAATTTTTTCGTCTGGTCCTTTTTCATCAGCCATGTGGAATACACCAATTGGCTTAACCTCCATTACACAACCTGGAAAAGTTGGCTCAGTTCCCATAACTAAAACATCTAATGGATCACCATCTAATGCTAATGTTTCTGGAATAAAACCGTAATCTCCTGGATACATCATTGAAGAAAATAACATACGGTCAAAACGGATTTTATTTAATTCAAAATCGTATTCGTATTTATTTCTGCTTCCTTTTGGTATCTCTATTAATACATCAAATGTTAATTTTCCTCCTGGACTCATATTCTTTATTTTTAGTTTCCGTCAAGCGGAATTTAAATATTAATTTTTACTTTTTCGGGATGCGAAAGTACGAGATTATTTAGGTATTGGCAAGAGAAACGTTTTGATTTTTGCCAACAACACTATTTTTATCCTATTTTCAATTTAGACTAAGTCAAAAACAACCAGTTATATAGGCTTTAAAACCCACAGTTCTACTTCTTCTAAAGCACGCCAATGTTGATCTCTTTTTGTTTTATCAGAAGCCAATTTAACTTTACGTTTTAAACATTTTTCTAACTCAAAGCGTCCACCTTCTGCTAATTCCTTTTCTATAGGGTGTGCTTTAGTTACTTCTGTTATCTGAGCCAGGTTTGAAAACAACAAGACTAACTTACCGTCTGGCAATAAACGTTGTTTTGCACTTTCAAAAAAGTCAGGAAACAAACTTTCGTTATAATATATAGCTTCGTCTAACCTATTTAAACGACTAGACGTTGGTAACCACGGTGGGTTAAAAACAATCAGCTCCGTTTGCTTTTCATGTGTTCCAAAAAGATTAGCGTATTCCAACGTAATTTTTCTAGACAACTTGGTATCCTTAATAGATTCGTTTAATCCAAAAATAGCATTAGGATTAGTATCCGTACCATGTACTTTTTGAAAACCGTGTTTTACCATTTGCAGTGATAACACACCACTTCCAATTCCCACATCAATTGCGGATTTTTTTGGTCCTTCATAACGCTTTAACCAATTGTCAAATAAAATTAAATGATCATAACGCGTTGGAAAGTACGTCCCAAAATAAGGATGTATTTTATTACGTAACACAGGAATGTTTACACCATTTTCATACCATTGCCATGCACTGTTAAGTCCTTGAACTTGTACAAATGGCAATAAAAAACGACTAGCTTCTGGATATAATTTTTCTAACCAACCAATAGCTGGTGCTTTTTTGACTGCTAATTTATAATCAACAATTTCGATCAAAATTAAGCTAGACAATTTTTTATATTGCGCTCTGTATTCGCGTTGCTCTTTAAAAGACTTATTAGGCAACTTTTTATGTAAGTAAACTTTTAACTCCTTTAATAGTGTTAATCCATTACTATAAAATGCTGTTATTAATACAGGATGACCAGCTTCTAATGTTTTTATTGTTAATCTAACATCTGTTCCTTTACTAAATAACATTAACTGTTTATCTGAAACAATTATTTCTGGCTTATTTAGAGTTAACTCTGACATGCCATTTACTTCTGCTTTTGATACAGCCATATATATTTTAAATTGAAACGTTTTGCAAACTACAACAGCACGCAAGACGTAAGATTGAAATCAATAATTTACTATTTGTTTTTAGAAGTAGAAACCAAAACTACCGGTAATACCAAATTTTCTAGCATCTGGATTAGTTACTGGATCCAAATAGTTACCTCTAAAATTAAAGTCTATTCTAAAGACTTTAAAAATATTACCTACACCAACGCTATACTCATAATACGCTTCAGTCTTTGGTGCTCTATAAACTAAACCTGACGCATTAATATCTCTATTTTCCTGAGAAACATCTCCAATAACGCCTCTTGCTCCAACAATAGCTCTTAAATTATACTTTTTAAGAAATGGAATACGAGAAAATAAACGTCCGTTAAAGTTATGCTCAATATGCAATGTTGCATATTCATCCGTAACAAACTCGTAAAAATCTAAGTTCGAAAACGTATTATATATTGAAAAATAACTTTGATTACCTGGCACAACGCTAAGTAATCCTAATGGCACTTCTCCAAATGTTTTTCCTGCTTCAATAGTAGTATATAAACGACCATAACCTCCTAAAGCCCATGGTTGGGTGTAAGAAAATTGTAATCTTGTATAATCAAAATCACTATTTAAAACACTTTTATCTCCAACAGTTACTTGAGCAAATAGCCTTGCAAAATCATCGTTTTTAGTACGACGCTCTACTCCATACCCTGTCATTTCACGTTTTGGAAAATAAGACATAGAAAAGGCTGTTTCGTATTGCTTAACTTCAGATTTAGTTGCTGTTTGTGTGGCATCTGTAAAATAATCTAAACTAAACGTTTGAGAGGCAGATTCCAAAGTTCTATAACTTCCGCTTAAGCGAGTAATTACATTTCTAAAAGGCTCAGCTTCGATAGATAATGTACTTAAATTTAAGTTAGTTAATTTATCATTTGTCCCTGTCCCAACTACAGAGCTACTGGCTAAACTTCGCCCTAAAACATCAGTACTAGTGGTTAAACTAGCTCCAATTTGCTCCACATCACGACGGTTACCTCCAGAGATAATTAAACGACTACGCTTATCAAGTAACCATTTACCTGATAGACCATATTTAAACTTATTATCTCTAAACCCGTAGGCTGTAAATCCTTCAATACGCCATAAATCGTTTTGCCCAAAATAAGTACGTCCTCCTGCTCTTAACCTTACTCCTTCTACTTCATTATAACCAAATGTTGAAAAGATCGGACCATAATCTAAATTAAGCTGAGGAAACTCTACATAACCCGAAGCTAGTATACTTCCTAAGTTATATAGGCGTTTAAATTTTTGAGTGTTTTTTAAAGAGTCCAGCATGACGTATACGCCTTTTTCGTCCTTACTTAAGGTTTCCATTCGGTTTTGGTCCCAAAAACTATCGTCTTGATTATAAATATCTTCATCAAAACTGAATACTTTTTCTTTATAAAACTTAGGGTCTTTTTCTTGATCAAACTTATAGTTATCGTACAATGTAGTACGCTTACCATAAATACCTTTTGATTTTTCTTTTTTATTAAAAGCAAAATCACTCATAAAGTAATCACGCTTTATTAAAAACACCGAGTCGTTTAAGACCTCAAACTCTTGTTCTATATAAATTTCTTTTACCCAGTTTATGTTGGCACTTTTAGAAGCCTGCATATTAATTTCCTTAATTGCGAAGGTGGTATCTGCAACCCAAAAATCGCCTTTAAAAGTTAATTCGTTTTTACGTCTTGGATAATAAATAATATTATAACACCATTTATTATCTATATAACTACTATCTGCTAATACGTAGTTATAGGTCTGAATTCCTGTTCTGGAAATTGGACTAGTAAAACTTTTATCAAAAAACTTAAGGTAATTATCATACACATCGTATTCTGAATATAAGTCATCCACAAAGTCAATAATAATTTGATTATTACTAAACCCTGAGTTTTTGTTTCCTTTTAAAATATCACGCTTTGCCTTGGTTATATTATCTCCATAGACCTCGCTAGACGACTCGTTAATAAACATTGGCAAATACGTTTTACCTGTAACTTTAGACGTATCCACTTGATCAAAAACAAACTCCATACCTCTAAATAGTTTACTTTCCATTAAAGTGCTGTCCACTGTATTAAGGTCAAACTCTACTTTCTCGTATTTATCATACTGGTATTGTTTGTACTTTTTTAAACCGTTACTACGTTTGTTAGCCCAGATTTTTCTAAGAATATCAATTGCTGGGTTATTTTTTTTAGACTGCTTACCTGATACAATAAAGACTTCGTCAAGTGCAGCAACTTCTTCTTTTAGAATAAATTTTAAATCGTAATTAACTTTTTTCTCAAGCTTAATTTCTTGTGTTTCAAAACTAATAAAAGAGACTACAATGGTGTCCCATGTGTTTTCGTCTTCAAGATAAAAACGACCTTCCTCATTGGTAATAACACCAACAGACGATCCTTTAAAAACGACATTTGCAAAAGATATTGGCTGATCAAACTCGTCAAAAACAACACCACTGACCTTAGTTTGTGCGATTGCAAAAAGACTTCCGAAGATAAAAAAGAGGCAAAAAAGTTTACTATTCATATTTAGGCATTTAATACAAAAAGCTTCATCAACAATCGTGCTAATGAAGCTTTTAATAAATAGAAAATACTATTTTTTTATTTATACATTACTTTTTTAACAGCAGTAATAACATCTGTATGGTCCGGTAACCATTCTGCTAATAATACTGGAGAGTAAGGTGCAGGTGTATCTGCAGTGTTAATTTTTATAATTGGAGCATCTAAATAATCAAATGCTTCACTTTGTACCAAATAAGTAATTTCAGTCGCAACGTTTCCAAATGGCCATGCTTCTTCTAAAATTATTAAGCGGTTTGTTTTCTTTACAGATTTAACAATGGCTTCTCTATCCATTGGACGTACTGTACGTAAATCGATAATCTCACAAGAAATACCATCTTTAGCTAATTGCTCTGCTGCGATATAAGCCTCTTTAATAATCTTACCAAAAGATACGATTGTTACATCTGTACCTTCTCTTTTTATCTCAGCAACTCCTAATGGTATTGTGTATTCTCCTTCTGGCACTTCTCCTTTATCACCATACATTTGCTCACTTTCCATGAAGATCACAGGATCGTTATCACGAATTGCAGATTTTAATAAACCTTTAGCATCATACGGATTTGAAGGTACTACTACCTTTAGACCTGGTGTATTTGCAAACCAATTTTCAAAAGCCTGAGAGTGTGTTGCACCTAATTGTCCTGCACTTCCTGTAGGACCTCTAAATACAATAGGACAATTAAATTGTCCACCAGACATTTGTCTAATTTTAGCAGCGTTATTTATAATTTGATCAATACCAACTAACGAAAAGTTAAACGTCATGTATTCTACAATTGGTCTGTTACCTGTCATGGTAGAACCTATAGCAATACCAGCAAATCCAAGCTCGGCAATTGGTGTATCAATAACACGTTTTGCACCAAACTCATCTAACATCCCTTTTGATGCTTTATATGCACCATTATATTCTGCTACTTCTTCTCCCATTAAGTAAATGCTTTCATCTCTGCGCATTTCTTCACTCATGGCTTCACATATAGCTTCTCTAAATTGAATTGTCTTCATCTAAATAATAATTTGAAAAGCAAAAATAACAATAAATGAAAAACTTTTAACTACAGAATTATTTAAAATTTACTATGCATGCATAGTATTTTTTCGAAATAAAATAATTATCTTCGTGTCCGTAAGATTTAAGCGGATTTTTAAAGACTTAAATTTATCAAAAATTAAATAAAAGTTAGACAAACTATATCGTTATAGTTGATTGCATCTAACGTAACAGAACTCATAAAACAAAAATAATATGAAAATTTTAGTGTGTATTAGTCATGTACCAGATACGACATCAAAAATTAATTTTACAGATGGAGATTCAAAATTTGACACAACTGGAGTGCAATTTGTAATTAATCCAAACGACGAATTTGGTTTAACACGTGCTATGTGGTTTAAAGAAAAACAAGGTGCATCTGTAGATGTTATAAATGTTGGAGGACCAGAAACCGAACCTACTTTACGTAAAGCTTTAGCTATTGGTGCAGATACCGCTATTAGAGTTAATACGGAAGCTAAAGATGGGTACCAAGTTGCTAAAGAAATTGCTAACGTAGTAAAAGAAGGTGGTTACGACTTAGTAATTGCTGGTCGTGAGTCTATTGATTATAACGGTGGAATGGTACCTGGTATGATTGCAGAAATGATTGACGCAAATTTTGTAACAAACTGTATTAGTTTAGATGTGGATGGTACAACTGCTAAAGCTGTAAGAGAAATTGATGGTGGTAAAGAAACGGTTGCTACTGCATTACCTTTAGTTATTGGTGGTCAAAAAGGTTTAGTTGAAGAAAGTGATTTACGTATCCCAAACATGAGAGGGATTATGATGGCAAGAAAAAAACCATTAACTGTTGTTGAGCCAGTTGGCGCGTCTGTTGAAACGTCTTCTGTTAAATTTGAAAAACCTACTCCAAAAGGTGCGGTAACTTTAGTTGCTCCTGATAATTTAGATGAGTTAGTTAACTTACTTCACAACGAAGCTAAAGTAATATAAATCCAATATTAAAATTCCGTATTCCAAGAAATCAAACTTTGGAATATAGCTTTGGAGTTTTAATTTTTAAAATAAAAAATTATGTCAGTTTTAGTATATACAGAATCAGAAAACGGAGCCTTTAAAAAAACAGCTCTAGAAGTAGCATCTTATGCAAAAGCAGTTGCAGACCAAATGGGAACAACTGTAACAGCTATAACAGTTAATGCAAATGATGTTTCAGAATTAGGACAATACGGAGTAGATAAGGTATTAAAAATATCAGATGCTTCTTTAAATAACTTTAATGCAAAATCTTATGCTTCTGCAATTGCACAAGCAGCAAAAAACGAAGATGCTAAAGTTGTAATAGTAAGTCAAAGTGCAGATAGCAAATATTTAGCACCTATATTATCAGTAGCTTTAGAAGCTGGTTACGCCTCTAATGTTATGGAAGCGCCATCATCTACCGCTCCTTTTACAGTAAAACGTACAGCATTTACAAACAAAGCGTTTAATTTAACTACAATTGATACAGATGTAAAAATTGTTGGTGTTTCTAATAACTCTTTTGGATTAGTAGAAAAAAGTGCTAGCGCTGCTGCGGAAGATTTTGCACCAAGCTTACCTGCTACAGGAGTAACTGTAGAGTCTGTAGATAAAGCAACAGACAAAGTAACTATTGCTGATGCTGAAATAGTAGTATCTGCAGGACGTGGAATGAAAGGACCAGAAAACTGGGGAATGATTGAAGAGTTAGCAGATGTTTTAGGAGCAGCAACAGCATGTTCTAAACCCGTATCTGACTTAGGATGGAGACCACACAGTGAGCACGTTGGACAAACAGGAAAACCAGTAGCATCAAACTTATATATTGCAATCGGAATCTCTGGTGCAATACAACATTTAGCAGGTATTAATGCCTCTAAAGTAAAAGTGGTTATTAACACAGATCCAGAAGCACCTTTCTTTAAAGCAGCAGATTATGGAGTTGTTGGAGATGCTTTTGAAGTGGTACCACAATTAATAGAAAAGTTAAAAGCATTTAAGGCAGCAAACGCCTAAGTTTTTATAAAATTAAGTTCTTATTAACAAAGGACTGTTTAAATTATGTACAAAAACTACTTATCGTAGTTTGGTAAAGTCCTAATTTAAACGGTTCTTTGTTTTTTATACACTATGAGTTTAGTCCGATTAAATATAAAAGGTATTTCTTACAGCCAAACACAAAATGGTGCGTATGCACTTATTCTAAACGAAGTTGATGGCGATCGTAAATTACCAATTGTTATTGGTGCTTTTGAAGCGCAGTCTATTGCTATAGCATTAGAAAAAGAAATTAGACCACCAAGACCACTCACCCACGACCTATTTAAAAACTTTGCAGATCGTTTTGATATTGTGGTTAAACAAGTTATTATTCATAAATTAGTAGATGGTGTATTTTACTCCTCTTTAATTTGCGAGCGCGATAAAATCGAAGAAATTATTGATGCTAGAACTAGCGATGCTATTGCATTAGCCTTACGTTTTAAAGCGCCAATTTTTACATATAAAAACATACTGGACAAAGCCGGAATATACCTAAAGGTTGACCCTACACAAGAAAATGATCCAGATAACATCCTTGTTGAAGATATAATAAACGAAGAGTTTGAATTAGAAGACGAACAAGACGATTATTTTTCTAAAACAACAGAAGAACTACACAACCTTTTAGACGAAGCTGTAACTAATGAAGATTACGAAAAAGCAGCTAAAATCAGAGATGAAATCTCTAAACGATAATCCCTTTACAATGAAATATTTTATACTTGCTATTCTAGCGACTTTAACGAGCATTACATCTACCTATGCTCAGGATATTGAAAAAGAATGGCAGCTTGAAGCAGGTCAAACTAAATTAGACTCGACAAGTTTAGACTTATCTGATAAAGATGTACTAACCATTAAAGATGGTAGTTTTAATCATAACAATTTATTTGGAGACTATTTATTTCAAAACAATGTACTAGTATTTTATTATGATACACCTAGCGATGTTTCTCAACGTTTAAAAGTACAAACCTTAACAGATTCTACTTTAGTTTTCAAACAAAAAGAAAACATTTATTCGTTTAAAATAAAAGAAAAAACAGCTGCGCAACTTGCAGTATCTGAAGCTAACAAAATAATACCTAGTGGTGGTTTTTCTGTAACTAGTCTATGGAGAGGTGCTTTAGGAATGGTTGCTTTATTATTTATTTCATTTTTATTTAGTAGCAACAGAAAAGCTATCGATTGGAAAATTGTAGTGATTGGTTTAGCCTTTCAGTTACTAATTGCAATTGGGGTTTTAAAAGTTGATTTTATAAAAACAGCATTCGAATTTATTGGAGGTCTATTTATAAGTGTTTTAGATTTTACTAGAGCCGGAAGTAAATTTTTATTCGAAGGATTAGTGGTTGATATGGATACTTTCGGATTTATTTTCGCTTTCCAAGTATTACCAACTATCATTTTCTTTTCTGCATTAACTTCTTTATTATTTTATCTAGGTATTATCCAAAGAGTAGTAAAAGCTATGGCTTGGTTATTATCAAAAGCGCTTAAAATTTCTGGAGCAGAAAGCTTAAGTGTTGCAGGAAATATCTTTTTAGGACAAACAGAAGCGCCATTACTTATTAAAGCTTACTTAGAAAAAATGACTAAATCAGAAATGCTTTTAGTTATGATTGGAGGTATGGCAACAGTAGCAGGAGCAGTACTTGCTGCATATATTGGCTTTTTAGGTGGTGATGATGAAGTGTTACGTTTATTTTACGCTAAGCATTTATTAGCAGCTTCCGTAATGGCAGCTCCTGGTGCCATAGTTATTTCAAAAATATTATTTCCTCAAACAGAAGAGGTAAATACAGATGTAGAAGTCTCTCAAGACAAAATAGGTTCTAACATATTAGACGCTATAGCCAACGGTACAACTGAAGGTTTAAAACTAGCTGTTAATGTTGGAGCAATGCTATTAGTATTTGTTGCTTTTATAGCCATGTTAAATGGTATTTTAGGTTGGGTTGGAGATGTTACTAACCTAAACGCCTGGATTGCTTTAAACACAAGTTATAAAGCTTTATCTCTAGAACTTATATTGGGTTACATCTTTGCACCACTAATGTGGTTAATAGGTGTCGCACAAGCAGATATGGCACTTATGGGGCAACTATTAGGTATTAAATTAGCTGCAAGTGAATTTGTAGGTTACATACAATTAGCAGAACTTAAAAATGTAGCTAATGCAACACACTTATCTTATGAGAAGTCAATAATTATGGCAACTTATATGCTTTGTGGTTTTGCTAACTTTGCCTCTATTGGAATTCAAATTGGAGGTATTGGATCTTTAGCGCCAGGACAACGTAAAACCTTGTCTAAATTCGGGATGAAAGCACTACTTGGAGGTACTATAGCATCACTAATATCTGCAACTATTGCAGGTATGATTATTGGATAATAATCACTAGAATTTCAGATATTTTATTTTAACAAAAAAATACTTAAAAGCTCATATTAAACAAATAATATGAGCTTTTAAATTTTAAAATATCAAAAACAAACTTCAATATATTTCGAGCAATCCAAAATTAAAATTGTTTTTATTAATTTTGCTGAAATAGTTTATAGTAAAAATTATAGTAACTAACACTTAATTAAAAACATTCTGCCATCACAGAACTACACTATATGAAACAATATCACGACTTAGTTAAGCACATATTAGAACATGGAAACGAAAAAGGAGACCGTACAGGCACTGGAACAAAAAGCGTTTTTGGTTATCAAATGCGTTTTGACTTAAGTAAAGGTTTCCCGATGTTAACAACCAAGAAACTACACTTAAAATCTATTATTTATGAGTTACTTTGGTTTTTAAAAGGAGATACAAACATCAACTACCTTACTGAAAATGGCGTTAAAATATGGAATTCTTGGGCTGATGAAAATGGTGATTTAGGACCTGTTTACGGACACCAATGGAGAAATTGGAATAGTGATGAGATTGACCAAATTAAAGACGTTATAGACACCTTAAAAAACAATCCTAATAGTAGACGTATGTTAGTGTCTGCATGGAACCCGTCTGTTTTACCTGACAATTCCAAAAGTTTTTCTGAGAATGTTGCTAATGGAAAAGCTGCATTACCACCGTGTCATGCCTTTTTCCAGTTTTACGTAGCAGATGGCAAATTATCTTGCCAACTATACCAACGTAGTGCAGATACGTTTTTAGGAGTCCCTTTTAATATTGCTTCTTATGCCTTGTTTACTATGATGATAGCACAAGTTTGTGGTTATGAAGCTGGTGATTTTATACACACTTTTGGAGATGCACATATTTATAGCAACCATTTTGAGCAACTGGAATTACAACTATCTAGAGATGTAAGACCATTACCAACAATGACAATTAATCCTGATGTAAAGGATATTTTTGATTTTAAATTTGAAGATTTCAAATTAGAAAACTATAACCCACACCCGCATATCAAAGGTGCTGTGGCAGTTTAAACAGTATCCTTTTAATTACAAAAACAAATAGAGCGCTTAATAACTAAGCGCTCTATTTGTTTTTATAAGTTTATCACACTATTATCTGCAGCAGCATAATCATTCCAAGCATACCCATCTGCTTCCACGTCATTCTGCCATTGTCCATCAACAACGTATTTAAACTCGTAAGCCTGACCTGCTTCTAGGTTTACAGTCCCTTTAAAGGTTCCGTTTTTTAACTTTTTTAATGGTTCTGCTTCAGTATTCCATTCATTCCAATTACCTGCAACAGTAACTTGCTTTGCTTCTGCTGCCGGAACAGTAAAAGTTACTTTACAAACTGGTTTACTTTTCAAAAATTGTTTCTTAATAGCCATAATATAAGTGTTTTAAAGATTCAAAATTAGATAAGATTTTTTCAGCCATCAAAATAAAAAATAACTAATTTTAAACTTTTATGAGATTATTAAAATTACTGCCTAAAAACATCTATTTCGTTAATTTAATGGCAATAAATTGTTAATATTATTAACACAAAAACAGCTGTAAACAATTGATAATCAAACTATATCGATTTCGTCTACAAATATTAAAAGCAAATCTCATAAATTCATTAACTTTACATAATAATAGCGACCTATGTTCGGAATAAAGAAAAAAGAAAAACCTCAAATAGATAAAGAGCAATTAGAATTAATTAAAAATGCTCAGCGTAGAATTAAGCAAAAAAAGCGTTTGTATGCGCATTTTGTAATCTTCTTAATTGGTGCTGTATTTTTAATAGTAGCAAACACCGTTTTAGGAATAGGAAAAGAAACCAAATTTTTTGGAATTGATTGGTTTGTATTTGCTATTATGGCTTGGCTGTTTTTCTTTTTATATCATTTATTTAGTGTCTTTGTAACTTCAAAATTTATGGGTAAAGAATGGGAAGAACAACAATTAGCAAAACTAGTCACTAAGCAGAAGGTCAGAATTGAAAAATTAAAACTACAAGTGGAGAAAGAAGATTTAACACTTGCAAAAAGTGAAGTTTTTAAAGCACAACAAACTAAAGCGATTAACAATCTAACCATGATTGTTGCTGCAGGTGAGAATAATGAAATTGGTAAAAACAACGATTTAATTTGGCATTTACGTGATGATTTAAAGCGCTTTAAAGCACTAACTTCTGGTCATCATATAATCATGGGACGCAAGACATTTGAGAGCTTTCCAAAGCCATTACCTAACCGTACACATATTGTAATTTCAAGACAGTCTGACTATAAAGTACCTGAAGGTGTTATTGTAGTAAACAATATAGAAGCTGCTATTGCCTTAGCTAAAGATGATGCACAACCATTTATTATTGGGGGTGGAGAAATTTACAAACTAGCTATGCCCTATGCTTCTAAACTTGAATTAACTCGTGTACATTCAAATTTTGATGCAGACACATTCTTTCCGGAGATTGATCTATCTGTTTGGAAAGAAACTGCAAATACCTTTCATACAAAAGACGAAAACCATGACTTTGAGTTTTCATTTGTAACTTATCAAAGAGATTAATTCACTCTAAAATTTAATTTAAAAAAAGGGTAATCTAACTTTAGTTTAAATTTAACACCAAAAACATACCTCTTAGTATCTTTTAAATATACATTTGTAACATGTTGCAAAACGAAAAATCAGAACTTACCAAACAAATAATCTTAGACAAGTCGTTTACATTATTTTACGAAAATGGTTTTAAAACCACTAGCGTAGATAAGATAATGAAAGCAACAAAGTTGACTAAAGGTGCTTTTTATCATCATTACAAAAACAAAAAAGAACTTGGGCTAGCAGTCATAAGTCTAAAAGTGCAACAACGTGTTTACAAAGGTATGATTACACCATTGTACCAATCTGGTAATGCTTTACAGATTTTAGAGACTACGTTTTTAGACCGCTTAAAATCCTTTCCAGTTTACGACAAACAGCATGGTTGTCCCATGAATAATTTTATAAATGAAGTTGGTGATCTTGAAGTTGCCTACCAATTAGCTTTACGACGTATTATTGAAGATTGGAAAGCGGCATTAATAACCTTAATAGATAGAGGGCAAAAAGAAAACACCATTAGTAAAACACTGTCAAGTAAAGCTATAGCCGTGTATTTAATAAGTGCTTTTGAAGGGATACGTGGCATTAGAAAACTGTATGATACTGATGATATTCTAGACCAATATATCGATGGATTATCGTTATACCTAAAACAAATTAAAGCGTAATTTTTTTTAAAACAAAACATACCATGTAGTATGTTTTAAATAATTATATATGAAGAAAGAACAAAACAAAAGAAGAGATTTTATTAAAAAGGCAGCATTAGCAAGTTTAGTAGCGCCCCACCTAGCCTTCTCAACATCAACTAAAAATACACAAGACACTATAACAATAGCCCAAAGACCTAAAGTTTTATTTTTTGATGTCAACGAGACGTTATTAGATCTTACCGCTATGAAAGATAGTGTGGGGCAAGTGTTAGGTGGCCGAAAAGATTTATTATCCCTTTGGTTTACAACCATGTTACAATACTCCTTAGTAAGTACAGTTGGAAACCAATATAACGATTTTGGTATTATAGGTGCTGCTGCCCTACAAATGGTAGCTGCCAACAACGGAATTACGTTAACCGAAGCACAAGCTAAAGCTTCTATCCTAGGCCCTATAAGATCATTACCAGCACATCCTGAAGTAAAAGCTAGTTTACAAAAATTAAAGGATGCAGGTTACAAATTGGTATCTTTTACAAACTCTTCTAATAAAGGTGTAGAAACACAATTTAAAAACTCAGGCTTATTAAATTATTTTGACGAAAGATTAAGTGTAGAAGACATCGGTAAATTTAAACCACACGTAGATGCTTACATTTGGGCCGCAAGAAAAATGCAAATAAAACCTGAAGAATGCCTGTTAGTTGCTGCCCATGGTTGGGATATTGCAGGAGCACTTTGGGCCAATTGGCGTGGCGCATTTATTAGTAGACCAGGAGCACAATTATATCCATTAGCAGAAAAGCCCGAAATTATAGCCTCAGATTTAGCTTTAATTACAGATCAATTAATAGCTTTAAAATAAGTATCATCCTAAATTAATAATTCATAATACCAAAACACATGACATTAGAAAACAAAGTCATCATAGTTACTGGTTCTTCTAGAGGAATTGGTAAAGAAATAGCACAATTATTAGCCAAAAACGGAGCTAAAATAATTGTAAATCATTCTAATAGCGAAAAAGAAGCTTCGGCTACTGTACAAAGCATAAAAGACAATAACGGTGAGGCTATAGCGATAAAAGCAGATGTAAGTAACCGAGAAGATGTTACTAGATTATTTGATCAAGCTATAGCGCAATATGGTAAAATTGATGTTTTAATAAACAATGCAGGTGTAATGATTTCAAAAAAAATCAAGGATAACACACAAGACGATTTTAATAAGCAGTTTGACATCAATGTTAAAGGTGTCTTTAATACGCTACAAGAAGCAGACAGTAAGTTAGCCGATAATGGAATTATTATAAGCGTTTCATCAAGCACAGTAAAATTAATGTTTCCAACCTACGCCCTTTATTCGGCTTCTAAAGCTGCTGTAGAGCAAATAACGCGCGTATTTTCAAAAGAAATTGGAAGAGGAATATCCGTAAATGCAATTGCCCCAGGCGCTACAGAAACTGAGTTGTTTTTAAAAGGAAAATCACAAGAATTTATAGATAAACTAAGTAGCATGAATGCCTTTAACAGACTAGCAAAACCAATAGACATTGCTAAAGTCGTTTTGTTTTTAGCTAGTGATGACTCCAAATGGATCTCAGGTCAAGTTATTGGCGCCAATGGTGCTTTAGTATAATTGATTAAACAAAAAAAAGCAAAATTCTAATATTAGAATTTTGCTTTTTTTATATGATTTTATAATCTAAGATTATAAACTGTTATTATAACATCTTAAGAGTGTTAACTTCTTGTTCCGTTAAAATTTTCCAGTTACCTCTAGGAATATCTTTTTTAGTTAAATGTGCTATCTGTACACAATCTATTCTTACTAACTCATATTTTAAGTGTTCAAAAATAGTATGTAAAATAGTATTACCTGTATTCTTTATTTTTACACCAACTTCGTTTTTAGTATTATTTACGTAGTCAATTTCTTCAACTTTTACAGATTTACCTTCTACTTTAAATCCTTCTCTAATCTTCTTCATGTCTTCCATTTTTAAGTTTTTATCCAACTCTAAATGAAATAAACGCTCAACTCCTTTATTAGAATTTGTAAAACGAGCAACAACTTTTTCGTCATTAGTAAACAACAATAACCCGGTAGAGTTACGTCCTAAACGTCCAATTGGTTTAATTCTAGAACTTGTAGAATTACCGACTAAATCCATTACCGTTTTACCTTTCTGGTCACTAGTAGTAGTTGCAAATCCTTTTGGCTTGTTTAATAAAACGTAAGCCTTTTTTTCTGGATTTATTCTTGCTCCATCGTAACGCACCTCGTCTTCTAACTTTACTTTATAGCCCATTTCAACGACTACTTTACCGTTAACGGACACTAATCCCATTGCAATATGCTGATCTGCTTCTCTACGAGAACACATACCAGAATTGGCAACGTATTTATTTAAACGTATTTCGCCTGGAATAGAAACTCTTTTCTGTCCAGGTTTTTTATCAAAAGCAGGCTTAGATGACTCATCGGCAACATCTTTCCCTCTTTTTTTAGGTCTAAAAGGTGCTCTTGGATTAGCTTTCCCTTTTCCTTTGTCCTTTCCTTCGCGTGCTTTACTCATGATATAATTTTGTGCAAATTTACAATGTTTTTTTGATTATAAATTAAAAAGATTCTTAATCGTTAAACTCGACTGTAGATTGTCTTTGTCTATTCACTGTTAGCTTGGTAACATCTGGTCTAGAATAGTGTCCAACAACGTCAAAATTCTGACGTTCTTCCAACACGCGATTAAAATCTAAAGTCGCAGTAATCAAGCCTTCTTTATGTAAAACAGGTTCAATAATCCATTCGCCATCAGGTCCAGCAATGCAACTTCCGCCATTAGCTAACACCTCCGGAGCGTTAGTTAAAATGGTATCTAAATGCGGTGTACTTTCAGGAAAATCTTTTTTAGTCATAAGACTTGAAGCCGAAATCACATAACTTCTTGATTCCCTTGCAATAAAACGAGTGATATCTTTAGTATTATGATCACTTCCAGGCCAAACAGCAATATGAAGATTTTCTCCTAAACCATATAATGCAGTTCTTGGTAATGGCATCCAATTTTCCCAACAATTTAGACCTCCTACTGTAAATTGTTTTAAAGGATGCACTTGCAAACCGTTACCGTCACCAGGCGCCCAAGTTAATCGCTCATCATAGGTTGGTTGTAATTTTCTATGCACAGATTTAATAACTCCTGCAGCGTCAATATATACAAGAGACGCATAAATACTATGACCGCCTCTATTTTTGGCGCGTTCCATAATACCTAAATAAACCGCAATTTTATTAGTTTTAGCAAGATCACAAATACGATCTAACTCTCCCGCTTCTATCTGGATAGAATTTTTAACATACGTCGCATGCAACTCTTTATTAACTTTAGTATCCCATTCTGCTCCCCCAGTTAATGCCACCCAAAACGGATAACCTGGCACTAAAGCTTCTCCAAAAACAATTAATTCTGATCCAACATGTGCTGCATCAATTATAGATTGTTCTACTTTTTTAAGTGTTTCTAGTTTATTTAAAAGTACAGGTGTAATTTGGGCTATAGCCACTTTTAAAGTGTGTTCCATGTTTTTAAAGTATTCGGTTTAAAACTAAATCAATATCAATTAACAAGATACTAAAAACACCTGCTACAATAATAAATTTTAAAATATTATGAAGCCACAAGTATTGTGTCTTTGTGCTTGATCTCCAAAGTAGTACTAGATAAATAATTAATAAAATTTCGCACATGTAAAAATAGAGGTACATCTGTCCTATATCAAATCTGGTAATTAAAAAATACACCGGAAATAAGGTTGCTATAACTAAAAACGATATTATTTTTTTGGACATTTTTTCGCCATAAACAATGGGTACGGTTCTATAGTTTAAAGTCAGATCTCCTTTTATATTCTCTAAATCTTTAGTTAACTCTCTTATAAAAATTATAAGAAATAAAAAGGTGGCGTGTACCAAAATAACTGACTTAAAATTATAGTAGTACACAAAAATGACAAAAAAAGGTGTCAAGGTTAAAATAGCCGAAACAATATTACCAACAATAGGTCTCTTTTTTAACTTATGCGAATAAAACCAAATAGCGAATATGTAGAATGAAAAAAATAATACGGGCTTAAAAGAAACGTAGCTAGCCAAAACAACTGCTGAAAAATTAAGCACAAAATAGAAAGACAACTTAGTATTTTGACTAACCAACTTATCTAACATTGTCTTATTAGGCCTATTAATTAAGTCCTTTTCAGAATCGTAAAAATTATTGATGATATAACCACCTGCAATAACAGCTCCTGTGGCTAAAACTAGCATTAATAAATTAACATCAAACAATACTTGTTTTAATGGTTTGTCGGATGCAAAGATGTAAATAGATGCTAAGTACTGAGCAATAACTATAATAAGAATATTATAGCCTCTAACTACAGAAAACATACTAAAAAACTTTAAGTAAAGATGTTTTTGTTTTCTGGTAAACATTAATTATTTATTTGATAAGAATTTTCTTAAAACCTTATAAACAATAAATAAAATGGCAAAACTCAAAAGAAAACCAAGTATTTGCATTAAAAATAAACCTATTGAAAAATCATTTAACGTTGCTTCCATCTCAAATTAATTTTAAAAATTATAAACGACTTCTAATTTATAGTCCTTTAGTGCTTGTTCTGCTTTTTTAATATCTGGTGTAAAACCTAAAATATAACCTCCACCGCCAGAACCACAAAGTTTTAAATAGTAGTCATTAGTTTCGATTCCATTTTTCCATAACTCATGAAACTGAGCAGGAATCATCGGTTTAAAATTATTTAACACCACTTTAGATAATTGCTTGGTATTTTTAAACAACGATTTTATATCGCCTTTTAAGAAATCGTCAACACAAGCATCTGTATGTTTTATAAACTGTGTTTTAAGCATTTTTCTAAACCCTTCTTGCTTCATGCTTTCCATAAAAATGCTTACCATTGGTGCTGTTTCGCCAATAATACCAGAATCTAATAAAAACACAGCACCTTGCCCATCACTACTTTGTGTCGGGATGCCTGTAGCTTCAATATTTTCTTGAGAGTTTATTAAAATTGGTAAACTTAAATAACTATTTAATGGATCTAAACCAGACGACTTACCATGGAAAAAAGATTCCATTTCAGCAAAAACCGATTTAAGAATTAATAATTTCTCCCTAGTTAAGTTTTCTAAAACTGTAATTTTATCTTGAGCATATTTATCATAAATAGCCGCAACAAGTGCTCCGCTACTTCCTACACCATATCCTTGTGGGATTGATGAGTCAAAATACATTCCAGCTTTAACATCTGATTTTAATGTTTTAATATCAAACACCACCAAATCACTATCAACTTTTGCAAGATAGTCCGCAAAGCGTTTCAAACTTTTATTAGATTTTATAGCCTCTTCAGACGGATTTTCTTCCGTTTTAAGTGCACCATTATAAAAGTTATAAGGTATAGACAGTCCTTTAGAGTCTTTAATAATTCCGTACTCTCCGAACAATAAAATTTTTGAATAAAATAAAGGGCCTTTCATATGCTATCTAAATCATTGATTTTATAAAGTTACGACTGTTTTGCTCCAAAACCAATTTTATCACAAATATAGTGACCGTTTTGGCAATATGCAACTAACTGTGATTTAATGAATTCTAAAATTTGGTCTGCATCTTTTTCTGGATATAACACGTGTACATTTGCTCCGGCATCTAATGTAAAACTGATTGGCAAACCTGTCTCTTGTCTAAAACTCCAGATTTTATTAATAATCTCTAGAGTGTTTGGTTTCATTAATATAAAATAAGGCATACTAGTCATCATCATGGCATGAAGGGTTAATGCTTCGCTCTCCACTAAAGCAATAAAAGCTTCTAAATCTCCAGATTCTAATATGTTTTTAATTTTTGAAATATTACCTACTGCTTGATCAAAACGTTGCTTAGCAAAGGGATGACCATGCATTAAATTATGTCCTATTGTACTACTGACTTGCTTCTCGCCTTTATCAACCAACAAAATAGTATCCTGATAATTTTTAAAATTATCATGTACTTTATATGGATATTTAACACCAAAAAGATCGTTACTTCCTTCTATTTCTGGATGTGCACCCCAAACAACTAAATCACCTTCCAAACTTCTGCAAGCACTTCCTGACCCTAATCTGGCTAAAAATGAAGCTTTTTGAATAAAATCTGAATCAGATAATTTAGGATTTAATTGTTTTTCAATACTCATTAAACACAAAGCCAAAGCACTCATTCCTGATGCTGAAGATGCGATTCCAGAACTGTGCGGAAACGTGTTTTGCGTATGTATTGTAAAATGAAATTCTTTTAAGAAGGGTAAATATGCTTCAATACGATTGAAAAAAGTTTCAATTTTAGGATGAAAATCTGGTTTTGGCATATCATCTAAAAAAACTTCAAATGAAAAAGTAGATTGATCACCTTCTCTTTTCTCAAATTTTATTTC
Source organism: Olleya namhaensis (assembly GCF_900114005.1). GTDB lineage: Bacteria > Bacteroidota > Bacteroidia > Flavobacteriales > Flavobacteriaceae > Olleya > Olleya namhaensis. Next base: position 225,803 of record NZ_FORM01000002.1, read on the forward strand.
GGTAATTGTTTTACAGGCATCCAAAGTGAAACTAATACTAGGGTTTTCCGGAATTTGATGTTCCTTTTTTCCCCAATATTTAACTAAAGCAATGTTACTTGGAGACGACCAAGACGCTGATCCGCTTGTAAGAGTATTCGTGTATTTACCTAGTTTAAAACGAGTTGAATTCATTTATTTTATAAGTTTTAGCAAAGATAGGTCTATTATTTTATATAAATTCTTAATTTTGCTACCGAATAATCGTTCAGTTTCTGATAAAAACTGAGTTTTATTTACTATATTTAATAACTAACAATAGGTAAAAAGGTTCCCTTAAAACTTCGCTTTTAGCTAATTTACCGATTATAACAAGTCTATTTCATGGACAAGAAACAACGTATAATTATCACTATGCTTGAGCTAGTGGTAAAACAAGGTGTACACGCTACGCCAATGTCACAGGTTGCCCGAGAGGCTAATGTTGCAGTAGGAACAATATATCACTATTTTGAAAACAAAAATCAAATTATTGAAGAGATCTATAATATGATTTATCAAGATTATGGCGTTGTTTTGATGGCAAACCTACCAAATGAAGGTTTCCAAAAACAATACGAAGCGATGTGGTTGAATTTATATAACTACTTTATAGGTAATCCTCTTGCGTTTCAATTTGTAGAGTTTATTGGTGTCCCTCCTATTATTTCTAAGGAAGTTATGGACAAAACAGTAGTCCATTTTTCTTCTGTAAGAGATTTCTTTTTAAATGGTATCAAAGACAAACATCTTAGAGATGCCCCATTACGATTAGTTTTACAATATGCTTATGGTAATGTTGTATCTGCAGTTTGGTTAAAAACTAAAGGAGAATTAGACATGGAAGGAGACGACTTAAAGACAGCTATTGCTATGTCTTGGGATTGTATTAAAAATCAACGTTAATTAAGCCTCACTTAATGCGAGTAACTTTGTTAGTGTTTTAAAATTCCTGGTAGTTACCGTAATTTCTAATTTTTTTTCTAAAAAATTATTATTGGCTTTTGCCCTACCGTAACCTGTACTAGAATATAAATACACACAATCATTTATAAGCTTAAATTTTTCGTTTAAAAAACTAAAGGTCGTGATCAATTGTTTTTGATTGCGACCTACTTTTGTGTACAATAATGCAAAATAACTGGTTTGTTTTTCAGTTTCGCTAAAGGGATATTTCTCTAAAATTAGCGCCACTTGTTTTGGTGTTTTAACTAAAACGGGGATTTTAAAACCAAAACTATTTTCAATACCCGCTTCAATCTTAGAGGTTATTATAGCTATATCTGCTACATCCGACTTAAACACAATATTACCCGTTTGAATATAGGTTTTCACCTCTAAAAACCCTAACAATTCCATAAGCGCTCTTAAATCTTGCATTGGTAGTTTATTATGACCACCAACGTTAATACCTCTTAAAAACGCAATATATTTTTGCATGCTAATTATCTATATTTTTAGCTACAATATAGGCGCTTGTCCATGCATTTTGAAAGTTAAAACCACCAGTAACTGCATCTACGTTAATTATTTCGCCAGCAAAATATAAGTTATCATGGATCTTACTTTGGTAATTTTTAAAATTAACCTCTTTAAGATCTATTCCTCCTGCAGTAACAAACTCTTCTTTAAAGGTGCTTTTTCCATCTACCTTAAAAACAGCTTTTGTTAATTGTCCAGCTAAGGCCTCTAATTGTATTTTATTAAGATCTGCCCATCTATTATCTTCCGTAATATCTGCAGCTAAAACTAGTGTTTTCCATAGGCGTTTTGGCAAATCAAATTGTGTTGCTTTAAACACCGTTTTTTTAGACAAGTCCTGTTTGATGTCTTTTAAATCTGACAACGCTGTTTCAAATTCTTGATTAATAAAATTAACTTCAATATCAAATTTATAATCTCTTTTTGCTAACTCTAAAGCTCCAAAAGCAGATAGCTTTAAAATTGAAGGTGCACTCATCCCCCAATGGGTAATCAATAATGGCCCAGAAGATTCTAATTTAGAATCAACCACTTTTACTGTAACATTCTGAGCGACTACACCAGGAATATCTTTTATACGTTGATCGTTAATATTAAACGTAAATAATGATGGAACAGGCTTGATAATAGTATGTTCTAATTGCTGTAAAAAAGACCATATTTTTGGATTACTTCCAGTTGCAACTATTAATTTATTTGCTAAAAACTGATCTGTTTTAGTGCTAATACTCCATTGCGTATTTATTTTTTCAAAACTTATCACAGATTGATTAGTCAACACATCAACATTGTGCTTATCCGCTTCATTTAAAAAACAATCTATAATAGTTTGAGAGTTATTACTGGTTGGAAAGATACGTCCATCATCTTCAATCTTTAGTGGTACACCACGCGCTTCAAACCAGCCCATAGTATCTCCTGTCATAAAAGTATGAAAAGGCCCCAACAGCTCTTTTTCCCCTCTAGGGTAATACGTCGTTAATTCTTGTGGGATAAACTCGGCATGCGTCACATTGCAACGCCCACCACCTGACACTTTAACTTTACCAAGGACATCTTTACCTCTTTCTAATATGGCTACTTTTAGGTTAGGATGTAGCTCTCCAATGTTTACTGCAGCAAAAAAACCTGCTGCTCCGCCTCCTATAATAATTACATCGTACTGTTTCATAATCTGTCTGGAAAATCACTAATTATAGCATCTACTTGATAGCTAATGGCTTGTTTTATATCTTGTTTTGTATTAACCGTCCATGTATTAATCTTATACCCTAATGCTTGAGCTTGCGCAACATTAAGTTTGGTTAACAAGGAAAATTTAGGATGAATTGCTTTCGCTTTTATAACATTCGCAAATGCTAAAGCCTCACTAAAATTATCTTCTGTCAATACACCTAATGGAATATCAGGATTTATATTGTAAAGCTCAAGTAATACGGAATGCTTAAAACTACTAACTATAATATTATCCAAAGCCCATCCTTTATTATCTATATAATCTTTAACAATATGATCTGTTGGAATTGCAGTTCCTTCGCCTTTTAATTCAATATTTATTACAATAGTATTATCAATTAAATCCAACACTTCTATTAAAGTTGGTATCTTAAATTGATTATCTACTTTTAATTTTTTAATATCTGTTAAGGTCAAATTAGCTATTGCACCTACCCCATTTGTAATACGATCTAAAATAAAATCATGAAAAACAACTAGCTCTCCTGTTTTACAAACATGCACATCAATCTCCACACCATCAACACCTAAATCTATAGCTTTTGCAATAGATTCTAACGTGTTTTCCGTAACATAACCTTTAGCGCCACGGTGGCCAATTTTAAGAAATTTACTCATTAATTTTATCAATATTTTAAGATTCCAAAACTACATTTGGTTTGATATATGCTTATATTTATTTGAATTTAAAATCATCACAATTTATGACATTTCAATTAAAACCAATACTAGTTTCAGCATTACTTTTTATGTCATGCAACACCGGAAAACTAACTGTGGTTGGGTCTATTGATAATGATTTAGAAGAAGCTTCTGCAGCACAAATGGTTACAAACTCTAATTTAATTTGGACCATACAAGACGCCGGAAACAATAATAATGTTTACGGTTTAGATTTAAAAGGTGACATTGTTAAAGACATTGATGTTAGTAACATTAAAAATCAAGACTGGGAAGATTTAGCTAGCGATACTGAAGGCAATTTATACATTGGTGATCTTGGAAACAACTCTAGAAAACGAAAAAAATTCTTCATCTATAAAATTGAAAACTTAGCAAATGTGGATCATAAAACCGAAGCATTAACGATTAGTTTTACATTACCAAAAGATGTAAAATCAGAAGATTTTGAATCGTTTTTTTTATGGAAAGACAGCTTTTATGTTTTTAGTAAAGAGAACAAAAAGACAATGCTTCTTAAAGTCCCGAACAAAGTAGGAGAACATGTAGCTACTTACATTACAGAATATGAATTAAAAGGAAAAGATACACGTGTAACCTCTGCAGACATTAGTCCTGATGGCAAAACCGTTGTACTATTAAATCATGATCGCATATGGACCTTAACGGAATATAATACAGATAACTTTTTTGAAGGTGTTGTGTCCAAAATAGATTTAAAACACGACAGCCAAAAGGAAGGCATTTGCTTTAAAGACAACAAAACAGTTTATATTACTGATGAAGATTCTGGAAAAGATGGAAACAACATTTACAGCTTTAAACTATAAATTAAAGGGCTTTAATTGAAGCGTAATTAGCTTTACGTCCTCTGGATTAGTAATTGCCTTTTTAGCATCTTCAAAAAGCTTACTAGCCTCTTCATGCACAGCATTAACATAGGTTTTATTGTTACAACCAACCGTAAAAGCTAAGTGATTAAGCATATGTATTAATTTAACCACTACTACAACATCATGCTTGGCATAAGTCCTAATTGGTGCTAAAACAGAAAATAATAGGTCCTTAAAACTTACCGAATTAATTTTAATCAAGGCATCATCATTATGTTGTAAAATACTAACATCTTGCTTCTGCATTCTTTTTTCAAATAATTCTGTTAAATAATCTATTGCAATTTCTGTAGTTCCGGGATCATTTACCCCTGGCGACATTGCTTTTACTGCAATCTCGGTAATTTGTTTAAACCCTAAAACATAATTATCTTCAATAACTTCGTCTCTAGAAAACTGAAAAAAGCTTAATAAATCATCAAGAGCCTCTTCGTCTATTTCTGCATTACATTTAAATAAGGGTTTATCCTTATAAATGTACTGTCCTTTTATGGCTACCACATGGCATTTGCAATCGTTATTTTTAGCAAACTCTAACACGGGGTCTAGTATTATATCTTGTAAAAAACCGGTTGAAACCGAATTATAAGTCGTCCAATTATCAGTGTCTGGAAAATCATGATCACCATTCTTTTCTGATGTAATAAGTTGGTCTAATCTGTTTTTTGCTTCAGAAAAAATACGCTGCATTATATTATGCACTTGAATTTCTTGAGAAATAGAATGAATAAAATAAAAGCACCCAAACAAACGACCATTAAAACAATAGCCAATAACACTGAAAAACCTGGCAATTGATATTTATCACCATCAGGCTCTATTGAAACCATTGTGAATATACAATACAGTAGCGTTGCATTGTAAATACCTAATATTTTTTGATGGCGTTTATTAGAAATCAAACCTGGCAATACTCTTGGCGAAAAATTACTTGATGCTTGATTAAGTAAAACCATAACCATCGAAAAACTAAACACCATTATTGAAATTAACCCAGCAATAAACGTGGTTAAAATACTAAAAGCAGTTTCTGTATTATTTATAACCAGTAAAGGAACATGATCCATTAAATAGGCAGAAACCCCTTTATTTTCTATGTAAAACATAAAAAAGGCAAAGCCCACACCAACTAAGCTATACACCGTTGGATAAAACGCTATTTTACTTTCTAGCTTTTTTAAATATTCAAACCCACTGACTATTATATTTTTCATGTATTGGTTGTTAAAAATTCAACCCAAATCCAAAAGAAAAGCGTAACCCTTCTTCACTATTAAAAAAGTTAAATGTACCAGAAACACTGTCTGCTGCGGTTACCCAAAAACCAACACCAAAATCATTATGCCATACTTTTGAATCTCCATTTTTAAGCCACACACGTCCTACATCTCCTCCAGCAAACACACCTAGTTGTAGTGGTAATGCACGGGTTTTAAATTGATTAAAACTATAACGTATATCTGCACTACCTGTTAAACTATTCTGTCCCGTAAAACGCTGTAATCTATACCCTCTTAATCCATTGTTACCACCAATATTTGCTGCTTGATAAAATATCAAATCATCCCCAAAACGTAACTGAGAGCGCACATCTGTTTTTAAAACTAATTTTCTATTAGTAGATAACGCATTGTAAAACCCTAATTCTGAGTTTATATAACCATAAGTATATTTAGAATTATTCACTTCTGATTTTGCTCCCACGTCTAAACCTAAAGTCATTCCTCGCGTTGGATTAGAAGCATTATCAAAACTCTGGTAATTAAAATTACCTTCTAAACCTACAAAGACACGTCGATTATAAAAATCGTCATTTGTTGTCGATGGTTCTAAAGTTTCAATAAAACGATTTGTTGTTTCTCCAATTTCAATAGCTTCGGTTAATAATTTAGCGCCATAGTCTGATCCAAAATCTCCTTTTTTCAATATACCAACACTTGCCGCATAGGTACTTGTTTTTATTCGATTATAATCTAATTCTAAAACATCATCATTATTAACGGTTTGGTTACCGTATCCAAAAAAGTTATTTGTAAAATTCTCGCTAGTTACTTGCCCTGCAACATGTAAGTTCCAATCCCCAAAAAGGTTAGCAAACTCACCATCATAGTTTACGCTAAATCCACTAGTTGCAAAAAAGTAACCTGCATTAAAACGGTGTTGTTGCGAGTATGGATTACGAGTAAACCCTTTGATAGTATAATTTAATCCAAAACCAACTTTAAAACCATCATCCGGATTATATCCCAAACTGGGTGTTAAGACACTGGTTTTAACTATGTTTTTCTGAAAATCAAACAAGTTATTGTTATAAACATCCGTGAAGTTTATTTTGGCTCCATTATTTTTAGTTATCGTATTTGGCTTAGACTCGTGGTCATAAATACGTACGCGTCTTCCGTTGTTAATAATATATTCGTCATTATTTTGACCACCAATAATTCTTGTAAAAATCAAGTTATTAGCCTTTCCCGTTACTTCAATAACATCATCATCATCTAGTGCATAAATCCATAACTCTTTAGTGATGTTTTTATTAAACGTACGATCAACAATAACATCTGCTTTCTTTCCTTTTTTTATTCTAGAAATTATGACTTGAGTTTCGTTATCACCAACCCTTTTTACTTCAATATAATCGTCTTTATCTGTTCCGGTAAGTATGACTAATTCGTTTAAATAATCCGAATAACGTTCCGCTATATCTAACAAATTAGAACGTCTTCCTTTCAAAAAGGTTTTAATTTGTTGTAATGATTCGTCTTGAGCTTCTTCTGGCACTTTACTAAATGCCTCTTCTATCACATCGTCTGTAATATGATCCATTAAGTATTGCGCTTGCTTTAACCAAACCGATTTATCCGATTTTTGGATTAACACTTTATCTAATTTTATTCCGGCACTATTCATCCACTTGATGTCTTTTAACTCGGCATCATACACTTGTAATTGCTTTGTTGACCCAGAAATAAAACGCATTATATCTAAGATTGCACCATCAAAATTAGAAAACACTTGGTCTCTATCTCTTGGTATTGGACGGTATAGTTTATCACCATTCTCTTGATTAAATTGTGCCCATCTCCATTGGTCTTGATGCCTATCCCAATCCCCTAAAAGCATATCAAATAAACGCGCTCTAACAAATGCATTTTCGTCTATTTTATATTTTTCATCTTTACGGATTTTCTTAATAATATCATGTGTGCTTTCAATATCATCCGCATAACCAAAGTTTTTCTCGTCAGAATAATTGTCTTCTGGACGTTCTTCAATTAAATATAATTCGCCTCCATAATTGTAATTATAATCCTTTAAATATTTGTGTTTTGGTATATAATATAATTTTGGATTGGTATGGTATACATCTGCTGCATGAGATAAATCCGGAACTACAGAAAACGCGTAGGGATGCGCTGCTGTGTAAAAATCTAATATTAAATCTTCGACTTTAGTTTTATCAAAATCATCACTTAAATATGTTTCTTTAAATAAAACGGTCTGCAAATATTGTGTTGCACTTTTACGTAATGCTCTCATATTTAACTGACGCCCATCTTTGGTTTGCAATCTTAAAGAGCGGGTTTGATGCCCTCCGCCTTCTCTTACAATTTCTAACCCACCATAAAGTGTGTCTAAAGTAGCTACAGGTACTTCTATTTTTTGACTGTATAACGCTCTATATTTTTCTCCAAATAATGCTTGATACACCCCTGTTTTATCTGTTTCTTCTTTTGAATAAATAGACGCTTGCGTTGTTGTTGGAAAACTATCTGGTAATTGCGACAGATCATATTCTGCAGCTTTTTTATCTAATACTTGTTTTGTAAACAACAGTTTTGCTTGTTCATTGTCTTCGCCATAAAAGCTAACATAACTACTACCATCTTCAAACATTGTTAATGTTGCAAACCCTTGTTGTCCTGACGCAAACAATCCATTATTACTTAAAGACGCACCAGAACTTTTAGATCCAGAACCCGATACTATTTGCTTGATACCACTATCTTCAATATACTGTAACGTATGCTCGTGACCAGAAGTAAATACAATATTTTGATACTCTAAGGCTAGGGTTTTAATACGGTTCATCATTTTGTTATAACGCTCGTTATAACGATCCTGAATAGAGACGCCACCTTGGGTTCTGATTTGCGTAATTAGAGATGCAAAAAATGGTAAAGGCAAATTACTTTGAAAAGGAAACAAATGTTTGTCTTTAGTATAAAAACCACCATGCGAACCGTTAGTATACATCGGATGATGCATGGCTACAACTACATTTTTGTTTTGGGCTTTTTTAAATTCGCCTTCTAATTCTAGCAAAAAACGCTCTCTTGTTTTTATTTCGCAATCATCATTTATAGTTGGGTGTTTATTCCAGTTTTCTAAATACCACTGGGTATCTATAATAATTAGCTCTACTTGATCACTAATCTCAACAACTTCTAAAGGACAACCATTTTCTGGTTTAAAAGTATCCTCTCCTAAAGCCTCTTCTATAAATTTCTCTTCATTTTTTAAACCATGTAATCCATTGGCATACCAATCATGATTACCAGGAATAAATACTACCTGCCCATCAAAATCGTTAACAGATTTAACTTGTGCTTCAATATTATTTTTAGCCTCGTTATAAGATTTATGTCCCTTTGAAGGTAAACCTGCAGGATAAATATTATCACCTAAAAAAAGTGTCACATCTCCTTTTGTATCTTTATTTTTAATGAAATTCTTATAGGCTTTTAACCCGTTAGAAAATCCGTTTTCAGGAGAAATACCGGCATCACCAACCAAATAAAAGGTTTTATGAACCGCTTTATTAGGCAATGCTTTAATTGCTGAATCTGCAGCCTTGTATTGTGCTTCAAAACTGGCGCAATTACTTAAAATTAGAGCAAGTGCAAACGTTAGAAATATGTTATTTTTTGTCATTAAAGGTTGATAGTTTTATTTTTTTAGTACTTTGGATAAGAATAATTACATACCTATGTCTAAACTAGTTGAAAAAACCGAAGCTTTTGTATTTGATCTCCTTAAAAACGAGCTTCCAAACACTATAGTCTACCACAATCATACGCATACCCTAAGAGTATTTAAAAGTACAAAAGAAATTATAGAAAATTCTAAAATTGATGTTAATGATGCGGAAATACTTGAATTAGCTGCCTTATTGCATGACGTAGGATATACACAAACTAGAGACGGTCATGAAGTTGTTAGCGCGAAAATTGCTAGAGATTTTTTAACGTCTGAAAATGCGAGCGAAAGCCTTATTAAAAGTGTTGAAAATTGCATATTAGCAACTCAATTTGATGCACAGCCGCAAAACGAGTTAGAAAAAATAATTCGTGATGCAGATTGCTCTCATTTTGGAAAAAAATACTTCCCTGAAGCTAGCGAGTTTTTAAGAAAAGAACTAGAATTATCCGGTATAGCTAATTATACACCTAGTGAATGGTTAGACGAAAACATAAAAGTATTATCTAAAAAACACAAATATCATACAGATTACGCTTTAAAAAACTGGCAATCTAGAAAAGAAAAGAATTTAGCGAAGCTTATTAAAACCAAAAAGAAACAGAAGACAAAAATTAAAAATGAAGAGCTAAAAGCAAAATATAAAGCGCAATACAAAAATGAAAGTCCAGAACGTGCTATCCAATCTTTTTACAGAACAGCTTTAAAAAATCATATAAAACTGAGTGATATTGCAGATACAAAAGCAAACATTTTATTATCTGTAAATGCCATTATAATATCTGTAGTCTTAGCTAATTTAATATCAAAATTAGATACTAACCCTTATTTGATTTGGCCTACAGTGATATTTACATTATTTAGTGTAATATCTATGGTAATGTCCATTATAGCAACACGTCCAAATGTAACTAGCGGACAATTTACTAAAGAAGACGTAAAAAATAAGGAAGTAAACCTTACCTTTTTTGGAAACTTCCATAAAATGGGGCTTAAAGAATTTGAATGGGCTATTAATGAAATGATTAGTGATAAAGAATACATCTATAAATCACTAACCAAAGATTTATACTTTTTAGGATTAGTTTTAGAACGTAAATACCGTTTATTAAGAATAACGTACACCGTATTTATGATTGGAATAATAGTGTCTCTATTAGCTTTTGGTATAGCTGTAAAAAACAACCCAGGTGTTAATATCCAAGACGTTTTAAACACATCTACACACATACAATCCGTATTACCAAATGGTGTTGCTAATACGTTTGTAGCTATGCTTTAATTTCATTCATTAAATCGTCGTATGTATAAAACTCTTTTTTACTAGAATCTTTTTGGTATAACATATTAATTCTAATAGCCTTTAGACCAGTTACGCCTTGTAGGTCTTCTAATTCAAGAATTTCTACCTCGTCCCCTAGCTTATGTTTAGACTGTAAGAATTTAACGTATTTTAAATACTCAAACTCATCTGCTTGTTGAGAATAGACAATGGTTAATTTACCTTTAGCTGTAATACGTTCTGTAGTACCTTTAATGTTAGCTTTGTCTACACGTTTTTTAACCACCTCATATCTTGCATTGTAAGTTCCATCAACATCAAAATGTTTCTCGTCTGCCCTAAACCTTATAGATAATGGCTGATTAAACACCAATATCATAGAAGCGACATCCAAAGCTATTGGATATTTGTGCTGCTTGTTATAGAAAGCAGTCTCCATATCTATCATAACTTGCATTTGCCACAAGCGTAAATTATACAAGTACAATTCGTTAAAAGAATCTTCTTTTGTTATGGACTCTCCTATATACATATTATGCTCTACACCATCTGTTTTGAAACGCTCAAAAAAGTGAGGATACATTGCTTGTGCTTCAACTTGCTTTCTATCTAATAATGAAGACATGTTTTTATTAATCAGACTTATCGTGTCATCATAATTTTTTCGATAATAATAAATAACTTCTAAATCAGTATTTACTTTACTAAAATAATCTTCTATATCTTCTTTTAAATAGGGTTTGTTTTTAAGTTGAAATCTAAAAAGTGGTTCAATTTCATACTTAAAAAACTGAGTGATTTTTTGCTCACTATCTACTTTAAAATCAATTTTTAAAGCTGTTTTATAGGTTTTAATTTGAAACAATACCTGCTCAAATATTGGTAAATGTTCTTCTTTTAAAGCTATTTTTATAATTTTTTCAACCATTTTAAGTTGAAGTGCTAGATCTTTTTGAGTTGCATTATTTCTAGCTTCTGAAGATCCTTTAACATCTATTTGCCCAAATAAAGGGTATACGTTTTCAAAACTAATTTTATTAAAAGTAGGGTTATCTACTCCACTATAATCTTCTTGCATAAACTGCCTAGCTGCCTTCTCAAACTTCCATTTCACACTTGGATGGATAGAGGTGCATTCTCTTTGGATAATAGCCTGAATAAGGTTCTCTTCGTCTCTTTTAGAGCGTTTTACTGCAGACAAAATAAAAGGCATCACATCTACCAATTTATTAGAGTTTATACTATTTAAAGCTCTTGGTGTTGCAGACACCAACTCTAAAACTGCCAACAATTCTCCATTTTCTGCAATAGGAGCAAAAATGGCACTTTTAAAACCTTGTTCTTTTAAAACCTTTATTTGAGGTACTAATCCCTTTGAAAGCTCAAACCCTTTGTCAACATCAGAGATTGCAAAGTTTGTTTTCTCCTTTAATATTTTATCATAACTGTAATGACAGAATAAATTCTCGCATTTAAACTGCTCTTTTGCTTTTAATAAAAAACTACTAATAGCAGAGTCATGCACTTTCATTAACGTGTTTTCTTCTTTATTGAATATAGAAAAACCAACCTGCAAATCACTAACCCCTAACAAAGACCTAAACACTTGTTGGAAATCACTCATAAAGCTTTCGTCTTTACGTTTGTTGTTTCCTATTAAAGTCGTTTTTATATTTGATATTGCTTGATCATCAGTAACATCAAACATATTAGAAATTACAAACCCATTGGAAATGTAACTGTTTGGCGGAAACTTAGCTTTCCATAACTCTATATTGTCAAAATTATCCAACAACTCATCAAAATCTGACTGTGTTAATTTTGGTGCTTTATCCGTTGGTAAAATCTCCATAAAATCCGCATTATACGTGATTTTATAAACTCTAATCATTCCGTTTTCATCCGGAATTTCATAATATAATGGTCGTTTGAAATTAGTATCAAAGCCATAACAGAAACTCATGATAATGGTACACCCTAAAATATACCAGTCATTTTCTGGCATGTTTTTTATAACCAATTTAAAATCAGGACCTGCTGTTTTAATTATATTTTCAAAACGTTTTGACGCATTAAAAATAAAATTATGATAAGGTACACTTACGGTCTTAATCTCGTTTAAACTTAAAACTTCGCTAAACGAATCTTGTAATAGTATCTGAATTTCGTCTTTATACTTTTCTAAAACAGAAATATTACTAAACCCTTCTTTTAAAATAGGATTTGCTTCTTGAATTTCTAGTATACGCTTCGCCTTAGCTGCGGTGAATGGATCTTCACTTTTAGCCAATGGTTTGTAACGTTCAATTAATTTATTGAAACTAATTTGTAACGAAAACGGTAAATTTATATTGTCATTTAGATCAATCATCGAAAGTATTAAAGTTCGGCAAAGATACGCATTATCACTATTAGTCGTGATACTTTAAATAAGTTGACATCTTTTTGTCTTATTAAAAACTACTAGACTAAATATGGACTCTTTTAAAGATACAAAACAGAAAATTAAAAGTTCTTAAAACATTATAAAACAAACATTTTATTAACACAAAACCAATTTAAAACAAAAAAATCCGGAATAAATTCCGGATTTTTATTAGTTATATATACTACTGATATTAGTCTTTAAGCTCTAAACCAGTAATCGTTAATACTTCAATTTCTATTTCGTTTCCTTCTGCATCTTCACTCATTTCCATTGTTTTCTCATAAGTAACCTTGAATTTACTTCCAACAAAATCGTCAGATTCTAAATCAAAAGCCTCTAAAGCTTCTTCTGATACATATTGAAATAACATTTTTGGGCTTTTACCGTTTTCTGGAACATTAAATACATAATCATACTCTACAACGCCTTTGTAAATACCTGTAACAACTATTGGATTTGTAGTTGTGAATGATGTTAAGCTAAAAAAAGCTAATGCTATAATAATTAATTTTGTTTTCATTTTAAAAAAATTTATAAAATTATTGTATTGTTTGTTGTTTTCGGAAATTTGCCACCTCAAGTCCAAAAGTGCTTTTAGTATTGTTTATTTTGGCAATACACGTGGTAAGTCTAATATACGTTTTTAAAGTGTTATTTAGATTACATAAATTTAGTAATAAACATATCAAAAACTTCAATTACAATTAAAATAATAATGATCCACTCTAGCCTACTGCTTTCTTTATGGTCCATTATGTCTTTAAAAAGCTCAAGATTTTCTTTTATAATTTCTATCCTATCATGAATTAAACGGTATCTGTCTTTTAAATCAAACGTTTGTTTTAAATCTTGATTAAGCTGATTTAATTGTTCGTTTTCCCATGTACTATCAGGAGAATCAAAAATATATAGATTTTCCGAAATTCGGTTTTTAATATTTAAAGTTCTACCTATAAATCGTTTTAGCTTATTTCCTGAAATATCTAGTTTCCCTTTCTTTTCAAGATAAAGCGTGTGTTTATTCGTTTCTTCTAAAAGATCATACGTAATATCAGAATAACGATCTAGCGCCACACTTTGTGACACGTTAAGCATGACTAACCTAATCATGTCATCGTTTAATTCTGGTAACTCTATATGATTAAAATCAACTTTTAAACTATTGGGCTTGATAAGTACCTTAACCTCTTCGGATAGTTTTTCTGACAAATAATTATTGGAGAATGGCTCCATACTAGCAAGCACCTTATTAATAGACTGAGTGGTCATATTAAAAAAGCTTACTATTCCGTATTGAAAAATGTACACAAACGCATTATCGTCGCATTTGTAATACAGCTCGTCACTATCATTAAACAACAACTGCCAAGACAGTTGTTGTTTACATTGTTTTATATTGATAGTGCTAGCTACCTGATAGGCAACTACAGTATACATACTTAGAAATCGTCGTGATCTTGTTCCTCGCTTGGTTCTGATTCTGGATCCTGAACTGCTTCTGCGTCATCGTCTTCAAAATCTTCATAATCATCTTCGTCGTAGTTTTCCATAGTTTTTACCAACTTGGTACTAACCTTGACTAAATACTTAGTGTCTTCCGTAGTTACTTCTACAGCTTCTATAAGCTCGTTTTTAGCATTTCTAAACTCGATAATATGATCTTCGTCGTAGCCATCAGGATACTTTTCTACTAACAATTTTAATATTTCAGGTGTTAGTTTTTTAAAGTCTACTATGACACGTTTTAAATTGTCTGTTTTTTTCATTTTTTACGAAAGCAATTATAATCCTAATATGTAAGCAAATATAAGCGGAGCAACTATTGTTGCATCACTCTCTACAATAAATTTTGGTGTATCAATATCCAGTTTCCCCCAAGTAATTTTCTCATTAGGTACAGCTCCAGAATATGACCCGTAACTAGTTGTAGAGTCACTTATTTGGCAAAAATAACTCCAAAATGGTGTATCTGTACGCTCCATATCTTGATATAACATTGGCACTACACATATTGGAAAATCTCCTGCGATACCACCTCCAATTTGGAAAAACCCGATTCCGTTTTTAGAGTTTTCAGTATACCAATCTGCTAAAAACGTCATGTACTCGATTCCAGATTTCATGGTACTAGCTTTAAGCTCTCCCTTTAATACGTAGCTTGCAAAAATATTACCCATAGTACTGTCTTCCCAACCTGGGCAAACTATTGGTAAGTTTTTTTCTGCTGCAGCATACATCCAAGAGTCTTTTAAATCAATCTCGTAATACTCTTCTAAAACGCCTGACAATAACATTTTGTACATGTACTCATGTGGTAAAAAACGCTCTCCATTAGCCTCAGCATCTTTCCATATTTTTTCAATATGGTGTTGTAAACGTCTAAATGCTTCGTGCTCAGGAATACAAGTATCTGTTACACGGTTAAGTCCTTTTTCTAATAAATCCCACTCTTCTTGAGGTGTTAAATCACGGTAATTAGGCACACGCTTGTAGTGCGAATGTGCTACCAAATTCATGATATCCTCTTCTAAGTTTGCTCCAGTACATGAAATAATATGCACTTTATCTTGACGAATCATTTCTGCAAAACTTTTACCAAGTTCGGCAGTACTCATAGCACCAGCAAGAGACACTAACATCTTAGCGCCATTGTCTAATTGTGTTTCGTATCCTTTTGCTGCATCTACTAAAGCTGCTGCGTTAAAATGTAAATAATGATGTTCTATAAATTGTGAAACTGGTCCTTTAGTACTCATCGTCTTCGTTGAATTTAGAAGTGTTATTTTTTTGTGTGTCTTTCTCGTATGTGTTGTCGTAATCGTCTTCTGCGCCTTGATTTAAAAACTTATAGCTTAGCATTTTATAATATAATTTCGCAGCTAAAAAGTCTGAAGATTTATCCACTTTATTTGGACATAATTCAACAATATCAAATCCAACCACGTTTTTCTCTTCAAATACTTGCTTTAAAAACTCTAAAGTTTCGTACCATAATAAACCACCCGGCTCTGGCGTACCGGTACTTGGCATAATTGAAGGGTCAAATGCATCTAAATCTATGGTAATAAATACATTATCCGTCATCTGATCTATAGCACTATCCATCCAAGTATCATCCAATGCCATCTCATGCGCAAAGTATGTCTTCTCTGTGTCCATTACAGTCTTTTCAATAGCATCCATAGAGCGTATACCTACTTGAATCAAGTTAGTATTTTGACTTGCTTCGTATAATGCACACGCGTGGTTACATGCTGTACCTTCATACTCCTTACGCAAATCTGCATGCGCATCTAATTGCAATACTGTTAAACTAGGAAACATCTCGTTAAATGCACGTATTGTACCAATAGATATAGAATGTTCTCCTCCAAAAATAGTAACAAACTTATTTTTTTTAATATACTTTTTAGTTGCTTGATGAACAGCTTCTACCATTGCTTCTGGCGAGCTATTTTCTGTTACAGCATCTGCTAAATACACCCCTTGATTGTATACTTCAGAATCTGTTTCGATATCATAAAGTTCCATATTTGCAGAAGCATCTAAAAATGCTTCAGGACCTTTATCAGCCCCTTTTTGCCATGTACTAGTACCATCATAAGGTACAGGAATTAAAACAATTTTAGCTTTTTCTAATTTTGCTAATTCTTCTGGAATACCAGCATAAGTTTTAGTTTGCATAACCTAAAATTTTAAGTAAGTCTTCACTTTTTTGTTGTTCAGAAAATAATGTTTTTGTGATGTTTCCATCCTTGTCTTTATCTATTAAAATATGTTTTGGAGATGGTATTAAACAATGTTGTAATCCTCCAAAACCACCAATTGTTTCTTGATATGCTCCAGTATTAAAAAAACCTATATACAATGGTTTTTCTTTGTTGTATTTTGGTAAATAAATAGCGTTCATATGCTGCTCACTGTTGTAATAATCATCACTATCGCAAGTTAAACCTCCTAGTAAAACACGCTCATAAGAGTCATGCCAACGGTTTATCGCTAACATTATAAAACGCTTGTTAATTGCCCAAGTATCTGGTAATGTTGTAATAAAAGAAGAGTTTATCATGTTCCACTTTTCACGATCATTTTGTTGTTTTTGATACAACACTTCATAAATAGCGCCACCACTTTCTCCTACTGTAAAACTTCCAAATTCTGTAAAAATATTTGGTACATCTACTTCTTCCTCTTCACACGTTTGTTTAATTTGATTAATGATTTCGTCAATCATATATTCATAATCAAAATCAAATGCTAACGAGTTTTTAATCGGAAATCCTCCTCCAATATTTAAACTATCTAAGCTAGGACAAACCTTTTTTAAACTCGTGTATACTTTTAAACATTTTAAAAGTTCGTTCCAGTAATACGCATTATCTCTAATTCCCGTATTGATAAAAAAGTGAAGCATTTTAAGCTCTACTTTAGGATTAGATTTTATTTGATTTTTATAAAACGGGATTATGTTTTTGTACCCAATTCCTAATCTTGAAGTATAAAACTCAAACTTAGGCTCTTCCTCTGATGCAATTCTAATACCTACTTTAAAGTTTCCATCAATTTGCTCAGAAAGTAAATCTATTTCTTCGTAGTTATCAATAATTGGAATACAGTTTTTTTGACCGTTATTAATTAACCGAGCAATGTTTGAAACATATTGATCACGTTTAAATCCATTACTAATAATAAATGTTTCGTCAGTTATCTTACCTTCCTTCTTAAGGTTTTCAACAATATCAATATCAAAAGCAGATGATGTTTCAATGTGAATATCATTTTTTAAAGCCTCATTTAAAACATGTTTAAAGTGAGAGCTTTTTGTGCAATAGCAATAGTTGTAGTTCCCTTTGTAATCGTGTTTTTTTATGGCATCTCTAAACCATGTTTTTGCACGTTGTATATTGTTAGAAATTTGTGGTAAGTATGTAAATTTTAAAGGTGCTCCATACTCTTCTACTAACTCCATTAAATCGATATCATGAAATTGTAATGTCTTGTCCTCTAACTTAAATTCTGGTTGAGGAAAATCAAAAGTTTGACTGATTAAGTCTATGTACTTTGTGTTCATTTTTGTTTAAAACGTTAAAATTAAAATATAAATAGTAAAAAAATCCTTGTTAAAAAAAATAACAAAGTGACTATCAAATTTGAATTCTAAGGTCGTAAGTAGGCGCAAAGCCAAACTGATGCTGGCTAGCATATATAGATGTGAAAGCGGAAGTTAGCTTTAGAATTCGGTCGCTTAATCTGTAAGCTGCTTTTGAATATGACTTCCTAATTTTCAAAAGCCCGAACATAGAAACAGAGTTCAAAGTGTTCAGCTATTATACTGCAAATGAAATACTTTTTTTTGAATTAAAAACTTTTTTATTAAAAAAATAAAAAACATTTAATACTCTGATAACAAGAGCACTTACAACTCTAAAAAACACAAAAGCACTTCTTTTATTAAATTAAAAGAAGTGCTTTTACCTAAATTACTTTAAAAACTAATCTAAATCCAATCTAATACCTAAAGAAATATTGTTTTGATCAAACGTTTGATTTTTAAATAGTGGGGCAATGTCATATTTAGCATATAAACTTAAATCTCCTACTCCAATATACCCGCTAAGACCGTACGTAAAAGTGTTGGTATTAAAGTTTCTTTTAATTTTCTCCTTTACACGATCTCCGTTTTCTTTGTAGGTTAACTTTTGTACTGCATTACCATTTACACCAAAATAACCTCCCAATCCTACTTTAAACTTATTATGATTAAAATAACGGACACGACCATCTTTATAGTCTTTTTTATTCCATGGACCAAACTCAAGATGCATAGGAATTACTAAGCTAGTGGTTCTAAACTTGGCGCGTTTTAAATCGCCATCAAAAGACTGTAATATTGTTTGATTACCATCTTGAACAAAATACATATCGTTCTTAATATCTAATTTATTCCATTGCACAGAAAGCCCATATTTAAAACGTAAAAAATTAGACTCTTTTAGTACTCTAGTTTTCCATAGCCATCCTAGCTCTACAAAACCAGAACCTCCTAATTTATATGGCGTATCACTTAAACTAACACCATCAATTATTGTATTATTAAACCCCATTGCAAAAAGCATTTGGTTACCTGTACGGATATCTTTTTTGGGTGGTTTCCTATTTGCTCTTACCCCTAAAATCTCTCTATCACTGTCTCCAATTTTAATAGACACTACTGTTTTTTGAATATCATCCTTAGAACCTTGATTATTTCGAGTTAAAAACTCTAATCTATTTACCGCAATAGCTATTCTATTTTCTATATTTAATGCTCTTTTTTCCGCAGCTTCTTTTTTTAATTGTTCTGCTTCTTCAAAAGTAATCTCATCTTCCTCTAATTGATCATTTATTGTTTCAATTTCTAATTTCAAGGCATCACGCTCTTCCGTAGTAATTGTTTCTTTTATGGATTCTATTCTTGGTATTGAATCCATTACTTGTGCTTTAAGCTGACTTACTGCCAACAATAAAAACAAGTACACTAAATGTTTTGTAATGTTTTGCATAACTGTTCGTTTTTTTTTTAATGATTAATTGATTTAATTATCGCGCTCTACTACTGTCGTTCTTAAAGTTTCATAGCCTGATTTTACAGCATGAAACAATCTGTTTTTTAGAGACTTTTCTGATGTCATCTCTATCTCCTCTAGTAAAGAGTTCGCGTCTATTTTTTCGGATTTATACCCCGTATTTGTTGCCTTAACTTTGGCATAAGCTTTATCTAAAAGCAAATCTGCTTCATTAGTTAAAATTTTACTCTTAATTATTTGTGTATCTACTGACTGAGATTGCGCAACAACAGTACTAGTCACACTGTTAGAAACGGTATTTAAAGCATTACCCTCAGCTTCTAAGCTGGTAGGTTTTAAATTCCCTGAAGCTACATTAATTACGGTTGCTTTTTTTGTAGGTGCCGTAATAACGGCATTGTTCTTTTTTACTTGATACTGCTGCTCTTGCTTTTCATTTAACACATCACTTTTAGCGTCCTTTTTATTTACAATTACATCTGGTTGTACTGCCTGTATTTTTCTTGGTATATTTATTTCATTTTTCACTTCTTCAACAACCTCATTAATAGTATTTGATTGATTTCTAAAAATAAAAACCGTCAAACAAACGCCTACAAGTGTTGCTGCAATACTCAGCCACCAAAATGAGACTTTACGTTTATCTTGACGTTGATCTAATAGTGTGTCTAACTGACTCCAAGTTGTTTTACTTGGTGCAATTGTACGACGCTCTAAAGTGTCTTTTAATTGCTTTTCAAATTTATTTGGTGCCATATTCCTTGGTATTAAGTATTCTAATATTATTCTGTAATAATTTACGCGCTTTAAATAGTTGAGATTTAGAAGTCCCTTCACTTATATTTAAAAGTTTAGCTATCTCTGCATGCTTATACCCCTCTATGGCATACATTACAAACACCATTTTGTAACCTTCTGGTAAATTATCTATCAATTCTTGTAATTGTGCCACATCATATTGTTGCGAACTTTCATCCTGAATTTCGACATGTTCATAATCATCGTCTACAAATTGAATCGTTTTTTTCTGTCTCAAAAATGAAATTGACTCTCTAACCATAATCCGCCTAATCCAACCTTCAAAACTACCTTCTCCCCTAAAACTTTTTAAATTTGTAAAGACTTTTAAAAACCCGTTAAGCATAACCTCCTCTGCATGTTGTAAGTTTTTGACATAATAACGACAAACACTTAACATTTTGGGTGCATGCATTTCAAACAATACGTGTTGGGCTTCACGATTATTCTGAGCAGCTTTTTTGATAAGCTTAGTTTCGTTATTAAATAAGGTTACAACTTTCACAAAAAGTATTTAAATTCGCATTATATTTATATAGACGCAAAATTGATATAAATAGTTGCCTCAATAACAATAAAAAAAAAGAATATGCCTAAAATAAGTTTCTTTAATAAAGCCTTTCCATACATTATCTTATTATCCTTTATAGTCTTGTTTAATTGTAAATCTGATGACGACACACCAATTACAATGGAACCAGAAATTGAAGAAACACCCCTAAATATAACGGAAAACATTGAGTTAATTGATGAAAGCGCTATTCAATTAGGATACATTTTAGCTATAGAAAATGGAGCAGACACCTCTTATCTTATTGACAAAGGCGGTAATAAAATTAAACAATGGAATTTTGACAGTAATTTAGGTAATGACATAAAACTATTACCTAATGGAACTCTATTAGGTATGTTTAAAACAAATACTCCTTCATTTACACTAGGTGGTTATGGTGGTGTTATAAAAATCATAAACAGTGATTCTCAAACTATTTATGAGTATAACTACTCTGATGACATTGTTCTAGCACATCATGATGTAAAACAATTACCTAATGGAAATTTCTTGTTTATTGCTTGGCAAAAGGTAGATAATGCAGTTGCTATTGCTAATGGTTTTAATAATAGTAATGATATATTTCCTGAAACTTTAGTGGAAATAGACCCAACTACAGATCAAATAGTTTGGAAATGGAATAGCATGGATCATATTGTACAAGACCATGACAATTCTAAACTTAATTACAACAACGTAAACGATAACCCACAATTAATAGATGTTAACTATAATAGCACTATTGCTAATGGTGATATTATGCACGCCAATGGAATAGACTATGATCCAATAAAAGACATTATTTATTTAAGTATTAATTTTTACAGCGAAGTTTGGGTAATAGACCATAGTACTTCCACAACTGAAGCAGCAAGCAATACGGGAGGAAATTACAACAAAGGAGGCGATCTAATATATAGATTTGGAAATCCTGAAGCCTACAAAAACACAACGTCACCAAGATTGTTTTACAACAATCATGCACCAACAATAATTGATGAGGGTAAACCAGGAGAAGATAATATTTTAGTATACATGAATGGTAGTAATAACAATCAATCCATTGTATACGAATTTAAAATGCCCGTAAACTTTAGTCTTAATGGCTCTCAAAATAACGAACCTGAAGTAATTTGGAATTTTACCGATGCAAATTTATATAACGGACGCATATCTGGAGCTGTGAGATTAAGAAACGGAAACACTTTAATTTGTGAAGGTGATTACGGTTATTGGGAAGTTACAACTAATGGCACTGTCGTTTGGAAATATTCAGGTTTGGATGTTCCTGCTTTTTGGAGAGGTTATGATTATTATCCAGGTGATGAAGCTATAATTAATTTAGGACTATAACTACTTTTTTCTTTCAATAACATAATTAACCATCAACTCAAGCGAATCTCTATATTCCGATTTTGGAAATCCATTTAGCAAGACTAAAGCTTCTTCTTGAAAAGATTTCATTTTTGAAACCGCATAATCCAAACCGCCATTTTGTTTTACAAAATCGATAACTTGATTGACGCGTTTTCTGTCTTTGTTGTGGTTTTTAATCGAATTGATTACCCACTTTTTATCTTTTTTAGAACAGTTACTTAGAACATAAATTAAAGGTAAGGTCATTTTTTGCTCTTTAATATCTATCCCTGTAGGCTTACCAATACTTTGTGTACCATAATCAAACAAGTCATCTTTAATTTGAAAAGCCATTCCGATAAGCTCTCCAAATTTACGCATACTTTCTACCTCAACAGAATTAGGCTTTACTGAGGCTGCTCCAAGACTACAACATGCCGCTATAAGCGTTGCTGTTTTCTGTCTAATAATTTCGTAATAAATATCTTCTGTTATATCTAGCTTTCTTGCTTTTTCTATTTGAAGTAATTCCCCTTCACTCATTTCCCTTACTGCAATAGAAATAATTTTAAGCAAATCAAAATCGTTATTATCAATAGAAAGCAACAACCCTTTAGACAACAAAAAATCACCTATCAGGACAGCTATTTTATTTTTCCATAGAGCATTGATGGAGAAAAACCCACGACGTTTATTACTGTCATCTACTACATCATCATGGACTAAAGTCGCAGTATGTATTAGCTCTATTACCGAGGCGCCACGATAGGTACGCTCACTTACCTCTCCGTTAGATACCATTTTAGCTACTAAAAAGACAAACATTGGACGCATTTGCTTCCCTTTACGGTTAACAATATAGTACGTTATCCTATTTAAGAGTGCTACTTTTGAAGACATAGCCAGCCTAAACTTCTTCTCAAAAAGATCCATTTCAAAAGCAATAGGCTGTTTTATCTGTTCTGTTATCTTCAAAATTTAGATCTAATTTTTAGTGATACCAAAAATACAAATAAACTTATAGACCCTAATATTAATAATTCGTAATTATTCTATAAAAATTATAATATTTAAAAAAAAAAATTACCTTTATGGTACTATTATTCAACTAACAATCAACGCTGTAATCTTTTACTTATGAAAAAAACTACATTTTTATTTTTATTTTTATTTCTTACCACATCATTTGCATTTAGTCAAGTTTTAATTGACGAAAATTTTGATGCCGGCTTAAGCACACCAACTGGTTGGTCTAACACTGACCTTGCTAATGGTGGTGTTTGGTCTTTTGCTAATAGCGGTGAAGCTCCAGGTTTTGGGGCAGCAAACACTGTTTTATATGACGAAGGTTTCTCTGGAAGCTATCCTATTTTTGATAGTGATGCTATAGGTAATGATAGCGAACCTGAAGATGCTTATTTAGAAAGCCCAACTTTTGATGCTTCTGCATTAACTGATGTACAATTAACATTTAATCATGTTATTCGTGCTGAATTTGCTGGTAATGGTTTTGTTGAAGTGTTTGATGGTACAGCTTGGGTACAAGTCGTATTGTTTAACAGCACAAACAATACTAGTGGAGCCAACGAACTTGATTTTGGTTTTAAATCTTATAATGTATCTGCACAATTAGCAGGTGTAAGTAATGCAAAAGTAAGATTTAGATGGGTTGGAGATTATTCATATTTTTGGGCTTTTGATAATGTAAAAGTATTTTCTTGTACAGAAACTACTGCTCCAACTGCTGCAACTGCAACTACTCCTGCTAATGGTGCCACAAATGTTGCTATTGATGTTACAGGTACAACACCGTTAATTACTCCTTTTAATTGGACTGCTGGACCATCTGCTACCGTTTTCAACTTATCTTTAGGTACAGATACTGCAGGAACGGATATTGGTACTATAGATGGTGCTACTAATGGAAACGGCATTACTTTTAACTGGGCTTATGACACGACATACTATTGGTCTGTAGAGTCATTTAATTGCTTTGGGTCTACTGTTAGTGCTGTTTGGTCATTTACTACAGAAGCAGACCCTGCTTTATCTGCAGCAAGCTTTGAAGCTACTACTTTTAGTCTTTATCCTAACCCAGCTAAAAGCAGTATTAGTATTAAATCTAAATCACAACTTACGTCTATTGAAATTTTTAATCAACTAGGGCAACGTGTTATGCAAGTTGAAGCTGACAGTATGATTGAAAACACAATCAATATAAATGATTTAAAAAGCGGAATTTATTTCATGAAAATCTTTGCTGGAAATCAAGAAAAAACAATGAAATTTATTAAAGAATAAACTTTACACCAATCAAAAAAAGCGACTTTCAATTAATTGAAAGTCGCTTTTTTTATGCTTATTATTTAATAATAAACTATTCTTTATTAGCTAACTGTCCACATGCTGCATCAATATCCTTACCTCTACTACGTCTTACAGTTACAGTAATATTATTATCTTCTAACACGTTTTTATACATGTCTATGGCTTCTGATTTAGCTTGTTGGAACTCTCCGTCATCAATCGGGTTATACTCTATAATATTAACCTTACTTGGTGCAAACTTACAAAACTGTACTAATGCATCTACATCCTTACGTTTATCGTTTATGCCTTCCCAAACAACATACTCATAAGTAATACGATTCTTAGTTTTTTGGTACCAATACACCAACGCTTCTCTAAGATCTGCTAACGGGAATGTTGCATTAAATGGCATTATGGATGTTCTTACTTCGTCAATTGCAGAGTGAAGTGATACTGCTAATTTAAACTTAACATTATCATCTGCCATTTTTTTAATCATTTTTGGCACACCTGAAGTAGAGACTACAATACGTTTTGGTGACATAGCTAAACCTTCGGGAGATGTAATTTTCTCGATAGCTTTAAGTACGTTATTATAGTTCATCAATGGTTCTCCCATCCCCATAAACACAATATTACTTAATGGTCTATCAAAGTACAATCTACTTTCTCTGTCTATGGCTACTACTTGATCATAAATCTCGTCAGGGTTAAGGTTACGCATACGTTTTAATCGTGATGTTGCGCAAAATTTACAGTCTAAACTACATCCTACTTGACTAGACACACAGGCTGTGGTTCTGGTTTTTGTTGGTATTAAAACAGACTCGACAATTAAATCATCATGTAATCGTACTGCATTTTTTACTGTACCATCGCTACTACGCTGCATAACGTCCACTTTGATATGGTTTATAACAAAGTTATCTTCTAACATTTGACGCGTCTCTTTAGAGAGGTTTGTCATATCCTCAAAGGTATGGGCGCCTTTGCTCCATAACCATTCGTAAACTTGATTACCTCTAAAGGCTTTATCTCCTTCTTTTTCAAAGAATTCTCTAAGTTGCTCTTTAGTTAATGCGCGTATGTCTTTTTTCTTGATGTCCATTGGATTGCAAAAATAGTGATTTTGAATGACGATTGACGACTGTTGATTTACTTTACTTTAATTTATAACAAACCTTTGGCTAGCGCATTAGCGATGGAGACATTTGTTGAAGCTCTTGCTTTTGCCTAATAAGCAAATGCAAAGCGACTGTCGAGAGCGCGACCCTTGGGTAATGCCATAAAAAAACCTCTTTTACTGATTACAGACAAAAGAGGTTTTAATTATTTATTTAGAAAGAATTAGATGATTAACATCGCGTCTCCATAACTGTAAAATTTGTACTTTTCTTTTACTGCTTCTTCGTATGCTTTTTTCATAAAATCATGACCTGCAAAGGCAGATACCATCATCATTAATGTTGATTTTGGTGTATGAAAATTTGTGATCATGGCGTTAGCAATACTAAAATCGTATGGAGGGAAGATAAATTTATTTGTCCATCCTTCAATTTCGTTTAACGTTCCGCTTGAAGATACTGAGCTTTCTATAGCACGCATTGCTGTTGTACCTACTGCACAAATACGACGCTTTTCTTTTTTAGCATTATTGATAATCTCTACTGCTGGCGCTTCAATTTTAAGCTCTTCGCTATCCATTTTATGCTTTGAAAGATCTTCCACTTCAACAGGGTTAAAAGTCCCTAATCCAACGTGTAAAGTTACTTCTGCAAAGTCAACACCTTTTATCTCTAAACGCTTTAATAAATGTTTAGAAAAGTGTAATCCTGCTGTTGGAGCTGCTACTGCACCTTCCTCTTTTGCATAGATTGTTTGGTAACGTTCTTCGTCTTCCGGCTCTACCTCTCTTTTGATATATTTTGGTAATGGCGTTTCTCCTAAAAGTTGTAGTTTTTTTCTAAACTCTTCATAAGATCCATCGTATAAAAAACGTAATGTACGTCCTCTAGATGTTGTATTATCTATTACTTCTGCAACTAACGTTTCGTCATCACCAAAGTATAATTTGTTACCAATACGTATTTTACGTGCTGGATCTACTAATACATCCCACAGACGTTGTTCTTTATTTAACTCACGTAATAAAAACACTTCAATTCTAGCTCCTGTTTTTTCTTTGTTACCAAATAAACGTGCTGGAAATACTTTGGTGTTATTAAGAATCATCACATCCTTTTCATCAAAATACTCGATCAAATCTTTAAACATTTTATGTTCAATGGTTTGCTCTTTACGGTTTAATACCATTAAACGAGACTCGTCTCTGTTTTCAGCAGGATATTCTGCTAATAATTCATCTGGTAAGTCAAAATGGAAGTGTGATAATTTCATTTATTAATATAGTTGTTAAGTTAACAAGACTGCAAATATACAATCTGGAGATAGGCCTTGTCAAGTAAATGGGCAATTATTATTTATTAAACGCTAAAAATGAACCCTAAAGCAGCCAAATCGTCCCAAAACGTTGGGTAAGATTTTGATACTACTTTTGAATCTTCAATAATTATTGGCACTTTTAAGGCCAATGGTGCAAATGCCATAGCCATTCTGTGGTCATTATATGTTGCTATTGTAATATTTTGCTGTCTATTAGTTACTTTTTTTAATGTCAAACTGTTATCTGTAATAGCGACTTGACCTCCTAATTTTTCGATTTCGGTTTTTAAGGCTACTAAACGGTCGGTTTCTTTAATTTTTAAAGTATGTAATCCTGTTAAATGACACTCTAATCCTAAACCAAATGCGGTTACCGAAATAGTTTGTGCAATATCTGGCGCGTTTTTTAAATCGAAATTAATTTGAGTATCCAAAGTAACTTCTTCCACTTTTTGAAGCGTAACACTATTGTCTTTAAATGTTGTTGTCACACCAAAAGACTTGTAAATTGTCGCTAAAGCGGAATCACCTTGCAGGCTATTTTGTTTGTAAGAAGACAACGTAATACTTGTCCCAATAGCAGACATAGCAGCAATACTATAAAAATACGACGCTGATGACCAATCACTTTCTACGGTTAACTGTTGTGCATTAACTTCTGATTGTTTTTTAGGTGCTATAGTAATTAGATTGCCTTCAAATTTAGTTTTTACACCAATCTCTTCTAACAAACTAAGTGTCATTTTAATATACGGTACAGATGTAATTTCTCCGTCAAGTGTTAGCTCTATTCCGTTTTCTAATTTTGGAGCAATTAATAGTAAGGCAGAAATATATTGACTACTAACATTTGCTTTTAGCGTTACCTTATTTTTAGTAAGCTTTTTTCCTTTGATTAATAATGGCGGAAATCCTTGATTTTCTTTATAACTTATATCTGCGCCTAATTGATTTAATGCATCTACAAGAATTGCTATCGGACGCTCCTTCATGCGTTTAGAACCCGTCAACTCAATATCCCTACCGTCTTGCGTAGAAAAATATGCGGTTAAAAAACGCATCGCTGTCCCTGCATGATGTATATCTATAATGTTGTCCCGTGATGCCAATGCTTTTGACATTAACACAGAGTCATCACTATTTGACACATTAGTTATTTTTATTTCTGGATATAAGGCTTGTAACAACAATAATCTATTAGACTCGCTTTTTGAACCTGTTATTTGGATAGTAGAAGCTTTATGTATTGTTGATTTATTAAGGTGTAAATTCATGTAAATACTAACTTTTTGCTTACGCAGAAATGACTAAACTTTATTTTAATTTTTGATTGTTGTGATGTCTATCGTGATCACGTTTTGTTTTTATATCTAACTTTTTATCAAATGCCTCTTGCAAATCTATTCCTGTTTGGTTTGCTAAACATAAAACTACAAACATAACGTCTGCAAGCTCTTCTCCTAAATCTTTATTTTTATCAGATTCCTTTTCGCTTTGCTCTCCGTAACGCCTTGCAATAATACGCGCAACTTCTCCAACCTCCTCTGTTAACTGAGCCATATTAGTTAACTCGTTAAAATAACGCACTCCATGGTTTTTTATCCAGTTATCTACTTCTAATTGTGCATTTTTAATATCCATTTTATTGTTTTTTAAGCACTATTTTCTCAGCCTTTTTATCTGTCATAATTTTATAAAACTCTTTAAAATTAGTATAATCAGACGGTAATATATAGGTGTTATTAATCTCCAAATTTACAACTATTTGAATTTTATCGCCAATTTGTTTTGTAAGATAAGAAAAAGTTAATGCATCGGTATTAAAGTTAATTGCTTCGCTTTCTGGCAAAGACTCTAATTGATAGCCTTCCGGTATGTCTATGTTAACAATATATTTATCTGAAAGCGGACACACAAAGTCTACTGGATACGCTCTAGAATCTTGTGTAAAAGGATTTTCTTCATTAGTTAAAAACAATAAAGGCGAAATGTAAAGATTACCCGCTATATCTTCTACCGCTCCATCCAAAGTAAAATTATATGATTGCATTATTGGTTTATACACGTTATTAACGTTTTTAACTTCCAAATCTGAGACTACAAGCCCTGCATTTCCTTTTTCTATAATTTGTACTAAAGACTCATTGGTTAATCCTGCTTTATTATTTCTATAACTAAGGGCCTGATATGCTGTCAAAGCCTTTCTTAACTTACCTTCCATTGATAAATCCGCATTGATTTGTACACTGGCAGACACAATATTCTTAGATTGCACTGATGGGCTTAAACTAATCCAAGTCGAACTTCCATCTTCTCTAATTAATCTTCCTTGCCAATTAATCACATATTCTGGAATAATGTTAGGTTTTGTAAAACGACTAGAAGCATCCAAAAGCAACACACTATCTTGTGCCTCTACTGCGCAAATCACATAATTAAATCCTGAACGTGTTGGAAAAAGTGGCACCCCATTATCTTTTGTACTTACTAAAACTGGATTAGCATTTACACCTGCATATCTTAGCATTGCTACCAACATCAAATTGATATCCGCTACATTTCCTGTTCCTTCTTTAAATGCTTTTTTAACCCCATTTTCGGCAATAAAACCAATGTAATCGTTAAACTTAACTTTACTTTTAACTAGGTTGAAAATTAATAGAATTTTTTCATCATCAGAGGTTGCCTTTGCAATTGCAGCATCCACTGCCTCTTCAAAATATCTTTTTTTATTAAGTTGCCCACCAAAATCCTCATCATTATAAATTGTTTCCGTCACTCGCTCCCAACTAGTAGCCACACTTTTTATTTTTAAATCCGGACCTCTATAAAACGCGTATTCAAAAGCAATTAGTGCTCTATAATTATTCAAGTTATCTATAAACGGTTCTTCTTTTAATGCTGGAATATCTTCCATGTAAACACTTACTACATTCTCTTTAAAAGCAAGGTTTGATTCTGAAAATTTGGTAGTTGAAGTTTTAACTACGGTTCTTTGTTTTGTTAGAATTTTTTCATCACGTACTTTTTGTGATTCATTTATTTTGGGTAAAAAAGAAGATTTTGGATTGACTACCTTATTATAATTATAAAATTCAGGAGTTATAATATCTACTTCAATTTGATTGATAGGAATTTGATACTGCAAAACAACATCTTCTATACTTAAGAAAGGTGACTTTATTGAGTATTCAAACTCTATTACACACCCTTCACTTAATCCTGGCATAGTAAAAGTACAAGACGTATAATATTTACTTGTTCTTTTCTCAAAAATATTCTCATTTCTAAGCTTGTCTTTTTGTATCTCGCCATCTACAAGCGTATAAGTATACCCTTTTAGTCCTTCAATTTTTTGTTGACTAGTATTACTAACATCATACAAGCTTATCTTTTTTATGGCCCAATCATAGCCTTCCTTATTGTATATCTTTATACGCTCATGATATCTTGTCTCTTGCGTAAAACCGTCTTCATTATTAAAAGGAAAACTAGTATATTGTTTTTTAAACAACACTACTGCATTTGCCTCAGGATGATTTGGGTGACTGGTTTCTTTTAATTCTTCTTTACTGATTTTTCCAAATTTAAAATTTTGTGATTGTCCTACAACGGACATAAACATAAACGCAAGGATGATTAATTTTTTCATTTATTTAGTTAGTAGTGGTTAATACTATTTTTGATTTATCGTGTTTAATAATAGCGAATCTAAATTTTCTAAAAGCACTATAATCTTCTTTAGAAAACTGCCCTTTATTTATAATAATTATGACACCTAAAGACTATTAATAGGTTTTTTGATGATGTCTACTTAAAACAATCAATGACAACGTCAGTCCTATATTTTTTTTAGCACTATTTTTTCTAAGTTTTTTTCAACCATAAATTGATAAAAACTTTTAAAATCTGAGTAAGACTCAGGCAAAATAATCGTTTTGATTATCTCTAAATTTTTAGATAATTGGATAGTATTACCCGTTTGCTTTATTAAATATGAAAAACTAGCGGATGTATCATTAAAATTTAGTTTAGTACTTTCTGGGAGTGACTCAACCTTATACCCCTCCGGTATTATAATAGTGACGGTTTGCTTTTCTGATGTAGGATATATAAAATCTATAGGATAACCTCTAACATCTTGAGTAAAAGGATTTTCTTCTTTATTTAAAAATAATAGTGGTGAGACATAAATATTATCTCCTATTTTTTCAGCTGCTTCCTCAAAAGTAAAATCATACGTTTCTGATACAGGTTTAGTTTTTGATTTCACGTTTTTTGTATCCAACTCAATTACAACAAGTCCGGGGTTTTCTCTTTCCTTATATGCTATCAAATCCTCTTTACTTTTATTATAAAAGTTTTTTCTGTAATTATAGGCCTGATAATTAGTAAAAAACTGTCTTATTTTCCCTTTAGCAGAAAGGTTTTCATCCAAATTAATACTTATTGACACTACTTTTTTTGAAGTGCTTTTTGGATTTAAACTAACCCATGTAGAGGTCCCATCTTCTCTGATTAATCGTCCTTGCCAATTAATAGCCTTTACAGGTAAGATATTAGGCTTTGTATGCTGCTCTGTAGCATCTAAAAGCAGTAATTGATCCTGAGTTTCGACAGCGCAAACAACATAGTTAAATCCAGTTCTAGTTGGAAATAATGGCACACCATTATTTCTTGTACTTAACAGTACTGGATTAGCTTTTATTTTAGCATATCTCAACATAGCAATTAGCATTAAATTAATATCTGCTGTATTACCAGAACCATCTTTATATGCGTTTTTAACACCATTTTCTGAGGTATAACCTATAAAATCATTTTTCTTAATTTTAGTTTTTACAAAGTCAAAAATTAGTTGAATTTTCTCTGAGTCTGTAGCCACAGTTTTAATCAAGTTGTTAACATCGTCTTCAAAATAATTACTTTTACTAAGCTGCCCACCAAAATCTTCATTATTATAAATATTGCTAATTACTTTATCCCAATTAGTAGCATAATTTTTTATTGTTCCATCTGGCCCTTTATAAAAAGCATATTCAAATGCCACCTTAGCTCTGTAATTATCTATATTATCTGTAAATGGCTCGTCGACCAAAGCTGGTAAATCTTCCATATATATTTTGACTACATTCTCTTTAAAAACAAAACTAGAGCTATTAACCGTTGATTTTGGAACATAAAAACCTGTTCTTACTTTACTTACTACCGTTTCTTTTCTATCTTTTTTTGACTCTTCAATTTTTGGCAAAAAAGAAGCTCTCGGGCTAACAAACTTATTGTAGTTGAAATATTCAGGGGTTATAATATCTATCTCAATTTTTTTAATAGGAATATCATATTGCAAAACAACATCGTCTATTGATAAAAAAGTAGATTTTACTTTGTACTCAAATTCTATAATGCAACCCTCTGCCAAACCAGGCATTGTAAAAGTCTTAGAACTCCAATATTTATTATTATCTTCTTTGAAAATATTTTCATTTTTGAGCTTACTTTTTTCAATTTTACCATTTACAAGTTTATAAGTATAACCTTTTAGACCAATTAAATTTTGACTCATAGAACTGTTCTCGTTATATAACTCAATTCTTTTCGTAGCCCAATCATAACCTTCTTTATTATAAATTTTTATACGCTCATAATATTCAGTTTCTTGTTCAAATCCATTTTCTTCTGAAAAAGGAAAACTTGTATATTGTTTTTTAAACAACACTACTGCATTTGCCTCAGGATAATTTGGGTGACTGGTTTCTTTTAATTCTTCTTTACTGATTTTTCCAAATTTAAAATTTTGTGATTGTCCTACAACGGACATAAACATAAACGCAAGGATGATTAATTTTTTCATTTATTTAATTAGTAGTGGTTAATACTATTTTTGATTTATCGTGTTTAACAATAGCGAGTCTAAATTTTCTAAAAGCACTATAATCTTCTTTAGAAAACTGACCTTTATTTATAATAATTTTTCTTTTGAATACTAAATTTTTGTCATCTGTTTGTTTTATTGAATAGTGATATTCTCCAAACTTATTTTTTATTACTACATCGTCCTGTAATGCTTCTACTTTAACATTCTCTGGTAACGTAATTTGATATTGATCTTCGTCCACAAAACCTCTATCAATCTCAAAAGGCAATTTTCTGTTTTTATATCTTGGCGGTGCTGTTTTAAATTTATTAAAAAAGTTAGGTTGCATTAACCACCTATCTCCAGCTTTAGTTACATACTTGTCTACTTGTAGGTCTAAATCTTCTTTAAAAACAATATTATCTTTATCATTGTTAAAAAGCATATTATTTACTTGTAGGTTATTTATATCCGAAAAATTATCCTTGTAATATAGCTTGTTTTCTTTTTCTGTTTGGACTTCAATACGTCTGTATTTATCGTATTGCGTCCCTTTAGAAGTAATATTTAACTTGGCTTTAAACCCTCCTAAACTATCTAATATAATATTGGAGTTAATTACCTGACTGTTTTCATTTGTGCTGTATACTTTTGTATGAACTATTTCACCTCCGGATGGCGTAACAATTAAAACGTCTCTGTCATCTGTAAAGTTAGCATTGTAACCAAAAGGCGTGGACTGGCTAGTGCACTCTAAAGTGATATAACCATTGTTGTCGGGTATTGACAGTATTGCATGATTACCTTGTAAAGATGAAAACGATGCATCTATACTCCGCACATCTTGTCCTCCATAAACAATTGTATAAAAAGAGGTAACTCCAACCTCATCCAAAAGCGCTTTTGTATAATTGGATAACCCTTTACAATCTCCATATCCTAATCTATCCACATCACTTGCAAGCATAGGCTTCCAACCTCCAATCCCGACTTGCACACTTATATAACGTGTTTTATTTTGCATAAACTGATATACAATCTTAGCCTTTTCTAAATCTGTTTTTGCATTTTGGGTAAGTGCTTTAATTTCTACCTTAACAATTTCTGGAAGTTCTTGAGTACCATCAATTAGCTTATCACTCATCCATTTACCAAAATCACTCCAACTATTATTATCCCCTTCAACACCTAGCATACTAAATTGTTTAAGCGCAAATTTAACGGAAGGTGCCACGCTATAAAACGACGGGCTATAAGCCTCTCTTTTTATCGCTGATAGATTATTGGCTTGATAATTATAGTCGGACATTTTTTCAATTTTAAACGCTTCTAAGTTGCTGGCTTTAAAATCTAAAGGTATGTCTGTTTGATTTTGTATTTTATACGATGCTTTTTCTACACTTAAGTAATAGTCATCAATAGGAAACCACTGAGGTATAAAAGCAGTATTAGAGGATATCACTTCTAAATTAAACACTACAGTGTATGGATAAGACACAGGTGTGTAGTCGATATAACGCGCTCTGTTATCTGTAAAAATAGATACACCGTCAGCAACACTAACATCTATAAAATCTTTTTTCTTGAACTTTTTAATTTCTTTTCCAAAAGCATTAAAAACTACTGCCTCTAATGTTTTGATGGACTTTGACTGATCATAATATACGACCGCTCCAACATGTCTTTGACCTCTTTCGTTTAAAACAGTAACAACGCGTTGCTCTGTAATAACTATTTTATCCCTTGCTTCAATACTGACATCTATTGTACTAGATCGTACTATAGCATTTGCGTTTGATTGTAAATCAGGGTTTAAAACTATAGCTTGGTAACTATCTTGAGAAAATACGTTGACTGAAAAGAAAAGCATACATAGTATACTTTTTAAGAATGTGTTTGTAGGCATTACATCTAATTAGCCAACAATATAGACATATTATGATAAAAACGAAAACTGTTCGGTACTAATTAAAACAAAAACAGTAATAAATATCCTACATTTTAATTTATTCAACAAAAACAGGAACTATGCATGAAAAATCAGAAGATTACGCTTTATTTTTAGAGTCCATAATTATTGTCACTGGACCGTCATTTACCAGTTCGACTTTCATGTCTGCACCAAATTGACCGGTTTGAACGGGCTTCCCTAAAACTAATTGTATTGATTTAACAAACGCCTCATACAATGGTATTGCCACATCAGGTCTTGCTGCTTTTATATAACTTGGCCTGTTACCTTTTTTTGTGCTTGCGTGTAGTGTAAATTGACTAACAACAATAATATCACCTTTGGAGTCTATAAGCGATAAATTCATGACTTGATTATCATCATTAAAAATACGACAATTAGCAATTTTATTGACCAACCATTTAATGTCTTCTTCCGTATCCTCTGCAACAATACCAAGTAAAACCAGTAATCCAATATCAATATTAGCTACCTTTTTATCTTCAATGGTAACGCTAGCTTTACTAACACGCTGGATAACTGCTTTCATTTATTCTTTTTCCCAAATATCGGTTCTGTAATGTTCATCATCCCCTTCAATAAGTTGCACATAACTTTTGTATCGTGATGCTGCAATTTCATCTTTTTCTAATGCCTCTTTAACCGCACATTTAGGTTCTTCTATATGCAAACAGTTATTAAATTTACAGTCTTGTTTTAAAGCAAAAAATTCGGGATAATAATCTCCAATTTCTTCCTTTTCCATATCGACTATTCCAAACCCTTTTATACCGGGCGTGTCAATAATTCGTGCATCAAAACTTAAATCAAACATCTCTGCAAATGTTGTGGTGTGTTGACCTTGCATATGTTGTGATGATATTGCTTTTGTTTTTAGATCCAAAGTAGGCTCTATTGCATTAACTAATGTAGATTTTCCAACACCAGAATGTCCTGTAAACATACTAACCTTGCCCTCCATTAGCGCCTTAACTTGGTCTAGATTTTTTCCGGTCTTCGCCGAAATACCAATACACTCATAACCAATATGTCTGTATACATGAGCCAGGTATCTAACCTCATCCAAAGTATCTTGATCATAAGTATCAATTTTATTAAATAACAAAACTGCTTTTATATCATAAGCTTCCGCAGTAACTAAAAAGCGATCAATAAAACTTGTAAATGTTGGTGGATTGTCTATCGTGACCAATAAAAAGACTAAATCAATATTTGAAGCAATTATATGCGTTTGCTTAGACAGGTTTACAGACTTACGCACAATATAGTTTTGTCTATCGTGAATTTTGTCAATAACCCCTGTTTCTTTATCTGATTTTGTATCCAATTCAAAGTCTACAAAATCTCCAACCGCAATTGGATTTGTACTTTTAATACCTTTAAGTCTAAACTTACCTTTTATTCTGCACTCGTAAGTTTGACCTAATTCGGTCTTTACTGTGTACCAGCTTCCTGTAGATTTATATACGCGTCCTGTCATTATTACAAATATGAAAATTATTATGGTCTCAACCAACAAAAATCAGTATCAAATGGCATCCTTGGTCTGTTTATTTTTTTTATTAACTTCGTATCTTAATCTAAACACATATTATGAAAAAAAACTATTTATTTATCGCTTTAGCCATAGTTGGCTTTATTTCTTTCTCTTTTATTACTAAATCTGACAATAGAGTTCAGGTAGAGTATAAAGTTGTAACTGTTGTAGAATCTATAGTACCTAATGGCTTAGGTCGTTCTAGAATGATATCTGCAAATGAGACTAAAGATTACAAAGAATATACAACTGTGCGCTCTGACGATAAAGATTCTGATGAAAAAAACAAATCTAAAAGAAGTGAAATCAGAGTTAAAAATTATGACGAAACTAAGCTATTAAACTTTTATAATTTAGGTGGAATTAGATTTCAAAATATAGCTGCTAACGATGCTGTTATGACTTCAAAAGTTAACGACATGGTTGCCCAAGGATGGGAATTAGCCTTTATTAATACTGGTGTTGAAAGTGAAGGAGGAAAAGGTGATGGTAAAGGTATTTTTATTACAAGATATACGTTTAAACGAACACTTTAAAACACAAAAAAGCCTCTTAAATTTAAGAGGCTTTTTTTTTATATTCAAAACTAAAATTATCCTTTTATAATTTTTTCTTGATGATTAATAGACTCTTGATGAATAGCCTTAAACATTTTTAAGATAAACTCTTCACTTAGACCTTTAGACTCACCTTCTAAAACCATTTTTCCTAAAATCTCGTTCCAACGTTTACTTTGTAAAACTGCAACGTTTTTCTGTTTTTTAAGACCTCCTATTCCATCAGCAATTTTCATACGTTTACCTAAAGCTTCGATAATCTGATTATCCACAACATCAATTTGCGCTCTTAGGTTAGTTAATTCCTGATTGTATTCTGCTTCTGGATCAGATTCTTTTCTAATCTTTAAATCTACCATCATTTGAATTAAAGATGCAGGTGTTACTTGCTGTGCCGCATCACTCCATGCATTATCAGGATCTGTATGAGTTTCAATCATTAAACCATCAAAATTTAAATCTAATGCAGTTTGAGAAACATCAAAAACCATATCACGTTTTCCAGTAATATGCGATGGATCGTTTATTAATGGTAAATCTGGAAATCTGTTTTGAAACTCAATAGCAATTTGCCATTCTGGAATGTTTCTATACTTCGTTTTTTCGTAAGTAGAAAACCCTCTATGGATTGCTCCTAAGTTTTTAATACCCGCAGTATATAATCTTTCAATACCACCTAACCATAAGGCTAAATCTGGATTTACTGGATTTTTAACTAATACAATTTTATCTGTTCCTGCCAATGCATCTGCTAATTCTTGCATGATAAATGGACTAACTGTAGATCGTGCTCCAATCCAAAGTAAGTCAACATCATTTTCTATAGCTAATTTTACGTGTGCCGCATTAGCAACTTCTGTACAGGTTTTCATACCTGTTTCTTCTTTTACTTTTTTAAGCCAATTCAAACCTAAAGCACCAACACCTTCAAACATTCCTGGTCTAGTACGTGGTTTCCATATACCTGCTCTAAAATAGCTAACATCCGTATCTTTTAGCTCGTGCGCTATTTTTAATACTTGCTCTTCTGTCTCTGCACTACATGGTCCAGCGATTACTAATGGATGATCTAACTTCATGTCATCCAACCAGTTTCTCATTTCTTTTTTGTTTTCCATAATCTTCTTATCTAATCCTATAAAATTTTATAGAATGTTACTATTTATTGTATTCCGTTTAATATTTGTTTGATGTAATTGGTGTCTTTCATTTCGTTAAAGACACCTTCAAAATCATCGTTTTCTATAAGGTTTTTAAACTGTGTTAAATTAGCGATGTAATCCTCTAATGTTTCGACTACATTAGTTTTATTCTGTTTAAAAATAGGAGTCCACATAGCGGGACTACTTTTTGCTAATCTTACTGTACTTTCAAATCCCGAACCCGCCATATCAAAAATATCACGCTCGTTTTTTTCTTTTTCAATGACCGTTTTCCCTAACATAAATGCACTAATATGTGATAAATGCGACACATAAGCAATATGTTTATCATGAGATTCTGGATTCATATAACGCATACGCATTCCTATTTCCGTAAACAAACCGACTGCTTTTTCTTGTAGCTTGAAGGCTGTTTTTTCTACTTCGCAAATAATATTTGTCTTTTGATTAAACAAATCTCTGATTGCTGCTTTTGGTCCTGAAAACTCAGTTCCTGCAATAGGATGCATTGCTAAAAAATTGCGTCGTCTTGGATGGTTCGCTACCACTTTGCAGATATCAGACTTAGTCGAACCAACATCAGCAACTAACGTAAAATCTGATATTTTATCAAGCACATCGGGCAAAACACTAACAGAAGCATCCACAGGAATAGCTAATACTACTAAATCTGCCTTATCTAAATCTTCAAAAGTGGCTTTATGATCAATAACACCAAGCTCTAAAGCTTGATTTATGTGGTCTTCGGATTTATCAATACCATAAACTTTAACTTCAGGACGTTTATTTTTTATGTCCAAAGCCAAGCTACCGCCAATTAATCCAACACCAATTATGTATATATTTTGTATCATACTCTTGCTATTGCTTCTTCTATTTGTTCTACTGTTGCACATAACGAAAATCTTACATACCCTTCGCCTTGTGTTCCAAAAACTGTCCCTGGTGTTATAAATAGACTTTTATCGTGTAACAAAGTATCTATAAATGTTTCTGATTTGTAACCTTCTGGTGCTTTTGCCCAAACAAATAAACCTGAAGCTTCTTTATCATAGGTACAGTTTAATTTATCTGCTAACTGCCAAACTAATTCACGACGTGTTGTGTATACCGTATTTAAACTATCAAACCACTCTTGCGGACTATTTAATGCAGCTATTGCTCCTTTTTGAATCCCGTAAAACATACCAGAATCCATATTACTTTTTACTTTTAAAATTGCATTTATATGTTCTGGACTTCCTAAAACCATTCCAATTCTCCAACCAGCCATATTAAAAGTTTTACTTAGAGAATTTAGCTCCAAACAAACATCCTTTGCACCTTCAACATTTAAAATACTTAATGGATTATTATTTAAAATAAAACTATAAGGATTATCATTTACTAGTAAAATATCATGCTTTTTAGCAAAATCGACTAACTTTTTCAAATCCGTTTTAGACGCTTTAGCACCTGTTGGCATATGCGGATAACTGGTCCACATAATCTTAACGTTACTTAAATCTAAGGTTTCAATCTCCTCTAAATTAGGCAACCAATTATTGCTTTGATCTAAATTATAAGTGATAGGATTAGCTTGCACTAATTTAGTCACAGCTGCATACGTTGGATATCCTGGATTAGGAATTAATACGCTATCACCTTCATTTAAAAAAGCCATAGATATATGCATAATTCCCTCTTTGCTTCCCATTAATGGTAACACTTCTGCATCTGGATTAATTGATACGTTATAATGTGCTTTATAAAAATCCGCAATAGCTTGCCTAAACTCTGGTAAGCCTTGATAACTTTGATACTTATGCGCATTAGCATCTAACAAACCTGCTGTTAACGCTGCAACAACTTGTTTTGATGGTTGTAAATCTGGGCTTCCAATTCCTAAATTAATGATAGGTTTTCCTGCTGCTTTTAAAGCATTGACCTCCTTTAATTTTTTAGAAAAGTAGTATTCCTCTACACTATGTAATCTATTAGCTACTTTCATTATATTTTCGCATTTTTATATTGACCAATAACCTTAAAATGTGTGGCCATAATATCCATTATAGATTTGGCTTTTTTAAAATCTTGATAATCCTGAAATGTAACATCTACAAAAAAGGCATATTTCCAAGGAGTTTCAATTATTGGTAAAGACTGTATTTTTGTTAAGTTTAATTTGCAATCACTCATAACATTCAAAATGGTTGCTAAACTTCCTCTTTTATGATCTAATTCAAATTTGATAGATGCTTTATTTATTTCCGCTTCAGCGATTTCAGAATTATCTTCTTTTACAATAACAAAACGGGTTTCGTTATGCTTAATCGTCTGAATACTTTTTGCTAAAATATCTAACTCAAATATCTCTGCAGCTAAAGCACTAGCAATAGCCCCAGTATTTTTTAATTGTTTTTTATGGATACGCTCCGCAACCTCAGCAGTATCCTTATCTTCTATAAGTTTAATATGAGGATATTGTTTAAAAAAGGCTTTACATTGTAACAACGCCATAGGATGAGAATACACTTCTGTAATGTCCTCTATCTTTTGATTGGGAAGCGCCATTAAATTATGCTGAATATCCAAATAATACTCGCCAACAATGTGCAAATTATTAGCATCTATTAATGCGTAATTAGGAATAATAGAACCTGCAATTGAATTCTCAATAGCCATTATAGCTGCATCCGTCTCCTTTTTAAGAACACTATCTACCGTTTGATCAAAAGACATAAATGGCGCTATACTAACAGGAGTCTTAAAATAATTTTGAGACACAATGTGATGAAACGATCCTTTTATACCTTGTATGGCTACTGATTTTATCAAATTATTATTTATTTACTGATTTACCTCATTCTTTTTTTACACAATCATGACCTATAAAAACAAAAAAAGTCTCGATATATATCGAGACTTTTTAAAAAATATATGTTGTAAAATTACATATACAGTGTCTCGTTCCTTTTGTTAAAAAAGAAATAATACCAGCTGAAATATGTAGTGTTTATTGTGCTCATGTTTGTAATAATACTGCTAAAGTAAATAATAAAATGATATAACAAAACACTAAGCATCTATTTTTGTGCTTTTTAGTAAAGATTTAAAGATTTATTAATAATGTGTGGTTTAAATTACAGAATGTCTATTTTTGAGTAAACATTACAAGTATGTCTATTAAAGTTGAAAACATCACTAAAGTTTACGGCTCACAGAAAGCTTTAAATAATATTTCTTTTGAAATCGATCGTCCCGAAATTGTTGGTTTTTTAGGGCCTAATGGTGCCGGAAAGTCTACAATGATGAAGATTTTAACCACATATATTAGTCCTACCGAAGGTGAAGCGGCTGTTAATGGCCACGATATTTTAACAGACACCAAAAACGTACAGAAAAGTGTAGGCTATTTACCTGAGCATAATCCTTTGTATTTAGAACAATATGTACGAGAGTACCTAAGCTTTAATGCCAGCGTCTATAATGTTGACAAAACACGTATTGAAGAGGTTATTAAATTAACAGGATTAACACCAGAAGCACATAAAACTATTGGACAACTAAGTAAAGGATACAGACAACGTGTTGGCCTAGCAAATGCTTTACTGCACAATCCAGAGGTTTTAATTTTAGACGAACCCACAACCGGCTTAGATCCAAATCAATTAATTGATATCAGAAACCTAATTAAAAATTTAGGAAAAGACAAAACTGTATTTTTATCAACACATATTATGCAAGAAGTAGAAGCTATGTGTGATCGTGTGATTATTATTAATAAAGGTGAAATTGTTGCCAATAAAAAACTAAAAGACTTACGCGATGGACAAGCACAAATTGTTGTTGTCGAGTTTGACTACAGAGTAGAAGATGCTTTTTTACTTAGATTACCAAATGCTAAAA
Organism: Olleya namhaensis; assembly: GCF_900114005.1. Classification (GTDB taxonomy): domain Bacteria; phylum Bacteroidota; class Bacteroidia; order Flavobacteriales; family Flavobacteriaceae; genus Olleya; species Olleya namhaensis. The sequence continues at coordinate 267,799 of NZ_FORM01000002.1, forward strand.
AGGTGAAAAATACACATGATTTTATTTACGAAATCACTTTTGAAACCTCTGAAGATATGCGCAGTAACGTGTTTGATTTTGCACATGATAACGAACTTAAGATTCTTCAGCTTAATCAGAAAAACGCGAGTTTAGAAACTTTATTTCAAGAGCTAACTAGTTAAGTTACTCAAAAATTACTCGTCCATCAAATAGTTCTGATTTTGTAACTGTTGATGGTGTATTTACAGCTATAACATCTCCTGTACTAACCAAATTAGCTATTAAGCTAACCTGAGGATTAACTATAATATCATTACTTCCTCTGTGGTAAATGGTAACATTTTGTGCTATTAAATTACGACCTTCAAAACGACCATCTCCAGATGCGTGATTTATATTTAAATTTTCAGTCGTTCCAGAAATGATATTTGTAGTTACATTATTAATTACCACTGATAAATTAGTACAAGTAACTTCTAAATTAAAATTACCCACATTATAGTATTCTCCATTATAATCTTCTGACAACAACCTTAATTCAGGGAAGTTTAGCATACCAATACTATTTACATCAAAAGCACTGCTATTTCTTATTTCAATTAGATTTGGTGTCGTAACATAAACTTTAGTAACACCGTAATCTCTTGTCAAATTACATCCGTTGTTATCTTTTAAAATTAATTGTCCATTCTCAACATAAACTTGTGTGTCATTCAGCAAGTTTTCGCCTGTTTCTAAAACCACCTTTTGAGTTAATCCTTGTTCAACAAACAACTCTACATTTTGGTAAACTAATATTTTAGTAAACAAATCAACTTCAATGTCCTGCTGAATGATATCTCCTGCACTTTGAAAACAATCTGGAGCATTTTCCGAATTGCACCCTAACAGAAAAACTGTAGTTAAAATAAGTAATATTTTTTTCATATAATTTCCGCGTAAGCGGTATGTTTTAAATTTTAAAAAGTTTCCGCGTCAAGCGCGAAATAACAAATTACAGACGTATTCCAATTCCAAATTCAACTGCCTCTGCTTTTGCACCATGTGACTTTAAGGTTAATGCACCGTACATTTTATTTCCAAAATAACGTTTTAAACCTATTCTATTATAAACACGTCCTTCAAAATCAAAAGGATAATACACATAGTAACCTAACTGGGTTATTAATGATGTTTTACTAATAAACAATTCGTGTCCTACAAATACTCCAACTCGTTTATAATCCTCATCTCCTGACACATTATCTTCCGGAAAAGCAACAGATTTATATCTAATATGAGTTTTCAAAAAATTAGAGAAAAATACATCTGTACCTGCTTGAATCGCACTTTTATGATTTAAACGTTTATCCGCATAAGCAGAAACCACATAAAATGCATACTGCCCCGAATTAATAATATCGCTCTCGTTAACTCCTGTTCTTAAAGCAAAGTTATACTTTACTTTCTCTGTAAATGCTTCGTCTACATGCTCGATAAATTCCGTGGTGTTTTCTGAATCAAAAATATAATTTACTCCTAAATTAAAAGCGATACTATTTATAGAACTGTTAGGTGCCTTTACGTTAGCATTGGAATAATGTATTAAAGTCAAACCCGTTTGCAACCCAAAACCTTTAAATAGGTTTTCCTTTTTATAATTAAGCATTAAATAAGTACTACTTAATATGGCTGTACCAAAAGCGTTGTTACGGTAATTATCTACTTTGTCATATGGATTAGTATTATATGCTAAACCCTGACCAATCCTAAACATTAAGTTACGATTGAAAAAGTAAAAATTATAGTGCGCATAAACACCAAAATTATTTCCTAAAGTTTCGTTTTTTAAATCTTGATAAATAACTGAAGCCCCATAATCTGGGTAGTTAAATCTACTTTCCCAAGTTTTTTTACCAAATGTTTTTTGATTATAACTTAAAATAAATCCTGTAGGATGCCCTTTTATTAAATGTGAAATATCACTATTATGCTCCGCTATGTTTCCATAAAAAAGGTTAAGATCTAATGTAAACGGATTTTTTTCTTCTTGAGCCAAAGCAAACACTCCAAAAATCAAGAGTAAACAACTAAAATAATACTTCATTTAAATACTGAAAGTTAGGGCACAAAAGTAACTAATTTAAATAAAGTGTAGCGTAGTTATTACAGAATTACTATTCGAATAAACTTGAAGACAAGTAACGATCGCCACGGTCACAAATAATAGCAACAACAACACCTTCATCTAAGGTTTCAATTAATTTTAAAGCAGTCGCTACAGAGCCACCACTACTCATACCTGCAAGAATACCTTCTTCCTTTGCCAAACGTCTTGTCATAGCAATAGCTTCGTCCTGACTAACTTCTACTATTTGATCAACTTTAGAGGCATCAAAAATACTTGGCACGTAATCTGGAGACCATTTTCTTATTCCTGGTATCCTAGAACCATCCATTGGTTGTGCACCAATAATCTGGATATTACTGTTTTTTTCTTTTAGATATGTAGAGTTACCCATTATGGTTCCTGTGGTTCCCATTGCTGAGACAAAATGAGTTATTGTCCCGTTGGTATCTCTCCAAATTTCAGGCCCTGTGGTTTTATAATGTGCTTTCCAATTGTCATTATTTTCAAATTGATTTAATAATAAATACCCTTTTTGGTCTCTCATATTAAAAGCAACATCTCTAGCACCTTCTATTCCCTTATCTGCACTTGTCAATACTACCTCTGCACCATAAGCACGCATTGTTTTAACACGTTCTATTGTTGCATTTTCTGGCATTACCAAAGAGATATTAATCCCAAATAAACTTGCAACATAAGCTAGTGCAATACCTGTATTACCACTTGTAGCTTCTACGATATGTCCCCCTTTTTTTATGTCACCTCGTTTTACAGCTTCGGCAATCATATTATAAGCAGGTCTGTCTTTTACACTTCCGCCAGGGTTATTACCTTCTAGTTTTAGAAATAATTTGACGTTAGGCTTAGAAACTAAATTTGTAGACTCTACTAACGGTGTATTTCCTATTTGCTTTAAAACACTCATAACTTATCTATTAGTTATTTTTATATCTGACTTGTAAGTAACCAATGCATTCTCCGGTATAGACTTTGTAATCCAAACATTGGCACCAATTATACACCCTTTTCCAATAACAACATCACCACCTAATATGGTCGCATTAGCATAAATAGTTACGTTATCATGTATTGTTGGATGTCGTTTTGTGTTTTTCAATGCTTTTTCTACAGTTATACCACCTAAAGTTACCCCTTGGTAAATAATAACATTATTATGTATAACAGCAGTTTCTCCGATTACAACTCCCGTTGCATGATCTATAAAAAATGAGGCTCCAATAGTTGCTCCAGGATGAATATCTGTACCTGTTATACCATGTGCATATTCCGAAATCATTCTTGGTAAAATAGGGATTTCTAATAGCCATAATATATGACTTATACGATACATGGCAATCGCATAAAATCCCGGATACGCTAAGTACACTTCTTTTACACTTTTTGCTGCAGGATCACTATTATAAGCTGCTTCTGCATCTAATTGCAATTTAGATTTTAAGGTTTTTATATCCGTTTTAAACTGCCCCCATTTTGTATTACAAACACCGCAATCTAGTGCTTTTGACACATAAAAAAAGTCTGCCTTTAAATCTTCTAAAAGCTGTTCTTGATTATCTGAAACTTCTAAAGCACAATAAAACAATTCTTTTGCTAAATCTTCTACCTTTTCTTTAAACCTAAATGGAATTTGCAATTCTTTTTGCATACTATATTATTTAATACTTTTAGCTACTACTCTACATTAATAATGGGCACTGGCTAAAAGTATTAATAACGTCATGTTTATCAAACTATAGCTTTTACCACTGCTTTTGGAGACTCCTTACGTGTTCCATCAAACCCATCTACACCACTTACAGTTGTATATTTTAAAACAAATTTCTTGCCAGGATTTAATATTTTATAAGCCGATTGGCACATTAATGTTGCTTCATGAAAACCACATAAAATCAACTTTAATTTACCTTCGTAGGTATTAACATCTCCTATAGCAAATATACCATCTATATTAGTTTGGTAATCAACCGTGTTTACTTTTATCGCATTTTTTTCGATTTCTAGACCCCAATTACCAATTGGCCCTAATTTTGGCGATAGCCCAAAAAGCGGAATAAAATAATCAGTATCCAAAGTGGTTGCTTCTCCATCCTTTGAAACCGTAATACCCGTAATATGATCATCTCCATGCAATGCAGTAACTTCAGCCGGCGTGATTAAATTTATTTTATTTAACAATTTTAATTCCTGAACTTTTTCAACAGAATCTAATGCCCCTCTAAACTCATTTCGTCTATGTACTAAAGTAACACTTGACGCGACATCTGCTAAAAAGATTGCCCAATCTAAAGCAGAATCTCCACCACCAGCAATAATTACTTTTTTATCTCTATAAACTTCAGGATCTTTAATAAAATAATTAACCCCTTTATCCTCGTACTGCTCTATATTTTCTAATTTAGGTTTTCTTGGTTCAAAACTACCTAAACCACCAGCGATAGCTACAATTGGCGCATGGTGTTTTGTCCCCTTATTTGTAGTTACAATAAAACTACCATCCTCTTGTTTATCTATTGTTTCTGCACGTTCTCCTAAAGTAAACCCTGGCTCAAACTGCTTACCTTGCTCCAATAGATTACCCGTTAAATCTCCTGCCAAAATCTCTGGAAAACCAGGAATATCATAAATTGGTTTTTTAGGATATAACTCAGAACATTGTCCTCCAGGTTGTGGTAATGCATCAATTAAATGGCACTTTAATTTTAACAATCCCGCTTCAAAAACGGTAAATAAACCTGTTGGTCCAGCTCCTATTATTAATATATCTGTTTTAATCATACTATTTTATTTTTTCTACTAAGCCTTTAGTAAATTCATTTAATTTTTCGACTTTTTGTTCAAAATCTCCTTTTATAGTTTTTCTATATTCGTTTAGATTTTTTACTAAATCATCAATATTTTCTGGTATCACGTCTTCAAAAAACTGACGTAATCGCTTTGCTGTGGTTGGCGACTTCCCGTTGGTAGAGATAGCAACCTTTACATTACCTTTAGTCACAATACCACCCATATAAAAATCACAATATGGCGGATTATCAGCCACGTTAACTAACTTACTTTGTGCGCGACAAGCATTATAAACCTGAACATTAACCTCGGGTAAATCTGTAGTTGCAACAACCATATGTTTACCTTCTAAATAAGAATCGTTATACGTATCAATTATCCTTGTAACATTTCCTGTGTCGGCTATTTTTATAGTGCCTTCTCTAAACATGGGAGACACCATAGTAACATTAGCATCTGGACTTGACTTTAACAAAAACGTTAGTTTTTCTTCAGCAACAAAACCGCCTCCAATAATCAAAACTTCTAAGTTTTTAACTTTTAAAAATACTGGATATAGATTATTTCTTTCCATAATTATTATGCGATTGCACGTTGCTTGATTCGACTAGCTTGATTTGCTTTTTCGTACATCGTATCTAAATTAACACGTTGATTAACCACCTCTCCAATAATTATAATTGCTGGAGACGACAATTGCTTTTCTGCAACAATAGCTTCAATAGTACTGATCTTACCAATCCCTACTTTTTCATCCTCTCGGGTGCCATTCTGAATAACCGCAATTGCTGTATCTGCCTTACCTTCCGAAGTAAAAATGGAAACAATTTCTGACAGCTTCCCCATACCCATTAATACAACCACGGTTGCTGTAGATTGTGCTGCTAATGCAATATCTGACGAAATTTCGTGAGATTTTGTCGTCCCTGTAATTACCCAAAAACTTTCTGAAGCATTTCGCTTTGTAAGCGGAATACCTTGATAAGCTGGCACTGCAGAAGACGAAGAGATACCAGAAACCACTGCTACTTCAATTGCATATTCCTTAGCATATTCCAACTCCTCTGCACCACGACCAAAAATAAATGGATCTCCACCTTTTAATCTAACCACATGATTACCTCTTAAAGCGCGCACCACAATTAATTCGTTAATTTGATTTTGCTGGTAAGCATAACAACCTTTACGTTTACCCACAAAAATAAGTTCTGCCTTTTTTGAAGCATACTCCAATAGTGCTTTATTAACCAAAGCATCATACATTATAACATCGGCAGACTGTATAGCCTTTATTGCTTTTAATGTAATTAATTCTGGATCTCCTGGCCCTGCGCCAACAACTGTTAATCTTGGATTTATCATGAGTACGTGATTTTAATATTATTAAACGGTTGTGATTGCTTGTTCTCTAAATGTTCTTACTTTCTCCAAAAACTGCGTTGCATTTTGGATATATCGAGAAGCAAACGCTTCCGTTGGAGGAAACACTTTTATTTGGTAGATTAAATCTGAAAAAGAAACTCCTAAGTCTATTTTATTTGAGGCCACAAACAACTCGTCAAACTGACTTACAATACCAGCTTGTGTATTTGTTTTTATGTTTTCAGAAATTAATATCGCTTTCGCGGAATTAACCATAGATCGGTACGCTTCGTAGATAGCACCCGAGTAAACTTTGTCATTAAAGGATTGTTGCGCTTCTGCAATTTTTTCATCACTTTCAAGAAACAATGTTGCAATTAAATCAATAACAACACCTGCACACTCTCCCACACCAATAGCTTTAACATAAGCTTCTTCGGTTCCCCAATCAATAAAATCTTCTTGTGTTAGGTTGTCAACATCAGATAAATCTGTAAGTAATTGATAAAAATACTTTTCGCCTTGTTGTTTATAATATTCAGAAAACACAAGCCCGTTAGCATTAGCTTCAAAATCGTTTAAAATACGACGCAACGCTTCTGGACCTCTTCTACTTGGCACTTTTACAACCTTATCTGCAAAATAAGCATTACCATCTCCAAGATTTGCACCACCTAAAAGCACTTGTAATGCAGGAGCAACCAGCTTATCTTTTGTACGAATAGACATCCCTTGAAAACCAATATTTGCCATATTGTGTTGTCCACAAGCATTCATACACCCACTAATTTTAATCACTAAATCTTGATTAGATAAGTATTGAGGATATTCTGCTTTTATAACACGTTCCAATTCTTCCGCTATTCCCGTACTACTAGCAATACCTAAATTACAGGTATCAGTACCAGGACAAGCTGTAATATCTACAGCTTTATTATAACCGGCTTCCGTAAACCCTAATTTTTTTAATTCAGTATAAAAAAATGGAAGCAACTCTGCTTTCACAAACGGAATTAAGATGTTTTGTCTTAATGATAAACGGATTTCTCCAGCAGCATACTGCTCCACTAAATCTGCTAATAATCTTGCTTTATCTGTGTAAAAATCGCCTAATAACACTTTAATACCAATAGCAAAATAACCGTTTTGCTTTTGTGGTATTACATTAGTCGCTTGCCATAAATTATAAGTTTCAGTATCCTCAATAGTTATAACCGGAGCTTTAACTGAGACCGGTATTGAAGCTGAATAATTGGCTTCATCAATAGTAACCGTCTTAAATTCTATTGCATTTTGTTCTTCTTCAACTAAAATTTTAAACGCTTCTAAACCAATATCTTTTATTAAGAATTTTAATCTTGCTTTCGCACGACTTTTACGTTCGCCATAACGATCAAAAACTCTTAAAACACCTTCCATTAATGGAATGATTTTGTCTGAAGCTAAAAAGGTATAAAACAAATCTGCGTGTCTTGGCTGAGACCCCAGTCCACCACCAAGCATTACTTTAAATCCTTTAACACCGTTTTCAATCTTAGCAATAAATCCTAAATCGTGCATGTATGATAAACCAGTATCTTCATCTGTACCAGAAAAAGACACTTTAAACTTACGTCCCATTTCTTGACAGATTGGGTTTCGTAAAAAGAATTTAAAAACAGCATCCGCATAAGGAGACACATCAAAAGGCTCGTTACGATCTATCCCTGCAGTTTCACTAGCTGTTACATTTCTTACCGCATTACCACAAGCTTCCCTTAGTGTGACATTATCACGCTCTAATTCTGCCCAAAGTTCTGGCGTACGTTGTAAATCTACATAATGGATTTGGATGTCTTGACGTGTAGTAATGTGCAACCTACTTCTAGAATACTCATCAGACACCTCGGCAATACGACGCAATTGGTTACTTAACACTTTCCCGTAAGGTAGTTTTATTCTAATCATTTGTACGCCTTCCTGACGCTGACCGTAAACCCCACGTGCTAAACGTAAACTTCTAAATTTTTCTTCATCAATTTTCCCGTTATTAAACAGCTCAATCTTATTGGCTAATTCAACAATATCCTTTTGTACTAAAGGGTTTTCAATTTCTGTTCTAAAACTTTGCATTATCTTATATATAATCCCTATAGACTTTGTAGGGTAATTAGAATTGATTTATAAAATTATTTTATTTATAGTTATTTAACTACTGTAAATGGATACCACACTCTCTATTTTGCAAAGCCTTTATAGGATCAAAATAGTCACTGTTTTTTGGCAAATTATTCTTGATAAGGTAATTGTCCAAATCAGCATCAGTACACCAATAAAAAGGACTAATTTTTAAAATCCCATCTTTACTGTAACTTAAAATATCTTTTTTACTTCTTAATTCTGTTTGTCTCACTCTAATATTAGTAAACCACAAATCAGGATTAGTTTCTTTTAAAGCTCTTCTAAATGGTTCCAATTTAACTAATTCAGAAAACGCCTCGTGGTTATCATCCTCAACACTCGGCACACCAATTGTAGCATCTATTTCCGCTTTACTTTTAACAGATTGATACTTTTTTATATTCAACTGGTAGGTTTTAATAAGATCTTCCGCATGAGCATAAGTACTTGGTTGATTATATAACGTATCACACCAAATTACTTTTATATCCTTATCGTGCTTAGACATTTTACTTAAGAGAATAGCAGAATAGACACCAAAACTTGTAGTCACAATTCTATTATCTGACAACCCCAAAGCCCATTCAATAATTTGATCTGGTGTTTGATGTCTTAATTCTTTATTTATTTTATTTATATCCAATTCTATCATTACATTCCAACATTTTACTATTACCCTATAGATTTAGTAGGGTAATAGTGCAAACCTATAAATTTATATGTTATAAATCAAGAATAATAGTTAAAAAAATAGGGGTGATTATTGAGAATCTGCTAATTAGATAAATCCGCTAATGTCGTATTTCTAAAAATCTCTAATGTACTATCACGTACTTTAAGCATAATTTTATTGACTGCACAAATATCCTCATCTGGACAATCTTGACATTTTTCGTAAAAGTTTAAACTTACGCAAGGCACCATGGCTATTGGACCTTCCAAGACTCTCATAACTTCCGTCATAGGAATATCTTTTGGGTTTTTCAATAAATAATAACCACCACCTTTGCCTTTTTTAGAACCTAAAAAACCACTTTTACGAAGCGATAATAAAATCGTTTCTAAAAATTTTAAAGAAATATTTTCGCTTTCAGATATTGTAGCAATTCTAACAGGCACATGTGTATCCTGTCTTGCTAGAAAAGTAAGCGCCTTAATTCCGTATTTTGTTTTTTTAGAAAGCATGATACAAAAGTAAGCGTTTTTTATTATTAAAAAACAGCTTCTGCGATTGCTTTTATATTATCACTTTTTCCCATCGAATAGTAATGTAGCATCGGTAATCCTGCTTTTTTAAGCTCTAAAGATTGCTGTATACACCACTCAATACCAACCTGCCTAACCTCAACATTTGTTTTACATTTAATAATACTTTTAATTAACGCTTCTGGTAAATCCACATGAAAACGATGCGGAATAACATTTAACTGTTTTAAAGTAGATATTGGTTTTAATCCCGGGATAATCGGGACCGTAATCCCCTCACTCCTACATTTGTCTACAAACTGAAAGTACTTTTCGTTATCAAAAAACATTTGTGTGACCACATATTCAGCGCCATTTTTAATCTTCTTTTTCAAAAAATGAATATCACTATCCAAACTCGGTGCCTCCATATGTTTTTCAGGATACGCACCAACTCCAACGCAAAAATCTGTGGCACTACAATTAAGTAATTGATCATCTAAATAATTAGCCTTATTAAGCGCTGCTATTTGTTTTACCAAATCACTAGCATAGGCATGGCCCTCTTTTTCTGGCGTAAAATAGGTTTCGGTTTTAACCGCATCACCACGTAACGCCATAACATTGTCAATATTTAAAAAATCCAAATCAATCAAAAAATTCTCAGTATCCTCTTTAGTAAAACCACCACATAAAATATGCGGAATAGCATCCACATTATATTTATTCTGGATAGCAGCACAAATACCAACCGTGCCCGGACGCTTTTTAACCACCTGTTTTTTAAGCAAACCATCACCCAAATCCTTATAAACATATTCCTCACGGTGATACGTCACATCAATAAAAGGCGGATTAAAGGCCATTAATGGATCAATATTATCAAAAATCTTCTGTATGTGTTGCCCTTTTAAAGGTGGTAAAATCTCGAAAGAAAATTGCGTTTTCCCTTCACCTCTACTTATATGTTCTGTTACTTTCATTTTGTGCCTAAAATTATTTCAGTACTATTTTTTTTGGCGTTACCGCAAGGGTCGCGCTTTCACTACTCGCTCTCTGCGAGGAGCTCAGACAAACCGTTCAATCACTAACGCACTAATCCGCTAAATTTGGGTTTAGCCATTTGGTTGCTTCTGCTTTACTAATGCCTCTGCGTTTTGCATAATCATTTAATTGATCTTCTTTTATTTTTCCTAAGCCAAAATACTTAGCCTCTGGATTTCCAAAATAGTAACCACTTACACTAGCTGCAGGCCACATGGCTAGACTCTCTGTTAATTGCACACCAATATTTTCTTCAACCTTTAACAGCTTCCAAATGGTTTGCTTTTCTAGATGATCTGGACAAGCAGGATAGCCAGGTGCTGGCCTAATGCCCTTATAATTTTCTTTAATCAAATCTTGATTAGTAAGACTTTCGTCTTGTGCATACCCCCAATGGTTGGTTCTAACTTCTTTATGCAAATATTCGGCGAAAGCCTCCGCTAAACGATCAGCTAATGCTTTTATCATAATCGAATTATAGTCATCGTTATCATCCTCAAACTGCTTAGCTAATGCTGCAGTTCCAAATCCAGTAGATACACAAAAAGCGCCCATATAATCTTGGATTCCGGTGTCTTTTGGTGCAATAAAATCTGCTAATGCATGATTAGGCACACCGTCTCTTTTCTTCAATTGTTGACGTAAGGTTAAGAAGGTTAGTTGGTCCTCCTGATTATGAGATACTGAAACAAGTTCAGCATCACGTCCTTTGAGAGTAACCTCAATATCATCATCGTTTACAGTATTTGCAGGAAATAATCCAAAAACAGCTTTAGCTTTTAATAACTTTTGATCAAAAATTTTCTGTAATAATTCTTGAGCATCAGCAAACAAATCCGTTGCTTGTTCTCCAACAATAGTATCCGTTAAAATATCAGGATATTTACCATGTAAATCCCAACTTCTAAAAAACGGGGACCAATCTATAAACGACTCTAATTTAGTAATATCAAAATCTTCAATGATCTCGATGCCCAATTGCTTAGGTTTTACAATAGTGGTGGTATTCCAATCGATTGGAAACTTTCTTTTCCTAGCGTCTTCAATGGTGATATAGTCCTTTTGTTTTGTTCTATTTAAAAACTGCTCTCTAAACTTATCATACTCCGTTCTAATCTGTTCTTTATAAACAACATTATTTTTGTTTAACAGCTCGCCAACCACAGTTACTGCTCTAGATGCATCATTAATATGCACAACGGTATCTTTATAATGTGGTGCAATCTTAACAGAAGTATGCGCTTTGGACGTTGTTGCACCTCCAATAATTAACGGAATATCTAAATTATTTTTCTCCATTTCTTTAGAGATATAAACCATCTCATCCAACGATGGTGTTATTAATCCACTTAAACCAATAATATCCACTTGCTCTCTAATAGCAGTTTCTATTATTTTTTCTGGCGGAACCATAACGCCTAGATCCACAATCTCATAATTGTTACAACCCAAAACAACACTCACTATATTTTTTCCAATATCGTGCACATCTCCTTTTACCGTTGCCATTAAAATTTTACCAGCAAACTCCTGTTTTCCGTCTTTTTCTGCTTCTATAAAAGGTTGCAAATAAGCAACTGCTTTTTTCATTACTCTAGCCGATTTTACAACTTGTGGTAAAAACATTTTTCCGCTACCAAACAAATCTCCAACAACACTCATTCCAATCATTAAATTACCTTCAATAACTTCAATTGGTCTTTTAGCAATTAGCCTTGCTTCTTCAACATCTTCAATAATAAAGGCATCAATCCCTTTAACTAACGCATGTGTAATTCGTTTTTGAAGTGGTTCGCTTCTCCATTCCTGAACAGCCACATCGGCTGCTTTATAATTATCTTTAACCGTTTCTGCATAATCCAATAAGCGCTCTGTAGCATCGTCACGTCTATCAAACAAAACATCTTCCACACACTGTAACAAGGCTTTATCAATTTCGTCATAAATCTCAAGCATCGTTGGATTTACAATTCCCATATTCATCCCATTTTTAATGGCGTGATATAAAAATGAAGAATGCATGGCTTCGCGCACTGTATTGTTTCCTCTAAAAGAAAACGACACATTACTAACACCTCCAGACACATTAGCATAAGGTAAATTTTCTCGAATCCATTTTGTGGCATTAAAAAAATCTAATGCATTTTTTCTATGTTCTTCCATTCCTGTTGCTACAGGAAAAATATTAGGATCAAAAATAATGTCCTGCGGAGGAAACCCCACGGTATTGACTAAAACGTCGTAAGACCGTTTACAAATTTCAATTCTACGCTCATAAGTATCTGCCTGACCATCTTCGTCAAAAGCCATAACAATTACAGCTGCTCCATAACGTTTAACTAATTTAGCCTGATGTATAAAATTAGCTTCACCTTCTTTTAAACTTATAGAATTAACAACTGATTTACCCTGGACCACCTTTAAGCCGGCTTCAATAATTTCCCATTTAGAGCTATCAATCATTATAGGGATTCTGGAAATATCAGGTTCTGAAGCAATCAGGTTTAAAAAGGTGGTCATGGCATAAACCCCATCCAACATCCCTTCGTCCATGTTGACATCTAAAATTTGCGCGCCACCATCTACTTGGTCTCTTGCAACCTCTAAAGCTTCGTTATATTTTTCTTCTTTAATTAATCTTAAAAACTTACGAGACCCAGTAACATTAGTACGTTCTCCTACGTTTATAAAATTACTTTCCGGCGTTACAATTAAGGGTTCTAACCCAGAAAGTGTTAAATATTTATTGGTGCTTTTTTTCATGTTTAGTTTCCGCGAAAGCGATAATTTACAGGTGTGTTTAAACTATTTTATCAGAAGTAAAAATGTCAACTTGATTATATTAAACAGCAACATCTGTTTGCCTTGGTTTATAGTTTTTAGAAACCTCAGCAATGGCGTTAATATGTTCTGGATTTGTACCACAGCAACCGCCAATAATATTAATTAGACCGTCTTTTAAGTATGCTTCAATTAAAGCCTGCATCTGTTTGGGTGTTTGATCATACTCGCCAAAAGCATTGGGTAATCCTGCATTTGGATGTGCCGATGTATAAAACTCGGTTTGATTAGACAACCGCTTTAAATAAGGTTGCAACTGTTCTGCTCCAAGTGCGCAATTAAAACCAACACTTAACAACGGAATATGAGATACCGAAGCCAAAAAAGCTTCTACTGTTTGTCCTGATAATGTGCGCCCAGAAGCGTCTGTTATAGTACCAGACACCATAATTGGAATATCTATATTGCGATCTTCCTTGACTTCTTCTATAGCAAATAATGCCGCTTTAGCATTTAGAGTATCAAAAATAGTTTCGACTAAAAGCAAATCTACACCGCCATCAATTAAAGCTTCTACTTGTTGTTTGTAAGCCACCCGTAATTGATCAAAAGTTACCGCACGATATTCTGGTCTATTAACATCAGGGCTTAAACTTGCTGTACGATTTGTTGGACCAATACTACCTGCAACAAAACGTGGTTTATCTGGGTTTTTATTAGTGAACTCCGTTGCGACATATTTAGCAATTACAGCAGACTCATAATTAAGTTCATAGACTAAATTTTCCATATCATAATCCGCCATAGCTATTGTTGTACCAGAAAATGTATTGGTTTCTACTATATCCGCTCCCGCTTCAAAATACTTACGGTGTATATCTGCGATAGCATTAGGTTGTGTTAATGACAGCAAATCATTATTTCCTTTTAAGGAAGACGGATAATCCTTAAAACGTTCTCCTCTAAAATCTTCTTCAGAAAAATTATAACGTTGTAACATAGTTCCCATCGCGCCATCTAAGACTAAAATTCGTTTCTGTATTTCTTTATAAATATCTGCCATACCCTATATTTTAAAGATAAGATTGAACGTTTTGCCAAGGACCACCATTAATGACATCTACCCCATAATCCGCCAAAAGATCTTTAGCCCTTTCGCTTCTTGCACCACTTCTGCAACATGTAATAATGGGTTTTTGCAGTGCTTTTACATGCTCAATTTCGTCTTCTAAATCATCCAAAACAATATGCAAGGACTGCTTAACATGACCTTCATTATATTCTACTTCAGTTCTGACATCTAATATTACAGCACCTTTGTCTAAGTATTCTTGGATGTGTTTAAATTCTGGGTTACTACTCATAATTTATATGTTTTATTTTAAAAAGCTAAAGCTTGTTTTAAATCGTTAATAATATCTTCAGGGTGCTCCAACCCTACTGAAATACGTACCAAACCACCGGTTATACCTGTTTGCAGTCTTTCCTCTTCTGTTAATTTTGCATGTGTGGTCGATGCTGGGTGTGTAACTATAGTTCTGGTATCACCTAAATTTGCTGACAATGACAATAGTTTTATACTGTTTAAAAACTGTCGTCCTGCATCAATACCGCCTTTAACTTCAAATGCAACAACACTTCCACCTGCTTTCATTTGCTTTTTAGCCAACTGATGCTGCGGGTGTGATTTTAAAAAGGGATATTTTACAAGATTTACTTTATTGTGACTTTCTAAAAACACGGCTACTTTTAAAGCATTATCACAATGTCTGTCCAATCTTACTGCTAACGTCTCTAAACTTTTAGATAACACCCAAGCATTAAATGGTGATAATGCTGGTCCTGTGTTTCTTGAAAACAAATACACTTGCTTAATTAACTTAGCATTACCAACAGTTATACCGCCCAACACACGACCTTGACCATCTATTAATTTTGTAGCAGAGTGAATTACTAAATCTGCTCCAAATTGTATTGGTTGCTGTAAATAAGGTGTCGCAAAACAGTTATCAATAATTAAAATAAGGTTGTGCTTTTTGGCAATGCTTCCTAAAGCTTCTAAATCCAAAATATCTACCGCTGGATTTGTTGGACTTTCGGCATAAATAATTTTTGTATTAGGTTGAATTAAACGTTCTATGCTTTCAATTTCATCTATTTTAAAATAACTAGTGCTAATATTCCATTTAGGCAAAATATTTTTAAACATGGTTTGAGTAGAACCAAAAACACTTCTGCAAGACAGTATATGATCTCCTGCATTTAGTAACGCTGCCAAGGTAGAAAACACAGCAGACATACCTGAAGCAAATGCATAACCATTTTCCGCGCCTTCCATTTTACATATTTTATCTATAAATTCCGATGTATTTGGGTTAGAATAGCGACTGTAAATATTACGCACTTTCTGATCTGCAAAAGAAGCGCGCATATCCTCAGCATCTTCAAAAACATAACTAGACGTTAAATATAATGGCGTAGAATGCTCTAAATACTGACTGCGCTCCGTCTGTGTTCTAATAGCTTCGGTTTCAAAATGGTGTTTCATATTTATATTGCTTTTTTTAATACAGCATCGCTTGTGTTTTCAATTTTAAACACGGGTGTTAATAATTTTGATAATTGCTCAAATTCGATTAAAAAAGCATCGTGACCATGTATGGATTTTATTTCGCCAATAGTCACATTTTGTTTTACAGATTTTAGGTCAATAAACGTTTCCCAGTTTTCTTCAGCCTTAAAAAACAAATCACTATTAATAGTTATGATATGTACCGTCCCACTAATTCTAGAAGCAACCTCCTTAAAAGCTAGTCTGTTTCTGGTTATGTCTATAGTTTTTAAAACTTGGTTCATTAATTTATAGGCAGATAAATTAAATCGCTTATTTAGGTTGTCTCCATGATAATTAAGCCAACTTTCCACCTTAAAAAGGGATTCTGAGTTTTGATTACGATCAAATTTTTTGGATAACGACTCTGGTGTACGATATAAAGTCATAGCATGCATCCTTGCATCCTCTAAAGGCTTGCTTGAATTATTTAAAATAGCATCTTGAATATGGCAATTAGCAATTAACCAATCTGTTACTTTCCAATCTGTAGCTATAGGAATAATATGCGTTGCTAAGTCTGGTTTTAACACAGCTAGCTCCCAAGCAATACCACCACCTACTGAACCTCCAATAATAGCAAACAACTTATTTATTAATAAATGCTGTAAGCCTAAGGCGAATAGCTGCGCTATATTACGTGCCGAAAAATCTTTATAATTATGAATCAGATTTGCGGGATTAGCATCAAACCCATTACCTGGAATATTAAAAGCCAAAATGGTATAATGCAATGTATCTATACACTTATTATCTCCAATTAAATCAGACCACCAACCATCACTTCCAGTAACATTACTATTACCAGTTAACGCATGATTAACCAAAATAATGGGCGCCGTATGTAATGGCTTACCAAAAACTTGATACGACAAATTAATATTGGTTACTGTTCCGTTTTGAGTAACAAAATCAGGTATATCTATGTGTTTTAACTGACTCATGGTATTGTGTTAGAAATAGGTTTCACGCTTTAAAATGGCAACTAAAAAGCGTGAAACTATATTTCGGGTTAAACAACTAAAATTATTTTATACTTATGCTAAAACTGTTTTTTTAACTACTGCAAACGCTTCTTTTAAATCGGCTTTTAAATCGTCAATATTCTCAATACCCACAGATAGTCTAATTAAATCTTTTGTAACACCTGTAGCATGTTGCGCCTCATCACTAAGTTGTTGATGCGTTGTACTTGCTGGATGAATAATTAATGATTTTGTATCTCCAATATTTGCTAATAATGAAAACAGTTTAGTAGTATCAGCTATTTTTTTAGCAGATTCAAAACCACCATCAACTCCAAACGTTACAACACCACTTTGTCCTTTTGGCAAATACTTTTTAGCTAAAGCATTGTATTTACTAGTTTGTAATCCTGGATAGTTTACCCAAGTTACCTCTGGTTGTTCTTGTAACCATTTTGCCAATTCTAATGCATTTTGAGAATGCTTTAAAATCCTTAGTTCTAAAGTTTCTAATCCTTGAATAATCTGAAACGCATTAAAAGGGCTTAATGCACCACCATAATCACGTAAACCTTCAATTCTCACTTTTGCTATAAATGCTGCTGCACCAATAACATCACTATAAACCAAACCATGATAACCTGCAGAAGGTTCTGTAAATTCTGGAAATTTTCCATTAGTCCAATCAAATGTTCCTGCATCTACTATAATTCCTCCTAATGAAGTCCCGTTACCTGTAATATACTTTGTTAAGGAGTGAATGACGATGTTTGCGCCATACGCGATAGGATTTAACAAGTAAGGTGTCGCAACTGTATTATCTACAATTAATGGTACTTTATGCGCTTTTGCTTGTTTTGATATGGCTTCTAAATCTAATACATCCAATTTTGGATTCCCTAAAGACTCTACAAATACAGCTCTTGTGTTTTCTTGTACTGCTTTACTAAAATTTTCTGGATCTGACGGATCCACAAAAGTGGTTGTAATACCGTGTCTTGGTAAGGTTACACTTAATAAGTTATAAGTCCCACCGTACAAACTACTAGAGGCAACAATATGATCTCCTGCTTTTAATAGCGTTAATAATGTTGTAGAAATTGCTGCTGTACCTGACGCTGTTGCGACTGCCGCAATACCACCTTCTAGCGCCGCAATACGTTGCTCTAAAACATCGTTTGTAGGATTGTTTAATCGTGTGTAAATAAACCCAGGGACGGATAAGTTAAAACGTCCTGCTGCATCATCAGAATCGTCAAAAACGTATGATGTTGTTTGATAAATTGGAACCGCTCTTGTCCCTCCTGTTTTTGTTGTGTCGTGACCTGCGTGTAATGCTTGTGTTGCAAATTTTTGTGTACTCATTTTTCTAAGTTTTTCGAGTTAAATAAATTAAACCAAAAGTCAAATAAGTCTCTTTGTGAGACATACATAATAGAAAAATGTTAAAAAGAAAATACTAATTACAGATGGGTAATTAGATTTGAGTTATCTATCCAATGTTTCGATTAATGAATCGAAAATTAAGTAGAATTTAGCACCTTCTTAGTAAGTCTAAGGGTTGCTAAGGCTTCAGCGAGTCTATCTCTCCACCTTTCTTGATAACATTTCAGTAAGTTTTTGAACTTTGTGAATACAAATATTGCAAAATATATTGTTTACAAACAAACAAAACAGAATATTTTTCCGAATAATTAACAAATAATTAATTAAACAGAAAATAATTCTTAATAATGCGATTTAAACAGAATAAAAAACTAACAAAAACAAGTATGGCAAGTTTGAAAAAGATCAAACCTGCCATACACCCTTAGTAAAAAAAATAATTTTTTAGGAAATTTAAGCCGAATTACGACTCGCGTTTATATTTCCAAACAACGATCGTGTTACTAGTTTTTCATAAACTGCAATAAGTGCTGTGTCTTTTACTTCTACTTTTTCTAATTCTTGAATTTGTTTTAAAGCAAATTGCTGAATAGTTAGAAGTGGCAATACAATAGATTCTCTGACCTTAATAGACGCTTTCCCTGATGGTTCTTCCTCCATTAACTCCGTGTAACCCGTAAGCTTTAAAATTAAGCGTTTTGTAGTAACGTATTCCGTATGGATAACATTCCAAAAAGCACCATATTCTGGATCATCACTCATGTATTTAGTCAAATCAAAAAACGACTTTGATAAAGACATCATACTATTTTCTATTAGTGTTTTAAAGAAACTAGACGTTTTAAATAAGTTTTGCGCTTTTTCAAATTCGCCTGCATCTTCATAATGCTTTAAAGCAGTACCAACACCAAAAAACCCTGGTACATTCTGTTTTAATTGACTCCAAGATCCTACAAATGGTATGGCTCTTAAATCTTCAAACACCAAACCTTCTGCTTTACCACGTTTGGATGGTCTACTTCCAATATTAGTTTTAGCATAGTACTTTAAAGTACTCATATGTTCTAAATATGATATAAACTTGGGATGGTTTTTAAAATCTACATAAGCTTGGTAACTCAGTTTTGCTAAATTATCCATCACCACTCTATTTTCTGGTAACATACGCAAATCCGTATCGCTTAAACTATTGTAAATACCAGAACTGATTAATTGCTCTAAATTATATTGTGACGAATCTAACGTTCCAAAATTAGAACTAATAGTCTGTCCTTGAATAGTTAATTGCACTTCTTTATCCTCAATAGTTGGTCCTAAAGATGCATAAAAATTATGTGTTTTACCTCCACCTCTTGCTGGCGGTCCACCACGACCATCAAAAAATATTACTGTAATATCATATTTTCTAGAAATAGCAGTCAAACGCTCTTTAGCTTTATAAATAGCCCAGTTAGCCATTAAATACCCACCATCTTTAGTTCCATCACTAAACCCTAGCATAATGGTTTGTTTATTTCCTCTAGCTTTTAAATGTTTGGCATAAGCAGGATTAGTATACAACTCTTCCATAACTAGATGTGCATTTTCTAAATCTGTAATAGTTTCAAAAAGCGGACCGACATCTACGGTTAAATCATCTTGAAAAGCAACCAATTTTAGCATAGCAAATAACTGCATAACATGCAACGTTGTTTGATTATTACTTATAATATATCGGTTTGCTGCCAACTCTCCATTAGTCTCTTGGATGGACTTTAAAGCCTTTATGGTATTAAGTGCTTTAAGCGTTTCTTCGTCTTTAATTAAAGACAAGTCTACTGTACCTTTTACCTCAGATAGTAGTTTTACTTGCTCTTTCTCTGATAAATCATGATAATTAGCAGGTATATCTTTACTTCCATTTTCTATCATACTATTTATCATAGACGTAAATATGGAGTGATGTACTCTACTATCTTGACGTATATCTAAACTTGAAAAATGAAATCCAAACAGATGTAATTTGTTTAACAAACTAGTAATCTCAGTAACATATAGCGACTGATGCTTGTCAATAATGATTTGCTTGATTTCTTTTAATTCTGAAACAAAACCGTCTAAAGTTAAAGTCGATTTTTCGTTAAGAATCTTTTTATATAACTCAGTTTCGATTTTAGAAATACGCTCCTCAACACCTTGAAAAGTTAGTTTACGCTTTAACTTCCTAACATCTTTATGGTAGTTTTTAATAATAGTTTCGTGTAACCTTGTTGCCACTTTTACTGTTATTTCCGGCGTTACAAATGGGTTACCATCTCTATCTCCTCCTGGCCAAAATCCAATATTAATAATCTCGTTATCTATATGCTGACCATCAAAAATATTTTGCTGGATGTAGTCGTAAATTGTTCCGAAGGATTCATAAAAAACATTTTCTAAATACCATATCAAGCTAACCGCTTCATCATAAGGCGTTGGCTTTTCATGTTTAAAAAATGGTGTTTTTCCTAACTGTGCCAATAAATCATTGATTCTTAATAAATCATTTTGCTTTATAGCTTCTGTAAGATCCGTAATAATACCTAAAACTGCTCCAGGATAAAACTGTGTTGGATGCGCTGTTAGTACAATACGTACTTTAAACTCTTCTAAATACTGACGTAATTTATCTAGCTTCCCTTCCGCAGCAGCGCTCTCTTTTAAACTACGAAGCGTACCTATCCCTTCCATATTATTAACAATAGGAAATGCTGCATCTTCAATAGCATCAAATAACACGACTTGACGTTCTATATATTGAATAAACCTAAATAATAAATCTATTTTGGATGAATCCGAACGTCTAGCTTGATATTTTTTAAAAAAAGTATCGACAATCACGGTAGGGTTATCTCCACTATCAAATCCTTTTTTACAAGTCTCATGAAACAAAGGAAGTAAGACTCCTGTTTTTGTAATTGTATCAAAAGGAAGCGTCATAAAAATACCATTGTATATTTGATATTTTGACAATACATTTTGATTAAAACGTGTTAATTTAGGTTGTAAAGACATAACGCTATTTAAGTTTATTTAATTTATAAAGTTAAGCAACAATCGTTTACTATATAATTTTAGCCAAAGATTTTGCGAATTATAATACTATATCGTTTACTTAATACGAAATGTATAATTTAACCTCTGTTTTTTGATTTTTACTAAATCTGAAATAATAATTTGAATTGATCAATTAACTATTTTTAACTTTAGTAACCTTTATAACTTACTTTATTTTGCTACTTTTGCACCTCAATAAATTTAGAGGACGGATTTGACTGATTGCAACCTCATTAAAAAATGCTAAAGGCAGTGTAAACTTCCTTAGACGCTTTCGTCAAATCTATTATATACATTTTAAAAAACAAATATGGCGTATTTATTTACATCAGAGAGTGTGTCTGAAGGACACCCAGACAAAGTAGCAGATCAAATTAGTGATGCTTTAATAGATAATTTTTTAGCATTTGACCAAGACAGTAAGGTTGCTTGCGAAACTTTAGTAACTACAGGTCAAGTTGTATTAGCTGGAGAGGTTAAATCAAACACGTATTTAGACGTACAAAAAATAGCAAGAGATACCATTAATAAGATTGGATATACTAAAAGTGAGTATATGTTTGACGGTAATTCTTGTGGTGTGTTTAGCGCAATACATGAACAGTCAGCTGACATTAATCGTGGTGTTGACAGAGCTAGTAAAGAAGAGCAAGGTGCAGGTGACCAAGGAATGATGTTTGGTTATGCTACTCGTGAAACTGAAAACTTTATGCCTTTAGCATTAGACTTATCTCATAAAATTTTAATTGAATTAGCGGAGTTACGTCGTGAAAACAAAGACATCACTTACTTAAGACCTGACTCTAAAAGTCAAGTAACTATTGAGTATAGTGATGATAATACACCACAACGTATTGAAGCTATTGTAGTGTCTACACAACATGACGATTTTGATGCTGTAGATGACGTGATGTTATCTAAAATTAGAAAAGACATTGTTGAGATATTAATACCAAGGGTAGTTGCTAAATTACCAGAAACTATCCAAGCGTTATTTAATGACGACATCAAATACCATATTAACCCAACAGGAAAATTTGTTATTGGTGGACCTCATGGAGATACAGGATTAACAGGTCGTAAGATTATTGTTGATACTTACGGAGGAAAAGGAGCCCATGGTGGTGGTGCTTTTTCAGGAAAAGATCCAAGTAAGGTAGATAGAAGTGCTGCTTATGCGACAAGACATATTGCTAAAAACCTAGTTGCAGCAGGTGTTGCTGACGAAGTTTTAGTACAGGTATCTTATGCTATTGGTGTAGTAGAACCAATGGGGATTTTTGTTGATACTTATGGTACATGTCCTTTTAATATGACAGATGGCGAAATTGCTCAAAAAATATCTAAGATATTTGACATGCGTCCATCAGCTATTGAAGACCGTTTAAAATTACGTAATCCAATGTACAGCGAAACTGCTGCATACGGACATATGGGTAGAAAAAACGAAACCGTATCTAAAACATTTTCAAGACCAAACGGAGGAGACATCACTTTAGATGTTGAATTATTTACTTGGGAAAAACTAGACTACGTAGATAAAGTAAAAGCTGAGTTTGGATTATAATAACCAACTTACTGATATAAAAAAAGCCTCTCAAAATATTTGAGAGGCTTTTTTTATGTATTAGTTTGCTTTCCACTTTATAGGTAAATGCACCACTTTTTTAGTTTCAAAAAATTCTTCTTCATAAAAATCTGAAATATCAAAAATCTTAGCGGTTTGATAATTTTGTAACTCTTCCGTTAAATCACCACCTTTTAAATATAGGATTCCATTTTTCAAATCGTTTTGTTGTGCCTTAGCTACTTTACCTTTTATCCAATGTACAAAGGTTGGCATTGCTGCAACCGCACGACTAATAATAAAGTCGTAAGTTTCTTTAATATCCTCAACTCTAGAGTGTGTTACTTTTACATTTTGAAGCTCAAGACCCGCCATAACTTCACGTACCACATTTAGTTTTTTGTTAATACTGTCTACTAAATGAAACTCGCATTCTGGATACAATATAGCCAATGGTATTCCAGGAAAACCACCACCAGTACCAACGTCCATAAGAGAACTTCCTGCTTTAAAATCAACAATTTTAGCAATCGCTAAACTGTGTAATACGTGACGTAAATACAGCTCGTCAATATCCTTTCTAGAAACCACATTTATTTTAAGGTTCCAATCTTGATACAAAGCTTCAAGCTTAGTAAATTGTTCTATTTGTAAAGGTGTTAAATCAGGAAAATACTTTAAAATCAGCTCCATAGTCGTTTATAATTTTTGGCAAAAATATGCATTTTAACACTAAAAAGGGAGGTTCTGTTTTGCTTAATTAATTATCTTTGTAATAAATATTATTTAGCGATTTTTTTCGTTAAGATAAAAAAGAATACTATTACGATGACAAAACAAACAGTAACGTTCTCTCGAACAGACTCTGCAAAATTTTTTAAAACACTTAACAAACGTGTTAATAATTATTTTAAAGAAAACAAGATTAAAAAAACAGGTAACTGGAAATTATATATTAAAACAGTAGTAATGTTTACATTATTACTAGGTCCCTTAGTATTGTTATTAACGGTTGACTTACCAACTTGGCTACAAATTATATCTGTTATGGTTATAGGTATTGGTATGGCTGGTGTAGGTATGAATGTTATGCATGATGCCAATCACGGATCCTTTTCTAGTAAAAAATGGGTAAACCGCTTAATGGGAAGTAGCATACACATTTTAGCTGGTAATGATTATAACTGGAAAGTGCAACACAATGTGTTACACCACACTTACACTAACATTGAAGGGCACGATGAAGATATTGACGCTGGAAGAATCATACGTTTCTCTAAGCATTCTAAATGGTTAAAAATTCACCAATACCAAAAATATTATGCCTTTTTACTTTACGGTTTATTAACTGTAAATTGGGCTATCACTACAGATTTTAAGCAAACTTACATTTACTTAAAAAGAAAATTATCTTATGGAGATTTCCCTAAGCCTGCAACCCAATGGACTAAATTAATTATTGGTAAAATCTTATACTACACTATTTGGGTAGTCCTACCTTTATCATTAGGCTATGCTTGGTGGCAAGTATTAATTGGCTTTTTGATCATGCATTATACTGCAGGAATCATTTTAAGCGTTGTCTTTCAATTAGCACACGTTATGCCTAACACGGACATGCCTTTACCTGACGAAAACGGTAACATGAAAAACACGTGGGCCATTCACCAGTTATTTACAACGTCTAACTTTTCGCCTAAAAATTGGTTAGTAGAATTTTACACAGGTGGATTAAACAGACAGGTAGAACACCATTTATTTGCACATATTAGTCATGTACATTACAAAAACATTGCTAAAATAGTAAAAGATACAGCGCATGAATTTAGCTTACCATACAACGAGTATAACACGATGTGGAAAGCTATTGGAGAGCATTACCAACAACTAAAAATGTTAGGACAAAACCCTAACATAGCGTAATTAATTTTTGCACAACATAACAACACACAAATGAACCAACCACTTTCTGACCGTATTTTAAACATGTCTACCTCTGCCACTTTAGCTATGGCAGCAAAAGCAAGAGAACTTAGAGGTGAAGGCAAAGACATTATTGGATTAAGTTTAGGAGAACCAGACTTTAATACACCGGACTTTATTAAAGATGCTGGTATCCAAGCTATAAACGACAATTATAATTCATACTCTCCAGTGGATGGTTATGTAGAATTAAAAGAAGCGGTTATTACCAAGTTTAAACGTGATAATAACTTAACCTATACGTTACCACAAGTAGTTGTGTCTACAGGAGCTAAACAAAGTTTAGCAAATATAGCTGCTGTTATGTTAAACAAAGGAGACGAGGTTATTTTACCATGCCCTTACTGGGTTAGTTACTCTGATATTGTTAAACTTAGTGAAGGTGTCCCTGTTGAAGTTAAAACAAGTATTGATACAGACTTTAAAATGACGCCTGCACAGTTAGAAACAGCTATTACACCAAAAACAAAAATGGTTTGGTTTAGTAGTCCTTGTAACCCAAGTGGATCATTATATAGCAAAGCAGAATTAGAAGCTTTGGCGGTTGTTTTAAGACAACATCCAAATATTTATGTAGTCTCTGACGAGATTTACGAGCACATCAATTATACAGGTAAAGCACACGCAAGCATGGCTGGTATTGATGGTATGTTTAACAATACTATTACAGTAAACGGAGTCTCTAAAGCATTTGCTATGACTGGATGGCGTATTGGTTACATAGGTGCCCCAGATTGGATTGCACGTGCGTGTAACAAAATGCAAGGTCAAATTACTAGTGGTGCAAACTGTATTGCACAACGTGCAGTAATTACAGCTTTAAATGCAGATCCTAGTGTTGTAAAGTTTATGATTGACGAGTTTAAAGTACGTCGTGATTTAGTTCTTGATTTACTTAGTAACATTGAAGGTTTTCAAACTAACACACCAGAAGGTGCTTTTTACGTATTTCCAGATGTGTCTTACTTTTTTGGAAAAACATTAAGAGGAAAAACAATTAATAACGCAACCGACTTTTCTTTATATTTACTAGAAGAAGCTTTAGTAGCAACCGTAACTGGTGATGCTTTCGGAAATTCTAATTGTATCAGAATAAGTTATGCGGCTTCACAAAAAGAAATTATTGAAGCTATTAAGCGTATCAAAGAAGTGGTAAGCTAACTAGCAACCCTATAAATTATTAAAAGCTTCACTTAGGTGAAGCTTTTTTTTACATATAATATATTAGCGTTCCAATTAAAATCAGCATCACAACTGACAAAACTACGACTTGTTTAGTACGCCTTAATTTTTGCTCTTGCTGCAGTTTCTTGCGTAACATTAGAATCTTTTGCTCTGTGATCTTCGGTAAATTATATTCTGTCTTCTCTGTAGAATTAGTAACAAAACTAAAAGACTTCTCTTTACGTTTTGCCATCATACTTCTATTACTTTTTAACGACTGGTTTGCAGCCATCATTGCGCCTTCTCCTCCCATGATTTCTAAATTTTAGTCTGAATGACTTCAGAAATTAAACATTAATAATCCGTGGACAGTTGAAGTTAATTCAACTACCTTAAAATTATTCCATAAAAAAAAGCTGCTTTACATATAAGTAGCAGCTTTTTGATAAATGTTACATTTCTTTATAAAGAAAATAACAAAAGACTAATAAAATTAAGTAGCAATTAATACTAACATAACCGCAAACAATGCCACTTTAATTAGTGTCGCAGTGGCACAACAAGTTCTATTATAAGACCAACTTTTTAATTGTTGCCTTCTGTTAAACAGAGATTTTGATTTGAAATTTCTATAATTTGAAATAACAATAGACTTGTAATTTGTATTTAAGATACCTGAATAATTATTAAAAGAAATAACTGAGTCTGGTTCTAATGATTGTGTGTTGATTGATAATTCCATGATTGATTGATGTATTGGTTATATAATAAAGACGAGGTAGTCTTTAAAATGTTACAGTACAACATTAAAATACATGGAAGTAATTAATTTGTATTATCTGTTTCGCCAGAAGAAAGGCGTCAATAAAATAAGCACCGTAAACAACTCTAATCTACCAATTAGCATTAAAAACGCAGACCACCACTTACCTATTGCAGGTAATGATGCGTAGTTATTTACTGGACCAAATTGCCCTAAAGCAGGTCCAACGTTACCTAAGCTAGAAGCCGCAATACCTATAGAGGATTCAAAATTAATACCCATCATAGAAAAACCAAGAGCACCGATAATAAAAGAGATCATATATAAAATAAAGAATCCTAATATATTAAATACAATTTCTTTGGAAATTGCCCTTTTGTTATATCTAACAGGTACTATAGCATTAGGGTGTAACGTTCTTTTAAATTCTAAAAACCCATTTTTAATTAAGACCATGTGGCGCACTACTTTTACACCTCCAGCAGTACTTCCTGCTGACCCGCCTAAAAACATCAACCCAAAGAAAAGCACAACTAAAAATGGTGTCCACAGTGTATAATCTGCGGTAACAAATCCAGTGGTTGTTATTACTGATATTACTTGAAATAAAGCATGTCTAAAAGCACTCTCTCCACGTCCCCAAACCATTGGATGGTCTATAGACGATAATGATAAATCTGCTCTGAAATAAATAATTAAAGCTGATACAATAGTAAAAATAGCCACAAACATGAAGTACAATTTAAACTCCTCGTCCTGGATTACCTTTTGCACTTTTCCTTTAAAAGCAAAATAACTTAAGACAAAATTTGACCCTGCCAAAAACATAAAAAAGATAATAATATACTGTATAATAGGCTTATTATTCCAATAGGCAACACTGGCATTTTTTGTAGAAAACCCACCAGTAGACAAAGTACACATCGAGTGATTTACAGCATCAAAAAAGCTCATTCCTGCTACCTTAAGTAATATAGTTTCGGCAGCTGTATATCCAAAATAGATTAACCACAGACGCTTAGCTGTATCTGTAATTCGTGGATGTAATTTATCTGCACTCGGACCAGGTGCTTCTGCAGCAAATAACTGCATCCCTCCAATACCTAATAATGGAAGTATGGCTACTGCCAACACAATAATACCCATACCACCAATCCAGTGCGTTAAACTCCTCCAAAACAATACCCCTTTTGGAACAATCTCAATGTCATTTAAAATGGAAGCTCCCGTAGTTGTAAAACCAGACATGGTTTCAAAAAAAGCATTTGTAAAACTTGGAATAGCTCCTGTAGCTAAATATGGAATAGCACCTGATAGTGACATTACAATCCACCCAAAGGACACTACAATATAACCCTCACGTTTGTTTAACTCTTTGTTATGGTCCCGATGATTAAACATCCCTAAAAGACCAAAAAGTAACACTCCAAAACCAGATAAAAACAGATTTAATGTTACCCCATCTTCATAGATAAGACTGACTAATGCTGACAACAAAATAAAGCCACCATTAAACACCAATAACAATCCGAAAAAATAAAATATTATTTTGTAGTTAAGACGTAAACGTTTTCTCATTATAAAAATAATTTTTCAACCTCTTTTATAGATCTTGGTAAACAACATACCACGATATAATCGCCTTCTTCGATCCTAAAACCTCCTAAAGCTATTAAACCTTCACCGTGTCTAATTACACCGCCTACAATAGCTGATCTAGGAAACTTAACGTCTTTTATTAATTTATTACAAATCTTAGAACTAGACTTGACCTTAAACTCTAACAACTCTGCATTCATGTTGTTAAGTTTAGTCATTGCAACAACATCACCTTTACGGATATATCTAAAAATGTTATTTGCTGCAAGTAGTTTTTTATTTATAAGTGTATCAATACCTATAGATTGAGACAATTCAAAATAGTCCATATTCTCAACCAAAGCAATAGTTTTCTTTACACCTTTAGACTTAGCCATCAAACAAGACATGATGTTAGTCTCTGAATTACCAGTTACAGAAATAAAAGCATCCATATCGCTAATATTTTCTTCTTCTAATAATTCTACATTTCTACCATCACCATTTATCACCAGTACTTTTGGCAAATCATCTGCTACATCAAAAGCAACATCTTTATTATTTTCTATTAATTTAACATTAAAACCATTAGCAGATAAGTCTCTTGCTGTTTTAAAACCAATTTTACTTCCTCCTAAAATCATAACATCCTTTACAGGAGTATTGGCTTTACCGGTCATTCTGCATAACTCTTCTCCTCCACCTGCACACGTAATAAATACGGCATTATCACCTTCTCTAAACTCAGTATCTCCTCTAGGAATAATTGTATACTGTGTTCCAAAACGTTGAATTGCAATGGGCACAAAATGTATTTCAGAAAATAACTCGGCTGCTTCTTTGACTGTTTTTCCAACAAAACCTGCGGTTCTTGAAAGCTTTAAGCTTACCATGGTTAATGCACCATCTTCAAACTCATAACTATCTTTAAAAGCCGATTGATTTAAAAGTAACTCAATCTCTGATGCTGCTAAACTTTCTGGAGAAATCAATTCATCAATACCAAATCTAGTAAACCCTACCTCATCTTTATGTTTAATAAACTCGGTATTAGAGATTCTTGCAATGGTACGTTTTGCTCCTAGTTGTTTGGCCAAAACACAAACTGTAATATTTGTTGTTTCGGATGCTGTAACACCAATTAAAAGATCTGCGCGGTCAATTTTTGCCTCTTTTAAAATAGCAATTGACGTCGCATCACCTTTTATGACTTTGATATCTAAATGGTTATCCGCGTAAGACAAACTGTCTCTATCCGTATCAATAAGTGTAATTTCTTGAGACTCGTAAGACAATAATTTTGCTAAATGAAATCCAACTTCACCAGCTCCAGCAATAATTATTTTCATATTTATTTAATAATGGGAATGCAAAGATAATTAATTTAAATATTTAAGGGTCAATTATTTATTCTTTTGAAGTTTTATAGACTATTCTGAATGCATTATCTTTGTAAAAAAATTGATTTTGACGAAAATAAATCCTTACAAAAATAGTGACTTAGGCAAAAAAGAACAAGTTGCTAAAATGTTTGACACCATTTCTGGAGAGTATGATGGCTTAAACCGTGTAATATCATTTGGTATTGATATTAAATGGCGAAAAAAAGTTGTTGAAATAGTCAAAGCTAGCAATCCTAAAAATGTCCTTGATATTGCAACCGGAACCGGTGATTTAGCAATTAACCTAGCAGAAACTAGTGCCGAAAAAATTATAGGTTTAGACATTAGTAGCGGAATGCTAGAGGTTGGAAAACAAAAAATTAAAGCCAAGCAATTAGATCAAAAAATTGACATGGTTATTGGTGATTCCGAGAACATGCCTTTTGACGACAATAGTTTTGATGCCATAACAGTAGCATTTGGAGTCCGTAATTTTGAAACTTTAGAAAACGGATTAAAAGACATTTTACGCGTATTAAAACCGGGTGGTGTTTTTGTTATTTTAGAAACATCTGTACCTACTAAGTTTCCTTTTAAACAAGGCTACCAGTTTCATTCTAAAGTAATTTTACCTACTGTTGGAAAACTTTTTTCTAAGGACAAAACAGCTTACAAATACTTAAGCGAAAGTGCTAATGCTTTTCCTTACGGAGAAAAGTTGAACAATATTTTACGTAATATTGGGTTTATTAATGTTACAGATATGCCTCAAACATTTGGTGTAGCTACAATTTACAAAGCATCAAAACAATAATGAATACAAGATACACCTACCTATTACTGTTTACTTTATTATTTACAACAGTGTCTCAAGCACAACTTTTTTCGAAAGAAAAAATTAAAAACCTTGAATCTGTAGACAAAGCTAGAATAAGCTGGGGTTATTACTTAGGATTTAATAATCTGGATTTTAAGTTTGATTACAATAGTAATATTGGAGACATTCAAACAGAACGCACTACGGGTTTTAATGTTGGACTTTTAGGAAACTTACGTATTAATGAGTATTTAGATTTACGTCTAGAGCCAGGTTTAGTAATTGCACAACGTAATTTAATGTATCAAGAAAATTATTTCGCAGATTTTGATGACGAAGTAAATGACTCTGACCTTTTACGTGAGGTAAAATCGACTTATGTCTATTTTCCTTTACTATTAAAAATATCTACAAAGCGTGTCAATAACTTTAAGCCGTTTGTTTTAGCAGGTGTCTCTACAGCGATTAACTTATCTAGTAACGAGAAAAACCCTGACGACAATTCTGCTGGAGATTTTAGAATGGTAAAAAATATGCAGTTTTTTGAAATTGGTTTTGGTATAGATTTTTACTTAGATCGTTTTAAATTTACACCATCAATTAGAGGTGTATTTGCCATGAAAGACGAACTTATTAGAGACAGAGACCCTAATAGTCCTTGGACAGGTAACATTAGTCAAATGCAAACACGTGGCGTTTTTATTAACTTTACAGTGCAGTAAAGACAACTTACACTTAGTCAATTATAGTACTAAAAATGTGCATTGCTATTTGGTAATAGCAATAAGCAATTGGAATATTAGCTAATATTATTAAGATACTAATTCTCAAATCTTTTTGTGCGTCATCTTCAGAATATTTTAAGAGTAATCCAATCAATAAAATACTATTTAAAATAAAAGCCCCAAATAGGAAGACCATACCTAGCAACATAAAAAGAGTGTTTTCTGTCAGGTAAAAAAACAACAAAATAAGCGACCCAAACAAAAAGGACAATATAGCTACTAATCTGCTTGTTTTAATAATTCCTGTTTCATCTTTTAATGCTTTCATCACAAATTATAAGACTATCCTCTTCTAAATTCACTTAATAAAATTGCTCCTGCAGTAGCGACGTTTAAACTTTCGGTTGCTTGAAGCGCTCCAAATCTTGGGATACTGATCTTATCAGTAACACAAACCTCAATAGCTTTGGATATTCCGTTGGCCTCATTTCCTAAAACTAAAACACCTGATTTAGGCATCTTAGATTTATACACATCTTTACCTTCCATAAAGGCTCCAAACACAGGTAAATCTACTTTTTGTAAATAGGATTCAAGATCCACATAATGTATTGCGACCCTTGTTAAAGACCCCATTGTAGCTTGTACTACTTTTGGATTATAGCAATCCACTGTTTCTTGACTACACACCAATTGATCAACTCCAAACCAATCGCATAATCTAATAATAGTTCCTAAATTACCGGGATCACGTACACTATCTAATGCTAAAATTAAACCGTCAGATTGTAAGCTTAAGTCTTCTGGTATTTTAAAAACAGCCAATGCTTTGTTAGGTGTGGTTAAACAACTTATTTTTTTTAAATCGTTTTCAGATATAATAACCTCTTGATCCACATCAAAAGTTTCGGTTGTAAATAAATCTACCAATTTAAAAGTAGAATTTAAAAACTCCTCAATAACCTTTCTGCCTTCAGCAATAAACAAACCGTCTTGTTGTCTATATTTTTTTTGCTTTAAACGCGTTATATTTTTAATTTGATTTTTAGAAATCACAATTTTGAAAATTTTTATAAAGAAAATGAAAAAAATGCAGTTACCATTTGTGTGTTTCTATTTATTTAAAATTTGTTTGTACAATAAATAGTGTATTTTTGAATGTGATGTAAATATTAGGCATCAAAATTGTAATAAACGTTAGAATTAGTAAACATTTCCTTTGAAAAATTTTCAGTTTAAAATAGTCGGTTTATTAGCTTTTACAATGCTACTTAGTGGGTGTGACTCAGTAAAACGCGTTGCAGAAAACCAACATCTTTTAACAAAAAACACGTTAACTATAAACGACAAAAAAGTAACTAACGATACAATATCCAACTTGCTGTATCAAAAACCAAACAGCAGGTTGCCTATCCCTTACACAAACATTCCGCTTAAGCTATATTTTTACAATACAGCACGTCCCAATATGGATTCTATATTAAATGAAAAATACTATAGCAATCCCGAGAAAATGGCACGTAAATCACGTTTTTTATCTAGAAAACAATTAGATAAAAGAATAGAGTCTAAATCTAATTTTAATAAATGGATCAAACGCAGTGGTGAAGCGCCAGTAATTATTGACACGTCATTAACTAGTAAATCAATTACACGCATCCAAAACTATTATAAAGTTAATGGTTGGTTTGATGCTAAAGCAGAATTTAAAGTCAATAAAGGGGATGATAAAAAAGCTACAATAGATTATATTATAGATACAGGAGAAGCTTATATATTAGACACTATTTACTCCAAAATAGGATCTCCGGAAGTAGAAAAAATTTACAACCAACACAAAAACAAAAGCTTAATAAAAACAGGAGAACAATACCGTCTATCTAAAGTTTATAACGAAGAAGATAGAATTGTGGAGTTGATGCGTGATAATGGTGTGTATCATTTTAGTAAAGATTATGTCAAGTTTGAAGCAGACAATAATTTTGGTAATAATAAAATGAATATTGAAACCATTATTGAAGACCGCATTATTAGAGAAGACGAAATTACTAGAACAGAAAAGTTTAAAATCTACAAGGTAAAAGATGTTAATATTTACACCAACAACTCTTTTAAAGACAGAAACTCGACCATAAACGATACTACTGTTTTTGACGGTTATAACATCTATAGTATTGGAAAACTTAACTACAAACCAAAAGCATTAACCAACGCTGTGTTTATAACACCAAACACAGTATTTAGGGATAAAAACAGACCTTTAACATCTAGAAAAATTAGTGATTTACGCACCTTTAAATACCCTAACATATCATACGTAGAAAATCAAGACACTACACTAACAGCAAACATCTACTTAACACCATTAAAAAAGTTTGAATTAGAGTTTAGTGCAGAAGCCTTACAAAGCAATATTCAAACCATCGGATTTTCAGCAAACCCAAGCCTATTAATTAGAAATATATTTAATGCTGCTGAAACATTAGAAATATCGGGTTTTGCATCTATAGGAGCTTCAAAAGACTCCAACAGCTCCACTGACAAGTTTTTTGATATTAACGAGATCGGAGCAAACTTAAAACTAACTATCCCAAGGTTATTTTCACCTTTTAACACAGAAAAAATAATCCCTAAATTCATGTTTCCTAGAACCAGCTTAACAGTTGCAGCCTCTAGTCAAACCAATATAGGGCTAGATAAACAGACCTTTACAGGCTCGTTTAATTACCGTTGGTATCCAAATAAAAAGGTAACCAATAAATTAGATTTATTTAATATTCAATTTGTAAAAAACTTAAATATTGCCAATTATTTTAATGTTTATGAAAACTCATACAACTCTTTAAATACAATTGCCCAAACTAGTGGTTTTATAACCTCATCAGAGAGTTTAAGCATACCTGCTGGTGCAGATAGTTTTCTAAACCTTATTGATAATGGTACTTATAACAGCGTCTTGTCTGAGGACGATTTAGATACAGCTAATGCCATTAGCGAAAGAAAACAAAGACTAACGGAAGACAACCTTATATTCGCAACCAATTTTAGTTACGTTAAAAACAATAGAGACGACTTAACAGACGAAGACTTCTCTATATTTAGGACACGTGTAGAATTAGCAGGAAACCTATTTTCTGCAACCTCAAAAATATTAGGCCTAGAAAAAAACGCCAATGGTAAGTACGAGATGTTTAATGTCGCATTCTCACAATACATAAAAACAGAATTAGATTATATTAAACACTGGAGCTTAGGCTACAAAAACGTATTAGCCATACGCACCTTTTTTGGTATTGCAATACCTTATGGAAACTCCACCAACATCCCCTTCTCTAAAAGTTTCTTTGCTGGAGGAGCAAATGATAACAGAGCTTGGACTGCCTATAGTCTTGGACCAGGAAGTTTAACTACAACTGACGAGTTTAATGAAGCCAATCTAAAAATAGCATTAAGCGCAGAGCAACGCTTCAATTTATTTGGTGCTTTTAATGGTGCTATATTTATTGATGCTGGAAATATCTGGAATGTCCTTGATGACATTAACCAAGAAGATGCTACATTTTCTGGTTTTAAATCTTTAAAAGATATCGCAGTCGGTTCTGGTTTTGGTATCCGTTACGACTTTAGCTTTTTTGTACTGCGTGGTGATATTGGTTTTAAAACATACGACCCATCCTACCCAACAGGTAGCCGATGGTTTAATGACTACAACTTTGGTAACGCTGTTTACAACATCGGAATCAACTATCCTTTCTAATAAAAACAGACCAATTACCGACAACGTTTGCGTGCTTTTTTGACTAAAAATGAATAAAACATATCATTTTTTGTTACTTTTGGTACTATTCAAATTCAACTAAAAAAAAACAAAATGGCTCACAATATCAAACCAGGAGTTGCTACTGGAAAAGAAGTACAAGAAATTTTCAAATTAGCAAAAGAAAAAGGTTTTGCATTACCAGCAGTAAACGTAGTTGGTTCTAATACCATAAACGGTGTTTTAGAAACAGCAGCAGCTTTAAACGCTCCTGTTATTATACAGTTTTCAAATGGAGGTGGTGTATTTAACGCAGGAAAAGGATTAAGTAACGACGGTCAAAAAGCTGCAATTGCAGGAAGTATAGCTGGTGCCAAACACGTACATTTAATGGCAGAAGCTTATGGCGTGCCAGTAATATTACATACGGACCATTGTGCAAAAAAATTATTACCTTGGATAGACGGATTATTGGATGCTAGTGAGCAACATTTTAAAGAAACAGGAAAACCATTATACAGCTCGCACATGATTGATTTAAGTGAAGAACCACTTGAAGAAAACATAGAAATCTGTAAAACATACCTTGCCAGAATGAGCAAAATGGGTATGACTTTAGAAATAGAATTAGGTATTACAGGAGGTGAAGAAGATGGTGTAGATAATAGTGATGTAGACGAGTCTAAATTATACACACAACCAGAAGAAGTAGCGTATGCATATGAAGAGTTAAGCAAAGTAAGCGACCAATTTACAATTGCAGCAGCTTTTGGAAACGTACACGGTGTTTACAAGCCAGGAAACGTAAAACTTACGCCAAAAATATTAAAAAATTCTCAAGAGTTTTTATCTAAAAAATACAACTTACCACATAACCATATCGACTTTGTTTTCCATGGTGGATCAGGATCTACTCTAGAAGAAATCAGAGAAGCAATAGGTTACGGTGTTATAAAAATGAACATTGACACAGACATGCAATATGCATTTATGACTGGAGTTAGAGATTATATGGCAGACAAAACAGACTATTTACAGTCTCAAATAGGTAGCCCAGACGGTCCAGAATCTCCAAACAAAAAATACTACGACCCAAGAAAATGGTTAAGAGAAGGAGAAATTACATTTGTAGAGCGTCTTAAAAAAGCATTCGAAGATTTAAATAACGTCAATACACTATAATTTTATTTTGGCGTTACCCAAGGGTCGGGCTTTCCGTTATATCTTTTTTGAAAAAAGACAAAAAAGGATGCCTCTACAATCCCTAACGCGTGCCAACATAATTACATAAAATAAAATTCCGTTTAAACTGATTAACCACAGCACTTAAACGGGATTTTTTTATACCTCAAAAGTAACAACAAACAGATAGCGACTACTATTTTTGAGTTTGATTAATAAAAACAGTAATTTTGTACGCTTGTGTAAAGCAAACTAAAACTAATAAAAGCATAGACTTTTAGAAAACATCTAAAAATCTTAATCCCAAAATAGTAAATCAATATGGCTTGGTTTAAAAGAAAAGAAAAAGGAATAACAACCGAAACCGCAGAGAAAAAAGACATCCCAAAAGGGTTGTGGTATAAATCTCCAACTGGTAAAATAGTAGACTCTAAAGAGCTTGAAAAAAACTTTTACGTAAGCCCAGAAGATGGTTACCACGTAAGAATTGGAAGTAAAGAATACTTTGAAATCCTCTTTGACGACAATAAATTTAAAGAGCTAGACGAAAATCTAACCTCTAAAGACCCTTTAAAATTTGAGGATACTAAAAAATATCCAGACCGTTTAAAAGCTGCCGAAGAGAAAACAAACCTTAAAGATGCTGTACGTTGTGCAGTAGGAAAATCTAAAGGAAAAGATTTGGTAATCGCTTGTATGGACTTTGCCTTTATTGGTGGATCAATGGGTAGTGTTGTAGGAGAAAAAATTGCACGAGCTGCAGAATATTCTTTAAAAAAGAAATTGCCTTTAATGATTATTTCTAAATCAGGAGGCGCACGTATGATGGAAGCTGCATTATCTTTAATGCAATTAGCTAAAACATCTGCAAGACTAGGACAATTAGCTGATGCTGGAATCCCTTACATATCATTATGTACAGATCCAACAACAGGTGGTACAACAGCTTCTTTTGCAATGCTAGGTGATATTACAATTGCAGAGCCAGGTGCATTAATAGGATTTGCAGGACCACGTGTAGTGCGTGACACTACAGGACAAGAATTACCAGAAGGTTTTCAAACCTCAGAATTTTTGTTAGAACATGGTTTCTTAGATTTTATTACACATCGTAAAGAACTAAAAAACAAAGTCAATTTATATATAGACCTGATTACAAATCAGCCTCTAAGAGCATAAAACAAAAAAAACCTTACTTTTCAGTAAGGTTTTTTTTATGTCAATTAGCATCTCTAATCTCCTTATCTAAATGATCCAGAAAAAGGATACCATATAAATGGTCTATCTCATGCTGGAAAATTACAGCAGTAAAATCTGTAATTGTTTCTACAACATGCTTGGCTTCCATAGTATCATACTCAATAGTAATTGATTTAGACCTAGAATTTAAAACCTCAGCTCGATCTGGTATAGACAAACAACCCTCACGTCGTGTCTGCTTAATATCAGAATAGTTAGTAATTATAGGGTTTAAATAAACTTCAAAAGGCGCCTCGTCTTTATCAAAACGTTGTACCCAAATAATGTTTTTAAGTATCCCAACTTGTGGTGCAGCAATACCAACACCCATAGACATACTATCTCTAACTGTAGCAAAAAGGCGGTCTGTAAATTGTTTCAAAACAAGATCGTTAACATCCGGTTTAACATAAGCACTTTTAGAACGTAATAAAATAGAGTCTTGTGTATTATTTATTTTAAACACACGCATCGGCTCTAAAGCCTTACCATTCATTATCATACCTACTTGCTTACTTGAAAAGTTTTTAGTTACTTTGGTTTTACTAGTACCACAGCTAGTTACTAGTAGTAATATGACTATAAGATTAATACAATTTTTCATTTTAAAAAATAGAGTTTACAATTTTCACTAATTTACACCTTTTATATAGTAAGCGGATTGTTTGTTATTTAATAAAAATAACTATATTTGCACCTCGAAAGATAAACTTTCGTATACATAACAATCATTTACAATAATATTAGAATGTACATCACAAAAGAAGCAAAAGCAGAGATTTTTGCAAAACACGGTAAAGACGCTAAAGATACTGGATCTGCAGAAGGTCAAATAGCATTATTCACAGCTAGAATTTCACACTTAACTGAGCACTTAAAACAAAATCGTAAAGATTATAACACAGAGCGTTCTTTAGTAATGTTAGTAGGTAAAAGAAGAAGCTTACTTGATTACTTAATTAAGAAAGATGTCTTAAGATATCGTGCAATAGTAAAAGAATTAGGATTAAGAAAATAATCTCAATACAAAGACCACGCTTTTTAGCGTGGTTTTTTGATATAAAACAACTCGATTACAACGAGTTAATTAATAAGAAGCTAGGTCTAAATAAACTTTAGGTCTATCGGTTTTTCATTGGTCATTACAACTACTACTACACTACCACAACACAACGACCATTGTTTAATTAGAATTAAAAAATTTATGATTCCAAAAGTATTTAAAGAGGTCATTGACCTTGGTGATGGAAGAGAAATCTCTATCGAAACAGGAAAACTGGCTAAACAAGCGCACGGTAGCGTTGTTGTACAGTCAGGAAAATGTATGATGTTATGTACGGTTGTTTCAAACTACAAACAATCTCCAGTAGACTTTTTACCATTAACGGTAGATTACCGCGAAAAGTTTGCAGCAGCAGGTCGTTATCCAGGTGGTTTCTTCAAAAGAGAAGCAAGACCTAGTGATGGTGAGGTATTAACTATGCGTTTAGTGGATCGTGTTTTACGTCCATTATTCCCAAAGGATTACCACTCTGAAGTACAGGTAATGATCCAATTAATGTCTCATGACGAAAACGTTATGCCAGACGCAATGGCTGGTTTAGCAGCATCTGCAGCTATCCAGTTATCAGATTTCCCGTTTGAATGCCCTATCTCTGAAGCAAGAGTTGGACGTATCAACGGAGAATTTGTAATCAACCCAACAAGAGCACAATTAGCAGAATCTGATATCGATATGATGATTGGAGCTTCAGCTGATTCTGTAATGATGGTTGAAGGTGAAATGGATGAAATTTCTGAAGAAGAAATGGCAGATGCAATTAAATTTGCCCATGAAGCTATTAAAGTACAATGTGCTGCTCAAGTAAAATTAGCAGAAGCTTTTGGTAAAAAAGAAACACGTGAGTACGAAGGAGAAAGAGAAGATGAAGCTTTAGAGAAGAAAGTTTACGATATGGCATACGATAAAGTATATGCTATAGCAAAAGCTGGATCTGCTAAACATGAAAGAACAGCTGCATTTGCTGAAATTAAAGACGGAATTAAAGCTACTTTTTCTGAAGAAGAATTAGCAGATTTCGGAGATTTAGTTTCAAAATATTATAGCAAAGCAGAGAAATCTGCAATTAGAAACTTAACTTTAGATGAAGGTTTACGTTTAGATGGTCGTAAGACTGACGAGATTAGACCTATCTGGTGTGAGGTAGATTACTTACCATCTACACACGGATCGTCAATTTTCTCTCGTGGAGAAACTCAAGCATTAGCTACAGTTACTTTAGGAACATCAAGAGACGCAAACAAAATAGATATGCCATCTTACGAAGGTGAGGAGAATTTCTATTTACACTATAACTTCCCTCCTTTTTGTACTGGTGAAGCTAGACCACTAAGAGGAACTTCAAGAAGAGAAGTTGGTCACGGTAACTTAGCACAACGTGGTTTAAAAGGAATGATTCCTGCAGATTGCCCTTACACAGTAAGAGTTGTATCTGAAGTATTAGAATCTAACGGTTCGTCTTCTATGGCAACTGTATGTGCAGGTACTATGGCATTAATGGACGCTGGTGTGCAAATGACAAGACCTGTTTCTGGTATTGCAATGGGATTAATTTCTGATGCAGAATCTGGAAAATACGCTGTTTTATCTGATATTTTAGGAGATGAAGATCACTTAGGTGATATGGATTTTAAAGTAACTGGTACTTCAGAAGGTATTACTGCTTGTCAAATGGATATTAAAGTAAAAGGATTATCATATGAGATTTTAGTGAATGCACTAAAACAAGCTCGTGACGGTCGTTTACATATCTTAGGCAAATTAACGGATACTATCCAAGCACCTAATGCTGATGTTAAGGAACATGCTCCTACAATGGTTACAAGACGTGTACCAAACGAATTTATTGGTGCGTTAATTGGACCTGGAGGAAAAGTAATCCAAGAAATGCAAAAAGAAACTGAGACAACTATCGTTATTAACGAAGATCCAGTAACTGAAGAAGGTATCGTAGAAATATTAGGAGTTGGTAAAAAAGGTATTGATGCTGTTATGGCAAAAATTGATGCTATTTTATTCAAACCTACCGTTGGAAGCGTATACGAAGTAAAAGTGATCAAAATGTTAGATTTTGGAGCTGTTGTTGAGTATATGGATGCACCAGGAAACGAAGTGTTATTGCACGTAAGTGAATTAGCATGGGAACGTACAGAAAATGTTTCTGACGTTGTAAATATGGGTGACGTTTTTGATGTGAAGTATTTCGGACTTGATCCAAGAACTCGTAAAGAAAAAGTGTCTAGAAAAGCAATCTTGCCTAAACCAGAAGGTTATGTAGCAAGACCACCAAGAGATGACAAACGTTCTGGTGGACGTGATAATAGAGGTTCTCGTGACAACAGAGGTCGTGATGACAGAAAACCAAGAGAAGAGAAAAAAGATTAATTCTTTTTAAACTTTATATATTAAGAAAGCCCAACAGTTATGTTGGGCTTTTTTTATGCAGTTATTTTAACTAATCATTTTTATTTACACCTGGCTTTCAAATTATAAAATTTTCTTAAAAGTGACAAACAAAACATCCAAACCTTGATATATAGCGTAACTCTAGTAGTTTTTAATTTATAAAATCCCTAAAAATTTATGGCTACTAAAATTACCAACCTTACCAAAAATAAATCACTAAACCCAAGATTAAGCAATCGCATTAATGGCTTCTTTCAGAGTAAAGGAATTACAGGAAGCCCACAAAATAGATTAGTCTTATTAAGCACCTTCTTATTTATAGCTTTAGGCGTCTATTTTTTCTATGTATTTCATAAAGACTTCGAAGCTTTTAACAACACGCAACTAAACACAACATTAGGGTTTACTTTTATAATAGCAGCCACTAGCCTATTTGCATACAAAATTCTGTTTTTTATATTCACTGGATACAACTACTTTAAGTACAAACCAATCACGTCTGTTACAGATAAAGAGTTACCAACCGTAACGGTTATAGTACCTGCTTACAACGAAGGAAAACAAGTTTGGGATACACTAATGAGTTTAGCAAAAAGTGATTATCCAGAACACAAATTACAATTACTAGCTATAGACGATGGAAGTTTAGACGACACCTGGACATGGATACTAGATGCTAAACAAAAACTAGGAGATCGTTTAGAAATTTTTAAACAACCTAAAAATCAAGGCAAGCGTCAAGCATTATATCGCGGGTTTAATCTTGGAACAGGAGATATCTTTGTTACTGTAGATAGCGACTCAATAGTTACGCCTGATACTTTAAGAAATTTAGTGAGTCCTTTTATAAAAGATGACAAATGTGGTGCTGTAGCAGGTAATATTAGAGTATTAAATAATAAAAATGAAATGCTTCCAAAAATGTTGGATGTTAGTTTTGTAATGAGTTTTGAGTTTGTAAGATCTGCAGAGAGTAATTTAAACTCAGTATTATGCACTCCCGGAGCATTAGCTGCATACAGACGTCAGGCGGTATTTAACTGTTTGCCGGAATGGATCAATCAAAAATTTATGGGACAACCTTCAGACATTGGAGAAGATCGCGCCTTAACAAACATGATACTAAAACAAGGCGAACATGTGCTATTTCAAAGTAATGCAGTAGCTTATACAAATGTCCCTGAAGAATATTTAGGGTTATATAAAATGTTTATCCGTTGGGGACGAAGCAATGTTAGAGAGAGTTTAGAAATGGCTAAATATGTATTTACAAATTTTAGAGAAGGAAATAAAACAGGTACGCGATTATTGTTTTTTAGCCAGTTTTCAAAATTAGTAATGAGCTATCCTATGGTTTTATTTATGTTGTTTTTTGTCTTAGTACATCCGCTCTTATTTATTGGTTCTACTCTGGTAAGCATTTTAATACTATCTACTTTTTCATTATTGTTTTTTACTAATCAACATAAAACTTACCAAGGCTTTTGGGCTTACTCGTATAGCATCTTATATACCTTTGGATTATTCTGGATTACACCTTATGCCATAGCCACAGCTAGCAGAAGCGGTTGGCTAACGCGTGATTTAGTTAATGAAAAATAAATGTTTTATATATAAAAAAACGGATTAATTACAGGCGTGTCATTTATTTATAAAAATCAACAACACCTTATATTTAATCCGTTTTAAATTTAAAAAATCTAATTAGAACAAAACTAATCTTCTAAATAATCAATTTCAAAATGTCTAGTTTCAATTTTATTAGCTTCAAATTTTTGCTTTAAATTTTTTGATATTCTTATAAAATATTTACCATCAGATTTGTCATAATCATTATCAATTATTTTTTGCCCATATGCTGCGCATTTATCTGGCTGATCTAAATAATAATATATTTTAGCAAGATTAAAATAACTTGCATACCTTACTTTTCTCATTTTCTTTTTCTTCCCTTGGTAATTATCTACGACATTTTCAAAATACAGAATAATAGGTTCTAACTCTTTTTCCAATTCACCAATTGGCTCATCATACTCCATATTATCAATAATCTCTTTCAGTTTGTCAAAATTTTCATGATGTTTAGCAAATTCAGGATGCTTTTTAGAACCTAGAATCCAGAAAAAATCGTACTTATTAATGAAAGGAACAAACCCAAAAGTCGCATTCAAATAACCTCTAGCATTACTTATAATAGTGCTTTTATGCGCACTATTATATTTACTTCTCAGGTTATTCTTATTATTATTGTAATAATCACTTGCCTGTTTGTAAGTTGTATAATCTTTACTTTCAAAAACCTCTTTTTCAGAATAATTCTTAGTTTTAGCAGCTCCGGATATAATATTATTAACCATCATTGTTCCTGTAGATGTATAATTGGCGGTTACATTGTAGGTATAAGTAGTAGAGGTTACATTTCCT
This sequence comes from Olleya namhaensis, assembly GCF_900114005.1. Classification (GTDB taxonomy): domain Bacteria; phylum Bacteroidota; class Bacteroidia; order Flavobacteriales; family Flavobacteriaceae; genus Olleya; species Olleya namhaensis. The sequence goes on from NZ_FORM01000002.1 coordinate 311,312, forward strand.
TCTTTATCCTTTTTTTCATGTTTTTCTTTATTTACGTTTACATCTTCCACCTGGGTACCGTGATAGGCAAAATCAATATCTAAGGTTCCTCCTTCAGATTCTCTTTTATATCCTGATATAGTCAGGCCAGAGACATTTGAAGAATACGTTCGGTTTTCCTTTTCCAAAATAGGATTAGAAGGCAAACTAACATAAGAGACATTAACTTTTTCTCTATCTAAATTAGTGCTTTGAGACAAAGACAAGGTTGTAAATAAAAATAATAATGGCACTAAAAAATGGGATTTCATATTAAACATTTTAATTAAAATTGGTTGAAAATTGGTTGAAAATTATTTTAGGATGCTCAATATAAGAGAAGTATTTCAATAAAAAGAAATCCAAACATTAAAAAAAAAATCTTTAATCAACGCAACCTTTTTAAAATATAGAGACTATAGGTAAACCTCTAAACCACTACTAATGAAAAACGCTATTAAACTATTATCGATATTTATACTATTACTTTCTTTCTTGTCCTGCGAAAACGAACCTATTGGAGGACTAAATATTAATGCAGAAGAAGTAATTGCGGTACACTCTGAGCTATACAACAACCTAGCTAGAATGACAGATGATCCAGAAGAAGAATTACCTGTAACCTGTGTAGATTTTAACTATCCTATAACCATGTATGCATTTGATGCTGACCTACAATTATTAACCACTACATTAATACAAAACGACGCCTTATTCTTAACCTACTTAAATAACTTAGAAGACGACTATTCTATAAGTATTAGTTACCCAATAACTACACAACTAGAAGATGGCACCACATTTACCATTAATAACAATCAAGAATTAAAAGAAAATATAGAATCTTGTATTGAAGAGGTAGAGGCAATTGAAGCTGAAGCCTGTCTGTTTTTAATAAACAATTGTGTATGGAAAGTGGGTTACACTAGAGATATGGACAACACCTATCTAGGTGCCGTATTTAATGAAGACAATGGATCTACAGCTTTTACACATAATGATCAATTACTTTTTGGATCTTGGTCTACATTATTTATTGAAGGAGAAATACATATAAATATCAGTCTAAACAACAGTGGTATTATTGGAGATTATTTTAACTATGATTGGAAAGTAGACTACCTTGATAGCAATTCCCTAAAATTAACACATGAAGAAAAATCATTTGTCATACATCAATACTGTGATGATGATTATGCTCAATGTACAAATTTTTCGTTTGAAGAGTGCGAATTAGAAGCTACTCCTGGCGTGGCAGAATTCATCTTTGACAACTACGCTTTTTGCATCACAAACATACTTCAAATAGACAGTGCTACAACAAACCTTATCTATTTTGAAACAGAAGAAGATGCAGAAAACAACACCAATCCAATACCATCTGATCAAGTTTACTTAAACACATCACAATTTCAAAATGTATATATTCGTGTAGAGAATTTAACCGAAGACACCTCTTATACGATTAGTATATTAATCATTGCACAGCCTTGTTAATCAATTAAACCACAGTTTATTTAAACTACAGTATTTGGAGCTAGAACAACTTATAAAAGCTTGCCGAAAAAACAACCTAAAGGCACAAGGTGATTTATATCAAAAATATAAAGACACCTTGTACATACTGTGCCTTAAATACTCAAAAAACAGTGATGAAGCACAAGACAACCTGCATGATTCCTTTATAGAAATTTTTAATAGCATAAAAAAATATAAAGGTAAAGGGTCTTTCGAAGGATGGATTAAACGTATCACCATCAATCAAGCTATTAATAAATATAAAAAAGAAAGACCCTTTAATATTGAAATCAACAACGACATACTTGAAGATACAACGGTTACTGAAGACGATTTAGACATTAAATTAGATAGCATCTTGACTTGTATTCAAGAGTTACCAGACCAATACCGTTTAGTTTTTAACCTATACCAATTAGACAACTATTCGCATAAAGAAATAGCTAGCTTATTAAATATTTCAGAAAGCACATCTAAATCTAATTTACATAGAGCAAAAGCAATCTTAAAAGAAAAAATTACTAAATTAAATCCTAGCAAACCTAAATTATACTATGGAAGTTAACAAAGACATAGGTGATGGAATTAAACACCGACTGAAAGACCTGCACAAGGCTCCAGACGTTATGGTTTGGACTAAAATCGAAGCTGATTTAAAAAAGAAAAAGAAAAGACGCTTTCTGTTTTTCTTACTTCCTACTATTGGCCTATCCTTAATACTGTTATTAATATTTAAAATAAAGACAGACAAAAAAGAAGCAACGATAAAGACGGATGCGATATCTAATACTTCAATAAATAAGGTTAAAAACACAACAACAATAAGTACAAAAATAAACTTTAGCAAGTCAAATAACAACACCACTAGTATAGATAGTAATGCTATTGGTAGTATAACAGTTAAGCAAAATAACCAACTAAATAATAATAATAATAATAATAATAATAATACATCTACTAACAAGTACCAAACAAATAGAAATAGCAAGTTTAAGAACAACACTTCTAAGCCAACTAACACTAGCGGTTACAACTTCTTAAATAAAACAAATAACACAACTAAACTTAAGACTACAACTTCAGGTAATACAACAAAAAAACAAAAAATAATTCCTGCAGATAGTTTGATAACAAGCACTGTTAAAAAAGACCTCTTAGCATTAAAAAAACAAGCCGATAGTATCTCTAAAAAACAAGTATTAAAACAAAAAAAGGCAGTTAAGACAGATAGTATTAATCAAAAAATAATAAAAAAATGGAGCGTAATGCCTTATGCCTCTTTAGACTATTTTGGCAGTTTAAATCATGCTACAAAAGACAATACGTCTACTAATTATGGAATAAAACTAAGCTATTTAGCCACAGAAGATATTTCTCTAAGGATTGGAGTCGCTAAGTTAGATTTAAACTTTACATCAAACGAAGACACATATAATTTTACAGAAGAAATCAGTTATTATGAAATCCCTTTAGAAATCAAACAAAGAATATTAAAAGGAAAAGCTAATACATCAATCATTGCAGGCGTCAGTTATTTAATGCTTGATAAGGCCTCCATATATACGGATGGTATAGAAAATAATCTTCAAATAGAATCTATAGAAAACACAAACATGTCTATTAATTTAGGTTTAGGTTTTGATACTTTATTACTTAAAAAATTACATTTTGTTTTGGAACCTATGTTTAAGTACCACTTTAAACCTTTAGAAAACAGGTTAGACTCAAAAACCTACACGCTATCCATTCTTGGAGGATTAGAATACAAGTTTTAAATTAGTTAGTCTAAAAAGCCCATCGTATTTTGATGGGCTTTTTTATATTAATTAGAAGGTTGGATATCACCAATTTGTGGACCATTCCAATTGGTAATTGCTAAAACCAATATACCCACAACTGTTATAATCGGGACAGCTACACCTAAAATAGTAGACAGACTTTTATTGTGTAATCTTACCTGCTTTAAATCGTCCATATCTAAAACAGTCTTACTAACGTTATCTCCTTTTCCTTTTACACCATAAAACTGACCATCCTCAAAAACAACCTTATTAAACTTCAAGGTCTTGTTATCATTAGTTTTAACCTTCACCCTTTTTTGTGATTTAGAAGCTTCCTCTAAAGATACCGTCTTAGAATGATACACTCGGCAACTCTGTAACATGATTAACATCGTCAAACTGATACATACTAATTTAATTGTTTTCATAATTAAAAATTTTATTGGTTACACCTCTAAATTACTTGCAATAATTAACAAGATGTATTAAATAATGCTAAAAATCAGAACATAAACTATTGTATATCACAAGTTTTAACTAAATTCAAGTTATAATTTGTAAAATATGCAAGAACATTTTTTTACCTACCTAAAAAAGAAAAGTGCCAACAACAACTCTTTTGTTGATGAGATAGCGTCCGTTTTAGACATTGGGTATGACGCAGCTTATAGACGTATTAACAACAAAACAAGCCTAAGCCTAGAAGAAGCTGTTATATTGGCTAAACATTACAAAATATCACTTAACAACCTTTACCAGGTTGGTAGTCAAAACACTGTTTTAGTTGAAAAATCACCAATTATATCTAATGAAGCACACTTAGAGTCTTATTTTTCAAAATCCATTGAAAACCTAACTCCGTTAACTAAATTAAAGAGTGCTTCAATTTTATACTCTGCAAAAGACATCCCCTTATTTTACACCTTAAAAGACTCCTTTATAACACGTTATAAAATTTACGTTTGGTTAAAATTAACCAATAAAGAAATGACTAAAAGCAAAATTTCTTTTGATCAATTTATTGATACCATACCAAAATCTTTAATAGAAAAAGCCATACAACTTGGCGAAACTTATAACTTTATAAACATAACCGAATTCTGGAATGACAATACAATTAACGGGACCATACAGCAAATAATATACTTCTACGAATCTCAATTATTATCCAAAACATTGGCTTTAAAAATATGTGATGATTTAGAAGAAATTATTAATCATATTGAAGAACAAACCATACAACAGAGCATCATTAATTCAAAAAACAATGCGTCTTACCATTTATATAAAAGTGATTTATTAACAATGAGTAATATTATCATGGTAAAAACCAAACATAGAAAAACATTTTTTGTTCCGTATACTGTGCTAGAGTATTTAAAAATAGAGCATCAAGACACCTGTAACATTATGGATGATTTTTTTAATAGACAAATGACAAACTCTAAGTTATTAGTACATTCTGGAGAAAAAGACCGCACCTTGTTTTTTAATAAAATGCATCAAAAAATCAATAAATTAAAAGAAAGAATTCTAATTGATGTAAATTTTCAATTTGATTAAAAACTATATCGTATCCGAGGGATTAAACTAATTGCTCCAATATTTTCCTGAAGAGCGCCTTCTATTTTATAAGGCGAATAATTTAAACCCAAACTAAAGGTTAGCTCCTCATTACTTCTAAATTTTTTGACAAAATCTAAAGCTGGAGCCATTAAAAAAGCAGTCACGACTTCATATTTTTCGCTATCTTGATTGTCTCCAGTATAAAAAGGATTTCTAGCATCTGTTTTAATTACTGAAGCTCCAACACCTAAACTAAGATGTAATTGCGAATTTACATTTTGACTTAGATTTTTCTTAAATCTAAGCATCGGATTAAACATAAAAGAGGCTTTTGCTTGTATAGTATCCGTGGTTCTGACAAATAAAAAAGATTGTTTTTGATCTGGAATTACAAATTGTAACGCTAACTCTAAAGATTTTGTTTTGGTTACCGGAAAATCTAAACTTAATTCCAACACAGGTGATGGACCAAAATAATCTTGTAATTTACCTTGGGGCAATAACACACCTCCTCCTATTTTAAACGTCACGGTTTTAAAATACGCTTTATAATAATCGTGATATTGATTACTATTGGTCACATAAAGTGTATCGTTTTGTGCTTTACTAATTTGAACACTTATTAGTAATACTATGGTTAACAATAAATTTTTCATGAGTGTTGTTTTTTAAATTCAAGTCAAATCTATTGCTATAAACGCATTTTAAATGGAGCTTATCACGAAACGTAAAAGTAAATTTTGTGATTATCGCAAAATTTAGTAATTTACCTTATGTTTCAAACTACTTTTTTACAGCACTTAAAAAATGAATTACCAGAAAACACCTCAACTATTGATGCAGTCGCTACAGCATTAGATATAAGTTATGATGCAGCACATAGGCGTGTAAGTTTAAAAAGCAAATTGTCTTTAGACGAAAGCATTGCCTTAGCTAAATATTACAATCTATCTTTAGACCGCTTATTTGAAACCACATCTACGGAGTTTGTTACTATTGAAAAAACAAAGCATATTGAAAACGAAACCGAATTGCAACGTTATTTTGAAGCCTCTTACCAATCACTATTACCTTTATTAAAGCAAAAGAATAGCACCCTATTATACTCGGCTAAAGACATTCCTTTATTTTACAATTTAAACGGCGACCCTTTAAGTCAGTTTAAATATTATGTATGGCTAAAGTTATTAGACCCTAAACTGGCTAATAAAAGTTTTGATAATTTTGCGCCTAGCCCATCTTTAATTGAAGCGGGAAAACAACTAGGTAGTTTATATAGTAATTTAAACACGCAAGAAGTTTGGGATATTACGACTATTAACAGTACTCTAAAACAAATACACTTTTACTTTGAGGCTGGACAGGTCAAATCTAAAACTGCATTACTATTGTGTGATTTACTAAAACAATTAATTACGTCAATTTTTACCAAGTTAATTTCTGAAGATCATACTTTTTCGTTATATTATAATGAATTACATTTAATGAATAACAATGTTTTGGTTAGCACACCAAATAACCAAATGCTATATGTGCCATTTACATTGTTGTCCTATTACAAAACGGAAGATAAACACACGTGTCAAGAGGCAGAGCACTTTTTGAAAAAGCAATTACAGAACAGTAAATTACTAAATACAGCAGGAGAGAAAGAACGCAATCATTTTTTTAATAAACTATTTTCTAAAATCGATGCCTTAAAACAATTAATAGAAGCGACACAGGTATTAGATTTCGAGTAAGCCACAACAGTAAGCGCGTTAAGGATGGAAGTGGCATCCTTTTTTATTTTGCCTGATCTATTTTGTGAAGCATGAACAACATAGGTAAAGTGCAAATAAAAAAGATATAACGGACAGCCTGACGCTTTTAAACCATTTTTTTGGCTTAAAAGGGTAACGCTAAAAAATAATTGCTTTTTTTTGTAACAAATTGTAACTTCTGTACGTATAACTACTGATAGCAAATTATTCACAAATAATAATTACCCTTATTTAGATGAGACAACTAAAAATTACCAAACAGGTTACTAACCGTGAAACCGCATCCTTAGATAAATATCTACAAGAGATTGGGAAAGTTGACTTAATTACCGCAGATGAAGAGGTAGAATTAGCACAACGCATCAAGGCTGGAGATCAAGTAGCTCTTGAAAAACTGACTAAGGCTAACTTACGTTTTGTTGTATCTGTAGCTAAGCAATACCAAAATCAAGGATTAACACTTCCTGATTTAATTAATGAAGGTAACTTAGGATTAATTAAAGCCGGACAACGTTTTGATGAAACACGTGGTTTTAAATTTATATCTTATGCTGTTTGGTGGATTAGACAGTCTATTTTACAAGCGTTAGCAGAGCAATCTAGAATTGTACGTTTGCCATTAAATAAGATTGGATCTATTAATAAAATAAACAAGACTTTTGCTTTCTTGGAACAAGCGCATGAGCGTCCACCAAGTCCAGAAGAAATTGCTAAGGAATTAGACATGACTATTAACGATGTTAAGGAGTCTATGAAAAATTCTGGTCGTCACGTAAGTATGGATGCACCATTAGTTGAAGGTGAAGATTCTAACTTATATGATGTATTAAATTCTGGTGAGTCACCAAATCCAGATCGTGAATTATTACACGAATCTTTACGTACTGAAATTGAACGTGCTTTAGAAACACTAACGCCTCGTGAAGCTGATGTTATTAGATTATACTTTGGTTTAGGTAACCAACATCCAATGACTTTAGAAGAAATTGGAGAAACGTTTGACCTAACTAGAGAACGTGTTAGACAAATTAAAGAAAAAGCTATACGTAGATTAAAACACACGTCTAGAAGTAAAATATTAAAAACTTACTTAGGATAAAACCTGAGTTACGATAACAAACAGTTATTCATAACTGTTCGTTTTTTGATTGATGAAGAACCCGAAGCTGATTACTTCGGGTTCACTCATTTTAGACACTAAATCTTTATACTTTTATTTTTTTATTATTATTTATGGGTATGTTAAAAACCATTTGTTACAAAAGCGATGTCAATAAGACACTACAACTCTTGGAGTTTGAAGCTTTATTTAATCAAACACAATTAAAAAACGACAGTCATAATATTACTGGGTTTTTAGTTAAAAGAAACGATGTGTTTTTTCAGGTATTAGAAGGTAACCCAATAATTATAGACACTGTTTACGAGGACATAAAAAAAGACCGTAGACACTCCAATATTACTGAGTTTTTAAACACGTCTATCCCACAATTAAGTTTTAAAACGTTTGACATAGGTTATTCTGTTATTAAGGATGTTGACACACTTTATAGCTTACAACAGTTTGTTGCCAATTTAAACCAGCAAAAACATGAAAACAGTCCATTGTTTTTAGAAATAATTGAAGGCCTATTAAGTGACCACTAATAAAAAACCTTAGCTTTGTAAAAACAACACAAAACTAAAAAAATGTCTTCAAAATTAATTGCTCCGTCAATGCTCGCTGCCGATTTTGGTAACCTGCAACGCGACACAGAAATGGTAAATAATAGTGATGCCGACTGGTTTCATATTGATGTTATGGATGGTCACTTTGTACCAAACATATCTTACGGAATGCCGGTAATTGCTGCCATAAAAAAACATGCTAAAAAGCCTTTAGACGTCCATTTAATGATTGAAAAGCCAGAGCGCTACATTGAGGAGTTTGCAAAGGTTGGTGCAGATATAATTACTGTACATCATGAGTCTACAGTCCATTTACACCGTACTTTAAGACAAATTAAAGATGCTGGTTGTAAAGCTGGTATTGTTCTTAACTTAACAACACCTATATCCGTTTTAGAGGATATTTTACCAGAATGTTATATGGTGCTACTAATGTCTATCAATCCTGGATTTGGTGGTCAAAAATTTGAAGAAATCACTTATCAACGCGTTAAAAAATTGCGCAAAATGATTGATGAGCAAGGTCTTGACACTAAAATTGAAATTGATGGTGGTGTTACTGATAAAAACATTAAAAAACTTGTAGAAGCAGGTGCTGATGTTTTTGTAGCTGGTAGTCATGTTTTTAAAAGTGACAATCAAACCGAAACTATAAAAAACCTTAAAGCATTAGCTAACAGTTAAAATATAAAAAGGCTCCAAAATATGGAGCCTTTTTTTAATTACTTAATTAATATATTATCCCTAAAACTGATTGATTAAGTAATTAATTAAATCTGTTGTAGTAACAATACCAACCAAAACGTTATTATCTACAACAGGCAATGCGTGAAATTCTTTTTTTGCTAGTAATTGAGCAACTTCTTTAATTGTGGTGCTACTAGATACACTTACCAGGTTTTTTGCCATTACCTGCTCTATTGTAAACATGTTATAGACCACACTTTCTACATCCACAGCATAATCGTCCGCAGCATCTGCAAAACTAATTCTAAGTAAGTCTGTGTAACTTAACATACCAATTATTTGATCTCCACTAACCACAGGAATATGTCTTATGTTATGGGCTTTAAATAATTTTTCTGCTTGTTCTAGATCGTCAGTCTTATTTAAAGCAATGACATCACTTGTCATAATCTCTGATATTGGTGTTCTTTTTTTCATGGTGATAGCTTTTATTTATACCTTAAAGTTAGGATTAATAGCGCTAAATAAACATGATAAAAGTCAGTAGAAATAGAATTAATATCCTGAGAAATTAAAATTAAGCATGCGCTTTACTTTATTATAGATTTCTGGAAATTGGGATTTAAATGCTTTTGGAGTTTCGATAAAATTTTCGATCAAGACTGCAATAAATTCGAAGTCATTTGTAAAGGCGTAATCTCTAAAATATTCAGATTGTTTAATTTTGTTTTTATAGTTACTGTCTGCATTAATAAAATCCGTTACCTCTTGTAATCCGCTCAGAAACAAATAAGACGACACACTATTTTTATACCCCGTTTTTAAAGCACTTAAATGTATGGCGTGAATAAACTCATGAATCCCTAAGTTTATATTATCGTCTTCTATTTTATAACCGATTAAAAAATCTTCCCACGAGAATATTACCGCTTTAAAACCCGGATTAAAGTGTCCTTTATGATGCGCTTTATCCAGGTTAGAGTAAAAGCTAGAGGGATAAACTAATATTTTATCTACTAATTTGATGGCATAAACACGATATCCAAAGGTTAACATTATTGCTGTAGCAGAAATTAAAACACGTTGTTGTTCTGTAATAACTAAATCTTCCTTACCAATAAATTCCGTAGTACTTAAAAATTTATGAACTCGATGTCTAAAATAACGTTGCTCTTTAGAGTTTAGCGACTTATAAAAACTAAATTCTGTATCAAGAATATGTTTCTGTTTAGGGCTTAAATCTCTTATACGAAAGTAAAAATGTCTAAATAAAGGTTTACCTCCAATATAATCTACATAGATACTTTCTATTAAATTGAAAAACCAAACAAGAGCTCCAACCACAACTACAATAGATAATATAATAGCAAGACCACCAATCACGTATTTATCGATCAAGGGGTTTTCTTGTAATTCTGTAGAAACGTGTTGAAGCATATGAAGTAAATCTTATTTTAAAACGTATTGTTCTGCCATCTTCACAAAGTCAGAAATTTGTTCATCTTTCCATGCTGCTGTTTGATTTAATTCTTCTCTAATAAGCTCTCCAACCAATGGTGCAATTTCTATAGCTGCTTTAGCATCTAAAAACAAAACACGAACCCGTCTAGCAAGCACATCATCAATAGTTCTAGCCATTTCATTTCTTACAGCCAAAACAACTTCCGCCTTTGTAAATTGTAAACGTGGATGTAAGCGTGCTGATAAGTCTGGATTTTCTGTAATTAAATCTGCAATAAGTGTTTGATCTGTTCCATAAATATATAAATGATTGGATCTATCCACTATCCCATTTGCACCATGTATTAGCAAGTCTTTTGTTTTACATTTTAATTTTGGCAACTTTTTAAGTGCGATTACTTTATTAATAGTATCCTGCGCCATTCTCCTATAGGTCGTCCATTTTCCTCCAGTAATTGTAATCAATCCAGAAGATGACACGATAATTTTATGGCTTCGTGAAATTTCTTTTGTTTTTTCAGAATTATCCTTTGGAGCAGCCAATGGTCTTAGTCCTGCAAAAATGCTAAGCACATCTTTTCTAGTTGCCTTTTTATTTAAATATTTATTTGCTGTTTGAAGAATAAAGTCAATTTCTTGCTCTAATGGTTTGGGTTCTAAACTATGGCTATCTAATAAAGTATCTGTAGTACCAACCACAACTTTATTATGCCAAGGCACCAAAAATAACACCCGACCATCCTCTGTTTTAGGAATCATGATAGCATCATTACCTGGTAAATAAGATTTATCAAAAACTAAATGAATCCCTTGACTAGGTCGTATAGACGTTTTAGCACTTATATTATCCATTTTTAATACTGCATCAGAGAACACACCTGTGGCATTAATGACAACTGCTGCATTTAGCTTGTATTCTAATCCCGACTCTGTATCTTTTGCAACAACACCGTTAATCTTACCATCCGTATTTTTGAGTAACGTATTTACCTTAAAATGATTTAAAACAGTTGCTCCGTTTTCAATACAACTTTGTGCGATATTAATAGCTAATCTAGCATCATCAAATTGCCCATCGTAATACACGACACCTCCTTTTAATTTATCGCTTTTTAAGGTTGATAACCGGGATACCGTTTCTGACTTATTAATCCTTGTAGATTTTCCAAAACTTAACTTACCAGATAATAGATCGTACACTTTTAATCCAAGCGTATAAAAAGCGGAATCAAACCATCTATAATTAGGTATAATAAAGGACTGCTTGCTTACTAAGTGAGAAGCATTTTTTAACATCAAACCTCTTTCATATAAAGCCTCACGTACTAAATCCACATGTCCTTGTGCTAAATATCTAACACCGCCATGTACTAGTTTTGTGCTTCGGCTAGAGGTTCCTTTTGCAAAATCCACCTGTTCCAACAATAAGGTCTTATAACCTCTTGTTGCGGCGTCCAATGCAACACCCAATCCTGTTGCGCCACCACCAATAATAATGACGTCCCAATTTGGATTAGATTTGACCTGGTTTACTAAAGTTTCTCTGTTAAACATCTTATAGTTAAAAATTACAATGTTTACCAAATATATAAAATACCAACTGTTTATACGATAAACCTAAAAGAAGCTAAACAGATGAATTAAAACAATACTAAACTGGAAAATAAAAGACAACAAAAAACCAGAACTAATATTGAATACACTCAACTTTAACTCTGGTTTTTTATGTTTATTGTTGACCTCGAGAGGATTACTAACTGACCTAAAAAATGCCCTTTGAAAATTAAAAATACTTATTTACAAATTCAAGCGAGCTTGATTGGACTTACCCAATAGATTACTTCGCTACGCTACGTGATCCTCAAAGCTCAGCTTTGAAAATAAAAAAGTTGCACTTACAAATTCAAGCGAGCTTGATTTGACAATCCGAAGGGATTACTCCGCTGCGCTACGTGATCCTCAAAGCTCAGCTTTGAAAATAAAAAAGTTGCACTTACAAATTCAAGCGAGCTTGATTTGACAATCCGAAGGGATTACTCCGCTGCGCTACGTGATCCTCAAAGCTCAGCTTTGAAAATAAAAAAGTTGCACTTACAAATTCAAGCGAGCTTGATTTGACATGCAACTTTTTTATTTATTCGTGACCCCGAAGGGATTCGAACCCCCAACCATCAGAGCCGAAATCTGACATTCTATCCAGTTGAACTACGAGGCCTAACTTATTAAGACAATTTAGCCTTTACAATAGTAGAAATTGTTTTTCCGTCCGCCTTACCAGCTAATTCACCACTAACCATTCCCATGACTTTACCCATGTCTTTCATACCTTCTGCTCCTGTTTTAGCTATTACAGCCTCAACCACTTTAGCAACATCCTCATCACTCATAGCTTCTGGTAAAAATTGAGAGATTACTTCAGCTTCAGCTAATTCTGGAGTCGCTAAATCCTCACGCCCTTGCTCTAAGAATATAGCAGCACTATCTTTACGTTGCTTTACTTGCTTTTGAAGTATTTTAAGTTCTTGCTCTTCTGTTAACTCTTCTTTTGCACCATTTTCTGTTTGTGCTAATAATATAGCTGACTTAACCGCTCTTAATGCTGTTAGCGCAACTGTATTTTTACTTTTCATTGCCACCTTTAAGGCTGTCATTATATCTGTAGATAAACTCATCTTTTTTATGTTTTATTTGAGCTACGAAGATAATAAATAGTATTTAGTTTACTGTTTATAAGTCTCACGGAGCAGTTACTTATTTATGGTTAAAAAAACCCGAGAAGTTTGAGGGAACTTTTCGGGTTAGAAATGGATTAATATAATTTATTAGTCCTGCTATTAAATAGGTTTAATACTAATAATCTTTATTAATTATGATTGGTATTAATCTACATTATCATGTAGGAAAGAATTATTACTTCTTAACTGAATATCATCATTATCATCTACACCTAAAGAGGTTCTAGAAATATTATTATCTGAAGAATGTTGACTATCATTAAGCTCTAAACCTTGACGTTTATAAGCTGGAATTTTCTCAATATCTTCAATTTTAGAACTATTAAACTTGTGGTTAAAGTTTTTCATTTTCTTTCTACGCTCATCTGCTCTACTTTTTAGTAATTCAGATATTGGCGTATTCATTGGATCTACTTCTGCATCTGCATCAACTTCAACCGCTTCAGCTTCTACTTGTTTTCTTTCAAAAACAACTTCTTTATCAACCTCAACTTTTGGTTCTGCTACTTTATTTATTGTAGACTCTGCCTCAATATAATCATCTAAAGCATATCTTACTTCTCCTTTTTCCGAGTTTTCAGTTACAGGAATAACTTCAACAAAATCGTTAACTTCCATGTTATTGATATCGTCTGACAAATTCATTATAACCGGAGCTTCTTCTTCAACAATAGTTTCTACTACTGGTTCTGATAAAGGCATGTCAAAGCTTAAAGTAATTTGTTGTTTTTTATCTTCTTCAACTTTAACAACTTCAATATTATTAACATTAGAATCTATAATATTAAATTCTTCTGTCTCATCAATCACCACGTCTACTTCGCTGTACTTAACGTCAATATTTTTTATAAACTCGCTAGTAGGAATTAAATCTAAATCTTGGTAACTGTTGTTTTTAGGCTTATTAACTTGTGTGATTTCGATATCAGATAAATCTTCTTCATCTAAATCTAATGTATGTTTAACAATAGCTTGAGGTGCTTCTTTTTTATCTTCTAACTCTATTGTAGGCATGATTATAGTAGGTTCTTTTTCTTTTCCTGTTAAATCTTGCTCCATGTTTTGGTCATCTTCCAAAGCATGAATTACCTTTTTAGTTTCTGTATTACTTATCTCGTTTTGTTGTTCTACATCAAAGCCTGTAGCTATAATTGTTACAGCAATAGACTCTTCAAGGTTATCATCCTCTCCAACTCCCATAATAATGTTTGCACCGTGACCCGCTTCATTTTGAATATGATCATTGATTTCTCCTATTTCATCAATAGTAATTTCCTGAGCACCAGAAACGATTAGCAACAATACGTTTTTAGCTCCAGTAATTTTATTATCGTTTAATAAAGGTGAATCTAATGCTTTAGATATTGCTTCATGTGCACGATTTTGACCTGATGCAGAAGCAGATCCCATAATAGCAGTACCGCTATTACTTAGGACTGTTTTAGCATCACGTAAATCAATGTTTTGTGTGTAATGGTGTGTTATTACCTCTGCAATACCACGGGCAGCAGTAGATAATACTTCGTCAGCTTTAGAGAAACCGGCTTTAAAACCTAGGTTTCCGTATACTTCACGAAGTTTGTTATTATTAATAACTACTAAAGAATCTACTTCTCTACGTAATTTTTCAATCCCTTCTTGGGCTTGTTGGTTTCTCATTTTACCTTCAAACTGAAAAGGCATTGTTACAATACCAACCGTTAAAATGTCTAAATCCTTAGCCATTTTAGCAATAATTGGTGCTGCACCTGTACCTGTTCCACCACCCATACCTGCTGTGATAAAAATCATTTTGGTATTAGTATCCAACATGCGTTGAAGATCGTCAAAACTTTCTACAGCTGACTGCTCTCCTACATCTGGATTAGCTCCTGCCCCTAACCCTTCGGTTAAATTAAGACCTAATTGGATTTTGTTTGGTACACCACTGTTTTGTAAGGCTTGCGCATCTGTATTACAGATTACAAAATCCACCCCTTTTATTCCTTGAAGAAACATGTGGTTAATAGCGTTACTACCTCCTCCACCTACACCAATGACTTTAATCACATTGGATTGGTTTTTTGGAAGGTCGAATGATATGTTTTCGAATTCGTTGTTGCTGCTCATAAATTCTATTTTACTGGATCAATTATTATTATTCTCGCGATACACACATCGCTTACTTTTTATTAAAATTATTCTGCGTTATCCAAAAAGTCTTTGACTCTGTCTGTTAACGTATCTAAAAACGACTTACGTTGTTTTTTAGGTGGTTCTATTTTTTCTATTTCTGCTTCAGCTTCTGCTTGCGTAGCTTCCTCTTGTGCTATAACAGCCTCTTCTTGTGCTTGGATAGCTTCTTCAATTTTAGCTTCGGCTTTTTTACGATCTTGACGTTTTAACCCGTCCATCACTAATCCTACCGCTGTTGCGAATAATGGGCTAGTAATAGTATCGTCACTATCTCCTGCTAAATGTTCGTTTGGGTACCCTATTCTTGTATCCATACCTGTAATATATTCTACTAACTGCTTTAAGTGTTTTAATTGGCTTCCTCCACCTGTTAATACAATACCAGCTATTAGTTTCTTTTTTTGCTCTTCGTGACCGTAGTTTTTAATCTCTACGTACACTTGTTCTACAATCTCCACAACTCTAGCATGAATTATTTTAGACAAGTTTTTTAAAGTAATTTCTTTTGGGTCACGTCCTCTTAAACCTGGAATAGAAACAATTTCATTATCCTTATTTTCTCCCGGCCAAGCACTTCCAAACTTAATTTTAAGTAATTCGGCTTGCTTTTCAATTATAGAACACCCCTCTTTGATATCTTCTGTAATAACGTTTCCTCCAAAAGGAATAACTGCAGTATGACGGATTATACCATCTCTAAAAATGGCTAAATCTGTTGTACCACCTCCTATATCAATTAAGGCAACTCCTGCTTCTTTTTCTTCTTGACTAAGTACTGCGTTAGCACTAGCTAAAGGCTCTAAAGTAATACCCTCCAAAGTTAATCCTGCACTTTGCACACAACGACCAATGTTTCTAATAGATGACACTTGACCAACTACAACATGAAAATTAGCTTCCAAACGCCCACCATACATACCAATTGGTTCTTTGATTTCGGCTTGACCGTCAATTTTATACTCTTGTGGTAATACATGGATAATTTCCTCTCCAGGTAACATCACTAATTTGTGCACTTGGTTAATTAACCTATCAATGTCATCATCATCAATAACCGTTTCGCTATTTGGTCTTGTTATATAGTCACTGTGTTGTAAACTTCTAATGTGTTGCCCAGCAATACCAACAGTTACACCTTCAATTTTTGTTGCTGCTGCAGCTTCTGCTTCTTGAATAGCTAGCTGAATGGATTGTATGGTTTGCGTTATGTTATTTACTACACCACGATGTACACCTAAACTTTTAGACTTACCTATGCCCAAAATTTCGACTTTACCATAATCGTTCTTACGACCAATCATAGCTACAATCTTAGTTGTACCTATGTCTAATCCTACTGCAATGTTCTGTTCCATAACTTATGCTTTTGTACACACAACTTGACTACCAAATTGTAAGTTTACTTTACTGTAATTATTTAAGGTTTTATCTTTTGTGGCTTTTAAATAGAAGGCTTTTAGATTGTTGATTTTTTTATCCAATTGCTCTAAACTGCCTATTTTGACTACAAAATTACACTGTCTTAACTTAAGATCTATAGTATTATCCTTATTTTGTTGAATTTGTACTACATGTTTTTTCAAAAACTCATCTTTTTGAATTTTTGTTGCTATTTCATGAATCCTTCCTAAGTCTTTTTTGTCCACAATACCGGTTACAATTGGGACACGTTCTGTGTAGTTTTTTGACAGAGGCATAAAGCCACCATTACTGTCTACATAAAAAGAAGTCTCGTCTATAACTCTAGCAATAGGCATTTTTTGTTTAACCTTAGCTACCAAATTTCCGGTAACACTAACGTAAACATCTGCAAACTCGATAATTGGATTTGCGTTTAGGGTACTTTCTAACAAATTCAAATCTAAAATTTCTTTGGACTTGTTGGTAGCGTTTTGTTGATTTTGTATTAACAACTTACTAACATCTTCATGCGTAATAAATAGGTTTTTATTACCCACAAATTCCACTAGAGGTTTTGACACTTCTCGCTTAGCATTTCTTGCTGAAGAAAACGCATACAAAAACACTACTAAACCTAGTAGTACCATCATTTTTATATAGTCCCAATTAATCTTCATTAATTAATGCTTTTTTAATTTTTGCAACTTCAACTCCAATATCTCCGGCTCCAATTGTCAATACAATTTTTGCACTACTTTGCTTTATACTGCTAATTAGATCCGTTTTTGATACTAATTTTTTGTTTTCATTATCTATTAGACTCAACAACCATTCCGATGTCACGCCTTCAATAGGCAATTCTCTTGCTGGATAAATATCCAACAAAATAACCTCGTCAAACTGCGACAAACTTTTTCCAAATTCGACTGCAAAATCCTTAGTCCTAGAAAATAAATGTGGCTGAAAAACAGCTACAACCTTATCCTTTGGATACATCTCGCGCACTGCTTGATGTACCGCATTAATTTCTTCTGGATGATGTGCATAATCATCAATAAAAACTAAATCATCCGTTTTAATCTGATAGGTAAATCTGCGTTTAACCCCTAAATACGATGCTAATGCTGCAACAAGCTGTGGTCCAGAAATACCATACTCTATAGACATAGCCAAAGCCACTAAGGCATTAGATAAATTATGTCTTCCCGGTAAATTAAATTTAAAATCTTTGAGCACTGTTTCTGGTGTTTTAACATCAAAAACATAAGCCCCATTTTCTATTCTTATATTTTGAGCAGTATAATCTGCATCATCTTCTATTCCGTAAGTAATCCCATTTAAAGGCAACCCATTTTTAACAAACAACTTCCCATTAGGCTTTAGCTTTCTGGTAAAATCTTCAAATGTTTTAATTAACTCTGAAGCATCACCATAAATATCCAAATGATCCGCATCCATAGACGTTATACACGCCATATCTGGACTTAATGTCAAGAAAGATCTATCAAACTCATCTGCCTCTACAACACTAACTTTGTCACCGTTTAATATTAGATTAGAATTATAATTTTCGCTAATCCCACCTAAAAAAGCAGTCAACTTAACATTACATTCATTTAATAAATGCCCTAAAATACTTGTCGTTGTTGTTTTACCATGCGTACCAGCAACAGCAAGACAAAATGTATGCTCTGTTATTAGCCCTAAAATTTCAGAACGCTTTAAAACCGTAAACCCATTATTTTTAAAATAGGTTAATTGCAAATGACTTTTAGGTACTGCAGGCGTATACACAACCAAGGTTGACTCTGAATCTAAATAACATCCCTCCACATTAGCCATAGCATCTTCAAAACACACCGTTATACCTAAATCCTGAAGACTATTAGTAATATCTGTTTGTGTTTTATCATACCCAGACACCTGCTTACCACTTGCTTTAAAATAGCGTGCAATAGCAGACATACCGATACCTCCAATACCAATAAAATAAATGTTATGTATCTTTTTTAAATCCATTATTTATTTAGCAATTTTTCAACCTCGTCCGCGATGTCTTTGGTTGCGTTTACTAATGCTAATTTTTTTATATTTTTACTTAACTCTTCTTGTTTTTCTTTTGAAGCCACTAACTGCCCAAACTTATTTTTAAAGTCTACTTTTAAATCGTCTTGTGCAATTAAAAGCGCTGCGTTTTCATTAACTATTGCCGATGCATTTTTAGTCTGATGGTCTTCCGCCACATATGGAGAAGGCACAAAAACTACAGGCTTCCCAACGATACACAACTCACTAACAGAACCAGCTCCCGCACGAGATATTATAAAATCTGCAGCAGCATAGGCATAATCCATTTTATTTATAAACTCATGTATTTGAACATGCTTTGTATTACCGTACAACTTATAACTCTGATAATACAACTTACCACATTGCCAAATCACTTGTATGTTTAGTGTTTGTAAAAAATCAAGCTCATTAACCATTAACTCGTTAATTGCTTTAGCTCCTAAACTACCACCTAACACTAAAAGTGTCTGCTTACTTTCAACTAAATCAAAAAACTTTATTGCTTCTGCTCTTTTAGAAGAAATATCTAATAAATCCTGACGTACAGGATTACCTGTTTTTATAATTTTTTCAGCAGGAAAAAAGCGTTCTAAACCGTTATAGGCCACACATACTTTTTCGGCTTTTTTAGCCAGAAACTTATTTGTAATACCTGGAAATGAGTTTTGCTCTTGAATTAAACTAGGTATTCCTTTATACGTTGCAACTTGCAACAATGGACCACTTGCAAAACCACCAGTTCCAATAACTACATCTGGCTTAAATTGTTTAATTATCTTTTTCGCATTCCATAAACTACTAATTAGTTTAAACGGAAACATCATGTTTTTAAGTGTTAGCTTACGCTGAATACCTGAAATCCAAAGCCCTTTTATAGCATAACCAGCCTGAGGTACTTTCTCCATCTCCATTCTATCCTTTGCACCAACAAACAAAAACTCAGCATCTGGATAACGCAACTTAAGCTCGTTAGCAATAGCTATAGCAGGATAGATATGACCACCCGTACCACCACCTGATAAAATAATTTTATATGTTTTATTTTTACTATTCACTGTTATATTTTAATCCTCCAACGCCTCAGACAACACCTCTAGCGGGTTATCTACATCGGTTTCTTTTTCTTTATTAATTAACTCTTCTCTTTTTGCGCTTACACTTAAAATAATTCCAATAGCCAAACAGGTCATCCAAATACTAGTACCTCCACTACTAATTAAAGGTAGTGTTTGCCCCGTTACAGGAAACAACTCTACAGCCACCGCCATATTTATCATTGCTTGAAAAATTATAGGCAAACCAACACCTAACACAAGTAACTTACCAAAAACGGTATCTGCTTTTTGAGACACTATTATTATTCTAAATAGCAACCACATATACAACACCATTAATGCAAAGCCACCAATTAAACCGTACTCTTCAACAATAATTGCATAAATAAAATCTGATGATGATTGTGGTAAAAAGTTTTTCTGAATACTTTTCCCCGAACCAACACCAACAATTCCTCCAGAAGCAATTGCAATTTTCGCCCTTTCTATTTGATAATCTTCTTTTGAATCCTCTCCGTTAAAAAAACTTTCTACACGACTTATCCAGGTATCAACACGGTTAGGCATAGCATCTGGAAATGCTTTAGCAACCAACACAAACATGGCTAAACCAACAATACCAGCTAGACCCATCGCTATTAAATAACGTAAAGGATACCCACCTAAAAACAACAACGCACAAGCCATCACAAAAATAATAGCGGTTGTAGAAAAATTGGAAGGCAAAATTAATGCTAACACTAAAAACACCGGAATCCAAAGCGGTAAAATCGACTCTTTAAACGTAATTATTTTGTCTTTAATTTTTGATAAGTAACGTGCTATATAAACCATTAACACCACTGCTGCCAACGTAGATGTTTGAAATGACATATTAACAAAAGGTATACTTATCCAACGACTTGCATTAGCCCCATCAATAGTAGTTCCTTGCAATACCGTTAAAATTAACAAGACAAAAACTACAGGCATCATAACCATTGACAACCCTCTAAAGTATCTGTATGGTATTTTATGTACACCGTACATAATAGAAAACCCTAAAAACAAATGCATAAAGTGTTTTACAAAATATGCAAACGTACTTCCGTCACCACTAATATTTACTAAATTACTAGCAGCACTATAAACAGGTAAAAACGAAAATATAGCCAACAGTGCTGATATAGCCCATATTAACTTATCTCCCTTTATATTATTTATTATTGAATTTTGCATTATCTCACAATCCCACTTAAACAGGCTTTTACTTGTTTTTTTTAATTATATATTATAAATTTCTTACCGCATCTTTAAATTGACGCCCTCTATCCTCATAATTCTCAAATAAATCAAAACTTGCGCATGCAGGAGATAACAATACACTATCACCAGCTTCCGCTATTTTGTAAGCTATTTTTACAGCTTCGCTCATAAACTGCGTTTCAACAATAACATCAACCATATCACCAAAGCTAGCCAACAGCTTTTGGTTATCTACACCTAAACAAATAATAGCCTTTACTTTTTCGTTTACAAACGAAAACAACTCTTTATAATCGTTACCCTTATCCACTCCTCCAACAATCCAAACCGTTGGTGATGACATACTTTCTAAAGCAAAATAAGTTGCATTTACATTAGTCGCCTTAGAGTCGTTTACATACTGTACTTTATTAATCTTAAGCACATTTTCTAAACGATGCTCAACACCCTGAAAGTTTTCTAAGCTTTCGCGAATAGTTTGCTTTCTAATTTTTAATAAATGTGAAACTGTAGATGCAGCCATTGCATTTTTTACGTTATGTTTTCCTTCTAAAGCGATATTTTTTGTTGGCATAATTATCTGATTATTATCTATTGTTATTATAATGTTGTCTTGATCCAAATACGCACCATTTTCAATTGTTTTTGTTAACGAAAACGGTAATAATGTAGCTTGAATGGTATTCTTTTTTATGTACTCTAAAATCACTTCATCATCCGCATCGTAAATCAAATAATCTTCTTTTGTTTGATTTTTAGTAATACTAAATTTTGAAGCAATGTAATTTTCAAATTTGTAATCATATCGATCTAAATGATCCGGTACAATATTGGTTATTACAGCAATATTTGGTTTAAAGTTTACACAGCCATCTAATTGAAAACTGCTTATTTCTAAAACATAATTTTTAAAATCATGCTCTAAAACTTGCTTTGCAAAACTATCCCCAATATTACCTGCCAATCCAACATCTAATTCCTGTTTTAACACATGGTGCGTCAACATAGCTGTTGTTGTTTTACCGTTACTACCTGTAATTGCAACTATTGTAGCATCAGTAAACTGGCTTGCAAATTCTATTTCCGAAATCACAGCAACTCCTTTATCTAAAAGCGCTTTTACAATAGCTACTTTATCAGGAATTCCTGGACTTTTCATCACAACATCTGCATTTAATATTTTAGCTTCAGTGTGCTGCTCCTCTTCCCACTCAACCTTATTATGTATAAGAACCTCTTTATATTTATCTTTAATCTTTCCTTTATCAGAAACAAAGACCTGAAACCCTTTAGCTTGTCCCAAAAGGGCAGTTCCGACACCGCTTTCTCCTGCTCCAAGAATCACTAATCGTTTCATCCTATCTTAATTTTAAGGTTACAACAGTTAGTATAGCAAGCAAAATACCTACAATCCAAAAACGTGTTACAATCTTACTTTCGTGATATCCTTTTTTCTGATAATGATGATGTAAAGGCGACATTAAAAAAATGCGTCGACCCTCACCATATTTCTTTCTTGTATATTTAAAGTAAGCTACCTGTAAGATTACTGATAGTGACTCTGCAAAGAAAATTCCGCAAAGCACCGGTATCAACAACTCTTTTCTTACTGCAATTGCTATTACAGCAATCACACCACCGATAGTTAAACTACCCGTATCACCCATAAACACTTGAGCTGGATAGGTATTATACCATAAAAACCCAATCAAAGCCCCAACAAAAGCAGCTATAAACACCACCATTTCTCCCAGATTTGGAATAAACATGACATTTAAGTAATCCGAGAACACAATGTTACCAGATATAAAAGCAAAAATAGCAAGCACAAAGACGATTATAGCGGAGCTACCTGCTGCTAAACCATCAATTCCATCCGTTAAATTAGCCCCGTTAGAGACTGCTGTGATAATAAAAATCACGATTGGAATAAATACTAACCACGCATACTTAGCGTACTCATCACCCATCCAAGTCACTAAATCTGTGTAATCAAACTCGTTATCTTTTACAAAAGGAATCGTTGTTTTTAAAGACTGTTCCGCTACATTAAACTCTCTAGGTGAATTCTGTGTAATTAATTCAGTTTCAAAAACAGGATTAACCTTTTCTGTTTTAATAGTAATACCCGGATGAAAATACATCACAGACCCCACAAATAAACCAAGACCAACCTGACCTAAAACTTTAAACTTACCACTTAACCCTTCTTTATTCTTTTTAAATACTTTTATATAATCATCTGTAAAACCAACTGCTCCCATCCACAACATGGTAACAATTAATAATATCACATAAATATTATCCAACTTAGCAAACAACAACACAGGAATTAGAGTAGCTAGAATAATGATAATACCTCCCATTGTTGGAGTACCCGCTTTTTCTAGTTGACCATCTAAACCTAAATCTCTTACAGATTCTCCAACCTGCTTTCTCTGTAAAGCTACTATGATGCGTTTACCGAAAATTGTAGAAAACAACAACGACAATAATATTGCCAACGCAGCCCTAAATGTGATAAACTGAAACACACTAGCACCAGGAAATTGATAGTTTTTTTCTAAAAAATCGAATAAGTAATACAGCATTCTCTTAATATTTTATTTTGTTTTTGAAGCTCTACTTCTAGAGCCCATCAAAATTTATTTTTCTAATTGTTTTAAATACGCTTTTACTATTTTGAAATCATCAAAATCAGAACGCTCTCCTTTTGCCTCTTGATACGTCTCATGCCCTTTTCCGGCTATTAAAATGATATCATTTGGTTTAGCCAGCTGGCACGCTGTTTTTATTGCTTGTTTTCTATCTACAATAGACAGTGTTTTTTTAAAATTTTGAGGCTCCACTCCAACTTCAATTGCTTCAATTATAGCTTCTGGCACTTCACTTCTTGGGTTATCACTTGTAAAAATGACTTTAGTACTTAAAGCCGAAGCGATATGCCCCATTTTTGGTCTTTTAGTGACATCTCTATCACCTCCACAACCAACAACAGTAATAACATCTTCATTTTTAGTTCTGATATCATTAATAGTTTCTAACACATTTTTTAAAGCATCCGGTGTATGTGCATAATCTACAATAGCAGTTATTTTCTGATCAGAAATCACAAACTGAAAACGCCCACTCACACTCTCTAACTCACTAATTAGCCTTAACGACTCTTGTTTTTCAAGACCCAATAATTCCGCAGTAGCGAAAATTGCCAAAATATTATAAGCATTAAACGTCCCAATTAACCTTACCCAAACCTCATTATCATTAAGCTTTAATAATAAACCACTAAACTGATTCTCTAAAATCTGAGCTTTATAATCCGCATAAGTTTTTAAAGCATAAGTATATTGTTTCGCTTTAGTGTTTTGAAGCATAATGCTTCCATTTTTATCATCGCCATTAATTAACGCGAATGCCGATTTAGGCAACTCGTCAAAAAAGCGTTTTTTTACATCTCTATACTCTGCAAACGTATCGTGATAATCTAAATGATCATGAGATAAATTTGTGAAAATTCCACCTTCAAATTTCAAACCTAAAGTTCTGTTTTGATGTATCCCGTGCGAGCTAACTTCCATGAAGCAAAACTCAACACCCTGATCATTCATCTGCTTTAGATATTGATTTATTGTTAAAGAATCGGGTGTTGTATGTGTCGCCGTAAACACTTCATTATCCACCATAATCTTTACCGTAGACAACAACCCAACCTTATACCCCGCTTTTTTAAATAATTGATACAAAAGTGACGCAACAGTTGTTTTTCCATTGGTACCCGTTACACCAACTAACTTTAAATTCTCAGAAGGATTACCATAAAAATTAGCTGCCATAATCGCTAAAGCACGACTAGAATCATCCACCTTTATATAAGTAATTCCTGTTTTAGTATTAACAGGTACTTCTTGACAAACCACAACAATAGCACCTTGCTCAATTGCTTTATCTATATAGTTGTGACCATCCGTAAGACTACCTTTTATAGCTACAAAAACATCATTAACCGCGATACTACGAGAGTTAAACTGGATATTGCGCACCAAAACATCAGTACTACCAACTACCGCATCTAGCGTTACCTTATATAATATGTCTTTTAATGAATTCACGACGCTTCTAAAACTATTATTTGATTACTTTTTAACTTGGTATTTTTACTTACCGATTGCTTATTAACTACACCAACCCCATTACACTGGACTTTGATTTTAACATTCATGTTTTCCAACAAAGCCAATGCATCCATAACTGGCAATCCGGTTACATCTGGCATAATTGTTTTATAAGTATTTGCAACGTTATAATACCCTTCATACTCTTTTTCTACTGATACATCCACAACATTTAATGATGCCACCTCATCAATTAACGGTGTGTCTGTAAATATTTTTTGAGCTACTTTTTTAAATACAGGACCAGATACATCTGCTCCATAAAATCCTTTTTTAATACTCGGCTTATGTATCACGACTATACAAGAATACTTAGGCTTGTCCGAAGGAAAGTAACCCGCAAAAGACGAAATATATCTTGGCTTTTTAGCCCAGTCATCCATCCAATACTCTACCCTTGCAGTACCTGTTTTTCCGCTCATTGAAAAATAATCAGAGTACAATGAACGCCCAGTACCTCTAGTCACCACATTTTTAAGCATTGCCTTAGCAGCATTTAGCGTAGCGTCCGAACAGATTTTTGGATTAATCACAGACCTTTCAAAAGACTCTATCTGCTTATCCAACTCTTTAACCTCTCTAATAAACCTAGGCTTAACCATAACTCCATTATTAGCAACCGCATTATAAAAAGTTAGCGTTTGCAAAGGCGTCAACCTAAGATTATAACCATAAGCAATAGACGGAAGCGCATTACGACTCCATTTTTCATCTCCCGGTCTCGGGATCATTGGTGCCCCTTCTCCTTTAATAGAAATACCTAATTTTTTATCTAAATTCCAACTGCTTAAAATATCTAAAAAGCGTTCTGGATTTTTAGCATAAGCATCATCAATAATTGTTGCTAAACCAATATTTGAAGATACCTCCAAAGCTCTAGCTGCAGATATTTTTCCGTTTCCGTGAGAATCCCTTATTCCTTTTCCATAAAACACCTTATACCCATTACCCGTGTCAATAACATCTGACGTGTCTATTTTTTTATCCTCTAAAGCTGCCATTATAGCCATTAGCTTAAAAGTCGAACCCGGCTCATGCGACTCATAAACCGCATAATTCCTTTTTTCGTAATAATATCCAGACTTTGTTTTTCCTAAATTAGAAATTGCCTTAATCTCTCCCGTAGCAACTTCCATAACCACCACAGTACCATGTTCTGCTTCGTACAATTCTAACTGCTCTAATAAGGCATGATGCGCAATATCCTGAATATTAACATCTATAGTTGTATATACATCCAAACCATCCTTAGGCTCTACTTGATCGTAGTCTAAAATTGGCTTCCATTGTCCTTTTCCTATTTTCTGCTTAAGACGCTTACCGTCTTTACCTCTTAAATAATCCACTCCAAAAGCACCATCTATACCTGCTCTTGTAATATTACCTTCATCATCCGTACGCTCATATCCAATAGTACGTTGCGCTACTTCGCCCAAAGGATGTTCTCTTTTTACTTTCTGCTCCACAATTAACCCACCTTTAAAAGCGCCTAATTTTAATAAAGGAAACTCTCTAAACTTTAAATAGTCTGAATAACCAATATTTCGTGCTAACAAAAAGTATCTATTTTTATTTGCTCTAGCTTTCCCTAATTCCTTTTTATAATACGTTTTAGACTTACCAGAATATTTAGACAAAGCCTCGCTTAAAGCAATTATGTTTGCTTTAAAATTTTTATCTGATGGCGTTACTGCATCAAACAAAATATCATACTTAGGTATTGATGTTGCTAACAAGCTACCATCTGAAGAATATACATTACCTCTGTTTGCAGGAATGACAACATCCTTTAAAGCACGCTTGTCTGCAAGCGCCCTATACTTATCACCTTGCACCACTTGGATGGTTAACAATTTCCCAACCACAAGCAGCCCAAAGACGAACATACATCCTGCGACAAAATACAATCTGTTTAATATGTTCTTTTCGGTTAATGCCACGATTTGAACTTAGCTTTCTGGTTTAACAATTATTTTTTTAGGCGGAATTACTGAAGGCGCCAACCCTTTTTCTTTCATTTTTTTTACAACAGAGGACTCCATTTTTAGCTGCATCAATCGGGTCCTTCCATCATATAATTCGGATCGCAATTCTTTAACTTGATTATTAAGTTTTGCTATCTCGTATACTTTCTTATCCAAACTGTGAGAACTAGCAATCATTACTAAGGCTAAAGCCGAAAGAAAAAATATTACTTTCCAGTTTTTAAAAGAATCTTCACTTACTAAAAAAGTCCCTCGCAATAAACTATAGATACTTTTTTTCATTGCTTAAATCTTTTCTGCAATACGCAACTTCGCACTACGTGCTCTGTTGTTAATTTTTATTTCTTCTTTAGACGGAATAATTAAACCGCCAACTTTTTTTAATGGCACTTCAAAACGACCAAACACATCACGCTCCGGCTCCCCTTCAAACAAGCCATTTCTAATAAATCGTTTTACCAATCTATCTTCTAAAGAGTGATAAGAAATTAAGCTAACACGCCCATTAGGCTTTAAAATCTCTGGCGTTTGTTGTAAAAACTCCTTCAAAGCCTCAATTTCTTGATTAACCTCTATTCTTATCGCTTGATATATTTGCGCTAATATTTTGTTTTCATGTTTTGGAGACAAAAAGCGTTGCAATACTTTTTTAAGTTGATCACTAGTTCTAATCTCCTCTTCTTTACGTTGCTCTACAATTAAACCCGCCATAGCTGAAGCAGAACGAAGCTCTCCATATTGTGCCAACACCTGTTTAAGTTGCTCTTCATCATACTCATTAATAACATGATAAGCAGACAGTGTATCACTTTGATTCATACGCATATCCAACTCCGCCTCAAAGCGGGTAGAAAACCCACGTTCCGCGACATCAAATTGATGCGACGACACTCCAAAATCTGCCAAAATACCATCCACAGCTTTTACACCATGAAAGCGTAAAAAGCGTTTTATGTATCTAAAATTTTCATGTATTAATACAAATCTAGGATCGTCGATTGCGTTTTCAAGTGCATCTTTATCCTGATCAAAAGCATATAACTTACCGTTTTCTCCTAAACGTTTTAATATTTCTCTACTATGTCCACCACCACCAAATGTAACATCCACATAGACGCCATCCTCTTTGATAGCCAAGCCACCAACGGTTTCATTTAATAATACTGGATTATGATATGCTGTCATCGTCATCGTCTTTACCCATTACTTCCTCAGCTAAATCTGCAAAATCAACAGTTGCATCATCAATAGCCTTCTCATATTTTGTTTTATCCCAAATCTCGATAATATTTACAGCCGAAGACATTACAATCTCTTTTGTTATCGACGCAAAAGCAACTAAATCCTTAGGAATCAGCAAACGCCCACTAGCATCTACTTCAACTATTTTCACACCTGCAGTGAAGCGACGTATAAAATCGTTGTTTTTCTTTTTAAATCTATTTAACTTATTTACCTTTTGCATCAAAACATTCCATTCCTGCATTGGATACAACTCCAAACACTCCTGAAAAACTGCTCTTTTTAAAACAAAACCGTCCTGCAACTCTGGAGCCAACTGTTTTTTCAACGCAACAGGTAACATAAGCCTCCCTTTTGCGTCTACTTTACATTCGTATGTTCCTATTAATGAGTTCACAACCGTTTTTATCTATCAAAATTTGTAAAAATCAAATATATTGAAAAAAACACCACTTTTTACCACATTCTACCACATTGTTAATAAGTATTGTAACTTTAACACATAAATCAGGCTCAAAAACAGACAAGTATCAAGAGAACAGACAACTAAAAGAGTTATAACCAAGTGGGAGTAATTATGAATTTTATTTCATAAAACCGCAATGAACTAAATGATTAAAATAGCTGTTTTTTAAATGAAATACTTATATTTGCTTTTGATGTAAACTAGTAATCATTAATGGCTCGTACACTTAAAAAAGAAGGAAAATTCAACTATATCGAAGTTGGTGAAGGACAACCAATAATTGTACTTCACGGACTTATGGGAGGACTAAGTAATTTTGCTGCTGTCACTGATTTTTTTAGTGCTAATGGCTACAAAGTAATTATACCTGAACTGCCTATATACAGTAAGTCTTTACTTAAAACTAACGTTAAATCTTTTGCAAAATATCTTTACGATTTTATTGAATTCAAAGGACTTAATGATGTTGTGCTTTTAGGTAATTCTTTAGGTGGGCATATTGGTTTATATCACACTAAAATGCATCCTGACAAAGTAAAAGCTTTAGTCATTACAGGAAGTTCTGGACTTTACGAAAGTGCAATGGGTGGTGGTTATACTAAAAGAAGTGACTACGAAGTTATCAAGAAAAAGGCTCAAGAAGTTTTTTATGATCCTGCTGTAGCGACCAAAGAAATTGTTGACGAAGTTTACGAAACGGTAAATGACAGAAACAAATTAATTAAAACTTTAGCAATTGCTAAAAGTGCCATCCGACATAATATGGCTAAGGATTTACCAAAAATGAATACACCAACATGTATCATTTGGGGTAAAAATGATGGTGTTACACCTCCTGATGTGGCTGACGAGTTTAATGCATTACTACCAAATTCTGATTTATTCTGGATAGACAAATGTGGTCATGCTGCTATGATGGAACATCCTGATACATTTAATCAAATTTTATTTGACTGGTTTAAAACTCGAAATATTTAAACCAAACTAGTTACTACATATCTTACACTAAAAGTTTTCGCTTTAGCGATACCAAAAACAGTTTTACAATGCACATCAAGTCTGCCGAATTTATAACAAGTAATTCTGACGCTGCCAAGTGTCCGAAAGATCGCTTACCAGAATATGCATTTATTGGTAGAAGTAACGTTGGTAAATCATCATTAATAAACATGCTTACCAGCAGAAAAAGTTTAGCAAAAACATCTGGTCGCCCAGGAAAAACACAGCTTATAAATCACTTTTTAATCAATCACGATTGGTTTTTAGTAGATTTACCTGGTTATGGTTACGCTAAGGTTTCTAAAAGCATCAAAAAGGTTTTTCAAAAATTTATCACTCAGTATTTAGAACAACGTGAACAACTGGTTACTGCATTTGTACTTGTAGACATCAGGCACAAACCTCAACCTGTTGACCAAGATTTTATGCAGTATTTAGGAGAAAAAGGCATTCCGTTTTCTATCATATTCACTAAAGCGGATAAGCTTAAACCTAAAGCAATTGACAACCATGTTGAAGATTATAAAAACATCTTGTTAGAAACTTGGGAGGAAATGCCAAACTACTTTATAACGTCTTCTAGTAAGGACATTGGTAAAGAAGAGGTATTACAATATATTGACAGCCTAAACCAAAGCTTTATTTTAGACTAAGTTCTAACACCTTTTACTTCTTATACAAATTCACGCTGCAGAGCAATTAACTGCTACTTTCTAAAAAATAGCAACTAAAACACGTACCTATTATACACGTATTAGTTACGCAATCATTTTACTTAGCTAAAACAACCATGTTTTAACTAGACTTTCACATTGAAAACCCGCTACTCTTCAGCTTTTTTATTACTTTAGTTGTTTAACCAAATTTTAAGTCTAACACACTCTTTTTAGGCTTGATGCAATTACAAATTATACTAAACGACGGAACAACATGACAAACAACACTAAATTAAGCGGAAAAAATGTACTTATAACAGCTGGAGCACAAGGTATTGGAGAAGCTATAACTAAGCACTTTATTGATAGCGGAGCCAATGTTGCAATACATTATTTTTCTAGTGCTGACACTGCTAATGAGTTGACAACTTACGCCACCAAAAAAGGACAAAAAGCAGTAGCCATAAGCGGTGATTTAACAAAAGAGGAGGATGCAAACGCATTAGTTACAAAAACGGTAGAAGCACTTGGTGGTTTAGATATATTAATAAACAATGCAGGTTCTCTGGTTGCCCGTAAACTGCTTAACGAAATGGAAGCTGAGTTTTGGCATAAAGTTATGGACATAAACCTAACCTCTATGATGTTTGTTACTCGAGCAGCTGCACCGCATCTTGCAAAAAATGACAACAGTAGTATTGTCAACCTAGCTTCTTTAGCTGGACGTAAAGGCGGACACCCTGGATCATTGGCCTACTCAACAAGTAAAGGTGCTATTTTAACATTAACGCGTGCGCTTTCTGCAGAATTAGGACCTCAAGGTACACGAGTAAATGCCGTATCGCCTGGACTAATTTTAGGCACATCGTTTCATAACACACACACAACAAAAGAATCTGCTGCAGCTACAACAGCAGGTATACCTATACAACGAGCTGGTAATGCAGATGACGTTGCAAGAGCCGTATTATATCTAGCTTCAGAATATGATGGTTTTATCACCGGAGCAACATTAGATATTAATGGTGGTGTTTACAATATGTAAGGACACACCGTCAATCCAAACAAACAGTAGTATCTTTACAACTATAAATTAAAATCATGAAAATAAATCTATTATCCTGCGATGCGCAACGACCAGACAAAAGAGCAATTGCTAAATGTATTGTCGAAATCTCATCAAACATAAATGACTCTCTAGCCAATGAGCTTACAGACATTTTATTAGAAGGCGATCCCGTTGATATCGAAATGGAAGATAAAAATTCAGGATCCGCATTAAGAGCATTACGAAAACTAAGTATTGATTACGAAATAGTAGAATAAAGAAGAATAAATGGAACACTTAAAAAATAAAAAAGCAATAATTACTGGAGGCGGAAAAGGACTAGGTAAAGCTACCGCAATTGCATTTGCTAAAGAAGGTATTGACGTTGCTATTACAGGTAGAAACGAAGAGACTTTAAAAGCAACTGTTGCCGAACTAAAAGCATTGGGTGTAAATGCAACTTATGCTGCGTTTGACGTTGGTAATTATGACCAAGTAAAAACAGGTATTAAAACACTAATAGATACTTTAGGTACTGTTGATATATTAGTCAACAATGCAGGTATTGCAGCTTTTGGGACTTTAAATGACATGGAAGTTAGTCAGTGGACTAAAATTATCCAAACCAATGTTATGGGTATGTACTATGTAACCAAGGAAGTCCTACCTTATTTAATTGATAAAAACGAAGGTGACATTATCAATGTATCATCTACAGCAGGATTAAGTGGTAATGCCACTACATCTGCCTATTCAGCTTCAAAATTTGCTGTTATAGGTTTATCAGAATCTTTAATGAAGGAAGTTAGAAAAAACAACATTAGAGTATGCACACTAACACCAAGTACTATTGCATCTGATATGTCTGTAGATTTAGGTATTGCAAACAGAGACTCTGAAGACAGTATTTTACAACCTGAAGACTTTGCAGAGTTAGTTGTTGCTGGATTAAAGTTACCTAGAAGAGCTATGCTTAAAAGCGCAGCGTTATGGTCTACAAATCCTTAATGTTTAACATCTAAAGCATCGCGTAATGCATTTCCAATAAGCATAAACGCCATTACTAAAAACATGATACATAATCCTGGTAACACCGCTAAATAAGGTTTACCTAGGATTATGTAATTGTAATGATCTTTAATCATTGCTCCCCAACTAGCCATAGGCGGTTGTGCTCCAATCCCTAAAAAACTAAGCCCAGATTCTATCAAAATTGCTGCTGCAAAATTGGCTGCACAAATAACAATAACTGGCGCCATAATATTTGGCAGTATATGCTTTGTAATTATCCTATAGTCTTTAAACCCTAAAGCACGTGCTGCGGTTACATACTGCATTTCTTTGGCACTAATTAGTTGCCCTCTTACCACTCTAGCAACTTCCACCCACATGGTTAAACCTACTGCTATAAACACTTGCCAAAACCCTTTTCCTAAAGCTAAAGTTATTGCAATCACTAATAATAGTGTTGGAATGGACCAAGTTACATTAATAATCCACATTATAAAAGCATCTACTTTTCCACCGTAATAACCAGCGACACTCCCCATAAAAACTCCAATAACTAAAGATATAAATACAGCCACAAAACCTATAAAAAACGAGATCCTAGCACCAACTAATAACCTACTTAACAGGTCACGTCCATACTTGTCTGTTCCTAAATAAAATGTCACCGACTTTATATATTGTCTAGCTGAATTTTTCATTATAAAATCTGCTGCAATTGTTTTAGAAACACCCTCTAAACCATCAGAAGCATACTCCGTATAAGTCAACTGATTATCGTTTACACTGAAAGTAGCTATTGGTATTTCAGTATCAGTATTTTTTACTCCAAAAAATATTTTATCTAAAAATGACTGTTCATTTTTAATTTGAGAAGGAATAGTCAACATGTCTACTGTAAATCCTGGAGATTTAGAATGAATAGAGACATGCATTTGATTAGCATTTTGCGAATTATCTGGCGCAAATAGATATGCAAACACGGAGATTAACCCGACAACACCTATAAAGCACAAACTAAAAACGCCCCAAAAGTTTTTTTTAAACTTTTGAAGCGCTATTTGTGATAATGAATTTGTTTTAGTCACCATAAATTTTAGTTTCCTATTGCAATAGGACCGATAGACCTTAGTCTTTTATGGTTGCTACTTTTTTAATTTCGTAAGTCATTTTTAAGTCGTTAAGCACATTAATAGCTTCTTCGACATAAACATCTTTACTTAAATTTTCGTGCCACCTGTTACGCTTATCACGTAAAATTGTGTCTTGTTCAAATAACTTTTGCTCATATGGTAATGATTCAAAAGTCAAATTAGTTTTATAATCGGCAATAGCCTCAAACTGTTTTGCTTCTTCCTCATTCAACTTTAACTCAGCTTTATATTTCTTGTAATTAAGTGAATAATTATTATCATCCATTTTAGTTTTAGCCCATTTAGCACTGCTTTCAATAAGCTTTAATTGTGCATTGTTTTCCATACGGCTTTTACTATTTGCGATAGTTGTATCGTAATCAAAATAACTATTCCAAACTTCATATTCTACAGGTGTAATTTTATCCCAAGCTAAAGGGTTTTCTTGATCACGCTCTCCAATATCGATAAAGCTATAACGATCCGGAACTACCACATCACTTTTAACACCTTCTAATTGTGTAGACCCACCATTAATACGGTAAAACTTTTGACGCGTTAATTTTAAAGCACCCAAATCTCCGTGAGAACTGTTACGCACCATACGGTTTAAATCCAATACGTTTTGTACTGTTCCCTTCCCATAAGTTTGCTTACTTCCAATAATAATAGCACGTTTATAATCTTGCATAGCTGCAGCTAAAATCTCTGATGCAGAAGCAGACAGCTCATTAACCATAATTACTAATGGCCCATCCCAAATAATAGATTTATCAGTATCTGATAACACCTCTTTAGGCTCGTCCGTAGATCTTACCTGTACTACTGGTCCATCTTTAATAAATAATCCAGCCATATCAACAACTGTTCTTAAAGATCCACCTCCGTTGTTACGTAAGTCCAATACTAATCCTTCTATACCTTGCTCTTTTAAACGTTCAATTTCTAACTTAATGTCGCTAGATGCATTTCTGCTTTTATAGTCTTCAAAATCCACATAAAATTTAGGTAAATTAATTACACCATAATTTTTGTTATCCTTTTTAACTATCGATGATTTTGCATACGTTTCTTCAAGCTCAACAATATCTCTAGTAATAGCAATATCTTCAAAAGAGCCATCAACTTTTTTCATAGTTAAAATAACCTTAGTTCCTTTTGGGCCTTTTATTAATTTGATGGCATCGTCAATACGCATACCTACCACACTAATCGCTTCTTTTTCTTTGTCTTGACGTACTTTAACAATTAAATCTCCAACCTCAATCTTTCCATCTCTCCAAGCTGGTCCTCCAGAAATCAATTCTACAATCTTAATGTAGTCCATTTTCTTTTGCAGTCGCGCACCAATACCTTCTAACTTACCAGACATTTGTTGATCAAAACGATCTTTATCTGTTGGCGCCATATAAGATGTATGTGGATCAAACTCCTCTACTATTGTATTAACATACATAGCAAACCAGTCTTCACGTTCCATATCATCTATATAATCTGTAAAATAATTATCTAGTGTTTTTAAAGTCTCTGCTCTTGACTCTTCTTCAATTTCTTTTAAAGACTTTTTTACAATAGGCTCTTTTACTTCAGCTTCAGCTTCATCATCGGTTTTTGATTCACCATTTTGCTGATCAATCAACATATCATAACCAGATAATGTATTAAATTTTAATTGTTGTCTCCAACGTTCTTTTAAAGCCTTCTTGTTTTTTACAAATGCTAAACTCTCGTAATCTGCATTATAGTCTTCGTCTTGCTCATAATTAAATGGTTTAGACAAAATACTTTTATAATACTCTTTTGCATCCTGCTGACGTTGTATTAAACGCTCATAAACCATATTAAAAAACGAAATATCGTACGCTCTCAATTGGTCATCAATTTCAGTTTCAAATTTCTTGAAATCATCAATATCTGATTGTAAAAAGTAACGTTTTAATGGGTCAACTAACTCTAGGTAGTCTGAATAGATTTCAGCAGAAAATGCATCATTTAATTCCTTTGGTTCAAAGTGGAGTTGATCTAATGCCAACGTTATGATTTGAATCAGTAATTTATCTTTATCAGGATCATCATCTACTTTTGCAGTAAAGCTACAAGACCCAAATGCTAATAATAGCACTAGTAATATTATATTATATTTCCTTTTCATCTGTTCTTTTTAAATTTTTACGAGAAATTTCTACTAAAGTAAAGAAAAAACCATGCCAATAAAACCTAAAGCAGCTAATTTTTTGTTAAACCGAATAAATTGAACAGTTCCGAGAGATTTTGTGTATTTTAGCTACGTAAATAAAATCCCCTTTTATGAGTAAAAAACCACTGATTTTAATCACTAATGATGACGGAATAACTGCACCAGGAATTTTAGCTTTAATTGAAGTTATGGAAACCCTTGGAGATGTTGTAGTTGTGGCTCCCGATAGTCCTCAAAGCGGAATGGGTCATGCCATAACATTAAACAATGTATTGCATTTAGATAAAGTTTCTAAACCTGGTGACAAAACTTTACAATATAGCTGTTCTGGAACACCTGCCGACTGTGTTAAAATTGCAATTAACGAAGTACTAGACAGA
Source organism: Olleya namhaensis (assembly GCF_900114005.1). Lineage (GTDB taxonomy): Bacteria > Bacteroidota > Bacteroidia > Flavobacteriales > Flavobacteriaceae > Olleya > Olleya namhaensis. The sequence continues at coordinate 347,741 of NZ_FORM01000002.1, forward strand.
CGACCAGACCTTTGTGTATCCGGTATTAACCACGGATCCAACAGTAGTATAAACGTTATTTACTCGGGTACGATGAGTGCTGCAATAGAAGCTGGTATTGAAGGTATACCTGCTATCGGGTTTTCTTTATTAAACTATAGTTGGGACGCCGATTTTGAAGCTTCAAAAAAGTATATCAAGCAAATTGCAGAAAACGCGCTTAAAAATAAAATTGCTGAAGGAATTATTTTAAACGTCAATATTCCCGATTTAAAAAAGAAGGAATTAAAAGGGATTAAGGTTTGCCGACAAGCAAAAGCAAACTGGAAAGAAAAATTTGATAAACGCCAAACACCTCAAGGTCGTGATTACTATTGGCTAACCGGTGAATTTGTAAATTACGATAAAGGCACTGATACAGATGAGTATGCTTTACAAAACGGTTACATATCTGTAGTACCTGTACAATACGATTTGACTGCCCACCATTATATGCAACACTTAAACACGTGGCAATTTGAAAAATAAAAAAGACGTTATAATTGGATTTATTCTAGGTATACTTTGCACCTGTGTTGGTGTGATACTATATATTGTTTTGTTTTCAAAGTTTGGAATTGAATCTACTATAAAACAAGCATTACAATTTAAATTTGTTGGTAAGTTGGTTAGTCTTGGCGCTTTGCTTAACTTAGGATTATTCTTTCTGTTTTTAAACAGAAAGCAGGACGACAAAGCAAAAGGTGTTTTAATGGCCACACTAATAATTGGACTAATTTTTATAATAAACAGACTATAATTTGAAATATTATATCATAGCTGGCGAAGCCTCTGGAGATCTACACGGTTCTAACCTAATGAAAGCACTGCAAAAACAAGACGTTAATGCAACGTTTAGATTTTGGGGAGGCGACTTAATGGAAAACGTTGGAGGAACTTTAGTAAAGCACTATAAAGCATTAGCTTTTATGGGGTTTTCTGAAGTTATAATGAATTTAAGAACCATTGCTAAAAACCTATCCTTTTGCAAGACTGATATTGCTAATTATAATCCAGACGTCATTATTTTTATAGACTATCCTGGTTTTAATTTACGTATTGCCAAATGGGCAAAACTAAAAAACTTTAAAACACATTATTATATTTCACCACAAATTTGGGCTTGGAAAGAAGGACGTATAAAAGCCATCAAAAATGATGTGGATGAAATGTATGTTATACTTCCTTTTGAGAAAGATTTTTACGAAAAGAAACACAATTACCCAGTTCACTTTGTTGGACACCCCTTAATTGATGCTATTTCTGACAGAACACAAGTTGACGAGTTTGAATTTAGAAAAGCACATGGTTTAAGCGACAAACCCATAATTGCATTACTACCAGGAAGTAGAAAACAGGAAATAACAAAAATGCTATCCGTAATGCTTAGTGTTGTGGATGACTATCCAAAATACCAATTTGTAATTGCTGGAGCACCAAGTCAAGATTACGAGTTTTATAAAACGTTTATTAAACAAACAAACGTTCATTTTATAAGCAATAAAACCTATGATTTATTAAGCTTATCTACTGCTGCACTAGTCACTTCTGGAACCGCAACTTTAGAGACAGGCTTATTTAAAGTCCCTCAAGTGGTGTGTTACAAAGGTAGCTGGGTGTCTTACCAAATTGGTAAACGCGTGGTTAATTTAGAATATATAAGTCTTGTTAATTTAATATTGAATAAAAAATCTGTTACCGAATTAATACAAGGCGACTTTAATACTAAACGTTTGAAGACAGAACTAGATCGACTTTTAAATGATTATGAACGTACCAAGTTTTTTGTAGACTATTACGAATTAGAAAAAAAATTAGGAGGTAAAGGCGCTAGTCAAAACACAGCTAAGTTAATTTTTGATGCTATAAAACTATAATTTTTACAATGAAAAAAATTGCCCTACTCCTACTTATAACTACAATTTTATCTTGCGGAAGTTCTAAAAGCAAGCATGTTGTTACCAAAAAATCAGAATCTAAAACAACAGCTCAAACAGAAACCAAACGCAATAGAAAACGACCAACTAGAAAACCAACACATACAGAAACACCAGAAACTAACACAACACCAACCTATCCAACAATTAAAGCTACTAGCCCAAAAATAGCTAACATAATAAGTAGCGCTAAAAGCTTTGAAGGCGTTAGATATAAATACGGCGGAACTACTAAAAAAGGGATGGATTGTTCTGGATTACTATATACTGCGTTTGGATCTGAAAACGTTGATCTACCAAGAACATCAAGCGCTATGGCGCAACAAGGCGACTGGATAGATGTTAAAGAAGTAGAAGAAGGTGATTTACTGTTTTTTGCAACCAAACGTAATAGCAGAACTATAAACCATGTCGGACTAGTAACCTCTTCACGACCAGGACGTATTGAGTTTATACACTCTAGCACTAGCAAAGGCGTCATGACCAGCTTATTGTCAGAACGTTACTGGTACTTTGCTTTTGTACAAGCACGCCGTGTATTGTAAGAAATTGCTTATATTGAAAGATGAAATTATTTCATTTTTCAATTATAAAATTTACATTATGCTTAATTTTAGGCATTTTACTGGCTAAATTAATTACAATTAGCACTAGTTATAGCTTTATTCTAGCTGTAATTTTTACTGCAATTACGGTCTTGCTATATTTCATATTAAAAAAGAAAAAGCGTTTTATTTTTATTTATGGGATCTCAACCTACATAACCTTTCTCTTCTTTGGTCTTTTTTTAACTAATATTAATGAAGATGTGCGTGATGCCAGTCATTTTTCTCACGCAATAAATGAAACCACTACTAGTAAAATCATAACCTTTCGGGTTAGAGAAACTTTAAAACCAAATGCGTACAGTCATCGTTATTATGTCAACATTTTAAACGTAAACACTAAGCATGTTAGTGGAAAAGCATTATTAAACATAAAGAAAGACAGCATACATTCTGCTTTACCTATTGACGCCATCTATACAACCAACGTCAATTTAACCAAAGTTAAAGCACCATTAAACCCAGATCAATTTAGTTATAAAAACTACCTTGATAAGCAACAAGTACATTACCAATTGTACGCCGACCACACTACTATTTTTAATTTACCACATACAAGCACGTCTTTATTTGGTTATGCTGCGACCTTCCGAAACTATATAAACACACAACTAACAGCATACAAATACACAAAAGATCAACTCTCGATTATTAATGCCTTAATTTTAGGACAAAGACAAAACATTACAAAAGCAGTTTATGATAATTACACCAATGCTGGCGCTATACATATTTTAGCTGTATCTGGATTACATGTTGGAATTATACTTTTACTATTAAACTTGATATTTTCTCCACTAGAGCGATTAAAACACGGAAAAACTATCAAGACTATTATTCTGTTAATACTACTATGGACTTATGCTTTAATTGCGGGCGGTTCTGCCTCGATAATTAGAGCAACAACTATGTTTAGCATTGTTGCTATTGGTATAAATCTAAAACGTCCTACCAACATTTATAACACCTTAGCAATTTCCGTTTTTGTTTTACTGCTAATCAAACCTAACTTTTTATTTGATGTTGGATTTCAATTAAGTTATGCTGCAGTAATAGCAATTGTAAGCTTTCAACCCATACTAGAACAGTTATGGACCCCCAAATACAAATTACCTAAACTACTATGGCAAACACTAACCGTTACTATAGCTGCACAATTTGGGATAATTCCTATTAGCTTGTATTACTTTCATCAATTCCCTAGTTTATTTTGGTTGTCCAATTTGATTGTAATCCCTTTTTTAAGCATGATATTAGGACTTGGATTATTGGTTATAACATTAGCCTTATTAAGTGTCCCTAAAAGCTTTATATCGGATGCTTTTGGAATAGTTATTGATTGGATGAATCATTTTTTTGGTTGGATTTCTAGCCAAGAAACTTTTTTAATTCTTGACATACCCTTTACAGTAGTGCAAGTTGTGGTTTCTTATGTTTTTATATTTACGATTTACAAATTGTATCATTACAAAAACTACAAATGGATGCGTCTGACTTTAGTTTCGATTATACTTATACAACTGACTTATATCCATAATTATTATCAAACAGAAGGAAATCGGTTTTTAGTATTTCATAAAAACAGAAGTACAATCATTGGACAAAAACACGATAATCGTTTAACACTATATTCCGATATAAAACACGCTGAATCAAACACCATAATTAGAAGTTATGCTGTTAAAAACGCACTTAACACTACGACATCAAAACCCTTAAATTCTGTTTACAAACTAAAAAACAATTATGTATTAGTTGTTGATAGTCTTGGTGTCTTTGATATTAAAAATAAGGCGATAGATTATGTGCTATTAACACAATCTCCAAAATTAAATTTAGAACGCTTAATAGATAGCTTACACCCAAAAGGCATTATTGCGGATGGTAACAATTACAAATCTTATATTAATAAATGGACAACAACTTGTAAAAAAAGAAAACTCCCATTTTACCATACTGGTAAAACAGGAACTTTTATAATAGACTATTAAAAGTGTTTATGCGTTGTTTTTAAACTCCGCTTTAAAATCTTTATTGTATTTATCAAACTCTGATTGCGATTTCATCTCTAAATGTTTATTAGATTGAAACATCTTTAAATATAACTCTAATTGTTGTGGTGTTTTATACCCTGAAACTGGTGCTATAAGCTGGGCATTCTCATCAAAAAACAATAATGTTGGATAGGCTCTAATACCTAAACCACGAGAAAGCTCGTGTGCAGAATTTCTTTTTTTAGATTTAGCAGGATCATAACTAGGGTTTTTATAAGTCTTTCCTTTAAAATCGATCTCTTCGTTACCTTCAGCATCAAATTTGACTGCGTAATAATGTTCATTTACAAAAGCAACTAAATCTTGATTAGTAAACGTTCTAGCATCTAAAAGCTTGCAAGGACCACACCAAGATGTGTAAGCATCCATTAATATTTTTTTTGGTTCTGTTTTTTGAAGCTCTACCGCTTCTTCCAAAGTCATCCAATTAATTTCTTCTTGAGCAATAGTATTTACTGCAAACAGTAATGTAAAGGCTAAAAATATGTTTTTCATTATATAGTTGTTTTGTTTTGTATTTGCAAATAACGTTCCAAATTTACAAAAAAAAGAAACGCCCCAAATATGAGGCGTTTTATTTATGGTAATTATAACATGTTATCTAACACCATGCATTAATTTCTTCAATAACGGATTTAAAGCAAAAACTAATAAACCTGCAACTAATGGTACTAATGTAAAGATTAAGAAAAATGTAGACAAACTATATTCTTTTGTGATATTCTCTATCTGTCCACCTAATACTGCCGCTAACTTATTACCGATAGCAATCGCTAAATACCACATCCCAAACATTAAAGCAATCATCCTTGCTGGAACCAGTTTACTTACGTAAGACAGCCCAACAGGAGACAAACAAAGTTCTCCAAGTGTGTGGAATAAATAAGCTAATATTAACCAAATCATACTTACTTTAACACCTTCTTGCATACCATATGACCCAAAAGCAAGTAAACCAAAACCTACAGCCATAATAATCAATCCTAATGCATATTTATTTGCTGCTGAAGGATTGTATTTACTTTCCCACCATTTAGAGAAGAAGGATGCAAAAACAATTATAAAAAATGAATTTAAAATACTAAACCAAGATACTGTAATTTCAACTTCATTATCTCTAACTTTAGTTACGGTAGCATTAACAAATCCATTATCTCTATTTAATGTTTTAGCATTAGCAATTAAGCTTTCCTGCTTCTCGTCTGAAGAGATAAAAGAAAATTGAGAAAATTCTTTATCCTTATTGATAATCATTTTTTTATCTCCAACCTTATAATCAACAAATGGTTCTCCAACAGTTACTGTTTTTGTAACAATATTTTGAGAAGGATTTGTATCCATACTTTGTGTAACGGGTATGTATAAAAATTGCAATTCACCTTTTTCATTTTTCTTCTGAACACCTTTATCATCTAAATCTGCCTTTTCTATAGCGCTATAACTAACATCATAAGCTGTCGTATTGTAATCTCTATTTAACATCCATCCAACAATTCCCCACATAAAAACAAAACAAACAACCAAGACTATATTTGATCCTGGTATTTTACTATATGTTTTTTTCCAAAGAAGGTATAGCACATATGAAATTATTATTAAAGGCACAACTGTTAACAGTGTGTTGATAATATTAAAAATAGTCGCAGAATTACCACTTAATAACCTATCCACATTGTCCCTAGCAAAAATTACAAGTGACGATGCTCCTTGTTCAAATGACAACCAAAAGAACACAGTAAAGAAAGCAAAGATGATAAATGCAAACATACGATGTCTAACCACCTTTGTATATCTTAATATTCTACTAATAACTAAATATACAAAAAGTGCTAATGCTGTTAATACTGCAACATATTGCCCTTCAAAATCACCTATCTGCAAAACTGAAAACATATCAATTCCTGCAATTCTAGACATAGGGTCATTTACAGCATATCCTAAACCTAAAATAGAAGATAAAACTATTAAAACCTTATCTAAAGATGTAAATGCGTTCTCTTTTTCTTCTACCTCAGAACCATTTACAACAGCACTATCTTCATTAATATTTTGAGGTAATTCCACTTCATATACTTGAGAAGGTTTTTCACCAATTTTACCAAATAAATTTCCTGATAACCAAAATTGAAGTGTCCCCAATAACATAAAAACTCCTGCTAGTCCAAATCCATAAGCCCAGCCAACTTTTTCAGCTAAATAACCACAAAGCATCATTCCAAAAAAGGCTCCTGCATTAACACCCATATAATAAATAGTGTAAGCACCATCCTTTTTCTCAGGATTCTTCTTATACATTTCAGAAATTATGGACGTCATAGTTGGCTTAAAGAAACCTGTACCAATAACCAACATAGCTAAACCTAAGTATAATGAAAACTCTGTTTCTAAAGCCATAGACAAATGCCCTAAAGTCATAATTAACGATCCAATTATAACCGCCCATCTGTAACCTGTGTATTTATCCGCAATCCAACCTCCAATAATTGGAGTTATGTACAATAGCATGGCGTAAGTCCCAAACAAGGCTGTTGCGTTTTCTACTGACCATTCCCAACCTGGATTATATCCAATAGCAGCCATGGTTAAAAAATTGACTAAAAGCACTCGCATTCCGTAGAATGAAAAACGCTCCCACATTTCAGTAAAAAACAAAACGAACAAACCTGCTGGATGCCCTAAAACCTTGTCTTCAAATAGATTTTCAATATCTGTATTCATGATAAAATTTAGTTAGTTAAAAAAAGAAAACCCCACAAAGTAAAATTTGTGAGGTTTTTATATTTAGTTATTTTTAATTGTCAGCTAATTCAAATCCTTCAGCTTCTTCGTTTTTTAATATTCTTTCGCTTTCTTCAGCGCCATGTGTTAATCTTTTTAATGGTTTTAACATTGCTATAAATAACAAACCAATAATTACTGTAAAGATTACTATACCTGAAAAGATTGCCAACTCACCATATTCACTAGCAGACTCTCCGACTATACCCGCAACTTTATTTCCTAATCCAGTAGCAGCAAAATAAACTCCCATCATTAAAGATGCATATTTTACCGGTGCTAATTTAGTAATAAAAGATAATGCCACTGGAGATATACATAACTCTCCAATAGTATGGAAAAAATAAGCTAATACTAACCAGATCATACTAGATGTTCCTGATTTTTCAAATTCCATTGCTGCAAACACCATGAATAAAAACCCAAAGCCCATTATAATAATACCTAAAGCCATTTTAAACAATGACGATGCTTCCTTACCTTTTAATTTGCGTTTAGCCCATACACCTGCAATAAACGTTGCAAATAAAATAATGAATCCAGCATTTAAACTTTGAAACATTACTGTTGGAATTTGCCATCCAAATAACATTCTATCTGTTTTTGTATCTGTATATAAATTCATTAATCCTCCAGCTTGCTCAAAAGCACCCCAGAAAATTATTACCATAATAAAAGATAGTAATAAGACTAAGAAACGATCTTTAAACACTTGACTATCTAATTCTTTATAAATCATCATTAATAACGCTGTTATTGCTGTTAAAAAGATAAATAATAAACCAAATCCCCATTCTAAAGTATACCAACCATATACTGATGCAGCAACCAATATACCTACAATTGTTAATTGCTTAGGAGAACTGAACAATTTAGAATATAATTGACCGTAAGACACTTCATTTGAATGGCCAGTACTAGGTACAAAATTACCTACTTCTTTTAAATACTTTTGACCGTATAAGTAATTTATCAAACCTAAAACCATTACAATTCCAGCTAATCCAAAACCTGCATGCCATCCCCATTTAGCGACAACTCCACCAACAACCATAGTTGCTAATAGTGACCCTAAGTTAATACCGATATAAAATATACTAAACCCTTTATCTCTTCTAATATCCCCTTCTTTATATAATCCACCAACCATTGTAGATATATTCGGTTTTAATAAACCAACACCTAAAATAACTAGTCCTAAACCTGTATAAAAGGCCCAAATATCAGTTAACACCAATACAGCGTGACCTAAACACAAGACAATAGCCCCGAGTAACACTGCTTTTTTCTGGCCTATTAATTTATCCGCAATCATCCCTCCAGGAATAGACATAACATATACTAACATAGTATACCATCCATAAAGTGCTAAAGCTTCTTGACTTGTCCAACCTAAACCAGCACCTCTATCGTCTCCAATAGTAGCTGTTGTCATATAAAGTACTAAAAGTGCTCGCATTCCATAATATGAAAAACGTTCCCACATTTCGGTTAAAAACAAAATATAAAGACCAATTGGTTGTCCAAACAGTTCTTTTTGATGTGGTTGTAAAGCTTTACTTGACATATTAAATATTTTAGTTAGTTAGTTTTATTTTAAAGTTTGTCTCCTAATGTACGATTAATAAAATTCGTCATTTTTGTATACAAGTGTAATCTTGTGTTTCCACCATAAATACCATGGTTTTTGTCAGGATAAATCATCCATTCAAATTGCTTGTTAGCTTGCACTAAAGCTTCCACCATACGCATTGTATTTTGCACATGCACATTATCATCTCCTGTACCATGAATTAATAAAAAGTCTCCTTTTAATTTATCTACATGGTTTATTGGTGAGTTGTCATCATACCCGCTAGCATTTTCTTGTGGTGTAGTCATGTAGCGTTCTGTATAAATTGAATCGTAAAATCTCCAGCTTGTCACAGGCGCTACTGCAATTGCCATTTTAAAGACATCATTACCTTTAAACAATGCATTACTAGACATAAATCCACCATAAGACCACCCCCAAATTCCAATTCTGCTAGAATCAATATAAGATTTTGAACCTAATAATTTTGCTGCTGCTATTTGGTCTTCAATTTCAAATTTACCTAATTCGTTTTGTGTTACTTTTTTAAAATCTGCACCTTTAAGTCCTGTCCCACGACCATCAACACATGCAACAATATAACCTTGCTGCGCTAGCATTTGATACCAATAATCGTTAGCACTATTCCATTTATTAGCAACTTGCTGAGATCCAGGTCCAGAATACTGATACATAAATAATGGATATGTTTTAGAGGCATCAAAATTTGCAGGCTTGATCATCCACATATTTAAGTCGTTACCATTTATACTAATAGTAGAAAACTCTTTTTTAGATAATTTGTAGTCTTTTAAACCCGCAATTAAAGCACTATTATCCTTTATAGATTTTAGCACTTGTCCCGACTTAGCGTCATTTAACGTGTATAAATAAGGCGTTGTAGCACTAGAATATGTGTTTATAAAATAGGTGAAATCAGCACTAAAATCAGCATTATTAGTACCTGTTTGCTGTGTTAATCTTCTTTTTTGTGTCCCATTTAGTTTAACAGAATACACATCTCTGTTAATACTTCCGTTTTCAACAGATTGATAAAAGATTTGATCCGTCTTAGCGTCATAACCATAGTAAGTAGTAACCTCCCAGTTTCCTTTGGTAATTTGATTGATTAATTTTCCTTTACTATCGTAATGATAAATATGGTTGTAACCATCTTTCTCGCTAGTCCAAATAAAACTATCATCCTCTAAAAACGTTAAATTATCAGTAACATCAACGTAAGCTTTATCAGTTTCGGCTACAGCCAAAGTTGCTTTATTTTTTTTAGCGTTAATCATCCATAAATCCAATTGGTTTTGATGACGATTCATAAACTGTGCGCTTAATACATCTGCATCATTAGTCCACTTGATTCTAGGAATGTAAAAATCGTCATAAGACTTATCAACCTTAACTTCGCTTAATTTATTCGATTTTAAATCAAATAAATGTAAAGACACTACCGCATTTTTCTCTCCTGCTTTTGGGTACTTAAAAACAGTTTGTGTTTGATATAAATCTTTACCATACACATCCATAGAAAATTCTGGAACATCTGTTTCGTCAAATCTTATAAAGGCTATTTTATTACTGTCTGCATTCCAGTCAAATGCACGTACAAAAGCAAATTCTTCTTCATACACCCAGTCAGTTATACCATTAATAACTTTGTTTTTAACGCCATCAAAAGTAAACTGTGTTATTTTACCTGACACTAAATCCTTAACGTAAAGGTTGTTATTTAATCCAAAAGCAATTTTAGTCCCATCCGGAGAAAATGTTGGCTCTTGTATTTTATCTTCTGACACTAAAGTGGTCTGTTTTGTTTTGGTATTATATACATAATAGACACCTAAAGACGAGCGTCTAAAAATAGACTCTTCTTCCGTAGCCAATAACACTTGGCTCTCGTCTGCACTAAACGTGTAATCTGTAAAATATTTGATGGCTTTTAGATCTGCAGAGCTAACTAGTGTGTTAACTTTTTCTAAAGTTTTATAATCATAAATATCTATTGTTGTTCCGCCTTTTGTTCTATCAAAATTTAAAACAGAATATTGCTGACCATTAGCCATCGAGTGCAAAGCGTCTAATCCTTCAGTTCTAAAGGTTCCACTCCATATTTCTTCCAAGGTAATTTGCTTATTCTGAGCAGTTAAAAAAGAGGTTGATAAAAAACAGAATAGGGATAGAATTCTTAAGATCTTCATTTAATATTAGTTATTTAATAATAGGATGTCAAGTTTACTAAAAAATACCCAAAAAACAGTAAACATTAACACATAAATCCGCAATATTATGTTAGTAAGCAAAAATTGAAAGCGTAAATAGTATCTTTGCTTTTTAAAATGAATAGCATGAGTAGATTAGTTTCCGGGTTTTCAAAATTATCTAAAACTGAAAAAGTTAATTGGTTAATCAAAAACCATTTATCTGATTATGATGGTGCAGAAAACACACTAAAACAGTATTGGAATAGCGATCAAAAGCTGCAACAATTGCATGACGAGTTTATAGAAAACACAATTACTAATTACTACCTCCCTTTAGGTGTTGCACCAAATTTTGTAATAAACGACAAAGTTTATACTATACCAATGACAACCGAAGAAAGCTCTGTTGTTGCTGCTGCTAGCAAAGCTGCTAAATTTTGGCAAACGCGTGGTGGATTTAAAACCACTGTTATATCCACAAACAAAATAGGACAAGTTCATTTTACATACACCGGAGATTTTAAAGCTTTAGAAACCTATTTTAATGCTATAAAACCGCAATTAATTGAAGACGCCAAGCCTATTACCAAAAACATGGAAAAGCGTGGTGGCGGTATATTAGATATAGAATTAAGAAACAAGACCAACGCCTTAGATAATTATTACCAACTGCACGCTACTTTTGAGACTTTGGATGCAATGGGCGCCAATTTTATAAACTCATGCTTAGAACAGTTTGCTAAAACGTTTACAGCTAATGCTGAAAGCACTTTACCAAAACCCATAAATGTAATTATGAGTATTTTATCTAATTACGTTCCAGAATGTTTAGTTAGGGCTGAAGTGAGTTGTAAGGTTGAAGATTTAGCCGAAAAAGACATAGACCCAAATACCTTTGCCGAAAAGTTTGTACAAGCCGTAAAAATAGCTGAAATCGAACCTTATAGAGCGGTTACACACAATAAAGGAATCATGAATGGAATTGACGCTGTGGTTTTAGCGACAGGAAATGATTTTAGAGCAATTGAAGCAGGTGTACACGCCTATGCAGCAAGAAATGGTCAATACAGCAGTTTAACACACGCTAAAATAGAAAACGGAGTCTTTACCTTTTGGATGGAAATACCATTAGCTTTGGGCACTGTAGGTGGTTTAACTAATTTACATCCTTTAGTTAAATTAGCATTACAAGTTTTAGACCAACCCAACGCAAAAACACTGATGCAAATAGTGGCAGTTGCAGGATTAGCACAAAATTTTGCAGCACTACGTAGTTTGACAACAACAGGAATACAAGAAGGACACATGAAAATGCACTTGATGAATATCCTAAATCAGTTTGAAGCTACACCAGATGAAAAACTTAAAATAGTAGATCATTTTAAAACAAACATTGTTACACATAGCGCTGTAGTAGAAGCTATTGAAAAACTAAGAGCCTAATGGACAGTTTTTATAGTCACGGAAAACTATTACTTACTGCAGAATACGTTGTATTAGATGGTGCAAAAGCATTGGCTGTACCTACTGTTTTCGGGCAACACCTTACCGTTACACCAATTAAAACACCACATATTGATTGGACTAGTTTTGATAATCACAATAATGTGTGGTTTTCAGACATTATAACAATTGCCGATATTATTAGTTTAAAAGATACCGGAAATGAGGTATCCAATAGATTAATTCAGATTTTGAATGCTACCAAGCAACTAAATCCTGAATTTTTAGATAATAAAGAAGGCTTTAAAATAACGACTACTCTAGAATTCCCTCAAAACTGGGGTTTAGGCACCTCTTCTACTTTAATCAATAACATTGCACAATGGGCAAAAGTAGATCCATATAAATTGTTAGCTAACTCTTTTGGGGGTAGCGGATACGATATTGCTTGCGCACAGCATGACACCGCATTACTTTATCACTTAGACAACAAATTACCTAAAACAGAATTAGTAACATTTAATCCTTCGTTTTCTGATCACCTTTATTTTGTTCATTTAAATAAAAAGCAAAATAGCCGCGATGGTATTGCACATTACAAAGCCAATAGACATAACACAACTAAAACCATAAAGGCAATTGACACTTTAACTCAAAGTATGATAGATTGCGATACACTTGCAGCCTTTCAATCTATATTAGATACCCATGAGCAGTTAATTGGTCAAATCACCAATCAAACACCAGTCAAAGACACGTTATTTAAAGACTTTGATGGCAGTATTAAAAGTTTAGGTGCTTGGGGTGGTGATTTTATTTTAGTTGCTTCTAACACAAACCCAACAGCCTATTTTAAATCAAAAGGCTATACCACGATACTATCTTACACTACAATGGTTTTATAAAGACTTAAAAAGTATAACGCATAAAAAAAGCCTTTTCAAATTGAAAAGGCTTTTTTAGGTTAAGACTTAAGTCTCTTATTGTACTGTCTTTGCTCTAAAGTCTTCAATCTCTGAAGATTCTTTTAAAGCATTATATAATCTTGTTTGTACTGAATTTAATTTCTGAGTACTTACCTGGTTAGCAAATGGTAAATAGTTTTCTAATTCAACAGCAGCTGTCTTTTTAGTTACTTGTACCATAAATACACCTGTATTACCTTTTACTAATTTAGAAGTTGCTCCTTCAGCAAGTCCAAAAGCAGTACCTACAACCATAGGTTCTGTTCCAGCTCCTGCAATTGTTGGATTTTTCATGTTAATAGCAGATGCAGATTTAACTGTTTGGTTTTCCGCTTTAGCGAAATCTTCAAGAGAAGATGCATTAACGCGATCCATAATCATTTTAGCTTTCTTTTCTTTTCTTACGGCTGGTAAAGCAGTTACTGAAGCATCTTCAACACTCATAACTCCTTTGTCTTGCATTGCTGTTAATTGTGCAATTACAATTCCTCCTGGTACATTATCAAAACGCTTATAGTCTCCTACTTTTGTTCCATCTTCAAAAGACCAACGTACAATTTGACGTTGATTTCCTAAACCAGGAATACTTTCGTCTAATTCTTTAGCAGTCATTGGACGTACATCATAATTAGAAGTTTTAGCTACTTCTGCAAAATTACCGTTAGCAATTGCTAATTCAAAATTAGAAGCATCAGCAAATATCTTATCTTCTGTTTTAGAAGATGGTTGAATTTTTCTAGCAATAGTTGCAACCTTTACAGTATTGTCAACATTTTTCTTGTCGTCAATTCTAATAATATGGTATCCAAATTGAGATAATACTACATCAATACTCCCTTTATCATTAAAGAATAAGAAGTTAGCAAAATCAGGATCAAAAGCTGCAGGATTGTAAGTTGTTAATCTAGTCCAACCAATAACACCATCTTTACCTTTAGTACCATCCGCATTAATTTGATTGGCAACTTCTGCAAATTTAGTTTTACTGTTCTTAACTAAAGGATAAATACTATCTATCATCGCTTTAGCTTGTTCTTTAGTTCTAGTTACATCTGCACCTGCTCTTGTTGATCCAACAAAAGGAATAACAATATGACTAGACTCAATTGAATCTGCTAATCTTTTAAAATCTAAAACCTTAGTTACTTTATAGTAGTTACCATCTTTATAAGGACCGTAAGTTTGACCTGGGTTTAACTTAAAAATAGTATCAGCAATTACATTTGGTAAGCTAGACTTGTATTGGTATTTGTCAACAAATTTAAAATCGTCAGAGTTTCCATTTACAAACGCTTCGTTATCCGTAGTGTTTTTAAAACCTGCTTTATTATCTGTAGCTTTAGTTACTTCATTATAAACTTTAGAATCGCTTAATAAATCAGTAAGTTCTTTTTGCATTGCCTTTTCATCTTCTAAAGAGGCAACCTCTTTAAAGAATACATATTGAAAACCTCTTGTTGCATCCGATTGGTATGCTTTAGGGTTTTTATTTATGTAAGATTTAATCTCTGAAGTAGATACTTTTACAGTACTATCTGCTATAGAGCTAAAAGGAACTTGTACATATTTGATATCTACTTTCTCTCCTTCTAATTTATGTTCTAATTTACCTTCCGCTAACGTTGCAGTTGTACCAGCTTTAACCATGTTAAAGTAGTTTGCTTGTAATGCGTTAGATGCTAATGCTTGCTCTCCAGAAATCCAGTTTTGGTAAGCTTCAGTTGAAGAACTTTTAAGGTTATCAATAAATAACTTTACTTTAGACTCATCAAAAACACCACCTTCGTTTAAAAACGTTGGATCCGATGCATAATTAGTTTTAATTAGGTCTCTCATCTGCTCAGACTCAACCGTCATCCCTAATTTACTAATTTGTCCGTCCATAACAATTTCTCTGACCTTAGATTCAAAAACACTGTTCATTACTTGACTAGTAGTTGCATTTGGTCCCATTTGTCTTTGTTGAAACTCAACAAGATTAGAAAATTCTGCTCTAGAAATGTCTTGACCGTTTATGGTTGCTACAACATCAGGAGACTTAGAGAATAATGCATCTTTATTATCAAATAAACTTGATAAGATAAAAGCGAATAACGCTAATGCAATAACTAAGATTAATACAACTGTTTTTTGTCTAATTTTATTTAAAATTGCCATTTTGTGTGATAAATTTTGTGAAATATAGTGGGCGAAAATACCATTTTCTATTCAATAATAAAAGCACTTTACACAATAAATAAATTAAATGAATAGACTAAGGTGAAAAAGAGTAGATTTTATAGCCTAAGCTTAGTCTTCCGACTTAATTGTAAGCTCAACTAATTCAATCTTAGTATTTGACGCTTCTAAAATTTTAAAGTCAAATTTTTCTGTAGACACGACTTCATTTTGCATTGGAATTTGCTCTGTATGATCAACTATCAAACCTCCTAAGGTTTCGTAGTTTTCGCCTTCAGGCAAATTAAGTTTATACGTTTCATTAAGATAATCCACTTCTAATCTAGAGGAGAACACAAACGTAATATCGTCTTTTTGCTCTTCAATTAAATCAATAGTATCATGCTCATCTTCAATTTCGCCAAATAACTCTTCAACAATATCTTCCACCGTCATAATACCTGATGTGCCACCGTACTCATCCACTACAACTGCTATACTTTTACGTTTTTTAATTAAAACATTAAGAATGTCTTTGACTAACATTGTTTCTGGAACCAACTCTATTGGCATAATCATAGCACCAATATTTTTAGGTTTCTTAAATAAATCAAACGAATGCACATACCCTAAGATATCATCTATGGTTTCTTTATAAATCAAAATCTTAGAACATCCCGTTTCTGTAAAAACAGCACTTAAATGTTGTACAGTATCTTGAAGTTCTAAAGCAATAATTTCAGTTCGAGGTACCATAACCTCTCTTGCTTTTACTTCTGAAAATTCTAATGCATTTTGAAAAATCTGAATTTCGGAATCAATATCTTCATGTTCTTCCACACTTTCCATTTGCTCACTAATGTAATGCCCAAGCTCTACCTTAGTAAACGCTAATTGTACTTGATCACCTTCAGTTTTAAAAAACTTTTTAAGCACAACATCACTAATCCAAATTACAAAGTCAGAGACCCAACTAAAAAACACATAAAAAACATAAGCTGGAAAAGCCAATACTTTAAGTAGCGTATTAGAATAGATCTGAAAAAACACCTTTGGTAAAAATTCTGCTGTAAATAAAATTAAAAGCGTAGATAAAATAGTTTGTGACAACAGACTTAAATCCGTTAATAAATACGTCACTAAAGGATAATTACTTGGTAACAAGCTATGGAACCAATCCATCAACAAATCCCCCATAAAAAACCCGTAAATAACCAATGCTATATTATTTCCAATAAGCATGGTTGCAATAAATTTAGATGGTTTAGCAGTTATTTTAGATAAAATTTTAGCTAAAAATCCGTCTTGCTTCTTTTCAATTTCAATATGAATTTTATTAGAAGACACGTAAGCAATTTCCATTCCTGAGAAAAAAGCTGACAGTAATAGACAAATTACAATGATGATAATTGATGTCATCATTTACTTGCGGTCATTGTTTTCGAACTTCTTATTAAAACGTTGTTTAAAAAAGAACATAAAAACAGCTGTTGCACCTAATAAAAGGGACATATAAGCTCTAGACTCTCCCCAACTTGCAATGGCATCATATAAAAAAAGCACTGCAAATACTAAATAAGCGTATTGAAAAAACTTAAAGGTTTTCATTAAAATAAAATTAGTGTTAAGTAAATATACTAAAAAAAGTAAGCTTTATAATCTAAAGCCATTGTTATTCTTGCACAGCAAACTGACCTGTAACTCCAAGTATTTCAGCTTTTTTGAAATCTTTATCAGAATCAAATCCGCGACCACTAGTCACATAACCTTTAGACCTATAAGTTGCAGGAAGATTGGTAAATAACCATTCTTTTGTTTGGTCATAATATAATTGCTCGGCAAATAACGAATCATTTGTTGGTGTTGCAGCAATTACATTTCCTCTTAAATCTATTAAATCTGTATTGTTATAGATAATAGCATAATCCGAAATTATAGTAGTCTTAGCGTCATTTTTATCATATAGATGCAAAATAACACCCTCCGGGAACTCTGAGTATGCAAAAGCCCTATTACTATAGTCATACATTTTAGGACTAATCAGGTTAGCAGATAAACGACCAGAATCTGTATACTTTAAATTAATACTGTCTGATACACCTACGGGATCATTAGCAGACATTCCTATTTGCTTAACGTCCTTTAGATTGCTTTTACATGCAAAAAACAAAGTCATAGCAAAAGCTATGACCGTGTTTTTAATTATATGTAATTTATGTTTTTGCATTATAGGCTTGGCACTGTTACACTTCTTCCAATCCAACATCCAATCTTAATACTTTGTCCAGCATTACCTGCAGCAAATATTTCTGATTTAGTTGGTGCTTTAGCTCTATAACTTGTAGCTAATGTAGAATATCCACCTTTGCTAGCTTCGTTTGCAGCTAACCAGAACACAGCACGCTTATTAAAGTTAGTATCTCCACAGTTGTTTGCACTTGCAGCATACATTCTTGCGATATGATCATAAGGCTTTTTGTTTGATGGATTAAGACTTAAAGACTCTTGAAAGTATTGTCTAGCCTTACCATAATTACCACTTTTCTTAAAGTCTAATGCAATTGTATAATTTAATTTAGCCTTTTTAATTGGATCTGTTTCTAGCTCCATTGTTTGATCTAAATACGTTTGCTCACCAGTAATAATGTATAAGTAGTAAGACGTTTTAGCATTAGGCTCAATTGTGTTTTTCTGATTTAAAATTTTAACAAACATAGGATCTGTCTTACATCCTTTTGCATACAATTTAGTCATTGCACGTTGTAACCAAACACCATTGTTTTTATTTGCTTCGTAGTCTTTTTGGTATAATGGGATTAAGTTAGCACAATTAGCTCTATCTCCTAATTCCTTATCAACACCATCTTGTACTTTTTCAAAAGCACCAACCATAGCAGCGTAAAACGTTTTATACTTCCCTTCCTTTTTAGTCAAGGCAGTACCGGCGTCTTCTTTAACAACTAATTCATTTAACTTTCTTTCGTTGTATTCTGTTTCAACTTCAATTTTATCAGATACATCATCATACTTGTCAAATAATTGTTGATCTGTTTTTTGCTTTGCATCAAAAAGATTAACCATCAACTTAAAGTATACGTATAAACTTTTTGCATTTTTAAAGTTATCCTTATCAGCATTATAAGATGCATCAAAACAATCGTATAAAACAGCATCACTCAAACCTAACACCTCTTTGTTGTCATATCTTAATTGACATATTTTAGAAGAATATTCTCCTGCTTTTTTATCATTAGGAAAGTTAGCAATTCTTTCTTCCCATAATTTAATTAAATCTAAAATGTGTCCTTTTTTTTCTTCACCCGTTTTAGTTTTTATGTAATGTTCTAAAATATCTTCTCCATACTTATATATTCCAATATGGTATTGTGGGCAATCTTTTCTCAAATCAGTTAAAGGCTTATAACCCGCATCAAAGTTTTTTGCTTTTACAGCTTCTGTCAGTAAAGACAGCTTAGTCATACATTCTTCTGTGTTTTGAGCAAACCCAATATTTAGCCCAAATATCAAAGCAAGTAGTAAAGTAATTTTAGTTTTCATAGTCTTAATTTTTATGTTGTTAGTCATATTTTCTTTTTTGGAACCATCTATCATTTAATGACAGACTTAATTGGAAGCTTACAAAATTTTCTTTTACTAAATTAGCGTTTGTTGTTCCCCTCTTTCCAAACTCTAAACCAATATTAGCATTAGAAAACATATTTCCAACTGGTATACCTACTCCAAAAGACATGCCAAACTCTTTTATAGTTTGATTATTTATTACAAGCCCTGTGTTTTCAAAACGCATACCCGCACGATAAGTCATTCTCTTCCAGCTCTTAGCAAACGAATTATATTCAGGAATATAAAAACCTCCTAAAGAAAATTTTGATGCATCTTCATAAGTTGCTCCTGTGTTACTATATAGAGGATTGAAAAAATCACCTGTATTTTGTGTTGTATACTCCACACCAGCAAACCATTTTCTTGGTTCACCTAATCCTGCACCTATACTTAATTTTGATGGTAGTGTTAAATCCGTTTCATCTAATCCAGAAGCTACTAAATCTGCTTCTATTTGATTATAAATTAATTCACTTTCTGTATCTACATCGACAATTATTGTTGAAAACGTTCTTTGATTTTTAGACGTCAAATCTGTTTCTGGCGTATAAGTTAATGATCCTTGAAGTTCTAACTTATCAGTTATCATTTTTTGATAATGTAATCCAATATTAAAATTCAACCCACTTAAATCTGAACGGGTGTATTCTTTAGTCTGACGCTCTAAAAATTGTCCTTCATCATTATAGGCAAAATTAATTGTGCTATTCTGTATGTTTCCAAAGTCATAATCCGCTTGCATACCAACACTCAAAGACTTTGTGATTTGGTAACCAAAACTCAAAAACACTTTATTAAGACCACCTTCTCCAGTATATCTGTACTCTAAATTTTCTTCAGCATCTCTGTTCTCTAATTTATATCCAACAGATGAATACGGTTGTAATCCTAATCCAAAACCAAATTTACCAACCGGGATAGATAATGCTAAATAATCAAAATTAGCACTCTTAGTCTTGTCACTACTACCAGACGTCTCTAGTTTAGAAGATGTACCACTACCTCCTACTGTAAATTTTACAGGTCTAGATTCGTTATTCCATCCTTCTAAATTATTCCCTGCAAAAGTCGCTGGGTTTTGAAAGTTTACATGGACACTGTCCTTATAAATCCCAAGACCTCCCATACTTCTATTCTCTACAGAACCTTTAAAGTTTGTGCTCCCTATTCCATAAAAAGAATATGGCGAAGCTGTTCCATTCTGACCGTAACTTTGAATTGCAAATAATGCAATAAAAACTAATACAAGTTTTTTTATCATTAGACTGTGTTATGTTGTAATATGTAGTTCAAACCTTCTAGTAAGAAATTTGAATTGGCAAATATGCTACTTTTTAATTGCTTTGACAAAAATTTAGCATCTCCTCCTGTTAAAATAATTGTTAAATCTAAATATATAGACCTATATTCACTAATAATTCCATTTAATTCACTTAAAACACCATTAACTACGCCACTATTAATTGCTTCTATTGTAGAATTACCAATAACATGTTTTGGTTGTTCTGTTTCTAACAACGGTAAATTAGCAGTCTGATTGTGTAGTGCTTTATAGCGCATTCGTATTCCTGGAGAAATTGCTCCTCCTAAATATTCGTTATTTGTATTAATAAAATCATATGTAATACACGTACCCGCATCTATAATCAAAACATTTTTATCAGGAAATTGTTGCACAGAAGCACAAACTAGTGCAATCCTATCAATACCTAGTGTTTTAGGTGTAGCATATAAATTTTTAAAAGGAATAGGTGTTTCATGATTTAAAACAACTAGTTTCAAATTAGCCTCTAAATAAACTAAAACTTCTTTTTCAAGTCGTCCAACTGAAGACACGATAGCCAAACGCACCTCTGGATAGGTCTCCAAAATGTGTTTAATTGAATTTAAAACCTGCTTAGTCTCCACAGCGGTCTTACTTTCTATCTTATTATTATTAAAAACAGCTAGTTTAGTACTAGTATTTCCAACATCTATTATTAAATTCATATAATTTCTAAAAAGGATAAATTTACAAAACGATTGCAATAAAAATCTTAATAATTTTATAATATTGAAATTGAGACTACTAAGCCTCATAAAAGCACAAATGTAAAAAAAGATTGTAAATTTTTTGATTTTTTGTTTGGTAGTTCTAAAATTGAAACTATATTTGCACTCGCAATTTATTGCTACTGGTGCCTTAGCTCAGTTGGTAGAGCAAAGGACTGAAAATCCTTGTGTCCCTGGTTCGATTCCTGGAGGCACCACCAGAAAAAACCCGATTCATCTGAATCGGGTTTTTTGGTTTAAAGAACTAAACCAAAGATTAATAATTCACTATAAAAAAGTAGTATATTAGCTAATGCTACATTTTTCAACTTAAAAATTTAAATTATAGTATGAGTAATAAAGATCAATTTATGCAAGAAGCTGTAAACGCAGCTTTAAAAGGAATGAACAACAATGAAGGTGGACCATTTGGTTGCGTAGTTGTTAAAGACGGAAAAATTGTAGGACGCGGAAACAACAAAGTAACTTCTACCAACGATCCAACTGCACATGCAGAAGTAACAGCTATTAGAGATGCTTGTAAAAATCTAGACTCGTTTCAATTAGACGGTTGTGAGATTTACACCTCTTGCGAGCCTTGCCCAATGTGTTTAGGTGCAATTTATTGGGCTAGACCAGACAAAGTATACTACGGAAGCAATCAAGTAGATGCTGCAAATATTGGTTTTGATGACGAATTTATTTACAAAGAAATCCCATTACCATACGCAGAAAGAAGCATCCCATTTGAGCAATTAGCACGCGAAATAGCATTAGAGCCTTTTCAAGAATGGACTAAGAAAAATGATAAAACTGAATACTAAATAGAAACAAATTCAATTAATACAGAGAACTCAGCAAAAATTCAAGTCCCAATTTCCGACAAAGTCGGAATTATCAATCTGCAGAAATAATGAGCGAAAAACGAAAATGCTAAGCGCAGCTTAGAGCATGTAGTTTGAAAGCGAATGGTCCGCAGGAATTTCCTCAGATTGATTTGAATTTTTGGTTCGTTTTGTTTCAAGACAAAATGAACATAAAGAAAAATTAAAACAAACCTCATGATAACCTTCATCCTAAATAACAAAACCATAAAAACCTCGGAACATTCCGGAACCACTTTATTGGATTTTGTGCGTTATCAACAACGCTTAACAGGAACAAAGATTGGTTGTCGCGAAGGAGATTGTGGCGCCTGCACCCTTTTAGTAGGAACACGTCATGGTGATATTATAGAATACCAAAGTATTACCTCATGTATTTCGCCACTAGGAAATGCGCATGGCAAACACATTGTTACAGTTGAAGGCACAAATCTTAAAGACAAATTAACCACAACTCAAGAAGCCATGAAAGCAAATTACGCCACACAATGCGGATTTTGCACGCCTGGTTTTGTAGTTGCTTTAACAGGATTTGCTTTATCAAATTCAGATAAAAATTATACTAATGCAATTGACGCTATAAGCGGAAATATTTGCAGATGTACAGGATACAAAGCAATTGAAAAAGCAGCGCATCAAGTTGTTAAAAAACTAGACAACAATACAAACTCCACATTTAATTGGTTAATTGAAAATCAATTTATTCCTGAATATTTTAAAAACATCCCACAACGATTAAAAGACATTGAAGCTAAAGATTTAAATCAACCCAAAGGGAAATATGTTTCTGGAGGTACGGATTTATATGTCCAACAAGCGGATCATTTAGCAGATAACGCTGTACATCTAATAGCCGAAAAGGAG
This sequence comes from Olleya namhaensis, assembly GCF_900114005.1. Classification (GTDB taxonomy): domain Bacteria; phylum Bacteroidota; class Bacteroidia; order Flavobacteriales; family Flavobacteriaceae; genus Olleya; species Olleya namhaensis. The sequence continues at coordinate 370,887 of NZ_FORM01000002.1, forward strand.
TATTTAAAAGGCATCAACATTAAAAATGGTATTTGCACGATCGGAACCAACGCAACGGTTTCAGATTTATGGAATCATACGGAGTTAAATAGTATTTTACCAAACTTAAAAAAACACTTAAAGTTAGTCTCTTCAGAACAAATTAGAAACATGGCTTCGCTTGGAGGAAATTTAGTAAACGCCTCGCCAATTGGAGACATGACTATCTTTTTTCTGTCGCTTAATAGTAATATTACAATATTAAATTCCGCAGAAAAAGAAAGAACAATTGCTCTTAAAAACTTTTACAAAGGATACAAAACTTACGATTTAAAAGATGATGAACTTTTAAAGAGTATTCAATTTAAATTACCAACAGAACAGTCATTTTTCAATTTTGAAAAAGTGTGTAAACGGACACATTTAGATATTGCTAGTGTCAATTCTGCAATACATCTTTCAATCGAAAACAAAACGATATCGGAAGCGCATGTTTCCATTGGAGGTGTTGCTGCAATTCCAAAATATTTGCATGAGACCTCAGCCTTTTTAGTTGATAAACCTTTGACTTTTGACACTATAATTGAAGCTAACCAAATACTTCAAAATGAAATCAGTCCAATTAGTGATGTTCGTGGGACAACTGACTACAAACGTTTGTTAGGACGACAATTATTTTTTGCTCATTTTACAACGTTATTCCCGAAGCAATTCACCTTAAACGATTTTGTACAACATGCATAAAAACAAGCCAAATAAAGTATTAGACACTAAATTAGATGCTGTTTCAAAATCATTAAAACAAAGCACCAAAAACTTAGACTCTTACACGCATGTCCGTGGAGAATCATTGTATGTTGACGATGTTAATATTAGACAAGGAACATTTCATGCGGTCGTGTTTGATTCGCCAAAAGCACACGGAAAAATAAAAAGTATTGATTATTCTAAAGCAGAAGCTCTAGAAGGCGTACAACGTATTTTTACCTATAAAGATGTTCCTGGTGAAAATGAAATTGGTGGTATTATTCCTGACGAACCCTTATTTGCGGAGGATGAAGTCCACTTTTGGGGCATGCCAATAGCCTTAATCGTTGCAGAATCGGAATTTATTGCTCGAAAAGCACGAGGTTTAATTGACATTAAAATTGAAGACTTACCTGTAATCACTACAGCAAAAGAAGCCAAAGCAAAAGGCAGCTTTATTAATGCACCACGATCTTTTAGTTTAGGAAATACAGAAAAAGCATTTACAAATTGTGAGTATATTTTTGAAGGTGAAACATTCTCTAACGGACAAGAGCATTTATATATCGAAACACAAGGTGCTTATGCAGAACCTTTAGAAAACGGAAACATAAAAGTAACGTCATCTACACAAGGTCCAACAGCTGTGCAAAAAACTATCGCTAAAGTTTTGGGCATTGCGATGCATAAAATTGAAGTTGATGTTACACGACTTGGAGGTGGATTTGGAGGTAAAGAAGACCAAGCAACACCTTGGGCTGTAATGGCGGCTTTGGCTGCGCACCATTTAAACCAGTCTGTAAAACTGATTTTAAATCGTCATGACGATCTACGCATGACAGGAAAACGTCATCCTTATGAAAGCACATATAAAATTGGACTTTCAAAAGACTTAAAAATTATAGCGTATCAAACCGAGTTTTTGCAAAACTCTGGTGCAGCAGCAGATTTATCTCCTGCAATTGCTGAGCGGACTTTATTTCATGCAACCAACAGTTATTACATACCTAATGTAACAACAAAAGTGTTGAGTTGTAAAACCAACTTACCGCCAAACACAGCGTTTAGAGGATTTGGAGGTCCACAAGGTATGTTTGTTATCGAATCTGCTATTGCAAAAGCTGCTCATGAAATTGGTGTACCAACACGAACAATTCAAGAAGCGAATTTGTTAGATGAAAACGACACGTTTTCTTATGGACAAATCGCTAAAAAAGTAGAAGCCAAAAACACATGGCATTCTGCTAAAAACATATTTAATATTGAAGCTTTAGAGCAAGCGGTCGAAGCGTTCAATAAAAACAATACAAGTTTCAAAAAAGGAATAGCGTTTATGCCCATTACTTTTGGTATTTCGTTTACAAACACACCAATGAATCATGCACGTGCTTTGGTTCATATTTATTTAGACGGAAGCGTTGGGATTAGTACTGCTGCTGTGGAAATGGGCCAAGGTGTTAACACCAAAATGATGCAAATTGCTGCGGATGTGTTTTCTATTCCTATTGAAAAAATTAAAATAGAAACAACCAATACAACGCGTGTTGCCAATACGTCGCCATCTGCTGCAAGTTCTACCGCAGATTTAAACGGAAAAGCAACCTTAATGGCGTGTAATGCTTTAGTTGAAAGATTAAAAATTGTGGCTTCGGAAGACTTAAAAGCTTCAGTAAAAGACATTACTTTAAAAGAAGAATCTGTTTATATCAACAACAAAAAATCAGCTTTAACTTGGACAGCGCTAGTCAGCAAAGCCATGTTAAAACGTGTTGCTTTAACTGAAAACGCACATTATGCGACTCCAGAAATTCACTTTGATAAAACCAAGGAAAAAGGACACCCTTTTGCTTATCATGTTTACGGAACCGCAATTACAACAACCACTATAGATTGCATGCGTGGTACTTACGAATTTGATAGCGTAAAGATTGTACACGATTACGGAAAAAGTATGAGTGAAGGTATTGATTTAGGTCAAGTAGAAGGTGCTTTAATACAAGGAATTGGCTGGATGACTATGGAAGAGATTGCTTATAATAAAGATGGAAAATTATTATCAAATGCGCTTTCTACATATAAAGTTCCTGATATTTTTTCTGTACCCAAAACAGTAGAAGTGATTCCTGTAGAAACTGAAGGAAACGACATGGCTATATTAAAATCTAAAGCTGTTGGAGAGCCTCCTTTAATGTATGGAATTGGTGCTTATTTTGCACTTCAGAATGCTATAAAAGCGTTTAATCCCAATTACGACATGCAATTTAACGCGCCAATGACTCCTGAAAAGGTATTAATGAGTCTGTATTAAAAAAGCCTAAATGATTGAAGAAACAAATATAAATAAGTCCGTTTTCGATGTTTTTCCCGAACTGGAAAGCGAACGCCTATTGTTTGAAGCTTACACAAAAAAAGATGCGCAAACGCTTTTAAACCTAAGAAGCAATAAAGCGATCTCTAAATACATGGACACAACAATACCAAAACGTATTGAAGATACTGAACAAAGAATTGAAGGCTACATAAAAGCTTTTAAAGAAGGAAAAGGAATAACTTGGGCACTTATTGAAAAAGAAAACAATACTATTATTGGTGATTTCGCAATTCACCACATCGACAAACAAAACTCGAGAGGAGAAATTGGTTATATTTTACATCCTGATTTTTGGGGTAAAGGCTATATGACAGAAGCCTTAACCACACTAATTAATTTTGGTTTTAAAGATTTAAATCTTCACAGTTTTTCAGCCAATGTTAATCTTGAAAATGTCAATTCAAAAACACTACTACTAAAATTTGGCTTTAAATTAGAAGCTCTATTTAGAGAAAATTTTTATTACAATGGTCAATTTTTGGATAGCGAAATTTATTGCTTACTACAATCTGATTTAAAATAAACGCCTTATCGCACTACATTACAAAACACAAAACATCTTAAAAGGTGCACTAATTTATAGTGCTGGAGACACAATAGCAGCTTTAATTGTTGACGAATTTTCTTGGCACAGACTACTAGGAATGGCATTTGTTGGCGCCACTTTTTACGCATTTGAAATCCCCAACTATTTTGATTGGATAGTAAAAAAAACTAAAGATTTAAAAGGTGCACGCGCTGTATTATCTAAAACGGGTTTAGCCATAGCATACTTTAATCCACTTTGGGTTGCAAGACACTTATTGTTTATCAAATTATTTTCGGCTCAATTTAATGCCATTGGATTTAACCTTATCCAAATTGCCTTTTGGTCCTTTTTGGTAAATATTCCTATTTCGTTTTTAGCAAATTACTTGATTCAAAATAGATTTAAATTAAAATGGCGTTTTCTTGGAAGCGCAATATACTCGGCAATAATGGCGATTTATTATGCTTTAGGCGAAACTATTTTTAGTTAGAATAAATTTTTTAAATCTTCTGTAGTCAGAATAGAACATTCAGTTATCCCATAATGCTCCAAAACAGCATCCAACAAATAAGCTCTGACTACCAAAATAAGATGTTTGTTATCATTAGATCTAATCTGAGAAATCAAAGCTTTGGTTGAAACGTGCAAGCCTTCATTTTTTAATTCTAACTTTCCTATTTCATCAATAATTAAATATTGACGTTCTGTTTTAGAAGCTTCTAAAATCAAATAGTCATTAGCTTCATTAAAAGCCGATCGCAAAAATTTAAAATCCCCTATTGCAACAATAGCTTCGGTTTCAGCTTCAGCTTCAAGCTTAAAAATTATTTTGTTTTTTAATTTCAGAAAATACCGTTTTCCATTAGCATCATCGGGACACAATACCCCATCAACATTACTCCTGTTTTTAGACCAATGTAACAGCGCTGTAGTCTTCCCTGATCGTATTGCTCCCGTGAGGATATAAATCATTCCGTAGGCGTTTTAAAATGAATACAATTAGAAATGCTATTCGCCATAAAAAACTTAAACCGATTGATTCCTTTTAAATGCTGCGTTTGTTTCCAAGTATAGGAAATAATCTGCCTAAAATAAGGGAACAAATCCATAGCATTAGTAATGTCTTGCTGGTACTTAGATTCCTTTTTACTTAAGTATTTCTGAACCAATTTTAATAAAAAAGGACCAATTACTAGATACCAAAGCATTAAAATAAGAAAACTACGGAACACGATATAAATAGCCTTTTGCCACCCAAAAAGGGCACCTCCAAATATTGAAAACCCTAAAACAATTACGGCAACCGTAATTAGCCAAACCCAAATAACTTTGGTTTTAAAGGGTACTTTTCTTTTAGTGCTTTCCGATGCTTTTGGCATTGTTTCTAAATAAAAATCGACTTCAGGTTTACTTGCTATTATCTTAATAATACTTTTAATAAAGACACCTGCTAATAGTCCACAAACGCCATATACTACAAGATATAACGTCACTAAAAAAGAGGTGGTAGAGGTTTCTGAAACAAAGTCTAACTTTTTCTGAACCCATGAGCCATAAATATTAATAGCTTCCCATAGACCAGTACCATAAACCACTGTTAGCACTATTAGTTTTTGCAAAGCGGACTCTAAAAAAGTCACCATCCCTAAAACCAATAACACAAAACCTTTCCAAGAAAAGTTAGAAAATAAAAACGCACCAAAAAGCGCTTGAAAACTGACCGCAACATAAGCTCCGAATGGAGAATATGGACTTACTGCCATTTTAATAATCAAGACAATAACCAATGCTTTAAAAATAGTTTGCCATTTGTTTTTAGCATAAAAAGCAATTAAACTAATTAGTAATATTGAAACACCACCAACTATCAAACCTGTGAATGGCGAATTAAACACATGTAAAAAACCACCTAAACCGGACTCGTTTAAAGCCCAAAGCGCAGTTAATTTATCTATGATTGATTTGTTTTTTTTCATCTTTAGTTGCTGCAATAATAGCCATTCTTTTACTTACAAGACACTTCTGTAATCTCCTAGATGGGATATTATCATCAAATCTTAGTATTAATTAGCTAAGCTTTTATAATGCACTTGTAGTAATTGAGCAACAACGCTTATAGCAATTTCTTTTGGTGTATCACCTCCAATATCTAAACCAATAGGACAAACTACATTAGTCATACCTTCAGGAATAGCCATCTCTTTAATAAGCATATTATTAAATCTGACTTTTTTAGTTTTACTACCAATCAACCCCAAAAACTTAGTTTGATTTTGTAACGCCATTGCTATAATATCAAAGTCAATTGCATGATTATGTGTTAACACTAAAACGTAGCTGTTATTACCCCATTTTACAACATCCTGAAACGTTTTAAAATCAGTTTCGGTAGTTTGATGTGTTGCGATACTAGCATCTAACTCTAAATTAGAAAACCAGTCGTCTCGAGAATCTATAAGATTAACTTTAAAAGGTGTGTCTACTAAAAGTTTGCAGATTTCTACTCCAATATGTCCTGCTCCGAATAAAAATAACTCTGGCGATTGATTCATAGGTTCTATAATAAATTCGACTTTCCCGCCACAGCATTGCTCAAACTCTGGTCCTAAAGTGTAACTGGACGCTATAATTCTGTTGTCATTAATAGCTGTTATTGCTTCGTCAATAGCTTTAAACTCTAGCTTCCCTCCTCCTATAGTTCCGTAAATCTGTTTGTCTTTAGTCACTATCATTCTAGAACCAACAACGCAAGGTGTTGACCCCAGACATTTGGAAACAGTAATAAAAGCAATAGGTTGTTGTTTTGCCTTAAAATCAGATAATAGACTAATCCAGTTTTGCATAAAGGCTATTTAATTTCTAGTTTTTTAACCAATTTACCAACGGTCATTCCTTGTATTAATATAGAAAAGACAACCACAACATAAGTAATTACCAAAATTAAATCACGCTCCATAACTTCTGTAAGGCCTAATGCCAACGCTATAGATATTCCACCGCGTAGTCCACCCCAAGTCATAATTAAGTTAGTTTTTGGAACAAAGTCTAACTTGTTTTCAAAGAATTTTATTGGTACCAATAACGAAATATATCTGCACACTAAAACTAAAGGAATTGCTAATAAACCGGCAGTTAAATACTCAAATTTAAAGGTTAACACTAACATCTCCATTCCTATTAAAACAAACAGAATTGTATTTAAAAGAATATCCAACAACTCCCAAAACTTATCGACATAAGCCTCCGTAGTATCTGACATCGCGCTATCTCTAACGGTATCATTCCCAACTACCAAACCAGCAGTTACCATTGCTAAAGGCGCTGATATATGTAGCTTTTGTGCTAAAACAGTTCCTCCCATAACAGCAGCCAAGGTTATAATAACTTCAATATCATAATCGTCAATAGACTTCATTAATCTATACGTAATCCAACCCAAAATCAAACCTAATGCAATCCCTCCAAGCACCTCAACACCAAACAACTCCACAACTTCTAAAGCACTAACATTTTCAATACCTAAATCAGCAATTTTAAAAATGGTTAAAAATATAACAACACCAACACCATCGTTAAAAAGGGATTCTCCAACAATTTTGGTTTCTAATTTTTTAGGTACACCTGCTTTTTTTAGTATCCCTAAAACAGCAATTGGATCTGTTGGCGAAATTAATGCCCCAAACAATAAACAGTATATAAAATCTATATGTAAGCCTATAATTGGTAGCGCAAAAAACATAGCGCCACCAACCAAAAATGTCGAGATTAAAACGCCAAAAGTCGCAAACGCTAATACGGGCCAACGTTGTACTTTAAGCTGTTCAAAATTAGTATGCAAAGCACCAGCAAACAACAAGAAACTTAACATAACGTCCAATAAAATACTTTTAAAATCTATTTGTGTAATTATAAACTTCTCAGCATTCAACAAGGTGTCATCAAAATAACTTAGTGCAAACACTCCTAAAGTAAATACAATGGTAATTAACATTAAGCCTATAGTATTAGGCATTTTTAAAAACCGCACATTTATATACCCAAAAATGGCAGAAATAAGCACTAATATTGATGCAATCACAAAATAATCCATAGAAAAATATATTTATTGCTAAATTAAAATAATTAACATAAAAATCTGTTATTTGACTAAATTTAGATTTTAATACGTTTTATGAAAAACCTATACATACTAGTTCTTGTATTAACCTATTTTTCAAGTCCAGCACAAAACATGAAAACATACACTTACGCTACAAAAGGATTAGACACACTTAAATTAGATATTTACACGCCTGAGAATATAAAACCAACAGATAGTTTACCTGTTGTTATTTGGATGCATGGTGGCGGTTTTTCTGGAGGCGGACGTAATGGTATTGACGAGGTCAACATTGTAAATGCTGCCAATAAAAATGGATATATTGGTGTTTCTATTTCTTACCGATTATTAAGAAAAGGCACCAAAACAGGCTTTGGTTGCAATTGCAGTAAAGAGGATAAACTTTTTACCTTTAACCAAGCAGTTATCGACTTTTTAGACGCTACTAATTTTATCTATCAAAATAGTACGATGCTACAAGTAGACACCACAAAAATAATAGCTGCAGGTAGTAGTTCTGGTGCCGAAACCGCATTACACGCTGCCTTTATGAGACGTTTTTTTATCCCTGACTTAACAACATATAAAGACATTACATTTGCTGGTGTCATTGGATTTGCGGGTGCCTTTTTAGACATAGATTCATTAACTATTGACAACGCTATTCCGATAGCACTTACACATGGCACAGAGGACGGCGCTGTACCTTATGGTAGTGCTCCACACCAAAATTGCCAACCTAAAAAACCGGGGTATATGATGTTACATGGCTCAAAAACCATTACAGAAAAACTAGACACTTTAGAAGCGTCTTACTTTTTAAACATTGTTAAAAACGGAACTCACGATGCTGCAAATGTGCATCCTGAAGATCTAGACGCTATATTTTATTTTTTAAACAAAACAGTCCTAGAAAACGACGTTATTCAAACCAAAAAATACACATTGCCAAAACCTACCACCTATTAATTTATCATAAATTTAGATACCTTTGTTAGTAGTACTAAAACTTTACGACAAAACGGTTTTAGATTTATATCTTTAAAAAAAAACATAATGGCAAAAACATATTACGATCCAGCAGACCTAAGAAAATTCGGAAAAATAACAGAATGGAATGAAGAACTTGGAAACAAGTTTTTTGACTATTATGGAAAAGTATTTGAAGAAGGCGCTTTAACTGCTAGAGAAAAATCTTTAATAGCATTAGCTGTTGCGCATACAGAGCAATGCCCTTATTGCATTGATGCTTATACCAAAGACACCTTACAACGTGGTATTACAAAAGAGCAAATGATGGAAGCCATTCACGTTGGTGCAGCCATAAAAAGCGGTGCGACTTTAGTACACGGTGTGCAAATGATGAATAAAGTAAACAAACTAGATGGTTAGTATTAAAACCACTGATTAATTAATTTCGTAGGTAGACTACAAACAAGATAACTGTATTAATGGCAACAAAGTCCCTTAAAAAACTAGGAAGCGATTTAGCAAAAAGCAATAAACAATTAGAGATTTTGTCTGGTGGTATTTTTGCTGATGGCGAATTACCGACTTTTAAAGATAAAATTTCTGAAACTGGTCAATTTCCGCTTATAGCGAAAAAACTAGAAATACTACAAATTAACGTGGGTTACATGTGTAATCAAGTGTGCGAGCACTGCCACGTAGATGCAGGTCCTGACCGAAAGGAAATCATGACCCAAGAGACCATGCAACAAATCTTGGATGTTATAAAAACAACTGGCGCGCATACTTTAGACTTAACGGGAGGTGCTCCAGAAATGAACCCAAATTTTAGATGGTTTGTAGAAGAAGCTTCAAAAATTGGAATTAAAGATTTTATTGTACGCTCTAATTTAACCATTATTCGTGCTAATAAAAAGTATTACGACTTACCAGAGTTTTTCAAAAAGCATAATATCCATGTTATAAGCTCTATGCCACACTGGACTAGAGGAAAAACAGATAAACAACGTGGTGAAGGTGTTTTTGACATGTCCATAAAAGCGTTACAAGAATTAAATGCTGTTGGTTATGGTATGCCAGGAAGCGACTTAAAACTGGACTTAGTTTATAATCCTTCAGGCGCATTTTTACCTGGTGATCAAATGGCTATGGAAAAAGATTTTAAGAAAGCACTATCAGAAGATTTTAGCATTCAGTTTCATAACTTATTTGCTATTACAAACTTACCAATTGCACGTTTTTTAGATTATTTAATTGCTTCAGAAAACTATGAAGATTACATGTACTCTTTAGTAGAAGCTTATAATCCTGCAGCCGTACAAAACGTCATGTGTACTAATACATTATCTGTAAGTTGGGATGGTTATTTATTTGATTGTGATTTTAATCAAATGTTAGAACTACCTGTAAACAGTAAATCTAAACACATTTCTGAGTATAAAACAGAATTATTAGAGGGACGAAACATTATAATTTCTCAACATTGTTATGGTTGTACTGCAGGTGCAGGAAGCAGCTGTCAAGGTGTTGTTGCATAGTTAAAATAGCGTTTTCGCTTACGCGGAAATTAAAAAATGACAAAAAAAACTGCCATATTAATTTTTTCAAATTCTGCTAAAGAGGATGCTAAGCGCAAATCTTTTGCAGATAGTCAGTTGTTTGAAACATTGACTAATGAAACCATTAATAAGGTAAAAAAAACGGGATTACCCTATTTTCATTTTACTGAAACGCAGCAAGAAGGAACGTCTTTTGGTGCACGTTTTAGTCATGCAATACAAACCGTTTTTGACAAAGGTTTTACAAATATAATTTCGATAGGAAATGACACGCCTCATTTAAAAACCAAGCATTTAAATGATGCGAACCAAAAACTAAATAACAATCAGTTAGTCTTTGGGCCTTCTAAGGATGGTGGTTTTTATTTAATGGGACTTAATAAAGCGTTATTTAATACTAAACGTTTTAGTCAACTTCCTTGGCAAACCTCAGCGTTAAAAACAACCACTTTACAGTTACTATCTGTAAATCATATTAACTTCAGTTTACTAGAAACTTTGGTTGATATTGATTCGGCTTCAGATATATCCTCAATATTAAATAGCTATAAAACTATTTCAAAAGCAGTAAAAACAGTATTACTCCAGCTTTGTATTTCCGCGAAAGCGATACTTTTATACACTGCTATAGTTATAAATTTTACTATAAATCATACCCTTTTTAATAAAGGTTCTCCGCAATTAGTTTCAATTAAAAACTAAAGACTTTTAAGTCATTTTATTACTGAAACTAATCTTTTTAAATGAAACACATTTACTTATGTGCTTTGCTTCTTGTATCTACATTTAGCATCGCGCAAACTACAATTACAGGTACCGTTACAAGTGCTGAAGATGGTCAAACATTACCATACGTTAACATTGTGACTAGCAACAACAGCGGAACAATTACGGATAACGATGGACAATATTCTATTACTATTTTAGATAATACGGAGACGTTATCGTTTTCGTTTATTGGGTATAAAACACAACAAATAGCCATCACTAATCAAACCACTATAAACGTTGCTTTAATGGAAGATGCTTCAAGTTTAGACGAAGTGGTTATCACAGCCTTAGGGTTAGAACGCGACACAAAAGAGCTAGGTTATGTGGTACAGTCTTTATCTTCAAAAGGACTTACAGAAGTTAAAGCGGTTAATTTTTTAGACAATTTAGCAGGGAAATTAGCAGGTGTGACGATCTCTCAAGGCGCAACAGGTGTTGGATCGTCTTCAAAAATCACGATTCGTGGTGAAGCCTCTTTCTCTAACAACAATCCTCTATTTGTTGTCGACGGTGTCCCTATCAATAACAATACTGTTTTTAACTTTACAAACGAAGCTGCTGCAGGTTTTCAGGAAATAGATTTCGGAAATGGCGCAATGGATGTTAATGCGGATGATATTGAAGAAGTTTCGGTTTTAAAAGGACCAAGTGCAGCTGCTTTATATGGTACGCGCGCATCAAACGGCGTTATTGTAATAAAAACTAAAGATGGTAAAAAGTCAAAAGGTTTAGGGATTAGTATTAACACCTCTGTATTTGTGGATTCTGCTTTTAGATTACCAGAATTTCAAAATAGTTACGGACAAGGTAATTCTGGACAATTTGAATATGTAGATGGTCTTGGTGGTGGTATTAACGACAATATTACCTATTCTTGGGGACCGCAATTGGATGCAGGTAATTTTGCATCGCAATTTGATAGTCCTGTCGTGTTGTCAAACGGAACGATTATACGTGGTGGCGATACTGCTTTATATAATGGCGACGCTATTACACCAACACTCTTAAAATCCAATCCTGACAACTTAAAAGACTTTTATCAAACTGGCGTCACAACAATTAATAATATTGCGATCTCTAATGGGTTTGACACAGGAGATTATCGTTTGTCTTTTACAGACTTGAGAAGTGAATCTATTATCCCTGGTGTCAATTTAGACAGGCAAACCGTTGCTGCAAAACTAAATTTTGAACCTACGGATAAAACCACGATTTCAACCTCTATTTCTTACACTAACTCAACTAGTGATAATAGACCGTCTAATGGTTATGGAAGTGAAAACGCAAATTATAGTTTGGTCGCTTGGGGACCACGAAGTCTAGATATTAATAGCTTAAAAAATTATTGGCAACCTGGTTTAGAAGGCGTGCAACAATACAGTTTTAACTACACGTTTTTTGACAATCCTTATTTTATTTTATACGAAAACACCAACAGTTTTAATCGCGATCGTGTGTTTGGTAATGTGGCTTTTAAGCATCAATTTACCGATGCCTTTAGTTTACAATTCCGAACAGGAATGGACTACTCTTCAGAAAAAAGAGAATTAAAACGCAGTTATTCTAGCAACCGATTTAAAAATGGTGCTTACGCAGAACACGATGTGTTTTTCAGAGAAATTAACACTGACTTTTTATTAAATTACAATAAGACCTTTGGCGATTTTAAAGTAGATGTATCCGCTGGAGGAAATCGTTTAGACCAGAAGGCATCCACAAAACAAGCGCAAACCGTTAATTTAGCACAACCTGGTATTTTTAGTTTAAATAATGCAGCATCTCCTATTGAAGTATTTCAGTTTGACTCTAAAAAACGTATTAATTCTTTTTACGGTATTGCCAAATTGGGTTACAAAGACTTTCTATATTTAGATATTACAGGACGTAATGATTGGTCTAGTGCTTTAGCAACCCCTTTTTCTGTAGATGGGACTTCATTTTTCTATCCTTCGGCTTCAGCTAGCTTTATTTTATCTAATGTTACCACACTTCCAAAAGCGGTATCATTTGCTAAACTAAGAGCTAGTGTAGCGCAAGTAGGAAACGATACTAATGCGTATCAAACCTCGGGCGCTTTTATCTCCCAAACACCTTATAACGGTCAACCAACTTTTAGCAATCAGGACTTTATTCCTAACGCTAATTTAAAACCAGAAAGCACCACTAATTACGAGTTTGGTGCAGATTTACGTTTTCTAAATGACCGTATCCGTTTTGACTTTACCTATTACAATGCGATTACCAAAGACCAGATCATATCATTACCTATTCCTATATCCTCAGGTTATGAGCAACAAGTCGTTAACGGTGGTAAAGTAAAATCGACTGGTATCGAAATTATTGCCGGTATCACACCTGTAAAAACCAATAACTTCAAGTGGAACACGACGTTTAACTTCGCTAAAAACAAAGCAACTATTGAAGAGTTACCGCAAGCTGATGGTCGTTTAACATTGGCTTATAGCCGAATTTACGATAGTGCCAATCAAACCGTTTGGTTTCAAGTTGAAGAAGGTGGGCAAATTGGAGACTTTTATGGTACAGGGTATCTTAAAAACGAAGACGGACAATTTATAATAGATAGCGACGGACGCTATATAGCAGACAATACACTTAAAAAACTAGGGAATTACAATCCAGATTTTACATTAGGTTGGAATAACGATTTTAGTTATAAAAATTGGACTGCAAGCTTTTTGTTTGATTGGAGACAAGGTGGAGAAATTGTATCAAGAACCAGTGCTTTAGGTAATGTTGGAGGTCAATTAGCAGAAACCGAGTACAGACCTGAAGATGGTATTGTTGCAGAAGGTGTAACTGCTTCCGGACAACCTAACACCGTAGCGGTATCTGCCGAAAGCTATTACAGACAATTTTACGACAGAAACCATGAAGAGAATAATGTCTATGATGCGTCTTACTTAAAGTTGAGACAATTTTCTATTGGTTACAATTTTAAACTAAAAGAAGGCTTTTTAGGCTTAGAAGAAGGTGGCGATATTGCCATATCCTTAATTGGTCGCAACTTGTTTGTTATTACAGAAAACCCACATTTTGATCCAGAGCAATTAGCGGTTCAAGGTGATGGTTTTGTAAGTGGTGTGGAAGACATGAGTTATGCCTCATCACGTAGTTTTGGATTAAAAGCAAGTTTAAATTTTTAAGAGCAACACCATGAAAAACACATTATATATATTAAGTTTTTTCGCGCTTGTTTTAACTACAAGTTGCACCAAGGACTTTGAAGACATTAATACTAATCCTAACGCTCCAAACACTGTACAACCAAGTTTGTTGTTACGTCAAGTTATTTACGATTTTGGAGAACAAATGAGTTACGAAGGTTTTGTTGCAGGTGATTTATTATCGCAACACAGAACCGCTTTAGACTTTAACCTTTTTGACAGACATGATTTAAAATCGCCACAATTAGGAGGAAATCCTTGGCCTATTTTTTACACCAACTTACGTGATAACGAAATCATACTAACGCAATCCAGAACAACAGCTACTTTTCAAGTATATGAAGGTCCAGCCTTAATTCTGAAAGCGTATATGGCAGCAGGATTAACAGATCTATTTGGAGATGTGCCCTACTTTGAAGCTTTTAATGGTGTTAACGGAACCGTTACACCAACTTATAACACGCAGCAATCTATTTATTTAGATGAGAACGGAATCCTTGATAACTTAGACAAAGGGATTACAGCCATCCAAAATTACAGCTTAGCCATTCCTTTAGAAGGTGACATTCTATTTGATGGAAATTTGCAAGCTTGGATAACTTTTGCTAATAGTTTAAAGTTGAAATATTTAATGAGACTATCGGATAAAATCGATGTTTCGGAAGACTTACAAGCCTTATACAACTCAGGCGATTTTATTTCAGCTACAGCTGAAAACGCAGTATTTAACTTTACTAATACTGATCCAAACAGCTTTAGACTAGCACAATTGCGTGTTGGAGATTTCAATAATTTTGTACTATCCGAAACTATGGAGGAGCTATTAACGAACTTAAACGATAACAGAATAGGCACTTTTTTCAGACCTTTTGAAAACGCCACAACTAATGAGTATAACGGCTTACTAAATGGTATAGATGCCTCATCAACATCTATTGCTTTAGCAGAATACTCTTTAGCAGGCACTGCTTTTAGAGAAGACACCTCGGTTTTAGATGCTAATTTCATGACCTCTTGGGAGGTTTACTTTACACTAGCCGAAGCTGCCGAAAAAGGGTTAATTACAGCAAATGCACAAGCGTTATACAACACAGGAGTAACGCAAGCTTTTGAATATTGGCAGACTGATTTACCAGCAACTTACTTAACAGATAACGCAGCTTATGATGCTGTTGGCACAACACCGTTACAACAAATAATGACTCAAAAGTGGATTGCTAATATTATTAATGGTTATGAAGGTTGGGTAGACTACAGACGTACAGGTTACCCTGAATTTAACACCGTGTCTGCAAGTTTAAATAATGGTTTAATTCCGGTTAGAATGCCTTATCCTGCAGAAGAAGATGCTTTAAATGCTGAGAATTATAATCAAGCTGCAAATGCAACAAATGGTAACGATATAAACTTCCCAGTTTGGTGGGACGAAAACTAACAGATGAGTACAGAAATTTGGCAATGGATTTTGGTAGTAGGATCAAGTTTACTCTTGTTTTTACTGTCCCCTTACGCTAAAACTACCGAGTCGTTTTTTAAAGCTAATCACAATAAAAAATCACCTAACGTTTTAGTCCTAACAGGAAGCCTTATTATTTCTTGGATTTTTGCCAAAAGCATTACCAATGCGGCTAATTTAGGTTTAGACTTTGGTATTGTTGGTGGAGTCGCTTATGCGGGATATTATTTAAGTTTTGCAGTTGCAGGATTACTAATATATCAATTACGCACCAAAGGTGGCTACACTAGCATCCATCAGTTTTTAACAAGTAAATTTGGTAAAAAAGCAGTCGCTGTTTTTACTATTTTGATTATTATTAGATTGTTTAATGAGGTCTGGAGTAACACCATGGTTATTGGCTCTTACTTTGGAGAAACAGGAAGTGCTAGCTACTACACAGCCATAATTGTATTTACATTACTAACGCTAAGCTATGCTATCAAAGGTGGTCTGAGTAGTTCTATTTTTACGGACGTGATCCAGATGGTCTTGTTTTCTGTACTGCTAATCATTATTTTATATACTATTTTTTCTGTGGAAAATTTTACAGCAAAAGACATTGCAACGTCAGGAACTTGGAGTTTTGAACTGGGTTTAAATCTGTTTTTTGCAGCTATAATCCAATCGTTTAGTTACCCTTTTCACGATCCCGTTTTAACCGACAGAGCCTTTATAAGTTCTCCTAAAGTGACTAGAAAAAGCTTTTTATGGGCTAGTTTATTAGGCGCCATTTGTATTGTGTTATTCAGTATTATTGGTGTTTACGCACAAACACAAGGTTTTAAAGGACAAGCAGCAGTTGAGGTTGGAAAAGCATTTGGTGTGGTGGTATTGTTAGTCATTAATTTTATAATGATTACCTCTGCAGCATCAACCTTAGATTCTACTTTTTCTTCATTTTCAAAATTATTAGCTGTGGATTTAGGCTTAGGCAAAAGCCTTTCTTTTGGAAGATTAGCGATGGTTGCAATTGCCTTATTAGGGACCATTCCAATCTTTTTTAATGCCGAAATCCTATCAGCAACCACCATTTCCGGAACTATGGTCATTGGTTTAACACCAATCTTTTTATTCTGGAATTATAAAGTACCCAAAATAAGTTTTTATTTAAGTGTGGGTTGTGGCTTACTTTTTGGATTTTTATTAATATTTAAAGCTTTTCCTGAGGCATTAATTTTTACTAAAGGGCGTTATGCCGATTTACTTTGGGTAAATGTTTGGGGGATTTTTAGTTGTAACATTTTATATTTCGTTCCTAGATGGATAAAACAATAAAACATATTGGCACATTATCTGGTAAAGTGCTTCTTTTTGGAGGCGTTTACAGTAATTTACAAGCTTTAGAAGCGCTTAAAGCTGTTGCCGAAAAAGAAGAGATCAAACCAGAAAACTGCATTTGTACTGGAGATATTGTTGGCTATTGCGCACAACCAGAAGAAACAGTCCAGCTGTTTAAATTATGGAAAGCCAATAGTGTTTTAGGTAATGTAGAAATACAACTTATTGAAGGCGAAGAAGATTGTGGTTGCGACTTTACTGAAGGGTCACGTTGTGATGGGTTTTCAAAACTATGGTATCCATTTGCCCAAAGTCAGCTGAGTAAAAACTCCATTGAACATCTTAAAACGATTCCTGATCATATAACATTTAACTATGCCAACAAAAAAGTAGCGGTTGTACATGGTGATTACTTTAATGTATCAGAATTTGTGTTTAAATCTACAGACTGGTCTGTTAAATCAAAAACATTAGAAGCCACCAATAGCGATGTTATTATTGCTGGACATTGCGGTCTGCCTTTTAGCCATGAGCAAGACCAAAAATTATGGTTAAATCCAGGCGTTATTGGTATGCCTGCTAATGATGGCACTCCGCAAGTATGGTATGCTATTTTAGAAAATGTTAATGGCGAAATGAAATTTACACACCATAACCTCGACTATAATTATAAATTGACCAATAGTTTAATGAAAAATGGATTGTTGCCAGAAGAATATGCAAGAACCATTATTACGGGAATTTGGGATAACACAGAAATATTACCAGCAATAGAAAGTGGTTTACAAGGTTTCGGAATTAATTTATAACCCTATGAAAACAGTATTATTTTTATTTATAAGTCTTTTTGCTGCACAAAGTATAGCACAAGACACGTTGGATGAGTTATTAAAAAAACACAATAAAAACAGCGTCCCTTACATTACTGTGCAAGAATTAGCAATGCCAATAACTGACGCTGTTATACTAGATGCACGAGAGCCTAAAGAGTTTGAAGTGAGTCATATTAAAAATGCAATATTAGTTGGTTATGACTTTTTTGACATTAAAACAGTCACAGAAAAACATACTAACAAAGATCAAAAAATAGTAGTTTATTGCTCACTTGGAATACGATCAGAAACAATTGCAAAAAAACTAAAAGACGAAGGCTACACAAATGTACTTAATCTTTATGGCGGTATTTTCGAATGGAAAAACAACGATTTTATTGTAGTAGATTCGGAAGAAAAAGAAACCAATAAAGTCCATACTTTTAATGAAGCATGGAGCAAATGGCTTAAAAAAGGAGATAAAATTTATGAAGAAGAGCCAAAAACTGAGAAGAAAAAGACACGAAAGAAATCTAAAAAATAATTAAGCTAGAATGCACAAAAATCTCATCATTACATTTACAAGAAATCCAGAGTTAGGCAAGGTTAAATCGCGCTTAGCAAAAGGTATTGGTGAAACTTCTGCTTTAGAAATTTACAAGTTTTTATTAGAATACACTAAAAATGTGCTTTCTAAATTAGATTGTGATAGAGCGGTTTATTATTCTGTAAAAATACGAGAAAATGATATTTGGGATTCAGAAGTATTCTCTAAACACCAACAATTTGGGGACGATTTAGGTGCACGCATGCAAAATGCTTTCGACAATGGATTTAAAAAAGGTTACGAGAAAATAATAATTGTTGGTAGCGATTTATACGATTTAAATACCGAAATAATAAATCAAGCTTTTAAGAAATTAGACACAAATGATAATGTTATTGGTCCTGCTGAAGATGGTGGTTATTATCTTTTAGGCATGAAAACTCTTAACACATCTGTTTTTGATATTGAAAATTGGGGAACAGAAACTGTTTACAAACAAACCGTTTCAAAATTAACTTCTAGTTTGTATGTTTTAGAGACTTTAAACGACATAGATTATGTCGAAGACTTAAAGCCTTACGATATTTTTAAAAAATATTTAAAATAAAACAAAACTACTATGAGAACAAAACTACTTTATTTAGCTGCATTTTTTGCGGCTTTTTTTCAATTAGCAAATGCGCAATGTTCAAGAAGTGGGACATTTATACAAAGTGATCCAGCTTATAGTATTAGTGGAACTGGAAATATTACTTTCGAAACGAATGGAACTAAAAATGTGATTTTTGAATCTGATTTCGCAACTGTTCAAGGAGCCGATTTAAGAGTTTATTTATCTAAATTCGATAACATAGAAGCAACTGGTTCTGATGCTCTAGAAGTAAGCACACAACCATTAATGAACGATGGTGGTGGAACTGGAGGACCAGGAGTATCTCCAATAACAGGAATGATGACTTTTTCAATTCCTTCTACTGTAACTTTAGATGAATACGATTATATTGTTATACAATGTATAACAATAAATGAACGTTGGGGACATGTAAGTTTAAATACGCCTTCAGGAACAGATTGCACTACATTAAGCGTTGATGAAAACGAGCTATTAAACAACGTCTCTTTTTACCCAAACCCAACAAATAATCAAATTGAGATTTCGAACCCTAAGCAATTAAATTTAGAAATCAATTTATATAATGTATTTGGTAAAAAAGTATTAGAAGATAATACTGTATCCTTAAGAAATCAAACTATAAATTTATCTTCATTAAATTCTGGCGTATATTTGGTAGAAATTAAAGCTGAAGGTAAAAGCATTACAAAGAAGCTTATTAAGCAATAAATTAATGATAAAACATATAAATAAAACAGTAGAATATCTTCAAGAAAAAGGTTTTAACACTCCTGAAGTTGGTATTATTTTAGGTACTGGATTAGGTAAATTAACAGACGAAATTGAGATTATAGAAGAAGTAAGTTATAATCATATTCCTAATTTTCCGACAGCGACTGTCGAGTTTCATAAAGGGAAATTAATTTTCGGAAATCTAGCAGGTAAAAAAGTAATTGTCATGCAAGGTCGCTTTCATATTTATGAAGGTTACAGTTTGGAAGACGTGACTTACCCTGTTAGAGTTATGGAAAAACTAGGGATTAAAACATTACTAGTTTCTAATGCTTCTGGAGCCATTAATTTAGACTTTAAGAAAGGTGAATTGATGTTAATTGACGATCATATTAACCTTCAAGGAAGTTCTCCTTTAGCCTTTAAAGGTGTTCAAGAATTAGGAGAACGTTTTGTTGACATGAGTGCGCCTTACGATTTAGAAATAAACAAAAAATTTAAAGCAATTGCTAAAGCAAACAATATCACATTACACGAAGGCGTATACACTAGCGTTGTTGGACCGCAATTAGAAACTAGAGCAGAATACAGAATGTTAAAAATTATTGGTACCGATGCTGTTGGGATGAGTACTGTTCCAGAAGTAATTGTTGCTAATCATTTAAATTTAAAAGTAGCTGCTGTGTCAGTTTTAACAGATGAATGCGACCCAAGTAATCTAAAACCGGTAGATATTAGCGAAATTATTGCAATGGCTAATCAAGCAGAACCAGATATGATTACGTTATTTAAAGGTTTAATAGAAACACTATAACACGATGTAACTTTAGTTACATCAAAAAAGTAACTAAAAGGCTAATTTAGCCAGCTATGGAAAAATATATAGACATTATAAAAAACGCCTATTTTGGTTATTGGAACTATCTAAAACACCAAATTATATTCCCAAATAACTGGGACAACTATTTTTATGGGTTAATCCTAATATCGTTAGTAGTTTGGGGTTTAGAGATTGTGTTTCCTTGGCGTAAAAATCAATCTATTTTCCGTAAAGATTTTTGGTTGGACACGTTTTATATGTTCTTTAATTTCTTTTTGCTTAATCTTATCATTTTAATAGCATTATCTAATACTGCTGCTGGTTTTTTTGATGATATTTTAGGTGTTGTTGGTTTATCTATTTCTAACTTTCAGCTGTTTGATGTTGACAATTTACCATTATGGTTAGGCTTGTTTATATTTTTTATAATCTCTGACTTTACACAATGGATTACACATAATTTATTACATCGTTTTGAGTTTTTATGGAACTTCCATAAAGTACACCACAGTGTAAAAGAAATGGGATTTGCAGCACATTTACGTTACCACTGGATGGAACCTATTTTATATAAATCCATGTTATACATTCCTATTGCCATTATTGGTGGATTTGATGCACAACATGTTGCGATAGTGCATTTTTTCGCGATCACTGTTGGGCACTTAAATCATGCCAATTTAGGTTGGGATTATGGGGCTTTAAAATATGTATTTAACAATCCAAAAATGCACATTTGGCATCACGTAAAACACTTACCAAAAAACATAACTTATGGTGTAAACTTTGGGATCACGTTAAGTATTTGGGATTATATTTTTAAAACCAATTACATTCCGCATGATGGTCGTGATATCGAGTTAGGTTTTGAAGGTGACGAAACGTTTCCAAAAGATTTTATTAGTCAAGAATTATATCCTTTAAAAAAATGAAAAACAGCATCGTATTAATTTTAATTGTCTTGTTTAGTTCTTGCTGTAATGCAAAAAAAGTTGCTCAAGACACCACAAAACCAATCCAAGAATCGACTGTTTTACAGGAGCAAGCTGTCGCTGAAATTAAAACAGATGATTTAGTACTGAAAGAAAACACTATTCAAGAAACTGAAAACATAAAAGCAAAAGACACTATTATTCAAAAGGAATTCAATCAAATCCTTACTAAAACTGAGCATTCTAACATTCATTTTTTATGGAATGAGCTATTACAAAAACATGTTTCTGATAACGGAAATGTAAACTATAAATCCTTTAAAACTGATCATAAAAAATTAGTAGAATACATACATATTCTGGCTTTATTAAAGTCCAAACCCGAATTTGATTCTATTTCTAAAAACGAAAAGCTAGCCTATTGGATTAATGCATACAACGCATTAACAATAGATTTAATTATAAAAAACTATCCTGTAAAAAGCATTAAAGACATCAAAGCCCCTTGGGGCCAAAAACTTTGGGAACTAGGAGACAAATGGTATAGTTTAGAAGACATTGAGCATGAAATTTTGCGTAAAATGGACGAACCGCGTATTCACTTCGCGATTGTTTGCGCCTCTTATTCTTGTCCTAAATTACAAAATACTGCATTTACAGCTTCAAGTTTAGAAACACAATTAACTGCTGCAACTAAACAGTTTTTAAGCGATACTAAACGTAACGAGATCAAAGAAAACAGTTTGAAATTATCAAAAATATTTAAATGGTTTGATAAAGATTTTGAACAAAATGGCAGTTTGATTGACTTTTTAAACAAGTATACAGACATAACCATTTCAGCGAAAGCTAAAATTAGCTATAAAGATTACAACTGGGACTTAAATAACTAAAACCAATCTAATAAAACTTACGTAAATAAAGCATGATAAGCATTATTATCCCGGTTTTAAACGAAGCTGAACACATTACTGAGCTCTTATATCATTTAATTGATAACGCCTCATTAAACACCATTCAAGAGATTATTGTTGTTGATGGCGGAAGTACGGACAATACCGTTTCAATTATCAATACATTAGGTTTAAACATTAAAGTGTTGCATTCTGAAAAAGGACGTGCAAAACAAATGAATATTGGTGCAAAAGCTTCTAAAGGAGACATTCTTTATTTTTTACATGCCGACTCTTTTCCACCAAACAGATACGATCATTTAATTTTAGAAGAAATTAAAAAAGGAAATAACGCAGGTTGTTTCAGGTTACAATTTGATAGTAAACATTGGTGGTTACGCTTGGCTAGTTGGCTAACTAAATTTTCATGGAGAGCTAGTCGCGGTGGTGATCAAAGTCAATTTATTACCAAAGCATTATTTAATGATATTGGTGGTTTTAACGAAACATATACAATCTACGAAGACAATATTTTGATTAACGAGTTGTATAAACGTAATGAATTTGTAGTTATCAACCACAAACTTAAAACCTCTGCAAGACGCTACGAGAAACATGGAATTTGGAAACTACAATATCACTTTTGGGTAATATATGTCAAAAAATGGTTTGGCGCTTCTGCGGAAGACTTGCATCATTACTACAAAAAACATATTTGCTAGAAATATTGTCCAATACCAAAGACTAAACCTTGACCATCTTTTTCTGAGACTCCGTAGCCATAATCTATTCTAAAAATAGCATTAAATATAGATTTGTGTATAAAGCGCAAACCAACACCAGGAAAAACCCTAAAGTTATCAGCGTCACTAAAATCGCCAAAATCACCTCCTGGATTACGCCAGCTTCCTGCATCAACAAACGCATTACCTTGCAACGCAAACCAACCTTTTTCGTATAAGGTGTGTCTATACTCTGTATTAACCACAATAGCACCTGTACCTCTATCAATGGTATTACCGACACCTCTAATATTTAAATTATTATCTACTGAAAACGGAGCAAATGGTGTGTCATCATTACTAGAAAAACCAACACGCATTCGTGTCGCCCAATTCCCTTTCTGCCCTACTCTTTTGTAGTAATTAAAATCGTTCCAACCAATTAAAAACTCGGGTAAGTCATCACTAGTAGACGTCACATATTGCAAATTTAACTGGCTCTTAAAACCAGATACGTATTGATAATTATAATCTAGGTTGTTATATTCGTAAATACCCTTGTATAATAATTTTTTGACACTTAATTCCTGAGGCACACTAAGACTTGTAGCTCCTGACACGTATTGATATTCTTCTAAAAAATAATTAATTCCAAATTCAAAACGGTTATTAAAATTAGGTTGATATAAACCCAAAACTTCAAAAGACTTATTTCTATACTTATAATCTGATGTTGTATTATCAAAAAAGACAGGTTCTAACGTTTGTAAATCTTGATGATTTACCGCCAAACCAAACCGACGACTAAACAAAAAAGGTGCTCTAAAATTAATACCATAAGAACTAAAAATATCCTTTTGATAAAAACCTCCAAAAATCATATTTTGACCTAACAAATTAAATTCATAAACACCTAAACGGTAAGCAAACTCGCCATCATTAGATGTATAAACATTAAAAGAAGGAATAATAGTAAAATTTTCTTCAATATTATAAAACACATTATAATTGCCATTTTCCGACGGAAACACTTGATAATACGCATGAGATACGGATGGCAAACGTTTTAATAATTTAATATCTTCCTCTAGTTGCATGGAGTCTAACACAGCTCCTGCTTTTGCTATAGCTATTTTTTTTACAAAACTAGATTTCAGTTTTTTATTACCTTGAATTTTCACATCTGTAATGTTTTGAGAGTGCATTACAATGGTTGCTAACAGGCTTAATAAAAACAGAAAATATTTCATTTAATTTACTTTATAATGTTCTTTAATTACAGTTTCTGCGGGCTTATTTTGCGGTGTAAAACGGTTGTTTTCCAGCCCTCCAACTTTATCGTGGTTAATAAACCATTTCCACACAAAACCACCTGCAAACCAATCTTCGTTCCAAAAGGTTTTAAATAACGCTTTTGTGGTATTAACTTGAGCGTCCAGATTTACCTTACTTTCTACACGGTCTACAGTCCAAGGTGCTTTACCAGAATAATCTATACTGCGGTATCCAAACTCTGTAAACAAAATAGGTTTATTATACTTTTCAGAAAACGTTTTGAGTGTTTCTTTATGCTTAGCCCAACCTTTTAAACACTCTTCTATTGTTGGTGTTTTACTATCGCTAACCGGAAAATAGGCATCGACACCAATATAATCTAACTGATCCCAAAATGGTGTTTTTTCAAACTCATTCCAATTGGCAGCGTAGGTTAATTTACCTTTATAAATGGCGCGAATATCTTTAATTAACTTAGACCAATATTCTGGTCTAGCAGCAACAAATTTTTCTAACTCTGTACCAATGCAAAAAATCTCAGTATTGGTATCTTCTGCTACTTGAGCAAAAGCTAAAATAAATTTTGAATACGTGGTTTCAAACGTTAGCCAATCGGCTTCGGTTGTCATTTCTAAAAACCCAGTAAACTCCCCTTTCCATACCCATATTTGTGGTTTAAGCATGGCATTAATATTGTTCTTTTTTAACGTATTAATGTATTGTTTACCGCCTGTAAGGGTTTCTCCAAACCATTGTCTTTCCTTATCATAATTAACTACTGGATGTGCCAAGTCTTTAATCATAGCAAAAGGCATTATGGCCGCATAATTAGCATTTATATTTAGTAAAGGTGCTATGTTTTTTTGAGTAATACTATCCCTATGTGCGACGTAACTTACGCCATTAATTTTTTTTACCTGAGCCGTACAAGACTGAAGTAACACAATTAGAAGTAATAGAGGATTAATGCGCATTTTTTTTTGACTAAATATAAATAAATCCCGCTTTTCAGCAGGATATATTTGACATATTATTTTATGACTATTCTAGAATAAAGCTCTTAAACCAATATTAAAAGATTGCCCTAACCCTGTATTATTACCTCTTACAAATGTTGTGTATAACGTTTCAATATTTAAAACGTCACTAATTTGATACTTTGCACCACCACCAACTGCTGTAAAATCTTGTTCAAAATCGTTACCAGTATCAATACGTTGTGAATGTTGCACTAATCCTAAAACAGTAAATTTAGAACTCGGGAAATAACTTAAAAACAAACCTGGTGTTAAACTTAAACTGTTATTAGCAAAACTCTCTTCCTTTTTACCAAAGTGATACTCTGTATTAAGCTCCGTAAATAATTGCCATTTAGAGTTAAAATTATAATCATAGAAAAAACGGTTTTGAAATGTAAATCCTTTTTGATCTAAAAACACCCCATTTTCACTTTCGTTATCTACCAAAGGAATATGAAATGCGGTTTGAATGGTAAAATTACTCACACTTTTAATCGGGTTAAACTTAATTGCAGGCGCAAAAGATGTAAATCCAGAACGTGCAGTATTTGTCTCTCCATCAAATTTAAAAACGTCTAAAGCATCACGATCTCCAATAACATTAGATCTAAATTCTAATAATAAACCAACATTAAAACGGTTGCTATCGCTAAGTCCTGTAAACACATCAACTGTGGATGTAAAATAAGTCTCTCTAGCTTCTGTACCAGATGTAAACGTACTTTCGTTTTGAGTATATAGGTTATTAAAAAACTTAATATCCCATTGTCCTTTACTTAATAGTTTAGATGGTGTATATGTTTGGATGTTACTAGTTGTTTCAGTTTGATCTTCTTGACTAAAACCTGCAAAGGTTGTTGATAAAGCAAGTAATACAATGGTTAATTTTCTCATGTTTTGTGTGTATTTTAATTTCCGCGAAAGCGTTATTTTATTATTATTTATTTAATTTCCAGTTATACGTAAAATAGGTCAGCTTATAATTTTCAGGTATTTTATTAGTTCTGTATTTATTTATAAATTGAATTTCGGTCATTCCATTTTGCACAAAATCTTCGTTATACCATTTCATTATTTCAGAACCTGCTACGGTTTCTTTTTTATCATTAACCTTAATAAAATAATCACCATTTAAAGCCAATTTGGTTTGTTGTTCCAACTGCGCTTCCAAAGTTTTTGGCATATAAGCTTCTGCAATTAAAGGCGGACAACCAATAGCGCCACAAACTAGCACAAAATGAAATCTTGCATCCTTAAAATTAGCTCTTAACAACTCATTTTCTATAGTATTTAAAGTCACCTTTTTACCAGCCAAACTGTATGTAGTTTTATCAAAAAAACCAGATTTATCTAAAGGTGATGCTATTGGATAATTATCCACAATCCCTTTTATAACGGATAAGTTATAGGCATTAATCCAAAAGGCTTGGTAGTTTTTAGCATCTGCTTTTGTTACAGACACCTTGTTAGCAATTGTTAAAATAGAGGTTAAAGTTTCTGAGTTTTCCTTTACTGCTTTGTAATCTACTTTACCTTTAGCCACGTGTGCTTTTAAAAAGGCATCCGTCTGTATAAAAAAGTCGTCAAGCGTTTGCGCTTTCGCGGAAAACAATCCGCAGAATACTAGTAATATTATTAGGTTATTTTTCATCATTTATAAAGTTTTAATTACTTACAACATGCTTTAAGTCTTAACAATTGCGCTAAACTTTCAAAAAAAATAAAAAAAATTCACGTCTTATTTTTAGTTAGAACCTTACACACTTTGTGTTATTTAAAAAGATTCTAAACTAAAAATCCAATTAAGTTTTTAACTTTAAAACCGACAGACTATCTAACAAACTAAATTTATGGAACACATCGTCATTATAGGAAACGGGATTTCTGGAGTTACTCTAGCAAGACACGTCAGAAAATTATCGGACAAAAAAATAACAATTGTTTCTGCCGAAACGGATTATTTTTTCTCAAGAACCGCCTTAATGTACGTATACATGGGACACATGAAGTTTGAACACACGCAACCTTACGAGAATTGGTTTTGGAAGAAAAACCGAATTGAGCTAAAAAAAGGATACGTAAATAGTATTGACACAGATAACAAAACCTTATTATTTGCCGAAGGAGACACTTTAGTTTATGATAAATTAATTATTGCCACAGGTAGTAAACCTAACAAATTTGGTTGGCCAGGTCAAGATTTAAATGGTGCGCAAGGTTTATATAGCAAACAAGATTTGGATAGTATGGAGCAAATCGCTCCGGATAACAAAGCCTGCAAACGTGCAGTAATTGTTGGTGGTGGATTAATTGGTATTGAAATGGCAGAAATGTTTAACTCAAGAAACATACCGGTCACTTTTTTAGTTAGAGAATCTAGTTTTTGGAATGGCGTCTTGCCTGAAGGCGAAAGTCAAATGATTAACAGACATATTAAAAACCATCATATAGATTTAAGATTAAGCACCAATTTAAAAGAAATTAAATCGGACGGAAACGGAAATATCAAATCTATTATAATTGAAGAAACTGGAGAAGAGCTAGAATGTAACTTTGTTGGATTAACAGCAGGTGTATCGCCTAATGTTTCGTTTTTAAAAGACTCAAAAATCGAAATTAATAGAGGGATTTTAGTTAACCGTTACTTAGAGACCAACGTTAAAGACGTGTATGCCATTGGTGATTGTGCAGAGCAACACGAAGCAATTGGAAACAGACGTCCAATTGAAGCCGTTTGGTATACAGGACGTATGATGGGCGAAACTTTAGCCCAAACATTATGCGGTAATAAACTACAATACAAACCAGGACATTGGTTTAATAGTGCTAAATTTTTAGATATCGAATACCAAACCTACGGTTGGGTATTTGGAGAGCGTGGACGTCCAGAATACGAAAAACACTTCCATTGGAAACATGAAGACGACACCAAATGTATAACCGTAGCCTACAACAAAGACACTAAAGCGTTTTTAGGTATTAATACTTTTGGAATCCGAATGCGTCATGAAACGTTTGACACATGGCTGACAGAACAACGTGACGTTGATTATGTTATCAATCACTTAAAAGAAGCCAATTTTGATCCAGAATTTTACAAACATTTTGAAAATCAAATTTTAGAGACTTACAATAACCAAATGCAAACAGCCTAACCTTTCCAGATATGAGTAATAAATTAAACCATAGTATGTCATTAGCATCTCCTGATGCGTTTCATATATCAACAAAACAAAAGTTTGCTTTAGGTATTGGACTTGTTGGATTATTAATACTAGCGCTAGCTTTATTTAATGTAAATCTACCTAATACCGCATTATTTTTAACCTTAGCTATCGGACTAATTTCAGTAGGTATTGTAGTTTATTCTAGAGAAGCCTATTTAACAAAATTAGAAGGAATAAAAAACGACGGTACCTGGTTTAAATCCATTTCCTCCAGAGGTTTTTGGGGTTGGGCTTTAGGTATAATATTAACTAGCTTTTATATTGTATTATACTTTTACCCACAATATTTAGGATTAGCCAAAGATGGTGCTCCAAATACTGGTTTGGTTGGTTTATTTGACCCTTTAAGTAATTTATTAAGTGGACGTAATGCTAGCCAATGGTTTGTGTACGGATCATTATATACTATTGCAATACTTGCTTTTGGTTATAAGTTTATATTAAAATATAGACACAACCGTTACCAACAAATACGTACCATGTCTGTTATGTTTTTTCAATTAGGGTTTGCCTTTTTGATTCCAGAATTTATGTATGTCATGAATAATGACTTACCATATTACGATCTAAAAAGTGTTTGGCCACTTAACTATTATCTTTTTGACGAGTGGTCTGTTAAAGGCTTTTTATCTAATGGTAATCTTGGTTTAGCCTTAATAATATTTGGTATTGTATCTACCTTTTTAATAACCCCTATTTTAACATACAAATACGGAAAACGTTGGTATTGCTCATGGGTTTGTGGATGTGGTGGATTGGCAGAAACTGCGGGAGATAGTTTTAGACAATTATCATCAAAAAAACTTTCTGCTTGGAAGTTAGAGCGCTGGTTAATACATACGGTTTTAGTGTTTTCTGTAGTTATGACAACTGCTATGGTATATAGCTATTTAGGTAAAGACAGTAATAACTTTTGGTTAACACGTGATGTTTTTATTACATCAGTAATAGTATTTTTAACTATCATTTTTGCTGCAGTAATGTACTTTAGAGGTAAAGAGCTTGGTAAAGATGCAAAAGCTGGTGCTATAGGTTATGCTGTTGTAATTGCCTTATTATTATTCATGCATTTTACATCTACTACAGAGCAACTGTTTTTTGTTAAAGGAACCGCTTTAAGATCTACTTACGGTATTTACATAGGGTCTATCTTTTCTGGAGTAATA
The DNA here is from genome assembly GCF_900114005.1 of Olleya namhaensis. Lineage (GTDB taxonomy): Bacteria > Bacteroidota > Bacteroidia > Flavobacteriales > Flavobacteriaceae > Olleya > Olleya namhaensis. Next base: position 400,630 of record NZ_FORM01000002.1, read on the forward strand.
GGTACTGGTTTTTATCCAATATTAGGAAGTCGTTCTTGGTGCCGATTTGGATGTCCAATGGCAGCTATATTAGGATTTCAGCAACGTATGTTTTCTAAATTTAGAATAACAACTAACGGAGGACAATGTATCTCTTGTGGTAACTGTTCTAACAGTTGCGAGATGGGAATTGATGTTCGTGCATACGCACAAAAAGGAGAAAACATAGTACGTTCTAGTTGTGTTGGATGTGGTGTTTGTAGTGCGGTTTGCCCAAGAGGAGTTTTAAAATTAGAAAACGACTCAATGGAAGGACGTATAAACCCAACAGAAGTATTACTTGGTAACGATGTAGACTTAATGGATTTTGTAAACAAAAAATAAACGTCCATTTTTAATCATGAAACCCTTTATAGTATATCTGTTTTTAGTTTTAAGCGTTGGCGCTTACGCGGAAAAAACCTATGTCACCACTTATTTTGATAATGGCAACATACAATCCAAAGGATGGACTATTGACAATAACAAAACCGATTTTTGGATCTATTATTATCCAAACGGAAATGTTGAAAAAAAAGGAAATTACAAAAATAATCTAAAAACAGATTTCTGGATATTTTATCATGATAACAACATAGTAAAAGCAAAAGGGCGTTTTGCATCTGATTTAAAAACCGAGTATTGGAAGTACTATTTTGAAAGTAACACCTTAGAAAAAGAAGGTAATTACACCAATAATAACGCTAATGGCTATTGGAAAACATACCATAAAAACACCAATTTAAAAAGTCAAGGACGTTATATAAATGGCGCTAAAACGGGCTATTGGAAAACATATCACGACAATACTAAAAGCAAAAGCGAAGGGAATTATCTTAATGGTTTAAAAAATAAATTCTGGAAATTCTATCATAACAACGCAGTAATATCTAAATTTGGAAGCTTTAACCAAAACCTAAAAGTTGGCTACTGGCAATATTTCCGCGAAAGCGGTAAAAAAGAAAAGGAAGGCCATTATCTAACCGATAAAAAGGTAAAATGGTGGTTGTTTTATGATGACAACGAAAAAATAAATCATAAATGCCAACTCAAAGACAATCAAAAAAACGGGTATTGTCTAATGTATAAAAACGAAGCGTTGATATCTGCTGTAAAATACAAAGCAGGACAAAAAATAAAAGAATGGACCGATTTAAAGTCCTTCAAAAAAGAAAATAAATTAAGCGACCTTAAATGACCAAAATAAAAGTCATCATTCCTGCCTATAACGAGCAAGACTCGATTGCACATGTAATTAAAGATATACCTTCTATAGTGGACGAGGTGATTGTGGTTAGCAACAACTCGACAGATTTAACAGAGGCTAATGCTAAAAACGCAGGTGCAACTGTGTTACAAGAAAGTAATAAAGGTTATGGTTACGCCTGTTTAAAAGGTATGGATTATATCGCTAAACAAGATAGTAAACCTGACATTGTGGTGTTTTTAGATGGAGATTATAGTGATTTCCCTGAAGAGTTAACCAAAATTGTAGCCCCTATTATAGATCAAAACATGGACTTTGTTATTGGAGCACGTGTCAAAAACTTGAGAGAGGAAGGTAGCATGATGCCACAACAAGTGTTTGGCAACTGGCTAGCAACAACTTTAATGTCACTTTTTTTTGGTGCCAAATTTTCAGATTTAGGTCCTTTCAGAGCCATTAAATATGATAAACTACTGGCGCTGAATATGGAAGACAAAACCTATGGCTGGACAGTAGAAATGCAACTTAAAGTGTTAAAGCAAAAATTAAGCTATATAGAAGTTCCTGTAAACTATAGAAATAGAATTGGTGTCTCAAAAGTTTCAGGAACAATAAAAGGTAGTATATTTGCTGGCGTTAAAATACTAACGTGGATTTTTAAATACAGTTTTAAAAAGTGATTCTCGAAACCATTACCATTATTATTTATAGCATTGCGCTAGTTCTTATCTTTATGTATGCCTTGGCACAATTAAACCTTTTGTTTAATTACCTAGCAGCAAAAAAGAAAGAAGAAAACGGACCAAAATTCAACTTTAATAACTCGGAAGAAATTCCACTAGTAACTATTCAACTTCCCGTTTATAACGAGTTGTATGTTATGGATCGTCTATTGGACAACATAGCCTTAATGGACTATCCAAAAGACAAATTAGAGATACAAGTTTTAGACGACTCTACAGATGAGACCGTTGCCACTACAAAAGCACATGTAGAACAATTAAAAGCACAAGGATTAGACATTGTCCATATTACTAGAACCAACAGACAAGGTTTTAAAGCAGGTGCTTTAAAAGAAGGTTTAGAAATAGCAAAAGGAGAATACATTGCTATTTTTGATGCCGATTTTTTACCAGAACCAAATTGGCTTAAAAAAACCATTCCATTTTTTAAAGATCCAGAAATTGGTGTGGTTCAAACACGCTGGGGACACATTAACAGAGACTATTCCACACTAACAAAAATACAAGCCTTTGCTTTAGACGCACACTTTACTTTAGAGCAAGTTGGACGTAGCAGTAAAGGACATTTTATAAACTTTAACGGTACCGCTGGTGTATGGCGTAAAACTTGCGTCTTAGATGCCGGTAATTGGGAAGGTGATACATTGACAGAGGATTTAGATTTAAGTTACAGAGCGCAGCTTAAAAACTGGAAATTCAAGTACTTAGAAGATGTAGAGACACCTGCAGAACTTCCTGTGGTAATTAGCGCAGCAAGATCACAACAGTTTAGATGGAACAAAGGTGGAGCAGAAAACTTCCAAAAAATGTTTGGACGCGTCGTTAAAAGTAAAAACATTTCAGCTAAAACTAAACTTCACGGGTTATTACACTTATTAAATAGTACTATGTTTTTAAACGTACTAATAGTTGGTATTTTAAGTATCCCGATGTTATACATTAAAAACGAATATGCACACCTAAGACCATACTTTTATGTTATGAGCTTTTTTGTGGTTAGTACAATTATCTTTTTTGTATGTTATTGGGTTATGTACAAGCAAAGTCATGGTAATACTTTCAAAGACTTTTTAAAATATATCGCACTATTTTTTACCTTTTTCTCGATAGCAATGGGCTTTTCTTTACACAACTCTATTGCAGTATTAGAAGGTCATATTGGTAAGCGTAGTGAGTTTGTACGTACTCCAAAATTTAATATTAGTACAATAAAAGACAGTTGGAAAGGCAATAAATATTTACGTAAAAACATATCTATTAATGTTATTTTTGAAGGTGCATTAATGCTATACTTTGCGTTTGGTATGTACAGTGCTTTTGTGGTTGGAGATAAGGGTGGAGACTTTGGTTTATTCCCTTTTCACTTAATGTTAACCATAGGATTTGGATTTGTATTTTTCAAATCACTAACCTCTAAAGCCTAATATTTTGGGCGTTACCACAAGGGTCGCGTCTTCCATTATATCTTTTCTGCGATACAGTTTTGCTTTCATGTAAAACTGTTTTATAAAGCAAACCCTTGGTAAATAGCAAAGACTTGTTTTACAATATCGCAAAAAAGGATGCCATTTCAACCGCTAACGCAGGACGCATCATGCTTAATACATTCTTTTTAAAAACTAACAAATTAACACTACTGCTAATACTAGCTAGTTTTTGCCTGTACGGTGTATTTGCTTATGATTTAGCTAGAACAGACCACACCAATCTAATCTCCATTTATATTGTATTATTTGGATTATTCCTTAAAATAGTAAACAACAATAAAGACAACTTTACCCTTTTAGTTGGTATTGCAATAATAAGTAGATTAGTATTTTTGCTAGCCATACCTAATCTATCACAAGATTTTTACCGTTTTATTTGGGACGGACGTATGATATTGCAAGGATTTAATCCTTACTTGCATACACCTGCAAATTTTATAGCATTAGGAGAGTATCCAATAAGCCAAGCGCAACAACTAGTAGTAGGCATGCAAGAGCTTAACGCCAGCCACTACTCCAACTATCCTCCCATAAACCAACTACTTTTTATTGTAGCCAATCTATTCTCTTCATCAAATATATTAGGATCAGTAATAGGATTAAGACTTATAATAATAGCAGCAGATATCGGAACCCTTTATTTTGGTGCCAAGCTATTAAAAAGACTGGGACTAAAACCACATAAAATATTCTGGTACATCTTAAACCCATTTATAATAATAGAACTAACAGGTAATTTACATTTTGAAGGTGTAATGTTATTCTTCTTAATCCTAAGTTTATACTTATTACATAAAAACAAATGGCAATGGGCTGCAGTTGTCTTTGCGTTATCTATTTCGACAAAATTAGTCCCGTTACTATTTTTACCATTATTTGTAAAATGGTTTAGACTTAAAGAAGATCACACTAAAATAGATTTCAAAAAACTAATTAGCTTTTATTTAATCATAGGGACAGCAACACTTTTGTTATTTGCACCGTTTTTCTCAATGACGTTTATAAATAACTATTCTAAAACTGTAGGGTTATGGTTTGGTAATTTCGAGTTTAACGCAAGCCTCTATTATTTAGCTAGAGAAGTTGGATATCTTATAACAGGCTATAACCAAATAGCAATAATAGGTAAAATATTACCTGTCATAATATTTACATCTATCTGGTGCCTTGCACTATTTAGAAAAAACCAAGTATTTAGTACCTTAGTAAAAAGTATGCTAATTGCTTTTACAATATACTTACTGCTAAGTACTACAGTTCACCCTTGGTACATCGCGTCTATCTTATTACTATCCGTATTTACAAATTATAAATACGCAATAGTTTGGAGCTTTATAGCTATTATAAGTTATTTGGCCTACGCCAACGCCGATAATACAGAGAATTTATGGATCATTGGCGCCGAGTATTTAGTAGTGTATGCAATAATAATTTTCGAATTATTTACAAAAGGTAGACGTTTAGAGATCAAATAAAATTAAAACGTAAAAATAAAACACCCATCAAAAACGTTGTTAGCTTATACCAATATAAAGATTAGCAACTTTACATAATATAGTATCAACAGTTTAAGATTGCCCAAAAGATATCAACAGACTTATTAAATAAAAGTTGCATCACTATTTGGTAATCAAATATATAATCGTAAATTTGCAAACTCTTTTTGAGAGAGGAATGTTTAATAAAAAATAATTAATAACGTGGACACAATAAGCTACAAAACGATTTCAGCAAACAAAGCTACTGTAGATAAGCAGTGGGTTTTAGTAGATGCAGAAGGTCAAACATTAGGGCGTTTGTCTTCTAAAGTTGCAAAACTAATTAGAGGAAAGCACAAGCCTAGCTTCACACCGCACGTTGATTGTGGAGATAACGTAATTGTTATCAATGCAGAAAAAATCAACTTATCAGGAAACAAGTGGAATGACAAAACGTACATTCGTCACACAGGTTACCCAGGTGGACAAAGAAGTTTAACTGCTACAGAAATGTTCGGAAAAGATCCAGCAAGGTTAGTAGAAAAATCAGTAAAAGGAATGTTACCTAAAAACAAATTAGGTGCAGCATTATTCCGTAATTTAAATGTTGTTGTTGGTACAGCTCATGCTCATGAAGCGCAAAAGCCAACAGTAATTAACTTAAACGAATTCAAGTAATGGAAGTAATTCACAAAATTGGTCGTCGTAAGACCGCAGTTGCTCGTGTTTACCTATCTGAAGGAAAAGGTAATATTACGATTAACAAAAAAGACATTAAAGACTACTTCGATACTGCAACTTTACAATACAAAGTAAACCAACCATTAGCTTTAACAGAGAATGAAGGTGTATTTGATATTAAAGTAAACGTATTTGGTGGTGGTATTACAGGTCAAGCAGAAGCTATCCGTTTAGCGATCTCTCGTGCAATGTGCGAAATCGATCCAGAAAACAGATTAGTATTGAAACCTGAAGGATTAATGACAAGAGACCCAAGAATGGTTGAGCGTAAAAAATTCGGACAGAAAAAAGCGCGTAAGAAATTCCAATTCTCTAAACGTTAATATCCAGAATCATGTACAAAATTTGTTTTACAGATTTTTGTTCATATTCAAACTAAATTAAAAGGTACTGATGTAAAATCAGTATAAACACAGTTATTGTTGTCCTAGTGTCTTTACAAACAAAATACACAGGATTTAGTCTAGCATCTAAATAATTAAGGCGAATTTATTTATAAATGACCACTTAATTATTGCTAATTCACAAGAACGTAAACTATTACAAAATGGCAGTAGAAGTAAAAGAATTACTTGAAGCAGGTGTACATTTCGGTCACCTTACACGTAAGTGGGATCCAAATATGGCACCTTACGTTTATATGGAGCGTAACGGTATCCATATAATCAATCTATATAAAACAGCAGCTAAAATCGAAGAAGCTGGAGATGCATTAGCAAAAATTGCAGCTTCAGGTCGTAAGATTTTATTTGTTGCAACAAAAAAGCAAGCAAAAGATATCGTAGCAGAAAAAGCAGGTAGCATTAACATGCCTTTCATTACTGAAAGATGGCCTGGTGGAATGCTAACTAACTTTGTTACTATCCGTAAGGCAATCAAAAAGATGGCTACTATTGATAGAATGAAGAAAGACGGTACGTTTTTAACGTTATCTAAAAAAGAACGTTTACAAGTTGATCGTTTAAGAGCTAAGTTAGAGAAAAACTTAGGTTCTATCGTAGACATGACGCGTTTACCTGGTGCTTTATTTGTTGTTGATATTAAACGTGAGCATATCGCGATTAAAGAAGCTCAAAAATTAAACATTCCAATTTTTGCAATGGTAGATACTAACTCTGATCCACGTCAAGTAGATTACGTAATACCAGCAAATGATGATGCTTCAAAATCAATTGACAAAATCTTAACGCACGTAATTGATGCTGTATCTGCAGGATTAAACGAACGTAAAGCAGAAAAAGCAGACAAGGAAGCAGCTAAAGCTAGTAAAGATGCAGCTAAAGTAGAGAAAAAAGCAGCACCTAAAAAAGCAGTAGTAGCTAAAGACGAAGAAGAATAAAATAACATTTACAAAACACTAATAAGTCGTTTGATTCTTTTCTTTGTTGAAAAATAATTAAACGACTTTTTTTAAATTATACTTATTATGAGCGAAGTAAAAATTTCAGCAGCACAAGTAAACGAACTAAGAAAAGCTACTGGAGCAGGAATGATGGACTGCAAAAAAGCATTAGTTGAAGCAGGTGGTGATTTTGACAAAGCAATTGACGTTTTACGTAAAAAAGGTCAAAAAGTAGCAGAAAAAAGAGCTGACAGAGATTCTTCTGAAGGTGCTGCTGCAGTAAGAATTAACGCTGACAACACTGTAGGTGTTGCAATCGTATTAGGATGTGAAACTGATTTTGTTGGTAAAAATGAATCATTTTTAGCATTAGCAGGTCAATTCGCAGACATCGCACTTAACTTTGATAACAAAGAAGACTTCTTAGCTGCAGACTTTGGAGGTATGACAGTTGCAGAAAAATTAGTTGAACAAACTGGTGTAGTAGGTGAAAAATTAGAAATCAACGCTTTTGAAAGATTAGAAGCTCCTTATGTTGGTTCTTACGTTCACATTAACAAAATTGGTGCTTTAGTTGGTTTATCTGAAAAAGAAGAAACTGTTGGTAAAGACGTAGCAATGCAAGTAGCTTCTATGGGAGCAACTTCATTATCATACAAAGATTTTGACCCTGCATTTGTTGCCTCAGAAACTGAAGCTAGAATTGCCGTAATTGAAAAAGATAACATCGAATTAGGACGTTTAGGAAAAACATTAAAAAATGTACCTCAGTACATTTCTATGTCTCAATTGACTCCTGAAGTTATTACTCAAGCTGAAGAAGCTGCTAAAGCAGAATTAAAAGCTGAAGGTAAGCCAGAACAAATTTGGGACAAAATTTTACCTGGTAAAATGGACCGTTTCATCTCTGACAACACAACTTTAGATCAAGAACAATGTTTATTAGATCAACGTTTTATTAAAGACGAAAAAGTAACTGTTGAAGCTTACGTAGCAACTAAAAATGTTACTGTAACAGATTTCAAACGTGTATCTTTAGGATAGACTAACTGTTTTTATTTCCGCGTAAGCGAAAAATTTAAAAATAATTATACATATTTAAAACCACTACTCTATTTTTAGAGTTAGTGGTTTTTTTTATGCATAAAAACACTTAGCTTTGCTAAACTTTCAGTACGACTTATAAAACTTCAATAATGCACTCTTCTTATAAACAAGAGAAGTACAAGCCGGAAGTAACACGTCACCAGCTAAAAACAATATAACACACACATGAAATATAAACGCATACTCCTAAAATTATCAGGTGAAGCCCTAATGGGAAACCGTCAATATGGTATAGATCCAGAACGCCTTTCTGAATATGCTCAAGAAATTAAAGCAGTTACAGAAAAAGGTGTTGAAGTAGCCATAGTTATTGGTGGCGGAAACATTTTTAGAGGTGTGGCTGGGGCTATGAATGGAATGGATCGTGTACAAGGTGACCATATGGGAATGCTTGCAACCGTTATTAACGGTTTAGCTTTACAGCAAGCACTAGAAGATGCTGACATTAAAACTAGATTACAAACTGCCATTAAAATTAACGAAGTTGCAGAACCTTTTATCCGTAGAAAAGCAATGAGCCATTTACGTAAAGGACGTGTTGTTATTTTTGGAGGTGGAACAGGTAATCCTTATTTTACTACAGATTCTGCTGCGGTTTTAAGAGCTATTGAGATTGAAGCTGATGTTATTTTAAAAGGAACACGTGTAGACGGTATTTATAATACAGATCCAGAAAAAGATAGCGCAGCTATTAAATTTGATCACATCACTTTTGATGACGTTTTACGTAAAGGTCTAAAAGTAATGGATACTACAGCATTTACATTAAGTCAAGAAAATGACCTTCCAATTATTGTATTTGATATGAATACAAAAGGGAATTTAATGAAAGTAGTGTCAGGAGAAAAAATAGGAACACAAGTAAGTTTATAATTAGAATACTATATTACGTTTAAAATTGGCTCGCTTTTTGAAAGTCAATAAGTATTAAATCACATTACCATGAACGAAGACATTACATTTATAATAGACAGCACAAAAGAAGCAATGGAAAAAGCCATTAAGCATCTTGAAAAACAATTTGTAAACATTAGGGCTGGAAAAGCAAGTCCTGCCATGTTAGGAAGTGTTATGGTTGATTATTATGGGTCGCAGACACCATTAAGTCAAGTTGCCAACGTTAACACACCTGATGGTCGTACAATTACAGTACAACCTTGGGAAAAAAACATGCTTCAAGCTATAGAAAAAGCAATTATGATTGCCAATCTTGGTTTTAACCCAATGAATAATGGTGATTTATTAATTATTAGTGTACCACCATTAACTGAAGAGCGTAGACGTGAACTTGCCAAGCAAGCAAAAGTAGAATCTGAAGATGCTAAAGTTGGTATAAGAAGTGCACGTAAAGATGCAAACAACGATATTAAGAAAACGGAAGATGCTTCTGAAGATATTCAGAAAAACGCAGAAGCAGATGTACAAGCATTAACGGATAAATACGTTAAGAAAATTGAAGAACTGCTTTCTAGTAAAGAAACTGAGATCATGACAGTATAATCTTAAAAGCGACTAATTAGTCGCTTTTTTTATAACTTTTATTAAAATTAAACGTTTTAGTATTTAAATTAATACTTATGAAGTTTTTAAAATCTATTGCTTTCTTATTGGCATTTTTATGTTTTGGCTTACTACAAGCACAAGACTATAAGTTTTTACCTTCAGACCAACGTCTTTTATCCGATGAGGAAGTAAAAACTATGGAGATAGCAATTACTCCAGATGTATTATTGTACAACGAAAAAGGTAAACTTTTACCAATGTCGCAAGTACAATTAATGACTAACTCTGACTACAAACCCTTATTTTACGTAGATCAAAACAAAGCCATAAAATCGATTGTATTTAAACGTGTTAAAGCGGCTAACAATGTTATAGCTAAAAATCCTGAAGCTAATTTTACTAAAGGCGAAAAAGCGTTAGACTTTATTACCACAGATTTAGACGGAAACACCATTAAATTATCTGAACTAAAGGGACATGTTGTGGTACTTAATTTTTGGTTTACTAAATGCGGACCTTGTGTTAAAGAAATGCCAGAACTAAACAAACTAACGGCTAACTTCAAGGATAAAAAAGTCAAGTTTTTGGCTATCACTTTTAATTCTAAAGATTTAGTAGAACAATTTTTAGAAAACTCAGATTTCAACTTTACAATCGCACCTAATGCCAATGACGTTATTACCACGTATGGTGTTCAAAGCTATCCTACATCAATCGTTATTGATAAAGAAGGACATATTGTAGCTAAAGAAATAGGTTATAGAACCAATATAAAAACGGTACTTACCAAAGCAATAAATGCAGCACTATAAATTATTAAAGCTTAACTACTGTCTAGTTATATTAAGCTTTTTTAGTATAACTTCTAGTTACGCCCAGGATCCTGAGGGTAACAATTTAAAAGTAAGTGATTCTACAAAATCCGGAGAACTTTTAAAGCAAATTGGAAATGGTTTTTTTCCTACCAAAGTATGGAATTTTGATTTGCGTTACCTAATTAAATTTAACCAATACGAAGGATTTAGAACAGGTTTAGGCGGAATTACAAACGATAAATTTTCAGAAAAATACAGAATTGATTCTTACTTAGTTTACGGATTTAAAGACGATAGTTTTAAATACAAAATAGGTGGTGGATTTAGAATCAACAAAGACACCAAAACTTGGTTTAACATTTCTTATGTTGACGATTTAAAAGAAACAGGAAGTTCTGCCTTTATAACAGATACCCGATCGTTTTCTTTTTTCGAGCCGCGATTACTAAACATAGATTTATTTCATAAACATATCACTTCTTCTATATCTTTAGAACATGAGATAACCCCAGAACTTTATACAAAAACGGAATTAGCAATAAGCAACATAAGACCAACTTATGCTTATAACTATAATCTTAATGGACAAAAGTATAGCGGTTTTGAAACTACAACCGCAAAAATAGCATTGCAATGGGATCCATTTAATAATACCGAAAAAAATAAAGAAGGCGCTACTATAAAAAATGAAGGGTATCCAAAATTTACATTACAATACACCAAAAGTTTTAGAGATGTACTTAACGCGGACTTTAATTTTTCTAAGTTAGATTTTAGAACCATTCATAAAATAAAACACAACAAACACTCATACACCATAGGGACTTTATCTGCCGGTATAGCACATGGAAACACGCCTTTAACGCATCTCTATCATGCCTACCCTAACAACATTACTAAAGAAACCATTTTGCAACGATTTTCTGTAGCCGGTATAAACAGTTTTGAAACCATGTATTTTAACGAGTTTTTCTCGGACAGATTCTCTACACTTGTTGTTAAACATTATGTAAAACCTTTTGCCATAGCTAAACACTTTAATCCACAACTAGTGTTAGTTACGCGTTACGCACTAGGTAACATGAATAATATATCTAGACATGAAAACGTAAATTTTGGTACGCTAGATCATGGATACACAGAAAGTGGTTTTGAGATTAACAAATTGCTATTCGGTTTTGGACTAAGCGGGACTTACAGATATGGTGCTTATCACTTACCTAACGAAGAAGATAATATCGCAATAAAATTCACTTTTAATATTACATTATAAAACTAAATTTGTCTTACTAAATACAATGGATTTATATACCTTTGCTCCGTTTTTTAGAGCATTATGTTTAAACTATTTTCAGCAAATTTCTGGGACGTTGTAGCAAGATTAATTTTGCGCAACAAAATAACTATTCTTCTTGGAGTAGTTGTCGTTACTATACTTTTTAGTACACAATGGAAGTATATGCGTTTTACGTATAGTGAAGCCAACCTACTTCCTGACGACCATGAAGTAAATATAACTTACAACGACTTTTTAAAAGTCTTTGGAGAAGAAGGTAACCTGGTGGTCTTAGGTGTCAAGGACACGACACTATTTACCGTAGAAAAGTTAAATGCCTGGAATGCCCTTTCTGATAGTTTTAGAAACGCACCAGAAGTTGAAACAGTAGTTTCAATAAAAGACCTACAAAAATTAGTAAAAGATCAAGAACACGAAAAATTTACGCTAGAACCGTTTATAAAAGATTCGGTTTCAACTATAGCAGAAATCGAAAAACTTCAAGATCAGCTATTTAACCAATATCCTTTTTACGATAACTTTTTATTTAATAAAGAAACCAAAACGGTTAGAACAGCCATATACTTAAAAAAAGATATAGTTAATACGCCTGCAAGAAAAGACTTTATAGTAGACAATCTAGTCAAAAAAATAGAGGCTTTTGAAAAAGCAGAAGGCTTAGATGTTAGAGTTTCTGGAATGCCTTATATTAGAACACTTAATGCTCAAAATATAGTAGATGAGATTAATCTATTTGTTCTTGCTGCGTTATTAGTCACCTCATTAATTTTCTTTTTGTTTTTCAGATCATTTAGAGCCACACTAATATCATTAGTTGTTGTTTGCATTGGTGTAATGTGGACGTTAGGAATCCTAGGGATGCTTAGGTATGAAATCACAGTACTAACAGCCTTAATTCCGCCATTAATAATTGTTATCGGAATCCCAAATTGTATATTCTTAATAAACAAATACCAACACGAGGTCAAGTCGCATGGTAATAAAGTAAAAAGTTTACAACGTGTTATTACCAAAGTTGGTAATGCCACATTAATGACAAACGTAACTACTGCTTCTGGTTTTGCTACATTTATCTTAACGGAAAGCACATTACTTAAAGAGTTTGGTGTTGTTGCCTCACTAAGCATACTTGCTATTTTTGTATTGTGTCTTTTAATTATACCAATAATTTACACCTTTTTACCTTATCCTAAAGAGCGCCATTTAGAACATCTAAACAAGCGTTGGATTGGTGGTTTTGTAAACTGGACAGTACGTATGGTAAAAGACAAACGTATTACTATTTATATTACTTCTATTGTTTTACTAATTGTATGCTTGATTGGTATTTTTCAAATAAAAATATCTGGAAGTCTGATAGAAGACATGCCTAAAAAAGCAGAATTTTTTCAAGATATCAGATTTTTTGAAGAAGAATTTGATGGTATCATGCCTTTAGAAATAATGATTGACACCAAGCGTAAGCAAGGCGTTATGAAATTGGCTACCTTAAAACGAATGAATAAAATTGAAGAGTTTATAAACGAGACTCCTGAATTTTCTAAACCTATTTCAATTGTAGGATTAGTAAAATATTCTAAGCAAGCTTACTATAACGGTAATCCAAAATACTACCAATTACCAACTAGTATGGAAAATAACTTTATATTATCCTATGCTAAAAACTCGACTTCAAATGTCGATTTACTAAAAAACTTTGTTGATAGTACTGGACAATATGCGCGTATCACCACCTTTATGAAAGATATTGGGACTGACAAAATGGAGCGTATTCAGGAAAATTTACAAGATAAAATTACTAATGTATTTCCCGAAGAACAGTACAATGTAACCATGACTGGTAAAGCATTAGTTTTTCAAAAAGGAACAAAATATTTAGTAAAAAACCTAGCCATATCATTGTCTTTAGCTGTTATTTTAATTTCGCTATTTATGGCATATATGTTTCGATCGTTTAGAATGATAGTTGTGTCATTAATTCCAAACTTATTACCGTTAGTCGTAACTGCTGGATTAATGGGTTACATTGGTGTGCCAATAAAACCTTCAACCATATTAGTCTTTAGTATTGCATTTGGAATATCTGTGGATGACACCATTCACTTTTTGGCAAAGTACAGACAAGAATTACAGGCCAATAATTGGAAAATAAAAAAATCTGTTTATGGCGCTTTACGCGAAACAGGTGTTAGTATGTTTTATACATCTATAGTATTGTTTTTCGGATTTTCTGTATTTATAATTTCAAGTTTTGGAGGTACAGTAGCATTGGGTGCATTAGTATCAGTAACACTATTATTTGCGATGTTATCTAACTTACTTTTATTACCATCGTTATTATTATCTTTAGAACGAAGCATTGCCAATAAACAAGTATTAAAAGAGCCAACAATTAATATTATACCACGAGACGATGATGATGAAAACACATCTGTTTCCGAAGAAAAATAAAAGAGAACACTCTATTTTTAATTAAATTTTTTAAAAATGAAATCATTTACAGTAGCAACTTTACTTAAAGAAACCAAATTACAAGAAATACAAATAAAAGGTTGGGTTCGTACCTTTAGAGCTAATAGATTTATTGCTTTAAATGACGGTTCAACATTACATAATATCCAATGTGTAGTCGATTTTGAAAACACAGACGAAGCACTATTAAAACGTATTACAACAGGTGCTGCAGTTTCCATAACAGGAGAACTTGTAGAAAGTCAAGGAAAAGGACAATCTGTTGAAGTAACAGTAACTAAAATTGAAATTTTAGGAGATTCTGATCCAGAAACCTATCCAATTCAACCTAAAAAACACAGTTTTGAGTTTTTAAGAGAAAATGCACATTTACGTACGCGTACTAGTACGTTTAGTGCAGTTATGCGTTTACGATCTGCATTATCTTTTGCGGTACATAAATACTTTAACGACAATGGGTTTTACTACATGCACACGCCAATAATAACAGGTAGTGATGCAGAAGGAGCAGGAGAAATGTTTAGAGTAAGTACTTTAGATCAAAAAAATCCACCATTAACAGAAGATGGTAGCGTAGACCAAACTAAAAACTTTTTTGGAAAAGACACAAACCTTACTGTTTCTGGTCAATTAGAAGCAGAAACATACGCCATGTCTTTAGGTAAAGTATATACTTTTGGACCAACATTTAGAGCAGAAAACTCAAACACATCACGTCATTTATCAGAATTTTGGATGATTGAACCTGAGGTTGCTTTTATGGACTTAGCGGGTAATATGGATTTAGCTGAAGACTTTATGAAATCGGTTATTTCTTATGTATTAGAACATAATGCAGACGATTTAGAGTTTTTAGACAAGCGTCTTTTAGATGAAGAAAAAACGAAGCCTCAAGCAGAGCGTAGCGAATTATCTTTAATCGAGAAATTAAAGTTTGTAACAGAAAACAATTTCAAACGCGTTAGTTATACTGAAGCTATTGATATTTTAAGAAACTCTAAGCCTAACAAGAAGAAAAAATTCAATTATATTATTGAAGAATGGGGTGCAGATTTACAATCAGAACACGAACGCTTTTTAGTAGAAAAGCATTTTAAATGTCCTGTAATATTATTTGATTACCCAGCAAATATCAAAGCTTTTTACATGCGTTTAAACGAAGATGGAAAAACGGTAAGAGCTATGGATATTTTATTTCCAGGTATTGGAGAAATAGTAGGAGGATCGCAACGTGAAGAACGTCTTGACGTTTTAAAAGAAAAAATGGCTGTACTAGATATTCCTGAAGAAGAATTATGGTGGTACTTAGATTTACGTAAATACGGAACTGCAGTACACTCTGGTTTTGGTTTAGGTTTTGAACGTTTAGTAATGTTTGCAACAGGAATGGGAAACATCAGAGATGTAATACCTTACCCTAGAACACCTCAAAATGCTGAGTTTTAAACTAGCTTAGATAAACTATGAAACAAAACCGTTTATCTAATTAATAAAATTATATATTAAAACAATCTACTAAAATCAAAAATGTAGATTGTTTTTTTTATTTTTATCCTAATTCTAAAACAAATCATGCTTAAACAATATTTACAGTTCAAATTATCGCAAAAGTTGTCGCCACAACAAATTCAATTAATGAAATTGATACAGTTGCCAACGCAAGCATTTGAACAACGTTTAAAGCAAGAGTTAGAAGAAAACCCTGCATTAGATACTGGGAAGGAAGAAAATGTTGACGAGTTTGATAACGATCTGGATAATACTCAAGATGACTTTGATGATAACGAAACAATAGATGCTGGAGATATTAATGTAGATGATTATTTAAGCGATGACGAAATACCAGATTACCGCACAAGCGTAAACAATTACAGCGCGGATGATGAAGAAAAAAGTGTCCCTTATGCTGCCGGAACATCTTTTACGCAACATTTAGTAAACCAATTAAATACGTACCGCTTGTCTGATGACGAACGTGATATTGCCGAGTTTTTAGTAGGTAGTGTTGATGAGAGCGGATATATCCGTCGTGTATTAAGTGATATTGTAGACGACTTAGCATTTACGCAAAGTGTGTATACAGATGAAGAAAAAGTTGGCAAAGTCTTAAAAATAGTACATCAATTAGATCCCGCTGGTGTTGGTGCAAGAAACCTTCAAGAATGTCTAAGTATACAATTACATAGAAAAGAGAAACAACCAGATGTACAATTAGCCACAGACATTATAGATAATGCATTTGATCAGTTTACAAAAAAGCATTACAAAAAATTAATGCAGAAATTTGATATTACTGAAATTCAATTAAAAGATGCCATTCACGAAATTGAACGTCTAAATCCAAAACCAGGAGGATCATACGCAGGTAACAATAGAATTGTAGAACACGTCGTACCTGATTTTGCAATAAAAATAGTAGATGGCCAATTAGAACTAACATTAAATGGTCGTAATGCACCAGAACTGCATGTATCTAGAGAGTATAATAACATGCTTAAAGGTTACAAAGAAAGTAAAGACAAATCTAAGTCGCAAAAAGATGCGGTTATGTTTATCAAACAAAAACTAGACGCAGCAAAATGGTTTATAGACGCTATTAAGCAGCGTCAACAGACTTTATTTGTTACTATGAGTTCTATTATGAATTACCAAAAAGAGTTCTTTCTAACCGGTGATGAGCGTAATTTAAGACCTATGATTCTTAAAGATATCGCTGACGAGATAGAAATGGATGTCTCTACAGTCTCGCGTGTTGCAAACAGTAAGTATGTTGACACACCATATGGTACAAAATTGATTAAAGAATTTTTCTCTGAATCAATGACTAATGATCAAGGAGAGGAAGTATCTACAAGAGAAATCAAAAAAATATTAGAAACTGTTATTGAAGAAGAAAGCAAGAAAAAGCCTTTAACAGATGCTGCATTAGCAAAAATATTAAAAGAAAAAGGGTATCCTATTGCGCGCCGTACTGTTGCTAAATATAGAGAACAACTAGACATACCTGTTGCTAGATTACGTAAGAAAATCTAATGTTATCAATTACTAAACATTAACACTTACAAACAGCTCAATACCTATTTAAAATGAAATGGATAATTAAAAGCATATCGGTTGTTTTTCATCCTATAATAATGCCTTTATTGGCAATTCATTTCTATTTTACAAAATCACCACGTTTTAGTCCAGAACCGTTTGTATATGCTAAGTTAGTTTCCATAACTATACTTTCTGTAGTGTTACCTATAATGGTTTATTTTCTATTAAAAACATTAGGTAAAACGGAGACTATACATTTAAAAACAACTAAAGAACGTATTATACCATTGGTTGTTAATTGCGTTATTGTAAGTTTAATTATATACCGTGTATTTCCAGAAAATCAAATAGCAGAGTTACACTACTTTTTTGTAGCTGTACTACTATCAAACTTAACTTGCCTTGCACTAGCACTATTAAAATTTAAGGCCAGTATACACTTAATTGCTACAGGTGGTGTATTTATGTTTTTTGTTGCGTTTGCGATACATTTTAGTATCAATATAAATGGTAGCTTAGCCTTGTTTGCAATAATTACAGGTGCAGTAGCGACCTCTAGATTATATCTGGAAGCACACACACCTAAAGAGTTATTAGCAGGGTTACTAATTGGGATTATACCGCAATTAATAGTATTAAAGTATTGGTTATAAAATATAAAACATTAAACCAACCTTGATTGAAGACATATCTAAAGACTTAGAATCTATAGTTTGATTATCAAACATCGTATTCAGTCCATAGTACAGATAAAAATTCCACGTATTGTAACCAGCACTCAACGTTAATCCATACTGAAGCTTAGTAAAAGCATCGGAATTAGTCAATTTGATATCTTCAGAATCTCCTAAATATTTAGTCCCATTGGCAAACACATATCCCATTTTAAAACCAGTATAAATTCTCCAAAAACTATATTCAGTTGGCGTAGATGTCCTCCATCTATATTGAATAGGCATTTCTACTATATAAGTGTAAAATTTATTTTTAGAATAGCTTGTTTCGTCTTCATCAAGCACTGAGAATGATGTTACTCCATTACTCTCTGAAATTAATAAGTTTTGATTATAAGAATTAAAAGACAATCCTAAACCTACTCCAATAGCTTTGTTTCTATTTTTATTTATTGGCATGTCTCTTATAACTCCCATGTGAATACCACTTGAGAATGAATTTTGAGAGACCTCAGCTGGTTTGCTACTCAAAAGGTTATAGGTTATACCCAAATAAAATTGATCCTCTCTGTAAAGCGAATCAACAACGGATTGATAACCCACTGCTTCTTGAGCAAAACTAGTTGGCGCAAAAAATAAAACAGCAAATAAAAATATTATGTATTTCATACGTAAAACAAATGCATATAATAATCAGAATTACCTAACAGAACAAACATGATCTAGTTTTGCAATTATAGATAAATCCTTTACCATAAAGATATAAAAAAACAAAAGGTGTTTTGAAAAAATCAAAACACCTTTTTGCTATAAAATTAAGAGTAATTTTTATTTAAGTCCACTACCTTTTTTAGTAGTATAATTAATTTTCAATTGTCCTACTTTACGTAATTGTTGCTCGATATCTGATATAAGACCCATGTTTGTTTCTTTATCAACTTTTAAAGCTGCAATTAATTGTGGTATTTCAGCTTCACGCTTAGATGCGCGCTCTGCAGCCACAAAAGCCGCGATCTCTTTCAATTCAGCAAACTTATCGTTTAATTGAATTTTAGGTTCCTCACCCATGCTTTTATATTGGTCACTTGGTTTCCCAGCGTATATAAACATGATTAAGTTTTTTTGACCTAATTTTTCAGTTTCCGCAGCAGAAGGTAAATTATTTTTAATTTTCAAACTACTGTCTCTCATTACGGTTGCTACCATAAAAAAGAATAATAGCATGAATACAATATCCGGTAGAGATGCTGTAGAAATAGCTGGCAATTCTTTACTGCCTTCTTTTTTGAATTTTGACATAGTTTAATAAATTATTTAGGTTCTGCTTTAGAGATAATTCTAGGATACTTGTCCTTAATATCATCAATTTTAGCTTTTAACTTTTCACTTTTAAATTGAGGTGATTTAGAATCATCATAAGTCAACTCCATTTCTTTAAAAGAACGTCTGTAAAGCCTTTGCGCTAAACGTTCTCTTAATTCAGTGTAAGCACTAACCAATTGATCGTAAGTTACAATAAACGTATTGTAATCTGTAGCTCTAGAATGCGTTATAGAGATAATTGCTTTTTGAGGATGATCTGAAGACGAAGGGTCTTTAGCACCATTACAATAATCACATTTCTTCTTTTCTGCATTCTCTCCTCCACCGTTATCAATAAATTTTAAAGCTGCTGCTTTTAAATCTTTGACATCCATTAACTCATTTTCAACCAACATTTGGTTGTCCTTGTTTAACTCGACAGTAAATATGTTTTTCTGCTTAATTATAGGTGGATCGATGATTTCATCTGGTGGCAGTTTTGAACTAATACCAGAATCTACTTCAATAGTTGTTGTAACTAAGAAGAATATTAATAATAAGAAGGCAATGTCAGCCATAGAGCCGGCATTAACTTCTGGTGCTGATCTTTTTGCCATAATTATTTAATTAATTTTTTAATACCTGAAAAAAACATCGTCGCAATTGCACCTAAAATAAGGATGTAAAATGCTACTAATCCAGCACCTACCATTGTAGACTCGCCTTCTGATGCTACTAATCCATTGTATTTATAGATGTTAGTATCTCCTCCTGAAACAACATAAGCAATTAAAAGGACAGCTGCAAAAGCACCTAAACCAATTAATGTACTTTTTAGTGATTTACCACTTGTAAATAAGTTTTTTAAGATAAAAAACAATACAAATGCTAATACTAGTCCTAATGTTATGTAAGCTATAATAGCCATTGGCTCTACAACTGAAGTGTCACCATCTAAAGCCATTGCTTTAATAGTTTCATCTCCTTTTACAATAATATTTACTAAAACTCCGATACCAGCTAAACTCAATACTAAAGCAACTATTTTTAAAATCTTGTGCATATTCTTTAATTTTTAAAGTTAGTTATTGAGTAAATTATTTCTTGTACTTAGATAACATATCCATTAAGTTAATAGAAGAGTCTTCCATATCGTTAACAATACTATCTATCTTAGCGATAATGTAATTATAAAAAATTTGTAATATAATTGCTACAATAAGTCCAAATACAGTAGTTAATAAGGCTACTTTAATACCCCCTGCTACTAATGATGGTTGCATATCTCCAGCTGCTTCAATTTTATCGAAAGCTTGGATCATACCAATTACAGTTCCCATGAACCCTAACATTGGTGCTAATGCGATAAATAAAGAAATCCAAGATACGTTTTTCTCTAATTGTCCCATTTGAACTCCACCGTAAGCTACAACAGCTTTTTCAGCAGACTCTAAGTCTCCATCTGCTCTGTCTAAACCTTGGTAAAAGATAGAGGCAACTGGTCCTTTTGTGTTACGACAAACTTCTTTAGCAGCTTCTAAACCACCTGATTGAAGTGCATCCTCTACATCTTGAGTTAACTTTTTAGAGTTAGTTGTAGATAAATTTAAAAAGATAATTCTTTCGATAGCTATTGCTAATCCTAGAATTAAACATAATAATACAATACCCATAAAACCTGGTCCACCTTCAATAAAACGTTTTTTAAGTTCTTGGTGAAACGTTAAGTTTTCGTCTGCAGTTGCAGCAGCAGTAGTTGTATCGTCTTGTGTAAGTACTACAGTAGTTGCAGCAGTCATTGCAGCACTAGTAGTTGCATTTGCAGTTCCGAATGCCATGATACACGCTATGGCTAGGATAGAAAAAATTCTTTTCATTTTGTTGTTCTTAATTTTATTAGTTAAAGTGTTAAAGATATAAAAAAATTGTAATTAAAAATAAAAATAACAAAAAGAGCTGAAGTAAAACCAATAAGTTTTGCTTTTTACTACTAAAAGTTATCAAAAAAATCCAAAAGTTTAAGATGTTTGTCAATTAAAGGCTTTTTTATAACGTAAAAACCATTTCAATAAAACACCCGTCCGTTTCAAATTTCTTGCAGAGAGAAAGGGATTCGAACCCTCGATACGCTATTAACGCATACACGCTTTCCAAGCGTGCGCCTTAAGCCACTCGGCCACCTCTCTGTAAATACTACTAATTACAGTAGGGCAAATAACAAAAAAAAAACTATAAGTTAAAATTTTATGGGTTAATTTTAAGACATTTCTCCTCGCAACGCCGTTTCATATATGGTTTTGAATAAGTTAGCAGATATATTTTCTCCTAACAAATACATTAATTTACACAATGCAGCCTCTGTTGTGATGTCTTTTCCGGAGATTAAACCTATTCTTTTAAGCTTTTCACTAGTTTCATACTGCCCCATTAACACACTTCCGCCTGAACATTGTGTCACATTAATAATAGGAATACCTTTATTTACAGTGTCTTTTAGCAATTCTAAAAACCACTCTTCTGTAGAACAGTTTCCTGCGCCATACGTTTCTAGAACAACACCTTTTAATCCTTCTGTATTAAAAATACTTTCTAATATGTTTTTAGAAATACCAGGAAACAACTTTACTAAAGCAATATTAGAATCTAATGCTTTATGCACCACCAAGCCTTTTCTTGCATTTGGTTTAAACAAATACTCGCTATTAACCTTTAAATGGACTCCGCTTTCTGCTAAATCTGGATAATTTAAACTAGCAAATGCTTCAAAATGCTCTGCATTAATCTTTGTGGTACGATTAGCACGGTACAATTTATATTCAAAATACAATCCAACTTCTTTTATAACGGGTTTATTATAATACTGTAAAGAAGCAATTTGTATTGATGTAATTAAGTTTTCTTTTGCATCTGTACGTAGATCGCCAATAGGTAATTGGGACCCTGTAAAAATGACCGGTTTTGCTAAATGCTCTAGCATAAAGCTTAAAGCTGAAGCAGTATAGCTCATAGTATCACTACCATGTAACACTACAAATCCATCAAACGCATCATAATTAGTCTCTATAACTTCTGCTATTTGAATCCAATAGTCAGGATTCATGTTACTAGAATCTATAGGCTGTTTAAATGAATACGTTTCAATAGTACATTCTAACAACTTAAGTTCTGGTATACGGACTAATAAATTCTCAAAATCAAAAGCACGCAAAGCTCCTGTTTCAGGGTCTTTAATCATACCAATGGTTCCACCTGTATAAATAAGGAGTATATTAGGAATAGTTTTAGTCATAGTCTTAGTAGGTGTTACCCAAAATTATTATGCTTAATTAAAATATATAATTATGCGCAGTCCTTGCAAATATAGTGTAAGTATAGGTTAGCAAATAGGTTTTACCTTTATGCTTAATAAAGCAAACTTATATCCCAAAAACTATTTTTGAATTGTCCGTAGTGCTATCTGCTATTTGCTGTTCTGAGACTTGATATATCTCCGCTAACTTTTCTACCACCTTAACAATGTAGCTACTTTCGTTACGTTTACCTCTGTATGGTTTTGGTGCTAAGTAAGGCGAATCAGTCTCTAAAACGATATGTTTTAAATCTATTTGATTCAAAAACTGATCTATTTTTCCGTTTTTAAATGTCGCTACTCCTCCAATACCAAGCTTCATGTTATATGATATGGCTTGATGTGCTTGCTCTAAACTTCCCGTAAAACAATGAAAAATACCATATAAATCGTCACCTTTTTCTTCTTCTAAAACTTGAAATACCTCATCAAAAGCATCACGACAATGTATTACAATTGGCAAATTATGTTGTTTTGCTAATTGTATTTGTTGTCTAAATGCATCTTGCTGAATCTCCAAAGTGCTTTTATCCCAGTATAAGTCTATACCAATTTCTCCAACAGCATAAAATTTATGCGTGTTAAGCATCTCTGTAACATGTGCTAACTCGTCTTTATAATTTTCCTTTACGTGTGTTGGATGTAAACCCATCATTAAAAACACCTGTTTTGGATAGTCTTTTTCTAACTGCAACATACTATCTGTATATGTACTGTCTATTGCAGGAACAAACAATCTAGATACGCCTGCATCCAATGCGCGTTCCATCATTGCTTTTCTATCTTCATCAAAAGCTTCGCTATATAAATGTGTATGTGTATCTGTAATTATCATGTGGCAAAAATAAAAAAGTCATCATGGATATGATGACTTTTAGATAAGTATTTTACGTCCTTATATATAAGGTGTCTTTATTATTCTATTTTTTTCAATAACGTTAGTGCTTGACTATAATCATCTGCATCTGCCGGTATTGTCTTTAGTATAGCAATACAAGCTTCGTTTTTATCTTGCTTTAACTTACTAAGTGCTAAGTACCACTTGGCTCTGTTGATATAGGCAGAGCTTCCTTGTGAGATTATCTCTAAAGTTGTTTCCGCTTTAGCGAAATTATCTAACTCGATATTAGTAATAGCATAATAAAAGTTATACTCCACATTATCAGGGTCGTCCTGTAGTAACTCTTCCAAATAAGTCCTAGCCTTCTCATATTCCTTATTATTAAATGCTTTTGTAGTTTTAATTAACAGCCCCACATTACCTTCTGATCCTCTAACCGAAAAATCTACCGTTTGATGTGTGTTAAAATCCGAGTAACTTGCGCCTCCTGAAAACTGATTATACACAAAAAAGCCCATTATTAAAGCAACACTTGCTGCTATGGCATATTTGTATAAACTAAATGTCTTTTTAGATTCTATATTACCCGTTGTTGTTTCTTTATTAAAATACTTTGCAGAAATTGCTTCTAAATTAGCTTTAAAATCAGCATTTTTTTCTTCGTTACCAATGCTATGTTCTAAGTTGGAAGAAAATTCTTTATAGATAGTAAAAGCTTCTTTAAAGGCATGGTCAGTGTCTAACCTAGCTTTAAAAGCGATTTGTTCTTCTTTGGATAAATCACCTGATAAATAAGATTCAAAAAGGGTATAATCTTGTGCTTCCATAACTTTAATAATTAAGTTGATTAAATGATGGCGACTCTTGAACTAACTTGGTTAATTGCCCGATACAAAGTGATTTTTTCTTTCGTGCGTAAGCATAACTTATATCTAAACTTTTAGCAACTTCTTCCATTGACTTGGTTTTAAAGGTTGCTTTAAGTAAATCTTTACAAGCCGCTCCAAGTTTTTGAAACATTTGATTAAATAAGACTTGCTTATCTTCAAATAGTGAGGTTTCAAAAGACAGCTCTTGTGCGTCGTCATCTTTAGATAGCACCTCTTCGTTAATTGTTACCTCTTTTTTATTGTTTTTTTTCAAATAGTTTAACCACTTACGTTTACACAATAAAAAAAAGTAAGCATCAAAAGGACACGTTAATTGCAATTGTTTTTGACTGCCCTGATTATATATAGTTATAATGGTGTCCTGAACAATGTCTTGCGCTTGATCTGCATCGCCACTATTCTGCTTTATATAGTTAATCACTTTAGGGACAAACGTATCATAGATAGCTTGTATAATAAAGGAGTTGTTAGCCACTAGGCCATCAACATACTTCTGGTCTTCGTGTATTTTTTTCTCACTCATAAACCCTTTGTTTCCAACGAATTTAAAAAAACTTAAGTAAATAAGGGTAACAAATTTTAAATGGTTTTGATATAAGGGTGTAACAGACAAAATCTGACAACACAAAAACTAAAAATAAATTTAAAACTTAGAAATTATGAGACATTCAATTTTAATTATCGCAACAGTAGTATTAGGATTATTAAACGCTAATGCTAACACATTAAAACCAATTAGTAACTCAACAACATTTTTAGAAATTACTAACGATGACGTTATCCAAGTTTACGACTGGACAGTAACTACAACAAACGGAACATTTTCCGGGACTGCAACAACATTATTTGAAGCTAAAAAACGATCTAATATAGTAGGACAGACTGAAGTTGTTTTAGAACGAAAAATAACCAACTACTTTGTACTAAGAAGCGAATTACTTAAAAAAGATAGTCGTATTTACTTTTGGGAAGTTAAAAGCGAAAAAGGATATGCTAAGGGATTTTCTACATCAGAATTTTCAGCTAAAAAAATGATTGATTTAGTAGCCAAAGGTGATATTGTATCCTACAAAATAATAGCAAACGGAAACACAAAATAAAAACCACTTAAAACAGGGTAACAAAACCATTACCCTGTTTATATAAAGCTGTAAAACAACTAAACTTTAAAATTATGAAACATTTAAAAACAATTTTAGGAACCTTTTTTATCACCACTTTATTTTTCACTAGTTGTGATCCTCAAGATGATAATGATGATTTTGACTCTCAAAACAACATTATTCCGGCTACTGCGCAAGAATTTAAAAATATTAGAACTAACGCCTTAGCTAATCACACACAAAATTTCCAATTTGATCCTAGCGATGGAAATATTACACTAACGTCTGCAAATGGTGTGCAAATAAACATCAACGGAAACTGCTTAACATTAAACGGAAACCCAGTAAGCGGACAAGTAGATTTAGAATACGTAGAGTTATTTGACAAAGGAAGCATGCTAACCACACACAAACCAACCATGGGTGAAATGCCAAATGGCGATAAAAGTGTATTAATATCAGGAGGTGAGTTTTTTATTGAAGCGACCCAAAACGGGATTCCATTAACTACCAATTGTGGTTTACAACTAGTAATACCTGCTAGTTTAACAGGCGGTGCAGATCCTTTAATGTCACTTTGGGAAGGCCAGATTGATGCAGAAGATAACCTAACTTGGGACGAAGTAGATAACCCAGCACAAGGTGCAGATGTTTTTGTAGAGGGAACTGAGTATTATGGCATCCTTCAAGGTTTTGGATGGTCAAACGTAGATCGTTTTTACAGCGATTCTAGACCAAAAACACAACTACTAGTTGAGGCACCAAACGGATATGATTTTTCTAATAGTGCTATTTATTTATCATACGACGGAGAAGAGTCTGGTTTAGCAGCTTTGGATACCTTTGATGATACTTTACAATTATTTAGCGAGCATTATGGACAAATCCCAATTGGATTAGAATGTCATGTTATTTTTGTGACTGAAGATAATGGGGTTTGGAGATACGCTATCAAACCAGTAACAATAGTAGATAACGGAACCATAGTGTTTACCTTATCAGAAACCACTACCGGTACTGAAGCTGCACTAACAGCATTAATAAATGGTTTACCATAACCATTAGCCTACTTAAATTTAAAAGTCAGAAATTAATTTTTCTGACTTTTTTACGTCCTAATCCTTTACCAAAACCCACCAATAATTTACTCAAACTCACCAATAATCGATTTATAAATAGGCATCTATAAATTAATCACTAAATTTATTCCGCTATTAAATCAATCTCAAACATGAAAACGCTTTTCTCCTTACTACTAACCTGCTCTGTCCTATTAGGTCATGCGCAGCAACAACCCGTAAATGACACCGTAACACCAATTGCCACAATAGAACATAAAATGGTTGGTAATCAAGTGCAATTTAATGCCAATGCACCCGCGTTAAACCAAATAGCAGGTGCCCCAAAAGCTTTTTACACTAATTATTGGGAGTTTGGAGATGGTACGTACAGTAAGGAAAATACACCATCAAAAAGCTATAAAAAAGCAGGAGAATACGAAGTTAAACTTTGGGCCACTAATAATTACGACACCGGTAAACCACCAACTACACGACCAAAAAAGATTAAGGTAGATAATGCTGACAATACCATTAGCGAGGAAGCCTCTATGGATGATGGCATAGATTTGCAACGCAACAGAGAGCCTATCCCACAAGAGGAAATAGTAGTAATATTTAAATACAAAAACAAAAAAGACTACGCGACCAATGGTAAACTAATGCTGTTTTATAATGAAACCGTTTACAACGATGCCAATTTTGAAATCACTGATACCAGAACATATCATGGCGAAACTAAACAAGACAACAACGATTTTGTTTACACGTCTAAAACGGAAAACAATACTTATTACGCTTCCGCGGAAACTCAA
Organism: Olleya namhaensis; assembly: GCF_900114005.1. Taxonomy (GTDB): domain Bacteria; phylum Bacteroidota; class Bacteroidia; order Flavobacteriales; family Flavobacteriaceae; genus Olleya; species Olleya namhaensis. Next base: position 427,911 of record NZ_FORM01000002.1, read on the forward strand.
AGCTTGCGTGCTTATTTTACACCTCAAGATTCTACCGAAAGACAAAACTTACCATTAACCCTAGCCGAAGCAAAAGCAAATTACAAGAACTCAAGTCAATTAAGCTTTAACAACATGCAACCTAATGAGGAGCGTAATGTATTTTACACATTAAAAACAACGCCCGAAATGCTAAAAGATACCAGTGCTATAATTTCTGTTAGAGGCGTTTATATTCCTGATAATAATTATGACAACCACAATGTAAAAGACATGGAAATGGAAATTGTGACATCTCATGACCCAAATAAAATGTCATCAAACTCGACTTTTTTAAACTACCGATTGGTACGATTTAAAAAACCGAAGTTTAAAATTAGATTTCAGAATAACGGAGAAGGTCCAGCATCTACCATTAGACTAGAAACTGACATACCTGATATGTTTGATAAAGCATCTATTGAGGTCCTAGACATGTATCCAAAAGTCAAGATTTGCCCAAAACACAATGTGCAATACAGTTGTTTAGACACAACATACACTGCAAAGCAAGCCATTTTTACATTCAAAAACATTTATTTACCAGGCAGCGAGCAAAAAAATGTAAAAGTCTACGACTCCACAAAAGGCTTTGTTAAGTATCAGATTAAGTTTGGAAAGGATTTTCATAAACAAAAAACAAAATCCCGTACAGCCATAATTTTTGATAAAAACGATCCTATAATTACCAATTACTCGACAACTAGGTTTTTGCCAGGTATTTCAATTGGCGCTAAAGCCGGTTACAACTCGTTTTCAGATTTAGATAATTCTAAAAGTTATTTTGTTGGTGCTACAATATCACCTTACAAATCATATAAATGGTATTGGCAAGTCGAGCTTTTAAATAGTTTTCACACCTATAACGGACAATCAACCTTTACCAACACTTTAGATGAAGACACACCAGTTGGGTTCCCATATTGGGAACGCACAACAACGACAAAAGCATATGATAATATTGATTGGGAACTTCCTGTTCTTGCTAGATACAACATCAATAATTATATTGGTCTAGGCGCAGGATTACAAGGAATGTTATCTGTCAGCGAAAAAAGCGAGGTCACCGCAACTACCAGTTATTTTGAAGATGAAGCCGGTACATTTCCAGTCCCAAATTTAGATCCGACATCATCCACTACATCAGAATCGTCATCATTTACCAATTTCAGAACAGGCTTTTTAGTGGAAGCCACTGCTGGTTTTGCAAGAATTGGGCCTAGCGTTGGCGCTCGTTATGTTTTCAATTTTAAAGAAAACTATAACTACATGCAGTTTTATGCCATTTGGAAATTTTAAGTAACAGAAGCAAACCCTATTTAGCCTTTATTTTTTTTATGAAACATAGCCTTATCATATTCTTTTTTTTAATCTTCGGAAGTTGTTTTTCGCAGGATTTAGAAGAAGCGATCTATGTTGCTACAGAAGCTTTTAATGCAAACCGAAATACTGAAACATTTTCAAAATTATTAAATAAAGAAACCGATTTTAAACCGCAACTAAAAACAAAAGACCATTATTTTGCCTACTTGTTTTTATTAGTAAACAAAGCCAATCATTTAGACAATATCAATCAACAGACAAAAGCTATTGCAGCTTACGAAGCAGCTTTAGATGTTTATAACCAACAAGAGTTAAACAAAGTATATACCTATAACATTACAGAGTATTGCTTAAAACCATTAGGCATCCTTTATAATAAGGTAGGAGATTACACCAACGCAGAAAACACGATTAAACACTATCTTTTTCTTGCAGAAAAACAAAAAGACAACCCTAACAAAATTAGTGGTACTATAAATTTAGCACAACTATATTACACTATTGGTAAATTTAAGTCTGCAAATACTGTAGCTAAAAATGGATTAAACACTAACGGACTAACCGCTAGTCAAAAGCAAAAACTAATTCAAATAAATGTTAATTGCCAAATTGCATTAAATCTTATATCAAGCACAGAAGATATTCCTACCAAAAACAATGTGGAGGCGTATAACCTGAACACGTTAGAAACAGATTACAATCTTGCTATCAAAACAAAAAAACACAAACAGGCGCTCCAACATTTAAATAAAATAATATCCAAAGCCTATAATAACACTACTAGTAGCAGCAGAATGCTAGCAAAACTGCATGTCAAAAAAGCACAACTTCACTATAAATTAGATCAGTCTGAAGCGTCCTTAACGGAGCTAAAAGGAGCATTAAAATTTTTGATTCCTAATCAAGATTATAATGGACTTCCAAAAAAGGAAACCTTATATCCAGAAAACACCTTTATAGATATTTTTGACTTACTTGCTGAATTACAACCCAATCATAACAATGCATTGGCATGTTACGACTTAAGTTTTTATGTTTCCAACTTGCTTACAAGTACCTTGACCTCTCAGGAAGCTAAACTTATTCATTTAAGCGCCAACAGAAAACGAAGTGAATCTTGTATAAATTTACTTTTTGATGCTTTTCAAACAACCTCTAATACAACCTACATTGAACTCGCCTTTAATTATGCAGAAAAAAACAAGGGAGCTATTTTAAAGGAAATGGTTGGCAAAAAAACACTACTAGAACGTTATCCTGAAGACAGCTTATTAATACAAGAAGATTACTTTTTAAAACAACAAGCACGTTTAACCAACACATTGATAAAAGCACAGTATCAAAAAAACGGGGTACAAACAGACACTGTAAGCCAAGCGTTAACCACAGTAAGTAGGACCTTAAAACAGTTACAAGAAAATATTAACAATAAATATCCTGAGTCCAGCGATACTTCAGCATCAATCCAACAACTTCAAAGTAAATTAAAACAAGATAATGCCTTATTAGTTGAGTACTTTTATGGCGAAACAGATGTCTTTCAATTTATAATTTCTGATAAAACAGTAGCGCTTAATAAAATTAAAAAAGACTCCGTTTTTGATCAGTCAATAGCAAAGTATATTGACTATTTTAATAATTCGTCTGCAATAAACAACAACATCCCAAATTTTACAGCAGACGCTTTTAACCTCTATCAATTATTACAGTTTGACACTACTTCAGTATCCAAAAATGTAATAATCATAACCGATGGTTTTTTAAACTTTATTCCTTTTGAAAGCTTATTAAGCCAAAAGACAAACACTACAAGTTATTCCAAAATGCCCTTTGTTGCTAATACCCAAACTTTAGCCTACAATACAAGTGCATTATTATATTTAAACACTTCTGACTTTAAATATACCGATAGTGTTTTGGGTGTCTTTCCTGTATTTCAAAACAGTAACGCCACACTAACTTACTCTTTAAACGAAGCCGAGAGCATAGATAAACAAACCAATGCTAAATTTTTAATGCATCAAGCCGCTACCAAAAACGATGCCTTACAACAAGCAAAAAATTACGGTGTTTTACATTTATCTACACACGCAAGCAGTGGTACATTTAACATTCCAGCAAACATTGATTTTATTGACCAAAAATTATTTTTAAACGATCTTTACAGCCTTGATTTAAACAATCAATTGGTTGTGTTAAGTGCTTGCGAAACTGGCATAGGGCGACTTACAAAAGGGGAAGGTAGCATGAATTTGGTTCGTGGGTTTCAATATGCGGGTATTGAAAACATTCTATTTTCATTATGGAAAATTAATGATTTATCGACGTCTAAATTAATGGCTTCATTTTACAAAAATTACAACACTACAAAGTCGCCTTTTGCAGCTAATCATTTAGCTAAATTAGATTACTTAAATGACCCATCTATTTCAAATGTAAAAAAGTCACCATATTACTGGAGCGCCTTTATGTATTATGGCCATTTAACGCCGATCAAACCAACTAGTAAAACAAAATATATCCTTTTTACTTTTATTGGTTTAGGTATTGCTTTACTTTTATGGATTATAATACGTAGACGCAAAAATGGACAACACACTTAAAGACTTTTTATTTGCCAAAGACTATATTAGAGTTAAACTAAAACTAACTAAAACCAATCATTTTGAAATAAAAGCAACTATTAATGGTGTAAAAGGATTGTTTATTTTAGATACTGGTGCTTCCAATAGTTGTGTTGGTTTTGAAGCTGCTCAAAAATTTGAACTAAAAAAGGTCAAAGACTCTAAAATACTAGCTGCAGGAGCAGGTGCTACCAATATGGCAACTCAGGTTTCTAAAAACAATACTATTAAACTAGGACGTCTAAAAATATACAAATCGGCTTTAGTATTGTTTGATTTAAGTCATGTTAATACGGCATTAATAAACCACAACGCACAACCTGTTGACGGTATAATTGGAGCAGACATTTTAAAGAAGGTAAAAGGAATAATTGATTACGAAAAAAAATATTTGTACCTTAAAAAATTAGTATAAGCCTTTATTTTTATTTAGTTTTATTGGTTACAAACAACCTCCCAAAAGACCCTTTAATTTATGAGTGCAACTATTGTAATAGCAGATGACCACCCCTTAATGCTAAGAGGCCTTTCTGATTTTATTACTTCCAAAGGATTTGATATTATTGGTAGCGCCGAAGATGGTCAAACAGCTTACAATCTTATTGTTAAGCTAAAACCAGATTTAGCATTATTAGATATTAGAATGCCTAAAATGACAGGCTTAGAAGTTGCAGAAGCTTGTTTTAAAAACGAATTAGACACAAAAGTTATCCTGATAACCTTTGATAACGAGGAGCATTTATTTGATAAGGCTAGAGCATGTAATGTTTACGGTTATATATTAAAAGAATTTGCTGTAGAAGAAATTGAAACCTGTATTGCTCATACCTTAAAAGGAGAACATTACTTTAGTCAAGAAATGGCGTCTTACCTTAATGCTAAGGTCACCTACTCTAGCTCTACCTTAACAGAACTTTTAACACCCACAGAGATTAAGGTGGTTAAGCTATTATCAGAGAAACTGACCTCAACAGAAATTGCAGAACAACTGATGTGTTCTCCAAGAACCATTGAGAAGCATAGGAGTAATATTGTAAAAAAATTAGATTTAAAAAAATCGCATAACGAGTTGATGCTTTGGGCAAATATGAATAAAGACATAATAAACGACGCTACCATATAAGTCAAAACCCAATATAACACTAGCTTAAGATATATTAAAAGCAAATAAAAATACGTAGTTCTACGTATTTCACAGGTCATTTATATCTTATACCTTTACATTGCTATTAATCAATTTTGGGAGAATTGATAAAGCTCTAAAACGGATTTCTGTTTTGGAGCTTTTTTTTTGAAATCACCTCAAATTAAAATACGTAGTTCTACGTATTTCATAGGTTATATAAATAATTTACCTTTATAGTATTAGTAATCAATTTTGGGAAAATTGATAAAGCTCTAAAACGATCTTTTGTTTTGGAGCTTTTTTTATGACTAGATCTCAGATAAAAATACGTAGTTCTACGTATTTCACAGGTCGTATATATCCTCTACCTTTACATTGCTATTAATTAGTTCTTAGGGAGAATTATTTAAGGAAACTCTGTACTGTAATGGTGCAGAGTTTTTAAATTAAACACATAATATGGATTTAGAAAAAAGAACACAAGAGCAAAACCGCATAATTGCTGGATGTATTATTATATTAACCGTAGTAATAATAGCTTTTAATTTGTTTATCTATTTTGACAAATAAAAATCAATAACAACAAAAAGGGAGCAACAATGTTGCTCCCTTTTTTTATGTATTATAAACAGTTATTAAAGCTCTAATGCTTTTTTAATGTCGTTACCCATAAGTAATTCTACTGGGTTCTCTAATGCTTCTTTAATCGCTACTAAAAATCCTACACTTTCTTTACCATCAATTATTCTATGGTCATAAGATAATGCAACGTACATCATAGGATGTATTTCTACTTTCCCATCTACAGCTATTGGACGCTCGATAATATTATGCATTCCTAAAATACCACTTTGAGGTGGGTTTATAATTGGAGTAGATAACATACTACCAAAAACACCTCCATTGGTAATTGTAAAAGTACCACCAGTCATTTCGTCTACAGTAATCTGACCATCTCTAGCTCTAAGCGCTAAACGTTTAACTTCAGACTCTATACCTCTAAAGGTTAAGTTTTCAGCATTTCTAATTACTGGTACCATTAATCCTTTTGGTCCAGAAACAGCAATACTAATATCTACAAAATTGAATGTTTTCATTTCTTTACCATCAATCATAGAATTAACAGCAGGATACATTTGTAATGCTCGCACAACTGCTAATGAGAAAAATGACATAAACCCTAATCCAACACCATGTTTAGACTTAAACGTTTCTTTATATTCCTTTCTTAAAGCAAAAACAGGCGACATATTAACTTCGTTAAAAGTAGTTAACATTGCTGTCGTGTTTTTAGCTTCCACTAAACGCTCTGCTACTTTACGACGTAACATTGACATTTTAGAATTTGAAGAACTACGATCACCACCAGTTGGAGTTCCCATAGAAGGTACAGCATTTACTGCATCATCTTTAGTGATACGTCCATCTTTTCCTGTTCCAGAAATTCCGTTAGTATTCATTCCTTTTTCAGCCAAAATCTTTTTAGCTGCTGGACTTGCAGTACCTGAAGCGTAAGTATCTGCTTTTGGAGCTTCAACTTTAACTGCTTCTGCTTTTGGTGCTGCTTCAGCTTTTTTCTCTTCTTTTACTGGTGCGTCACCTTCTGGAGCTGCAGCACTAGTATCAATTAAACATACAACTTGACCAACCGCTACAGCATCTCCTTCTTCAGCTTTAAGCGTAATTATTCCGCTTGCTTCTGCAGGTAGCTCTAACGTTGCTTTATCACTATCTACTTCAGCAATAGCTTGGTCTTTTTCTACATAATCACCATCTTGAACTAACCATTCTGCTATTTCAACTTCTGTGATAGATTCGCCTGGAGAAGGCACTTTCATTTCTAAAATCATCTTAATGTAACTTTATATTGTTGTGTTATCGTTTATTTTTTTGCTGAATTTAATTGAATAAATTCAAATTTATTATCGGTTCCAAGAAAGAAGTAAGCATTATAAACTCCTTTTTCAAAAGTAATAGTATAATTATTTCCTGTTCTAACAGTATCCTTATACTCTATTGTTTTAATTTTCCCTAAAGCATCCATACTTACCTCATCTTTAAAATAAGCTTTTGCTTTTTCTAGGGTTAAAACCTGTTTAAAATTATCGTCAAACATGTTAAAGATACTAGTGACATCGCCATTATTAAAATGGTTTTGAAAACTAGCGACTGCTTTTTTATAGTTATCCTTTTCTTGTGCAATCCCTATTGAGGACACTAAGAATACTAAAATTAAAAGTATTTTTTTCATGTTTCTATTTTATTGCTTAACGCTGATTATTTTTTGACTTGTCAAACACATAATCTATAACTTCTTTATGACGCTTTTTAGAACGAACAGAACTACCTGCTGCTGGTGCACCATAAGGACGTCTTGACGCTAACCTAAAGTTTCTAGCTTCGTCTAAATTCATTAACATATGCGAATAAGCTCCCATGTTTCTTGGCTCTTCTTGAGCCCAAACTACATCGTCTACATGTTTAAATTTACTCAATACATTTTTAATAGCCTCTGTTGGTAACGGAAATAATTGCTCTATTCTTACTAATGCAACATCGTCACGGTTTAAATCTTCCCGTTCTTGATCTAAATCGTAATAAAATTTACCTGTTAAAAACACTAAAGTTTTTACTTTATCAACATCCACAGTTGTATCATCAATCAATGTTTGGAAACTTCCGTTTGCAAACTCATCTACTGTACTAACACATTTTGGATGACGCAATAAACTTTTGGGTGTAAACACGATTAATGGCTTACGGAAATTAAATTTCATTTGACGTCTTAACAAGTGAAAGAAGTTAGCTGGTGTTGTACAATCTGCAACAAACATATTGTCTTTTGCACACAACTGTAAATAACGTTCCATACGTGCTGAAGAGTGCTCTGCTCCTTGTCCTTCATAACCATGTGGTAATAACATGACTAATCCGTTTTGGGTTTTCCACTTATCTTCTCCTGCAGAAATATATTGATCAAGCATGATTTGTGCACCATTACTAAAATCTCCAAATTGTGCTTCCCAAATAGTTAATGTATTTGGACTTGCCATAGCGTATCCATAGTCAAAACCTACAACACCATACTCTGATAGTAATGAATTATAGATATGAAATTGACCTTGTTTATCACTAACATTATTAAGTAATAGTATTTCTTCTTCGCTATCCTCTACTTTTACTACTGCATGTCTATGAGAAAAAGTACCACGCTCTACATCTTGTCCAGACATACGCACGTTGTATCCCTCTTCTAATAATGACCCATAAGCTAAATGCTCTGCCATAGCCCAATCCAATCTGTTTTCGTCAAACATTTTTTGACGTTCATTAATTAGACGTTCTATTTTTCTGATAAACTTTTTGTCTTTTGGTAAGTTAGAAATCACTTTAGTAATTGCTGCTAACCTATCCGCAGATGTTGTTGTATCAATTGGTTTCATCATAACGGTTTCATCTACCTGAGTAAAATCCTTCCATTGTTCTTCCATAAACGGAGTAATAACCGTCTTATCTTCCTTACGAGAATCTTCTAACTTTTCTTCTAAGCTAGCTTTATAATCGCTTTCTAATTGCTTAACATGTCCTTTATCAATAATACCTTGCTCAATTAACTTGGCCGCATAGATATCTCTTGGGTTAGCATGTTTAGAAATTGCTTTATATAATTTTGGTTGCGTAAATCTAGGTTCGTCACCTTCATTATGTCCGTATTTTCTATATCCTAAAAGGTCAATAAATACGTCACGCTTAAAATTCATTCTAAAATCTAAAGCAAATAACATAGCGTGTACTACAGCTTCTGCATCGTCCGCATTAACGTGTAATACCGGTGATAAAGTTACTTTAGCAATGTCTGTACAATAAGTACTAGATCTAGCATCTAAATAGTTAGTTGTAAAACCTACTTGATTATTAACAACTACGTGAATTGTCCCATTAGTTTTATAACCATCTAACTGTGCCATTTGCACTACTTCGTAGACTAATCCTTGACCTGCTATTGCTGCATCTCCGTGGACCACTATTGGTAATACTTTACTAAAGTTATCGCTATAAAACTCATCTTGCTTTGCTCTAACTATACCTTCAACTACTGCTCCAACCGTCTCTAAATGCGATGGATTTGGTGCAATACTTAAGTTTATTTGTTTTCCGCTATCTGTTTTGCGGTTACTTGTCCACCCTAAGTGGTACTTTACATCACCATCAAAAACTTCTTGCTCGTAATCTTTTCCGTCAAACTCGCTAAAAATGTCTTTTGCAGATTTTCCAAAAATATTTGTTAAGGTACTTAAACGTCCTCTGTGCGCCATTCCCATTACAAACTCTTGGACACCAAGTTCTGCTGCTTTTTCAATTACTGCATCTAATCCTGGAATTAAAGATTCTCCTCCTTCCAGAGAAAAACGTTTTTGTCCTACATATTTAGTATGTAAAAAACTTTCAAAAGATACCGCTTCGTTTAATTTTTTAAGGATGTGCTTTTTTTGCGTTCCAGAAAAATTTGGCTGGTTATCGTTTATGTTAAGTTTACTCTGAATCCATTTAATTTCATCAGGTTTTCTAATATACATGTACTCTACACCAATAGCATCACAATAAATACTATTTAAGTGTTTTAGAATTTCTCTAAGTGTTTGTGCACCGATACCTAAAATATCTCCAGCGTTAAAGTTGGTATCTAAATCGGCATCAGACAACCCAAAATTCTCTAAAGCAAGTGTTGGCTCGTACTTACGACGATCTCTAACAGGATTTGTTTTAGTAAACAAATGCCCTCTGTTACGATAACCATCTATTAATTTAACTACTTGAAATTCTTTTTGAACATGCTCAGGCACAAGGGTCGAAACCGCTTCTGCTTGCTCTCCATCTAATCCGTAATTTTCCGATCCAAAGTCGTAACCTTGAAAAAAGGCTCTCCAACTAGGCTCTACAGAGTCAGGGTTTTGTAAGTATTGTTCGTATAAATCAGCAAAGTATGCTGTATGTGCTGCGTTTAAAAAGGAGTATTTATCCATTATTTTCTTTAAGACGTGTTCGCTTCAACAAAATTTTATCAAAAATACAACTTTTACTATATATAGAGATGGTTTTATTATATTTATAACATATCTAAAACACCAAAATTAATTATTATGAAAATAGAATCATTTAACAGTACTAAAATTATCATATTATCAATATTGTCCTGTTTTTTTATGACTTTTGCAAATGCGCAAGATAATTTACCACAAGAAAAAAGCGAATTTTGGAAAAATGTCCGTTTTGGAGGAGGATTAGGTTTAAGTACCGGAAGTAACTTTTTTAGTGCAACATTAGCACCAACTGCTATTTATCAATTTGATAACGCTTTTGCTTTAGGTGTTGGATTAAACGGAACTTATAATTCAAGTAAAAACGTATATAAATCTACTATTTTAGGAGCAAGCATACTTGGATTATATAGCCCAATTAGAGATATACAATTATCCGGTGAATTTGAACAAAACCATGTTAATAGAAATTTTGATAATCCTGCAATTGTTGACGACACATATTGGGTACCGTCCTTTTTTGTTGGCGCAGGTTACACCACAAACAATGTAACTATAGGAATACGTTACGATGTGCTTTATGACGAGGACAAAAGCATATACGCTAACGCTTGGGTACCATTTGTAAGAGTATTCTTTTAGCCGCCAAACAAACATCATAAACACCTAATAAACAAGCCTTTTTACACTATTGTAGAAAGGTTTTTTTTATACCCAAATAGCTCTTGTTTTTAATTAAGACAAATTTATCCTAAATATGACTTATATCATATTTTAAGGTTTATTATGTCTGTATTTTTGTCCAATAAAACTAATATATTATGAAGACAACACTAAAATTAATGACTGTATTATTTATTACCATGCTAATTAGTTGTGGTGGTAAAGAAGAAAAGAAAAAAGAAGGCTTTTCTTATAAGAAAAAAGAAACTACGGAAAAAACAACTGCACCAAAAGCAGAAAAAACACCTCCATCTAAACAAGTAGACCTAACTAATAAAGGTATAGGACCAATAAAAACGGTAACACTAGCTGCAGAAGTAGACCAAACTATGGCAACTCATGGCGCAGACGTTTATAAAAAAATGTGTACTGCTTGTCACAGAACAAACAAAAAATTTATTGGACCACCTCCAACAGGAATATTAGAGCGTCGTACTCCAGAATGGGTTATGAATATGATTTTAAATCCTGAACAAATGGTAAAAGAAGACCCTTTAGCTAAAGAATTATTAATGGAATTTAATGGTTCTCCTATGGCAAATCAAGGCCTTACTGAAAAAGAAGCAAGAGCGGTCCTAGAATATTTCAGAACACTTAAATAATCTATTATGAAATTAATTAAACAATTGCTTTTTGTTTTTGCTATCACGCTAACCTTATACGCTTGTAAAAACGCAACTAACGGTACGAGTGAAACAACAACAGACCAAGAAACTAAAAGTGACAGTAAAGAAAGAACAGGGCAAGCCTTTATTAAAGATGCTGGAAGCACAACGGTTTTAAGCATAGCAATGGGCTCTAAAGACCACACCACTTTAGTTGCTGCTGTCCAAGCGGCACAATTAGAAAACGTGTTAGTTAATGCAGGACCATTAATGGTATTTGCTCCAACTAACGCTGCTTTCGCAGCATTACCAGAAGGCACTGTAGAACATTTATTGAAGCCAGAAAATAAAGCGGCTTTAGCAAATATTTTAAAATACCATGTAACACCAGGAAACTACTCTAAAGATTTCTTAAAGAAGTTTAAAAAATTAGGACAAGCTAATAATGACTACGTAAAAGTAGAAGTAGTAGACGGAGAACCAATGATTGGAGGCGCTAAAATACTAGGTAGTGTCAAAGCCGGAAACGGAATAGTACACATCATAGATAAAGTTTTATTACCGCCAACAGAATAACTAAAACACTAACTAAAACAGTTTAAACGATGAAAAATATAATAACATCAAGTATTGCAATGCTAGTTATCCTAATAGGATTTACAAGTTGCAACAAAGGTAATAACTCAGGTGGTAAATCTGGAGCATTAGCTAGTAACGTAGCCGAACGCGTCTATGTTGCTCCCGGAGAGTACGACTCGCATTACGCCTTCCTATCAGGTGGATATAGTGGTAACGTAACAGTATACGGTTTACCTTCTGGTAGAATGTTTAAAGAAATCCCTGTCTTTTCTCAATTCCCAACCTCTGGTTACGGGTATTCTGAAGAAACAAAACCAATGTTAAACACCTCTCACGGATTTATCCCTTGGGGAGATGCGCATCATCCAGATATCTCTCAATCAAAAGGAGAATTAGATGGTCGTTGGTTATTTATAAATGAAAACAACACGCCTCGTATTGCAAGACTTAGTCTTACCACATTTGAAACCGAAGAAATTATTGAAGTACCTAATAGTGCAGGTAATCACAGTTCTTCTTTTGTAACAGAAAACACAGAGTATGTTGTTGCAGGAACACGTTTTTCTGTACCAATTCCACAACGTGATATGCCAATTAAAGACTACAAAGGAAACTTTCAGGGTGCTTTATCTTTTATTAGTGTAGCGCCAGAAACAGGTAACATGGATATTAAATTCCAAATCCTTATGCCTGGTTTTAACTATGATTTATCGCACCCTGGACGTGGAAAATCTCATGGTTGGTTTTTCTTTACAACCTACAATACTGAAGAGGCAAGCACACTTTTAGAGGTTAATGCGTCACAAAATGACAAAGATTTTATTGCAGCTATAAACTGGAAAAAGATTGAAGAATATGTAAATAATGGAGGAGGAACAATGATGCCTGCTAATTATGCACATAACGTATATGACGAGGAAACGCACACAGCGACATCTACTATGAAAAAAGAGGTTCGTGTTGTAAACCCAATTGATGTTCCTGGAGCTGTTTACTTTATTCCAACACCAAAATCACCTCACGGTTGTGATGTAGATCCTTCTGGAGAATACATTGTAGGTAATGGTAAACTATCTGCAAACTTAACAGTGCATTCTTTTACAAAAATGTTAGACGCTATTGAGAAAGAAAAATTTGCTGGAGAAGCTTACGGAATCCCAATATTAAACTTTGAAGATGTGTTAGCAGGCGTTGTGGAGCAACCAGGTTTAGGACCATTACACACTGAATTTGATGGAAAAGGATATGCTTATACAACATTCTTTATTTCTTCTGAAGTTGTAAAATGGAAAATAGGCACATGGGAAGTTATCGATAGAAAACCTACTTATTACTCTGTTGGTCACTTAACAATCCCTGGAGGAAACTCTGGAAAACCACAAGGTAAATACATGTTTGCCATGAATAAGATTACTAAAGACAGATACCTACCAACGGGTCCAGAGATGGAACACTCAGCACAATTATATGATATCTCTGGAGACAAAATGGAGCTATTATTAGATTTCCCAACGCATGGAGAGCCACATTACGCTGCTGCAATGGAAGCAAGTATTATAAAGGAGCAATCTCAAAAAATCTATAAGCTAGCAGATAACAAGCATCCATATGCTGCAAAATCTGATGCAGACACTAAGGTTGTTAGAGAAGGTAAAGAGGTACACATATACTTAACAACTATTAGAAGTCACTTCTCACCTGACAATATTGAAGGGATAAAAGTTGGAGATAAAGTATACTTCCACGTAACTAACTTAGAGCAAGATTTTGATGTCCCACACGGATTTGCGGTAATAGGACAAAATAATTCAGAGTTACTAGTAATGCCAGGACAAACAAAAACATCTGTTTGGGAACCTAAACAAGTTGGTGTATGGCCATTTTACTGTACCGATTTCTGCTCTGCATTACACCAAGAAATGCAAGGTTACATTAGGGTATCTGCAGCTGATTCAGACACACCAATTAAGTGGTCTCTAGGTGAAGATATCGAATAACTAATAATTATAAAATTAGAGAAATTTTGTTTTAGTGTTTATTTCTCTAATTAAGGCGAGAGTTGAATTTTCGCTCTCGCCTTTCTTTTTTAAAACACTTTATTCTGCTTACACAGAAACCTCACTGATTACAACATTAAATACAACTTATCATGAAAAAGGCTAGCATTATAATGATTATTGGTTCATTACTGTTATTAGGGCTTTTTAAATTTCCGTTATGGAACATTATGCTTGGAGCTCCTCAATATCCAGACCCATTAGGGATGAATATATATATTGATGGTATTAAAGGCGTATCAGAATTTGATTTACAAAACATTGACGGATTAAATCACTACATAGGTATGAAAACTATACCTAAAGCTGACGAAATGTGGGAGTTCTCCATGTTTCCAAAAGTAATATTCGGAATGGCACTTCTAGGTATTATAATTGGTATTTTAGGATTTTTAGACAAAGTAAGCTACAAGTTTTTTTTAGGGTGGTTTATTTTAATGTCTGTCCTAGGCATATTGGGTATGTATGACTTTAATAACTGGCTAGTGGATTACGGTGGTAATCTAGATCCACACGCTATTATAAAAGTTACCAACCCTGATGGCTCACCAATGTCATATAAACCACCACTAATTGGTTTTAAAAAACTATTAAACTTTGATGTTACTTCTTTACCACATACAGGAGGATATCTAATGTTTGTAGGTATGTCCTTAACACTTGTTGCTTTTTGGTTAGGCCGAAAAACAAGTGTCAAGAAAACAACATAGTAATTTTATATTTTCAAAACACTAAAACAATGAAAACACTAAAACACTATTTACCAGTCTTATTACTCCTTATTTTTACAAGTTGTAATGTCTCTCCAAAAGCCATAGCATATGGTAGCGATGGTTGTCACTTTTGTAAAATGACCATCGTAGATAAAGTGCACGCTGCAGAGTTTGTTACCAAAAAAGGTAAAACATACAAATTTGATGCAACGGAGTGTATGGTTAATTATTTTGATGAATTTGATACTTCAGAAATAGAATTATACTTGACGAATCATTTCTCAGAACCAGAAGCTCTTATCGATGCTAAACAAGCCACTTTTTTAATTAGTAAAAGTATTCCAAGCCCAATGGGCGCATTTTTGACTGCTTTTAAAACTAAGGCTGAAGCCGAAAAAATAAAAGCTGAGAAAGGCGGTGAGTTATATTCTTGGACACAAGTATTAGCGCATTTAAAAAACTAGGCACATGAAATATTCAAGCCTTATTTTGTTAGCCATATTTATGGTTAACACCGCTATTGCACAAACTATTGAAGTGTGTAAAACATGCCCTATTAACACTGTAAAGAAAGCTATAAGTCAAGCAAAAGACTTTGATACTATTATTATAAAAAAAGGGACGTATAAAGAACATGCTATTATTATAGACAAACCATTGACTATTATTGGTAAAAACTACCCTGTAATTGATGGAGAATCTAAAGGTGAGATCATCATCATAAAAGCAGACAATGTTACAGTTGATGGATTATTTATAATAAATGTAGGTACAAGTTATACGGAAGATTATGCTGCTATTAGAGTAAGAAATAGCAAAAATTTCGTGATTCAGAATCTAGTTCTCGAAAAATTATTTTTTGGTATTTACATTGAAAAGTCAAGAGATGGTAAAGTGTATCATAACAAAATTATTGGTGATGCTGTTGAAGAGTACAATTCCGGAAACGGAATACAATTATGGTATAGTAAAAACATCCAAATTGAACATAATTATGTAGAGCATGTTAGAGATGGTATTTATTTAGAATTTTCTGACGGATGCCTTATCAAAAACAACACGAGCACCCTAAATGTACGTTATGGTTTACACTTTATGTTTTCTAACGATGACATCTACCAAGACAACACCTTTGAAAATAATGGTGCAGGTGTCGCTGTTATGTTTTCAAAGCGCATAAAAATGTACAATAATCTTTTTAAAGAAAACTGGGGAACAGCTTCTTACGGCATGCTATTAAAAGAAATAAATGATGCCGAAATCATAGGTAATACTTTTGAAGACAATACCATAGGAATCAACATAGAGGGTTCTAACCGTATTATTTATAAACACAATAATTTTTCAAATAACGGATGGGCCATCAAAGTAAAAGGGGCTTGTTATACTAATACATTTACGGAAAACAATTTTTTATACAACTCCTTTGACATTGCTTACAACAGTAATGTTAACGATAATGTTTTTGATAAAAATTACTGGAGTAATTACACCGGTTATGACTTAGACAAAAATGGTGTTGGAGACGTTCCTTACAGACCTGTAAAACTATTTTCTTACATCGTGAATCGCACACCAGAGACTATCATTTTACTGCGTAGTATGTTTATAGATATCATTGATTTTTCAGAAAAAGTGTCGCCAGTATTTACGCCAGACAATTTACTAGATAATAACCCGCTAATAAAAAAAATAACATGGTAACCATTCAAAATTTACATAAAAAGTTCGGAAAAAACCAAGTATTAAGCGGTGTAGACTTGAGCATTAGTGAAGGCGGGATTTTTGCTGTCCTTGGACCAAATGGTTCAGGAAAAACAACATTGATTAAAGCCATTTTGGGCATGGTAATCCCTAATAAAGGTGACATAACAGTCCTTGGAGAAAACATTAAAAAAAATCCAGAATACAGGCATAAAATTGACTATCTGCCACAAATAGCAAACTTCCCCAGTAATTTAAAAGTAAAAGAATTAATCAAAATGATTAAGGATTTACGTAAACCAACTTCAGAAGACCAACGTCTGATAGATCTGTTTAAATTAGACCCTTTTTTAGATAAAAAACTAGGTAATTTATCTGGAGGAACAAAGCAAAAAGTTAATCTAGTATTAACGTTTATGTTTAATAGTCCATTAATTATTTTAGACGAACCCACTACTGGTTTAGATCCAATATCATTAATACGATTAAAAGATTTAATTAAAGCCGAAAAAGCCAAAGGAAAAACAATACTTATCACCTCACACATCATGAGTTTTGTTGAAGAAATATCAGATGAAATTGTATTTATCCTAGAAGGTAAAATATACTTTAAAGGCTCAATTTCAGAATTAAAAACCAAGACACAGCAGCCCGATTTTGAGCATGCAATTGCGTCTATATTAACCGATAATCATGCTTAAAATATTAAAATATAGTTTTTACGACTTAATGCGTAGTCGCTGGAGTTACGTCTACTTTGCATTTTATTTACTACTTGGTATTGTGTTATTGTTTTTAAATAACGACTTATCAAAAGCCGTCATTACATTAATGAATGTTATCATTGTTTTAGTACCACTAATTGGAACCATTTTTGGTGTTATGTATTACTATAACAATAAAGAATTTACGGAACTATTATTAGCACAACCATTAAAACGATCCTCCATTTTTATGGGACAATATTTAGGTGTTGCCCTATCGTTATCTATGAGTTTAATTTTAGGGTTAGGGATTCCGTTTGTGTTTTACGGACTGTTTCAAAGTAGTGCTATCTGGGATTTTTCATTATTAATAATTACCGGTACATTTTTAACTCTAATTTTTACTGCATTAGCTTTTAATATTGCACTATCTAACGAAAACAAGATTAAAGGGTTTGGTTATGCTATTTTACTTTGGTTATTTCTAGCAGTAATTTACGATGGCTTATTTTTAATGACACTTATTATGTTTGAAGACTATCCTTTAGATAAACTATCACTAATAGGCACCATGTTAAATCCTATAGATTTATCAAGAACTTTAATACTTTTAAAACTAGACATCTCTGCTTTACTAGGCTATACTGGCGCTGTTTTTAAACAATTTTTCGGGACTAATGTGGGATTAATAGTATCCTTTGTAATGCTTTCTGTTTGGGTTGTATTACCCGTTTCTAGAATTATATACAAATCTAAAAAGAAAGATTTCTAAGTCTCACATACTCATCATAAACCTAAATGGTTCTATGACAATAATCATGTTTAAATCACATAACAATTTCTAAATTTGTACTATGATTTCAGCTATAACAGCAAAAATAACCACGTTTGTTTTAGTATTTATATTATTAGCTAATAATATAAATACTATGGTTATTGTTGCTGATTTTGTGATAAATCAAGACCAAATTGCAAAAACACTTTGCGTCCAAAAAGAAGATCAAAAAGGGTGTAATGGAAAATGCCAATTACGTAAAGAGCTTACAGAAAACAACCCTGAATCTGACCCTGACATACCATTACAAGAGACTAAGCGCATCAGTCTAGATGTGTATTGTCCTGCAAGTATTTTTACTTTGGAAACAAAGCCAATAGAACCAATCGTATTAAAACAAAATATTCATTTTTCTGATTTAAAAGTCTCAAAAATGTATCTAGACATAGACACACCTCCACCAAATTTTAGTTAATTTTTTTCGATTAAAAATCATTTTGATTTTACTCTCATTCTAACTCATTTTATGACGTTAGCAGGACGTTTTTAGCATAATTTTAAATACAAAAAAGAAAAAAAATGAAACTTAAATATATATTTCCAATCCTTTTTATCGCATTATTAAACGTGTCTTGTTCTTCAGACAATGACGACGATGACTCAGGAATCACAAACGAAGTTACAGGACTAACAAAAATTCAGGATCTAATTAATGACACTCATACCATCGAGTTATTTAATACGACTGGTCAATTTAAAACCGGTTACAACGCTATAAGCCTAAGAGTTATTGACAACGCTACAAACAGCTATGTTGAAGATGCTAATTTATCTTGGATACCAATGATGCAGATGCCAACCATGGAACATTCTTCACCTAAATCTACAATAACCAAAACGTTAGGAAAAGATACGGTTTACGATGGTTTTATAATCTACCAAATGACTAATCTTGATGGCTCTGGATGGTCTCTAACAGTAAACTACACCATTAACGGAATAGATTATACCGTTACAGACGCGATTACAGTACTGCAAAATGACAATCAAAATTCTGCAAGTTTTATGGGAAGTGATGATAGCAGATACATTGTTGCTTTAGCAGAGCCAAACGAGCCTAAAATTGCGATTAACGATCTAAAAGTTGGGCTTTTCAAAATGGAAAACATGATGACATTTCCAGTGGTAGAAGATTTTACAATAACACTAGATCCAAGAATGCCAGGTATGGGTAATCACACATCGCCTAACAACACGGATTTAACTTATAACAGTGCAGAACAAATGTACAATGCTGATTTAGCATTAACAATGACTGGCTATTGGGTACTTAATTTAAAACTACTAAACACCAATGGTGAGGTTTTAAAAGGTGAAGATGTTACCGAAGAAAACACACAAAGCTCATTATACTTAGAGCTAGAGTTTTAACTCAAAACCGACTTCAAAAATGATAACAGACACATTAGTTTGTAGTGTGTCTGTTTAAATAAAATACTAATGAAAAAGTTTATAATATTTAGTATCAGCTTATTTTTTAGCGGATTTACATTTGCTCAAGAAAACACCACTTTTACAAAAAAAGATACTACAAAGTTAGAAGAGGTTATTGTTTTAGGGAGACGAAAACTAAGTAACTACCGACAAGAAAAAACATTATCCAGTATTGATGAGTTTCTAGAAAAATCAAACAAAATAACCATGATTAAACGTGGTAATTATGCTTGGGAGCCTTCCATCAATAATATGACAAGTGATCGCTTAAGTGTTACCATTGATGGTATGCAAATATTTGGTGCTTGTACAGATAAAATGGATCCCATTACATCTTACGTAGATGTCTCTAACTTAGAAAAAGTTAGTATTGGATCAGGACAAGAAGGCACAGAAAATGGACATTGTGTTGGAGGAAACATTGATTTACAAATTCCAAAATCTAAATACTTTGAATCTGGACTAAAAACTAGTGCTGATGTAGGTTATGAAACTAACGGAAACTATAAAACCGGAGGCTTAGACGTAGAATATTCTGGAAACAAATTTTATATTAATGCTGACGGAATTTACCGTAAATCGGATAATTATGATGCCGGAAATAGTAAAGAAATATTATATTCTCAATTCGAAAAATTTAATGTCTCGCTTCAAACAGGCTACAAATTATCCGAAAACCAGTCTTTTGATGCTCACATAATTTACGATAAAGCAACAGACGTTGGGTATCCCGCCTTACCAATGGATGTGTCTTTGGCTGAAGCTTTAATTACATCTGTAAACCATAATTACAGCAACGACTCTACGTTTATTAAAACCTTAGAAACCAAGCTATATTTTAATACCATTACACATATAATGGACGACTCAAAACGTCCTGATGTCCCAATTAGAATGGATATGCCAGGTTGGAGTGATACCTATGGGTTTTATAGCAAAGCAACCGCACAGGTTAATAAACACCTATTAGCATTTAATTTTAACGGGTTTTACAACCGGGCTTTAGCAGAAATGACCATGTATCCAAACGACTCTGACCAACCTGCCATGTTTATGTATACTTGGCCAGATATTAGAACATTGTACACTGGTATTTATGCAAAAGATAGCTATGCGTTAAATAATCAAGAAACAATTGTAACATCACTAAGATTAGGATACCACCGCAACAAAATAGCAAAAGCGGTTGGATTAGAAAGTTTACAGATTTTTTACCCAGAAATAGATGCTACCAAAAGTAGATTTTTAACTAGCTTTTCTTCAAATTATAATTTAAAAAAAGAAAAATCAAACTATTCATTTGGAGTAGGCTACGGAGAAAGAGCGCCTTCTGTTAGCGAAGGCTATGGCTTTTTCTTATATAATAGTTTTGATAATTATGATAACATAGGAAACCCAACCTTAAAAAACGAAAAAGCTATTGAAGCTAATTTTAAAGCTGATTATATTTTTAACAATTTCACTATTGGATTAGAATCGTCTTACTTCTATTTAATGGATTATATCATAGGAAACATAGACACAACATTAAGTCCAATGACTATTGGAGCCAATGGCGTACGTGTTTATAATGCGTTACCAAACGCTTCTATTTTTGATATGTATGTAAATACATCTTACAAATTCAGCAATACCATCTCGGCAAATGCAAGTGTTGGTTATAATTATGGAAAAGGCAGTAATAACAAGAATTTACCATTAATAAAACCGTTTTCTTTTTTAGCTGAATTAAACTATAACATTAAAACCTTTAATGCAGCTTTACAATTAGAGGGTAATGGAAACCAAAGTAATTACAGTAATTTTTATGGCGAAGACGAAACACCGTCATACTCTGTTTTAAACCTCAACTTAGGACATGTGTTTTTCCTTGACACCAACAAGTTTATACTAAAATATGGTGTAGAAAACATTTTGGACACGACATATTCTACCTACGCAGATTGGAATAACATACAAAGACAAGGACGCAATTTTTACATGAATGTATCTGTAGTCTTCTAATTTTAACAAATACCATTAAAAAAGCCCATAACATTACGTGTTATGGGCTTTTTCTGTTTTACAGTAGACTAGACTACTAGTTCTCAAACTGAGCTTCCAATGCTTTAGCTTTTGGAAATAAAATATTATTTTCTAAATGAATATGTAGATGTAAATCTTTTTCAAATTCATCTAACATAGCATACGTTACTTTATAGGTATTACAAGCATCTGCAGGTGGCGTGTAATCTGCTGTTAATTCAGCTATTTCTCTAAATCGGACACCTTCATTATCATGCTCATGCATCATCATAGCAATAGGACTATCTACACTACCAAAAGCCGGCGCTTGTAAAACACCATTGCTTAATTTAACTTTAACCATTTTCTTTATAAACGGAAACAAGATCAATTCCTCTTTTTTCATGTGTGATGCCAATTCGCCAGCAGACGCAGTAAACAAGTCGTTTATTTTAAATAATTCTGGATGATTTGCACCATGTACTTTGCATAATTTAGCTAAAAACTGACGTAGTATAGGTGTTTTTTCTTCAACATAACGGTGGTGTTTCTTTTGGATATAATCCACTAACAAATCTATAGGCCAAGATTGATAATCTATATTTTGACCAGTAGTGCTTCGCATGATAGCATCCAATTCATCTAACAATAAATTACTATCAATATTATTTTTAGTACATACCTCCTCTACCGTCCTGTTTCCTCTACAACAAAAATCTATTTTATACTTACTAAAAAGCGCTGCTGTTCTAAAATCTTCGGCTACAAATTGCCCAATCTCTTTTTGACTATTTTCATGTAATGTTTCCATATCAATTCTATTTCGGATAAATCTATCCTATTTATGTTTAAATTTTTTTTTAGGTCTTTAAAAACGAGGCCCCAGATTTTATACCCAGTGCCAATTCTTCTAAATTAGTAGTTTCTAACATCACTTTAAGTCCATCTCTTATAACCTTAAATTTATCATGTACCGGACAAGGATGATTTTCGTCACACTTACTTAAGCCCAAACCACAGCCACTATAAACAGCATCTCCGTCTATAGCCTCAACCACTTGAGATAACTTAATTAAAGCAATGTCTTTTTTATCAATTTCAAAACCACCGTAAGCTCCTTTTACAGAGTTAACAATGTTATTTTTAACTAATGCTTGTAAAATTTTAGCTGTAAAAGCTTGAGGCGAATCAATTTCTGCTGCAATCTCTTTAGGGCTAACGCGCTTGCCATCAAACGAGTTTTTAGCAATAAAAATCGAGGCTCTAATACCGTATTCGCAAGCTTTTGAAAACATTATAATTCTTAATTAGTTACACAAAGATAATTAATATTTTTAA
This sequence comes from Olleya namhaensis, assembly GCF_900114005.1. Classification (GTDB taxonomy): domain Bacteria; phylum Bacteroidota; class Bacteroidia; order Flavobacteriales; family Flavobacteriaceae; genus Olleya; species Olleya namhaensis. The sequence goes on from NZ_FORM01000002.1 coordinate 450,737, forward strand.
ATAGGACTAATTTATCCTATTAAGAATATTTATGTCTAAACCAAACCTTTTGCCATTCTCTTTTTAAGATTAAAAAAGAAACCTGATCTGCCAATTGCAACGTATCACTCCCATCCAATTGTTTTATCACCTCTTCAGACACATCTATGATGTATAATAGGTTTAGGTACTCTGCAAATTTTTCCTGAATAAGTTTATAAACCGTTTCGTGCAATAATAACTTTAAGCTACTAGGTAAAATATCTGAATCAAAATCCAAATCTATATTAGCGTATAAAAAATCTTTATTAAGTTGTAAAACTAATTTTTGATAGAGATCTAAAGTGTTTGCCTCGTCTATTAATTGATTAAATGTAGAAGGTAATTTCATTTATATTATACGCTTCTTGTCATCAAACTAGTTCCAAAAGTTTTTAATAAACTTTTCTTATCATCAGCAATACTAAGTGTATCTAAAACTTTAAAGGCTTCTTCTGTATATTCCTTTATAGCATCTTGTGTTGCTTTTGCAGAACCCGAAGTAATAAAGTACTGTTTTACTGTCTCTATCTTATCTGAATTATCATCTAATTGTACTGAAAATAATTGCTCTAATTGTATTCTATCTTTTTTATCTAAAAAAGCCAAGGCTTTTAAATATAAATAGGTCTTTTTATTTTCAATAATGTCTCCTCCCACTTGTTTACCAAAGGTTTCTGGATCACCAAAAGCATCTAGATAATCGTCTTGTAACTGAAACGCGATTCCTAATAAACGACCAAATTGATAAATATTATTCTGATTCTCTTCAGACGTTTCTGCAACAATAGCACCCATTTTCATGGCAGCACCAACCAAAACCGCAGTTTTGTATTCAATCATTTTTAAATACTCAGGGATAGTGACATCATCTCTAGTTTCAAAATCAACATCGTATTGTTGTCCTTCGCAAACCTCTAAAGCGGTTTTACTAAATAACTTTGCTAACGCCTGAAATGTAATAGGATTATAGTTTTCAAATAACTGATAAGCCATAATCAACATCGCATCTCCAGATAAAATACCAGTATTAAGGTCCCACTTTTCATGCACTGTCTGCTGTCCTCTTCTTAAAGGCGCATCATCCATAATATCATCATGTACCAAAGAAAAATTATGAAACACCTCAATACTTAAAGCAGCATCTAAAGCTTTGTTATAATCAATACCAAAAATTTCGGCAGTCATTAATGTTAACACGGGGCGTAATCGCTTTCCTCCTAATTGCAAAATATAGTGTATTGGACTATATAAATTCTCTGGTTCTTTAGGTGACGCGTATCCTTCTAAGTAATCTGTAAAAGCAGATTGATATGATAAAATGTTTTGCATCATGCAAAAATAAAGCAAATAGTACTAACAAACTAAACTCTAGTAAAAAGCCAATGTTAAAAAACAATTAATACTTTGGAAACTTTTATTGTTTTTAAAGTTTCCTATTGTATATTTGCAGTCAAATATGAGAGAAAAAATTATAAATAAATCTGGAGAATTGTTTTTAACACTTGGTTTCAAGAGTGTTACAATGGATGATATCGCTAATGAATTAGGGATCTCTAAGAAAACAATATATCAGCATTTTGCTAATAAAACTAAATTAGTAGAAGCAACCACACTAAATATGTTTAATAATATTTGTGATGGAATAGATTGTATTTGCGAAGCATCGCATAATCCAATAGAAGAATTGTACGATATTAAGATGTTTGTAATGAATTATCTTAAAAACGAAAAAACATCACCACAGTTTCAGCTAAAAAAATACTACCCACAAATACACCTTCAATTACGCATGAAACAATTTGAGAAAATGCATGTTTCCGTAAAAGAAAGTATACAAAAAGGAGTTGACACAGATTTATTTAGAAAAAATATTGATGTGGATTTTATTTCTAGAATGTATTTTAATGGTATGTCTGGTATTAAGGATGAAACCATTTTTCCTTCAGAATTATTTACGATGGAGTATTTAATGGAAAACTACTTAGAATACCATTTAAGAGCTATTTGTAACGATAAAGGGTTACAAACTTTGAACAAATTTATAACTAACAATCAATCCTAAATAATGAGAAACATACTAATAATATTTAGTTTACTTCTTAGCACTATTGCCTATTCTCAAGAGACTGCCACACAGTTGTCTTTACAAGAGGCTATTAATTATGCTTTAGAAAATAACCGAACAGTAAAAAATGCTGCTTTAGATATTGATGCAGCCATAAAGCAAAAATGGGAAACTACAGCAACAGGACTGCCACAACTTAGTGCTGCAGTAGATTACCAAAACGCATTAAAACGTAATGTATTTGTATTTGGTGATCAAATCATACAAGTTGGATCACGACACACGTTAACTGGTACAGCTACTTTAAGTCAATTATTATTTGATGGGTCTTACCTTGTGGGATTACAATCTGCTAAAGTGTATTTAGAAATTTCTAAAAACGCAAAAACTAAAACAGATTTAGAAGTTAGAAAAGCGGTAATTAATGCCTACGGAAATGTCTTATTGGCAGAAGAAAGTATTTCGATTTTAAATCGAAATATTACTGTTTTGGACAAAAACCTAAACGAAGTAACAAAGATTTTTGAAAACGGTTTAGAAGAAGAAGAAAGTGTAGAGCAATTAAAAATCACACTATCTAGCGTAAAAAGTAGACTAAACAATACCACACGTTTAAGAGATTTAGCTTACCAAATGCTAAATTTAACTATCGGAAAACCTATTAATGACAAAACTGTTTTAACTGAGGATTTAGATGCGCTAACATTACAAAACATAAAATTAGAAGTACTAGATACTGATAACAACGTAGAAAATAATATTGACTACAAAATAGCCGAAAACGATAAGACAGCAAAAGAGCTATTAGTCAAGTTAGAAAAAAGTAAAGCATTACCAAGTTTAAGTGCTTTTATTAATGGTTCTTACACAGGAAACCGAGAGTCTTTCAACTTTACAAATACACAAGAAAAATGGTTTGGTTCTTCTATTTTTGGTGTGAGTTTAAATGTGCCAATATTTAGCTCAGGAATGAGAAGCGCAGCAACACAACGTGCAGCAATCAATTTAGAAAAAGCAGAAATTAATCTTACCGAAACTGAAGAGATGCTAAATCTTCAAGTAAATGCTGCTAAAAGCGATTACCAATTTGCAATAGAAGATTACCAAAACAAAAAAGATAACTTAACCTTAGCAGAGCGTATCGAACAAAAAAATCAAACTAAATTTTTTGAAGGTATTGGCTCTAGTTTCGATTTAAGACAAGCACAAACACAATTATATACTGCACAACAAGAATTACTTCAAACCATGTTAGATGTTATTACTAAAAAAGCAGAACTAGATACTTTACTAAACACAACTAACTAATCCCTTTACAAACACTAATTATGAAACATATAATAACACTTTCTTTTTTAGCTATTTTATTAGCCTCTTGTAATGGAGATAAAAAAAATACAGTCGAAAAAGTTCTAGAAAAAAACAACTTAGAAGACATTAGAACTAAAAGAGCAGCATTGGTTGCAGACCAAGATGCTATTCATTCTAAAATAAAACTATTAGATGACCGTATTAAAACATTAGATACGACACAAAACATTCCTCTAATAACAACCATTATTGCAAAAGAAGAGATCTTTAATCATGTGTTAGAGTTACAAGGTAACGTAACAACCAAAAACCTTTTAACTATTACACCTGAGTTTAGCGGTATCCTTACAAACGTATATGTTACAGAAGGACAACGTGTTTCTAAAGGTCAAATTTTAGCTAAAATTGATGATGGTGGATTAAGCCAACAATTAGCTCAATATAAAATACAAGCAAACTTAGCTAAAACAACTTTTGAACGTCAAGAGCGTTTATGGAATCAGAAAATTGGAAGCGAAATTCAGTTTTTACAAGCTAAATCTTCTTACGAAGCGCAACAACAAGCTATTAACCAAATACAGCAACAACTTAATAAAACAACAGTTAGAGCGCCATTTAGTGGAACTATAGATGATGTTATTACAGAAAAAGGAAGTGTTGTTGGAGCTGGTCAAACACCATTAATGCAGATTGTAAACTTAAGCAATATGTATATTGAAACCGATGTCCCTGAAAGCTATGTAGCAGATGTCGTTAAAGGTAAAAATGTAATGGTTGAGTTTCCTGTTTTAGGAAAAACAATAGATACTAAAATCCGTCAAGCTGGAGATATTATCAATCCTGCAAACCGAACGTTTAAAGTAGAGATTGATGTACCAAACAAGGATAAAAGTATCAAACCTAACTTAACTGCAAGACTTAAAATTAACGACTATACAAACACGAAAGCCATCTTGGTACCACAAAGCATTATATCAGAAAATGCAGAAGGAGAACAATACGTGTATGTTGTAAAAAACAAAAAAGATAACGACGAGGGTGTTGTTAGCAAGGTTATTATCAAAACAGGAAGAACGCAAGGTGATGTTATAGAAGTGTTATCAAACATAGAAAATGGTGCCGAACTTATTAAAGAAGGTGCACGTAGTGTTAAAGACGGACAAACTGTTAAAGTAATTAAATACTAAACCAAAAAAATATGACTAAAAAGAAAAAACAAGTCGATAAAGAATTTGGTTTATCATCGTGGGCAATTAATAACAAAACCACAATGTATGTGCTAATTGCTGTTATCTTTTACCTAGGTATTGCTGCCTTTTTCAGTATGCCTAGAGAAAACTTTCCGGAAGTAAACGAAACCAAGATTTACGTTAGTTCTATCTACCCAGGAAACACTGCTGAGGATATTGAAAAACTAATTACGGATCCTTTAGAGGACAAACTAAAAACAGTAAGTAATGTTGTAGAAATTACCTCAACATCGCAAGAAGATTACTCGATGTTAATTGTAGAGTTTGACGAGGGTATTACTGTAGATCAAGCCAAACAAAAGGTTAAAGATGAAATTGACACAGAAACGTCAGGCGAAGATTGGCCAACCTTTAATGGTGCTAAAGTAGAACCTGATGTGTTTGAATTAAGTTTATCTGAAGAAATGCCAATCCTGAACATTAATATTTCAGGAGATTATCCAATTCAAAAATTAAAAGATTTTGCTGAATACCTTCAAGATGATATTGAAGATTTACAAGAAATTAAAAAAGCAGACATCCGTGGTGCCCAAGAAAAAGAAGTTGAGGTTGCTGTAGACATCTATAAAATGATGGCTGCACAAGTTACTTTTAATGATATTATCGGCGCTATAAACAATGGTAACTTAACCATGTCTGCAGGTAATTTAAAAGCAAGCGGACAACGACGTACTATTAGAGTTTTAGGTGAAATTGAAAAGCCATCAGAATTAGAAAACTTTGTGGTTAAATCTGAAAAAGGAAATTCTATTTACCTTAAGGATATTGCTACTGTTACATTCCATGAAGAAGATAAAACAACATTTGCTAGAGAATACGGAGCTCCTGTTGTTATGCTAGATGTTAAAAAGCGTGCTGGTAAAAACATGGTTGCTGCTGCAGAGCAAATTCAGGTTATTGTTGCAGATGCTATTGCTAATGTATTTCCTCCAGATTTGAAGGTTACCATTACTAATGATCAGTCTTCAAAAACTATTGGCCAAGTAGACGATTTAGTAAACAACATTATTTTTGGTGTTATACTGGTAGTAACTGTCTTAATGTTCTTTTTAGGATTTAAAAACGCACTATTTGTTGGTTTTGCTATTCCAATGTCGATGTTTATGTCTTTAATGATATTAGAGCTACTTGGACAAAGTTTAAATACAATGGTCCTGTTTGGTCTTATTATGGGACTTGGTATGTTGGTTGATAATGGTATTGTGGTTGTAGAAAATGTGTACCGTTTAATGGAAGACGAAGGTATGGGCAGGATTGAAGCTGCCAAGAAAGGTATTGGAGAAATTGCGTTTCCTATTATTATTTCAACAGCAACAACTGTTGCAGCCTTTACACCATTAGCCTTCTGGCCAGGAATTATGGGAGAGTTTATGAAAATTTTACCAATAACATTGTCTGTAGTTTTAGGATCGTCCCTATTTGTGGCCATATTTTTTAACTCGGTATTGGTATCAAAATTCATGACTATTGAAGATAAAGACATGCCATTAAAGCAAATTATCAGAACAACATTAATAGTGGCTACTTTTGGTATCCTTATACTATTATTTGGTGGGACTTATAAAGGTTTAGGAACCGTTATGATTTTTACAGCTGTAATGTTATGGGCGTATCGTTTCTTTATCCGTAAATGGGCAAATAGCTTCCAAAACAAAGCATTAGTAAATTTAGAAAACTGGTATGAGCGTCAATTACGTGGTGCACTTTCTGGATGGAGACCTTACGTTTTAAGTATTGGTACTTTCTTATTATTAATTGCGTCATTTATCGCTTTTGGTATGTCTTTAAGTGCTAAAAGAACTAAAGTTGAGTTTTTTCCAGATAACAAACCAAATCAGATTATTGTTTATATCGAGTATCCTCAAGGTACAGCAATCGAGAAAACAAATGCTATTACTAAAGAAATCGAAAAACGTGTCTTTACAGTTGTAAACCAAGAAAAATACATGTTTGAGGGTAAAAACTTTTTAGTAGAAAGTACCGTTGCTCAAGTTGGTGAAGGTGCCGGAAACCCACAAACTGATGGCGGATCTGCTGCAGAGATGCCTCATAAAGGGAAGATTACAGCATCCATGCGTGAGTTTAAATTTAGACGTGGAGAAGATAGTGAGTTACTACGTCAAGAAGTACAAGCCGCATTAGTTGGTATTTATCCTGGAGTATTAATTTCTGTCGAAAAGGATGCTAACGGACCGCCTGCTGGACCACCTATTAATATTGAAATTGAAGGTGACGACTATAACGAGCTAATTGCTACCGCAGAAAACATGCGAGAGTTTATTAATACTAAAAACATTTCTGGTATTGACGAGCTAAAAATAGACGTTAACAAGGACAAGCCAACCATGCGTGTTACTATTGACAGACAGAAAGCAGGAGAACTTGGTATTAGTGCTGTACAAGTAGGACAACAATTACGTAGTTCTATCTTTGGATCTAAAGCCGGTATTTATAAAGAAGATGGTGACGATTTTGATATCTACGTTCGTTTTAACGAAGAAAACAGATACAACAAAAGTGCTTTATTTAATCAAAACATTACGTTTAGAGACAATACTGGACAAATAAAAAGTGTCCCTGTTTCGGCAGTTACTAAATACGAAAACAACTCAGGATTTAGTGCCATTAAACATAAAGACACCAAGCGTGTTGTAACAGTGTATTCTGCATTATCTCCAGGTTATACAGATGCTGCTGCCATAGTAAGTCAAATTCAAAACGAAATGAAAAGTTATGAAGACTTACCTAAAAACATTAAAATTGATTACACAGGACAAATAGAAGAGCAAAACAAGCAAATGCTATTTTTAGTTGGCGCGTTCTTTACAGGTTTAGGATTAATCTTTTTCATCTTAATCTTTCAATTTAACTCGGTATCAAAACCAACAATAATCATGATCGCTATTTTCCTTAGTTTTATTGGTGTATTTGGTGGTATTGTAATTTCTGGAAGTGCTTTTGTTATTATGATGACCATGGTGGGGATTATATCGCTAGCCGGAATTGTAGTAAATAATGGTGTGGTGCTTTTAGATTATGCACAATTGCTTATTGATAGAAAAAAAGCCGAATTAGATTTAGAAAAAGAAGACTACCTAACTAATCAAGACCTTTTTGAAAGTATTGTTAAGGCTGGTAAAGCACGTTTAAGACCTGTATTACTAACAGCAATTACAACTATTTTTGGTCTAATACCATTAGCTATAGGATTAAATATTAACTTCTTTACATTGTTTGCTGAGCTTGATCCAAACATATATATGGGAGGAGACAACGTAGTCTTTTGGGGGCCATTAGCATGGACCGTAATTTACGGTCTATTAATCGCAACATTCTTAACATTAATTGTAGTGCCAATATTATTTTTCTTATCAGTTAAATTAAAAATGTGGTTAAGAGCTAAGTTTTCTTCAGATACAACAGAAGAAACGTTAACTATAGAATCACTAAATGAAGAATAATTGTTCTTTATAATAATAACAACAATGATTTAAACAAAAAATCCGAAGTCTTTACTTCGGATTTTTTACTTTTGCATTTCTAATAAAATATTATGTACAGAAGTCATAACTGTGGTGAGTTAACAGCATCACATATAAATACAGAAGTTACCCTTTCAGGTTGGGTTCAAAAATCAAGAGATAAAGGTTTTATGATGTGGGTAGATCTTCGTGATCGCTACGGAATAACACAACTTATTTTTGACGAAGAGCGTACACCTAAAGCAATGATGGAGCAAGCACAAAAGCTTGGTCGCGAATTTGTAATACAAGTTACGGGTACGGTTATAGAGCGTGAATCAAAAAATAAAAATATCCCAACAGGAGAAATTGAAGTTTTAGTAAAAGAATTAAACATTCTAAACCAATCTTTACTTCCTCCTTTTACTATCGAAGACAAAACAGATGGTGGTGAAGATATTAGAATGAAATACCGTTACCTAGACATTAGACGTAATCCGGTAAAAAACAACTTGATTTTTAGAGCTAAAGTAACACAAGAAGTTAGAAACTTTTTATCAGGTAACGACTTTATTGAAGTTGAAACACCATACTTAATCAAGTCTACTCCAGAAGGTGCTAGAGATTTTGTAGTCCCTTCTAGAATGAATGAAGGCGAGTTTTACGCCTTACCACAATCACCTCAAACCTTTAAGCAATTGCTTATGGTTGGTGGAATGGACAAATACTTCCAGATTGTAAAATGTTTTAGAGACGAAGATTTACGTGCAGACAGACAACCAGAATTTACGCAAATTGACTGCGAAATGGCGTTTGTAGAGCAAGAAGATATCTTAAACGTGTTTGAAAACTTAACACGTCACTTACTTAAAGAAGTAAATGGTGTAGAGGTTGACAAATTCCCACGTATGTTATATGACGATGCGATGCGTTTATACGGAAATGACAAACCAGACATTAGATTTGGAATGGAGTTTGGCGAATTAAATGATGTTGCACAACATAAAGACTTTGGTGTATTTAACTCGGCAGAATTAGTCGTTGGTATTGCTGTTCCTGGCGGAAACGCATATACACGTAAAGAAATAGATAAATTAATTGATTGGGTAAAGCGTCCACAAGTTGGTGCTTTAGGTATGATTTATTGTCGTGTAAACGAGGATGGAACATACAAATCATCTGTAGATAAGTTTTTTGACCAAGACGATTTAGCTAAATGGGCAGAAAAAACAGGCGCAAAAGCAGGAGATTTAGTCTGTGTATTGTCTGGAGACACTAATAAAGTGCGTGCACAATTAAGTGCTTTACGTATGGAACTAGCAACACGTTTAGGTTTGCGTGACCCTAAAGTATTTGCTCCATTATGGGTTATTGATTTCCCATTATTAGAACTTGATGAAGAAACCGGTCATTACCACGCCATGCACCACCCTTTTACATCACCTAAACCAGGTCAAATAGAATTATTAGACACTAACCCAGGAGACGTAAAAGCAAACGCATACGATTTAGTCCTTAACGGAAACGAAATTGGTGGTGGATCAATACGTATACACGATAAAGCGACACAAGCTATCATGCTTAAACATTTAGGATTTAGTGAAGCTGAAGCTAAAGCTCAATTTGGATTTTTAATGGATGCTTTTGAATATGGCGCACCACCACACGGTGGTTTAGCTTTTGGTCTTGACAGATTAGTTGCTATTTTAGGCGGTCAAGAAACTATTAGAGACTTTATTGCGTTCCCTAAAAACAATTCTGGTAGAGACGTCATGATTGACGCGCCTGCTCCAATTGATGATGCACAATTAAAAGAATTAAATCTTAAATTAGATTTACAATCATAAAAATAAAAAATCCTGCAAATTGCAGGATTTTTTATTACATTTAATTAATGCCAAAGCAGCCACTACATAAACGTTTTTTTATTTGGAGAATTAAAAACATCTCCGAAAAAAACTTTACTTATATTTTAAGTGGACTAGTTGGACTATTGGCAGGATTAGCTGCGGTAACATTAAGAAACATTACGTTTACTATAGAGAGTGCTTTAGATAACCTTGTCGTGTTTTCTAAAAATCAAGTCTATTTTATACTACCGGTATTTGGGTTGTTTTTAGTCTATTTATTTACCAAATATGTCTCTAAAAAAAAGGTAGAACACGCCATCCCTTCCATATTATTTAAATTATCAAAACGTAGTGGACTAATAGAGCGTTCCAAAATTTACATTCCTTTAATAACCGCACCTTTAACTGTTGGTTTCGGGGGATCTGTCGGATTACTTGGACCAGCTATTGCTTCAGGATCTGCAATCAGTTCTAACTTAGGCAAACTGTTTCATGTTAATCAACAAACACGCACATTATTAATTGGTTGTGCAGCAGCAGGCGCTATTTCATCTATATTTAAATCACCAATTGCAGCAATTATTTTTGCGGTTGAAGTCTTTAGTTTGGACCTAACCTTCGCCTCGTTATTACCTTTATTAATAGCATCAGTATCTTCCGTGTTAACGTCGTACTTTTTTTTGGGTGACGACTTATTATTCAACTTTAATTTTGCTGATAAATTCGAAATCAAAGACACTCTGTTTTACGTCGCTTTAGGTATCGGAACTGGTTTTGCCTCAATTTATTTCACTAAAATGTATTTCTATATTTTAAAATTCTTCGAGCGTTTTAAATCTAGACTTGTCAAATTAACTATTGGCGGATTAGCTATTGGTGTCATGTTATATTTTATCCCTCCACTTTACGGAGAAGGGTTTGGTTTTATAAACAACCTATTAGCCGGAAACCATTTGGCAGCATTAGGCACAACACCTTTTGATAGTCTAAACGATAATATATGGGTCGTCATTGCATTACTAATTGGTATAACAGTATTTAAAGCCATAGCCATGACCACCACATTTGCGGCTGGTGGAGCTGGAGGAATCTTTATTCCAACCATGGTAATGGGTAGCGCATTAGGTAATGTGGTTGCCAAAATAATCAACAATTTAGGTTTAGGATTTAATGTGTCGGAAACCAATTTTACCTTAATTGGTATGGCTGGATTAATTGCAGGTGTGCTACATGCACCACTAACTGCTATTTTCTTAATTGCAGAAATTACGGGTGGTTACGAGTTATTTATCCCATTAATGATTGCGGTATCCATGTCCTTTATTATTAAAAAAAACGCCATAGATTTTACCATTTACACCAAAGAATTAGCCTTAAAAGGCGAATTACTAACCCACGATAAAGATCAAAGCGTGCTAACCCTAATGTCTTTAGATAGTGTGATAGAAACTAATTTTGTAAAACTAAACCCCAACATGACGCTTGGAGATATGCTACATAAAGGCGTTGCAAAATCTACACGAAACCTATTTCCAGTAGTCAATAAAAACAAAGCCTTAGTAGGTATAATCCTTTTGGATGATGTCCGAGAAATCATGTTTAATCAAGCACTGTACGATACCACTTTAGTCGAAGACTTGATGCATAATCCACCCGATATTATAGACTACAAAACCGATTCCATGAAAGCCGTAATGGTCAAATTTCAAGACTCAAACGCATGGAATTTGCCCGTAATCAAAGATGGCAAGTATCTCGGATTTGTTTCAAAATCAAAATTACTAACCGCTTACAGACGCCAATTAATTAACTATACCACCACTTAGTAAAGCATTTTATATCTTTACAAAAAATAACGTCTTTTAAAACATGAAATACATCATCGCATTATCTTTTATCGCCTCAGTTGCTAGTATTATTTGTGGCTATTGGCTAGAAGTAGACTATGCACAAAAGTTAATAGGCTTTGGTGTTTTAGGCTTGTTTTTTGTAGTTATCCCATTATTTACGTACCACAGATGGAAAGACAGAGACGCCAAAGAGTATATGTTAACTAAAGAAAAAATAGAAGACATGCGTAAAAAAGAAGGCGACAGGCGTAAACTTTAATACCCGTTATTTGGGCATTACCCTTTTCCGCAAAAAGCTACAAAGCGTCGCGCTATCCACTGTATCTTTTTGTTTTTTTTTAGTAAAACAAAAAGGATGTCGTTACTATCGCTAATGCACTAAACCGCAAACACAGTCTATTAATTTAAGTTTCGTTTTTCGACAAAAAAGCGTTTTAATAAAGCTGATGCTTCTTCAGCTAACACACCACCTTCCATTTTAGTTTTAGGATGTAGCTTTGTGTTTAGCGCAATACAACCGCGGTCGTCATCTCTTGCGCCATATACAATTCTAGAAATCTGACTCCAATACAAAGCACCAGCACACATTTGGCAAGGCTCCAAAGTCACATACAGCGTACAATCTTTTAAATACTTACCACCTAAAAAGTTAGCAGCAGCAGTAATTGCTTGCATTTCGGCATGCGCTGTAACGTCGTTTAAAAGCTCAGTTAAATTATGGGCTCTGGCAATAATACGGTCTTTAATAACAATTACAGCACCAACCGGAATTTCGCCTTTATCAAAAGCTTCTTCAGCTTCCTGAAGTGCTTTTTTCATAAAATAAGTGTCGTCGTATGGGTTTATCATATCAGTAAAAATACAATTTCTGATAAAATAAAGTGTAATCGGCAAGACTTTTGATGCCTATTAAAAAAATATCAATAATATGGCTAACTATTATTCTATTAAAATACCAGAGCCTTGTCATGAAGGTTGGGATACCATGACACCAAAGGACAAAGGTCGTTTTTGCGGATCTTGCAACAAAACGGTTGTCGATTTTACTAAAATGGACGCTTATCAAATTCAAGATTTTTTACAAGAAAATAAAGACAAACGCATTTGTGGACATATTAAGCAAACACAACTGGATTCTATAAACTTAATAATTCCGTTAAGCTTAATTCAGCAAAAACATAGTGTTTATAAATCGTTCTTTTTAGCAGCCATGATTATTATGGGAACAACTTTATTTAACTGCTCTTCAAAAAACGGAACACCAAAAAAAATTGACACGATAGAAGTTATTGATTCGACTAAAAATAAAGTTATTGATATTTTAGGATTAATCGAGAAACCTATTGAGACAGATAGTGTTGTTACTAAAAAGAAAGCCCCTAAACCTCCAAAAATCATTAACGCAGTAATCCCTCCTATTGATGGTGTTTTAATCGTGGAAAATGTTTCAACTGGCGAAATAATAATGAAACCCGATCCTGTAAAAATAGATTCGCTAAAAATAGAACCTCCTATAATAGATATTATGGGAGATATGGAATTTATAGAATATCCAACAACAGAACCCTTTTCTATTTACAACGTAGAAATATTACCAAAGTTTAAAAATACGCCTAAAAATTTATCAAAAAAAGAAGAACTAAAATACTTCCAATCACAATTAAGCACCTTTATAAAAGCCAATTTCTCTAAAGATTCAGATATAAATTTAGACCTAAAAGGCATACAACGTGTTTTCGTAAATTTTAAAATTGAAAACAATGGTGACATAACACTTATTGATATTAAAGCACCTCATCTTGGATTAAAAAAAGAAGCAGAACGTGTTATAAAAAAATTACCAAAACTTATCCCTGCTGTAAATCATGGTAAAAACGTTTCGATTATACATACTTTACCCATAATTTTTGATGCAGAAGATTAATAAAATCTCGTATTTTTGCTAAGTGCAAAACAATCTATTACATACCATTGACAACCCAGAACAGCTACGTCTTTTAAAACAAGACGACTTACCTGTTATTGCTAAACAGTTACGCGATTTTATTATCAATATCGTAGCTACAAAAGAAGGACATCTTGGTGCAAGCCTTGGTGTAATAGAGTTGACCATAGCGCTTCATTATGTATTTAATACACCAAAAGACCAACTAGTTTGGGATGTTGGACACCAAGCCTATGGACATAAAATATTAACCGGTAGACGTGACAGTTTTGAAACCAACAGGCAACTAAATGGTTTAAGTGGTTTTCCAAACAGATCAGAAAGCAACTTTGACACGTTTGGCGTTGGACACTCCTCTACTTCTATATCAGCAGCTTTGGGTATGGCAATTGCCTCTAGATTAAAAGGTGATTTAGACACGCAACATATTGCAGTAATTGGAGATGCCTCAATTGCAAGCGGAATGGCTTTTGAAGGCCTAAATCACGCAGGCGTTACTGACGCTAACCTATTAGTTATCTTAAACGACAATGCTATTGGTATTGACCCAAGTGTTGGTGCGTTAAAACAATACCTAACCAACGTCAAAAAAGGCACAGAAAAACAAGACAATATTTTTGAAGCTTTAAACTTTGACTATTCTGGACCAATAGATGGGCATAATTTACCGCTGTTAATTGAAGAATTAAAGCGTTTAAAAAACGTAAAAGGCCCAAAGTTTTTACATGTTATAACCACAAAAGGGAAAGGACTACGTCAGGCAGAAGAAAACCAAGTCACCTATCATGCACCAGGAAAGTTTAATAAAGATACGGGAGAATTAAATCCAAAATCAAACACTAAGCAAGCGCCTAAATACCAAGATGTTTTTGGGCATACTATTGTTGAATTAGCAAAACAAAACGAAAATATAATTGGGATTACACCAGCAATGCCAACAGGAAGCTCTTTAAAATACATGATGGAGCAAATCCCAGAACGTGCTTTTGATGTTGGAATTGCAGAACAGCATGCTGTTACCTTTGCTGCAGGACTTGCTACACAAGGTATGGTCCCGTTTTGCAACATATACTCGACCTTTTTACAACGTGCTTACGACCAAGTAATACATGACGTGGCACTACAAAACTTACCTGTAATTTTCTGTTTAGATCGTGCTGGTTTGGTGGGCGAAGATGGCGCAACACACCATGGTGTTTATGATATAGCCTACTTACGTTGCATCCCTAACCTAATACTATTTGCGCCTAGAAACGAAATTGAACTACGTAATATTATGTACACTGCGCAGTTGGGACTAAAACAACCTGTTGCTATTAGATATCCTAGAGGACGTGGCGAAAACTTAGATTGGCAACAACCGTTTTCTAAAATTGAAATTGGTAAAGGACACTGTCTAAAACAAGGGACAACAACCGCAATTCTTTCTATTGGAAGTATCGCAAAAAACGTTACGGAAGCGCTAGATTTAATGGAAGATACCTCAGCATTTTCTCATTATGATATGCGCTTTGTAAAACCATTGGATGTAGACATGCTTCATGAGGTATTTAAAACACACAAGACTATTGTTACTATTGAAGATGCTTCAGTTATAGGTGGATTTGGTAGTGCAATAGCCGAATTTTCAGCAAAACATAATTATAAGAATACGGTAATTCTAAAAGGAATCCCAGATCAGTTTATTGAACACGGAACCGTTTTAGAATTACAGCAATCTATTCAGCTTGACTCTAAAAGCCTAAGCCTATTTTTAACACGTTTAGCTTAGAAACTAAACCCTCTTAATTTTTTATATTGAAGGATGGCCTGACTATCCGATAAACTAGACACAAAATGACACACGTCTAATAATCTAACATATAAACTTTCTGTATTTAAATCTAAGGTAGAAGGTAAGCCTTTTAATATCAACTTATCGTAATTAGAACCAGTCCCAGCATAGTTATTATTAATAGCTTTACTGTACGTATGCAATAAGGTATTTAAAACTTGATAGCCAGCAATCTCTTTATCTACGACCTCTTCCGACTGATAGACTTTATCAATACTTAATTTAATAATATCATTAATCTGCGCCTCGTACTTACTTTTATCTAACAAGCTAATATTAAAATCACCATTTAAAATCGCGTCTTCATTATCCATAAAAATGGTAACTGCTTCGTTTATTAAAGTATTAATCGCTAATGCTCTTAAATAACTTACTCGGTCTTTAGTATTTGTAAGTTGGTGGTATTTTTTAGTATTTATGGAGTCTCTTACTAAATTAATAAGGTATTCTAAAGCGTATTCCTCTGGGATTAATCCTAAATTAATACCATCTTCAAAATCAATTATAGTGTAACAAATATCATCTGCTGCTTCTACTAAAAAGGCCAATGGATGACGTGAGTAACTAATATCTCCGTCTTGACCTCTACTAGCTAAACCTAGCTCATTAGCAACATCAATAAACGCTTCTTTTTCAGTTTGAAAAAAACCGTACTTTTTATCGGCTATATGCTTGGTTGGTTTTTTTGGTAATGATTCTTTTGGATATTTTGTAAAAGCACCTAAAATAGCATAACTTAATCTTAAACCACCTTCACGTCCAACCCTACTCTGTGTTACAATTTTAAAACCATTAGCATTTCCTTCAAAATCACAAAGGTCTTGATATTCTTTATCTGTTAATTGGTCTTTGTATTGTTGTCCTTCGCCAGAAATAAAATATTCTCCTATTGCCTTTTCACCAGAATGCCCAAAAGGTGGATTTCCTATATCGTGCGCTAAAGCAGCAGAAGCGACTATGGCTCCAAAATCGTTTGGAAGGTAACCATGTATATTTTGAAGATGTGGGTGTTTCTCTAAAATTTTCTGCCCTACCTTTCTACCTAAAGATCGTCCTACGACACTAACCTCTAAACTATGTGTTAAGCGTGTATGCACAAAATCTGTATTGGATAAAGGGATTACTTGTGTTTTGTCTTGAAGACTTCTAAACTCTGAAGAAAATATGACACGGTCATAATCTACCTCAAACCCTAAACGGGTCTCGTCTTGTTCTTTTCGTAATCTTTTATTGGTATCGCCAAAGCGTTTTAAAGAGAGTAACTGTTCCCAAATCATAGTCCATATTTTGAAATGCAAGATAACTATTTGATAAATAAAGTAAAGCACTTTCCAATGTTAACTTAACGTTTGGAGAAAATTACAGATAGATTAATTACATAACATTATCCTAACTTTTTGGTCATCAACTATTAATCTCTAGTTAACCTTGACTTTACAAGTTCGAAGTTTCTTTGCATGAAGAATTTAATAGTCAAAATGAAAAATTTTACATACTTACTTTTTGCTTTGCTTAGCATTGCAACTTACGCACAAAACGGATCTGTTTCTGGAACACTAACAGATAAGGAGTTTAATAACGAACCGTTATCTTTTGCAAACATCCTTATTAAAGGAACTACAACCGGAACAACATCTGATATGGATGGAAGCTATACCTTTTCTGATCTTAAACCGGGAACCTATAATATAGAGTTTAGTTTTGTTGGATATGAAACGCAAACTATACCAGCAACGGTTGAAGCTGGTAAAAACACAGAAATCAATGTTGCGATGGGCGCAAGCGCTGCAACATTAGACGAAGTTGTACTAGAAACTGTTACTACTAAAAGAGAAAGTGAAACAGCTTTATTATTAGAACAGAAAAAAGCAGTCGAAATAAAACAAATTATTGGTGCTGAAGAATTATCTAGAAAAGGAGTCAGCGATGCGGCTGGTGCTGTTGCCAAAATATCTGGTGTGTCTAAACAAGAAGGCTCAAGCAATGTGTATGTAAGAGGGCTTGGTGATAGATACCTTAACACAACAATGAATGGTTTATCATTACCATCTAATGATGTTAACAAGAAAAACATTGACTTAAACTTATTCTCTTCGGACGTTATTCAAAACGTTTCAATAAGTAAGGCTTATGCGTCTCAGTTTTATGGCGATTTTGCTGCCGGTAATGTAGACATTACTTCTAAAGAACATAAAGGCGGTAGTTTTGTAGAAGCCTTTTCTGGAACAGGTTTTAATACCAATGCAATAGATAAAAATTTTGTAAGAAGCGAAGGGACTGGATACTTTGGATATTATGGACGTGGCGAGCATAATCCGTTTGCGATTGTATTATCTCATGGTGTAGATGCAGTTGCTGTGGACACACCTATTAATGTTGCCTATGGCGCTTCTGGAGGAAGTTCTTTCAATTTTGAAAATGGTTCTAGATTAAGTTTCTTTTTAACGGGTGGATTCGAAAACAACTACGAGTACAGAAAAGGAAAGTCTGTAGATTTCTCTACTGTAGAGAAAAAAGCATTTGAAGCCTCAGAGGAGTTTGAATATTCTACGACTACAACTGCTATGGCTAATGTAAACTATAAAATAAATAGTGATAACAGAATTAGCTTTAATTCGGTATTCATAAACAGTTCTTCTGACGAGGTTGGCTACTTTGGTATTGACGGACAGGGACGCAACAGAGATGCCATATTAAACACAGACAAAGGGTTTTACCAACAAAACATACAATTTGACCAAACTAAAATGTTTGTCAATCAATTAATAGGAAATCACAAATCAGGTGATTTTGAATTAGACTGGGGTTTTGGATACAACAAAGTATTCTCTGACCAACCAGACCGTAAGCGTTTTAGTGTAGAAAATTACGATTACGCATTGGATAACGACCCAACAACAAATCCAACATTTTATAGTAATGTCGTGTTCGATAACCAGCGTTACTTCCAAAAAATTGAAGACGACGAATATAACGGTCGTGTTAACCTTGCTTATAACGTTAACGATAATCTTAAATTCAATTTTGGATACAACGGTAGACACAAAACAAGACAATTTAATAACATCAGATATGGATATGACATCATTGATGGAGGTTACCAAATTGCAGATGTAAATAACCTTAATGCTGTTTTTAACTTAGACAACCTAAACTTAAATACTGGAGATTCTGGATTATATCAAATCAAGGTTTTAAAACCATATCCTACATTATCAAATACTAACAGACCTGGGCTTTTTGAAAATACATATAATGGTAAACTAAATGTATATGCAGGTTATGCTGACGCAGAAATCAAAGCCGGAGACAAGTGGTTATTTGTACCAGGTGTAAGATTAGAAAACTTTGAACAAAGTATAGATTACAATGTAATAAACCTAGGTAACAACGGGGTAGATTCTAAAACCTCTAAAGAAACATTTATACTACCAAGTTTAAATATTAAATACAGTTTAAGCGATGATCAAAATCTTAGATTATCTGCTAGTAAAACGGTGTCGACACCAGAATTTAAAGAAATAGCACCGTTTGTATATGAAGACGTATCGACACGTATTGGTGGTAATCCTGATGTCCTTGGTTATTCAAATGTTTTAAACATAGATCTTAAATACGAATGGTTTTTTAGTAGAAGTGAAATAGTATCTATCGGTGCTTTTACAAAACAAATTGAAGATCCTATCAACCTTGTTGTTGTTGGAGATGCTACCGGAACACAACGATATGTTAGAACAGGAGACAAAGCAACCGTTTATGGTATTGAAGTCGAATTAAGAAAAGACATTTTAGTGGACGAAGATGATAATACTAATTTATCCTTCGGAGTTAACGCAACTTACATGAAAACAAATCAAGATTTATACGAAAATATAGATGGCACATTTGATTTAGCATTCAATAAAACTGAAGATCAATTACAAGGCGCATCCCCTTTTATCTTAAATGCAGATGTTAGCTACTCGCCTACTTTCGAAAACTACAAGCCTGTTGCCAACCTAGTCTTTTCATATTTCTCTGACAGAATAGACGCTTTAGGATCTGGAGACTTAGGAAATATTGTTGAGAAAAGTGTTCCAACATTAGACTTTATCTGGAAAAACACAATCAACGACAATTTTGAAATCAACCTTAGCGCTAAAAACTTATTAAACCCAACCATTCAATACGTAAGAGAAGACCAAAATCAAGGCGATGTACTAGTAGTATCTGCTAACGGTAAAGGAGTAACAGATTACAAAAGAGGACTAAATGTAGGACTTCAACTTAAATATAAATTTTAACAAAATAAACTTAAACACAAAATACAACTAAAACCAAAAACAATGAAAAAACAAATAATTTTAGGCTTAGCATTAGCATCAATGGTATTCTCTTGTTCAACAGATGACACTTCTGATATTGTAATTAATGACAATAGTGTTACAAACAACAACTCTGGAGGAGACGGAACAACAGACCCTGCAACTATTTTCTTATCTGGAACTTATACTGAAGACTTAACTTTAGATGCAAACAACACTTACAAGTTAAATGGATCTTTAATAATGACAAGTGGTACAACATTAACTATCCCTGCTTGTATGACAATTCAAGCATTAGCTTCCGGAGCAGATGTCTACATTGCAATATCTCAGGGTGCAAAAATTATAGCAAACGGTACTGCAGATTGTCCTATTGTATTTACTTCTGACGCTGCAAGTCCAGCTGCTGGAGATTGGGGAGGATTAATCATATTAGGAAAAGCACCTATCAATTCTGTAACAGGAACAAACACTGCTACATCAGAAATTGCAAGTTTACCTTACGGAGGAAATGTAGCAAATGACAATTCTGGATCTTTAAACTATGTACGTGTAGAGTATTCTGGTGGTGCTGCAGATGGACAATCTGAAAACAACGGATTCTCTTTTTACGGTGTTGGTAATGCAACTTCTGTAAACTACATCCAAGCATACGCAGGAAAAGATGATGGTATCGAGTTTTTTGGAGGAACAGTTAATGCTAGCTACATCTCTGTAATTAATGCAGAAGACGATTCTGTAGACTGGACAGAAGGTTTTTCTGGAACATTAGAACATGTATACATTTCTAACAGAGCGTCTGACGACAAAGCTATCGAAGCAGATGGTTACAACACGGACTTTAGCAATGCTACTGGAATATTCTCTAAACCAACAGTAAACAATGTAACTATAGTTGGAGAAGGTTCTGCTAACTCTTCTGAAGCAGTAAGATTAAGAGCAGGAACACAAGGTTTATTTAGTAACATAATGATTACTGGATATGCTGAAGGTTTTGACTTAGATGATTTAGAAACTGGAAACGGTGTTGTTAGTGATGATCTTCAAGTAACAGGTGTTACTTTTGTAGACGTAACAGATAAAGTAAAAAATGATACAACTGTAACATTTACAGATGCTGACTTTGCAACTGGAGAAGATACTGCAACAGGTACAGATTACACAACTTGGGGAGCAGGTTGGACAATCAACTAAATCTAAATTATTATCAAAAAAAAAGCCTTGCGAATGCAAGGCTTTTTTTTGTATTGTAACTTAATTACTTGTTGCTACTGGATTTTTTACTTTCCATTCGCTAACGTTAGCAATTTTGTTATTCGTATAATCTACTTCTTTAAGAGTGGCATCATTCCAATAAAACCACTTGCCGACTTTTTTACCATTATCATAATTTGCTGAAACTTGTTTCTTGCCTTCCGTGTCAAAACTCAACCACTCACCTTGTAATTTACCATCTGTAGTATAAGCACCTGTTTGGCTTACAACTCCATTGTCATGATAATAAACAACATCTATTAAGTTAGTGTTTGCATTTAGCTTTAAATCTCTTTTGTCTTGAGCAAAAGAAACCACAGTAAATAAAAAAGCAATTGAAACTAAAATTGATTTCTTCATAATTATGGGTTTTTAATATTATATACCAAATATACACATTACATAACATTTATACAACATTTACGTAACATTAAATTAACATAAGAAACACAATAGCCTGATTTACAATTGTTTAATTAAATTATTTAACACAATAATCCTTAATAATTAGATAATATTAGGGTTACATTAATATCACCTTACTTAGTGATATTTGTTAGTGTCTTAAGACAACACAATTAGTACGTCATATAATCTATTAGTTTTTGTCGACTACATTATTATGATTTCTAATAAGGCTGCTTTAGGCCAAAGCAGCCTTTATTTGTTAAAAAAAACATAAAATAGTAATACTTAGGAAACGTTAAATTAACATTAGTGTTGGTTATTTGCAGCGACAAAAACTAATAACTTAACATGACACGTATTCTATACTTAGCACTTTTTATGTGCTTTACATTATCTGTAAACGCACAAGAAATAAGTGACACCTCTTTTGGAAAAGGGTTAATCAATTTTACTGCAAAGGACAGTTCTTTTAGCGTAAAGTTTGCGCCTCGCTTCCAAGTAAGGTCAATGTCATCATGGGACCATGATGGATCACAATACACAAGTCCAGAACACAATTTTATTGTACGTCGTGCACGTTTAAAATTTGATGGTTTTGCTTACAGCCCAAAATTAAAATACAAACTAGAATTAGGATTATCTAACAGAGACATCTCTGGAGCTAATCAATTTAACCGTAACACACCTAGATATATCTTAGATGCTGTTATTATGTGGCATTTTGCAGAAAACTGGGAGCTTTGGGCAGGTCAAACAAAATTACCTGGTAACGTAGAGCGTGTGGTATCTTCAGCCAATCTTCAACTTATTGATCGTTCTATGTTAAACAGTCGTTTTAATATTGACCGTGATTTAGGACTTCAACTTAGACATAAATCAGACTTAGGTGGTGGGTTTTTAATGCGTGAAAAATTAGCAATTTCTCAAGGAGAAGGTCGTAATGTTTCAGAAGGAAACGAAGGTGGTTTGCAATACACTGCTCGTTTAGAACTTTTACCTTTCGGAACATTTAAATCAAAAGGAGATTATGTTCAAGCAGATTTAAAACGTGAAGAAACACCAAAATTAATGGTAGGATTCACATATAACTACAACCAAAATGCTGTTAGAGAACGTAGTGGTCTAGGAGACTATATGTTTAAAAGTGATGGTAGTTTATACGAAACTAATGTGACAACGCTTTTTGCTGATGCCATGTTTAAATACCAAGGGTTCTCTTTTATGGCAGAATATGCTAATCGCGATACCGACAACCCAATTGCTTTAGACACAGATGGTACAACGCCAACTGGAGATGTTGTATTGGTTGGAAATGCAATAAACCTACAAGCGGGTTACTTATTTAAAACTAATTATGAACTTGCAGGTCGTTTTACATCATTAACATACGACAGCGTTACAGGAAGTCTTCCAACAAAACAATATACACTGGGAGGTTCTAGATATCTTGTTGGACATAAACTAAAAGTACAAACGGACTTAAGTTACACAACAGTTGATGGTAACGAGGATAACATTACTTTTAGACTAGGATTTGACATTCATTTTTAAAGTCAAAACATAACATTGTCGTAACATTGCAATGGAAAACAGTAAAGATATTTGCAAACTTATTTTAATTAAAAATTATGGATAATATTTATTTATTTATGTTGATTGCCATCATAGTGTTGGCGGTAGTTGATATTGTTGTTGGTGTAAGTAATGATGCGATCAACTTTTTAAATTCTGCTATTGGTTCTAAAGCCATTTCTATGCGTACTATAATGATAGTTGCTAGTTTAGGTATATTTATTGGAGCTGTGTTTTCAAGCGGAATGATGGAGGTAGCACGAAAAGGTATTTTTGTACCTGCCATGTTTAGCTTTGAAGAAATCATGTACATCTTCATGGCTGTTATGATTACCGACATTTTACTATTAGACTTTTTTAACACCTTAGGATTACCTACATCTACTACAGTTTCGATTGTATTTAATTTGTTAGGGGCTGCGGTTGTTATGTCTTTAATTAAAATTAGCGGGTCAGACACGCAAACTTTTGCAGATTTAGGAAACTACATTAATACCAAGAAAGCTATAGAAATTATAACAGGAATAGTCATGTCCGTGTTTATAGCCTTTTCTGTTGGTGCATTAGTACAATGGGTTTCTCGTTTAATATTCACGTTTCAATATGAGAAAAAATCTAAACATTTTGGTGCAATATTTGGAGGAGTATCATTAGCTGCAATCACATATTTTATTTTCTTAAAAGGATTAAAAGGAACACCTTTTTATAAAAGCATCAAAGGATCAATAGAAGGAAACGAGCTATACATCATACTTGGAAGTATTGTAGTATGGACTTTGTTCTCTTATGCTTTTCAAAAGTTAACTAAAAAAAGTGTTTTAATTATAGTAATTGCTGTTGGTACATTTGGTCTTGCATTAGCCTTTTCAGGAAATGACTTAGTAAACTTTATTGGTGTACCTATGGCAGCATTCCACTCTTTTGAAGCCATGCAAAATGCTTTTTTAACATCAGGGACATTACCAGCAGATTTCTCTATGGCAGTCTTAGAGAAAAAAGTACCTGCAGAGCCATTATTATTATTTATAGCTGGTGGTATCATGGTATTAACGTTATGGTTTTCTAAAAAAGCAAAAACAGTTGCTGAGACGGAAATTAGCTTATCTAGTCAAGGTGATACACATGAAAAATTTGAGCCAAACATATTATCAAGAGGTATTGTAAAAGGAACCTCTGCTTTATCTGATTACCTAAGTGTAATAATACCAAAATCTACACAGGAAAAAATAGGAAGAAGCTTTGAAAAACCAAGTGCAAAAGCTTTAACTAAAGCACAAAGTAAAGACTTACCTGCTTTTGATATGATTAGAGCAGCAGTAAACTTAATGGTGGCTGGAGTATTAATTGCATTAGCAACCTCTATGAAATTACCTTTATCTACAACTTACGTGACGTTTATGGTTGCCATGGGTACTTCTTTTGCTGACCGCGCTTGGGGACGTGAGAGCGCTGTTTACAGAGTAGCTGGCGTATTAAATGTTATTGGTGGTTGGTTTGGAACTGCATTTGGAGCCTTTTTTGCGGCTGGAACTGTAGTATTCTTAATCAATTGGAATCCTAAAGTAATGGCGCCAATATTATTGTTACTGACAGCAATATTACTAGTAAGAAACTATTTAGCACACAAAGAAACATCTAACAAAACAATTCCTGAAGATAGCTTAACAGACTCAGAAAGTAGTTCTGTACAAGGTGTTATTCACGAAAGTGCAAAAAACATTGCTAACGTTGTAAAAAGAGGAAACAAAATTTACACTAACGCTATTAATGGTTTAGCTAAACAAGACAGTGTTTTACTTAAGAAAAACAAAAAACAGGTCATTAAATTATCTGACGAAGTAGATTCTCTAAGAGATAACATATTCTATTTTATTAAAAATTTAGATGAATCTAGTTTAAATGCAAGTAACTTTTATATTAACATATTAGGATACTTACAAGATATGACACAGTCTTTAGACTACATTACTAAAATGAGTCATAAGCATGTGAATAACAATCATAAAAAATTGAAATTCAGTCAAATTAAAGAGTTAAAAGAAATTGATGGTCGTTTTGATTTGTTTTTCAATAACACGCAAAACGCTTTTAATTCAGGATCTTTCGAAGAAATAGGAGATATTCTAGGTAGAAAGAAAGAAATCATGGAACTAGTGACTTCTAAAATATTAAAGCAAGTAGAACGTACTAGAACGGAAGAGTCTAGTCCAAAAAACACAACTTTATATTTTAACTTACTATCAGAAACTAAAGATTTACTTAGTGCAACTATGAATCTTTTAGAAGAGTATCACAATGCACACGATGCGTCTGTTACTCCTGCAAAAATAGAAGAAGAATAAACTACAGTTAACTTATAATTTATAAAGCCACCTTTTATTAAGGTGGCTTTTTTTATTTAAAACAAACCAAATAATATATAACCTAAGGCTGTTCCAATTATAATAACCCAAATAGTGCTAACCTTGGTTTTAAACACTAAAAACACAGCAGTCAAGGCTATAACTATTGTTTTCCAATCTACTAATGTTTCTTTAGTCATAATAATTAAAACCGCTAGCATTATAGCAACTGCAGCAACATTTACAGCATCCAAAAAGTAACGCAATACTTTAGATTGTTGCATTCTTGAGATATAAGGGTTTAAAATAAGCACAAATAAAAAGGAAGGTAAAAAAATACCAGTCGTAGCAGCTAATGCTCCCGATAATCCAGACAATTGATACCCTATAAAAGTAGAAGTAGATAAAACTGGACCAGGCGTAAATTGTCCCACTGCAATAGCGTCTAACAGTTCTACCCTAGTTAACCAGCCTTTAGTTACTAATTCGGCATCTAAATACGCAAATAAGACGTATCCACTACCATATAAAATAGCACCGACTTTTAAAAAAGTCCAAAACACATTAATAGCTGTTATTTTTAAAATAGAAGCACTAACACCAGACACCAGAAAAAAGGGCATTATAGAATTTAGACTATTAACCTTGCGCGCTTTTAAATAAAAATAAAGCATCCCAACTACACCCGCTGTTAGCAATGCAAAAATCTCGTTGACACCTAATAAACTAGCTACCAAAACCAAAACACCAATTACAGTAAGTTCTATTGTTTTGACCGCTTTTTTACCTAATTTGATAACCGCAGACGCAATAATAGCCAAAACTGCAGGTTTTATACCAATTACAAAAGGTTTAACTTTTGGCAAATCACCATACTTAACATAAAAATAAGCCAAAATAGCAGTTATAATAATGGCCGGAAAGATAAAAGCCAATCCTGCTACAAACAACCCTTTTTTACCAGCACGCTCATAACCGCAATGCATGGTCATTTCGGTAGAGTTTGGTCCTGGTATTAAATTAGTAGTCCCAATTAAATCCAAAAAATACGATCTAGTCATCCATTTTCTTTTGGTTACTACCTCCTCTTCCATCATAGCAATATGTGCTGCTGGACCACCAAAAGCAAAACACCCTAATCTAAAAAAAACAATTGCTACTTCTTTAAGCTTTGTATTCATCAAAAATCAATATTTAATGCTAAGTTAATTAATTACAAAGATCTTCAAAAGACAACAAGAATACTACGGATTAGTTTAACCTTACCTATATTTTGTATTTTAGTAAATAAATTATAATATGAAATTATCACAAGTCGCATTTATATTAGTGTTCAGCTTAAGCTTAACCTACTCTTTTGGTCAAACTCTGACTGGTCAACAATTACTAGAGAACGCTATAAAATATCACGATCCAAATAATCAATGGACCAACTTTAATGACACTTTAAATGTAACAATGGAACTGCCTAAAAGTTCAAGTAGAGATAGTCAAATTATAATAAACCTACCACAAGAAACTTTCTATTTAAAAGCTGTAAGAGATACCATAGCTACAGAATATACTGTTAGAAAAGACACCTGTAACATAACGTATAACGGTAATTCTAAAATAACAGCAGCCTTTGCTAAGACACATAATTTAAGTTGTGAAAGAGCCAAAATGTTTAAAAATTACTACACTTATCTATACGGTTTACCTATGAAGTTAAAAGATCCAGGAACAATAATAGACCAAACAGTACAACAAAAAACATTTAAAGGAAAAGACTACTTAGTCTTAAAAGCATCTTATGATAAAGCTGTTGGAAGCGATGTTTGGTTTTTCTATTTTAACCCTGAAACCTTTGCAATGAAAGTATATCAATTTTTTAAAACAGATGACCAAGGAAAACTAAAATTAGATACTGGAGAATATATTTTGCTAACAGAGCAATTAGAGGTAAATCAAATAAAAATTCCAAAAGTACGTGCTTGGTACTATAACAAGGATGACAAGTATTTAGGAACAGATATCTTAAAAAAATAGACTTTAAAACATCTAAAAAGTGATGCTGTGCGTAAATACTATAATTAATTAGTTAAAACAAAATATGAAAAAAACAGCAATCTCACTACTAGCATTAATAGTATTAGCATCATGTGTATCTAAAAAGAAATATGTCGCACTAGAACAGCAAAATGGCGAAATTACTAGCCAATTACAAAAAACTCAAGTTGAAAAAGAAGATTTAGAAGCTAAATTCGCGAAAATAGAATCTAGAGTAAATGATTATAACTCTAAGATTAACAACCTTACTAATGAGGTTGGCGTATTAACTGAAGAGAATCAGACTAAATTTGATGCAGTTGGCAATAAAGCTGTTATTTCTGAAAAAGCAAAAATTGGAATGCGCGAAACGTTAAGCAAAGTAAGTCCTGATGTAATGAAATATTACACAACGGTGGAAGACTCTATGAATCTTGCCTTATCATTAAACCTTAAGCGTTTTGTGGATACAACAGATTTAGACGAAAGCGATGATATCTCAATAAGCATAGACCAAACTGTAGTAATGATATCTATATCTGACAAAATGTTATTTAACAGCGGAAGTTACAGAATTAACAAAAAAGCAGATAAAATTTTACAAAAGTTAGCTGATGTCATAAATTCTGAGCCAAGTTTAGATGTTATGATAGAAGGGCATACAGACTCTAGAAGTATTAGCACAAGTAAAGTAGCAGACAACTGGGATTTAAGTGTTTTACGTGCCACTTCTGTGGTTAGAAAACTTCAAAAAGACTTTGGTGTTGCGCCAGAAAAATTAATTGCATCTGGAAGAAGTAGCTACCAACCGATAACAGAAAACGATACTAAAGAAGGACGCTCTAGAAACAGACGTACACGTATTGTTATATTACCAAACATTGATAAGTTTTTTGCTTTAATGGCGTCTAACTAAATAAAATACAGTAAAAAAAGGTAAAAGGAGCATCCATAAATGGGTGCTTTTTTTGTTTCAAAACGAATAAAAATTATAGTAATCTAGCATCAAAACAATCAAGTTGTGTAAAAAATGAATAATCATTCCTAACCACAGTGTATTGTATCGACTTCTTAAATACCCTAGCAATAAACCAAAAGGGAAAATCCAAAGAAAGGATAGCACAGAAAAATGTATTAAAGCAAATAAAAAGGCAGTTGCAACAATGGTTAACTTGTCCGTAGTAACTTGTTTTAATTGATTAAAAAGAACACCTCTAAAAGCCAATTCTTCAATAATTGGAGGTGTAATAGCTGTAAATAATATCGCCCAGAATAAAGGGTGATCTAAGTATAAGTAACTCTCATAATAGTTTGCAACATCTCCTGCAGAAAATAGGTAATTAACAAATTCGATAAAAAAGTAAACAAAAAAACTAGTAATAATGGGCGTTATGATTGAAAACCCAATCAGTTTTAAATTCACATTATCAAAACTATACAGCTTTAAAAGCGGTTTTAAATTTAAAGAAGCAAAACCAACGACGATGCAAGCAAAACCAATTTCGACAAGAATATCAGCTTCTAGATTAAACGGAAATGTGAGCTCTACATAATACACTAATACGATAAATACCAACATTGCTATATAAAAGCCAATAATAGTATTTACATTTTTAATTTTTGTTGTGGTTGTCATTTTACCAACAGCGGTTCCGCATTGAGAACAGAATTTTACTTCAGTTTCAAAAGCTGCATGACAATGCTTACAAGATAACTCCATTAAGCTGATTTGGTTATTGAAGACGCAGAATAGATTCCTTTAGCTAAAAACACAATAATTAAGACTTTCCAAATTATACCTGCAACCAATGTTAACGGATCAGCAATAGCTGATATAACTATAACAGTTAAATATAATAGCAAACCTAAAAGTAGCGCTACTAAAGGTTTTCTGTTGGACCACGATCCTAATATTACATAAATAAAACCGACAATAACATTTATAAGTAAGGCACCAACATCACTATCTTGAAAGTATAAAAACAAGCCAAAAACAAGAACAATACCCGCTATAACATACAGCGTATTTCTAGCTGATTTTATTTTTTCAGCTGCATTATTGTTTTTACGCTTATTCATCACGCGTTTAGCATAAAACTTAGCAACATCCTGTTCTGTTCCTTTTATTGGATACCCACATTCTTCACAAAATGAATCTTCTTCTCGTATAACCGAATCGCAGTTATTGCATTCTAATGCGGATGTGATAATTTTAGGAGCTTCCATTAAGGGTTAGTTTTGAAATAGAAAGATACTATAATATTGTAGTTTTCAAATAAAAAAAGCATCCATTTCTGGATGCTTTTTTAGATTATAACACTTTAATTTAGATAAGCTCAGCAATCTTATCTATTCTTTTTAAGACCCACACATAAGGCAATCATCACCTTCTGCTTCTTTAGCCTGAGCAATTAATGCTTTCATTTCTTCCGGCGACATTGCTTCTCCTTTAACACTAGAAGTATTTGCAAATTTAGCTGCTGCATCTGCTGCTGCTTGCTGCTTTTGTGCAACACCATCATTATTCGCAACCTCAATCGTAGCTTTAACTTCTACTGGCTCAGCTTTCTTTTGTTTAGTAACTGTCATTTTCTTAGCGTCCACTGCACTCTTAGATCTTAAGTAGTACATTCCTGTTTTTAAACCACTTTTCCATGCGTAAAAATGCATAGATGTTAGTTTAGCCATAGTTGCACCTTCTAAGAATAAGTTAAGCGATTGTGATTGATCTATAAAATAACCACGTTGTCTAGACATATCAATAATGTCTTTCATGCTTAACTCCCAAACTGTTTTGTATAAATCCTTTATGTCTTGAGGAATAATATCTACATCTTGAACAGAACCGTTAGCTCTCATGATTTCGTTTTTAAGATCATCATTCCATAATCCTAAGTCTACTAAATCTTCTAATAAATGCTTATTTACTACAATAAACTCTCCTGATAATACACGACGCGTATAAATGTTAGACGTGTAAGGCTCAAAACACTCGTTATTACCTAATATTTGACTTGTAGATGCTGTTGGCATTGGCGCAACTAATAACGAGTTACGTACACCATGTTTTTTAACATCTTTTCTTAATTTATCCCAGTCCCAACGACCGCTTAAAGTATCTTCTTGAATATTCCATAAGTTATGTTGGAATTGTCCTTGACTTATTGGAGATCCTTCATACGTTTGGTATGGTCCGTCTACTTTTGCTTCTTCCATACTAGCTGTTAATGCAGCATAGTAAAGTGTTTCAAAAATATCTTGATTTAATGCTTTTGCTTCATCACTAGTAAAAGGCATACGCAAT
The DNA here is from genome assembly GCF_900114005.1 of Olleya namhaensis. Taxonomy (GTDB): domain Bacteria; phylum Bacteroidota; class Bacteroidia; order Flavobacteriales; family Flavobacteriaceae; genus Olleya; species Olleya namhaensis. The sequence continues at coordinate 481,536 of NZ_FORM01000002.1, forward strand.
TTAATAAATGCATCTGCTAATCCTTGCACACCTAAACCAACTGGTCTATGACGGAAGTTAGAGTTTTCTGCTTCTTTAACAGGGTAGTAATTACGATCAATTACTCTGTTTAAGTTTTTAGTGACACGCTTAGTAATACGGAATAACTCTTTATGGTCAAATTCTCCATTTTTAATAAACATTGGTAACGCTATAGACGCTAGATTACAAACAGCAACTTCATCTTTAGAAGTATACTCCATAATTTCCGTACATAAGTTAGACGACTTAATAGTCCCTAAATTTTTCTGGTTTGACTTACGGTTTGCTGCATCTTTATACAACATGTAAGGTGTTCCTGTTTCGATTTGAGACTCTAAAATTTTCTCCCAAAGCTCACGTGCTTTTATAGACTTTCGTCCTTTTCCTTCTGCTTCATACTTAGTATATAATGCTTCAAACTCTTCACTATGCACATCAGATAATCCAGGACATTCATTTGGACACATTAACGTCCACTCTGCATTGTCTTGCACACGAGCCATAAATAAATCAGGCATCCACATTGCGTAAAATAAATCACGTGCACGTAACTCTTCTGCTCCTGTATTTTTCTTTAAATCTAAAAAGCTAAAAATATCAGCATGCCAAGGTTCGATATACATTGCAAAACTTCCTTTACGTTTTCCACCACCTTGATCTACGTAACGTGCTGTATCATTAAAAACCTTTAACATAGGCACAATACCGTTACTAGTACCATTTGTTCCTGCAATATAACTACCTGTAGCACGTACATTATGGATAGATAATCCAATACCTCCTGCAGATTGCGATATTTTAGCAGTTTGTTTTAATGTGTCATATATACCATCAATACTATCGTCTTGCATTGCTAATAAAAAGCATGAAGACATTTGTGGTTTTGGCGTTCCGGAATTGAAAAGTGTTGGCGTTGCGTGTGTAAAGAATTTTTTAGACATCAGCTCGTATGTTTCGATAGCTGAATCTAAATCGTTTAAATGGATTCCGATAGAGACACGCATTAACATATGCTGTGGTCTTTCGGCAATTTGTCCATTAAGTTTTAATAAGTATGAACGCTCTAAAGTTTTAAACCCAAAATAATCATAACTAAAATCACGATTATAGATAATTGTTGAGTCTAATTTTTCTTTATTATCCATGATAACTTTGTACACCTCATCAGATAATAAAGGAGCTTCCTTACCTGTTCTTGGGTTTACGTATACATACAAATCATGCATTACTTCACTAAATGTCTTTTTAGTGTTTTTGTGTAAGTTAGATACTGATATACGAGCAGCTAAACGTGCATAATCTGGGTGAGACGTCGTCATTGTTGCTGCAACCTCTGCAGCTAAATTATCTAACTCACTAGTAGTTACACCATCATATAATCCTTCAATTACACGCATGGCCACTTTTAGTGGATCTACAAGTTCGTTTAAGCCATAGCACAACTTACGCACTCTGGCAGTAATTTTGTCGAACATTATTTGTTCTTTTCTTCCGTCTCTTTTAATTACATACATACTTTACACATTTTTTAATGCTTTCCTGATTCGCCTTTCAGAAAAGGGGTTAACATCCTAACCTAAACTTACAATAAGCTGTATTCCAGCAACCTACTTGTTTAGTGATTAATTATATTCCTAGCATTGGAGCAAAAATTAGTACTTAGCCTTACATACGTAATGCCTATATTATTTATGTCTCCAAATAAAATTATTTACGATTTGACGTCGATATTAAAAATCGAAATCCATATTGTATTTATCCTCATCAACTTCTTTGTTCATAACACCAGCTTTTTGGTAATCTCCCACTCTTTTTTCAAAAAAGTTAGTTTTACCTTGTAGTGATATCATTTCCATAAAGTCAAATGGATTAGCGGTATTATATACCTTATCGCAACCTAAGTCATCTAATAAACTATCGGTTACAAACTCAAGATACTGAGTCATTAATTTAGAATTCATACCAATTAAACTTACAGGAAGAGATTCTGTTATAAATTCTCTTTCAATGTTTAAGGCATCTACTATAATTTCTTTAATACGTTCTTTTGGTACTTTATTAACTAAATGATTTTCATGAAGGTGTACTGCAAAATCACAATGCATTCCTTCGTCACGAGAAATCAATTCGTTAGAAAACGTTAAACCTGGCATAATACCACGTTTTTTCAACCAAAATATAGCACAAAACGAACCTGAAAAGAAAATCCCTTCTACTGCTGCAAACGCAATTAAACGTTCTGCAAAACTTGGAGAATCAATCCATTTAAGTGCCCAATCTGCTTTTTTCTTAATAGCTGGAAACGTTTCAATAGCGTTAAATAAACCATTTTTCTCAGTTTCGTCTTTAACATATGTATCAATTAATAATGAATACGTTTCACTGTGTATGTTTTCCATCATAATTTGGAAACCATAAAAGAATTTTGCTTCACTATACTGTACTTCGTTTACAAAGTTTTCAGCTAAATTTTCGTTAACAATCCCATCACTAGCAGCAAAAAATGCTAACACGTGTTTGATAAAGTAACGCTCGTCGTCAGTTAATTTTTCTGTCCAATCCGTAATGTCTTGATGTAAATCAATCTCCTCTGCTGTCCAAATGCTAGCCATAGATTTTTTATACCATTCCCATAAATCATGATGTTGAATAGGGAAAATAACGAATCTATCTTTGTTTTCTGCTAAAATTGGCTCTATTTCTTGCGACATTGTATTGGGTTTTTCTGTGATTTTAAATTGCGATTATCTGCCTTGACTTGGGACTAACAAAGATTGGAAATAATCTATGATTTTAAAAGGTGGTTTGTGCTAAATTTTCTCAAAGTTTTTAACATTGATTGTTGAAATGTGGGGCTACAAGTGGCTGTTACTGATGTTGCGGAATTATTTAGTTTTTAATAAGTTTTTATTCCGAAAATTAAACCGAAAAAAGTCTGAAATAACAAAAAAAATCACTACTTTATAACTCCTTTTTCATGATAATTTTCAGAAATCCGCAATATACTGACGCTTAAATAGAAACAACTTTTTACAGAAAAAACAAGCGATCACAACACTGAAAGTCAACAAAATACACAAAAACAAAATCTAAAAAAGCGTCGTTTTGACCCTCCTAAAAATATTAAAATGATTGTTTTTTATGAATTTAATCGTAAAATATTTATTGATTAACAGCCTTAACAAACACAATTATTATTTGAGAAAATAATTGACATCAATTAGCGTGTCAGATTTGCTTTACAAAACAAGAATTAGACATCAAATCGAACAATAAGCAGCTCTGATTTTTACAAAAAACAATAAAGAAAAGAGTTCTATTATTATCTTGACATTTTACTTGCCACTTTCTCTAATTCAGTATACCAATCTTCACCAAATTTTCTTACCAAAGCTTCTTTTACAAATTTATAAACTGGCACTTGCAACTCCTTACCTAAAGAACAGGCATCATCACAAATATCCCATTTATCATAATTTACGGCAGAAAACTCAGTATAATCCTTAACTCTAATCGGGTATAAATGACATGACACAGGCTTCTTCCACTCTACTTCACCAGCATTATAGGCTTGTTCAATACCGCACATCGCTGTTTTTTTGTCATCAAAAGTAACATAAGCACATTCTGCACCACCAACTAGAGGTGTTTCAAGATCTCCAAAACCAGTAATTATTGATGTTCCTTGAGCCTCAATAGACGCAATACCTTCTTCACGTAAATACGGCTTAACCTTAGGATAAATTTCTTTTAAAATCCGTGCTTCTTCTTCGCTCAAAGGTGCTCCCGCATCCCCTTCTACACAACATGCCCCTTTACAAGCAGACAGGTTACACACAAAATCATTTTCGATTATAGACTCAGACACTATTGTTTTACCTAATTGAAACATAATTACGTCTTAATTGTTTTTTTAGCAAATATAAAATATCTAATTAAAGTATAAGGTGTTTATCTAAAAAGTAAAACTTCTAGTTAGTTTACTATTGTATTTCAATGAATTACCACTATTTTTGCCGAAAATTTCAGGATAATTTAAATTATAAAATCATGCCTATCAATTTTAAAGAAATATTCACGGTCTTTATGGTGCTATTTGCAGTAATCGATATTGTTGGAAACATCCCGATTATCATAGATTTACGTAAAAAAGTTGGACATATTCAAAGTGAAAAAGCAGCAATTATAGCTGGAGTTATCCTAATTGCATTTCTATTTTTAGGAAAAAGTATCCTAAATCTAATTGGTATTAACGTGAGCTCTTTTGCGGTAGCAGGATCCTTTATTTTATTCTTTATTGCTTTAGAAATGATTTTAGGTATAACCTTATATAAAGAAGAAGACACAAATCCTATAACAGCTTCTGTGTTTCCTTTGGCATTCCCTCTGATTGCAGGACCAGGAAGCTTAACAACCCTATTATCATTACGCGCAGAATACGACATAAAAAACATTATAATAGCGGTTATTTTAAACGTTATTGTTATTTACATTGTATTAAAAACTTCAAGACGTATAGAACGCTTTATTGGACAAAATGGGATAAACATAATTAGAAAAGTATTTGGAGTGATTTTATTAGCCATAGCAGTCAAGTTGTTTACTGATAACATCAAAATACTATTAGCTTAATCCGTAATTATTGTATTTTTGTAAAAATTTTTTCAATGAAACTATTTACCTATATCACAACTATTTTAGCTATTGCGTTAATAATTTACAACGCTGGCAAACTTGATTTTTCTGCTTTATTTCAAGGCGAAAGTATTGTTGCTATGATTACCATTTTAGCTTCGCTTTGCGCTATTGCTTTAGTACAAATTTTACGTGTTTCTAAAAAAATAGAAGCAAAAACCAAAGGCTAATGCAATTTGATACTATAATAATAGGTGGCGGTGCCGCAGGCTTATCTTGTGCTTTAGTTTTAGGCTCTGGTTTAAGCAAACCCTTTGCGGAAGGCAAAACGGTTGCTATTGTTATGCATCAAAAAACATCGCATCTACAAAATGCTTTATTCAATAATGTTTTAGGTTTACAACCTGGTAGTTTAGGTAAAGACATACTTGAGGAAGGTGCGCAACAATTAGCAAATTTATACCCACAAGTTGTACAAATCGATAAAGAAAAAGTAGAACAAATAACTGAATCCGAACATGCTTTTAGCATTATAACCAACAAAACAACTTACACCGCAAAACGTGTTGTAATTGCAGTTGGCTACACCAATCTACTAAACATTAAAGGTTTAGAAAACTACATTAAACCACATCCAAAAGCCGCTATTGAAAAAGATAGAATCTGGTTAGAGAACACAGACCACCTAATCAAAGACAATTTATATGTTGCTGGCACATTGGCGGGTTGGAGAAGTCAGTTTGCTATCGCTTCAGGAAGCGGTGCACATGTTGCTACGGATATTTTAACGTTATGGAATAATGGAAAGCACACTAAAGTGCATGATAAAGCCTAGTTACTAGACGTTTGATTTAAATCAATGACTTTATCTATCATAATATCATGCTTGTTTAAAATTTTAAAGTAAGCACCAAAACCAAATAACTGTTCTGCTAAAGTAGCTTTTAAGTAGTGTTTAACCTCTTCTTTATAAGCTACAAAAACAATATTTGATCGTGTTTTTAGTTTTAAATAATCCTCTAAAGCATGCACCATAGTATCACTAATTGTAAAGTTCTCGAAAAAATCTGATTTAGAAATAGCTGCATAGGTAGCTCTATCTTTATCCAACTGTTCAAAAATAAAATTATTTAAATACCCTCTTTTTTCTAAAAACGTAAGGGTTTCGTTTTGCATGCTAGTATCGTAAGGCACAAATACATCTGGTATTATACCACCGCCTCCATATACAATGTTTCCTTTAGGTGTTTTAAATTTTAATGAGTCTGCTACCTCTATTTTCTTTTCATCTAAAAGCTCCCCTCTATTTAAACGATCTGCAAAATCATCGTAATAATCTCTGTTCCCGTTTTCATAAGAACGTTGGATTGACCGACCTGTTGGTGTATAATACTTTGAAACCGTTAAACGGACCGCACTACCATCACCTAATTTCATTTCGCGTTGCACTAAACCTTTACCATAAGATCGTCTTCCAACAATAGTCCCTTTATCGTTATCTTGTAAAGCACCAGCAATAATCTCGGATGCAGAAGCAGAGTTCTCGTCAATCATAACATAAACATGACCTTCCTCAAACTCGCCTCTACTTGTTGCGTAACTCCTATCTTCTTTTCCTTTTTTATTTCTAGTATAGACCACAAGTTTGTCATCTTCCAAAAACTCATCTACAATACTTACTGCAATCTCTAAGAAACCACCTGGGTTTCCTCTTAAATCTAAAGCTAAACCAGTAGCACCTTGCTTCTTTAAATTTTTTAATGCTTTACTAAACTCTTTATAAGTACTTTCTGCAAAACGGTTTATTTTTATATAACCTAATGTTTCCGTTAACATGTAAGCAGCATCAACACTTTTAATAGACACCTCATCCCTTGTGACGTCAAACGACAATAGGTCTGGCGTTCCTTTTCTAAAGACCTCTAATATTAAATTAGAATACCGCTCCCCTTTTAACTTATCTACTAAGGTATCATTATCATAACCACCACCTAAAAGCGACTCTCCATTAGCAGACACAATCCTATCACCACCAACAATTCCCGCTTTAGCACTAGGACCATTCTCGATCGTTTTAATGACTGTAATTGTATCTTTAAAGGTGTAGAAGTTTATACCAATACCAACAAAATTACCTTTCATGTTTTCGGTAACTTTCTGCATGTCTTCTTTAGGAATATAAACAGAATGCGGATCTAAGTTATTTAGAATACCATTTACCGTAACATCTACGATGCTATCCGTATTAACATCTTCTACATACTCATAGTCTATATAATCAATAAGCCTATTAAGCTTATCCTTTTTACTATTAGCAGTAAATAACTTATCTGATGTATCTCCAAAATTTAGTTTTCCGCCAATAAAAATACCTGCCGCAATTGCAACACCTATTATTAAAGGAAAATATATTTTGGCTTTAGACATTATTCTTCTAATTGTTCTATTAATTGCAAATCGATACCAGCCTTTTCTAAAAATTTAAGCCCAGAATCGTCTTTATATCCTTGATTGTAAACCACACGAATAATTCCTGCTTGGTGTATTAACTTACTACACTCTTTACAAGGCGACATGGTTATATATAACGTCGCCCCTTTACAAGATTGGGTAGAAGATGCTACTTTTAAAATAGCATTAGCTTCCGCATGTAAAACATACCATTTTGTATAACCTTCGTCATCTTCACAATAGTTTTCAAAACCACTTGGCGTACCGTTGTAACCATCTGAAATTATCATTCGGTCTTTAACTATTAAGGCTCCTACTTGCTTACGTTTACATGAAGATAATTTTCCCCATTCTGTAGCAATTCTAAGATAAGCTTTATCGTATTTAAGTTGTTTTTGTTTTGACATAATTTGGTAATATACAAATGAAAACGCGCACAAAGACGTGTTTGAATACTAACGAAGATACTCGCTTCATATTTCAATTACAATTCTAAACAATAAGTTTTATGAAAACTTTAATGAAAACTAGTCTAGCATAGGGCTATTTAAAAGCATCGGGATAACAAGACCAATAACTATTGCAGATATAACCATTACCCAATCACGTTTAGAAAATCTAAATACGGTTTGAAAAATGTATCCCAAAAACAGAATTACAAACACAATAATAATTTGAGCAATTTCAATACCTAAAGCAAACTCAAAAAGCCTTAATAACTTACTGTCTCCTTTATCTAAACTCATCCTAAACTCTCTAGCAAATCCAAATCCATGGACCAATCCAAAAAACAGAGTAGAAACAAATAACAGACCCATTTTTTGACTTTTGGACTGTTTTCCTGCTGTAAACACATTATATATAGCCACAATCATGATGGTAACAGGTATTAAAAACTCTATTAAATTACCATCAATTTTAACCATTCCATAACTAGCCAACACTAACGAAATAGTATGACCAACAGTAAACATAGTAACCAGCCAAAGCACTCGTTTCCAATCTCTAAACAAATACGGAACAGCTAAAACTATTAAAAATAAAACGTGATCATAAGCATTAATATCTAGCACGTGATTAATACCGTATTGTACGTGTAGCCAAAAGTCTTGGAGCATAAACATTGAGTTTTAGGGTTGCTGTAAAGATACATAAAAACAAAAATGCTTTCCAAATTCTGTGATTATAACACCATAAAAAAAAGGATTTGCTAAAAAACTATAAAATATACTGATAGTTTGGTAAATTTGACCCAGACTATTACGCAATCAATGACATTATACCCACTAAAATTTAAACCGCTTTACAAATATAAAATTTGGGGTGGCAACAAACTGAGAACAGAATTAGGCAAAAGCTTTACCGAAGAAAACATTGGTGAATCTTGGGAAATCTCTGATGTTAAAAATGACGAAAACGAAGTTTTAGAGGGCGAATTAAAAGGTTTTACATTAAAACAATTAATAAAAAAATATAAAGGCGCCTTTTTAGGCACATCAGTTTACAATACTTTTGGCAACGACTTTCCATTACTAATTAAGTTTATTGACGCAAAAACACCGCTTTCTATTCAAGTACACCCAAGTAACGAAATAGCAATAGAACGCCATAATTCGTTTGGAAAAAATGAAATGTGGTATGTCATGCAAGCTGAAAAAGAAGCAGAATTAATTGTTGGCTTTAAAGAACAAATTACTTTAAATCAATTTGAATCAAGCCTAGAAAACAACACACTCTTAAATGTAATGCATAACGAAGTTGTAAAAAAAGGAGACGCTTTTTACATTCCAACTGGTTACGTACACGCTATTGGAGCAGGTGTATTATTGGCAGAAATACAGCAAACATCAGATATAACCTACCGTATTTATGATTACGACAGAATAGAAGAAGCTACTGGACTAAAAAGAGAGCTTCATACAGAGCTAGCAAAACATGTTATTGATTTTGAAGTACACGAAAACTATAAAACAACCTATAGCAAAGCACCTAACAAATCTAACACGTTAATACATTCGCCTTACTTTAAAACTAATTTTATACAAGTAGAAGGTGATTTACAAAAAGATTATTCAACTTTAGATTCTTTTGTAATATACATCTGTGTAGACGGAAGCACGACATTACAGTGGAATAATAATGTATTTAGTCTAAAAAGAGGCGAAACCATATTACTTCCCGCTGCTATTGAAAACATTTTATTATCTTCCGACTATTGCCAATTGTTAGAAGTTTATTTATAATACAAGCTATGAAAAAAATTACTTTAAAAGATATCGCTATTCATTTTAGTGTTTCAATTTCTACCGTTTCTAAAGCACTAAACGACAGTCCTGAAATAAGTAAAGCTACATCTGAAGAAATTAAAGCTTACGCCAAAGAAATAAACTACACACCAAATTTTAACGCGTTAAGTTTAAAAAACCAACGCACAAAAACTATTGGGATAATTATCCCAAACATGCTTAACTATTACTTTGCACAAGTATTAAAAGGAATAGAAAAAGTAGCTACACAAAAAGGATATAAAATAATAACCTGTATATCTAACGAGTCTCTTCAAAAAGAAATTGAAACAATACAGATGTTGTCTACAGGTGTTGTAGACGGATTTATTTTATCTGTTGCTGAAGAAACAGAAGCTCAAAAAGAGTATCAACATTTTAATTCTTGCATCGAAAAAGAAATTCCGTTAGTCATGTTTGACCGTGTTGTAGAAGACATTAATTGTGACAAAGTTATTACTAACGATTTTATGGCTTCTGTAAATGCTGTAAACTATTTTAAAAACAAAGGCAGTAAAAAAATAGCTTTTGCTGGCGCAAACATGGATTTAAGTGTTGGAAAACTACGTCATGAAGGGTATTTAGCAGGATTAAAGAACAACAATATAGAAGAAGACAAAGACATTATAATTACTACTCATGAGATGTATTACAGAAATCATGATGCAGTTGTAAGACCATTGTTTGATCACACATTTGATGCCTTAATAGCCTCAAACGAATCTGTTGCGATTGCAGCTATGAAAATAGCTCAAGAAAAAGGAATAAAAATACCAGAAGACCTTTCCATCTTAGCCTTTTCAAACGGTATTTTAGCAAGACACTCCAATCCAAGACTTACTACTATTAGTCAGCACGGTGAAATTATAGGAGAAAAAGCAGCTACCCTTTTAATTAACAAACTTCAAAACAATATCACTACAACTAGTATTGAGACTGTAGAAACAGATATAGTTATTAGAGATTCTTCAAAATAAGCAGTTCTAAAAATAAAAAACCTTCAACTTATAAAGCTGAAGGTTTTACTTAGTACTCAAGGCGGGAATCGAACCCGCACTCCGAAGAATCGGATTTTGAATCCGACGCGTCTACCAATTCCGCCACTTGAGCAATCTGAATTTGATTTGGCAAAAATAAATATATTTTAGACAAATCCTTTAAAAATAGCGTCTAATATCTTTTAAAGCTGAAAAATTATAGTAAATTTGCACCTTATTAAAAATCACGCAGGCTAAAAACCTACACAACAACAGATTAACAATGCCGAATACAAAGCCCGAAGCTAAAATATTTTCAATTACGCAAAGTAAAGCTTTAGCAGAGAAAATTGCAGCTGCTTACGGAACTGATTTAGGTAAAGTAATTACCTCTACTTATAGCGATGGTGAATTTCAACCATCTTACGAAGAATCTATTAGAGGAACACGTATTTTTATTATAGGATCAACAAATCCTAGTTCTGAAAATTTGATGGAAATGTTGTTAATGATTGATGCTGCAAAACGTGCGTCAGCAAGACACATCACTGCAGTATTACCTTATTTTGGTTGGGCTAGACAAGATCGTAAAGACAAACCTAGAGTACCAATTGCTGCTAAATTAGTAGCTAAAATGTTGGAAACAGCTGGTGCAACTAGAATTGTAACAATGGATTTACATGCTGATCAAATACAAGGTTTTTTCGAGAAACCAGTAGACCATTTATTTGCTTCAACAATTTTCTTACCCTATTTAAAAGAGTTAAATCTTGACAACTTAACCATTGCTTCTCCAGATATGGGAGGATCAAAACGTGCTTATGCTTATTCAAAAGCGCTACAAAGTGATGTTGTAATATGCTACAAGCAACGTGCTAAAGCTAATGTTATTTCTCACATGGAGTTAATTGGAGATGTAACAGGGAAAAACGTGGTATTAGTTGATGATATGGTAGATACAGCCGGAACATTGACAAAAGCTGCCGATTTAATGATGGAACGTGGCGCCCTTAGCGTAAGAGCAATCTGTACACATCCAATTTTATCAGGGGATGCATACAATCGTATAGAAAATTCAAAATTAGAAGAACTGATAGTAACGGATTCCATTCCACTTAGACAAGAAAGTAAAAAAATAAAAGTATTAAGTTGTGCAGATTTATTTGCTGAAGTAATGCAAAATGTACATTATAATAAGTCTATTAGCTCTAAGTTTTTAATGTAAAAACGAGCTCAAAAAAAAGAATACAAATAATTAAATATAAATAAACACAAATGAAATCAATTACAATCAACGGATCCAAAAGAGAAAGCGTGGGCAAGAAAGTAACAAAAGCCTTACGTAATGCTGGTCAGGTTCCTTGCGTATTATACGGAGGAGACAACCAAGTGCATTTCTCTGCACCAGAATTAGCCTTCTCAAAACTTGTATACACACCAAATGCGCATACAGTTGTTATTGAGTTAGAAAGTGGTGAGAAATTTGACGCTATCTTACAAGATATCCAATTTCACCCTGTAACAGATAGAATCTTACACGTAGATTTCTACCAAACATTTGCAGATAAAGAAGTAACAATGGACATTCCACTTAACTACATTGGAAACCCTCGTGGAGTTAGAAATGGTGGTGTTTTACGTAAAAACAAACGTAGCTTAAGAGTTAAAGCGGTACCAGGAAATTTACCTGATTTTATCGATGCAAACATCGAAGATCTTAAAATTGGTAATAAACTTTATATTACTTCTTTAGTAAACGAAGACTACACTTTCATGCACCCAGACAACACTGTTGTATGTTTAGTAAGACGTTCTAGAGCTGCTATTACAGTAGACGAAGATGATGATGAAGGAGAAGCAGAAGGAGCAGATGCACCAGAAGCGACTCAAGAATAACATCTTTAGTTAAATATTTAAAAAAAGCATTCTGTTAATTCAGGATGCTTTTTTATTTTTACAAAAAAAGTATCATGTTTGATTGGATTATTACACGCTTTAAAACAAAAAAAATATCAAACACCATTGAAGAACAAGATCCTATGAAAAAATTCTTAATTGTTGGCCTAGGAAATATTGGTGCTAAGTACGAAAATACGCGTCACAATATTGGTTTTAAGGTCTTAGATTTTTTAGCTGAAAAAGAAAGCACAACCTTTGAAACTCAAAAACTAGGTGATGTTGCTACTTTTAGATTTAAAGGACGTACGTTTATACTCCTTAAGCCTAGCACATACATGAATTTAAGCGGGAAATCAATCCTATACTGGATGACTAAAGAAAAGATTCCTTTAGAAAACTTATTAGTCATTACCGACGATTTAAATCTACCTTTTGGAAGTTTAAGAATAAAGACCAAAGGAAGTGATGGTGGTCACAATGGACTAAAAGACACACAAGAAAAATTAAACACTAGTAAATACAATAGGTTTAGATTCGGAATTAGTGATGCCTTTAGCACAGGAAGACAAGTTGATTATGTTTTAGGCGAATGGGAGGATGAAGAAAACAAAAAACTACCAGAACGCTTAGAAAAATCAGCAGAGGTTGTAAAATCATTTGGAACAGCAGGAATAAATAATACCATGAATACATATAATGGTAAATAAAAAAAAGGAAGCTAAATAGCTTCCTTTTTTTTATTTAATAATTGTATTACTACTACTTGACAATAACTTTTTTAGTTTGTTTATTAACCCCATCACTAACTTGTAGCATGTACATTCCTGATTGTACATTTTCTAAGTTAACTGTTTCGTTAAAAGTAGGAGAACTTTCGTATGTTTTATAAAATACACTTCTTCCTCTAATATCATAAACCGCTAAAACAACATTTTTAGATGAAATGCTATTTAACTTAACATTAAAGGACCCATTGTTTGGGTTAGGATATACTGTAAAATCTGAGATTGAAGTATTAAAATCTGATGCTGATAACGTACGCATTACACAAACTTCTAAATCAAAACTATTGAAAGTACCTCCGTCAAAATTAGCATCATCAACAATAGTTAACACCCAGTCTCCAGCAGACATCTCACCATATAAAGTAGATAAATCTCCTTCCGGAATAAAACTACCTGTAAACGGAGCAGCACCTGCTGTAATTAATCCATCAGTTCCCTCTTGATCAAAAATAGTACCTGTATAGTTATCTCCACTACTTCCATTATCCGACGTTAACTCAACCACTGTCCCATTTGGACTAGTTAAAGTTATATCTAAATCAGCAGACCACGTATGTGTAATATCAACAGTTACATTAACATCTGTAATTGGAAAATCTTCAGGGATATTGACAGTAGAAACAACCGTATTTCCTGCTCCACTTGCAGAGATATTTTGTGCTACATTATCCGTATATATTCCACAAGTCAAATTAGCAGTTTTAAAAGTAAATACCGCTGATGGATTGGAAGAAGCACACTGATTAGAACTAGTTACTCTCCAAAAATAATCAGTATTTACATCTAACATTGACGCTGTATACATATTTGTTTGTATTGTTGCAGACTCTAAAATAGTTCCAAAACTAGCATCTGTTGCTATTTCAACTAAATAATCTACTGCATTAGGATCTAAATCCCAAGACAATTCTACATCAGAAGCAACATCTATAGCTCCATCTAAAGGTGATGCCAAAACAACACTTGCTAAAGTACCATTATACACATTAAGCGTTAATGGCACTGATTTAGTAATCGTACCAGATACAGCTTCTAAAGAAAAAGGATAAGAACCAATAAGTAATGATCCTGTCCCAGATACCGTTACAGTACCTGTTGTTCCATCAGCAGTAGCAGATGCAGGACTAATAACTGCAGATGCTCCTGCAGGCAAACCTAATACTGAAAAATTAGTAGTACCAGTAAAACCTAAAAATGTATTGTATGTAAAGTTATAAACTGCATTTGCCGGTTCACAAACATCCATTTCTGGATTTGTTACACTAACAACAAACTCAGACTCTTGAATTGTAAAATTAGTTGAGTTAACAGCATAAAATATATTATTATTCCCTTCTACTATTACTCTTGCCATAGAAGTCACTGCTCCAATTGGCACAACAACATCATGAGATCCATCATTAGGCACATTGGATGCAATAGTCAAAGGAAATGTTAATCCACCATCCGTAGATAATAAAATATTAACTGTAGGCGTATTTACAGCTCCTCCATCTGTTCCCGAAACATCCCAATTTACTATTTGAGTCGAACCTGCATCCCAAGTAACATTTGTAGTTTGAGAAGTGACAGCAAAAGGCCCAGAGGCACCATCGACTGTTACTAACATTTCATCAAAATCTGTTTGAGGCATTTGGCCAACACCACCACCTTCAGATCGATCCCTTACAGTTAATGCAAAATTTAAATTTCTTCCTACGGTTGAAACAGTTTCCCAAGAAGTATTATCTACAGTTTCTACTGGATTAGACTCAGTCAACTGTCCATCTAAAACTCTGCTTAAAATTGGCATATATCTGTTAGGAGATGTACTTGGCGGTCTTGACCTCCAAACTGCTCCTGTTGTTTTTGTAGGCGCAAAATTTGTAAACGATGTTACCCCGTCATCTGTTTGCTCCCAAGTATACGTTAAAGTATCAGTAGCATCAGCATCTGTAGCAGCTCCTTTTAAAATAAAAGCTGTACCCATTGGGATCGTATAATCTGCACCAGCATCTGCAACTGGAGGATTATTAGTAATAGCAGTAGTTACTGCACAATTATTAGGAGCAGTCGTTACATTATCCAAAATTTGAGTAATACTGTAATAGTGAAAATAAGGATCACTATGATCCTGCACATCATTACCTCCGGTAATACCTGCATACCCCATAATAGTTGTTCCACTACCTGGTTCTGCATTTACTCCTGTTCCTTCAGAACTATTTGACCATGTATGATTTGCTCCCATTTGGTGACCAATTTCATGCGGTACATAGTCAATATCAAAAAAATCAGCCATAAAAGGGCCTCCATCATTATCCGTAAATTGGTGAGCTGAAAAACCACTCCCCTTACCACTCTGACAAACACAACCTATACATCCTGCATTACCATTATTTGCTGCAAAAGTCAAAAGATGACCTATATCATAATCAGTTTCTCCTACAGTTGCTGTTAAATTAGATTGTAAATCTGAGTTTAAGTTACTCCCATAAGGATCTGGAACTGCTGTAGAATAAATTAAATCCAACGCAGGGTCATCCGCAGTATCAACTAAAACAAATGTAATAGCCATGTCAACTTCAAAAACTTCATTATTTCTATCTAAAGTAGAAATCATTTGGGCCAATGCATCTGCTCTAGCATCTCCATTTGCTGCATTTCCATCATCCCAAAAAGAAGTATACTCCTGAGTTACTGACATTGCCATTCTAAAAGTCCTTAATAATTGGTCATTAGCATCGCGAGACACCTCGCTGCTAATAATTCTTTTAGAAATATCGACATCCTCTGTTAAACACTCAAATGTTTCAGAAGAATTTAATTGAGCCGTTCTATTATAAATAATATACTGCCCATTAGACACTTTAGTAATAGGTTGAATGTAAACAGTTTCTTTACCTGGCTCTGAAATCATCCCTTTCAAACCCAAAGGTGTTACACTAAATCTTACTCTAGTTCCTGAATTATCAGTTCTTGAACCTAGATATGTTTTAATATTAGGATGCTGTGCAATATTATCATTGGACGAGAAAATTTGAGTTTCTACAACTCTAAATTCCTGCTTTTGTCCATTAATACTTGGAAAACTAACTATAGTATTAGATTTTCCATGAGATGTTCTTCTTAATGGCGCTCCTAATAATTGTTGTCTAAAATTTTGAATATTAAATTGAAAAATTTCAGAGTTATCCTTGTCTAAATTTTTTAGAGAAATACCAGTGGCATTCTCATTAAATGTTGTTTTTGACCATACTCCATCTTGAGCTAAAACAATATTAGCAAAGAGCAAAAAAGTTAGTAAAAAAACATAATGTATTTTTGTTTTCATAAGTGAGAGATTTTTGAATACTCAAATCTAAAGAAACTATTGTTTAATTAATAAAAATTTAACAACAACTTTAATGCATGCATAATTAAATAGCCGCTTTTACTAAAAAAAGTTTAAATAAACCATTGCTCCTTTTTAAATCAACCAATTGCAATCGCAAATGCTTAGATAAAAATACAGATGAAAATGCATCAAAAAAAAAATACAAACTACTAAAAAACAAGACCTAACAACAAACTTATTTATATCCATTTTGCAAAAAACTGCTGGTAAGGATTATTTTAAATTTTAAAGGAAAACAAACTAAAAATACAATACCATAATTTTTGTTTTTTATAATTCTTCAAGAATAAACTAGAATTATACAATTTCAGAATCTCAGCGTGTAAAATTTCCTACTAAAACAAGAAAATTACTGTTAAAATTTTAAAAAAATACAGATAACTTACCAATTTTAACAGACTACTTCTAAAAATTTACATAATTTCATCGCATAAATTCAAAAATCCCGTTTAATGAAAAAAATTACATTTTATTTTTTTACTGTTTTATTTGCGTGCGCATTTACATCCACTGCTCAAACATCAAAAAAAATAATAGACATCTCGTCTAATACCGATGACATTATTAGATGTCATGCCGATGAAATAAATGCCGAAAATTTAAAAAGCAACCCTAATATGATGGGTAGTGATGCTTTTGAAGACAAACTAAAAGCAAAAATACACGAATTAAGTCAGCAAAGAAGTGCTGAACAAATGGTTGTTTTAACAATCCCTGTAGTGGTCCACGTCCTTAATAACGGAGAAGCTATCGGTGTAAACTCTAACATCTCTGATGCACAAGTTTTATCTCAAATTGAAGTGTTAAACGAAGATTTTAGAAGAATGTTAGGAACTAGAGGTTACAACACCAACCCTATTGGTGCCGATGTAGAAGTTCAATTCTGCATGGCTCAAACGGCTCCTGACGGTAGCCCAACAAGTGGAATTAACAGAATTAACATTGGTCAAAATGGACTAACAGGTTCTGGGACTACTGCCAACGAAATAACTAATGATTTAGTAAACCAAGTTGAAGCTTTAAAGCCAAGTAGTATTTGGGATGCTTCACTTTATATGAATATGTGGTCAGTAAAGTTTAATAATGGAGGTCTTTTGGGTTATGCACAATTTCCAGGAGGAGCTGCAAATACCGACGGAGTAGTATCTAGACACGATTCTTTTGGAAGTAATGATGCTACCGGTGTTAATATATCTGGAGACTTTAATTTAGGAAGAACAATGACTCATGAAGTGGGACACTTTTTAGGGTTACTACATACTTTTCAAGGGGGATGTACTGGCACAGGTGCCAATGCTGGAGATTTTTGCGCAGACACTCCTGCGGTAGCAAGCGACACATCAAATGGTAGTATTTGTAATACTGGAAATGACTCATGCCCATCAGACCCTGGTTTAGATATGGTTGAAAACTATATGGACTACAGTACAGATGCATGTATGGATACCTTTACTTTAGATCAAAAAGCAAGAGTCCAAGCAGTTTTGGCTACAGCAACTAATAGAGCTTCTTTAACCTCTTCAAATGCATGTAACTCGCCAACAACTCCGTATATTAATTTTGCTCCAGGATCAATATCTCCTGGTCAAGTAGCAGAAGGTAGTGATTGTAATTATACAGACTATATGATTGATCTAAGTATGAACATTCCTGCAAATGCTAATGCTACAGCTTCATTGACTAATTCTGGTACAGCAACAGAAAACGTAGATTTTACATTATTAAATAACGCGGTAACATTTACAACTGGATCAACTACACCAAGTAACCCAATAACGTTAAGAGTTTTTAATGATAGTAGTATTGAAAATGACGAAACAATTACATTATCAATTAACGTAAACACGACAGGAGATGCATTAGCCGAAAATGACATATATGCCTACACTATTGAAAACGATGATAATGTTTTAGTAGACGAAGGTAACGCAGTACTTTTTAGCGATGGGTTTGAAACTTATCCTGATTTTACAATAACACCTGTTGGAGGTTGGACTTTAATTGATAATGATGGAGACTCAACATACTCTTCTGATGCATCTGACTTTCCAAATGAATCTTATACTGGGTCTTTTATCGTTTTTAATCCATCTGCAACAACACCTGTATCAAACGCAGGTTGGGATGCACACTCAGGAAGCAAAGGATACTATTGCTTTAACGCGACAGGATCTGTAAGCGGGACACCTGTAAATGATGATTACGCTATTACTCCTCAAATTGCATTAAACGGAACGAATAGTGAGTTAAAATTTTGGGCAAAATCACTAACAGATAATTATAATGGTGGAGAACGTTTTAAAGTAGAAATTTCAACTACAAACACAAACGCTTCAAGTTTTACAACTATAAGCCCTGCGCCATACACTGTACCGCCTTTAACTTGGACAGAATATACGTATGACCTATCAAGTTATGATGGGCAAGATATATACGTGGCTATTCATGTAATATCTGCCGATGAGTTTGTCTTTTTCTTAGATGATATCTCAGTAACAGCAGATGTAACGACATTAGTTCAAACGGAAGTAAATACAACTTCAGCAGACCAAATTAATCTTACTGGAGTTGGACAATCTTACGCAACAGATGCTACTACAAATAACATCATGTTAGATATTGATAACACAGGTGGTGATGACTATGGTTGTACTACAGTGGCTGTATCAAGAGATGCTATAACTGCAGGAGCTGCAGCAGTAGGCTATAACGGTGCTACTGACGCTACAGGATTTGTAACCGCTAAAACGTTTGACGTAACAGCAACAAATGCAGTAACTGGAACAGCAACTGTAAGCTTCTATTTTACAGAAGCAGAACTTGCTAACTGGGAAACTATGACTGGACAAGACAGAGCATCAATAAGTGCTAAAAATGATACAACAAGTGAAGTACAACCAGTAACAATCACTGCTTTTGGATCAGATTCTAAATTAACTGCAACATTTACAAGTGGATTAACCGGAACGTATTACTTTGGTCTTTCATCTACTTTATCTGTCGGAGATTTTGAATTAGCAAGTACTATTTCAATTTATCCTAATCCTACAGTTTCTGCCTTAACTATTAAGGTAAACAACAGTGATTTACCTACTGCTTACCAGGTATACAACATGTTAGGACAGTTAATTACTAAAAGTCAAATTAACAATGCTCAAGACTTAACTATCGATACTACTCCGTTTAGTAATGGAATGTACTTTATTAAAATATCTAAAGCAGGTAACACTATTACATTACCTTTTATTAAAAAATAAAAACTAATTTTAAATAACTTAAAAGCCAATTGATTTTATTCAATTGGCTTTTTTACTTTTGTAGAATAACAATTACACATTGAAAACAAATCAAAAGCAACATACAGTACTAACTATTGGCACATTTGACGGTGTACATATAGGCCATCAAAAGATCATTAAAAGATTAGTTGAAGTTGCTAACATAAAAGATTTACAACCCTCACTACTAACGTTTTTTCCGCATCCTAGAATGGTGCTACAAAAAGACGCTAACATTAAGTTAATTAATACAATAAGCGAAAAAGAGCAACTTTTAAAACGTTTTGGTATTACTAACCTAGTGGTTAAAAAGTTTACAAAAGACTTCTCTAGATTAACCGCTGAAGTTTATGTAGAAGATATATTGGTAAATCAACTAAAATCTAAATATGTAATTATTGGTTATGACCATCATTTTGGTCGTAACAGAAATGCAAATATTGAAGATTTAAAACAATTTGGAACGCAATTTAACTTTGAAGTTGAAGAAATTTCAATGCAAGACATTAATGATGTTGCCATATCCTCTACAAAAATTAGAAGCGCATTACTCGAAGGAGATATAAAAACAGCCAACACTTACTTAGGGTATAATTTTATGCTAACCGGAACCATAATAAAAGGTAAAGGTTTAGGAAAAACAATCCACTACCCTACTGCTAATTTAAATATAGAAGAGTCCTACAAACTAATACCAAAACAAGGTGTTTATGTCGTCAAAGCTTTAATTGACGACAAAACTGAATTTGGTATGATGAATATTGGTAATAATCCAACAGTAAATGGTCAGTCAGAAACTATCGAGACACACTTTTTTAATTATGACCAATCGCTTTATGGCAAAAAAATAAGCATCGAATTATTGGAGCGTCTTAGAGACGAACAAAAATTCGAAAATTTAGAAGAATTAACCAAACAATTAGATTTAGATAAGATTAAGGCAAAAGCCTTTTTAAGCCAATATGCTAAATAGATTTCTTTTTAAACAAATTGATAATAGTGCATTAATAGTTTTCAGAATTATTTTTGGACTACTTTGTTTTCTAGAATCTGTTGGTGCCATATTTACGGGCTGGGTCAAATACACTTTAATAGATCCAAAATTCACGTTTAACTTTATAGGTTTAGATATTTTACAGCCATTACCGGGTAATTGGATGTATGCCTACTACTTTATAATGGGTGTTTTTGGACTACTAATAATGGTAGGTTACAAATACAGACTTAGTATAATTGCTTTTACACTTATGTGGACAAGCACCTATCTAATGCAAAAAGCATCTTATAACAATCATTATTATTTACTATGCCTATTAAGCATTATAATGTGCTGTCTTCCTGCTAACAAATACGCGTCTATAGATGTCAAACTAAAGCCTAGCATAAAACAAATAAGTATGCCTAGTTGGTGCAAATGGATTTTTGTGATACAGCTTTTTATAATGTACACTTACGCTGCTATTGCTAAGCTATATCCAGACTGGCTTAATTTAACCGTGCCAGCACAATTAATGAAAGGTAAAATGGACTACCCAATTATTGGCAGTCTTTTACAACACCAATTTTTCACTTATCTAGTTGGTTACGGAGGTATATTATATGATGGTTTAATTATCCCGCTACTACTTTATAAACCTACACGAAAATTTGCTTTTTGGGGTTCAATATTTTTTCATTTATTTAACTCAATAGTCTTTGGCGTTGGTATTTTTCCATACTTAGCACTGGCCTTTTCATTGTTCTTTTTTAACTCAGAGACAATCAAAAATATCTTTTTAAAAAGAAAACAATACTACAATCAAGCAGAAATCAAAATACTAAACTACAAACCGTATTTAGTTACATTAGCAACTATTTACTTTGTGATTCAAATTGTACTACCTATAAGACATCATTTTATTGAAGATAACGTGTTATGGACAGAGGAAGGACATAGATTATCTTGGCGCATGATGCTAAGATCAAAATCTGGCTATGCTAATTTTAAAGTGGTGGATAAAGACACAAAAAAAACAACCATTGTAAACCTAAACAACTACCTTTCTAAAAAGCAAAAACGTATGATTGCCACCAAACCCGATGTTATCTGGCAATTTGCACAGCATTTAAAACAGGATTATAAAAGCAAAGGTCAAGATATTGAGGTTTATGTAACTGCCAAAACTAGTGTAAATGGCAGACCGTTTAAAACACTAATTAATCCTAAGGTTGACATGGCAAATGCCCGTTGGGAAGTCTTTAAACACAACAATTGGATATTACCGTCTCAATTAGATAAATAATTTATTTTAAAGCAACCAAAATCTTATTACTTTTACAGCTTAAAGTTGTAGTCAATAGACTGCGTTAAGGATTGAAGTGGCATCCTTTTTTTTGCTGCCATAAATGGCAAAAAAAAGATATAACGGAAAGCCTGACCTTTAGGTAACGCCAAAAAACAAAAAAACATGTTACAAGTACCATTTATTAGAGAAAACAAAGACTTAGTAATCAATAGACTTGCAGTCAGAAATATTGATGCTACTGCAATGATTGAAGAGGTGATAAATTTAGATGAAGCCCGTCGTGCTTTGCAAACTAAATTGGATGCAATACTAGCAGAATCCAATGCTATCTCTAAAGAAATTGGTATTTTATATAAATCCGGTCAAGCCGAAAAAGCAAATGCTTTAAAAAGTAAAACAGCTGATTTTAAGGAAGAATCTAAGGAATTAAACGACCAGTTAACAACGACTGCCGAAGCTTTAAACCAAGCACTTTACAAAATACCAAATATCCCACATGCGTCTGTACCTAAGGGTAACAGCGAAGAAGATAACGAAGAAGTGTTTTCTGAAGGTGAGATCCCTAAATTACATGATGGCGCATTACCACACTGGGAATTGGCTAAAAAATATGACATTATAGATTTTGAGTTAGGTACCAAAATTGCTGGTGCAGGTTTTCCTGTTTACAAAGGTAAAGGCGCTAGACTACAACGTGCTTTAATTGCTTACTTTTTAGACAAAAATACCGCTGCGGGTTACCAAGAGGTACAAGTACCACATTTAGTTAATGAAGCATCAGCTTTTGCTACTGGTCAATTACCAGATAAAGATGGACAAATGTATCACGCAACTAATGTTACGCCTAGTTTATATTTAATTCCGACAGGAGAAGTACCGGCTACAAACATTTTTAGAAATGACTTAATAGACGAAAAAGACCTACCTAAGTGTTTGACAACATACACACCGTGCTTTAGAGTAGAAGCTGGTAGTTATGGTGCACACGTGCGTGGATTAAATCGTTTACATCAATTTGATAAAGTAGAAATTTTACGCGTAGAACATCCTGACAATTCTTACAAAGCATTAGACGGTATGGTTGATCATGTTAAAGCAATACTTAACGAACTAAAATTACCTTTCAGAATATTAAGACTTTGTGGTGGTGATACTGGGTTTACGTCTGCTTTAACTTTTGACTTTGAAGTATTTTCTACTGCGCAAGACCGTTGGTTAGAAATCTCAAGTGTTTCAAATTTTGAAACCTTCCAAGCTAACCGTTTAAAACTGCGATTTAAAAACAGTGATGGTAAAAACGAACTGGCACACACTTTAAACGGAAGTTCTCTTGCGTTACCTAGAGTATTAGCTGGAATCTTAGAAAACTATCAAACCGAAGATGGAATAAAAATCCCTGAAGTATTAATCCCGTACACTGGTTTTGAATACATTAACTAAAAACAAAGTAAGATTAAGATTACTTTTGTGTTAAAAAAAATCGACGAAAGGTTAAAACAAGCGTTGTTACGTTAGTTTTAACCTTTTTTCTTTTGTCTTTAGCTAAAAATAACTTTTCTTTGATTGACATGAGACTAGTTAACACAACTAGAAAACAATAAAAAAATTAAATTACATAGATAAATACCAATCAAAGTAATTGAATCTTATATTGAATATATATGATTAATAGCACATTTATGAGATTGGCTTAATGCCTGAACACTGTTCGGGCATTTTTTTTGCATAATATTTACAATGACTGACTTTGGTATTTGTTATATTTACAATCATGATTATTAAACGCGTACTAATACTATTACTATTAACACTATCCTTTGCAGTTAACGCTCAGGAAGACCTTGTTGCGCGTGAGTATTTTAATACTGGTGAATTTGAAAAAGCTTTAATCAGCTATAAAAAATTATACTCTAAAAACAATAGAAACACCAATTACCTAATACAGATAATAAAAATAGAGCAACAATTAGAGCTGTATAAAGATGTTGAAAACAGATTAATTGACGCCATTCAAACCAAAGCTCAGCCTGACCTAATAGTGCATTTAGGATATAACTATCAATTACAAAACGATACTATAAATGCTAACATCTATTACAAACAAGCCTTAGCAACTTTGGATGAAAACCCAAATAATGTGTACCGCGTAGGACCTACTTTCCAGAAACTATCTCTTTTAGATAATGCTATTACAGCATACAACAAAGCTTCAGAATTAAAACCAACATTAAACTTTAATATGCAATTAGCGCGTATTTATGGAGAGCAAGGTGATGTTCAGAAAATGTTTACTAGTTACATTAATCTTATTGAGGATAGTGACAACTATCAAAACACGATAAAACGGAATGTTAGCGAGTTTATATCCGAGGATGGTAACAGTGAGAATAACATTTTTCTAAGAAAAATTCTATTAAAAAAAAGTCAGCAATCTCAAGATCTAATCTGGAATGAGATGCTAAGTTGGTTATTTATTCAACAAAAAGACTACAATAAAGCTTTTGTCCAAGAAAAAGCCATTTATAAAAGAGAATTAGAAAGCTTAAGCCGTTTGGTAGAATTAGGTCTAATTGCGCAAACGCAAAAACAATATGATGTCGCTTTGGACGTCTTCAATTTTATTATTGAAAGCACACAAAACAATAGTATGAAGTTAGCGGGACACTTAAAAGTCCTAGACATACAAACACAAATTGCGGTTTCTAAAGATTATCCAGCAATTAAAGACAGCTATGTTTTAATCTTAGAGACTTATGGCAAAACACCACAAACCTTAGAACTACAGATTAATTATGCTCATTTTTTAGCCTTTTATTTAAATCAAAAGGAAGACGCTATTAAATTATTAAAAGACACTTTAAAATACAATATTTCAGAATTAGACTTAGCATCAGTAAAACTAGAACTAGGTGACATCTTAGTATTAGAAGAAAAATTTAACCAAGCTTTAATATATTACACACAGATTGAGCGTAACTTAAAAAATAGTACAGTTGCACAAGAAGCAAGATTTAGAATAGCAAAAGCTAGTTATTATAAAGGTGACTTTAAATGGGCAGAATCTCAGCTAAAAATACTAAAATCGTCTACCTCTCAACTAACAGCTAATGATGCTTTAGATTTAAAACTACTAATTAGTGATAACAGAGCGGAGGATTCTTTACAAATTGCTTTAACCAAATATGCTAAAGCAGACTTACTGGCTTATCAAAATAAAAACGACGACGCTATTAATGTACTAGACACTATTCTAGAAGCACATAAAACGGAAGTTATCATACCACAGACCTTGCTAAAACAAGCAGCCTTGTTTGAGGCAAAAAAGGACTATCAAAAAGCAAAAACAAACTACCAACGCATAATTGCAGATTTTAAGGACAGTATTTTAATGGATAACGCCTTATATAATCTAGCGGAACTATTAGTTAATCATTTAGCACAACCAGAGGAAGCTAAAAAATTATACGAAACCATATTGTTTGAACACGCAGATAGTATTTATGCTGTTGAGGCTAGAAAAAAATTTAGAGCACTACGCGGCGATGCTATAAACTAACCACTATTATGATAGTAGCAGAAACAGAACGTCTTATTATAACTAAATTTACAGTAGACGATGCACCGTTTTTTATGGACTTAATTAACACCCCAAAGTTTAAAAAATTTATTGGCGATCGTAAAATTAACACAATACAAAAAGCACAACAACGTATAAAAGAAGGGCATTTAAAAAATTATGCCGAGTTAGGCTATGGATTTTACAAACTGTTACTAAAATCAGAAAACAACATACCTATTGGAACATGCGGACTAACTAAAAGAGAACATTTAGAGCTACCTGATCTTGGATTTGCAATGCTACCGGAATTTGAAGGTAAAGGGTTTGGGTTAGAATCCTCTAAAGCCATTTTAAAATTAGCAACGGAAACATTTAAAATCAAAAAAATTGGCGCAATAACGGCTCCAAATAACGCTGCATCCATAAAACTGATAGAAAAATTAGGTTTAACCTACGAAAAAAAGGTAAAACCCTTTGAGGACGACCAAGAACTTATGTTATTTGCAAAAACTTTACGCTAATAGCTATTTCTGCTTAAGCAGAAATCCTTTAAATCTAAAAAATGTACATATACAACGTCACAGTAAATATAGATGATAGCGCTCATGACGAGTGGTTAATCTGGATCAAACAACACATTCCAACAGTTTTAGCAACTGGTAAGTTTGAAAAAGCAACCTTAACAAAAGTACTTGTGGACGAGGAAATGGGTGGACAAACCTATTCTATTCAGTATAAATCATATTCTAGAGAAGCTTTAGATGCGTATTATAAAGAAGACGCAGATGCGCTTAGAAATGAAGGATTAAAAAAGTTTGCAGACAAAATGTTAGCCTTTAGAACAGAGCTTCAAATTGTGGACGAGTATTCGGTAACGTTTAAATAATTCAGCTTAAGCTGAAAAACAACCTATTTTATGGCACATCAAAAACATAACAATCATCAAGTTAAAGCAAAAAAATTCTTAGGGCAACACTTTTTGGAAGACGAAAGTATTGCAGAGGCTATTGCGGATTCCTTAACTTTAAATGGTTATAAAAACGTCTTAGAGATTGGACCAGGAATGGGTGTTTTAACCAAATACTTACTAAAAAAACCAATTACAACTTACGTTATTGAGATAGATAGAGACAGTGTAGAATACCTACAAAACAACTATCTTAATTTAGCGCCTAGAATTATAGAACAAGATTTTTTAAAATACGATTTAAGCACAACTTTTAGTGAAGAGCCATTAGCTATAATTGGAAATTTTCCATACAATATCTCGACACAAATTGTATTTAAAACATTAGAGCTTCGCGACCAAATTCCAGAATTTTCAGGAATGTTTCAAAAAGAAGTTGCACAACGTATTTGCTCTAAAGAAGGTAGTAAGGTTTACGGTATTTTATCCGTGTTAACCCAAGCCTTTTATGATGCAGAGTATTTATTTACTGTACCTCCAACCGTATTTAATCCACCGCCAAGAGTAGAGTCTGGCGTACTGCGTTTAATTAGAAAAGCGGATTACAGTTTACCATGTGACGAAAAACTATTTTTCAGAGTTGTAAAACAAGCATTTCAACAACGTCGTAAAACCATGCGTAACAGTTTAAAAACAATGGAATTGTCTGATAGTCTAAAAGCAAACCCTATCTTTGACAAGCGACCAGAACAAATTAGCGTTGCACAATTTTTAGAGTTAACAAGCCTTATCGAAAACGACAAATAATTAGTTGGTGGAAGACAATCAAAACATACAATTTCAGCTTACAGATGCCCTTATAGAGCAGGTAGAGTTGCTTATCGAACAAAAAGACGATATAGCACTTAAACTACTTTTAGAAGAGTTTCACTACGCCGATATTGCCGAAATTTTAGACGAAGTAAATCTAGAAGAAGCAATGTATGTTATAAAACTTCTAGACTCTGAGACCACGTCCGATGTCCTAATGGAATTGGATGAGGATAATCGTGAAAAGGTTTTAAAAAATCTTTCTGCTAAAGAGATTGCAGAAGAAATTGAAGAACTTGATACCGATGATGCTGCAGATATTATTGCGGAGCTTCCAGAAGCGCGTCAAGCGGAGGTTATATCTCAAATAGAAGATCAAGAACACAAAGCCGAAATTCAAGAATTACTAGCCTATGACGAGGATACCGCTGGTGGATTGATGGCAAAAGAACTAGTAAAAGTATACGAGACTTGGACCGTTGCTGGTTGTTTACGTCGTATACGTGGACAAGCACAGCACGTTAGTCGCGTACACTCTATTTACGTCGTAGACAAGCAAGAAAAATTATTAGGACGTCTATCCTTAAAAGATTTACTAACTGCAAAAAGCGAACAAAAAATAGCAGAACTATCTAACTCCAACGTAGACTATGTTTACGTAGAAGAAGACGCTGAAGAGGTCGCTAAAATCATGCAAAAGTATGATTTAGAAGCCATTCCAGTAGTAGATCAAAACAAGACCCTATTAGGACGTATTACCATTGATGATATTGTAGATGTTATCCGTGAAGAAGCTGACAAAGATTACCAAATGGCAGCAGGTATATCTCAGGATGTAGAGGCGGATGATAGCATCTTAAAACTTACAAAAGCAAGACTACCATGGTTACTTATTGGTATGTTTGGTGGACTTGGTGCTGCAAGTATTATTGAAGGTTTTAATGGCTCCATGGGCGAGTTTATTATACTTTTAAGCTTTGTACCATTAATACAAGCAACAGCAGGTAACGTAGGGGTACAATCCTCTGCAATTGTAGTACAAGGACTTGCAAATAACAGTATAGATGGCAACATTATAAAACGTCTTTTTAAAGAGGCTATATTAGGATTGGTAAACGGTGTAGCTATAGCACTTGTTGCAATAGTAGTGACTCATTTTGTATTTAAAACACCCTATTTAATATCCATAACTATAGCAATAGCTTTAATTGCGGTAATAATAATGGCTGCTTTAATTGGTACTTTTATCCCTATATTTTTAGATAAAAGAGGTATCGATCCAGCAGTAGCAACAGGGCCATTTATTACAACAAGTAATGATGTTTTTGGAATATTATTATACTTTCTAATTGCAAAATCCATCTTAGGGTTTTAATATCATTTGGGCGTTACCTAAAGGTCGTGCCATCCATTATATCTTTTTTTTGCCATTTATGGCAGCAAAAAAAAGGATGCCATTTCTACCACTAACGCTTAAAAACACTACTTTTAAGCTATGAAAACATTAGACATTAATCAAAAACTATCTAAGTTTACAGATAACTGGCAACCACATCAAATTGCTATAGTAGATAATATGCAAGTCTTACTAGCTAAACTTAAAGGCGAATTTGTATGGCATAGTCATGATAATGAAGACGAACTTTTTCAAGTAATTAAAGGCACATTATACATGCAATTTAGAGACCGTACAGAAGTAGTCCATCCTGGTCAAATTATTGTGGTACCAAAAGGAGTAGAACATAACCCGTGTACAAAAAATAACGAAGAGGTTCACGTCTTACTATTCGAAAAACTAAGTACCGCACATACCGGAACAGTAAAACACGAATTAACACAAACCACTTACCCTAAAATTTAAACAACACTTATATTTCAAAATGAAAATACTTCATCTAGACGCCAATCACCCATTACTTATAGAGCAACTTAACGCATTAGGTTATACTAATCATGAAGATTTTACATCGTCTAAAGACGTTATTCAGCAAAAAATAAATCAATACGATGGTTTTATAATCAGAAGCCGATTTAGTATAGATGCTTCATTTTTAGATGCTGCAACAAATCTAAAATTTATAGGACGTGTAGGTGCAGGATTAGAAAATATTGACTGCGACTATGCAGAGCGCAAAGGTGTAACACTAATAGCTGCACCGGAAGGTAATCGTAATGCAGTTGGAGAACACAGCTTAGCCATGCTCCTATCGCTATTTAACAAGCTAAATAAAGCAGATAAAGAAGTTAGAGAAGGCAAATGGCTACGCGAAGACAATAGAGGTCTAGAACTAGACGGTAAAACCGTTGGGCTAATTGGTTATGGTAACATGGGAAAAGCATTTGCTAAAAAACTACGCGGTTTTGATGTCACTGTTTTGTGTTACGATCTTAAACCAAATATGGGAGACAAAAATGCTACTCAAGTTAGCTTAGCAGAGCTTCAAGAAAAAGCAGATGTTTTAAGCTTACATACACCAGAAACACCATCTACAATAAAAATGATCAATTCAGATTTAATAAAAGGATTTGCAAAACCTTTCTGGCTTATCAATACCGCACGTGGTAAAAGTGTAGTAACCTCAGACTTAGTTTCTGCTTTAAAATCAGGACAAATATTAGGAGCTGGATTAGACGTTTTAGAATACGAAAAATCATCTTTCGAAAACTTATTTAGTGACAACAATATGCCAGAAGCATTTAAATATCTTATTCAATCAGACCAAGTAATACTATCACCCCACGTGGCAGGTTGGACCATAGAAAGC
Source organism: Olleya namhaensis (assembly GCF_900114005.1). Taxonomy (GTDB): domain Bacteria; phylum Bacteroidota; class Bacteroidia; order Flavobacteriales; family Flavobacteriaceae; genus Olleya; species Olleya namhaensis. The sequence continues at coordinate 511,569 of NZ_FORM01000002.1, forward strand.
AAAGAAAAATTAGCACAAACTATTGTAGACAAAATCAAAGCAAAATTTTCTTAGTTTTATACCACCACAACTAACTAAAATGAGTACTCAAATAAATACTCCGGAAGACTATATAGCACAACTACCAGAAGAAAGAAAAACTGCTATTAGCAAACTACATAATCTAATACTAAAACACATGCCAAAAGGGCTTGAATCAGGTATGGGTTATGGTATGCTGGCGTATTTTGTACCAAAATCTATTTACCCGGCAGGTTACCATTGTAAACCATTTCCGCCTTTACCGTTTATAAACGTTGCCTCTCAAAAAAACTTTATTGCTATTTATCACTCTGGTTTATATGCAAACAAAGAACTATATAGCTGGTTTGTATCAGAATATCCAAAACACTGCAAATACAAAATAGATATGGGCAAAAGTTGTATCAGGTTTAAAAAGATAGATGATATCCCTTATGATTTGATTACTCAATTACTAGGTAAAATGACTATTAAAGAGTGGATCACAATTTATGAATCTACATTAAATTTAAAAAAATGAAAAAACGCGTCACAGGAATAGGAGGTCTATTTTTTAAAACAAAAGATCCTAAAGCCTCAAAAGATTGGTATAAAAAACACTTAGGGTTTAATACAGACGATTACGGATCTACCTTTTGGTGGAAAGATAAAGAAGGAAACGACTGTTCTACACAATGGAGTCCGTTTAAAGAGGATACTAAGCATTTTGAACCTTCAAAAAAAGAGTTCATGTTTAACTATCGTGTAGAGAATTTACAAGAGTTAATAAAAGTCTTAAAAGAAGAAGGTGTTACCGTTCTAGGAGAAATTGAAGAATACAGCTATGGAAAATTTGGCTGGATACTAGACAACGATGGTAATAAAATAGAACTTTGGGAGCCCATAGATAAAACATTTTTAGAATAATCATTTATTATTGTAATATATTAGCCATCAGAAAACTAACATAATAAACATGAGCGAAGACCATAAAAACATCGAAAGCGAAGCAGAAGAGACTATTAAAGATATAGAAAACACTGTGGAAGATACAGCTAACAATGCTAAAGAAGCTAGTAATGAAACATTAGACGCTGCAAAAGAAAAAACGTCTGAAGTATTAGACAAAGCTGAAGCAAAATTTGACGATATCAAATCGGAAGCAAAAGAAACTTTTGAAAAAGCAAAAGCTAAGGCGACAGAGTTTATTAATGAAGATGCTAAAGAGTTTATGGACGATGCTAAAGACAAAGCAAGCAAAATGGCTAAAGAAGCAGGAGATAAATTTGACGAGCTGTCTGATGATGCCAAAGAGACTTACGATAAAGTAAAAGCAAAAGCGACTGAGTTTATAAATGAAGACGCAAAAGAGCTTTTAGATGATGCCAAGGATAAAGCCTCTAAGTTTGCTGATGAAGCGGGAGATAAATTAGAAGACTTAGCAGAAGATGCTAAAGAAGTGATTGAAGAAACAACTAAAAAGACTAAAAACTTTTTTCAAAGATTATTTGGTAAATAATTTTAAATCAAAAATTTAAAACCAAAATCGGTATTGATTTTGGTTTTTTATGTATTTTTATCATTGTGATATTGCAATATCACGTTTTAATAATATTTAATTATACATATTACTATGGGGTTTTCAAAAAGACAATTGTTTAATGCTTCTCAAAATCAAGTCGCAAGTTTCACTAAAGTTTTAGGGCATCCTGCTAGAATAGCAATGATACAGCATATTAGCGAAAACAAAGATTGTAATTGTAATGCACTAGTAGAAAAAACCGGGTTATCGCAACCAACCATATCTCAACATTTAGGTGAGATTAGAAAAATAGGGTTATTAAAACAAAAGGTAAAAGGTAAAAATCTTTTTTACTCGATAGATTTAGACCAATTAAACGAATGCAGACGTGTAGTCAATGACTTTTTTGTAAAGACCCAGGTAAATTGTAATAAATAATCTTTACTCTAGATTATAATTAATTGGTAACATGGAGACTATTCTATTACTACCAAAAACACCGCCAAATAAGACACTGTTTACAGGCGAATGTATACCAAAAGCGTCTATATAAAATATGTTGTCTTCCGCATTTGGTAACAGAAAAGCTTGTTCCAAATTATCAAAACTAACCACTACTTTATTTGAATCAAAAAAAGACACTTCTTTTAAATCGCTTTCTGATTTAACCACTCTAAAAACAGAAGTCTGCGTTGTTTCAAACAATGGGTCAGAGTCATCCGCGCTTTCCCTTTTAAATAATCTAAAACCATTTTGCTTAAGTGTGTTTTTAGCCAAGCTTCGCATAAAATATAATAAAGAGGTTTTATAAACAACGTTTCGGTTTTGGATATAGCGTTTTTTAGTCTTCTTTTTACTCAATTCAGAAAAAACACTTGTACCGCTATAAAGCACTTTACTAACATAGTTTAAACCAGAAGGTGGACTTTTGAATTCTATTTCAAAATCTATAAGATTATACTCCACCTTATATCCCAAATACTTATTGATTATAATTATTGGTTGATCAGCCATGGCGTACATAGTTTGATCTACTTTACTATATCTAAACCTAACATTATCAAGGTTAGTTATTTTACAATCTTTACTATAGACTGAATGCCCTAAAAACTCACGCGTAAAATACCCTAGTTTTTTTGATCTTGACCAATCATCATCAGACAGAATAACCTCTTCTAAATTAGTAGTTTGAGGTTTTAATTTAATAATTGGATTGGCTTGAAGGATGTCCTTGTTTATAATTTGACTTTCATACCCTATAAAACTAGCTACTAAAGGAACGTTAATGTTTTGATTAGAGGTTATACTAAATAAACCGTCCATGTCTGTAATGACGCCTATTGTAGTACCATCAAAATAAACCGTTACGTTAGGCAAAGGAAGATTACTATCCGCAGCTAATATTGTACCAGTAAAAGTCTGCGCAAATCCAATTGAATTTACAAAAAAAGCAAATACAATTACTAATTTGTTACTCATTCTGATCAGAAATCTTACGCTCTAACTCTGCTTGAAACTCTTCCATAACAGGTCTTACTGTACTTTCTGGAAGGTCTTCAATTTTGATATACATTAAACCGTCAACCGCATTATTAAATAATGGATCTACATTAAAAGCAACTAGACGTGCATTTTGTTTGATATATTTTTTAAGCAACACTGGCAATCTTAAAGCACCCGGTTCAATCTCATCAATAATCTTATCAAATTTATTTAAATCAGCCTCAGTTGCATCAAAAACAAAGTCTTTATCGGCATCCTTAAGCTTAACCTTAAATTCTTTTTTAGGATGTACATACTGTGCAACATAAGGATCGTAGTAATGAGATTTCATAAACTCAATCATTAATGACTTAGAGAATTCTGAAAATTGATTACTAATACTTACCCCACCAATTAAATACTTATGCTCGGGATGGCGTAATGTTGTATGCACAATACCTTTCCAAAGTAAAAATAAAGGCATTGGTTTTTGTTGGTATTCTTTGATAATAAATGCACGACCCATCTCAATAGACTCGCTCATCATTTTATATAACTCAGGTTCAAAACCAAATAAATCTTGTAAATAAAACCCGTTTATGCCATAATTAGCAAATATTTGAGAACCTAATCCCATTCTATAGGCTCCAGCTAAAACATTAGCTTCACTATCCCATAAAAATAAATGATGGTAATAATTATCAAATTCGTCTAAATCTATTGGTTCATTAGTTCCTTCTCCAACCTCTCTAAATGTGATTTCTCTCAAACGTCCAATCTCACGTAAAAGATTAGGCATAGCTGCAGCTGTAGATAAAAAGACTTCGTAATTTTTACTAGTCAATAATTTACAGTCTTGTTCACGCAATGCATCCACTTCTTTAATAATGGCTTCCTGACTAACCGGAGTTACAATTTGCTTTGGCGCTTTTACAGATTTTGGCGCTTTTAAACTGGAAGAAATAGTATCTATAATCTTTTCTTTAGGTTGAAAAGCATTTGACAACATGTATGTTTTTCTTCTAATAAATTCTGAAAAATCAGATAACGATTCATGTTCTGCTTGGTCTTTAATAGAAATAGGTTTCCCTATTCTAACCTTAATGACCCTACGTTTTTGAGTAAATAATTCTGATGGTAATTTGGCAGTTCTAAAAATGTCACTAATCTTAGATAATTTATAAAATAACTTACTATTCTGAGCGTGAAAATATATAGGTACAACCGGTACATTAGCTTTTTTTACCAATTTCATAGCCGCTTCTTCCCAAGGTTTATCGACAACTAATTTACCATCTCTGTAAGTAGATACTTCACCTGCAGGAAAAATACCTAAAGGATGTCCATCTCTTAAATGAGAAATAGCACTTTTAAATCCAGCCAAACTTGATTTAACGTCTTTTCTATCTTCAAAAGGGTTAACAGGCATTATATATGGCTTCATCGGCTCTATACGATGTAATAAGAAATTAGCAATAATTTTAAAATCTTCCCTTTGTTCAAGCATTAATTTTAAAAGCAAAATACCATCAATCCCACCTAATGGATGATTAGAAACAGTAATATAAGCACCATCTTTTGGTAAACGTTTTAAATCTTCTTCAGGAATTTCGAATTTAATTTGAAACTCATCCAAAATACCATCCAAAAACTCTATATCTGACAAATGCTTGTTGCGATTATAGACATTATTTAAGCTGGAAATTTTCAATACTTTCATTAGTATCCAACCAACAAATGTCCCTAAAAACCCGTATTTACTAAGGTTTATAGCGCTCGAAACTTCTTTTGCTGTGACTAATCCCATTTAATTTTTATCATATTTGAATTTACAAATGTAATTCATTAGATTTATTTTGTTACTATTTGTAATGTCTCTTGGAACATTTGTTTTAATAAAACAGTCTTTCCTGCCTCTAAATCAATAACCGATTTTTCATTGTAATGTCTTATGGTATATAGAGATACACCCGTATTACACGTCACTTTAAATTTTGCTTTTAAATGCAATAATAAATGCTCTAAATTATTGTAATTATTATCAAAACAGACAGAAAAACTAATTGCCGAGTTCTGAATAACGCTAACCTTCATTTTATATTTGGATAAAAGGTTAAAAATTTCACTAATATTATCCTCTACTATGTAGGAAAAATCTAATGTTGAAAGCGATAGTAGCACTTGGTTTTGCTTGACAATAAAACACGGTACTAAAGGTATAACCCCTTCCGTTTTATTAACTACTGTTCCTGGCGCTTTTGGATTTAAAAACGACTTAACATATAATGGTATTTCTTTACGTTGTAATGGTTGTAAAGTTTTAGGATGTATGACTGATGCGCCATAAAAGGCTAACTCAATCGCTTCCGTATAGGATATAGAATTAAGCAGCTGGGTCTGCTTAAAATGTCTTGGGTCAGCATTTAAAACACCAGGCACATCTTTCCAGATAGTAACATCATTTGCATTTAAACAGTATGCTAAAATCGCTGCAGTATAATCACTACCTTCTCTTCCTAAAGTTGTTGTAAAATTATTTTTATCGCTTCCTAAAAACCCTTGCGTCACATTTAACTTTTTAGAATCTATGTTTTTAGAGACCAATTGTTGTGTGGTTTCCCAATTTACATTGGCATTTCTATAATAATCATCTGTTTTAATAACTTGGCGTACATCTACCCAATTATTATCTATTTCTATTAAAGACAAATACTGACTAATAATGGTTGTTGACAACAATTCTCCAAATCCAATAACTTGATCGTAAACAAAGTTATAATCAGGAGACTTATTAGTATTCAAAAAGTTTTTAAGTTCGTCAATTAAATCACTTGTAACTTTAAAAACAGGATGATTTGTGTTTTCAAAAAGGGCAAACATAATGGTGTTATGATAATCTACCACGTCCTGAATAGCACTTTGCACTTCTCTTTTATCATTAAAATAACAACCAACAACAAGCTCTAATGCGTTTGTTGTTTTACCCATTGCAGATACTACAATAATCGTGTTAGCATGACCAACTTGCTCTAATACAGCTATTAGATTTTTAACCCCATTAGCATCTTTTACAGAAGCTCCACCAAATTTAAATACCCTCATTTATATGTTATCGATGTAGTTTTTTATACTTGTTTCATCCATTTGGACTAAATACCAATCTTTTAATAGTGTTGCGCCTTTACTTTCGTAAAATTTTATTGCTGGGGCATTCCAATCTAAAACTTCCCAACAAATACGTTTAACACCCAAACTGTAACCATATTTAATAACTTCGTTTAATAACAGCGTACCTAATCCACTACCTCTGTGTGCATCACTAACAATTAAATCTTCTAAATGCACCGTTTGACCTTTCCATGTAGAAAAACGAATATAAATTAATGCTATTGCAACTATTTCACTTTCTTTTTCTGCCACAAAACAAGTGAATAATGGCTTGTCTCCAAAACCATATTTTAACAAATCTGCTTCTGTTACAATAACCGCATCAGGCTCTTTTTCAAAAACAGCAAGCTCTTGTATTAAGCCTAAAATAGCACTGACATCTCTTTTTTCTGCAAAACGAATAGTATACTCCATAAATCATTAATTTACTCAAATATACTTTAAGAAAATTTCTTAAACCAAAATTTGATAGACTACAACGTTATAATTGTTAAAAAATGCGATATTTGTACAAATAAACACAACTACTACCCATGTCTAAGAAAAATCAAACTTTAGGAGAATTTATTATTGAAAACCAAGCGTCTTTCAAATTTACTTCTGGAGAATTATCTCGTTTAATAAATTCTATTCGTTTAGCTGCCAAGGTTGTAAACCATGAAGTTAACAAAGCTGGTCTAGTTGATATAATTGGTGCAGCAGGAGACACAAACATCCAAGGTGAAGACCAACAAAAACTGGATGTTTATGCCAACGATAAATTTATACAAACACTTACAAATCGTAACATTGTTTGTGGTATTGCAAGTGAAGAAGAGGATGATTTTATTACAATTAACAGTCAAGATGACAACAACCAAAATAAATATATTGTATTAATTGATCCACTAGATGGGTCTTCTAATATTGATGTAAACGTTTCAGTTGGTACAATTTTTTCTATTTATAGACGTGTTACTCCAGTAGGAACACCTGTAACTATCGAAGACTTTTTACAACCAGGTAACCAACAAGTAGCAGCAGGTTATGTTGTGTACGGAACATCAACAATGTTAGTTTATACTACTGGACATGGCGTTAATGGATTTACACTAAACCCAGCAATTGGTACATTTTACTTATCACATCCAGACATGGAGTTTCCAGAAGACGGAAACATTTACTCTGTAAACGAAGGTAACTACACACATTTTCCTCAAGGCGTAAAAAATTACATCAAATATTGCCAAATGGAAGAAAATGACAGGCCATATACTTCAAGGTATATTGGATCTCTAGTTTCAGATTTTCATAGAAATATGATTAAAGGTGGTATTTATATGTATCCTAAAAGTTCAAAAAATCAAGACGGAAAACTACGTTTACTTTACGAGTGTAATCCTATGGCCTACCTTGCAGAACAAGCAAACGGGAAAGCTAGTGATGGTTTTAAACGTATCATGGATATTGAGCCTTCAGAACTGCATCAAAGAGTACCTTTTTTCTGCGGAAGCAAAAATATGGTCCTGAAAGCAGAAGAATTCATGCAAAACACTGATTAAATGCTATTATGTCTATTTTTTTGCTACTTTTGATACTTAAATTATCCTAATGGCAAAAACAGACAAATTTAAGGACGAAACCATGCAATCATCTACAGAAGCAACTTCAAAAATAGATGCAATCAAGCAACTTATTTTTGGTGAAAACATGCAAGCTTACGATAGTGAGTTTGAAACACTAAAAAAAGACATTCTTACTAAGAAGCAAGAATTAGAAGCATTAATGGACGACGTAAAGTCTGAGTTATTACAAAACATTGATAATCTTAGCACTGATATTAACATCAGAATTACAGAATTAGAAAATAGTTTTGAAGATAAAGCAGATGCGTTAAACGAAAAAAAGGTTGACCGAAAACTATTGGGTGAACTTTTTACCAAATTAGGCGAAAAAATAAGTCAATAAAATCTTGATTTACGCATGAATCAAGACGATAAATTAAAAATACTCAAAGACATCTTGCTTCAAGATGAGCATGAGTATGCTTCAGGATTAGAAGACAAGATTAAAGCGCTTGAAGATTTAATCACTGAACATAATAATTTATCAAAACATATTGACCCCATTCTTGAGCAAAAACTAAAACAGTTTGTAAAAGAAATGCCCTCAACATTAGGACCTACAATTACAGAAGCACTTAAAGAAGAAATTAAAAACTCTCAAGACGCAGTAGTTGAAGCATTATATCCAATTATGGGTAAAATGATTAAAAAATATGTGCAGAAAGAGATTCAAATACTTTCAGAAAACATAAACAAAAGCTTAAGCAGCACCTTTTCTTTTAAAGGGTTTATGCGAAAGTTTAGGTCTAAAAAATCAGGTGTATCGGAAGGCGACTTATTGATTCAAGATCAATTTAAGTCAAAAATTGAACAAATAATGGTTATTGAAAGCGGTTCTGGCTTAATAGTTTCTGAATATTCAAAAACCGAAAATATAGATCAAGATACCGTTGCTGGTATGCTAACAGCTATTAAAAGTTTTGCAGAAGATGCGTTTACTACAGACGTACAAAATTTAGAATATATAGAGTATGAAAACTACCATATACATTTACAAAACTTCTCAAAATACTACATTGCAGTAGCCATTTCCGGGGCATTTACTGCTACCTACAGAAGCAAGCTTGAAGATAAACTTCTTGACTTTGCTCAGAATATAATAAACAAAACAGATTTAAACGATAGTGAGGTTTTCAGCACTAAACTAAAAGATTACTTTGACAATGAAAATATCTAAAAAAATAGTTTTAATAGGTCACTTTGGTGTAGGTAAATCTTCATTAATTAGACGATTTGTAGAAGACACCTTTAGTGAAGACTACAAAGTAACCATTGGGGTACACGTCTTAAAAAAAGAAGTAAATCTGCCAAAAACTAACGATGACATCACACTAGTAATTTGGGATTTAGAAGGTAATGACGACATTACTAATACCAGAGCATCTTACCTTATGGGTACTAATGGTTTTATTTATGTTTTTGACATGACTAGACCAGCTACGTATGAGAAGTTAGAGTTTGATCTAGATTATATTACAGATCGTTACCCAAAAATACCATTACGTGTTATTGGAAACAAGAAAGATTTAGTTACAAACGACTTTATTAAACAAAACAAGGATGTTTTTGGACGTTTTGTCGATTTTTACACAAGTGCCAAGTCAGGGAAAAATGTTGAAGATGTTTTTTCTAATTTAGCGCAAGCTTTAATTAAAGACGCCACTAAATAATGTTAGAAAAATATAAAAAAGAATACTCGCAATCTGTAAATCAATATATAATTGTTGATTTTGACGGAATCGTAAAAGAATCTGACGATATCATTTTTAAAGATTTAGTTGGTCAAAATATAGCAAACGTTCACCCGTTTTTTGAAAGTGTACACAGCGCATTACAAGACATAGACCAAACACACGTCTTTTCTTGTATACATCTAACTAATCCTAAAAATGAAACAATAATAACAGATATTATTGTTAAAACATTTGATGGAAAACAATTACCAATGATTGTCATTTTAGACTTGACAATACATTATAATAATTACCAAACTACAGCTCAAGTAAGAAATGAGTCCGTTATAAACTCGCAAATACTAGAGTTAAAAAATAATTATCTACAAGAAAAAGAAGCCTTTAAAAACGCATTTATTGCTAATTTTAGCCATGAGTTAAGAGACCCATTAACAGGTATACTAACCTTTTCTGATATACTAAAAAAGACTAACTTAAATGTAGAGCAACTTAATTACCTAAAAGTAATAGACTCCTCTTCTAACTATTTAAAACAATTAATAGAAGATATTTTAGACATTTCTAAAATTGAAGCAGGACGACTAGAATTAGTAATTAATCCTTTTAACTTAAGAGAGCTACTAGAAGATATAGAAAAAGTATTTAAAGTAAAAGCACAACAAAAAGGAATAGAATTAATAACTAATTTTAACGACAACCTTCCCGCAATAGTAGGTGGTGACACGCTACGTTTAAGACAAGTACTAAGCAACCTATTAGAAAACGCTATTAAATTTACAGAAGTAGGAACCGTTACTTTTAATGTATCACTTAACCAAATAAGAGCACAAAAAGCAAACGTTCATTTTCAGATAAAAGATACCGGAATTGGTATGGAAAAAGATCATCTAGAAGATATCTTTACTAGTTTTTCTCAAATAAACAGTAGTCAAGTACATAATAAAGGTGCAGGTTTAGGATTAGCTATCTCAAAACATTTAGTAAGCTTATCAAACAGTGTGATAAATGTAGACTCTACACCCGGAGAAGGTAGTACGTTTTCCACTAACATTAATTTTAAGTTAGACTTTAACTACAAAATTAAAAAGAAAAAGAAAGAAACCGTTTCAAAACCAAAATCTGACAAAAAATACAGCATCTTATTAGTAGAAGATTCTGAAATCACACAACTATCAATTCTTAAAATACTAGCCTCTAAAGGTAATTACTTCTTAGACATAGTAACCAGAGGAGAAGACGTGATACCAAGAATAGAAAATTCTGAGTTTGATTTAGTCTTAATGGATATTAAATTACCAAATAGTTACGGTGACGAGATCACTAAGCTAATAAGACAAATGCCAGAACGCGAGCATAAAAAAGTGCCCGTAATAGCATTAACCGCTAGAGTTTTTAAAGACGATTTAAAACGTTATAAAAAAGCCGGTATTAATGATGTCATTAAAAAACCATTTGACGAAGAAGCTTTAATATCAAAAATTGAAGAATACTTAAAATAAAAAAAAGCGAACTGAAAAGTTCGCTTTTTTTTTATAACTATAAAACAGAATCTTATTATCTGTTCATTGTTTTAATCTCATCAGTAAAAGTATCTAAATCAACACCTTCATGCACCAACTCTAACGCTTTATGCGTCACATACTGTGCATTACTAGATTTAAATCCTAAACCAACACACAAACGCTCTAAAATAGCAGTTTGCTTTGGTCCTTCAATATGATCAGCCCAAACCATTCTTGACAAATCGTATAAACGTTCTAAACGCTGATCGTAAGATGTTGGAGGGTTAATTGGGTGCTCTTTATAGTCAACCAATATCTGCTTATATTCTTCTTCGCTAATATCTAAATTACGTGCTAAACGATCTAAAAACGCTTTCTCAGCCTCACTAATCACACCATCACTCATGGCTACACGCACAATTGCAGCAAAATGATCCTCATTACGCTTTTTAAACCCACTATCGAATAAATCTGAAAATGACATACTTTTATGTTTAATTTTAGACTGCAAATATAGTTAAACCGCACACCTTTTAAAATTAAAAGTTTCTTTTTTTGGGCGTTTATTTTGCACCTTTTTATTAGGTGCAAAAAACCAGGCTCTCGTGGCTCGCTCTCTGCGAGGAGCTCAGACAGACCACTCCATCCTTAACGCGTTAACTAATATAGACGTATAAAAGTTAAAATTTGTAAATCTAAAAGCTATTAATTTATGCAATGCTTATATTTGCACAAACTAAAGTTAAGTGAGTAAAACCTTAATCTCGCAGACCTATTTACAGTCTTTGCAATTGCAAAAACTGCAAACTGCTATATCCCAAACCCAAAGTAAAACGCATTTAAAAGGATTAGTAGGCTCTTCCCTATCCTACATAATCACTCAAACTTTTAAAAATACACAACTCCCGTTTTTACTTATTTTTAATGATAAAGAGGAAGCCGCATTTTACCTAAACGATCTAGAACAGCTAATTAATAAAACAGACGTCCTGTTTTACCCAGGTAGTTACCGTAGACCTTATCAAATAGAAGAAACCGATAATGCCAATGTATTACTGCGTGCAGAAGTACTAAACAGAATCAACTCGCGCAAAAAACCTGCAATAATTGTAACCTATCCTGATGCCTTATTTGAAAAAGTAGTCACCAGAAAAGAGTTAGAACGTAACACATTAAAAATAAATGTAAATGATAGCCTGTCTATAGACTTTGTAAACGAAATTCTTTTTGACTACAAATTTAAACGTGTCGATTTTGTAACAGAACCTGGCGAGTTTTCTGTACGTGGAGGAATTGTAGATGTCTTTTCTTTTAGCCATGATGAGCCTTACCGTATAGAGTTTTTTGGGGACGAAGTTGATAGTATCAGGACTTTTGACGTAGAAACACAATTATCCACGGAGCAAATAAAAAAAATTAGCGTCATACCAAATGTGGCCAATAAGTTAATGGACGAGTCCAGACAAAGTTTTTTAAACTACATCGCTCAAAAAACAGTAGTCTTTGGTAAAAACTTTGATTTAACTTTTGACCGTGTAGACGACTTTTTTGACAAAGCCATTACAGCTTTTGTAAAACTTAATCAAGATATAAAACACGCTAAACCATCAGAGTTATTCTGTAATGCAGCAGAACTAAAAAAACAATTATTAGATTTTACAATAGTGGAATTTGGTTCGTCTCCTGTTTTTAATCCAACAGAAACAATTGTACATAACACCTCGCCACAACCTACTTTTAATAAACAATTCAATTTATTAATAGACAATTTAAACAGTAATCATAATAACGATTACACCAATTATATCGCTTGCGTTAGTGAGCAGCAAGCCAAACGTTTTCATGACATCTTTGATGACGTAGATCAAAATGTACATTATCAAACGGTGACACTTTCATTATACCAAGGTTTTGTAGATCATGACAATAAAATTGTAGTCTATACAGATCATCAAATTTTTGAACGCTACCACAAGTTTCATGTTAAAAATGGTTATGCTAAAAAACAAGCCATTACTCTTAAAGATCTAACCAATTTAGATATTGGAGATTATGTTACACACATCGATCACGGAATAGGAAAATTTGGTGGACTTCAAAAAATAGATGTAGAAGGTAAAAAACAAGAAGCTATAAAATTAGTATACGGAGAACGCGACGTATTATATTTAAGCATCCATTCCTTGCACAAAATAACCAAATTTAATGGTAAAGATGGTAAACCACCTAAAGTCTATAAATTAGGTAGTAAAGCATGGAAAGTACTTAAAGAAAAGACTAAATCTAGAGTAAAACACGTCGCATTTAATCTTATCAAACTATATGCTAAACGTAAACTAGAAAAAGGATATCAATATAAACCCGATAGCTATTTACAACACGAATTGGAAGCGTCATTCTTGTATGAAGACACACCTGATCAAATAACTGCAACTGCGGACATAAAAGTAGACATGGAGAGTGAGCGTCCAATGGACCGTCTTATTTGTGGAGATGTTGGTTTCGGAAAAACAGAAGTTGCCATACGTGCAGCCTTTAAAGCAGTAGATAATGGTAAACAAGTAGCCGTATTAGTACCTACAACCATTTTGGCATTTCAGCATCACAAAACATTTACAGAACGTTTAAAAGACCTTCCAGTAACTGTAGATTATGTCAACCGTTTTAGAACAGCTAAACAGAAAAAAGAAACTTTAGAAAAGCTAGAAAAAGGGCACGTTGATATTATTATCGGAACACACCAACTTGCAAGTAAAAATGTAAAATTCAAAGATTTAGGACTTTTAATTGTTGACGAAGAGCAAAAGTTTGGAGTCGCAGTAAAAGAAAAACTAAAAACATTAAAAGACAACGTAGACGTACTAACACTTACAGCAACACCAATACCTAGAACATTACAGTTTAGTTTAATGGCCGCAAGAGATTTATCCGTTATCACAACACCTCCGCCAAACCGTTACCCAATAGAAAGTAATGTTATACGATTTACAGAAGAAGCCATTAGAGATGCTGTAAGCTATGAGATTGAGCGTGGTGGACAAATCTTTTTTATTCATAATCGTATCGAGAACATTAAAGAAGTTGCCGGTATGATTCAACGATTGGTTCCTGATGCCAAAATAGGTATTGGACATGGACAATTAGAAGGTAAAAAACTAGAAAGTTTAATGCTTGGTTTTATGGATGGAGAATTTGACGTTTTAGTTAGTACAACTATTATAGAAAGTGGACTGGATGTACCAAATGCAAATACCATTTTTATTAATAACGCCAATAATTTTGGGCTAAGTGACTTACACCAAATGCGTGGACGTGTTGGGCGTAGCAACAAAAAAGCCTTTTGTTATTTTATAACACCAGAATACTCGGCAATGACCGACGATGCCAGAAAACGTATCCAAGCTTTAGAACAATTTACAGAACTAGGTAGCGGATTTAATATTGCCATGAAAGATTTAGAAATACGTGGCGCAGGAGATTTACTAGGAGGAGAACAAAGTGGATTTATAAACGAGATTGGTTTTGATACGTATCAAAAAATATTAAATGAAGCAATTGAAGAACTTAAAGAAAATGAATTTAAAGATTTATATAACGAGCCTTTAGAAAACAAAGAATATGTAAAGGATATTACCATAGATACAGACTTTGAACTACTTTTCCCTGATGATTATGTAAATAACATCGCAGAGCGTCTAAACCTTTACACGCAACTAAACAACTTTAAAACTGAGGCTGAATTAGCCGAATTTGAAAAGCAGCTTTTAGACCGTTTTGGAGAATTACCAATTCAGGTTATAGACTTAATTGATAGTGTCCGCATTAAATGGATCGCAACTAAATTAGGTATGGAAAAAGTAATAATGAAACAAGGCAAGTTAATTAGCTACTTTATAAATGACCAACAAAGTAGTTTTTACCAGAGTCCTAATTTTACTAAGCTTCTAAAATACGTGCAAACGCATCCAAAATCATGTAAAATGAAAGAGAAGCAGACTAGAAATGGTTTGCGATTATTACTTACCTTTGACAACATCAAATCTGTAAAAAAGGCATTAAATGCTTTAAAACCAATTTTGGAATAGTTTTTGAAATCATAATAGAAAACCCATTAATAATGTATAAAAAAATACTTTTTTTATTAGCTATAGTGCCTAGTTTTATAGTTGCACAAAACACAATAAAAGGAACATTTACTCCAGCTGAGCAGTTTAAGTTTGCATTCCTGTACCAAGTAACTGCTGACACTTCAATTTTTGTAGACAATGCAGATATTGCAGAAGACGGAAGCTTTGTTTTTGAATTAAAAAAGACACAAGCACCAGGAACTTACCGTATTGTATACGCGCAACCTCAAGACGAATACAACTTTGATTTTCTTTATAACAATGAAGATATCGAGTTGACTTTTGATTTAGATAAAGGTGTAGAATTTGTAACGTCTGAAGAAAACAAACTTTGGACCTCTTATAATAACAGCATGTCTATGATCGGACAAAGCTTAAATACATTTTATGGTTCAGGTGGGAAAAAAGAAAAGGATTTCAAAAAGATCATCCAAATACTTTTAAATACACAAACAGAATTTGAAAAAGCAGCAGAAGGCAAACTAGTACTTAATTTTATTACTGCTAGTCAACCTTACGCACCTCAACAATTAATTGATGCTAAAACATTTACTGAGAATGCTAAAAAAGCTTATTTCAGCCATATCAATTTTGGAAATCCAGTACTTCAAAATTCAAACTTCTTAATTGAAGCGACTTTAAATTACGTATTCAATTTTATTGATAACGATGATAAAAATGTATCCTATATCAACAATATCAATACGGTAGAAAAAGCTATTGGTAACAATAGTAAAGTAAAGAAAATCATATTAGAAATTTTATGGAACCAATTTGCAGTAGAAGAAATTGAGCCTGTAGCTAACCACATTGCAAACACTTACCTATTAGATATTGCTAGGCAAACTAATGATAATGAATTAGTAAAAGAACTAACATATTTTAAAAATGCATCCGTTGGAAATGTAGGACAAGATTTTGAAATCATTATTTATGATGAAGAAGGTGCTGCTACCGCTAAAAAAATGCATGATTTAGACGAAGCTAACAACTACTTAGTTGTTTTCTGGAGTACAACGTGTTCTCATTGTTTAGACGAAATTCCAGAATTACATAAACTAGTTAAAACATTAGATAAAGGACAATTAAAAGTTATTGCTATTGCTTTAGATGAAGACCGTTACAGATGGAAGGATATGACTTACAAGTTTCCTGAATTTTATCATGTATTTGGTGAAGGAAAATGGGACAACCCAATTGGAGACAACTATAACGTAAAAGCAACGCCAAGTTATTTTGTTTTAGATAAAGACAAAAAAATAATCAAAAAACCTTACGACTTCAAAGCTTTTGAAACGTATTTTAAAACGTTACCAAAACCAGAACCTAAGGTTGAAGTAAATGACGAAGACGAATTGGACTTAGAAAAAGAATAAGACACTATTAATTAAAATAGAAACAAAAAAACGCTTGCATTGCTGCAAGCGTTTTTTTTTGTTTTTAATAAAGACTATTACCTCTCTATCATTATCTTATACTATTTGGTATATTTTTTAAAATATTAAATCGCTTTACGCAATTTAAACTTAGACAAACACAACGTCACATCGAGTAATTTGTGAGGTACGAGCAAATTGTACCCAGATGCCCTTAAAATAGTTCTCGACACAAAATGCCACAAAAGCATTTCACTCGAACTGACGAGAACTGCTTACCCTTACGTGTCTCATTACTTATATAGCATTTTAAAGCCTAAGCACATCGTTAGAAACAATAACTACCAAACTAACACATCGATAAACATAACGTCACATAGAGTGATTTGTGAGGCACGAGCAAATTGTATCGAGATGTCCTTAAAATAGTTCTCGATACAAAATGCTAAAAACGCATTTCACTCGAACTGACGAGAACTGCTTACTCTTGCGTGTCTTACTCCCCTACTTATATAGCATTTTAAAGCCTAAGCACATCGTTAGAAACAATAACTACCAAACTAACACACCGATAAACACAACGTCACATCGAGTGATTTGTGAGGCACGAGCAAATTGTATCGAGATGTCCTTAAAATAGTTCTCGATACAAAATGCTAAAAACGCATTTCACTCGAACTGACGAGAACTGCTTACTCTTACGTGTCTCAACGATTTGTTTATTTAGCATTATAAAGTCTATAGCACATCATTGAAACAATAACAAAAAACAACTAACACACCGATAAACATAACGTCACATCGAGTGATTTGTGAGGCACGAACAAATTGTATCGAGATGCTTTTTTTATAATATAGAGCAACACGCAATCCTTAAAAAATTAATCTAACATGTTAACAGCAGTCGCTTGAAAACGATCATCCACCACAGCACCTGTAACCTCAGCTTTTCTAATCACCTCGCAAAAACCAGTACCTTCAGCATGTGCATCACCAAAATCATCGATAGCTGCTCCATCAACAAAATAAGCCTTGTCATCAAATCGTACTGCTAGACTACAACCGTCTTCCGATGTTAACCCAAATTGGCATTGTCCGCAAGAGATTTCAACAACTTTTACTTCTTCTTTTTTGTTACATGCTAAGCATAAAAACAAGACTAAAACTAAACTAATATTTTTCATGATTTGTAGGTTTTTATTATTTTGAAATTGTGTTACTATTTTAGTTCTCGATACAAAATGCTAAAAAAACATTTCACTCGAACTGACGCGACCTGATTACTCTTGGGGCTATTATCTTGTTCTACTCAATTTGTTCTACTCAATCAAATATAAACTTTGATATATAACTTCGTTACTTACCAAAACGACCAAGCTAACATAACGATAAACATAACGTCACATCGAGTGGTTTGTGAGGCACGAACAAATTGTATCGAGATGTTCTTATAGTAATAGTTCTCGATACAAAATGCTAAAAAAGCATTTCACTCGAACTGACGTGACCTGATTACTTTTACTTGTCTTATTATTAGTTATCTCAATAATGAGATTGCTTCGTGCCTCGCAATGACGTTTGCCTCCTAATTACCCTACAATATTTACAATCTTACCAGGAACAACAATTACTTTTTTAGGAGTACGACCTTCTAATTGTGCAATTGTTTTTTCATGAGCCATGACTGTTTTTTCAATTTCGTCTTTAGACATATCCATTGGCAACTCTAACGTAAAACGCATTTTTCCGTTAAACGAAATTGGATAATTCTTACTGCTTTCTACTAAATGACTTGCCTCAAATATTGGAAATGGTGCAGTAGCAATTGATCCTTCGTTACCTAATTGACTGAATAATTCTTCAGTAATATGTGGTGCATACGGCGATAATAAAACCAATAAAGGTTCTAAGATGGCTTTACTTGTACATTTTTGCGCAGTCAACTCGTTAACAGCAATCATAAATGTAGATACAGACGTATTAAAAGAGAAATTCTCAATATCTTCCTGTACCTTTTTTATTGTTTTATGTAACGTTTTTAAGTTGTCTTTTGTTGGCGATGCATCGTTTACAATTAACCCAGCTTCTCCAACGTATAACTTCCATAGTTTTTTCAAGAAACCATGTACACCAGTAATCCCTGCGGTATTCCAAGGTTTAGCTTGTTCTAATGGTCCTAAAAACATTTCGTAAAGACGTAAACTATCTGCTCCATATTGTTCGCAGATAGCATCTGGACTAACAACATTATATTTGGATTTAGACATTTTTTCGACTTCCCGACCGACTTTATAAACACCATCTTCTAAAATGAATTCAGCATCTTTATAATCGGCTCCAAATTCGGCATCATTCTTTAAATCTTCTATATTTAATTCATCTGAAGCATTTACGTATTGTACTTTTACATGAATTGGAGCAACTTTTTTATCTTTAACCAAACCTTTAGAAAGGTAAGTATTTGTACCATCTTCACGATATATAAAAGCACTAGTCCCAAGTATCATTCCTTGATTGATCAATTTTTTGAAAGGTTCATCTACTCCAACAAATGCTCTATCTTTTAAAAACTTAGTCCAAAAACGAGAGTATAATAAATGTCCTGTTGCATGCTCACTACCTCCTATATATAAATCTACATTTTCCCAATAGTTAAGTGCATCTTGACTAGCAAAGTCTTCTCCTCTTTTGGCTTTTTCTTCCATATAACTAAAGAAATACCATGAGCTTCCTGCCCAACCTGGCATGGTGTTTAGTTCTAAAGGGTAAATCCCGTTATCCTCACCTTCAACTGCGCTCAGGTTGACATTTGGTACAACCGTATTTGTATTGGTATCCCAAGCCCAAACATCTGCACGACCTAATGGTGGCTCTCCTGTTTCGGTTGGTAAATATTTTTCTACTTCTGGCAATGTAATTGGCAAATGTGCTTTATCAATCATTTGTGGCATCCCGTTGACGTAGTATACAGGAAAAGGTTCTCCCCAATAACGTTGTCTAGAAAACACAGCATCACGTAATCTATAATTTGTTTTCCCTTCACCTTGCCCCATTTGCTCCAAATCGTAAATAGCACGTTTTGATGCTTTTTTATAGTTCATTCCGTTAAGGAAATCACTGTTTGCAATAACTACATTATCCTTAGAGGCGAAAGCTTCTTCAGAAATATCAGCACCTTCAAATACATTTGGAATCGCGATATTAAAATGCTTTGCAAAGTCGTAATCACGTTGGTCACCACAAGGGACAGACATTACTGCTCCTGTACCGTAACCTGCTAAAACATAATCTCCAATCCAAATTGGAATGGGCTCTTTACTAAATGGATGTTCTGCGTAAGCGCCTGTAAATGCACCAGAAATGGTCTTTACATCTGCCATACGATCGCGCTCGCTACGTTTTGCAGTCGCTAAAACATAAGCTTCAACCTCCGCTTTTTGTTCTGGTGTAGTAATGGTTTGCACTAACTCATGCTCTGGAGCCAATGTCATAAAACTTACACCAAAAATAGTGTCTGGTCTTGTTGTAAAAACATCAATTTTCAAAGACTCTTCGACTGCGCTCAGAGTGACATTTGGAATAACATTAAAAGTGACTGATGCACCAACAGATTTTCCAATCCAATTACGTTGGCTTTCTTTAAGCGAGTCTGTCCAGTCTATAGTATCTAATCCTTGCAGCAAACGTTCTGCATAAGCAGAAATACGCATACTCCATTGCGTCATTTTTTTACGCATTACAGGATGACCACCACGTTCTGACACTCCGTTTACTATTTCGTCATTTGCTAAAACCGTTCCTAATGCAGGACACCAATTTACTTCTGTTTCAGCTAAATACGTTAGTCTATATTGTAATAGTATTTCTTGTTGTTTTTTAGAATCAAAAGCGTTCCATTGTTCCGCAGAAAAAGACTCGATATTATCATCACAAACAGCATTTACATTAGCATTTCCTTCAGCAGAAAATTTAGCTACTAAGGTCGATATATCTTCAGCCTTATTAGAATCGTTATTATACCAAGACTCAAATAGTTGAATAAAAATCCATTGTGTCCATTTGTAATATTCTGGTGTTGATGTACGGACCTCACGACTCCAGTCAAAAGAAAAACCAATTTGATCTAATTGTCTTCTGTAGGTTTTTATATTAGTTTCTGTTGTAATTGCAGGATGCTGACCCGTTTGGATAGCATATTGTTCTGCAGGTAAACCAAAGCTATCATAACCTTGTGGATGCAAAACATTAAAACCTTTATGGCGCTTGTAACGTGCATAAATATCACTAGCAATATAACCTAATGGATGTCCAACGTGTAATCCCGCTCCAGATGGATAAGGAAACATGTCCAAAACATAATATTTAGGTTTGTCGCTATTATTTGAGGCTTTAAACGTTTGGTTTTCTGCCCAATATTTTTGCCATTTGGCTTCGATGTCGTTAAAATGGTATTGCATTTTTGTGTTTTTCCGCTTTATTAAGCAACAAATTTAAACTTATTATAAGACTATTAAAAGTTTGACGTTGTAATTATAGATTATATGAATAGGTTTCATTTTTCTTTTATATTTTTACATTATAAACTAACATCAATTTATGAGCTCTTCTTTTGAAAGATATCAAAAACGTAGATTAATTTCGTCCTACTTCTCAGTCGTATTAAGTATTGCTTTAGTATTATTTTTACTAGGTATACTAGGGCTTTTAGTGCTTAACGCGAAAAAGGTTGCCGACTTGTTTAAAGAGCAAGTAACGGTTACTATTTATTTAAAAGACAATGCCAAAGAGATCGAAGTCAAGCAACTTGAAAAAAGTTTAGCACTAGCTGATTACGTAAAATCTACTGTATATATCTCTAAAGAGCAAGCAGCAGAATCTATGAAAGCTGAAAATGGTGAAGATTTTATGGCGTTTTTAGGCTTTAATCCTTTACAGAATAATATTGATGTTAATCTTAAAGCCGATTTTGTTACTGCTGATAAATTAGAAGAATTGGCAGAAACTGCTTTAGAAAAAGGTTTTGTAGAAGAAGTTAGATATGACAAAGACTTAGTAACCTTAATGAATAGTCGCGTTAAAAAAATAAGCTTCTGGGTATTATTACTAAGTGCTATTTTTACTTTAATTGCGGTACTACTTATTAATAGCTCTATTAGATTATCTGTTTACGCCAAACGATTTACAATTAAAACCATGCAAATGGTAGGTGCAACTAAGCGCTTTATACGTCGTCCTTTTGTATGGAAAAGCATAAAACTTGGTGTCCTAGGTGCAGTGATTGCATTACTAGGTTTAGGGTTTATTGTTTTTTATGTAGATCAAGCGTTTCCTGAGCTAAACCTACGCCAAAGTCCAGTTTTAATAGGCGGATTATTTTTAATAATTTTCTTCTTAGGTATTATTATAACTTGGATAAGCACACATTTTGCGACACAACGTTTTTTAAATCTAAATACAGACCAACTGTATTAATTTAACACAGTTTAACTAAAGCATTAACAATACTTCACACTTAAGCACGTTATATTTACTTAACCGAAAAACACATCGCTATTGACCAAATAATACTTTAATTAATTTTTAATCTAAAACTAATGATTATGAAACGATTCGATTTTGTATTAATATTTATGGTCTCTATTATTGCTTTTATTGTGTCTTATGCTAGACATTTACAAGCAAAGTCACACGCACAAATAAAACAGTAGTAAAAACAGCAAGCTAAATTTATTTACACTTAAATTAAAAAGTTTAAATTTGTAGTAAATTAACAACATTACGACCTTGAGACAAGACACTGAAAACGATAAAATTATTGTGAGCCCCCAACCAATCTTTGGTAAACACAACTATAAATTCATGTTTATTGGCTTAGGCACAATTGCTTTAGGCTTTATTTTAATGTCTGGTGGGGGTAGTGATGATCCTAATGTATTTAGTGATGCTATTTTTAGCTGGAGACGTATACGTCTAGCGCCAGCTTTAGTTATTATTGGCTTTGGTATACAGGTCTATGCTATATTGTCTAAACCAAAAAAGGGCTAAGTAAGTCTTGCTATTTTAAACTTTATTTTCAACAATAAATTATAACTTCAAATTATCAATTGGTCATAGTATTTTAATACTTTTGCCACATGGATATTTTAGATTCAATTATATTAGGTATTATACAAGGACTAACAGAGTTTCTCCCTGTATCTTCAAGTGGTCATTTAGAAATTGGTAAAGCAATTTTAGGAGATACTAGTATCCCCGAAGAAAGCTTACTATTTACTGTGATACTTCATTTTGCAACTGCATTAAGTACCATCGTTATTTTCAGAAAAGACATTTTAGAAATCATAAAAGGGTTTTTATCTTTTAAATGGAATGACGACACTAAATTTGTAACAAAAATTGTAATCTCAATGATTCCGGCTGCATTAGTCGGTCTGTTTTTTGAAGAACAATTAGAGCAACTTTTTGGTGGAAACATCCTTTTAGTAGGTTGTATGCTTATAGTTACTGCTGTCTTATTATTTTTTGCAGACAAAGCCAAAAACACTAATAAAAACGTCTCTTTTAAAAATGCCTTTATAATAGGTGTATCTCAAGCAATTGCTATGTTACCGGGTATTTCTAGAAGTGGCGCTACTATATCTACATCTGTACTATTAGGAAACGATAAAACTAAAGCTGCTCGTTTTTCCTTTTTAATGGTTGTTCCGTTAATTTTTGGAAAAATAGCAAAAGACATCTTAGGTGGTGATCTAAATTTTGAAAATCAAAATATAACTGCATTATCTGCTGGTTTTATTGCTGCATTTGTAGCCGGTTTATTTGCTTGTACTTGGATGATTAGTCTAGTTAAAAAAAGCAAGTTATCTTATTTTGCTATTTACTGCGCTATTGTTGGTGTTATTGCTATATCATTTTCAATTTTAAATTAAGTTATGACTGGAGACGACTACCAAGCTGGACAAGTATTATTAATAGACAAACCTTTAAATTGGACTTCGTTTCAAGCCGTAAATAAATTACGTTGGGAAATCCGTCAAGCTTTTAATATTAAAAAAATAAAAGTTGGACATGCCGGAACTTTAGATCCGTTAGCAACAGGATTACTAGTCATTTGCACGGGTAAAATGACAAAACAAATAGACACTTTTCAAGGTCAGATTAAAGAATATACCGGAACTATTGTTTTAGGAAGCACAACACCGTCTTACGATTTAGAGACCGAGGTTGATAATACGTTTGAAACAGAACATATTACTGAGGAATTAATCCACCAAACAACGAATCAGTTTACGGGAGAAATTGACCAATTCCCACCTATCTTTTCTGCATTAAAAAAAGAGGGGAAACGTTTATACGAATATGCACGAGCTGGCGAAACCGTAGAGATACCGTCCAGAAAAATTACAATTGAAACATTTGAAATCACAAACATTGATGGCTTAAATATAGATTTTAGAGTTGTTTGTAGCAAAGGAACCTATATACGATCTTTAGCTAACGATTTTGGAAAAGCGTTAAATTCTGGAGGACACTTATCAGCTTTACGACGCACAAAAATTGGTGCCTTTGATGTAAAAGAAGGATTATCCATTGAGGATTTTATTAAAAATCTCCCAAAAAAGGACTAACACTAGTCTTTTCGCGTTTTATAAACGTATATACATCACTAAATAGCATAACCGTTATTTTAATAGTTTGCCATTAATGACTTTAAATAATTCTCAAAAAGCATTAGCTATAACTTTATTAATTACAGGTACCCTGGTACTTTCTGTATTAAATATAGGTGCTTATAAGAGAAGTACAGCTGTAGCTGAAACACTATATCAAATAGAGGTTATTGAAGACGTTAGTATTCCTGATGAACCTGAAGACATTATATTAAAAAACAATCCCAAAGCAACTAATAAGGCCTATAACACGTCAGAAAACTACAAACATTATTCTCAAGCCTATAAACCTATTGCACCACCTGAAGATTATACAAACCCTAAACTAGAGACATACAAAAACAGTCCTAAAAATGATGCTTCTTCAGAAAAAAGTAATGGTAACGCTGTTATATCAGAACAAACCTTAACTAGTTTTAATAGCGTAAATGAGGTGCTAAATAAGCAATCTCAAAATAAAAGTGCCAAACAAAGTAATGTCGCAAACACAAATAGTAGTGTGTATTTTTCTTTAAAAGGCCGTACTGATGTTTCATTACCTATCCCTGTCTATTTATGTAATGCGGAAGGTAAAATAGTAATTAATATCATAGTTAATAAAAGCGGTAATGTTATCGACACTTACGTCAATAACGCTTCGACTTCAAGCAACTTATGTTTGCAAGAACATGCATTGCAATATGCAAAAGAAGCCAAATTTAACACCTCCAATAAAGCAAAACAGATTGGATCTATAACTTTTGAATTTAAAGGAAAATAGTATAAATAGCTAGTAAGTAAACGTATTAATAAAAAAGCCTCTCTTAAATTAAGAGAGGCTTTTTTATATAAATAATACAGTGTATAATTACCCCATTAAAGGCAATAAATCTGCAATAACTGTTTGACCTTTATCCTTATTGTACCAATGCTGTAATTCTTCTTTAAACTCTGGTGTTACCCCACCATGCTGCGCTTTATAGTCATTTACTAAAGCAGTTGCTGTACTTGGTCTAGGACCGTAAGTCCCAAGAACCTCTTTAGAGTCCGCATCTAACAATATTAGCTTAGCAATAGACCTAGAACCATTAGTTAAAAACTGGTCCATTAAAGTTTCGTTTTGATCTCTTAAAACCACTCTAAAATCAATACCATCATTAAGCGCTGCTATTTTATTAATTACAGGCATTACATGTGCAGCGTCTCCACACCAACTTTCTGTAATAATAATCCAAGTTTGATTAATACTCTTGTGTTTTATAGCATCTGAAACAGCCTCACCAACCTTAATTGTTTTATCCCAACGCTTCATACGCTTATTATTAAGCATGGTATAGTTAGCTAATGCCTCCGTCACTTCATGACCTGTATTAGCGTTTTTTTCGACTAAAGTCGAAACTAATTCTCTATACTCAGTATAGCTCATGCTATTATCTAAACCGTCTTGTATAATTTGTTTGATAATTGTGTCTTTAAGTGTTTCCATAGTACAAAAATACAGTAACTATTATGATTTTTAAGTTACTGTTGTTACATTAGTAGTAATTAATTAAAAACCTTACATTGAAAATAAATAAGCAACTAAAAGTAATCATTTAAATGACCTATTTTACTGGTTGGCTTGTTTTAAATATTACCACAATAGTTTGAAGGGTAATTAACAACGGAGTGTAACTTTTATGGTAGTTTAAAAGGGGCACTTATTATCGGTTTAATTATAGCGATAATACTTAATTTTAAAATCAATAAAAATGACAAAACATAAATGCGGTTGGTGTGTTGGAGATGAACTTTATGAGGCTTACCACGATAACGAATGGGGTAATCCTGTCCATGATGACGCCACACTATTTGAATTTTTAATTCTAGAAACTTTTCAAGCAGGACTTAGTTGGATTACTATTTTACGCAAACGAAATAATTTTTTTGATGCATTTGACCAGTTTGATTACAAAAAAATAGCAAATTATAATGAAGACAAAAAAGCTCAGTTATTACAAAATGCAGGCATTATAAGAAACAAGTTAAAAGTAAATGCAACAATAACAAATGCTCAATTATTTATGGACATCCAAAAAGAATTTGGAAGTTTCAGCAAGTACTTATGGGCTTTTGTAGATAATAAGCCTATTAAAAACACTATAGATTATTATAAAAATGCGCCAGCAAATACAGCTTTAAGTGATGCCTTAAGTAAGGATTTAAAAAAGCGTGGTTTTAAGTTTGTGGGATCCACAGTAATTTATGCTTTTATGCAAGCTGTTGGTATGGTAAACGATCACGAAGTGGGTTGCTTTAGATATAACGAAGTTTAAACTAAATACTCCAAAAACTGAGCTCTAGGTATATCCTCCGCACCTAAACTTTCAAGGTGATTAGTATATACTTGGCAATCTATAAGCTTGTAATTGGTATTCTGCACAAAACTTATAAAGCCCACTTTACTAGCATTGCTAACTGTAGCAAACATACTTTCTCCGCAAAACACACCATTACCAAGATCCACACCATATAAACCGCCTACCAATTCTTTATTTAACCAAACCTCTATAGATTTAGCATATCCTAAATGATGTAATTTGGTGTATGCATCAATCATCCCTTTGGTAATCCATGTGTCCTCTTGACCTATTCTTTTAGCTGCTGCGCATGCCTTAATTACCGAATCAAAACTTGTATTAACTGTAACTTCAAAATCTGAGTTACGTAATACTTGCCTCATGCTTTTAGAGACTTTCAATGCTTCCGGAAATAAAACAAATCTTGGATCTGGAGACCACCACATAATAGTATTATCGTCTTCAAACCAAGGAAAAATTCCTTTTTGATAGGCTAGCAATAAACGTTGGGCACTTAAATCACCTCCAACAGCTAGCAAACCATCTTCGGTAGCATGGGACACATCAGGAAAAGAAAGATTACTATTTAATAAATCCATTACAGGTTTTGTTTATCGAAAAATAAGAAAAGGGTCTAAAATAAAAAAACCTCAACACTATTGTATTGAGGTTTTATATAATTACGCTGCCAAAACAGCATTGTTTTTACTAGAAAGGTAAATCGTCATGATCTTCAGACTTAACATCTTTTGCAGGCTCAAAAGCTTGTGCAGGTGGCACTTCTGGCATACCCTGAGGTGCTGCTCCAGCTTGTACACCTTCAATTCTCCATCCTTGGATCGAGTTAAAATATTTAGTTTCTCCTTGAGGATTAACCCACTCTCTACCACGTAAGTTGATGTTTACTTTTACATCTTGTCCAACTTGGTAATTGTTTAATAAATCACATTTATCTTGAACAAACTCTACTAAAATATGTTGAGGATATTGTTCTTCTGTAGTTACTACTAACTCTCTTTTTCTAAATCCGTTGCTACCAAAACTTTGAGTTTCTCCTACTAGCTTAACTTTTCCTTGTACTTCCATTTTCTATATAATTATTAAATATTCGTCTATTTTGGTATCGCAAACTTACGATAATAACACTTTCCAAGCACTATCTACATCACTAAAGCTTAAAAAAGACTTTGCTTTTTCATGTTTCTGTTCTGTGGACAAAGAACTTAAATTATGTTGGTTTTTAAAAGCCTGAATGCTTTTTTCCTCAGGTAAGTTTTCAACATTCCCTAAAAGACCCAAATCATTCCCTGTTAAAACCGCACTTTCTCTAATCTCTTTTGGTAATGCATCAACACCAATACCTAATGTTGATAGCGGTTTTGGAATTTCGAAAAACCCAGATTTTGCTCTACTATAAAAACTACCACCAGCTCTAGATACTAAATCAAGCTTGACTTGGTCAATTGTACCATTTTCATCTAAAACATCTTCTGAAACGTGCATTTTGACAACTTCGCAAATAATTAAATTTCCAGCACCACCTTCTGTACCTAATTTAACAATCTCGTTAACTTTACACTCCATTTGCACTGGGCTTTCAGCCACTCTAAACGGTTTTACCAAATCCGACTTTAACATCGTTAAACCAGCTTTATCAAACTCATTAACACCTTCAGCATACTCTGTGCTACTCAAAGACATCTGCTGTACAATATCATAATTTACAACATTAATAACAACTTCTTTAGTTAACTCGGCATTTTCCAAAGTGTGCTTAGTTGTATTATCTCTTACACGTCTTGCTGGCGAAAAGATTAAAATTGGAGGGTTTGCACTAAAGACATTAAAAAAACTAAAAGGCGATAAATTAGGGTTACCATCTGCATCAATAGTACTAGCAAATGCAATTGGTCTAGGTGCTACAGCACTTAATAAATACCCATGTAATTTAGCTGTTGAAAATTCTTGTGGAGTAAAAGATAACATAGTTGTCTGTTTGATTTTAGCAAAAATACATAATCTGTTTACCAACTAAAAGGTAATTACTGACCAACCATCACAATATTATTAACAGAATTGCATTATATTAACAACAAAAATTAACCATCATGTTTTTTACAAAACATCGCCAACTAATCCGTTGGATTATTATCATTGCTTCGTTTGCCATTATCTCTTTAATTTTATGGAATACCTATGTGTTTTTTCAAAAATTTAAAGCAGAAGAACGCCGTAAAATGGAAACATGGTCATACGCACAAAGTGATTTTCTAAACAGTTTTAATGATATTAATAGTGAAGTCAATAATGTAACTTCTTTTATAATTACGGATTCCACCTCAACAACACCAATGATACTAGTGTCTCCAGAAGGCGACTTTCAAAGTTTAAAAAACTTAGATACTACAGGTATTAGAAACGTGACTTCTTTTTTAAAAAAAAGACAACAACAATATCAAGAAGAAAATAACCCAATACCATTATCTTACTTTAATAACGACTCTAATAGCGAAGAATCTATTGGGACCTTGTATTACGGTAACTCGCCACTATTAAATAAATTAAAATACTACCCATTAGCATTATTATTAATCATCGTTTTATTTGGAGCTGTAGTTTACTTTTTTTATCGTAGTTCAAAAATTGCAACACAAAATAAATTATGGT
Organism: Olleya namhaensis; assembly: GCF_900114005.1. GTDB lineage: Bacteria > Bacteroidota > Bacteroidia > Flavobacteriales > Flavobacteriaceae > Olleya > Olleya namhaensis. Next base: position 540,699 of record NZ_FORM01000002.1, read on the forward strand.
CAGGAATGGCTAAAGAAACTGCACATCAAATTGGAACTCCTTTATCTTCTTTAATGGGTTGGACAGAAATTTTAAAAAGTGAAGACACCAATCCTGAATATATTAAAGAAATTGAAAAAGACATCCATCGCTTGCAAACTATTACCGAGCGTTTTAGCAAAATAGGATCACTTCCAACGTTAGAAAAATCGGATATTATAGCCGAAACTCAAGAAGCCTATGATTATCTAAAAACAAGGTCCTCAAAACTAGTCAATTTTAGCCTCAAAATCCCAGAACACCCTATTTACGTCAATTTAAATAAGCAATTATATAGCTGGACTATTGAAAATTTAGTTAAAAATGCTATTGATGCCATGAAGGGAAAAGGTGATTTACAGGTCACTATATCACAACTTGAACAACAAGTAAAAATTACTGTAACAGATACCGGAAAAGGGATAAGTAAAAACGAATTTAACACTATCTTTGACCCCGGTTACACAACTAAAAGACGCGGTTGGGGACTTGGCTTATCATTGGCAAAACGAATCGTAGAAGATTTCCATGATGGTCGCATTAAAGTTCTAAATTCTGAAAAAGGAAAAGGAACAACGATGCAAATTAGCTTAAAAACGATATAGATGGCAGAAAGATTAATAACAATAAAAACAGTTAATTTAAATAACAATTGTCCTGAGTGCTTTAGCACTAAAGGGTTGCAATTAACATTTAAGCAACGTTTTATTGAAACTTCTTTTTACAAAAGCATTACCCAAGAGGTCAGTACTGAAATGAATTGCACCGTTTGCAATACGCCTATTTATCCAGCAAGATGGACGGACGATATCGAACGCGTTTTTGAATACCAAATGAAGGCTTTTCAGCCTAAAAAAGCATCTAAAAAATATAAAAGTTTGTTTTGGATCTTAATTATTGCAGGTATAGCTGTAATTACAGCAGTAATAGGACTTGTGGCCTATAAACTATAGGTTGTCACTTATTGCTTTAGCCAAAGCTTCAAAAGTCTCCTTTTCTAATGTTACTTTATTAATAAATCTAGCATCCTCCATTGTGTTTAATGGTATTAAATGCACATGTACATGAGGTACTTCTAAACCAATAACACTTACACCAACACGCTTACAAGGCACTGTTTTTTCTAAAGCTATAGCGACCTTTCTTGAAAATTGCATTAAACCAATATATGCTGCTTCGTCTAAATCAAAAATTTTATTCACTTCCTTTTTAGGAATACATAACGTATGTCCTTTAGCATTTGGATTAACATCCAAAAAGGCTAAAAAATCTTCAGTTTCTGCTACTTTATAACAAGGGATTTCTCCGTTAACTATTTTTGTAAAAATGGATGCCATAATTATTTGTATATGATTTAAAGATAAAAAAAGATTCCTGCTTTGTACAAAAACAGGAATCTTTTTTATTTGAAATGGTTTTCAGCTTAAGCGAAATAAAACACCATTTATTTATCTACTTATTTCGACAATATCAAATTTAATAATACCGTTTGGCACTTGTATTTCTGCAACGTCCCCAACAGTTTTACCAAGTAAACCTTTACCAATAGGACTGTTTACAGATATTTTTCCTGCTGCTAAGTCTGCTTCACCATCGGCCACCAAAGTATAATTCATCTCCATTCCATTAGTTTGGTTTTTGATTTTTACTTTTGATAAGACCAATATTTTTGACGTATCCATTTGAGACTCGTCAATAACACGTGCTCCTGCCATTTGATCTTCTAATTTAGCAATACGCATTTCTAGCATACCTTGCGCTTCTTTAGCTGCATCATATTCGGCATTTTCACTTAAATCACCTTTATCTCTTGCTTCCGCAATAGCTCTTGATGCTTTAACACGCTCTACATCCTTAAGTTGCTTTAACTCTTCACGCAACTTTTTTAATCCTTCTGCTGTATAATAAGATACTTTACTCATATTTTTTTCGTTTAAATAAAAAGGCGCTAAAACAATTTAGCGCTAAACACAAAAATCTCGTCGACACGAGATTTTGCATTACAAATATACAAAATATTTAACTCAACATTGTAATTGTTGTAAATTGCAATCCTAAAAAATTATTAAATTTATATGTTAAGGTCTATAGCTACAATAATATTCTGCTTTGTATTAGTTACCTCTTGTCAAAAAAATGACGATAATGATACTAATAACTTTATCCCCAATATTGCATTTGACACTCTAAATTCAATAAATACAACACTACCACAATACAACTCCTTACAGTTTCCTAGCAACCACTTAGTACTTAACGGTTTTGGCTATAAAGGTATTGTAATTTATAATATTGGTAACAATATGTACACTGCTTTTGAAATTACCGATCCTAACCACGTACCTTCCACTTGCTCTAAATTAACGGTATCTGGTATTACTGCTACCTGTAACTGCGAAGATGGAAATTCTTATAACATTGTAGACGGAGCACCATTTGATGGAACTTCTGGACAGTTTGCTTTAAAACCTTATTTTGTTGAAGTTAACGGAAGTGTTATTAGAGTTTATAACAATTAAAAAAGCACCTCAAATTTGAGATGCTTTTTACTGGTTTACTTAAAAATTAGTGATTAAAATTTTAACGTTGCACCAACTAAGAAGTTAGTCGTTGCTTGTGGATAATATCCAGCACCCTCTATAGTTGTTGTTGTATTTGGATTAGACCATGTATCGTCATAGGTATAGTAATATCCATTAGACACATACTTTTCTCCAAAAATATTATTTACTAGTCCTGAGAACAGGATAGATTTAAAAATTTTATTTGTCTTAATCTCGTAGGTTACATTAAAATCGTTAACAAAGTAGCTGTCTAATTTTGAGGTATCAGAATCTGTGTTACCCATAAATTGTTCTCCCACAAACTTACTTAAAAGTGAAAACTGCAGATTATCCATTGGTTGAAATACAAATGCATTTGAAGCCACTACATCCGGTGAAAAAGAAATATTAGTCTTCCCTAAATTTACAAGTCCACCATCTCTATTTATAATCGTTTCGTCATTTTTATTTGAGCTAAACGTTACGTTAGGCTGAATAGAAAATTGATTACTTAATTTTACTACTGCTTCCAACTCGATTCCTAAACGTGAGCTTTTTCCGGAATTATCTCTGATAAACGATCCTACATCATCAATTGCTCCTGTTAGCACCAATTGCTCATTATACAACATGTAATAAGCATTTGCATTAAAAATTAAGTTTTTACTTTTGTATCTCCATCCTAGTTCAAAGTCATTTAATTGCTCTGGTTTAATATCTGGATTACTTTCAAAATCACTTCTACTAGCTTCTCTATTTGCTCGTGCATAAGAGAAATAAAAGTTATTACTAGGGTTTAAATTATAAGATAATCCTGCTTTAGGGTTGAAGAAATTATAGGTTTTATCTATTTCAAATAATACTAAGTCAGAACTAATACCGCTAGTATCATAATTTACACTTCTAAATTGCAAATCTCCAAACAGGCTTAACTTATTATTTAATTGGTACGTGGCTTTTGCAAACGCACTAAAATCATATTTATCACCATCACCCTCATAATAACGATCTCTAATCTGGCTATTACTTGCGTATTGAGACCAGATTACTTCTCCAAAATGCTCACCATGGTAAGAACTGTAAAACACACCCGAACTTAAATTTAAGTTGTCATCTTTGTAATTAACACTAGCATTTAAAACATAAAAATTATTATCTAACCAACGTCTTCTAATTACATCAGTCTCGTTGATGGTTTGGCTCCCTAAAGTGATTGGCTCAAAACCGTAAGTATCAAAATCTTCGTCTTCTTTATATTGTTCAAAATACCCACGTCCGTAAGTGTAATTTAAACCTAAATTAGTAGACCAATTATTATTAAATTTTTGATTCCAATGCAATTGGTAATGATCTTGTGTGTAATTGTCTACTTCGTTATCATAATAACGTGTAATACCATCTTGATCTTGATATTCTCCTGAAGGATTAAATGTTCTATCCTCTTTAAGTTTGTCTATATCTATACCATTCCAAGCTTGATAGGTAACTTCTTTACCACCAAAAGTAACCGCTTTAATAAGTGTATTATCATCCACATAAGTACCCTGAAAGAAGTACGATTTTAAATCTGACGTCGCTCTATCAATATAACCATCAGAATTAATTTGAGATAGTCTACCTGAAATCTCTACATGGTCGTTTAATAACCCTGTACTATACTTTACGGTATGCTTTCTAGTATTATAGCTTCCAAAGCTATTAGAAACTTCTCCCTTGGCTTCCTTTGCGACTGCATCTGTAAGTACATTAATACTCGCTCCAAAAGCACCTGATCCATTTGTAGATGTACCAACACCACGTTGTAGCTGTAAACTTTCTACTGAAGAAGAAAAGTCTCCTAAATTAACCCAAAATGTTCCTAGACTTTCTGAATCATTATATGGAATACCATTAATAGTAATATTTGTTGATTGCGCACTTACACCACGCACACGGATTCCAGTATATCCAACTCCTGCTCCGGCATCACTTGTAGTTACAACAGATGGTAAATAATTTAAAAGAATAGGTATATCCTGACCTAAATTACGTTTTTCTAAATCTGCTTTTGTAACATTAGAGTGTGTAATTGGCGAATCTGCCTCTACCCGAATAGATTGAATTAAGACTTCGTCTAGTTTGGTGATTTTTGTTGAGTCTAAGGTAACTGTTTTTTGGTCTTGCCCGTAAGCACTGGCCGATAACACTAAAAGTGTTAAAAAAAGAAATAAATTTTTCATTACGATTAAAATGATAATCGAATAAAAAGAGGTGATTATTCTTAATTGTTATTAATTAGTTTTTGCAACACTTAGACTATCTAAGTATCACTTAGTAACACAATAAATGTGTTTCAAATTCCTAAACAGCATTACCTGTTCTAGGTTCAATGGGTATGATCTCAGCCGATATAGGCACCCCTTTTATGAGAACGCTGCAAAGGTAGATTAGAAATTTGATTTATGAAATAGCAATCTAACTTTTTTTTAAAATCTACAAAAAACAGCAAATATTAATATTGCAATTACACAATTAAGCCAATTTTAATAGTATTTAATCTAAGCTTGGCTTTCTGCGACTATTTTTTAGATCAGAATTATATTTCTTATTTTTCAGACGTTTTCGGATAACCGCTCTCGGAATTTTAGTTGGTTTACGCTTGGCGTCCACATGTAATGCGCCTTCCAGAATGGAAAAAGCACGTTTTATTGCAAAACCTTTATTTTTTAACTGGCTACGACTTTCTCCACACTGCAATATCAAGACTTGCTCTTTAGTTAACCTATTAGATAGGTTAACTAAAATCAACTCTTTTTGATCCTGGCTCAATACAATTGATAGACTTACAGAAAAACTAAGTTCTATTTTTGTCGCAACTTTATTTACGTGTTGACCACCACTTCCTGAGCTACGGATAGCTTTTAATTTAAACTCTTTTTCTAAAGCAACTTTATCTAACATCTTAAGTGACTTGGTGTGTCGGTTTTAATAAATCGTTTACCGTTTTTACTGGGTTAAAGGTCACTAATGGCACTTCTACAAAAATAGTATTCCAATTAGACATACTACCATTCCAAAGCCCCGGTAATTCAAGAGCCTTAATATCCTTACCTACCTTAGTTTTCATGGTAATAAAAGCTGTCTGCTGATCTACAAATTTTTGTAAATCATAAACTTCTCCTTTATAATTTTTAATACTACAAACTAAATCAACAGGGTTAAAATGTGTCGCTTTTTTAAGAATGCTTTTCTGAGATTTTTCCTTTTTATTAATTTGAGCGGACTCCACAATTTGTAATGACAAGTTAGCACCCTCATCCTTTACCCAAAACGGACCTCCTCCTGGTTCTCCTTCATTTTGAACCATTCCACAAATACGAATCGGTCTGTTTAGCTTACTTTTTAAGTATTCAATTTGATATTGTTTAGAATATTTCTCAAACTCAGAAGAAATAACAACATTCATTTTTGAAATTAAAAACTCTGCAATCTCAACAATATCATTATCAGACAATTCTTTTTCGTCTAAAGCTTTAGCATATTTAAATGCTTGTTCTTTTACTTCAATCAACAAACCTGCTAACATTTTTTTAGACTTAGCAACTTCTAGTTCATATTTATGAACAACCACATTATCAATGTTTTTTACAAATATTATATCTGCGTCTAATGCATTTAAATTTTCAATTAAGGCGCCATGTCCAGAAGGCCTAAAATACAACTGACCATTATCCTCTCTTACTATTTCGTTTTTTGCAGTTACCGCAATTGTATCCGTTGATTCCTTCTGATAAGAAAATGATATATCAAAAATTGTGTTAGTTTTTGACTCGACAACCTTCTGAATCCTATTAAATTCAGCATCAAATTTACCTTTATGTTTTTCCGAAATCGTAAAATGAACGGAAGCCTTGCCTTTTGTTGCAACATATAGTGCAGCTTCAAACAAATGCTCTTGAAAAGCACTTGATAAATGATTTTTATATTTATGAAAAGGTAATAACCCTTTTGGAAAATTACTATAATCAAACTGATCTGTTTCTAATACAGCCTGAACAAAAGCATATAACTTTTTATCATTTGTAGACTTTAAATCAATATCTGTTTTAGATTCTAAATGTCTAATTACAGCATTATACATTGGTAATTTCTCTAAACCAATAAAAAACAAAGACAAATCTGAAGCTTTATTCTTATTAATAAATGCATTAACGCTTCCGCTATTTGAATCATACATCTTCAAAAACTCAAATAAAAACTTAAACATTCTAGTTGCTGCACCAGAAGCAGGCACAAACTTAACGACCTTTAAATCATCTTTTTTTGAATCGTAGTAACCAATTAATTGAGAAGCACGATTGTAAGAAAGTTCAAGTATACCATCATTAATAGTAGCTGCTCTTTCTAAATTAATATAAGGTAAACCTGAGTTAAACAGGTTTAATTGTTGCTCTACTTTTTTTAGCGTCAATCCTTTTTGATTGATAAAATCTAAATCTTTTTTATTGAACTGCATCTCCAAATTTTTCTAATAATAAATCTATATGTTTTATAGCTAACTCTAATCTCGTTTTTTTATCTCCTTTTAATAACACATAAGGTTTTTTATGTTTTATTAATGCCGATTCAAACGCTTTAAACATAGCTTCTCGCTCTTCGGGCTTATCACGTAAGTCATCTGCCTCCCAAGGGGTATCAATATACGTTAAAAAGTATAAATCATATATGTTTTTTAAAGCATATTTCTCAAGTGTAGGATCACAGATCCCAGAGTAATACGCTTCAGAATACACTTTAGTTTCCAATAAATCTGTATCACAGATTAAAACAGAGTCTGTTTTTTGAGCCAAATTATTCTCTAATGCCATTTGCCCGATTGCGATTGGCAATAAATCTTTAGGCTCACAGGTTTTACGCTCGTTATTCCATTTGTTTTGCAAATAATCTCTTGCATACTCTGGCACCCAAACCGAGTGGTAATGGCGTGCTAATTGTTGCGACAATGTTGTTTTACCCGTTGATTCTGGACCAAACAGCACAATTTTTATACAGTTTGCGGGTTGCTGTGTAAGTACTTTTTCCATGCTATATAGCCATAAAAGGCAATGATTGTAAATCCTAAATACTGAAAGGAAGTAAAGGTAAATCCTTTATAAAAATATAAAGGCACTGAGATAATATCTCCTATTATCCAAAAAATCCAATTTTCAATTTTACGTTTAGCCATTAACCACATACCTACAAAAAAGATTGCAGTTGTTATTGTATCCACGTAAGCTACCCAACTAGTCCATTTATCAAACCATTGGTATACAAAGTAAACAAAAAACAAGGTTCCTATAAATATAAAAAGACTCGTTTTTTTCTCTTTAGGTGTTGTTCTAGAAATTGGTGTCACGTGGCTATCATCTACCTTCCTTGTCCAAATATACCATCCATAAACACTCATTAAAAAATAATAGGCGTTTATCATCATATCCCCCAATAATTGCCATTTAAATAATAAATAGACAAAAATCACGGTACTTATCATACCCGTTGGAAATACCCAAATTTTATTTTGTTTAGAACACCAAACAGACAAAAAGCCAAAAATGACTGCAATAATCTCTAAAACAACATCTGCTGTTTCGTATTCTAAATACTGTCCAAAAAGAAAATTAAAAATGTGGTTCATACTCGCTTCTATCTGTTTTTACCACTTTTATTGTTAGCACACAAATGTCTTGATTTTCAAAAGAAGCTTTAATTTTTTCATTTAAAAAAGGCATCAACTGGTCAAATTCACCAAAAACCTGAGTACTTAAAGGGTTTTCTAATACCGTAAATTTTGACGCTCGTAATGCTTTTATAAAATCGATAACATGTTGTTCAAAATCATCACTTAATGGTGACAAGGTTAAGTCTACTGAGATATTCATTTTTACAATCTAATATGGTTAAAAAAATCTATGTTTTCTTCAAAAGCGGTCCCTATGACCACTAAATCCGCACCTGCTTTATAAGCATCGTCTAGTTGCTGTTTGCTTCTTATTCCGCCACCAACAATTAGAGGTATCGTTAAATCTTGCTTCACAAATTTAATCATTTGTAAAGGCACGGGATGTAAAGCACCACTACCAGCTTCTAAATAAATAAGCTTTTTACCCAATAACTCGCCAGCTTTAGCCGTATCTGCAACTAAACTGTGTAAAGCTGTTGGTATTGGTTGGGTTTGAGTTACTTTTTGCACCGCGGTTTCTTTTCCATTTTCAATTAAAATATAACCCGTAGGAATCACCTCTAGATTGGTGTTTTTTAAAATGGATACAGCTTCAATTTGTTTTTCGATTAAGTACTTAGGGTTTCGTCCCGATATTAATGACAAAAACAAAATAGCATCAGCATCTTTAGAAATTTGCGTGACATCTCCAGGAAATAGCACAATGGGTAATTTAGTTAATGGTTTTAAAGCTGACACCAATTTTTGCGTTACCTCCACTTCTACCGTGCTTCCACCCACAAAAACATGAGTGATGATGGATTGATTAATTTTGTGAGCAAATTCGGAAATTAGATTAATTTCAAATTTATCCGGATCTATTAAAATTGCTAATAATTTTTCTTGTTTCGCTGCTGCGGAAAGTATGTCGTTGTAAACACTCATTATTCTATTACAAATGCACAAGTGAATCCCTCAAATTCCAAGTAATTGGCAGTATAGCGTTTTTTTAATCCTTTATAATCTATCCAACATATAGTCTCAGAATCTGCCATAGTAAATGGTATTACAAGAAAATGATCTCTAAATAACATACCTGGTGTGGCAAACAATTTATAAAGCGATTCTTTAATACCCCAAATAACAGTTAGCTTATTAATATAATCTGAAGCTTCTTTATTTAGATAATCAAACTCATAAGTAATAAACTTTTTAGCGATAACTTTAATTTTATCACGTTGGCGCTCAATATCAATCCCTACCTTACTATCACTTATAATCACGCCAGAAAACGTAAAACTATGTGTTATTGAGATTTGTTTTCCGTCTTTTAAATGCGGTTTTCCATTAGTATCATAAAACAGATCTTGATCTGTATAACCAAATGCTTTTAATAGGTGACGGACACTTAAAAAGCCACGCTGATGCAGTTGACTTTTCATACTTAAAACACGCGTCATACTTTCAGGCTTCAAGTCTAAACCACTGATTAATTGGTCATAAGACTCCTCAATCTTCCAGATTTTAACAGTAGTTTGTGAGTTAGGAGTAATGGTTTTATATAGAGGCATTTAATATTCTAAAATCTATTAGTTATCTTTGCATCGCCTAAGGCGAGTTACGCTTTTTTGTTAAGCGAATTTAACAATTTTAAGCAGTATTACCCAAAGGTGTTTCATTTATAAAAAAAAGAGATAAATAATATGAGTACAAAAAACGTTGCTTACGTACCAAACAAGGTAAAGGACATGTCGCTTGCGGCTTGGGGAAGAAAAGAAATTATTTTAGCTGAAGCAGAGATGCCAGGTTTAATGAGTTTACGTGAAGAATACAAAAACGAGCAGCCTTTAAAAGGAGCGCGTATTGCTGGATGTTTACACATGACTATTCAAACAGCTGTTTTAATTGAAACTTTACAAGCTTTAGGAGCTGAAGTTACTTGGAGTTCTTGTAACATTTTCTCTACACAAGATCAAGCTGCTGCTGCAATTGCAGATGCAGGTACAGCTGTGTATGCTTGGAAAGATATGACAGAAGAAGAGTTTGACTGGTGCATAGAACAAACTTTATTCTTTGGTGAAGACCGCAAGCCATTAAACATGATTTTGGATGATGGAGGAGATTTAACTAATATGGTATTAGATAAATACCCTGAGTTATCTGCAGGAATTAAAGGTTTATCTGAAGAAACTACAACTGGAGTACATAGATTATATGAGCGTGTTAAAAATGGTACATTAACAATGCCAGCTATAAACGTAAACGACTCTGTAACTAAATCTAAATTTGATAACAAATACGGATGTAAAGAATCTGCTGTAGATGCTATACGTCGTGCAACAGATATTATGTTAGCTGGTAAACGTGTAACTGTTTGTGGTTATGGTGATGTTGGTAAAGGTACTGCTGCCTCTTTTAAAGGTGCTGGTAGTATTGTAACAGTAACTGAAATTGATCCAATTTGTGCACTACAAGCTGCAATGGACGGTTTTGAAGTTAAAAAATTAGAAACAGTTGTTGGTAACAGTGATATAGTAATTACTACTACAGGAAACAAAGATATAGTACGTGCTGAGCATTTTGAGGCAATGAAAGACAAAGTTATTGTAGCAAACATTGGTCACTTTGATAACGAAATCCAAGTAGGATGGTTAAACGAAAAGCATGGTGATACTAAAGACACAATCAAGCCACAAGTTGACAAATATACTATCAACGGAAAAGACATTATTCTTTTAGCTGAAGGACGTTTAGTAAACTTAGGTTGTGCAACTGGACACCCTAGTTTTGTAATGAGTAACTCATTTACTAACCAAACATTAGCTCAAATCGAACTTTGGAAAAACAGTGCAGCATACAAAAATGATGTATATATGTTACCAAAGCAATTAGATGAAAAAGTAGCTAAATTACACCTAGAAAAGATTGGTGTAGAATTAACAGAATTAGCACCATACCAAGCAGAATATATTGGTGTTACTGTTGAAGGACCATACAAGCCTGAGCATTACAGATACTAATTACAAATCTTCGCGAAAGCAAAGCATTTTTAATTATAATAAAAAAATCCCAAACTTCACGGTTTGGGATTTTTTTTATTTCTGGAACTTTTTATTGGCATAAAGCCAATAGAATCTTATGACCTACCAAACAACCCTGTTTATTTCTGTATTTGGAATTTAATTTCTAATCTATAAATTGTAACTTACCTAGCATAAACATAAAAATTATGACCTTAAAAAAGCTAACCACAGTGCTTGATACATTAGAATCTCACATTCAAAATCAAGACACTTCTAATACAAAAATCTCAAAAGAGAACGTAGCTTGGCATATAGACCATAGTCTTAAAGTTATAAATAATGTGAGTACCGCTTTAAAAACATCAGACCCCAATACTTACTCTAATAATTTTAGTCTGTTAGGCAAGGTGTTTTTTACGTTAGGATTTTTTCCAAGAGGAAAAGCAAAAGCTCCAAAACATGTAAAACCACCAGAAATCATCCTTAAAAAGGACCTTATAGCTCAAATAAACGAAGCGAAAGCTAATATCGGAACAATTAGTAGCTTAGACAAAAACGCACACTTTAAACACCCGATATTTGGAAATGTTAACACTAAGAGAGTTCCTCGTTTTTTAATTATACACACAACACATCATTTAAAAATTATAAATGATATTCTAAAATAATGGGCATAAAAAAAACCCTTTCCAATTGGAAAGGGTTTTTATTTTTTTAGGATGTAAAAGTATTAAGCTAAAAAAGGCTCAATAGAAACGTAAGACTTGTTGTCTCTTTTCTTTGTAAATTTTACTAAACCATCTACTTTAGCGTGTAAAGTATGATCTTTTCCTTGGTATACATTTTCACCTGGGTGATGTGTATTACCACGTTGTCTTATGATAATGTTTCCAGCAATAGCAGCTTGTCCACCAAATATCTTAACGCCTAAACGTTTTGATTCTGATTCTCTACCATTCTTCGAACTACCAACCCCTTTTTTGTGAGCCATGATCTTAAGTTTTTAAATTGTTATACTTAAAGTGATTTAGCAATTACGCTTTACCACCATCTAATTCGTCTTGCCATTTCTTTAACTCATCCCACTTACCATCAGCAGCTAATTGTGCTTGTGCTGGCCAAGTATCAGTTACGTGATTACCACGTACACCTGAAATGATTTCAGAAATTTTAGCTGCATCAGTTTTAGCTAATTCAGCAAAAGTAGCGATTCCTGCTGCTACTAACGTCTCAGCAATTTTTGGTCCAATACCTTCAACTTTTTTCAAGTCGTCAGCTTTTCCAGTTGCTTTAGCAGCCTTCTTAGGTGCAGCTTTAGCTTCTACTTTTTTAGTTTCTTTTTTCGGAGCAGCTTTTTCAGCTTTCGCTGTTGGCTTAGCTCCTGAAGCTACTATACTTTCAATAACAATTTCAGTTAAGGCTTGTCTGTGTCCGTTTTTCTTACGGTAACCTTTTCTTCTTTTCTTCTTGAAAACAATAACTTTATCACCTTGAAGGTGCTTTAAGACTTTTGCACTTACTTGTGCTCCGCCTATAGCTGGGGCGCCTACAGTTATGTTAGAACCATCTGCAATTAAAAGGACATTGTCAAAAGACACTGCTTCTCCTTCTTCTGTTGCTAAACGGTTAACAAAAACTTTTTGGTCTTTTTCAACTTTAAATTGATGCCCTGCTATCTCTACAATTGCGTACATAGCGTAACGTTTTTATTAATTAATTTATATAAAATAATCTCATTTTCCTGAGAAAACGGATGCAAATATACTTCTAATTAATTAATATACAAACGTTTTGTGTACTTACTAGTAATATTTTTAATCCATACTACTTTCAACAGACTAAAATACATAAAATTAATAGTTTAGGATACCTTCTTTAAAGTAATTTCTCCATCTCTTTTACCTTCTGCATTTGGCGTATTTCGGCTATCTTTAAACAATTGCATAAACGTCAAAGTCAATACTACTGTTGTGCTAAAGCCCATTATTGCAACTACAAAAGTTACCATACCAGCACCTACATTATATTGTCCTTCAAAAACCTCTAATAATTGTGCTAAAAACAAAGGGTTTACTTCTGTTGCGTACAGCAAGAAAAAAGCTGAAAAAATTAAAGTACCAACAAACCCTGCAATTAACCCCTGTTTAAAACCATTGGCGTATGCAAACTGCTTACCTACTTTTATTTTGTAGTACTTAATAACTTCATAAATACCAAAAGCAGTAATTAATCCATTACCCAAACTAAATATAGGATTGGTATGTAAATTAAACAATGCTAAAAATAAAAAGTACGCAATTAGAGAGGCACTTATAGCTATTCCAAATCGTATTGGGAGTGTGAAATTTTTCATATTAAATAAATTTTATTGGTTAATAATCCTTTTAAATTTCGTGAAAACAAAACAAAATTTTTATAATTTGATGTTAATTTTTAGCACTTTAGCTATCAAAAACTACTTTCTATTGCTATTTTTGTAATAATTGTTGTAACAAAAACTTACAATGGTATACTAATACTTAAACTGATAAATTAAACAATCAAAACATGAAAAAAAGTTTATTCTCATTAGCTGCTTTGCTTTTAGCTGGTTTTACTGCTACCGCACAAGAAGTTAAGTACGAAGAGCTTGATTTAGATAACGGTTTACACGTTATTTTACATCAAGACAACTCTGCTCCGGTAGTAACTGTAGGCGTTATGTATGACGTTGGTGGTAAAGATTTAGGAGGAACACCAGAAACAGGTCTAAGAACAGGTTTTGCTCATTTTTTCGAGCATCTTTTATTTGAAGGGACTCAAAATATAGACCGTGGCGAATGGTTTAAAATTGTATCTTCTAACGGAGGAAGCAATAATGCCAATACCTCTTTAGACAGAACGTATTACTACGAAGTTTTTCCATCAAACAATTTAGAGCTTGGGCTTTGGATGGAGTCAGAGCGTATGCTTCATCCTGTTATTGACCAAGTTGGTGTAGACACACAAAATGAGGTTGTAAAAGAAGAAAAAAGATTACGTTATGACAACTCTCCTTACGGTCAGTTTTTATTTGCTGTAAGCGATAATTTATTTTCAAAACACCCTTACAAGAATAAAAATATTGGAGAAATGTCTGATTTAGACGATTCTACTTTAGAAGAGTTTAAAGCTTATTTCAAAAAATGGTACACACCAAGCAATGCTGCTTTAGTTATTGCTGGAGATATTGATGTTGCAGAAGCAACACGATTAGCTAAACTTTATTTTGAAGAGATTCCTGGCGGAGAAGTACCAGTAAGAAATTTTCAAAAAGAAGATCCTATTACTGAAGCTTTAGAAGCTACTTTTTACGATCCAAACATACAAATACCTGCTATTATTACAGGATACAGAACTCCAGGTTTTGCAGAGCGTGACTCTTATATCTTAAACATGATCTCTACATATTTAAGTGATGGTAAATCTTCTAAACTTTACAAAAAACTAGTAGACGATAAAAAAATGGCATTACAAGCGGGTGCTATTAACATACCACAACAAGATTACAGTATTTATGCTATTTATGGTTTACCATTAGGCGAAACCTCTTTAGAAGCATTACTTGCAGAAATGGATGAAGAAGTTGTAAAGCTTCAAACTGAATTAATTTCTGAAAAAGATTTTGAAAAACTTCAAAACAAATTTGAAAACCAATTTGTTAATTCAAACTCAAGTGTACAAGGTATTGCGGCGTCATTAGCAACAAACTACATGTTATATAAAAATACAGATTTAATTAATTCTGAAATTAATATATACAGAAATGCAACAAGAGAAGACATTCAAGAAGTTGCTAAAAAGTATTTAAACCCAAACCAACGTGTTGTTTTAGAGTACTTACCTAAAAAAGACGAAAAATAAAAAGAAATTTTAATAGATATGAAAACAAAAATAACAGCCTTATTAGCGGTATTGTTTATATCAATTTCGGCATCAGCCCAAATTGACAGATCTAAACAACCAAAACCAGGTCCAGCTCCAGCAATTACATTGGAAATACCTGGAGAATTTGAATTAAAAAATGGTCTTAAAGTATTAATAGTAGAAAACCATAAATTACCAAGAGTATCATACTCTTTAACAATAGACAACCAACCTATTACAGAAGGTGACAAAGCTGGTACATCTGCAATGTTAGGCGCTATGTTAGGTAATGGAACAACCTCTATTGCTAAAGATGCTTTTAACGAAGAAATAGACTTTTTAGGTGCTAGACTTAACTTTAGCTCTGACGGTGCTTTTGCAAGCGGTCTTTCAAAATACTCTGATCGTATTTTAGAGTTAATGGCAGATGCTGCTATAAACCCTTTATTTAATGGTGAAGAATTTGAAAAAGAAAAAGAACGTGTTTTAGAAGGATTAAAAAGCAACGAAAAAAGTGTAGACGCTGTCGCTGGACGTGTTGGTAGTGCTTTATCTTACGGTGTAAAACACCCTTACGGGGAATTTATCTCTGAAGAAACTGTAAACAACATTGACCTAAATAATGTGCGTGCTTTTTACCAAAAATATTTCAACCCAAACAATGCATATTTAGTAATTGTTGGTGACGTAGATTTTAAAACAGTTGAAAAACAAGTTAAAAAATATTTCAAAAAATGGGATAAGGGTATTGACTTTTCTACAAACTTAATAACACCAAGTCCTAATGTTGCAAACACACAAATTGACTTTGTGGATATGCCAAATGCGGTACAGTCAAACGTTGCTTTAACTAACAATGTTGTGTTAGAAATGAATGACCCTGATTACCATGCGGTATTAATTGCAAACAAAATTTTAGGTGGTGGATTTAACAGTTACCTAAACATGAACTTACGTGAAGCTAACGGCTGGACATACGGTGCACGTTCTAGTATTGGAACATCACGTTATGGTGCCTCTAGATTTTCTGCTAGTACAGCGGTTAGAAACATGGTTACAGACAGTACTGTAATTGAGACTTTAAAAGAAATTAAAAGAATTAAAAACGAACCAGTAACTGCAGAAGCTTTAGCAAATGCAAAAGCTAAGTACGTTGGAGATTTTGTTTTAGCTTTAGAAAGCCCTCAAACAATAGCTAGATATGCTTTAAGAATAAAGTTAAACAAATTACCTAGCGATTTTTACAAAACGTATTTATCTAAAATAAACGCAGTTACTGTAGAAGATGTACAACGTGTAGCTAATAAATATTTCAAGCCAGAAAATGCTAGAATAATTATTGTTGGAAAAGGAAGCGAAGTAATCTCTGGATTAGAAAAAACCGGAATCCCGATTAACTATTACGACAAATACGCTAACCCAGTTGCAAAGCCAGAATTTTCTAAGCCAATACCTGCAGGTGTTACTGCTAAAACGGTATTAAACAACTACATTACAGCAATTGGAGGTACTAACAATATCAACATGGTAAATTCTGTAAAAATGGACGGTGATTTTGTTATCCAAGGTGCACCACCATTAACTGTAGAGTTAAAGAAAACTAAAGACAATAAAGAGTCTATGGAAGTTGCTATGCAAGGTATGGTAATGATGAAGTCTAAATGGAACGGTACTGAAGGTTACAGAGAGCAACAAGGTCAAAAAATGCCTTTATCAGAAACTGAAGTATCAGACAAAAAAGCTGAAGCAGGAATGTTCCCAGAAACTAAATACGATATGGCTAATGTAACATTAGTAAGTATTGTAGATATTGATGGTGCAGATAGCTATAAAGTAAAAGTAGTCAAAGGAGACGATGCGTCTTACCGTTATTATGATGTTGCAACAAACTTGTTAGTTCAAGAAGAAAGCACAACTGAGGCTCAAGGTAAAGAAATGACAACAACAGTAAAGTATGATAACTATTCTGAAGTAAATGGAGTTAAATTTCCTTACGCACAGACTATCATGGCTGGACCACAAACAATGTCTATGAATATTAAAAATGTAAAAGTAAACGAAGGTGTTACAGATGCAGATTTTAACTAATATACATTACATATAATTTAAAAATCCGAAGCTTAAACGCTTCGGATTTTTTTTGTCTTTCTGTTAGCTAAATACACTCCAATTAAAATAATAAGTGTTCCCACACCTTGCGTCCAACTAAACGTTTCGCCATCCAACAACCCCCAAGCTAAAGCTACAATAGGCATAATATATGTTACTGAAGATGCAAAAACAGGTGTAGACATTTGCACCAATGTATTAAATAACACCTTAGCCAAAGCCGTCCCGAAAAAAGCAAGGATAACCACGTAACCAATTGCTTTATTAAAAACTGGGATATCAAAATTATTAAGATTAAAAAAATCAGTAAAAATCAGTACTAATAATGCAGGAATAAAAATAACTACGTAATTACCAACCGCTATCGCCAAAGGTTTCACTTCTTGTAAATACCGTTTAATAATATTTACATTAACCGCATACATTACTGTTGATGCAATTACAAAACCAGCATACAAATAATTTTGATTAGGATTTAAATCCGCACCTTCCAAAATCAAAATAGACGTCCCAATAAAACCAATTATCACGCCAATAACCTGTCTAGTACTACTTGCTATTTTAAACACAGCAGCACCAAGCAAAACCGTATTTAATGGCACTAAACTATTCAAAACAGATACTACAGCACTATCAATTTCGGTTTCAGCTATAGCAAAGAAAAAAGCAGGAATAAACGATCCTAAAACACCGGATATCGCGACCCATTTCCAATGCTCTTTTTTAATGGTTTTTATCTTTTTATAACCTACTACAAACAAAAACAAACCCGTAATTAAGGTCCGTAAAGCACCTAACTGATAAGCACTTAAGCCTAAAAGCGCCTTTTTAATTAAAATAAAAGAGGTACCCCAAATCAAGGACAAAACCAGTAAATACACCCATTTTTTAGAATTGTTACTCTGCATAGCATTGTTTTAGTGTACAAAAATCGATTTTTAAAGGCAATAAAGCATATAAATTAGTAGTTTTGTATCTATATTATTATAAATAAATACAATACAAAATGAAAATATTTAAACACATACTAGTACTAGTGTTAGTAAGCGTATTTGCAGTTAGTTGTAAAAACGATGCTAATCCAGAAGTAAAGACAGCACCAGCAGCTGCAAGCACAACAGAAGTAGCAGCAAAAAAAGCTATAAACCCTAATGCTAAATTGGCTAAAGCCGAATTTAAAATTGAAGGAATGACTTGCGCCATGGGTTGTGCAAAAACTATCGAGAAAAAAATGGCTAAAATGGAAGGTGTAAAATCTGCAACTGTAGATTTTGATCGCGAATTAGCTATGGTAGAATATGACGAAGCTATAGTAACACCAGCTGCTTTAGAAACTACAGTAACAAGCGTAGCAGATGCTTACAAAGTAAAAGACATGCATACCGTAGATGCATTTACACCTGCTAAAAAAGAATGCACAATGAAGTGTAAAGAAGACTGTACTAAAAAAGATTGTGCTGACTGTGCTGCAAAAACTGCAGCGTGCAAATTAAAATGTGCAAACAAAACAGCTGCCGAAAAAATGGCATGTGCTAAAGATTGTAAAAAAGCATGTTGTGCAGACGTTAAAAAAGCGTAAACAACATCAAATCAAATAATTAAAAAGCATCGCACTGGCGATGCTTTTTTTTTGTGCCAATTTATTTTATTATTTTTAGTGAAATAAACCTACGCCATATGCCAGAGCTTCCAGAGATCACACTAAGCCGTATCTACTTTAAAAAAACACATCAAATAAAAATAAGCTTCGAATACAGCAATACAATAATAGCTGTTTTAAGAAAAATCAAGAAAGCACATTGGAGTCAAACACTAAAAAGCTGGTATATTAAAAACAACCCCGAAAACATAAAATTATTGTTTTCAGAATTTGAAGATTTAACCGCAATAAATGCTAAAGATGTATTTGATACTAGTATGCCACTACATCAATATCCTGATAAAAGAATAAGAAAGCTAAGCAAAGACAATAGGCAGATCTTAAATGATTTTTATAAATTCTTAAAAGGAAAAAGATATAGTGTAAGTACAGTTAACACCTATACACAACTAATAGCCGATTTTATAGAATATCATAACGAGAAAGATACTGAGACACTAACCAATCGCGATGTAGAACTATTTATCGAAACCATTTATATAAAAAGGAATTATAGTATTAGCACACAACGTCAATTTATAAGCGCCCTAAAACTGTTTATTGTATTTTATCCTAAAATAGAAATTAACGAGATAACATTAGCAAGACCAAAAAAGTCTAAAAAATTGCCTGTAATATTATCCTATCAAGAAATGATACTATTATTACAAAACACAAAAAACATAAAACACCGTATAATTCTAGCCATTTTATACTCGGGAGGTTTAAGGATAAGCGAACTAATAAATTTAAAAATAGAACACCTACACATCCAAAGACATCAAATATTAATCAAAGACGCCAAAGGACGAAAGGACCGATTTGTTAGCATAGCAAAAAGCATACTCCCTTTATTAGAAAACTATTTGGTGACCTATAAACCAAGACTCTATTTAATAGAAGGTCCAAAAGGAGGAAAATATACATCTAGCAGTGTTCGTAAATTTTTACACAAATCAAGCAAACTTGCCAAAATCAACTACATTGTAACACCGCACACTTTAAGACACAGCTATGCAACACACTTATTAGAGCAAGGTGTAGGTTTACGTCACATACAAGAGTTATTAGGACATAGCAGACCAGAAACCACAATGATCTACACTCACGTAGCCAGAAAAGATTTATTAGATATAACAAGCCCGTTAGATAATGCTGTAGAATTATTAAGGAAAAACCAAAATCAGGAACAAAAGTTCCGCATATCCCGTGAAAATTGAGGGATATTTACTACTTTAGTCACCATATAACTAGTTGTACGTAAGCTGCCAAAAACACTCAGAAAACGAAAATACTGAATGAATTACACTCAAATTTATACAACACGAAAACTTGAAAAGACCATTCA
>NZ_FORM01000022.1 GCF_900114005.1 Olleya namhaensis
TTTGAGAATAGTCCAGCACCAGGAAGTGTAAGCGGAACAATCGTAGATGAGAATGGCGATCCTGTATCAGGAATCGTAGTAACATTAGATGATGGCGATGCAGCAACAGTTGATCCAACAGTAACAACAGGAGTTGATGGAACATACGAATTTACAGATGTACCAGTAGGAGAATATACAATAGATCAAACAACACCAGCAGATACAACAGTAGTTGATGGCGATACAACAGATGATAGTGATACTGTAGCAAATACAGACACAACAGATGGAAGTATTCCAGTAACAGTAACAGCAGGAGAAGTTGATGCAGATAACAACTTTGAGAATAGTCCAGTAGTAGGAGATTTAACAGGAGTTGTATTTGAAGACACCAACAATAACGGTGTTCAAGATGCAGGTGAAGAAGGAATTGCAGGAGTAGATGTAGTTATTACGGATGTTAACGGAGACGAAACAACAGTAACAACAATAGCAGATGGTTCATGGTCAGCAACAGATCTTCCATTAGGAGATGCAGTAGTTGATGTTGATGAGACAACATTACCAGCTGATATTACAGATACTTTAACAACAACAGATTCAGATCCAGAAACAGTCACAGTAGTAGACGGAGTAACATCTACAACAGATGACGGATTTGCACCAGCAGTAGGAGATTTAACAGGAGTTGTATTTGAAGACATCAACGGAGATGGAGTTCAAGATCCAGGAGAAGAAGGAATTGCAGGAGTAGATGTAGTTATTACAGATGTTGACGGAAACGAAACAACAGTAACAACAGATGCAGATGGTATTTGGGAAGCAACAGACATTCCAGTAGGAGATACTGTAGTTGATGTTGACGAAACAACTTTACCAGCAGAAATTACAGATACATTAACAACAACGGATTCAGATCCAGAAACAATTACTGTAGTAGAAGGAGATAACCCAACAACAGATGATGGATTTGCACCAGTAACTTCAGGATTAACAGGAGTTGTATTTGAAGACACCAACAATAACGGTGTTCAAGATGCAGGCGAAGAAGGAATTGCAGGAGTAGATGTAGTTATTACGGATGTTAACGGAGACGAAACAACAGTAACAACAATAGCAGATGGTTCATGGTCAGCAACGGATCTTCCATTAGGAGATGCAGAGGTTGATGTTGATGAAACAACATTACCAGCAGATATTACAGATACTTTAACAACAACAGATTCAGATCCAGAAACAATTACAGTAGTAGATGGAGTAACATCTACAACAGATGACGGATTTGCACCAGCAGTAGGAGATTTAACAGGAGTTGTATTTGAAGACATCAACGGAGATGGCGTACAAGATCCAGGAGAAGAAGGAATTGCAGGAGTAGATGTAGTTATTACAGATGTTGACGGAAACGAAACAACAGTAACAACAGATGCAGATGGTATTTGGGAAGCAACAGACATTCCAGTAGGAGATACTGTAGTTGATGTTGACGAAACAACGTTACCAGCAGAAATTACAGATACATTAACAACAACGGATTCAGATCCAGAAACAATTACTGTAGTAGAAGGTGATAACCCAACAACAGATGATGGATTTGCACCAGTAGATATGGATTCAGATGGAGATGGTGTTTTAGACTCTGTGGAAGTTACAAATGGAACAAATCCAAATGATGCTTGTGAGTATAACGTATCAGATATTACAGAAGTAATCACAGCAACAACAGATTGTGATATGGATGGATTAACTGATGCAGAAGAAATCAACGGACCAGATGGAGATCCAACAACAGATGACGGAACAGACCCAACAGATCCTGATACAGATGGAGATGGTGTGTTAGACGGAACAGAAGTTACAAATGGAACAAATCCAAATGACGCTTGTGAGTATAACGTAGCAGATATTACAGAAGTAATCACAGCAACAACAGATTGTGATATGGATGGATTAACTGATGCAGAAGAGATCAACGGACCAGATGGAGATCCAACAACAGATGACGGTACAGACCCAACAGATCCTGATACAGATGGAGATGGTGTGTTAGACGGAACAGAAGTTACAAATGGAACAAATCCAAATGATGCTTGTGAGTATAACGTAGCAGATATTACAGAAGTAATCACAGCAACAACAGATTGTGATATGGATGGATTAACTGATGCAGAAGAAATCAACGGACCAGATGGAGATCCAACAACAGATGACGGAACAGACCCAACAGATCCTGATACAGATGGAGATGGTGTGTTAGACGGAACAGAAGTTACAAATGGAACAAATCCAAATGACGCTTGTGAGTATAACGTAGCAGATATTACAGAAGTAATCACAGCAACAACAGATTGTGATATGGATGGATTAACTGATGCAGAAGAGATCAACGG
>NZ_FORM01000033.1 GCF_900114005.1 Olleya namhaensis
GGATTTGATTTACATTTATTGTGGTAGAAAAGAAAAAAAGAAACGGAATTAATAACGTAGCCTAACACCGCGTATAATTAATTGCTTGTTTTAAGCCTACTTACGAACATTCCTGCGGAATGTTCTATCTGTGCTTTATTTACTAACTTTAGTGCTTAAACCACGCAACTAACCATACACAATCACGTTAGCAAACATATGACCAACCAATGAAATTCATCAAAATATTCATAATTCTTCTTTTAATTTTTAATTGTTCAGACAAAAAAACTGAACTTAAACCAACTGAATTTGATGAAGTTTTAGGAACTGAAAACACGAATACTTTAAACTTATTAGTTTCTGAATTTGAGAATGGTTTTCTAAAAACTCAATATCCGAATTTGGACATAGAAAATGCCTATAAAAAGTTCCTAACCGAAATAAGTGATGGAAAAATTAAGAATTCTCTAGCGATAACCGAAAAAAGTAAAAATATCTTTAATAAGAGCCAATTACGCCTAGAAATATTTTGTGTTGCCGACTCTACTTGGATTGAAAAAAATCCTTGGAATGATAAAACTTTATTGGTTAAAGCTAGAATTCAATGCAAAAAATCAGATGGAACATTTGAAAAAGGCGCTATGACAATGCCTTTTGACGAAAAAGAGATTTCTAAAGATTCCATTTTAAAAAAGTATATGAATTTTGTTAGGACAAATCATAACGGAAAATACATTAAGGCACTTAACTCAATTGCAAGCAAATCTGAATTTTTAAGTTCATTTGTAACAGACAGAAACGACTTTGGAATAATTCCGTTTTATTTCACAGCTAAAAGAATATTAGCGAATAAAGTCGACTTGAACGATTATTATATTAAAAGAATAATTATAGCGGAAATGAGTAATTGAAAAAAATACGTTTGCTAACACCGCGTATAATTAATTGCTTGCTTCTAGCCTACTTACGAACATTCCTGCGGAATATTCTATCTGTGATTTATTTGCTAACTTAGTTCCTTAAATCACGCAACTAACCATACACAATCACGTTGTACAACATATGAAGAATGAATTTTCCTGAAATAGGTTGACTAAAAATTAAGCAATTAATTACAGTCACTTATGAAAACAAAAAATGAACACTGGCTAAAAAAAAGCTATCA
>NZ_FORM01000001.1 GCF_900114005.1 Olleya namhaensis
GCATTAGTCCCTGAATCTGCTTCCGCTTGTGTTAAATAATAACTTACTGCGTATGCAGGGTTACCACCACTTATTTCGTTGTTTTTAAGACTTAAGTTAAATGATGCTAATCCATCAGGTGTACCATCGTCACAAATTGTTAATGATGTTGGTATTGCCACAGTAGGTAATGGATTTACAATTAAATCAAAAGTTGTAGAGCCATAACATGTAGAATTGCTATTATCATTAACTCTAACATATATTGTTTGCTGAGAAGCTGTCGTATTTTGATAAGCTCCCGGATTTAAAATTGGATTAGCTTCTGTTATAACATCTGCCATATCTTCATAAAAAGTTACCGTATAATTTAAAGGATCTTGTCCTCCTAAAATAGTAGTTTCTTGAGCTGTTAAATCAAACACCTCAAAACCATCTTCGGTTGGGTCATCACAAGACGTCAAATCCATTGGCTGTATCGCAACTGCATTAGCATTCACGATAAGTGTAAAACCACCATTTGGTAATTGATTAGCAGAATAACAATTAGCATCTGAAGCACTTTCTAGTCTTACAAAAATAAATTCGCCATCACTACCACTGTAAGGACTTGTTAATGGATTGATATCTGCATCTGCATCTGCGAAAGAATTATGATAAGTCACATTAAAGTCTGTAGCTAGCTGAGTACCTAAAACAGGAACCGTTTGAGATTCTAAATCAAAAAATTCAACGCCATCATTGGATAAATCATCACAGACTTCCAGATCTGGAGCTTGGTTTAATACCGTTGTAATAACATCTAAAGTAAACGCTTCTGTATCTGAACACGTTTGAGAAGCAAGATCTTCTATTCTAACATAAATGGTTTCAGGATATACTCCAGAACCAACATAATTTGCAGGATCAACAATAGGGTTTGCATCGTTTTGCGCATCTACTAAAAGTGTATGATAACTAACAAATACATCTGTCTGCGCACCAATTACTTCTGTGTCATTTACAGTCAAATCAAAATTAATTGGTCCTGTAGCATTATCACACTCAACAATATCAATTGTATTTTGTACCGTCGGACCGGAAATAAATTCAATTAAAACCGAGTCTGATGCTTGACAAGTTGCAGAAAACACTACATCTACACTATAAACACCCGATTCCATAGCATCCAACGTAGACGATGTTTCTCCAGGAATAACAACTCCATCTAAATACCAAGTATGAGAAGCAGTTGGTAGGTTAGTGTCTAATGGTATTACTCCACCACTACAAATTGCCGTACCAGCTCCTATTGTAACATCATCCCCTAAATCTCCTCCTAAATTGAAAGTTCCTGCTCCTAGGAAAACAGCCGAATTATAGCTTGTATCATTTCCACTAGTTCCACCATCATCGGCAACTACAAGTTTAATTCTATAATTATTATTTGGCGTTACGTTAGCAAAAGCAGTCATAGCAACAGTGTATCCTCTAAAATCAATTGGAGAATTTGCTGCTGGTTGTCCGCCTGCTCCATAAAAAGAATCAAAAAATGCAGGATTTTCTGAAGAACAACTAGGGTCAAAAGCATTATCTCTTACGGTATATACAGAAACAACATCTGTTGTACCTGGCACTATAGCAAGGTTAACTGTTGTTGTAGTTGTTAAGTCCGTTAATAAAAAAGCAAATGCATCAGAAAAGCTACATTGGAAACCACCATACTCATCCGAAGCAAACAAAAAATCAAAACTTATACTATTTGCTATTGGCACAAAATCGAATTCAATATAAGAAGCATTTGTTGAAAAACCTGCAGGTAAATCATCTCCTGCCACACCATCTAAATCAGTATTAATAGCAGCTTCTAAATCACTATCTCCAGGCCAAGAACCTCCTCCACTACTTTGCACACCAGTTTCAGGGCCCTCTGCTTCCATAGCATCTCCAGAGTTTAAAACAATACCTGCCTCAAAAGCAAATGCACCAGGAATAGCTGTAAAATACCCAATACCATTAACGTCTCCAAAATTGGTCCCTGTACTCCAGTTTATATTTGAAACACTAGCACAGGCACTATTAATTAAAACATCTTCTACTAATTCTGGAACAGTATAAGTGGTTTGATCCACATCTATATATGGACTTAAAACTTGAACTTGTATTGAGTCAGAACTAGAACACCCTGTTGGATTGATATCCGTTGCTGTAAAAGTTACTGTATAAAGACCCAAACTATTAAATGTGTGAGCTACTGATTCTCCTAAATCTGTAAAACCATCTCCGAAATTCCAACTGTAAATAGCACCTGTATTATCATCAGAAAAAGTAGCACTTCCATCAAAACTAACCACGCCACCTAAAGCAACTTGAACAACTCCTGTAGTATCAGCAACTGGGTTTGTAGTATCAATAGTTGGTGTTATTGTCTGACAAGATTGTAAACAAGAAATATTTGCCGACCATCCTGTTGTATTAGTATTTGCAGCTGCATCCGAAACAAATGAAATTGTTATGCACCCTGTAGTACTTGTTGGCGATGCCGAAATAGTTCCCGGATTAGTAGTCCCTCCAGAGAAGGTTCCTAAAACAGCACCCGAAGTATCATCTCCATCATAAATAGTCATAACATCCGCTACCAATTGTGTGCTAAACGCTGTAAACTCTAATTGAACAAACTGATCCACACTGTCCGGACAAAAAGTAATAACAAAATTTTCTCCATCTGAATAATTAGAAGTCACCCCTCCTGAATCAGAAAAAACACCTGAACATTGGGTAAATGTTCCGTTTTGCATAACTACATCTTGAGAGTGTGCAGTAAAAAGAGCTCCAAAAAAAGCAATAATTAGTAGAAATTTCTTCATTTCTTTATATAAGAGGGTTTAACAAAGTATTACATTACAAGTATACTAAAATAATGACTAAAAAATCTGATTACTAAGTCATTTAACTAATCAAAAAAGGATATTAAAACTTAATAGTTTAGACAAATAGTCAAGACTATATTATGATAGTTAACAGTATAACAAGTAAAGTTAAAGTTATCCTACCTAAAACTAAGATTTTCTCATTTATATCTATATTTGCTCAAAACTAAGAATATACAGAATGAATTTACAAAAATGGATTGATAAGGGCACGCAAGTTATTATAGACTATGCGCCTAAATTATTAGCTGCAATTGCAATATGGATTATTGGAGCTTTTGTTATTAAGCAAATTACTAAAGCTTTAAAAAAATTAATGCTTTTAAAAAATTATGATGAAAGTCTTCAAAAATTTCTATTAAACCTACTTAACTGGGTATTAAAAATCGTATTAATTGTAGTTGTATTAGGTACCTTAGGTGTTGAAACAACTTCTTTTGCCGCAATTCTAGCTGCAGCTGGTTTAGCCATTGGACTTGCTCTACAAGGATCATTAGGTAATTTTGCAGGAGGTGTTTTAATCATGTTGTTTAAGCCTTTTAAAATTGGTGATTTAATTGAAGCTCAAGGTGAAGTTGGTGTTGTTAAAGAAATACAAATCTTTACTACTAAATTAACAGGTCTATCAAATAGAGAAATTATAATACCTAATGGTTCTTTATCAAATGGTAATATCATTAATTTTTCTACTGAAGGCACAAGACGTGTAGACTTAGTCTTTGGTGTTGGTTATGACTCTGACATTAAGCAAACAAAATCTGTATTAATGCAAGTTTTAAAAGACAACCCTAAAGTATTAAATACGCCTGAACCTACCGTAAACGTAATGGAATTAGCAGATAGCTCTGTTAATTTCGCGGTTAGACCTTGGTGTAAAGCAGAAGACTATTGGGCTGTTTATTTTGAAACAACTGAAAAAACAAAAGAAGCATTAGATGCTGCAGGAATAGAAATACCTTATCCTCATGCTGTAGAAATACAAAAATAAAGCTAGTTATTTAATATAACGGTATAATTCTTGATGCTAACTATATATATTAACTTAAACCAATAATTATGAGAAAATCAATTTTATTATTAACCGGTATTGTTTCTCTTTTTAGCTTTCAGGCTATTTCACAACAAGTTGTTCTTATACCAGAACGTACTTTTAGTCGTGACATGGGAATGAATACAGCAGAAAGAGAGGAGAACCCAAATATCGAAGGTTCTAAATACATTTACGAAAATTATCAACAGGCAAAATTATCTACGCATCCTAATATATTATTCAACGTAAGATACAATGCTTATAATGATGATATAGAGGTGCAAGGAGCAAATAATACGTCGTATGCTTTAAATAAATATGGAGGTACCATAATTGTAACTATGCTGACGGGAGAAAATTATATCAATTCCAAGTATGTAGACGATAAAGAGAATATTAAGACTGGATTCTTCGAGGTGTTAAATACTAGCGGTGATTTTTTTCTATTAAAAAAACAAACAGTTTTTGTAAAAGAAAAAGAAATTGCTAAAACAACATATCATAAAGATAAACCAGCTAAATATGTAAAAAGTAGTGATGAGTATTATGTAAAAGTAAATGATTTAACTGCTAACAAAATTCCGAAAAAAAACAAAGAATTTGCTAATTTATTTCCTCAAGAAAAAGAAGCGATTTTAAGCTTTATTAAAAGTGAAAAAATCAAATTAAAAAAAGAGGAAGATCTTATAAAGGTTTTCAAACATATTGAAAAACTTAGAAAAGATAGCAAGTAATAATTTATTTCTTAGATTTTATTGCAACAAAATCTTTTAAATAATAAGGCTCAAAATAGGCGACATCTTCGATGTCGCTTTTTTTATACTTATTAAAACTTAAAGCGCTCATTTGATCTGCAGACGGCAACTTGTTTTCAATGAAAATAGCATTAGGGCTATTTAAAAGTATTTTTGTTTTCTCTACACCGTCTCCAACAAAGTAAACCTTACCGGAAGCTAGCTCTTTCTCAAAAGCACTTTCATTCAATATCTGAGCTTCTATGGCTCTTACTACATTATAATCTTTATCAAATATAGCAGAATAGACTTCTAATCGTCTAGCGTCAAGCATAGGTACAATACAACCTGAATCAGCACTTACTTGATGCGCTAATGCTTCTAGAGTAGATATTGATATTAAGGGGATCTTTAAAGCGTAGGCCAATCCTTTTGCTGCCGAAACACCAATACGTAAACCAGTATAAGACCCTGGACCTTTACTTACCGCAATAGCTTCTAATTGACTTGAAGTAATATTTGCTTCCTTTAAAACAGCCTCAATATAGACATGCAGTTTTTCTGCATGAGAATACCCATTACCATAATCTTCTTTTAACACCAAAGTCTCCCCTTTATTAGAAAGAGAGACTGAGCAGTTTGTAGTTGAAGTTTCTATATTTAATATATACGCCACTTTTATTCTGTTATTGGTTTACCTAGATAAAAATCTAGCACTTTTGTTTTAAAAATAAAATCATATTTAGCATTTACTAAAGACGCTTCAGCGTTTACTAGACGCAGTCTTGTTTGCTCTATATCAAATGCGTTCATAGCTCCAATATTATAACGCTCTTGTGCATTTTGAAATGCAATATTCTGCGCTTCAAGGCTTACTTTAGCTGCTTCATAAGATCTAAAAGCTGCTTTTGCATCTGTAAATGCACGTTGCACATTAGCCTCTAAAGACAATTTAGTTTGCACTAAACTTAACTTAGCATTCTCTTCTTGTATTTTTGCTTTAGCAACATTGGTTTTATTCTGAAATTGAGAAAAAATCGGAATGCTAATGTTTAATCTAAAACTATGCGCTTTCTGATCGTTTAACTGATTAAAAAACGTGTTTTCAGTTTGAATTAAGTTAGTATAAAACACATTAGATCCAAACCCGTAACCTACTGAAATAAATGGTAAAAATCCACTTTTTGAAATATCTGTAGACAATTCTGCATTTTCAATATTCTTTTCAGCAACTTTAACCTCATATCTATTAGCCAATGCATACGCTACAATAGGGGTAGCATCATCATACATTAATTCTGCAGACGGATCATTAACCTCAATTACCTGGACATCAAAACCTTTATAAGGCACTTGTAATAGTTGAGATAACGTTAATAATGAAATATCATAATTATTCTGAGCCACAGTTACACTTTGTAAATCTCTACTTAAAGTTGCTTGTGCATCATAAATATTAGCTTGAGGTTGCACACCTGCGTCCACTAAATCTTGTACCTGTTTTAACTGTTTTTCTGTAAATCCATACTGTGCTTCAGCGATTTCAAGATTTTCGATATTAAACAATACATTTAAATAAGCATTAACTACATTTAAAGATATATCATCCTTAATTCTATTCAATTCTAATCTATTAGTCTCTAAACTTAATTGAGACTGCTTGTATAAATTAGTTAACCTAAATCCGTTAAACACTGTTTGGTTAGCAGACACACTAAAACTTGTACTATTAGATGTTCTATCAACAAATTGTCCCGGAAATATCTCTGTGTTACCTAAAGACAAACTATGTCCTGCACTACCACTTACCGTTGGTAAAAACTGTCCTTTTGAAGCAATGATGTCTTGCTCATTTGATAACAACGTGTTTTGACCTTGTAAAACTGATATATTATTCTCTAGAGCGTGCGTTACACACTCTTGTAATGTCCATTTTTTTTCTTGCGCTGTTGCTGAAAAACCTATTAACAGCAAAAATAAATACGTTATCTGTTTCATATTAGTCTTCGTCTTCATCGTTATCTTCTTTTGATGCTTTATTCCAAACTTTGATTTTATCACCTTCTTCAACACCATCCTTGATTTCGACATTAATCCCATCAGACAATCCTAATTCTACATCTTTCTTTTCAAATTTACCATCTTCCTTTTCAATTTCAACAAATGGCTTTTCAGTAATTCTATTAAACTGTAGTAAAGATTCTTTTATAACCAAAGTACTATCTCTGCTTTCCATTTCTATTTCAGCATTAGCACTATAACCAGCTCTAATTTTAGTTGATGGCTCCACAGTTACATCTGCTTTTATAGTAAATTGAACTGCTCCATTTTCCTCCATACCTTTAGGCGCTACAAAGGTTAATTTTGCTGGAAACACTTTTTCGTTAATGGCACCTAAGATAACTTTAATGTCTTTACCTTCCTCTAACTTACCAACTTCTGCTTCGTCTACTTTACCTTCAAAAATCATCTTACTCATGTCTGCAATAGTCGCAATAGTTGTCCCAGCATTAAAATTATTACTTTCAATGACTTGGTCCCCTTCACGTACAGGAATTTCTAGTACAGTACCAGGTATAAGTGCTATAATATTAGTATTGGCAGATCCACCACCAGACAACGATCCTCTTTTAATAATTTGATAATTATTTTGTGCTTGACTTAACGTCTCTTGCGCTTGATTTAAAGCCAACTCGCTGTTCTCAAAATCTTGTCTTGAAACTACACCTTTATCAAATAAGGTTTTATTACGATCGTATATTGTTTTAGAATTATTGTAAGACAATTTAGCACTAGAAATTTGACTACTTGCTCCTACTAAACTCTGCTCGTTAGGCACAACCCTAATCTTAGCGATAACATCTCCTTTTTTAACAACATCTCCTTCTTCTACAAGGATTTTGTCAATAATCCCTGATATCTGCGGTTTAAGTTCTACTTCTTCCTCAGGATTTAATTTACCTGTGGCAACAGTTTTAGTATTAATTGAAGTATAAAAAGGTGTTGCAGTTTTAAAATCTTCAACCGATTTTGAACTAGAATCTTTAAAATACTTTAACACCATGACAAGTGCTATTACCAAAGCAAGAATTACAATTATTTTTATTGTTTTTTTCATTTTATTTATAGTTTTCTTGGTTGACTTTATATATTTATTGGTTTGTTATACTACTTAAATTACTCTTCTCTTAAGGCATCGATTGGCTTAATACTTGTTGCTTTAAATGCTGGTATTAATCCTATTAATGTTCCTAAAACTATTAAAATTGTTAATGCTATAAAAACTATGGATATGGATACTGATGCATTTACCAACACCGCTTCTGGACCTTGACCAAAGAGGCTATCTACTAACATCAAAATCAATCCTCCAGTAATAATACCTATTAAACCGGCTATTAATGTAATAAACACAGCTTCTAATACTACTTGTCTTTTTATCTCAAAAGGTGTTGCACCAAGTGCCCGACGCACCCCTATCTCTTTTGTACGTTCTCTAACGGTTATCAATAAGATGTTTCCAATAGCAAATACACCTGCAAACAATGTTGCAATACCAACAAACCATGTTAGAAACTGCATCCCTGTTAAAAACCCAGTAATTTTCTCAAACTCTTTACCAAGGTTAAAACTACCAAACGCACGATTATCTTCGGGATGGACTTTATTTAAGTTTCTTAAAATCAATTTGGCATCTGCTTCAATTTGAGAAATATCATATTCAGGTTTACCAGTAATCATCATCCAACCAATATTACCTCCCATATTATAGATTTGCTGAAAAGTGGTAAACGGAATATTCATGTCATCCGACGGTCCCATATTACCTCCCGTTTCAAACATACCGACGATCTTAAAATTCATTCCATTAAGCTGAATGTACTCCCCAATCATTTCGGCATCTTTCTCAAAAAGTTGTTTGTATATTTCTTCCGAAATAGCCACCACTTTCCTGTTTTCGTCAATATCCGTTTGATTAATAAAACGACCTTGAATCATTTTCTTTTTCTGAACCTGATCAAGCAATGGATAATCACCACTTACACTAAAATTTCCAGACAGAAAATCATGAATAACCAACGCTTGGTTTCTATTTCTAGGCACCACAAACTCAATGCCTTCTACGTTATCTTCAATTTTTTTTGCATCTGTTATTTTAAGTTGCACTTGCCTACCTTCTTGAAAGCCTTTAAAGGGTTTACTTGTACTTTGTGCCCACACAAACACACTGTTAGTAGCAAAACTACCAAACAATCTATTGAATGAGTTTTCAATCCCACGTGCAGACCCTAATAAAACGATAAGTAATAAAATTCCCCACCAAACACCAACCATAGTTAATGCGGTTCGAAGTTTGTTTTTACCCAAACTATCAAAAACCTCCTGCCAAGTATCTCTCTCTAATAAAAATCGCATAGTTAATCGTTTCTTAGTGCTATAATTGGTTTAATTTTCGATGCTTTTTTAGCTGGTAAATAACCTGCTAAACCTCCTGCAATAATAAGCGTGAATGTTGCGCCAATTACAAGGTTTATACTAACATAAGGGTCCTTTATAAAATAGTCTTCTAAACTAGGACCTATTAACTCTAAGATTCCCATACCTAAAAACAAGCCTAAAAACCCAGCTATAATGGTAATTAAAATAGATTCTAAAAGGATGATCAAGACAATAGAACTAGGCGAAGCTCCTAAAGCTTTACGTATTCCTATTTCTTTAGTACGTTCTTTTACTATAAAAATCATGATATTACTAATCCCAACAATTCCGGCTATTAAAGTACCAAAACCAATAACCAATACTAGAATCCCTAAAATAAAAGTCATTTGGTCTACCGCTTTAGATTCGTTAGCCAAATTACGTACTCTAATGGCACGTTGGTCATTTTGAGACACCATAAAACGGTCTTTAAGTTTTCTTGTCAATAGATTACTAAAACCAATAGCCGCATCAAAATCCATATCTGGATTATAAGTCAAGTTAATTTGATCTATATGGTCATTGTTACCATAAATTTGTTGCGCTGTAGATACAGGCATATAAATGTAACGTTCCTCATTATCTCCACCATCATCTTCAAAAATACCAACAACTTTATATTGTATTCCGTTAAGGTTTACATATTTTCCAATCGCTGTAGTTTTTAGAAACAAATCCTCCTCCACTAAACGACCAATAACAACCACTTTAGTTTTGTTTTTAATATCAGACTCATTTATATAACGACCATAAGTAACTTTAGTATTTTCTAAAAACTGATGATCAGGGTTTACCGCACGAACACTGTAACTACTTTTTTCGTTTCTAAAAGTAGCAGTAACGTTTATATAAATTCTTGAAGTAATGTATTGTACTTTCCCGTCAAACTCCTCTTCTATCCATTTTTGATCCTTATTTTCAAACTGAATTTGTCGTCCTGCTTGCAAACCGTTACTGGCTTTTGAAGTTCTTCCTGAATTAATGAATATTGAGTTTTTAGCATCGTCTACAAAAGCACTATCAAACGTATTTAATAATCCATTTGTAATACCAAAAAGCAACGCAAATAACAAAATAGCAAAGGTTACTGTAAAACCAGATAACAACGTTCTGGTTTTATTCATGTTAATACTTTGAAAAATCTCGCGCCAAAGGTCTCTATCAAACATATTCCGAAGCTCTTACTTGTTCTACAAAAGCGTCTTCCATTATTACACCATCTTTTAAACGTACAATACGTTTACACATGCTTGCAATATCCTCCTCATGCGTTACCATTAAGATTGTTTTGCCTTCATCGTTTAAAGATTGGATAAAAGCCATAATCTCATGAGAGGTTTTTGTATCTAAAGCTCCTGTTGGCTCATCAGCCAATAATAATTTAGGATTTGCTGCCAATGCTCTTGCAATAGCGACACGTTGTTTTTGACCTCCAGACAACTCTTTTGGTAAGTGGTGCGCCCAATCTTTTAAACCTACTTTTTCTAAGTGAAACAAAGCTGTTTCAATACGTTCTTTTCGCTTTAAACCTTGATAATACAATGGTAAAGCCACATTATCTAAAGCGTTTTTGTAATTTATTAAATTGAAAGATTGAAAGATAAATCCTAAAAACTTATTTCTATAAATGGCTGCTTTTTTCTCAGTAAGATCTTTGATGGGTACATTATCTAAAATGTATTCCCCTTCATCAGCTTCATCTAACATTCCTATAATATTTAGTAATGTTGATTTCCCTGAACCAGAAGACCCCATGATTGCCACCATTTCTCCTTCTTCAACAGATAAGTCTATTCCTTTTAAAACATGAAGACTAGAATCGCCAATTGGATACGACTTGTGCAGTTTGTTTATTTTGAGCATAATGATGGTTTTTTGATTGATTAGTAACTCAATATCAATTAGACTACAAAGGATGGAATTTGTTACAACATTTATCGAAAATTTATGTTAAATGTTGATTTTGAGCTGTAACTATTGCTTTTTAGTCCTAAAATACTTCCAATATATAAAGAAACCTAAACCAAAAACTAATATGTATGGAATAGACATTAAGTAAACAATACCGTCATTTATACCTTTAGCAGCCTTCTGACCATCTTCGTTTTCTAAAACAGCTCTACACATAGCACATTGTGCTGAACTAGTAAGAACAGCTGTTAGAATAAACACAAGACTTAAAATTTTAGTTTTCATTTTAAATATAATAAGGCGAAATCATTAAATACACAATAACACCTGTTACTGCTACATATAACCACAAAGGAAAAGTTATTCTGGCTATTTTTTTATGACGTTCTATATTATTTGTAATTGCTCTTACATACGTTATTAACACAAATGGAATAACAACAATAGATAATGCAATATGTGTTATTAAAATAATAAAATAAACGCTTCTAATAGCTCCTTCTCCACCAAATTTAGTAGAATCGCTAGTCATGTGATACGCTACATACATTAGTAAAAAAACGACAGAACAACCAATTGCGGTTGTCATTAATTTTTTATGAAGCACGATGTTCTTCTTTTTAATAGCTAAAAATGCAAGCACTAAAAGGATTGCTGTTAAACCGTTAATAGCAGCATATATAGGAGGCAAAAAAGTTAGAGGCGCTACATTAAACCCAAAATCGCTTAATTTTACATTAAATAGAACCGCAACCGCAATTGGAATTACTATTGACAATGCAACAATCCACTTATTATATTTTTTTTCGTTTTGTATGTTTTCTAAATTAGCCATATCTATAAGTTTAGGGAATCCTGAAAATAGTCAGAATAACGTAACAGTTTACTCGTTTAATAATTTTGCAATGTCTTGTTTTAAAGCTGTAATTTCTTGTTCATTACCATCTTCATCAACTTTTTCTTGTTCACTTATCACACCTTTGTAAAAGATTTTTGGATTACCAAAACCGTCCTTTCTAGAACGCAAATAACCTTCTTTATCTACTAAGGCAAAATCTCCTGAATGCTCAAAATTTTCGATATTAACAAAAATATTAAATCCAATATTTGATAACTTATAAATAGCTTCTTTTGCACCAGTCAATAAATGCCAATTAGCACTAGTTACGCCGTAATCTGCAGCGTATGTTTTTAAAACTTCTGGTGTATCATTTTCTGGATTAATACTAAATGATGCAATACCAAATTCTGAGTTATCTTTAAATACATCTTGAATAAGAGCCAAGTTTTTACTCATTCTAGGACAAATCGTTGGACACGTTGTAAAAAAGAAATCAACAACATACACTTGCCCTAAATAGTCCTTATTAGTAATGGTTTTACCATCTTGATCCGTAAAACTAAATTCAGGGACTTTTTTACGTTGTCCGTCAATAATCAAATACTCTAAATCAGATTTACCTTTAACTGCTTTCTTACCATTAACAACCAAGCCTTCACTTCTACTCTCATCAGTGCGACTAATATCGCCACTATTTATGCGTTCTATTATTCTTGGCACGAAAATAATACCAAATAATAAAATAATAAATGAAATCCCTATGTACGAATAATTTGCTTTTTTGCTCATTGTCCCTATATTATTTTGTGTCTCCTTTTAAATCGTCTGCACGTCTTGAAGCTGAGTTAAACTCACCTTTACGTTTTTGTCTATACTCTGTAAACAACACACGTAAATCATCAGCACCCATTATATTTTTAAGCTCTGATACTTCTGATGCATTATATGCTGTAAGCGGATAAGCTTCTCTCCCTTTTTCCTTTTCAATTTTAGTACGACTATCTAGACGTCCACGTTGGTTTAGTTCTTTATCAATTATAAAAGCTTTGCTTGTGGCTAAGTTAAAATCTAACACCTCACTAGTGCGTAAACTATTAAACATTTTTCTGGTATCAGAATCATCTAACTGAACAAACTTCCAATACTTAAGCTCCCCGTATTTAGTCAACTCTTTTCTTAGCCTAGAGGCAGCTTCTTCTGCATCTTTAGACACCAGAGAAATAACTTGAAATTTTTTGAAACCTTGAAACTTATCGTAAATCAATTCTTTTAAATTAGAACACTCTACAACTAAGGCTTCTGGATCTTTACCTAAAAAAGTTAATACAGTAATATAATCTTCTAATTGAACATCTGTATTTGCTGAAGTTAAATTTTGAATGTCTAACACATTATTTTTAACTACTTCTAATGGATTGTAATTGTTTGTAGATGGATACAAAAACAATAAAAAGATAACAGGAAGAAAAAACAAAACACTTAAAACAATACCTTTTTTTACATTCTTTTTGTCCATAATACTTGCGGTGTTTTTTAAAATACAAAAATAAAAAAGGTGGCTTTAATAAACCACCTTTTTAACTATATATTATATTGATTTCAATTTAGAAATCTCTTTTGATAAATCCTCTGTCATATACGTCAAAAACGTAACCACCTTCTTGTAATAAGATAAAGACTAAGTAACAGATCAGGAAAATAGCTGTCCATACTACCGCACGTCTTAATCCTGGTAATTCATCACGCATGTGCATGAAGTCCCAAGTGATATAATATGCTTTTACTATTGTAAGTATAATAAAGATCCAGTTTAATAGTTTCATCCCTAAAACCATACTAGCTCCCCATGATGGCTTATAGATACCTAATACAACCTCTACAGCTGTAATAATAGATAATAAGATTAATACTCCCCAGATTTTTTGAGTGTTAGATTTAAACTTTACTAAACCTCTAAATATTTCTAATTTATGTGCGTCTGCCATGATATGTCTTTTCTATTTTTATTAAACTAGGTAGAAGAATGTAAATACAAATACCCATACTAAATCTACAAAGTGCCAGTAAAGTCCAACTTTCTCAACCATTTCGTAACTCTTACGTCTTTCGTATGTTCCTAAAACTACATTAAAGAAAATAATGATGTTTAAAACAATACCCGATACAACGTGAAACCCGTGAAATCCTGTTATGAAGAAAAAGAAATCTGCGAATAATGGTGAACCGTATTCGTTAACTTGAAGGTTTGCACCTTGCACAACAGCTTTACCGTTATTTTTTATTTGCTTTAAAGATTCTGCTCTCGATAAGATAGTCTTCTCTCCCTCTTCATTAAGTATTTGAGTTCTAACTAAAACATCAGTGTTAGCCTCCATCCCTTTAACAACGTCTGACACTTGGTAAACAGGCAACGTACCTTCTCCAATAAACCATAATCCGTTTTTACCTTCATGCGCTACTCTTTCCGTATGTCCAGCAGTAGTAAAATCTGAAATAGCGACACGTTTAAATGTTTTTTCGCCATCTACGGTTACATACTCTCCAAACTGTAAGATGTTACCACCTTTAGTTTGTACAGCACCAAAATCTCCTTTAATAAAAGTATTCCATTCCCAAGCTTGAGAACCAACGAATATTATACCACCTATAATAGTAAGAAACATGTACCATGTTACTTTTTTCTTATTCATGTGATGTCCAGCATCAACAGCCAAAACCATTGTTACGGAAGACATAATTAAAACAAAGGTCATAAACGCTACATAAATCATTGGATAGTTTCCATGAAAAAATGGTATGTGCGTAAAAACTTCATCTGCAATTGGCCAAGCATCAATAAATTTGAATCTTGAAAAACCGTAGGCTGCTAAAAAACCTGAGAATGTTAATGCATCTGATACGATAAAAAACCACATCATCATCTTACCATAACTTGCTTTTAGCGGTTCATTACCACCTCCCCAAGTCTTTCCATCTGTATCAGTAGTTGCAACTGTAGTATTCATAGTGTTAAATTAGTTGTTAAAATGTGGCACAAAAATAATCAATTTATTCAGTTAAAAAAATAGCAAACTCTAATTTTATACTATCTAAATAAGCTTTTTGGCCTTATTGTATCTATTTTATTTAGTTTAGAAAAAAGTATAGGAAGAAAAATAGATAAATCCAAAGCAAATCTACGAAGTGCCAAAAGGTTAAAGCTAACTCAAATCCAACAATGTTTTCTGCGGAATATATTCCACGTAAGTGATTGACTAACACAACCAAAACAGGTATCAACCCAACTACAACATGTACAATATGCACTACTGCAATTAAGTAAATATACGTTACGGTAATGTTACTTGTTGGTCCTGTAAAATTATAACCTAAATCGATTATCTGATTAAATCCTCTAAATTGATTGTACACAAAAAATAATCCTAATAAAAATGTAGTAATCAACATTGCAGTAGTTAATCCCTTATTACCATTTAATAGCGCTTTTTTAGCTGCCATAAATGTTAGACTACTAACAATCATAATAATAATGCTTATCCAAAATGGCTGTGGCATTGTAAAACCCTGAAGCCAATCTGGTCTAGAGCTACTTACAATAAAAGCACTTGTCCATCCTGCAAAAGACATGATTAAAGACGCTATACCAAAGTAAAGCATCATTTTTTTTGCACGTCCAGTTTTCTCTTCTAAAGTCCCTTGAGTTAAATCCATTTTATCTTATAAATTTATCAATTACATATACAATTTGTATTAATGTAATGTATAATACACTTGACAGCATTAATTGTTTTGCTGCTTTTTCAGTCATGTTTTTATACAGTTTAATAGCATAAAACAACATCATCAAGCCTAAACCAAACACAATAATTGCTGCTACTACAGATAACTTTAGTTGTCCCGTTACACCAAACACTGGTACAATTGACACTAAAATAGTCCAAATAGTATATAACAACACTTGTATTGCAGTCCCTTTATCTTGTTTTCCTGTTGGTAACATAAAAAAGCCACCACGTTTATAGTCTTCAAATAAAAACCATCCAATTGCCCAAAAATGCGGGAATTGCCAGAAAAATTGTAAAGCAAATAATGTTCCAGACTCAATACCAAAATCATCCGTTGCTGCAACCCAACCTAACATAAAAGGAATAGCTCCCGGAATAGCTCCAACAAAAACAGATAATGGTGTTTTTGTTTTTAATGGCGTATAAACACTAGTGTATAAAAATATTGATATTGCACCAAACATGGCTGTCTGCGCATTAATAGTATATAAAATTGCAATCCCTAAAATGGTAAATATACATGCAATTGCAAATGCCGTATTTACTGTCATGCGTCCAGAAGCAACTGGTCTGTTTTGCGTACGATGCATTAAAGCATCTAAATCTTTTTCGATAATTTGATTAAATGCATTACTAGCACCAACCATAAAATAACCTCCTAGAGATAGAAGTAAAACAATTTTTAAACTAATGGTATCTGCTCCTAAAAAATAACCAGCAACTGACGAAAACACGACACTTAAAGACAAGCGCATCTTTGTGATTTCTTTAAAATCTGATATAACTGTATGTTTTATTGTGGGTGTTGCTGTTGTACTCAAACCAACGCTATTTTTTTTGCTGATGCAAAGATACTGCTAATTGACTATTTAGCATAAAAAAAGCGCAAGGTTTTTATAGTGTAATGGATATCCTTGATTTACATATCAAAATACCAATTGAACAAATCAGTTCTGACACCAAAATTAATCCAAACCGTACTATTATTTAAAACCGAAGGGGTTTCTGCTTCTGGATTATAGTTACGGTAACTTAAATTAACAAATGCTTTTAAATTAGAAGCCGGATTAACTAAATACCCCAATTGAGCACTCGCATTTAAGGTAGTTGTTTTTATACCTTGGCCTATAGTAACACCTGTATCAAAAGGTCTGTCATTATAATTTCTATAAATATCTCCACCGTAACTAAAATTATCAGTTCCGTCGTTTACATCAAAACCTCTTATCCCTGCAATCATCTTAGCTTCTCCAAACCAACGTTCTTTTTGATAACGCCCAATTAATACTAACTCTCTAAAGTTTGCGCCCCAAAGATGAGCCATGGGCTGATTGTTATGCGCATAGTTTAAAACAATGGTGTTGTGAGAATACGTATATGGTCTGACTTGGTTATATTCTGCTTGAAGCATTAGATTTTTCGTCTTAAATGCATTGTACCATTTTGCGCCTAACTGAAACCCATATTTGTTTTTCCAACTTTTATTACCCCCTGTAACATCGCTTAACGAAAATTCGTCTAAAATAAATTGACCATATACGTTAGCATTATCACTTAATTTATATTTCCCTGATGCTCCTAAAATAGCATTTCCTGCACCTTGACCAGTTTCAAATTCTATAGCTCTAAAAAAGATTAACGGATTTAAATAATTAATATCAAAACCACGATCATTACTATTTTCCCAAATTACAGATTCAAATAAACCTAAATTAAATCGCTTAGTAACGTTCCAACTTAAGTAATGGTTGGCAATATATTTTGTTCTAAAAGCTTTATCAAGTGTAACATCATCGCGTACATCCTTTAGCCACGTCCAAGTATTGGTGTATTTAATATTCCAAAATTTAGTATTCAATTTTAAATATGGATATGGACTAGACACGTCACTTTGCAATAAACTTCTATAACCATCTCCAATAAACTGTTTACCGTGTCCAAATTGAATATTTAAAAACTTAGCTGGAGAATAAGACAAATAAGCTTCGGCAACAGGATAATCATAGGCATCTTCCTTAAATCGTTTTGCAATTCCACGACCAGGAATAATTGCTGGATCAGGACCAAATGCTTTTAAACTTTCTGCATATTGATTATAATATTGTGCAAAACGACCTTGACTTTCGTAAACCGATGCAGAAAAACTAAGCTTGTTACCCAACCCTCCTTGAATGTAAGCCCCACGTGTATTATTGTAAGTGTAACTAAAATCGGCATCTGTATCTTTCCCTAATTGTAAATCTAAAATCGGATCTATAGTTAACCAATAGTCTTTACTTTCTAACTGCACCAAATGCTCGTTCCATAACTTACGCCCAGCCCATGACTGAGATGTCCTCTGAAGCGCCTCATTTTCGTCCTCAAAATCATAATAATTAGACACCTCTTCATACCTGTACGGTTTTGAAGCTGTATGATTATTAGTACCTATTCTA
This sequence comes from Olleya namhaensis, assembly GCF_900114005.1. Classification (GTDB taxonomy): domain Bacteria; phylum Bacteroidota; class Bacteroidia; order Flavobacteriales; family Flavobacteriaceae; genus Olleya; species Olleya namhaensis. The sequence continues at coordinate 18,104 of NZ_FORM01000001.1, forward strand.
TTAACGTCTTGATCAAATCTTGAATAATTTTCATGAGAAAACGGAACATTAACCTGACTTTTATATGCTTTGTTTGTGTATTTAACTAATGATTTTTGAACACTATCAAACTCTTGTTTTGCTTTTTGTTGCAATACTGTCAATTCTTCAATTGGGTTAACAATCATATCGGTATCGGTCGTAGCCGAAGTAACAATAACATTACTTGGTATGTTATTTTCATTTAATGGAAAATACAACGTCATACTATATTGCTTAAACGTTGGATTACCATTATATGTAGCAGGTTTTATTTTAGGAAAAGCAGAAAACACACGAGACGTCTCTTTTTTTAAAGCTGAATTCTGAGCATCAACATAAATAGTTTTAAAAAGACCATCTTTAGTAACTTCAAAAATAACTGCTATTTCTCCAATGTAATCCGCCTTAACTGATTCTGGCAAATTAAACTGAGCATATAAAGCTTTATATACTTCTTGATTAAAACAATGATCTAATTGCTTTAAATCCGTTTCTTGACAATTTTCAAAACGAGGAGACACTTGATATACAGTTGTATCTTGTCCATAAGACAACGTTGAAAACATTATAAATAGACCTAAAATGAAAGTTTTCATATTTAGTTGGAAGTTTAAATTTAGCCGAAAGATACTGCTTTTTATTAACGCTTTAAAACTGAAAAAGTCGTTATCTAAAAAAGATAACGACTTTAAATATTACTGATTTTAACTTAATATTTTACTTCGAAAATTATTGGTAAAGAATACAAAACAGAAACTGGCTCACCACCTTGCTCCCCTGGTTTCATTTGTGGCACTTTATCCACCACACGATTTGCTTCTTTTTCTAAATCCTTATGCGGTGCACGTGTACTCATAATCTCAACAATTCCAGATTTATTTATTCTGAAATTAACATATATACGTTGCACACCTTCTCTTAAACCAAGCTCAGTACCTAAATTTCTATCAAATTTTTTCTTAATTAATTTAGCTAATTTATTAGACATACATTTTTTACGCTGATCATTACTATTAGCACTTTCGCATCCTGGGTAAACGGGTACCTTTTCAACAAAATTAATATGCACTTCCTCCTCTGGTTCTATAACGACTAATGACTTTTCATCTAAAGAGGGTTTTGTGCCTTCTGGTTTAGTTGCGTGAATAATATCTGAAATTAAATTTTGTTCTGTGATTTTTTCATCTGGAGTATCATTTGGCACCATTGTTACGTTATCTGGACGCACAGGTTGTTTAGATACAGGCTCTGAAGTCTCTACAGCATCAGGCGCTACAGTAATAACAGGAGCAAACATATAATCCTCTTCAACGTCAGCTTTTGCAGTAACAGGCACTTTAAAATCTTTTGTTTCGAATTGATACTCCAATGCACCATACGCAGCTAACAAACACATTATTAATCCAATTTGGAAATATAATGCTGTGTTAGTTTTTAGGTTTACATCCTTTTTTTGAGGTTTCCTTACGTTTTCTTCAACTTTTTTACTAAAACTTTCTTTTTTACTTGAAATCATCATAATATCTATAGTTTAAACGTTAATATTATGAGAAAATATCAACAATTATACCAAAAAGAAAAATCCCGTTACATTGCTGTAACGGGATCTTAAAATATATATGGAAATATCTTTTACTCTACTTTAAATGTAATAGGTAATCCGTAAGGTACATTTACTGCTTTACCTCTTTGTCTACCTGGTTTCATTTTAGGTAACTTAGCAATAATACGCTTAGCTTCCTGCTCTAATTTAGGGTGTGGTGCTCTTGCTTGAATATTTACAATATTACCAGTCTTGTCAATCTTAAACCCTACGTTAATTCTTTTAATACCACTATCAAGACCTAAATCCTGTGCTAAGTCAGCATTAAAATTCTTTCTAACAAATTTTCCGATTTTTTCAGACATACACTTTTTCTTTGCGTCATTGTTTCCAGCACCTTCACATCCTGGATACACTGGTACGTTTTCAATAATAGAGAACGGTACATCTACATCTTCTTCAACTTCTTCAACCTCTACATCCGCAACTTCAATTTCCACAACTTCTTCTTGAGTTGTTTCTGTAGACATTACTTCTGTTTCCACTACATCTTCTTCATCTTCTACTACCTCAATAACTTCTGGAGCTGCTGGTGGTGGTGGTGGTGGTGGTGGCGTATTCAAAATCTCTGTAATTGGCACATCATCCTCATCATTATCATCAAACACTAACATTCCTATATCAATATCGGACTTATCAGTTGTTGTGTAATTAAGTGTTACGTAAGATAGAAAAAGCATTAAAGCTAGTCCTACTGCCACGTAAAGAGAACTGTTACGTCCTACATTTGCTTTTGTATTTTTTTTAGATTCCATATCTTTTTTGTTTACTGAATGCTAAAATAACTATTTATTTGTTAAAAAAACAAGCTATTAGTCGTTTTTAACTTTACTCAGTGTTAGTAAATTAATAATTAAGACCGCAATAAGCGCACCTACTACATTGGCAATAACGTCTTTATAATCGGCTTGCCTACTTTCTGTTAGTGTATGCTGTAATATTTCAATTACTATGCCAAATAGAAAAGCGCTTATAAAAGCCATTTTCAAGGCTTGTTTCTTACTTTTATTTAAATAAAAATAAAAGGATAAAAACCATAACCCAACAAATATAAAATGTGCTATTGCGTGATTAACTTTATCGTTGTTATCAGGTATGATGGAAATATCAGATATAGTTGCTAGACTTAACACTATTATAACCACAGTATACCCTAAACTGATAAATGGCAACAGTTTACGCACCAATAAGAGCTTTGTAGTCATCAGCAGACATTAAACCTTCTAATTGAGAGGCATCTGTCACTTTTACTTTAACCATCCAGCCTTCACCATAAGGATCAGAATTAACTTTCTCTGGTTCGTCTTCTAAAGCTTCATTAAAAGCAACAATCTCTCCTGAAACAGGTAAAAATAAGTCAGACACAGTTTTAACAGCCTCTACTGTACCAAATACTTCTTCTGCTTCTAACGTTTCGTCTAAAGTCTCTACTTCAACGTATACGATATCTCCTAACTCACTTTGTGCAAAATCTGTGATACCAACTGTAATTTGGTCTCCTTCTATTTTAATCCACTCGTGATCTTTAGTGTATTTTAAATCTGATGGTATGTTCATTATATATTTTTTAATTGAGTTACAAATGTATTTAAATGAACGTTAAGTTCAAACATTGAAATGCTAATTTCCAAAATTATATCTTAATGTCATTCCTGAACGAATAGTTGTTTGTGGAAAAGCAGTAGAAATAGCATATTCTGAGAAGGTATAATCAAAATAGAATAAGCCTGTTAGGTTTTTACTAAACGCATATTCCGCGTTATATTTAAGCCCCCAAATAGTTTGCCCATTTGTAATTTGATTATTATCCAAATCCAAATAACGAATAATTGTTTTGTTATCTCTAACAGAAACATCAGCAGACATAATTAAATCAGACACGATTTTAGTTTTAGTACCAGTTAAATTTGAATTAAAAGTTACATCCTTAATACGATATCCTAAACCAACGACATATTCATTCCCTGATATTTCCGTCATTAAATTATTATCAAAACTTAATGACAACATTCTATCTTTTCTCATTTCTAACAAGACTCTAACCGAATTTTTCATTTCCATATCAAAACGGAATAATGGGCTAAACATCTCTGTTAGTGTTACACTACTATATAAATGTTCGCTTTTAAAGTTTCCTGCTTGATCTAAATCTTCATTTGGTTGCGAATCATAATCCAATCCATAATCAATACCATCAAAATCAAGATTAGTTCTAAACTGACCAATACTATAGCTTGAACGGTATCCATGTGTTAAAGAGAAACGTTTAAATTTTTTCTTAAACCATTTCATTTTCATGAAACCAGAATATTTAATATCCCAGTTTGGAATTGGTACATTTCTTAACGCTCCCAATTTAGTCTTCTTAGAATCTTGACCTGTGTAAGCACTTACAAACGCCGGTAGTAATACCTGTTGACTAGTTTTACCGAATCCTTTAGGATAACCATCTGCATCAACATCATCCGGGTCTGAACCGTTTTGAACAGCTAAACGTCGTGCTATTTCTAATCTATTTTCTCTAAAATCGTTAAATGCCTGAGATCCCGATTCATCACTTTTACCAAATGCTGTTGGTAAAGTAAATGATGAGATAATAAAGTTTCCATAAGTATTAGGTGTTAGTGATAAATACTCATCATTCTCAATACGGTAGTTTTCTGTATAGTTTTCGGCATACGTTCTAAACCCAACTAAATCAATTTTAAAATCATTAAACGGTTCTAAGTTTGCAGATAAATCTAATTGCTTTGTTTGGTTAGTTGTGTATTGTTGATTAAAATCTGGAAATACAGTTAACCATCCATTTCTTGCTGCTAAATCTCTAACATCACTTTGACTTCCTAAGGTATAACCTACCGTAGGTTTAGCTGTTCCGAAAAATCCAGGTGTCTGCAAGTAACCAGGCAAATACGTACCGTTAGTTTCACTATAAACTGCTTGTATTCTTTTTACTGAAGTTAATAAACCAATTCCAACATCACCAATTTTAGAACCAATACCACTACCCTTCTTTTTTGTAGTTGCCTCTGCTTTTCCTTTTGCAGTAGTTGGTGGCGCACTATTTCTAGAGCCTCTAGCAACTTTATTTGTTTTTCTTTTCTTCTTTGTAGTAATACCTAAATATTTATACAACTTATTCATGTCTAAAGTTGAATTAATATTATGTGTGTTTCCGTTAGAAATAGTGTTTCCTAGGTTGTACGTGTTACCATCATCCCCGACAAGGTTTCCAAATAAATCAGACCCTTTTTGCCATTGGAATAACCCTGAATAAGAATACGTCGCTCTAATAAAACTTAAAGTTGGAATTTTATTAAATGGCAACTCATAATTAATCCCTATTTGTTGTTGTTGACGATTTGGATCTCCAAAATCAAAGAAACCATCCCAAACATCTAATAACAAATCTGGTTCTCCATTAATAATATTGTCTTTAAAATAGTTTCTTACAATATTATTATTTGCTGAAGAATAAGTGACTTGAAGCGACTTTGTTAAACTCCAATTAACATTGTATTGATAATCAAATGTGTAATTTCTTCTGTACAATTCTTCTAATCCAATGTTACCTTCTGCTAAATCTAAATCTCTAAATTTTTGACGATTAAACTGTCTGCTTAAATCTGAATTTACTGTAAAACTAGATGGTAAGGCATTAAAGTTTAAATCTTTTAAGAACTTCCAATATTTACCTGTAAATAATGAATCATTTTTCTTGAAAGGCTCGATAATTTTAGGTTCAAAATTATAAGCATAATTAACACCTGCTCTTACTTGTTTATCAACAGCTCTTTCTATTTCAAAATCGCGATGTTCTAATTTATTATAAGAATAGTTTAATGTTAGATTTTCCACGTCATAGAAACGCGGTTTACTATCTCCAGTTCTAGATTTTTTAACCCCTATAAAGTTTATGCTTTTACGTTTAGTATATTCTTCTGACTGTTCTAGTATTTGCTCTCTTTCTAAACTGGTTTCGGCTTCAGCCAAACGCGTATCTAACTCGATATCCTCGTATTGCTGATCAAACTTAGGCGTTATAACCTCTACTCCTTGACCGTAACTGAATGGGATTTGAATTCCCCATTTTTTTGGTAATAACTGACCAACATTTACATTGGTTAATACATCGTATTGTTTTACATCTTCCAAACTACGCTCGCTTGGACCTTGACTAACACTACCAAATCCAGCTGTACTCATTCTACCCGTTGCACTAACACTTGCAAAATCTGCTAGTTGTGTATCTACTGTTACTATTGCTGCCCAACCGCCTTCGTTATCTAACTCTGATAAACGTAACTCATTAAACCAAACCTCTCCACATTGTACAACCTGTGTTCCGTTTTTTACACCAACCATTAAAGTCCTTACATCTCCAAAATTAGGATTTCCTTTAATAGCTACACGTTGTTGTCCTGTTACATATCCTCCATATTGGTCGGGTACTGGTAAAAGATCACTACCAACAACATCATAAAAATTAGCAGTACCATCTGCTAATGTTTGGTTAGTAATTCCTAAAGATTTAATACGTTGTAAAACTTCTAAATCAATATTTATCTCATTGGCTTCAGGCCAATATGCTTCTGCTGTCGCACCTCCATTATACACTTGTAATGGTACTTCTATTTGATAATAATTATCTGTTAAATCGTTACCCATTCTGATAAAACCTACTAAATCATTATCTGTTAAACCAGGTGTTTCTCCATCTCTAGCGTGCATAAACATACGTAGCTTTTTATACTGACGCATATCTATATTAATATTTTTAAATACGGCTCTAGAATCTTTAGCTTTTAAATCGCAAACATCAACAACAAGAGCTTGTTCGTTTTGTCTTACAATAGTGTTATTATTATTTAATCGTTCTGGAACAACACTAGGTGGCGACACATAACTTCCATCATTTTCTTGTGTACTAACTGCACCAACAGTAAAATCTGTATCATCAAAATCTAATGGCGTTGGCCCACCATCTAAGGCTAACTGGTAACGTCTCCAATCACTTCTAACTAACTCTAAAGAACCAAATCGTAAAGTTGTACTTTGATCAAACCCATTTAAATAAAGTCTTGTAAATCTAATAGAACGTAAATCCGTAATACCATTTACCACAAACTCATCATCCGTGCGGATCGGAATTCTAAACTGGTACCATTTTGGATATACTGTATCACCATTAGGTAATACTCTAGGGTTATTATTGTCTGTTACGTTTTTAGTATCAACAATATATTCGTTATCAATATTTAAAGTAGCAGGCGTTATTTCAACTTCATACTCAAAATAACTATCAATAGTATTCATTGTGTTATCTCTATTGACATCCTCTACATCTGGCTGAGTTGTAGACCCTCTATTGGTATCACTAAATGTATCTGGTGAGTTTCCATCTAATCCATTATACAATTTATACCTCTCAAATAAGTTACCATCTCCATTTAAATAGTAATTGTAATTATCGTTAGCAGGATCTGGCAGACCAGCAAAACCTGTTGGAAAATTAACAGCTTCCTCTGCATCATCATATCCATCAAACCCGACATCTTGATTAGTACGCTCTTGACCATTTGTATCAAATGCATAAATTAATGCTTGGTTTTGTGGCACTACAGATTGAAAATCTGTTTGTGGTAATAAACTAACGTTACCATCCTGAGGTAAACCGTTTTCATATTGTTTACGACCATCCTTTAGCACGTCTTCAGAAATATTTCCTAAATTAATAAATAATTTACCACCTTGATTTGACGCATTTTCTTGAAAAGGATCTTGTAACCAAAACTCGACATACTCAACATTAGCTTGTTCAAAATCTGTTGAAGTTATTTGACGCGTCACCCCTGCCCAACTTGCTGTTGGATTGGAGATTGTTCCACTTTCTGTTCCTGGCTCAAAATTATAAGGTCCACGTTCTTGTGGGTAATACGATAAATCTAATGTGTTTAAAACAGAGGTTTGTCCTTGTGCAATGTCTTGTTCAGGAAACAACTCATTAACAAAAACACGACTAGTATATAAACTAGACATATCGTCGTCTGAAATTCCTGAAGGACGCTGACTTCCATAAAAAATTGGATCAATAGTATACCAGTTAAGCATTGCTCTACCGTATCCGTTTTCGATACCATTATTATCAAAAGAACCAGTTCCATTTATATTTAGAGGTCTACTTGAAATGCTCCAAGATTGAGCAGACTTAAGATCTATTCCGTTTTGTGTTCCTTCAAAATCATCTATGTAAGCAGTTGCTTCACCATTAAAATCAGTACCTTTTGGAGCACCTGGCAACAAATAAGCAAAATCTCCTCTAACAGAAATGTTAGATGGCGCATCCGTATCAATATTTGGAAGTTTATTTACTAAGCGTGATAAAAATGGTAATTCTGAAGAAAAATTAGCATTCAACCCAAACATTGTATTATTGATAGGCTCGCTATTGTAATTTGCTTTTTGAGTAATTGGACGTTCATTTAAATTTAAATAAGTGGCTCCAACTACAAACTTTTCATTAAACTGATGTTCGACATTTAAACCTGTATAACGTTTTGTTTGTTGTCCAAAAATAGAATTGTTTTCAGTAGAAACTTGAATAGGAATGTTAGATGCTTTTAAACCTTCGTCAATTATATAAACACGTCCTAACTGATAATTTACTGTATAATCCTGTCCTTCTACTAATGTACGTCCTCCGGCAGTAACCTGAACAGATCCTCTTGGCACGTTAAATCCACCAATAGGAATCCCATCTCCACCCGAAGATTTATAACGTCCTTTTATTAAAAATTTATTTTTCTGACTTTCATCTAAGGCAGCTGTTTTAGTTGCTTTATATAGTAAATCATAAACATATTTTTCTTGATTGGCATTGGCATAAGTATCGCCCTCATAATCCGTCGCGTTATTTCCTGCATTAGAATCATTATCTAAAACATCAAATAAATAACGTCCAAAAGGCTCGACCTTGGTAAACACAATCTTACCATTTGTTGGTATTACTGTTATCCCTGAAACGAAGTCAAAAAATCCATCACCGTTAGTTTGCGGATCATTATTATAATTTAATCTATCAAAATTAAATAAACGTAATAATGTTGTTTGCTCAATTGCTTCTCCATTAAAATCGACTCCAAATGGTGTCCCTTCTACTGGAGTAATATAATTTAAAGGTGCAGATTCGTTATAAAATATATTAAGTTTAAAATCTTCTTGTGTTAATTGGTATGCGCCTGTGTCATACACGTTTTTCATCATCAAATCCCAAATAGGCTGAGAGACACTGGTAATACTACTTTTTAATAGTTTTAGTACTAAGGCGTTATTGGTAACGTTTATAACCTGACCTGAACTATCTACATCCACATCCGTTGCACCAATACCATCATTAGCAAATTCTCCAACTTGAAACACTTGCCCACCAACCGTATATTGGTATGCTACTGCTAAAACTTCGTCATTATTAAGACGTTGATTTAACGAAATATAACCCAACTGAGTATTTAAAGTAAATTCTTGTCCTTCAGTTAATTTTCTAGTGTTTTCTTGTTTAGCATAATCAAAACCTTCATTAAAACCTGAAATTGAAATACCATTTTGAACCGTAGCAATATCTCTTACTGCGTTATTTAATTGTGATCCAGCATTACCAATATTGGTTGGATCTAGACCGTTATTTCCGTTATCCGGAAATGCATTTGGACCACCCGTAATTGCAACGCCAGGATTACCCACAACACTAGTTTCTCCTAAATCTTGGAAAGCCACAAAGTTTCTTACATTTTCAGTACGATTACTTCTATTAGTTACCCAAGCTTCAATTCTTGTAATTTGAATATTATTATTTATAAAAGGATAATTCTCTAAAGCTTTATCATAATTATTACGGAAGTATTGTCCTAAGAAAAAGTGACGATTCTCATCATAATCTCTAATAAAAAACTCAAACTCATCAATAGTACCACCACCTTCAGCAGTTACAGATCTAGCGTCTGAACGTTGGTCAGAAAAGACTCCAGTAATAGTTGTTTTACCAAATTTTAATTGTGTTTTAACACCAAATAAACTTTGTGCTCCAGAAATTAAAGAGTTATTAATTGGCATACTAACGTTACCAACTTCAATTTTTTGAATAATATCATCCTCAGTAGGTGCGTATTCTAATTTAATTAAATTCTGAAAATCAAAAGTAGATTGTGTATCGTAGTTTGCATTAACTTGTAATCTAGACCCAACTTTACCTAACATACTTAAACTAATACGCTGGTCAAAATCAAAAGAAAAGTTACGTCTATTTCTGGGTGAAAATGAGGGATTATCTTGTTTTGTAAACAATACACCTAAATCCATTTCTACGGTACCTTGTGGTACTATTGAAATTGGACCTTCACCAAAAATACTTTCAAAAAAACTAGAGTTTACATAAAACTCAGGAATAAGATTTTTTTGAGCCTCTTCTGAGCCTCCTTTTTTACCTTCGTAAGCATCAATTTTATCTTTGTAATAGGCCTTTTGATTTTGTCTTGCAACTAAATCCTGATACTCCTGTGGTGATAAAATTACAGGGTAATTGATATTAAACTGTCCAACCGACTCTGTATAGATATAACGATCGGTTACCGGGTCATAAGTATATTTAGATTCAATACTAGTTGGGTTAGGCATATTAATAGTCCCAAGACTAAAGCCTGTACTAGTACTATCTTGCTCTGTTTGGTTATCGTCCTGTCCAAAAGACAAGGCAGACACTAACAATGCAAATGCAGTTAGAGAAAAATGTTTAAGGGATTTATAAAAACTAAGTTGAGCTGTCTTCAAAATATATTATAAATTTTTTAAGGCTAGTTTGATAATTGTTTCTACGTTAGCATCTGGTTGAGTCATGACAATTTTATCCACAACTTTTTCGGCTTGTTTTTTAACAAAACCAAGTACTTCTAAAGCTGATAACGCTTCATCTTTGCTTGTATTGTTCTTAGTAACAGAAACTTCATCAATATCATAGATTTTAAGAATCTTATCTTTTAAATCTATAATTACTCGTTGAGCAGTTTTTATTCCGATTCCTTTTATTGATTTAATTAATGCAACATCTTCGGTTGCTATCCCTTCTCTAATTTGTTTTGGTGTTAAAGAAGACAACATTGTTCGTGCAGTATTAGCACCAATACCGCTTACAGAAATAAGTAAGCGAAACAGCTCTCTTTCGGCTAAAGACGCAAAACCATATAATGTATGCGCATCTTCTCTAATTTGAAGATGCGTATATAATTTTAAAGCTTCTTGTTCCGGTATTTGAGAGTACGTATGCAAGGAAATGTTTAAAAAGTACCCAACACCATTACAATCAATAACGACATCCGTCGGATTTTTTTCTACTAATTTACCTTGTATATGTGTAATCATCCGTTTTTTTACTATTAAGCCTCCAAATGTAAGAAAATTATTTGTATCAAATAATGCTTCTATTTTTTAGCTTTTTGTTCTAACTTTTCTTTTTGCTGAGCATCAATAACCGCAATAGCTGTCATATTTACAATTTCATCCACGCTAGCATGTAATTGTAAAATATGCACTGGTTTGCGCATACCCATCATAATTGGACCAACTGATTCTGCCTTATTAAGTTCTTTTAATAACTTATATGTAATGTTAGCCGATTCTAAATTAGGGAAAATTAATGTATTAACCTTTTTTCCTGCAAGTTTAGAAAATGGAAAACTATCCATTAACATTTGACTGTTTAATGCAAAATCTGTTTGTAACTCTCCATCCACTAGTAAATCTGGATGTCTTTTGTGTAAATAAGACACGGCTTCTCTTACTTTAGTTGCCGTTTGATCTTTTGACGATCCAAAATTAGAATATGATGTCATAGCCATTACTGGCTCCATTCCAAACATTTTAACCACTTTTGCTGTCATTTGTGCAATCTTAGTTAAATCTTGCGCTGAAGGGTTAATGTTAATAGCGGTATCACTTAAAAACATTGGACCACGTTGCGTCATCATAACATTGGTAGTTGCAATTCTAGTAGAACCAGGTGCTAAACCAATCAGATCCAACATAGGTTTTACTACTGATGGGTAACTACGAGAATATCCAGAAATTAATGCATCTGCATCACCTTCGTTAACCATCATTGCAGCGTAATAATTACGCTCTCTCATTATTTTTTCTGCTAAAAGACTTGTAACACCTTTCCTTTTGTGTTGCTCCCAATAAATATTAGCATACTTATTTTTTTGTTCTAATTGTTCGTCAGACTTAGGATCAATAATCTCAACATCTGCGTCAAACTCTAATTCTTCTTTTAGACGTTCAATCTCATCCTTTCTTCCTAATAAAATCGGAATTGCAATTCCTTCTTCATAAACAATTTGAGCTGCTTTTAAAACATCTATTGAGTCTGCTTCTGTAAAAACAACACGTTTAGGGTCTAATTTTGCTCTGTTTAATAATAATCTTACAATTTTATTGTCATTACCTAATCTATCTAATAATTGCTCTTCGTATTTAGCCCAATCTTCAATAGGTTCTTTTGCTACTCCACTTTCCATTGCTGCTCGTGCTACTGCAGGAGGCACTGTTGCTATCAAACGTGGGTCAAAAGGTTTAGGTATAATATATTCTTTACTAAATGTCAAACGTGTTTCTCCGTAAGCAATGTTTACTTGTTCTGGAACTGCTTCTTTAGCTAAATCTGCTAACGCTTTTACAGCTGCCATTTTCATTGCTTCATTAATTTTAGTTGCTCTAACATCTAAAGCACCTCTAAAAATAAAAGGAAAACCTAACACGTTATTAACTTGATTAGGATGGTCACTTCTTCCTGTAGCCATGATAATATCCTTACGTGTTGCAATTGCTAAATCATATCCTATTTCTGGATCTGGATTAGCCATAGCAAATACAATAGGGTTTTTAGCCATTGCTAATAACATGGATGGACTAACAATGTCTGAAGTAGATAAACCAACAAAAACGTCTGCATCTACCATAGCCTCATCCAACGTATCAATTTTACGATGCGTTGCGAATTCTGCTTTTTGAGATGTTAAGTTATCGCGATCATTTCTAATCACACCTTTACTATCCAACATCACCACATTTTCGCGTTTTGCACCAAATGCCAAGTACAAACGCGTACAAGATATTGCTGCTGCACCTGCACCACTTACTACTATTTTTGCGTCTTCTATGCTCTTTTCTGAAAGCTCTAATGCATTTAATAATGCTGCTGCAGAAATAATTGCCGTTCCATGTTGATCATCATGCATTACAGGAATATCTAATTCCTCTTTTAAACGTCTTTCAATTTCAAAAGCTTCAGGCGCTTTAATATCTTCTAGATTAATTCCTCCAAAAGTTGGAGCAATCATTTTTACAGTTTGAATAAATTCCTCGATATTTTCTGTATCAACTTCAATATCAAAAACATCAATGTCTGCAAATATTTTAAAAAGCAATCCTTTACCTTCCATAACAGGTTTTGATGCTTCAGGACCAATATTTCCTAATCCCAAAACAGCTGTACCGTTAGATATAACTGCTACTAAATTTCCTTTTGCGGTATATTTATAAACGTTATTAACGTCTTTTTCTATTTCTAAACAGGGTTCTGCTACACCTGGAGAATATGCTAATGCTAAATCCCGTTGTGTTGCATATTTTTTTGTTGGAATAACTTCTATTTTACCAGGTTTTGGCTTTGCATGATATACTAAAGCTTCTCTGCGTTTGCTCTGTTTGCTCATAATTCCACTTTAAATTTTAGTGAATTACAAATGTAATGTTTTTAGAAGAAAAGAAGTTAGAAAAAAAGGGGTTTGAACGCAGTATATTTTATCCTAACGATTAACTATTTTAAAAAATCGATATTACGCTGTAATCCTGAAAACTTAGTGCGTTTAACTGCTGATTTTTGAAACACTTTTTGAAAAACATCTTCCGTAATCTCATCCCAATCCTTTTTAGTCATGTCTAACAATTCTGGGTGAGGATTAAAAAGAGGCTCACTATGTGGCTTAGAAAACTTATTCCATGGGCAAACATCCTGACACACATCACAACCAAACATCCAATCGTCAAATTGGCCTTTCATTGTGTTGGGTAATTGATCTTTAAGCTCAATTGTAAAATAACTAATACATTTACTACCATCTACAACATAAGGCTCTGTAATTGCTTGGGTAGGACAAGCATCAATGCAAGCAGTACACGTTCCACAATGATCAGAAACAATAGTATCATATTCTAGATCTAAATCAATAATTAGTTCGGCTATAAAATAAAAAGAACCGACTTTCTGTGTCAATAAATTACTATGCTTACCAATCCACCCTAAACCTGATTTTGCTGCCCAAGCTTTATCTAAAACGGGTGCAGAATCTACAAAAGCACGACCAGAAACTGCGCCTATTTCCGTTTGAATATAGTGCGTTAATTCTTTTAATTTAGATTTAATAACCTCATGATAGTCCTTACCATAGGCATATTTAGACAACTTGTAAGATTGATCTGATTGCTTTTGTTCTGGATAATAATTAAGAAGTAATGAGATTACAGATTTAGAATCATCAACCAAAAGGGTTGGATCTAATCGTTTATCAAAATGATTTTGCATGTAACTCATTTGTCCATGCATGTTATTATTTAACCACTTTTCTAATCTAGGAGCTTCAACTTCTAAAAACTCAGCTTTACTAATTCCACAAGACAAAAAACCCAAACGCTTAGCTTCAGATTTAATAAGTTGCGTGTATTTAGATCTATTATTAATCACTTAATCAATTATCTTTTTACAAATTTTAAAAACGCATTTTTTGGTTTAAGGGTAATTAAGGGTGTGATCTCAATAGCATCAATTTTGGGTTCTATTTTATACTTTTTAAGTAATTCTGTAACAGCAATAATCATTTCAAACATTGCAAAATTATTACCTATACATTTTCTTGGTCCCGCACCAAACGGAAAGTATTGGGCAGAAAATTGTCGTCCACCATCCGCGAATCGTTCTGGCATAAAATCAATTGCATTTTCCCATAACTTTGGATGCCTATGGATTTCGTAAACCGAAAATAACAAGTTACTTCCTGCTTCAAATTCCATATCATTAAAACTATCAGCTTCCACATTAACACGATCAATAAAATACGCCGGTGGATACAACCTCATGGACTCTTCTAATACTTGTTGACATACTTTAGACGAAGCAACACGCGTCATTAAATCCGCAGTATCTCCTCCTAACGCTTGCCATTCTTGATATATTTTATCTTGCCATTCTGGATGTTTAGCTAATAATTGGAATGTAAATGTTAAAGCATTAGATGTTGTTTCGTGACCTGCTGTAAAAATGATTAAAATTTCATCAATAAGCTGTGCTTCACTCATGCCTTTACCATCATCATATCTGGTTTCTAATAGCATGTCAAGCAAATCATCATAACGTTTACCAGACAATTTTCTTTCTGCGACAATCCCCTTTAAAATGTATCTAGCTTCTTCAGATAGTTTTAGATGTTTACTTAAAGCACCTCCAATTTTAAACCACCAAGCTAAATAAGGTTGTCGCAACTCTTTAACCAACATACGCTGATTAGCCTCCGTAATAAATTGAAGCCTATCCATATCCTTACTATTAGCAGCCTGAGTAAATAAAGATTTTACTACTGTTTGGAAAGCTAAATCATTAAGAATAGGAAATACATCTATAGTTTTACCAACCTCTATATTATCAAATTCTGATATAATAGTCTCTTGCATTCCGCTTAATAGATTCTGCAATTGCTTTTTATGAAAAGCGGGTTGCATCATTTTGCGTTGTACTTTCCATTTAGCACCTTCGGAAGTCAATAAACCTTCACCAACATACTTTACCAAATCTACAGTCTGTATTTTAGACTTAACATAGTTTTTTTGATTCTTCTGAAGGACATATTGTGCGAAAGCGGCGTCACGACAAAAGTGTATTTTTGTATTGAAACCAACGTTAAGCTTAAAAATATCTCCTTTTAATTGAAAGTTTCGATTATGAAAAGGTAATGGGTTTTTAAGAATTTCTAATGAATGCTTAATGAACTTTAATAATGATACTTCAGGTATATTTTTCATTTATTCTTTAATCTTAAAATCCCTTTTGATAACTCACGATATACTAAAACACATTCAAAGTACTATATTGGTTAAAACAACCCGCCTTGAATAGGGCCTTTAATTTTGCCCAAATGTTTATACGCTAATTCCGTGACCTCGCGACCACGTGGTGTACGCATAATAAACCCTTGTTGTATTAGAAAAGGTTCGTAAACCTCTTCAATGGTTTCTGTACTCTCGCTAACTGCAGTTGCAATAGTAGAGATTCCGACAGGACCTCCTTTAAACTTATCAATTATTGTAGATAGTATTTTATTATCCATTTCATCTAGACCGTAAGCATCCACATTAAGCGCTTCTAAACTATATCTAGCAATTTTAATATCAATACTACCATTACCCTTAATTTGTGCAAAATCACGAACGCGACGTAACAATGCATTAGCTATTCTAGGTGTCCCACGACTACGACCAGCAATTTCAATTGCAGCCTCCATAGATATAGGTACATTTAGTATTTCTGCACTACGTTGTATAATTGTAGTTAATAAATCTGTTTTATAGTATTGTAACCTACTTTGTATTCCAAAACGTGCACGCATTGGAGCTGTTAACAATCCTGATCTTGTCGTTGCACCAACTAAAGTAAATGGATTTAAATGAATTTGAACCGTCCTTGCGTTTGGGCCAGACTCAATCATTATATCAATTTTATAGTCCTCCATTGCGGAGTATAGATACTCTTCTACTATTGGACTTAATCTATGGATTTCATCAATAAACAAGACGTCTCTTTCATCCAAATTAGTTAGTAAACCTGCTAAATCTCCGGGTTTATCCAATACAGGACCAGAGGTTACTTTTATACCAACGCCTAACTCATTAGCTAATATATTAGCCAATGTCGTTTTCCCTAAGCCGGGAGGTCCATGAAATAAGGTGTGATCCAATGCTTCGTCTCGTGCAACTGCAGCTTGAACAAAAACTTGAAGATTCTCCAATACTTGATCTTGTCCAGTAAAGTCATCAAAGGATAATGGTCTTAATTGCTTTTCTACATCAAATTCTTCTGGTGTAAAATTTTCGTTGGTTGGATCTAGGTTATCGTTCATTAAATTATTGTTGGATTCTGATAGTGCAATCAGCTTAAACAAATATAAAGAAAAAGCCTTTCCGAATTATCAGAAAGGCTTTTCAATATTATAGATAGATTTAAAAATCTAATGTTGTAATTCTTCTTCTCCTTCTTTAAGAGGAACATTTTGAGGAACAAAATCTTCATCGTGTCCTGGTTTACTATAGTCATAAGACCATCTGTATACGTGAGGAATAGCTCCTGGCCAGTTACCATGAACATGCTCTACAGGAGTAGTCCACTCTAAAGTGTTAGATCTCCAAGGGTTTTGCTCTGCTTTCTTACCGTAAAAGATACTAGCAAAGAAATTGTAGATAAACACGATTTGGAAAATAGCTCCAATAATTGCAAAAATTGTAATTACTACGTTTACACTAGCTAAGTCATCAAACAATGGGAAGTTAGTGTTAGTATAGTAACGTCTTGGTAAACCTGCCATACCAATAAAGTGCATTGGGAAAAACACCCCGTAAGCACAAACAGCAGTTACCCAAAAGTGAACATAACCTAAGTTTTTGTTTAACATACGACCAAACATCTTAGGGAACCAATGGTAAACCCCTGCAAAGAAACCATATAGAGCAGATATACCCATCACTAAGTGGAAGTGAGCAATTACAAAATAAGTATCGTGTACGTTAATATCTAATGCACTATCACCTAAAATAATTCCAGTTAAACCACCTGTAATAAAAGTAGATACCAATCCTATTGAGAAAAGCATAGCTGGGTTCATCTGGAGGTTACCCTTCCAAAGTGTAGTAATATAATTAAATGATTTTACTGCTGACGGAATTGCAATTAATAAGGTTGTGAAAGTAAACACAGAACCTAAGAAAGGATTCATTCCTGAGATAAACATATGGTGACCCCAAACAATTGTAGATAAAAATGCAATTGCTATAATTGAAGCAATCATGGCACGGTATCCAAAAATTGGTTTACGTGAATTAGTTGCAATAATCTCTGAAGTAATACCTAATGCTGGTAATAATACAATATATACTTCTGGGTGACCCAAGAACCAAAATAAGTGCTCAAATAAAACTGGAGAACCACCTTGATAATGTAAAACTTCACCTTGAATAAATATATCTGATAAAAAGAATGACGTTCCAAAACTTCTATCCATTATTAACAATAATGCAGCAGATAATAAAACTGGGAAAGAAATAACCCCAATAATAGCTGTTACAAAAAATGCCCATATTGTTAAAGGTAGTCTAGTCATAGACATTCCTTTAGTACGTAAATTAATTACCGTTACAACATAATTTAAAGATCCTAATAAAGAAGATGCAATAAATATAGCCATAGAGACTAACCACATTGTCATACCTAAACCAGAACCCCCTTGAGCCATTGGTAATGCACTAAGTGGAGGATAAATTGTCCATCCAGCTGCAGCAGGACCTGCCTCAACAAAGAAAGAACATACCATAATAATACTAGATGTAAAAAACAACCAGTAAGATACCATGTTTAAGAATCCTGAAGCCATATCACGAGCTCCAATTTGCAATGGAATAAGTAAATTACTAAACGTACCACTTAAACCTGCTGTAAGTACAAAGAAAACCATGATAGTACCATGAATAGTAACTAATGCAAGATAGATATCTGCACTCATTACACCATCTGGTGCCCATTTTCCTAATAATGCTTTAAATAATGGATTTGACTCTTCAGGCCAAGCAATTTGCATACGCATCATGATTGACATTACTACAGCTATGATTCCCATTATAAGACCAGTAATTAAATACTGCTTAGCAATCATTTTATGATCCTGACTAAATATATACTTAGTTATGAATGTTTCTTTATGATGATGACCATGATCGTCATGTCCATGTTCTTCTACGTGTGCTGACATAATCTAAAAATCTTTAAATTGAATTTTTGTTCTTAATTTTTTACTAATGAATCTACGAAAAGCTTTTGTCCCTTCATCCATTCGTCGTACTCCTCTTGCGTTTCTACTATAATCTTCATTTGCATGTTATAGTGAGAAGTTCCACAAATTTTATTACAAAGTAATAAATAATCAAATGTGTAAGGTTCTAAACCTTCCTTACCTTCAGCAATTAAAGACTTGCTTTTACCTCTTCTGATCTCATTAATATTAAATACTTTCTCTTTCATTTCCTCTGTCTCACGCATATCAGCAGTCGTTACAGTAGGTGTAAATCCAAATTGAGTAATCATACCAGGAACACAATTCATTTGTGCTCTAAAGTGAGGCATATAAGCTGAGTGTAATACATCTTGAGAACGCATCTTGAACACTACAGGTTTACCAACAACCAAGTGTAGTTCTTTTACAATAACGTCATCTTGAGCATTAGGATCTGCTTCGTCAACACCTAATTCATTAGCTCTGTTGATATCAATTAATCTTACGTTAGCTTTTCCTAAAGCATTATCTGGTCCTGAATATCTCGCTTTCCAATTAAATTGTTGTGCATATAATTCAATAACCATTGGATCAGCTTCTTCGTCAATATTCATGATGCTATTCCAAGTAAATAAACCTTGAATAATTAAACCTGCTAAAACAATTACAGGTATAATAGTCCAAATAGCTTCTAACTTATTGTTATCTGCATAAAACAAAGCTTTTCTACCTTTTTCACCTTTGTATTTAAAAGCAAAATAATGTAATAAAAACTGAGTTACCGTTTGTACAAAGAAGATAACAATCATTGAAATGATCATTAAACTATCAATACCAGGTCCATGCTCTGAAGCAGAATTAGACATTAAAGGTAAATCTCCCCATTTAACAAAACACACGATTGTTATAACATAAATGAAGATTAAAAAACCTATCATTAAATAACCATTAATACGGTTGTCGTCGTCGTTTGCAACTTGATTATTTTCTGTTGTCTTTCCGACTTGAGTTAAATCAAAGATTTTAACCATTTGCCAAATTGCAACGAAAATAAATACTAAAACTAAAATTGATAATAAAGTCGTCATTGTTATCGTTCTTCTTTATTTAATTTTTATTAATAATGGAAGTTTTCACTTTCTTTAATGAAAGGGTTTCCTTTAGGCACTAAAGATTGTTTTGAAATAGCGTAGAATACTATAAACATGAATAAACCTGCAAATAATAACACTGCACCAATTTCTGGCATACCTATAAACCATCTATCTCCAACTGTAGCCGGCATAATCATATTAAAAATATCAATATAATGCCCTGCTAATATTACTACACCTGCCATGATTACAAACCAAGACACACGCTTAAAGTCACTATTCATTAATAATAATAATGGGAACAAGAAATTCATTGCCACCATACCAAAGAATGGTAAGTTATAGTCTTCAATTCTTGTAATAAAGTAAGTTACTTCCTCAGGTATGTTAGAATACCAGATTAACATAAATTGAGAGAACCATAAGTACGTCCAGAAAATACTAAATCCAAACATGAACTTAGCTAAATCATGAATATGACTATTGTTAACGTTAGGTAATAATCCTTTAGATTTTAAATATATAGTAATCATTGCCATTACTGTTACAGCACATACTAACATACCAGCTAACACATACCATCCAAATAATGTAGAGAACCAGTGTGGGTCAACACTCATAATCCAATCCCAAGACATCATAGACTCTGTGTATAAAAAGAATACTAAAAATGCTGCTGATATACGGAAATTATTGACAAAATAACGAGTATCACCTGCTGGAGCATCATCTTGAGCTAATGAGAATTTACGAGAAAAGTATCTATAAACTGACCATCCTGTAATAAAAATTAGAGCTCTAATTACAAAACCTGTTGTATTTAACCATCCTGATTTACCAGCTACTAATTTATCATAATCAGCACTCTCTGGATTAACCATATCAGGATTCATCCAAACAAAAATATGATCTCCAGAAATAACTGCTATTGCTACTACAATTAATGCACCAGGTAATAAATAATAAGTAATACCTTCCATCACTCTAAATAACAAAGGTGACCAACCAGCCTGAGCTGCTTGCTGAATAGCATAAAAAGCTAAAGCTCCTAAAGCAATCATCATAAAGAAAAATGCTGCAATATAAAGTGCCGAATAGGGCCTGTTATGAATTTGGTGCATTACATGTTCTGCGTGAGCATCACCATGATCAACCTCTGTATGACCAGCTTCAGCGTGGTCATTAGTAGCATGAGCATCACCGTGAGCAACGCTTTCAGTAGCATGAGTATCTGCAACAGCGTGCGCGTCTCCGTGTCCACCATGACTCGCTTCTTCAGCTAACATAATTTTCACATCATCTTGTGTAACATGATGTGATGTATAATAACCTGTTCCCCATAGTATTGCTCCTACCACGATTAAGGCAAGTGATACTATTTTTAGTCTATTTGAAAGTGTGTACATATCTGTATATAAACTTTATCTAAATCTTATTTTTCTAGGTCTCCCTTTAATTTCATAACGTAAGCAACTACTTGCCAGCGTTCTTCTTCGCTTAAAAAATTAGCGTAAGATCCCATCGAGTTTTTACCATAATACATAACATGGTAAATACTACCTACATTTATTGCTCTACCTGCGTCATCATAACTAGGGACTCCAAGAATTTTTTCTCTCTTCACTAAGTTACCTTGACCGTTACCTTTGTTACCATGACAAATACCACAGTAAATAGTGTATAATTCTTTAGCTCTTGGCTCATCAAACTGAGTTGAATCTAAAGGTGATACTAATTCAGCCTTAGCTAAATTATAACCAGAAACATCGCTAGAATATTCAAAAGGTGTATAACCTCTAGGAATTGAACCATCGACTGGTAATTGTGCTTCAACACCATTTGCAAATGCATTTGACTCTTGGTAAGCTTCGTATCCAACAGATTCATACATGTTTGGCATGTATTGGTAATTTGGACGCGCACTATTATTACAAGAAGTAAACGATACTGCTATTAATGCTATGATTGTTATTTTAATTAAATGCTTCATTATATCTAATTAATGTGCTTTATCTACTATGTTAATTTCTACCGCTCCAGTTTGACCTAATAAACTTTCTAATTCATTTTGGTTTCCAGTAACGGAGATTTCCATTAAAAAATGATCATCTGTAGTTCTTGGATCTGGATTTTCAGCGTTTTTAAATGGCCACATTTTACTTCTTAAGTAGAATGTTATAACCATTAAATGGGCTGCAAAAAATACTGTAAGTTCAAACATGATTGGTACAAATGCCGGCATGTTTTCTAGGTAACTAAAACTAGGTTTCCCACCAATATCTTGTGGCCAGTCTTCAATCATGATAAAATTCATCATTAATGTGGCTACAGTTAAACCAACGCAACCATACATAAATGCACAAATTGCTAAACGTGTTGGAGCTAATCCCATTGCCTTGTCTAGTCCGTGAACTGGAAAAGGTGTATAAACTTCGTCAATATGATACTTTGCAGCTTTGACTTGCTTAACTGCATTCATTAACACATCGTCATCGTTATAAATAGCGTGAATTACTTTTGAAGCTTCCATATGCTACTTTAAATTATTAGTTTCTTTATTATTCACTACTGACGTTCTAGCATCAGCTCCTGTCCCTACTAAACTATCACCTCTTTCTCTGATAGCTTTATAATTATCACCAGAAGACTTTAATATAGTCTTAACCTCTGCTTGTGCTATTACTGGGAAAGTACGAGAGTACAATAAGAATAGTACAAAGAAAAACCCTATTGTTCCGATAAAAATTCCAATATCAACAAATGTTGGTGAGAACATTGTCCAAGAAGAAGGTAAGTAATCTCTGTGTAGTGATGTAACGATAATTACAAAACGTTCAAACCACATTCCGATATTTACAACTATCGAAATAGCGAAAGAGAACATAATACTTGTACGTAATTTTTTAAACCACATAAACTGAGGTGAAAATACATTACAAGACATCATTGCCCAATATGCCCATGCATAAGGTCCCGTTGCTCTGTTTAAGAAAGCGTATTGCTCATACTCTACACCAGAATACCATGCAACAAATAACTCAGTTATGTATGCAACACCTACTATAGACCCAGTAAGCATAATTACAATATTCATTAACTCGATATGTTGTACAGTAATATAGTCCTCTAAGTTACATACTTTTCTCATAATGATAAGTAGTGTATTTACCATTGCAAAACCAGAGAATACAGCACCTGCCACGAAATATGGAGGGAATATAGTTGTATGCCATCCAGGTATTACTGAAGTAGCAAAATCAAAAGATACAATTGTGTGTACTGATAATACTAATGGTGTCGCTAATCCTGCAAGCACTAAAGATACTTCTTCAAAACGTTGCCAGTCTTTTGCACGACCTGTCCATCCAAAACTTAATAAGCTATAAATTTTCTTTTGAAAAGGTTTAACAGCTCTATCACGTAACATTGCAAAATCTGGTAATAAACCTGTCCACCAGAATACTAATGATACCGATAAATAAGTAGAAATTGCGAAAACATCCCAAAGTAGAGGAGAGTTAAAGTTTACCCATAACGAACCAAATTGGTTTGGTATTGGTAATACCCAATATGCTAACCATGGACGACCCATATGAATAATTGGAAATAAACCTGCTTGAACTACAGAGAAAATTGTCATGGCTTCCGCAGAACGGTTAATAGCCATTCTCCATTTTTGACGGAATAATAAAAGTACTGCAGAAATTAATGTTCCTGCGTGACCAATACCAACCCACCAAACGAAGTTAGTAATATCCCAAGCCCAGTTTACTGTTCTGTTTAAACCCCAAGTTCCAATACCTGTTGAAACGGTATAAATAATACAACCTATTCCCCAAAGAAAAGCTACAAGTGCGATAGAGAATACAATCCACCACTGTTTGTTAGCCTTACCTTCTACAGGAGCTGCGATATCTACAGTTACATCGTGGTAAGATTTCTCACCGGTAACCAAAGGTCTTCTAATAGGTGCTTCGTAATGAGACGCCATAATCCTTTATAATTGTTTATTAATTAATCCTTTTTATGCTTCTTTCGTGTTTCTCACTTTAGTATGGTACTGCACATTAGGCTTAGTACCAACACTTTCTAATAAGTGATACATACGATCGTCTTTTAAAAGTTTTGCAACTTTACTTTCCTTATCATTGATGTCACCAAAAATCATTGCTCCATTACCACAAGCGGCAGAACAAGCTGTTTGGAACTCACCATCCTTAATCTCACGTCCATCACGTTTAGCGTCTAGAATAGTCTTTTGTGTTTTTTGAATACACATAGAACATTTTTCCATTACACCACGAGAACGAACCGTAACATCAGGGTTAATTACCATACGACCTAAATCATTGTTCATGTGGTAATCAAACTCGTCATTTCCATTGTATAAGAACCAGTTAAAACGTCTTACTTTATACGGACAGTTGTTTGCACAATATCTTGTACCAACACATCTGTTGTATGCCATATGGTTTTGACCTTGTCTACCGTGCGCTGTAGCAGCTACAGGACAAACAGTCTCACATGGTGCATGATTACAATGTTGACACATTACGGGTTGAAATGCTACTTGTGGATTATCTGCAGGATCTTCTAATTCTCCAAAACCTCCTAAAGAACCGTTATCTCCAAATAAACCAGAGAACCCTTCTTTTTTAGCATCATCTTCAGCAAATGTATCTTCTGATGAGTAATATCTATCAATACGCAACCAGTGCATATCACGACTACGTCTAATTTCTTCTTTACCTACTACTGGCACGTTGTTTTCAGCGTGACAAGCAATAACACATGATCCACAACCTGTACAAGCATTTAAGTCTATTGAAAGATTAAAGTGATGTCCAATTGAACGATCAAATTCATCCCATAAATCTACTTCTGGAGACGTTACCGGAGTTTCTTCGTGGTTTAAAGATACCATTGGTATTTTATTCCAACCATGCTTATGATCTTGACTATCATAAGTATTAAAAACCTCTAATGTCGTTTCCTTTATAATATCTCCACGTCCCATTAAAGTATTCTGTAACTGTACACATGCAAATTCATGCATTCCAGTTGCAGGCTCAATAGATACACTTTGAACTGTATTGAAATCGTTATATAGTGTAAACGCGTTAACACCCGTTTTCATTTCGTCTTTAAGACCTGAAGTCCTACCGTAACCAAACGCTAATCCTACAGTTCCTTTTGCTTGACCTGGTTGGATAATTGCTGGTACAGTCAACGCTTCAGAACCGTTAACATTTAAAGTAACATAACTACCATTTAAAGCTCCTGTAGAATCGTTTTCATTAACAATTCCCCAAGCTTCTGCATCTGACTTAGATACCGTTAAGTAGTTATCCCATGATGTTCTTGTAATAGGGTCAGGAAACTCTTGTAACCAAGGGTTATTTGCTTGTTGACCATCACCCATTCCTGTTTTAGAATACAATGTCAACTCTACACCTGTACCTTTTGCTGAACTAGCTAAAGTCCTAGCAGCATTGCTAGAAGGCACTTCATCTATTTCTACCTCCTCAGAAACAACATCTGTAGCAGTATTGTTGCTTACAAAAATTCCATCATGTAACGCTTGATTGTAAGATCCACCATTAAGGATAGATTCTTTCCAAGTTGTTTTGATAAACTCATTTAATGCCACTGCATTTCCAGTCCACTTTAATAAAGTGTCTTGAAACTGTCTTGTATCAAATAATGGTCTTATTGTTGGTTGCATTAAAGCAAAGTGACCTTTCTTTAATTCAACATCACCCCAAGACTCTAAATAATGTGGTGCTGCTGCTATATATTGTACTAAACCAGCAGTTTCATCTTCTTTAGAAGTAAACGCAACTGATAACGTCGTATTTTTTAAACCTTCTGCAAAATCGTTAGCATTAGGTAATGTATACATTGGATTAACACCGCTCATGATAACTGCACCTACTTTACCTGCTTTCATATCAGCAATTAAAGTTTGAACATCTTTATTGTTACCTTGACGTGTTTTAATAGGTGTTTTAGGATCAAATGCCTTACTTCCTAACTTTGCATTTATTTCTAAAACAACAGTTTGAGCATTTACATCTTGAATACCTGTTACTACAACACCATTACTACCAGCTTTAATCAACTCAGAAGCAGTTTTTTGAACAGCCTCTTTAATTTTAGCAGGCAAGTCATTTGTATTGACTGAACCTCCTACGATTAAACTATGTAATTGTGCTAAAACTAATTTTTGTTGTGTTGGCGTTAATGGAACACGTTTATCAGCGTTTGCACCTGATATAGACATATTAGATTCAAACTGAATATGACGTGACATTTTTCCATGCGCTGGAATTCTTTTTTTAGAATATCCAGAATCAAATCCACCTCCTTGCCAATCTCCTAAGAAATCTGCTCCCACAGATACTACAGTCATAGCTTTTGAAAAATCGTAGTTAGCTAAACCTCTCTCACCATATTTTGCTTGGTAAGCATCTAAAGCAGCAGACTCTGAAACAGCATCATAAACCACATGGTTTACATTACCGTATTTAGCAGTAAATTCTGCAACTAATTTAGATGTTGATGGACTAGCGTAAGTTTGAGTTAACAAAACGATTTGTTTTCCTGAATCTTTCAAACTGTTTAAAGCTTGTGTTGTTTCAGAATCAAAATCTGACCATGAAATAGCGTTTCCACCTTTCATCGGACCTTGTACTCTTGTACTATCATATAAATCTAAAACTGAAGCATTTACTCTAGCATTTGCATGACCATTGGTTGCAGCTAAAGTATTGTTTTCAATTTTAATTGGACGACCTTCTCGAGTCTTAACTAAAACACTTGCAAAATCAAATCCGTTAGCAATAGTTGTTGCATAATAATTAGCAACACCAGGTACTATTCTGTCCGGTTGCACCACATAAGGGATAGACTTAACTACTGGTCCCTCGCAGGCTGCTAATGATGCAGCAGCTGTACTAAAACCAACATACTTTAAGAAATCACGACGTGTTGTTGAAGAAGCTTCTAATGTATCCTTATCACCTAAGAACTCATCAGTAGGAATTTCTTGAACAAATTCGTTTTGTTTTAGCGTCTCAACAATAGAGCTATCTTTTAGCTCCTCAACACTTTTCCAGTATTTCTTGTTTGATGACATATTATATAATTGAATTTATTTCTTTATTAATTATTTTCAAGTTTTCCATTGTACTGGAAAAGCGTCATTTTGTTATTAGTAATGACATTTACCACATTCCAATCCTCCCATTTGTGCAGCTGTAAGGTTTTCAACACCGTACTTCTTAGACAATTGTTCGTGGATTTTTGTGTAATATGCGTTATCTTTTACTTTAACGTCAGTCTTTCTGTGACAGTTAATACACCACCCCATTGTTAATGGCGCATGTTGAGAAACTATTTCCATCTCTTCAATAGGACCGTGACACGTTTGACATTCAATACCTCCAACAACAACGTGTTGCGAGTGATTAAAATATGCAAAGTCAGGTAACTTATGAATCTGAATCCATTTTACTGGAGAAGACTTTCCTGTATACTTTTGCTCGGCATCATCCCAACCAACAGCTTTGTACAATTCTTTGATCTCAGCGTTATAATCAACACCATATTCAGCTAAACCTTCCGCTTGCGTTTTAGGAGCAACTTCATAAATAGATTTATGACAGTTCATACATACGTTTAATGATGGAATACCTGAATGCTTACTAACTCTTGCAGAAGAGTGACAGTATTTACAATCGATACCATTATCTCCAGCATGAATTCTGTGTGAATAATGTATAGGTTGTACTGGTTGATATCCTTGATTAACTCCTACTTGCATAAAGAATCCATATACAAAATAAGCACTAGCCAATAACAAACCAATAACAGTTACAAATATTAAAAATTGATTTTGAACAAAAGCTTTCCAAATTGGCGTACGTTTTGTTTCAGTTAAAGCAACTCCTTTTGCATCTGCAAAATTACGAAGCGTTTTATTTACTAAAAACAATGCACCTGCCAATAAAGCAAACAACACACCTAAAGCTCCTAAAATTAACTTATTTGAAATACCACCTTCTTGAGACGTTGAAGAACCTCCTCCATCAATTGGACCCGGCGGAGGCGGAGCAACAGTTGGCTCAGTTGCAGTATATGCTAAGATATTATCTATATCCGCATTTGTCAACGTAGGAAAAGCACTCATGGCAGCACCATTGTACTCATTATAAATCTTGTTCGCATATGCGTCACCAGACTTAATTAAACCAGCACTGTTTTTTATCCACTTGTAAAACCATTCTCTATCTAAACCTTCTGAGTCAGCCAAACGCGATTCCACTTTACGCAAAGCGGGACCAGTCATTTTTTTGTCAAGCTTGTGACAAGCTATACAGTTAGCATTAAATAATGATTTACCAACAACAGGGTCGCCATCTTGAGCGAAGATTGATGTTGAGAACGTTAGTAAAAAAATTAAGCTTAAACGAAGGTAGTTACTACTTAACTTACGGTGAATCACCTGTTTCATATTATATATTGAATTTACTTCTAGACTTTGGTATGATTTTTTCATTACTGAATACATATTTCAGCTCGAAAAACGTTACGCAAAAGTAATACTTAAAGTCGATTTTTAAAATCTTAAAGAAGTCTTAATTGCTAATTTAGATAAATTCTAAATAATAAAACGCGTCACTTTTAAGTTTAATACTTTTACATTTGCATTAAATCCGTTATAAAATGAAGAAACCAAAAATAAAAGCATACTATCTAACCGCCTTAATTACAATTAGTTTTTGCGCTATTAGCTATGCACAACAAGGGACAGTCGTTATTAATGAAGATCCTAATATTGACAAGTTATTAGAAATTAAAAAGGACTTAAATAAAGATGAAAAGAATAGCGATAAGTATAAAATACAGATCTATTCTGGAACTTTAGCACAAGCTGAAAGCGCTAAATCCAAGTTTGATGGTTCCGTTGGACAATGGCGCTCTCAATTAGTATTTGACTCGCCAAACTACAAAATTCAAGTTGGTAACTTTAGATCTAGATTAGAGGCAGACCGCGCGCTTTTAGACGTACAGAAAAAGTTTTCTGATGCCTTTATATTTAAACCAAAAAAGGAAAAAGAGTAATTTATATTACGATACAAAACAAAAAAAAAGCGATTCAAATGAATCGCTTTTTTTATATAATAACTTAAGTATTATTTAAGTTTTTTCTTAACTTCTACTTCATGGAACGCTTCAATTACATCACCAACATTAATGTCGTTGTAGTTCTTGATTTGCATACCACAGTCATAACCTTTAGAGACTTCTCTAACATCGTCTTTGAATCGTTTTAACGACTCTAACACTCCTGTGTAAGTTACAACACCATCTCTAATAAGACGTATCTGTGAGTTTCTAAATATCTTACCATTCATTACCATACAACCTGCGATAGTACCAACTTTAGACACCTTAAACATTTCTCTAATTTCAGCCGTACCAGTAATCTCCTCTTTTAACTCTGGAGATAACATACCTTCCATAGCATCCTTAAGATCATTAATAGCGTCATAAATAATAGAATATGTTCTAATATCAACTTCTTCTCTATCTGCAATTGTACGTGCATTTCCAACAGGACGCACGTTAAATCCAATAATTATCGCATCTGATGCAGTTGCTAATAACACATCACTTTCTGTAATGGCACCAACACCTTTATGAAGAATATTTACTTGAATTTCTTCAGTAGATAGTTTCTGGAACGAATCTGTTAATGCTTCAACAGAACCATCCACATCTCCTTTAAGGATAATATTTAATTCTTTAAATGTACCTAAAGCAATACGACGACCAATCTCAGCCAACGTTAATGTCTTAGTTGTTCTTACATCTTGTTCACGTTGTAATTGTGTACGTTTAGTAGCAATCTGCTTAGCTTCACGCTCATCAGCAAATACGTTAAACTTATCACCTGCCTGAGGCGCTCCGTCTAAACCTAATACAGATACAGGTGTAGATGGTCCAGCTTCCTGTACATCATGACCACGCTCATCCTGCATAGCTTTTACTTTACCACTATTCTTACCTGCTAGAACATAATCTCCCACACGTAATGTACCAGCTTGCACTAACACTGTAGATACATAACCTCTACCTTTATCTAAAAAGGCTTCAACTACTGTTCCAATTGCCGGTTTATTTGGATTAGCTTTAAGCTCTAATAATTCAGCTTCAAGTAATACCTTTTCTAATAATTCTTTAACACCTGTACCTACTTTTGCAGAGATATCATGAGACTGGATTTTTCCACCCCAATCTTCTACAAGTAAATTCATTTGTGCTAAACCTTCTTTAATTTTTTCTGGGTTAGCGTGTGGCTTATCAATCTTGTTTATTGCAAACACGATTGGTACACCAGCTGCTTGTGCATGAGATATTGCTTCTTTTGTTTGAGGCATAATATCATCATCCGCTGCTGCTACAATAATAGCAATATCTGTTACTTGAGCACCACGTGCACGCATCGCTGTAAAAGCTTCGTGACCTGGTGTATCTAAGAACGCTATTTTTTGACCGTTATCCAATTGTACTCCATAGGCACCAATGTGCTGTGTAATACCTCCAGATTCTCCTGCAATTACATTCTCCTTACGGATGTAATCTAATAAAGACGTCTTACCATGATCAACGTGTCCCATTACAGTTACAATTGGTGCACGAGGTTTTAAGTCTTCAGGCTTGTCAATTACATCTTCAATTGAAACTTCAATATCAGCAGTAACAAATTCTGTTTTATATCCAAATTCTTCAGCAACAATAGCAATTGTCTCAGCATCTAAACGCTGATTCATTGTTACCATCATACCTAATGACATACATGCTGAGATAATTTGTGTTACAGGAACATCCATCATCGTTGCAATCTCATTTGCAGTTACAAATTCTGTAACCTTAAGTATTTTGCTTTCTGCTGCTTCAATTTGTTGATCAATTTCTGATTGCTCTCTATGTTGATCTCTTTTCTCTCTTCTATACTTTGCTCCTTTTCCTTTTGAAGATTTACCTTGTAATTTCTCTAAGGTCTCACGTACTTGTCTTTGTACTTCTTCTTCACTAGGCTCTGCTTTTACAACAGGGGTTGTTTTACGACCTCCACCAGTTCTTTTTCCTTTAAACCTATCATTACCACCTCTTGATGGTCCTGAGTTAGATCTATTGTTATTATCACCTGGTTTAGATATACGACGACGCTTTCTTTTGTTAGCGTTATCATCCTTTTTAGGATCTTCTTTCTTTTTCTTAGGTTTATTAAATTGAGATAAATCAATTTTTTCACCAGCTATTTTTGGTCCAGAAAGTTTAGTATATTTTGTTTTTAAAGTTTCTTCAACAGGTTCTTGAGGTGCTGCTTCTTCTTTAGCTACTTCCTTTGCAGGTGTTGCTTTAGTGTCCGCTTTTACTTCAGCTTTAGCTTCTGTTTTAACTTTAGGGTCTGCTTTGGCTTTTGAATCAACAGACTTAGAGTCCACTTTTGCTTTGTTATCCGTTGTTGCTTTCGCTTCAACTTTAACTTCCACTTTTGGTGTTTCTTTAGCTTCAGGAGCTTTTTCTGACTTAACAGCAGCTGGTTTAGCTTCCGATGTTTTCTCAACTTTCTTAGCCACTTTCTTACCAGTATCTAAATCTATTTTACCAATAGTTTTAGGTCCCTCAAGTGCCTTAGAAGCTTTGATAACTTCTTCGTCTTTTTTGAGCTGAGCAGCTTTAGCCGCCTTAGCAGCATCATCCGCCTTTTGCTTAGCCTCTAGTTCCTTTTCGCGTTTAACACGCAACTCTTCCTTTTCTTTATTCTTTGCTTCATTAACTTCTTGAGACGCCATCTTTTTGTTAGCATCTGTTTGAAATTCATTTGAAAGAATACTGTACGTTTCCTCTGAAATTTTGGTAGTCGGGCGCTTCTCAACCTCTACACCCTTAGAATCCAAAAATTCTACAGCGCGATCAAGAGAGATGTTAAGCTCACGTAATACCTTATTTAATCTAATTGTTTCAGCCATAAATTGCCTTTAACCTAATTTCTTTTTTTCTCAAATATATGTTAATCTTCGAATTCTTCCTTAAGAATTCTTATAACATCTAAAATTGTTTCCTCTTCTAAGTCTGTTCTTTTGACTAGATCTGCCACATCTTGCTCTAAAATACTTTTTGCTGTATCTAGACCTGCTTTACTAAATTCTTTGATAATCCAATCTTCGATTTCATCAGAGAATTCTCTTAATTCTACATCTTCTTCTGCACCTTCTCTTAAAACGTCAATTTCGTAACCTGTTAATTGACCAGCTAATCTAATATTATGACCACCTCTACCAATTGCCTTACTTACTTCTTCTGGTTTTAAGATTGCTTCTGCACGTTTGTTTTCTTCATCAATTTTGATTGAAGTCACTCTTGCAGGACTTAAAGCTCTTGTTATGTATAATTGTAAATTAGTTGTGTAATTAATAACATCAATGTTTTCATTACCTAACTCACGTACAATACCATGAATACGAGATCCTTTCATCCCAACACATGCTCCAACTGGATCGATTCTATCATCGTAAGAATCTACAGCTACTTTTGCTTTTTCACCAGGAATACGAACAATATTCTTTATAGTAATTAAACCATCAAAAACTTCAGGTATTTCCGACTCAAAAAGTTTTTCTAAAAACTTAGGAGACGTACGAGACATAATGATCGTTGGTTTGTTACCTTTTAGCTCTACGCTATCAATAACACCTTTTACATTATCTCCTTTTCTAAAAAAGTCAGAAGGAATTTGCTTATCTTTTGGTAAAATAATTTCATTTCCTTCGTCATCCAATAATATTACTGCTCTGTGACGTATATGGTGTACTTCTGCAGTATATAAATCTCCAACAAGTTCTTGAAACTGTTTGAAAATATTTGAATTATCATGTTCGTGAATTTTAGAAATCAAGTTTTGACGTAACGCTAATATAGCACGACGACCTAAATCAATTAACTTAACCTCTTGAGACACATCTTCTCCAACTTCAAAATCCGGTTCAATCTTTCTTGCTGCAGTTAAAGATATTTCTTGATTTGGTTCTTCAACCTCACCATCTGCAACCACTACACGATTTCTCCAAATCTCTAAATCTCCTTTATCTGGGTTTATAATAATATCAAAATTATCATCATCTCCAAATTTTTTCTTCAATGCATTTCTAAATACATCTTCCAAAATAGCCATTAAGGTGACACGATCAATTAATTTATCGTCTTTGAACTCTGAAAAAGATTCAATTAACGCTATATTCTCCATAACTCTATTTGAATTAAAATTTTATAATAACTTTTGCTTCTACAACATCTTTGTAGGCAATATTTTCTTTTTTATTCACTGTAACTTTTCCTTTACCTACAGGTTTTGGCTCTCTTGCCTTCCACTCTAACGTAAAGTCGTCATCACTAACTGCTGTTAACGCACCTTCAATATGTTGCGTTGCGGTCTTAACTTCTAATGTGCGTCCGACGTGCCTAGGGTATTGTCTTGGCAATGTCAAAGGTGCAGCTGCACCTGCCGACATAACTTCTAGAGCAAAATCATGTTCCTCTCTATCAATATTATGCTCTATTGCACGACTAACAAATATGCAGTCTTCAACCTTAACCCCTTGATCTCCATCAATAATTATATTGACAGCATTATCTCCAGTAACACTAAAATCTATTAAAAATAAATCTTGGCGCTCCGTTAGGGCTTCTTCTAATAAACTTTTTACTGTATTTATAAACATTTTTAAGTATAAAAAGAGGGGACTTTAGTCCCCTCATTTTTCATTTTCTTCTTACAACGCTGCAAATATACATATTTTTATTGATTTTCATAACTTTTTAAAAGTCATTTTTTATTGCTAACTTTATAATAAGTTCTTTATTAACCAACTATAACCATATTATGAAAAAACTACTCGTACCTACAGATTTTTCTAAAGAAGCAGAAAATGCTGTCCAAGTTGCTGCCCAATTAGCAAGAAAACATGATTGCGAAATCATTCTACTTCATATGCTAGAGCTCCCCTTTAACAATCTTGCCGACACCCCATCAATGTCAGAGCTGCCTGAAGCGGTTTATTTTATGAAACTAGCGCATAAAGAATTTGAAACCTTACTGCAAAAAGACTACCTAAAAGACCTAACCGTTCATGAAACTGTTGACTTTAATGAAATAGCAACCGGAATCCTAGAAACCTGTAATAACCATGACATCGACTTAATAGTTATGGGGTCACATGGATCTGAAGGCATAAAAGAATTGTTTATTGGTTCTAATACCGAAAAAGTAATACGCACATCAAACACACCTGTATTAGTGATTAAAAACGAACACGCGCATTTTGATATCAAAGAATTTGTATTTGCCTCCGATTTTAAAAACGACAATAAAGAAACTTACCAACAAGCAGTAAAGCTAGCCAATCTATTTGAAGCCAAAATGCATCTTCTTAACGTAAATACACCAAGCAATTTTACAACAACTGCTGCTTCAAAGGTTAGAATGATGGAATTTATTGATAATAATACATTTGACAACTACACGATAAACATCTATAATGATGACACTATTGAGAAAGGCATTCTTAACTTTTCTAAAATAGTAAATGCAGATTTAATTGGAATAAGCACGCACGGACGACAAGGGATTGCACATTTTTTTAATGGTAGTATAAGCGAAGATTTAGTAAATCATGCTAAAAGACCTGTTATAACCTTTAAAATATAAATTACAAACTGTCTTAAATAGAAAAAAGCTCCCTTTTGAAAGGAAGCTTTTTTTGTTGGCCCACTAGGTCTCGAACCTAGACTCTTCAGTACCAAAAACTGACGTGTTACCAGTTACACCATAGGCCAATCTTGTAATGAGGATGCAAATTTAAAACAATTATTAACTCCCGCAAACTTTTTTTAAAAAAAATTTCAATAAAAACTTAACGTTACCTTAAAAACGGTGTCTGTTTGATAATAATTACTAAATTCGCAACACAAAACAAACCGATACTTTATGATGTCTTTCAACTTTAAAAAATGGAACTTAATACTAAGTTGGTTCGCTTTTTTAATTGCTTTAATCACCTACACACTTACCGTAGAGCCTACAGTAAGTTACTGGGATGCTGGAGAATATATATTAACATCTTCCAAACTACAAGTTGGTCACCCACCAGGAGCACCTCTATTTCAAATGCTAGGCGCAGTGTTTTCCGTGTTTGCTTTAGACCCTTCTCAGATCGGTTTTTTAATGAATATGATGAGTGCAGTCTCTAGTGCTTTTGCCATTTTATTTATGTTCTGGACTATTGTATTATTATTAGAAAAAATAGTTGGACAGCCAGAAAAACTTGAAAAAGGACAACAATTTGCTATTTTAGGAAGTGCTTTTGTAGGAAGTTTAGCATTCGCCTTCACAGATTCATTCTGGTTTAATGCAGTCGAAACTGAAGTTTATGCTATGGCCACTTTAATTATGACCGTAATGTTCTATTTAGGGTTACGTTGGGAAAAGGACATGCACAAACCTAGAGGTAACCGTTGGCTAATTTTAATTGCTTTTGTAGTTGGTCTATCTTTTGGTATTCACTTTATGGGATTATTAACTATTCCAGCCATCGGATTAATTTACTTCTTTAAAAACTATAAGACCGTAACCGTTAAAAACTTTATAATTGCCAATATCGTATCGGTAGCCGTATTATTATTCGTTTTTAAATTAATGTTTCCTAATGTCCTTAGATACTTTAGTGCTTTAGAGTTGTTTTTTGTTAATCAAGTAGGACTGCCTTTTAACTCCGGTTCTATTATTGCTGGTATACTATTGGTTGCAGCCTTTTATTATGGTTTAAAGTACACAAACACTAAAAAATTATATGCTTATAATACAGGTATCCTTTGTTTACTTTTTGTACTTATTGGATCATCTACATGGTTAATGCTACCTATTAGAGCTAACGCTAATGTTGTTATTAACGAAAACAACCCTTCTAGTGCTAGAGAATTATTAGCCTATTACAATTTAGAACAGTATCCAGAAACACATTTGTTTTACGGACCTTTATTTACAGAACAATATACTGGTTTAGATGAAAACAATCCGTACGTAGACGATAAACCTAAATATGAAAAGGACGAAGTCAACGGTACTTATATTATTGTAAACCAATATAAAAATGCAAAACAGAATTACAATTCTGAACAAGCTGCATTTTTACCAAGAATGTGGAGTGGCGAAAATGCAGAAAACTACCTATTATTTACTGGCTATTTAGACTTTAGCATAAAACCCGAATACCAAGGCGAAGCACGTTTAGAAAAATCTATCCTTGATTTTAAAAATGATGTGGCTCAAGGCCGAATAGATTATGAAGATTATAATGACTTTTTAAAGCAATTTGGAACGGTCCTTAATATTGAAAAGCCATCTTTAGCAAGTAATATTCAATATTTATTTGAATACCAATTAGGGTATATGTATTGGCGTTATTTTATGTGGAATTTCTCAGGGCGTCAAGATGACCTGCAAGGACGCTATGACCAACACGGAAACTGGATTAGTGGTATCAAACCAATTGACGAGTGGCATTTAGGGCAGTCTCAAGACAATCTACCTACGGACGTTGCACAAAACAAAGGACGTAACACGTACTATTTCTTACCTTTAATTCTAGGACTATTAGGTTTGTTTTTTCTATTTAATAAAGACAAAAAATTATTTTGGGTCACTTTAGTGTTTTTCCTATTTACAGGATTAGCCATTCAAGTGTACACCAATGTTAGACCTTTTGAACCTCGAGAACGTGATTACTCTGTAGTAGGATCCTTCTATGTCTTTGCGCTTTGGATTGGGTTAGGGGTTTACGCTATTTTTGATCTACTTAAAAAACACGTACCATCAAAAGTACTAGCACCAGCAGTCTCTTTAATATGTCTATTATTAGTACCAACAATATTAGCGTCTCAAAACTGGGATGACCATGATAGATCAGGAAAGTATACTGCTTTAGCTATGGCTAAAAAGTATTTAGATTCTTGTGGGGAAAACGGAATACTATTTACCATTGGAGATAATGACACCTTTGCCTTATGGTACGCGCAAGAAATTGAGAATTATCGTACTGATGTTAGAGTTGTAAACACTAGTTTATTTCAAACCGATTGGTACATCGATCAAATGAAGCGTAAAGCATACAAAAGTGATCCGATACCATCAACATTAACCCATGACAAATACAAACACGGGACTAGAGATTATCTTATAAAACGTATCCGTTCTAAAGACACATTAGACATCCGTACGTTTATGAATTTTGTATCTAGTGAAGATGCTAAAACGAAGCTAAAATATGCGCTTCAACAAGAAGGAGACGCAGGCAGCAACTATCCTGAGCAATACTTAAACTCTAATTACTTCCCTGTGGAAAACATTAGAATTCCTGTGGACAAAAATGCTGCTTTAGCTAGTGGTGTTGTAAAAGCAAAAGATGCTGATTTAATTGAACCTTATTTAGATGTCAATATTTCTAGCAATGCCATTACAAAAAACAGACTATTAATGTTAGACATTGTTGCCACTAATAATTGGGAGCGTCCAATCCATTTTACTGGTGGTGCGTTTAGTGATGAAGACTACATTTGGATGAAAGACTATTTACAGTTAGATGCCATGGTCTACACATTAGTACCTATAAAAACTGCTGTTGCTAGAGCAAATCCATTTGACATGGGACGCTTAGACACGGAGTTTATGTATGATAAAGTTGTTAATTGGGATTGGGGTAATAGTGGTAGCGACAATATTTACCATGATACAGAAACTAGACGTAACTCTATTACATACAGAGGTAATCTAGCGCGTTTAATTCAAGAATTGATTAACGAAGAACAATTAGACAAAGCTGAAGAAATAGCAGATATTGCTATGAAAAACATGCCTGTAGACAAGTATGGTTTTTACACGCTTCTAGAACCTTATATTAGTGCTTACTACGAAGTTGGCAATCAAGAAAAAGCGCGACAATTGTTTAAAGACGTTTCTATTAAGTATCAAGAAAACTTAAAATACTACAGCACTTTAACCAAGGACAATCAAGACAATAACTTTACAGAAATACTAACAGATATCGAGCGTTATAAAGCCTTAGTTGATGTTTTAGTACAATATGATAGACCGTTTGCTAAAGAAGAGTCTATGACGTTTACAAACTACCTAGAGTTATTTAAACAATACTATGACAGTGCGCCTGAAGTTGAAACAAATCCAATCCGTACGGACAAAGATTTACTACAACAGCTAGACACGGTCTTAAAAAGCGAATAAATGCCTGTTTTTCCTGCAAAAACACCAAAATTAATCCAACGCCTTTTTCCAAAATACATTTGGAACAAGGCGTCTTTGGACAAAACATTATACTTAACGTTTGATGATGGACCAACTCCAGAAATCACACAATGGACATTGGACACCTTAGCACAATATGATGCTAAGGCTACCTTTTTCTGTATTGGAGAAAATGTAACAAAATATCCTGATATTTTTAAGTCTGTTGCCAACGCAGGTCACGTTATTGGCAACCATACATTTAATCATTTAAAAGGATGGCATACACATACGGACCGCTATATTGATAACACATTAAAAGCACAACAAGTCATTGCACCTAATAGTAATGGGCTGTTCCGTCCACCATTTGGAAAAATAAAAGGAAGTCAAGCAAAACAATTACTTAGTAAAGGATATAAGATTGTTATGTGGAGTGTTTTGTCTTATGATTGGGAAGTCAAGGTTACACAAGAGCAATGTCTTAAAAACGTAATAAAACATGCTACATCTGGAAGTATTGTTGTGTTTCATGACAGTGTAAAAGCATCAAAAAATATGCAATACACATTACCTAAAGTTTTAGATTACTTTAGCAAAAAAGGGTACACCTTTAAATCGCTTTAAACAAATTGCTGTACAATACCAATTAAGGTATTAGCATCTTGCTCTCCACTTTGGCGCCATTTCATTTCACCATTTTTATAAATAATTAAGGTTGGTAAACCTTTGACACGCAAAGCCTCAGATAGCTCTTGATTTTTCTCAACATCTATCTTAATTACTTTTGCTTTGTCACCAAGCGCTGCTGCTACATCACGTAGCACTGCATGCATGGCTTTAGACGGTTCATTCCACTCTGTAAAAAAATCGAACAGTACAGGAATTTCGACATCTATTAATTCTCCAAATTTTGACATTTGATATCAGTTTAGTTAAAACTTAGTTACTAAAATATAACATTTAGATTTAATTAAGCAATTTGCTTACCTTTTTTAAGTTCTATTACGGTTATTTCTGGCCAAATTCCTACACGTCCAGGGTAGGCTAAATAACCAAAACCTCTGTTAACGTTAATGTATTGCCCTTTTTCTTTATAGATTCCTGCCCAATGCTTATAACGCCATTTAATTGGACTCCATTTAATCCAACCCGGGATTTCTATCCCAAACTGCATACCATGTGTATGACCACTTAGTGTTAAATGATAATGGTAATCGTGTGCGATAACTTTCTCATCCCAATGTGATGGATCATGAGACATTAATATTTTAAAATCGTCAGCTGTAATATTAGACGATGCTTTATCCAAATCTCCAGACTTCTTAAAACCGCCTTTACCCCAGTTTTCAACACCAATTAAAGCCAATCGTTTCCCTTCTTTTTCGATGTAACGGTTTTCATTTAATAAGATATCAAAACCCATATCTTTTTGGATGGTAATCAATTCATCTAAATTATCCTTTTTTTCCTTAGCGGAATTCCACTCTACATAATCCCCATAATCATGGTTTCCTAAAACAGAGAACACACCGTCTTTAGCAGACAGTTTAGAAAAGGTATCTTTCCAATCATACATTTCTGAAGCTTTATTATTAACTAAATCTCCAGTAAACAAAATCACATCTCCTTTTTGCTCATTAACCAAATCAACCGCATAATTTATTTTCTCTTTATTATCAAAACTCCCCGCGTGGATATCACTAATATGTGTTAATCGATAACCATCAAAGGTATCTGGCAAATCTTCAAAGTAAAGCGTATAATTTAAAACCTTATAGTTGTAGCGTCCTTTATACATTCCGTAAAGCAAACTAGTAAACGGGATAGCTGCCAAACCTAAGGCCACTTGACTAATAAACTTACGTCTAGATGGTATAGCAAACGTCTCTCGTGTAATAAAAAACCGATCATACAGTCCAATAAAACCACGAATAATATCCTCTCCAATTAGAAGTGGTACAATCACTAAATTTAAAGACAAATAGGCTAACATAAATCCAATAGCATAACCGCGTCCTCCAGAGACTACACGACCGACTCCTGGTGTAGAAAATTGATACACCGTATTAGCTGCTACTAAAAAAGCAATAGTAAAAAACAGGTAATGTATCCAAGGTGATTTAAACACTGTTTTTATAGCTTGATAGCCGTAAACAGTAAATACAATATATATAATGGCAATAATAAGATAACGAATCATAGTCTAATTTAATCTTCAAAACTAACCCTTTCAAAACTTAAATATCTTATTATATTGTTAAACGTTAACTAGCTAAAAACAATCTATTTACTAAAGCTACCTGATAAATCGATTTTACTTTTTGTTATCCAAATAACATTTATAACTATATTTAGCCTAATTAAAACTAACTAAATGAATAACCAAAACAACAAATCTGCTTTAACTACTTTAGTAACGGTCTTCTTTTTCTGGGGATTTATAGCTGCTTCCAACGGAGTCTTTATTCCGTTTTGTAAAACATATTTTAATATTGATCAATTCCAGTCTCAACTAGTAGATTTTGCTTTTTTTGGAGCCTATTATATTGGTGCGCTATTGTTGTTTATAATATCCAATACTTTAAGAAAAGACATCCTTAATAATTGGGGATATAAAAACGGTATTATTTACGGTTTGCTATTATCAGCTATTGGCGCCTTTTTTATGTACCCATCAACATCTGGTGCAGAACAAGGTCAAACTAGTGTGTTTTACTTAATTTTAATAGCCTTATTTATTGTTGGCTTAGGATTTTCGTTACAACAAACTGCTGCAAACCCATTCGCTATTGCTTTAGGTGATCCAAAAACAGGATCGCACAGACTTAATTTAGCAGGAGGAATCAATTCTTTAGGGACTACAATAGGACCAATTGTAGTCAGTTTTATAATATTTGGATCTACACATTGGTCGACGCAAGAGTTAGCTCAAAAAATTAACGATAACGAGATTACATTAATAACCATCCAAATGCTGTATTTGGGCGTTGGACTGTTGTTTTTATTAGCTGCTGCCCTATTTCATTTTTCAAAAAAACTACCCGCTTTAAAATCAGACACTGCTTTTGAGCCTGCTAATAAAGCTAAAAACTTACTAATTGTATTAACCATAATAATCATGGGTTGTTTTGGATACATTTTTAGTACTTATACAGGAGGAGAAACCGCCTCAGAAAGCTTAGAACACACAAGACTAACGTTATTAATCATCGCATTAGCTGCTGTGGTAGGTGCTTTACTGTTTGCTTATTCAAGTTCTTCAAAAAAACCAGAAGGTTGGGGTGCCATGAAGTACCCACAATTAGTATTGGGGAT
Source organism: Olleya namhaensis (assembly GCF_900114005.1). Classification (GTDB taxonomy): domain Bacteria; phylum Bacteroidota; class Bacteroidia; order Flavobacteriales; family Flavobacteriaceae; genus Olleya; species Olleya namhaensis. The sequence continues at coordinate 59,642 of NZ_FORM01000001.1, forward strand.
GCTAGCTATATTTACTTACGTAGGTGTAGAAGTTACGGTTGGAAGTAATTTAGGAGAGCTTCTTAAACGTGCAGTGGGCGACACCAATTTAAACACACTAGGCTTACCAACATTAAACGATGCCCAAATTGCGCCTTTTATCTCATTATATTGGGGTGGATTAATGATTGGTCGTTGGGTAGGCGCCATTACAGTATTTAATCCAAGTAAAGGACTAAAAAAATGGCTACTAATTATCGTGCCTTATGTGGCTTTAGCGGTAGTCCTTTCTGCAAATAGACTTGCCGGAACTATATTTTCTACTAACGAGATATTGTTTTTCGCGATCTGTGTAGCGGTACAAATCGGAGGATTCTTTTTAGCAAAAGACAACGCTGTAAAAACACTTAAAATATTCAGTTTACTAGGTGTATTAGCCATGATTATAGGATTATCATCAACTGGTAATGTCGCTTTATTTGCCTTTTTATCTGGTGGTTTATTCTGTTCTATCATGTGGCCATGCATCTTTACATTAAGTATTGCAGGTTTAGGGAAGTATACCTCTCAAGGGTCTGCTTTTTTAATCATGATGATTTTAGGTGGTGCCATCATACCGCCATTACAAGGTAAATTAGCTGATGTTTTTGGCATACAACCGTCTTATATAGTCGCTGCTTTATGCTTTGGATATTTACTATTTTATGCCTTCCGCACAAAAAGTGTATTAGACAAACAAGGCGTGACGTATTAACAACTACAATACAACATATTAAAAAAACACACCTCTTTTTAAAAGGAACAAAAAGCACCGTCTTATTTGTTCCTTTTTTTTATGCTGAGATGTTAATAAATTTTAAAGCAAACCTGCGTTAAGTTTTGTAGTTTTGGTATTCTATCAAAATTCCAATTATGTCAGATAACAAACGTGTATTTCTAGTAGATGCTTTTGCCTTAATTTTTCGTGGCTATTATGCCTTTATAAAAAACCCAAGAATCAATTCTAAAGGCGTCGATACGTCTGCGGTTATGGGATTTATGAATTCACTTTTAGACGTCATTAAACGCGAAAGACCAGATCATTTAGCCGTTTGTTTTGATAAAGGAGGAAGTGCGGACAGAGTCGAAATGTTTGAAGCTTATAAAGCCAATCGTGACGAAACACCGGAAGCCATAAAAATTGCAGTCCCTATTATCCAAGAGATTTTAAAAGCCATGCATATTCCTATTATGGTAAAAGCAGGTTTTGAAGCCGATGATGTTATTGGTACGCTAGCAAAACAAGCCGAAAAAGAAGGTTACCAAACCTTTATGGTCACACCAGATAAAGATTTTGCACAATTAGTAAGCGAAAACATATTTATGTATCGCCCAATGTTTGGTGGCGGATATGAAACTTGGGGAATCCCAGAAGTACAGAAAAAATTTGAAGTTACAGATCCATTACAAGTCATTGACTTTTTAGGAATGATGGGAGATGCCAGTGATAATATTCCGGGTTTACCAGGGGTTGGAGAAAAAACAGCCAAAAAGTTTTTAGCTGCTTACGGTAGTATGGAAAATCTTTTAGATAATACACACGAGCTAAAAGGTAAAATGAAAGAAAAGATTGAAGCCAATAAAGAGCTAGGCTTACTATCTAAAAAACTAGCGACTATTATGCTAGATGTACCCGTGACTTTTAACGCTAAGGATTTTGAGTTAGACCAACCGGACATCCCAAAAGTAGTCGAGATTTTTCAAGAGTTAGAATTTAGAAGACTAATAGATAATTTTACAAAAACATTTACTTCCGGAGCAGAAGCAACAGCTATTGCAAACGGCGAACCTTCAGAGAAAAAGGCACCAAAAGTCACACCTAAAGAAGCAGAAAGTGCTGGAGCAGGTCAATTCAATTTGTTTGGAGGCGACCCAAGTTCCGCGACAGCGACAACAACAGACGATAGCTTTGCACGCAAAACAGCCGCAACCAACAGCCACTTTTACCAAAGCGTCGCACCAGGAATGGCAACCACATTATTTATTAAAAACTTAATGAGCCAAACGTCTGTGTGTTTTGATACCGAAACCACAGGTTTAAACCCATTAATAGCAGAATTGGTTGGGATTGCATTTTCATGGGAAACTGGTAAAGGCTTTTACCTACCGTTTCCTGAGGACCAAACGGAAGCGCAAGCCATAATCGAAACGTTACGACCATTTTTTGAAGACCAAACCATTCAGAAAATAGGACAGAATTTAAAATACGATATTAAAGTACTAGCCAAATATAACCTACAAGTTAGAGGACCATTATTTGACACCATGTTAGCGCATTATTTAATTAATCCGGACATGCGTCACAATATGGATATTTTGGCAGAAACGTACTTAAACTATACGCCAATTTCTATCACAGAATTGATTGGTAAAAAAGGAAAGAATCAATTATCCATGCGCGATGTTCCGTTGGAGAAACAAACAGAATATGCGGTTGAAGATTCTGATATTACCTTACAATTAAAAGAACATTTTGAAAAAGAATTAGGAGAAGCCAACACCAAAAAATTATTCACAGATATTGAAGTGCCATTACTACGCGTATTAGCTGCAATGGAACTGGAAGGTATCAATCTAGATGTAGACTTTTTAAACAGCTTGTCTGAAGATTTAAACACAGACATAGACACCTTAGTTGCTAAAATTTACGACGTTGCTGGCGAAGAATTTAATATTGCCTCTCCAAAACAATTAGGAATCATCCTTTTTGAAAAATTAAAACTGGTAGACAAGCCTAAAAAGACCAAAACAGGGCAATATAAAACGGGAGAAGATATCTTATCTGCTTTAGCAAAAGAGCACGAGATTATTAGAAACATCTTAGAATACCGTGGATTAGCAAAACTAAAAAGTACGTATGTGGATGCTTTACCACTTCAGGTGGAAGAAGCAACAGGTCGTGTACACACAGACTATATGCAAACCGTTGCTGCTACAGGACGTTTAAGTAGTAACAATCCTAACTTACAGAATATCCCGATACGTACAGAACGTGGACGTCAAGTGCGTAAAGCCTTTATACCACGTAATGACGACTACATTTTATTAGCTGCCGATTATAGCCAAATAGAACTGCGTATTATTGCTGCGTTAAGTGAAGAGGAAACCATGATTGAAGCCTTTAAAAACGGAGAAGATATTCACGCCTCTACCGCTTCTAAAGTCTTTAATGTGCCTTTAGAAGAAGTGACCAGAGACCAACGTAGTAATGCCAAAACCGTAAACTTCGGGATTGTATATGGTGTGTCTGCTTTTGGATTAAGTAACCAAACCGATTTATCGCGTGGTGAAGCCAAAGAGCTTATTGACACCTATTACGAAACCTACCCAAAGCTTAAAAAATACATGAGCGCTCAAGTCGAGTTTGCGCGTGATAATGGGTATGTAAAAACCGTTTTAGATCGTAGACGTTATCTCAAAGATATTAATAGTGCTAACGCTATTGTCCGTGGAGCTGCAGAGCGTAATGCGGTTAATGCACCAATACAAGGTAGTGCTGCAGATATTATTAAAATTGCCATGATTAACATCTATAACAAACTAGAAGCTGGTAATTATAAAACCAAAATGCTACTACAAGTACATGATGAATTGGTTTTTGATGTCTTTAAACCTGAATTAGAGGAAATGAAAACATTGATTAAAACCGAAATGGAACAGGCCTTTAAAATGGAAGTGCCTTTGGATGTGGAATTGGATACTGGTTTGAATTGGTTGGAGGCGCATTAGAAATTTAAGCTGATTACGGAAATCCGTAAAAAAAAACTATTTATTTTAAATATCTTTATTGCCTTTAACTAATTTTATGTTTAAACAATTATTTCATAAAATTAATAAATTAAATATTTAAACAACATGAATTGGATTGTACTGTATGAAAAATCTGGAAAAATTGTACTAACATCAAAAAAAAGCTCCAATTCTGGACTTTTACCAAAAGGTAGTTATCTTACTGTAGACATGAGTCTTAATGGAGATTTGGACGATGATAGAAAATTTGTTTTAAGAGTCGAAGAAAGTGAACAAACTGAAATTTATTCTCCTAGCCCTTTACTTGCCGATTTAGATTTAGGTCTACAAGAAGCAGACAGGGAATGTAAGAATAAAATAACTGCGCATAGAATTTATGATATAGTTGAAAGAGAGGATGGCCTTGTTGACTACATAAAACCACAAGCGATAGCAAGACTTTCAAACGAAGAAGAAATTTTAAAAGCTACCGATTCTGAAAATAATAATGGACCGTATATATTTCCAGCAACTATTCATAGCTCAAGATGTCAAAAAATTAATGACGTAGATAAAAAACCTGTAAAAATTAGAATTCCTGAAGATGTTTATTGGCATCAAATTCAAATTACGGGTAAAACAGGTTCCGGTAAAACTGTTGCTACAAAATACTTAGCGCAGCATTTTGTTGAGAACAAAATTACGTCAGATGATATTAACAGATATGGATGTGTACTTGCTATTAATGTAAAAGATGTTGATTTCCTAAAAATGAATCAAGCATCAAATATCAATAGTACTGAGGTAAAAAGAGAATGGGAGGCGTTAGGAAAACAAGCAGAAGGCATTAATAATTATGAAATCCTTTACAGTGCTCATGAAAATATAAAGCAGTTAACAAGCCAAGGAGTTACTGGAAACTGCAAAGCAATTACATTAAATGCAACCAAAATAGACCCTGAAGCCTTATTAGGGATTGTGGAAAACCTTACAGAATTAGCTTCACAGGCTTTACCTGATATATTTAGGTATTGGCAAAAATATTATCCAACAGGAAGATATTCAGGTTTCTTAGACTTATTAGAAACATCAAGAGAACAAGATAATAATTATAACACACTTGATATTGCTGGAAGAGAAGGAACAACAACTCTTAACCCTTCTACATATAATGCAATGATTGGAAGGCTAAAGAGCGCAAATAAATATTTCGAAAATGAAAATGGATCAGAGATTGATGCAAGTGATATTTTACAAGAAGGTAAAATGACCGTTATAGATGTTGCAAGAAGTATAGAATTTGGCTCCATAGTTCTTAGGTACTTATTAAATAGGATAGTAAAAGAAAAAACAGAAAATAATAATGATATTCCTATTCTAATTATCATAGATGAAGTTCATCAGTTTTATAAATCATCAGCATCAAAAAATGCACTAGGTGATTTAGATACAATTTGTAGAGTTGGTAGAAGCAAGAAAATTGGAGTTGTTTTTTCATCACAAAACATTAACGATATTCCAGGCGGCTTAACCTCTGTTATTAACACTAAATTGATGTTTAAAACAGATGAGTTTAATAAAAAAATCAATGGGATTAGCTCAGAAGATATTCAGTCTATGAAAGCTGGCTACTGTGTAACAAACATACATGGCTTACCTCAACTTAAACTTGCTAAATTTCCATTATCTAAATCAGGAGTATTATAATGAATAAAGACAACATTTACAATAAAGAAAACGAATATAAGAAAGAAATTTTCGAATTATTAAATGACGATTTTCATGAGACTACCGATGATAGTACTATTATAAATCTTTTAAAAGATTTATTTTTAGCTGATGTAGAGGACATAAACAATGAAGACATGATAAAAAGCTTACTAACTGATAATATTAGCACTGAGATTGTTGCAAAAAACACTCTAAAAGATGAATAATTTAAAGTATAATTTAGAGATTATAGGTGAAAAAACAAACTATACTCCTCATAAAGAAATTTTAGATCCTATAATAAATTCTGATAAGAAAATTTTTGAAATAACTGCTGACAATAGTTATGGCAAAACTTTTATTCTGAATCTTATTGCCTATGCACTAAATGCAGAAAAGCTTGATAGAGATAGAATATTACCATCAATTAAGGAGTCTATTTCAAGATATGATGATCAAGATGCTTATAATTTAGACTACACTATAGATTTAGATTTGCCTGATAATAAAAAACTAACATTAACTAAAGAGAAAGGTAGAGGAAAACTAGTTCAGATTGACAATGGCGCACCAATTAGCCACAACATGCTACATAAGGATTTGTCTATAATTTACGATGTGCCTACAAACCCAAGTGAAAGACTAAATGCTGTAATAAAAGATTTAGGAGTTTGGAATGAAAACCTAATGTTAAAATTCAATAAAATATCAAGAAATTTAAATGATATAATAAAGGAATTTGATAGTGTTCGAAATGAAGAAAAAATAATCTCTCTCAGAGAAAAATCTTTAAAATATAAAAATGAAATTGAACTTAAGGAGAATAAACTAAACTCTAAAATAATCATATTAAAAGAACTAAACAAGTTATCAAACCTAAGGCAGCTAAGTTCTTATTTGAAAATTAAATTTCTAAGCGACACTGAGGTTGTAAAAAGAACAAAAGCTTTTAAAGCTTTAAAAAAACCTATAAAAATAGAAAAGAAAGATGAACTTAAAATAAAACAGATTGCTTTAGGTTTAACTAATGTAGAAAGAGATTTTAGAATGTTAATATCAAAACTAATTAACTTTATAAACTCAGATAATGAAATAGTTGAACTAATTACAGAAAACAAAACAAATGCTAAACACTATGACTGTATAAAAGAAACAGAAATAAAAGAAATAATTTTATCTGATGATTATGTAGTTGTTCAAGATAAATACATTAAAAGTGTTGAACATATTAAGAATGAGGTATTAATGTTTATCAATGAGAAGAAAAGCGACAAATCATACGTTATTAATCATTCTTATACACAATTTATCACATTATTAGAAAATTTAATAGATAACGACATTGACTATCTTTTAAAAACAGCTACAACAGTTGATTCTTCTGTACTTAAAACCCAACTTGAAGTTATTATTAAAGAACACAAAATTAAAGACTATGATTCAATAAAAAAATTCTTTAGAGATGAATTAAAACCCTTAAAAGGTTTGTTTGCACAATACTACAGGAGTCATAACGCTTGGGTAAAAGAGAGCAAAAAAAAACTTGTTAATGATACTGACAGTGAATATTATGAATTAGAAGCAAAATTAAAAGAAGCAAAAGACAAGTTAAAAAGAGTAAATTCTAACGTTGAAATAACCCGAGGAGTTTGTGCTAAAGAATTGAACATTGATGATTTGAGTAAATTTGACTCTTTAGATAAGATTTCAAACTTAGAATATAATGTTAAGGAAAAAATTTCTAATAATGATTTATCGGATAATTTATCTTCATCAATATCTAACACTAAAAAAGAAATCGAGAAACTTGAAAAAACAAAAAAAGATTTAGAAATAGAAAAAAGAATCACTGATATAACTTATGATAAAGAAAACGCTAAAAATCCATCAAAATACAATGATGAACAAAAAAATAAAATTAAAACATTCTCGAGAATAGTTAGAACTATCATTACTAATACTTCAAATTTTAAAACATTGATTTCTAATATTGAAAATGGTGATTTATCTAAATTTAAAAAAACTGAAGATATTCGATTTATAGAAATAGCTGGAAAAATTATTGCATATTCTATGGATAATAAATTATTGAGGAAAGATGGGGAATTTGTAGAACTAAAATTTTATGATATGGTAAAGCAGGAATTCCATTGCAGTGATGATTTAATTATAAAAAAGGATGATGTTTCTACTGGTTTAGCTAGTGCTAATTACCTTAAACAAAGGATAGAAAATGTAGAAGGAAAATATGTTGTTGTGTTATTAGATGAAATTGGAAACATGGCTCAAAATGCATTAGACAAAGTAATTGAATCAATTAAAAAACTTGAAACTCAAAACAGATTAGTATTAGCTGTTTTTACTAGACCTAATTCTAATGGAATTAAAATTATTGATTATTAATGGAAGAATTACTAACTAAATTGCACGAAAAAACCTCTGAAGTTTTTCTGGAAAATTTAAAAGCTAAAGAATTATTTTATTTTGATGATGAAATATCATTAGATGTACTTAAAACCTTAATGAGTTTAAAAAGGAACAACAAATATTTAAATGAATTAATGCTAAAAAGCTCAATATCCATAGATGAACTAAAGTACCTAGATAATGAGGCTCTAAAGGAATGTTTTGATTATAAATATATAATAAAGGGAAACTCAATTAATAGTGATAAAGTCTTTATTGGCGTTAATGGGATTTTTGAATTCTACTCAATGAATAATTTGAATTTTAGAAATGGTTTGATTGCTTATGACGCTAATAATTTTATTCAAGAAAAAAAACTAAACCTTAAAAGTCAAGAGAAAGTTTGGTGTATTTTTCTTTTACTTTTTGGAGCAGATAATATTGGAAGTTGTTTTAATACAGAAGCACTGTCCCAAGAAAAATTAAAAGATTATCATAATTTTTTCATTTCTATTGAAAAAGAAATGAAGAAAAACGAAATTAACCTTGGTAAGGAAATTGGATGGAAAACTGGTAAAGATTCTGTTTTTAGAAAATTTATTACTAACAATGTGGATTTACCTAAAACATTATTACATTTTAAGAAAGGGAAATATCAATATTATTTAGATTTAACTAAGAGAAAAAATGCTAAATTTCTATTAGATTTAATCTTAGATAAATACGAAGGAGAACAAAGGATAATGATAAACGATTTATTTTACGATGCTTTGATGGAATTATCTTTTAGAATGCCGATTGAATTAGGTGAAATGAATGAAGATATAAATAAATATATAAGAGAGGAGCTAAAGGGTTAAAATCCTCGCTCTTCATTCATACTTTTAGTTAACCCCATTTTTTCAATTTCTTTATACAAATTGGTAGATTTTAAAATCTCTCTAGCATACATTTCTGAAACTTGAATGATTCTCGGTTGCATGTTATTTGAGCTACCGTTAGCCAGATATTGATAGTAAATCAAATCAAATACATCATCACCATACCAACCTTCTTCAAATGCTTTTAAAGGAAATTCAATTCTAACCGGACTTCTGTTTTCAAAAACTTTTATAAAGCACATTGCTTTACTTCGACCTTCCTTAGAGGTGTATGCAAAAACTGGAGATACATTACCTGGTTTTAAATTTACATAAGCCCAATGTAAATCAGAATTATATCCTTTTGCAAAATCAAATCGTTCTGTTATTATTGTGCTTTCACTATTTTTTACAAAAAAAACAGGTCGACAATCCTTAGAAAGCAAATAATCAATTAACACAAAATTCCCACTGGTTGAAGCTCCAGAAAACATAGAACCATCAATAAAAATCAATGAATTAGAAGGAGCAGCTTTAGATAAAAAGAATGCACGTTCTTTCACATATTCTTTTGCTAAATCGGACGCTATGTCATCAGACCTGATTATATCCGAAAACTCAGTTGCTTTTCCAGAGATAATATTAGATTTAGTGAAAAATTTTAATGTTACATAAGCAGCAGGTATATACTCTTCTTTATTTTGTATAACTGAATTATGAACAGTACATCGAACCTTCCCCTCTAAAGAATTAAGTTCTAAAATAGATTCATCATATGCACACAGAATATCAGATTGCTTTAAATTTTCTCTTAGAATTTCTGTGTTTTTTTCATAACCGCTAATAATTCTAATATCTGAATTATTTGTCAGATCAAGTGTTTCTTTATTAGATTTAATGATAGCTGCTCGACTGGTAACTGAATTGTTAATTAACTTTATAGAGTCAATAGTCGTTTTGTAATTGTCAGAAAAAATTACCCTTCCTTTAAAATCGTTTTCCATTTATACTTTTCTAATAACTGATTAATAAATTTTTTGTTTAGCCAAAAAGATTGCTTGGTTATTTCAACAGCACCATTTGTAAACTTTGAATATGGCAAATCATAATCAAAACTATTCTTAGCATGTGGTCTTAAATGTATAAAATTAGTCTCCGATTGTTTTAGCAAGTTATTAGTATTCCTAAATGATTTACCATATTCAACCTTTTTCAAAATTACACCTTTTTGTATTATTTCTTTAGCTTGACCCCATTCTTCACCAATCATATTTAATTCAACACTATTTGGCTCCCAGAAAGCAAAATCACCAATTTTCCAATCATCAAAATTATTATAAATTCCTCTTTTTTTTATTTTTACAATAGGGACAAAAAGATAACTGTAATTTAATTGATTTCTTAATGAAGCTCTTTCTAGCACCTCGGGACTATGCCAATTCTCAAAAAGAACATTATAAAGTGATGTAGAAGAAAACGACATAGGCTCAAAACAAGTATATTTTGAATCAACCGAAATAAATTTCACAACAATATTATAATCTTTCAGAACATCTAGATTGTAAGAAGAATTATTGTTAATATAATTTTTTATTATTAACGGAACTGCTGATTTATTATAAATATTATCTTTTTCAAGGTTAATTATCTCTTTAATATCTCTATTTCCTATTAGATTATTGATTTCATTAATTATAATTTGAACCGCTCTATTCATTCATTAATTTATTTTTGCTAATTATCATATAAGAGTCAATATCGCAAAATAATAATCAACTAACATCATATTTAATCATTATTAATTTACCCAGAACAAAACAATAATAATTAATATAAAAAGTAATAATTCAAAAATGTATTCATATATTTGGACGCTAATTGTCCAAAACTAATTTGTCTAATGAAAACTTTAGGAGAAACACTCAAAGAAGCAAGAGATAGAATTAATTTAATTCTACGAAAAGTATCAGCAGAAGTTGATATTGATCAATCGCTTATAAGCAAGTTTGAGAAAAACGAACGAAAACCTACAAAAGAGCAATTGATAAGACTTGCTGATTTTTACAATCTTTCTCATAAAGATTTAATTATAAGTTGGTATTCAGATAAAATAGCGGAAGATTTGAAATATACAGAATCAACTACAGAAATTTTAAAAGTGGCAGAAGAAAAAATTAACTATTACAAAACTCAAAATAATGGCAAATAAGAAAATAAGAGTAGCAGAATTATTTGCTGGGGTTGGTGGATTTAGACTTGGACTTGAGAAAAGTGATTTTGAAATTGTGTGGAGCAATCAATGGGAACCTTCAACTAAAAAGCAACATGCTTCAGAGGTTTATGAAGCACGTTTTGGAAAAGAAAACCATTCAAACGAAGATATAAACCAAGTTGTAACAAGAGATGTTGAAGAAATAGCAGATCATGATTTATTGGTTGGAGGATTCCCTTGTCAAGATTATTCTGTTGCAACAACGTTACATAATTCTAAAGGATTAAAAGGAAAAAAAGGAGTCCTTTGGTGGTCAATTCATAGCATTTTAGAGAATAAAAAGAATAAACCAAAATATCTGTTTTTAGAAAATGTTGATAGACTTTTAAAATCTCCCGCAAATCAAAGAGGACGTGATTTTGCTGTAATGCTTCAAAGTTTAAATGATTTAGGCTATGCAGTAGAATGGCGAGTTATTAATGCAGCTGAATACGGAATGCCACAAAGACGAAGAAGGGTATTCTTTATTGGTTATCATAAGTCGACAGATATATACAAAAGACTTATAAAGTCTAGTAAAACAGATTGGTTAACAGAGGAAGGAACTATAGCGAAAGCTTTTCCTGTAGCAAAAAACATTAAAATTCAAGAAGTTGAATTAAAAGGGAATTTAGTTGAAATAACTAATGAGTTTAATAAAGACGGTAAATTATCCCCTTTTCATAATACAGGAATGTTAGTTAAAGGAATAGTGTATACTGCCAAGACTACACCTAATTATGATGGACCAAAAATAGTACTTGGAAACGTACTACAGAATGGAGAAGTTACTCCTGACTTTTTTATAGATGAAAAGGATAAACCCAAATGGGAATATTTAAAAGGAGCAAAGAAAGAAAAACGTAAAACTAAAGAAGGTTTTGAATATAATTATAGTGAAGGTGGGATGATTTATCCTGATTCACTAGATAACGCATCTAGAACTATTATTACAGGAGAAGGAGGAAAATCTCCCTCAAGATTTAAACATGTAGTCTCAACAAGTAGAGGTTTAAGAAGATTAACACCTGTTGAGTTAGAAAGACTAAATATGTTTCCTAAAAATCACACGAAATTGGATGGGATTACAGATGCAAAAAGAGCATTTTTTATGGGTAATGCCTTAGTTGTAGGAGTTATTGAAAGAATTGGAAAACAACTTTTTAAAAAAATCACAAATGGATAAAAGAAAGAATAGAGTTCAACCAATTAGACTATCCCCAAAATTCTTTCCTTTGGATATACATAAGTCAATGTTCATCAATGATTTAATGATTTCTATTCCTCAATATTACGCCCAATCATGGGAAAAAACAGTTTTGGAGTCTCATAATTCAAATAATAAATCATGGCAAATTGATATAACTTATGAATCGCCAAGAGAATTAGGAAAAGTAAAAAATAAATTTACAGGAAATTTATCTTTGTTTTTTGCAACAGGCAGAAGCCAAACAAGTAGTTATAGATTGAAATGGGATAATGAATTTGCAATTCAATTAGCTAAAGATTATCCAAAAAGTTTTGTAAGAGCACTAGAGTTTCATATTGGTGATGAACATTATAAAAACTTAAAGTATACTGAATTTGACATTGGTGGATTCAAAGAACAATTACAAGTCAAAATTAAATGGAATGATGATAAGCCTGTTGTAACAATAAAAGAATTTTTTAGGGTTAAAGAAGAGTCACAAGGTTTTCCAAAAGTTTTTAATGAGTTGAGTTCTTATTTAATTGCAGATTACTTATTGAGTTCAGAAGATGAAATATTAAGAAGAATTCAAGTTAGTGATTGGAAATTAAGAGAAAATATTTCTAAAGAAGTAAATGAAAACAATATTTATATATTATTAAACAGAGAGTTAAAAGAAGTATATTTTGGTGAAACAAAAAAATCTTTATCACAACGCTATCCTCAGACACAAAAGCATCATTCTTTTGATGAATGGACCGAATATTGTATAATACAATTACCACCAGATACTTCTGAACACACAAGGTTATTAGTTGAACGTATATTAATTGCTGCGGGATCAAAACTTTTCCCCAACATTCTTTACATCGACAAACCTGTTCTGGACATACAAAACGGCTTAATTCTTAAAAACAGAAAAAAATAAAAATATTTTAAGTTAGATTATGATTTCCATATTTAAGATAATATTCTAGTTGAAAAGTTTGCAATTCATAAATCCATATAATTTCAGAAAATAAAAAACCTGCGATTATTGGTTCTCTAAAATTTGTCTACTCATAATTTCAATAGCTTCATTTCTACCTAAAATATTATCCATTTCACTTATAGAATCTTCATCTCTATAAATACCATTTCGATCATTCCAACATAACCAATCAATTAACTCCAATCGAGACCAAGTATTCAATTCGAGTTGTAGTTCTTTATTCTTTAATTCCATTATTTGGTAATATGGATGTCTTAGTTTTTCTGTTTCACTTATAGATGTATACATAACTTTATTTAAATGTAATTTGTCACATAAATATAACAAAATTAAACACAAAAACCTATTAATCAATTAGTTGTATTTCTTTTTTTGATTTTATTTCAATGAGAGAAAAAGCAAAAAATCAATTTGGCAATAGCCTAGGCTATGTATTTATTGGAGAAGGTGATATAAAAGATTATTATGGCTCCAAACCAATGAGTATCAATTGGAAGCTAAGCGAACCTATGCCTAATTATTTATGGAAAGATGCTGCCAAACTCTCTGTTGGTTAAATTTTATTATTTCTTACCCCTAAAATACTCCATACACTTAATTGCTGGATTTGTTTTTCGGTTTTTAAAACTATGCGCAAAACTGCTTACTATTAAAATAATAGCCGCAACTAGCGCTGTATAAGCAACAGTACTATTAGCATCGTTATTGGCAACATAAATAGCAATTAAAGCCCATGCACCAACAAGTGCAAACTCGCGCATGTTTCGTTTCCAGGTCACTGCTATATTTATTATGGTTGCTATTACTATTAATAAAACGGTCCAAAATGTAGGAGACAATCCAAAACCGTCCCAATTATATTTTACTAAAACTGCAGAGACGTTAGCAATACTAGCTACGGTAATCCAACCACTATAAATTACAAAAGGCCACCATAAAAACACAATTACAGAAATTGGAGCATCAAATAGTTCCATTTTATTTTTAAGCACTATTTGTAATAGAGAGAATAGTATAATAAAGATAAATATTGAGGATAGTAAGGTGTAACCGTAAATCCAAGTGACAATCCAAGCACAATTAGCAATACAGGAGACTAAAAACCACCAACCTGTTGTTAAAATAAAAGCGTCATCTCTAACCTTTACAAACAAACTACGTCCTTGATAGACTATAAACCCTGTTAAAAACAGGTAGATTAATCCCCAAATTGAAAACGCATAACCTGCTGGCGTAAATAATGTGTTATAGTCTTTAGAGATTTCGCCAATGGTTGTGTTATTTAATAAACCTGTATTAGATAAATAGTTCATTACAATTACACAAACAAATGCAACTCCGTTAATTATTTGTAGTCGTTTTTTCATGGTATATTAATCTATATTGATTTTTGTGTAAGCTTACTCTCTATAGGTTAAAGATATGAATTATTTAAGGATGGTTTTATAAACACCGCTAAAGTACCGGAAGGAATAACTATTACCTCAACAGTATTTGTACACATTTTATTGGCTCATAAAATAGGTCTGATGGGACTATTACTGGTTATGCTGTAGGATACTCTTTACGGACACCCCTAAAGTCCCCTCTAGGGGACAACCATTACATCAATAGTTATGGCACTAATTAAATTGGGAGACATAAAATGTATAACGACGTTTAGCACGCATCACTCCGGCAGAATGTCCCCTTGAAGGGACCGCAGGGGTGTTTTACTCAGGTATGTCAGGAACGCTATTTAAGGACACCCCTAAAGTCCCCTCTAGGGGACAACCATCACATCAACCGTTTTGACGCTACTTTAGTTTGATAAATATAAAGTTTATGAAGAAGCCTAACACGCAACACTCCGCAACAATATCCCCTTGAGGGGACCGCAGGGGTGTTCACCCAGCTTTAGTCAGGCTTGATTTTCTGTCACGCACTCAACTCCCTAACTTTTTCTTCAATAACCAACAACACACTAAACATGTTTTTCTTTACTTCTTCATTAGTAAACCTTAAAAAAGTAACACCATACGCTTCTAATTCGCCTTGTCTTTTAGCATCATACAATACTTTATGATCATGACTAGAGCCATCGATCTCGATAACTAAACCAATTTCGTGACAATAAAAATCTGTTATATAATTCAACATAGGCACCTGTCTATGAAACTGAACACCATAAGCGCGTTGTTTTATATTTTGCCAAATTAAGACTTCGGTTAATGTGCTATTTTTTCGTAATTGTCTTGCAAACAATTTTAAGTCTGAACGGTATGGGATGATCTTATTTCTCATTGTGTAGAATACTTAAAGTAATTATACGCTCCGGACACACTTTTGAAGCTTATTTAACTATGAACTAACGAGTTAAATATATAACATTATTTGGAGATGTGTTTTAAGAACACCCCTAAAGTCTCCTCTAAGGGACAACTATCGCATCAATAGTTTTGGTGCTAATATAATTGGGAGACATAAAATGTATAACGACGTTTAGCACGCATCACTCCGGCAGAATGTCCCCTAGAGGGGACCGCAGGGGTGTTCACACTCAACTACCTCAGACCCCTCTTTACGGACACCCCTAAAGTCCCCTCGAGGGGACAACCATCGCATCAACAGTTTTGACGCTAGTTAAATTGGTAAACATAAAATACAGGGTACTCTTAGCACGCAACACTCCGCAATAATGTCCCCTTGAGGGGACCGCAGGGGTGTTCACACTCAGCTATCTCAGACCCACTCAGAAGAACCACTCAGATATACAACAAAAAAAAACCACTAATATTAGTGGTTTTTTTATTTATAACTAGTCGATTTTTAACGACGTTTCTTTTTAGACTTAAATTGAGCCTTGTTTTTTCGTTGATTAAAAGGAACCGCATCATTAAACGTGTTTTTAGCATCACCTTTAGGTGCGTTTTTACGCCATTTTTCTGCTTTCTCTGGTAGTAACACTTTTAGTAAATCTTGACGCCCTAATTTGTTTAGGGTCTTTTTGATCCACGCTTTATTTTCATCTTTATACCAGAAGAAAAAACGATGTTGCTCGTCTTTCTCTTTACGTGTAATTGGTGTATTTACTTTTTTAAGTGTGTATGGATGGTAACCACTGTAATAAATTACGGTAGCAACAGTCATAGGCGTCGGTGTAAACCCTTGCACTTGCTCTAACTGAAATCCTAAATCCTTAGTTTCGGCAGCTAAGTTAGCCATATCTTCTACCTCACACGCTGGGTGATTAGATATAAAATACGGAATCAATTGTAGTTTTAAACCTTTAGCGATATTAATCTTATCAAAACGCTCTTTAAACTTATGAAAGTATTTAAACGATGGTTTACGCATCAGTTTTAATACAGGATCACTAGTATGCTCTGGTGCTACTTTAAGTCGACCAGAAACGTGCTTAGTCATCACCTCTTCCGTATAAGCATCAAGCTCTTTAGGATCGGCATTTTTATTAAATTCTGGTACCAACATATCGTGTCGAATTCCAGAACCTATAAATGATTTTTTTACTTTTGGATGCTTATCTACCGCTTGATACAAATCCGTTAACGGTTTATGTGACGTATCTAAATTACTACATATTACTGGCGAAATACAACTAGGCGCAACACACTTGTCACAAATAGACTGTACTTTACCCTTCATTTGATACATATTAGCACTTGGCCCTCCAATATCACTTAAATACCCTTTAAAATCAGGCATATTAGCAACGGTATCTACTTCTTTTAAAATAGACTCTTGACTACGGGATGCAATAAATTTTCCTTGGTGTGCTGATATGGTACAAAAGCTACAACCACCAAAACATCCTCTGTGAATGTTGATAGAAAACTTAATCATTTCGAACGCAGGAATTGGTCCACGCTTATTATATTTTGGATGTGGTAATCTTGTGTATGGTAAATCAAAAGACGCATCAATCTCCTTTTCCGTCATGGTTGGATAAGGTGGATTAATCATTAAGGTCTTCTCTCCTACTTTCTGAAAAATTCGTCTAGCAGCCAATTTATTAGACTCTTGCTCTATAACTTTAAAGTTAGAAGCATACTGTTTTTTATCACTTAAACATACTTCATGGGATGAGATCTCGATATCTTCCCAATTTGCATTTTTAGGAATACTGTCTCCTTTATCTAAAAGAACAGCAGTTTGTAACACTGTATTAATACTATTAAAAGGCACCCCTTTTTCAAGTAAACGCACCACTTCACGTAAGGGCTGTTCTCCCATTCCGTAAACCAACATGTCTGCTTTTGAAGTTTCTAAAATAGAAGGCATTAATTGATCACTCCAATAATCGTAATGCGTTACACGACGCAAAGACGCTTCAATACCACCTATTAAAACAGGTGTATCTGGCCACTTATCTTTTAAAATTTTAGAATATACTGATGTTGCGTAATCTGGTCTAAACCCAATATCTCCATTTGGAGTATACGCATCTTTATCACGTTTCTTTTTATTAGCATTATAATTACTAATCATTGGATCCATACAACCACCTGTAACACCAAAAAATAATTTAGGCTTCCCTAGTTTAACAAAATCCTGAAGATTATCGTTAACATTTGGTTGCGGAACAATGGCTACACGTAAGCCAAAACTTTCTAACATGCGCCCAATTACCGCTGGACCAAACGTTGGATGATCGACGTAAGCATCCCCACTAAAAAGGATAACATCTAGTGCTTCCCATCCGCGTATTTTCACCTCTTTGTTTGTGGTAGGTAACCAATCTGAAAGTTTTAATTCTTGCATAGTCTGCAAAAATAGTCAAAAAAAGACTCTTAAACACTATTGTAAAAGGGTTTAGCATATTTTTTAATATAAATAATGCCATTCTAATTTAATAGGTAACACTACTGACTCTCAACTAGTTTAAACAAACACCCTTTATTTAATCCATTAATTAAGGTCTATAAAACAGAAAAATTGGCATGACGTCCAACTTTTCTAACACACTACTAATTCTGTTAATTCTGCTTTACAAAGACTTTGTATTCATTAGCAGCCAATGGAATAGCCTCTCCTTTTAATACTACCATTTGATTGGTCATAAAATCAAGATATTGCCCTTTTTGTGGCAGATTTGCGTTTACACTTGCTTTAGACACATTAGCAATAAAAACAACCTCATCACCTCCATTTGTTCTTGAAAAAGACAAGACAGCTGTTCCGTTATCAATCGGTGTATATTTTGCTGATGCTTTTCCTCCGTACAATGCTTTATTACTTTGTTTTAGCGTTGCTAATTTTTCTAATAATGCCCACGTGTTTCCTTTGCTATGTGGGAAACTATCTTTTTCAAAGAATAATAACCTGTGATCTAAATCAAACTCTTGTCCCGAATAAATTAATGGCATTCCTGGCGTTAAAAAACTTAAGGTTGTCATCATTTCTGAAGCCTCTCCCATACGTTCTTTTACAGTGCCATTCCATGAGTTTTCATCATGATTGGTTACAAAATTCATTAAAATATCATTGGTTGCATAACGCTCAGCATCTGTTTTCATCGCAGTATACCATTCTGACACATCACTATCTCCTTTTGCAATATGGTTCATGGCATGATGTCTATCCCATCCATATCCCATATCAAATAAACCGTCTTCTAACAATTCTGGCTCCCAAGCTTCAGCTAGCATAAAAATGTCTTTTTTAGCGCGCAATTCAGGAATAGCTTGTTGCCAAAAATTGGTTGGCACAGAACCTGCCACATCACATCTAAAACCATCAACACCTTCTTCTGCCAACCAATAGCTCATATCCTTAATCATTGCCTTACGCATCTCTTGATTGTCGTAATTTAAATCTGCAACATCCGTCCAATCCGTATCCAAAGGATGTACTACTTCTCCTTTATCATTTTGTGTGTAAAATTCTGGATTAGTCTTTAACCAGGTGTGATCCCAACCTGTATGATTAGGCACCCAATCCAAAATTACATAAATCCCGTTATCATGAGCAGTCGTTAATAATGTTCTAAAATCTTCAATCGTTCCAAATTCCGGATTGATTTTAGTAAAATCAGATACTGCATAATAACTTCCTAAATATTTATCTTGTTCTGCTTCTGGAAACTCAGATGCAAACTTACTATCCGCACCTCCAGTTGCTTTACGTTTTGTTTCCGAAATAGGAAAAATTGGCATTAACCAAATCACTTTCACACCTATTTGTTTTAACTGCGGAATGTCCTTTGTGAATTGTTCAAAGGTCCCTTCTGGGGAGTATTGTCTGATATTAGCTTCGTAAATAACAGCAGTTTCTAAAACTGAATCCGATATGGATTTAAGTGCTACTTTTTCTTCTGAAACTGCTTTTGTTTCAGTTTGTTTTTGTTCTTCTTTACATGCAAACATGGTCAAGATTGCTAGGGATAATATTATTTTTTTCATTGTGTATTATTTTGCGAGCACTTCGACTGCGCTCAGTGTGACATTGGTTGTTGTTAATAGAGATGATGTTTTTGTCTGCTTCTTTTTTAATGTTATATTTTTCACTCTAACTCTTACTATAACTTAAAAGCACTTCGACTGCGCTCAGTGTGACATTGGTTGTTGTTAATAGAGATGATATTTTTGTCTGCTTCTTTTGAATTTTAGATTTCTTACTTTAACTCTTACTTATATCTTATGAGCACTTCGACTGTGCTCAGTGTGACATTGGTTGTTTTTAATAGAGATGATGTTTTTGTCTGCTTCTTTTGAATTTTAGATTTCTTACTTTAACTCTTACTTATATCTTATGAGCACTTCGACTGTGCTCAGTGTGACATTAGCTAAGTGTGACATTGGTTATTTGCGAGATTAGTTGTTTACTTTTTCTATTAAAATAATGGTTGAATCTGTTGCTATTGTAATACTTCCATTTTTAACTTCTAAAGTTTGTCCCGAATAAAAATCTTTAACTGTTGTTCCGTTTTCAAACACAGAAGACACCGTAATAGTTTGTTCTCCTTTAGGTAAGTCAAAACCAATAACAACGTCATCTTTATACTCTCCTTTACTATAACTTCTGCTAAAAATATAAGGCGTCTCGCTTATCATCTTATGTTGTCCTGCTCCTACTGCTGGATGATTACGTCTAAATTGCCCTAGTTTTTGCCAATGGATTAATAAGTCCTGTTTTTGAGATAATTCTTCCCAATTCATGTTACTTCTTAACGTTGCATCTCCTACTGTACCTTCCACAGTTAAATCTCTTGCAGACTCATCTCCATAATAGACTTGAGCAGTTCCTGGAGACAATAATAAACGGGTAGCAGTTTCGAATGCCTTTTCTCTATTGGCATCAAAAGGTTGCCCATCGTCATGAGAGGTTAAATAATTTAAAATACCATAGTTTTTTAAGTCATTATTTAAAATACTATCGTAGGTCTTAAACTGCTCTTCATACGTTTGTTGCGCCACATTCCATTTAAATTCAAAATTGATTAAGCTATTAAATGCTTTGTCAAAATAGTTGATTTTTTTATCTCCAAAATCAAAAGCAGTTCCTGTCGAAATTCCGTAATTATAAACTTCTCCCACCATATAAAAGTCAGTATCATCTAATACCTTATCTGGGTTGTTCTGCTTAAATTCCGCGAAAGCGTTATCACAAACCGACTTAAACTCCTGCCAAACATAAGCTTCGGTATGTTTTACGGTATCTACCCTGTAACCATCAATTCCAAAATCAGTGATATAATCGCTTAACCATTTCATGATATAAAAACGAGGTGCGCGAGGATAACCCGTTGCCTTAAAAAACGCATCTAACTCTGCGACCTCTTGCTCATAACGCCCTTCTGCTTTCCACTTCTTGACTAATTCAGGTGGTAAAGCGACAGCCTCATTGCTTTCTGTTTTTATATCTGGAAGATTCTCAACTAACGTACATGTTACTGTATTATCGTAATTTTTATAGTCACATTGTGGTCCCGTTCTTACCCAATCGCTGGGCCAAACAGGATCTTGCTCTGTAACTGGACCTGTGTGATTAATTACTGCATCTAGTAGAATACGAATACCTTTTTTATGCGCCGCATCCACTAAATTCTTAAGATCTGTTTTATTTCCTAGATTGGCATCAATAGTAGTCCAATCTTTAGTCCAATAGCCATGATATCCATACGTGTTTCCTGTCCCTTCATTGGTTGCACCGTGAATTTGCTCCACAATTGGAGACATCCAAATCGCATTAACCCCTAAATCGGTAAAATAACCCGCTTCAATCTTTTGCGTAATCCCCTTTAAATCGCCACCTTCAAAACCACGTAAAACGCCTGTTTCTTTTGTACGTCCGTAGCTAATATCGTTGGTTTTATCGCCATTATTAAAACGATCTGTTAACAGAAAATATAAGTTTGCTGCTTCCCAAACAAAAGGTATTTCCATAGTCTTTGGTTTTTGATTTTCGGCTAAGTCTTGTGCTTCTTTTTTCTCAGTTTTACAACTAAAAACAAGCATTGTAATTGCTAATAAAAGTATCCCTTTTCTCATATTATACTTAATATTTTATTTGTGTTTTGATGGCTGATGAAGGATTCCATTGCACATCAAAACTTAAAATCTTACTAATTTGGTTATAATTGAAATCTAATTTTTTATTGTCTGTTTTTATACGTTTCGGGTCCGATGGAAAATTATGAATCACCACCGTTATTTTTTTGCTTGTTGTTACGTAATTAGAACCAACCTCAGCGTCAAACTGAAGCTCTAGCGCTTTTTTAGTGGTTTTAGAATGAAACTCTAAAATCTCATATTTCCCTTTTTCAAAAGCATTTTTAGTAGCTCCGTCATCATTATAAAGTGTACGCTTACTTTCTGAAACCGATGCATCAAAATAGTAATGTACATCCAATGTGTTTCCGTTATACTCCGCTGTACTTTGCATTGGTTTTGCGGTCGGAATAAAAGCACCACCACGAACATATGTCGGAATGTTATTTTCTTCCGTTTTCACGGAACGTATTTGTCCTCCGTTTACTTTTTTGTCCGTGTAAAAATCAAACCAAAGACTGTTTTCAGGAAAGTAAACCTCTGCTTCTGTTTGATTAGGATTTACAATTGGTGTCACTAAAAAGTCATTCCCCCAAAGGTATGTTGAAGCCATAGTTTGCAGTTCTTTATTGTCTTCCTCTTCAAAAAATAAGGCTCGCATTAAAGGCGCTCCAGTTTGGTTGTTTTCAAACACCAAGTTATAATTATATGGTAATAATTTATAACGTAATTCGATAGCCTGTTTTGCTAAGGCTTTGGCTTTATCACTTCTAAACACAGGTTCTGCTGGTACATCTTCTTGCGCATGTGGTCTATAAATAGGTTGAAAAACACCATACTGTAACCAACGGGCATACAACTCGTCATCCAAATTAGCGCCTGCAAAACCTCCTAAATCACTATGCATATACGCCAATCCTTGCAACCCCATTTGTAATGCGATTTCTGGTTGCGATTGTAATCCGCCCCATGTACGATTAACATCTCCCGACCAAGGAATCATTCCAAAACGTTGCGACCCCGAACTTCCTGCACGCATCAAAATAAAGGGCCTTGTATTTGGTACATTTTTACTATACATTTCTTGCACTAATTCTGCCCAATTATGACCATAGATATTATGAACTTCGTCTGCTGTTCCTGTGGCGTGTTGTAATCCTTTAGGATGCACTTCTGGTTCTCCTAAATCGCCCCAAACCCCAGAAACACCTAAATCTGATAAGTCTTTATAGATGTTTTGAAACCATTGCTTGCCCTTTGGGTTATAAATATCTATCAGTCCTGTATTACCAAAGTAAAAATCGAATGTAAATGGGTTTCCAAGCGTATCTTTTGCTAAAACATCTTCTTTAACCGCTTCGTCCCAACGTTTAGATGTGGTTAACACAAACGGTTCTGTTACTAACACCGTTTTTACGTTATTGTCTTTCAGTCCTTTTATCATTTGTTTTGGATTAGGAAACGAATCGCGATCAAATGCTAAATTCCCCATTGTCCCTTGGACGGTTTTTCCAAACCAAAAAATGTCAATAATTATGGCATCTAACGGAATCTTCTCGTCTCTAAACTTTTGAACCGTTGCTTCGACTTCTTGTTGCGAATGATAGCCAAAGCGACTAGAAAAGTTACCTAAAGCCCATCGTGGTGGCATCGGTTGTCTTCCTGTTAATTGCGTGTAGGTTTTTGTTAGATCTAACCAAGAATCGCCAACCACAATTTGATAAGTTTTTCTACCTGAAATGGTTTCGTAAGTCAGTGTATTGTCTTGTTTAGAATCTAAATCTAAAAAGCCAATGGGCGCATTATCAAAATGAATTAAATACTTGTTTGAAGACACCACAATTGGCATCGTGTAGTTCATTAATTCACTACGGTCTTCATAACCATAATCTGCTTTGTTGTATAACTCTAAACGGTTTCCTCTGCGATTCATGCCTAAGGCTCTTGCGCCTCCACCGTATAAAACTTCGTCTGATTTTAAGTTGAAACTAATAGTTTCAAATTGGTCTGTTTTTTGGTAACCATTTTTAACCGACGTGATTTCTTTTCCGTCTTTCCAATAGGAAATATGAAAAGGTGCTTTGGTGATTTTTACTGTTATTTTTTTAGATTGAAAACTAATCTCTGAAGTTGTCTCATTAAATTTTACATCAGAAAGCGTTTTATCCAAAACAACAGCATGTGATTTTTTATCAAATGTTTCACCTGTTGGTAAAAATGTAGTTTCGATAATTTCAGGACTGTAAAAACAGATAGAATAGCTTCCATCGGAAACCTGAATATTTAATTGATTATTTTGAAATTTAACAGACTTAAACACTCTTTTTTCAATCGCGTCTTCAAACAACCAAGTAATGGCTTCAGAAAAATTATTACTCCAAAGCGCTTCGTTATGTTTTCCTTCTGGTACTACTTTAGATTGGATGTTTTTTTCAGGAAAACCGCTATTTTTTAAAATAGAAATAACACTATTCATGTCTGTAACGGTTTGGCTAATTTCGTCATAGCCTGCTTTTTCACCTTCCTTTCCTCCTGCTAAAAAATACATTTTAGTATCTTGAAGATTAGCATGAGACACAGTAAAAGGCTTTACTTCTGGAGCAAACCAAAATGCTGGTGAATACACACCAACTTTACCAAAAACAGTTGGGTGTTTTAAAGCTGCATAATGCGAAATTAAACCGCCCATGGAGCTTCCAAAAATGGCTGTATTGCTACTGTCTTTTTTAGTGTTATAATTAGTGTCTATATAAGGTTTTAATGTGTTTACAATAAAATTGACATAGGCTTCACCTTCGCCTCCACCATATGCACTGTTTACCCATGGAGAATATTCATCTAAGCGTTTAGAAGCACCATTATCTACACCAACCACAATAAGTTTTAAGTTGTCTTTAAATAATTTATCTAAAGTTTCGTCTACATTCCACTCACCATAACCAGAAGTAGTTGCGTCAAAAACATTTTGACCATCATGCATATAAACTACAGGATAATCTTGTTTTGATGTGTTATAATCTGGAGGTAAATAGATCCAAACACGACGTTTTCTATTAAGTTGTGGGATATTAAAAGTTTCTGAAATAATGGATACATTTTTTGAAGCTGTCGAGACTTCCGTAGTATCAAACAAATGACTCCAACCTGATATTTTAACGTGTAGTGTGTCGTTAGGTTTATTAAACTTATAGATACGATTATCAATTTTCTCACCTGTATTGCTACTCTCTGAACTATCCCAACTCCCTAAGGTAAACTTATATAAAATACGTTGTTCTGTTTTGGGAAGTGTGATTTGATACTGTCCATTTACTAATTGTAACTGGTAATCTTTATGTCCACCAGACCAACCTTCAAAATCACCTGAAATAAAAATTGTTGCTTCTTTTGGTGTATCTTTTGGAAGTTCTTCAATAATTATTGTGACTTGTGCTGATGCTATTTGAAAAAGCAAAAAAGATAATATGTATAATAAATTTTTCATTATTTGAGTTTATGAAACACTTCGACTGCGCTCAGTGTGACAGCGATTTATAATTTAGTGGTTAACAACAGACTTCCTCTTTCGTTTAAGATAATTTCATCTTGCCACTTGAAAGTTTCACCAGAAATTATATTTTTTAATGTCTTTCCATGTAATCCTATTTCTTCATAACGTTTTAAATCGATGGTCATTGGTGTTTTATTCTTATTAATAATATGTACGACGGTTTCACCTTCAATAACTCTAAATAAAAAATATGTTCCCATAAATGGTGCAAAGTGCATGGTTTTCCCATCGTGAATAGCAGCACTTGTTTTTCTGTAATTCAATACTTTTTTAAGGAATGACTGCATGTCCTTTTGAGCATCTGTCAACCCTTCTCCTGAAAATGCATTAACAGTATCACCTTCCCATCCTCCTGGGAAGTCAGTACGAATCAAACCATGGTCTCCAGGTTTTGCAAAGTCGTCCATTAAAATTTCTGTTCCGTAATATAATTGCGGAATTCTAGGTAAGGTTAATAGGTAACTTAAAGCCATTTTAGTGTTTGGCACATCCCCTTTTAATTGTGTAAAAATGCGACTCATATCATGATTATCCGGAAATATCATAATATCTTTTGGAGAGGCATATGCAAAATCGTTTGCTAAGCCTTCATATATTTTAACCAAACCTTTATCCCAAGATTCTTCTTGATTTAAAGCCTCCACAATATTGTTTTGCATTGCAAAATCCATGGTTGACCTTAAATTAGATTGGTAACCATCTTTATTCTCATGCCCTTTTTGCCAATAGGCAATTAGCAATGGGTTGTAACTCCATTCCTCTCCTACAATACTAAAATTAGGATACTCGTCCATAATAGCTCCAGCCCAATCCGACATAAACATTTTGTCTGGATAAGGATAAGTGTCTTGTCTGATTCCGCTTAATTGTAAAGTTTCAATCCACCAAATACTATTCTGAATTATATAGTTAGCCATAAACGGATTACGCTGATTTAAATCTGGCATTCTTGCGCTAAACCAACCTTCAGTCATTTCGGTCTTATCACGATTTGAAGCATACAAATCTTGATTACTTGTACGTCTGTGATTAGAATTAGCTAATGGTTGTTTAGTTTCAAAATTAGATTGCTGATTAACCCAATCTTTAAAAGGTAAATCTTGCATCCACCAATGTTGGCTTCCACAATGATTTGCGACTTGATCCATGATTAAACCAATACCTTTTTCTTTAGCTTTTGCAGCTAATTCTTGATACTCTTCTATAGTTCCAAAACGTGGATCTACTTGATAAAAATCCGTCATTGCGTAGCCATGATATGACGATTCGGGCATGTCATTGGTCAATAAAGGACACGACCAAATTTGGGTAAACCCCATCTCCTGAATATAATCTAGATGATTTATGATCCCTTTTATATCACCACCATGTCTACCATAATCGTCTGCTCTGTTTATGGTTTTCTCGTTTAAATTGACATCTATATCATTAGAAGTATCTCCATTTGCAAAACGATCAGGCGTTATTAGATAAATAGCATCACTACTATCAAATCCTTGTATATCCGCAGCTTCGCTTTCCCTATCTTTTAATTGGTAGGTTTGTACAAGTTGCGTTCCGTTTTTAAAATCGAAATAAATATTAAACTGTCCTGCTTTGACATGCTCTGCTATAGACAATCCTAAAAACAAATAATTAGGACTATCTGCCTTATGGGCTTTATCAATAGACACACCTGGATACTTTATGCTTGCTTTTGCTTCAGAAATATTAGGATGTTTGATTAATAACTGGAGTTGTTGATTTTTAAAACCAACCCACCAATTAGGAGGCTCAATCCGTTCTATGTCATTTTTAACTTCGGTTACAACCTCAGAAACTTTAGCGTTACCAACCTTTTCTTTACATGAAAAACTAACACTAATTAAAATGATTAATGCTATGTGAATTAATTTTGTCATCTTAATTAGTGTCTTTAGTTTATGCTTTCACCAAGTTATTTGGCGAAATAGTCAAGGGATTATTATTTACTATTATGTTCAAATCTGTGTTACCTTCTAACTCGAAAGTAGTTTCTGATTGTGACACATTTACTTTTAATATTTGGTCTCTAAAATTGACTTTAAATGAATACGCATCCCATTCTTTAGGAATACGAGGTTCAAAATTTAGCATATCATTTTTAATACGCATCCCGCCATAACCTTCGACAATACTCATCCAAGTACCTGCCATACTAGTAATATGCAAGCCTTCTTCTACCTCTTTATTATAATCGTCTAAATCTAAACGAGAGGTACGTAAATAGAACGTGTATGCTTGATCCATTTGATCTAACTTAGCAGCCTGAATACTATGCACACAAGGTGACAACGAGCTTTCGTGCACTGTAAATGGTTCGTAAAAATCAAAATGACGTTTCAATTCTTCAGTAGAAAATTGGTCTTCAAAAAAGTAAAACCCTTGTAACACATCAGCCTGTTTAATGTAAGGCGAACGTAAAATCCTATCCCAACTCCACTTCTGATTTATTGGTCGGTCTACTTTTGGTAAATCCGCTACAGTAATTAATTCTTTATCTAAAAAGCCATCTTGTTGTAAATACACTTGATGCTTTTCAGAATAAGGGAAATACATATTATCTGCAACTTTTTGCCAAGCATGTAACTCCTCGTGAGTAATTTTTGTTTTGCCCGTAATACGTAAATAATCGTCGTGATGTCCTTCTTTGACTTTCTCTATATTATCTAACGCATAATCAATACACCATTTAGCTAAATAGTTAGTGTAAAAATTATTATTAATGTTGTTTTCATATTCGTTAGGACCAGTAACACCTAAAATAACGTATTGGTTTTTATCTGTTGAAAACGTAGCACGTTGTTGCCAGAATCTTGCTATTCCGATAAGGACTTCTAATCCCATTTCTGGAATATAACTGTAATCGCCAGTGTAACGATAGTAGTTAAAAATAGCGAACGCGATGGCTCCGTTTCTATGGATTTCCTCAAAGGTAATTTCCCATTCGTTATGGCACTCTTCACCATTCATGGTTACCATTGGGTATAATGCTGCTCCGTTTTTAAAACCTAACTTTTCGGCATTTTCAATCGCTTTTTCTAAGTGATTATATCTGTATTTTAATAAGTTCCGCGCGACGTTTTGATCTTTGGTAGCCATATAAAACGGAATACAATACGCTTCCGTATCCCAATAAGTACTTCCACCATATTTTTCTCCTGTAAATCCTTTTGGACCAATATTTAGACTAGAATCTTTACCTAAATAGGTTTGATTTAATTGAAAAATATTAAAACGAATCCCTTGTTGTGCTTTTACATCTCCATCAATAGTGATATCTGACATTTTCCAAATAGCATCCCAAGCTTGCTTTTGCGCTTCTAAAAGCTGTGCAAACCCTTTTTCTGAAGCTGTAAGTAAAGCTGTTTTTGCTGCTGAAACTAATTCCGTTTTATCGTGATTACGATCTACAGTATAACCTCCAAACTTAACAACACTTGCTGTTTGTCCTTTTGCAACCGAAAGACTATAAGTAAATGTAATCGCATTTTCCTGTTGGTAAACTTCAGGATTTTGCTCTTGTTTTTTGTTTTCTAAATACACTGAAGCCTGCATAAACGTACAAGTATGAAAACCTGTTTTCATGGTTTTTGCTTCAATAAAAGCCTTATCATTT
This sequence comes from Olleya namhaensis, assembly GCF_900114005.1. GTDB lineage: Bacteria > Bacteroidota > Bacteroidia > Flavobacteriales > Flavobacteriaceae > Olleya > Olleya namhaensis. Next base: position 88,472 of record NZ_FORM01000001.1, read on the forward strand.
TCTGTAGTCACTTTTAAAGTATCCCAAAATTGGTCATCCCAATTGGTATCTTCATTAGTAATTCCTGAATCTAAATATGGTTGAAATTTAATAGTAGCGTCTCCATTTAAAGGTGTTACTTGGTAATTAATTGCACCAACCTCATCTAAATCTAAACTTAAAAAACGTGTTGTTTTAACCTCTACTTCTAATTTATTTTGAAGCGTTGCTGTAAACGTTCTAGACAACCAACCTTCTTTCATGTTAAGCTCTCTTCTAAAATTAGTGATGGCAACACAGGTATTTAAATCTAACTGTTCTCCATTAATTACTACATTAATACCAATCCAATTTGGTGCATTTAACACTTTTGCAAAATATTCTGGATAACCATTTTTCCACCAACCCACTCTGGTTTTGTCTGGATAATAAACCCCTGCAATGTAACTTCCTTGAAAGGTTGGACCGGTGTACTGTTCTTCAAAATTAGCACGTTGTCCCATGGCGCCATTTCCGATACTAAATAAACTTTCTGAAGATTTTACGCGATCTGCATCAAAACCTTCTTCAATTATAGACCAATTGTCTGGTTGTATATAATCTTGATTCATTTTCTTATATTTTTTTGATAACATACACTTCGACTACGCTCAGTGTGACAATCAATATTTTTATCTATTTATTAATTCTTGTATAAAGCTATTTTCTATTTCAGTAAAATCCGAAAAAATATAATCAGCCTCATGTAATACATTTCTTTCTCCAATACCAATAGATATCATGTTAGCAGTATTAGCTGCTTGAACACCTGCTACTGAATCTTCAAACACGATACAATCTTCTGGTTTCATGTTTAAATGCTGTGCTGCTATTAAAAACACCTCTGGATCTGGTTTTGCTTTGCTAACATCGTTACCATCCACAATAGCATCAAACTTAGAAAGCAAGTTGACTTTTTCTAAAATTGGGCGTGCATTTTTACTAGCAGAACCTAAAGAAATTGGTTGTTTTTGAGCAATTAAATACGCTAATATTTTAGGTACATCAGGTAAGACTTCTTCATCAGTCATTTTTTCAATGAAGCTTAAATACTCTTCATTTTTTTTACCCATTAATGAGGCGAACAGTTCTTCTGAAATGGTTTTATTTCCCCATTCCAATATTTTCTCTAATGACTTTACACGGCTAACACCTTTAAGTTGTTCGTTTTGTTCGTGTGTAAAATCAATACCTATACTTTTTGCAAGGTTTTGCCACGCCAAAAAGTGGTATTTTGCAGTATCTACGATGACACCGTCTAAATCGAATATGAATCCTTTTTTATTCATCTTTTAAATTTCTTCTGCTTGGTATGTAATTGCGTTTTTGTTGGTAATTAATAAGTTGCAAAGTCCTGCAATTATTAAGCTAATTCCTGCAACAGTCATTGCATTTATAGCATCATCACCTAATAGTCCTGAGATAAAATTAATACCTCCAAGTGCTGCGATAATTTGCGGAATAACAATAAACATATTGAAGATCCCCATAAACATTCCCATTTTTTTAGGGTCTACAGAACTTGATAACATAGCGTAAGGCATGGATAAAATACTACCCCAAGCAAACCCAATTAATGCAAAGCACCATTTTAAGTTTTCAGGAGATGTGTAGTTCATCAATACAAAACCAAGACCTCCTAAGATTAGAGATGCCATGTGGACATACTTTCGGTTAATATTTTTTCTAGAGGTATAAAACACTAATAATAAAGCAAACGCCATAGAAGATAATCCATAAACCCCCATTGCAGATCCTATTGCATTTGACGATTCTTGAAAGGCAGTATTTACAACATTAAAAGCTTCGGCTTGAGCCGGAATAGTCATGTCATAAGCAGTCTCTACAGGTGCTGGTGTTTTAAACACATGCTCTGTTAGTGCCGGGTTTGCCATGCTCCACATGGTGAAAAATGCAAACCATGAGAAAAACTGGATTAAGCCTAGTTTTTTCATTGTTAGTGGCATGTTTCCAATATTATTTAGAATGTCTGGAATGAATTGGTTTTTCTTAGCCTTTTCTTTTTTGAAAGCTTCCATATCCTCTGGTGGATATTCTGTAGTTGTAATCACCGTGTAAAGGATACTTCCTAGAAACACAAAAGCACCTATTGCAAATGATAATTTTACAGACATGGGTAAAACCCCTGAGTCCGCAGAATTACTTATTCCAAAATAGGATACTATTTCCGGTAAACTACTAGCAATCCATGTTCCTATTCCAATAATTAAAGCTTGCATTACAAATCCGTAAGAGCGCTGAGACTCTGGTAATTTATCCGCAACCAAAGCCCGAAAAGGCTCCATTGAAATATTAATAGAAGCATCTAAAATCCATAAAAGGCCTGCTGCCACCCACAATACAGGAGAGTAAGGCATAAAAAATAAAGCCATAGTACTAAGTACCGCTCCAATTAAAAAATAAGGTTTTCTTCGTCCCCATCTTTCACTCCAAGTACGATCACTCATATAACCAATAATAGGCTGAACAAGCAGACCTGTTAAAGGTGCAGCAATCCAAAGCATAGGGATCTCATCAGGAGCAGCTCCTAATGTTTGAAATATTCTTGTCATTGAAGTGCCTTGTAAGGCGAAACCAAATTGAATTCCTAAAAAACCAAAACTCATGTTCCAGATTTCTAAAAAACCAAGTGTGCGTTTTTTCATAATAGTATTTTATTAGTTGATACTATTTGATAAGCGAAAAAACCTATCAAAACTATATTACCTGAGAAGTAAAAATATAAGTTTTGAATGCTGTAAAGATATAAAAGTTTTTAAATGACCAAGGTTATTTTTTTATTTTGTTGAATTTCGTTCTATCAATTCTGTTTCAATAACTACGGTTTCGTAGATGTCTTCTTCATCTTCACGCTCTAGATTATTTATCAATAATTCGGCTGCTTTTTCACCTATTTTCTGACCGTGTTGACTTACGGTAGTTAAGGCTGGCACTGCATGTTTAGACAATACACCATCTGTAAAACCAATAATTTGAAGATCGTCTGGAATATTCATTTTTAACTTTCTGGCTACCTTCATTGCTGTAATTGCATACAACTCATTTACAGCAAAAATACCATCCAATTTTTTATTGTTTCTAAACAAATTTTCGATTTCTTTTTCAAGAGAATCTAAATGATCTTCCGATAATAACTCATCATCCACCTTTAAAATCAAGCTTGCTTTTGGGTTAATTTTATGTTCTTCTAAAGCTTCTAAATACCCTTGCGTTCTTAATTTTCCGACACTAACATAATCTTTAGTGGTTATAATGGCTATATTTTTACAATCATTACTTATTAGCTTACTAACCGCCTTTTTTGCACCTAAAACATCATCTACAATTATTTTATCACACTTTATAGCGTTGACGACGCGATCAAACATCACGATAGGCATTCCTTGATTAATCGTTTCGGTAAAATGATGGTAATCTTGTTGTTGTAACGTCTCTTTTGCAATAGACAATATAAATCCGTCAATACTTCCATTGGCTAACATTTCCATGTTGATTACCTCTTTTGCAAACGATTCATTTGACAGTCCAACAATAACATTATATCCTCTTTTATTGGCTACTGCTTCAATACCGCTAATAACCTTAGAAAAGAAGTGATGTACTATTTCTGGTATGATAATACCTATGGTTTTTGTCTTTCTGTTTTTTAAGCTAAGTGCTATATTATTAGGTCTGTAGTTATAAAATTTAGCAAAAGCTTGTACTTTTTGACGGGTGTCTTCGCTAATTTCAATACTATTTCTTAACGCTTTAGAAACCGTAGAAATAGACACATCTAATTCTCTCGCAATTTGTTTAAGTGTTATTCTTTTTTTCATAAATAAGGTGGTTGTTTGGCTGTGCGTTTGAGATTTAACACATTTATGACCCTAAACTTAATAGTTTATATCAAATATTCATTAAAAAATGACGATTATTCATTATTCAATGGTCATTTTTCTCAAATACTCAAAAAGTTGTCAACACGAAAACGTTTTCGTAGCACATTCTCAAAATTGAGATAAAAAGTTAACATAAAATTTACATAGCTTTATCCTCGAGAAGTAGAAATATACATTTAAAATTTAAACTAATTTAATATTATTGTATGAAAACAATTTTTAAAAGGCTTCTATTAGCTTTACTGTTTATACCAACTGTTTTACTTGCACAAAGTACAGTTACAGGGACAGTTACTGAAAAAGCTTCAGCCTTACCCATACCTACGGTTAATGTTATTATAAAAAACACAACTAAGGGTACAGCTACGGATTTTGATGGTAATTACTCACTTGATGTTAACAATGGAGACGTTTTAGTATACTCTTACATTGGTTATGTCTCTCAAGAAATAACCTATACAGGTCAATCTAAATTAAATGTTGCTCTAGTTGAAGATGCTGCACTTTTAGATGAAATTGTAGTTATTGGTTATGGTGGTGTAAAAAAAGAAGATTTAACAGGAACAACAGATTTACTAACCAGCGAAGACTTTAACAAAGGACCAATTGTATCTGCACAATCACTTATTAGTGGTAAAGTAGCAGGTGTAAATGTAACTTCTGGAAGTGGAGCGCCTGGAGAAGGACAAAGCATTACTATACGTGGAGCAGGATCTTTATCCTTAACTACAGAACCACTTTACGTTATTGACGGAATCCCGTTAGATAACGGTGGTGTTGGAGGAACTAGAAACCCTTTAAACTTTATTAATCCAAATGATATTGAAACTTTTGTAGTCTTAAAAGATGCCTCTTCCACAGCAATCTATGGATCTAGAGCTGCCAATGGTGTTATTTTAATTACTACTAAAAAAGGAAAAAACAAAGACTTTAAATTTAACGTAAGTTCTCAAACTACGGTTTACAGTCCAATTGATAATGTTGATGTATTATCCGCAGATCAATTTAGAACCTTAATTAATGATATAGGTACGCCTGCTCAAATTGCACAATTAGGAAATGCAAATACAGACTGGCAAGACGAAATATACAAAACAGCCTTTGGACAAGACCATAACTTTAGTGCTTTAGGTAATGCTTTTGGTGTACCAATGCGTGCGTCTTTAGGATATTCTGAACATGACGGAATATTAGATGGCGACAATTTAAAACGTACAACAGGATCAATAAGTCTTACTCCAAGTTTATTAGAAGACCATTTAACCGTACAATTAAATGCTAGAGCAATGTATACTGAAAATACATTTTCTGATAGAGGAGCTATTGGAAGTGCTGTAAGTTTTGACCCTACACAATCTATTTTAGATCCTAACTCACAATACGGTGGATATTTTGCATGGTTAGATGCAGGAACAGGAAACCAAAATAACTTAGCGCCAACTAACCCATTAGCTTTATTAAACCTAAAGGATGATACTGCAGAAGTTAGACGTTTTGTTGGTAGTGCTAAATTTGATTATAAAATACATGGTTTTGAAGATTTAACTGCAACAGTTAATCTTGGTTACGACACTTCTAACAGTCATGGTCGTACAGTAACTTCAGAATTTATTCCAACATCAGACCCAACCTTTAACGGTTCTAAAACTAGTTATTCTCAAAACTCTGACAACAAAGTTTTTGATGCGTATTTAACGTATAACAAAACATTTAAAGATGTGCATAATCTAACAGTTGCGGGAGGTTACGCATACCAGTCTTTTGAATATGATAACTTTAGTAATGATAGCGAAGCTCAAGAAGATGGAAACCAATTTGAGTTTATAGATAAATCTAAAAATGTTTTATTATCTTATTTTGGAAGAGCTAATTATAATTACGATAGTAAATATTATTTAACTGCTACCGTAAGAGCCGATGCTTCTTCAAAATTAAACCCAGATGACCGTTGGGGAATTTTCCCTTCTGTTGCTGCTGCATGGAGTGTACACAAAGAAGATTTTATGCAAGATTCTTTCTTTAACGAATTAAAATTACGTGTTGGTTATGGTGAAGTAGGAAACGTAAACGGATTAGGTGACTACCAGTTTTTAACACGATATAACGGAAGTACAGATACTGCTAATTACCAATTTGGTACTGGTTTCTTTCAAACCTACAGACCTGAACCTATTAACAAGGATTTACGTTGGGAAATTGGAAAAACATTTAATGTTGGTTTAGACTATGCCTTTTTAAACAGACGTATTTCAGGATCGGTTAACGCTTATGTAAAAGAAACTAACGACCTAATTGCTTCTGCACTTGTAGATCCTTTTACAAACTTTGGAAACAGAGTAAACAAAAACATTGGTAATATGGAAAACAAAGGTTTAGAATTTAACCTTAACGTTATTCCTGTAAAAACAGACGATTTTGAATGGTCCGTTAACTACAATGTTTCTTTTAATGATAATACAATTACAAAGCTTAATGTAGACCAAGCACAGGGTGGTATTTCTACAGGAACTGGTAACACGGTTCAAATTCATCGCGAAGGAGAATCTGCTAATAGTTTTTATGTTTTTGAACAAGTATATGATGCTAATGGAACACCATTAGAAGGTGTTTTTGTAGACAGAAACGGAGATAACGTTATAAACGACGAAGACAAATACATTAAAGAAGATCCATTTGGAGATATCTTAATGGGCTTTAATACAAATGCTAGTTATAAAAACTGGGACATCTCTTTACAATCAAGAGCTAGTGTAGGAAACTATATGTATAATGATGTAGAAGCTAATAGAGGTGTATTAATAAACGCAACTAACAATAACATTTTATCTAACATTCATTCAGATTATTACAACAGTGGATTTACAGTAATTAGTGATAGAACAGCTACTAGTGACCATTTTGTGCAAGAAGCATCTTTCTTTAAAATAGACAACATCACAATTGGTTATACTTTAGATAAAGTAAAAAACACAACGTTTAGGTTTTACGGATCATTACAAAACGTTTTAACAATAACAGATTACAGTGGATTAGATCCTGAAATTAATTTAGGTATCGATAATAACTTTTATCCAAGACCTAGATCTTTTGTAATGGGTGTAAACATTGATTTTTAATAAAAAAGCAGAAAAATGAAAAAAGAACTTAAACATTTAATTGTAATCATGTTACTATCCTTAGGATTTGTATCATGTCATGACGATTTAGATCAGTCTCCGATTGATCCAGATAGTTTTACCGAAGAAGATGTGTTTGCTAATGCAACAGAAGCAAAAGGGGCTTTAGCAAAACTATATGCTAGTTTAGCATTGACAGGACAACAAGGTCCTTCTGGACAAGCAGATATTGCAGATATAGATGAAGGATTTTCTCAATACTCGCGTATGCTTTTCAACTTAAACGAATTAACTACAGATCACGCAGTTGTTGGTTGGGGAGACGCAGGTTTGCCTGATTTACACGGGCAATATTGGTCTGGAAGTAATGACTTTAGTGAAGCTATGTATTACAGATTAGCACAAGAAGTTTCTTTTTGTAATTCTTTTATAGGCAATGCAGCTGCATTAACAGATGCTGAGGTTAGTAATTTTATTGCGGAAGCTCGTTTTTTAAGAGCCTTTGCATACTATAACTTAATGGACTTATTTGGTAGTGTGCCTTTAGTTACAGAAGTAACAACAGACTTACCATCTCAAGCTTCAAGAACCGAATTATTTAATTTTGTTGAATCAGAATTATTAGCAATTCAAGGCGAATTAAAGCCTGGTCGTTCTAACGAGTATGGACGTGTAGACGAAGTTGCTGCTTGGGCTTTACTATCTAAACTATACTTAAATGCAGAAGTTTGGACAGGAAGCGCACGTTATACTGACTGCGTAACGTATTCTAATAATGTTATTAACTCTGGATATAGCATTAACATGAATGATGCTAATGGTAACGGAACTGCTTATGACGAATTATTCTTAGCAGATAACGATACTAACGGAGCACAAGACGAATTTATCTTTGCTTTAAATTTTGATGGTCTTAGATCTCAAACTTATGGTGGTACTACATTTTTAGTACATGCTGCTATTGGTGGATCTATGGATGCAACAGAATTTGGTGTAAATGGTGGTTGGGCCGGAATTAGAACAACTAAAAATCTTGTCGAAAAATTCGCTGCCAATATAGACGATTTAAATGCTGCTTTAGGAACGCAATCAGATTGGGGACTTGTTGGAGATGGTACACCAAATGGATGGGACGGACCAGATACAGAAATGTTTCAAACTGGATCTAATCAATTTGGTCTTTATGTAGATTTAACTGATGGTTTCATGAAATTTAGATTTAATGAAGATTGGGGAAATAACTACGGAGACGATGATCCACAAGATGGTGCTTTAGAAAATGGAGGTGGAAACATTCCTGTAACTGCAGGAACATATTACATTACTTTAGATCTTAATGCATTAACCTACACAATAACACCTTTTACAGCAGATAAAAGAGGAATGTTTTATAGTGATGGACAAAACTTAGAAATCGAATCTATTCCGCCTTTCGAGAATGGTTATGCGGTGACTAAATTTAAAAACGTAGATAGTGACGGATTTCAAGGTAGTGATGCTGCTGGAGACTTTGTAGATTCTGATTTACCATTAATTCGTTTAGCCGAAATTTATTTAAACTACGCCGAAGCGACTGTTAGAGGTGGTGGCGGAGATTTAGGTTTAGCAACAATGAAGATTAACGAATTAAGAGAAAGAGCTACAGGTGGTGCTTTCGCTAATATTTCAAGTGGAGATATCACGTTAGACTTTATTCTTGATGAAAGATCTAAAGAATTATACTGGGAAGGTCAAAGACGTACTGATTTAATTAGATACGATTACTTTACTACAGATGCTTATTTATGGCCATTTAAAGGTAACGAACCAGCAGGAACTTCAGTGTCAAGCTTTAGAAACCTTTTCCCATTACCAACTAGTATTATTACAGTTAATCCTAACCTTTCTCAAAACGAAGGGTACTAAAACCGTATTAAAATGAAAAAATTAATTAATAATTCCATTACCTTATTAGCACTTTTATTTGTGCTAGTAAGTTGTGATGATAATGAGTTAACAACGTTAAATAGTGATGTAAATACTGAGTTAAGTGTTTCTGAACAAACGTTAGTGTTAACTGAAGAATTAGCAGAAACAGAAGTCTTAACCTTAAATTGGACAGATCCAGATTATGGTTTTAATGCTGCTGCTAATTATAAAATTCTAATAGATTTTACTGGTGGTGATTTTAGCGCACCTCAATCTATTTCAGCTGGATCAGATTTAGTAAAAATCTTATTAGGTCAAGAGATAAACAGTAAATTGCTATCTCTAGGAATTGTTCCTAATACAGCTACTGATATTGATTTTAAAATACAAACAACACTTAGTGAAGGGACGGTATTTACTTCTAACGTAAAAACGGTTAATATTACAGCATATTCATCTTTATTAGACCTATCTACAAACTTAGGTTTAGTGGGAGATGCGACTCCTGGAGGTTGGGATGCAGGAACAGACAGACCAATTTTAGATGTACCGTTTTACACAACAAGCACACCAAATCAATACGTTGCCTATGCAACACTTAGAGATGGCGAAATGAAGTTTAGAAAAGACAACCTTTGGACAGAAAATTATGGTGACGATGGTGCTGATGGATCAGTAGAGCCTAACGGTGCTAATATCCCTGTAACTGCTGGTACTTATAAAATTACTGTAATGACGGATGATGCTGCAGTACCTTTATCTTACACATTAGAACCTTTTTCTTGGGGAATTGTTGGTGATGGTACACCAAATGGATGGGATGGACCAGACACACAATTAACTTATAATTCTTTTCAAGACAATTTTAAATTAGCGGTGACATTAACCGATGGTGAAATGAAATTTAGATTTAATAATGACTGGGGTGTAAACCTTGGTGATGATGGTCTAGATGGTATTTTAGAAGTTGGAGGAGGAAATATACCTGTAACTGCTGGACATTACATTTTAACTTTAGATTTAAATGCACAAACGTACGAGTTAGAACCAATGGATGTTTGGGGACTTGTAGGTGATGCTGCTCCTAATGGATGGGATGGACCAAACGTTAAGTTTTTACCAGATTTTGGAATCAACGAAGGGTTTTATTACATCAATGGTGTTACATTAACTGATGGTGAGATTAAAATACGTCAAAACGATGCATGGGGTCTTAACTATGGTGACGATGGTAACGATGGAACAATGGAAGTTGGAGGTGCTAACATACCTGTAACTGCTGGAATCTATAATATTGTATTTGACTTTTCTGGGGCTGATCCTATGATTAGTTTAAACCAATGGTAAAAAACATCAAGTTTTAAGTATAACAAAAAAGGTCTGCATCAATTAGTTTTCTATAATGCAGGCCTTTTATTTTAAAAAAACAACATGAAAAAACAACTACTTTTCTTGCTTCTGCTTTTTCCTCTATTTGCAGTCGCACAAGTCACAATAAGCCCTAATCCTATACTAGTAGATCAACCAGTTACTATTACTGTAGATGCAACTGCAACCACATGTAATAGTATTGTTAATCCAACAAAAATATATGCCCATTTGGGACTTGGTGATGAAACCGATGAATATGGTATAAAAGTAATCGGAAACTGGGGACAAGATGATGGCATTGGAGAAATGACCAATAATGGTGATGGCACATGGAGTATTACATTAACCCCAAATACTTATTTTAATTTAACAGCTTCTGAAGAAGTTAATGTTACTAAAATGGGACTAGTTTTTAGAAACCCAAACGGTACTCAAGAGTTAAAACTAGATAATGGCGGATGTCAAAATTTTGTATTTAATGTTGGTGCTTTTCAAGTAGACATGATTAATCCAACTTCAAACGGAATAATTGCAGTAAATAATGGCGCTAGCACTCAAATATTAGCACAAAACACTAATGGTAATGCTACTTATGTTTTAAAAGCTAACGGAGCTGTTGTAAACACAACTACAACTAACTTTTACAACTACTCATTTTCTAATATAACCGAAAATAAATATTGTCAACTTGAAGTGTCACAAGGCACTGAGACAGTTACAAAAACATTTACCATTTTAGTAAATAATGCAGCTTCTGAAGCACTACCTGCAGGCATGGTAAATGGTATTAATTATACTAGCGCAACTTCTGCAACATTAGTGTTAGAAGCCCCTTTAAAAGATTTTGTTTACGTTGCCGGAAGTTTTAATAACTGGACACCTTCAGACGCTGATGCTATGAAAAAAGATCCTGCTACTGGTAAATTTTGGCTAGCGATTAACGGATTAGTTACGCAACAAATAGAAACGTATCAATATTGGGTTGGAGCGGAAAACACAGTAACAGACTCTCCTAAACTAGTTAAAATAGCAGATCCTTTTTCTACAGTAGTACTTTCTCCATTTGACGATCCATCTATCCCAACTTCATCTTATCCTAACTTACCAGTGTATCCTGCTGGTCAAGAAAGAGAAGTTACAGTTTTACAAACAGGACAAACCACTTATAATTGGCAAGTAACTGACTTTGAAAAACCTAAAAAAGAGGACTTAGTGATTTACGAAGTTTTAATTAGAGACTTTGATAAAAATGCGGACGGAGGACGAAACTTTCAGCAATTAATAGATAGAATTGATTATTTCAAAAACCTAAATGTTAATGCCATTCAATTAATGCCAATAATGGAATTTGAAGGTAACGAAAGTTGGGGTTATAACACCTCTTTTCATATGGCTTTAGATAAATACTACGGTACAGAAGCTAAATTTAAAGAGTTTGTAGATGTTTGTCATCAAAACGGAATTGCAGTTATTTTAGACATTGCTTTAAACCATGCATTTGGACGTAATCCAATGGTACGCATGTGGATGGACGACCCTGATAATGATGGATGGGGAGAACCAAGCAGCGAAAACCCTTACTTTAATCAAGTCGCAACTCATAGTTATAGCGTTGGTTCTGACTTTGACCATTCAAGCACGTTAACTAAAAACTACACCAAGCGTGTTGTGCAACATTGGGTGGAAGAGTTTAATATAGATGGATTCCGTTGGGATTTAACTAAAGGGTTTACCCAAAACTGTAGCCCATCAGACGAGAACTGTACAAACCAATATCAAGCAGACAGAGTCGCTGTTTTAAAAGAATACGCTGATTATTCTTGGAGTTTAGACGATGATCATTATGTGATTTTCGAACATTTAGGTGGTACTCAAGAAGAAAAAGAATGGGCTGATTACAGAATAAGCGAAGACAAAGGCATCATGCTTTGGGGAAAAATGACAGATCCATACAATCAATTAACAATGGGTTACGCTTCTAATAGTAACATTAATGGAATGGGACACAATAGCCGAAACTTTGATGCGCCTAGATTAATTGGTTACCCAGAAAGCCATGACGAAGAACGTTTAATGTACAGAAACTTACAATTTGGAAATACATCTAACACTAGTCATGATGTTACAAATTTAAACACTGCAATCTCTAGAATGTCCGCTTTAGGTGCAGTAAGTTTAACTATTCCTGGCCCAAAAATGATTTGGCACTTTGGAGCGTTAGGTATGGAAAATTCAATTTACACGTGTAATAACGGAAGTGTAAACGTCCCTGGAGGATCAGATGGCGACTGTAAACTAGATACAAAACCACAACCACAATGGGATAATAATTGGTTAACAAACGCTACTAGAAGCCAAGTTTATAATGATTGGTCAAGGCTTAACGATTTAAAAGTTAACCAACCCGTTTTTGAAGGCGATTATGTTATTAACAATCCAACCAACCCTGATGTTAACACATTAACACCAAGAATATACATTTTTGATAACACCATACCCTCAGACCAATTAAATAACGTTGTTATTTTAGCTAATTTTGATGTTGTTTCGCAAAATATAACGCCAGACTTTCCGTTTACGGGGACTTGGTATGACTTAATGGATGCAACAAACAGTACTTCAATAAATGTAACTAGTACAACAGCGCCTTTAAGTATTCCTGCTGGACAATTTAAAGTGTATGGTAATGCCGTACCACAAAATTTAAGCACAGATACGTTTGATCTATCTAGTGCCTTTAAACTGTATCCTAACCCATCTAACGTTTCTTTTTCAGTAAACGTTGAAGTAAAGAAGGTACAAGTAATTGATCTTTCAGGAAAACTAATACAAACCTATAATGGGACTTTTAAAGCAGGTCATAAATTTTATATTCACGATTTAGCAAAAGGACTTTATTTAGTAAAAACCGAAACTAATAACGGTCAAATACAAACTACTAAACTGATTAAATCGTAACTATTTAATCTTTTTAATACAAAAAGCTTCAGTAATTGTGCTGAAGCTTTTTCCTTTTTTCTAATTATAGCGCATAAAAAAAGCTTCTCTAACAAGAGAAGCTTTTTTACTTTGTACAGGCGGGGAGACTCGAACTCCCACACCTCGCGGCACTAGATCCTAAGTCTAGCGTGTCTACCAATTCCACCACGCCTGCGACTTATACCCGTAATTTCGGATTGCAAATATAAACAATAGTTTGAATATTCATAACAACCTTAAAAGAAATTATTATCCTTTTTGTATTTTTACATAAATTCAATCTATTTTCATGAAAAACATAAAGTCTTACGTCCAAGAAAACAAGCAACGTTTTCTTGACGAATTAATAGAATTACTTAAGATTCCGTCAATCAGTGCGGATTCTGCTTATAAAGAACATACCATTAACACCGCAGACGTTGTGGCAAAAAGCTTAAAAGACGCTGGTTGTGATGTTGTTGAAATTTGCGAAACAGAAGGGTATCCAATTATTTACGCACATAAAATAATTGATAAGGATTTACCAACGGTTTTAGTATATGGTCATTATGACGTACAACCGCCAGATCCGTTAAATTTATGGACCTCTCCTCCTTTTGAGCCTGTTATTAAAACAACAGATTTACATCCAGAAGGTGCTATTTTTGCACGTGGTGCTTGTGACGACAAAGGACAAATGTACATGCACGTCAAAGCAATGGAATTTATGACTAAAAACAACACTTTACCTTGTAACGTCAAGTTTATGATAGAAGGCGAAGAGGAAGTTGGAAGTGTTAATCTTGGTAAGTTTGTAAAGCAAAATCAAGATAAATTATCTAACGATGTCATTTTAATTAGCGATACTGGTATGATCGCACAAGACACACCATCCATTACAACAGGATTACGTGGTTTAAGTTATGTTGAGGTAGAAGTTACAGGACCAAATCGTGATTTACACTCAGGATTATATGGTGGTGCAGTAGCAAATCCAATAAACGTTTTGACTAAAATGATCGCATCATTACACGATGACAACAATCATATTACCATTCCAGGATTTTATGATAATGTTGAAGAATTATCTTTAGACGAGCGTGCTCAAATGGCAAAAGCTCCGTTTTCTTTAGACAAATACAAAGCAGCTTTAGACATTGATGCTGTTTACGGAGAAGAAGGTTATACAACCAACGAGCGTAACAGTATAAGACCAACCTTAGACGTTAACGGTATTTGGGGCGGATATACTGGAGAAGGTGCCAAAACAGTAATAGCAAGTCAGGCATTTGCAAAAATATCGATGCGTTTAGTCCCAAACCAAGATTGGGAAAACATCACAGACTTATTCAAAAACCATTTTGAAAGCATTGCACCAAAAGGCGTTAAAGTAAAAGTAACACCTCATCATGGTGGACAAGGTTACGTAACACCAATAGATAGTGTAGGTTATCAAGCAGCAAGTAAAGCCTATCAAGAAACCTTTGGAAAAACACCAATACCACAACGTAGTGGAGGAAGTATTCCAATTGTAGCTTTATTTGAGCAAGAATTAAAAAGTAAAACCATTTTAATGGGCTTTGGTTTAGATAGCGACGCAATCCACAGTCCAAACGAACATTTTGGAGTATGGAATTACTTAAAAGGAATCGAAACTATTCCGTATTTCTATAAGTACTTTACAGAAATGTATAAATAAAATTAGGGTGTCACCACCTTTTGCTTTTAGTAGGCAAAAGGTGGTCGCGTCATCCATTATATCTTTATTTTGCCATATATGGCAGCAAAATAAAGGATGCCATTACTACCGCTTACACAACCAATCAAAGTGAAAGACCAACATTTAAAGCACGTATTAGCACTAACCTTTGCCACACTACTAATTAGTACATCCGGTAGTTTAGGTCGCTATATAAGCATGCCTGCTCCTGTAACCATTTGGTGGCGTAGTTTTTTAGCTTTGTTTCTACTATTAGGATATTGTAAATACAAAAACATTACCCTAAAAATAAACTCTAAAAGAGACTTAGGTGCTTTTGTATTAAGTGCCTTATTTATGGCTTCGCATTGGATTACTTACTTTATAGCGCTACAACTATCAAGTGTTGCTATTGGTATGCTAGCCTTATTTACATTTCCTATAATGACAGCCTTTTTAGAACCCTTATTTTCTAAAACAAAATTTGATTATATGCACCTTTTATTAGGCGCAATGGTACTTTTAGGGATTTACATCCTCTCTCCAGAATTAGACTTTCAAAATGACTCCGTAAAAGGGATTCTGTTTGGACTATTTTCTGCCTTCTGTTATGCTATGCGTATTTTAATACTTAAACAATACGTAACCTCCTACCATGGTAGCAGTCTAATGTTTTTTCAATTATTAATAATAAGCATCATTTTATTACCTGCCTTATTTTTATACGACACTTCTAATATAAGCACACAGTTTCCGTATGTTATTATTCTAGCATTAGTAACCACAGCAATTGGTCATACATTATTTATTCAAAGTTTAAACCATTTTAAAGTCAGTACAGCCAGTATTATTGGTAGCACACAACCAATATTCGGAATTATAATTGCCTTTTTCTTTTTAAACGAAATTCCTACTTGGAACACTTTTTTTGGTGGAATGCTAATCCTATCTACAGTTGTTATTGAGAGTTTACGCTCTAGGAAGCAGTAAAGAATCTACTCTTTTCATAAAAAAATAGCTTAATAAAAAGTCTTTATTTAGGCGTACCTTTTTTGTGATAACGTAGTTATTTCCGTTTGGGAGGAGATCCTGAAACTAGTTCAGGATGACGTGGAGTGGATGATAGCAAATATGTTATTATTCTATCGTAACTGATTAGGAATAAAACAAAAACTCTACTTTCTTTTATAATTAAAAACAAAAAAAACACCTCTACATTTGTAGAATCATTTTTTTGTTCTACATTTGTAGAAGTTAATCTAAACTTGTAGACATGCAATTATCAAAAACGGAAGAAGAATTAATGAACCATCTATGGAAACTAGAAAAAGCTTTCATGAAAGATTTATTAGAAGCCTATCCAGAGCCAAAACCTGCTAACACAACCGTTGCAACCTTATTAAAACGTATGACGGATAAAGGTTTTGTGACATACACCAAGTTTGGCAACTCAAGACAATACCAACCAATGGTTAAGAAAAAAGACTATTTTTCTAAGCATGTTAATGGCTTAATTAAAAACTTTTTTAACGATAGCAGTTCTCAATTTGCCTCTTTTTTTACCAAAGAAACCGATTTAAGTAAAAATGAATTAGAGGAGTTAAGAGCAATAATTGACAACGAAATTAAAAACAAGTAATCATGGAACTATTACTATTAAAATCCAGTGTTTGCCTTTTAGCTTTGCTATTGTTTTACAAAATAGCGTTAGAACCATTAAGCATTCATAAATTTAAAAGAGTTTATTTATTGGTTGCTGTTGCAGTCGCAGGAATCATCCCTTTTATTACGTTTGTAAAATATGTCCAGCCTGCTTTTGACAAGTCATCATTTATTTTTGATACTTCCACAACAATACCATTAGACACAAATTTTAAAATAGTAGAAGAAACCAACTACTTATCCATCATTTTATGGAGTATTTATGCTTTAGGAGTAGGTTTATTCTTTATTAGATTTTGCGTTAATCTATATAAAATAGTTTCAAAAATCAGAAAACACACTAAAGTAAAAAGCAGCTCTTTTATCAATGTTTTAATGGAGCAATTAGAAATTCCGCATACGTTTTTTAATTATATCTTTTTAAATAAAAACAAGTTTGAAAACAAACAAATTCCTGCTGAAGTCTTACTACACGAACAAACGCACGCCAAACAAAAACACAGTTTAGACATCATAATTATAGAGTTACTTCAAGTCATGTTTTGGTTTAACCCATTAGTATATTGGCTTAAAAAAGAAGCCAAACTTAATCATGAATTTTTAGCCGATCAAGCTGTCTTAAACCATGGCATTGACACAAAAAACTACCAAAACATCTTGTTGCAATTCTCATCAAATCAACAAGAATTAGTATTAGCTAATGCAATCAATTATTCATCAATCAAAAAACGTTTTACACTTATGAACACACAAACACCCACAAAAACAAAATGGTTACGTAGCCTTTTGTTATTGCCTCTATTAGCGCTATTACTTTATAGTTTTAGCAGCACGAAAGAGGTTGAAAAAGAAGTAATTACCAAAGCAGAAACTAAAGCTGCTTCAGTAATTAAAGATTATAAAAATCAATCTATTGTTGACAAACAAAACTCTACTTTACTAGTTAACGGAATAGAATGTGATGGTTGTACACTTAACTTTTCAAAAAAAGGAATAGCAGAGTTAATTTTAAACACAACTAATCAAGAAGATATAACTAATTTTAAATTAAAAATCCCTGGGGTTAAAACATTATTTAACGAAGGTAACATGCCTAGTAATGAAACTAGACAATATATCTCAAGAATTAAAAAAGGAGACTTTATCATGCTTTTTGACATCGCTTCTAAGTCTAAGAAATATAAATCTATAAGAATACAATTAGTAGACATTGATGATGAAAACTATTCAGAATCACCTAAAGTAAAAAAAGGAGAAGCCTCTAGTATTCCGCCACCACCGCCACCGCCACCTGCAAATCCAAATGCAACTCCAGAGGAAAAAGCAAAACAAGAAAAGGTTATAGAAAAATACAATAAAGAGAATAAAATTGTAAACGGAAAGGTTTATAAAAACCCTCCTCCTCCACCGCCTGCACCATTAAACTCAGACAAAACCACTGGCTTTATAGATATAAATGGTAAACCTCATTTTTATGTGAAAATAAAAAATCAAACCAAATATTATAATCGTTGGGGAATTGAAGTAAATAGCACGGGTACCGAATTATCTTCTAACCAAACTGATGGCAGCAAAGTTATTCCAGGTCAAAAAATAACTAAAATTTATAAAGACGGTAAAATTATCTCTGAATTTAAAAAAACTTGGGAAGATGATGACTTTAATGTACCACCACCAACGCCTGCAAGCCCGTCAGTGCACATTGCAGAAATGGCTCAAAAAAACGCTACATTTTTTCATAATGGTAATCCTATTACCGCTGAAGAAGCTAAACAAGTTATAAAAAACAACAAAGAAGTAAATATATCATCGCACACTAATAATGGCGTTTCTACAGTTATTATTTCTAGTAAACCTATAGAAACGATAAATGGAAAACAAGTTAAGACCAATGCAAACGACTGTTTAAGTTTTAATAATACAATAAACTTTAAGCAGTCAAATACAACTTTAAAAATTAATTGTATTGAAAACTACCCAAACAACGAATTAAAAATATTTAACCGTTGGGGAAAAATGATATATAGTAAAAAAGGGTATAACAACAGTTGGAATGGTAAGGTAGACAAAGAATTTACAGATAATGAAGATAGCACTGTTACACAAGGCACTTATTATTATGTACTAAAAACAGGCACAAAAGAAGAACCAACAGCTGGACCTTTGTATATAATAAACTAAACCACTTTTAATCTTTAATTTTAAAACCAGAAAAATATTTTTCTGGTTTTTTTTTGCTCAAAACTGTAACAAAACCAGACATTTAGCGTTCTAATAGATAATCAGTCCTGAGCTTATCTAAGGATCATCAATCAAAATCAATCACATCATGTTTAAACACTTTTTTATAATCTGTTCTGGAGCAGATACCGATATTCTGAAAACATCCTCTAATGGCGAACAAAATAAATACGCAGGAATAGGCGCTACCGTCTTTTTTACAGCAGTAATGGCTTTTATAGCTTCTAGCTATGCCCTTTACACCGTTTTTGATAACGCATATATCTCTATTGGATTTGGTTTAGTTTGGGGGCTTTTAATTTTTAATTTAGACCGTTTTATTGTGTCAACCATCAAAAAAAGAGGTTCATTTTTTAATCAGTTGCTTCAAGCAACACCTAGACTAATTTTAGCCTTAATTATTGCTATAGTAATATCAAAACCTTTAGAACTTAAAATTTTTCAAAAAGAAATCAATCAAGTCTTATTAACAGAGAAAAATGCAATGACGCTTCAAAATCAAGACGATATTGCTTTACAGTTTTCACCAAAAGAAACCGAGTTAAAACAAAAAATCAAAACTTTACAGACTAATATTGACACAAAAGAAGCTGAAGTAAATACGCTTTACAACACCTATATTACAGAAGCGGAAGGTACTTCTGGAACTAATAAACTAGGAAAAGGACCTGTCTATAAAGAAAAACGAGACAAGCACGATACCGCGTTAGCAGACTTACAACTATTAAAAACAGAGACTAAGGATAAAATTACAGCTATTGAACTGGAACTGCTTGAGCTTAAAACAAATTACAACTTACAAGTAGCCAACACACAACCTATTATTGATGGCTTTGACGGTTTAATGGCCAGAATCAATGCCTTAAACACGCTACCCTGGTTGCCTTCTTTTTTTATATTCTTATTATTTTTAGCTATTGAAACCTCGCCTATAATAGCAAAACTATTATCACCCAAGGGAGAATATGATTTTAAACTAGAAGATCAAGAAACAGCTATCAAAACGGTTGTTGAGCAACGTGTTCAAGAAAGAAAACTATCTGTAAAAGCTGACTTTAAAATAAATGATAAAATTTATTCGGATTTATCAGAAGAAGATGAACTGTATCAATACAAACGTAAAAAAGCACGTGCATTAATGCAACTTCAAGCAGATGCATTTTACAAACAACAAGAAAAAGCATTGTAACAAAAAAGGCTTCAATTATTAATTGAAGCCTTTTTTATATGTTGTCATTAAGATTATAGTTTCTTAACGTATTCTGTAATAATAACGGTAAGTGTTGGTCCTACTTTACCTTCAATATAAGTTGCGTTTTCACGATCTAATCTAATATTTCTAACTGCAGTCCCTTGTTTAGCAACTTGGCTAGACCCTTTAATTTTAAGATCTTTAACTAAAACAACACTATCTCCTGTTTCTAAAATTACACCATTAACATCTCTATGGATAATTTTGTCAGCTTCGTCTTTATGCTCATCCGTTAATCTAGCTATTGCTAAATTATCTTCATCCAAGTACATCATGTCTAACAAATCTTTTGGCCAACCTTCGCCTCTTAATCGTTGTAACATTCTCCAAGCCATAATCTGAACAGCAACGTGCTCTGACCACATACTATCGTTTAAACATCTCCAATGATTAACATCCATTTCTGTGTTTTTTTCGATTTGATCATAACAGGTACCGCAAACTAATACGCAAGTATCTACAGTTTCTGTTAATGATGGCGGAATATTATATTGTCTAGTATCTGTTGGAGAAGTACACAACTCGCAAGTTGTATTACTTCTTTCTTCTAACATTTGAAGTACGCTCATGATAAGTTTTTTTTGATGCCAACAAATATAGTAAATGCTTTGTGTTTTGGCACTAAAATAAGGACTAAGATGCTTGTTGTAAGTTTTGTGTTGAGTCACTACTTACAAATACTTCTAATAATTTTGCGTTGTCTGAGTTAAATGCAACTTCTTTTGCATTTGCTGGGATTAAAATAGTTTCTCCCATTTTTACGGTTTCAGTATGTAAACCTGCTGTTATATCTACTTGACCTTCTACACACATAAAAATAATAAAAGAATCGATGCTTGAGTAGTCTTTAACTTGATGGTTTGTAATATCCAAAATGTTAGTTGTAAAATATTCGCAATTAACTAAACTTGCACTAGTGTTAGGTTGTAAAGCGTAATCTGCTTTACCATTAGAGTCAAATTGCTTTGTCGCTTGTTCTGCTAACTTTGTATGTAATTCTCTTTTTTGACCAGAATCATCTGTTCTATCCCAATCATAAACACGATAAGTAACATCTGAAGTCTGCTGTATCTCGGCTGCTAAAACACCCGCTCCAATAGCATGTATTTTTCCTGCTGGAATAAAAAAGCTATCGCCTTTTTTAACTTGTTCTCTGTTAAAAACAGCATCTACATTATCTGCATTAATATGATTTAATACTTCTGGATTTACCGTTTTATCTTTTAAACCTAAAACAATATCTGCATTTTCATCACTATCCATTATGTACCACATCTCCGTTTTACCAAAACTATTGTGATGTTTTTTAGCCATTTTATTATCTGGATGTACTTGTACAGACAAATCTGTTTTTGCATCTAAAAACTTAATTAATAATGGGAAGTTATATCCAAAATGAGCAAAATTATCTGATCCTAAAAGCGTTGCTTCGTGAGTTGCAATTAGCGCTTTTAAATTAGTACCTTTATAAACACCATTACTAACTACAGATACATTTCCGTTTACATCAGAGATCTCCCAGCTTTCGCCAACATTATCTTTGTCAGTATCTTTTCCTAAAAGGTTTCCTAGTTTGTTTCCTCCCCAGATTTTCTCTTTTAATATTGGATTGAATTTAATTGGATATACTTTCATAATTAGCGGTTTATAGTTTACTTAAATACTGACGGTTAACAAATTTATTCTTGACATTTAGCTTTTTCAAATACTCGACTACTGAAAATAGACTTTGAAATAGTGTTAATTTAATACCACGTTCTTTTAAATTTTCGACATTATAATCGACTATTACTTCATGGTTTTCGCTGATTGCTCTTACTAAACCATTTAATCCTTGGTATTTAATATTTAGCAAATTAGTTGAAATGTATCCTAAATGTTTTAGGTTAAATTGACTAAACATAAATCTTGCTCCTGCTCTTACTGCCGAAACGTCTGACTTAAATTTTCTTATATCTACTACAGATACATTTGGTAATCCAGCGTCTTTTATTTCTTGTAAAGCATGCATTGTATTGTCTTTACTTGCATTATTAACTAAGCAAAACTGGATGTTATTTGACTGACGAAGTTGTTTTACAAAAATGTCTGTGTCTATATGTTTTTCGTTATTATGAAAAATTATTATGATACCTGTTTTCATGATTTGGGGATTTAGAAAGTTGGTAATTAGGCTACTTTTAGGTCTTTTGAGGTTGCTTTTGTGTGTTTCTTTTTTGATCTGTACACCCAAGCAATTTGCCCAAGTTGTCCAACAATTTTTATTGAATCTTTCATTGATAACTTAGAACCATCTGCATGAATCCATCTTTTTAATGGCTGCTCACAAAGCATTGTTTTTGCTTCTTTTAATCCAAAATGGATACTCATTCTTTTAAAAATTTCTACATCAAAAATCCACTGTGTTACAAACTTTTTACCAAAAGCGATATCAATAACATCTTTATGGAAAATTTTAGCGCCACATTGCGTGTCTTTAAAGTCCATTTTTAAAATCTTTCTGATAATAAAGTTAATGGTTAAACTGATTATTTTTCTTGCAGATTCCTTTGTAATATTTGCTCCCATTCTAGAGATACGTGATCCACTTACAATTTTAAATTCTGTAGTTTCGATAGTTTTAACTAAATCATCAAAATCTGCTAAGTCTGTAGATAAATCTGCATCTAAAAACCCGATGTAATCTAAATCTTCTTTTTCAGCCATGTGTAACATTCCTAAACGTACAGCTTCTGCTTTTCCTCCGTTTTTCTCACAATCATAAACTGTAATAAAATCTTCTCTTCCCTTTTGTAATTCTTTTAAAACTTCTAATGTTTTATCCTTACTTCCATCATTTACAAAACACAAATGGTAACCAGAGTTTTTATCTATATAAGTAATAAATTCTTCACTTAATAAACGCTCTTCTTCATTATAACAAGGGATGACAACACCTACACAACGCTCTTGTATTATTACATTACTTTTAGTCACTGTGTTTTGTACTTCTGGAGCACCAATTAATCGTTTTACACGTGCACTGATTTCGTTTAAGCTTAATGGCTTTTTCATGTAATCGTTAATACCTAATTCAAAACCTTCTGTTATTGTTTCGTCTTTGGTATCTCCCGATAAAACCATGATTGGCGTTTGAGAGTTTTTTGTAATTCTAATATATTTTACAACTTCCAATCCAGATACGCCTGGCATGTTTATGTCCACAATTACTAGATCCGGACTAAAAGACTCAAATATCTCTAAACCTTTGTTGGCGTCTGTTTCTATTTTTACTTCGTATCCTAACTCTACTAATCTTTTTTGTAAAGGCAGTAATACTAATTGTTGGTCGTCTATTGCTAAAACTTTCATAATAAGTGTGTTTAAGTGTTGTTGATGGTACAAATGTACAGGAGAAAGCAGCCTTGAAATTGTTATTTAGTTTAACCTATAGTTAAGTGTCGACGAATGGTAGATTGCTGTAGATAATTAAAAATCAAACCGCTATTATATTTATTTATCTTTACCATATTATTACAGCTTAGGCTTTATATGAAGGAAACCTCAAACAAATTTTTAATCACCGCCATTCTTTTAGCATTGGCGTTTCATGGTAGTGCCATATTTTTTACTTTGGAAACTACTTATGACGCGTTAATACACCTATTTTTTGCAGATCATTATGCAAACAGTTGGTTTGAACCTTGGAACTACGAGTGGTACACTGGTTTTACGGTACAAAGTTATCCGCCTTTAGTGCATCAAACCATTGGACTACTGTCCATGATTGGTGGCTTAAAGTTTGGAATGTTTAGTGTTGCCTTAATTGCAATTGTACTATTTGTTACTGGTACGTATCGTTTCTCTTTAATGATGACGGCTAATAAAACCGTTGCAGGTTATGCGTGTGTGTTGGCTGTGTTTAGCTCGTCGTTTGTAGAAACGCTTCATATTTTTGGACAGCTACCTAGTATCGTTGGGGTTTCGATTTTAATGCACGCTTTACCAGAAATTTATTTATGGTTAAAAACCGGTAAGAAATGGTATTTAGCAACCTCCTTATCACTAATAGCAGTCACGGTAACCTCACACCATGTGACGCCCATTTTTGGAATGATCTTTTTTATCTTTCCTTTAATAGGAATGGTAATTATGGATGTTTCGCGCGAGCAAGTCGACACCATGAAAGAAGTGACTTTCAAGCTATTTCTAAACAGTTTTTTTAAACTGTTTAAGCGTATTGTAAGTTTCGGGATGCTTTCATTAGTCTTAATTGTAGGTTGTATTTTTCCATATTGGCTAAACTCCAAAGCCAATCCAATTACTCAGGTACCCATTCCGCATGGCTCTCGCGATAATTTCTTAGAAATCACATCCTCTGGCTTAGTCTTCTTTTTAATTCCTTGGGGAATTTTACTAATATTATTACCCTATATTTTTTATAGATATTACAGCAAACGTTACTTGTTTTTTGGATTATCAATAACCATTTGCACCATATTAGGTACAGGAGGAACTACTCCCGTGCCTTTAAAAATGTTAGGCGAAACTGCTTTTAATATTTTAACCTTAGATAGGTTTACACTTTGGGCGTCCATATTATCTATTCCTTTAATGGGCGAATTTGTGTATCGTTTTGTTGAAGGTGATTTAAAGGAACTTATTCAGTCTAAATTTGGCGCTATTTATCATCGTATTATTGGCGGAATATTAGCCGGACTTATGGTATTTATGATTGTATTTACCATGAGTTTAAATTATTTTAGACCGTCACAACCACAGAAAATAAAGATGTTACCTATCGTTAATTTCTTAAATCAAGACGATCATGATAAATGGCGTTTTTTAACACTAGGTTTTGGAGACCAAATGGCGTGGCTAAGTGCGCAAACTAATGCTATGACTGTTGATGGAAACTACCATTCTGCAAGACGATTACCAGAATTAACCACACGACCAATAGAGCGTTTAGAAAACTCAAAATTTAAAGGTGTTGCCGGAATTGGATCACTACAGCAATTTTTAACAACGCCAGAGAAATACAATCTTAAGTACATATTTTCTAACGATAAGTTTTACGACCCCATCCTTTACTTTTGTGGCTGGCAACGTTTACGACAATTAGAAAATGGAATTATGGTTTGGGAACGCCTTAACATTCCGCCAGTATCCTCTATTTTACCTAAAGAAGATGTTGCAAAATGGGTGAAATTAATGTGGGGAATCATTCCGTTTTTAACTGTTTTAATCGCCTTTATTTTAAACATACAAATGCTTTGGGTTAATGCTTTAAAAACACGTATTAAACCAGTTCCAGACTTTTTAAAGTTTCCGACTACCTATAATAAGTTTAATAGAAATGTTTTAAGAATCACCCACGTTTGGTCATTAATTCTTGCCCTAGCGGTGTTTTATGGCATCTACTTATTCTATCTAAAAAACGATTCGCAACGCAGTCCAGAAAATGCCATTATCGCATATTACGATGCTTTAGATTTTAAAGAATTTGAAAAAGCGCACAGCTTAATAGATCCTGAAAACAACTTGCCAATAGCACAATATATGCTAGAGATATCGGTAACGGATGGTTTACTAAGTAGCTATGCAAAAATGGATGCTATTGAAACCGAAATTACAAAACGTAACGACAGTACTGTCTCTGCAAAAGTGACTAGTCAATGGATTACGCCTTTAGAGAAAATTGAAAAAATTGACTATAAATCATTATCAAGGCGTAAAGGGAAATGGTATTTACAACCAGACGATTTAAATAACGATTTACCACCAGATCAACTATACTCTGATAATGCAACCAAGTATTTTAATCAAGGTAGACGCCGCATTACAACCGAAGCAACACACCATGAAGACATTTTAAAACAGCCTGTTTTAGAAGTTGTCTCAGCTAAATTAGTGCAGTATGATGGTAGTTACGCTATAATTGGAGAAGTCCAAAACGTAGATAATGTCCCTGCAGATGTTATTTTAAAAGGCACACTTTATAACGATAACAACAAGCAACTAGCAACATATAATGCAAAGTACCACGTTAAGCATAAATTAATGCCTAAAGAGTCTAGTAGTTTCCGTATTAACTTTGAAGGTATTGCTTGGTCCAGAACGCAAGATTCTATTCCGGACACGTTTAATCCAGACGAATTCACACCTATCGAATTTGAAGAACAACCAACAAAATTTAACTTACAAGTTGCAGGAAATGTTTCGGGATCTGACTTATACAAAAACGTAGTGCTAAGTGCCATTAGCATTAAAGACAGTATTATAAACGGAAACTTATTTAATAGCGGCATCCAAGAGATTACAATCCCTCAACTTTTAGTAACTTACTATGACGAAAATAAAGACATGGTTTGGGTAGATCACCTATTTGTAAAAGAAGGTGTAAGACAACAACGTAAACAAGATTTTGAATACCACATATTACAAGACGGTCAGGTGAAAATAATTAATACAGACATGAAAAACATTTTTGTAAATGGTTTACCAAACGATGCCATTGCTGGAAAAGTCGTCCCTAACAGAATTGAAAACCATAGCGATGCTCAATTACAAAAAATTGACCATCCTGATTTTAGTTATATTAAAATAGAAATTAACACATACATAGGAAGCCCAAATTAATGCTACTTAAACGCACATACATCTTTGTTTTAGGTTTGATTTTACTATCATCGTTTGCTATTGTGCAACACAATGACGCTACTAACCCTATTCAATTAGTAACGACGCAAACAGATTATAATGTTGGTAAGCCAATTGTTTTAAAATTTACTGATTCAGAAGTCGAAAAACCATTATTGTATTGTTCTAATAGTTATGGATCAACTTTAGTTTCGGCTATAGCCGAAGAAGGTACGCTTCAATATATAATTCCGGAAAACATAATCAAAAAAATTGGCGTTGTAAACTGGATAGTATTAGACAAAAATAAATCTGCTACCGGTCAATTTAATATTAATCCAAAAGCAGAAGTCGCAACCATGGAAACCTATATTGGACCTCCAAGTATTGAAGCCGGAGGAACAGACTACACCATGTTGGTAGTTATACCTACAGATTCTTTAGACAATCCTCTGCCAACAAACACAAAGGTTAATGCAAGGTTTCAGTTTTTAGCTTCCGAAGAAAATGACGACATCTTTACTAATAATTTAATTTCCTGGAGAAACATTAATTCTAAGCGAGAAAGCGGACGGATGCTTGTCTCTTCAGAAAGTTTAGGAATTAATTCTAAAGAATTTACCATTAATGTATGGGCTGCAATTCCTACAGATTTTAAAATTTCGGCAAAACGACCACATAACTACGCCGACGGAAATCAGGTAACCACTTTTAATACCTCTGTAATTAAAGATAAGCAAGACAATGTGGTTAGCGATGGTACATTTGTTACCTTTTTTATAACCAACGACCACGGAAATATTTTAAAAACCACAGGAACGACTATTAATGGAGTTGCACACTCTAAAATTATTCATCCTGATTTTAAAGACAACTGGAGCATTAAAGCCTATGTTGATGGTATGGCAGAAAGCGATACAATTGCACTAAGTTACCAAAGTGTTATTGAAGATTTTTATGTTGCTTTTGCTAATAAAAATCGTGAAATTTTAGTTGGTCCTTTACAAAGTTTTATGGAGCAAATGATTCCGGATGGTTTACACGTCAAACTTTTAATTTACAAAGACAATGTCCTTATTGACACCATTATAAAAACATCTTTTAATGGGTATGTTACTTTTAATTTAAAGCCTGCTGTTTATCAAAACGACACGTATCGTTTTAGTGTTGAAACTGCTGGAATAAATAAAACATTTAATAACAAAAAACTATGGTAGGTCTTAATAAAAACATACTCCGTACCATATTAATAATCTCATATATTATGATTGTAGCCTTGATTATTTCTGGTATTAGCGCGCTTTTTAGCTACCTAAATACTGGAGCAGACAGAAGCACAATGCTACATACCGAAATACAGAAAGTAGAACAATATGCTCCAAAATTAATTTGGGAACCTTTAAATAATGAAGGTCGCCCAATGGATAACGAAAATCTAAATGCCTTACAAAACGATTATTTAGATGCTTGGTATGTCAAACAAGTGGCTTACAAAAGCAATAAAACTGCTGGTATAAAAGATTATTATACCGATAGCGCTAGAAAAAACCTATATGCATTTATAGAATTAAACAAAGCTGAAAACACAACCATTGAAGCCACGACATTAAACCATAAACCTACTTTAGAGTTTTTTAGTGAAGACGGGCAACTTGCTGTTATTACAGATAGAAATGTTGTAGAATATAAACGGGTGTTTAAAGCTGAAAAATTAGTGCTAGAAACAACAGAAACCTCAACTTACAAAATGGTGTTTTTACTAGAAGATGGATTTTGGCGTATTAGACATTTAGTTAAAGAAAACACGAAACCTTACGCACCACAAATAGCAAAAATTGAAACCGATAGTTTAATTATTAAAGGGATTAATTACTATCCAAAAGCAACACCTTGGAATATGTTTGGTGACGCTTTCGCGAAAGACACAATTGTCAACGACTTTAAAGTTATTAAAGACGCTGGCTTAAATTCGGTTAGAATTTTTGTGCAATATGATGACTTTGGAAAAGCTGATGTAAATCCTAAAAAGCTAGAAAAATTAAAACAAACTTTAGATGCTGCGGAAGAACAAAACCTAAAAGTAGTAGTAACGTTATTTGATTTTTATGGTGATTATTCTGTAATGAATTGGACCTTAAATCAACGTCACGCAGAAACCATCGTGTCTACTTTTAAAGACCACAATGCTATTATTGCTTGGGATATTAAAAACGAACCAAACCTTGATTTTGAGTCTAGAGGAAAAGATATGGTTATTGCTTGGCTAGACAACATGATAGATTTAGTAAAATCTATAGATAAGGTACATCCTGTAACTATTGGTTGGTCTAATACCCAAAGTGCACCAATTTTAAAAGATAAGGTAGATATTGTTTCGTTTCATTATTATGAAGGCTTAAGCGAATTGGATGCTGCCATAAAAACGATGCAAAACCAAATACCAAACAAACCATTAGTATTGCAAGAATTTGGAATGTCATCTTATAGCGGATTTTGGAAACCATTTGGAAGCTCTGAAGAAGACCAAGCTAATTATCACAAAAAAATCCAAGAGATTATTGCTTCTAATAAGTTGCAATTTATGTCTTGGACTTTATATGATTTTGTTGATGTACCAAAAGCAGTTGTAGGTAGCAGACCTTGGCGTCGTAATACCCAAAAACGTTTTGGATTTATCGATAAAAATGGTGTAAAAAAGGCGTCGTTTAAATATATTACAAACTAGTAATTGCTTATTTTTCTACTGTTTTTGTAATTCTTATAAAAATTAAAACCCTCAAATTAAGTAGGTTAACTTGAGAGTCTTTGATAATAATGTCAATAAACTGACACTTGATATATTATTTGTTTGGGACAAAAAAGGTATCGTATATTACTGTTATTCTAATGTTGTTGGTTCTAAAACCACTGCTTTTTCTTTTGTTTTTCTTGCTGTTTTACTTGGCGACTTTTTAGCAATAATAGCATCAAACTTATTTAAATACATGTCTGTAATTTTCTCCATTGGATACGCTGTTGCTGCTTGATAATTAGATTTCCCTAAAGCAATTCTGTGAGTGTCGTTTGTTACAATAGCCTCAATTGCTGTTGCTAAACTATCTACAGATGTAGGCTCAAAAAATTCACCTTTATAACCTTCGTCTTTTACTAATAAAGCAAGATCTCCTAAATCCGGCATCACTACTGCTTTACCATAACTTCCTGCTTGATGTAAAACACCAGAGCTTCCTGTTGTTGATGTATAAGGAAATACAACTACCGCACTTTCTTTAAATAAGGTTGGCACTTCATATTCTTCAACATACCCCGTAAAACGTACTTGCGGCACATGCTTATAATCTTCTTGGACTTTTGCTAAATAACCTGGCACATTTGGGTTGTCCATTCCGGCAATTACAACTTCAAGATCTAATCCTGTAGACGCTCTTACTTTCTCAACCGCTTCAATCATACCTTCTACTTTTTTGTAGGTTCCAAATTTACCAAAAGTCATAACTTGTAAAGGACCTTGTGGTAAATTGTATTCTGGCTTTTCTT
Organism: Olleya namhaensis; assembly: GCF_900114005.1. Lineage (GTDB taxonomy): Bacteria > Bacteroidota > Bacteroidia > Flavobacteriales > Flavobacteriaceae > Olleya > Olleya namhaensis. The sequence continues at coordinate 118,757 of NZ_FORM01000001.1, forward strand.
CAGAAATCTCAAAAGTTCCGTGCGGAATTAATGTCACATTTTTAGCTTTATATTTTTTCTCTAAAATGTCAACATATTTTTGCATTGTTACCGCTACAGTATCTGCCTGTAAGATTAACCTTGTCAAGCTTGTTCCAATAAAACCATATACTTTTTGCATGATTTTGCTACTTGTAAATCCTGCTGATCCTAAATCTACTTCTTCTAATATATTATGCAATAACACGATATTAGGAATCTTTTTTAGTTTACAAACCAATGGTAACATTAATCCTAAAGCTGCTGCTATTTTTTTATCTCCAAACTTCATGAATTGTAAGTTGAATAATACTGCATCTGGTTTAGTTTTACTTATAACTTTAGTTACATTTAAAATATTTGTGTAACTATTAAAAGCCCAGCACTCTTTAACTGTAATCTTACAACCATCTTCTGTAAAAGCAATATCTTTTGCTCCTTCTGTTTTATCTGTTAATAAAACAATTTCAGTAACATTTTCTTTTTGTCTAAAGTGCTTTACTAAATGGTAAGCATACTCATTTAAAGTTACCTTACTTGGTGGATATGCTGTTACGATTGCTAGTTTCATTATTATATGTTTTTAATATATTGTTTCTTAATTACACTACAAATTTGCGTTATTAAAAAGACATATTCAGGTGAGTTTAGACAGGTTGCAAGTTACTGTAGACGAATGGTAAGAAAGTGTAGATTTGCATTTTAAAAAACACTTAAACAGACTCACTTTTAGAAGATTACGTTGTTTTAGCTAGCATTGTGGTTTGGTTGTTAATCAAGCAGAAGATTAAACAACCAAACTATTATAAAACAGAAAAAGCTGCAGTATAAAACCACAACTCCTTCCCGTTTAATTTATATGAAAGACTAATTTAATATAAATTCATTTTTAGTTCTTCACTTTAAAATTAATTGTGAAGAAGCGCTCTGTAACCCACTGTAATAAAGTAGTATTACATTTTAAATATACATAATTTACGGATATTTACATGTAAATTGTCGTAAACAAGTATAACTCCTTACAAATCATTATAAAAAAAAATATATATTAAACTGAATTTAAACAAGTTGCAAAACATAACGGACTAATAGTAAAACCAAAACTATTATAACACAGAAAAAGCTGCAGTTAAAACCGCAACTCCTTCCCGTTTAATTTATATGTAAAGACTAATTTAATATAAATTCATTTTTATTTCTTCAGTTTAGAATCAAACATGAAGAAGATTACCTGGATAACTAACAGTAACACCATTGCTATAATTTGCATGTGTACTACTTGCTCTAAACTTTCATGAAAAAAGATTACTAAGCCCATTTGTAACATTCCGAAAACTCCAGAGATCACAACAGGAATATATCTATCTAAAGACAAGTAGTAATAAGCAAAGATGTTTGAGATAGCAAACAAACCAGTTGCTAAAGCGTACTTCCATAAAAGTGGAGCCATTGCTAAATAACTATCTCCAAACAATAAGGTAATTGCGGTTTCTGGAAACAAAGCGCAACCTATAACTATTGCTGTGGCAATAGCTGCGATGTAACCAACGTATTTAAATAAAATAGGCGCTGTTGCTTTTCCTTCTTTTTTAAGCTGAACCACGGTTGGCAATAATAACATGACAAACATCCAAGCTACAAAGTATACAATACGACCTATTAAGGCTAATGATGCATATAATCCCGCATCGTAAGCATCAAAGTAATGTTTTACTAATAAGATATCACTATTGTTAATTATAATCTGTGTCAGCTCATAAAACGCTGTAATTATAAAAAAGCTTTTAACCTGTTTAGATTGGCTAGCTTCAATAGCAATTGATTTTTTAAAGTTTAAGTTTTTAAATTTGAAAGGCACTAAACCAAATCCAAAAGAGATTAAAATTCCGATAGCAATCACAACCGATGACTGTACATCAAGTAAAAAAATCAAGGCTAACGTAATTACTAATCGGCTTAGCATTTCAGCTTGATAAGTAATTGATAATGATTTAAATTCCTTTTTCCCCTGAAATACCCCTCTGTTAACACTCATTAAAAAATAAAGTGGCACTCCTATTCCAAAAATGGTAAACATGCTAGACGATGACGTATTAAAAACCGCTTGTAATTGTCCTGCAAACACAATAATTAAAGCCCCTAATCCTAATCCAACAAACGTTGCATTTTTATAAATTTTAGAGACAAAATTAGTAAACGTCTCGTTTTCAAAAATTACAGAAAACTTAGCAGTCACTAACTGAAACGTCATGGCTACAAAAGACAATACTAATAAAAAGGTAATCAGTACAGCAGCATCTGCAAACTCAGCAGGTCCTAATACACGTCCTAAAATAAGATTGTACAAGTAGTTCCCTCCGTTTACTGCCAATACACTTAGCATAAACAATTGCTCTGGAGATATTTTTTTCGATTTTAAAAGAGATAAAACTTGCATCTGATTAGTGGTTTAAAGGATAATAATAATAATTAGGCTACTTGTGGGTATTGAAAAGCTTCATAAATTTCTTCGCTTCTATTACCTTCCACAAAAAACATCTGTTGGTTTACAACACCATTTACATACATTGCTTTTAATATTTGCATCGCACATGGTTCAATTGTTGTCACTTTATCAATGTTTAAAGTCACATTTTTAAAAGCATTTAAAATAAATCCAAAATGTATTTTAAAGTTATTTACTGTTTTAGTATTTAATGTTCCTTCTAAAGTAACTGTGTTGTCTTGTTGTGTAATTTTAAGTGCCATAATAGTAGATTTTATAATTGTTATAGGTTTGATTTGGGATCTGTTTTGTGCCTGGGTTATGCGATATTCATGGTTAATAATTCCTCATATATATCTTTACAACCGCTTCCAACAATAGAAAACGTTTTGTTTTCAGTTTTTGCTTTTTTATAAATAACCTTTAAAGCAGCAACACCTTTTGTATCAATTTCAGTAACTTTACTAATATCAATCGTTAAGTTTTTTATAGTCTTAAAAGTGGTATTAACATGCTTTTCAAAACGTCTTGCTGTCATTGCATTTATTTTACCATCTAATATAAATGTGTTATCGTTTCTAAATATTGTAAGTGCCATAAATGTAATTTTTAAATTGTTTTGCTTTATTTCTGATACAAAGATGCAACTCAAACCTCTCAGATTCAGTTGAATTTCGACGAGTGGACCATTGGTGTAGGTGAATGAATCAAAATGAATGCTTAACTTGCAACTGATTAAAACCCAGAACATGAAAATCAAATCAATACACCTACTTATTATACTTTTAACCTCTGTTTTTAGCTATGCACAAGACATGCAAGAAGGCTTTACTTATCTAGAAACTGGACAATACGCTAAAGCGGAAACGTTTTTTAGCACCATCTTAAAAGATCATGCCGACAATAAAACAGCAAGACTATGTTATGGTCGTGCTATTGGTTTAAACGGAAAACCAGAAGAAGCCAACACCCTTTTTACAAATCTATTAGCAGATTACCCAACAGATTTTGAGGTGAAATTAAATTATGGCGAATCATTATTATGGAATAGTAATTTTCCGAAAGCAAAAACCTATTTTAAAAGCCTAATAGACGAAGACCCGAAAAGTTTTCCGGCCTTATTAAGTTATGCTAACACACTTTCTAATTTAAAAGAATACGAAGACGCGTTAACCTATGTCGATAAAGCATTAACCGTTTTACCAGGAAACCCAAATGCATTAACCTCTAAAAAGTACATGTATTTAGGTTACGCATACCAGAAGCAACAAGCGCGACAATATGATGAAGCCGAAGCTTTATTAAAGAAAAACCTAATCTTGTTTAATAATGACAAAGACACGTTATTAAACTTAGCCAACCTCTATTTAATTGCCAACAGATTAGACGATGCCAAAGCAACCTATGATATTTTAGCCAAAAATCCTGAAAACAAAATAACAGCATTAAACGGTTCTGCTTTAGTCGCTCACTTAAACGGAAAAGAAAAAGACGCCTTACAATTAAGTCAACAAGCATATGATAGTTTAGAGGATACAACAGATGCAACCCTAACACAACAAACTACAGAGCGTTATGCACAAGCCTTAATTTGGAATAAAAAATTTAAAACTGCAGATACGCTTATCGCGAAAATATTTGAGACTAAACCTAATGAAAATTGGGTACTAGCATTGCGTGCTACCCTTAATATTTATAAAAGTGATTTTAAAAAGAGTGTTAAAGATTACGACCAAATTTTGGTTAACGATAGCACATCATTTGATGGTAACCTTGGAAATGCTAATGCATTAAAAGCTTTAGGTAAATATGAAGCAGCTTACACCTCTGCCGAAAACACATTAAAATTTTACGACAACCAAAAGGATGCTTCTAACTTTATTAAAAACCTAAACACAACATTTACTCCTTTTTACGAAGGAAAAGCATCTTACACCTTTGATAATGGAGATAACGAAGCTTTTGCTTTTAATAATAATTTAGAATTTCCGTTTTCAACAAAATTTAAACTTTTAGGAAGCTACAACTATAGAAGTACAAACAACCCAGTGACTAACAACGAAGCAACATCGCATGACGCAAGCTTTGGTCTTTCTTACCAATTACTACCAAACGTAACTTTCAAAGGTACAGCAGGAATCACTTCTGCGAAAGCAACAACTAACGACTATACACAGTTATTAACGGATGTCTCTTTTAATATTAAGCCTTTTAAATTACAGGATTTAACTATTGGTTATAAACGCGAATTACAGAGTTTTAATGCTGAATTATTAGATCGTGAAATTGTACAAAACAACTTTTATGCTAACTACAGTTTAAACACTAATTTTAACTTGGGTTGGTTTACGCAGTACTTTTACACAAGCCAAAGTGATAGTAATGCCAGAAACTTATTGTTTACCTCATTATACTACAATATCTTACCAAAACCATCGCTTAAGGCGGGTTTAAACTACCAATATATTACGTTTAAAAACCAAGTACCTACAATCTATTTCTCTCCAGAAACATTTAATGCGGTAGAGGTTTTTGCAAACCTGATTAAAGATGAAAACATCGCAAAACCTAAAGAATGGTTTTACGAGTTAACTGCAGCTACAGGATTACAATATATAGAAGATGACAGTAGTCAAAGTACATACAGAATACAAGGTAAATTAGGCTATAAATTCTCAGAGCGTTGTATGGCAAACTTATTTGGTACACGAAGTAACATTGCGTCTGCAACTGCTGCTGGATTTACTTTTAATGAAATTGGTTTAAGATTTAAATGGTTACTATTTGAAAAGCCTGTATTTAGGGACTAAAATAAATAACATTTAAAATAAGACATAAAAAAAAACACAAGCCTCACGCTTGTGTTTTTTAGTAAAGGATAGTGCTATTAATTTATCCTCTATTCGCTTTTACTGGACAACCTATTGCTTTTGTTAGAGTAACCGTTGGTTTTTTACCAGCTTCTAATGCTTTAATCGCATCTTCTACATATTTAACTTTTACATCCTCTGGCGATTTAGAATTATCATCAATTGCACCAATATATTGGACTTTACGATCTTTATCCAATACAAATACGTGCGGTGTTCTTACGGCTCCGTATTGTGGATAGATCTTCTGTCCTTCGTCTACTAAATAGACAAACGGAAATCCTTTTTCTTTAGCTCTTGCTTGCATTGCTGCATAACCTTCTTTTTCATTTTCAGGACTATTTGGGTTAATTGCTATTACAGCATAACCTTGTGGTGCATAGGTGTTATGTAATGCTATTAAACGGTCTTCGTATAATTTTGCAAAAGGACACTCGTTACAAGTAAAGGTCACAATATATCCTTTAGCATTTTTAATACTTGCTAAAGACACCATTGTTCCATCTACATTTTTAAGACTAAAATCAGTTGCAACGTCTCCAATATTATACCCTCCAATTTCTTCTAACGTTTTAATTTGCTCTGGGCTACCTCCTTTTGGCGGTCCTTTTCTGTCACCTCCATGTGGAGGACCTTTACGATCTCCATCAGGATGCTTACCATCCGGTCCATGTTTATGATCACCTTGCTCTAAAGCGGTGTCATTTTTATGATTCTCTTTGTCCTTACAAGACACTAGTACAATTGCACATATAGCAATCATAGATAATATTGCAGTTATTCTTCTCATCTTAAATTAGTTATTAATTGTATTATTTATTTCAGTTTCTAAATCAGATTCACTTTCAAATGAGCGCTCAAAAAACTCGCGCTTTGTATTATTAAAAATAATAGTATAAGGTATGGCTCCCGACCAATTTGGATCTATTTTATTTATCCAAGTATTAGCATCGGCATCGTCTAAAATCACCACTTTGTTAGTGATATTTTTTTGCTTTAAAAATGGCTTTAGTTTAGTTTCAATATCCTTAGGAAAATCCATACTGACTAATAACACCTCAACATCAGGATGTTTATCCGCATAGGCTTGGATATATGGTAACTCTTTAACGCAAGGTGCGCACCACATGGCCCAGAAATTAACAATGTAGGTTTTGCTACTATCTGTATATAATAAAGGTTCTAACTGGTCAAAGTTGTAAACAGGAATATTTGTATTGTTTGCAACCACAACATCACTTTTAGTATTGTTACAGCTTACTAATAAACAGAACATAACTAACAACACTAGTGGCTGTTGTAATTTTAGTTTTAAAACGTGTCTTTTTTCCAAAATCCAGAAAGGGTTAAAAACATAAGACTTTCTAAATCCAAGAAGGTTTAATTTGGGGTAGTTTTAATTCTGTTAAATTTTCAAAAAGAAAAAATATTAAGTCGTCATCTTTCAAAATGACAAGTTGTGTCAAAATTCAATTAAAAAAAAAGCTATTAAAATTACAACTCTAAATGCAATGCGTCTAATCCTATCGAATAGATATTACCTGTGCCATTTTGAGCTCTATTAGCAATCGCTTTAAATTCTTTTATAGAATTTATTTTAGATGAATCTACTACAACTCTTTCGCTTGTAAAATAGAAAGTGTTGCGGTTAACATCTACAAATGGGCAAAAATCTAACTTATCAGAATTAATGTCTTTTCCCATGTTTTTTGATGGACTCCAACGACCAGATTTATCTTTTAAACTATAATATAAATCGCCACCACCAAAGCCATCTGCCCGTCCATAAGAACTAAAAATCAACAAATTTTCTTCTGGATTAACATAAGCATTAAACTCGTAATGTTTTGTATTTATGGTACTGTCTAAGACCGACGGTTTTTGATAAACTCCATTTACTTTTTTCGACACAAAAAGATCTTCTTTACCTATCCCTTCCGGTTTTGTTGCCGTAAAATAAAGACTCCCGTTGTTGCTTAGTGAAGGGTAAAATTCGTCTTCTGTTGTATTTATAGTATTGTTCAATGGTTTTGGCTCGCCCCATTTACCTTCAATCTTATGACTATACCAAATATTATAATCTTTACGTGTATTATCGTTATTAATTGGTCTATTGGATGCAAAAAACAAGGTATTCCCTTGATCTGTATAAAAAGGTTCGATATCTTGATAAACTCCAGAAAAAGAAACTAATTCAGGTTTACTCCAAACCCCACCAACTTTATTGAGTTGAACTAAACTTCTTCTTTGTTGTTTATAATCTCCCAAAGTATACATTAATTGATTCCCGTCGGGAGAAACAGCTAAATCACGTTGATACAATCCTGTTGAGATAATACCGTCTCCAAATAACGTCGGTCTATTTTTAGTTACTTCTAAATTTAGAGTCGTTTCTTGATTAGCATCTACCTCTTTACATCCTAAACAAATTAAGCTAATAGTTAACGCTAACAATAGTATGTATTTTAATCTCACGTGGTTTTAAATATATAAAAGGTTACTTTTTGTTGCCTAAATATACAACTTCAGGATGTTTTACGTTACTATAAAAAGAAGAAGACTTACTTACTTTTTAAAGCCAACCGTTTTATAAACCCACTCCATCACAAAGCAAAACACAATAATACCTAAGGCGACTAGCACTCCAGTAACATTAGTTTCAAATTGTTGGACAATAAGCGTACTAAAAGCTAACAGACACAATACACTAGCTATTAAATGTATGCTTTTTTTAGACTCTAATTCTTGATACTTTTTAAATCCTATATAGTTAACTAGACAAAAAATCAATAAAAAACCCGCACTTCCAGCTGTAGAAATACTTTCTAGATTAAAGACATTAACCAATATAATGGATAAAATTGCAGTTACTAAATACCCAATAGGTTTGCCCCAAAAAATATGGCAAAAATAACGTGGTAACTCTTGATCTTCAGCAATGTCATAGTTTACGCGTCCACTTCCTAAAATGGTTGCATTAATAGCAGAAAAAGTAGAAATCAAAGCTGTAATGGTAATAATAGTAAATCCTATCTGCCCTAAAGTAGGCGCCGCTGCTTGTGCCAAAACATAATCTTTAGCACTTGCTATTTTTTCAAAAGGTAAAGACCCAACGGTAACTATTGCAATTAATATGTATAAAACCACTACAAAACCGACTGCTCCAAAATAGGCTTTTTCTGTGTTTTTCTCACGGTCTTTTAAATCTGAAATAGAATTGGCTATTAGCTCAAAACCTTCATAGGCTACAAAAATCACCATTCCTCCTGAGAGTAATAAAAAAGGACTTTCCCAATTACTTGGCTGTAATTGATGTAAATTTTCTGGGTGTAAGGAAAACCCATAAAATCCAATGCCTATAAAAGCAACTAATATTAACAACTTTACTATAACCGCGACAGACTCAATACGCCCAACCAAACTTACACTTAGGTAATTAATGGCTAAGGCTAATATAATTATAAAGGTTTGACAGATACGCACATCCATTGCCTTCTCTCCTGTAATAGAAAATAACTCGGCTGCATAAGACCCAAATGCCGATGCGTATAAAGCTAACATCACGATATAACTTATCCAAAGGAGATTATTTATTCCTCCTGCAAAAACTCCGTTTCCAAATTGTTGATGCACAAACCTAACCGTCCCCCCATTTTCAGGAAACTTCCTGGATAATTTAGCATAAGAATAGGCTGTTAATAACGCAATAATACCTGCAAATAAAAAGGCAACAGGTGTTCCTCCTTTTGCTAATGACACCGCTAATCCTAGAACAGCAAAGATACCACCACCAACCATGCCTCCAATCCCAATAGAAATAGCGTCTTTTAATGTTATTTGTTTCCCCATTAGTATTACGTTTTAAGCATTAAAGGTACAACTATTAAAAAAAAAAACTTATGACTTATCACCAACAAAACTAAAAAAAACCGAATGCTTTTCGCACTACAAAACAACTTAAAATACACTTTGTAAAATACTGATAACGGAACGTTTCATCTATACAATTACATATTTCATAAAAAAAACGTCACAAAAGTCATGTTTTTTAACGGATTAATCCACTTTTAAACTGCACTTAATATTATATTTGTAATCAACCAATTACGTTTTCGCTAAAAACAATCAATCCAACACTACAAAGCCCTAACTTTTTAGTAATAAACAACTTAACCATGAAAGAACTCTATAATCAGTTATTTCAAAAACACAAGACTGAAGATAACACTTCACTAACCTACATGGACTCCTTGCAAAGAGATATTGCAATTGGCTCTTGGGAAGTAAACCTACAAACGGATACCGTTATTTGGAGTGCAATGACCAAAACCATACATGAGGTAGAACAAGACTATCAACCTAATGTAAAAGAAGGGGTAAACTTTTTTTTAGAAGGGTATAATCGCGACTTAATTAGTCTATTATTTGCTAGGGCAGTTAATGACCAACAATCTTACGACAGAGAGTTTCAATTAAAAACAGCAAAAAACAACATAAAGTGGGTCCGTATTGTTGCTTATCCTGTAATAGAAGATAATAAAACAAAGAAAGTAATTGGTGTATTACAAGATATTACTGAAAAGAACAATACACTAAATGAGCTTAAACTAAAAGAAGAACTTATACGTACAACTTTTGAGCATGCTCCAAATGGCATGGCTTTGGTAAGTTTATCTGGAGAAATAATAACATTAAACAAAACCTTTTGCGACTACTTAGGATACACTACGGAAGAACTTATTGGATGTAAAATAAACAAGCTTTCTCATCCTGGAGACATAGATATTATCCCTGCCAATATTAAAAATTTAATAGATGGGGTTTCTGACAAGTTTGAATGTGAAAAGCGGTATATCAAAAAAGATGGTTCGTATATAAATTGCATTTTATCGATATCAATATTGAGAAACGAAAATAATCAACCCATTCACTTTATTTCGCATTTAATAGATATAACAGAACGTAAAGTCGCCCATAAAGAAGTAGAAACATTACTAACTACTACTAAAAGTCAAAATGAAAAACTTTTAAATTTTGCGCATATTGTCTCTCATAATTTAAGATCACATTCTGGTAATCTAGAAATGTTATTAGATATAATGAAAACTGATTTACCAGAATGTACAGAAAATGAGTTTTTCCCCTTAATAGAAGAGGCTGTAAATAATTTAAGCGAAACGATTAGTAATCTAAATGAGGTATCCATAATAAACTCCAAAGAAAGTAAAGATTTAAAAGCGGTAAACTTATTAAAAACAACACATACTGCTTTAGCTAATTTTAAAGCTAGTATAATAGCTACGGATGCTAAAATAAACATTAGTATAGACAGCAATATATATGTACTAGTTATACCAGCTTATTTAGATAGTATTTTATTTAATTTAATATCTAACAGTATTAAATACAAAAGACCTGATGCAACACCTGTAATTAATATTAGCGCCCAACAAACCACCGATTTTATAAAAATAACAGTATCGGATAATGGTCTTGGGATTGATTTGGATTTACACAAAAATAAAATTTTTGGACTTTATAAAACATTCCACAAACATCAAGAAGCAAGAGGCTTAGGACTTTATATTACAAAAAATCAAGTAGAAGCTATGAACGGAAAAATTAACGTAAGTAGCAAACCAAATGAAGGAACAACGTTTACAATACACTTAAAACATGAAGCACATTGACACCACCTGCTTAATTGATGACGATCGCATTTTTATATTTGCTGCTAAAAGAATATTAAAAGCAACAAATTTTTGCAACAATTTTACCATCTATAATAACGGTGCCGAAGCTTTAACAGGATTAAGAGATATTATAAAATCTGGGAATAATATTCCTGATTTAATTTTATTAGATCTAAATATGCCTATTATGGACGGATGGCAATTTTTAGATGAATTTGTTAAGATTGAAAACTCTAAAAAAACAACCTTATATATTGTTAGCTCATCTATAGATCCCGCTGATTCAGAAAAAGCAAAACAATACGAGCAAATTACGGACTTTATAGTAAAACCAATAACTAAAGATGCTCTTACAGAAATAGTTAACACTATAAATACTAAATAATTATCTTAACAAAAAAAGGCAAAAGATTTCTCTTTTGCCCCTAGCAGAAACCAATCGTAAAATGCTATTATTAGTTCTTAGGTTTCCACATCTATCAATCAAAACTATAATGAAAGCGCTATTTAACCAATAGCTTTAAGGGATTATAGTGTGCCTTTGTGCTTGATAATTTACAGATATACAATCCTGAACTAAATTGTTCTCCATTTATTGCAATCTGATTTTTACCTACCTGTGTTTTTACTGTTCTATTAAGTACTACTTTACCTAATTGGTCATATATAACCAACTGTACCGTCTCCGATTGATTAGACACAAACTGAATACTTGAAGTGTCCACCATTGGGTTTGGGTATGCTGCAAGCGTATTAATTGTTTGCGATTCAAAATCATTTACCGATAAACTATTACCTCTTGAAAAACGAACATCTTGTAAATTCATTTCTTTAGTCGTAGTTACCCCATCATTACTTACCATTGTAAACACAATAGTTACAATATCATTAGCCTCTAAATCAGTATTTAAAGTCGATGTAAACTCTGAAAACATGATTGCATAACTTTCTAAATCCTCCGTTAAAGCAATTGTTGTTTTATATTGCTCTTCCCAAATTGTAATACTTTCCTTTACTAAAGTAATTTCTAAATTACCAGTACCACTTGCTCTTAGCTTAAAACTATTATAATCTTCAGACACATCTACTGCTTTAAAACGCGGTGTTAATGCACGGTATGCAGCAACATAAGTGCTAGTTGTAGCATTTAGTGCTACGTTTCTTTCTATTGGAAAATCTTGATCATCAAAAGTCATTGTGTTTTCTGAGATTTGATAATTGTTTACTGTTGTACTAGCTTCAGAATCATCAACTCCCCAAGGTCCATCAGACATAAATAAATCATCCGGTGTATTAACACCATCACCTATTCTAAAACCAATATCAAACAAGTGTCCTGTTGGCACTGTTATGTTTGTAATATAGTTTTCGTTTAAATCAAGGTTAGACGTTGTGTAATTAAAATCGTTAGTTTCTGTTGTTCTAAAACCAGAATCAAAGTTTACCATTGTTGTTGCGTTGGTATTTATAATTTGAAGATCTAAAGCCCCATTATTATAATGTCCTTTTCTAACAAAAACTGTTGGAGGTGCTGACAATTGGTAATCTAAAATTGGCTTTTCAGTATCTAATAAATTTAGTACCTCTTGTGCTAAACTGTATAAATCGTCTATCGAATCTGACCAAATTTGAAAGTTATAAAATGTAACATCAGTTTCATATAAATCTAAATTCCAGTGTGACTCTACTGCAAAATTAGCATCACTATTTTCAACTTTAGCGGATAAGCTTAATACATACTCGAAACTACCATCTTCGTTTTTTATAATAGACTTGATAAAAGCGTGATCATTAATATCCATCGTTGACACAGTAATTAATTCAGCTCCCAATAATCTGTCACAAATATATTTAGTGTGTTCATAAACCCCATTTTCTGTTTTTAAGGCTAAAACCGAAGCGATAGAAGCCCCATTTTGCATGTAGTCTACTGAGTATACTTCTGTTGCATTAGTAATATTTAATAGATCTGTAGGTGTTGATTCTACTGCAAAGTCTTCATTAATTGTATTTAGTGGCACAAAATCCTGTAATTCAAAACTGTTGTTTGCTGTTCTGTAAGCACTACCTGTTTGACGACTAGTATCTTTAGTAACACGCTTTGCTGTTTTTTGATCAAACTTATAACTGGTTTTAGCACGGTTAAAATTTCTTTTGTTAATGGCTTCAGACAATCTTCCGTTACTTTCTAAACCACCATCGTTAGCTGTTGTTGGAGGTGCAATCACTTCGCAACTTCCAAATCCAGAACAAGAAGGGTCTTCGCAATCAATTAACCCATCACCATCATCATCAATTCCATTATCACAAATTTCTTGTAATACAGGAGCAGATGGGCAACGTGCACCATCATTACTAGCACTTGAAGGTCCAAAAGCAAATAAATTAGAATCCATTGTAGCGCTTGGTGTTACATCTTGAACACTCTGTATGACATATACAGTTCCCGTTTGATTTGCAGAAACATAAAAACGACCGTCTGCATCAAAATAAACTGCACCGTACGTATAGTCTAATCCTGATAATATTGGCACTTCACCTAAAGCCTCAACAACACTAGTTGTTGGATTAATACGATATAAAATATTTGAATTTTTTTCTACTGCATATAAGTTACCATCAACTGCATTAAATGCCCAATCATGTACACTTATGTTTTGTGATAACGTTTCTGTAGATAAATGTTGTGTATAAGTAGGAGAGTTTGGATTTAAATCCACTTTATAATAACTAGTTCCTCCGGCTTTAAAATAGTAAATGCCATCTGGGCTGATATCTCCAACATATTTATTACCCGTAGGTAATTCTGGAATTGTAAATGATGTTGTTAAAAAATCATTCCCAATTCTAACTATAGTTCTTGAAGGCGAACTTAAATACCCCCAAATAAAACCATCTGCAGGATTATAAGCTGTTGCATTAATATTACCCGGTGTAATATCTCTTGCAGCAAGATATGAATTACCTGATGCTAAATCAATTGCATAAACATCGTTATACTGAAACAAATACGCGCTATAATCGCAATTAAAAGGCGTGTCTTGCGCCTGACTTGTTACGCCTAAAAGTAGTACAGCAAGTACTAACATTTGTTTTTTAAAAGTGTGTAGTTTTGTTATCATGGGGTGTATGTTTCTTGTTTACAATACAAATTTACTTTTTAAACCTGCTTGAAATGTTGTTTTTCGATTGATGCGATCTAAGTATAGACGAATGGTAATTAACTGTAGATAAGCGCTTTTAATATTATAACTTAACAAAAATATTAGTGAAGTAATTATTACCGTCAGCGTCTTGTTTTGTTGAAATCCCAAAATCTGTAAAGTCTGGATTTTGTATATTTTCTCTATGTCCCTCACTATTTAACCAAGCATTTACTAAAGACGCAGCAGAACTAAAACCATAGCCTACATTTTCTGAAACTGTTTTTGCATTAACAGCGTCTTTTAAGTTTTGAGAACGTACATAAAAATAATCGTGACTTGGAGCACCTTGACCAACCATATATTGGTTATGAGAAATAGCTTCTTTTGAAGCTGCATTTAAAATATTTAAAGGTGTTAAACCTTCCGATATTCTGTAAGCATTAATTAACTCAGCAATTTGATAATCTAATGTTGAGTACTCTACATTCTCAACGGTTGCATTATATTCTTCTGGAATATCTAAATCATCTCCTTGAACTGAACATGACATTAAAAATGTACTTAATAATACTGCTGTGATAATTGCTAATTTTTTCATCGTGATTGGTTTATTTGATGACAAAACTAATTTGAAAGGCAGCCAGAATTATTGTTTTTCGATTAGCACAATTTTAAGTGTCGACGAATGGGTTAAACACTAAGTTAAACCGCTTTAGATGCATTTAATCGGATATTCACTATAGTTTAAACGCAAAAAGAAGCACTTCCTCGATTAAAAAACCTCAGGAAATACTATTTTAAAAATATTTAAAATGATAAAAATCAGCGTATTAAAGCAAGTTTAAACGCTTCATCAGTTCTGGTCTGTTAGAACGACTTACAGGAATAACGTCCTTTTTAATTAACACACTATTGTCCTCAATATCAATAATTTTTTTAATATTAATAATATAAGAACGGTGTACTTTTAAGAATAAACTATCAGGTAATTTTTCTTCAATTTTCTTTAAAGTAGAATGCACTGTATAATTTTTATCTTCAGTTTTAACTTGGATATAATCGCCTTTAGCTTCTACTAAATAAATACTTGGAATATCTATTTTAATTAAACGTCTGTCAATATTAACATACAAGTCATTACCAGAGGACGTTTCTACTTTTTCAGACTCTGATACCGTTTTAACAGGTGCATCTTGTATAGCTTCAGCCTTATCAATTGCTTTTTGAAAACGCTCTTGCGTGACTGGTTTTACCAAATAATCTACAATACAATCATATTCAAAAGCTTGTATAGCAAAATTAGGATCTGATGTTGTCAGTACAATTTTTGGTGGGTTTTTAAGTGTTTCGATAAAATCAAAACCTGTAAAATCAGGCATATGTATATCTAAGAAAATCAAATCTACCTCATTTTGATTTAAGTATTTTATGGCTTGCATTGCATTAGGAAAATCTTCTAAAACATTAAGACTTGGCACATTGGAGCACAATTGAGAAATAATCATTCTAGCTGTTGCTTCGTCATCAATAACAATACAATTCATAGTTTGGATTTAAAGGTCTACCAGATATTTTGTAATAGTTGTTAAAATAGCTTCGAATTGTTCTTTCTCATCAGATTTACCATCTTCAAGACTTAACTCGTATGCTACAGCAACTTCATATCCTTTTTCGAGCCCTAAAATACTAATTTTATGCTTAAGTTTATGCACATTGTCCGCTGCTAATTTATAATTTTTAGCATTATAGTTATCAAAATAAATTTGTTTCTCTTCTGGAAACTCTCTTTTTATAATATCTATTAATTTTTGTTTGAAGGCTTTATCGTCTCCAGATAAGCTGTCAATGTAGGATTGGTTAGGCTGTTCCATTTGGGGCTTTTTTTAAAGTGAAATAAAACGTGGTTCCAATACCGACCTGAGATTCAAGCCATATTTCACCACCATATAATTCGACAATTTTTTTAACAATAGATAATCCAATTCCAGAAGAATCCGGATTATTCTCTAACTTCTCAAAGGTTTTAAAGATTTTATTAAAGTAGGCCTCTTCAATACCTTTTCCGTTATCTGCTATGTGAAATTGCCAAGAATCTTCTTGATCTTCAACACCAATTTTAATAACTCCTTGGTCTTTATCGTTGTATTTTATAGCGTTACCTATAAGGTTTTGAAACAGTTGTTGCAATCTGTATTTATCCCCTTTAATTATAGGTAATTTAGTTTTTGTAATGCTAATATGCTCTGGTATCTGTGTGCTTTTTAGTATTTCTTGAACTAGATTATCAGCATCCACATCATATACTTCTATCTGGTTTTTTCCAATAGTAGAGTATTCTAAAATACCACTAATTAAGGTGTCCATTTTTTCGACATTAGTCCTAATAAGATGTAGTGACTTTTTTCCGTTATCGTCAAAAACCTCACTATAATCTTGTGCCAACCAGGTGGTCAAGGTATCTATACTACGTAACGGTGATTTTAAATCATGAGACACCATGTGCGCATAGTCACTTAGCTCTTGGTTTTGATGCGCAAGCTCGTTTAACATGGACTGTTTTTGTTTATTCATCTTAACAATCTCTTTGGTTTGGTTATCAATAAAATCCACCAAATTAGATCCTGTTAACTCCACATCATCCGCTTGTTCGTCTTCTTTTAAATTATAAAATTTTAAAGTATCAATTACACTTTTAAGTTTATCAATAACTTCTTTTTGCTCTTTTGCTTCGTTTTGTAATTTTCTATTTGCCGCATACAACTCGTCAGAACTAATAGCCATAGCTCTCTGAATCATGCTAGATTGCTCATCAAAATTACGGTACGAGCTATCAATAGCATCAAAAAGCTCAGTTAAATCACTGTTATTTTTTAATTCCGCATTTAAGTATTTTCGAATTTGTCTTTTTAGTAATGAATTCATTATTCGCTTATTAGCGTTATCGTCATTGTTTGATTATGTAATTGACAACTAGTCTCTCCATGAAAAGGGGCAATTTCTCCGTAAGAATAAAACCCTGTAGTTACGGCGTCATTACCTATAACCTCAATAACCTCTTCTATTTCTTCTTCAACACGTTGGTCTAATACTAACTTTCTACCAATACAACTTACTAATATTGCTAGTTCCGGTTTGTTTTTTCTGTACTGTAAAGCTTGTGTTGCAGCACGCTCTGATGCATTTGCAATATTATCTACATTAGTCATCATTAGCTGTACTTTAGAGTTTTCCTTAATATCTCCAGCTAAAATTACTGCATTTTCTTCTTCGTTTATATTTAAAATAGATCTAACTATAGATTGACTTTCGTCCGTAGAAGTCACATTTAAAGGGTACAATAGCGCTGCGCCAGGTAAATCTTTAGCCTTGTCTCCAAGATACTTTTTGTATAAATCTAGAGCGGGTTGCCCATCTAATTCAAATAAAATATTGTCTTTAGACTTGGTAACAATACGTTCTGGGCCAAAAGGCGTCCATCCGCCATGGATTGAAAAAGAAATCTCTAAGCTATCACCATAAAAACCTATGGCTACCAACTCTCCTTCTTTAGGGTTTTCATTATAGGCTGCTAAAGTTTTTTCAAAACGTGCATCATCCCCACATAAACCTCCTGTTATTACTAGATTGTCCTCAGTAGCAGAGCTCATTCCTTTGGTAAGCTGACTTCCATTAATAAAACTACCCTCAGAGACTACAAAGACATATTTTAAACCCTCTTGAGGTAATTGCTTGATTAGATCGCTTCCCGTTTTGTAACTGTCTAAATCCGTATTTAAAACATTGCTGGTTTTAATTATAAATTTACTTTTTTCAAATTCAACAGCAGTAATAGTAATACTATCTTGATTTACTGTATTTGAAGAAATCTCTGCGCAAGAAGATGCAAAAACAATATGTCCATCAGGAAACAATTGTCTAATATCTTCATAAACCTTTTTGTCTTCTAGCATGTATCTATTACCAAAGACTAAAACCAACGGTTCTATTAAGTCTTGTTTTTCGATAACATACTCCCAATCTTTATTTTTATGTTTTACTAACTGTACTGTTTTCATTGTTCTTTTTTTAATGTGAAATAAAAAGTGGTTCCGACGTTTGGCTCACTTTCTAGCCATATATCACCTTCGTGTAGGGCGATGATTTTTTTAACGATAGATAATCCAATTCCTGAAGAATCCTTACTTTTCTTTAACGAATGGAATATCTTAAATATTTTATCGTGATATTTCTTCTCAATACCAATTCCATTATCTTTAATTGAAAACTTGTAATGACTTTTTAAATCCTCTACATCAATAATAATGCTCCCACACTTTTTATCTATAAACTTAACAGAATTACTTATTAGGTTTTGAAACACCTGTTGCAGTTTGGTTTTATCTCCTTTTACAATTGGTAATTCACTTTTTGTTTCAATTTTTATATGATCTGGTATGTACAACATGCTAACCAAATCATTAACCATGCTATTTAAATCTACATCTGACTTTATACTGTTATCAGCTCCTACACTAGAATAGTTTAAAACATCTGTTATTAGCTGTTCCATCTTCTCTAATGTAGACTCAATAAGTCCAAAATTTTGGAGACTTGCGTCGTCTAAAATCCCTTTATTATCCTCTTTTAACCAACTAACCAAAGCATTAATACTGCGTAAAGGCGATTTTAAATCATGAGATACTATGTGTGCATACTCTTGAAGCTCGTCATTACTTTTTTCTAGCTTTTCTAGTAGTTTTTCTTTTTGAAGTTCTAAACTTTTAGTATCAGTAACATCTAAATGTATTCCAATAGACCCGATTACTTCTCCGTCTATATTGTAATTTGGCGCTCCACTAACTAACCAATGTCTTGTTTTTCCTTTTTTACAAATAGCTTTAAACTCGTAAGAATTTGAAATACCATCTTTCCGTTTTTCGCGTTCTTCTTTTAATACATCATCGTCTTCAGCTGAAAAAAGCATTCTTGCATTTTTACCTATAACTTCTGCTTCGGTATATCCAGACATTTTTTCAAAGCTTTGGTTAACCATTAGGATTTCATCGTTGTTATTCAACTCCACCATTCCTAAATTCATATTAGCAATAATATTATAATATTTTTGCTTTTGTGCTTCTAAACTTTTTCTGTAGGTACGCTTTAAAGTAACATCAGTAAAGGTCCATAAATATCCTTTTGATTTTTCTCCTATTACAATTGGCGTATAGTTACGTTCTAAAATTTTACCATCCAACATCTCCAACTCATCACCAAGCACTACTTTTTTATCCACATCAATAGCACGCATGCGCTCTATAAAAGCCTCTGGATTTTTAAATAATACTTTATTTTGCTCTGATGCAGCTTTACAGTCTATTCCAACCAAATCTTTTGGACTTACATTTATTCCGAAAAGCTCACAAAATTTATTATTGGTAAGTACAATGTTTCTGTTTTCATCTTCTAAAACAATTCCACTATCAAGATTAACAACAAGAGATGCTAATCTGTTTTCAGATTCTATTAATTGTTCTTCGGATTTTTTTTGATCTGTAATATCTCTAACAATTCCTTGCGCTGCTAATGGCTTTTTGTCTTTATCAAAAATGACACTAGCATTAATATGCACCCACTTTACCTCTTTAGATTTTGTATATACTCGGGCCTCATAACCTTTAAAAAAACCTTTGTTTTGTAATTCTAAAAAAGAACCTATGGCATATTGATAGTCTTCTTTATAAATAAGATTAACCACATTTACTTTATCTCTAGAGATATCATAACCAAATAATTTGGTAGCTGCTTCGTTAAATTTTAGAAAGTTACCCTCCAAATCCATAACAACATATGCATCTGCGATGTTCTCAAAAACACCTTGTAATTGTGAAGATTTTTCGTCTACTAGCTGCTCTAATCTTTGAGAAGTAAAATAGAGTTCTCTTGATTTTTCTTCAAGAATTTTCTCTGCAGCTTTTCTTGCTGCCTTTTCCCTTTTTAAAGCACGTTCTAATATTTCTGATTGATTTTGACTCATTAATTTTTATGAATAACAAATCTAACTTCCGTTCCGTCTTCTTTAATTTTTTGTAAATCTATTGTTGCTGTCGAATTAAAATGAGCAAACGTCTTATTCATTAACCCTAAACCAAAATGATGCATGGCTCTGCTTGAGGTATAAATCATTATTAAAGAGTTTTCTGTTTTCTCAACAACTTCAAACGTTGGTAATTCTGCATCTGGATAAATTTTCCTAACCTCGACATGTATATGATTTTCTATAGACGATATCATTTCGATAGGATCCTTATAAGTTGCCAAAAGTCCCGGGTAACTATTCTCAATCACACTAAAAAAGTGCTCTGCATAAACTAATAATAAGTTATCTATGGAAATCCCAGTGTTTTCGCTTAAATGGGTTAATAATTGAAGCATTTCAGAAAAACTATATGTCCCAACTGCGGTATATATACCTTCAGACTCTAATGTAGAACTAGTGATAATATTGTCTACCATTTCTAGACCAAACTTCTCTTCTACTAATTCTAAAAATTCTGTAAAAACTATTCCTTTCATTATCTAAACTACTATTAATTCATTAACACTCCAATACGCTAACACCCTTTCAATCTTACTTACGTAATCTTCATATTTTAAAGGTTTGATAACATATCCTGCAACACCTGTTTTATAACATTCTAATAAATCTTTTTGATTATTAGATGTTGTTAAAATAATGGTAGGAATATATCTTAAGACATCATCCTTTTTTAAAATTTTCAAAAATTCTATACCATTAATTTTAGGCATGTTTAAATCTAATAAAATTATATCAGGTAAGTTGTCTTTTTGCTCTAATAATTGCAATGCATCTTCTCCATTATTGGCTTCAATAATTGTATGATCTAGCTTTAAAGTTGAAATTGTTCTATTTAACTTCATTACTTCTATCATGTCATCTTCAATAAGAAGAATTTTAAGTTTTTTAATCATTACGAGGGTATTTGTTATGAATTACCCGCAAGGTACTTGAATGGGAAAGTCGTTTATTTATAATTCGCTTAGAACGATTGTAGTGTCGGTGGATAGCGTTTAAGTGTCGACGAATGGAAAATGAGTTGTTTTAAGCTACTTTACAATATTGAATAGATTGTATTGTATTAACCTCTGCACTGTACTTAATACGCGCTAATTCTTGAAGAAAACTTAACTTATAACTGTCTTCTTTTTTATTGTCTAAGTGCATTTCAAAACAAGAAATAAATTCTAATTGTTTTAAACTAGTGTGTAAATTTTGACAATATTTAGTTTTTAAATCTGAGGTCTGATTACTACCACTATTTTGATTAAGAGGGGTTGTATTTATAGAACATACTTTTGAGAGGATAGTATTTAAAAATTGAGTCATGGTAATGGATTTAAGTAATTAATTATGTCAAAATTACTTTTATAACCACCTCACTTTTTTAATTTTCTTTAGAACCAAATTATATGTCGTTAAACCGCATTTAAGTATCGATAAGCAAGCTTATTTCTTTAACTCTAACTGCATTTTTTTAGTCATACCTTTAACTACCATATCATAAGAATGGTCTATTAACTGTAAGATAAATTGAGGTTTTAATTCTGACTTATAGATATAAACAGTATTCCAATGTTTTTTATTAGAATGCCAACCAGGCACAATACTGTCATGGTCTGCACGCAGTTGTAACGCATATTCTGGATCACACTTTAAGTTTATAGATGCTAATCCGTTATCCCATTTTTCTAAAGGGAATAATGCAAACATTTTATCCAATACTTTAAAGACTAAGGTATGTGCATCAAAAGGAAACGTCTCTGTTACTTTTGGTTTACTTAAACAGTAATTTCTAAGTTGTTCTATATCCATAGCACAACAATATAAGATTTATTTTTGCTGTGTCGCTTTAGATTTTCGCGAAGTTTTTTTAAACACCTTATGATTTGACTTATCATCAAGGTTAATTAAAGCAGGAATATCTAGACTTATTAAAGTCTCATTGATGTATTGTAGGAATTTATTCATAACTTGAGGTGTAATTTTCTGATAACTAATGTATTAAAAACAAGCCTTAGCCCAAATAAATATAATCAAAATAATCGACACCTCAGATTAAAAGTAAATAATATCGATATAATAACGTTATTTTAACTTTAATTTTTCACCAGACTTAAGTTTAAGCGCTGTATAATCCAACTTCCAACCTATAGTTTCCACAATGTTCTCTACAAGTAATAAAGACTCTAACGCCTCTTTTCTTGCTACGTTATACAATCCACTTTCCGGCACCTTATCTCTAATATGTTGTTTTGCCTCCTCACTTAAATTAGTTAAATCTGTGGCTTCAAACTTATTAAAATAACCATCTTTTTTATCGTAATAATTAATATTAGTCTCGATAGACAAGATTTCTGGTTGCGGAAAATGACTAATAGTTACTGTCTTTTTTTTATGATTTGAAGTTAATTCAATCTTATTAAAATCATAGCCAACATAAGCTTTCGCATTAATAACTACTAACGCTTTTTTCTTACTAGATACTAGTTTTAAAAAACGCTCTTTAACATCTTCATAGTGGTAGATTTCGGCAAAATCGCCTTCTACAGTAATAAACTTACAGACCTTTTTAATTTTGTCTAATAAGATTACAGATTGCGCTGATACCTTTTTTTTAGATTGTAAGTGGTTGTATAAAGTATAAATACCTAATCCAACAATACCGCCTATAATTAATGTAAAAAATGTTTCCATCTATTGTTCTATTTTATATAAAATGGGTTTACTTGGAGTTGCATCGTTTTCAATTGGTGCTATTTGAAGATTTAAAATATACTTACCATCCTTAACTTTGTTTGGCACGTAAATAAACTCCGTTATTGTAGCGTCTTTTCTAATCTTACCATTAAAATCCCAAAAGGCTTTGTGTGCTAATAATTTACCATCATCCTTTTCCTTGTCTACACTTGGTAAATCTATAAGTAAATGTTTAACGCCAATTTTTCTAATAAACAATGCTGCTTCCTCTGTTAAATAAGGCCAGTTGGTATTGGAATACTGTCTAGATTTTTTCTCTTTAGTATTAGGCATTGTCCTAATAACTAAAGCCTGTGGTTTGCGTTGTTTTAATAAATATTGAAGCTGCGCCTTAGAAATAACCTGATCTTCACCTATTAATTCTGGTGCAACAGTAATGACTTCAGCTAAAAAGAAAAACTGTTTTAAACATTTGTTTACACTATAAAACTGCTCCGTAATATGACCAACACACTCTGTATGCGTCCCGTGTGCATGCGGATTAAATTGAATATTATTAAAGTTAATGGATGCACCTTTTTTAACACTTGCAGTCCAATCATTAACCACAACCGGCTCAATCTTTGGTTCGTCTAAATACCAAGCATTCGCATTGGTTTTTGACGCCCGAAGTGGCATTGATATATCTAAAGGTTGTGCTAAATTTACGGTGTACTTTTTGGTGTTTATGGTTATTGTAGAAATCATGTTAACTGTACTTGTTTCTGTGAGTTTTTAGGTTTTTTAAGTATGAAAATAGAAAATACAAATTAATACCAAAACGCGAAAATTAATTCAGCATAAATAAGTCCGAAGCAATCCCATCACTAAGAAACTTACCAGTTTTTGTTGTTTTTAAGTTGTTATCCTCAATATACAACATTTGTTTATTTACATACTGATTAGCTTGTTGCAACAAGTATTCCAAAAAGGGTTTTCCAAATTGTTTTTCGACCGCTGTTAATGAGACCCCCCAAATAGTGCGCAGTCCTGTCATCACAAATTCGTTATACTTATCATTTAAACTCAAAACCTCAACCTCTAATGGTAATTGCTCTTGGTTAATTTTAGTAATGTAAATCGTATTATTTTTTACATTCCAAGCGCGTTCATCTCCATTAAAACTATGTGCAGAAGGTCCGATGCCTAAATAAGGCTTACCTAACCAATAGGCGCTATTATTTTTACTGTAAAATCCTTTTTTTCCAAAATTAGACAACTCATAATGGTCAAAACCTGCCTGAGCTAGAGCTTCTATTAAAATATGAAACTGCTCATGCGCCAAGTCATCATCCACATTATCAATTACTCCTTTTGCTATAAAACTAGCCAATGCTGTTTTAGGCTCCACCGTTAAGGCGTAACTAGAAATATGTGGCACTCCAAAGCTTAGTGCTGTTTGTATATTTTCTAACCACTCTGCATTGGTGCTGTTTGGTATACCGTAAATTAAATCTAAACTTATGTTATCAAAATATTGGGTTGCTAGTTGTAAACAGCGTTTAGCCTCCTCTGCATTGTGTGCCCGATTCATTAAAATTAAATCTTTTTCAAAAAACGATTGAATACCAATACTTAAACGATTAATAGGGCTTTTTGCCAATGCTATTATAACGTCTTCATTTAAATCGTCAGGATTCGCTTCTAAAGTAATTTCCGGGTCATCGGTAACTTTATAATTTAAATATACAGCATCAATAAGATATTGCAACTCAGCAGTAGATAATACACTTGGAGTACCTCCTCCAAAATAGATGGTTTCTACTGTTGTATTTTTAAACTCGTCTTTACGCAGTTCTAATTCTTTGGCTAAAGCCGAAATTAACTGATCTTTCTTTTTCATTGACGTCGAAAAATGAAAATCACAGTAATGACAGGCCTGCTTGCAAAACGGTATGTGTATGTATATTCCTGACATTTAGTTTTTAATAAGTGTTGGTGACGGTCTTCTCGTTTTAAAGTAGATTTCTGCTTAAGCAGAAATAACAAACTACTTTTTTACACGCTTTTCATTCTGTTTAACAAAAGCACTCCAACCGGTATAACTTTTACCAATCTCTACACGTCCTTGATTATAAAAATGACACACAGCTGCTCCAAGTCCATCCATTGAATCTAGATTTTTTGGTAAGGTTTTAATCCCTAACATGCTTTGCAACATTTTTGCAACTTGCTCCTTACTTGCATTTCCGCTTCCAGTAATAGCCATTTTAATCTTTTTAGGCGCATACTCTGTTATAGGCACTTCACGACTCAAACCAGCCGCCATAGCAACACCCTGAGCACGTCCTAACTTAAGCATACTTTGTACGTTTTTACCAAAGAAAGGCGCTTCGATAGCAATTTCATCTGGATGATGTGTTTCAATCAGCTCTATGGTACGTTCAAAAATAAGTTTCAGTTTTAGGTAATGATCATCGTATTTTTTTAAATCTAATTCGTTTAACTGAATCAGACTCATTTTTTTATTTACCACTTTAATCAAACCAAAACCCATGATTGTTGTTCCTGGATCAATCCCTAATATAATTTGTTCTTTGCTCATTTAATTACAAGTATAACAACCACTTAATGACACAGCCACACCAACGGTTACGGTTAACATATTACCATTAAAAGACCCAAACCCTTCTGTGATTGGATCAAAAGCATCTGCGAATCCTATAATATAAGATCCATCAATAAATGCGGATACTGTTCTACTAATCCCATAATGAAATTCCATACCAGCCATTCCGTTTAAAAATGACGTTTTATTATCGCCATAATCTCCTAAAGGTTTTATCATAGAATATCCGGGCCCAATATGAAAGACAACTCCAGTCTCCATTGGTAAAAACACAAAGTCTGTGCTCGCGTCATACACAAACTGTAAATTAACACGCGTGTAATTGGTTTTAAATTCTGGCGTATTATCTGCATTTACAAAACGATGATATCCAAAATCTAATTTAGCCCCTAACTTAGGTGTAAACATATTCTGAACGCCTAAATTTATAGTCGGAAAATTAATACTATTTGCTTCAAAAGGAGCAACTAACCCTTCTTGAGATGGACTGTTAATACCAACCGCAATAAGCGCTTTCCATTTACTAGTTTCTATTTGAGCAGTTACTGTACTTACAGTAAAAACAGTTATTAGGATAATACAATAGTGTTTGATTGTAGATAACATTGTGTAATATTTAGTTTAATTTGCAAGCGTCAACATTGGCGCAACTATTATGCACAGCAGCTTGCCTTACAAAACTAAACAATTCTTTTTTGTACTTATTAAATTAAGCATAGTTGTTGGTGCTTTTTATTTTATATATCACAAACTAACTAGAACTGACAGCCTAGATGTTAATGGTTTTTTTCAATTTTTAAAAGACAACAAAGTGTTTTCGATTAAAAATAGTGTGCTTTTAGTCTTTTTAAGTAGTTTAAACTGGTTTATTGAAATCATAAAATGGCGTTTTTTAGTGTCTAAATTAAAAGCGCTCACTTTTTTTGAAGCTCTAGAACAAAGTTTAGGATCACTAACTGCATCCCTATTTACACCAAACCGTATTGGAGAATATGGCGCCAAAGCAATCTATTACTCAAAACCCTATCGTAAACGCATTTTGCTAACCAATCTGATTGGTAATATAATGCAAATGACAATTACCATTGTTTTAGGAGGTATAGGTTTTGCCTTTTACTATAAGACTTATCCCATTAGTATCGATTTTTTTAAAATATCAAGAGGGATTTTAATCATCCTTAGTGTTGCAATACTTTCCATTATCGGGATAAAAAAAACGAAGTACAAAATAAAAGGATTTTCTATTAAAAAAATAAAAGACTACCTAGCAACATTAGGCACTAATTACATTACACTAGGCTTATGTTTATCCTTTTTGCGCTATGCTGTATTCTCTTTTCAGTTTTATTATATTTTAATCCTTTTCGGAATAACACTAAGCTACCCAGAAAGCATAGTTATAATCACAAGTCTTTATTTGTTAGCTTCTATAATTCCGACCATTTCAATATTTGATGTTGTTATAAAAGGAAGCCTAGCCATTTATCTTTTTGGAGCTGCTAATGTTACCGAATTACCTGTTTTAAGTTGTATTCTTTTAATGTGGTTATTAAACTTTGCGCTGCCAAGTATATTTGGAAGCTATTATGTCTTAAATTTTAATCTCTCAAAACTCAATTCCTAATGGAAATTACGATTATTATCATTATTTTACTGTATCTATTTTTAATAGGTGTTTTTGTCATAGGCTTTGATAAAGTTAAAGAGTATAGACTTAGAGACCTCGCTCCAAAAACGACCTTTACGGTTGTTATTCCGTTTAGAAATGAAGCCGAAAATCTCCCTAAATTAATAGCTTCACTTTTAAACTTAAATTATCCAAAAGACTTATTTGAAGTCCTTTTAGTAAATGATGACTCCGAAGACCAATCGGTTGACATCATTCAAAAACACCTCTCTCAAAATAAAAGTAATCGTCTTTTTATTAAAACAATAGACAATCAAAGACTAACACAATCGCCTAAAAAAGATGCGATAACAACTGCAGTTACACAAGCTAAACACGAGTGGATACTAACGACAGATGCAGATTGTACCGTGCCTAATTATTGGTTAGACAGTTTTGATAATTATATTCAAGACCATAGTTTAAAAATGCTTGCTGGACCAGTCACTTACAACAGTAACAACAGATTATTTAACGCGTTTCAAACTTTAGATTTTTTAAGTCTAATTGGAGCAACAATAGGTGCTTTTGGAATTCGTAAACCCTTTTTATGTAATGGCGCTAATTTAGCTTACAAAAAAGACTTTTTTACCAGTCTAAATGGATTTGAAGGCAATAGTAATATTGCTAGTGGCGATGATATTTTTTTAATGGAAAAGGCGTTAAAAGAAGATAAAAATGCTGTTCATTTTCTAAAATCCGAACAAGCCATTGTCAACACTGCACCACAAAAAAACATTAAAGATCTACTCTCTCAACGCATCCGATGGGCCAGTAAAACAAGACACTACAACAACACCTTTGCCAAAATTGTTGGTTTACTAGTTTTAATAGCCAATGCAAGTATTGTTATTAGTATTGTGTTAACAGCCTTAGGCTTATTTAAAACAAAAACTTTTGCTTATCTGTTTTTTATTAAAATTGCTATTGACTATTTATTACTTTATAAAACCAGTCAGTTTTTTAATAAACAAGAGACGCTAAAACATTATGTTTGGAGTTGTTTTATATATCCTTTTTTTAGCGTGTATGTTGCTTTTATAGCCTTATTTACAAACTACAAATGGAAAGGAAGATCCTTTAAAAAATAAGGACACTCTCCTAAAAAATCATACTTTAGTATCAAACTAACCTATGCGCTATTTAAACAAAACGTCTAACCCTGCCTTTTCAAATTATTTTTGGAAAGCACAGCCACGTGCCACAAAAAAAATGACCGTAACCGGTATTCTTATTAAAACACTGTATTGTTTATTAATAATTAGCAGCATTGTTTTAGCAAGTTGGAAACTACACACTAACGGTACAAGTATTAAATGGTTTACGTCTGGCGGAATGCTAGCTGCTGTTGTTATTAGTATTGTACTATCTGTTAGACAGCAATGGGCGCATATATTAGTGCCATTATATGCTGTGGCTAAAGGTTTTTTTCTAGGCGGAATTACTGTATACGCACAAACACAATTTCCTGATTTACCTTATCAAGCTATTGGCGTGACACTAATTACCTTTTTTGTTGTGTTGTTTTTATATCAAACCAAACTAATTGCAGTAACCAATCGTGTAAAAAGTATTATTATAACAGTCTGTAGCAGCATTTTTGTAACCTATGTAATCTCATACATCTTAAGCTTTTTTGGAATACAATCTTTTATTTGGGGAACCTCATGGCTTGCTATTGGATTTAATGTCTTTGCTGCGTTATTTGCTGCCCTCTCCTTACTACTGGATTTTGATTATATAGAAAGACAAAAAAATAAAGCACCAAAATACAAAGAATGGCTAGCTACTTGGGGCCTATTAGTAACCATTGTATGGTTATATGTAGAAATATTAAGACTTATGAAAAAGTATGCGATCAGGTTTTAAACCCTACTCATCAACCTTTAAAATTATAGGCAACTTAAACTGTGTTTTAACTTGCTGACCACGTTTTACGGCTGGAAATATTTTAGGCAAGGTGTTTAAACTTTCTGTTATTGAAGCTTCTAAATTGGGGATTTCATGCGTTGTTAAACTGTCAATTTCGATAGAATTTATTTGTAACTCTCCTTTTTCAGAAATCAAAAAAGACAGCATAATTGTATCATTAACATCTTGGTTAACAATAATGGTTTCATTTTGAAGACTTTCAGAAATATGCTTGGCTAACGTGGTTTCAAAACAATGTTTAATTTCTTGTTTTATCTGCAAACTTTCGCAAGCCAAAAAACTAGGATAATTATCTACTTCGTTCCAATTAAAGGTCTTTAACTCTTCTTGATAAATAGCATCAGAGGTTGTTTTTTTTACGTCAAAATACTGGCAAGACACCACTACAAAAAAGAGTAAAAAAACAGCTATTTGTTTCATAATTAACTAATATAGCGGAAAAATACAACTTTTTTAGATGACTAAAACTTACTTACTAGTTTCTCTTAACTACAAATAGATTAGAATACGTTGTATCGTCTTTTGAGATTTTTAAAACGTAGATACCATCTTCAAGTTTGTCAACGTTTATTTCTTCGTTTAAATCTCCTTTTACAAAACGTTTTTTATACTCTTTTACAAGTACACCGTTTGTCATGTAAACAGCAAAACTATATTCACCTTGAATTACTTCTTTAAAAGACACGTTTAATTTACTTACTGCTGGATTTGGAAATAAGCTTATGTTTTCTTTAGATAATGATGATACTGCCTCATCACAACATACTATTTCCTGAACCACTTTGCTAGTTTTAGCACCTAAGGTAATGGTTTTAATTAACGTCCTACCATTTCTTAAAATTGTAAATCTTACAGCATCAAAAGGTTGGTATGCTTTAACAGCATTCATGGCATCACCACGTCTGTTAACTGCTTCACCATCCATAGCTAAAACCAAATCATATGGTTGTAATTTATTGTCAGCTGCTGCTGTACCTTCAATTACTTTTAAAATAATAACACCTTTATCGGTCTTACTTTCTTTATCACAAGGACTTCCAAATTGCACTCCTAAAAAAGCTGTTTCGTAAACAATTTTATCAATTGTACACGTGTTTTTGCAATCTTGATTTATTTGCGCATTTGCTACAGTTGTAAAACATAATAACACAAAAACTAAAGGTAAAAATCTTTTCATACTAAACTATTTTTTTAAGAAATATGAAGATATAGTATTTTTCATACAATTATATAAATCAAATAAAAAAACTTTACTTTATAGATAAAATTCGTTGTTTTTCAGACCAAAAGCATGATTTACAAAACAAAGTTTGATTATTCGGATTTATTTTGAAAGTCTTGACTTTTTAATTCAGCAAGCTTTACGTTTAAAATTGGTATGTATTTACTACCAGGAAATCGTTTATTAAACGACTCTACCTCCTCTATTTTCGTGTTCATATTTTTATAAAACACCAACTTAGTATAAACCCTATAAAAATAAGCTGCTTCAGACCCAGGATTTTCTTTTAACGCTTTAGTAAATGCCTGAATAGCATCGGCATGTTTTTCTTGTAAATTATAAACAACACCCAGTTTTATATAAACCTCATCTAAAGGGTCTTCTTGCAATTTAATAGATTGTGATATATGCTTTTCAGCTAACAAATACTGAGTATTGCGCTGATAGTTTAATCCCAATTGATAGTGATTATAAGCGTCTTTAGGATCCTTTTCTAATGCCTTTTCTAAATAGGTAATAGCCTTGCTATAATTATAAACTTTACCATAAGCATACCCTAGTTTTTCGTTAACAAACTTTGTAGTTTCTCCTAATTCTAATAGTTTTAAAAACTGTGCTATCGCTTTGTGATAGTCCTCTTGCAGATAGTAACTTTGCCCAACAAGTGCGATTAGTTTTTTATTATTAGGATATGCTTTTAATCCTGTTTTAACATAATATTCAACTTTATCAAAGGACCTGTTTTTTAAATTATATTTAGCTAACTCATATATCGCTTTTTGGTTTGAGTCATCTAACTCAAAAACATTAAAAAAATAATCTTGAGCACTTATGTACTGCCCTAAAGCGTTAGACACTACACCTAAATAATATTGATAATTAGGATTATCAGCATCTGTAATAGCCAACTCTAATAGCAGCACTTCAGCCTCTTGCAACTTACCGGTTTGTATTAGTAATTTACACAGTTCAAATTTTAATAGCGCATTGCTCCGATTGCTGTTTAATGCTTTATTATAGTATGTTATTGCTTGATCATAATTTCCTAAAAACACATATGATTTTGCGATTTGTTGTGAATATGGTAACGCGTCTTCAAGCTGGTTATAATAACTAATAGCCTTAGCATAACTACCATAATTATACAAGCTATCTGCCACAGCCAAAACATTGGTTTGAGCCTTAGCATTAAAAAACAATAACAGTAAACCTATAATAATAAGCAGTCGCTTCATTTAATTAATTTTAAAAATAATTGGCAAAGCATAAGTAACGTTTACCGTTTTACCTTCGTGCATAGCTGGAGTAATTTTTGGTAAACTATTAATTACACGTATAGCTTCTGTTTCTAAATCAGGATGAGGGGCACGCGCTTCAACATCATAAACCAAACCATCCTTATCAATTCTAAACATGACATTAATACGTTTTACGCCTTTTACTAAGCTTAAATCTTTCCCTAATTTTGTATTAAAATTAGTTGCAATATGTCGTGTCACTTGGTCTGAAAAGCATTTTTTCTGTTCAGATTTACCTACTATTGACTGGCAAGCCTCAAACAAAGGAGACTGATCTAACTTTGAAAAAGGCACCTCTATTTCCAAATTTCTAGCATCATCTGCATCCACATCTTCTACGATGGTCATTACTCCAACATCTTCACCAGTAGTCGTTACTGCAACATCTTCTACAACGGTTATTACTTTTGGTGTTATTTGATTACTATCTGAATCTTTTGATACGGGCTCCTCATTGGAACAAGAAGAATACACTAACATCCCTAAAACCATAGGGATTATTAATAAATACTTAATTAACTGCGTCTGATTTGATTTTGATTTTTGTAACATAATGATTCGTTTTTTGATTAATGATTGTTTGAAAAATGGATTGATAAAAGCACAGTTTTTAACACTAAAAACCTGCTGTAATAACTGTTGGTAATATTCTGTTTTACCAACTTTTACCGCATTGTGATCGGCAATATATTCATGTAGATTACTTATTCTATTTTGATATAGATATACTAATGGATTACACCAAAAACCTATTTTTAAGGCTTCAAACCAAAGTAAATCCAAGGTGTGTTTATCGTTGGCATGACTACGCTCATGTGCTAAAACATGATGTATTTGGTCTGCTGAAAGCATATCTCCTAAACACACGTAATTAAAAAAAGTAAAAGCAGAATCGGAGCCTTTTAAAGTTACAATGGTAAGACCATCTTCTTTAGCCTTGGGATTAACTGCTATTATCCTTATTATTTTAATTAACTTGATTAGAAAGAAGACTAGCATTACAACCGAAACCAAAACATATAGATTAGCTATAGCACCTACTGAAACTGACCAATCCCCATTAAAACGACTTGCTTCTGAAGCTACTTGTCCAGTATTACCAATTAAAACTTCTGGTAAAGCAACCATATAACTGGTTGGAATAATCTTATTAAACCCCTCAATTTTCACAAAAGGAATAACTAAAGACAATACAGACGTGACTAATAAATAAACTCTGTTATAATTAAAAAACGTATCCTTTTTTAAAAACAGATCATAAGCCACTAAAAACAGTAGTTGAAACAGTATCGTTTGAAAAACGTAGTACATCATAACTATTCTTTTTTATTGATTTCATTCAAAACAGACTCCAACTCATTTAAACTAATGTCATTTTTTTTAACAAAAAAGGACACCATACTTTTAAACGAACCCTGAAAATAATTATCCACAAGCTTATTAATAGACTGGTTACTGTAATCTTGCTTTTTTAATAATGGAAAATACATATGACCTTTCCCTTGCTTTTCATAATCTACAAAGCCCTTAGACTCTAAAATTCTAACAATAGTAGAGACTGTATTATAAGCAGGTTTTGGCTCAGGAAACTCTTCTATTATTTGCTTGACGTTAGCTTTTTCTAACTGCCATAAAACTTGCATTATATCTTCTTCTGCTTTGGTAAGTGCTTTCATTTTTTGTAACTAAATTATTAGTTGAATAAAACAAATATAACTAAATATTTAGTTTAAACTAATAAATTAGTTATAAATATTAGATGTAAAATGTTTTTAACAGCTTTAATAACATAAACTTACATTGAAATTTAAACTTGTATTGTTTATTATTAAAATAAAAAAATCACACAAATACTATTGAAAGTTGAAAGACAAAAAGGTCTAAAATACACAAAGCAACATCGAGAGATGTTGCTTTGCATTGTGTAAATGTAAATAGTGCTATTATATTCAAACGGAAGTTTGAAAATGGGAATAATATTAACTTATATTAAGTTACATCAAATATACTTAATCTTATATTTAGCTATTGTGGTAAAAACCACAGCCTTACTGTGGTAAAAACCGCACGTCTTATGTTTTATAAGTCTTTTCAGACTTTTATAAAATCAAAAAAATACTAAATTTTAACATTTAACGCTATATATACCCCTTTTCTTTAGCTATTTTTATTAGAGAATCGTCTTTACCATCGTCTATTACAAATAAATCTTTTAGGTTTTTTTTACGCTTTTCAATAGCACTTAGCGTGATACCCAAATGCGCTACCAAATCTTTTGTTCTTACCCCTAACGATAAAAAATGAAGCATTTTATGGTTTATCTCATCCACTTCTATAGGATTAAATATACTACGCTTAATAATATTATTTATAGTTCCTGTATAAAACGGAGGGTTAGTCTGAATAACTTCAAATGCACTTGCTAGCTCACTTGACGTTAAATCACTTTTAATTAAAAATCCGTCTGGGTTTATGGTCTTTATTATACTATGTATGCGATACACCTCATTAAACATAGTTAAAATTACAACTTTAGCCTCTGGCTGTGTTAATCTAACATGCTTTGCTAAATCTTCTCCTGACTTATATATACCATCACTTGACTCTGGAATACTAATATCAAAAAAATACATATCATAGGGTTGCCCCATATTTTTTGACTTTAGTATTGCGGACATCGCAGAATCACAATCCGTTGCCACATCAATATCTAATATTTGATCTTCTTTTTTTGTTGCTAATAAAATATGTTGGTAACCTTCAATAATCATTGGATGATCATCTACCATTAATATTTTTAAAGTACTACTCTTCATAAATTGGTTGATTAACTAGTAAATATCGGGACAATAATTGTAATATCAGTGCCTTTTTGCTTTTGACTTGTAATTAAAAGCTTCCCCTTTATTTCTTGCACTCTATCCTCTATATTTTTAAGACCTATCCCTTTTTTGGACTTATACATATCAAACCCTTCACCATCATCAGTTATATTAAACACTAAATCAGTGTCTTCTTTTTTATATGAAATAACAACTTTAGTTGCTTGGGCATGTTTATACGCATTCTGCATAGTTTCTTGTAAAATACGATACAGATGAATTTTTACCGTATTATCTAAAGCATCCCAATTAATACTATCATCTCCAATAAATGAATACGCAATTTTATAAGCTCCCATTTGTGTCTCAACCAAGGTTTTTACAATATCTAAAAATCCCGCTTTTTTGATAAAATCAGTATTTAAATCATGTGATACTTTTCTAATATCGTCTTCTATATTTTTAAGTTCGTTTATGTAATGACTCCTTTTATGAATAGCCTCAGTATTGACACTTAAATTAAGACTGTCTAAGCTTAATCGCACACCAAATAGCTTTCCTAAAATTCCGTCATGTATATCTTTGGATATTCTGTTTTTTTCTAATTTTCTAGCCTCGTCAATATTGTCTTGCTGTGATAACATCAAACCATAAATTTCTTGATTTGCTTCTTGTTGTTGACGCTCTAATTGCAATTCTTTATTTTTTTCTCTTTGTGTTATTAATATATACAGAAACAATAAGACCATCAAAAGACCAATAGAGGTAATGATTAAATACAACCGCTGTCTTGACATTTCCTGATTTTCTTCTACGATTTCTGCAGTTTCTAATTCTATCCTAGCAAACTTATTACGGATGGAACGCTCAGCTAAGACCAAACTATCGCTAAGCTTTATGTGCTCCATTAAATAAGGTCTAGCGGAATCTTTATTTATACTTGCTTTTGTAATAAGTGTTTGGAGAATATACTCATTAGCATTAATCTTTTTTGCCATTTTATATGACAAATCATTGTAGTATTTAGCTGAATCCTGTTTACCCACTGCATGTAAATACTCTGCATAATAAGCACCTATAGACATCGTAGTTAAATCATCATTCGCTTTTTTTACATTACTAAGGGCTTCTGTAAATAATGGATTTATGGTAGTATCCATCGGATCGATTAAATATGTTGTATACGCTAAATTAGTCTTAATAGCAGCATATAGTGCTAAGTCGTACGCTTTCAATCCGTCATCCTCAAGAATTTCAAGATACTTTTCTTTAGCTTCTGGATATAATCCTTTTCGTCTATAAACAGACGCTATATTAGTATTTGAATACAATAAATCATAATACCGATTTTCGTTATTAATTAGATTAGCATAACTAATAGCTAGCTTATTATATTCTAAAGCTTTATCATAAAGTTCTAATTGAGCAGAGATCGTTGCAATTAAATCATGAATAGCCCAAAGCGTATCCAAGTTATCATCATTTTTTGGTAGCTTTTCAACTATCAACTTGGCTTTAATAGCATTGATTTCTGCACCAATAAAATCCCTTTCGGAATGTTGAATAGTAGCCATATTGTATAACAATTCTGATTCATTTTCATAATTTTTTAAATCACGATAAATCTTATGACTATTATAAAAATATTCGTACGCGCTATCTAATTTAGCTTCAAGATTATCAATGTAACCTAAAATATAATACGCGTCGGCAATAGCCAATGAATCATTAATTTTTTTGGCCAACTCTAGATTTTCAATATTTATAGATTTAAGAGGCTTAAAATCTTGTTGAAGAATATAGAGTTTAGATAAGCTTTTATTACTATAAAGTATTGTTGAATCCGCTGCTTTGCTCTTGGACAATACTACCGCTTGCTTTGCATACTCCATCCTAGAGCTCATATCTAAACTTTGATCTTTAGATAAGCTTCTAAGCTTAAAAATAGAATCTAAATTTGAATCTGCTGGAGCCTTTTGAGCAAAACAGTAAGTTGAGAGTAGTAAAATGAATATAAATCTAAACAAAGTAGTCCTTATTGTTAACTTCTCAAAGTTAAAACAATTAATTTATTAGGCTACGCGTAACAACAAAAAGCTTTCATTTAAAATTTGAAACTAACTAGACTTGTCCTATTAACCATTTGAAGGTATTTTAACTTTCCTTTTATCTACTAATACTAATAGTTTAAGATCTGGCGTTTTTACTTCTTTATTAGTGTTTTCCTTAATTGGCTCTGTAGTGTCTAATGCGCTTACACCTGTTAATAATCCGATTGAAAAAAGTGCTACTAATGTAATTTTTAGGGTTTTCATAATATTGATTATTTATAGTTAACTATTGATTTATTAAAAACGTAAATACAACAAAATTTAAGCTAAACAGATTAGCTTACTATAAATCACACACTTACAAAAAGGCATGTTCAATAAATTAATTAATTAGCTTTAGAATGAATATAAAAGTAGAGGGAAATTTTAAAGCTGAACGAAAATAGACTTAAGAAAAAGAAATATACTAAATAACTCGATGTAAAGCAAATAACACCGACAAAACGTTATAAAATAAAAAAGCATCCCAATTTTCTAGAAGAAAAAAGGAAAGCTTTCCATCGGTTCAAGCTATTAACTAGCTTTCTACCAGTTTGATGGACTACTACATCCATCAAAACAACACAACTAAATTTTATTGCCAAAAAAAGCTCCGATAAATCGGAGCTTTTAGCAATTTTTCGCGGTCTGGACGGGATTCGAACCCGCGACCTTCGCCGTGACAGGGCGACATTCTAACCAGCTGAACTACCAGACCGTTGCGTTATTGCGAGTGCAAAGATAGGCTTCTTTATGGATGTACCAAACTTTTTTACACTTTTTTTTATTTTTTTTTAAATAAATTTTTCACGTTCCACCATATAGCTGGTTAAAACAGCATCAAACGCTTGGTTTATATCCGCAGCAACATACTTAATCTTGTACTGTAAACACTTCATTTTCAATTCTTCAAAATAATCAAGCACCGATTTTTCATAATTTTCCTTGACCTGATTCGCATATAAGTTAACAAAATCACCAGTTTCAATATCAATAAATCTTTTTGGCTTATTATTAAAATTAAAGTTCATTTCTTTAGCTTTATCATAAACATGAAACAAAACAACCTCATGTTTATTATGTTTTAAATGTCGTAATGCTTCAAATAATTTAATCTCATCTGCGGTTGTTTGAAACATATCGGTAAAAACAAAGATTAAAGAGCGTCTGTGAATTTTTTCTGCAATCTCATGCAAATAGGCATAAGTTTCTGTTTGCTTGTTTACAGGCTTTGATTTGACCGCCTGCTCCAATTGATGGATCAACATCTGGTGGTGACGTTCACTCCCCTTTTCAGGAGCGTAAAAATCATACTTATCACTATATATACTTAATCCTACTGCATCGCGCTGCTTTTTTAATATATGCATTAAGGATGCAGACGCTAAAGCTGAAAAAGCAATCTTATTTAAATTATCAATGGAAAAACTATCCTGTTCTGGATAATGCATGGAACTACTGTTATCTAAAATAATATGACAACGCAGATTAGTCTCGTCATCATAACGCTTAGTATACAGTTTATCTGTTTTAGCAAACAGCTTCCAATCTATATGACGTGTACTTTCGCCTTGATTATAGATTTTATGCTCTGCAAACTCTGCAGAGAAGCCATGAAACGGACTTTTGTGCATTCCGGATATAAAACCCTCAACCACTTGCTTAGCTAAGTGTTCGAGGTTTTTAAATCCGCCTGCTTTATTAAGTTCGTCTTGTAATTTCATTATTCTGCTATACCGTCAACAATACCGTAAGCAACACTCTCATCTGCGCCCATCCAATGGTCGCGATTAAAATCTTTCAATACTTTCTCGTATGTCTGACCACAATTATCTGCTAAAATATGCGCGCTTAACTCTTTAGTTTTTACAATTTCTTGAGCTGTAATCTCAATATCACTAGCTTGTCCACGTGCACCTCCACTTGGTTGGTGTATCATTACTCTTGCATGCGGTTGGATAAAACGTTTCCCTTTAGCACCAACAGATAACAAAATAGACCCCATAGACGCAGCTAAACCAGTACAAACTGTAGACACATCACTTTTTAGGCCTTTAATACAGTCATACATTGCAAATCCAGAAGTTACATAACCACCTGGGCTGTTAATATACAATGTAATATCCTTAGTCTCTAAACTGTCTAAATACATTAAGCGATCTATAACATGCTTTGCCGATTTATCATCTACCATTCCCCAAAGAAAAACTTTACGTTCTTCTAACAATTTTGCATCAATAGCATCTTGGACTTTTATTGTTTTACTCATTTTCTATTTTTTTGTTCGTTTAAACATTATCTATTTTCAAAATCACTTCTAAAATAAAGAACCACCTCAATATTAAAGGTACTCTTATTATTATAAAAGCCATTTTGTAAATGTACTTTTAAAATAATTATTTCTAGTTTCATCTAAAAATAAAAAAGGTTTGCCATTACAGCAAACCTTTTATCAATACTTTAATAAAATTGACCTATAATAAAGCGTCTAATGCTTCAGAATAAGCTGTTTTTGGTGCTACACCTACTTGACGCCCTACTACTTCACCATTTTGAAATACTAATACCGTTGGGATGTTACGTACACCATATTTTGCTGCAAATTCTTGATTTGCGTCTACATCTACTTTACCTACAACAGCTTTACCTTCATATTCAGTACTTAACTCATCAATGATTGGTCCAACCATACGACAAGGTCCACACCAAGCTGCCCAAAAGTCAACTACTACTGGCTTATCGCTTTTTAATACTGTTTCTTCGAAGTTTGCATCTGTGATT
The DNA here is from genome assembly GCF_900114005.1 of Olleya namhaensis. GTDB lineage: Bacteria > Bacteroidota > Bacteroidia > Flavobacteriales > Flavobacteriaceae > Olleya > Olleya namhaensis. Next base: position 158,143 of record NZ_FORM01000001.1, read on the forward strand.
TCTAATGCCATAATATTATGTTTTAATTGTGTTTTACTACGTGTTAATATGCAATATTAGTCAAAAATAATGCGAAAGCTTACAACCTAACAATTTGTTTTACCTATTGTAGCATTGGTTTGCTTTATCCCTTTTACAGGGAATGAACGCCAGAGCCCTACTATTTTCAACATCTTACAGAATAAAGGAAGATGCTAACAACCTCTTTTATTGATTAATCAAATAATGAATCTGTTGCTCTTGCAACTCATTCAGCAACTCATTAGTCACTTGTATTTTTTGCTTTCGACTAATCATTGTTAATTTAATTTTATCTCTATTATCATATACTAAAAAGTTAAGCGCATGATTACCTGGATGCATCGAAATTAATTCTTTTAAATATTTGATTTTTTCAGCTTCAAGCTCCTTAATATTTAACTGTATAGATATTTTTCTAACATTTTTCTCCATGACATCATGTAATAACTGAAAGCTATTAAACTGTAATCTTGGATCACTCTTTTTACCAGTATCACGATTAACCCAACCTTCTCTAACAAAAGCCTTAACGTGTACAAATGTGTTTTGCAATAAAAACGGACGGTGTTTTAGATACTCTTCTCCAAAGACTCTAAACTCAAACGTATCGGTATAATCTTCAATGGTAAACATTGCCCAACCTTTACCTTGTTTACTAACACGATGTTGTACATCTGTAACAACACCTCCAAAAGTAATTTCTTTATTAACGTGTGCACTTAAGTCATTAAAATCTGAAATTGTTCCATTACAAAACGATTTCATTTCTGTTCTAAAGTCATCTAAAGGGTGTCCTGAAATATAAACCCCAACCACCTCACGTTCTCGAGATAGTTTTTCCATGGTTCCCCACGTTTCACATTCAGGAATCACTGGCTCTTCAATCTGTACATCACTATCTGCACCAAACATGCTTACTTGCGCAGAGTTTTCATTTTCTTGATGCTTAGCCCCGTATTTTATCGCCTTTTCTAAAAAAGTTAATTCGCTACCATCTTTAAAAAAGTATTGCGCACGATGTGTATCTCCTAGCTCATCAAACCCTCCAGCTAGTGCCAAGTTTTCAAATGCTTTTTTATTAGCCGCACGCAAATCAATACGTTTTGCTAAATCAAATATGGACACAAAAGGCCCATCTTTTTTCCTATTATTAACAATGGTCATTACAGCACCATGTCCCACCCCTTTTATGGCACCCATACCAAAACGTACCGCATTGTCCTTGTTTACAGAAAACTTGTAGTAAGATTCATTAACATCAGGACCAAGTACTGGTAGCTTCATACGCTTACACTCGTCCATAAAAAACGTCACCTGTTTGATGTCATTCATATTATTGGACAGTACCGCAGCCATATATTCGGCTGGATAATGCGCTTTTAGATACGCCGTTTGATAGGCAATCCATGCATAACATGTCGAGTGCGATTTGTTAAAGGCATAACTAGCAAAGGCTTCCCAATCCTTCCAAATTTTCTCAAGCTTTTTAGCATCATGCCCCTTAGCACTGGCTTGCTCAATAAATTTTGGTTTCATTTTATCCAAAACTGCAATTTGCTTCTTACCCATGGCCTTACGCAGTACATCGGCTTCACCCTTTGTAAAATCTGCTAAAGACTGCGATAGTAGCATTACCTGCTCTTGGTATACTGTAATTCCGTAAGTTTCTTTTAAGTACTCTTCCATTGCTGGTAAATCATACTCAATATCCTCATCACCATGCTTTCTACGTACAAAACTTGGTATGTATTCCATTGGACCGGGTCTGTACAGTGCATTCATGGCAATTAAATCGTCAAAAACGGTAGGTTTAAGATCTTTTAAATGCTTCTGCATTCCAGGAGATTCATATTGGAATACACCAACCGTTTCTCCGCGTTGAAACAGCTCGTAAGTCTTTTCATCATCCAGAGGAAAACTATCTGGATCTAATAATATATCATGTTTAGCTTTAACTAATTTTACGGTGTCTTTAATAAGCGTTAACGTTTTAAGACCCAAGAAATCCATCTTTAACAGCCCAGCATCCTCTACTACAGAGTTATCAAACTGTGTGACATATAAGTCTGAATCTTTTGCCAAAGCCACTGGCACGAACTTAGTAATATCGTCCGGCGTAATAATTACACCACAGGCATGTATCCCTGTGTTACGGACAGACCCTTCTAAAGATCGCGCAATATTTACGGTTTCGGCAGGTAAATCATTTCCTTCCGAAATATTTAAAAGCTCGTTAATTTTCTCTAAATCTTCAGCTCTAAACTTTTGTCCTAACTCTTTTTCGGATAAACCGAAAATTTTGCCCAGTTTAGACATTGTAGGAATCAGTTTTGCAATCCTATCTGCATCAAATAAAGGTAAATCTAATACACGTGCTGTATCTCTAATCGAAGACTTTGCAGCCATCGTACCGTAGGTAATAATCTGGGCTACCTGACTACTTCCATACTTTTCGATAACGTAATCCATAACACGAGATCGTCCTTCGTCATCAAAATCAATATCAATATCGGGCATACTTACACGATCCGGATTCAGGAAACGCTCAAAAAGTAAGTTATACAATAACGGATCAATATTGGTAATCCACAAACAGTAAGCAACTACAGATCCTGCTGCAGACCCACGTCCTGGACCTACAGAAACGTCCATTTTTCTGGCTTCGCGTATAAAATCCTCTACAATCAAGAAATACCCAGGATATCCTGTTTTCTCAATAACGCTTAGCTCAAAATCAAGTCTTTCAATAACCACATCGGACAACTCTTCTCCATATCGCTTTCTAGCACCAACATAGGTTAAGTGTCTTAAAAGCGCATTCTCCCCGCGTTTTCCGCCATCAATTTTATCCTCCTCACTAGCAAATTGTTCCGGAATATCAAACGCTGGCAATAATACATCCCTAGCTAATTGATACCCTTCAATTTTATCCACCACTTCTTGAATATTAGAAATGGCTTCCGGCACATCCTTAAACAAACTCTTCATCTGATCTCCAGACTTAAAGTAGTATTCTTGGTTAGGCAATCCATAGCGGTATCCTCTACCACGACCAATTGGTGTGGCTTGTTTTTCACCATCTTTTACACACAATAAAATATCATGTGCATTAGCATCATTCTGCTTGGCGTAATAGGTATTGTTAGAAGCTATTAACTTAACATTATGTTGTCTTGCTAATTTTATTAAAACAGGATTAACACGGTTTTCATCTTCTTGACCGTGACGCATCAGCTCCACATACAAATCATCACCAAAGGTTTCTTTCCACCAAATTAAGGCTTCTTCCGCTTGATTTTCTCCAACATTTAAAATCTTACTCGGTACCTCTCCATATAAGTTACCCGTTAAACAGATCAAGTCTTCTTTATACTCTTCAATTAACTTTTTATCAATCCTTGGTATGTAATAAAAGCCATTAACATACGCATGAGATGATAACTTTGCAAGGTTGTGGTATCCGTTTTTATTTTTTGCCATTAAGACAATTTGATACCCGTTGTCTTTTCTACTTTTGTCTGTATGATCTTCACAAACAAAAAACTCACAACCAATAATTGGTTTTATTTCTTTAACTGTTGTTGTGGTTCCGCTAGCTGCTGCTGCTTCTATTTTAGCTTTTGCGGCTTTATTATGTTTATTAGCAGCATTTACAAAGTGAAATGCCCCCATCATGTTGGCATGATCCGTTAATGCTACTGCCGGCATACCATGCTCTGCAGCAACTGAAATAAGATCAGCGACACTCATTGTTGACTGTAATACAGAAAACTGAGAGTGGTTATGTAAATGCACAAAGTCTACAGCTTGTAGATCCTTGATATTTTCTTTAATCTCCGCCGTACTAATCTCTTTAGTATCCTGCTTTTGTAATTTTTCTTGGATTTTAGCACTTTCCCTTTTCAGGTTAATATGCTTTAACCCTATTAACTGTATGGTTTGCGGGTTTGCTTTATTAAATTGTTCGAAATATTCTGGAGCAACATCTAACTGTTCTTTAGTATATTTTTTTAGACGTATTAATTCTAAAAAACAACGTGTTGTTGCCTCTACATCGGCAGTAGCATTGTGCGCTTCTCCAAAAGGTTTATCAAATAAAAACTGGTGTAACTCAGTCAACGTTGGTAATTTAAAACGCCCATAACGTCCACCAGGTAATTGGCACAAGGCAGCTGTTTGCTCTGTACACGTATCTAAAACCGGTAATTCTTGTAGTGGATTCTCTACGTTTCCACGCACAAACTCGGCACCCATAATATTCAAGTCAAACTTTACATTCTGACCGACCACAAATTTGGCTTTACCCAATGCGATATTAAACTTTTCTAATACGTCTGATAAAGGGATTCCTTGTTGTTGTGCTAATTCTGTAGAAATACCATGAATCTTTTCCGCATCATACGGAATATTAAATCCATCGGGTTGCACTAGATAGTCCTCATGCTCCACACAATTACCCATCTCGTCATGTAATTGCCAAGCAATTTGGATACATCTAGGCCAATTATCTGTATCAGTAATTGGTGCATCCCAACGTTTAGGTAATCCGGTGGTTTCGGTATCAAATATTAAATACATGTGCGAGTTCTTAGAAGTTTTTGCTCAAAAATACGAGCCTATAAAAGTACGTAGAATTAATTTTTATTTAAAGTGAAATCACAAACAGTTGTAAACAAAAAAAACCAGCGCGTTAACACTGGCTTTTTATAGTCTCTAAAACACGGTTTTAGGATACTAACTCTTCATGTACTTTTTCTGTATTGATGGCGGCTTGAATAGCATGTCTGTGTTTTGCAATTAAGTTATCAATAGTTGGTGGTAGATTATTTTCTTTCAATAACGTATCATATTCTTCTAAGCTAGCCTCTTCCCCTTTGATGGCTTCTTCTATAATAGCCTCTTCGTTATTTGAAGAAAATACAGCTTTTAAACTCATCCAATTTCTGTGCATAGCACCTTTAAAACTCCCTGAGTCTTCCGGGATTTGCCCGTACTGCAAGATTTCTGTTCTTAATTCTTTAGCAAACTGGCTACGTTCTGACGCACGTCTTTTAAAAAATAATTTTAACTCGCTGCTTTCTACATTTTCAATTGCATTAAGATACCCTTTTTCAGCATCATAATTTTTAACTAATAATTCGTTTAATTTTTTTGAAATTTTTTCTCTGTAATTCATTTTATCTCTATCATTTTAAATTCCAATAACCTTCTTTATAGATGTGTATTGTTTCTCATCTTCTCATTCAAGATACAACAAACAACAGCTGCTGCCAAGGGTTTTAACAGGGTTTATGATAGCCTTAAGAGTATTTAACAAAAAAAAACCAACACAAATGTGTTGGCTTTTTTTTATCTATTTTAGTGGTACTTAATTACTACAATCTCCTAATCCGTTAATTAATGCTTGTATTGCACCATCGTCATCTCCACAAGCTGTTTTTTTAACTTGAAGTGCTGTTTTGTATGCGTTACAGAATTCTGTATACTGTACCCCAGCTGGATCTACATTATTTAAATTAGTCTCAGTTGTTAACGCTACTGCTGTTGCATTAGCACAAGCTACATCCGCACCAGTATTATCAACTACTGCAATATTTAAAATTGGTACATTATAAAAATACCCTCTATTAAAATTTTCTGACGCAAATCCTGTACTATCAAACCCATTAAAAGTGAATGTTCCAGAAACTGTTCTTTCAATTAAATTAAACTCTGTTAATACAATAGTACCCTCTGATGGATAAATCTGCACCTCTGGATTTGGAATATTATTAGTTGTATACACCACACCAAAATCATCTTGATATACTGCAGAAGACACCGTATTACCAAGTTGATACGTCCCTTCAACGGTATTATCAATTTTCAGATTAATAATACTTTCGTTTCTAATTCCGGTAATTACTAAATCTCCAAATGTGTCCACATTAGCCCTAAAGGTATTGGCTTCCCATAATTCGCCATTATTATAGCCTAAAAAAGCAGGCGAGTTAAACACCAAATCATCAGTACAAGACGTCAAACCTAATACAAGAACCAGTAGGTATATTATTTTTTTCATTCGTTAGTTAGTTATTTACAACATCAAAAATATAATAATTTATTTTATAACGTAGATTTCCTTTAAAAACTTGAAAATTAAAAAATTATACTATCTTTGCAGACTTATTAATAATAGAGGTCGCGAACCTCACAAATTAATTACATATGCCAGTAAAAATTAGATTACAAAGACACGGTAAAAAAGGAAAACCTTATTACTGGATCGTAGCAGCTGATGCTAGAGCGAAAAGAGATGGTAAATACCTAGAAAAATTAGGTGCTTACAATCCAAACACAAACCCTGCAACTATCGAATTAGATGTTGATGGAGCAGTACAATGGTTACAGAATGGTGCACAACCAACTGATACAGCAAAAGCTATTTTGTCTTACAAAGGAGCAATGCTTAAAAACCATTTAGCAGGAGGAGTAAGAAAAGGCGCTTTAACAGAAGAGCAAGCTGAAGCAAAGTTTACTGCTTGGCTTGAAGAAAAAGCAACTAAAGTAGATGCTAAAAAAGATGGTTTATCTAAAGCGGAAGCTGAAGCTAAAACTAAAGCTTTTGAAGCAGAAAAAGCAGCTAATGAAGCTAGAATTGCAGCTAACGCTCCAGTTGTAGAAGAGGCTCCTGCTGAAGAAGCAAAAGCTTCTAACGAAGAAGAAGAATAAAAATTATTTTTTATACTTTTAAACTCCGATAATTTTTATCGGAGTTTTTTATGCAAAAAACTTTTCTTATGGATATTAAAGACTGTTTCTTTTTAGGTAAAATTGTTAAAAAATATAGCTTTAAAGGCGAGCTACTTATTAAGCTAGATACCGACGAGCCCGACTTATACGAAAACTTAGATTCTATTCTTGTAGATCTAAGAGGTACACTAGTCCCATTTTTTATTGAGAGTTCTCAATTACACAAATCAGAATTACTACGTGTTAAGTTTGAGGACGTCGATACAGAAGGTGATGCTGATGCGTTAATAAAAAGCGCGACGTATTTACCACTAACAGTATTACCAAAACTTGCAGATGATAAGTTTTACTTCCATGAAATTATTGGATTTAAAATCGAAGACAAAACCTTTGGTCATGTTGGTATCATTACTGGAGTTAATGATATGACTTCTCAATCTTTATTTGAAATTGATCGTGATGGTATTCAGATTTTAATCCCAATGAACGATCAGTTTATTTCTAAAGTAGATAAGCCAAACAAAACTATTTTTGTTGATACGCCTGAAGGATTAATTGACTTATATTTAGAAGAGTAACTTCTTTTATGCTGAATTCATTTCAGTATCACACGCAGAAATAATGAGACCCTGAAACTAGTTCAGGGTGACGTACTGGTAGTTAACTATATTTATTGATGCTTTTGAAGCAATAATGGACCTACAACTAAAACAACAACTCACGTCATGCTGAATTTAGTTCAGTATCACACCCAAAAATAATGAGATCCTGAAACTAGTTCAGGATGACGTAGTGGTAGTAAACTATATTTATTGATGCTTTTGAAGCAATAATTGACCTACGACTAAAACAATAACCCACGTCATGCTGAATTCATTTCAGTATCACATTCAAAAATAATGAGATCCTGAAACTAGTTCAGGGTGACGTAGTGGTAGTAAACTATATTTATTAATGCTTTTGAAGCAATAATTGACCTACAACTAAAACAACAACTCACGTCATGCTGAATTTAGTTCAGTATCACACCCAATAATAATGAGATCCTGAAACTAGTTCAGGATAACGTAGTGGTAGTTAACTATATTTATTGATGCTTTTGAAGCAATAATTGACCTACAACTAAAACAAAAACCCACGTCATGCTGAATTTATTTCAGTATCGCATCCAAAAATAATGAGATCCTGAAACTAGTTCAGGGTGACGTAGTGGTAGTAAACTATATTTATTAATGCTTTTGAAGCAATAATTAACCTACAACTAAAACAATAACTCACGTCATGCTGAATTTAGTTCAGTATCACATCCAAAAATAATGAGATCCTGAAACTAGTTCAGGGTGACGTAGTGGTAGTAAACTATATTTATTGATGCTTTTGAAGCAATAATGGACCTACAACTAAAACAATAACCCACGTCATGCTGAATTTATTTCAGTATCGCATCCAAAAATAATGAGATCCTGAAACTAGTTCAGGATGACGTAGCTATAAGCAAGTCTTTTAGAAAGAAATAAACTAGCAAATTCATAGTTTTAAGTTACCCTAAGTATTTAATAGATTTGCAGCTTACAAAATAACTCTGGTCATGCTGAATTTATTTCAGTATCGCAACCAAAAATAATGAGATACTACAACACATTCAGGATAACACAATATGAGTAAGCCTTTTCAATTTAAACAATTTAACGTCCAACAAGACCAATGTGCCATGAAAATTGGTACCGATAGCGTATTGCTTGGCGCGTGGACACCATTAGATACCAATCCCTTTTCTGTATTAGATATTGGAGCCGGAACTGGTGTATTATCTTTAATGTTAGCACAACGTAGTCACGCACAAGTGATAGATGCTTTAGAAATTGACGAACAAGCTTATGAGCAATGTGTAGATAATTTTGAAACCTCACCGTGGGCAGATCGTTTGTTTTGTTACCATGCAGATTTAGCTGAGTTTGCTGAAGAAATTGAAGACAAATACGATCTTATTATCTCTAATCCACCATTTTATTCTGAGGATTATAAAACAGACAACACCCAACGTGATTTAGCTCGTTTTACAGACGCCCTTCCCTTTGATCATTTACTAGAAAGCGTATCACAATTATTATCAGAAGATGGGGTTTTTACTGTAATCATTCCGTTTAAGGAAGAAGCTAACTTTATAACATTAGCTTCTGGCGTTAACTTATTCCCTAATAACATCTTGCGCGTTAAAGGGTCCGATACTTCGGAAATCAAAAGGAGTTTGCTAGCGTTTTCTTTCCGCGAAAGCGACATAAAAACAGAGACTTTAGTTATCGAAATTGAAAGACATCAATACACTCAAGATTATATAAATTTGACTCAGGATTTTTATCTTAAAATGTAATTGGGTTTGGTGGTTTCTTAAAGACCCTTCGACTGCGCTCAGGGTGACATTGGGTTTGCTATGGGTTTGGTGGTTTGTTTTTTACTTTTTTTTAGACTAGGATGGGATCCTGAAACTAGTTCAGGATGACGTATGCGGGTGGTTTTTTTGTTGCTATTGGATTTTGTTCTAAAATGCTAAATATGTTATTATTTACAGGTAAATAAAAGGATTCGTAAAAAAATGCCTTAATTTTTAATATAATATTGCGTTCTGCAAACGATTTCGTTATTTTTGTTAGGAACAATAAGCTACATTAACAGTTTATTTCTAACACAGACTAAAATGAAACCAGATTTATTTGAAGCTCCAGATTACTATAATCTTGACGAACTTTTAACTGAAGAACATAAATTAGTACGTGATGCTGCTCGTGAATGGGTTAAGCGTGACGTCTCTCCAATTATAGAAGAATATGCTCAAAAAGCAGAATTCCCGAAACAAATTGTAAAAGGATTAGCAGATATTGGTGCTTTTGGACCTTATATTCCTGTAGAATATGGTGGTGCTGGTTTAGACCAAATTGGTTACGGTTTAATCATGCAAGAAATAGAGCGTGGCGATTCTGGTGTCCGCAGTACAGCTTCTGTGCAATCGTCTTTAGTAATGTATCCTATCTGGAAATATGGTAACGAGGCACAACGTCAAAAATATTTACCAAAATTAGCTAGTGGAGAATGGATTGGTAGTTTTGGTTTGACTGAGCCTGACCATGGAAGTAATCCAAGCGGAATGACCACAAACTTTAAAGATATGGGTGATCATTATCTTTTAAATGGTGCAAAAATGTGGATCTCGAATTCGCCATTTTGTAATATTGCTGTCGTTTGGGCAAAAAATGAAGAAGGTCGTATTCACGGTTTAATTGTAGAGCGTGGTATGGAAGGGTTTACAACACCAGAAACACATAACAAATGGTCGCTTCGTGCATCTGCTACAGGCGAGCTTATTTTTGATAATGTTAAAGTACCTAAAGAAAACTTATTACCTAACAAATCAGGATTAGGCGCACCATTAGGCTGCTTAGATTCGGCACGTTTTGGTATTGCTTGGGGTGCAATAGGCGCTGCAATGGATTGCTACGATACGGCGTTAAGATACAGTAAAGAACGTATGCAATTTGGTAAGCCAATTGGACAGTTTCAATTACAACAAAAGAAACTAGCTGAAATGATTACCGAAATTACTAAAGCGCAGTTATTAGCTTGGAGACTTGGTGTTATGCGTGAAAACGGTACAGCAACCTCAGCGCAAATTTCTATGGCGAAACGTAATAATGTAGATATGGCATTAACTATTGCCAGAGATGCTAGGCAAATGCTAGGTGGAATGGGAATTAGTGGTGAATACAGTATTATGAGACACATGATGAATCTTGAAAGTGTTGTTACTTACGAAGGGACACATGACATCCACTTACTAATTACAGGATTAGATGTTACAGGACTAAATGCTTTTAAATAGTTTTTATAATTAGATATTATTAAAATGCACATCTATTTGATGTGCATTTTTTTTATATTATTTTTACTTATATGTTTTCAGGAAAAAAGAAATTAGATCGCGCTTACAAACACGCTAAAGTGATTGCGTTTGACGATACGTCTAAGTTTATATTATTTAGCGATTGCCATCGTGGTGATAATAGTTTTGCGGACGATTTTTCTAATAATAGAAACATCTATTACCACGCCTTAAAACATTACTATGTTAAGGATTTTGATTATGCCGAACTAGGTGATGGTGATGAGCTTTGGGAAAACATCTCATTTAATGCCATATTAAATGCCCATAAAAACGTGTATATGCTTATGAAACAGTTTCATAAAAAAAAGCGTCTGCATATGATTTGGGGTAATCATGATATGGTGTACCGAAACCCAGAGTATGTCAAGAAAAATCTATCTACCTTTTTTGACCCTAAAGTAGGCAAGGATGTCGAGCTGTTTAAAGATTTGACTTATAACGAAGCGATTGTTTTAAAACATAAAGACACCAATCAAGAGGTGTTTTTAACGCATGGACATCAAGCCGATTGGTGGAATTACACCTTTTGGAAATGGAGCCGATTTATGGTGCGTGTCCTTTGGAAGCCCTTAAATGTTATGGGTATTGCCGATCCGACAAGTCCTGCTAAAAATTACACCGAACTTATTAAAGTGGAACGTCGTACCAAAAACTGGATTACTGCCAATAATAACCTAATTACTATTGTTGGTCATACCCACAGACCACGTTTTCCTGAACCTGGTGATGTTGCCTTTTTTAATGATGGTAGCTGTGTCCACCCAAGAAGTATTACTGGTATTGAAATTGAAAATGGCGCTATCTCTTTAATCAAATGGCAAATCGCAACCAAAGAAGACGGAACATTGCAAATTGTACGTGTGCTTTTGGAAGGTCCGAGACGTTTGGTGGATTATAAAGGTTAGTAAAAAACAACTAGCATTACTAGAACTAAGGGCTTGGTAATCTTCTAGATTATAGCTAACAATAAACAGATTACTTCACTGCGTTCGCAATGACGGGTTACTTTGAATAAGAAACAGATTACTTCACTGCGTTCGCAATGACATTTCAATTATGATTCTGGCGCCAATTCTACTTCCAAACCTTCCATTTCTGGTGTCATTTGGATTTGACATCCTAATCTTGAATTGTCTTTTACATCAAACGCTTCGCTAAGCATAGCTTCTTCATCGTCTTGCATTTCTGGTAATGGCGTATCACTTAATACATAACATTGGCAAGAGGCACACATAGCCATACCACCACAGATGCCGATAGTCCCTTCTGGAGCAAGCTCGTAACTACGTACGACCTCCATTAAATTCATAGCCATATCTGTTGGCGCTACTATTTGGTGTGTTACACCGTCTCTGTCTGTTATTTTGATATTTATATCTTGTTCCATTTTTTTGCTATTTACGCAGACTGGGTTTGCTTTACTTTTATTTAGTTTGTTGTTTGGTTGTGCTACCTTTTTGGGGTAATGTTATTCAACTTGTTTTTTACTGTTAATGACCCTTCGACTGCGCTCAGGGTGACATTTGATGTTGCTATTGTGTTTTATTGTTCACTTTGTGGGTGACTTTGCTTTTTTTTGCTTTGCTTGTGTGATCCTGAAACTAGTTCAGGATGACGTAGTGGGTGTTATTGTGTTTGATGTTACTTTGTTGTTATGTTTTACTATTAACGACCCTTCGACTGCGCTCAGGGTGACACTTAATGTTGCTATTGTGTTTTATTGTTCACTTTGTGGGTGACTTTGCTTTTTTTTGCTTTGCTTGTGTGATCCTGAAACTAGTTTAGGATGACGTAGTGGGTGTTATTGTGTTTGATGTTACTTTGTTGTTATCTTTTACTGCTAATGACCCTTCGACTGCGCTCAGGGTGACATTTGATGTTGCTACACTATATTACCTACTGCATATCAAATTTAATGCCTTTTTTGATATAAAAAAAGACCTCACTGATTTTAAAATCTATGAGGTCCAAGTCTTTATATTTTAGATTTTAAAAATCTTAGCATTACTTTAATCAATTGCTTTTACAACTGCTTTTGGTGCTTCTTTACGTGTTCCGTCAAATCCATCCACACCACTTACTGTTGTATACTTTAATACGTAACGTTTTCCTGGATTAATGATTTGATAGGCTGATTGACACATTAATGTCGCCTCATGGAAGCCACAAAGGATCAATTTTAATTTTCCTGGATAAGTGTTTACATCTCCAATAGCGTAAATCCCTGGTATATTAGTTTGATAGTCTAAAGCATTATTAACTTTAATGGCATTTTTTTCTATCTCTAATCCCCAGTTTGCAATTGGCCCTAATTTTGGCGATAAACCAAATAGAGGCACAAAATGATCACATGGTTTTGTAAACGTCTCGTCACCTTGCTTTACAACAATAGCTTCTACTTTTCCGTTACCTTCTACTCCAACAACCTCAGCGGGTGTGATTAGATTAATTTTACCAGCGTTTTTAAGTTCTTGTACTTTTTCTACAGAATCTAAATGCCCTCTAAACTCGCTACGTCTGTGTATTAACGTTACTTCTGATGCGATATCGCTTAGATAGATACTCCAATCTAAAGCAGAATCTCCTCCACCTGCAATAACCACTTTTTTATCTCTGTAAAACTCAGGTTCTTTTATAATATACTCGACACCATTATCTTCAAAACTTGCTAGATTTTCAATGATTGGTTTACGAGGTTCAAAACTACCTAAACCTCCTGCAATTGCTACTACTGGTGCTTGGTGCTGTGTGCCTTTATTAGTGGTTACTATAAATGAGCCGTCCTCTTGTTTTTCTATGGTTTCTGCACGCTCTCCCAGTGTAAATCCTGGTTCAAATTGCTTGCATTGCTCCATTAACTTATGGGTTAAATCACCAGCAAGAATTTCTGGATAGGCAGGAATATCATAAATAGGTTTTTTTGGATAAATCTCTGAACATTGCCCACCTGGTTGTGGTAATGCATCTATTAAATGACATTTAAGTTTTAATAATCCTGCTTCAAACACTGCGAAAAGACCCGTTGGTCCTGCGCCTATTATTAGTATGTCTGTTTTAATCATTCTGTAACTTTTTCTTAATGGTCTTTAGCTTTTGGCTATTGACTTTTTAAACATGGCTTACTGCTTTGCGCTAACAAAGGTAAACTAAGCGTTTGTCTAATTTTATGACTTTTGTTAGCTTTTACTCCTGCGTTAGAGGTGGAATACTTCGACTACGTTGCGTACAAATTTACTGCTTGAACACCTCGCAGATTGCGATTAGTAAGCAGCCGATCCTTGTGGTACCGCCCAAACTATTTTTTACCCTACGTTAATGACACGCTCTATTTGTGGTGCGTACTTTTTGATGGTCATTTCTACGCCTGACTTTAAGGTCATTTGGTTGACACTACATGAGGTACACGCGCCTTCTAACTGCACTTTTACTTCGTTATTTTCTATTGACAATAGGGTGATATCACCGCCATCGTTTTGCAAAAAAGGACGAATTTCTTCTAGTGCTTTTTCTACGTTTAGTCTTAGCTCTTCTGTTGTCATTTATTTTTTATTAACTGCAGAACATCCTGCCATAGTGGTTATTTTGATAGCTTCGGTAGCTGGTAAATTATCGTTTCTGTCCACAACTTGCTGCACTACGTTTTGCGTAATTTTTTCGAACGCTTTTTCTAATGGTGTTCCGGTTTGCATTGCTGCTGGACGACCAACATCTCCTGCCTCACGAATACTTTGTACTAATGGTAACTCTCCTAACAATGGTACTTGTAAGTCTTCTGCTAAGTGTTTTGCACCTTCTTTACCAAAGATATAATATTTGTTATCTGGCAATTCTGCTGGTGTAAAGTAAGCCATGTTTTCTATAATTCCTAAAACGGGTACGTTAATACTGTCTTGTTGGAACATTGCAACTCCTTTTTTAGCATCTGCCAAAGCTACTGTTTGTGGTGTACTTACAATTACTGCTCCGGTGATTGGTAGAGATTGCATGATACTTAAATGGATGTCTCCGGTTCCAGGAGGTAAGTCCAATAATAGAAAATCTAACTCACCCCAAGCAGCATCAAAAATCATTTGATTTAATGCTTTGGCTGCCATTGGCCCTCTCCAAACGACTGCTTGATCTGGTTTTGTAAAAAACCCGATAGATAATATTTTAACCCCGTAGTTTTCTACAGGTTTCATTTTTGATTTACCGTCTACTGTTGTTGATAATGGACGCTCTGACGCCACATCAAACATAATTGGCATTGATGGTCCGTAAATATCAGCATCTAAAACACCAACTTTAAAGCCCATTTGGGCTAATGTTACTGCAAGGTTTGCTGTTACTGTAGATTTACCTACACCTCCTTTTCCTGAGGCTACAGCTACAATATTTTTGATACCCGGAATGTGTTTTCCTTTGATTACATTAGGTGCTGACTTTTCTGGTGCATCTACCGTAACGTTAATTTTAATCTTAGCTTTTTCGTACACGTTTTTATGGATGGCTTGTAGAATTTCTACTTCCGTCTTTTTACGTGCTTGAAGTGCTGGGTTTTTTATTGTAATGTCTACAATAACCTCGTCTGCAAAAGTGACAACGTTTGTTATTGCTCCGCTTTCTACCATGTTTTGTCCTTCTCCAGGAACGGTTATGGTTTCTAAGGCTTTAAGTATGTCTTGCTTGTTTAATTTCATTTTTTTGCTAGAAAAAAAGAGATTAGAAAGGAGAACTTGGACTGTTGTCGCATTCTCAAAACCAACTCTTGATAATAAATAACTAATTCAGAATGATTCTAAAGTGCAAAGATACTACATAAAGCTTGAAGAATGAAGCACTAGGTTTGTTGTTTTTTATGGTGTGATAGTTACAATTTATGATGGTGGTTTGGGATTACTAGCTTGCTAAGTTTAGCATTTTTGAGTTTTACCCAACCCTTTTAAGAACAGTAGATACGGGCAGATTATTCCGAAAGCAACTCTGAAGGATTCCAAAAGTGAGTCTCTAAGTTTTGTATTTGGTTATCGATAACCTCAATACCTTCGCTCTCTAATAATTGTTGCATTAGATTGGTCCCATCAAAATGATGTTTTCCGGTTAGCAATCCTTTACGATTTACTACGCGATGTGCGGGAACATCTTTACTGTGTGAACCATTCATGGCATACCCTACCATTCTAGCACCACGATTAGCGCCTAAATAATTAGCAATAGCACCATAACTTGTGACACGTCCATGGGGAATTTGACGTGCTACCTCATACACTCTTTCGAAAAAATTAAGTGTTTCTGGTTTCATATTACTAGTAGTCTTTTATGATATTTACTAGCGTCACAACGGCTATAATACCTGTTATGGAACCAATAATATAATTCATGTTTTTTTGCGACTTTAGTTTTTCGTTCTTGATTTTTTTCAAGAAAAACACATAGCAATATAACATTACAAATGTCCCTATTGCTGCTCCTGCCACATAAGAGGTAATATTATAGTTGTCTAGTGTGATTAGTCCTAAACTGGCCAATGTAACACTCATATATGCTTGATACGGAATAGGAAACACGTTTAGAGCAGACAAAAACATACCGTAAAAAAACTGACTACGTTTACTTTTACGCTCGTCTTCTTTTTGTGGTTTGGCTTCTTTTTTTGCTAATAGGAAAAAATAAACGGTGATAATTACAAATAATACAAATGCTACTTTTTGTAACATTTGCACTGTTTCTGGGTGTCTACTTAAATAACGCGCAAAAATAACAGCAATTAAGGTTTGTACGATTACAATAACGCAAACGCCTAACGAAAATACTAATCCACGACTATACCCTTCTTTTATACTAATTTTTGCAGCGGTCATGTTTAGCAGACCAGGCGGAATAACGCCGACTAATGCAATACATAAGCTAATAAAAAAGGTAATTGTTAAATTCAATAGTTAGTTAATTTTAAACCGAATATACGTAATTGGTTTGTTTTGCTCTAAATAGATACTCTCATAATGTGTTTGAATGTCCGTTACTTCTTCCGGACTTCCTTCTTGTCTGTACACATCGTTATTAGCATGTAGCACCTCATGGCCTTCTCCATGTAATAATCCAAGGGTATACCCATGCATAAACTCTGAGTCCGTTTTTAGATTCATGATACCATCTGGTTTTAAAATGTTTTTGTAACGTTTTAAAAATGCAGAATTGGTCATTCTATGCTTTGTACGCTTATATTTAATTTGTGGGTCTGGAAACGTAATCCAGATTTCGTCAACTTCGTTTTCTGCAAAAACAGATTCTACCAACTCTATTTGAGTACGGATAAAGGCAACGTTTGGCATCTTATCTTCTGTTGCTGTTTTGGCTCCTCTCCAAAAACGCGCCCCTTTAATGTCAATACCAATAAAGTTTTTGTTTGGGTATTTTTTACCTAAAGCAACACTGTACTCTCCCTTACCACATCCCAATTCTAGGACTAAAGGATTGTTGTTTTTAAACACGTTTTTATTCCAGTTTCCTTTATGCTGGTAAACCTCGTCTACTAATTGGCTTCTAGATGGTTGAAACACATTATCAAAGGTTTCGTTCTCTCTAAATCTTTTTTGCTTGTTCTTGCTACCCACTTCTTAACTATTTGTTATTTCTGGCGTAAAATTAAGGAAATATAGTTAAGTAGGTTTATGATTACCTTTGATTTTGATATTTTATGCGTTAAGGATGGAAGTGGCATCCTTTTTTTGCTGCCATAAATGGCAAAAAAAGATATAACGGACAGCCTGACCTTTTTAGGTAACGCCCAAATTACTATAATGAAAAAACGAATTCTTGTTGCACCTTTAAATTGGGGAATTGGTCATGCGACGCGTTGCATACCGATAATACATGCTTTGATTGCAAATGGTTTTGAGCCCGTTATTGCTAGTGATGGTCAAGCGTTGCAATTATTGTCTAAAGAATTTGAGCAACTTACCTTTATAACGCTGCCTGCATATAACGTTAAATATTCTAAGTCTAAACAGTGGTTTAAATGGCACATGCTGTTACAATTACCAAAAATTAGAAAAGCGATTAGGAAAGAACATGCGTTAGTGGATCAAATTATTTTGGATTATGATATCCAAGGGATTATTTCTGACAATAGGATGGGTGTGAATTCTAAACGTGTGCCTTCCGTTTTTATCACGCACCAATTGAATGTAATGAGTGGCAGTACGACCGCATTAAGCACTTTTTTTCATGACCGTTATTTAAATAAATTTGACGCTTGCTGGATTCCTGACTTTGAAAACACACCGAATTTAAGCGGAAAACTTGGTCATGATTTTAAACCTAAGGGATTACAACTACATTATATTGGACCGCTAAGCAGATTAGAAAAAGAGGCTTTAAAGCCGAAATATGACTTGATGGTTTTGTTGTCTGGTCCTGAGCCACAACGTACCCTTTTAGAAGAACAACTGTTGTCTGATTTGATTAATTATAAAGGAAAAGTTGTTTTTGTACGCGGTAAAATTGAAGCAGAACAGACCGTGATGCACGAAACGCCTTTTACTATTTATAATTTTATGCAGACTGAAGAATTGCAAAATGCAATTAACAGAAGTCAGCTTATTATTTCTAGATCTGGGTATACAACAATTATGGATTTGGCTAAACTTGGTAAACAAGCCTTTTTTATACCAACTCCGGGACAGTTTGAACAGGAATATCTAGCTAATTATTTAGACAAAAACGGGACTATTGCTAGTTGTAGTCAATCGGCTTTTACGTTAGACCAACTAGATCGTGTGACTAATTATAGTGGCTTTAAGAGTTTTGAAAATACGATTGATTTTACACACTTGTTTTCGCTTTTTCAAGCGTAAAAGAGAACTCACTACCGATATTAATTTCGCTTTCTACGTATATTTTTTCTTCGTGTGCCTCTACAATATGTTTGACTATTGCAAGTCCTAATCCTGAACCACCTTCTTTACGTGATCCACTTTTATCGACTCTGTAAAAACGCTCGAACAATCTTGGTATATTTTTTTTCTCTATCCCTTCTCCATTATCCGTAACTCTTACAATAACCTTGTTTTTAATAAGCTTTTCTATGCTTACTTCCGTAGTTCCTTTTTCGCGCCCGTACTTAATTGAGTTAACAATTAGATTAGTAAGCACTTGCTGTATACGCTCCGCATCACCAACTACCATTATTGGATGCTTGTAATGCATGTCAAACGTTAGTGTGATTTTCTTTTTAGCAGCTTTCATTTCTAATAGCTCAAAAACACTTTGCACTAATTGTATAATATCAAAAGGGGCAACATCTAAACTTAAGTCTCCAACTTCTAATTTAGTTATCATGTCTAAATCTTTGACTATATAAATTAGACGCTCTACTCCTTTATTGGCACGCTCTAAATATTTTCCAGAAACATTAGGATCATTGATTGCACCATCCAACAAGGTTTCTAGATAGCCTTGCACGGTAAATAGCGGCGTTTTAAGCTCGTGCGAGACATTACCCATAAATTCTTTACGGTACTCTTCACGGACTGTTAGGGTTTCGATTTCTATTTTTTTGTTTTTAGCAAATTGATCTATTTGCTGCGTCAACGTTGCCATGTCTGTCGTGATACTATTTTTTCTGAAACTGACAGACTCTAACAATGTTAGGTCTTTATATATTTTATTAATCCGTTTGTAGATAAACTTCTCAACTCTAAATTGGGTAATTACAAACGAGACGCTAAATGTGGCAAATGCAAACAATAAGATCTGCCCAACGTTTAGTGCATAAAACACATACAAAAAGACACTCATGAGTAGTGTTAAAAAAACAGTGATTAAAAACGATGTTTTTAATGCGAATTTATACGTCTTTTTTAATTTCAAAATTACTCTACAAATTTATAGCCAACACCTTTGACTGTCTTAAAACTTTGGTCTCCAATTTTTTCGCGTAGCTTACGGATATGCACATCAATGGTACGTCCACCAACAACAACCTCGTTACCCCAAACACGATCTAAAATATCTTCTCTTTTAAAGACTTTACCTGGTTTTGATGCTAATAAAGATAATAGTTCAAACTCTTTTCTTGGTAACACAATTTCGGTTCCGTCTAAAACAATTTTGTACTCTTCTCTATTAATAACTAAGTTACCTATAGTCATTAAAGACCCCGCAGGCTCTTCAGATTTTAAACGTCTTAATAGTGCCTTTACTTTACTAACTAATACTTTTGGCTTGATTGGTTTTGTAATATAATCATCCGCGCCAGCATCAAATCCTGCTACTTGAGAGTAATCCTCTCCTCTAGCAGTTAAAAAAGTAATTAGTGTACTACTAAGCTCTGGCAGTTTACGGATAGCCTCACAAGCTTCAATACCGTCCATTTCAGGCATCATAACATCTAAAATAATAAGTTGTGGCTTTTCTTTTTTGGCTTTTTTTACAGCCTCTAAACCGTTTTTAGCAGTTGATACTTGATAGCCTTCATTGGTTAAATTATAACCAATAATTTCTAAAATATCTGGCTCATCATCGACTAAAAGAATTTTAATGTCTTTTTTGTTCATAGACTGGAAACTTGAATTTAATTTATAGTTATGTTACGGTAAAGATAAAGTTATTACTAAAACTTTTAGTTTTAAAATGATTAATAACATTAACATAACATAGCTATTATTTTTAAGTAATTATAATTTACTCAAAATCAAGCACCAACTACCCTTCTGACTTTCAAAGCTTTAATAACTGTGTTATTAAAATGTAAAACTACAGTCTAAAAAACAAAAGAACGATAATTACTACAAAATTCTCCTTATCTTTAGTACCTAACTTTTTAAATTACAACTATGAAAAAACTTTACACTTTACTTTTTACTTTAACAATTATGATGTCCGCTAACAGTGTTTTGGCACAGGGAATGGAGACTTTTACAAATCTTGGTCTCTCAGGAACGTCATATGTAGACGGATCTTTTGTGGGTGACGACGCCGTAACTTGGAACTACATCCAATGTAGAGATGAGAACGGAGATAACAACAATTCTGGAATTGACGGTAAAGGGATTATGTTAAGACGTATTTCTGACAACAGTGCAATTTCTGCTCAATCAGGAGCTAATGGTGTTGGCGCTGTTACCTTTAAACTTTACAAAGGTTTTACTGGTGGTGGTGACAGACAAGTGGAATTATTTGTAAACGGAACGTCTTACGGAACCTCAACACCTTTTGACGACTTTACTGAGCATGTTTTTACTGCAACTGGTATTGACGTTACAGGAGATGTTGTTATTGAAATTAAAAACATTACTAGCAAGCAAGTTATTGTGGATGATGTGACTTGGTCTGCATCTGGACAAGCACTATCTACAGATAGATTTGAAGCTACAGAATTTGCGATATTTCCGAATCCTACAACGCAAGGTTTTGTAACTATCAAAACTGCATCAAGCCAACCTACAACGGTTGTTGCTTTTGATGTTTTAGGAAAACAAGTTTTAAATACGGTTTTAAAAACTAACCGATTAGATGTGTCTGACTTAAATGCAGGTGTCTATATTTTACAACTAACACAAAACGGATCTACGACAACTAAAAAATTAGTGGTGCAATAATTATTAAACCTTAACATTTTTAAAGCGTTGCTAATAGCAACGCTTTTTTTATTTTCAATACTTTTGTGTTTTATAATAACATGACCCTTACAAACGACATATTTAATATTACTTCAGACGCCCAATTTAAAGCTGCAGCTTTAGAGGTGTTCCGTTTTCAGTTTGAAAACAATAACATTTATCGCTCGTTTTGCGATTTACTATATGTTAATCCGAGTGATGTTTCAGAATTACATCAGATTCCTTATTTACCCATTCAGTTTTTTAAATCACACGCCGTTTTAAGTTCTAAAGCCTCTATTAAAACAACGTTTACTAGTAGTGGTACCACAGGACAAGTTACAAGTAAGCATCACATCACTGATTTAAGTGTGTATGAGGCCAGTTTTAAAAAAGGGTTTGATCACTTTTATGGCAACATAGAAGATTACACCGTTTTAGCACTATTGCCTAATTATTTAGAACGCGAAGGCTCATCCTTAGTCTATATGGTAGATCATCTAATTAAAGATTCTAACAAACCAAAAAGCGGATTTTATCTTAACAATTTAGAGGAATTAAAAGACACTTTAATAGCACTAGATACAGCTGGAGAAAAAGTGTTACTAATAGGCGTATCTTTTGCACTTTTGGATTTAATTGAAGCCCATACTTTTAGTCTTAACAACACCATTATAATGGAAACTGGTGGGATGAAAGGACGACGCAAAGAATTAATACGAAAAGAATTACATACTATTTTAAAACAAGGTTTTGGTGTGGATGCTATCCATAGCGAATATGGTATGACCGAGTTATTAAGTCAAGCTTACTCCAAAGGACATGGTATTTTTAACTGTCCGCCTTGGATGAAACTATTAACTAGAGATACAGAAGATGCTTTAACCGTTTTTGATAGCCCAAAAACAGGCGGTATTAATGTTATTGATTTAGCAAACATTAATTCTTGTAGTTTTATTGCTACTCAAGATTTAGGAAAAACATACGCCAATACAGACTTTGAGATTATTGGTCGTTTTGACAATAGCGATATTAGAGGTTGTAATTTAATGGTTTTGTAAGGCCATTAAAAAACCACGACTAAAGACTTATGAAAAAGAAAAATTAGTTTTAGTTGATTAACTGATTTTATAAAAAAAAAGCCTGCTTAAATTTAAGCAGGCTTTTTTTGTGACCAATTATAATTAAATCGCTTTAATTATAAAGGTGCTTTTCTTACCTCTATTAATCACAATATATTTATCGTTAATTAAATCCTGAGTCGTAATTGTATACGCATCTGTTACTTTATCTTTATTTACAGATACTGAGTTTTCTTTTAATGCACGACGCGCTTCTCCGTTACTTCCCAAAAAGTCAGTCTCAGCAGATAATGCCGCAATCATATCTAAACCAGCTTCAATTTTATCCATTGACACCTCAGCTTGTGGCACACCTTCAAAAACGTCTAAAAACAAGCTCTCATCCAGTTGTCTAATTTCATTTTTAAAATCTTTACTAAATAATATACCTGATGCTTTTATAGCGTTATCTAATGCGTCTTTAGAATGTACAAACGTCGTTACCTCTTCAGCTAATCGTTTTTGTAACGCTCTAAATCCTGGGTTTTCTTTATGTTCTGCTATTAACGCTTCAACAGTTTCTTTATCTAAAAAGGTAAAGATTTTGATATACTTTTCTGCATCTTCATCAGAACTGTTTAACCAAAATTGGTAAAATTTATAAACACTAGTTTTATCTACATCTAACCAAACATTACCACCTTCACTCTTACCAAATTTACTACCGTCAGCTTTTGTAATTAACGGACAAGTCATAGCGTAAGCCTTAGCTTTGTCATCACCTACATTCATGCGTCTTACTAACTCTGTACCTGTAGTAATGTTCCCCCATTGGTCACTTCCTCCCATTTGCAGTTTGCAATTCATGGTTTTGTGTAAATGGTAAAAATCGTATCCTTGGATTAATTGGTAAGTAAACTCTGTAAAACTCATTCCTACATTACCTTCTTCTCCTGACAAACGTTTTTTAACGCTATCCTTAGCCATCATATAGTTTACTGTAATACGCTTACCAACGTCACGTGCAAAGTCTATAAATGAAAAGGTTTTCATCCAGTCATAATTATTAACTAAAACTGGAGCATTTTTAGCAGTAGAGTTAAAATCTAAAAATCGTGATAACACGCTTTTAATTCCTGCTACGTTATGGTTTAAAGTTGCTTCGTCTAATAAGTTACGCTCGTCACTTTTTCCTGACGGATCACCAATCATTCCTGTTGCACCACCAATTAAAGCCACAGGTTTATGTCCTGCTTTTTCTAAATGTACTAATATTATAATTGGCACTAAACTACCAATGTGTAACGAGTCTGAAGTTGGATCAAAACCAATATAGGCAGAGGTCATCTCTTTATCAAGTTGCTCTTCGGTTCCCGGCATGATATCGTGTACCATCCCTCTCCATCTTAATTCTTCTACAAATGCGTTAGCCATTTTAGTGTGGTTTTAGTTTTGAATTGGCAAAGATAAAAATCGTGTTATAAACTACATACAATATCTAATATTTATTACCTTCGGGATATGATTTTAGTTACAGGAGGAACTGGTTTGGTAGGCGCACATTTATTATTTAAATTATTAAATGATAATCAATCTGTACGTGCTATTTATAGAACTGAGAAAAAATTTAAAACGGTTAAACGTATTTTTAGTTATTATACTAAAAACCCAGAGGTCCTTTTTAATAAAATTGATTGGGTTGAAGCTGATTTAAATGACATCCCTTCCTTAACAGAGGCATTTGTAGGTATAGACTATGTTTACCATTGTGCTGCATTTGTTTCTTTTGAACCTAACAAATTTGATTTATTACAGAAAACCAATATTGAAGGAACTGCTAATATTGTCAATTTTTGCATTGCTGAAAATGTAAAAAAACTCTGCTACGTGAGCTCAATTGCGGCTATTGGAACGCCTCCTATTGCAACTAACCAAATTACTGAAGACACAGAGTGGAATCCAGAATTTGATAATAGTGTTTATGCTATCACTAAATATGGCGCGGAGCTAGAAGTATGGCGTGGGACGCAAGAAGGGTTAGATGCTGTAATTGTAAATCCGGGAATTATAATTGGACCTGGCATTTGGAATTACGGAAGTGGCTCTTTAATTACTATGGTTAATAAAGGCATGTCTTACTACACAACAGGAAGCACTGGATATATTGATGTGAATGATGTGGTTAATTGTATGGTACAATTATTAAATAGTCCTATAAAAAACGAACGCTATATATTAACCTCAGAAATACTTACGTTTAAAGATTTTATATACAAAACTGCAGCACACTTAGATGTTACACCTCCAGAAAAGGAAGCTTCTACAGTATTATTAGCTATTGGATGGCGTTTGGATTGGTTAAAACACAAACTAACAGGAAAGCGTCGTATATTATCTAAACAAACAGCACAATCTGCTTTGTCCACTAGTCAATTTAGTAATACTAAAATAACAGCTGCTTTAGACTACACATTTAAAACCATTGATCAAAGTCTAAAAGACACCATAGCCTGTTTTAAAAAACAATAAATACGAGGTTATTCTTTCTTTAAAGGCCCACTTGGTGCTTGTGGCTTTTTTTCAAACTTTTTCTTTTCTTTCTTTAGCTTGTCTTCTTTTATTTTTTGTTCAGCCTTATAACTAGTTCTTAAAACCTCAAGTCTTTTTTTAACAGTAACGTACATCTCGTTATATTTTTCAATATCGTACGCATAATAATTATTACTATTAGCGAATTGAGCGCTATCTATTTTATGTTTATTGTAAATAAAAGTATCAGGAACAATCCCTCTATTTTCTAATTCTCTTTTGTTAATACCTTTAGCCGAAGACATAATTGTTAAATCCAATAAGACATCCACCATTTTATCCTCGCTTAATAAATTTGCAGGTTTTTCTGGCTTTTGCACACCATAACACGACACAAAAAATAAAACGATAAGACTATATAGTAAGATGTTTGGTTTCAAAATAATTATCTATTAAAAGTTAAACGCTTAGCATAATTTGTTTCGTAAAACTTAAAGTTTTTATAAGCCAAACCACCATTTACAAATGTATGTGTAATTCTAGATTTAAACGTCGTACCCTCAAACGGAGACCAACCACATTTATATAAGATATTATCTTTATTAACCGTCCATGGATTATTAAGATCTACCACTACTAAATCTGCATAATACCCTTCTCTAATATACCCGCGTTTTTCAACTTCGAATAAAATAGCTGGATTATGACAAAACTTCTCTACAATCTTCTCAATAGATATATCTCCGTCATGGTACATTTCTAATAATGCTGGTAATGCATGCTGTACTAACGGTCCTCCAGAAGGCGCTGATGTATACACGTTAGACTTTTCCTCAAACGTATGCGGTGCATGATCTGTTGCAATTACATCAATTTTGTCATCTAATAAAGCCTTTAATAATTGTGCTCTATCATTTTCTGTTTTGACTGCAGGATTCCATTTTATTAAGGTTCCTTTTTCGTCGTAATCTTTATCACTAAACCAAAGGTGGTGTATACAAACCTCCGCCGTAATTTTTTTATCTTTTAACGGTATTTTGTTATCAAACAACTCCGTTTCCTTTGCTGTAGATAAATGGAACACATGTAAACGCGCTCCTGTTTTCTTAGCTAACTCTATTGCTTTAGAAGATGAGATATAACATGCTTCTTCACTTCTAATTATTGGATGAAAGTTAACCGGGATATCATCACCGTAACGTTCCTTATAGATATCAAGATTTTTTTTAATAGTTGCTTCATCTTCACAATGCACAGAAATTAATAAATCTGTACTTGTAAATATTTTTTCTAAAATCTCTGGATTATCTACTAACATATTCCCAGTAGAAGATCCTAAAAACAACTTTAATCCAGCAACGTCTTTTTTATTAACCTTTAAAATTTCTTCTAAATTATCATTAGTTCCACCAAACATAAACGAATAATTTGCCCATGCTTTTTTAGACGCAATTTCAAACTTATCGTTTAACTTCTCAATAGTTGTTGTTTGCGGATTAGTATTTGGCATCTCAATAAAAGATGTAATACCTCCAGCAATAGCCGCTCTTGATTCGGTTTCAATATTTGCTTTGTGTGTTAAGCCAGGCTCTCTAAAATGAACTTGATCATCTATAGCTCCAGGAATAACATATTTTCCTTCAGCATCAAAAACGTTGACATCTGCTGATTTTGCGCTGATAGACGCGCCTATTTTAGTAATAAACTCACCTTCAATTAAAATGTCCCCATTAAAAATTGTGCCTTCATTAACAATCTTTGCATTTTTAATAAGTGTTTTCTTGTTGTGCATCTTCTAATTGGATTTGAATAAACTTTTAAACTTCATACTAATAACTCCAAAAATAGCTTCAGAAATTATACTAGAACTTAATTTGGATTCTCCTTTTGTTCTATCTGTAAAAATAACTGGTACTTCCACTATTTTAAACTTTTTAAGGTAGGCATTAAATTTCATTTCTATTTGAAATGCATACCCAACAAATTTTATTTGCTCTAAATTAAGTTGCTCTAACACTTGTCTTTTATAACATATAAAACCAGCGGTTGCATCCTTAACTTTCATCCCGGTAATTAACCTCACGTACATTGATGCACCATAAGATAAAATGACACGACCTAAAGGCCAATTGACAACATTAACACCTTTAACGTAACGCGAACCAATTGCTATATCAGCCTGACCAGTATGACAAGCCTCGTACAAACGTGTTAAATCTTTTGGATTATGAGAAAAATCTGCATCCATCTCAAAAATATATTGGTAAGCTTTATTCAAACACCATTTAAAACCATGTATGTAAGCGGTACCAAGACCCGATTTTTCTTGTCTAACTTCTAAAAACAATCTATCAGGAAACTCCTTTTGTAATGCTTCTACTTTTTTAGCCGTTTGATCAGGAGAATTATCGTCTACCACCAGAACGTCATATGCTTTTGGAAGTGCAAAAACAGCTCTTATAATAGCTTCTATATTCTCAATTTCGTTGTATGTTGGTATAATAACTACAGCGTCCTGCATCAATACTATTTAAAATTTAGGCAAATGTACATTTTTATAAAATTACATAATTATAAAAATTACTTAATTATTTATCGTTTTGATATTAAAAAACAATAATTTTATCCCATGCTTAGAAATAGTAACAGTGTAGATGTTTTAACCCTAACCTTACTAGGTTGCCTAATTATAGTTGCCTTATCTAAGATGTTGTTCCCTAAGCGATTTAACCAATTTGCCACTTTACTTTTTAATAATAGGTATATTAATCAATACAATAAAGACCAACAAATTGTTGACACATTTGAAGGGCTTCTATTTGCAAACCTGATAGTAAACTTAGGTATTATAGTCTATTTGTTTTTACAGAACAACCAAATAAGTACTGCACCGCTAAACCTATTTATATATACGGCTGCTATTGGACTATTTATTATTGTCAAAGTTGTTTTAGAAAAACTAATTTCTAACATATTAGCAATAGGTCCAATTATAGATAAATACAACTTCCAACGGATCAGTTTCCGAAACTTTGCAGGACTACTATTACTACCTATAAATGCCCTATTAATTTATACTGTTAAACCAAACAACACTATGCTAATAACAGCCTTAGCTATACTGTTTTTGATTATTATTTATGGGGTGTTTCTATTTATTAAAAACAATCTTAATACCTTTAAAAAGAGCTTGTTTTATTTTATTTTGTATCTTTGCACTCTCGAAATTGCACCTTATATTGTTTTATATAAAATTATTACAAATAATAAGGTCTAAATTAAATGAT
Source organism: Olleya namhaensis (assembly GCF_900114005.1). Lineage (GTDB taxonomy): Bacteria > Bacteroidota > Bacteroidia > Flavobacteriales > Flavobacteriaceae > Olleya > Olleya namhaensis. The sequence continues at coordinate 186,290 of NZ_FORM01000001.1, forward strand.
ACACCATATGAAAGTGAAAACCATTTTAGTCTCACAACCAGAACCTAAAATAGAAAATTCGCCATATTTTGATCTTTCTGAGAAGCAGAAAGTTAAAATTGACTTCAGACCATTTATTCATGTTGAAGGTGTGCCATCCAAAGACATCAGACAACAAAAAGTAGACTTAAATAACTACACCGCTATTATCTTAACCAGTAGAAATGCAGTCGATCACTTTTTTAGAGTTGCTGAAGAAATGCGTTTTAAAGTGCCCGATTCTATGAAGTATTTTTGTCAGTCTGAGGCTGTTGCCTATTACCTGCAAAAATATGTAGTCTATAGAAAGCGTAAAATTTATGTTGGAAAACGAAATTTTGCTGATCTATCCCCTTTAATTAAGAAGTATAAGGACGAAAAATTTTTACTACCTACAACGGATAAATTAAAGCCAGAAGTACCGGAAATATTAAACGGTTTAAATATAAATTGGAAAGAAGCAGTATTTTATAAGACTGTAATTAGCGATTTATCTGACTTAGAAAATGTTACTTATGACATTTTAGTATTTTTTAGCCCAAGTGGTATAGAATCTTTATTTCACAATTTTCCTGAGTTTAAACAAAACGACACTAAAATTGCCGTATTTGGAAACACAACTATTAAAGCTGTAGAAGAAAAAGGGTTACGTGTAGATATTGCTGCACCTACACCAGAAACACCATCAATGACTATGGCGCTTCAAAAATATATTGACAAAGCAAATAAAGGTAAATAAACCTTTAATTTTTATACAAAGTAAAAGCGCTAATTGAAAATTTCAATTAGCGCTTTTTTTATTTAGATAAGTGCGTCTAACTTTAAAAAAAACTCAAAGCACCTTTAAAACTAAGTTAATACCGAGTTACAAACCTTAAACATAGGTCATCAAAACTTTAAAGCTTTATTACAGTATCTAAAACTGCCCTTTAAGTGTATCACTATCAAAAATGTTTTGCAAAGTAAAAGCGCCAATTGAAAATTTCAATTGGCGCTTTTGTATTAACACTTTATCTATTACTATTCAGCGTAACGTTGTGGTCCACCACGTCTAATTTCTTCGCTTGCATAAGCTTCAAACTTCTCAAAATTCTCTCTAAATGCATTAGCTAGTTTAAATGCTGTTTTGTAATATGCTTTATGATCACTCCATGTCGCTCTTGGGCTTAACACCTCATCTGGTACACCTGGACAACTTCTAGGTTGCGCTACACCAAATACAGAGTGGATATGGTAATCTTTATAATTATACAGACCTAAATCTCCATTAAGCACTGCGCTAATCATAGCTCTAGTATACTTTAATTTAATTCTGCTTCCTACACCGTAAGACCCTCCTGTCCAACCTGTGTTAATCAACCAAACGTTTACGTTTGCATCCTTCATTTTCTTGCTTAACATCTCAGCATATTTAGTTGGATGTAATGGCATAAAAGGCGCTCCAAAACAAGCAGAAAAACTTGGTACAGGCTCAGTAATTCCAGCTTCAGTACCAGCTACCTTTGCAGTGTAACCCGATATAAAGTGAAACGCTGCTTGTGCAGGTGTTAATTTAGATATTGGAGGTAATACTCCAAAAGCATCTGCAGTTAAAAAGAAAATATTTTTAGGGTTTTCTCCTGTAGATGGTACTCTGATATTTTCAATATGGTTTATTGGGTAACTAACACGTGTATTTTGTGTAATAGAAGTATCTTCAAAATCTACTTCTCCTTTGTCATTCATGATAACATTTTCAAGAATAGCACCTTTCTTGATTGCTCCAAAAATTTCTGGCTCTTGTTCTCCTGATAAGTTTATTACTTTAGCGTAACACCCTCCTTCAAAATTAAAAACAGTGTTTTCTGCAGTCCAACCATGCTCATCATCTCCTATTAAACTTCTGTCAGGATCTGTAGATAAGGTTGTTTTTCCTGTTCCAGATAATCCAAAGAAAATAGCTGTATCACCATCTTTACCAACATTGGCACTACAGTGCATTGGTAATGTGTTTTTGTATACCGGTAAGATAAAGTTAAGTGCAGAAAAGATTCCTTTTTTAATTTCACCAGTATAACCAGTTCCACCAATTAAAGCAATTTTTCTAGTAAAGTCTAAAATCGCAAAATTATGTTGACGTGTTCCATCAACTGCAGGATCTGCCATAAAACCAGGTGCGTTAACCACGGTCCATTCTGGATCAAAACCTTTAAGTTCTTCTTCTGTTGGTCTTAAAAACATGTTATAAGCAAACATGTTACTCCATGGATACTCATTAATAACACGAATGTTTAATTTGTAGTCTTCATCAGCACAAGCAAAACTGTCTCTAACAAAAACCTCTTTGTTAGATAAGTAATCTGTTACCTTATCATAAAGTTTTTGAAACTTATCAGCATCAAAAGGGATATTAATATCTCCCCACCAAACTTTATCTTCAGTAACACTGTCTTTTACAATAAAACGATCCATTGGCGATCGCCCTGTAAATTCACCTGTATTTACCGCAATAGCTCCTGAAGAGGCTACTTTACCCTGTCCTTTTTCTAGGATAGCAGCTTGTAATTCCTCTGGTGATAATTGGTATTTTACTTGAGCATTTTTGATTCCGTATTGTTCCAACGCAATCGTTTTCGTAAATTGGGTATGGTCTACCATAATTTATGTTTGTTGTGTATGTGTTGTTTGAGTTGCAAAGTTAAAATTATTAAGATAATAACGCCAAACAAAACTCAATTATTCTGTTTTAAGTCTTAAAAAGTTTGTCAACAGTACTATCCAAGCTATAATTAAAAACAAACCTCCTATTGGCGTCACAAATGCTATGGACTTAAAATCAAAACCGGTCAAAACATTTGTTGCTAAACCATAAATTGAACCTGAAAAAAGGATAACACCTACTAATATTAAATAAAAAATAGTGCTTTTAGCTTTCTCTGTCAGCACTTTTTGGCTAGCCACAATCAAAAGTAACAGGGCATGATACATTTGATATTTGACCCCTGTTTCATAACTTACAATAGACTCCGGAGACACCAAACCTTTCAAGCCATGTGCACCAAACGCACCTAAAATTACACTTAACAATCCAAGGATGGTTCCTAATATTAACATTTTCTTATTCATAATAAATTATATAATTCGCAATTAACCCCGTATAAATTTTCTACATTCGTAATTCAAAAATACTCAACAAATCTCATTATGCGAAAGATTTTAGTCATAGGTTCAGGAAAATCCACTTCATATTTAATTAAATATTTATTAGATAAATCAACCACAGAAAATTTACAAATTACCGTTGGTGATTTAAACATAGAAAGTGCTAAAAAAATGATTGGTACCCATACCAACGCTTCAGCAATTACTTTAGATGTCTTTGATGCCAACTCTAGAGAAACAGCGGTTAAAAATGCCGATATTGTTATCTCTATGTTGCCGGCACGTTTCCATATAGAAGTTGCAAAAGACTGTGTTACTTTTGGAAAAAGCATGGTTACTGCGTCTTACGTCAGTGAAGAGATGCAAGCACTTGACCAAGCTGCAAAAGACAAAGGCTTAGTCTTTATGAACGAGATTGGTGTAGATCCAGGATTAGACCACATGAGTGCTATGCAAGTTATTGATGGCATACGCGAAAAAGGTGGTAAAATAATCCTTTTCGAATCCTTTACAGGAGGTCTTGTAGCGCCAGAAAGCGACAACAATTTGTGGAATTATAAATTTACTTGGAACCCAAGAAACGTAGTTACTGCAGGTCAGGGTGGTGCTGCAAAATTTCTTCAAGAAAACACGTACAAATACATCCCTTACAACCGTTTATTTAGACGTACCGAGTTTTTAGACGTCGATGGGTTTGGACGTTTTGAAGCCTACGCCAACCGTGACTCTTTAAAATACCAAAGTGTATACGATCTAAATAATGTCAAAACATTATACAGAGGGACCATGCGTCGCGTTGGTTTTTCTAGAGCATGGCAAGTTTTTGTTGCCTTAGGGATGACAGATGACAGTTACACAATAGATGATAGTAAAAACATGAGCTACCGTGATTTTGTAAATGCCTTTTTACCATACAGCCCAACAGACTCTGTAGAGCTTAAATTTAGACATGCTTTAAAAATAGATCAAGATGATATTATTTGGGACAAATTTTTAGAACTAGACATTTTTAGTAAGACAAAAATGGTGGAATTAGACAAAGCAACACCAGCCCAAATTTTACAAAAAATACTATTGGACAGTTGGACCTTAGACCCTAAAGACAAAGACATGATTGTAATGTACCATAAGTTTGGATATGAGCTAAATGGTAAACAACATCAAATTGACGCCACTATGGTTACCCTTGGAGAAGACCAAACGTATACCGCAATGGCAAAAACCGTTGGACTACCCGTAGCTATTGCAACTTTAGCCATATTAAACGGTAAAATAACCACCCCTGGTGTACAAATACCTATTACAAAAGAAGTATACACACCAATCTTAAAAGAACTAGAAGACTACGGAATTACATTTAAAGAAACCGAAGTCCCATATTTAGGCTACAATCCTTTAAACGTATAATAATTGGGCGTTACCACACAAAACTTACAAGGTTTTTGGACCTTGTAAGTTTTATTTAGGTCAGGCTATCCGTTATATCTTTTTTGCTTCTAATGGCAAAAAAGGATGCCACTTCTATCCTTAACGCATCAACGCAAAGGGCGTGCAAAAATCAAAGTTTTAGTTTCAGTTTAAAATAGTTTACTTAAATTTATCTTTTAAACTATAACTTAAACAACTTTGAAAACCACAAACAACAACATTATTATAGACGGTATTGATAAAAAGATACTTCGTGCCTTAATGCAAGATGCCCGTACACCTGTTTTAGAAATTGCACGACAAGTTGGTATCTCTGGCGCTGCCATACACCAAAGGTTACGCAAGTTAGAAAAGTCAAAACTTATTGCTGGATCTAAATTTGTTATAAACCCAAAAGTATTAGGCTATACCACTATGGCATTTGTTGGTATTTACTTGGACAAAGCTATGAGTAACCCAGAAGCTGTTAAACACTTAAAAAAAATACCAGAAGTTTTAGAGTGTCATTACACTACAGGTAACTGGAGTATTCTTATCAAGATATTATGTAAGGATAACGAGCATTTAATGCACCTACTTAACAACGACATACAAAGTATAGCAGGCGTATCAAGAACAGAAACCTTTATATCCTTAGATCAGCAGATTGAAAGACAGATAAAAATCTAGTTTTAAAGAACCTATAAGCAAAAAAACACCTCAAAATTTATTTAAAATTTTGAGGTGTTTTGCGTTAAGGATTGAACGGTCTGTCTGAGCTCCTCGCAGAGAGCGAGTAGTGAAAGCCTGACCTATTTTAGCTATTAAAAGCTAAAACAGGTAACGCCCAAATAGTGTTTAGTCTCTTGACATAAATATTCTAAGTACATACCAGAATAATAACATTAAAGAGGCAAATAAACCCAATGCTGCCGGAATATAATCTTCTGTTGTGTACTTGTCTTTTATTTGTGACGTTTGATATAGTATTGATCCTGCTGCTAATAAACACATGGCTCCAGAGAACCATAATCCTAAGTCAAAACCAAATATAGCGCCTGCTATTATTAACCCTAGTGCTATAAAAAACCCGATAGTTAATCCTGCTTTTAAAAACGAAAAATCTTTATTAGTCAACATAACTACTGCTGTCAATCCTGTAAATAAAGCAAGCGTTACTAATCCTGCTTGTTGCAGTATCTCTGCTCCAGACTCCATATAAGAAGTCGCAATATATATCATAGGGATAAAAATAAAAGCTTGTGCTAAAATGTAAATAGCATAGGCCAAATATTGCTTGTTTTTATCTCCAGTTTTCATCGCTGTACTTTCCGCATAGGTTGTTACAAACATAAAACCTCCCAGTAGTAATAACCATTTGATACCACTAGCCATAGACATCATAAATTGCACAATAGTATCACTTTGTAATAATAAATATTCAAATAATACAAATGCTAAAACACCACCCGCTACATGGGCATACGTTTTTTTGTAAAATGCAGTTCTGTCTGCGTCAGAAACAAGACTTAAATGTGTGCTTGCGCCTTGATAATTGTCATGATTATTTTCCATAAAATTTTAATAGTATTAATTGGTTACTCAAATGTAAAAAAAGAAACCGAATTTTAATTATGTTGTTGTCTAATTATCTTTTAATCGCGTCTTCCTAAAATTTGCATGGCCCAATATAACAACGATGCTAACGCACCAATAGCTGCTACCAAATAGGTTCTGGCTGCCCATTTAAGTGCATCTTCAGAGCCTTTATACTCTTCTGGCGTCACCATATTTTTAGCCTTTAACCAAGCTAATGCACGGTTACTTGCATCATACTCTACCGGCAGTGTTACAAAACTAAATAAGGTTGCAAAACCCATCATTACTAAACCAGCAATGGCTACATATTGTCCTGCTGCGCCCATAGCTTGACTTGCCATTAAGACCAATCCTCCCATAATAACCCATTGTGACATTTTTGATGTGACTTGTACCACTGGCACTAATTTAGAACGCATGGTTAAATAACTGTAAGCTGTGGCGTGTTGTACAGCGTGACCAACCTCATGAGCTGCTACTGCTGCTGCTGCTGCATTGGCATGACCATAAACAACCTCGCTTAAATTAACGGTTTTATTTGTTGGATTATAGTGGTCTGTTAATTGTCCTTTTACAGAAATAACCTCTACATCTCTTATTCCATTATCGGCAAGCATTTTTCTTGCAATCTCCGCTCCTGTCATTCCGTTGCGTAAATGTACTTTAGAGTAAAACGCAAACTTACTTTTAAGTTTACCGCTTACTAAAGAGCTAATTAAACCTATAGCTCCGATTAGTATAAAATACCCCATTTGTCCTGAAAACATATTCTTTTAATTTTAAAGTTGATATTATAAAGATAGCAAAAAGTGAGCCAATGTATTAGCGCGATACTTTGTCAGTTATTGTTTAAAAATGATAAAAGGCATTTTCTAAATGCTCGATATTAAATTGCTTATTCTGTTTTACAATTGCAATAATATCAAAACGGACCTCAACATCTAATTTATTGGATGATACATAGTGATCTACAGCTGTGACTAAACGTTGTATTTGTTTGGGTTTTACAAAGTCTTGAGGATTACCAAAAGTAGATGTTGATCTTGTTTTGACTTCTATTATTGCCAAAACATCTTCTTTTTGAGCGATAATATCAACTTCAGCTTTATTAAAACGGTAATTACGTTCTAAAATAGCATACTTATTGTCTATTAAAAAATCTACTGCTAATTGTTCGCCTTTTTCTCCAAGCTCATTATGACTAGCCATCTATTGGTCAAATACTACTGTCGATTTAGTTTTCTCAACTTTTAATGAGACGTCTCGACCTAGGATTAATGCTCTGTTATCTTTTTCGTGTCCTGCTGGCATGTTAAATGCAATCGGAAAATCATAATCGGACAACGCATCCAAAATTAATTGCTCAATAGACGTCCCCCAGAGTGTTGTGTTTTTTCGCATTCTGCTCATATCTCCAACAATTACACCTTTACAATTATCAAAGTACCCTGCACGCTTTAAACTTTGTAACATACGATCTATATGGTACTTATACTCGCCAATTTCTTCAATAAACAAAATCTTTCCTGAGGTGTCCATACTTTCTTTAGACCCTAACATGGTATGTAAAATAGTTAAATTACCACCTACTAAAGGTCCTTTTGCTTCTCCCGTTTTATTATAGGTAGACCCTTTTAAAGTGTAACTTAAAGGCTGACCAAAAATGGTGTTTTTAAAGGTGGCAATACTTTGCTCAATATCGGATAAATTAGAAGGTAAACTAACAGCCATTATAGCGTGCAAAGTTTGCACTCCTAAATTATGTATTTGATTATGTAGCGCAGTAATATCACTATACCCAATAACCCACTTTGGTTGTTTTAAAAACTGAGTATAATCTAATTTATCTAAAATCCTTACGGTACCATAACCGCCACGAGCAGACCAAATAGCTTTTATTTTAGGGTCATCCAAAGCCCTCTGAAAATCTTCGCAACGTTCTTGATCTGTCCCCGCAAAATGATCTGCCTGACTAAATACGTTTTTACCAATTACAACATGAAGCTTCCAGCTTTCTAAAAGTTTTTTAGCGCGATTAACTTCGTCATTTCTATTTTTTAAAACACCAGAAGGTGCAACAATAGCAACAGTATCTCCTGCTTTTAAATAAGGTGGTTGTATCAATTTAGTTTCAGTTTTATTTTGTGCTGACGCTGCATTATTTCCGAAGAAAAAAATAGCACAACACATAATCAGTAGTAATCTCTTTTTTGCCATATTGTAAAATTACATTTTTTTTCTAAATGGCTATCAAATTGCGTATTTTTACGGCTTCAAAAGAAAATAAAGATGTCAAAAAGATATACAATTACTGCTGCATTACCTTACACTAACGGACCAATACATATCGGCCATTTAGCAGGTGTGTACGTGCCAGCAGATATTTATGCTAGATACAAACGATTAACGGGTAACGATGTTGCTTTTATTTGCGGTAGTGATGAGCATGGTGTGCCAATTACTATAAAAGCAAAAAAAGAAGGCGTTACTCCGCAACAAATTGTGGACAGATATCATAAAATTATAAAAGATTCTTTTGAAGAATTCGGTATTACTTTTGACAATTACTCGCGTACATCTGCCAAAATACATCATGATACTGCTTCTGAGTTTTTTACAACCTTATATGATAAAAATGAATTTGTTGAAGAAGTATCAGAACAATTATATGATGCAGAAGCTAATCAGTTTTTAGCGGATAGATTTGTAGTAGGAACATGTCCAAAATGTGGAAATGAAGAGAGTTATGGTGACCAATGTGAAAACTGTGGAACTAGTCATAACGCTACAGATTTAATTAATCCTAAATCTGCTATCACAGGAAACGTACCAACATTAAAGGAAACAAAACACTGGTTTTTACCTTTAAACAAACATGAAGCGTTTTTAAAGGAATGGATTTTAGAAGGCCATAAAAAAGATTGGAAATCTAACGTTTACGGACAATGTAAGTCATGGATCGATGATGGACTAAGACCAAGAGCCGTAACTAGAGATTTAGACTGGGGTATTCCTGTACCTGTGCCTGGAGGCGAAGGAAAAGTACTTTATGTTTGGTTTGATGCGCCAATTGGTTACATCTCATCTACTAAAGAATGGGCTGCTAGAGAAGGAAAAGATTGGGAACCATACTGGAAAGATAAAGACACTAAATTAGTACACTTTATTGGTAAGGATAATATTGTTTTCCATTGTATTATTTTCCCTGCTATGCTTAAAGCAGAAGGAAGCTATATTTTACCTGATAATGTACCTGCCAATGAGTTTTTAAACTTAGAAGGTAAAAAACTATCGACTTCTAAAAACTGGGCGGTTTGGCTACCAGACTACTTACAAGATTTCCCGAATCAACAAGACGTCTTGCGTTACGCTTTAACAGCAAATGCACCAGAAACTAAAGACAACGATTTTACTTGGAAAGATTTTCAAGCAAGAAACAATAACGAGCTAGTAGCAATCTTCGGAAATTTTATTAACCGTGTGGTTGTTTTAACTAACAAATATTACGGAGGCGTAGTCCCTACACCTTCTGCTTTTTCAGTAATTGACCAAGAAACTTTAGCAACGGTAAAAGCATACCCTGCAGTTATTGAAAGCTCTTTAGAGCGTTACCGTTTTAGAGAGGCAGGACAAGAGTTAATGAATCTTGCTAGACTTGGAAACAAGTACTTAGCAGATGAAGAACCTTGGAAACTAATAAAAACTGACGAAGCTAGAACACAAACCATCATGTATGTTGCGCTTCAAATAGCTAGCGCTTTAGCAACCTTATCAGAACCATTTTTGCCATTTACATCTACTAAACTAAAAACAATCCTTAATACTACAGAAAATGCTTGGAGTGATATTTCTACTAAAGACGTATTACTACCTGCAGCACACCAAATAGAAAAAGGTGAGCTATTATTTAGTAAAATTGAAGACGAGCAAATACAAGTACAGTTAGACAAATTGGAAGCTAGCAAAAAAGCAAACGAAGCTGCTAATAAAATAGTCGAGCCACAAAAAGAAGAAATTAATTTTGATGACTTTACTAAATTAGATCTGCGTGTTGGAACTATTTTAGAAGCTGAAAAAATGCCGAAAGCAAAAAAGCTTTTAGTATTAAAAGTAGATACTGGTATTGATGTCAGAACCATCGTATCTGGAATAGCAGAACACTTTAAACCTGAAGATGTCATTGGTAAAAAAGTAACCGTTTTGGTTAATTTAGCGCCAAGAGCACTACGTGGTGTTGAAAGTCAAGGTATGATTTTAATGACTGAGAACGCTGAAGGTAAATTAGTATTTGTAAATCCCGATGATGCTACAGTAAATAATGGGTTGCACATTAGTTAATGGTCTTAAAACCTGTTTTAGATTTTTTAATTGGTGTTTTTATCTGTGCAATCATTGCACTATTAGGAGTATTATTTACTAAAATAATAGCGCATGGTTTTGGGTTTTTATTATGCTTACCACTAGCACCAATTAGTGCAAATTATTTTTAAAAAAAACAAATTGCCTATGGTATAATTTCCGGATTAATACCCATAGGCATTTTAGCTTTTACAATTATATCATTTAGCAAACTTCACTAATACCACATTATTACTAATACCTAAATTATGAGATATTTATTTTTAATCCTTTTTTGTTTGTCAAGCATAAACACCTATGCTCAAGAAGAGTGGCTAATTAGTAATATAAAAACAGAATCTGATTTTTTAAATCCACGTGATATAATCCCTTTAGTAAATGAAGACACAAAAGATATTGTTTTATTTTTCACTAACAGAAAAGTAGTCTTTGGGAAACTATACAACCAAAACAAAGCATTAATTGGATCTATAAATAACATCAAAATCCCCAAAAAAGGAAAAGTTATTATTGGTGCAATTTATAACAATGATACTTACACACTCTTTTTTAGCAACACCAACAAAACGCATTTTAGTTCGGTTTCTATAAATTTTATTACAAATAAATTCAATATTACAGAAGACTTAAATATTAAGCTAGACAAAGAAAAAATAGTTGAATTCCTGGTGCGTAAAAACAAAATACACCTCCTTACAGTTAGTAAAAAAAATGACGTATTAAAAACCTTAACTATAACAGAAAAAGGAGTAATACAATCTTTTGAATATGATTTATCTAAAGAAAACATTGTTAATAATATTGATCAAGACTACCCACTTTACCCATTGCTATTTGGCAATCCGTCTTATTCTACAATAGAGATCATTAATAATAACGTACCTAATAGTTTAGAACAAACAAATGCTATTACTAAACTATATCTAAATAACAATACCCTTACTATAACAAGTAATCTTTTTGATAAATCTACTTATATTATAAGCTTAGATTTAGAAACTAATACTTATAATTTTCAAAATATAATAAACACTGGTTTTAATGAGAGTCATAGAGGTGCCAACTCCAACTCGTTTATATACAACGACAAACTTTTAACTATCTATTCAACTTTAGACCACTTAAGTTTTAGCGCTTACAATCTAAAAAACTTAACGCTTTTAAAAACGTTTCAAATTAACAAAGAAGATAAAATAGACTTTAAAAACACGCCGATAATTCAAGAAGGAGGCGAGTTTGACAATTACAGAGAACTTGAAAAAAATTCTAAATTTCTAAGAAAAATTACACAATCAAAAATTGGAATTACAGCGTATACAAAAAACGACCAATTAATTATAACTCTTGGTGCTAGTAAAGAAATTGCCGGCAATAATTTTGCAATGGTTAATTTTGGGTTAGTTGGCGGTATAGCATTTGGGCTATTAACTAATAACCTTTATAATTACTCACAAACAAAGTCAACACGAATTAGTTGTTTATTTGACGACAATCTAAATCATATAAAAGGACATATTCCTTTAAACGATTTTGATAAAATTCAAAACTTTAAGCAAGACAACAATGCTTTTAATAATCCTAATTTACAAACTTTATTTAAATACAATTCTAGTTACCTTCTAGGTAATTATGATAAAAAAAACGGTTTGTATTCTCTTTTCAAATTTGATTTTTAGTTAAATAAAACTCACAAAAACAAGTCATTACTTTAGGTAAAATGGAAATTATATAAAGCATGAAAATAATCATGTAATACCAAACCTTAAAGAGGGTTGCATCTTTGTATCATAATCAAATCTAATATTATGAAACAAATTGTAACCGTCTTATTTTTAAGTTTACTGTTAAGCTGCGGCGCTTCAAAAACAGTCAAAGAATCAAGACAGACTATAAAAGGAGAATGGGTGTTAAACACCATTAACTACAGTCAAGCAGGCACTTATAAAGTATCCCTTTTTAATGATGTATCCAAAGCATGCTTTGAACAAAGCACGTGGCAATTCATTCCAAATAATTATTCTGGGACTTACACTATAGATAAAACAGCTTGTAATGCTGGCACACGCAACTTCAACTTTACTATTCAAGAAATAGATGAAGCAACTGGTTTATACAACTTTCTTTTAAAGCCAACGGATGCAAAAGGTAAAAGCGAAAGCAATCAAGGCTTTAGACTAAAACTAGCACAACTTTCTGACACTAACATGATGTGGCAACAAACAATTACCGTAGACGGAGCTCCTTTTACAATTAACATGAACTTTTCAAAACTATAAAACCTATGAAATCAATATTTAATAAAATAACAATCAGCGCACTTACACTAGTATTAACAATTAGTTTTACAAGCTGTAGCAGTGTAAAAAATGCAAATAACAAACAAAAAGGAGGCGTGATAGGCGCAACTGGAGGCGCTATATTAGGTGCTATAATTGGTAACAACGTTGGAAAAGGTGGTAACGGAGAACTTGGAGCTGTTATTGGAGGTGTTGTTGGTGGAGGTGCAGGAGTCTTAATAGGAAACAAAATGGACAAGCAAGCACAACAGATCGAAGAAGAAATCCCTGGAGCTGTCGTAGAGCGTGTTGACGAAGGTATCGTAATTACTTTTGACGAAAATAGTGGTGTTTATTTTGACACTGCAAAATATGGTGTCAATGCAAAATCTCAAGAATCACTAAATAAACTTGTTGGCGTTTTTAAAGAGTATCCAGACACTAATATTTTAGTTGTGGGACACACAGATAGTGTTGGTAGCGAAGAAAACAACTTGATATTATCAAAAAACAGAGCTAATGCAGTGACCAATTACCTAACAAGTCAAGGATTGAGTAGTGCCCGTTTTACAACCAATTGGTTTGGAGAACTACAACCAACTAATGATAATAGTACTGCCGAAGGGCGTGCAAAAAATAGACGTGTAAATGTCGCTATTTTACCAAATGAGAAGATGATTAACGATGCAAAAATGCAATCTGGCGAAAACTAGAATTAATTTCGATTTTATTCGGAAATTTACACAGAGTTAAATATATTACCAGACCTTATTAAATTTTATAATAAGGTCTTTTTTTGTGCTTAAAAAGTATAAAAAAAAGCCCCCAGTATCAAAAACAAAGCTTAACCTATCTAAGATGAAATTTAAAACAATAATATTACTTGCTCTATTTGCTGTAATGTCTTGTAAAACTAAACAAGAAGTCAAATCAACACCGCCATTCTCGCTATCTGATAATTGGTTATTAAAAACAGTAGCCTATCAAGACCCAAATCTTTTTGACACGATTGTACTTTTTAATGACGCTACTAATCAATGTTTTAAAGATAGTATTTGGGAATTTAAACCAACCAGCAATAGTGGTTCTTATTCTATAAACGATCTTAATTGCTCTTTCGGTTACCGTAACTTATGGTTTAAATTTTTAAAAACAGACCAGCAAACAGGCATAACACATATTACGTTAAGAGCCGAAAACAAGTCAGGAATGATTAAAAACCATAACATAAAAATAACTAAACAGTCTACTACTGCCATGCAATGGAGCTATTCCATTAGTGTAAAAGGTAAACGACGCACCGTTAATATGTTATTTGAAAAAGTATAATTGTCATAATTAACAAGACCAAAACAGCGCCATAATACATGCTAAAATATATAATATCTAAAACCAGACTACCTGAAACATCTGTAAAAAATACGGTAGACTTGCTTAATCAAGATGCAACAATACCGTTTATTTCGAGATATAGAAAAGAAGCAACTGGAAATTTAGATGAAGTTCAAATTGGAGATATTGTAAAATATAAAGAAGAATTTGAAGCCTTAGAAAAAAGAAAAAAAGCAATATTAAAAGCACTTGAAGAGCAAGGTGTTTTAACTGATGCTTTACAAGTCAAGGTCAAAGCTTGTACTGACTTAACAACGCTTGAAGATTTATATTTACCGTTTAAAAAAAGCAGAAAAACTAAGGCAGAAACTGCAAGAAAAAATGGGTTAGAACCTTTAGCGAAAATTATCATGTCTCAAAATGCAAACGATGTGGAATCTATCGCATTTAAATACGTAAAAGGCGACGTTAAAACAGTGGACGACGCTTTGGAAGGTGCAAGACATATTATTGCAGAGTGGATTAACGAGCGAACAGATATTCGTAATAATTTACGTAACCAATTGGAACGTTATGCTATGATTTCCACGAAAGTGGTAAAAACGAAAAAAGAGGACGAAAATGCTCAAAAATTTAGAGACTACTTTGAGTGGGAAGAAGCATTAAGTCGCATCCCTTCGCACAGATTATTAGCCATTTTAAGAGCTGAAAAAGAAGGGTTTATTCGAGTAAAAATTGAAATAGATAAAATAAAGGCGTTAGAAAATATTGATAGACGTATTATTAAAAGCGAAAATGCCTGCGCAGATCAGATTGAGCTAGCCATTAGCGACGCTTACAAACGACTATTATTCCCATCTTTAAGCAACGAAGCGTTACAAAAAGCGAAAGAGAAGGCGGATGAATCTGCTATTTCGGTATTTGCAAAAAACTTAAAACAACTATTATTGGGTTCGCCTTTAGGCGAAAAACGAGTATTAGCGATTGATCCTGGTTTTAGATCAGGCTGTAAAATAGTCTGCTTAGATGCACAAGGGGTTTTATTACATAACGAAAACATATATCCGCATCCTCCAAAAAGTGATAGCATTGGTGCCATTAAAAAGCTTTCCACTTTAACTGAAGCTTACAACATTGAAGCTATTGCTATTGGTAATGGAACAGCATCCAGAGAAACGGAAGCGTTAGTTAAAAAAATAAAATTTAAAAATGACATACAAGTCTTTGTGGTTAGCGAAGCTGGAGCAAGTATTTATTCCGCATCCAAAATTGCAAGAGACGAGTTTCCTAATTATGATGTCACTGTTAGAGGAAGTGTCTCCATTGGACGACGCCTGCAAGACCCTTTAGCAGAACTGGTAAAAATTGATGCTAAATCTATTGGTGTTGGACAATACCAACATGATGTGGATCAAAGCAAACTACAGAAAGAACTAGATGTTGTGGTAGAAAACTGCGTAAATAGTGTTGGTGTAAACATCAATACTGCAAGTACATCTTTACTAAGCTATGTCTCTGGTATTGGTCCAAAACTAGCAGAAAACATATTTAACTACAGAAATGAGCACGGTGTTTTTACTAGCCGAAATGCGATAAAAAAAGTACCCCGTTTAGGCGGAAAAGCGTTTGAACAAGGCGCTGCTTTTTTAAGAATTAGAGAGGCCAAAAATCCGTTAGACGACTCGGCAGTGCATCCTGAAAGTTATAATATAGTCGAAAAAATGGCCAAAGATTTAAAGGTCACTTTAAATGATTTGATTAGCAATCAAGAGTTACTTAAAAAAATAGATTTAAAAAATTATTGTACTGATACTGTTGGTTTACTAACCTTAGAAGATATTATTAAAGAACTTGAAAAGCCAGGATTAGACATTAGAGAAGAGGCTAAAGTATTTACTTTTAATCAAAACATTAAAACAATAACCGATTTAGTTGCTGGACAATTATTACCAGGAATAGTGAATAATATTACTAATTTTGGGTGTTTTGTAGATGTCGGAATTAAAGAAAGTGGTTTAATACATGTCTCTAACCTATCCGAAAGTTTTGTAAAAGATGTTAATGAGCATGTCCATTTACACCAACAAGTAATTGTTAAAGTTTTAGAAGTAGATGTGCCGCGTAAACGCATACAGTTAAAACTACATAAATAAAAAAAGCATCAATCTAGCTTATAGATTGATGCTTTTAATAAGACTAATTTAATACGTTAAGATGCCATTTTAGCATTGACTGTAACCTTTAAGTTATTATCAATAATGTCTTTCCAGTTTTCTATTCTTCGTGCTTCATAATCTTCTGTAAAGGCTTCATCTGTATCAAAAAAGCTAATAACTACAGCTTCTTTGTTAGGTGTATAAAACCAGATTTTTAAATCTAAATGCTTTAATCTTGTTATTTTATCTATGTCTTTTTTATAATCAGAAATGACTTCGCATGACTTGATTTCGGACAGCTCTAAATTAAGCACTTGGTTTTCGTCTGGCTTAAAAGCGACATAGGATAGTACTTTTTTATCTTCGGTTAAACCGATAAATTTATTGTTCCAAACCTCTTTTTGATTGTACTTAAACCCATTAGATTTTAGTAGATTTTCTGCTTTATGCTTTGTTTTTGTAGTGTTATTTAAACCTTTAAAGATGAATATAAAAAAAGGTACGAATACGCTTAATGTTACTAATATAGCTAGTAATGAGAATGAAATTTTCATTGTTTTACTGTTTTGATTTAATGTATAAGAAATCAACACGTTATCTTTACGTAAAAGACAAGCGTTGCAATAGTTAATAAAAACGTATTGCGCTTATGTAAACCAATGAAAAGGGTAAATAATCTGTGTTTTAGACAATCCAACATCAATAGACGTGCTAGTTTTTTGATACACCAAGAAATTTTCTTGCTGCTCCTTACTAACTGCATTTACAAAAGCAAGTTGCTTAAAAAAAGTAATGCTGTCTTCTGCCTGTACGTTAACTGTAAGATCAATTTGAGTATTTACAATTATACCTTGAGAATTTAAGGCTGCACTAGCTTGTACTGTATGTTGTGGAAAAGTATTTTGCACGACAGCAGCGACCTCAACTTCAGAAGTGAAGAAGGTAGACAACCCTATTAAAAGAGAAATAACTAAAACGCTAAATCTTGCCATGTTATACTTTAATTTAAAGTACAAAGGTATACGATAAGTTGTTAAGAAGATGCTAAATTTTTAAAACGCACTTAATTTTTTTTTGAACCTACTAAACCCTAAATTTAAAACTTAAACTGTCAATTTACTTATGCTTAAAATAGCCTATCATCCTATTTATTGTCATCCATTGCCTGAAGGACATCGGTTTCCGATGCTAAAATACGAGTTGCTTCCTGCACAGTTAAAACACGAAGGCACTTGTACTGAGTCTAATTTTTTTGAACCTAATAGAATGCTAAACGAAGCACCAATACTGGCAGTCCATGATCCCGAGTATTTTTACGACTTGCTTAATATTACATTGGATCAGCGTGCTGCGCGTAAAATTGGGTTTCCGTTGAGTGAGGTTTTAATTGAACGTGAAATAGTAATTGCAGACGGCACCATAAAAGCTAGTGAATTTGCTCTAAAATATGGTGTTGCTATGAATATTGCTGGCGGAACACATCATGCCTATACTAATCGTGGAGAAGCCTTTTGCATGTTAAATGATCAAGCCATTGGCGCCCGATTTCTTCAAAAAAAAGGACTCGCAAAACGTGTTTTAATTGTCGATCTGGACGTACATCAAGGTAACGGGACTGCCCAAATATTTAAGGATGATCCTTCTGTGTTTACTTTTTCAATGCACGGAAAACATAATTATCCGTTTAAAAAAGAACAAAGTGATTTGGATATTGCTTTAGAAAATAATGTTGGAGACACGGAATATCTTTCGATTTTACATGACACATTGCCCAAACTAATTAATAAATTTAAACCCGACTTTATCTATTATTTATGCGGTGTAGACGTTATTGCTACAGACAAACTAGGCAAATTAGGACTAACCGTGACAGGCTGTAAAGCACGTGATCAATTTGTTTTAGAAACCTGTAAAGCTAACAACATACCAGTCATGTGTAGTATGGGCGGCGGTTATAGTCCAGACATTAAAACCATTGTAGAGGCACATGCCAATACGTTTAGATTGGCTCAAGAAATTTATTTTTAAATGTAATGTAGCCTTACTTTATCAGACTATATACTTATGCTAAAAACATTTACAGAGTTTTCCACTAACGGAACATTAAAAATCTCTGACCAAAGTCTTTTAAAACAGTTTACAACCTCAAAGCAAATTGGGCTTTATACCTTTATTCTTACTGGTAGTAATACCATTACTGCAGAAGTGGATGGCGTCCCTTTGGTTTTAAAACCGCATCAAATATTATCCTTAACGCCTATCCAAAATTTTAAATACATTGATGGGGACGATAGCGTAGTCTATCAATTTAACCAAGAGTTTTATTGCATAAAAGACCATGACAAAGAGGTGGGTTGTGCTGGTGTTTTATTTTTTGGGAATGATACTATTCCGGTGATTTCTTTAAACGAAAATGAGCAACACAAATTTAATGTGCTCCATGATATGTTTTTAGATGAAATTGAAACAGAAGATACTATTCAGGCCGAAATGCTTAGAATGTTATTAGCACGATTTATAATAAAGACCACACGTTTACTTAAAAACGAAACACCATCTGCGCCACTTAATAAAGCTACTGACGAAACATTAAGACAGTATAACTTATTAGTAGAAACCCATTTTAAAGAAGCCCATCAAGTTAGTTTTTACGCAGAAAAATTATTTAAGTCTCCAAAAACGCTATCCAATAGCTTTGCTAAATCGGGACAAAGTCCTTTAAAGATTATTCATGAGCGTTTAGTATTAGAAACCAAACGTCAATTAATGTATACTGACAAAACTGCTAAGCAAATTGCTTACGATATTGGTTTTGAGGATGCTTCACACTTAAGCAGATTGTTTAAAAAACAAACTAGCATTACCCTTTCTGACTTTAAAAAGGGTTTATAAACTTTATTTAAGGCCTTTATTTCTTCACAAAAATACAATTTGGGAAAAATCGACAACTACTAAGGTAATATCGTCGTTTTAAAACCCGCTTTCGCGTCGCATCTTTGCACTGTAATATAAAAACAAGAGCATTATGAAAACGACCATATCTATATTCAATCTAATTGAAATCTTTACAAAAGCAAAAAGAAAGCTAACCAAATCTATCAATCCGCAAGAACATTGTGAGCATAAACAATTACACGATTACTATTGTGATGCAGAAATCAACAAAGGAATTATTGACAATTCAATTATATAAAAACACAACATTAAAAACATAAGATTATGACACCTATTAAAGCACTTAAAAGAGACGAAGTAAACGCAACCAATCAAGCTATTTTTGACCAATTAGAAAAAGCTGTAGGATTTGTACCAAATTTATATGCAACGTATGCTAATAGCGAAACCGCTTTAGAAAACTACTTGAATTTTGCAAATGCAAAGACTTCTTTAAAAGCTAAAGAAAAAGAAGTAGTAAATCTTGCTGTAAGTGAAGTAAACAGTTGCATTTACTGTTTATCTGCACACACTGCAATTGGTAAAATGAATGGTTTTACAGACGACCAAATTTTAGAATTAAGAGCAGGAAAAGCCTCTTTTGATACTAAATTTAATGCTTTAGCTGCTTTAGCCAAAAACATTACAGAAACCAGAGGAAAAACAGACGCTACAATTTTAAACAACTTTTTAGACACTGGTTATAACCACGGAAACTTAATTGATGTTATTGCTTTAGTTGGTGATAAAACAATCTCTAACTACATCCATAATACAACACAAGTCCCTGTAGATTTTCCAGTAGCACAACCATTAGAAACAGTAATATCTTAATTAATTATAACCTTAAAAATAAATAACAATGAAAAAATTAATCGCAACTTTAGTAATGACATTAACACTTTTAGTATCTGTTAATGCACAAGACAAAATGATGAAACATGATGCTGTAAAAACAGTAGCATTAGAGCAAACTACGGGTGAGTTTACTCAAAAAGGATTAACTATAAGTGAAGGTACTTATATTTTTGAAATAGCAAATAACGCGGTTGGAACAGATGTTGGATTTGTACTAATTAAAAAAGGTGCTGATGCTTCTAACCCAGAAAACCACATTAAAACTGCTTACGTAACTAGTGTTGTTAAGGATGGAGAAACGCAAACGTCTAGCGCAACAACATTAGTAAAAGGAGAATACACATACTTTTGCCCATTAAATAAAACACCACAGTACACGTTAACTGTACAGTAATATATTAGCTTTTAAGCTGATCTAAAAATTCCTGTCTGCGATTACGCGAGACAGGAATTTTTGCATTTCCAGTCAAGATTACATAACCTTCATTCAGGTATTTTTCTATATAACTTAAGTTTATTAAATGTGATTTATGTACTAAATAAAAGTCGCTATGCTCTAATAATTTATTAAAATGCCCAATACTATTGGAGCTTAATAATGGCCTACCCTCTTTTAAATGAATTTTAGTATAACCCGCTTCGCCTTCGCAATGCACAATGTTTTCAATTTTAATAAACTCTAAGCCTTCCACAGACGGAATTATAATTTTCTTTTTTTGAAACGTTTGCACCCCTAAGTTTTCAATTAACTGCTTGTTTTTTTGAAGCGCAGATTTATCACCAATATTGTTTTCGGCATTAGCCACAGCTTCTACCAGGTCTTTATTATCTATAGGTTTAACCAAGTAACCAATAGCGCAATGCTTTATAGCTTCAATAGCATAATTATCAAAAGCTGTTGCAAAAATGATTTCAAAATCAGGATTTTCAAATTGCTTTAATACATCAAACCCACTTAATTCTGGCATTGCAATATCTAAAAACACCAAGTCTGGTTTTAGGCTTTTAATTAACTCAATCCCTTCTTTTGGGCTTTGGCTTTCTGCTATTATTTGAACATTAGGACATAAACGTTCAAGCTTATTTTTTAAAATAGCTAACGCTTTACGCTCATCGTCTATTAATATGGTTTTAATGGTCATAATCGTCTTCATTTAAGCCTTCCTTAAAAATCAAGGTGACTTTGGTTCCTGTTTTATCGGATGTATCTGCACGATCCTGAATTGTAAACGCGACATCCCAATGCTTACTATCCTTTAGTAAAGTCAAACGCTCTTCTAACACAAAACTAGAATGTTCTGTATGCGTTTGTTTCTTTTTGGCATTCATAAGTTTAGACTTATTAATACCTATTCCATCATCTGTAATTTCAACTTTAAAACTATAATCATTGATACTCACAAAGTCAATACTAACTTCTCCTTTTCCTTTTTTATGAAAGATACCATGGTTAATGGCGTTTTCTACAATAGGTTGTAAAATCATTGGAGGCAAAAATAAATCTTGTGTATCCAATGCTTTATCTATATTTAATTGAAAGTCAAAATCGTCTTCAAAACGAAGCTTTTCTATATCTAAATAATTTTTTAAAAGCGAAATCTCATGCGCTACCGAAATGCGTTCTTTTCGAGAATACTCAAAAAATTGTCGCATTAATTTTGAAAATTTAGATAGGTAATCTTCACTTTTTTCAACTTCGTTTAGCTGAATATAATATTGAATTGCATTAAGCGAATTGTGTACAAAATGTGGATTCATTTGTGCTCTAAGCGCATTAAGTTCCAGCTCGTGTTGTCGTTTTTGATTATTTAATTTAGTTTCTAATTGCTCTTGGATAAGTTTGTTTTTACGGTTATTGAAAGTGGTAAACAAAAATACCGCACACAAAACAATCAATAAAGCAATGACGCTTAGTATTACAACAACATTATTAATATTTAGTCCTGTTTCAAGCATAAAAAACTTTTAATATAACACCCGTAAAGTATCAGGTTTAATAGCATTATTATAATTCTAAAAGATACCGATCTTAAATCTATTAACCCCCATGTAAGTGCTAATGGCAAAAAACCGATATAAAAAATAAGAATACCTGTCACCATCCAAAACTGCTGAGAGTCAATATAATTTATGGCTTTTTTATTATTTAGGAAGTTATTAAAAAATAAAGTAGAACAAACGATAATGATTATACTGGATGGAATAAAAGGAAAAACCCATAATGACCCCCAAAAATCTTGAGTGACTGCCGAATAAATTATTGTACACAAAAACACTAACCCAAAACATT
Organism: Olleya namhaensis; assembly: GCF_900114005.1. Classification (GTDB taxonomy): domain Bacteria; phylum Bacteroidota; class Bacteroidia; order Flavobacteriales; family Flavobacteriaceae; genus Olleya; species Olleya namhaensis. Next base: position 208,660 of record NZ_FORM01000001.1, read on the forward strand.
TAATAAGGGTTTTATTTTTTAAAATTTGATGAAACCAGAACAAGTAAAAAGACACAGAAACAATAGTAAAAATATTATAAATATAAAGATTTTCTCCACCGATAAAAAAGCCCGCGATTTCATTAAACACAATATATACCAAGAAAAATAAAAAGTATTTTTCTTTTGTATTTCTATATTTTTTCCAATTCAAAATCGCTGCTATTAAAGCTGCAATTTGAATTACCATTATAATTATACTTGTGGTTGTAATCATTCTTAATTCCCTCCTTCAAATTCTTTTGGAGGCATACCAGCATTACCATAGTTTAAAGACTTAATTTTATAAGAGTTATTATTCTCATCATCCCCTTGTCTTGTTGTTTCGCGATTAGTTGGCGTAAAAAACACTGTGTTTTTTAATTTTCCATCTGTTTTTTTTGCTCCAAAATACACTCTAATTCCTGGGTTTTCATATTCTAAATTATCAGATTCTTCTTTTACAAAGTTTAAATAATTTTGAAGTGTTTCTAAATCAAACCAGATATCCCTAACATCTTGAGGCATAACACCATTATTTGATGCAATTATCTCTGGTAAATTTTGATACTTATTTTTATAATTTTCCTCCAAAGCATCTGCTTCTGCATTTGTTATTAGATCTGTGGGATCTCCAAATGCACACTCTTTATTATTACACTCCTGAAAGAGCAAAAAAGAAAGGACTAAAACAATAATTAGTAGTGATTTTGTTGTTAAATTCTTCATTTTATAGTTGGTTTTAATTAATAGCTAGATTACTAAGGTAGTATTTTAGTTAGTAACATATATTTTTTAACTTAATTTCCTTTTAGATGACAACTCATCCATCCACTTTTATTTTGTTTATGGAAAGAGACTGTTTTAGAAAACAATTCCGGTTTATCTTTTAAATTAGAGACTCTAACAAAATCTCTATCGTAAAATGGTGTTTCTACTTTTTTAAAATTAGCGACAACATCTGCTCTTGCCTCGTTTTTGAATGTGATAGATTCAACATCTTGCACTTCACTATAAACTAGATTTACATAAACCGTATTATCTTTTTGTCTAATAATATATTTTTTATTTGCATCTGAAATATCAATATTATAGACTGTATTAATCCTTGTGCTACTTGACATTTCTTGTTTTGTGGATGATATGGAATCTAACTTTATGACTCCTTTTTTTGCTAATTTTTTCAAATAATTTAATTCGGTTAAACTAGTACCTCCATTATGAAAAGTCATATTACCAACATACATTAGTTTTTCTACTTGGACAGGCCTGTCAGCCTCACAAGCTTTTATCATTTCTAGCGCTAAGCTTTTTGTTAATCCGTTAGTTGCATCTTTACAAGACGACAGAATTAGGACCATGAGTATTACTGCTGTTATATATTTCATTGTATCAAGTTATTTAATTATTTTGAGAATCAAGAATCATTTTTTGATTTGGCTTAATAGTGATATTAACACGTCTGTTTTTTGCACGCCCATAAGCGGTTGTATTATCAAAAACGGGTTGCGTTTCTCCAAACCAATTTGTTGAAATACGATTAACATCAATACCTTTATCGTAATGTAAATAACTAGTTACGGACTGCGCTCTAAACTTGGATAACGTAAAATTAGAAGCAGCAGATCCCACATCATCAGTATGCCCTTCGACAAAAACATCTGTATCTGGATATTCTCTTAATACATTTACCAATTTGTCTAAATTTTGTTTTGAAGCAGTGTTTAAATATTTTTCTCCAGTTTCAAAATACACTCCACTATTTTCGTCAAATGTAATTAGTATTGCATCATCAATACGCTCTACTGTTGCACCTGGAATTTCTTGTTCAATCTTCTGTGCTTGTTTATCCATTTTATTACCCAGCAACACGCCTGCAACGCCACCTAAAACACCTCCAATAATTGCACCTTCTGTCCCTTTGCCACCACTTCCTATATTATTACCAAGTATCCCTCCAACTACAGCGCCTCCAGCTGCACCAATTACAGCGCCTTTTTGTTTGTTATTAGCATTTTTTGTTGCGTTGCAACTTGTAAAATTTATAGTTAACACAACTGCTATTATAAACATTATGCTTTTGTTTAGTATTGTTTTCATGATTTTATTGTTTTAAAAAATTCATATTTAATGTAAATGGTTTTCCGTCAACATTAATTGTTTGTTGCCACTGCATGTTAGTGTCTGACAATTGCGTTAATGACATCCTAAAACCGTGATTGGTCTGGCTTTTACCTTTATAGTTTGTAGGTTTTAGCAGAAAATTATAAAGTCCTGTCGTTTTATCAATCTCCTTTATAGTAAAAACAAAATATCTAGCTTGATCACCACAACTGGTATTACTTAAACTATAATTACCCGAATTATTATTGGGTACAAATTTCCAAACACTACCTTCAAAACAGTCTTGTGTCGCATCATCCAACAACGCTATTTTATAGTTTCCTTTTTGATTATGTGTGACTTGACTAAGCACCCAATTTCCTTTTATAACTTTTTTTGATTGCCTTACCGTTTTACTACCACCACAAGACATGGCGAATAGCGTAAAAAGGCATAATGTTAAAATATTTTTCATTTTATTAGGATTTAAAACTCAAGACTAAAACCTATAATAGCCTTGAGTTTAGTTAAATTAATTAGTACATCCATTACAAGCGTTACATACAATATCTCCAAAGACATTGTTGTCTACATAGTAATTTGCTGGCAAAGGGAAACTATTAGTTGCAAAAAGCAACCCTCCTGTTTGTGTTGTTAAATCTGAATAGTTTTGTAAAATTGAAGCCCCTAATCCTTGATACGTTAAATAATTTGAGAATACAGTTACACTATTACTTTGAGCACCTAAAATGGCATTAGCAGTAGATAAATCTTCATTAGCGGTATCTCCTCTTGGACTTGAACCATCCAACTCCTCGTCACTTATGTAAAAAATAGAACGACAAGCACCGTCTCTCCAATCAAAATAATTAGATAAATCCTCTACCGCATTGGCGCCTTGCTCTCCTAAAAATCCTGAAGGTGGTAAATCTGCAGCTAAAGGAAATGGAGCTCCTGGTAACGCATTTAAATAATCTCTATGCGAAGTCGTGAAATTTGTACTATTAAATGTACCATCAACGCCAAGATACATGACTCTTAAATCCGAGTCGCAATCTGCTAAAGCGGCATCAATACCTGCTTGAGCCTCATTACTAACTTGAGTTGCAAACGCACCCATAGAGCCACTTGTATCTATTAAAATTATTAAATCAACCATTGGTCTAGTGGCTGAGCCTCCACACGGATCATAAGTATTATACTCACAATCACTATCACCGCAAGCCATTGCTAATAGTAATATCATAGTTACTCCGACTGATTTTAATACTGCGAAAAACGCTGATTTCAAACCGTTGTTTTTCTTTTTTAAATATGTGTTTTTCATAATTTCTAATTTTTAAAATAAGTCAAGACCGTTTACTTTTTGTAAGCGTCACAGCCTTGACTTGGGATTGACTAATAGCCTCTTTTGTATTGTTAAGTGGTTTATAAACACACTACTTTAAATTCGGTTCTACGGTTAATGGTATGTTCATTTTCTTCGCACGTTACGCCATCTGCACAACGGTTAAGCAACTCTGATTCTCCAGCTCCACGAGCAATTAAACGCGCTCTAGAAATACCTTTAGACATTAGGTAGTCTACTGAAGATTGCGCTCGTTTTTGAGACAATTCTTGATTGTATTGATCGCTACCTCTAGAATCTGTATGAGATGACATTTCTACTTTTATTGTAGGATTATCTTGCATTAATTTTACAACATAATCTAAGTCTGGACGTGCAGCAGGAAGAATATCCCATTTACCTAAGTTGAAAATAATATTATCTAATTTTATAGCTTGACCACAAGGGTTAACACACATTTCAAAATCTATAAACAATGATTTATTTCTGTCCTCCCCATTTGTAGTCAGCTCGACTTCATTAGAAAAATAACCGTCTTTATTTCCGTTTAAAGCATACGTTGATGCTTGTTTTAAATGAAAGATAAACTCACCTTTAACATCAGACAATGTGTTTTTTTGACCAGCATTTAATTTATCTCTTAGTTTTATATCCACACCTTGAATACCAACGGTAGTATTACACTCTACCACATTCCCTTTTAAGATGAAATTTAAATCGCCGTATTTAATAACCTTTTGTATACTATTACCATCTTTCTTACAGGCCTTAAATTCGTCCTTAGAAATACTAGTTTCCTCTAAACTAATATTGTATAATTTTCCTTTTACAATTAAATCGTCCTCTGCAACATCATTAAAAACAACCACTCCATAAGTATTAGTAGTTCCTGATTGTACAATATTTCCGTTTAAATCTGCTAGTACAACATCTGTAAAAGGCAAGGTTTCGTTTGTAAATTTATCTCTAGCGGTTACTGTAACACCACACCCACAAGTTGCACAACATCTTGGCATATGATCTTCTCCACATACCTCGCAAACATCTACTTTTTCTTTTTTATTGAATTTAAAAGTCACACCTGCAAACAGTCCAACCGAAGATATATCACAATCACATGGCTCTGTTCTAGTTTGTGCGTTACTAAAATCGACCGTATTACTTGGTTGCCCATTTGCTAACGTTCCAGCAACAACAGGATTATATCCTGCAGACACTGCTAAAGGTGTGTCAAAAAGTTCTGTTGCTCCAAAATGACGCATGTAATACGCACCAGCATTAATACCAAAATTATCATTTAAATAATATGTAAAACGAACTTGTCCTTTAAACGTAAACACGCTAGACGCATCATAACCAGCATGGAAATTTAAAGGATAGGCAGGAGAAGGTGCAACACTTTGTAAATAGGTACGACCTCCTTTAATAGATGCTAATCCAAAACGTGTGTTAATCTCTGTCGTAAATCTTTTAGATTGACTTCTAAACTGAATGTTTGGTCCTATACCGTAAAAAATTCTTGCTATCGTATTTTCGGTTAAGCTAAAATCTGAAATTGGTAAAGTCCCATCTGTTAAATTATCTGTTGGGTATGTGCTTTCTGATTGATTCTTGATATAATCAAAATCAAACCCTAAACCAAACCAGTTCCAATAATAGTCTAAAGACAAGCCTAAATCTAGACCTCCTTTATAATCTATATAAGGGGTATTATTGTCATAACTTGGAAAGTCATAACCAATTCTTGGAGATAACTGAAAGTAATTAGTATCCTCCTGTTGTGCTTTTGTTATAAATGCAGAAGCAAATACAAAAGCGATTAATAGAAATTTGAATAGATTTTTCATGATTTACATTTTTAAGTTTTAGTTATATACACTTACATAAAGAAGCGGTCTATTTTGTTACCCTTCCTTTTAAAATATGCAGTAATCAATTACTTAGGAGAATTAATATATACCCAAAGATGTACAAGAAAAGTCACACCAAATAGCAACAATAAACCAATAGACGTTTTGAGTCCATGAAGTGTCAACTACAATTGATAACAAAAAAAAGCCCGCTATAGTTAGCGGGCTTTTTTATGATAATAAAAAAATATTATAAACTTTGAAGTAGTATTACAGCTAGTACTAAACACACAAAAGGCAAACTTAACAATAGTGTTAAATTATGATCTTTCGCTTTACTTTTATTAAACTTAGCATTTAAAACCTTTCTAGTCTTACCATTATATTTTAGCCAATTTTTAAAATGAATTGCAATAGCAGACAACACAAATAATGTCCAAGCTTTTTCACTTGATATTGTGGATGCATTCATTTTAGTTAAAAAAGTAGCAATAAAAACACCTAGTAAAAAACACAATGTTATTTGTAAAGCCGAAAGATAAAACAAGGCTATAGTATTCGCTTTTTGCTTATAGCGTGTTTTAAAAGCTGTAAAAACCGTAAAAAAAAGCTGATCGAATGTATTAAGAGTCATAAATTATTAAAGTTGTTTCCTGAATGCACAAAAGTAACATATCCTACTATAGTATAAACCAGTATTTTTTTATCAGAAAAAAAACTAAACCAATTATACAAATAAGTAGTTAAAATTGAGAAGTATCGGTCTTCCAAAATATGCCGAAATATAACCTTTTATTGTGTGATGAACAGCATTTAAACAGTCCTGTTCTGTAAAAAAAATTAACAAATTACTATCTAAAGTTGAAGTGGTACCCATAGTAAAAATCACATTATACAACTATAATTCAATCAGATAAAACCATTTAAAGACAAGGATCTGGATTATCAAATTGTATTGTTTCGGGCGAATTAATATAAATGGTATAAAAATCGTCATAATAATCGCGAGTTAAAACACCATCAATTGTCCCGCCATCTGCAGGCAATAGCAAGCTTTTAAAGTCTGAAAATGTACTTGTGCTTAAAATAACTGAATGACCTAAACAATCTAACATGCTACGTTCTCCATTAAAACTGTCGCTATTTTCTGAAGCAAAGGTCTGACCAACTACAGCGTCATCAAACCTAATATTGCTTAATCTAATATATTGACTTTCTAATGCATTAGAAAAATCTTCAATAGTAACATCTTTGGCCACAATTGGAACGACTTGATTAGACCTAATTATATGTTCGGATACTTGCGTACTAGGTATTCTTGCTATTTGACCATCTTCTAATCGCCCTAATTGGATTACACCATTACTTTTACCTACGGATAAACCATTTAGCTTAATAAATACTTTTCGACCAAACTCGTATTGCGTAAACATTGGGTTTTTATCCACTTGAATACTTATGGCGGCTGTAGGGTTTTCTGGTGTATCTTGTATAATAAGTTGCTTATAAAAATTCCCGCCTTCATCACTAGACACGACATAACCCATGGTATATTTTTCAGAAACAGCATCTCCCGTCAATTCATAAGTAATAGGATCACCGAAACCTGTTCCAAAATTACCTAACACAGCATCTATAGTATTAAACTGTGCCTGATCATTTGGATACGTTTCAATACCGGAAAGACCTGTTGGGACTTCAAAATCATCATCTTCAACACAACCCAAAAACAGAAATAAACTTAGTATTACAAAGGTTATTTGATAAGTATTAATTAGTTTGATAAGTGTTTTGTTTCTATTCATAATTAAAATCTTACGTAAATATTTAAATAATAAGTGGTTCCGTTTCCAAAAAAATAACGATTACCAAACACTGGTCCACCTGTATTTGTTTGCTCTGTTAACTGACTTCTATAATCCACACGTCTTGATTGTTCAAAACCACCACTTTTATATTCTTGATTAAACACGTTATTTATAGTCGCAAAAAAACCAGCAAAATAATCCCCTATTCGCCATGACTTACCTCCAATTATATTAACTAGCATATAAGCATCAAACTGCTCTTGTTGCAATAATTGCTTTGCAACATCGGGATCTACATTATTAATCTGACCACCATTTAAAACATACAAATCACCACCAGCTGTACCATCTTGAAACTGCGTATCTGTATATAATTCTGGATCGGTAACAAAAGCAGCACTTCTTTTTAACGCACTAGTATTGACATAAGCATTAGAAAACTGATTGGCTGTAACACCTATATTCCAATAATCAGGGTCACGATACTCAAACCCTAATTGAAAAGCCCGTTCTGGTCCGCCCGAAATATGCACGTTTTTAAGATTAGTTGTTCCGTCTCCAAACACTGCACGTCCCACACCAAACTCTTGACTATAAAAAGTGATATTTGGGTTGTTATTGTAAGTATACTGCCCAACTGATGCGGCGCCTTTTAATTTTATTGTTGGTGTAACCTGAGCTTCTATACCTAGTTCTGCTCCAAAACGTTGCGTATCTATACCGGTAATTGCTTCTTGCACTAAATTATTACCCACACCTTCACTGTAATAAAAACCTGTTTCTGTCCCTTCTTGAATTGTAGAATAAAATCCCGTTAGTCGTGCTTTAACAATGGGTGATCTAAAAATATAACTTGCGTCTAGACTGGAAATAATTTCGCTATCAACATCATCAATAAGCATATTTGATTGCCTAGAATTAGCAAACGTATTTCTAATATTTGGTGCTTTAGTCATATATACACCATTAAAATCTAATACGTGAAGCCCAGAAATTTTATAAGTAGTGCCCGCTTTTACACCTATATTTATAAACTGAACTTTTTCACTCTTTCCAAAAGAGTTCCCCACAAAATATCCATTTTCAAACAAGCCTTCCCTTTGATATCCTGTTTGCGAAACATTACCGGCTAAATAAAAATCAATCTTATTATATTTAAAGACAGACTGGACAAAAGCACTGACAACATTAGCATTAATAATATAATTGTACTTATAGCGCTCGCCTTGATTGACAATTCTATTTGGATTTCTTACATCAGATTGTGCTGTGGTTAATGTACCGTCAATAGACTCTGTAGTTTCATCAGAAAAGAAATCGACATCTAAATAACCCGTACCACCCAACATATCTGATAAGACAGCAAAGTTTTCGCTTTTTAATTTTCTATAATTGATTGCTGCATTTACTCTGATATTATTATTAAGCTCTGTATCAAAAAGAATATTAGCCATTAATTGTTTATCATCTATTCTATCTTCCTGAATAGCATAAATAGCATTATAACCTTGATTAGCAGCATCTACATTGGCCGTATAAAGTGCGTCCCAATTAAACTGTCCATCGGCTTCAAATGCTTCTTCTGCAATATAAGCTTGTTCAAAATTATAGGCAGTTGGTCCGCCCTCTACATTTAAGTAATAGCTTGGCAGATTTTGATAATATGTTGGATCTGTATTACGCGCTCCTCCAAGATAACTATCTTGACCTTGAAATGTCACAAGACGTGTCCCGCCATTATCAACTCTAGTATTTCCTGAAGACCCAAATTGATATCCAATATTTGTATTAATAAGTGCTTTTTCTGTGACCTTCCAAAAATGGTTTAACATGACTATAGGCTCTTCACTTTTACGAATTCTAGAGTTCCGAACCTTACCATTCTGATTGCCCCAAAACGGATTATACTGTTGTCCTTTTAAATTAAAAACTTCGTCCGTTAGAGCCGTACCTTTTCCTCTTCTGTTTTGAGCATAAATAGCCATTAAGTTAAGACTATGCTTCTCATTTATTTGTTTTTCGGCAGAAGCCGTAAAAGAATTAGCGTCATACAATGTCCCGTCCACATAGCCTTCATTTCCAAATCTTCTAGACACTAAAACGCTATATGCCCAATTATTTTCCATTAATCCCGAACTATAACTAAGCATCATACGACCTTGATAACTCCGATTTGCCGATGCTAGAGACAAGCGTCCTCCTTTACGGTATTTGGAAGCCCTCATAACGATATTGTTTGTTCCCGCTAAGTCTCCAAAACTATAGTCGTTAGCACTAATACCCATTGAAAATTCTTGATTACGTTGTAGATCATTAATCCCGCCCCAGTTACTCCATTGTGGTCTACCTGTATTTTGTTTATTTAACTCTAACCCATTTATTAAAACTTTACCATTAGCACTACCTAGACCTCTTGGTCTAAAAAAAGTAGCACTAAAATCATAAGCAGCTGCACTTAAAAAAGCATCTTTAGAAGACTGTAACAATCCAGATATATTACTTGTTAATCCATCGGCTTCGCTATTTAATTCATCATCAGAAATAGAAATAACAAACACATCTGTTTTATTAATAGTTTTAAATGTTAAAGTCATATCCTGTATGTCTATTGTTTTTCCTTGACTTACAATTATTGGATAATACTTAGTAGCATAATTTAGTTTTTCAATTTTTAACATCTGCTCTCCTAATGGTACATTTTTATCGAATAGAAACTGTCCAAAAGCATCTGTTTTTGAAGATAAACCAGAGTCTTGAATAGAGACAATTACTTCTAGAATGGGTTGATTGGTTATGGCATCATTTACACTTCCTTTTACAATGGTTTCTTGTCCAACAAGGCTAAACACAGTATTTAATTGGACTAAGAGAATCAATAAAAATCTTTTCATAAATTACATTAAAATTGAATCCTTGATATTATGCTAAATATTGATTTTTAAGGACTTAGTATTTTGTGTTATATTTAATAAATATATAGAATTGAAATTCATTCTACAAATAACAACCTAAAATACAACCCTTTAAAGCATGATGCATTTAAAATACAGACTGATAACCCTATTATTGATGGTGTCTGTAAACGGAATTAGTCAAGAGCAAAAAAACTACCGTATACATACCATCGCATTTTATAATCTTGAAAATTTATTTGACACCATCAACGATCCAACAAAGTATGACGAAGCAAGCCCAATGATGGAAATAAAAGCAAATCGTTCTAAGATTTATAAGAAAAAAATACGCAATATGGCACGTGTTTTATCTGACATTGGAAGTAGTGTAACACATAACAGCCCTGCACTAATTGGAATTTGTGAAATTGAAAATGTTACGGTAATCGAAGATTTAGTAAATGACCCCATACTTATGGAGAAAGATTATGGTATTGTTCATTTTGATGGCCCTGATAACAGAAGTATTGATGTTGGCTTATTATATAAAAAATCGTTATTTCAAGTCGTCTCTAAAAGTACGCACACCTTAAAAATATATGATAGTGATACACATGAACGTCAAAATACAAGAGACCAATTATTGGTTACAGGAACATTGGAAGGCGAGACCATACATATAATAGTCAACCATTGGCCTTCTAGGCGTGGTGGTGAAGCCAAAAGCAGACCTAAACGTGTATCTGCTGCCAAGCTTAACAAACGCTTAATAGACAGCTTACAATCGATAAATCCCTATGCTAAAATAGTGACGATGGGAGATTTAAATGATAACCCAACAAATAAAAGTGTCAAAACCATTTTAAAAGCGAAAAGCAAAAAAGAGAACGTGCCCTTTAAAGGTATTTACAATCCTTTTATAGACCTTTTTAAAAAATCAGGATTAGGTACAACTGCCTATAGAGATTCATGGAGTCTATTTGACCAAATCATGGTTACTAAACCCTTTTTGGAAAAAGACTACTCCAGTTGGATGTATTACAAGTCTGGCATTTTTAACGAAAACTACTTGGTGACTAATAAAGGACGTTACGAGGGATATCCTTTTAGAAGTTTTGCCGATGGTGGATTTACAAATGGCTTTAGCGACCACTTTCCCGTCTATATGTATTTGATAAAAGAAGCTGAGGAAAACAGTTCTAAAACAAAACAATAAATGACACACATAAAAAAAGCGACCAATTGGTCGCTTTTTTTAATTTCTATAAGTTAAACCATGCATTCCATGGTAATTTTGCTAGTACTAAAACTAATGCTAAGGTATAAAATATAGCGATAGGCTTTATTTTTCCTGCTGAAGTTAATTTCTTTTTATGTTTAGAGTAACCAATAGTAATAAAGGCTACAGCTAATAGCATAGCAATAGGATGCTCTACAGCGTTAGATCTCAATGCTGAGTTACCCATAACTTCTTTTATAGTACTTTCTCCAAAATAATCTTGTGTAAACCACAAAACGATACCAATTAGTAACTGTATGTGTGATACTATTAACGTAAATAAAGCAATACGAAAATCTATAGGCTCATATTCCTTTTTACCAAAATGCTTAATTAAAGCATTTACAGTTGCTATTACCATCATTAAAAATACTAGATAAGCCCAATACGAGTGCAACATTTTAATCATAAGTCTTGTTTTATTAGTTATACCACAAATGTAGTAATTATTAAGCATAAAAAAACCGCTTCTTTTCAGAAGCGGTTTTAATATTATTTAATAATGCTTAGTTATTATCAACCCAAACACCACCTTCTTTAATTAATTTAAACTCTTCAATACCACTACTTCCGTCATATATAGCGAAAGATAACACGTACTTCTGACCTTCCTCTGCACCAGGTGCAAGACTATTATCTAAAAGACTAGCAAATGCAGTTGCTAACATTTCATCACTCCAGTATGCATCATTTGATGGTCTTCTATCAAAATTAGAATACTGAGCTACACTTGCAGTTGGTGCTTCAAAACCAGATACTGCAGCAAAAGTAGAAGTAATATAATCGTAATCTGAACCATCTAAATCATGACGAATAGTGTTGTCTGGTACCCAAACTCCGTTATCATATCCAAACTGTAAAGACGACTCTATTGTAGACTCATGCGCATTCCACATACCATCTGTAAATGTGTATAAGTTACCTCTTCTTTGTGCTCCTGTAGAACTAGAGAAGTAATCGTAGATTACAAATAATTCTTGATCTTCTTGACCAAAAGGGAAATTTAACTCTAAAAACGTTGGTAAGTAATTATCTGGAGATGTTGAGCTACTAAAGTTGTTGTATTGTCCTGGTTGTCCAGAAGCAGTACCCATAGAGTCATAATCAGCAGAAGTTAAATAATAAATATCTTCTACTGCTTCCCAGCTTCCACCAGTATACATAAAGTACTCTCCTTTAGAATCTGTTGCTCCTGTAGCACCTAAAGTCTTAATAGACATGTCAGCAATTCTCCAACGAGATGCATCACTATCTGTAGACTCATATTTAAACGCTACGTTAATTTCTTGACCATCATAAGCAGAAAAGTCATAATCTTCAGAAGAAGCCATATCTCCTGTTGCAGGACTAGCTAAAGTAATTTCATCCCATGTTGCAGTTAATACATCACCAGCATAATCTGTAGATACTAAAATTTTAACTAATGACGCGTCAGTAGCAAAATCAAGTTCTTGAGTAATTTGAAACTTAAGGTTATCCTCACCGTCTAAATCAATAGCTGGAGATACTAACCATTCGATATTTGCAATTTGAGTTCCGAAGTATCCGTTACCTCTAATATTTCCAGTTTCAGTAGTCCAAACTACATCATTTCCAAATTCTTCTTGACTAACCCAACCTTCAAAACTTCCAGCAAAGTTATACTCTACTAAACTAGCTAAACCTACAACAGGTACTTCTGTATACTGCTTGTATTTAGCTAAAACAATTTGTCCTTCTGTTGGCGTTGCAATTTGCGCATCCAATACATCAGGAATTTGAGAAGTAGCATCTACATTTGGATAAAATCCAAAAGCGTCACTTCCTGTCGTTGCGTAATCTGAATTTGTAAAAGAATACACATCAGAACTAGTAAAATCACTTACTCCTTCTGCGTTACCAATGTAAAGGTTATAGTTTACTAAAACTGAAGACCCTTGCCCATATAATGGATAGACATCAGATAATAAAGCTGGCACTAATTCTTTAACTTGTAATTCTGAATCAAAACTTCCGAATCCTAATTCTAATGCAGAATAGTCTTCATCTGTAACTGTGTACTCAAAAGATCCAACATTAGGATCCTGAGGTAATGCATCAATTTCATTATTGATGTCTTCTAGTGGATTACAACCAGTAAAGACTGTAGCCACAACAACTAATAAATAAATTACTTTTTTCATTTTTCTTTTTTTTTAAAAATTAAGTTTCATTCCAACACTAAACGTTCTTCCGAAACCGTAATATACACTTGAAGAGGCAGCATCTCCACCATCTTGTGCATCTGCAATATATTCTGTATCAAATACGTTGTTCATTCTTGCAGTTAAAGTAGCATCTAAGCTACCAAACTTAAATCCATGTCTAATAGCTGTATCAAAGATACCGTAAGAAGGCACTTTCCATGCTTCTGGTCCAACTGTACCTCTATCACTAGGGTCAAATTCTGCATATAGATCAGCAAAATAATTGTAGTCAATAGTAAATGTAGTTTCTGGAGAAAACTTGTATACTGTACCTATAGCAAACGTTGTTTGAGCAGCATCACCTACATGTAAATCTTCAATTATAAGATCTACTGTATCCACTAACTCATTAGCTTCGTTAAAAATTTGAACATTTTCAACATTGTTTTGCCATCTCCAGTCTCCTATAGAAGCCATACCTGTAACTGTTAAGTTATCAGTAGCCTTATATTTTAAATCTAATTCAACACCTTGATGCACTGCGTTTACTCCTAAAATATTTGCAAAAGCAATAGATTCGTCTTGTAATTGGAATCTAGCAACTTCCGTTCTATCTTTCCAAGTTGTGTGGTATACGTTTATGTTAGCAGATAACTTTTCGCTTCTGTAACCATATCCTAATTCAAAACTAGTAATTTTTTGGTTTTCTGCATCATCATTTACATCCACGTTGTTTCTGTTAGCAAAAACTGCGCTAAAAAATGGAGCTCTTTCGATGTAACCTAAGTTAGCAAACACGTTATGGTTTGTATCGATATTGTAGTTAGCTCCTCCTTTTACACCATATGCAAAAAAGTTGTAAGCATCAGTTTCTTGTAAATCATCACTATCTAAATATAAGAAACGATCTACTCTTCTGTAACCTGTAGTTGATCCAGAAACAGATAAAAATGTTGATAATTTATCTTTAGAATACTCTGCTTGTGCAAAAGTACCTAACCAGCTTACTTTACCGTCATTGTCATAAAAAATTCTATCTCCAACTTGCGCTTGATTATTTGGGTTATTAACATTTGCATTATCTGCAGCATATTGTCCTCCTAATAAATCTGTTACTTCTGTAAAGTGAATCCCTTTATAACTTCTAAAATCAACACCTCCTAATAAAACGATGTCTTCAGTTAAATCTGTCTTTAATGTCGTTAAAACACCAAACCATTTGTGGTCGTTTCTAGATGCTCTTAAAAAAGACTCAGAACCGTTAACTCCTGCAGCTTCATTTTCTGCTACAATCTTATCAAAATCGATAGTACCTAAAGTTCCAATTCTATAATCATCATTGTTGATAGAAAACTTACTTCCATCACCACCGGTTCCACCTCCACCACCAGATCCGAAAGATGCATAAGCAGCAGTAGACAAAGAAGTGTTATCAGAAATATTCCAATAGTGGTTTAAAGAAATTTGAGGTTTGTGGTAAAAGTTATCTTCTTGAGATGTTACTTGACCATCTTTATAACCCCAATCAGAGTTAAATTTTCTTCCTCTTTCACTTGCTCTGTAAGTCGCAATTGAGTGACGGTTTTGTCTTTGACCGTGACGTTGTTTTGCACCAAATGCAGTAAAAGAGATTTTATGATCGTCATTAATTTCTTTAGATAAGTTTAAGAAATAAGAGATTGCATTAAAATCTGTACCATCTACGTATCCATCACCATCTGTTTTAGACGCAGATACTGTTGCAGCAAATCCTTTATCAGAAACTCCTGTAGAATATGTTACACCAAATTTTTGAAATCCGTCATTACCTAAAGTTGTATATACATTACCTCCTGCTTCAACATCTGTTGTTTTAGAAATAATATTAATTGTTCCTCCAATAGAAGGTACCGCTACTTTAGAAGCTCCAAGACCTCTTTGCACTTGCATAGAACTTGTTACATCTCCTAATCCAGCCCAGTTTGACCAGTATACCTGACCATTTTCCATATCATTTACTGGTACTCCGTTAATCATAACAGCAACGTTCTCTGAACTAAAACCACGTAAGTTAATACGTCCGTCTCCGTATCCACCACCACTTTTAGTAGCGTAAACTCCAGGAGTTGATTTTAACACCTCAGGAAATTCTTGAGTTCCTAATTTTAATTCGATGTCCTTCGCTCTAATTGTAGATACAGCTACTGGTGTTTTTCTATCAACTGCTACAGAAGCAATAATAGAAACTTCCTGTAAGTTAAACTCACTTGGTTGTAAAACAACCTCACCTAAGTTTTTGTTTCCACTAATTTCAAACTCTTGGTCTAAGAAACCAACATAAGATAAAACTACAGTAGTTTTGCTTGATTTAGTTGTTAATGAGAATTTTCCGTCAAAATCGGAAGATGTTCCATTAGATGTTCCTGATTCAATAATGTTAACTCCTAATAAAGGCGTTTTTGTCTCAGAGTCTACTACTGTTCCAGTAACAGTACTTTGAGCCATTGTAAATGCAGAAAACATTAATGCCACTGCAAAAAACATAACTTTAATTGTGTTTTTCATTGTAATTAATTAAGATTTGTTAGTTTCAAATTTGTGCAAAAATACGACTAATTCTAATTGTTATATTAACTTAACGTTAACAAATGCACAAAAACGAAATTACATAAAATATTCCAAATCTCAATTAACTGTTAATCAAAACAATAAAAAAATTTATTAACATAAATTATCTTAATTTCTTGTATAATTCCAATAAATTTAAGGTGGAAGCATCATGATTAGCAAAACTAGAATTATCAAATTCTTTTAAAATCTTATTGGCTAATTGCTTCCCTAACTCGACTCCAAATTGATCATAACTGTAGATATTCCAAACAATCCCCTGTACAAATATCTTATGCTCGTACATCGCGATTAATTTTCCTAAGCTCTCTGGAGTCAGTTTTTTTATGAAGATTGTATTTGTAGGTTTATTCCCCTCAAATACTTTAAAAGGTGTTAATTCTTTAATTTTTTCTGCTGAAGCATTTTGACTTTTTAATTCAGCCTCAACGTCTTCTTTAGTTTTACCGTTTAACAACGCTTCGGTTTGTGCAAAGTAATTAGACATCAATTTATCTTGATGATCATGATTACCATATAGTGATTGCGCAAAACCAATAAAATCTGCAGGTATTAATTTTGTTCCTTGATGAATTAATTGAAAAAAGGCATGCTGAGAATTGGTCCCAGGCTCTCCCCAAATTAATGTTCCTGTTTGGTAATTTACTGGCACACCATTACGGTCTACACTTTTACCATTACTTTCCATTATACCTTGCTGCAAATAGGTAGCAAACTGAGTCAAATATTGTGTATACGGAATAACAGCTTCACTTTCTGCTTTAAAAAAGTTGTTATACCAAACACTTAATAGTGCTAAAACAACTGGGATATTTTGATCCAAATCCGCCGTTTTAAAATGGGTATCCATTTTATTGGCACCTTCTAAAAGCGAATCAAAATGCTTGTAACCTACAGATAAACTAATAGTTAGTCCAACTGCACTCCATAACGAAAAACGACCACCAACCCAATTCCACATCGGGAAGATGTTATTTTCGTCTATCCCAAAGTCTTTTACTTTTTCAATATTAGTAGATACAGCTACAAAATGCTTAGCCACATCTTCTTGCTTAGCCTGTTTTAAAAACCAAGTTCTAATAGTATTGGCATTAGACAAGGTTTCCTGTGTTGTAAATGTTTTTGAAACGATTACAAACAATGTTGTTTCAGGATTTAATGTTTTTAAAACCTCATTAACATGGTCACCATCTACATTGCTTACAAAATGAGTGGTTAAATGATTTTTATAATATTGAAGGGACTCAACCACCATAGCTGGTCCTAAATCACTACCACCAATTCCGATGTTTACTACATCAGTAAATGGCTTATTTGTGTATCCTTTTAATTGTCCCGTTATAACTTGATTAGAAAACGTTTCAATTTTTTGTTTAACCGCTATAACTTCTGGCATTACATTTTTACCATCTACTATAATAGTATCTGTTGCTTTTGCACGTAAAGCCGTATGTAAAACTTCTCTTCCTTCCGTTTTATTGATGATTTCTCCAGAGAACTGTGCCTGAATAGCCTCTTTTAACTTAACCTCTTCCGCTAATTCTAAAAGCAAAGACATGGTCTCAGAAGTAATTCTGTTTTTTGAATAATCTACATAAAAATCGTCCCAATTAATAGTCATTTGATTTGCTCTTTCTGTATCCTGAGTAAACAAATGTTTCATCTCTAAGCTTTTTACAGTTTTAAAATGAGCTTCTAATTTTTTCCAAGCTTTTGTACTTGTTGGGTTGATTGAAGGTAGTGCCATTAGTTAGTGTATGTAATTGTGTTTTCTGAAATAGTTTGAATATCTAAAATCTGATCTTCTTCGATAGGAGAAATAAACTCTATCCCATCCAATTGTGTTTTCAACGGTTTAATAAACTTTAAATATTCAGTTTTTAAGCTATCCGAAATAGGTTCTGCTTCCGGTAATTTTTGTTTAAAAGGATCTACTTGTTTTCCGTTTTTCCAAAAACGATAACAAACATGAGGTCCTGAGGTATTACCTGTCATACCCACATACCCAATAACATCTCCTTGTTTTACAAAGTCACCCACTTTAGATTTACGCTTACTCATGTGTAAGTATTGCGTTGTATAAGTTGAGTTATGTTTAACTTTTACATAATTACCGTTTCCACCACGCTTAGCAGACTCGATAACCGTACCATTTGCTGTTGCACGGATTGGTGTTCCAACGCTTGCTGCAAAATCAGTTCCTTTATGGGGACGCACTCGGTTTCCATAAAGTGCAATTCTTCGATTTAAATTAAATCTTGATGAAATACGCTTATATTCCACGGGTGCTTTTAAAAATGCACGACGTAAGTTTTTCGCATCTTCAGAAAAATAATCTTTTAATCCTTTTATAGTATCTGTTTCAAACTCGAAAGCATAAAAAGGCTCGTTGTTATGCAAAAAGTAGGCTGCTTTAATATTATCGATTCCTGCATAGATAGTGTCATCAATATATTTTTCGGTGTAAACTACTTTAAACTTATCATTTTTCTGAAGTCGAGAAAAATCGATAGTCCAAGCGTAGATATCCGACATTTTATAAGCTAACAACACACTTTTACCTTGCTTTGCAAAAGACTCAGAAATATTAGACTCTATAACACCAGACACTTCTTTTTCTACATATTTTATGGGTTTTGTACTTGAATATGCGTGAATAGAATCTTGGAAGTTTATAACAACATAATCAGTTTTTGTAGGTTGGTAAATAAAACATTTTGGCTGCTGTAGCGAATCGTTAGAACACAACAAAGTATAAGGCTTACCAACTTGCAAGCGTCTGATATCAAAACTATCCTTTGTTTTTTCTGCGATTTGAAAAATCTTAGAGTAATCTATTTGATTACGTTGTAGAATTTCGCCAAAACTATCTCCTTTTTTGATAGTGTCACGTTTTACAATATAATCATCTAGTTTAAAACCAAATTCATAAAGCTCTTCTGGCTCAATAACCTCAACGCTTTCTATTGGTGTTTTATCTTCTTCTTTACAACTAACAATTGCTAATGTAAATGCTAAAAGCACTAGACATTTTTGCCCCAATCTTGCAACTCTTGTTTGCTCCATAGGTCTGGAAAAAATATTCGTCTTTGATACTTTGGATGCATGTATTTTACCCATTCACTTCCTCCTGTTGCTTCAGCTGTTTTACCACCAATATTTAAATAGTGATTAGCTGTGTTATAATGTGCCATTACCCACGTAATATTTACTGTGTAATCGTAATGACGCATTGCTTTGATTAAATCCTTGTCTTCTCTAACCTCTATTGGTAAACTTTTAAAGATAGTCCACAAATTATGTCTGTTATAGAATTCTGCAAATCTAATAAATTCGTCTTTGTATTTAGCTTCAAAAACTGTTAATGTATAGCTTTTTTTGCCCGTTTTGTAGTCCTTTCCTGCTGCTTGCCAATATAAATGCTCAAAAGCGTGCTCAAAAGAAGTGTCTCTATCAATAGTTTCTCTAAACCTATTGTCAATTAAATTGATCAACTCAGTTGAAGCAAACTCTATTTTACGGTATTGCGCTGACTGAAAACCACTTGCAGGCGTTAAAGTATTTCTAAACTTATTGTATTGCTCCACATCCATACCATCTTTCATTACTGTAAATGATGACGTTAAAACATCAAAATAACGACTGATACGCATGATTTTTGTTTCAAAAAAAGAAGCGGTTATAGCATCTGATTTAGCGACTTGCTCTATTTCCCACAAGATCATTTTAAACAACAACTCATTTACTTGATGGTACATTAAAAACACCATCTCGTCTGGTAACGTTGTACGTTGCACTTGTAAATTTAAAAGCGCATCGGTTTGTATGTAGTCCCAATAATCAATTGGCTTACTATGCAATAAACCTTCTAAATGGGTATTTAGATTTTGGCCTAATCCATCGTACTTTTCTTCTAATTGCTTGATTAAATTCTGGTCTACGCTCATTATAATTAGTCTGCAATAATTTTAAAACTATGTTTCAACCCTTTAAAAGCTTCTAAATCTGCCCTTAAAGACCCCACTGCTAAATCTGCCTTGATACGTAAAGGTATTTTATTTTTATCATTAGACACCCAAAGCGTTAAACTTTCTTCTTCCTTAAAAACACGACCAGCCATTACATATGGTCTAAACATTAACGTCTCTACAGTCCCAAAGCTTGTATCTAAATTTTCTTTACCAAGGTATTTTAATTTAAAACCATAGTTTTCTTCGTCAAAAAACATGTCTAACTTTATCTCATCCCCTTCCTTAAGATTCTTAGTATCTAATTTATTTCTAAGAAAATAAAAAGTAGACACCATATCTTGCACATTAGGCTTGGTGTTTATTGTCTTTTTTGTATCGTGCTTTTTGTTATAAACTAATGCTTTTTTATTTGGTTGATCAAACTCTATTTCGATGTTTTTTTTATGTCCACCTTCATCTATATTTCTAATAAATTTGTACGGTAAAATTGTTGATTTATCAAAGTAGCTTTCATAACGATCTTCTACTTTAAAAAACCATTTAATCATACCTGTTGTCCATCCTTTTCCAACAACGTGAAATACCGGCTTACCGTTTAATGTTGTTTCTTTTACTTGAAGTGTGGCGTTACCTGCTTTCATCCAACCACTATAACTCATTTTAAATTTAAACCACTCGCCATCCTTAAAAGCAGGCTCTTGTTGCACTGCATAGGATAAACCGGCAGTAAATATGGCTATTAGTAGAAGTATATGTTTTTTCATAACTGGTATTATTACAAGACTTAATTGTTTAAGCTATAGGTTATTTATAACTTAGTTTACAATTACTATTCCAAAAATATAAAACAAAAAAATGCCATCAGTGTATTTGATGGCATTTTTTTGTTATTAAATTATAAAGTTTAATTAAAGTGTTCCTCTTTTAGCTTGTTCTCTCTCAATAGATTCAAACAATGCTTTAAAGTTACCTGCACCAAAACCTTGCGCTCCCATACGTTGTATGATTTCGAAAAACAAGGTTGGTCTATCTTCTACTGGCTTTGTAAAGATTTGAAGTAAATACCCTTCCTCATCTGCATCAATCATAATTGATAACTTTTGAAGCTCGGTAATATCTTCCTTCATCATTTCCATGTGCACACCTAAGCGGTTTGGAATATCATCATAATATGCTTGTGGTGGTGGTGGTAAAAACTCGATACCTCTAGCTTTAAGCTGAGATACTGTTTTTATAATATCATCCGTTGCTACTGCAATATGTTGTACTCCTGAACCTTCATAGAAATCCAAATACTCTTCAATTTGTGATCTTTTAGCTGCTTTTGCTGGCTCGTTAATCGGGAATTTGATACGCCCATTTCCATTACTCATTACTTTAGACATTAAAGCCGAGTATTCTGTATGGATTTGTTTGTCATCAAATGACAAGAAATTAACAAACCCCATAACATCTTCATACCATTTTACCCAAGTATTCATCTCTCCCCAACCTACATTACCAACCATATGGTCGATATATTTTAACCCTACTGGCTCTGGGTTATAGTCACTTTTCCACGCTACAAATCCTGGTAAAAATTGTCCGTTATAGTTTTTACGCTCTACAAACATATGTACAGTTTCTCCGTACGTATAAATTCCGGCTCTTACTACTTCACCAAATTCGTCTTTTTCAACGACTGGCTCCATGTATGATTTTGCACCACGTTTTGTAGTTTCTTCGTAAGCTTTTTTAGCATCTTCAACCCATAACGCCACAATTTTTACACCATCACCATGTTTTACAATGTGATCGTTAATTGGCGACTTACTATTTAATGGTGTTGTTAATACTAAACGAATCTTGTCTTGCTTTAACACATAACTTACCGAATCTCTTGATCCTGTTTCTAATCCTTTGTATGCATGAGATTGAAATCCGAATGCTGTTTTATAAAAATGCGCTGCTTGTTTTGCGTTACCCACGTAAAACTCTACATAATCTGTTCCTAAAAGTGGCAAAAAATCTTGTGCACCTTCAAATATTTTTTCTAAACCGTAGTCTACTGATTTTACTTCTTTTTTACTCATAATACTTTATATAGAAGAAAGAATAAAGCGACAAGAACAAAGACTTTAGAGCCTGTTAAGTAACTCCGTGTCAATTTTTTAAATTCTTGAATCTCTAATTTCAATCTTAATTAATTATTGTTTTGAAATCTATTTAATACTAATGTTCTAGCCACGATTTATAGTAGTCTTCGTCAGCTATTTTAAGCGCCTCCTCAGTTACCATTAATGGTTTAAATGTATCTACCATTACTGCTAGCTCATCTGTTCTCACTTTCCCGATGCTACGCTCTGTTGCTCCTGGGTGCGGACCATGTGGTATTCCTGCGGGATGCAAGGATATGTGCCCTGCATCTATATCGTTTCTAGACATAAAATCTCCGTCTACGTAATACAAGACCTCATCACTATCTATATTACTATGATTGTAAGGTGCTGGAATACTATCTGGATGATAATCGTATAATCTTGGCACAAAACTACAAACTACAAAAGCATCTGTTTCAAAAGTTTGATGTACTGGTGGCGGTTGGTGGATACGTCCAGTTATAGGCTCGAAATCATGGATTGAGAACGCATATGGATAGTTGTAACCGTCATAACCTACAACATCAAAAGGATGTGTTGCATAAACCATTTCAAAAATATCGTCTTGCTTCTTAACTTTCATTAAAAAGTCTCCTTTTTCATTATGTGTTTCTAACTCTTGTGGCTGTCTTAAATCACGCTCGCAAAATGGAGAATGCTCTAATAATTGTCCAAAATAGTTACGGTAACGTTTTGGTGTATAAATTGGTCTTTTAGACTCGACAATAAACAAACGATTGTCTTCTGTATCAAAATCCATTTTATAAATAACACCTCTAGGTACTAATAAATAGTCTCCATATTTAAAGTCTAAATTACCTAAGTGTGTGCGCAGTTTCCCTGTTCCTTTATGGATAAAGATAAGCTCATCTGCGTCTGTGTTTTTATAAAAATAATCTGTTGTTGATTGTTTTGGCGCTGCTAAAATGATACTACAATCGCTATTTATAAGGACCGTTTTACGAGACTCTAAATAATCGTTTTCTGGTTTGACTTGAAACCCTCTTAAACGGTAAGATTGTATGTGATTTTTTTTAGCAATTTTAGGTGCAACACTGTATTGTTTTCTGATTTCTTTTACCTGTGTTGGTCTATGCTCGTGATAGGAATTTGTTGACATACCGTCAAAACCTATGGTACCAAATAACTGTTCTGCGTACAATGTACCGTCCGCTTTTCTGAACTGGGTGTGTCTTTTTGGTGGTATTTTTCCTAGTTTATGATAAAATGGCATTTTTTTAGTTTTTAAATTGAAAAAAAATAACGTCTAAGAACTGTGTGACGTCTTATTAAATGCTTAACAAGGAAGGAAGATCACTCTGGATTACGCTTAATCAAGAATTTTAAATGTGATAATAAATCGCTCCAAGCTGTCTTCATAGTCTAACAAATATCGTAAATATTTTTGAGTATAGAAAGTGTTTTTTATCTCTAGGCAGAAGCTGATACGTTTTACCCTGCGTTAAGGGTAGTAATGGCATCCTTTTTTTGCTGCCACATATGGCAAAAAAAGATATAATGGATAACCTGGTTGTATTTAAGCCCTAATGGATTAAATACAAAACGCCCCATTAAAACCAATATCCCAAATTGAAAAACCAGTAGCTATCTCTAGTTTCTGGAGAGTAACTATATCTTGCTTCTATAGGGCCCAAAAACGAATCAAAAGAGTAGCCTAAGGCGTAACCTGAATATTCTGGCAACGATAACCAGTCCGTGGTGTCAAACAGCCTATCTGATACATTGGCATAGTTTGCGGTAACCATTAGGTGGTTTTTTGGAACAAATTGATAGTCTAGATTTATGCTTGCTTTGATATAAGAATCTGCTGCTATGGATAAAAAATCATACCCGTAAAACGGCTTAAAATTATTGATAAAATTATTACCGTAACCTCCAAGTACAAAATCAAGAAACTGATTGGCTTTTGGATTTATTTTAAACCCTCCGTCTGTTACTAAATTAAAAGACAAGTTATCTGTTGCTTTGAAGGCATAACCTAGCTCTGCTTTAAATATAGAAAATGGAGAAAAATCTGTTGAAAAATCTGATGAATACATATAGTAGTTGGCTTCTCCTAAAAAGAAAAGACCTTCTGTTGGGTAATACTTACTGTCATAGGTGTCAAATTTTAACTGCCCAAAGAGACTAACGTAATTACTGTTTTCAAAAACTGTTTCGTCTTGGTTATCTGTGGACAAAATAGTTTCAGTTGTTACTTTTAGTTTTTTATGCTCCACACCAAGTGACAAGGCTAAATCGTTTCTGAATAATGTTTGCAAGTAAAACTGATTGGTAAAATCTGTTAGCTCTGTATCCAATTTATTGATTCCTATATCTAAGACTTCTGACTGCGACAGGAAAGCATTGGCCACTACGCCTTGATCAAACTCGTTATACCTAGATTTTAAACCAATACTCCAATACATCCCTTTATCTATAAAATAATCAAAGTTATATCTAACATGGTCCCCGATAATTAAATCTAGAGACACCACATCGTTTTTTAATAGAAATTGGTTTTTAGTAATATTAGCTAAAATGGCACTTTTATACAGGTCATCATAGTGTAACCCTAGTTTTAAAAACGTTGTTTTTTTAGTTTCGCTTACTGTAGTTATTAATCTGTAAAAGTCATCTTCGTCTTTTTTAAGCTCGTAAAAAAAGCTATCAAAGTTATTAGTTGCTACGACATTATTAGCACCTTCTGCCAGCTCCGAGTATGCTATTTTGGTATAGGGTCTCATTTTTAATTTACCCAAAATGTAAGATCTTGTGTACTTATTTATACCGTTAGTTTCGATATAATTAATTTTTAAACTATCTGAATAGACCGTATTTACTCTTTCTATTGGCTTTTTAGTCTGTTTTTCCTTTAAGTTTTTTAAAACATCTATTTGCGCTCGAGCAGCTATTTCTCCGTTTTTTATAATTTGGTTACCGTCGTCAAAAGAAACAACGTTGAATTTTGAAATATCTGGTTTTAAATAAATATCAGTCTGTGTAGACTTGATTTTCATGTCATTTATAGTCCTGAAATTATTTATTTGAAATAATATTTGTGGCGCTGATGACAGATCTGTACGATTAGCTAAACCATCCTGAACGTCCACACCAATAATTATATCCATCCCTTTTGCCTTAAGCTCGCTAATTGGATAGTTATTTACTACGCCTCCATCAATCAAAAGCTGACCATCTATCTCAACAGGTTGAAACAGCGATGGAAAAGCACCACTAGCTCTAACCGATTGTGGCAAATTACCTTTGTCTAAAACAACTTGCTGACCGGTTTCTACATTTGTTGCTATACAAAAAAATGGGATTGGTAGTTTTGAAAAATCGTCCTGATAACTAACGTGTAACATTAATTTAGTTAATAAATTAAATGTGTTTTGTCCTCTAGATAATGCTGACGGTAGTTTTACTTTTAAGTGATCAAAAGGCAATGTTACTGCATAGCGCTCTGAAATCTCCCTTTCGTAAGTTGATTGCGCTGACCTTGGAATATTATCGGCTATTAAATTATCAAAATCTACACCTTTAAAAATAGAATCTAACTGTTTACCTGAGTAACCAGAAGCATATAAGGACCCAATAATTGCCCCCATACTGGTCCCTGCTACATAATCTACTCTAATACCTAAACTATCTATAACTTTTAAAACACCAATATGTGCAAACCCTTTTGCACCACCACCACTTAACACCAAACCAACTTTAGGCTCCTGATCTAGGGTTTCTTGCGCTTTAAGACTGCTGCTTAATGCAAATATTAATAGTATAACAATGCTTATTTGCTTCATTCCTTATGGTAATAATTATATATTTTTGCTGCTCTTGAAACTCCTACAACATCTTCTAACTCATCCAATTTAGCGTTAGAAATACGTTTTGCAGATTTAAACTTTTTTAGTAATTCTACAATCGTTTTTTCTCCAATGCCTGGAATAGTTTCCATTTCTGTATTTAACGCTTGTTTACTTCTTTTATTTCGATGATGCTCAATTCCAAAACGGTGCGCCTCATTACGTAATTGCTGAATTATTTTTAGGGTTTCCGATTTTTTATCTAAATATAAAGGAATTGGATCATCAGGATAAAATAATTCTTCCAAACGTTTTGCAATACCTATAATTGCTATTTTATTACGTAACCCTAAAAGATCTAAACTTTTTAATGCAGAAGACAATTGCCCTTTACCTCCATCAATAATTATTAATTGTGGCAATGGTTGCTCTTCTTCAAGCAAGCGTTTATAACGTCTAAACACCACTTCTTCCATGGATGCAAAATCATCAGGGCCAACAACCGTTTTGATATTAAAATGACGATAATCCTTTTTGCTTGGTTTTCCGTTTTTAAACACAACACAGGCTGCAACAGGATTAGTACCTTGGATGTTTGAGTTATCAAAACACTCGATATGTCTTGGCTCTTGCCCCAAACGTAAATCTTGTTTCATCTGCGCCATAATACGATTGGCGTGACGATCAGGATCTGTGATTTTAACTTGTTTAAAACGCTCCATCCTATAATACTTTGCGTTTCTAATGGATAAATCTAAAATATGCTTTTTATCTCCTAGTTGTGGTACCGTTACTTTTAATTGCTCTCCAATATTTACCTTAAAAGGTACATATATTTCTTTTGAATTGGAGTTAAAACGTGCTCTAATTTCAATTATAGCTAATTCTAGAAGCTCTTTATCGCTTTCGTCTAACTTCTTTTTAATTTCTAAAGTATGTGACCTAATTATAGATCCATAGGATAATTGTAAAAAATTAATATAACTATGTCCAGCATCACTAACAATAGAAAACACATCCACATTACTAATCTTTGGATTAACAATTGTTGACTTAGCTTGGTAGTTTTCTAAAACTTCAATTTTTTCTTTAATACGTTGCGCAGCTTCAAACTCCATATCTTCTGCAAACTGATTCATTTGCAATTTAAAATTGCCTAAAGAGTCTTTAAAATTCCCTTTTAAAATCTCTCTGATTGCTGCTATGTTTTCGTGATAATTAGCTTCCGTCTCTCGACCTTCGCAAGCGCCTTTGCAGTTTCCTAAATGATACTCTAAACACACTTTATACTTACCTTCACTAACCTTATCCTGTGCCAAGTTATAATTACAAGTACGTAATTTATACAATCCATTAATTAGACCTAGTAACGTTTTTACGGTTTTCATACTGGTGTAAGGCCCAAAATAATCGCTACCATCTTTTATAACACGACGGGTAGGAAACACTCTTGGAAAACGCTCCTTCTTAATACAAATCCATGGATACGTTTTATCGTCTTTTAGTAAAACATTATAGCGTGGCTTATGTTTTTTTATTAGATTGTTTTCTAATAACAATGCGTCTGTTTCTGTCTCTACAACAATATGTTTGATATTAGCAATACGCTTTACTAAAACTCTAGTTTTACCATTTTCATGAGTTTTTGTAAAATACGAACTGACTCTTTTTTTTAGATTCTTGGCTTTACCAACGTATATTATGGTGCCTTCAGCATCAAAATACTGATAGACTCCGGGAGAATCCGGTAAGGTTTTAAGCTGAATATCTAAAGCTGTATTACTCATTCTGACGTTAAAAATGGAAGATATTTGATTGTTAACCAAAGGTAATTATTTAAAAACAACTTAACGTTTATAGGTCAAATTTTAACCTAAAAATAAAAATTATATGTTTACTTATTTATTACCTTGCACCTCTTTTTAAACACTAAAAATGACAAAAAAAACCATTGGTAGAACCGATAAAATCAACTTCCCAAAGTTAGATTTATTTGAAGTGGACTGTAAAATAGATACAGGAGCCTACACCTCTGCAATACATTGCTCCAAAGTAGTTGTTAAAGACGACGGGTTACACTGTACTTTTTACAGCAAAGGACACCCCAACTTTAATAGCAAGACTAAAGTCTTTGAAGAGTACACCTTTACAGACGTAAAAAGCAGCAATGGTTTTGTAGAAAACCGCTACAAGATAAAAACAGAAGTCGTTTTTTTTGGTAAAACATATAAGATTAACTTAACTTTAAGCACAAGAGACGATATGAGATTTCCCGTTTTAATTGGTAGACAATTTTTAAAACGTAAATTTTTAGTAGACGTCGATATCCTAGACCAATCCTTTAATTATAACAAGTAACATGAACATTGTAATCTTATCTAGAAACGCTAATTTATACTCAACAGATCGTTTGGTTGAAGAAGGTGAAAAAAGAGGTCATAAAATAGAGATCATAGATCCTCTAAAATGTGACATCATTATTGAAACTGAAAAACCAACCATCTTTTATAAAGATCGTTATTTAGATTATGTAGACGCTATTATACCGCGTATTGGTGCTTCTGTAACATTTTACGGTTGTGCAGTGGTAAGACAATTTGAAATGATGAATGTTTTTACAACAGCTTCTTCTGAAGCCATTTTAAGGTCTAGAGATAAGCTAAAAAGTTTACAACGTTTAAGCAAAGCTGGTATTGGAATGCCAAAAACAGTATTTACTAACTACTCTAGAGATGTTGAGGAAGTTATTGAGCATGTTGGTGGTGTACCGGTAATTATTAAATTACTAGAAGGAACTCAAGGGTTAGGTGTCGTTTTAGCCGAAAGTAAAAATGCTGCAGAATCGGTTTTAGAAGCCTTTAATGGTTTAGAAGCTAGAGTTATTGTACAAGAATTTATAAAAGAAGCTAAAGGTGCGGATTTACGTGCTTTAGTTGTAGATGGTCAAGTAGTTGGCGCTATGAAACGTCAAGGAAAAGAAGGCGAATTTAGATCTAACTTACACCGTGGAGGAAGTGCTAACATTATAACTTTAAGTGATGCAGAAACGCAAGTTGCAATGAAAGCATCTCAAGCCTTAAAACTACCAGTTTGTGGTGTAGATATGTTACAATCTGAAAGAGGTCCATTACTTTTAGAAGTAAACTCTAGCCCAGGATTAGAAGGTATTGAAAATGCAACAGGTAAAAATATCGCAAAAAATATCATCAATTATATTGAGAAAAACACAAATAAATAAACGATGTACACAAACGACGTTTTAGAAATTTTAGGAGAAACTATCAAACCTGGTCAAAGTGCAGAAGTTAGTTTTAATGTTGCAAAATTGCACACTAGAACTCCTGTAGATGTTCCTATTATAATAGAACGTTCTAAAAAACCAGGTCCGACAATTTTGTTTACTGCAGGAATCCACGGTGACGAAATTAATGGTGTAGAGATTGTACGGCAACTAATATCCAAAGGTATTAATAAACCTAAAATAGGAACGACTATTTGTATTCCTGTCCTTAATATTTTTGGGTTTATAAACATGGAACGCGCCTTTCCTGATGGTCGCGATTTAAACCGTGTATTTCCAGGTATGAAAAACGGCTCTTTAGCTAGTCGTGTAGCCTATGAGCTAATACAAGAAGTGGTGCCACATGCCGATTTTATTGTAGATTTTCACACCGGAGGAGCCTTTAGATTTAATGCCCCACAGATACGTATAGAACGAGGAAGCGAAGATGATGATGTCATGGCCGAAATCTTTGGCGCGCCATTTATCTTATATTCTCAAAACTTAAACAAATCGTTTAGAAACGCTTGTAATAAACTAGGGAAACCTATCTTATTATATGAAGGAGGAAAATCTTTTGACCTAGACAATACAGTTACAAACACTGGTGTTAATGGTGCAAAACGCATCATGAATCATTTTGGAATGTTACGTAGACAGTTTAAAGTATCAGAACCTAAAAAAGAATGCGTTAAAATAACAGAAAGCTCTTGGCTTAGAGCTAAACATTCTGGTATGTTTAAAGCAACTGTTAAACTTGGTGTTGAAGTCAAAGTTGGTGATGATATAGGAAACATAACCGATCCTTACGGAAAATTCAACCATTTTGTCAAATCTAAACATGCTGGTTATATAATAAACATTAACCAATCCCCGATTGTATATCAAGGAGATGCGCTGTTTCATATTTCGACGGAAGTCTTAAAATAGTTTAAGATGAAAAAAGCTGACTTAAGACTAAAATATAAAGCTTTACGCGCTTTGCTTTCCCATACTGAAATTGATGATCACAGTCTTGCAATTGCTAATCAGTTATTAAAGTTAACTATTTGGGACTATAACTTTTATCATTTATTTTTAACTATTGAAACACAGCAGGAAATTAACACAGATTACATTTTAAACATTCTGTCTGGTAAGGATAAAAACATTGTTATTTCTAAAAGTAATTTTAGCAACAACACCTTAAGTAATTTTTTATTAACCGATGCTACCACACTTAAATTAAGCACTTACAATATTCCAGAACCTATTGATGGTATTCCAATTGCTAACACTAGCATTGACGTGGTATTTGTACCGCTTTTAGCGTTTGACTTAAAAGGAAACCGTGTGGGTTATGGTAAAGGATTCTACGATAACTTTCTAGCAGACTGCAAACCAGAAACTATAAAAATAGGGTTGTCTTTTTTTGAAGCTGAAGCTGAAATTGAAGATGTTTATAAAGATGACATCAGCCTAGACTATTGCGTAACACCAAAGACTATTTACGAGTTTTAATTCTCTTCATTTTTAGGAAACGCTTTTCCATTAAAAAATATTAAAATACAGAAGCCAATACTAATAGCAACATCTGCTACATTAAAAACAGGCTCGAAAAACGTAAAATAGCCTCCTCCAATTCCAGGAATCCATTCTGGCAAATACCCTTTCCATAATGGCAAATACAACATATCTACAACTTTACCATGCAAAACACTATCATACCCTTGTTGTGGCAAAAAACTAGCCACTTGAGAGACACTATCGTCAAACAACACACCATAAAATACAGAGTCCAAAATATTACCTAAAGCACCTGCAAAAATAAAGACAAGTGCTAAAATTAGCGTTTTAGACTGTTGTTTTTTAATAGTGTTTATCAACCAATAGCCAATACCAATAATTGCAAAAATCCTAAAAACTGTTAAGCATACTTTTGCTGTCCTATCTGAAATAGCCGGAATAATATCGCTTAGTTTAGTACCCCAAGCCATACCGCTATTTTCAATAAAATAAATTTTAAACCAACTAAAAAGAGCAACATCCTCTCCTAAAACAAAATGTGTTTTCACGTATATTTTACTTATTTGATCAATAAGTAAAATAACAATTATTAGTAATGATGCTTTTTTAATATTCATATAAATTGGAATGCTTTTACTATGCTAAGCGCAAGTAGAATTTACAAAACAAAAATAGACTTATTTTTCTATTCTAGTCACGATAATATTTCCGTTAATGGAGTGGCAACTTATTGCATACTTTCCATATTTAAATTGGAGTATCTCTACCGTACCTGTTTTACTAAACGCCTCGACTTTTGCTAGATTAGTTTGCACAGCAATATTCCCATCGATAGTATTAATAACCGCATCACCTAGAAACTCCTTTAATTGACAACTACCCTGATTAGACTCGATAAAAACCGCGGTATAAATCCCTACAATAGTTACGGAAGCAATATCACTTTTAACATCCAAAGACATGTGTTCCGGGACCAAGAGCTCATACTCCACAGATAATACTTTATGCGCGCTTAATTTATCGTTATCACTTACAAATAGAGGCTGAAAGGCTGATGATATAAATAATGTTTCAGCTGAAACACTATCCAAAACAACTAAATTCTGAGCGTATTCGCCATCTATTTTAACCTTCAAGGTAATTGTATCTGACGGACCATTTTTTACATTAATTTTAAAAACACCACTACCTGCTATAGTCACCGTTTTTATAGCGTCAGCACGCCACATTTTTTCTTTGCTTATTTGCGCGTAAAAAGAACTGGTAATCAATAAAAATAAAAAGGTTATTCTAATTTTCAATGGTGCTATTTAGTGTAAATGTAAAACGCTTCAATAGTAATTGAAGCGTTTTAACTTATTATATTTTAGATCTAATAAACATTAGACACTATTTTTTAATTGCTCAAAAAATTATGACTGCATATTCTTTGCTTCGATACTTAACGTTGCGTGAGGCACTAACTCTAATCTTTTAGGATTAATTAGTTTACCCGTTACGCGACACACACCATAGGTTTTGTTTTCGATTCTAATCAAAGCATTTTTAAGATCACGGATAAATTTTTCCTGTCTTATTGCTAAAGCAGAATTAGACTCTTTACTCATAGTCTCACTCCCTTCGTCAAACGCTTTAAATGTAGGCGACGTATCATCAGTACCATTATTATGATCATTCATGTAGGCACTTTTGATCAATTCTAAGTCATGCTTAGCACTTTTTATTTTTTCGTGTATTAGCACTTTAAAATTTGCTAAATCTTTGTCTGAGTATCTTACGTTTATATCTGATGCCATAATTTTAGTTTTTTTGAATAAATAGTTTGGTATTTACATCATCAAAAGCAATTTCTATACCACTATTTAATTGATTAATAATTTTTAGATCGTCTGTTAAGGTTTCAGCCTTAATATACTCTAAATTAGCTTGTACTGCTTTCACAATATTTTCATCTTCTTGAAGCTGAACAGAAATTCTATCTGTAACTTCAAAACCTGAATCTTTACGCAAATTTTGAATACGGTTTACCAACTCTCTAGCAATTCCTTCTTCTTTTAATTCTGGCGATATGGTTACATCTAAAGCAACGGTTATACTACCTTCGTTTGCAACTAGCCAACCCTCAATGTCTTGAGACGTAATTTCTACATCACCACGTTGTAATGTAATACTTTTTCCATTACACTCGACATCGATCTCTCCTTTTTGTTCAACAACTTTAATGTCCTCTGCAGTCATCTTAACAATCACACCTGCAATTGCTTTCATGTCTTTTCCAAAACGTGGTCCTAACGCTTTAAAATTGGGTTTAATTTGTTTTACTAATATATCTGACGCATCTTCTAAAAGCTCGATATCCTTAATGTTTACCTCATGCTTTATTAAATCTGCAACTGCTAGAATTTCTTCTTTTTGTTGTTCAGAATCTATCGGAATCATTATTTTTTGCAACGGTTGACGCACTTTTATTTTTTCTTTAGCTCTTAATGATAATACTAAAGACGAAATAGTTTGCGCATTTTCCATTTTGCGCTCCAACGACTTATCAACAAATCTAGCGTCAAATTTTGGAAACTCAGACAAATGTACACTCTCAAACGTTTCTGATTGTGTTGTTTTTGTTAAGTCTATGTAAAGCTTGTCCATAAAAAACGGAGCAATTGGCGCACCTAATTTTGCTATGGTTAACAGGCATGTATATAATGTTTGGTATGCCGAAATTTTATCTGTTTGATAATCTCCTTTCCAGAAACGTCTTCTACTTAAACGTACAAACCAGTTACTTACATAATCTTGTGTAAAGTCAGAAATAGCTCTTGCTGCTTTTGTCGGCTCATACTCGGCATAATACTGATCTACTTTCTGAATTAAGGTATGTAGTTCTGATAATATCCAACGGTCTAACTCAGGTCTATCTTCTAATGAGATTTCCGCTTCAGCGTAACTAAATTTATCTAAATTAGTATATAAACTAAAGAAAGAATACGTGTTATAAAGTGTTCCGAAAAATTTACGTTTTACTTCTTCGATACCATCTAAATCAAATTTTAAGTTGTCCCATGGATTTGCATTAGCAATCATGTACCAACGTGTTGCATCTGCTCCGTAAGTATCTAAAGTTTCAAATGGATCTGTTGCATTACCTAAACGCTTAGACATTTTCTGTCCGTTTTTATCTAACACTAATCCGTTTGACACTACGTTTTTATAGGCAACCGAGTCAAATACCATTGTTGCAATAGCATGCAACGTATAAAACCAACCCCTAGTTTGATCTACTCCTTCCGCTATAAAATCTGCAGGAAAGGCTTCGTTATTATCAATTTTTTCTTTGTTTTCAAATGGGTAGTGCCATTGCGCATAAGGCATTGATCCAGAATCAAACCACACATCTATTAAGTCACTCTCGCGTTGCATTGGCTGCCCACTTGGAGACACTAATACGATACCATCTACAATGTTTTTATGTAAATCTAGCTTAGCATAGTTTTCTTCGGAATTGTTTCCA
Organism: Olleya namhaensis; assembly: GCF_900114005.1. GTDB lineage: Bacteria > Bacteroidota > Bacteroidia > Flavobacteriales > Flavobacteriaceae > Olleya > Olleya namhaensis. The sequence continues at coordinate 242,944 of NZ_FORM01000001.1, forward strand.
ACTTCAAAATCTTCGAATATATCCTTAGCTAAAACACCAGCTGAAACTGCTTTTTGCATTTCGGCTTTAAGCTCTTCAACAGATCCAATACAGATTTCTTCCTTACCATCTTCTGTTCTCCAAATTGGCAATGGAATACCCCAATAACGCGATCTAGATAAATTCCAATCGTTTGCGTTAGCTAACCAATTACCAAAACGCCCAGTACCTGTTGATTTAGGTTTCCAGTTAATGGTATTATTATTAGCTACCATTTTTTCTTTAACATCAGTAACTTTAATAAACCAAGAATCTAATGGGTAGTATAAGATTGGCTTATCTGTACGCCAGCAATGTGGGTAACTGTGCTTATATTTTTCTACCTTAAAGGCTTTATTTTCTTCTTTTAATTTAATTGCTAACTCAACGTCTATTGATCGTTCTGGAGCTTCGCCATCATTATAATATTCATTCTTAACATACTTACCACCAAACTCACCCATTTCTGGTCTAAAACGTCCTTGTAGATCTACAAGAGGCACTAAGTTTCCATTATCGTCTTTTACCAATAATGGCGGTATTTCTGGCGTAGCTTGTTTTGCTACCAAGGCATCATCTGCTCCAAATGTTGGTGCTGTATGCACGATACCTGTACCATCTTCAGTTGTTACAAAGTCTCCAGCAATAACTCTAAAAGCATCCTCTGGATTATCATTTGGTAACGCATATTGAAGCAGTTGTTCGTATTTAATACCAACAAGGTCTTTTCCTTTAAATTCTTTTACAATAAAATATGGGATTACTTTATCACCACCATTATATTCTGAAAGATCTGCTTTAGCTTCTACTTGATTAAATAACTTTCCGGCAAATTGCTTACCAACTAAAGCCTTAGCCATAATTACATTAATTGGCTGAAAAGTATATTGATTATATGTTTGAACTAAAACATAATCTATTTTTGGCCCAACAGTTAACGCAGTATTACTTGGTAATGTCCAAGGTGTTGTAGTCCATGCTGTAAAATGGATATCGCCTTCGTTTTGCAAAAAGTCAGGCAATGTACTTTCAATAGCTTTAAATTGTGCAACGATAGTTGTATCTGTTACATCTTGATATGCACCAGGTTGGTTAACCTCGTGCGAGCTTAGTCCTGTTCCTGCTTTTGGAGAATACGGTTGAATTGTATACCCCTTGTACATTAGCTTTTTAGAGTAAATCTCTTTTAAAAGCCACCAAACAGTTTCCATGTATTTAGGCTCGTAAGTAATATATGGATCTTCCATATCTACCCAATACCCCATTTTTTGAGTCAGGTCATTCCAAACATCCGTGTAACGCATAACTGCTTTACGACAGGCTGTGTTATAATCTTCCACCGATATAGTTTTACCGATATCTTCTTTGGTAATACCAAGTTCTTTCTCTACACCTAATTCTATTGGTAAACCATGCGTATCCCAACCAGCTTTACGCTTAACTTGGTAACCTTTCATGGTTTTATATCTTGGAAAAATATCTTTTATAGCACGTGCTAAAACGTGGTGTACACCAGGTAAACCATTAGCTGAAGGTGGTCCTTCAAAAAACACGTACGGCTCTGCATTATCTCTAGTTGATACACTTTTTTCAAAGATATTATTGTCTTGCCAATACTTAAGAATTTCTTCTGCTACGTTTGGTAAGTTAAGTCCTTTATATTCAGGGAATCCTGCGCTCATTTTTTCTGATTTCTATGTCGAGTTGCGAAATTAAGGAATTCTGTTTAAAACTCTGATTTTTGAGCATAAAAAAAGCTTAAATCAAAAACATGAAAACTTAAAAAACTAAGAAATTAAGAATAAAGCGGAATAGACTATGTAATTACTAAATCTACTAAGTCTTCAATTTTTGAAATTAACTGTACTTTAATTACGGTATCTTTTAAAGAAATTTTATTGTATTTAGATACAAATATGGTAGAGAAACCAAGTTTTTCTGCTTCAAGGATACGCTGTTCCACACGTTGGACTGGACGGATCTCTCCTGACAAACCAACCTCTGCAGCAAAGCAATAATTAGATGGCAAGGCATCATCTTCATTTGAAGACAATATAGCAGCAACTACAGCTAAATCTATTGCCGGATCATCTACATTTATACCTCCCGTAATATTTAAAAATACATCTTTAGCTCCTAATCTAAAACCCGCGCGCTTTTCTAAAACAGCTAACAACATGTTTAAACGCTTAGCATTAAATCCTGTTGCACTACGTTGTGGCGTTCCATAAACCGCTGTACTTACCAATGCTTGCACTTCTATCATTAATGGGCGCATGCCTTCTAATGTTGCAGCAATAGCATTACCTGATAACTCTTCGTCTTTTTTAGAAATTAATATTTCGCTTGGATTAGAAACTTCTCTCAATCCTGAACCTTGCATTTCATAAATACCAAGCTCGTGCGTAGAACCAAAACGGTTTTTTTGAGCACGTAAAATTCTAAACACATGGTTACGATCGCCTTCAAACTGGAGTACCGTATCCACCATATGCTCTAATATCTTTGGACCAGCAATATTACCATCTTTAGTAATATGTCCAATTAAAATTACAGGCGTATTTGTCTCTTTTGCAAATTTAATTAGCTCTGTAGTACATTCTTTTACTTGGCTAATACTTCCGCTTGACGACTCTATATAATCTGAATGAAGTGTTTGAATAGAATCTATGATAACAATATCAGGCTCTAAAGCTTCAATTTGCTTAAAAATATTTTGTGTTTTAGTTTCAGTAAGAATGTAGCAACTTTCGTTATTAGGATTAATACGTTCTGCACGCATTTTTATTTGCTTCTGACTCTCTTCCCCTGAAACGTATAGCGTTTTATAAGGTAGTTTTAATGAAATTTGCAGTAGCAACGTACTTTTACCAATACCTGGCTCTCCTCCCAATAAAGTCAATGACCCTGGCACAATACCACCACCTAAAACACGATTAAATTCGGCATCTAGAGTATCTAATCTTGCCTCTTTGGAAGAGTCAATTTCTTTTATCCTTAACGGTTTTGATGTTCTTTTAGATGTATTACTTGGTGTTTTCCAATCGCTTTTTTCTGGTTTTTGAACCAACTCTTCCACAATTGTATTCCACTCTTTACAAGCGTTACATTGACCTTGCCATTTTGCATATTGCGTACCACAATTCTGGCAAAAAAAACTTGTTTTTACTTTTGCCATAGTTTAGTATCCAAAATCTGCCTTAATTTGTTCTGCTAATTCTAAAACGTGATCTTTAGTAATACCTGCAATTTCAGATAAAACATAAGCTGACTGATAGGTTTTCATTGCTTTTTTAGGCTCTCCTGTTTCTTCAAAAAAGCGTCCTAAATAATAATTACCAAGTAATGTTTCTGGGTATTCTTTACGCGCTAATTTTCCTAAATCCTCAAAATATTCCCATTTTTCATTCTTTTTTATAGCTGCTTCAATAGCTTTAAAATCATTGATTAAAATAGGCTTTTCAATGCCAAATAAATCATCGATCATTTGATATTTATCTGTCAGGTATTCCACTGGATTACCTTCTAATTTAAGAATAGTCTCTTTATATTCTTTCTTGCTAATAGGTTGAAACACAAAAAAGATACTCTCCAAAGCTTTTGGTATCGCATGCGCTGGCAACGTGTAATGAGATGGTCCTTCAAACGTATCAAACGTTTTTAAAACGTTACTGTTTTCTATACTTTCTAAACTTTTAGACAATGCTTCTGTTGTTTCTTGAATTCCCTTAGTATCATTAGTTGTAGTCGCTAAATAATAAAAAGTTTTTTGTTCTAATTTAGGAAACACTTCCGTTAAATAACTAGCCATATCCGGGGCTAATTCTGGACTTAAAACAATATAAGATTGAAATAAAGGCACTCCTTTTAATAAGTAATAATTTATAAAATTGGCTGATTTTCCATGTCCAATAGCTACTTTAAAATTTTCTGTACGGAAGGTTTTATCTATAAAAGGAACCAGTTCCATACTAATAAACTCAAAAAACTCGGCACCTGACTCAACAGGTAATGAATTCTGCTCACTATAATAACAATCGTTTTCACGTAATCCGTATTGATTAATTCCAATTACAATAGCTTCCGGAATATCTTCCCAATAAGCGTAATAATCAACATTACCTGCAACAGGTTCAAACAAATAATCTGCATCAAAGACATAAATTACAGGATACTTTTTACTTGACGTATCGTAATTTCTAGGTAACTGGATTTTTATTTGCCTTGTTTCGCCTAGCTTTTCAGAATTAAGCTCTTTATAAATTGTTTGAGCAGTCACGTTTGACATTATAAATAGGCCAACAAATAGAAAAAGAATACGTTTCATGATAAGTATAATTTAAGTTTGGGTGTAAGTTACAAATTATTTGTTTCGGTTAAAAAATGGAAGATATAATAACGAAATTCCTCCGCAAATAAAAATTAGTATTGTGCTAGAGCTCCACATAATCCATCCAAATGCACGACTTGGATCTTCAGGCAAGCTAAATAAAGAAAAAGCAATAACAATAGCTTCTGGGTAAGACCCAATACCACCATTAGTTGCAGCAACACTAAAGGTTGCCAAAATAAAACCAATTAATATCGCGCCAAACGGAATACTATTTAAATCTGAAAAAGCTAATGTTGTGACATAAAACATTAATAAATACATCACCCAAATAAATAATGTATGAAAAATAAAGGCCCACTTTTTTTTCATTTTAAAAATACTAAGCCCTCCTTCTATCAATCCGCTAACAAACCCTTTTATCTTTAAGGCTATTCTAGACGTGCTACACCTTAAAACCACTATAAATATAACACCTAGAATAGCTAAAACAGAACCAGCAAAAATCACCTTAGTAAGGTCAAACTTGGCTACTAAAAAGTTATATATAAAATCAAATTGGATAAACAAAGTAACAGCTATAATCCCTAGCATGACAATCATGTCCGCAATACGTTCTGCTACTATAGTACCAAAACCTTTTTCAAACGGAACGCCTTCATAATTTGTTAAAATCGAAGCTCTGGCTACTTCTCCTGCTCTTGGGATAGTATAATTAATCAAATAGGTTGCAAATACAGCCATAATACTATTACCTAGCTTGATCTTATAACCAAGAGGCTCTAGCATAAAAACCCATCGATAGGCACGAGACAAATGACTTAAAAGACCAAAAAATACACCTAAAAGAATGTACCCGTAATTTGCATTCTTAGCAAAATCTAAAATATCTTGAAAAGATAATTTTGACAGAGAATACCATATTAAAAATGCTCCCAATAAAATTGGGAGCACGATTTTTAAAAGTTTTAAAACTGGCCTTTTGGACATTTATTTTAATAAGTTATTTGCTTCATTGGGAAATACCAATGATGGCTTAAAAACTTTAGCTTCTTCAATATCCATAAAAGCGTACGTTATTAATATCAAGATATCGTCTTTAGCAACTAATCTTGAAGCCGCACCGTTTAAGGTGATTTCTCCACTGTTTCTTGGTCCAGGAATTGCATAAGTTTCTAAACGTGCGCCATTATTGTTATTTACAATTTGCACTTTTTCTCCTTGAACAATATTTGCTGCATCCATTAAATCTTCATCAATAGTAATACTACCAATATAATTTAGGTCTGCACCCGTTACTTTAACTCTGTGAATTTTAGATTTTACTACTTGTATTTGCATAGGAACAAAGGTAATTAATTTAGAGCGATATTATCTATTAATCTTATGTCTCCTGCATAAACTGCAATAAACGCTCTGTAAGTGTTAGTTTTATGTTTTCGTTTTACTGTTTTTAATGTGTCAACATCGGCAATTATAAAATACTCCAATTCTAATATATCATGATTTACAAACTGCTGCTCAACCCATTGTGTAACTATAGTAGCACTTTTTGTGCCAAATTTTATTTGTGCCTCTTGCAACGTTTTATAGATAAACGGTGCAGCTATTTTGTAATCGGGTTTTAGCCTTACATTTCTAGAACTCATAGCTAAACCATTGGCTTCTCTATGTATTTTACATCCCACAATGTTTACTCCCAAATGATACTTACTAACCAATTTTTTAATAATAGTTAATTGCTGAAAATCCTTTTCTCCAAAATAAGCATTATCAGGCGCTACAATTTCAAACAAACGCTTTACAATTGTTCCAACACCATCAAAATGCCCTTTTCTAAAGCGACCTTCCATTTCAAACTCCAAACCATCAAAACTAAAATGTTGCGCTACAGTATTACCCTCGTATATATCGTCAACACTAGGTGCGTATACAATTATATTTGGTGACACTGTTTTTAAAAGTGCTACATCCTCTTCTAAAGTACGTGGATATTTTTTAAGATCATCAGCATTATCAAACTGGGTTGGATTAACAAAAATGCTAACCACCATAACACCATTATTTAGGAGCCCTTCCTTTATCAAAGACATATGTCCTTGATGCAAAGCGCCCATGGTTGGTACAAAACCTATTTTAGTTCCCTCCTCTTTCAAAGCGGTAACGTGTGTACCTATTTTGTTTTTATTAGTAAATACAAGCATTTTTAATATTTAATTAACGAATGCAAACTTAATATTTTAGTCGCACTTTGCATAAATTTTCGTACTTTTGCGTGTTTTTATTGATAATTCTGAAAAGCTAAACAATATTATGAAAGATAAGAGGATATTATATGTATCATCTGAAGTGGTACCTTATTTACCAGAAACAGAGATTTCTTCAATGTCATTTGAAACACCTAGAATGGTGAATCAACAAGGCGGACAGATTAGAATTTTTATGCCTAAATATGGTAACATCAACGAGAGAAGACATCAATTACATGAAGTTATTCGCTTATCTGGAATTAATTTAATTGTAAACGATTTAGACATGCCTTTAATAATAAAGGTTGCCTCTATCCCAAAAGAGCGTATTCAAGTTTACTTTATTGATAATGACGAATACTTTAAGAGAAAAGCAACTTTAACAGATGAAGATGGAAATCTTTTTCAGGATAATGACGAACGTGCGATTTTCTTTGCAAAAGGTGTTATTGAAACAGTTAAAAAATTAAACTGGTCTCCAGATATTATTCATGTACATGGATGGTTAGCTTCTTTATTACCATTGTATTTAAAACAATTTTATAAAGACGAACCACTTTTCAGCGAAAGCAAAATAGTAACATCTATATATAAAAGTGGTTTTGAAAAAACACTTAATCCTGATTTAATCAAAAAAATACAGTTTGATAAAATCGATGATGATAAAATCAAAACTTTAGTTGAGCCAACATATAATAACCTAATGAAAGTTGCAATTGATAGCTCTGACGCATTAATTGTTGGATCAGAAGATTTACCTGAAGAGTTAACAACTTACCTTAAAGAGTCTGACAAACCTGTTTTAGAATATCACGCAAAAGACGAATTTAGCGAAGCATACACTAATTTTTATACAAACAGCGTTTTAGACTAACGTAATACCATATTTAAGACATATTTATGAAAACATACCTATTGAACGTTATCAAATCTGTATTTTTATTGATAATTGTAGCTTTTACTACTGTTGCCTGTGAAAAAGATTTTGTAAATGTAGAAAGCGACATTAGTGGTGCTCAAAATTTTACCACAAACAGCAGATTATTTCCGTTTGTATCTTACAGCAAAAAGCTAGACCCAGTGCAAACTAATGCAATAACAAGTAATGTTTTAGGTTTCTATAACGACCCTGTTTATGGCGTAACATCTGCTAATTTAGTTACCCAAATAGCTCCAGATGATGTAAGTCCTGACTTTGGTGACAATCTTGAAATTATATCGGTCAAACTATACATACCGTATTATGCAACTGCAGATGACACGGATGACGATGGTAACACAACTTACATATTGGACTCTATTTTTGGTAATGCAACTAGCCCATATAAATTATCGATATTAAAAAACGAATATTACTTACGTAATTTAGATCCAGAATCTGATTTTGGCGAATCTCAGGCATATTACTCAAATGCTTATTCAAGTCTTAACCTAAGTGCTTTTGAAGGAGATTTAATTTACAAAAGTCCGGATAGTGGTTTCGTACCAAGCTCACAATACATTGCGATTGAAGAAATCCCAATTGGAGAAGACGAACTAGAAGAACTAGAAACAAGTCGTGCTCCAGGAATCTATTTAGATTTAAACAATGAAATGTTTGACAATTCAAAATGGAAAGATTTACTAGTGCAATCTGATGGCACAGCAAATCCTAACTTAAATAATATTGCAGATTTTAAAAATGCTTTCAGAGGATTAATTTTTAAAGCAGAACAAATAGGTCTTAACGAAGGTAACATGGCTTATTTAAATCTAAGCGAAGGTGCTACTATTGACATTAGATATGAAACTGACGTAGAAGACACAACTACAAGTGAAAGAGAAAGAGACACATATACATTTAATTTTAATAGTATAAAGTTTAATACTTTTGAAAACGTAACTAACACGATACCTCTTACTGACGGAGATGCTGAAAATGGTGATGATCAACTTTTCATTTCTGGATTTAAAGGCTCAATGGTTGTTTTAGATCTATTTAACGGTGATATCGTAGATGAAACTAATACCACTCAAGATGCTTTTCTTTATTTTAAAGATCGCGAAGACAAATGGTTAATAAATGAAGCTGCTTTAACTTTTTATGTTGACATACCTGTTGGTCAAGGAGGACAAACAGAACCAGATAGAATAATACTTTATGACTTAGAAACTAAAACACCAATAGCAGATTACTTTTTAGATGGAACAGCCACTAGTACTGACCCTGTAAACTCCTTAATACTATACTCTCCAAAATTAGAAAGAGATAGTGATTTGAATGGAATAAAATATAAAATACGACTTACAGAACATTTAAATAATATACTTTTAAACGACTCTGATAACTCTAAATTAGGATTATACATTACAACTAATATTAATTATTCAGCGACATCAAAAATACTAGATACCCTAGAAGATGATACTGTTACATTTGTACCTAAAAGTTCTATAATAGCTCCAGAAGGAACTATATTACACGGTAGCAAATCTAGTGTCCCAGAAAATGTTAGAGCTACTTTTGAAATCTTTTATACAGAAATTGAAAATTAAAAACTTATGTGCGGAATAGTAGGATATATAGGAAAAAGAGAAGCCTACACAATTATAATGGATGGCCTAAAACGTCTAGAATACAGAGGTTATGATAGTGCTGGTATCGCATTGTATGATGGTTCTGAAATAAAACTTTGCAAAACAAAAGGTAAAGTTGCAAACTTAGAAGCGCGCGTTAAAGAAGAAATTACAACTAACGGAAATGTTGGTATAGGTCACACACGTTGGGCAACACATGGTGTGCCAAATGATGTAAACTCTCACCCGCATTATTCTAATTCAGGAGATTTAGTTATTATTCACAATGGTATTATAGAAAATTATGATTCTATAAAAACTGAACTTCTGAAAAGAGGATACGTATTCAAATCAGATACAGATACAGAAGTATTAATAAATCTTATTGAAGAAGTAAAGAAAAAAAACAACGTAAAATTAGGAAAAGCTGTACAACTAGCTCTAAAAGAAGTTGTAGGCGCTTATGCTATTGCTGTTTTCGACAAAAACAAACCAGATGAAATTGTAGTAGCTAAACTAGGAAGTCCTTTGGCGATTGGTATTGGTGAAGATGAGTTTTTTATTGCTAGTGACGCCTCTCCTTTTATAGAATACACTAAAAATGCCATTTATCTTGAAGATGAAGAAATGGCAATTGTCCGAAGAGATAAAAAAATAAAAATCAGAAAAATAAATGACGATTCTGAAGTAACTCCTGCAATGCAAGAGCTTAAATTTAACCTTGAGCAAATAGAAAAAGGAGGATACGAACATTTCATGCTTAAGGAAATTCACGAACAACCTAATGCAATAAGAGACACATACAGAGGTCGTTTACTTGCAAATGAAGGGATTATCAGAATGGCAGGGATTGATGATAACCTTGAAAAATTTTTAAATGCAAACAGGATTATAATCGTAGCCTGTGGTACATCATGGCACGCAGGTCTAGTTGCAGAATATATTTTTGAAGACCTAGCTAGAATTCCTGTAGAAGTAGAATATGCGTCTGAATTTAGATATCGTAATCCAGTAATTACCGATAAAGATGTCGTTATCGCCATATCTCAATCAGGAGAAACTGCAGATACACTAGCAGCAATAAAACTAGCAAAATCTAAAGGCGCTTTTGTTTTTGGAGTTTGTAATGTTGTTGGATCTACTATCGCTAGAGAAACTAATGCAGGTGCTTACACGCATGCTGGTCCAGAGATTGGAGTCGCTTCAACAAAAGCATTTACTACTCAAATCACTGTATTAACGTTAATTGCTTTAAAACTAGCAAAAGCTAACGGAAGCATGTCAAAAACAGTTTTCCATAGTCACTTACAAGAGTTAGAGTTAATTCCTGACAAAGTAAAAGAAGCTTTAAAAGCAGATAAACACATTAAAGAAGTAGCACACATCTATAAAGACGCTAAAAACTGTTTATATTTAGGAAGAGGTTACAACTTCCCGGTTGCTTTAGAAGGCGCCTTAAAACTAAAAGAGATTTCATACATACACGCTGAAGGTTATCCTGCTGCCGAAATGAAACATGGCCCTATAGCTCTAATTGACGATCAAATGCCCGTTTTTGTTATAGCGACTAAAAAAGGACATTACGAAAAAGTCGTTAGTAACATTCAAGAGATTAAATCAAGATCTGGTAAAATCATTGGAATTGTAACCAAAGGAGATATTGATGTAAAAAAAGTAGCAGATCACGTTATTGAAGTACCAGAAACAATAGAATCCTTAACACCTTTATTGACAACTATACCACTTCAATTATTATCCTACCATATAGCAGTAATGCTTGACAAAAATGTTGATCAACCAAGAAACTTGGCTAAATCAGTAACTGTAGAGTAACATTACTCACTTTTATATAGACGCTTCAAAGTTTATAATTATTCATAAAAACACATAAGATTTTATGAATAATTAGCTTTGAAGCGTCTTTTTTTCACAAATACTTATTATGCACGCATAATTTATTGTCTCTTTTTATTAAAATTTCGTTAAAAAACGTATATTGGCTACATAAATTAACTAAATCTAAAAAATGAGAACAATCCTTTCAATTGTATTGTTGTGTTTTTGCGGAATCGCTTTTTCGCAATCAACGATAACAGGAACAGTGTTAGACGACGTAAGTCAACAACCTATTCCAAGCGCAAATGTTGTAATAGTTGGTACATCTGTAGGAACTGCTACAGACTTTGACGGTAACTTTACCCTTAGTACTGATAAAAACCCACCATTTACTATACAAGTTAGTAGCGTTGGTTTTACTGCAAAAGACATAGAAGTTACTTCAAAAAAGCAAGTAATAAACGTAATTCTTAACGAAGGAACATCCTTAGATGAAGTTGTTATATCTGCTTCAAGGACTCCTGAGCGTATTTTCGAATCTTCTGTTACGGTAGAACGTTTTGGTTTAAAAGAAATTAAAAACACTGCGTCTGCCGATTTCTACGATGGACTAGAAAACTTAAAAGGTGTAGATGTTAACACAAATAGTTTAACGTTCAAATCTGTTAACACTCGTGGTTTTGCCACTTTTGCAAACACACGTTTTATGCAGTTAGTTGATGGTATGGACAACTCAACACCAGCTCTAAACTTTCCAATTGGAAACTTAGTAGGTATGACTGAAACTGATGTTTTAAGTGTAGAGTTACTTCCTGGTGCTTCTTCTGCGTTATACGGAGCAAATGCATTTAATGGTATTTTATTTATGAGAAGTAAAAACCCATTTGATCATCAAGGAATAAGTGCATCTATCAAAAGAGGAATTACTTCTCAAGAAGCTGCAGGAGACAACCCTTATACTGACTTAAGTTTAAGAATGGCTCACAAATTCAGTGATAAAATTGCTGTTAAAGTTAACTTCGGATACTTGAAAGGTACAGATTGGCAAGCAACTAGCGAAGTTGATAAAATAGACCCAACTAGAACAAGATCAAACACAAACTATGACGGTATAAATGTATATGGAGATGAAGTGTCTACTAATATTAGAGCTGCGTCAGGATTAGGTATTATTCCAGATGTAGTTGTAAGTAGAACAGGTTATAACGAACGTGACTTAACTAATTACAATGCAGAAAGCATTAAATCTGATTGGGGATTATATTACCGTCCAATTGAAGATAGTAATTTAGAAATTTCTTACGTAGGAAAGGTCGGAACAGGAACAACTATTTACCAAGGAACAAACAGATATAATATCAATGGTTTTTTCCAACAACAACATAAACTAGAAGTTAAAAATGACAACTTCTTTGTTCGTGCTTATGAGGTTTCTGATAAAGCAGGAAAATCTTACGACATGGTATTTACTGGGATTAACATAAATAGAGCTTGGAAGAGTGATACTGATTGGTTTCAAGATTATATCGGAGCCTATGCTGGACTTGAATTAACAGGGAATCCAGGAGGTTTAACGGATCAGCAAAAACATGACTTTGCAAGATCTGTCGCTGATGAAGTAATTGACCCAGATGGTGTTGATGACGGAATAGAGCGATTTGTTCCTGGTTCTCCAGAATATGTTGCTGCTTTCAATAAAAGTATAAATGATCCAGATTTAAGAACTGGTTCTAAATTTCAAGATGCTTCTAAGTATTTTCATAGTGATGCTAACTACAACCTCGGACACTTAATTGATTTTGCTGAAATACAAGTAGGTGGATCTTACAGAAAGTATAAATTAAATTCTGGTGGAACAATCTACACAGATAGACTTAGTCCTATAGAGTACTCTGAATTTGGAATCTATTCTCAAATACAAAAGGAAATTGAACTAGATGAAGAAATGGAATTAAAACTTACTGTTTCTGGTAGATACGATAAATCAGAATTATTTGATGGTTTTTTCTCTCCTAGATTATCTGCAGCACTAACATTAAATAGAAATCATAATGTTAGAGCCTCAGTACAAACTGGTTTTAGAAACCCAACGACTCAAGATTTATTTATTGGATTAGATGCTGGTAGAGCAATTTTAGTAGGATCTGCTGCTAGTAACTTAAACAGGTATTCTGGAGACTACGATGTTAGTTTAGTAGGACAGACAACTTATGGTCAATCAAACACAATTACACAAACAGGAGCTGCAGCATATAACAATTCTTATTCTGCAAGCTCAGTAGTTGCATTTGCAGCAGCAGGAAACCCTGCATTATTAGATATTGCTAACCCAGAGATTATCAAACCAGAAAAAGTAACTTCAATGGAAGTTGGGTATAGAGGTAAATACGAAAGTATCATTGTAGATTTAAGTGCATACTATAACAAATATGAAGATTTTATTTCTCAAGAAGTTGTTGTTGCACCACTTTACGGAACTGTTGGAGACAATAGTTTATCTGTAGCTGCATTAGCAAACGGAGATTTTAAAACATATAGTGCTTATACCAACTCTGATGTTGATGTAAACTCTTATGGTGCTTCAATTGGTTTATCTACTAAAATATTTAATGGTTTTGATTTAGGAGGAAGTTATACGTTTACAAAACAAGATTTTGATCAAGCAGCAAATCCAGATTTTCAAACCAATTTTAACACACCGGAACATAAGTTTAAAGCTTCTTTTGGGAATACTAATTTATTCGAAAACTTTGGATTTAATGTCGCTTATAGATTTAGTGATGACTACTTCTGGGAAGCAACATTTGGGAATGGAATCGTTCCAGAATTTCACACTATAGATGCACAAATAAACTATAGAGTTCCTAGTTTAAAATCAATAATTAAAGTAGGTGCTACAAACTTAACTGGTAATGAATATTTTACTGCTTTTGGAACAGGATTTATTGGATCAATGTATTATGCATCACTAACAATTAACAACTTATAATAATGAAGACATTAAAAAATATAAAATATATAGGGCTTCTTGCCATAGCTATAGGTTTTACAGCATGTAGTGATGAATCAGATTTTGAGGAGTTTTTAGACCAACCGCCAACGGATGCGGCAGTATTACCTAGCTTAACTGCTGGTTCTGCGGATTTCTCAAACTTTGTATCTTTAGGGGCTTCTTTTACATCTGGATTTACAGATGGTGCTTTATTTATTGCAGCACAAGAAAACTCTTTTCCAAACACATTGTCAAAACAATTTGCTAACGCTAATGGAGGTGTTTTTACACAACCATTAATGAATGACAATATTGGAGGATTATTATTTGGAACTACTGTTGTAGCAAATCCTAGATTATTCTTCAACGGTGCTGGACCTTCTGTATTACCTGCAACTCCAACTACTGATATTACAGTAAGTTTAGCTGCAGACGGAAGCATCTTTAAAAACGTAGGTGTACCAGGAGCAAAAAGTACACATATAGATTTTAATGGTTACGCTAGTTTAAATCCATATTTTGGAAGAATGGCTAACCCAGCATCAGTATCAATGCTAGAATATACAATTGCACAAAACCCAACATTTTTCACTTTATCAGAAATAGGTGGAAATGATGTATTAGGATATGCAACTAAAGGTGGTGACGGAACAGACCCTATTACACCAACAGCTACTTTTGATTTTGTTTTTAACGACATGGTGAATCAATTAACAGCTGTTTGTCCAAACGGAGTAGTAACTAACGTACCATATATTACAGATTTACCACACTTTACAACGGTACCTCATAACCCACTAGATCCTACAAACCCAGCTTTTGGACCACAAATACCATTACTTAATTCAATATTTGGTGCATTAAACCCAATATTTGAAGCAGTAGATCCAGCTAGAGCAATTATATTTTCTGAGACTGCAGCAAGTGCAGTTGTTATTAGAGACGAAAGCTTAGCTGACATATCAAGTATAATCATTGCACAATTAAATGCTAGTCCAACATTCCCAGCATTTATTGCTCAATTTGGATTACCGGCAGCAGCAGCGCCTTTAGTAGCTAACTTATTAGGTACAACTTATGGTCAAACTAGACAAGCAACAGCGTCGGATTTATTAGTCCTTCCTAGTTCTAGTATTATTGGAACAGTAAATACAGCTAATGTAGCAATCTTAATGGGACAAGGCTTACCTCAAGCTTTAGCAGGACAGTTTTCTGTAGAAGGTGTTAGTTTACCTCTTGAAGACAAATGGGTACTAATCCCTACAGAACAAGATGAAATTAAAACAGCAACTGATGCATACAATGCAACTATTGCAAGTGTAGCTAGTGCAAAAGGATTAGCATTAGTCGATTTAAACGACATATTAGGTCAAGCTTCAACAGTTGGAGTTGATTTTGATAGCTATAACCTAACTACAGATTTAGTAACTGGAGGACTAGTAAGTTTAGATGGAATACATTTAACAGCTAGAGGTTATGGGTTAATGGCAAACAAGTTTTTAGAAGCTATTGATGCTACTTACGGATCTAACTTCGTAGCTTCAGGAAATGTAGCTATCGCAGAAGACTTTGGTGTAACATATTCACCTACATTACAATAGACAATAAACAGTATATTTAAAGCACCTGTATATTACATAATAATACGCAGGTGTTTTTTTATATATAAAAAAGTTTCTGTCCACTTTCATTTTAAATTAAAACACCTATCTTTGCACGCGAAAACAGAAGGTGTTTTCTTTCAATTAAATACCATAATATTAAACACATAAGTAATGTCAAAAGTTACAGGTAAAGTTGCTCAAATAGTAGGTCCAGTTATCGATGTAGAATTCGCTGCTGGTTCTGAACTACCAAAAATTTACGATTCATTAGAAATTAATAAAGCTGATGGTTCAAAACTAGTATTAGAAGTACAATCTCACATTGGTGAAGACACAGTGCGTACAATTGCTATGGACTCTTCAGATGGATTAAGTAGAGGAACAGAAGTTATTGCTACTGGTGCTCCAATACAAATGCCAATTGGTGGCGATATCTACGGACGTTTATTTAACGTTATTGGAGATGCAATTGACGGTTTAGGTGATTTACCTAAAGCTGGAGATGCTGGTTTACCAATACACAGACAAGCGCCTAAATTTGAAGACTTATCAACATCTACTGAGGTGCTATTTACAGGTATTAAGGTAATTGATTTAATTGAGCCTTATGCAAAAGGAGGTAAAATTGGATTATTTGGTGGTGCCGGAGTAGGTAAAACTGTATTAATTCAAGAATTAATTAACAACATTGCAAAAGGACACGGTGGACTTTCAGTATTCGCAGGAGTAGGAGAAAGAACACGTGAAGGTAACGATTTACTTCGTGAGATGTTAGAGTCAGGAATTATCAAGTATGGTGATGACTTTATGCACTCTATGGAAGAAGGCGGTTGGGATCTTCAAAAGGTTGACAAAAACGTAATGAAGGATTCAAAAGCAACTTTTGTTTTTGGACAAATGAATGAGCCACCTGGAGCTCGTGCTCGTGTAGCACTTTCAGGATTAACAATAGCAGAATACTTCCGTGATGGCGCTGGAGAAGGACAAGGAAAAGATGTACTTTTCTTCGTAGATAACATCTTCCGTTTTACACAAGCTGGTTCTGAGGTATCTGCATTATTAGGTCGTATGCCTTCTGCAGTAGGTTACCAACCAACATTAGCAACAGAGATGGGTGCAATGCAAGAGCGTATTACATCAACTAAAAGAGGTTCTATTACATCTGTACAAGCTGTATATGTACCTGCAGATGATTTAACAGATCCTGCACCAGCAACAACGTTTGCTCACTTAGATGCAACAACTGTATTATCACGTAAAATTGCTGAGCTAGGTATTTACCCAGCAGTAGATCCATTAGATTCTACATCAAGAATTTTAACAGCTGATATTTTAGGAGATGAGCACTATGACTGTGCACAACGTGTTAAGGAATTATTACAACGTTATAAAGAATTACAAGATATTATTGCCATTTTAGGAATGGAGGAATTATCTGAAGAAGATAAAATGGCTGTAGGTAGAGCAAGACGTGTACAACGTTTCTTATCTCAACCTTTCCACGTAGCAGAGCAGTTTACTGGTCTTAAAGGTGTTTTAGTAGACATTAAGGAAACAATTAAAGGATTTAACATGATTATGGATGGTGGTTTAGATCACTTACCAGAAGCTGCCTTTAACCTTAAAGGATCTATTGAAGAAGCTATCGAAGCTGGAGAGAAAATGCTTGCTGAAGCTTAATATGAGTTAGTAGTTTACAGTGTAATCTTTTTAAGAGAAACACTGTAAACTGCAAACTGCAAACTGCAAACTATAAGACTATGTATTTAGAAATTGTATCACCAGAAGCAACCTTATTTAGTGGAGAAGTAACTAGCGTTACAGTTCCTGGACTAGATGGTGACTTTGAAATGTTAAACAATCACGCACCGGTAGTGTCTCTTTTAAAAGAAGGAACTGTAAAAATTACAGGAAACATTACTTTAGATAAAGAAGTTGAATCTAACTTTACAAAGGGAGATAAAAACACTACTTTATTGAAAATTAATTCTGGTACGCTAGAAATGAATGGCAACAAAGTAATTGTATTAGCTGACTAATACTATTATTAAATTTATATAAAAAAAGCGAAACATTAGTTTCGCTTTTTTTTGTGTTATACTTTAAGGTTATACCTTTTTAATCACGTTGGTTACAATACCCCAAATTAAAAAATTATTGTCTTCTGTTATTTTGATAATTGGATAGTTTGGATTTTCTGGCTGTAGCCAAACTTCGTCTTGAGAAACACGAAGACGCTTAACCGTAAATTCGCCATCCAAAAAGCACACTGCTATTTTATTGTTTGCTGGTTCTAGACTTCTGTCAATTACTAGTAAATCGTTATCGTCTAATCCAGCGCCAATCATAGACTGCCCGCTGACTTTTGCATAAAAAGTCGTTTCTTTATTTTTAACCAACTCCTCATCTAAAGATAATCGTTGCTGATTAAAATCTTCGGCAGGTGCAGGAAAACCAGCAGATATACCAGTATCAAAAAACTGTCCAGCTGCGTCATCTACTGCGTCCGGCGTAAAGAAGGTTAAGCTTCCTGATTTATGTGCTATCATAACTATTATTCTATTAGATTACTGCGTATGCGTTAAGGATTGAGCGGTCTGTCTGAGCTCCTCGCAGAGAGCGAGTAGCGAAAGCCTGACCCTTGGGTAACGCCCTTAATTCCTTTTTTTAAAGATAGGCATTACAGTATATAACTTACAACATTATTTTACTACAATTACCTTTTATTAACGTCTAACTATCAATACAGTTGGCGCATAGGATAATAAAAAGCGTTGGATTAAATAATTTTGTAACAAATACTAAGTTTTAACTACCTATAGTTAAGAAACTGAAATAGGCGACTTTAAATTTTGCCTAACAAATTCAAACACACTATATTCAATCTTTAAAACTAAACATTATGTTAGAGTGGTTTAATGCCTTAGCGTGGTTCCCAAAAGTATTTTGGATGATCGCAACAATAGCGTCCTTTATTTTTATTATTACTATTATCATGTCTTTTGCTGGCGGAGATACCGACGATTTTGGAGATGTTGATGCGGATATTGATGGTGACACAGGCATTGGTTTTCAGTTTATTACATTTAAAAACCTTGTTGGTTTCTTTACTATTTTTGGATGGTCCGGAATTGCATGTATAGATGCGGGATTATCTCAAACATTAACCATTATAATTGCAATTGCCTGTGGTATGGTAATGATGGCAATAATGGCTGCGATGTTTTATTCTATGAGAAAACTAAGTGATAGCGGTACTTTAGATTACAACAATGCCATAAACCAAATTGGAGAAGTCTATTTAACGGTTGGTGCCAACCGCTCTAAAATAGGAAAAGCACATGTTAGAATACAAGGCGCTTTACGCGAATTAGAAGCTTTAACGGATCACCCAACAGATTTAAAAACAGGGACCGTTATACAAGTCAAGGAAGTGACTTCTAATGGCATATTAATTATTGATAAACTAAACAACTAAATAAACCTATGACTCTACAAATCACACAAGACTCCTTAAATTTAGGATTCCCGGTAGCTATTATTGCTGCTGTATTATTTATTTTCTTATTTTTTATTGTATTAATAAGACGTTACAAACGTTGTCCTTCTGACCGTATACTTGTGGTTTACGGAAAAGTTGGAGGCGGGCAATCTGCTAAATGTATACATGGTGGTGCTGCCTTTATTTTACCGGTAATACAAGATTATCAGTTTTTAGATTTAACACCAATATCTATTGAGGTTAATCTAGTTAACGCCCTATCAAAACAAAACATACGTGTAAATGTGCCTTCAAGATTTACTATTGGTGTGTCTACAGAACCAGGCATTATGCAAAATGCTGCCGAACGTTTATTAGGATTACCTCAGGATAGCATACAAGAATTAGCTCAAGAAATAATTTTTGGTCAACTGCGTTTGGTTGTTGCCTCTATGGATATTGAAGAAATTAACAGTGATAGAGATAAGTTTTTAACTAATATATCACAAAGTGTTGAGTCTGAATTAAAGAAAGTAGGTCTTAAACTTATTAACGTAAACATAACGGATATTGTTGATGAGTCTGGTTATATCGAGGCTTTAGGAAAAGAAGCTGCAGCACACGCTATTAACGCCGCCCGTAAATCTGTAGCCGAGAAAAACAGAGATGGATCTATTGGTGAGGCTAATGCTGTACAAGATGAAAGATCACAGGTTGCTGCTGCTAACGCACAAGCTGTAGAAGGAGAAAACACAGCTAAAATTGCTGTAGCTAATTCTGACTCTTTACGTCGTCAACGTGAAGCAGAGGCAGGTCGTGTGGCTATAGCATCAGAGAAAGTACAAACTGCCAAAGCATTAGAAGAATCTTATGCAGCAGAGCAAATTGCTGAATCTGCAAGAGCGGAGCGTGAACGATCTTCTCAAATGGCAGATATTATTGTCCCTGCTGAAATTGATAAACGTAAAGTTGAAATTGATGCAGAAGCTAGAGCTGAAAATATTAGAAGAATTGCAAAAGGGGAAGCGGATGCGATTTTATTTAAGGCACAAGCCGAAGCACAAGGTCAATTTGAAATTTTAACCAAGCAAGCTGCGGGTATGGAACAAATTGTTAAAGCTGCCGGTAACAACTCTAAGGATGCGGTACTATTATTAATTGCAGATAAGCTACCAGAATTAGTAAAAACGCAAGCAGAAGCTATTAAAAACATAAAAATAGACAAGGTAACGGTTTGGGAGAATGGTGGAAGTGGCGCTGATGGAAAATCATCAACTGCTAACTTTTTATCAGGAATGTATAAATCGGTACCACCACTTCAAGACATGTTTAATATGGCCGGAATGGACTTACCAGAATATTTAAAAGGTAAAGACAAAACGCCTATTGAAGAGGCTAAAATAGATGATAGTACAACTGAATAATCTTAATAGTAAATCATAAATAAAAAACTCACAGATTTAAAATCTGTGAGTTTTTTTTAATCTTCTGTGTATTCTAAAATATCTGCTGGCTGACAATTTAATGCTTTACAAATGGCTTCTAAAGTAGAAAATCGCACCGCTTTAGCTTTCCCTGATTTGAGAATAGATAGATTAGCGGTTGTAATACCTATAAGCTCAGCCAATTCTTTACTTTTCATCTTGCGCTTGGCAAGCATGACGTCTAAGTTTACTGTTATTGACATAGGCTATATTGTTAGGTCGTTTTCTTGTTGCAGTTGATTACCTGATTTTAATAAACTAGCCAAAACTAATAATGAAAGTCCAACTACAAAAAAGGCAAAATCAAATTCTAATCGAGGATTAATAGACAACTCTAAACCATCAGACAATCTTTTACCCTCTATCAAAGTTTTTACACCTATACGTCCATAATAAGTACTTAAGACATAACTAAATAACAAACTTAGAGATTCCGAAATAATAAAAACTGCCCCTAACCATCTAACCTCCTTATAAAGATTATTAGTAAAAGATAAAGATTTCTTAAGACGAAAAAATATTCTTTCTAGAAAGAAAAGGATGATTATTAGACTAAACAGCCCTATATAAGCCTTAAATATTTGCAAGAAACTAATTAATTTATTTTCAGACTTAGCAATAATATAACCATCAGATCTAAAAGAAGAGGCTTTGGTGTGAAAATATTCCTTGTCACTGTCAAAATGAAAACTTAGTATATTTTTTGTGCCATCGTTAATGTCGTCCGGAAGTATATCTACATATTTTGGATTACTACTCCACCCTTTTCGACCACCCTTACTTACATGTTTTTTTACATTTAAACTAATCTCATTATTAAAAATAGGCTTATTAACTCTTGTGTTTATTGTTACCGGAATAGGATACCCATTAGAATGATGAGTTCCACTAAAATTTCCAACCTTTCCATTGTCAGTAAAAATATCGAAACCTATATTAATTAGTAAGAAAAGAGACATTATTACTAGTAAACCAGCAAATAATCGATGTAATATATTTATCAAAGTTTTATTTTTTTTCATAATTATATAGTTAAATTATTTTCTTGTTGTAATTGATTCCCATTGTTGATAAAATCCGTTAGAATTATCAAACCAAAACCTACTAATATTAAAAGCGCACTTGAACTTAATCCAGAAAACAGAGTCATACCATTAGAGTAAATCAACAATGTTATGCTCCAAATTAAACTTAGACTACCTGAAACCATGAAAAGCTGACCTGTTCTTTTGAATTTTATAACATTGTTATTATTAAAAAAACCGTTTTTAATAGTGTCTTTTAATCCTTTTTCTAAGAAAAATAAAGCACTAAATGTAATCACAGAAATTGCTAAACCAACAAACTGCGTATAGTATCCAAATATTAATTTTTGATAATGTTCCTCTGGAAAATTCATGAAGTCAGGAGTGTATGCGGCTAGATAAATATTAGCTAAAAAACTAACAAAATATATTACTATCAATGCTACTACAAACCAATGTAAGATTCTTATTTTTTTCATATTTCAACACATTTATTATCGTTTAACAATAACAAATATATAAAAATTATTGATAAACAATAATTATAATTAAAAAATATCATGCAAAATCAGTCTTTTCATTTTTAAAAACAAACCAAGCATCGTATATTTAACAAAACACAAAAGCCACACTCTATGAGCCAAACCTTTAAAACTATTGCTAAATTTCAGTACTCGGCAGAAGCGCAGATAATAAAAGGCAGATTAGAATCTGAAGGTATCCAAGTATTTTTAAGTGATAATATAACTATAGATACAGACCCTTTGGTAAGTAATGCAATTGGTGGCGTTAAACTTAAAGTACTAACTACGGATGCTATGGAAGCACAACACATACTTGAAAGTATAAGTAAATACGCTATTAATGATGAAGGTAACGCCATCCATTGCCCAAATTGTGCTAGCACAGAGGTGCAGCTATTTTCTACAATAACCAGTTTAAAATCTTTTATAGCGTTTGTCTTTGGTTTTATTTCGGGCACACTTCCATTCTACTCTAAAGATAAATACAGATGCGCAAATTGCAACACTGAATTTGATGTAAAATAAATGGACGACCAAACAATAAACTACATCAAAAAAGTGCCAGTTTGGAAAACAGTAGCTGGGCTTATAATTGCGTGTTTCACTATCTTTGAATTCGTGACTGGAAATTATTATGCATTAGTAATTATTTCATTTAGTGTGCTTCTACTGCAAACAGAAGGCTGTCAAATCAATTTAAAAACAAAAACTTACCGGAATACCTATTCTATTCTAGGTCTTAATTTTGGAGCATGGGAACCTCTTCCTAATCCCGAATATGTTACTGTATTTGCTACTGATCAAATTACTGAAGTATGGGTTAGCACTGCATCAACCACAGTAACAGAAGATGTCTATGAAATTAATATTTTTTGCGAGAATAATAAAAAAATAAAAGCCAGTGTAAGTTATGACAAAAAAGAAGCCTTTAATATTGCTTTACTTTTTGCCGATAGTTTAAAGATCAATATGCTTGATGCAACTGTTTCTCACGATTTTAAATGGATAGATGTAAATCATTACAAAACTACAGGTACAATTATCTACAAGGATTAGAGCATGCGTTTAACATCCTCAAAAGCAGTCTTTAAAATTTTAATTACGTTTTCTATTTCATCTTCGTTTAAATGTCCAAACCCTAATCGTAGGGCACAAATAGCTTTATTTTGATACATAATAGTTTTAGGTAAAAACAGGTCATACGTTTTTGCTTTTTCGGCTAACTTTATAAGCGAAATTCTAGAATCAAAATTTAACCAAACCGCTAATCCTCCTGCTGGTACTTGCCACGTAGCATCGTTTTTAAAATAGGTGGTTAAACAAATAATTAAACAATCACGTCTTTGCTTATAAATGGTAATATTTTTTTTAATTAAACGGTGAATTTCACCTTCAGAAATAAGTTCGGTCAACATTTGTTTCTGAATCAGATCCCCTTGTTTATCTAATATTTGCAAATAGTTTTTGGCTTCATTAATAATATTCTGAGGCGCAACGACAAACCCAATCTGAAAACTAGGAAAAAAAGATTGCCCTAATCGTCCTAAATAAATTACAACACCTTGCCCATCTGCACTAGCCATAGGCAACATGGCAGAACCATCAAACTGAAAATCGTAATCAAAATCGTCCTCAATTATCGCAAAATTGTAAGCTTTTGCTAGTTGCAATAATTTTAATCGGCGTTCTGCGGTCAGTGTTACCGCTGTAGGATATTGCCTATGCGCACAAACATACACACATCTAATACTATTTTTAGTGAAGTTTTTTTCAATAAAATCAACATCCATACCATTAGCGTCAACCGGAATAGTAATTATATTAGCACCTGCTTGTTGGAAAATCATATTAGATTTATAATGACTTAACGCTCCAACAATTACAACATCCTTATCTTGTATTAACAATTGCGATACAATATACAAGCTCATTTCCGTAC
This sequence comes from Olleya namhaensis, assembly GCF_900114005.1. Taxonomy (GTDB): domain Bacteria; phylum Bacteroidota; class Bacteroidia; order Flavobacteriales; family Flavobacteriaceae; genus Olleya; species Olleya namhaensis. Next base: position 266,982 of record NZ_FORM01000001.1, read on the forward strand.
TTCTTGTACTTATAATGTTGTCTGGTTTAATATGAAATCCTCTTGTGGCATTTAAATAATTACACAACTGTTTGCTAAAAGTGGTATAAGATTGTTCTTGGGTTTGGTTCCATTTTGAAATTAAAGCACCACGTTTCATTGATGCGCTGTACCATTTTGAAAATTGGTGTGTTGGATGCAATCTTAAATCCGGCTGTCCATCGTTAATAACATACTTACTTACAGAAAACTCTTCTGTAGAAGCTAAATTAAAAGAAGACTGAAACGGAAACCCTGCAACGTCCGGATATGCTTTTAGTTTATCCAAACCTTGTAAAACACCTTTTATGGCGGCTGTTTTCTTTTCTGGCATTAACACAAATGTGCCTTTATTTGCCACAATGTCCACCCAACCCTGAGATGCTAACTCATCATAAACAGCAACTGCAGTATTTCTATTTATATCAAATAATACACTAAATTTTCGGGTTCCTGGTAAAGCAGTTCCTTCCGCTAAATAACCACGTTGAATAGCATTAATGATCTGTTGTGAGATCTGAATATAAATTGACGTGGTAGTCGATTTCTCAAAACTAATTAAAGATTCTAATATATTATCAACCGGACTACTCATTGTTTTAAAACTGGACTATTTTAATGATCCGGAAAGTTACGAATTTTGCACCGCAAAAAATGCGAATAACTATTATTATGAAATTGACTTACTTATTTACTTTACTTGCTTTGTTTACAATAACAATACAAGCACAAGATCTAGAACAAGAACAAAAATTAGACTCTGTAATTATTACATCGTCTAGAATTGACTTACCGTTTAAAGAAAACTCTAGAACTATTACTGTTATTTCGTCTTCAGACATAAAAAACAGTGCAGCAACTAACGTCGCTGATGTATTGCAACAAGTTGCCGGTGTAGATATTAGACGTCGTGGAACAGCAGGTAGTCAAGCAGATTTATATATTCGAGGTGGTGGTTTTGACCAAACGTTATTATTAATTGACGGAATTAAAATGGACGATGCACAAACAGGGCATCACACCATGAACGCAGCTTTACCTCTTGAGGTTATTGAGCGTATCGAGATTATCAAAGGGCCCGCTGCCAGAGTATTTGGTCAAAATGCTTTTACTGGAGCTATTAATATTGTTACCAAGAAAAACTTGAACAACACGGTTTCTGTTAATTTAGAAACAGGTTCTTTTGGGCAATTAAATGGAGGTGTTACAGTTGGAACTGAATTAGAAAACTCGTCACACATCGTTCACGTTGGAAAAATGACATCAGAAGGGTATAGAAATAACTCGGACTACGACAATACTAATTACTTTATTAAAAGTGTGTTTAATAAAAAAGCACAAGCAATAGAGATGATTACGACGTTTTCTGATCGTAAATTTGGAGCAGAAAACTTCTACACAACTAATCCTACTTTTAATGAGTATGAAGAAACAAAAAATAGCTTAGTAGGTTTTACTACTACTTTTAATACGGAGAAATTTAAAATCAAACCTCGTGTTTATTGGAAACGTAACGAAGACGAATTTTTACTAAGACGTGATGATCCTGCTTTTTATAGAAATTTACATATTACAGATAAAATTGGAGCCGAAGTTAATGCGTCTTACACGTCTGAAGCTGGTGTTACCGGTTTTGGTGTAGACATCTCTAAAATATACCTAAGAAGTAATAATTTAGGTAATCGTAATCGTTTTATGACAAACTTATTTTTAGAGCATCGTTTTAAACTTTTAGATAACAAATTAGATATCACACCTGGTATTGCTGTAACTTATTTTTCTGATTTTAAATTTCATGCATTCCCGGGACTAGATGTTGGTTACCAAATTAACAACGACTTAAAAGTGTACGGAAACATTGGTTATACTTACAGAATACCAACATATACGGATTTATATTACAGTGATTTTAGAACGTCTGGTAATGAAAACTTAGATCCAGAAGAAGCTTTTGCACAAGAAATTGGTGTTAAATACAATACCAATGGATTTAATATGTCATTAGCCTTATTTAATAGAGATTCTAAAAACCTAATTGATTATATCAGACCTAGTGAAATTGTAGAAATATATACAGCAACAAACATTGCAGAAGTAAACACTAAAGGATTTGAGTTTAATACGTCTTACAACTTTAAAATCAGTAATTTTAATCAAACATTAGCTGTAGGTTATACGTTTTTAGAAGATGATATATTAGATCAAAACGAAGCATTATCACGTTACTCTCTAAATACATTAAAGCATCATTTTACAACACGTTTAAGTACACAATTAATTAAAAACCTTAGACAAAACATTGTTTATAAGCATGCGGAGCGCACAACAGGACAAAGCTACAATGTATGGGATGCTTCTTTAGTGTATACTTTAAAACAACTAGAGTTTACGGCTACTGCCAACAATATTTTTAACACAGATTACATCGAAACAGGATTTACACCAATGCCTCCAAGTAATGTGTTATTTGGATTACGTTACAACTTTAACTAAAGTGTAACAACAAAAACTACAATCCATTTGGTATCGTTTTAGTAACTTTGGCTCTTAAATTTGAAATTTGAAACTAAACCTTCAAGACATACCAAGAGTTAAAGCTATAACTAAGCAAGAGTTTATAAAACATTATTTTAAACCTCAAAAGCCAGTCGTTATAGAACAGTTTATTACAGACTGGCCTGCGTATACCAAATGGAATTTAGAGTATATTAAAGACGTGGCGGGAGATAAAATAGTCCCTTTGTATGACGACAGACCTGTTGATCACAAAGATGGATTTAATGAGCCTCACGCTAAAATGAAAATGAGTGACTATGTAGATTTATTGAAACGTGAACCTACAAAATTCAGAATATTTCTATGGAATATTCTAAAAGAAGTCCCTCAACTACAACAAGATTACACCTTTCCTGATTTTGGACTACGTTTAATGAAAGGGCTTCCTATGCTATTTTTTGGCGGTCGCGATAGCTATACTTTCATGCATTACGATATAGATTTGGCTAATATTTTTCATTTTCATTTTGAAGGCGAAAAACAGATCATTTTGTTTGATCAAAACCAAAATCAACACTTATACAAAGTACCACATGCTTTAATTACTAGAGAAGATATAGACTTTTCTAATCCAGACTTTAAAAAATGGCCAGCACTTAAAAACGCTAAAGGTTGGCAATGCCAATTAAAACATGGCGAAATATTATATATGCCAGAAGGCTATTGGCATTACATGAAATATATTACACCAGGTTTTTCAATGAGCTTACGTGCAGTAGCTAGACGTCCAAAAAATTTAGGAAAAGCGATATACAATGTCTTTATAATGCGTAATTTTGACAACTTAATGCGACGCATAAAAGGTCAAAAGTGGATTGATTGGAAAAATAAAAAAGCCATATCAAACACAAATAACAAATTAAAAAAGGACTAAATACAATGAAAAAACGACTACTATTAATTGCTTTATTACTAACTGCTGGATTAGTAAACGCACAAGTTTTTGAAGGTAAAGGAGATCAAAAATTTCAAATTGGTGCAAATTTCCAAGACAATGTTAACGGTATAGTATTGGCTTATGACTACGGTTTAGGAGAAAACATATCTGTTGGTATTGTTACCGGTTATGCTTTAAACCTAAGTAATGGTTTATCTGCAAATTTTGAAGATAGATTTGAATTAGAAGGACGTTTTAATGCTAACCTAGGAAGTGTATTAAACATTAGTGATAATTTTGATGTTTACCCAGGTATTAGCTTAAGTTTAAAAAACTTTGGAGGTCACTTAGGGATGCGTTACTTTTTCTCTACTGGTTTTGGTGTTTTTACTGAATTTGGTACAACGTTCGCTAAATACAATTCAGAAGCTTTAACACCTGCTGAAAAAATAAACAATCAATTTACTGTAAATTTAGGAGCTGTTTTTAATTTATAGTCAACCTATTACATTATAAAAAAACCTTTCATTTTTAGTAATGAAAGGTTTTTTTATGTCTTATTTTATCAGCTCATTAGCTTTATCATAAACCAAAAAAGTTTCCCAACCACGATACAGCAAATAGTCTATTAACTTTTTTCTTCTTTTATATTTATCCGTTTCTTTTAGTGAATTATTTCTTTTTTCGGCTAAATCATTAAAAACATCGATGTACTCCTCTTCATCTATTTCTTTTAACGCCTCATTTAGATTAAATTTGGATATCTCTTTTCGCTTTAGTTCAAGCGTGATTCGATATTTGCCCCATTTTTTAATTCTGAACTTACCTCGAGCATAAGCTTTGGCAAAACGCTCTTCATTTAGAAAATTTTGCTCCAAAAGATGAACCACTATCATATCTGATGCTTCAGGTATCATATTCATATCTTTTAGTTTCTGCTTAACCTCTTTGTGACAACGTTCTTGATAAGCACAATAGTGTTCCAACTTTTTAGTTGCTTCTTCTACTGTGTACGACTCTTGACTTCTAACCATAAGTCAAAAATACACCATAAAAACCAAAAAAAAATAAACTCGCTATTTATGAAACATCCAAAATTACTTTTTGCTTTACTGATTTTTAATTATTTCGGCTTTGCTCAAAGTATAATTTATAACGAAACCTTTACCAACAGTCCCAATAAAGGTGCTATATACAATAACACAACAGGATTAACTGATATTGATTTATCCGGAGTAAACTGGACCATAGACGTTTCCGGAGCTGCATTTGACAATAATGGCGATAGATTTATAGTCGCAGGTAATCCTAGATTTTTTGAAGGGCGAGACATTGATGGTTTTGCAATATGGTATTCTCCCGTACTAAATATTACAGATTTTACAGACATCACTTTTGAATTAGAGGCCTATGACAATCGTCCTACATTTGATGACTTTGAAGCATCAGATTCTTTTACTACAGAATACAGTTTGGATGGTGGTGCTTGGCAAATAGCCGATACTAATGGTGTATTAGTGGATGATATTGACACTGTTACATTAGTGCGCCAAGTTGCTCCTTTATCAGGAAACACAATAGCCATAAGAGTTACTATGAGAAATAATGCTAATGCAGAACGTTACCGATTGGATAATATAAAAGTTAGAGGTGTAGCTTCTGCAAGCCCAAGAATAACAATTAATCCAGATACTAATTTAGTGTCAGGTTTAACCAATGTGGAAGGCAATGTAGATATTGTACCAGAAACCTTTACTGTTCTAGGAACGTCATTAACAAATGATGTTGTAATAACTGCTCCTTCAAGTTTTGAAATTTCATTATCCCCTAATGGCGCATACTCCAACAGTTTGACATTAGCACTTACCGGAACCACTGTAGATTTAACCACCATATACACAAAACTAACATATGGATTAGCTGTTGGAACGTATAACGAAAACATAATTATAACTAGTACTGGAGCACCGTCCCAAAACGTAATCGCACAAGGTGAAGTGTTTGGTTATACTGCACCTTCAGATTGTAGCTCATTATTAATATCAGAATATCACGAAGCAAACAACGCCACTCCAGACGAAAGATATATCGAATTATATAACGCATCAAGTTCGCCTATTAGCCTTGCTAATTTTCAACTAGCAAGATTTACTAGTGGCCGAATTAATTTTAACCCAACAATTAGAACTTTACCCAATGCAGCTGTTATAGCACCATACTCCACATACATAATTGCTAGAAACGGCTCAGAATTATGCGCAAACGGAACTGCCGATTATTGTAACAGCTCTGGCTTTTTTAATTTTGATGGTAATGATGTGATTGCTTTACAAACTGCAGAAGGAGTAAACATAGATGTTATTGGAGTATTAAATTCAAATACTAATTTTGCTCAAAATGTAAATCTTGTTAGAAACAACAACGTACAAGCGCCAAGTACAACATACACAGCAACAGATTGGACTAGCTCTCCTTCAAATAACATCAATTTTCTAGGATATCATATTAGCGATTGCGCCTGTTCTGGACCTATCGTAACTTGGGACGGCTCAACATGGTCTAATGGCGTTGGTCCTAACATAAATACCCCTGTTGTAATTAACGGTCCTTTTACAACTGGCGTTGGTAGCGCTACTAGTTTTTCTGCTTGTCGCTTAACAATAAATGCTACAACAATTATTACCTCAAATTTTTATATTGAAGTAGAACACAATATTAATAATACAAACAAACTTGTAGTTCAGACAGAAGGAACCTTAGTTCAGAATAATGAAACTACTAAATTTATAAATAACTCTTCTGAAACATTCCCAATAGAAGTTGTAAAACGCACCGCTCCTTTTGTTGCTTGGTACGAATATACATATTGGGGTAGCCCGTTAGCAGACGCTATACTTGAAGACCTAGTTCCAAATACAGCAAGTGGTAGAAAATTCACCTTTAATGGCGCTAATTTTAATGATGCGCTTGCCGAAGATTTAGGAAACAACAATACGTATACTGCGGGACAAGACGACGTAGATGACGAAGGAGATGATTGGCAATTTTACGCTACAGGACTAATGACTCCAGGTGTAGGATACGCAACCACCATGTCAGAAATAGACCTTGCAGCTCCAGGAGCGATGACAAACGGTATAAACCTAACCTTCTTTGGATCCGAAGCAAATTCTGGGGTAGTCAAAGTACCTGTAGCCAGAAACGATGCCTCTAACTTAGACAACAACTGGCAATTTATTGGTAACCCTTATCCAAGTGCAATAGATGCTACTGCTTTTTTTAACGAAAACACAACAACGCTAAGTACTGTTGATCCCGGAGTTATAGATGGTGCCATTTATTACTGGTCTCAAGCAACTCCACCATCCGCAACCACAATTGGTAACGAGCAGATTAACTTTAGCATCAACGATTATGCAATAATCAACTTTAGTGCTAACGTTGCCGGAGAGCGCTATGCTCCAAATAATTTTATTCCTTCAGGACAAGGTTTTTTTGTCAACTTTTCTGATAGCTATAGCAGTGCTGCGGGAGAAGTTGTTTTTAACAATAGCATGCGCGTTATTGGAAATAATGACCAATTTTTTCGTACTGAAAACACAAACTTAGATAATAAGCTTTGGCTTAACTTAACTTCAGATAATGGTGTATTTAGCCAAGTTGCAATTGCCTATCTTGATGGTTCCACTAATAATGACGATGGCCCATCATATGATGCAAGACGTTATTATAGCGGTGGTTCTGCCATGATAACCACGTTTGCAGAAAACAACGACATTCCGTTAGCAATACAAGGAAAGCACCCAGAGGGTTTAGATCTTGATGAAACAATTCGTCTAGGCTTAACAACAGGAATTACGTCACCAACAATCTACACGATTTCAATAGATCATTTTCAAGGTGACTTTTTCTCAAGCAATGCCATTTATTTAAAAGATAACTTTAACGACACCTACCAAGACTTAACAGTTTCGGACTATTCTTTTACTTCAGAAATGGGTGGTTTTGATAATAGATTTGAAATAGTCTTTACACAGCCTGTTTTATCAATAAATCAACAACTTTTAGCATCCAATAGTTTATCCATAATTGAAGATAATAATAGCAACGTTACTTTTAAATTATCGAATAAGAAATTAACAATTAACACTATTCAAATCTATGATGCTTTGGGCCGATTAGTTTACAATCTTAAAGGTCAAAGCACTTCAGAAACTTATAATTTATCAAACCTGAGCCAGGAAGCTTACATAGCGCAAATTGAATTAAATACTGGTCAAAAAATAAGAAAGAAGGCTATTAAAAAATAGATTAAAACACTCCCTTTAAAGGTCAAGCCAATCATGGTTTGACCTTTTTTTTTGCCCTTAAACCGTTTTGATATAGCTTAACGTAACGATAACATGTTTTAATCGATTAAATAGTGTCTGTAATCGATATTTTTATATATTTGTAGTAAACCGCTTATAATCAACTGATACTATATTATCAAATCTTATTGTTGCCCTCAATTGCAATACGTTTATTATGAAAAAAACCCTCCTTACCCTACTTCTACTATTTTCTATTACTTTTACTTTTGGTCAAACTACAATTGGACAACAAGATTTTGATAGCGGCACACCAATTTTAACCTATACCAATACTGGAGGAACAACAGTAAATGGTTCAGGATCTTTCCCTAACACACCAAATTATGTTTCTGCCTCAACCGGTTTTAGTATCAATGATGAAACTGGAACTATAGAGTTTTCTCCAGTTGATGCTTCAACCTATTCTAATATTGATTTTAGTGTCAGGTTAGCTTCTTTTGCTGGAACTTCAGGTAATGGCGCAGAAAATACAGACCATGTAATAATTTCTATTAGTACTGATGGTGGAACAACCTATTCTGAAGAATTAGAAATTAATGGAAATAGTAATGCTAAATGGGGCTTTAGCGGAACCCATGCTGGTACAGGTGTTGCATCCATACCTTACGATGGAAACAATACAACCACAACATTTGCTCCTATAGGTGCAGGATACAGAACAACAGACGGATATAGCTATTTATCAATTACTAATCTACCAAGCTCGTCAAACCTTAGAATAAAAATCGAAATGCAGAATAATTCTAACAATGAATTTTGGGTTATTGACGATGTTTTATTAGAAGGAGATGCGCCTACAGGACCAACAATAGTATTAAACCCTACAACCTTAACAGGACTAGATTATACACTAGGAACAGGCCCATCTGCAGAGCAAACGTTTACTGCAGAAGGTTTTTTATTAACCTCAAACCTAGTACTAACTGCACCAACTAATTTTGAAATATCAACAACCTCTGGCTCAGGTTTTGGAGCCTCAATAAGCTTAACACCAACCACAGGCATAGTAGCATCAACTACAATTTACACTCGCTTAATTTCTGGCTTGGCAGTTAACACTTATACTGGTACTATAACAGCGACAAGCACGTTGGCGGCGGACAAAACAGTTGCATTGGCAGGAGAAGTTTTAGCACCTTTAGCAGATGTCGTTATTACAGAAGTATCATACAATTCTACTGGAGCTGATGACGAGTGGATTGAGATTTGCAATATCTCTGGTAGCCTACAAGACATTAGTAATTATACGATTAACGACGGTGGTACTTTATTTACTTTTCCCGCAGCCACAACAATAGCAAATAACACATGTATAACGGTCTCTTTAGGTAGTAATGGAGATGGCACTTTTAATAATGATTGTCCATTTACACCAGATTACGGTATTAGCGCCTCTACAAATAACACTAATAATTTAGTAAACTCTAGTGACACCATATTACTTTACGCTACAGATGGCTCATCTATTATAGATAGTGTGACTTATGACGATGCGGATGGAGCAGACAATAACGGAGCAACCCTTCATGTTATAGACGCAACTATAGACAATAGTGACACTGGCACGAATTGGCAAGAAGTAGCCAATGGTGGATCTCCAGGCGCAAATGCTTTAGTTTCGCCATGTTCTGTGCCAGAATTACAACTTGTTGATAACTCTAACACAGACCAAGCTTGCGGATACACCATTGCTTTTGGATCCCAAGCCACAGGCTTTAATACAGACATTACTTTTGATATTGATAATGAAGGCGCGCTAGATTTAAACATTACTTCTTTGATGTTAAGCGGTGCAGACGCTACTAGTTTTAGCATCATATCTCCCGCAACTCCTTTTACAATAGTAGCAGGCAACACACAAACCGTAACCGTTAGGTTTACACCTACATCTGTTGGCATAAATAATGCCATACTTACAATAAATAACAACGATGCAGATGAAGGTACATGTGCAATAACACTGCAAGGTACAGGGACAACGCCAGAACAAGAAATTAATGTAGAAGGAAACATAGCTGCCTTTCCCGACATTCCAAATGGAGACACTACACCAATCAGTTTAGATAATACATTATTTGCCGCTCAAAACATTGGAGCCTCTCAAACCAAATCTTTTAGAATTCAAAATATAGGAACTGCCGACTTAGATATTACAAGCATAACTGTTGGCGGACTAAACCCAGGAGATTTTACAGTAAGTTTAAACCCTGCACCTTTCACTGTAACAGCAATGCAAGACCCTCCAGGTATTTTTGAAATCACATTTTCTCCGATAGCTTCAGGAACCAGAACAGCCATAATATCTATTGCTAACAATGATTTGGATGAAACCCCTTATACGTTTACCGTTCAAGGTAACGGACTTTGTAATCCTAGTACCATAACTATACTACCAGCATCCGGTCCAGAAAACACTATAGTTACAGTTACGGGCACCAATTTAACCGCAGCTACAGCAACTGTAAGTGGCATTACAGCAACAGTAAATAACATATCTGACACCATTATAGAAGTTACTATTCCTGCTGGAGCAACCTCAGGAACAATAGACATTACAGATGATTTAGGCTGCCCTGCCTCTAGCCCTTTTACAGTAATTGACCATTCAGGAAGCTGTGGTAGCGCAACAGGGTTAATGATTACAGAAGTGTACGATCAATCATCAGGGTCTTTAGGTTATATCGAAATATTTAATGGTACTGCAACAACTATCGACTTAACACAATATGAAATTAACCGTTTTGGAGATTTAGCCTCTACAAGTTTAACTCACGCTTATACATTCCCAAATACAGGCACAGGAAGCACTATTACAAGCAATCAAATTTTAGTTGGAAGAGTTAATTCCGGAGGAACAGGACTAGAAGATTTTGACTTTGGCGGTTCTGCTTCAGGATTTAATGATAATGACCGACTAGAGTTAACACTAATAGCAACAGGCGTTATTATAGACGATTTTCATGATGTAGTAATTGGAACAGCAGGTTATGTTTACCGAAGAAACACAGATGTATCAAATCCTAATCCTACTTTTGATAATGCAGAATGGACAACCGCTACTTCTGGAGACACTAGCCATTTAGGAACGTTTGCAACACTTAATAATGCACCAACAATAACAGCGCACCCACAACCTATAAACAATTGCAGCGATGCAATTGTATTTACAGCTGCAGCCACACCAGGCAATTCTGGAACATTAACATACCAATGGTATTATAATGATACTATCTCGAGCGGATGGACAAATGTATTAAACACATCTTTTGCTCCAGGAACAGTATCAGGAGAAACCTCAACAATGTTATCAATAACAGGAGCTAATATACAAGGCTACCAATTTTATTGCGAAGTTACGGAAGATGGTACATGTAGCACAGCATCTGACGCAGCCAGAGTTAACATAGGGACAACAACATGGACCCTAGGAGCATGGGACAATGGCATACCAAGCCTTACAACACAAGCTATTTTAAATGACGACTACAATACCAGTGCCTACGGAAATATCGAAGCTTGCAGCTTAACAATAAACCCCACCTATTTCCTGACAGTATCAAGTAATACTTATGTTAAAATTCAGAATAATATCACTAACAACGGAACATTATTAATAAACGATTCGGGTTCTGTTGTTCAAATTAATGACTCAGGGACTTACGATGATTCTGGAAGCAGCGCTACCAATCCAACCACAGTAGAACGCCTAACAGCATCAATAAGCGATTGGTATGAATATACCTATTGGAGTAGCCCTGTCACCAACGAAACCATAGGAAACGCTTTATTTCAAGCAGATGCCAATAGACGCTTTAGTTTTATAGCTGCAAATTTTGTGGATAGCACTTACGAAACAAATAATGACAACACAACTACCGTAGGAGCTGGAATTGATGATATTGACGATAATGGAGATGATTGGGTACTTCAGCCACCAGGAGCAATAATGACGCCTGGAGTTGGATATGCAGCAACACATTCTACAGCTGCTTTTGCAGGCACTAACAATTACAATTACTCTTTTAGAGGTCCACTAAACAATGGTGTAATTACTGTCCCTGTGGAAAGAAACGACACCGAACTTGGAGACTCTAATTGGAACTTAATAGGAAACCCTTATCCATCTGCAATAGATGCTAAATTGTTTTTTGACGAGAACACGTTCTCAACAAACCCAGCGACAGGAACCTTAGATGGTGCCATACACCTATGGTCACACTCCACACCTCCATCCTCGACAGCTAACGGAAACGAAATATTAAACTTTGATTTAAATGATTATATAGTAATAAATTACACAGGATCTTCTGTCTCTGGAGTGACTAGTCATGTTGCCTCCGGACAAAGCTTTTTTACAACTTTTTCTGATGCCCTACCAACCACAACAGGAACTGTAACATTCAACAATAGTATGCGTGTGGATGGTAATAATAATCAATTTTTCCGAGCAAGTAATCAATCTGCAGAAAACAAGTTATGGCTAAAACTAACAAGTGATTCTGGGTTAAAAGATAATATTCTAATTGGATATGTTAATGGTGCTACTAGTGATAATGATGGAGATGCGTATGACGCTAAAGCGAATGGTTCTTACACAAAAAGCATGACCTTCTACTCACTTATACCTACTGTAAACAGAAAATTTAGTATCCAAGGTAAAGCCATTAATGATTTAGATATTGATGAAACCATTGCTATTGGATTCTTAAACAACTTAGATACACCAACAATTTACACCTTTAGTATAGCAGAACTTCAAGGTGATTTTTTAACAAACAATACAGTCTATTTAAAAGATAACTTAACCTCAACTACATTTAATTTATCTGATAACGATTACAGCTTTACTTCGCCTGTAGGCGAATTTAATAGTAGGTTTGAGATTGTTTTCAAAGACAACAGCCTATCTATTGATCAATACAATTTAACTGCTGATAATTTATTAATAATTGAGGACAGCAATAACAACGTTACTTTTAAATTACCTAACAAAGACGCAACACTTAAAACAATCAAAATCTATGATGCCTTAGGCAGACTAATCTATAATCTAAAAGCCCAAAACACGTCAGACACCTTTAACCTATCTAATCTTAGTCAGGCTGCTTATATTGCACAAGTAGAATTGAGTAATGGTAAAATAATTAGAAAAAAAGCGGTAAAAAAATAGCTAGAAATTCGTGTTAACAAATTCGATTAATGTCTGTCAATTTTACAAACTATACTTTAAAGAAACAATAAGGTTTCTACCTGGAGCAGCTATACCAGAAGAATATGTTCTATAACGTTGGTCAGAGATATTCTCTAAAGCAGCTGTTACGGTAACATCATTCCCTATTTGATATTGTGTTCTAAAATTTAAAGTGTGCCAAGAAGGCGAGTAAGGGTTTCCGTTTTGATCTAAAGCGTAGATATAATCTTTCTCAGCTTCAGAAGGTGCTAATTTATTATTTGCTAATGCATTGTTATAATTAACAAATGCATCTAGTTTGAATCTGTTTTTTTGCCAAACTAAATGTGTATTTCCAAAACTTGGAGCCACATGTCTTACCGGTACTTCAACACCATCTGTTTCTTCAATACCACCAATAAGATTATATTGTGACGTTAATTTAAATGCTTTTGAAAAATTTACCTGTGCGCCTATTTCAAAACCATAAATCCACGATTTTGAAGCATTTTGTATGGATTGTACCGTACTTAACTCACCATCATAAATAATTTGTGATTCGCCATTTAAAGTCCCATCACGTCTTACTAACGCATTATCCAAGTAAGTATAATAAGTCGCCATATCTAGGACTACTACTTTATTAAAATTAAGCTTTAACCCAAGTTCTCCACTATAGGCATATTCTGGATCCAAATTATCATTTGGCACAACAACAGAGCCTGGTTCTGAATCAAAGACCTTACCAATATCATCAATATTTGGTGCCCTAAAAGCAGAAGACAAATTAAATTTCCATTGTAAAATTGGATTAGGTAACCACGTAACACCAGCAGTACCTGTTAAAGCATTTGCTGTATTATTAGATTCTGTAAAAGGCAGATTTAAAAACTGATTATTTTCTGTGAAATCGGCTTTTTGAGTAACCATATTATAACGTAATCCTGATTGAAACACAAACTTAGTGTTGGGTTTATACTTATAGCTTGCATACACTGCTGCACTCTGCCATGTTGCACCATCGGGATATCTGGATACCGTTTTTTGAGTTGTATTAGTCTCCACATTTTCAACATAACCTATAGACCCGACTGTATTGTAAACATATTCAAAACCATAAAATAACTTTGAAGTCTGGTGTAATTGTTTTTCAAAATCTATATTAAAAGATAATGCATCCACAGACTCTTCTCTGACGTTTCTTTCCACTTCCTGAAAATCACGATCCATTCTACTTTCTTGAAAATTCTGATATGCTAAAGTGGCTTTTATATTATCATAAAACAAAGCATTACTACTTCGTTTTGTAACACTCACATTAGACATAAACCATTTTTGAGGACCATAATTCCATTCTGCAGACCTTAAATCATCGTCTCTATAACGTATTAACCTGTCGTATCGTGGATAATCTGATGTTGCTGTATAAAACACACCTAAATCAACATCTAAATCTTCAGCAGCCTTATAGCTTACTTTTTGCATCAAGTTAATTTGATTGTATCCTGTAAACTTCTGAACTCTTGAATCATTATTTTGCACGATAACATCCTGATTATTTTGAGTAACCACAAATTCTGGCCTTAAATAATCATCTGGACCATGACTACCCATGGTTAAATCATTAAAATCAGTATAACTTACATTTGACAGAAATGCCCATTTTTTATAGCCAACATTAACATCAATATGCGCTGTTTTTTCCTGGCTAACTGTTGCATACCTCAATAAGACATTACTCTTAATATTTAAAGTATCAGAAAATGAAAACTCTGGTTTTTTTGTGTAAAAACTCATAACACCTCCAATGGCATCACTACCGTAAATAATAGATCCTGCACCTAACGTCACTTCTGTGTTTTGAATAGACAAAGGATCGATAGAGATAACATTTTGAAGATTTCCGCCTCTAAAAATAGCATTATTCATACGTACTCCATCCACTGTAATTAATAGCCTATTAGTAGAAAACCCTCTTATCATAGGACTCCCACCTCCCAACTGACTTTTTTGAATATAAACCTGACCTGTACCTTCTAATAAGTCTGCACTTGTTTGCGGATTATTAAAAGAAACGTCTTTTGCCGTAATAGTTGCAATTGTTTTAGGAATGTCTTTTTTTCTTTGCCCAAAATTTGAGGCAGAAATAACAATCTCATCCAAGCCTTGCTGACCAGCCATTAAATACACACGTCCGTTTTGGATATTACTTTTTTTTATTGTTTTTAATTTATGAGAAATATGCTGAAAATAAAGCAGCTCGGCAGCCATAAAGGCATCCAAATTAGCCTGACCATTAAGATCCGTAATTTCGCTTTTAGATTTATCTTTATTATAAATAGCGACTCCAAATACAGGCTCGTTAGTAGTTTTATTTAACACCTTAATAGTCTGTGCTGAAACAGAAAACGAGACCAAAAAGAGTAAACAAATACTAATAAGAAACTTCATATATTTAATTAAAAACGTCATTAAGAATTTGTAAAGATTTAGGCTTTTTAAAACTCCCCAAATGTAATTCAAAATATACTAAAATAAGAGCCAAAAAAGACTGTCTTTGCTTAGCATTAATTTTAATACCATCTAAATCATCAAACGTTGTGCCTAAAAGCTGTTTTAGTAGTGTTAAATTTTCACCCGTAACATTGTACTTAGAAACACTTTCATCTTGAAATTCGCCATCATATAAATTAAAACACAAAGCGGTTTCCATTTCTGTTTGATCTGGATAAAACCCCAAGTATTTTGTTAGCTGCAACAGAAACAATAAATGAAAATTAGAATAACTATCATTGGTATCCAACCATTGCAAAGTTGTCTGAATATAGCTATATAAAGTATCATTCTGCTCCTCCTCTTGTAAAGCATGTGCTAGTACTTCTGCCAGAAACATAACAATAGCGCTCTTTAAAATATTAGTATGAAGCGAAGCATATAAAAAATCTGTTTTAATATCTTTTATATATTGTAAAGACCGATTTGGTTTGTAGTCCGTGTTTAACTGTAATTGTGATAATGGCTGAAAATAGGCCACTTTTTTATTACTCTTTTTAGAAGTCAAAACGCCTTTTAGCAAATAACTAACAACACCTTGTTTTTGAGTATAACACTTTACAATAAGGTCATTATCTTTAAACCGTAGTTTAGACAGTACAATTGCATTTGTAGTTGTTAACATTATCTAACAACCATTAATTTTAGTACTTTAGTCTCAAAAGTATCTAAATCGTTAAGCATGATTAAATACACTCCAGATGCTACAATATTTCCACCCAAATTTTTACCATTCCATAAAGCCGTACCTCCATCTATTTCTAGATTATAGCCTTGAAATCTACCATTAGTTCTAGACTGTGCTTCTGCCACCAAATTACCTTCAATATCAGTAATTTTTATATTTACATTCTCTGATATGTCTCTAATCTTAACTTTATCCGTTAAAATATTAAAGTTTGGTCTTACAGGATTAGGATAAACATAGGCGTTTTCTAAAGTCGACTGCGGTTTAGACGCATCAGATTTAAAAGACACCAAGCCTTTATCTGTTGCAATATAAATCATTCCGTTTACATCATCTATAGACACATCCAACACGTCATTAGTTGGTAAAGGAGAATTATCTTTTGTAAAATGAAAGATGGTACTTTGTCCGTCTGAAGAGAAATAATACAGTCCTGTATCTAAAGTTCCAATCCATTTATTATTTGAGCCATCTACCTCAATATCTGTTATGTATTGTTGGAATAATAACTCTCTAGGAACACCATCGTCTAAAACAATAATATCATCTACTTCTGGTGTACCCGTTATAAAGTCCGTAGTATTATAAATAACCCTCAACCCTTTATCTGTTCCTACCCATAATTGCCCACTTCTATCAATGGTTAAAGCTGTAATAGCGTTTGATGGCATAGCATCTTCTTCTGAAACAGTATTAAAAGCTCCGCTACTTTCATCATAACCAACTATTCCATAATTATAAGAGCCCGTAAAAATAGTATTATTAGCATCTGTAGTTATAGCTGCAAATCCTTTGTTACTATCCGCAGGCTCAATAACCTCCAAAAAGCTAAAAGACGACCACTGCCCATCCCTAAACTTATTTAAAGGAGAATCATACCTACTGTTCATAACCCATAGTGATCCAGCAGCATCAAAAACTGAGGCATGCACAAAATGATTGTTAGTGAAGAATGGATTTATAGTACTATTATCTCCATTATAAAAAGTTACAGGAATATTGTTTTCTAATTTCAAAAGCCCACCTATTGAAGAACTTATATAAGCAATTTCCGGATTAAGAGGATCCACAGAAATATGAGACAAAGACCTAGGATTATTAGCAGTAGCTAAAATAGTATCATAACTTACGTTTTGCCAAGACTCATCAAAAAAGTGACTAATACCAGCCCTAGACGTTGCTACCGCGTATGGATTAAAACTAACATCATAACCACCATGTGTTCCATAAATATGACCTGGAGCTACTTCAATTTTAAAAAAATTATTTAGTAAAGGACCATCAGGATGTATTTCTTCTAATATAGACGTATCAGCTATTGACGTCTTCAATACTCCAAATCCTGTTTTACCTATCACTAAAGTCCCTTCCGTTCCAATATATATTTGATCAGTATCATCCATTAAAGCACAGGTATAATTGGTACTAAATTCTGCACTATTACCAACCTGAGCTATACCCGAAAAGCCCACAGGATTATAAATATAAACCTCTTTTTGCGTCGTTACTATCAACTTGCTATCAAAGACTCTAAAATCTGTAATAAAGTTAGGATATGTTGCCTTAATTTGCAATGCTCCACTAACCAATTCATAAACCTTTCTGCTAGCATTCGCCGCAAACAATTGTGTACCTACTGCTTCAATTCCGACCCAATTACCGCCATTAACTTGCTCCCACTCTTGGTAGTCAATTAAATTTGGATTAATTACTGCTCCTTTTTTAATTCCAGTTGCAGTTGCTGCATAAATATCACCATCAAAAATTGTGGTTTGAGAAATTACTATTTGCGAACCTCCCGCACCAATATAATACGTATCACCAAACTCTAAACCCTCTAAATCATACACTGAAATACCATAATCTGTTGCTATGTACAACGTATCATCAACTAAGTTAAAATGATTAATTTTTTTATCACTTTGAGGAATTGTTGGTTTTTCTAAAATATCTACAACTGATAAAACCGTGTTATCACTCTCGTCATATATTTGAATTAACCCGTTTTCGAAACCCAGAAATAATAAGCCACGGTCTTCAGCATATTTTATAACTGATATTTCCTCTCCTGACAAGCCATGTATTGTAGAAATAGTCTCGATATCGTTACTATTTTTATTATACACAAAAACAGCATTTTCTGATGCACCAAAAACCCGGTCAGCGCCTTGAGATACATCTTTAATATTTAAATATGAGAAATAGCCCGTCCATTGATCAGAAAAATCTTGGGCATTAGTTAGTTGTAAAGTTAAAAAACTTAAACACAGAAAAAACAATTTAAGATTAGTCTTATTTGTCAGCATTATTTTAAAATCAACTATTAAAACTCAAAAATACCACAATTTATTGTATCCCTAAGCGTATATAAAACACTAAAAAACCCCTAACCTTAATAAGGTTAGGGGTTTTAATATATAAACTGTTATTATCTACACAACTCCTTGTGCTAACATAGCATCAGCGACCTTTACAAAACCAGCAACATTTGCTCCTTTTACGTAATCTACTGTACCATCTTTTTGTGTACCATACTGTACACAAGAAGCGTGAATGTCTTCCATAATTTGGTATAACTTAGCATCAACCTCTTCTCTAGTCCAATTGTAACGTAAAGAGTTTTGACTCATTTCTAAACCTGAAGTTGCAACACCTCCTGCATTAGATGCTTTTCCTGGAGAGAACAATACTTTAGCTTTTTGAAGTACTTCAATAGCTTCTGGTGTTGTTGGCATGTTTGCTCCTTCTGCAACCACTAATACGTTGTTTTTAACCAACATTTCAGCTTCAGCTTTATCCAACTCGTTTTGAGTTGCACATGGCATTGCTATATCACAATTAACACTCCAAGGTCTTTCTCCTTTGTGGAACGTCGCAGATGTATACTTATTTGTATACTCGCTAATTCTACCTCTGTTAATGTTTTTAATTTCCATGATATATGCTAATTTCTCAGCATCTATACCGTCTTTATCGTGAATGTATCCAGAAGAATCTGACATTGTCACAACGGTACCACCTAACTCAGTTGCTTTTTCACAAGCATATTGAGCTACGTTTCCTGATCCAGAAATAACAACTGTTTTTCCATCAAAAGAATCGTTTTTAGTAGCTAACATATTTTTTGCAAAATACACCGTACCATAACCAGTAGCTTCTGGTCTGATTAAAGATCCTCCATAAGATAATCCTTTACCTGTCAGTACTCCTGTAAATTCGTTTGTCAAACGCTTATATTGACCAAACATATAACCAATCTCACGTCCTCCAACACCAATATCTCCGGCTGGCACATCCGTGTTTGCTCCAATATGTCTAAACAATTCTGACATAAAAGATTGGCAAAAACGCATAACTTCGTTATCACTTTTTCCTTTTGGATCAAAATCACTTCCTCCTTTTCCTCCACCCATTGGTAAAGTTGTTAGAGAGTTTTTAAATACTTGTTCAAAACCTAAAAACTTTAAAATACTAAGGTTTACAGATGGGTGAAAACGCAACCCTCCTTTGTAAGGTCCAATAGCCGAGTTAAACTCTACTCTAAAAGCTCTGTTTACTTGCGTGTTTCCTTTATCGTCAATCCAAGGCACTCTAAAAATTATTGTACGCTCAGGTTCTACCATACGCTCCAATAACATTTTACCTTGATATTTTGGATTTTCTTCTATAAACGGAATTACCGTTTCTGCAACTTCGTGTACTGCTTGTAAAAACTCTGGCTCATTACCATTTTTTTGTTTTACTAAGTCTAAAAATGCTTCAATTTTATCTTTCATTATGTAAATAATTACGATACTGTTATACAATCCATAAAAATGTAGAACAAAGATACATTATCTTTAATACAGCACCTACTTTTTTTTTATTTTCGCAATCGTTATAGTTGATATTAACGTTTCTTTAATAATTCATATTTATGATGCGTTTTATCTGTAAAATTTGTATGTTCGTCGAGATTTTATATATTTGCCGAACAAATTGTTAATAACAAAGCCGTATTATGCTTAACCCTAAACACTTGATACTAGTTGTACTTATCTTATTAAGTACCAGCAGTGCATATGCGCAACTAGGCTTTTCTCACGAAATAGGTATCATTACAGGACCTGTCGCTTTTAAAGCTGACTTTGGAGAACGTTTAGATTCTGACACCAATGCTGGTAATACCGGTTTTGGAATTGGACTAGTACATTATATCAACTTTGCTTATCAAGCGGATTGTAATTGTTACACAACAGACAATTATTTTAATGATCATTTTAAATTACGTACAGAAATTTCTTTTAATAAAACCAAACTAAATCATTTAGGTAAATGGGTAGAAGACTCAAGAACTAGTGACGAGGCAGATAAATTAAGAGCACATACCGGAGAGGCTAACAATTTTGATATTGGAATGCAATTAGAATTTTTTCCGTTAAGTATTAGATCTTTTCAAGCTTTTGGATATAGACTCGCACCTTTTGTTAGTTTAGGCGCGCACTACGTATCTTATAACCCAAAAGTATATACAGATTATGATAATGGCACCAATGATGTTGGTAACGTTTTAGATAATAATAATTTTTACTCAGGTTGGGATCCCGGTTCTATTAATCCAGATTCAGGTTCTACGTGGTCTGTAGTTTCCAGTATTGGTGTTAGATATAAGCTAAATATGCTGTCTGATTTAATGATAGATCTTAGAGGACAATATTACTTTAGCGATTGGGTAGATGGTTTAGACCACCAATTAAATTCTAACAAATACAATGACTGGTTAGTTTGGCTAAATGTAGGTTACATTTACTACTTAGATTAGACTCAAATTAAAACATAAGTTTATAAAAAAAGCTCAAGTTAACACTTGAGCTTTTTTTATGCAGCACTATTTAGGCTATCAATTAACTTATTAACCTAAGGCTTGTTTTAGATCGTTAATTAAATCTTCTTCATCTTCAATACCAACACTTAATCTAATCATACTATCAACAACACCTATCTTTTCTCTCTCTTCCTTAGGGATACTAGCATGTGTCATACTTGCTGGATGACCACACAACGACTCCACACCTCCTAAAGATTCTGCCAATGTAAAGACCTTAAGGTTTTCTACCACCTTAATTGCGTCTTCGTAATTGTTTCCTTTAGTTACAAAACTAACCATACCACCAAAATCATTCATTTGTGATAATGCAATATCATGATTAGGATGATTCTTAAATCCTGGCCAATACACTGTTTCAATTTTAGGATGTGTATTTAAAAATTCGGCTACAGCCTTACCATTTTCGCAATGACGCTGCATTCTAACATGCAAGGTTTTAATTCCGCGTAAAGCTAAAAAGGCATCTTGAGGTCCACAAATAGCACCACTTGCATTCTGGATAAAATATAATCTTTTTGCTAAATCTTTATCTTTTACAACTAATGCGCCCATAACTAAATCGCTATGTCCACCAAGGTATTTTGTTGCGGAGTGCATTACAATATCCACGCCCAGATCCAAAGGTTGTTGTAAATAAGGCGTTGCAAAGGTATTATCCACTGCAAGTAACACCTTATGCTTTTTAGCAATTTTTGCAGCAGCTGCAATATCTATAATATTTAGCATTGGGTTAGTTGGTGTTTCTACCCAAATTAACTTTGTGTTTTTATTTACGTAATCTTCAATATTGGCAGCATTTTGCATGCCTACAAAATGAAACTTAATACCAAAACCTTCAAAAATTTTAGTAAACAAACGGTACGTCCCACCATACAAATCGTTGGTAGAAACAACCTCATCTCCTGGCTGCAATAACTTTAACACAGCATCAATAGCAGCTAATCCAGAACCAAAAGCCAATCCAAACGCTCCGTTTTCCAAACTAGCAAACGCATTTTCTAAAGCCTGACGTGTTGGGTTATGACTTCTAGAATACTCAAAACCTTTGTGTCCTCCCGGTGTTGTTTGTGCATAAGTAGAAGTTTGATATATTGGTGGCATCACTGCGCCGTATGCTGGATCAGGTTTTTGACCGCCATGTATTGTTTTTGTATTAAATTTCATGAGGAAATTTTTTGTTAGCAACAAAAATAGTTTTTAATTCGTTGTATTAAAACTAGAACAATACCTTTAGTCAATGTTTAACACTTTATCGATTTCAAAATCAGCCCTTTTTACTGTAATTACTTGTTTTTTCCTGGCGGTCTCTTGCCAAAAGGACAAACCAATAACGTTTTCTGAAACCGAAGTTTCTTCAGAAAAGGAAACACTTGTAGAAATTATTATACCAAAAGCGGATGGTAATTCTAAAACAGCAAAATCTATAAATGCAACACTAACTGGTTTTGCATGTACTATTTTAAACATTGATAGCGCTAAAAATAAAAAAGAAACTATTGCAGAAAGCATCACAGCTTTTAACGACGCCTATATCAATTTTAATAAAACGCTACTTACAGAGTTTGAAGACAAATTTCCGAGATGGGAAGCCCTAATTGACGGTGAAGTCTCTTACCAAAACGAAGCTATAGTAAGTATTGCCATGAATGGTAATATTAATACAGGAGCAGCAAGTAGCACCCTAAGATTCAAATTTTTTAATTTTGATCTATCAAACGGTAAAGCGTTAACTACAGCAGACCTTATTAATAATATGGAAGCTTTTAAAACCATAGTTAAAAAGTACTACGACAAAGAGCTACTAACCACTTACACCAGTCTAGACGATAGTGCTAGTAGTTTTAAACTACCAGAAACTATCGGCTTTAATGAGGATGGTGTTATAATAATTTACGACAATTTTGAGTTAGGCGATTTTAGCAAACAACTAATTGAGTTTACAATACCTTTTACTGTCATTGACCAATACTTAAACTACTAAATATTCTTTTTTAAGGCTAAAATATATCCCAAGTGGATGCCTTCATGAAAGTTGTTAAACGCAATAGCATCTTCTGCAGACGCTAACGTACTTTTTGTAGACACCGTATACTCGTTGTACGTTTTAAACACCTTGTTGTTATAATCTTCTATAGTTTTTTCTATTGTAGTAAACAACAATCCTTTAATCTCGTCAACTTGAGCCTGGGTTACATCACCTTCCGTTTTAGTTCCTTTTCTATACCTTTCCACTAAATCATCACTAACCATCATATCCAAACCAGACAATTTATACACCAATAATTGTTGGGTAACCACGGTGTGCGCTACATTCCAAAAAATATTATTACTGTAACCTTCTGGCACTGTATTTAATTGCTCTAAAGTAAATTGCTCTAAAAACTGTTTAAATATAGCTCTGTTTTTTAATGCAATGTCAAATGTAAACTCCATCTCTTTATTTTTTTTTACAAGAAACTAAATAAAAAAAACTTAAACTAATTACAATTGGATTTTTAACTTTAACCATTAATATTCCATAATGAAAACGCACCACTACCAAGCCACAATACAATGGACCGGAAACCTAGGTCAAGGCACAACGCATTACAAAGACTATAATCGCAACCATACCATAACCGCCACACATAAAACACAACCTATTTTGGCAAGTTCTGATCCCGCTTTTTTAGGAGACCAAATCCGTTATAATCCAGAGGAATTATTACTGTCTTCCATTGCCTCTTGCCATATGCTTTGGTACTTGCATCTTTGCGCCACCAACAATATAATAGTGGTAAACTACACCGACCAACCAGAAGGCACAATGGAAGAAAACGCTAATGGTAGCGGGCAATTTGCCAACGTGACGTTACACCCAAAAGTAATAGTTAAAAATGCGGATATGATACAAAAAGCCAACCAATTACATCACGACGCTAACAGCATGTGTTTTATAGCAAGATCCTGTAATTTTCCAATAACACATAACGCTTCCGCGGAAGCTTCGCCTGGCACAGACTAGTTTTAATCAAAAAAAGGAGTTCTTTTTAGTAAAAAAAACGACCTTTGACAAAATTTTTAGCAAAATGAAAAAAGTATACTACCTAAAAACCTGCAGTACTTGTGTCCGTATTTTAAAAGAACTTGATCTACCTTCAGATTTTGAGCTTCAAGATATCAAGACCAATCCAATTACGGAAACGCAATTAGAAGCCTTAAAAGCATTATCTGGTAGTTACGAAGCATTGTTTAGCAAACGCGCAAAATTATATAAAGAAAAAGGGTTAAAAGACCAAAACCTAACCGAAAAAGACTATAAACATTACCTTTTAGAGCACTATACGTTTTTAAGTAGACCCGTTATAGTTATTAATGACGCCATCTTTATCGGAAATGCTAAAAAAACAACAGCATCCACAAAACTAGCATTAAATGAAAGCTAGATATTGGGCACTATTAGCAGCATTGTTTGTACAAATATTATACGGCTTAAACTACACATTTGCTAAAGACGTTATGGTTGGAGGTTTTATAAAACCCTCAGGATTTATTGTACTTCGTGTTGGTGGTGCGTCTATTTTATTTTGGGTATTCAGTTTTTTGGGACCCACAGAAAAAATAGAAAAAAAAGACATTCTAACGTTAGTCTACGCAGCCTTTTTTGGAGTAGCCACAAATATGCTTCTGTTTTTCAAAGGATTGGAGTTAACTACACCTATACACGCCTCGGTAATAATGATTATTAGTCCCATAATCGTATTATTACTATCATCATTCTATTTAGAAGAAAAGATTACAAAAATCAAAATACTAGGTGTTATTTTTGGTTTTGCTGGCGCAGCTATATTAACCGTTTACGGTAAATCCGCAAGTCCTGGAGACAATGTGTTTTTGGGTAACATTATGATATTACTTAATGCTATTTCGTATAGTATTTACATTATAATAATCAAGAAATTAACCTATCGTTACCACCCGTTTACATTTATTAGATGGTTGTTTTTAATAGGGTTCTTTATGGTACTCCCATTTGGATTTAATGACATACTAGCCATAAACACAGTCACGTTTACACCTTACATTTGGTTTTCTGTAGTGTTTGTAATTGTCGGTGCCACTTTTGGAACCTACTTATTAAACCCACTTGCCTTAAGACATCTTAAAGCCTCTACAGTAACCGTGTTTATATACTTGCAACCATTAATTGCAGGTATTTATGCAGTAATTGCGGGTAGTGATGCTGTAACAGCAGTAAAGCTAACAGCATCATCCCTAATATTTTTTGGTGTGTATTTGGTAACTAAAAAGCCTAAAGCTCTAAATGCTTAGGTAAACGTCCATGCAAGCGCATGTCCTCCTTAGTTAATATTTTATAGTCTTCCGTTTTTGGAAACTTACTGGTCATGTCTAATAAATCTTGTGGTAACCCAATAAGTTTTCTTGTACCAAGGTCAATCCAAGCGCCTACAATTTCGCAAAACGCTAAATTTTGGCCTTTACTGTTATAAAAGTTATGATCAAATTTAAAAAACATACCATCTTCACTTAAACCAGACACCTCAAGACTAACCGTTATTGGTTGTCCTAAAAAAGCCTCTTTAAAGTAGTGTACATGTTCATGAAAAACAACAGGACCAACACCAGCTTTACTTAAAGCCATTAAAGAAAACCCATGGTCTTGTAAAAAAGCGGTTCTGGTATGAGACATGTAGTTAATATAAGCCGAGTTTGCTAAATGTCTGTTAGCATCAATATCACTCCATCTAATTTCAAATTCTTTTGTGTACATAGTGTTAGCGTTTGTTACTTCAAAACTACAATAATTACTTCTGCACGCATAATAAAATTTCGATTTCTTAGGCGTTAACATTTTACTTACCTTTGTAGCAATTAATTAGTGTTTATATGATTTATTCAATGACAGGTTATGGCAAATCTGTATTACAATTGCCAACAAAGAAGATAACTATAGAGTTAAAATCGCTTAACAGTAAAAACCTAGATTTGAATGCGCGTATGCCTTCAATTTACAGAGAAAAAGAACTGGACCTACGTAAACTAATGGCTAAGCAGTTAGAACGTGGTAAAGTAGACTTTTCTATCTACGTAGAAACTACTGCAGATGATACCTCAACACAAATAAACGCACCTGTTGTTAAGCAATATATGCAACAACTAAAAGCGGTTTATAATGATGGTAATGACATTGAATTACTAAAAATGGCGGTTCGTTTTCCTGACGCTTTAAATACTGTCAGAGAAGAAATTGACAATACAGAATGGGCACAGATTGAAACCGAAATCCATACTGCTTTAAATAGCCTAAAAGACTACAGACTAAATGAAGGAAAAGTTTTAGAACAAGACTTTAACGACCGTGTAAAAAATATTGCTGACTTATTAGAGCAAGTTATTACTATGGATCCGGAGCGTGTAGAAGGTGTTAAAGAGCGTTTAAGAAAAGGCGTTGATGACCTTAAAGAAAAGTATGACGAAAACCGTTTTGAACAAGAACTGGTGTATTACATAGAAAAATTTGATATTACTGAAGAAAAAGTACGTTTAAACAATCACTTAAACTACTTTATTGAAAGCATAAACAGTACAGATTCTAACGGAAAAAAATTAGGCTTTATCGCTCAAGAAATTGGTAGAGAAGTTAATACTATTGGATCAAAAAGTAACTACGCACCAATGCAACAATTGGTTGTACAAATGAAGGACGAATTAGAAAAAATTAAGGAACAATTATTAAACGTCCTTTAAACATTAGCACATTGACTGAACACACCAAAACACAAGGTAAACTAATAGTTTTTTCAGCACCTTCTGGATCTGGAAAAACAACGATAGTTAGACATTTATTAAAGCAAGAGCACTTAAACTTAGCCTTTTCTATTTCTGCAACTTCTAGAGAAAAACGTGGTACAGAACAGGACGCTAAGGATTATTATTTTTTATCTGCCTCAGACTTTAAACAACACATCAAAGACGACGACTTTTTAGAGTGGGAAGAAGTGTACAGAGATAACTTTTACGGAACTTTAAAAACCGAAGTCGAACGCATTTGGGCATTAGGTAAAAACGTAATTTTTGATATTGACGTCTCTGGCGGATTACGTATAAAACGTAAATTTCCAGAACAGACTATCGCCATTTTTGTTAAGCCACCTAGTATTGACGAGCTTAAAATACGTTTAAAAAAGCGCAAGACAGAAAGTGATGACAAAATAAACATGCGTATTAGTAAAGCTAGTGCAGAGTTGGCAACAGCGCCTTTATTTGATGTTATTATAGAAAATGACAATCTTGACAAAGCATTACTAGAAGCCGAAACCACCGTTAGCGACTTTATAAAAAAATAATAACATACTGTAAATTTTGGTCGTTTCTGAGGTGTAAAAAATGCAGCTTTCAAACACCAAAAGCACCTCGACTGTGCACAGTATGATACTTTTAAAAAATGAAAATAGGCTTATACTTTGGATCCTTTAACCCAATACACATTGGGCATCTTGTAATTGCTAACCAAATGGTAGAAAACAGCGATTTAGATCAAATTTGGTTTGTAGTAACACCACACAACCCATTTAAAAAGAAAAGCACTCTGCTAGATAACCACCAACGCTTAGAAATGGTATATCTAGCCACAAAAGACTACGACACGCTTAAAGAAAGCGATATCGAGTTTAACTTACCCCAACCCAATTACACCGTTAATACCTTAGCGTATCTAACCGAGAAGTATCCTGACAAGGATTTTTCTTTAATTATGGGAGAAGACAACTTGAAAAGCTTCCATAAGTGGAAAAACTATCAAGTTATTTTAGACAACCACCATATTTACGTCTATCCAAGAATAAGTACTGGCACAATAGAAACCCAGTTTGACAACCACGCTAAAATACATCATGTTGAAGCACCAATCATGGAAATATCTTCAACCTTAATACGTAATAGTATTAAAGCCGGAAAAAATATTAAACCACTATTACCAGAGCATGTTTGGGCGTATTTAGATGATATGAATTTTTATAGATAGTAAAGCTGTACTTTTTTAACTTTGACAAAGTTTTCTATTAACTTTGAATAACACTAATTAACCAGAGTCTTATTAGTGATATGTTTCAATATATTACGAAACGTACTCAAAATGTAAATTAACTTAACTTAAAAATAAACTTATGATTTTAGGAATGCTCGGACCAATACAATTGATTTTAATGCTAATAGTTCCTGTTGGAATTTTTCTTTTAGGATTTTTCTTGGGAAAAAAATCAGGATATATAAAAAGAGTAAGAGAAACTGAAAATAAAAGCAACTAAATTAAACCGGAGCCTTTAGCCGGTTTAAAGAATTATGCACTAAATCTGATTTGTAAATATTTACAGTATCAAACGTCAACAAACACAATGCATTGTAAAGTTTAAATTGCTTATTAAAAACAGCTTTACTCTTAATTATCACACGCTTCTAATGTTTTTCCAAAAAACAAACACAAAAGCTGCTGTAATTAACTTTCTAACAGCTTTAAACCAATTATAATTTATAATAAGAGGCATTAAAACCATCTAATCAAGTGGTTTTTTTTATTTTTTGCTAGAAAATATTAAAATAAAATTAACAAAAAAGTGTACTTTCGTTTACCTAAATAAAACGCCTTCAAAAAGGCAAAACCAAATCAATTTAAAATGAAAAAAATTATCCTACCACTTGCTATTCTAGCATTATTATCATCATGTAGATCAAGCATACACTCTGGTGGCTACAACCAATTAAACCAAACACAAACCGTTTTATCAAACTCAAATTTTAATGTACTTGGAAGTTTTACAGGAAGTGCAACAACAAAAATAAAAACAGGAAATATTACTAACAAAGAAGGTATTATCTCTCAAGCAAAAGCAAAACTACTTGAAAATGCAAAAGCTGCTGGTGTAGAGTTATTAGGAAGCAGAACGCTTACTAACGTAACAATTGATATTATTGAAACTAAAAAAAGAATTAACGCAACAATGTCTGCTGAAATTATTGAGTTTAAATAAAATAATGACCTCAAAACAAAACTATCATTCTTAGTAATGCGAAGAATCTTAAAACTAAAACCATCTAATCAGGTGGTTTTTTTATGCTTTTTTTACAGCCTTACGGAAACCCTTAAAATTTAATTAGTAGACCATTGTAACTTAGTCCAAGCAAATAAATTTACGCAGTTATACGTATTTTAAACATATAATAATAATTGTAAGTTTGTGGAAGAGTACTTAAGTAAATCAGATTAAATGATTGTATCTTTGATAGTATCAAATGATAGTATCACAAATGAAACCACCTTACGAAATAACATCTTCTATTTTAAAATTAATAACTTCTATTTCAGAGAAAATAGGAGAAGTAAATGCTAATTTATTAAACAAACCTTCTCCGAAATTAAGAAAACAGAATAGAATTAAAACTATTCATTCTTCGCTAAAAATAGAAGGGAACACACTTACAGAAGAACAAATAACAGCACTTCTTGAAAACAAAAGAATTATCGGTCCTAAAAAAGATGTTCTTGAAGTTTTAAATGCAATTAAAATATATGAAAATTTAGAAGATTACAATCCTTCAAATGAAAAATCCTTTTTAAAAGCACATCAAAACTTAATGGAAGGTTTAATTGAAAATTCTGGAAAATATAGAAATCAAAGTGTCGGAATTGTAAAAGGCTCAAAAGTTGAGCATTTGGCACCACCTTTTGAAAATGTTCCGTACTTAATGAAAGACCTTTTTGAATATTTGAAAAAGTCTGATGAAATTGAATTAATTAAAAGTTGTGTTTTCCATTACGAAATGGAATTTATACATCCATTTTTAGATGGAAATGGCAGAATGGGAAGATTATGGCAAACTTTAATTTTGATGGAAAAATATCCAATATTTGAATTTCTACCCTTTGAAACGTTAATTAGCAACGACCAAAAAAAATATTATAAAGCCTTAGCTGAAAGTGATAAATCAGGAAAATCTACTAAGTTTATTGAATATATGCTAAACGTGATAGACATTTCAATTAGTGAACTATTAGATTTTAATAATCGAACTTTAAATGAAAAAGACAGATTAGAATATTTTGTTTCATTAAATAAAACTGAATTTACAAGGAAAGATTATATGAATATTTTTAAAGATATTTCTTCAGCAACAGCAAGTAGAGATTTAAAGAAAGGTGCTGAATTAGGTTTATTTGAAAAAATAGGAGAAAAAAATAAAACAATCTACCGTTTAAAATAACTGGGCACAACACCACATATAATTAATTGCTAGATTTAAACCTACTTACAACCATTTCTGCGGAATATCTTATCTGTAATTTATTTGCTAAATAGTTACTTAAAACACGCAACAAACCATATATAACACGATAGCAATAATTTGACAAAATGAACCGAATAATAATATTGATATTCTTTTTTAGTGTCGTTTCTTGTCAAAATGGACAACGGAAAGAAAATATAAATAACGGAATTGTATCTGACACTATTCAATTTCCTCTGAGAATATTACCTGACAATGGTTGGTTTCTGAAATTATATCCCAACTCAAAATATGATTACGCTTACTTTTCAGGATTTAGCTCTGGTTTTGATACTATTGAAAACGGAACATATAAACTAGTTGAAAAGCAGATTATTTTTAATAGTGGAATAAATAAAAGCGAGTTTGACTCAAAGAATTATTATCTTTTTGAAAACAATGAAAACGGAACTGATAGCACAAAATGTTTAAAAGATAAAACTAAAAAATATTGTCTAATAATAGAAACGGAATAAAAACTACTTACAATACCGTATAAAAATAATTGCGGTTTAGTGCTTAATCAAAGGGCACTATCTGCTTACTAACTCTAAACTTTTTTTGGAAAAACCCTCTCAAGCAAACCCGTAATTTTCCATACACAAACACGCTGTCAATAATTTTACAGAATAACAAAAAGTAAACTCAACTGTTTACTTTTTCTGATTTTTGTAAACACATACAATTACTTTTTTATATATTTGTAAACTTAAAGCGTTACAAAAATGAGAAATAAGCAAAAACTGTTAATTGAGCAATTGGACCAAAAACTTCAGCCATTCTCTGAAACCAGAAAGGTCCTGGTCCCAGAACGCGGATGGGTAAATACAATTAGGACATCACTTAATATGACAATGGCACAACTTGGTGCCAAATTAAATATAACAAGACAAGGCGTAAAAAGAATAGAGGAAAGTGAAGCTAATGGTACAATAACACTCAATTCTTTAAAAGATCTAGCCAATGCAATTGACTTAAAATTAGTCTATGCGCTAGTCCCAAAAAATGGCACCATTGATGAGTTAATACAAACTAGAGCCGAAACTCTGGCCCGAAAAATAGTTTTAAGAACCAATCAAAATATGAAACTAGAGGACCAAGGTATTGGAGATGAAAAGCTAGCCAAAACAATAAAAGAGCTTGCTAGCGAAATAAAACGAGAGATGAAAAAATCATTATGGGATTAGATTTAGATTATAAAGATGGACAAACACCTTTGGATGAAGAAGAAAAGGAAGGTCTTAAAATAAAGTCTATCACAACTCAAGGAGAACTAGATGAATTTGAGCAATTAAACATTGAAAAAGCAGTAGAATGGACAATTCATTCAAAATTTAAACTTGAAAAAATTTTAACTGAAAAATTTGTGAAAGGCTTACACAAAAAAATGTATGGTGATGTATGGAAATGGGCAGGCGATTTTAGAAAGACTGAAAAGAACATTGGAATTCCGTGGACTAAAATTGGAATTGAATTAAAAAATTTATTGGACGACACTAAATATTGGATAGATAACAACACTTTTCCACCCGATGAAATAGCTATAAGATTTAAACATCGCATAGTATCCATTCATTGCTTTCCAAATGGAAATGGAAGACACTCAAGGATGATGGCTGATATAATTATGGAATCTATATTTGGAACTGAAATTTTTTCTTGGCATCAATCAAATATGGTTAAAGTTAACGAAACAAGGAATAAATATATAAAAGCTTTAAAAGAAGCAGATAAAGGAAATTTTACACCGTTAATTGCATTTGCAAAACACTAATGCCAACAACCTCTATAATGCATTGCTAATTCTAGCCTGCTTACGTCAATCTTCGACTCGACTTTATATCTGTAATTTATTTACTAAATTAGTTGCTTGAAACACGCCACTAATCATAGCCAAACCGTTGGCATTAATTTGAGCAAAATGAACATCTTTAGTAAAATTAAAGACATCATAGATAGAAGAAAATCTTTAAATGAAATTTATGATGACATTGAGAATATGGATGTTGTTCTTCTTGAAAAGAAATTAGAGATTTTCAGTGAAATGGTGACGCCAAAATTTGCTGAAATCGGATTAAAAAACTGGAATGGAAAATATATTTGGTACAGCGATTTTAACGACGAAGGAATAAAACACGTTGTTGAATTTAATGTGTTTAAATATTATGGAGGTTCGTTTTCATTTGGGAATTGTTTTCAATCAGTCCCAACACTATCTGGAAAAAAACTAATAAATCATAGAACAGATAAATCAACCAAAATAATCTACTATAAAAGATTAGAAGGCTGGCAAAAAAGTTTTGAACACAACAAACCCTTTAATCCTGACAAAATAAGCACAGTTAACGAACAAAAATTAAGAAAAAGTTTGGACAAAGTATTATCCAACAATATTCCAAAGCTGCAAAAGTGGTTTAATGAAAAAACTACAATTGAGGAAAATATTTCAGGACTTTTAAAGGATGTTGAAAATCCATCATTTGAAATCGGTCAAAGAATAATTTCAACCGAATATATTTTAGCGTTTTTATACAAACAAAAAGACGATTTGGATTCAGCTGAATATTGGATTCAAGAACATTTCAAGAAATCATTAAACGACAAAACTGAAATGGAATTAATTATAAAAAGAATAAAAAAATAAACACAACACCACATATAATTAATTGCTAGATTTAAACCTACTTACAACCATTCCTGTGGAATATTCTATCTGTGATTTATTTGCTAAATTCACGCAACAAACCAAATATAAACACGTTTCCAACAATTAAAAACTCAACTATATCAATAGATTGACAAAAATGTCGTAAAAATGTCGCAAATAAACCGTTATCAAAACAATGAATTCATAAGTAATTTTGTCAGAAATACAAACCAAAATTAATTATGAACGAAATCGGAAAAAAAATTAAAGAAGCAAGAAAGAAAAAAGGACTTTCACAAGAGGGTTTGGCTGAATCTGCAAAAGTAAATTTAAGAACAATTCAACGGATTGAAAAAAACGAAAATGAGCCTCGTGGCAAAACCTTAAATTTAATTTGTTCTGTTTTAGATATAAATGCTGAAGATATTTTAGATTATGGAAAACAAACTGATAAAAGTTATTTAGTAATATTCCATCTGTCCGTTTTAGCATTTTTAGTAATACCTCTCGGAAATATTATTATGCCTTTAATTTTATGAGTAAATAAAAAAGAGAAAGTAATTGAATTAAATACGTTAGGTAAAAATGTTTTAAATTTTCAAATTGTTTGGTCAATCTTGAGTTTTGTAATAATGTTTATCTTGGTAACGAATCCAAAATATTTTAGTGTAATGTTATATCTAATCGCATTCTTGACACTAACAAACTTATTATTACCAATTATATTCGCTATTCGAACTAACAGCGGAAAAATTGAAAAAATGTATCCGAATATAATAAAACTGATAAAATAACTATTGGCAACAATGTATAAAAGTAATAGCGGTTTGGGTGTATACTCAAGCTGCTTTTTGCATTTAATTAAGTATATTGTTCTTTGAAGATGGCTGTATTTATAACCACTAATACTAACCGTAGCGCAACGCGCCCAAAACGAAATAAAATATTTATGAAAATATTTATTGGAATACTCTCTTTCCTAATTGGCGGAATTATTGCTACAGTATTATTTAGACCAATTATTAGTTCTATTATAACATCAGAAACTATTCTCGATGTTTTACAGGTTGCAGTTAATATTATTATTGCAGTTCAAATCTATAGATTGGTAGTTAAACATTTTATAAACAAAGAAAATGATTCTAATTAATATGGTATTGATACTTGTAAAAGAATCAAAAACTCAACTACTAAATACAGCTCAAGCATTAATAATTAAGAGGTTAGCACAACTATGAAAGTCAAAATTTTCACAATATTATTTACATTATTTCTTACCCTATCTTATTCACAAGATTTTGGTGAAATAAAAATTGATTCAAAACTACAGATTAAACATTCTGACACGTTAAAAACCATTGGAGAAAGACTAACTGGAAAGTGGAAGTATCTTGGAAAAAGAAAAGGCGAAATTTTGATAGATACATTAAATGTGAGTTTTACTAATAACAAAAAGACTACAGTTATCGTTGAAAACGGAACCGTGTTTGAATTATCTGACGGAAAAAGAAAAAAAGCAGAATATTATATAGAAACGACTTATAAATTTGATAATGACAAAGGATATTATGCTCTTGAGGAAAAGTCTTTAAATGATGATTGGAAATCAATAAATACTTGTCAACCAGTCCCTGAATTAATTTATTATAAAGAAAAATTTGGAATTCTATTTACTGAAATGCTTGGTCAAAACTTTGAAGCAATTCGTGACATAAATACTAATAATCTGATTTTGGAAAACGGAAAAGAATATAAAAAAACAGAATAAATACTACTGCCAACACGCTACATAATCCATTACTAGTCCTAAACCACTCACAAAACCCCAAGCAGATTACATACCCCCTTTTTTTTATGCTTTTTTTTCAGTTTTACGGAAACCCGTAAAATTTAATTAGTAGACCATTGTAACTTAGTCCAAGCAAATAAATTTACGTAGTTATACGTATTTTAAACACGTAATAATAATTGTAAGTTTGTGCAAGAGGACTTAAGTAAATCAGGAATAATAATGCCACATATATCGTAATTCTAATGGGATATATGCTATTTTAGTATTTATATAACTAGTTGTAAATAATTAATAAAAATCAAAATTTTGAAAAAACACACATTACTTATATTCTTTTTATCCATCTCTATTTCTTTGTTTTCTCAAACTAAATGGAGTGAAACTTTTTCGACTTCATCTTATCAAAATAAAATTATTGAAGATAACAAAAGAGATGTTGAATATAATGTTTTTGGAGATTTCGAGATAAATTATTACGTGTATGAATCAGAAAAAACTCACGGGTACGTAAATATAAATTCAGAATCTGATTCAAAAAGATACAAACTTGTTGAGGGTTCTTTTAATAAAGTTCTTGATAAAAATGGAAAGACATTATATTTAGATTTTATGGCTAAAGCTGATCATTTAAAGAGTAGCGTTAGTGTCAATATTTGGGGAGACTCGGTGAATTTATCTTATATATTGCCATCTGGTCAAATGATAATCGAAGTGTATAAAAAATAATTGTTTACAACAACGTTTATATTTAATTGCTTTGGTTATCGCCTACTTGGAAATTCCTTCGGAATTTCCTCTGGTTCGTTCTATTTTGCTAACTTAGTTCTTATCAACACAACTAACCATACACGAACAAGTTGACAATAATTAAAATCAAAAAATGATAATAGAAATCTTAAAATATTTATCCCCAGTTGCATTACTAGTTCTAATTTGGAGTATTATCCAATATTTCGATAAAAAAAAGTCAGATAAATCGGAAATACGTAGAAAAGAGAAAATCGAATCTTGCAAAAACTTACAACAACGAATTGGTGTAATTAGATACTCACTCTTTGAGCCACATACTGAAATCTCTAAATCTGCTAAAATTCTAGCAAACAAACTCACATTTTATGAAAATGAAACTGAAAAAGACATCTTAAAAATAGATGAGTTAAATCTGAAAATAAATGAAAATTCTTTAAGTGCTTTAGATAAAAAAACAGCTAAAAAAGAACAAGATATTCTTATCGAATCTTGCAAAAACAGGGTGGAAGAATCTAGAAGATTTTTATTAAATGAATCTAGTTCTCTAAAAGAAAATTTATCAAAACTTCCTGAAACGATAAATACTAATCTAGAAGAACTGAACAGAATTCCAATAATTGGAATGAATAAAATACAATCTCAAATCTTAACTCTAACATTAAATTTAAAAAAAATAAATAATGACATTTTAACAGAAGATGCTTATGCTAGTAATGGTGGATTAGAGGAGGAATTTACTAATGATATTTTAGGTTCAATTGACTTAATAAATGAAATCGAATTGAATATTTATACTGAACTAAAATAACTATTTACAACACTGTCTAAGTTTAATTATAAATTTGTCTAAACTTTTGGGTGCACTTCACTTTCTATCTGTGATTTATTTGCCAACTTTAGTGCTTAAACCACTCAATTAATCTGATACAACAACGTAACCAATTACAAATCATAACAGTGAAAATCAAGATTCCCCCATACCCGAACTACAAAATAACAAAGAAAGCTATTTCAGATATTGAAAAGCAATCAGTTAAAAAGGCAGATTCAAGTGGTCTTTCTAATCGGTTGGTTATGGTTGTTAAATTTAAAAATGGTGAAGAAAGAGTAATTCGTTCAAGACCAGTAAGGCATTTGAACAACCTCTATGTTTCAGCTTTCCCTAACCCAGTACATTTATTTCTTAGTGTCGCTATTGAACACTTCAATCAATCTGAAGAAATAAAAAACACAAACTTCCCTAAGTGCGGAAAACAAATTGGGGAAGACATTTACATTTTAGACATAGAAGAAAATGGAACTCATGAATGCTACAATCATTATATAAAATATCGTTCAAGTAGTATCGTAATGCTTGTTGCATCTATTGAAGCATTTTTAAACCATATTGTTCCAAACGACTATAAATACAAGACACAAAGAACAAGAAACGGGATAACAAAAGATGTCGTGTTTTCGAAGAAGAAAATTGAAAGTGGAAACGTCCCTTTCAATGAAAAAATAGACAGTTTAATTCCACAAATGCTGAACAAAGAATCTTTTTGGAACAATTTAGAATCTGAAAAAATCACTATAAAAAAACTTTACACGAGCAGAAAAAATATAATTCATCTAAAAACGAATGCAGAAGATGATTTAACAGCGTATTTTGATGCAATTGACAAAATGCTTGACTTAAATATTCATGACTGTATAATGGCAACAACTAATTTTATGAATAATGTAGAAAAGGATTTTATCGAATTTGAAAAATAAACTGGCTACAACACCCTATATAATTTAATACTAATTTTAACAAAAAAAAAACGCCAACTTCACAGTTGGCGTTTTTTATATATAAAAGTATACTTTAGTCTAAAGCAGGGATACGTAATACTTGTCCAACATAAATTTTGTCTGGATCTGTAAGCATTGGTTTATTAGCCTCAAAAATTTCAGTATATTTCATGGCATTACCATAATATTTTTTGGCAATTTTACCTAAAGTGTCTCCGCTTACTACTGCATGAAACTGTGCTTCTGGCACAACTACTGCTGCTACTGCAACCGTCATTTTATCGTCTACTGTTGCAATACCGTCGCTGTTACCAACTAAAAGCACCATTTTTTCTTTTGTTGCTTGATCTGCTGCTTCACCAGAAATGGTTGCTGCATCATCATCTATAAAAATAGATAAGCCTTCTACGTGTAAGTCTAAGTCTCTTGCAGTCTCTTCTAGCTTACTGGCAGCTAATGCTTCCATTTTAACTTCAGCTGCAGCTGCTTCTGCTACTTCTTCTTTATCTGTTTTTCCTATTCCAAAAACTTTAGCTCCTGCGTTTTTAATAAATGAAAATAATCCCATAATTGTTTGTGTTAGTTTAATTGTTATTTAATAATTCTAAAGTTAAAACATTAGTTGCCCAACTCCAACTTATGTTAACAAATCTTATGCCAAGCCTTTGTTAAATTAGGATTTATTACCCTAAAGTATACAAACAGAAAAACCGTTAAAAGCTCTCGCTTAAAACGGTTTTTACTAACTAACTAATTCACTCTTTATGCTCTTGTATTCTCTCTTTCGTTATCTTGTTTTTTGGTGTGTTGCACACGCTTTTTAAGTCCTGAAGTTTTAGATGTATTAACGTCTTTACCTTCTTTTAAAAACTCGATATAACCACGCCCAGTAAACTCGTAAGTCGTTCCAGAATTTGGGTGGAATAATTCAATACGTTGGTCGTTAAGGATACTTAACTCAAATTGTTCGTTATCAAAATAATCGTAATCTAAAACCAATGTTTTTAAGTACATGTTACCACTAACGTTTCCTACGCCATATATTCCTGTATAATCCCAATATAAATTGTTAGGGTTTATTCCGTTTGGATCTTGACTGCTCTGGAAAGTGTTATCGTTTCCGCCTGATAAAAACTGTAAATAGTTTTCGTTATCAAATTCATTTAAAGCACCATAATTACTGGTATATGTTTTTTCCCAAGCATTATATTCTTGTAAAAAATATTGGATATTGTCATAAAACACAAAGTCATAATCAAAATTACTACGTTGGTAACCATGTAAAAAATACGATGTATCTGTAAATGGGTTGTACAACTCTATAGTGTTATTATTAACTTGGTACACATCAAAACTATCATAACCATCAATATCATGATCTATATCTAAGATGTTGTCATAAGCGTTATAATACCCTATCGGGATACCAAAACCGTTACCTTGACTACCAATACCAACTAAATTATTATTAGCGTAAAGCGTCCCGTTTCTAAAAGACACGGTAAAGGCTATTTGTAAAAAAGGCGACTCGCCATAACCAATAGTCTCATCCACCGCAACGTACCACAACTCGTTAGCGTTAAGCATTTGATTAATACTGATAGGTAGTGGATCGTTATAATTATCTACCGCTACTTCTGTATAACAAGATGTAAATAATGTTGCTATTAAAGCAAAACCTGTAAGTAGTTTTATCGTTTTCATAATCTGTCGTTTTAAGGATTGATACTAAGAGTGTTTCAAAAGCTGTGCCAAAAACAAAATAACATTGCTAAACCATTAACATAAAACATTAAAATTTTGCGTATTTTTGATATAGAATAGAAAGTTATTTATGAGTCAACAATTAAAATACGCTGTTTTTGGATCCGGAAGTTGGGCTACTGCAATTGTAAAAATGCTGTGCGAAAACTTGGATGAAGTAGGATGGTACATGCGTAGCGTTTACACCAAAGAGCATTTATTAAAAGAACAACATAACCCAAGTTACTTAAGCTCTGTCGAGTTTCATTTAGAGCAATTAAAACTAAGTAATGATATTAACGAAATGGCTGAATATGCCGATGTACTAATTTTTGTAGTACCATCTGCCTTTATACATTCTGAGTTACAAAAACTAACCGTAGATATTACCAATAAAACCGTAGTGTCTGCTGTAAAAGGAATACTTCCAGAAACAGGTATGCTTCTTGGCGAGTATTTTCATGACAGTTACAAAATACCGTTTGAGAACATTGCAGTTATTGCAGGGCCATGCCACGCAGAAGAGGTTGCTTTAGAGCGTTTATCCTATTTAACCATATCTTGTGCCGATCAGAAAAAAGCGCAAGCCATAGCGGATGTATTGTCAAGCGATTATATAAAAACCAAAACTAGTGACGATGTAATTGGTACAGAATACGCTGTAATGCTTAAAAACATTTACGCTATTGCTGCCGGAATTGCACACGGTTTGGGTTACGGAGATAACTTCCAGAGTGTATTAATGAGTAACGCCATCCGAGAAATGAAGCGTTTTATTAAAAAAATGCACAAAATGAAACGTAACATCAATAACTCAGCCTACTTAGGCGATTTATTAGTTACCGGATACTCTACCTTTTCTAGAAACCGTTTATTTGGAAACATGATTGGTAAAGGCTACACCGTAAAATCTGCACAAATGGAAATGAGTATGGTAGCAGAAGGGTATTACGCCACAAAAAGTGCCCATATATTAAACGAAAAAAACAAAAAGAAAACACGCTTGCCAATTATAGAAGCGGTTTACGATGTGTTATACGAAGGTAAGGACGCCAAAAAGGTGTTTCAGAAACTAACCGATAAATTAGATTAAAAAAAGTCCCTTTGTATATAGTATATAAAGGGACTTTTTGCTTTTTGCCTGTTATCTTTTTGCCTATTACTTTTTAAATCTATTTGGGCGTTACCCAAGGGTCGCGCTTTACGTTGCAATCTTTTTAATCGTGCCTCATAAAAAGGATTTACACTACAATCGCTAACGCAGGCATCAGTAAAGGATTAGGCACAAACAGTATGTGTTTTACACGCTGCAATCTGCCCTAAAAACAAACTACTTAACCAAAACACCGCGCGCTTCCATTAACGGAACTGCCTGTAAAGCGTTTAAGTTAATCGTGTTTTTTCTAAAGGTATAGGTTTTATCAAACATGGCATTACCTTCAAAAAAAGTGACTTTAAATTGATTGTTTAAAGTAAATAAATCCTCTTGCATCAACTCTATTTTAGCATAACTCTTTTTAGGTAGTTTGTCTAGTTTTTTTCTAAAAATAGAAGTCATTTTATCATCAGAATATCCGCTAGTTACAATTAAAACCATGTCTAAATCTACGTCTTTATCGTTAATGATATAAGCATTCCAATCTTGGGTCTTGTAAATGTCGTTATACTCATTTACTACTGCTATATAAACGTTTTCTACTAAAGGTATTTGGATGTCTTTTTTCATTACTTAATTACGCTCTTAAATATTTTAAAACACAAATTTAATATTAAATTCTAAGCTATTCTAGTTTACAATACAAGTATAATCTATATCGTCAACATTTAAAAAGGTATTAAAAACGCTGTTGTTTTGAGTGCTAACCAATGCTTTAAGCTCTTTTATTTCTTGTCTATTAAACATCAACACTAAATTATCTTGTTTTGTTGGTAAGGGTATTTTACGCTTAACGTTAGCATTAGCATACTTTTGCTCCCAATATTCCGCTTCAATAAACAGCACGTAGTTTCTAAAAATAGTATACTCGGCTGGAGTAAACTCAAAATAGATGTTATTAAATTCTAAGTGAAACTGTACGCAGTTTTTACAAAAATTTAATTCGCCTTGAGATGTCTTATTAATTGATTGTATACGCTTACACATCGTTTAAATTTTAAGATTAATAACAGTCTGTTACAATCTGATTATTGTGTTCAAAAACACTTAAAGGTTGCTGTAGTCTGGATGTTGTTATTTGATTTAAAGTATCTAATACTTGATTTTGCATTGCTATTGATCCGCAAATCATAATCACTCCGTTGTTTTTTAAAACTTCGGCAATAATAGACTGTTGTTTGGCAATGACATCTTGAACATATAGTCTAGTATTGTTTTCTTGCGATAATGCCATATTAAAACTAGTTAAAGACCCGCTATTTAAACTCGCATCAATACTGGTTTTATACAACTGTAAAGACTGTGTGGTACGTCCACCCCAAAACAAATGCTTAACTACAGGATTTGTGTCTTGCATCATTCCTAAAAATGGACCAATCCCTGTGCCATTAGCAATCAAAACCACACTTTTAACACGTTTACTTTTAGGTAAATTAAACGTTGGATTTGGCTTAATTACACCTTTGATTTGGTCGCCGATAGTCAGATTATAAAAATAATTTGAGCACACACCAAATTCGTGCTTTTTAATACTTATTACTATAGCACCTCCTATTTTTCCGATAGAATACAGACGCGCTACGCCATCCTGTTCAGGAATAACGGATAGTAAATCTCCCGATTTAAACGACAACCTTTTATTAGGTTTTAAGGTCAAAACAAAGGTATTGTCTATATTAATTTCGGTTTTACTCACCACAGTAAATGCTAGTTGCTTCCGTTGTGTACTGGATACTTTTATACGTGCTACATCTAAATCCAAACCAACAGATTTAGACCATTGTAATGCCCACTTTTTAAAATCCATTTCTGACTGGTTGTGTATTTTACACAACTCTAGATTAGGCTGAAACTGGGGATGTAATTGCAAATTAGCATCTACTAATTGTGCGTATTTACAATACGCTGCATAATTTAAAGATCCAAATCCAACAACTGCGTACTGTATTTGTTGTTTTTGCGGGACCGTATTTAATACCGATAAAAACTGCTTTGCATTTATAGGTGCTTCTCCTTCTCCATAAGTAGAGGTTAAAACAATCAATTGCTTTGCGTTTTTATAGGTTGTGTAACTGTTTAAATCTGTAATAAAAACAGACTGTCCATTAGCTAACAGTGCTTTATAAAAGGCGGTTGCTAATCCATACGTACTCCCTGTTTCTGAGCCCACAAGAATGATATATTCGGCTGTATCCTTTGCTATTTTATTTTTAGGCAGTACAGCATTTTGTCTTCTTTTAATAGTCATTTTAAACCCTGAATAGATAAAAAACAGAATGTTTAAACAAGCAATCAATAAGACTATAGACCACCAAATACTGCCTTTTCCGGTATGTAATACTAAACTCCAATCTGATAAGAAAGTCGTCATTGGATAATTTACTTGACTTAAAATCTGACCTGAATATTGATGCACCAGAAGCTCCTTACTATCC
This sequence comes from Olleya namhaensis, assembly GCF_900114005.1. GTDB lineage: Bacteria > Bacteroidota > Bacteroidia > Flavobacteriales > Flavobacteriaceae > Olleya > Olleya namhaensis. The sequence goes on from NZ_FORM01000001.1 coordinate 309,704, forward strand.
TGTTTTAAAGTGTAATAATCTTCTTCATCTTCGGAAAAAGGAAACTCTAAACTAACAACCTGAGCCAATGTCGTCGCATTAAAAACGGTTCCGTCTGGCTGTTTTTCCGCGAAAGCGTTATTACTAAAATCAATGTTATGCGCAGGCTTATCTTCTGTAATAACATCAAATTTTAGCAGCGACAAATAGACGCCTGTAAGGGTTATAATTACAATAGGAATAAGGGATAACCGACCCAAAACAACATGCCAATATTGCGAAAAATCTTCTTTTACAATTTTAGCAAAAAACCGTTTAATACCGCTTTGGCGTTTAATAATTAAAATGGATCCCGAAAAAGCAATTAGAAACAATAAAAACGAACCCAAGCCAACTAAAAAGCGCCCCGTACTTTTTAAAAATAACGAACGGTGTAAATTGGTTGTAAACTTAAAGAGGTTGGATACCTCAGGTTTTTCGCCTAAAAAGGCAGCTGTTTTTGGATTAAAATACCCATTTAAAGCAGTCCCATTTTTAGTAATCACAGAAGCAGACACAAATTGATTTGCATCTACTTCTATAGTAATAACTTCTGGATATTGACGTTTAAACGTCGCGACCGTTTGATCTAAATCAAGCTGATCTAAAGCTTCTATTTTATAGGATTGCAGTTGTTCTGATATAGGCTGAAACGCTAAGACAATACCCGTTGTAGTTGCTAAAAAAACAAATACAAACGATGCTAGTGCCAATGTTAAGTGACTATACCTCCAAATAGAAAGGGTCATAAATACGTGATTAGTTAGGCATTAAACGTACGTAACGTATAAATCCAGTGCCTTCTGTTTTACTTTTTACGCTTTCTGATGTTAGTACAAACTGGACATCTTTAGTGTAATATTCTTGATCCTCTACTGCCGACTCAAAACGGATGCTGTACCCTGCATTGATTTTAGAATCTTCAATCTCAATAACACTTATTGCGCGCTCTCCGCCAGAAATAGTTGCACCTGTAAAGGCATCAATTTCTGCTCTAACTTTGCCTTGAAACTTCCACCATTCTGTAATGTCATGATACCACTCTTCATCATCTCCTTGGACGTATAATGTTTTTTCATATGCTCCCTCTGGATTAATTAAAGAGATGGCTATATACGCCCCTTCTCCGCTATAATTGGTCATTTGTACCATACACTTATATTTGGAAGTTGTTGGTAATGCGGTAAAAGAGAACAGTACTAAACACAGGACTGCAAGGCTAACTATTAGTTTACTTTTTTTCATTTTATAAATTTATTTTAAAAAACTTAATGCCACTTTATTATGAATTAAAATTTCGTTTTCAGATGCTAAATCATAAGCTGTTTCTTCAAAACTTGTTGTCGCTTTTTTATCCGCACCAATAGATAATAAGTATCTTATAATAGTCGTGTTTGTTGCCTTCATAGCAGCCAAATGCAAAGGTGTATAACCTTCAGCATTAGCTGTATTTACATCCACTTCAAACTGGTTAATTTGCTTTAAAAAATCAACATTATTTTTATCTAAGGCTAAATGTAATAATGTGTTTCCGTTTTTCTGAGGTTTAGTAAACTCAAAATTGGCTTGTTCTAACACTTGTAATTTAGCGGTAAAGTCTTTTTCCGTTCTTGGACTAAAAGCGTTGATTAAATAATATGCTAAATTATTTCCGTTAGCATCCACCAACGTTGTACTAGCCTTTTTAGATAATAGTAGTTTAACCACGTCTGTTGTGTTATTTTGTACTGCTAACATTAAAGCAGATTGCCCTTTTTTATTAGTATAATCAATAGTATCCACATGTTTTAAAAGCGCTGCAACAACCTCAATACTATTATTACTTACTGCGTTTAAAAATGGTGTATTTCCGTTTTTGTCTGCTGCATTTACAGCAATACCTTTTTTAATAAAATAATTAATAACTTCTAAATCTTGACTTCTGGAAGCGACATTATGTAACGGTGTAATATTATCTGCTGTTTTAGTATTTGGCTTTAAACCAATACTTTCTAAATAATTGTAAACCTCTAATCCGTTAGTTTTACCTCTAGTACCTTGGCTGGCAAATATAAATGCCTGATCGGTACCTTTTTTACCTTCTTTGATTAGTCCTTTAAGCAACTCTAAATTACCTGTTTTAGCGACGTAGTTAAAAATTCCGTTTCCGTTATTATCAACACTTTTATCGCTTAAACCTTTGTAAATAAAGTAACCTGTTAATCTAATATCATTAGGTGCTGCTAGCAATAACGCGTTAGCACCATCATGATTAACATCATTTTTTAAATCTGCTCCATTTGCAATACAAACGTCATACACCTTAGTGTTAGTCTGTCCTGCGTTTGCTGCAAAATTTAAAGCAGTTAAACCGTGATCATCTAAAATATCTGTCTTGGCACCTTTGCTAATAAAATACTCCATTATTTTATCGTTACCAGCGTACGCTGCCCAAAAAATATAAGTACGTCCATCGTGCGTTAATTTGTTAACATCATTCCCTTTTAAAGACACCAGATACTCTAACACCTCATTTGGTGCCTGCTGTAAAATAGCGTAGACAACAGGATCAAAATTGTTATCATTTAACTCCGTTGGATTATTACCTGCATCTACTTGTGCCTTAACAGCATCAATAGTTACGGTAGGATTCCAAAACCCTCTATTTAAAAACACATTGTCTTGCGCACTTACTGTTATGCTTACAAGTAGTAAACTTATTGCTATTATTTTTTTCATATTAATTATATCTGTTTTTTAATAAAACGTTCAATTATTGGATCTATTTGCTCTGAAGTCGAGTAATTTTCGTCATCAAATAAATATTTGAATAATACTTTATTATCCACTTTTGCTTCTAACGCTAAATCTTGGTGTCTTGCAAAAACAGACGCCCACTTAGTACGGACTTTAGCCCACTTTTCTTGCCCTTCTTTCCACCAGTCTTGTGCTGCTTGACACTTACTATCGTCTACCTTTACATAAGTATTATAGCCTTTTTCTTTGGCTAAAACCACATCTTCTTTTCCTGCTTCTCTAATAATTTTCTCATTGTCTTGATCATGTACCCAACCATAATCCATAGTTTGATGCCTGTTACCTCTTAAGGTAATATTATAATCGCTTCTTTTAGTGTATTCGCGTCTTGGTAATGGTGCTGTTGTAGTGTTTTCCCAAAAGCTTTTTCCATCTACATGTACCCATGTTGCAGACCCTTCGTAACGTGGACTATCATCCACCTGATATACTTTTTGTGTCCATTGGTTTTTTACGTCGTCTTTAGATTTTGAAACATACGTCCATTGGTTATCGCCATTAAACATATAAAAATCTGTGTTTTCAAACAACCAGTCTTGTCTCCAATGCTTTACAATATATGGCGACTCAGGAGTACCTACTTGTAATAAATGCTGAATTACAATTTTATCGTCACTATCCTCAACCAATTGTGCCCACTCCAAACCTTTATCCACTTTAGTTTCTGATGGCTTGTATAAAGAGTCCTGGCTATAGTTAAAAGTCTCTGTAAAGTTAAAAGTTACCTCATAACACCCACACATGTTTTTAATGGCGTTTTGATCTAGTTTTTTCTTGTCTTGCGCATGTAGTGCTATAGAAAATGCTAAAAGTAATACTGGTAAAACTGCTAATTGTTTCATTTTTAATGGTTTGTTTTTTTTATTAAAAAAATGTTGTTCTTATTTAGACTGAATTAAAATAAGATATATATTTGCAGCAAATTTAATCAAGAATGATTCTAAATAAAAACTATTTAACGATTTATTTTTCTTTTTTTTTAGTCGGAATAACTTTCGCTCAAAAAAACAAAACGGTTGTTAAAGATTCCACAATAGTCGAAACACTAGACGAAGTTGTTATTACTGGTCAGTATAATCCACAATCGATAAAAAAATCTGTGCATAACGTGATCGTTATAGACCGAAAAAAGATTGATCAACAAGCTGCTAATAATTTAGCAGACTTACTAAATTTTAACCTTAATTTAAACATTATTCCTAGTGCCCAAACGGGACGTTCTACTATTTCATTTTTTGGCTTAGACTCGCAATACTTTAATATTTTAGTGGATAACATCCCTTTAGTCAGTGATAATGGCGTGGGGAACAACATAGATTTAACGCAAATAAATTTAGACGATATAGAGCGTATCGAAATCGTCGAAGGTGCAGTAGGTGTAGACTATGGTGCCAATGCAGTCTCTGGTGTTATTAATATCATTACCAAAAAATCTATTGCCCATGACTGGGAAATCCAAGCCTTTGTACAAGAAGAAACAGTAAGTGATGAATATACCTGGTTTGACCAAGGACGCCACATACAAGCATTTAATATTGGTCATAAAATAAACGGAAAATGGTCCGCTAAATTAGGTTTTAACCGTAATCAATTTGCAGGGTTTTACAACCAACGCGAAGGGCAAAACCATTATACAAATGATGGATTACGGGGTTATGATTGGTTACCAAAAACCCAATTAACCTCTAAAGCCAATCTTAATTACTCTGGCACTAACTTTAAATTGTTTTATAAGTTCGAATATTTTAATGAAGACTTAAACTATTACGATGCTGCCGTAAGAGCAAATATAGATACACAGTCACAAACCAGTAATCCCTCTGCAACAGATAGAATATACACTACTAATAGGTTTGTAAATAACTTAAGTTTAAGCGGTAGTTTAACTTCTGGAGCTAATTATAATGCGTCGTTTTCCTACCAAACACAAAAACGAGATTTAAACGAATTTAACTACTATATCTTAACCAAAGAAAAGTCTAATCAGACCGATGAAACCTACCAATCAAGTGATGTGTTTTTCTCTAAAGGAACCATTAATAATTTATCAAAAAGCGATACGTTTAACTATCAATTGGGTTACGAAACTAGATTTATAAAAGGATTTGACACACAGGCATCCGGAGAAGTCACACAACAAGATAAAACACAACAACAGAATAATTATGCTGTGTTTATGTCTTCAGAATATAAACTATCTAATAAACTATCACTGCGTCCTGGAGTACGATATGAGTACAACTCAAAATTTAAATCGCAAGTATTAGGATCATTTAGCGCTAGATATTTACTAAACAAAGGGTACGAGCTAAGAGCAAGTATCGGATCGTCTTACCGTACTCCAAATTTTGAAGAGTTGTACTACTATTTTGTAGACTCTAACCACGATGTAAGAGGAAACCAAGACTTAACTCCAGAACAAGGGTTTTCTACTTTTTTAAATCTAAAAAAACGAAGTTGGTTTGGCGAGACTTCTATGACCAACAATCTAAAATTAAGTTATATCAACTTAACAGATAAAATTGAATTAGCTGTAGCCAATACAACCCCCTTACAATACCAATATATAAATATTGATGCGTATCGTTTAATTGGATTTACATCCGAAAACACCATAAAACAAGATAATTGGACTTTTAATTTAGGTGCAACACTACAAGGTGTCTCTAGAATTATGAACACTGAGGTTAATGCAGAAAACGACTTTTTATACGCCTTACAGCTTAATACAAGCGCTACATATTTAGTTAAAGATTGGGACACTGCGTTTACTGTACTTTTAAAACATAACGGAAAACAACAAAACTACATTGCCGAAGGTAGCGATACTGAAGGTCGCACACTATTTAAAAAATATACCACTGATGCATACAGTTGGATGGATGCCTCAATAAAAAAGTCCTTTTTAAACAACAAACTACAAGCTACAATTGGAGGAAGAAACTTGCTAGACATTACGACTGTTGCTACTAATGGCAACACGACAACTGGCACCCACAGCACAAACAACAGTAGCCTTTTACTAGGTTACGGAAGATCATATTACCTAAAACTATTATATAATTTAAATTTTTAAACAACAATACCATGAAAAACAAACTATTTACTTTAGCCCTTTGCATGACTGCATTAGTTTTTACTAACTGTAGTAGCGATGACGATAATACACCATCACAACCAATAAGCGTTGTCATTGAAGGTGCTTCGGTAGCGCCAACAGTTGGTGGACCAAACCAACAAAATCAAGTGTATGTAGACTTAAGTACAAACACAACTACAAGTGTACAACGTGATACTTGGGATTTAGGATTTTATTCTGGATCTGATTTTAAAGTCGTTATTAATGGATCGCTTTATATGGCAGCCGCACAATTAACAGAAACTAATATTGATGCTATAAGCAGTACTAGTCAAGAAGTACAAGATTTACAACCACAAGTAGCGGTTGGTACTTTTGATGCTTCAAACATGGCTTATGTTGATGCTCCAAATGGCGATATAGCAACTACAGCTATTGCTGAAATTTCGGCTACAGCCTCTAATAACAAAGTCTACCTAGTTAATTTAGGAGATACTATTGGAACTGATACACCTGCAACTGGAAGTGTAGATATTTCTGACGATAGTAGAGGTTGGAAAAAAATAAGAGTCCTACAAAATGCAGGGAGTTATGTATTACAATATGCAGATTTAGACGCTACAACACACCAAGAAGTAACCATCTCTAAAAATGATAATTACAACTTTACTTTTTTTAGTTTTGATGCTAATAGCACTGTGAGTGTAGAGCCAACAAAAACCGAATGGGACTTGAATTTTACTGTATTTACTAACGAGATTTCTGGTTATGGATCATATGGTTATTCTGATTATGTAGTAAATAACGTCAAGCAAAATGCATTAGCGTATATGATTGATACGGATGTGGATACTGCATTAAGCTATGAAAACTTTATGCTATCGGATGTTGTCAATTCTAACTTTGCAACAGACCAACGTAATATTGGAAGCAGTTGGAGAAACGGTGGTGGACCAGGAAGTTTACCATCTTTAAAAGACAATGTTTTTTATGTTGTTAATGATACAGACGGAAACTTATATAAATTAAAGTTTTTAGCATTAACCAATAATGATGGAGTACGTGGTTACCCAGAATTTGTATATAGTTTACTACAATAAACCCACTATAAAACACATAAAAAAGCCTTAACATTAGATGTTAAGGCTTTTTTTTATAATTGTACTATTCCATATACTGGTTAGTGTAATTACTGCTAATTATTCCTTTTAAATTATAAATAACTAAGTGTATAAACAAGTCTTCTTCAGTATATAATTCGAATAAATTAGTGGACTTAAACAATAAATTGTCCACTCTAAAAAAGTAAATTTTTACTACCAATTCTATATTGACATCTGCTTTAATATTGCCTTCAGCTTTAGCTCGGGTTAGAAGTTCAAACACTGTTTTATTAGACAGGTCTTCTATAAAACCATCAAACAACTGGCTAGCTTTTGGGTAATATTTCTCTAATCCAAATAAAAAAGAGGGCTTAAAGTATTTTAAATACTCAAACCCTCTACGGTAAATTAATATAACACACAAAATAGGATCTTTACCATTGCTATTAACAATCCCATTTATATCCTCTCTAAACTCATTTAATAAACCTTCAAGACTAGCAGTTACTAGATCTTCTTTGTTTTTAAAAAAAGAATAGATTGTTTTTTTTGATATCCCAAGCGAACCTGCTAACTCATCTAACGTCACATGTTTACTACCACATTGCGTAAACATAGTAATAGCATGTTTTAGCAACTCCGCTTTGGTTATCATTGTTTTCTATTTTATCTCCATCCACCACCAAGTGCTTCGTATAAATCGACGATAGACACTAGTTGTTGTAATTTACTATCAATAATATTCAGCTCTGCACTTAAGACACTTTGTCTTGCAGTTAACAGGTCTAAATACGTTGCGTAACCATTTTTAAGTAGCTCTTCAGAGTTTGCTTCTGCAGTACGTAATGCTTCCACTTCATTTTCTCTAAATTGAAATTTCTTAGTTTCAGATTCATATGAAAATAACGCATTTGACACTTCACTTCCTGCAATTAATAACGTCTTTTTAAACTGAAGCAATGCCTGTTCTTGTTGTGCAATTGCAACTTCCTTTTGTGTTTTTAAAGCACGTTTATTAAATAATGGTTGCGTTAATCCGCCCACTATATTTGCAAAAATTGAGTTTGCATTAAATAATTTATCTATTTCTAAACTTTGTAATCCACCTGAAGCTGTTAATTTTAAAGAAGGATATAAATTACTTTTAGCAACATTTGTTAACTCAAAAGATTGAATCAAATTATACTCTGCAGACATCACATCTGGTCGGTTACTTAATAGTGTTGCAGGAACACCTAGTTTAAGGTTTTCTTCAATTTTCTGAATATCTAAATTACTTCTCTCAAAATCTTGTGCCGATTTACCAAGTAAGATACTTAGCATGTTTTCTGTTTTAAAAATCGCAGTTTCAATATCCACTTGCAACGCTTGTGCACTATTGTATTGCGCCACATTTTGATCTACAGCAACTTGTGTTACTTGTCCCGCTTCTTTTAAAGCTTTAATAGTTTCTACACTTGTTTTTCTAGTCGCAATAGTTTGTTTAGTTACTTCTAATTGTGCATCTAAAGCTAATAAGTTGTAATACGTATTTGCAATGCTTGAAATCAATTGCGTTTTAACCGCTTGATGCCCTGCTACACTTTGTAAATAAGCCGCTTGGGTTGCTCTTTTATTACTACGTATTTTACCCCAAATATCTGCTTCCCAAGATAAATTTGCAGTAACGTCAAATTGATCTGTAGACGTGTCCGTTAAAAACGCACCAAATTGTGTGTTTTTAGACAACTCTTGATGTGTCCAATTAGTCCCAACACTTACAGATGGTAAGTATCCTGCTTTACCTTGCTTTGCATAAGCTTGGGCAGCTACCATTTGTTGTATTGCAATACGCACATCCATGTTGTTTTGTAAACCTTCCTCTATGTACTGTTGTAAATATTGGTCTGTAAATAAAGTTTTCCAAGACACATCTGCAATAGACACGCTATCAGTTGGTAAATTATCTGTTCTGTAAAGCGCATCGCTTACTGGCAGCTCTGGTCTTACATAATCTTGTGCAACAAAACAACTTTGTAATGTTAGCGCAACGACTAATATTAGTGCTCCCCTACTAAAATTTCTATGTTTTATATTAACTTTCATTGTTCTTATTCTTGAATAGTTTGTACTGCTGGTTTACTAGAAACTTTTTCTTGTAACCACTGAAATAATATAAATAGGACAGGGATTACAAAGACCCCTAAAATGGTTCCGATTAACATACCTCCTACAGCTCCTGTACCAATAGAGTTGTTTCCTTCAGACCCTACACCTTTTGCAAGTACTAATGGCATCAATCCTAAAATAAAGGCGAAAGACGTCATTAAAATTGGACGTAAACGTGATTTTGCACCATCAATTGCTGCATCTACAATACTTTCTCCTTGTTTACGTCTGGCTAATGCAAACTCTACAATAAGAATCGCATTCTTGGCGAGCAGACCAATAAGCATTATCAGGGCAATTTGGAAGTAAATGTTGTTTTCTAAGCCAAAAAGATAAGTACTGATATATGCTCCAAAGACACCAAATGGCAATGATAATATTACTGCAAATGGTAGTAAGTAACTTTCATATTGTGCACTTAATAAGAAATACACAAACAAGATACTTAAAGCAAAAATAAAGGTGGTTTGGTTACCTGCACTAACTTCCTCTCTAGTTAAACCAGAATAAGCTACGGTGTAATTACTTGGTAGTTTAGCAACTTCCTCTTCAATAACTCTAATCGCATCCCCTGTACTGTATCCATCATTGGTTGCACCTGATATACTTGTCGAGTTAAATAAGTTGAAACGCGTAACCGATTGTGGTCCATACACACGTTTTAAGTTTACAAACTGTGTAATTGGTGACATTTCTCCAGAATCTGTTCTAACAAACATGCTATTTAAAGCATCTACATCTGCTCTGTCATCTGGCAATGCTTGAATGTATACTCTAAATTGTTTACCAAATTTAGAGAAATCCGAAGCATAAACCCCTCCAATATACCCTTGTAATGTTGAAAATATACTATTAATTGGCACCCCTTTTTCTTTAGCTAAAGGCACATTAATTTCCATTTCGTATTGTGGGTAGTTAGTACTAAAAGAAGATTGCGCATATTTAATTTCTGGATGACTCATTAACGCCATAGAGAAATCTTTATTTGCTTGATCTAAATCTGTAAACTCGCCACCAAACTTATCTAATAGATTAACTTCAAAACCTGCCGAGTTACCAAAACCACGGATACTTGGAGGTGAGAAGAAAATAATTTTAGCTTCTGGCATTGTTGCTACCACACCAAATAATTTTCCTGTAATAGCTTGTACAGACGTTGAAGGATCTTCACGATCACCCCAATCTGCTAATTTTATTATCCCAAAACCATAATTACTACCTGCACCACTAATTAAACTACGTCCTTTAATAAAGTTTACTGCGACAATACCATCAATACCATTGATTTTCTCGTATAAATCTCTTGACACAGCATCAGTTCTATCTAAAGACGCACCAGCTGGCAACTCGATGTTTGCGAAAATGATTCCTCTATCTTCATTAGGTACAAACCCTGTAGGTGTGTTTTGTGATGCCCAGAAAATTCCAACAATAGCTAATCCTAATAACACCACTGACACCCATTTTCTTTTGTATAAAAAGTGAAGTGATTGACCATAACGTTGTATTGTTGCATTAAATCCACGGTTAAATAATCTATAAAATCGTTTTAATGGACTTTTACCTTTTAACTCTTCGTCGTCCTTATGCGATTTTAATAATAAAGCACATAATGCAGGACTCAAGGTTAAGGCATTTACTGCCGAAATAAGAATGGCAATAATTAATGTTACCCCAAACTGTTCGTAAAAGACACCCGTTGGCCCGGTTATAAACGTTACCGGAATAAATACCGCTGCCATTACTAAAGTAATAGAAATGATGGCTCCTGATATTTCATTCATAGCGGTTATTGTCGCTGTTTTAGGATCTTTCTCTCCTTCATCCATTTTAGCATGGACTGCTTCCACAACTACAATCGCATCATCCACTACAATACCAATAGCGAGGACTAATGCAAATAGCGTTAATAAGTTAATAGAATATCCAAATACGTTCAAGAAAAAGAACGTACCAATAATAGATACTGGCACTGCAATAGCCGGAATTAATGTTGAACGGAAATCTTGTAAAAAGATAAACACTACTAAAAACACTAATAAAAAGGCTTCCATTAACGTACTAATTACCTTCTCGATAGATGCATTTAAAAACAAACTTGTATCATAAGGTACAAATACATCCAATCCTTCTGGCAGGTCTTTTTTAACACCTTCTAAAGTTGTTTTAATGTTTTCAATAATTTCTCTTGCATTAGATCCTTTAGTCTGGAAAATACCCATAAATACGGCAGGATGACCTTTACTCATCGCGTTAGACGCATAAGATTGCGCATCCAACTCGATAGTAGCTACATCACTTAAACGTAAAAACTGTCCGTTACCTAAAGCTTTTATAACAATATCTTCATACTGTTTTTGTTCTTTAAAACGCCCACTATACGTTAATGTATAAGAAAATGATTCTCCGTTATTTTGTCCTAAAGATCCCGCTGCTGCTTCTAAGTTTTGTTCTGCTAACGCTGCAGAAATATCTGAAGGTATTAATTTATAGGCTGCTAATTTCTCAGGCTTTAACCAAATACGCATAGCATAATCTTGTTGTGAGAATACACTAACATCACCAACACCACTAATACGTTGCATTGCAGGAATTACGTTAATTTTTAAGTAATTCTGAATATATGTAGCATCATAATTCTCGTTCTCCGAGTACATTGAAATAAACATCAAGGCACTTGTTTCTTGCTTTTGAGTGGTTACACCCGTTTGAAGTACTTCTTGTGGAAGTAATGAACTTGCTCTAGACACACGGTTTTGCACGTTTACGGCTGCAATATCCGCATCCATCTCTTGATTAAAGTATACTGTGATTTCTGCTGTTCCTGTATTTGACGCAGTAGAAGTAATGTATGTCATCCCTTCTACACCGTTAATTTGCTCCTCAATAGGGACAATTACACTTTCTAATACCGTTTCTGCATTGGCACCAGGGTACGATGCAGTTACCTTAATAGTTGGCGGTGCAATATCTGGATATTCCTCTATAGGTAAGCTTGTTATACTAATAACCCCTAGTATGACTATGATAATAGAGATTACTGTTGAAAGCACTGGTCTTTCAATAAATGTTTTTAACATGACTAATATATTTGTTAGTTACTAGTTTTTAAATAATACGGCTACTGGCTTAATCGCTTCCTCAAAAGATGTTTCTTGTGGCGCAATTGCCATTCCAGCTTTTAATTTACCAACACCAGATACGATAATCTTATCCTTTAAGTCTACTCCAGACTCAACCACATATAAATTATCAATTGTTGCTTTTATTTTTACTATTGAAGTCACAACCTTATTATCCTCTCCAACTTTAAATACCATCACATTTCCTTGTTGCTCATATGTTGATTGCTGAGGGATAACGATTGCATTCTCATATACTGATGGAATTTGGATTGTACCACTATTTCCATTAGTTAACAATTGGTTTGGGTTATCAAATACAGCTCTTAAACTTACTGTACCCGTATTTTTATTAACCTGACCTGTACTTGTTTCGATTTTACCTTTTTCGGAATAAGTGCTTCCGTTTGCTAAAACCAAATTGATATCAGCATAATTAGCTAATTTCTCTTTTAAGTTTTTACCTTCTGCGTTTTGTAAGAAGTCTAAGTACTGAGATTCTGTTAAACTAAAAAACGCATACACCTTACTAATATCACTTACAGTAGTTAAAGGTGTTGGATCTGCAGGGCTAACTAAAGCACCTTCTCTATAATTAATAGCACCAACGTAACCATCTACTTGACTTCTAATTGTACCATAACCAATACTTGCAGAGACACTACTATAATTAGCTTTTGCTTGTGCTAAATTAGCTTTAGCAGTTTCTAACTGTACCCCACTAATAATATTTTTTTGCACTAATGGAATTAATTTATCAACCTCTACTTGTGCTACATTAACACGTGCCTTTGCTGCTCCAGCATCTTGATTTAAAGACTGTGTTTCTAATTTAAATAACACTTGACCTTTACGTACTTTTTGACCTTCGTCAACCATTACTTTTTGAATGTAACCAGATACTTTAGCTCTAACATCACTGTTAACTATACCTTCTAAATTTGTTGGATACGCCTTAAAACCTGTTACGGTTTTAGTTTGTACTTCTGTTACAGGAAAAGGTGAAGCTGGCGCTTGAGCTGCTGCTGGAGCCTCTTGCTTTTTACCACAACTTAAAATGACTAAAAAAGCACTTAATGCTAGTAACGTTACTATTTTATTATGTTTCATTTTTTACTTAGTTTAAATATCGAATTGATTGTCTGTAATTTTTTCTCTTAAATCTTTAATAGAAGCACTAGCTCCGTCTATAAATTTGATGTAATCATCATGAAAATTTAAATCAAATTTTTCATCTTCATTTTCTATTTTAGTGTTGTTTATAGTCTCCTTATAATCCTTGATTTCTAGATGTATTATGCGTTCTTCGTTCCAATGATTTACCATTTTATCAATATGTTGAATTATGGTGTCTTTTTTAATTACAAAATACTTTTTACGGTCTCCTGTTTTTGTGAAGTATTGAATCTTGTTTAAATCCTGTAAATGATTTAAATGTGTAGAGATTGTACTTTTGCTAGCGCATAGTACGGTAACCATATCTTCAAATGTGGTTCCTTTTTTACCCGTAAGAATTATATAAGCCAATATACGCGCAGCAACAGGCGCTAATTGCTCTCTGTTTTCTAAATGGACGCCTAGCTTTTCTACTAACGCCATTTTTTCTTTGCAGATCTCTTCTTTCATTTTTAAACAATTTAATTTCTAAAATCTTAAACACAGCTTTTTTTAAAACTATATCCTGTGCAAATTTATAGCTTAGTTCGGAACTAACCGAACTAACCGAAGTTAAAATGTTGTTAAATAAAAAAGCCAACTGTTAACAGTTGGCTTTTAATTGTAATTAATTGACGTTTAGACTATAACGCAGATTTAAACTGATTTAAGAATCTAACATCGTTTTCGCTTAATAAACGAATATCACTAATTTGATGTAGTAACATTGCTATACGATCGATACCTACTCCAAAAGCAAATCCAGAATACGTTTCTGCATCAATACCGCAATTGGTTAAGACATTTGGATCTACCATACCACAACCTCCAATTTCTAACCAACCGGTTCCTTTGGTGATTTTGTGATCTGTTTCTGTTTCTAATCCCCAATACACATCTATCTCTGCACTTGGCTCTGTAAACGGGAAGTATGATGGGCGTAATCTAATTTTAGATTTCCCGAAAAGCTCTGTTGTAAAGTATTGTAAAGTTTGTTTTAAATCTGCAAAGCTTACGTCCTTATCTATATATAACCCTTCCACTTGGTGGAAAAAACAGTGCGAACGCGCAGATATTGCTTCGTTACGGTACACACGTCCTGGTGATATTGTACGGATTGGTGGTGGATTATTTTCCATATAACGTACTTGTACAGAACTGGTATGCGTACGTAATAAGATATCTGGATTAGTTTGCACAAAAAAGGTATCCTGCATGTCTCTTGCTGGATGATATTCTGGCAAATTAAGTGCTGTAAAGTTGTGCCAATCGTCTTCTATCTCTGGACCTTCACTGACATTAAATCCAATGTTAGAAAAGATATCGATGATTTGATTTTTTACGATAGATATTGGGTGACGTGATCCAATAGTTATTGGCTCTCCTGGTCTTGATAAATCCCCACTTATACCTGCGTCTTGTGTATTATTATCTAGCTCTTCTTTTAAAGCATTCACTTTATTTTGAGCGGTGTTTTTTAAGGTATTGATCACTTGACCAAATTCTTTTTTCTGGTCTTTTGCTACGTTTTTGAATTCGGCAAAATAGTCGTTAAGCAATCCTTTTTTACCTAAATATTTTATACGAAACGCTTCAACCTCTTCTTTGGTTTGTGCTTTAAAGGCGTCTGCTTCTGCTATAAGTTCTTTTATCTTATCTATCATAATCTTCTAAATGATTGGCAAATTTATGAATTTTATCGTGATTTGCGTTAGCGATGGAGGCATTTGTTGAAGCTCTTTTATTTGCCAAAAAGCAAATTAAAAGCGACTGCCGATAGCGCGACCCTTGTGGTAACGCCCAAAATTTACTTAATATATTCGGTTTCCAGAAAATAATTAACGATCGCTTCTTTCATTAAAACACTTTGTTCTCCTGCTTTTAAGTTTGGTAACTCGCCGATCGTTTTATAGTGTGGCCAGCCATCTTCATCGGCAAACTCAAACTCGTAATACCCATAAGGCACTAACAATTTACAAATTGCAATGTGCATTAAATCTAGTTTGTGATCCTTTTTAAATGTACGTTCCAACTGTCCTAATTCTTGTACACCAATTAAATAAATTATTGCATCTAAGTCTAGTGTGTCTCCGTCTGCAAATTGGTTAGATAGCTTAGTCACTATCTCCTGCCATCTCTCTTTTAACTGTTCGTCTCTTGCCATAATAATTTTAAAGTCGCAAAGTTAATTTATATTTGCCTAAAATCTAACTTTATGGCTGTAATTGATATTGTTTTAGGTGCTTTACTATTATTTGGTTTAGTTCGCGGATTGTTTAAAGGACTTTTTGTAGAGCTTGCCTCTATAGTTGCCTTAATTGCTGGTGTGTATGGCGCCATCCATTTTAGCTATTTTGTTGCTGAGTTTTTGATGGATAAAACCTCTTGGAACGAGAAAACAATTAACACCGTTGCGTTTGCTATTACTTTTGTAATTATCATTTTAGTAATTAGCTTAGCCGGTAAAGCCTTAACAAAGTTAGCGGATTTTGCCTCTTTAGGAATTTTAAATAAGCTTTTAGGTGCCGCTTTTGGAGCACTAAAAATTGGGCTTATCTTAAGTGTTTTATTAATTGTTTTTGATAAAATGAATAATGCCATCCCGTTTGTACAGGATGAGGATATTGAAGATTCTATATTATATGCGCCAATAAAGTCTTTAGCGCCTATGGTTTTTCCTAGCATTATTAAATCTGATGCTGATGAGGAAGACAACCAAATTATTGATCCTGCAGAGCCTACAGATGAGTCTGAAGCTTAGGAATTAATCTAGGTGGTAGATTTCCATAATGTCTTCTAAATAGTGCTCAAAATCTATTTTTAAGTCTATTAACTTACCGGTGTGCACATCAAATACCCAACCGTGTACTTTTAGGCCTCTATCTCTGTATGCTTTTTGTACTGCTGCTGTTTTTAGCAAGTTTACACATTGCTCCTTGACGTTAAGCTCTACCAAACGATCGTACTTTTTCTCTTCGTCTGTAATTGCATTTAATTCGTCTTTATGTATACGATACACATCACGAATATTACGTAACCATGAGTTTAAGATACCTAAATCTGCAGATTGCATAGCTGCTTTTACACCACCACAGGCGTAATGCCCGCAAACTACAACATGGTTAACTTTAAGATGCACTACTGCATACTCTACAACAGACATGGCGCTTAAGTCATTACCCGACACCATGTTTGCAATGTTACGATGTACAAAGACTTCTCCTGGGCCTAAACCCATTAAATCTTCGGCTGTTACACGACTATCACTACACCCTATATAAAGTAATTCTGGGCTTTGTCCTTTTCCTAAATTTTCAAAATAGTCTTTGTCTATGGATAGTTTTGCTTTTACAAATCTTTCGTTATTTTCAAACACTTTTTTTATATCCATCAGATCGCTTTTTAGAATTGGTCTTTTACATTAGTTTTAACCCATTGTAGACATGAATTAAAGTCTTTAAAAATATGTTCCTTTTCTACTAAATCTGGAATAATACCGATACGTTCCATCATATATCTTGGCTGCTTTAATAGATTTACAAATAACACGTCTATGTTTTGTTTTCTTAAATCCACTAATACATCTTCCATTGCATAAAGTCCAGACTGATCCATATACTGCATACGTCCTAACCTAATTACAACTGTTTTAGCAGTACTTGGTATTTGCTTTGCCAATTGCTGAAACTCTGACGTTGATCCGAAAAACAAAGGTCCTTTGATATGCTTGATAAATACTTCTTCTGCTAAGTTTGAAGGAAAACCAATCTCATCCGACCAAGCTTCTTCCTTTAATGGCTTAACGTCTGAACGTTGTGCTGTTAAATCTCCGATTTTTTTCATGAATAATAACGATGCGATAACCAACCCAATACCAACTGCATAAATTAAATCCCACATACTAGATAACACTAATACAACCAACATGATTAATACTTCAGAGCTAACTTTTACTGGTCCAATCTTCATGTCTTTTGGTAATGCTGGAATAGCTTTTAAGCCTTTGTAATCCATTACTCCAATACCTACCGTAAGTAAAATACCTGCTAATACTGCTGCCGGAATTTTTGATGCTACAGGTCCAAGTGCTAACAAAATAAATAATAACATAACCCCAGCAATCATACCTGATAACTTTGTACGCCCTCCTGCATTAATGTTTACTACTGTTCTAATTGTTGCTCCTGCTCCTGGAATACCTCCAAAAATAGAGGCGATACTGTTACCAATACCTTGCCCTATTAATTCTTTATTTGGGTTGTGCTTTGTTTTAGTCATATTATCCGCAACCACACTTGTTAATAACGAATCTATTGCTCCTAAAAGCGCTAAAGTAATGGCTGTAAATATATAGGGTGTAATGCTTTTTAAGCTAAACCCTGTAATAATTTCAAAATTGGGCATTGGCAGTCCTGAAGGGATTTCTTCTATTGGACGATAGCCTAAATTAAAACCATATGCCACACCAGAAACCACAACCAAGGCTACTAATGCACTTGGTATTTTTGTTGTTATACGTTTAAAACCATACACTATAAAAATGGTTGCTAATGCTAATGCTAGCTCTAACCAATTAATATTCTGAATGGCTCTTGGTAATATTTTTAGTGTCCCTAAAACCCCTGAAGCTTCGGTTTTTGCTAATGTTTTAGATTCTTTTGCAATATCTTCTGGTTTAAGCTCTCCTGCTCTTTTAATGGTTTCTTTAAAATCTTCTAAAACCAAAATCCCTTCGCCTGCTTCTTCTTTAAGTATGTTTTGTAAAATCAACTCTTCCGCTTGCGGCTTAAATTGACTAACATACTCTGTATCTTCTTTTGGATAATATCCAATAGATGGTAATATTTGTGTGACTAAAATTATAACACCAATAGCAGTCATAAAACCAGAGACTACAGGATAAGGTATGTATTTAATATACTTTCCAAAACCTAACACACCTAATCCAACTTGGACTAATCCTGCCAATAAAAAGACGGTTAAAATGTATGGCAAGGCTTTAGTTACATCGCCATCGTGTGTTGCAATAATACCTGCAATCACAACCATACTTACGGCTGTCATTGGTGCAGTAGGCCCCGAAATTTGTGTTGGTGTTCCTCCAAAAAAGGCTGCGAAAAAACTGATAAAAATAGCACCATATAAACCTGCGCTTGGTCCTAAACCAGACGACACACCAAATGCTAATGCTAGTGGCAAGGCAACAATACCTGCTGTTATC
The DNA here is from genome assembly GCF_900114005.1 of Olleya namhaensis. Classification (GTDB taxonomy): domain Bacteria; phylum Bacteroidota; class Bacteroidia; order Flavobacteriales; family Flavobacteriaceae; genus Olleya; species Olleya namhaensis. Next base: position 328,346 of record NZ_FORM01000001.1, read on the forward strand.
CCTCCAAAAGCATCTCCCTTTAAATTTGCGAAAAATTTCTTCATAGCGTAATAGTTGGTTTTATACTAAAATAACATTTTTTCTTTACAAAAAAAGCGCGGTGCTTTGTAACACTACTAATTAACAGTAAATTATGATTTTAACAGTCTCTAAAAATTAACGAATGCAATAACGTTTATTTGATCTCTGCTTGAGGTTTCAAAAAACTGATTCATATACCCGATTTCTAACCTTAATTGCTTTGAAAATTGATATCCTAATCCACCATACAATCTGTTTCTGTCAAAGATTGCACTTTTAGTGTTTAGAAAAATCTCATTATAAGCGGAAAGGTACAATGGATTATTACCATCTTCGTTGTTTTGCAACGAAACTTTTAAGCCTAGAAAATACCTGAATCGCATTTTAAAATCAGACTCTACAAAACGTTGTTCAAATCTATAACGGTGACTTAAACTAAGTATCCCTACCTTCTGTTTTGTTGTAAACTGCTGAAAGATTCTATGTTCGTTTACTGCTACTTTTTGATCCGTGTCTCCAACATAGTTTTCAGACAAAATATAGCCATACCCTAGTAATAGATTATTATTGTTTTCGGTTAAATTATAACCTAACCCTGTTCTTAATAGCAATTGCTCTAAATCTCCAATTGCATCGTAATTACGGTATTGGACTTCGTTATGAATATTCCAACCGTTTTTAAGTTCTTTACTTCCAATATAGATCAACCAGTTTCCTAGATTACTGTCTTGGCTTAGCCCATAAAAAGGCAACACCAGCGATAGAGCTAGTGTTGCGATTATATTTTTCTTCTTCAATTTACTTATTCTCATCAAATAGGTTTGTTATTAGTAAAACGCTACAGCACCTGTATTAATATCATACATAGCACCAACAATTTTAATTTCACCGTTTTTCTCCATCTCTGTTAAGATTGGACTTTCCGCGTGAATACGATCCATTGTTAACTCAACATTTTTCTTTGATACCTCATCTACAAACGCTAAGTTTTTAGACGTACGTAAGCTTTCATCTTTAGGCTCAGTCACTGCGTTTACTGCTGGTGTGATTTTTTGGATTAACTTGGTAAGGTTACCCATTTCAGCATGATCACAAGCACCTTTTACAGCACCACAACTTGTATGGCCTAATACCACGATAACTTTTGTACCTGCTAATTTACAAGCAAATTCCATACTCCCTAAAATGTCTTCGTTTACAAAGTTACCTGCAATACGTACACTAAATACGTCTCCAAGACCTTGATCAAAAACTAACTCTGCAGAAACACGAGAGTCAATACAACTTAAGATTGTAGCAAAAGGGAATTGCCCTTCACTTGTATCATTTACTTGTTCTAAAAGGTTACGATTTGCTTTTAAGTTATTTTGAAACCTTTCATTTCCTTCTACTAAAAACTGTATTGCCTTGTCAGGTGTTAATGTTGCCTGCGTTTCTTTTGTATGTGCTTTCATATGTTTTTAATTTTTTATTAGTTAATTAAATACTACCTGTGTAGCATCGTTGTGTTTTTTCCTGTTAGTAATAACGAAACATCAAGTTTGTTAATTACATTTTTTATACTTGTATTAGATTTATCATGATTTGAATTATCAAAACACATTAAATTAATATTGCTTTTTGAAGCGTACTTAGAAACATTATCTATTGCCGAATCGCCTTTTTCAAAAACAAATTCTACTGTCTTATAAGCCTCTGCATTTTCTAATCTAGACAACTGAGATACTATTTTAAATGATTTTATAGGTTGACTGGTTTTAGTAATCAATCCTGCTATAAAATTAGCATCCAAAGGGTGATCGTTGGTGTTTAAAACACCTAAAGTTGCTTCTTGGTTAGGTTGTAACGCCTTATTTTGATTTGCAATCATAATAGACCCTTTATGCGTTTTTAAGACATAATCTGTAATATTATCTCCCATAAAGTTAAGAGTTTTAGATTTTCTTTTCCCTAAAACAATAATATCAGGTTGATAAGCATTGATATATGTTTCTATTTCGTGCTTTACATTACCAATAGACACATTATAACCAATATTTAATTTAAAGTCCTGACTAATAGGATTAATTAAATTTTCAATAGCTTTATTAGTTACAATATGCTCTTCGTTAATAGATCGCATGGCAGATAGCTGACTTTCTCTCTCTACAATGTCTGTTGGTTTTTTAACATGAAACAATGTAATGTCTCCATCAATCATTTTTGCTAAACTTACCGCACTTTTTAATTCTGAAGTTGCAGACTTATTTAAATCCGAAAGCAACAATATTTTGTATTTATTGTTTTTCATGATTTTAAGTTTAGGCTGATTTTGGTCTTAGTTTAAAAAACTCGATAAAACTATCTGGATTTTCAACAATACCGCGTTCAGAAGTTAATTGAATATCGATATTACGTTCTTTTGCTTTAAAAGCGAAATCATCTAAAATTTCGATAATATCATTATCTAAATAACGTGTTTTTCTAACATCTAACTCTAAGTAAGTATCTCTTGGTAAACTATCTAATTCTTTTAAAATAGCACCTTTGTTAAAGAAAGTAACCTCTTCTGCAAAAGTCATTTTTATTTTATGCTTTCCATTACTCTTATCTTCAATATGTAAAAAGTGAGAATTCTGGTAACTCTTAATTAATATTACAACAATACCAACTAACAATCCTAAACCAATTCCCCATAATAAATCAATAAAAACAATACCTAAAACAGTAACCACAAATGGTACAAACTGCTTCCACCCCATGTCGTACATTTTTTTGAATAATCCTGGTTTTGCTAATTTATATCCTACAATTAAAAGTATAGCTGCTAACACCGATAAAGGAATCATGTTTAACAACTTAGGAATTAATACTACTGAGATTAATAGTAAAAACCCGTGAATAATAGCAGACATTTTACTACGCCCACCTGACTGGATATTTGCAGAACTACGCACAATTACCTGTGTAATTGGTAAACCTCCAATTAAACCAGAAATAATGTTTCCGGTACCTTGCGCTAATAACTCTCTATTTGTTGGTGTAACATTTTTATCTGGGTCTATCTTATCTGTTGCTTCAACACATAATAACGTTTCTAAACTTGCTACTAATGCAATTGTAAATGCTACAATCCAAACATCTGGGTTTGTGATGGCACCAAAATTAGGAAAACTAAATTGACCTAAAAAAGAATCTAAACTATCAGGAATTGGCACACTTACTAAATGTGATTGATTAATACCTAAGCTTGTCCCTTGTGTTACTGCAAAATAAACAATACCCAATACTACTGCTACTAAAGGACCTTGTACAATTTGGAAGATCTTACCTTTTTTAGATAATACCTTATCCCATAATAATAAAATGGCTAATCCAATTAAACCTATAACCATAGATCCCAAAGTTATATTATCTGTGATATTTAAAATTGCAGAGAATGTATTTTCTCCAGACATTTCTACAAAACTATCTGCACCTTCTGGCTCTGAATCGTAACCAAAAAAGTGAGGGATTTGTTTTAAAATAATAATAATTCCAATACCAGTTAACATCCCTTTTATTACAGAAGACGGGAAATAATACCCAATAACTCCGGCTTTTAAAATTCCAAATACTATTTGAATAATTCCACCTAACACTACTGCTACTAAAAAGTTTTCATACCCTCCTAAAGATCCAATTGCAGTTAATACAATAGCTGCTAATCCTGCTGCAGGACCACTTACTCCAATTTTAGAACCACTTAAAGCTCCAACAACAACTCCACCAATAATTCCGGCAATAACTCCTGAAAAAAGTGGCGCACCACTAGCTAAAGCAATACCTAAACATAAAGGTAATGCTACAAAAAATACAACGATACTTGCTGGCAAGTCGTTTTTTAACGTTTTAAACATATATAAATTCATTTTGACCATTGAGCACTCTCAATGGTTATATTTTAATAATTTTTGAATGGACTAAGTCGTCCGCCTAATAAATTACAAAATGAATTCGGGAGGTGGGGAAATTAAATTAAGATGTGGTTTAGGATACGTTTTAAAATGGTACCTTAAATAATCAGTAGTTTTTGAAGTCTCAAAAAAGGCATCTTCTAAGTTTTGTATAACAAAAGTTAGATTTACATTTTTGTTTTCTTCCTCTTCCTCTGACAAGCTGTAAAACACAGAAACATCCACAGAATCATCTATAGCAACAATTATTGATGGAGCTGTAATAAGCGCCAAAAACAATACTGTAAAGAAGATGGATACTAACTTTCTGTGCATTTTTTTACTTTGAGAAAAGCAAATATATAACTATAGACACAGTAATGTGTTAAGGAATGGCTAAAAATTGTTTAACAATCTTATATCTTTTGCCGAGATCCAACCGGTTTTACCATCTGCTAATTTGATTTTTTTCCAATTATTAATGGTGTCTAGAACTAATACTTTAGTTCCTTCATGTAGTGTAAAAGCTTCGTTACCGCTCAAATTCGGTTCGGTTTTAACTTCACTTTTTTGCGCAAATACAATTGCTGGATTATCTCTATTATCTAATGCTTGTTTCTGAAAAGCTAATCCTACACTAGATAAACTTAAAAACAAAAACACAAATCCTAAGATAAAAGAAACACGCTTACTTTGCGTGCTATAGGTAAAGTAATAAACCAGTAATAACACCACAAAAATAACCATCAGTGCAATTGCTAATTTTGCCCAATCATCAAAAGAAAAAAGGTTAGTTACTTTATTGAAAAATCTAGAAAACCCCAATTCAGGAACTTCCTGAACAGCATCTACCGTCATCTGTTTAGCATACTCCATATTATTTAAAATATCAGTATCCTCTGGTTTAAGCTGTAACGCTTTTTCGTAATAATAAATACTTGGTCCTACATTATTAAGCTTGTAATGCGCGTTTGCTAGATTAAAATAGACTTCTGCCGAGTGTTGATTACCGTCAACAATAGACTGGTACTTAGCAATAGCGTCCTCAAATTTTCCGTCATTATACAATGCATTAGCTTGATCAAAAACAGATTGGTCTTGAGCTGTAATGCTTCCGCAGAAAAATAAAAATATGTAAAGTATGTATTTCATTTATACTAATTTCCGCTTTAGCGAAACTAAAAATAAGCGTTATTTAATTTGTTTATCTATCTGATTTATGGTCGTTGCTGCCTTGTCGTAATCTTGTTGCATTGTTACGTCTGTAATTGGCGTATAACGGGCTAAATCACAATTTTCAAGTATAGCCTCAAAGTCTAACACAACAGCTGTATCTACACCTCTTTGTGTTAATAAGCCTGTTATCTTGTCTTTACTTAAATCTGACGTTGTGATACTTAAACGCCCTTTTAAGTAATTATGCAATGCTTTTTCTAAAGCGATATAAAAAGATTCTTTTTGTCCAAGTGCCTTTTTAGCTTCTGACAAATACTTTTTAGCTAATCGGTCTGCTTTACGTTTTCTATTACCAGAAACATCGGCTTGCCTTTCGTCACGTTTTCTTCTATAAAATAATGCTAAAGGAATTGCTAATAATGGTCCTAATAGGCTTGTCCAAAATATAGGAGAATTTAAAAATGTTTCGTTTTCCTTAGACACAAAACTAGTTTGCGTTTTGATAGAAGCAAATTGCTTTTGGTTTAAAACATTAGAATCTTTACCATTAGTTGCTAGTGGCAAATTGTTATCTGCTTCTGCATAAATTGGCCCTTCTAATACATTAACAACAATGTCTTGAGACGTTACTTCTACATATTTTTGGGTTTTTAAATCAAAATAAGAAAAGCGTATTGGCGGAATAGGAAACTTACCTTTATACTGCGGAATTATAGTATAACTATCAGAAATCTGACCTTGCATACCCGCTAAATTAGTACGTACATTTTCCGCATGTTCTGGATCGTAAACCTCTAATGTGCTTGGTGTTGTTAATTTTGGTAATTGAAACAACTTCAAGTTTCCTTTTCCTGAAACTTCAATTTTTGCTTGTAACGACTCCGTGGCATTTAGACTGCTTTTTGTTGTTGTTACATTAAACTTAAAATCTCCAACAGCTCCAGTAAAATTAGCTGGTTTACCCTCTTCTGGAAGTGCTTTTACAGTGACACTTCTTGTACTTGCGGTAATGGTTCTATGTGCTTGATTTTTGATTTGCCTACCGTAAATATCACGTCTATTAGTTGGCACTTCTAGTGTAATATCTAAACTTAAAGGCTCAATAATTAGCTCACCCGTTTTTTGCGGATACAAGACTGCCTTTCTTAACGTCACATAACGATATTCTTCACCTTTATATGTTCCGTTTTGTATTTTAAGACCTCTGTCTTCTATGTTTTGACTCCAAAACCCATTAAACTTAGGGCTTTCAATCTCTCTGTAGTTACTAATACCAGCCTTAGGTGCCACGTATAATTTATAAACAACGGTAATGGGCTCGTTTAAATAAGGATTAGTCTTAGAAACCTCAGTAACTAAATGGATGTTTTCCTGTACAATATAATCCGGATCGTTTGGATCGTCTGGTTTTTCTTGTGCTTTGGTAACCTTAACGGTTATTGGATTGGTCTTAAAAACAACACCATCAATCTCAATTGTTGCTTCAGCAATAGTAAACACACCCATTTTTTTAGGTGCTAAAAAGTAGCTATAAATTTTAGTAAAGCGACGTTGTTTTCCATCCCAAGAGTTACTAACCGATTGATTAGGTCCTCCAACAACCACAAAATCCGAAAAGCTTGGCGTTACAAAGTTATCGCCATCCTTATTCATTTGAAAGTCGACACGTAACCGTTCATTCAATGCTAGTTTTTTCTTACTAACTTTAGCTTGAAACGATACTGCGTCTGTACCTTGCGCCATTACTAAAGTAGTAGAACAGGTTATAAAAATTAGGAGTATGTATTTTAGTAATTTCATTTAATTTTCAAATATAAAGATTTAACTACCAATCTTTATCTGTCTGTTGTTTTGCTCCTTTAACTTTTTGTGCATTTATTTTTTCCTGAACCTTTTGTTCTTGATTATTCATGGCCTCTAGTAAGTTTTTAATTTGCTGAGGCGACATTTGGCCTGGTTGTGGTTGATTTTGCTGATTCTCTTTATCACCTTCCTTTGGATCACTTTCTTTATCGTCCTTAGGCGCTCCTTCTTCATCCTTATCTTGATCACCGTCCTTTTTATCCTTATCGCCTTGATCTTCTTTATCCTGCTGATCCTTGTCTTTATTATCCTCTTGTTCTTTGTCCTTATCTTTATCCTTACTATCGTCCTTATCTTTATTATTCTCTCCGTCCTTATCGTCATCCTGAGGGTTATCATCTTCTTGCTGTTTTGCACACGCCTTAGCTAGCGCAAAATTATATCTAGTCTCATCATCCGACGGATCACTTCTAAGCGCGCTTTTGTAAGCCTCTACAGCTTCTTTACACTTTTTTTCTTCCATTAAAATATTACCCATATTATGGAAGGCATTATGTTTTTCTTCTTTTGTAGTCGCATTTTTTGCAGCTTGTTGGTTGCGATATAGTGCTTCTTCAAAATTACCTTTTTTAATGTACTGGTGTCCCAAATTATACGCGCCAGCCACTTGCGTTGGCTTTATGGATAACGCTTTACGGTATTCCATTTCTGCCTCCACAAAAGCATCGCTATCAGCCAAATCATTAGCCTCTGCTACAAAACTTTGTGCCTTTAGCTTTAGTTTTAATGCTGCCTTCTCCTCTGTTTTGTCTTGTGCAACAACAGTTATGGATAGTAATAGTAATATGTAAGTTAAGACGTTTTTCATTTAATTATTGTGACTTGTAAATATACTAAAGACCTAGAATTGTTGATGTTAAGGGATTTATAAATTCTCGTTAAATAAGTTTAACTTTTTAAGCCAAGCTGTTTTTCGTTCTAAAAAGAAAATATCGACAAATAATAACAAGATTGCTAAGCCTAAAAACCATTGGAATCTGCTTTCAAAGTTAGCAACCTGCTTCGCTTCAAATTCTTTCTTATCCATTTTATTTAAAAGATCCTTAACCTGACTAACAACTTTATCCGTATTAGCGCCATTAATGTAAACACCGCCCGCTTGATTAGCAATCCCTTTTAAGGTCTCTTCATTTAATTTTGTAACTACAGTTTCTCCTTGTTTATCTTTTTTATAACCTAGCAAAGTCCCATTTCTTTTTAATGGTATTGGACCTCCCGTTAACTCTCCAACACCAATGGTAAAGATTTTTATACCTTCTTCGTTAGCTTCCTCTGCAACTCTTAATGCACCTTCACCATGATCTTCTCCATCAGATATTATTACTAAAACACGGTTGGTTTGCTCATCATCGTCGTAGTAGGTTTTAGCTAAAATAATCGCTTCGTTTATAGCTGTACCTTGAGAGGATAACATGTCTGTATTAAGATTTTGCAAAAACATTTTTGCTGCCGAATAATCCGTAGTAATTGGCAACTGCGGAAATGCTTTTCCTGCGTAAGCAATAATACCTACACGGTCACTTCCAAGGTTATCAATAACTTTAGACACCAATTGCTGCGCTTTTTCTAATCTGCTAGGTTTAATATCTTCTGCAAGCATACTTTTAGACACATCCACTGCAAATACAATATCAACACCTTCGCGTTTAACAGTCTCTAAACTTGTCCCTACTTTAGGATTTACCAATGCTAAAGACAAACTTGCAAAAGCCAAACACAATACTATTAATTTTAAAACCGATTTAAATACGGACTGATTAGGACTTAAACGTTTTAATAACGCCTTATTAGCAAACTTTTTTTGTGTGCGTTTTTTCCAAAACTGAAGCAACAAAAAGAAGACTACCAATACCGGAATAACCAGCAGCGTCCAAAACCATATTTTTTCTTCTATTTGAAACATTGTCTATACTATTCTATTATTAACCCTTGCTAATTATTTTTGCTTGGATGTTTTAATTAATCTTTTTTATTTCGCTTTCGCGGAATATTTGCCTGTTATACAAAACTCTTAAACAGCGTAATCCTTCCTATAAACTCTAACAATAACAACGCAGCTGCAACCCAAACAAACGGTCTAAAATGCTCGTCATAAGTTGTATATTTTATTTCGTCAATTTCTGTCTTTTCTAGCTTATTAATTTCAGCATAAATCTGTTCTAACTTTTGATTGTTAGTCGCTCTAAAATATTTTCCACCAGTCACCTTTGCAATATCTTTTAAAAGATCCTCATCAATTTCTACCTGAACTCTCTCATACTGAAACCTACCATTTGCCAAGATTTGAATAGGAGACAGGGCCATACCATTTGTTCCAATACCAATAGTGTATACTTTTATACCAAACTCTACTGCCAATTCACTAGCAATTTTTGGATTTAATACACCAGAATTATTAACACCATCGGTTAATAAAATAATGACTTTACTTTTAGCTTTACTATCCTTTAATCTATTAACAGAAGTTGCTAACCCACTACCAATAGCAGTCCCTCCTTCTATAATTGTATTATACTTAATGTCCTCTAGAGAATTTAATACAATAGATTTATCACTTGTTATTGGTGTTTTTGTATAGCTTTCTCCAGCATATTCCACCAATCCAATTCTGTCATTTGGACGCCCTATAATAAACTTGGCAGCCACTTTTTTTAAAGCTTCAAGACGGTTTGGACTTAAATCCTTTGCCAACATACTTGCAGAGACATCAATAGCCATTACAATGTCTATACCTCGTGTTGTTTTGGTTTTTGTATTAGTCTCTGATGTACGTGGTCTAGCTAAAGCAACAATTAATATTCCTAATGCTAAAAGACGCAAGGCAAACAACACGTGTTTTAGTTTAGGTAATAGAGAATTAGTGACCTGAAACCCTTTAAGACTAGATATTTTTAACTCGGCAGTCTGCTTATTGTTTTTAAAAACATACCAAGCAATAGCCAATGGTAATGCTAAAAGCAACCAAAAGAATTCTTTATTCAAAAATGTAATTCCGTCTAACATTAGTTTTCTTTTTGATTAAGTTCTACAGATGACAAAATACGCTCCACCACTTGATCCAAGTAAATGTCATCTTTTAAATAGGTTATCAAAATTTGCTGCATGACCTGTTTGTTAGCAAAACTTAATATTACAAACTGACCGTTTACATAATCCGATTTAGCATCGTCAACAGGAAAATCTAAAGTTCCAGAAGTCTTAACACCTTCTGCACCATTTGGTGTTTTAAACTTATCTTTATTAGATATTATGTTTCGACCACCTTCAGCTTCAATAGCTCTTAAATTACCTTCAATAGCCTGTAACAAATTATCCTCTGCAGATGGTCCTTTTTCGCCTGTAGGCGAATCCATAAAGGTTGTTGTTACCGTTGCAATTGTAACTTTACCTTCTAACTCATAACCAAAAGCAGACACTTTAATTTTATCTTTTAACGCTTCCGGAATTGGTGTGTTTTGTCTTTTTAAAACTTCTGGAGTAGCAATTGTTATCGGAGGAAAACCATAATCGCTATCTACCCAACCACCTTCTAACAACTGCTTTGTTTCTTTTTGAAATACCGTGTCTACCACATAATCAAAACCATATCTATAGCTAAACGCTGCAAACGTCAATCCTAGCATAAATACTAGTGCAGCAATAGTGACCCATATTTTTTGAAGATAATCTTTACGCTCTTGTTGCTTTTTGTATTCTAAATCTAAAAGTTTCTCTTCTTCAGTTGGTTCTGGCAAGGCTTCTTTTACATGATCAATCTCTTGATCAATAACTGTTCTGTCAATTTTTGCCAACTCTACGTCTGGAGCAGATTTTGCAAATTTTACTAAATCGGCACGTTTTAAAACGGTTTCTAGTTTTTTAATATCCGCTTTAGACAGCTCTATTTGACTACCATCACTTAACACTTCTAATCTTGTAATTAACTCATCTGTTGTGCTTTCTAAAGCCCTATCATAAACCTTCTCGTCTAAATATGTACGGATAGCTAATGTTAACTCTGAGTAGTAATCTTTATAGTTGTCCTGAGATAAGTAATTGCTTTCGTCTAATTTCTGTAATGCTAATTTTGCTCTATCATATGGCGGTAATAGTGCAATTTGCTCTTCTTCTGTTAATGGTTTTTTACGCCAAACAAACCAATAAATAACAAACCCTAATAGTGCTAAAATAGCTAAAATAAGTAGTACATATTTCCACCAATCACTAGCTGGTTTTTCAACTTCAAGCATTGGTTTTATATCAAACAATTTTTGTTTTGTAGTATCTACAACTATATTGTTAACCTCAACCAATAAACTGTCTGACACGTATTGCTTTCCTGCAATAATTACTTTTTGCTGCGGAATAACGTAACGTCCAGAATCGAACTGTGTTAAACCGTATTTTTTAATTAGTTTATACTTAGCGTCTAATTTAGTTGTGTCCGTTTTATAAGACTCAATCATTTCTAGAGGTAAAAACGTTTGCCCAACCGGAAAAATAACCGAGTTTAAGGTATCCGTCTCTACTTCAATTTTGTAAGTGATTTGCGCTCCAATTTTGATGGAAGTAGAATCTATTGTTGTTTTTACTTGACCAAAAGACGTTGTAGGTAAAAGCAGCAAGGCAATCGCCACAAGACAAAAACCTATAGCTTTGATTGTATTTACTGTATTAAAATGTATTATTTTTTTCACTTTTAACTAATTAATTATCCTCTTGTTTTAAAGTAACCTAATAACTTTCTTACATAACTTTCGTCTGTTCTACAAGCTATACTACCTGCTCCAGACTTTGCAAAACTATCTTTAAAATAGGCTACCTTTTCGTTGTAAAACTTAGCGTAATTTTTTCTTACAGATTTAGAACTGGTATTAACTAACATTAACGCTCCTGTTTCTCCATCTTGCATTTGTACCATTCCTAAATTAGGGATGTTTTCTTCGTGTCTATCAAAAACTCTAATACCAGTAATATCATGTTTTCCAGCTGCTATTTTAAGTGTTTGTTGATAATCATCAGCAATAAAATCACTCATTACAAATACAATAGCTTTCTTTTTCATGACACTGCGTAAAAACTTTAAAGCTTCGACAATATTGGTCTCTTTGCTTTTAGGTGTAAACTCAATTAATTCTCTGATTATTCTTAAGACGTGAGAACGTCCTTTTTTAGGCGGAATAAATAATTCGACTTGATCGGAAAATAAAATTAATCCAATCTTATCGTTATTCTGAGTGGCAGAAAATGCTAATGTTGCAGCTATTTCTGTTACAATTTCGTTTTTAAACTGATTTTCAGTACCAAAAAACTCTGATCCTGAAACGTCCACCATAAGCATCATGGTCAGTTCACGTTCTTCTTCAAAAACTTTAATGTGTGGCTGACTGGTACGTGCGGTAACATTCCAATCAATATTTCTAACATCGTCTCCAAATTGGTATTGCCTTACTTCAGAAAAAGTCATACCACGACCTTTGAAGGTAGAATGGTATTCTCCTCCAAAAATATGATCAGACAAACGACGTGTCTTAATCTCAATTTTACGTACTTTTTTTAGTAGCTCTTTAGTATCCATTTTTTTTAGTATGCTATGTGCAGTCTTCAGTAAGCAGTCAAAATATAATCAGTATTAATTTAGCTCAAAGCCTATAAATACTAATTACTGCCAACGCATCTATGGTACTTCAATTTCGTTTACAATCTTGTTTATAATATCTTCAGAAGTTACGTTTTCTGCTTCTGCTTCATACGTAATTCCAATTCTGTGACGCAATACATCGTGTACTACAGCACGTACATCTTCAGGTATTACATAACCACGACGCTTAATAAACGCATAACATTTAGCTGCTGTTGCTAGGTTAATACTACCACGCGGAGAGGCTCCAAAAGATATTAATGGTTTTAAATCTGCTAATTTGTATTGCTCTGGATAACGTGTAGCAAAAATAATATCTAAGATATATTTTTCGATCTTCTCATCCATGTATACTTCTCTAACAGCTTCTTGTGCTTTTAAAATTTGTGCAACGGTTACAACAGGATTAACCTTCTCCCAGTTTCCTTTTAAGTTAGCACGCATAATCAACTGCTCTTCTGCTTGCTTAGGATAATCGATAACGGTTTTAAGCATAAATCTATCAACTTGTGCTTCCGGCAACGTATAAGTCCCTTCTTGTTCTACTGGGTTTTGAGTTGCCATTACTAAAAATGGCTTATCTAATTTAAATGTTTCGTCTCCAATAGTCACTTGCTTTTCTTGCATCGCTTCTAATAACGCAGATTGCACTTTTGCAGGTGCTCTGTTAATCTCATCTGCTAAAACAAAATTGGCAAATATTGGTCCTTTTTTAATAGAGAAGTCATTTTCTTTCATATTAAAAATCAACGTTCCAACAACATCAGATGGTAATAAATCCGGTGTAAATTGGATACGACTAAAACTAGCATCAATTGCTTGAGACAACGTGTTAATAGCTAAAGTTTTTGCTAATCCAGGTACACCTTCTAATAAAATGTGACCTTGACCTAAAAGACCAATTAATAATCGCTCAACCATATGTTTTTGGCCAACAATCACTTTATTCATCTCAAGCATAAGTAAATCTACAAATGCGCTTTCTTTCTCAATTTTCTCGTTAATTGACTTGATATCAATTGTACTTGTTTGTTCCATTATATGTTGTTTTTTAAGAAAATGAACCGTTATTTAAATTCAAGTGGTGCAAATTGTTAAATTTTTCACTGTAATCGTGTTAATAATTGGTTAAAAATAGGGTGTTTATTGCACTTTTAAGAGTAATTTATGTTTTACTTTTAATGCTCAATTAACACTATGACAAAAAATAAGTATTCAAAAGTTATTGCAGGAACAATGACTTGGGGACAATGGGGCAAGCAGTTAGACAAAAAAGCCTTTATACAACTAATGCATCATTGTATTGAAAATCAAATAACTACATTTGATCACGCTGATATTTATGGTGACTACACAACGGAAGCCCAATTTGGTAACGCTTTCGCGGAATCTAGTATAAACCGTGACAATATTCAGTTAATTTCTAAGTGCGGTATTCAATATATTGGACAAACACGCCCAGAAAACCAGGTCAAGCATTATAATTATAGTAAAGATTATATTATTTGGTCAACCGAGCAATCACTTAAAAACTTAAAAACAGACTACCTAGACCTACTGTTATTGCACAGACCTAGCCCATTACTAAACCCAGAAGAAGTTGCAGAAGCCATTACTATTTTAAAACAACAAGGAAAAATTAAAGACTTTGGTGTTTCTAATTTTACAGCATCACAAACAGATTTATTATCCAAACATACCGCTGTTTCTGTAAATCAAATAGAATTTTCGTTAACACAACATACCGCTATGCATGACGGTATTTTAGACCATATGCAATTAAACAATACACAACCTATGTGTTGGTCTCCTTTAGGTAGCGTATTTAGAGAAGATACAGAGCAAACTAGACGCATCCACAAACAATTAGGCCTTTTATTGCAAAAATACAATGCAACAGAAGATCAATTATTATTAGCATGGATTTTAAAACATCCTGCTAACATAAAGCCCGTTGTGGGCACCACAAATACCAAAAGATTAACAGATGCTATAGCGGCAACACATATTACATTGGAATTAGAAGATTGGTTTTCAATATTAGTTGCTAGCCAAGGACATAAAGTACCATAAAAAAAATACAACAATGAGTAATACAAAAACTGCATTAATTACTGGTGCAACTAGCGGAATAGGTCGCGCAACAGCACATGAGTTTGCTAAACATGGCATTAACCTTATCCTTTGTGGTCGTCGCCAAGAACGTTTAGACACCATACAAAAAGCACTATCAAAACAAACCAATGTACATACTTTAAATTTTGATGTTCGCGATAAAAAAGCAGTCTTTGCTGCTATTGAATCGCTTCCTGAAAATTTTAAACAGATAGATATTTTAATAAACAACGCTGGTAATGCACATGGTTTAGACCCAATTCAAGATGGTAATTTAGACGATTGGGATGCCATGTTAGACATAAACGTAAAAGGTTTATTATATGTCAGCAAAGCCATTATACCTCAAATGACTGCACGTCAATCGGGACATATCATCAATATTGGATCTTCTGCCGGAAAAGAAGTGTATCCAAAAGGTAATGTGTATTGCGCAAGTAAACACGCAGTTGTTGCAGTAACTGAAGGTATGCGCATTGACCTAAATCCTTTTGGAATTAAAGTAACTGCCATAAATCCTGGATTAGTGGAGACTGAATTCTCTCAAGTTCGTTTTAAAGGAGATGCCAAAGCAGACACTGTTTACAAAGGTTACAAAGCATTACAACCTGAAGATTTAGCAGACGTTATTTACTTTGCAGTATCACGTCCAGCACATGTTAACATTGCAGATGTACTTATGTTTTGTACCGCTCAAGCTAGCTCTACAATTGTAAAAAAGGAGTAAGAAATGATTAATTGGCTTAAATCCGAATGGCATTTATTAACTAAAAACTATTGCAATAGTACTTTAGCAGAATCGCTTTGGGCAGAAATTGAGTCTCAATACATTATAAAAAACAGGCATTACCATAATCTTTCTCATATTTTTAATATGTTGAAACAACTTGATGAGACCAAAACAGAAATCAAAGATTTAGATTCTTTAAAGTTCGCCATTTGGTATCACGACATTATTTACAAGTCAACAAATAAAGATAATGAGGAGAAAAGTGCTCTTTTTGCTTTAAATCGACTCAAAAAGATTGATTTTAATCTAAAAAGAACACAAAACGTTCAAGACTTAATACTATCTACTAAAAAGCACACTATATTTAAAACACAGAATAATGATAACGCTGTCCTTTTGGACTTAGATTTATCTATTCTAGGAACCGATTGGAATACATATAAAAAATACATTTCAAACATTAGAAAAGAGTATAAAATATACCCTAATTTTATGTACAATCCTGGTCGTAAAAAAGTGCTAAATCACTTTTTAGAAAGAGAAACATTATATTTTACAGAGCACTACAAAAAACAATACGAAGCACAGGCAAGAGACAATCTAAACCGCGAGATAAAATTACTTTAAAATATTAACCCTGAAAATAAGTCATGATTAATAAACGCTTACTTATCAAAAACTTACTCGCACATAACGACGAGAATAGTTTTTACGATAAAAAGCGAAAAATTGACATTGGCCAAAAAGAAGGTAAAGCTAAGTTTTTAAAACACGTTTGCGCACTATCAAACTCCAACCCTAAAAACAATTCGTTTATAGTAATTGGCGTAGAAGATGAAGACAACCAAATTATAGGTGTTGACTTTTTTGACGATTCTAAAATTCAAAACCTAATCAATGCCTATTTTAATAATCCTCCTATAGTACAATACGAGAATATTCCGTTCCCACATTTACCCGACCACAAAGTTGTTGGACTAGTCACTATAAGGCCAAAAGAAGGGCTAACTTCTCTTAAAAAAAACATCTGGAAGTATTATGGCGGCTCTGTATTTTTTAGAGATGGCAGCATTAGTATGCCCAAGGTTTTTAAAAGCGAAATTACAGACGTAAATTCTAAAATTGTCGAAGCTATAGAAAGTCACGCGCAAAACAATATTGAATACACATTAGATGGTGTTTTTGATTTTATGAAAAAGCGCCAAGACTACAACCCTAAATACATTGTTTTCAAGGAGTACTTTGTTTTATGTTGGTCTGGCGAAAAAAAACAGGTTAAAAACGAAACCTTTTACTCTAGAGTAGATATCGAGTTAATAAATGAACAAGTCCGATTGTTTTTTTCTACTTTAGACGAAGTTTCTATTAGTTACACAGAACATTCTTTTACCATAATAGAATATTTACAACTCGGACTTCAAGACGCTTATAAATACTATCCTTTAGAAAAAACAACCATAAGTTTTTCTGACAATGCCAGCTACAACATAGATTCTACCTTACTTTTTAATGCGCCTCAATTTGATAAAAAAATTCTACATCACATATATAATAACAATAATGCGATTTTAGAAAAGTTAAAAAAAGGACAAATTTTAAATAATAACGAAACAAAAGATCTAAACAACCTACCTGATACGTATTTAATATGTTATCTAAATTTATTTCACGAAGCATTAGATAAATTAAATGAGGCTAAACCCTTTTTAAAAGCGCTTCCTGAAATTTATAGAAAATACAAAGACGTCTTACGTATTTTACGAAAAGTAAAATACAACTAAGACTAAAATGGTTAGCAATAGTATACATAGCGCACCATTACAAAGAGTTAATTAAGAACACATTTACAATGAAAGACTAAATTAATTAACTTTAAAAACCTTGATTCTCCCGACAAAGCTCGGCATTGAATATGGTTTTATATTATGTAAAAAGCCAATAATTACAATTGTAATTATTGGCTTTTTTTTATTTTAATTAAGGTATTTATTACTTACCTCCATCCAATTGGTCCTGCCAATCATTTAATTCTTTCCATAAGCCTTTAGCTGCTAAATTCGCCTGTCTTGGCCAAGTCCCTGGTTTGTGCATTTCAAAACGCTTACCACCACTTTTTAAAACCTCTTGACATTTTTCTACACTACAACTTGCTAATGCTGCCCAAGTTGTTACCTCGTGATTATGAAACAGCTCTTTTATTTTTGGTCCAATACCTTCTACAACAGTTAAATCGTCTTCCTTTATCTTTTTACCAAAAACTGCTTTTGCTGCTACTGCATCAAAAGTGCTTTTTGGAGGAACAACCTCAACAGGTTTACTTTGCTTTACAGGTGCTGCACTAGCTGCAACCTCTGTTTTAACCGCAGCGCTTGTTGCTGCTCCTGCTGCAAAAGAAGACACCGTATTGCCCGCTCCAGAAGATCGTGACACAGATGCTTTACTTGACTGGCAAGCAGCCAAATCTGTTTCTAGTTTACTAATTCTATTTTTATAAACATCTAAGTCAACAGTATTAGTATTACCGCTACCCGATAGTTTTCCTAAAAGATAACCTAAAATAGCACATATTGCACCCACTAATAAAGGGATTAACCAGCAAGGAATGCTACTAAATATATTTAATGATAAATTCATGATTTTTATTTTTGTTAGTTAATGGTTACGACAACGCGTCTATTTTTTGCTTTACCTTCTTCCGTTGCATTACTGGCAATTGGCGAGTCCGGTCCTTTTGATGCAGTATTAATTTTATTGGCAGCAATGCCATTTTCTACTAAATAACTTTTAGCAAAATCAGCTCTTTCTTGTCCAAGTCTAACATTAGTTGTTCTACTTCCACTGCTATCCGTATAACCTGTCACGCTTAGTAAAGCGCCATCTACTTTATCCGTATACCTCACCATATCTGCTACTTTTTGACGTTGCGCTGTGGTTAAATTAATAGATGCTTCTGCAGTGTTAAAATATAAAACTAAAGGATCTGCTTTAATAGCCTCTCCTAATGCTTTTAACGCATCTGTTTCGCTACTATCACCTTCTGTCATGGTATTAATACTATAGCCCAATGGTCCATGCAGTATTGCATTACTATCTGCTATAAAATTATCATCTAGTCTACCAAACGTATTTATGTTTTTAGACGACAGTCCTTTTGAGATTAAATAATTTTTAACAGTATTAGCACGTGCTAATCCAAGGTTAGGAAAAGCAGAAGTATTTGTTTCATCACTTCTAAAATGTCCAGTAATATCAATAGACTTATCTGGGTTTGCCCCTAAATAATCTACAAGTTTTGTCAATCCATTGTCCACCTCAACTGATAGTGGTTCTATGTAATGATAGTCTGATGTTTTGAAATTAATATTATCATTAATATCAAAACTTAAATTCCCATTTGCATCGCTTATAGCAAATGCATTCATGGTAGTATCTAATTTTGCAGGAACTTCACTCTTAGTTTCTATTGTATTGGCTTTAGAATTGGCATCTGCATCCGCAGTTCCAGTATCACAATTACAACAGAAAAACCAGTACAGAATTGTACCTAGAATAATAGTCAGCAAAATACCTAGAAGATAACCGGTTTTTTTACTCATTATGGTTTGGTTTTTAAGTTAATGACTATCAAGTTATTAAAAATTTAAAAACCTTTTAACATTTATTATGATTAAAACTAATTTTAGCCGAAAAAAATCGATAAACGACACAATATGAGACCTTAAAACATAAAAAAGCCACATCTTTCGATGTGGCTTCAGTTCCGCGAAAGCGAAAAAAATATTATAAATCAAACTTAATGCCTTGAGCTAAAGGTAATTCGTCTGAATAATTAACTGTATTTGTTTGTCTTCTCATGTATACTTTCCAAGCATCAGATCCAGACTCACGTCCACCACCTGTTTCTTTTTCTCCTCCAAAAGCTCCACCGATTTCAGCACCTGAAGTTCCGATGTTTACATTTGCAATTCCACAGTCCGATCCTGCAAAGGATAAGAATTTTTCTGCTTCTTTCAACTCGTTAGTCATAATTGCAGAAGACAATCCTTGCGCAACACCATTTTGAGTATCAATTGCATTTTCTACATCACCAGAATATTTAATTAAATATAATATTGGCGCAAATGTTTCTGATTGTACGATTTCAAAATCGTTTTTAGCTTCAATAATAGCTGGCTTAACATAACATCCAGACTCATAACCTTCACCTTCTAAAACACCACCTTCAACTAATACTTTACCACCTTCAGCTTTTGCTTTTTCAATTGCAGCTAAATATGTGTTTACGGAGTCTTTATCTATTAACGGTCCAATATGATTTTTTTGATCCAAAGGATTACCAATTGTTAATTGCCCGTAAGCACCAACAATAGCATCTCTTACTTTATCGTAAACTGATTCGTGTATGATTAGTCTTCTTGTAGATGTACAACGTTGACCACAAGTACCAACTGCACCAAATACAGCACCAGGAACAACTACTTTTAAATCTGCTGTTGGTGTGATAATAATGGCATTGTTTCCTCCTAATTCTAATAACGATTTTCCAAAACGCTCTGCTACTGTTGCACCAACAATACGTCCCATTCTAGTAGATCCCGTTGCAGATATTAACGGAATTCTATGATCTGTTGTCATAAATTCTCCTACTTTATAGTCTCCATTTATAATTGCCGAAATACCTTCTGGTAAATTGTTTTCTTTTAAAACTGATGCAATAATGTTTTGACAAGCTACTGAGCAAAGTGGTGCTTTTTCTGAACCTTTCCAGATACACACATCACCACAAACCCACGCTAAAGCTGTATTCCAAGCCCAAACTGCTACAGGAAAGTTAAATGCTGAGATTATTCCAACAACACCCAAAGAGTGCCACTGCTCGCGCATAACGTGTCCTGGACGCTCAGACGGAATTGTTTGCCCGTTAAGTTGTCTTGATAACCCTACTGCAAAATCGCAGATATCTATCATCTCTTGTACTTCTCCGTATCCTTCTTGTAAAGATTTACCCATCTCATAAGAGACTAACTTTCCTAAAGGTTCTTTTAATTCTCTTAATTTATTTCCAAATTGTCTTACAATCTCACCTCTTTGTGGTGCTGGCATTGCTCTAAAACCTTTAAAAGCTTCTGTTGCTGTATTGATTACCTTTTCGTAATCGGCTTTAGTTGTCGTAGATACTTTTCCTATTAATTTACCATCTGTTGGCGAGTAAGATTCAATTAACTCTCCACTTCCAAAGTTATTTAAACCTGTCGATGTTCCTTCATTTATATCTTTTAAACCTAGTTGTTTTAAGGCTTCTTTTATTCCGAAATCAGCTGAAACTGCTTGCATATTATAATGATTTTTACGAATTATTTAATTTTTAGCCAATATACTAATATTTCATCGATTTTTTACGACTTTTATTAGGTTAAAATTGATTTAAAATTCGATTAAATTTAAGCCTTAATTTTTGAATTTTAGTCTTAAATTTACTCCTCGAAGTTATATTTTACCATAACTTTAACACACTCTAAAGCACTAATAATCAAAAACCAAACGTAATTAAATTAACAAGTATCTTCTCGTTAATTTTTTTAACCCTATAAATTGTCAACTTCTATGCAACCAAAATCGCTATTTACCATTCTTATTATTATTTTACTAGCTCTTTCTTGTAAACAAAAAGACACTGAAACCGACAACCTTTTTAAGTTTAGAGATTATATTAGTTATACCTCCTCTGGACGTGTCTCTATTGCAGATAATATCAAAATAAATCTTGCAAAGGATGTTGAGGGTTGGGAACCAGAACAAGCGTTAGACAATAGCATTTTTAGTATTTCTCCGCATGTAGAAGGTAAAGCACTTGTGGCTAATAGTCAATCCATAAGTTTTATTCCGGATGAAAATTTAGACGCTGACACGGAGTATACAGTTACTATTAATTTGGGCGAGTTATACAACTCTATTCCTTCAGAGTTTGGTAAATACACTTTCCAATTTAAAACTATTACGCCTAATTTTAATATTCAAACTAACGACTTACAATCCTATTCTAAAGAATGGCAATACCTTTTAGGAGTAGCAAAATCTTCTGATGTTATTACGTTACAGCAAGCCAAGCAATTGATATCTGCAACACAACAAGGCAAGGATTTAAAAATAGAATGGAATGAAAAAAGCATGCCTTCTAAATATTTCGAATTCAAAATAGATAGTATTAATCGCTTAGTTGAAGACACGGAAATACTTGTAAAATGGAATGGAAAATCAATCAAAGCAGATAACTCTGGAGAAAACACATTCCCAATTCCTGGAAAAAACAATTTTAGTATTTTGTCTGTAAACGTAGTTCAAACGCCAGAGCAATACTTGTCAATAAACTTTTCTGACCCTATAAAAAAACAACAAAATTTTGATGGCTTAGTGACTATTCAGAATAGTAAAAACCCAAAATTTATCGTTAATGGAAACGTTTTAAAAGCGTACCCAGAATCTAAAATCACAGGTAATGTACAAGTTGATGTTTTTCAAGGGATAAAAAATACAGACGATTATAAATTAAAAACACCTTTTAGCGAAACCATTGCTTTTGAAGATGTTAAACCACAAGTCAAACTAGTAAACAGTGGTGTAATACTACCTAATTCGCAAGATTTAAAATTCAATTTTGAAGCGGTTAACTTAAGTGCAGTAGATATCAGAATTATTAAAATCTATGAAGATAATGTTCTTCAGTTTTTACAAGACAATAACTTAGAGAGCAGTAATTCTAATCAAATAAGACGCGTTGGTAGACGTATCGCAAAACACACAATAACACTTATTGAAGACCCTGTAGAAAATGATGGTAAATGGAAAACCTATAGCGTTGACCTTTCTAAATACATCAAATCAGATCCTGGATCTATTTACCGTGTAGAATTAGATTATAAAAAAGCATACTCCTTATACGATTGCGATGCTAATGCCAATATTAGTAGTAATGATGACGAGGACGATTATTATGAAGACGACTATTACTACGACGATTATTACGGTGATGGCGACTACACCTATTCAGATACGGAAGACGAAGATTTAAAAGAAGAAGAATATTGGGACAACATCACTTACAGCTACCGCAATAACAACTACAATTGGAGAGAGCGTAACAACCCTTGTAATGATGCCTTTTATAACAATAAGGTTATTTCGCAAAATTTAATAGGTTCTAATTTAGGAGCTATTGTAAAAAAAGGAGCTGGCAACACCTATCATTTTGCTATTACAAACATCCTGAATACTAATCCGGAACCTGCGTCAAAAATTACACTTTACAGTTTCCAACAACAAGAATTAGCTTCAACATCTACAGATAGTGACGGGTTAGCAAAACTTAAAACAGATAAGCTTGCTGCTTTTGCAATTGTATCTAAAGGTAATAATACCACTTACGTGAAATTACGTGACGGAAACTCACTGTCACTAAGTAAATATGATGTTTCAGGAACTACATTACAGCGTGGGCTTAAAGGTTATATATATACAGAAAGAGGTGTGTGGCGACCAGGAGATTCTATTCATTTAACTTTTATGTTAAATGACATCGCAAATAAACTTCCAAAAGAGCATCCTGTAAAGTTAGAAGTCACCGATGCTAATGGAAAACTTGCATTTAAAAATATCACTAATCAAGGCGTAGATAATTTTTACCAATTTAATATTCCGACTGCAACCGAAGATAAAACCGGAAATTGGAATGCTAAAGTCAGTGTAGGTGGTGCTACATTTTACAAAGGACTTAAAGTCGAAACTGTAAAACCAAACCGACTTAAAATTAAAATAGATTTTGAAGATAAAGTACTTAGATCTAACGCACCATTAAACGGAAAACTAGCAGTAAACTGGCTACATGGTGCACCTGCTAAAAATGTAAAAACAGAAATAAAAGCTAAATTTACAACCTCTTATTCTAGTTTTAAAAATTACGAAGACTACCAATTTAGAGACCCTTCCAAAAAATTTAACACAGAAGAAATTACCATATTTGATGGTAAAGTAGATGCAGAAGGCTTGGCAGATGTAACCAAAAACTTAAGCATTGGAGAAGATGCACCAGGAATGCTAAACGCACAGTTTTTAGTTCGCGCATTTGAAAACGGAGGTGACTTTTCTATGGATGCTTTTACAATGCCATATGCACCCTATAACTCTTTTGTTGGTTTAAAATCGCCTAAAGGAAAAGCTTACGGTTCCTTTTTTACAGATGAAAACCACACCTTTGATTTAGTAACAGTAGACGACCAAGGAAACCCAATTAAGCGTAATAATTTAGAAATAAAAGTCTATAAAATTGAATGGCGTTGGTGGTGGAACTCGTCTTACGACAACCTATCACAATACACCTCTAGCAGCTATCACAAGCCTTTTTTAAATAGTAAAGTAAATACTAGTACTAGCGGTAAAGCATCGTTTAACATCAAAGTACCAGAAAACGAAGGCGGACGTTATTACATTACCATAAAAGATCCTATTTCGGGCCATATGACAGGGCGTACAGCATACTTTTATAAAGACTGGTGGAAACGTCAACCTTCTGGAGACAAAGAGGCAGCTAAAATGCTAGTATTTGCTGCAGATAAAGAAAACTATAATGTTGGCGAAACTGCAAAAATCACATTCCCATCAGGTACAGAAGGTCGTGCTTTAGTTAGTATAGAAAACGGATCTGAAGTCTTACAAACTACATGGGTAAAAACAAAAAAAGGAGAAACTACTGTAGATATCCCTATTACAAAGGATATGGCTCCAAATGTATTTATCAACATCTCATTACTACAACCACACGCTTCCGTTGCCAACGATTTACCGTTACGTTTATTTGGTGTTATTCCGTTATTAGTAGAAGATCCAAATACGATATTAGAACCAGAAATTAGAATGCCGAGCGTGTTGCAACCTGAACAAGAATTTGAAGTATTTGTCTCAGAAAAAAACAACAAAGCCATGACCTATACTATTGCTATGGTGGAAGAAGGCTTATTAGACTTAACACGATTTAAAACACCAAATGCATGGCAATCCTTTTATGCAAGAGAAGCTTTAGGTGTTAAAACCTGGGATGTTTTTGATGATGTTATAGGTGCTTATAGCGGAAGCATAGAACAAGTTTTTGCTATTGGAGGTGATGGAAATGCTGCTGATGGAAAAAATAAAAAAGCAAACAGGTTTAAACCTGTCGTTAAATTCTTTGGACCATTTAAATTAGAATCTGGTGGAAGAAAAACACATAAAATAAAAATGCCAAATTACGTTGGTGCAGTAAGAACAATGGTTGTTGCAGGTAATAATACGACTGAAGCATATGGAAGTACTGACAAATCTGTACAAGTCAAAAAACCATTGATGGTATTAGCAACGCTTCCAAGAAAATTAAGTCCAGGAGAAAAAGTAACACTACCAGTTACCGTTTTTGCAATGGAACCTAATGTAAAAAACGTATCCGTTAAATTAAAATTGAGCAACGGAATTACAGTTGTTGGAGACCAATCCAAAGCATTGACTTTTGCCCGTCCAGATGAGCAAATGACTTATTTTGAATTAGACGTTAGTAAAGCAAAAGGCGTAAATACAGTAGAAGTTATTGCGACTGGAAATGGTGAGTCGTCAACTTATAAAGTAGAGATAGATGTCGAAAATGTAAATCCGATATCTTCTAAAAGTTTAGACGCGACATTAGATCCAAATGGGGCAAAAACAATAGATTTTACCACCTTTGGTGTCGTCGGCACAAATAGTGCTAGTGTTGAGTTTTCAACATTGCCTCCAATGGATTTTACTAGAAGATTACAGTACCTAATACAGTACCCTCATGGCTGTGTGGAGCAAACGACGTCTAGTGTATTTCCACAGTTATTCTTACAAGACATTTTTGATTTACCGTTTAATAAAAAGCAAGAAATACAAACTAACATAGAAAACGGAATCAAACGTTTAGGTCATTTTCAAAGACCAAATGGTGGTATGAGTTATTGGATTGGAGAAGGTAGCGCTAACGATTGGGGAACCAGTTATGCCGGGCACTTCTTATTAGAAGCTGAGAAAAAAGGATTTGTACTACCATTAACTTTTAAAAGCAATTGGATTAAATACCAAAAACAAGCTGCACAAAGTTGGAGACCAAGCTACAAAACATATAACTCGGACTTAGCGCAAGCCTATCGTTTATACACTTTAGCATTAGCCGGAAGCGCTGATTTAGGAGCTATGAATCGCTTACGCGAATTTTCAGAAATTTCTAACGAAGCTAAATGGCGTCTAGCAGCAGCTTATGCATTAGCCGGTCAAGTCGAAGCTAGTAATAAAGTATCTAGTACTGCAAACATTAATTTTAAGGCACAAAAATACAATTACTACACTTACGGTTCTGTTGACAGAAACAGAGCTATGGCATTAGAAACTATGATTTTAACTAAAGACAAACGCGCTAAGGATTTATCCGAAACTATAGCAAGAGACCTGTCTAGTCAACGTTGGATGAGCACACAAACTACAGCTTATAGCTTATTGGCAATGGCTAAAATGGTTAATGCTAATGGCGGTAAAGCAATGAAGTTAAGCTATACAATAAATGGTAAAACAGAAACGATAGACACTAAAAACGCCATTGCCCAACGTCCTTTAATAGTTAATGATGGCAGCAACAATGTAACCATTAAAAACGAAAGAGAAAATGTTGTTTACGTCCGTGTTTTAAGCTCAGGAAAGCTACCATTAGGTCAAGAACTAGTTGAGCAAAGAGGGTTTACTACAAACGTTATTTATAAGGATTTAAAAGGTAATAGAATTGACATCTCAAAACTACAACAAGGTCAAGACTTTGTTGCAACGGTCCAAGTAACCAATACTAAAAATTATAGCGTTAATGATGTTGCGTTGACACAAATTTTTCCGTCAGGTTGGGAGATAGTGAACACCCGTTTTACAGCTTTTGGAGCGTCTACAACAAGCCAAGCAAGATTTACAGACATTAGAGACGATCGTGTTAATTTCTATTTTGACTTAGGTCCGAAAAAAACGAATACCTTTAATGTCATGCTTAACGCATCGTATTTAGGTCAATATTATTTACCAGGATTACAAGCAGAAGCCATGTATGACAATACGTTTTTAGTTAGAAATAAAGGACAATGGATTGTAGTGGAGAAATAATATATTCCCACGAAAGTGGTAAAAAAATTAACGTTTTAAAGTAAAATGACCAACACGACGTTGCCCATTAATTATTAAAACATACCAGTAATCTGATGTTGGTAAAGGACTTCCATTAAACGTACCGTTCCAAGCGAATGGTGCGTTTTTTGTGCTTTTTAGAAGCTTACCAAACCGATCAAAAAGATACACTTCTGATGTCTCAAAATGCGCTATACCTTTTAAATCGAAGGTATCATGATAACCATCGTTATTTGGTGTAAAAAACTGAGGGACGTAAAAGTGTAAAAAACGAGTGGTTACAACATCTGTACAATTACTACCTTTAACATAAATAGTATATAGACCGCCTTCCATATCACTAAACACGTTTGAGTTTTGGTAGTTAACACCATCTACAGAATACTGAAAATCACCAATATTACTAGTGTTAACTATAATGGCACTTTCAATGGACTCCACAGATTCTATAATAGGAATTTCAATTTGTGTTACTGTAAACGTTATAATAGTACTCAAACACCCATTTCCCACTTGAACAGCATAAACACCTGCTGTACCAACCTCTAAAAAAGAAGTTATCTCTCCTGTACCCCAAAGGTAAGTTGGACTAGTTATGGCTGTAAGCGCTTGAAGACTTATGTTTTCTCCTTGACATAAAGTTAAAAATTCTTCTTGGTTATCAATAGGTTGATCACCAAAAACATCCCAATTACAAGATGTTGTATTAAAAATTGCACTTTCCCAACATGCCAAAACAGGCTGATTAGGTTGTACACCTGCAATATCCCAACTACAAGTTACCGTATTAAACGTAGCACTTTCCCAACACGCTAAACCTGTCGGAGCTATAGGTTGTGTCCCTGTAATATCCCAACTACAGGTTGTTGTATTTATAGTAGCCGTTTCCCAACATGCCAAAGTTGGAGCTATTCCCAAATCAGTAACAACCACTTCAAAAACTTCTGAAACCACATTACAAGAACTATTATTGACATTGGCTGCAGACTGCGCCACTTTTGCTCTGTAATACGTCGTTGTATTAATACCAGAAATAGTAATGTTTTGATTAATTTCTCCAATAATATCAGACCATATTGTCCCATCACTACTTTCTTCCCATTGATAAAAATGAGTACTAAAAACAGTATTATCGGGCGTTACAGTTAAGCTAGTACTATACGGTGTTTGATTGCTACACAAATTAACGGTGGCATTATTAGACGCATCACTAATAGTAATATTATCGCCACAGCTTTTAAAAACAATATCATCAATAGCCAAGTCATTACCACAACCACCGACACCATTATTTTTCATTTTTAAAATAACAGAGGTTTGACCAGGCAATGTCTGAAACACCAAACCAAATTGCATCCAATTAGGCGTTGTAGTACTGCCAATATCTCCTGTACTTCCTGAAGCTAAAAGATTAGTATCCGTGTTATCCCAAATTTCAAAACTGACATTTATCGGAATTGCATTTGCACCACAAAAGCCGGTAGAAGGCGTTATATTTACTAACCACGACGAAAACTCGTAAGTCGTATTAACACATAACCCGCTAATTGGAGTATTATAAAATTCGCCAGACGTAAAATCAGAATTAATTACCAGCATTTTCCCGTTAGTATCGTCAGGCGTATGATCAGGAATTGTAAACCAATCAAAATAATTAGTCGTGTTACTTACAGTGTAAAACCCATCATTTGGTTCTGCTCCGTTAGCGTAGGCATAAGTTGTTGTTCCTGCTGGTAAAGCACTTTGACCTGTACCGACTCCAAAATTTTCCGTAAAAATAGGGTCACCAGAATTTCCATTACAAAATCCCAATTGTGCCACCACGATTTTTGTAGAAAAAAAAGCAACGCAAATTATGATTGTTTTAAGAGTCTTAAAGTACTTTTTCACGTTTATTATTTAAATAATCTTATCAAGTATAAATGTATTTATTTAAATTCACAATTATAAAAGCAACTAAACCACTTCTGTAGTGTTTATGTATAGGTTAATTAACTTTATTAAAAAAAACAAGATCAAATCCGTAGTGCTTTTAGCGCTATTACTAGCGTATTTACTCTGCTTACCTAAGCAACTTTTTAAAAATCCAACAGCAACCGTAATAACCAGTAATACAAACGTTTTACTTGGTGCACAAATAGCAAAAGATGGCCAATGGCGTTTTCCGGAAAGCGATAGTATTCCAGAAAAATTTAAAACTTGCATCATTGCTTTTGAAGACGAGTACTTTTACAAACATCCGGGATTTAATCCTATTTCAATTGTAAAAGCGCTCAAACAAAATGTTAGTTCTGGTCATGTAAAACGCGGTGGAAGCACTATTACACAACAAGTTATTAGACTATCTAGACAAGGTCAATCTAGAACTTATTTAGAAAAATTAAAAGAACTTATTTTAGCCACACGTTTAGAACTACGCTATAGCAAAGAAAAAATATTAGCATTATATGCTAGTCATGCGCCTTTTGGCGGAAATGTAGTTGGAATTGATGCTGCTTCTTGGCGTTATTTTAATAGAAATGCTAACGATTTATCTTGGGCTGAAAGCGCTACACTTGCAGTTTTACCTAACGCACCAAGCTTAATTTATCCAGGGAAAAATCAAAAGCGATTATTAGAAAAACGAAACCGATTACTTAAAAAATTAGTAGACAATAAAACTATAGATGAGTTAACATACAATTTATCTATTGCTGAAGGTTTACCGCAAAAACCTTATGCGCTACCACAAATAGCACCTCATTTATTGCAAACCATTTCAAAAACAAATAAAGGAGAACGCATAAAAACGACAATAAAGAAACAACTCCAAGTGCAAGTAAATACCATTGTTTTAAATCATTATAACACATTAAAACAAAACGAAATTTACAATATCTCCGTTTTAGTTTTAGATGTTAAAACACGACAAGTACTGTCTTATGTTGGTAATTCTCCAACGGATAACAAACACCAAAACAGTGTTGATATTATCAACAAACCAAGAAGTACGGGTAGTATTTTAAAACCATTTTTATATGCTGCCATGTTAGATGCAGGTGATATTTTACCTAACACATTAGTGGTTGATATCCCCACTCAATTTGGAAACTACTCTCCAGAAAATTTTAATAAAACATTTGATGGTGCTGTACCTGCAAAACGCGCATTATCTAGATCTTTAAATGTGCCCGCTGTTAGAATGTTACAAGAGTTTGGTTTGGACCGGTTCCATCATTACTTAAAAGATTTAAACCTAAAAGATATTAGATACAATGCCAATCACTATGGTTTATCATTAATTTTAGGTGGTGCAGAAAGTAACCTTTGGGATTTATGTAAAAGTTATGCTGCCTTCTCTTCCACAATCAATCATTTTAACGACACATCAAGCGAATACTTTTCTAATGAATTTTGTGAACCCACGTATTTTGCTTCAAAAACGATAGATTTTGGTAAGAAATCTAACGAAAAAACAGTATTTGATGCAGCATCCATATACTTAACATATCAAAGTTTAAAAGAAGTCAACAGACCTGAAGGTGACGATAATTGGCAGTTTTTTGACAACTCAAAACAAATTGCTTGGAAAACAGGAACAAGTTATGGTTTTAGGGATGCTTGGGCAATTGGAACTACCAAAGATTATGTTGTTGGTGTTTGGGTTGGTAATGCAGATGGAGAAGGACGACCTGGTTTAGTAGGTGTCCAAGCTGCTGCCCCTATATTATTTGATGTTTTTAGTTTACTACCCAATAGTCAATGGTTTAAAAAACCGTTTGATGAAATGCAAGAGGTCGATATTTGCAGTGTTAGTGGTTACAGAGCTTCTGTTAATTGTCAAGAAACCGAATTACAACACATCCAATTAAGTGGTTTAAAAACAAAACCATGTCCATATCACACCTTAATACATGTGGATAATACAGGATCATTTCAGGTTAATACGTCTTGCGAAGATTTAAGTGGCATCCATACTAAATCATGGTTTATACTGCCACCTTTAGTAGAGTATTATTACAAAAAAAAGAATCCATTTTACAAACCTTTACCACCTTTTAGAGCAGATTGCTTAGGACAAGACGATGTCAACATGCAATTTATTTACCCTAAAAATGCAAGTACCATCTTTTTACCAAAAGACTTTAATGAAACGATCAATGAGTTGGTTTTAAAAGTAGCCCATTCTGAAAAAAGCAGTACCCTATTCTGGTATATAGACCAAACGTATATTGGTCAGACTACAGATATACATGATATTGCCATTATACCTGAAGTAGGCCCACACACCATTATTGTTGTTGATAATTATGGAAATGAACTAAAACGAAAGATTACCATTTCTAAATAAATGACACACCAACACTACGCCTTATCCCAAGTAATAAATGGGTTATTACTTAATTGCGAATTATAATACCTAACATCTCCTGTTACCTCTTGACCCAACCAGCTTGGCTTAGTAAACTGTTCGGTTTCAGAATTTAGCTCTACTTCTGCTACGATTAAGCCCTTATTATCTCCAAAAAACTCATCAACTTCAAAAATATGTCCGTCCACTTTTACCTCGTAACGTATTTTATCAATAACACCTTCTTCGCATAATTGTAGTAATTGCTCAGCTTCCTCTTTTGGAATACTTTTTTCCCATTCAAACCGTGATAAACCGCTACTGGAAGATTCTCCTTTTATTGTTAAAAAACCGTCGTCTCCTTTTAAACGGACTCTAACTGTGCGCTTTTTATGCGTATTTAAAAATCCTTGGACAATTCGTGTACTTTTAAATGCTTGGTCTTTAAAAACATCGGATTGTACTAAAAATTTACGTTCTATTTCTATCATTTTCACTTTCCGTGATCACGGAACTATTTTTATAGATTATTAATATTCTTTTTTTATTGAGATTACTGCCTGCGTAGGAATTAGTAAATTTACAAGATGCAAAACGATTTACCAATAAGAAAAATTATTCATGTGGATATGGATGCCTTTTACGCGTCTGTTGCACAAATGGATAATCCAGAATTAATTGGTAAAGCTATTGCTGTTGGGGGCGGTGGACCACGCGGTGTTATTAGCGCAGCAAGTTATGAAGCCAGGAAATTTGGTGTAAAAAGCGCCATGTCAGGACGCTTAGCTATAAAATTGTGCCCCCATCTTATTTTTGTAAAAACAGATTTTGAACGTTATAAAGAAATCTCTAATCGTATTAGAAAAATTTTTTATGACTACACAGATTTAGTAGAGCCTTTATCTTTAGATGAAGCGTATTTAGATGTTACGGAAAATAAAAAAGGACATCCAAGTGCTTCCATGCTTGCAGAAGAAATTAGAACACGAATTTTTAACGAAGTTGGACTAACCGCATCGGCGGGTATTAGTATTAATAAATTTGTAGCAAAAATTGCCAGTGATTATAATAAGCCTAATGGTCAAAAAGTAGTTAATCCAGAAGAAGTTTTAGACTTTTTAGAAGCTTTAGATATTAGAAAATTTTACGGTATTGGAAAAGTTACCGCCGAAAAAATGTACCAAAAAGGAATCTATACCGGATTAGATTTAAAGTCTAAATCGCTTGCATTTTTAGAATCAAATTTTGGTAAATCAGGCACCTCATATTATTATATTGTAAGAGGCATCCATAATAGTCCGGTTAAACCGAACCAAATACGGAAAAGCCTAGCTGCAGAACGTACGTTTAATGAAAACTTATCT
Organism: Olleya namhaensis; assembly: GCF_900114005.1. Classification (GTDB taxonomy): domain Bacteria; phylum Bacteroidota; class Bacteroidia; order Flavobacteriales; family Flavobacteriaceae; genus Olleya; species Olleya namhaensis. The sequence continues at coordinate 360,678 of NZ_FORM01000001.1, forward strand.
TCTGAAGTGTTTATGCTAGAAAAACTACAACTTATTGCTGACGAAGTTGCCAAGCGTTTAAGTAAAAGTAAAGTGGCAGGAAAAACGGTTACTTTAAAAATAAAATATAGCGACTTTACACTTCAAACACGCAGTAAAACACTGCCTTATTTTGTGGCTGATGCTGCTGTAATTTTAGAAACTGCAAAGGATTTGTTGTATCAAGAAAAGATGAGCAACTCTGTACGATTACTAGGTATTTCTTTATCTAATTTAAATACTGTGAAAAAACCAAAAAAGACAGAAGAGGACAAAGCCATTAGTGTCCAATTAAGTTTTAGATTTTAGGCTACGGACAAAATACGTTCTAACGGAATAATAGTGGACGTTTTTAAAATTACATATTTTTCTGTCACACCCCAAATAGTAGTGTTTACCCTTTTTAAACCTTCGTTATCTGCAAATAAGATGCGTACTTTTTCGTGTTCTATGTTTCCTAAGACCATGGCTCTAGTTAACGTTAGGCAACGCTCTGCTTTTTCTGTTTTAGATGCTAGTAACTCTTCTTTAGGAAACTTTAAATATTTAATCTCTTCTTTTTCTATTGTTTGTATCGCTAGGTTTCTCATGTTGTTTAATCTTTAGGGTTTAGTAGATTAAATTACAAAATCATTACGTATTAAACTAAAAAAAGTATGGATTTGATACTTTTTTAACACTTCTTGTAAGTGTTTTAAAACAAAAAACCAGCTATATCTCTATAACTGGTTTTAATTTATTTTACTAGCCTTTATTTTGCGTTAGGGATGGAACGGTCTGTCTGAGCTCCTCGCAGAGAGCGAGTAGTGACAGCGCGACCCTTGTGGTAACGCCCTAAAGATTAAAAGTTACAACTTTCAATTTCTGTTACTCTTAATGTATTTACCATTCCTTTATCTTGAATTGGCATGGCTGCTAAACTAATTAACATGTCGCCTACTTCTAAGAATCCTTTTTTACAAGCTATTGCATTTACGTCCTCTATCGTTTCGTCAGTACTTACGTATTTATCATAGAAAAATGCAGTAACACCCCACAGTAAATTTAACTGCGTTAAAATACGCTTATTAGAAGTAAATACTAAGATATGTGTGTTTGGTCTCCAAGCCGAAATTTGGAATGCTGTATACCCGCTATTTGTTAATGTAGATATTGCTTTTGCATTAATATCGTTTGCCATATGCGCTGCGTGATAGCATATAGATTTTGTGATATAACGCTTAGTACGGATATGTGGTGGCGATTGCGGAACTTTAATTAAGTCTGAATCTTCTACACTTTTAATAATATTTGACATCTGGCGAATGACTTCTACCGGATATTTTCCAACACTTGTTTCTCCGGATAACATTACTGCATCTGCACCATCCATTACACTGTTTGCAACATCGTTAACTTCTGCTCGTGTTGGTGTTAAACTTGTAATCATTGTCTCCATCATTTGAGTGGCAATAATTACTGGTATTCTAGCACGCTTAGCACGAAGTACTAATTGTTTTTGTACTAATGGCACTTCTTCTGCAGGGATTTCTACTCCTAAATCTCCACGCGCAACCATTAAACCATCACAATAAGCTACAATTTTATCGATATTTTCTACAGCTTCTGGTTTTTCAATCTTAGCTATAATCGGAATTTTATGATCACTATGTTTTTTAATTAACTCTTCTAATTGCATTAAGTCTTCTGCATGACGCACAAATGATAATGCCATCCAGTCTACTCCAATCTTACATGCGAAAATAGCATCTTCGATATCTTTTTCTGTTAATGCAGGTTGTGATATGTTTGTATTAGGTAGGTTAACTCCTTTTTTAGATTTAAGTGGTCCACCTTGTATTACTTTGGCTTTTACTTCAGACACACCATCTGTAGATATGACTTCAAAATGTAATTTTCCGTCATCTAAAAGAATACGTTCTCCTGGTTTTGCATCCTGAGGAAACTTATCGTAAGTCATGTAAACACGCTCCTTAGTCCCTTCAAAACGTTCTCCAGTAGCAAAAATAATTTCGTCTCCTGGATTAACAACAACCTCACCCTTCATGACACCAACACGTAATTTAGGACCTTGTAAATCTCCTAAAATTGATGCATTATAACCAAACTCTTCGTTTAGTTCTCTAATCATTTGTACACGTTCTTCAACGTCTTTATAATCTGCGTGAGAAAAGTTGATTCTGAATACATTAGCTCCTTCGTCTAACATACCTTTTAATACCTCTTTACTACTGGTTGCAGGTCCTAGAGTTGCAACGATTTTGGTCTTTTTTCTGTTTGGCATTAGTTGAATATTAAGTTGTCTTTAGATTTTAAGGTGTCTACATCTATTGTGTAAGCTGTAGCAACTTGTGGAATCTTTAGAATGTTATTTAAAATGATTTTTTCTTTATTCTGAAATTCGGTTTCGATTTTAAGCAAGAAATTGACTTTCTTATACTCTGGTAGCAAATAAAAATTAGTTGCTCCCGAAGTGTCTTCTCCAAATAACGAATTTGATTGCTGTTCTAAGTTAGTATATTGCACCTTGCATGTATTAGCTACCAAATGGTATGTAGTTAATTGTTTGCAGTCAAACCACTCAAAAAGCGCGTAATTTGTATTTAAACTTGGATTGGTAATATCATCCTTTCTCCTTTTAAGGGTAATATCCAATGCCCTGTTTATTAAAAATGCTAATCTATAATCTTCTATTACGCAATGAATTCCAATTAATGCGTAATGCTCTTCTTCTAAAAAGTCGTCTAAAGAGAGTTTTCGAATAGCCATTTTAATTACAAAATTAAATGTAAATATAGCATTTAAACACTAAGTATTGGTGTGTTTTACGTAATCTTAACATGAAATTATTACGAAAACGTTATAGTAAAGTACTGAATAATAAGAATTAAAGCGTTGTAGATTTATTTAAATAAATCCTGCTTTATTGATTTGAGATTGTAATGCAAAATAAGCACGTTTTGATGCTTTTTCTTCTGCTTTTTTCTTAGACGTTGCTCTAGCTTTAGCTATAACTTTTTTGTCTATAGATAATTTTACAGAAAAATGTTTAACATCGTCATTACCGGTATCTTCATACACATTGTAATCAAATACTTTTTTCTCTTTTTGACACCACTCAATCAACAGACTTTTGTAACTAATTACTTTGCCTTCTAATTTCTCGATATCAACGTAAGGATTAATGACGCGCTTTTGTATAAATTTATCGCAGTTTTTATAACCTCTATCTAAATAAATGGCTCCAATTAAAGCTTCAAAAAGATTACCATGGATATTATCGCCAAATTGGCCTTTAGGTATTTTACTTTCTACTAATTTAATTAATCCTAAATCCTTACCAAGTTCATTTAAATGCTCTCGACTTACAATTTTAGATCTCATTTTAGTTAAGTAACCTTCATCACCACCTGGTACTTCCATGTATAAATGATGTGCAATAACAGCGCTAAGCATAGCGTCTCCTAAAAACTCTAAGCGTTCGTAATTAATAATATGCCCTTTGTCATCTTTAATGTTCATGGAACGATGCGTAAAGGCAGTCTGATAAAACTTTAAAGTCTTAGGTTTAAATTTTAAAATCTTAGAAATAGCAATAAAAAAATTCCCATCTTGATTAGATTGGGAATTAAATATGTTACGAATTCTTTTCATTTAAAAACTTAATCTAATTTTTTAAACAACACACAAGCATTGTGACCTCCAAATCCAAAAGTATTGCTCATAGCAACTTTAATCTCTCTTTTTTGTGGGGTGTTAAGTGTCAAGTTTAATTCAGAATCTATGTTTTCGTCTGGTGTAACGTGATTAATTGTTGGCGGAACAATACCATGTTCCATTGCTAAAATAGCAGCAATAGACTCAATAGCACCAGCTGCACCTAACAAGTGACCAGTCATAGACTTTGTAGAATTTATATTGATGTTTTTAGCATGATCGCCAAAAACCTCTTTAATCGCTTTTAACTCGGCAACATCACCTAAAGGTGTAGATGTTCCGTGTGTGTTGATGTGATCCACATCTTCTGGTTTTAAACCAGCATTTTCTAAACAGTTTTTCATAACTGCTATTACACCAATTCCTTCCGGATGTGGTGCTGTCATATGATAAGCATCAGAAGACATTCCGCCTCCTAAAACCTCTGCATATATTTTTGCGCCTCTTGCTTTTGCGTGCTCATATTCTTCTAGAATAATTGCTCCGGCACCTTCACCTAAAACAAAACCATCACGTGTACCATCAAAAGGTCTTGATGCTGTTTGTGGGCTTTCGTTTCTAGTTGATAAAGCATGCATAGCATTAAATCCTCCCATTCCAGCAATTGTCACTGCTGCTTCACTACCACCTGTTACAATAACATCACAATGTCCTAAACGTATGTAGTTTAAGGCATCAATCATTGCGTTAGCAGAAGAAGCACATGCAGATACAGTTGTGTAATTAGGACCCATAAAACCATTCTTAATAGAAATGTTTCCGGGTGCAATGTCTGCAATCATCTTAGGGATAAAGAATGGATTAAATCTAGGTGTACCATCACCAGCAGCAAAATTTAACACTTCATTTTGAAATGTTTCTAAACCACCAATTCCAGCGCCCCAAATAACACCAACTCTTAATTTGTTAACGGTCTCTAAGTCTAGTTTAGAGTCCGCAATAGCCTCATCAGATGCGACCATTGCGTACTGCGTAAACCTGTCCATTTTGCGGGCTTCTTTTCTATCTAGAAAATCAGTTGCCACGAAATTTTTTAACTCGCAAGCAAAGTTTGTCTTGAACTTTTCAGTATCAAAATATGTAATAGGTGCGGCACCACTTTTACCACTAATAAGACCAGACCAATACTCGTCCTTAGTGTTTCCAATTGGCGTTAACGCTCCTAACCCTGTAACTACTACTCGCTTAAGTTCCATAAATATTGTGCTTATTTAGCAGCTTCAATATAAGATACAGCCTGACCTACTGTAGCAATGTTCTCTGCTTGGTCATCTGGAATCTGGATATCGAATTCTTTTTCAAATTCCATGATTAATTCTACAGTATCTAATGAATCTGCTCCTAAGTCGTTCGTGAAGCTAGCTTCAGTTACAACTTCGTTTTCATCAACACCTAATTTGTCTACGATAATCGCTTTTACTCTTGATGCAATGTCTGACATAATTTTAATTTTTTTAGTTTTAATTAAGGGGCAAAAATAAAAAACTTTATTTTAAAACACACGTTTACTTTAAAAATGTGCTACGAATTTAATTATTTAAATCGAAGAATTTCGATTTTAGCCCGTAATTGTTAATAATTATTGCTTTTTTTGTTTGAAGAATTTAACATTGAAAATAGAAAATGAAACGTGTAGTAATTTTTGCGTCCGGTAGCGGAAGTAATGCTGAAAATTTAATAAGGTTTTTTCAAAATAGAGACAATGCGTCTGTTATTCAGGTATTAACTAACAATCCTCATGCCAAAGTCTTAGATCGTTGTAAAAAACTAAAAGTTAGCGGGTTATCGTTTAACAAAACAGCCTTTACAGCAACAGATGATGTCTTAAACCTATTAAAAGTTAACCAACCAGACTTAATTGTATTGGCTGGTTTTTTATGGAAATTTCCAGAAAACATCCTAAAACACTTCCCAAACAAGGTTATAAACGTACACCCTGCATTATTGCCAAAATTTGGAGGAAAAGGCATGTACGGAATGTATGTGCACGAGTCTGTTGTAGCTAATAAAGAAACAGAAACAGGGATCACAATACATTATGTAAACGAACATTATGATGAAGGCGCTGTAATTTTTCAGGCTAAATGTGAGGTTTTAGCTTCAGATACAGCTTTGGACGTCGCAGAAAAGATTCATGAATTAGAAATGAAACATTTTCCGGAAGTCGTAAATAAATTATTAAGTTAGTAGATCAACTCTAATCAAAGTACTTTATACAACGTATAATATAACTTTAACTGATTTAAGATAAAACAATACCGTTTACGCTTAAGCGGAAATTAAAAAATGGGTAAAAAGAAGAAAAAATATTACACCGTTTGGCAAGGACATCATAAAGGCGTTTTTGAATCTTGGAATGATTGCAAAGCGCAAATCAAAGATTATCCTGGAGCGCAATACAAATCCTTTGCTACGTTTGACGCTGCCAAAGCCGCCTTAAAAGGAAACTACTTTGACTACATTGGAAAAAAGGAAGGCTTTAAAAGCGAGTTAAGCCATGAACAGCTTAAAAAAATTGGGCGTCCAAATTATAATTCTATTTCTGTAGATGCAGCCTCTTCTGGTAATCCCGGGATAATGGAATATCGTGGCGTAGAAACAAAATCTAAAAAACAACTATTTAAACAAGGTCCTTTTGCTGAAGGCACCAATAATATTGGCGAATTTTTAGCGTTAGTGCATGGTTTAAGTTTTTTAAAAAAACATAATAGCGACTTACTTATATATACAGACTCTAAAACCGCTATGAGTTGGGTGCGCAAAAAAACGTGTAATAGCAAACTAGAACGTAACGCAAAAAACAAACCGGTGTACGATTTAGTAGATCGCGCAGTTAATTGGCTAAAAGAAAACGATTATAAAACCACGATAGTTAAATGGGAAACCAAAGCTTGGGGTGAAATCCCTGCAGATTTTGGTCGAAAATAAAAGATGTTAACTTTCTAATTGTCCAATTTTTGCTTTAAGCTCATTTATTAAAATACTTTGCTCTTGTAACCTGATCTCAAACTGTTCAATTAACTTTTCAGATAGCTGGTTAATTGTACCGCTATTGTATAATGCACCATTATTAGTATTGATGGTATCAACTTTTATGTGATCTTGTTTTGTAATATCTTCTGGTTTAATCTCGAAAAACTGGCTAATAGCCAATAAATGTGTTGCCCAAGAGTTGCTATTACCACTTTCAATTCTTGCATATGCAGATTGAGATATTTTTAAAACCTCTGCTAAATCCTCCTGCGTCTTACCTTTGCCCAATCTTAGACTTCTTATTCTTTCACCAATAACTGTATTCATTAAATATTAGTTTTTACACAAATGTATTAAAATAATAGTTCTACCCTAAAAAAGGGTTAAATTATTCTATTTTCGGTTTTGAAAGATTAAAATCATTTAATAGATTTGTCAGAGATGTATTACAAATAACTTTGCGCAAGGTTTAAATTACTAATTTTAAAAACTAAATATTATAAAAAAAACGTTAATTATTTTAGCATTAACTTTATGCGGTACAAATTTTGCCAAGAACTCAGTTGAAATAGCAAAAGAATTAGATATAACTTCTAAATTTAACATAGAAGCTACTTACAATTCTAAAGATGACTCATGTACTAGAACTTGTTGGGCAACTGCAACAAACAGCGAAACAGGAGAGACTTATTCATTTTCAGGAATGTCTACTGCGGGAGACTGCTTTACAGCAGCAGGTAACTGCATAGCCAAACTAAGAAATAGAGTACAATCTGTTATATCTGCTAATTAACCTCAATACAAAACTTTAGGTTTGCTTAAAAACAAACCTAAAGTTAAATTAATTAATTACTTAATTATGTTAAAAAATATACTGTTTTCATTTTTACTAATCCAATCTTTATTTAGCTATGCTCAAAAAGATTCTACACGAATCTTTGAAATAGATTTTATTAGAGTTCTGACGCCTCAAAATTCAACAAAAACAATTACTTCAAATTATAAACTAAAAATTTTCACTGAACATAACATTTCTGTTTTCGCAAACAACAATGCAACTAATTTTTCAAACGATTTAATAAACGATGATGATGATGACGCTATTTTTTACTTCGACCCAAAAGGAAAAAACATAAGTTTAGTTTATAAAAATTATTATAAAAATAAGCTTTTTTCAAAGGGAACTATCGCATTTAAAGATTTTACAATAAAAGACTCTCTAACAATTTTTAACTGGAGCATAACCAAAGAAACTAAAAAAATTCTGGGCTTCAATTGTCAATTAGCAGAAACAACCTTTAGAGGAAGAAATTATAGAGCTTGGTTTAGCTCCGAATTACCAATTGGAGGACCATGGAAATATGACGGCTTACCAGGAATGATTTTACAGATAGAAACACAAGAGCCTTTTATTAGCTTTAAAGCATCACAAATCAAAAGTCACAAAATAAAATTACACAACACAAAAAACCCTTTTGAAAACGATAAATTTGTGACCTGGCAACAATTTAAAGATTTATATAAAAAAAAGGCAATAGCGCTTAGTAAATATACTACTGAATCTGACTTCAAAACTAGCATCATTTCACCGCGTATGGGTATAGAACGTTACATTGAAGAAAACGACAAAGACTACACAGCTGATAAAGATTTTGAAAAACTGCGCGAGTCTCAAAATGAAAATTAACTTATATAATAGGTTAATAATAATTTTATTCTTTTTTATTGTTAATAATACTTATTCCCAGATCTTAAAAGGAACTATTAAAGATAAGAACAACAACCCTTTAAGCGCAAAACTATTAGTAAAAAAAGCTTCAAAACCCAATATAATCTCTGAATTCCACCTTGTAAAAAAAGGTGATTTTTCTTACGCCTTGAAAAAGACATACTCTGAGGACCTTATTTTTGAAATACTCGTAATTGGCTACGTCACATACTCTGAAAAGATTACTATCAAAGATTCTAACGATGTTTTTGAACGAAGTATTTATATGATCAAAGAGGAAACTAACAATTTAGACGAAGTATTTATAGTAGGAAAAAAAGCCCCATTTAAAATAAAACATGACACCGTACAATATAACATCAACTCTTATAAGGATGGCACAGAAAGAAAACTTCAAGACATTTTAAAAAAGCTACCAGGTATTGAGGTAAATGAAACTTCTGGTTTAATTAAATATAATGGAAAACTAATTGAAACAGTAACCCTAGAAGGAGATAATCTTTTTGGTTACAATTACACTTTAGGCACAAAAAATATTAATGTTGATATGGTCGAAGAGGTAGAAGCTATAGAAAATTATTCTAATAACTCATTGTTAAAAGGCTTAGACCAAGACGGAAAGGTAGCATTAAACTTAAAGCTAAAGAAAAACAAAACAGACGTCTCTGGTAATTTAGAATTAGGACTTGGCGATTTTAAAGACTCAAGTAAAATCGCAAACAACTCTTCTTTAAATTTATTAGGAATAAATAAATATTATAAATCGTTTGGTACCATTTCATTTAATAACGTCGGTTTAAACAATTCTCCTTTTAATTTTTCTTCCCAAGCTAGCAATATGGAAATCTTACAAGAATTAGACTATTTCTCAGAAAAAATCATACCCGAAGTTTCTATTTTAAATGTATTAGGAGAAAGAAGAGCAAATATTAACAATCAACTATTTAGTAGCTACAATAATATTTTCAATTTTGACAAAAAATTAAAAGCAAAAGTCAATTTATATTATATTCAAGACAAAATACAAACTATTCAACTTTCCAAAAGCAGCTTTACTTTTAACAATGATGTATTTAATACTTTTGACAATATAAATACATCAAAAAAACCAATACAATACAGAGGTGATTTAGAATTAAAATATTTTAATTCTAAATCATCACTTTTTCGTTATACAATAAGTGCTAGAGATGAAAACATTGAAACAGCATCATCAATTACGTCTAACCAAAACACAAGTTTCAACACTAATCTTAACTCAAAAAATACTTTTGTAAAACAACATATAGAATACACTAAAAGATTATCAAAACAAAAAGCCTTACAGGTAGATTTGCATTTTTCTACAAATAACTTAAATCAGGAATACAACATAAATCCGTCTTTTTTAAACACAAACAGTAACACTTATGACAATCAAAACAGCAATCAGAAAAAAACTGTATTTGAGTTAAAATCAACTTTTTTAGGTATTATAAAAAATAACAAATACAGTTTTTCTTCGGGAGTACTATTTGCTAACCAACCATTTAACTCCAACCTTATTAATCTATCGGAAGACAACTCTGTACTATACAACAACAGAAACAATGATTTAAATTACTCAAAAAAAACAGCTTACGCAACAGGCTCTTATAACTGGAATGTAGGTAAATTGAAATTAACCCCTAATGTTTCATTACGACTAATTAATCAAAAATTAAATAATCATATTTTAAACAACCAACAAACCTCTAATATTTTAGTTTTTGAACCCTCTCTGACTCTTTTTTACAAGATTAACTCTGTTTCTTTTTTATCCAGTAATTTAGGCCTTAATAAAAACACTAATCCAATTCAATATTTATACACGGGAAACATTTTAATAAATAACAGGACACTACTTAGTAACATACCTGACATTACACTGCAAAAAAACCAATCTTATAGCCTTGCGTATAACCTGAATGATCTTTTTAATCAATCTCAAATTATGTTTGGTGTAAATTACACAAAACAAGAAGGCAATTTTTTCTCAAATACAATTATAACTTCCAATTCAAATACAGTTAACTTTTTCTTCTTACCAGAAGCGACAGAAAGCACCAATTTTAATCTTAGTTATTCAAAATTTATTCCCGCTTTAAATACAAATATTAAACTAAACACATTTCACTCTCTTTTTAACTATAAAAACATAGTTAACAACTCTCAATTACGAAGTAATAAAACTAATCACACTAAGAGTCAATTATTTTTAAAAACAGCTTTTTCTACACAACTAAATTTTGAAAATGAAACCACTCACGACTACAGTAAAACATTAAGCGAACTTACATTCACGAATAGTACATTTCAAAATAATTTTAAGATAATTTACAAACCATCAAAGGAAATATATGGCACTTTAACTGCAAACTTTTTTATACCCAATTTAAAGAAAAGGTCAGATAACTTCACTTTTATAGATACAGAAATCTGGTATAAACCAAAAAACAAAGATTGGCAATTAAGCATTTCTGCTTCCAATCTAACTAACGAGAACAGTTTTTTACAAATTCAAAACAATGATGTTTCTATCAACACATTTAGTAGTGACTTATTAAGTCGTTCTCTCTTATTAAAATTTAATCACAATTTTTAAAACCACACCAAAGCTTGGGGTGAAATCCCTGCAGACTTTGGTCGAAAATAATTAGCGTTTCTTTCAATAGATTCCACTTTTTTACAGAATATATTTTACGTAAGTTTGCACTAAATTTTAAAGCCATTTATGAGCAAGTTAGTAATAGTAGGTACAGTAGCATTTGACGCTATAGAAACTCCTTTTGGTAAAACCGATAAAATTCTAGGTGGAGCAGCAACATATATAGGGTTGTCTGCAGCAAACTTTAATGTAGATCAAGCAGCAGTATCTGTTGTTGGAGGAGATTTTCCTCAGGAATATTTAGATCTTTTAACAGATAGAAATGTAAATATCGAAGGTATCGAAATTGTAAAAGACGGTAAAACCTTTTTCTGGAGTGGAAAATATCATAATGATATGAATTCTCGTGATACGTTAGCTACAGAATTAAATGTATTAGAGCATTTTAATCCTGTAGTTCCTGAAAATTATCGTGATGCAGAGATCGTGATGTTAGGTAATTTACACCCTTTAGTACAACAAGGTGTTTTAGACCAAATGACTAAAAAGCCAAAATTAGCTATTTTAGACACTATGAATTTCTGGATGGACATCGCTTTAGATGATTTAATTTCAGTAATTAAAAATGTGGATGTTATTACTATTAATGATGAAGAGGCAAGACAATTAACTGGAGAATACAGTTTAGTAGTTGCTGCTAGAAAGATTCATGAAATGGGACCAAAATATGTAGTTATTAAAAAAGGAGAGCACGGTGCTTTACTTTTCCATGATGACCATATGTTTTACGCACCTGCTTTACCATTAGAAGAAGTCTTTGATCCAACAGGAGCTGGAGATACTTTTGCTGGTGGATTTGCTGGATATTTAGCAAGCACTGGAGATATTAGTTTTGAAAACATGAAAAACGCAGTAATCTACGGATCTACTTTAGCTTCTTTTTGTGTGGAGAAATTTGGAACAGAGCGCATGGTAACCTTGAAAAAAGAGGAAGTCAATACACGTTTGCTGGAGTTTAAAAAACTGACACAGTTCGATATAGAATTAACATAAACTAACGCGCTCATAATTATGAGCGCGTTTTTTATTTTTATTATTTTAATAAAACAACTCACAACACAACAACAATGAGTGATGCTTTAAAACACGAGTGCGGAATTGCACTTATTAGATTACGTAAACCGTTAGAATTTTACAAAGAGAAATATGGTAGTGCATTTTATGGTGTAAATAAAATGTATTTAATGATGGAAAAGCAACACAATCGTGGTCAAGATGGTGCTGGTTTTGCAAGTATTAAAATGGACACATTACCAGGAGAACGTTACATTAGTCGTGTACGCTCTATCGCACAACAACCTATTCAGGATATTTTTGCTCAAATTAATGACCGTATTAATAAAGAATTAGCAGATCATCCAGAATACCAAGACAGTGTTGAGCTTCAAAAAAAGCACATCCCATATATTGGAGAGCTTTTATTAGGTCACGTACGTTATGGTACTTTTGGCAAAAACAGTGTAGAAAGTGTTCATCCTTTTTTAAGACAAAATAACTGGATGCACCGTAACCTTATTTTAGCTGGTAACTTTAACATGACTAATGTTAAAGAGCTTTTTCAAAGTTTAGTTGATCTTGGTCAACATCCAAAAGAATATACAGACACCATTACTATAATGGAAAAAATAGGTCACTTTTTAGATGATGCGGTAAGCAAAATTTATAAAGAACTTAAAAACGAAGGTTATGGTAAGCATGAGTGCTCTCCATTAATAGCAGAACGTTTAAAAATTGCTAAAATATTAAGACGTGCTGCAAAAAACTGGGATGGTGGTTATGCTATGGCTGGTTTAATTGGACATGGAGATGCTTTTGTGCTTCGTGATCCTGCAGGAATACGTCCAGTATATTACTATACCGATGACGAGATTGTTGTTGTCGCTTCAGAGCGTCCAGTAATACAAACGGTATTTAATGTAGAGTTTGATGATGTTAAGGAGTTAACCCCTGGTCATGCTTTAATCTCTAAAAAATCGGGTGCTGTTTCAATTAAAAAAATATTAGAACCTTTAGAACGCAAATCATGTAGTTTTGAGCGTATTTACTTTTCAAGAGGAAGTGATGCCGAAATATATCAAGAACGTAAAATGTTAGGGCGTTTATTAATGCCTAAAGTTTTAAAGGCAATTGATAATGACACAGAAAACTCGGTGTTTTCATACATACCAAATACAGCAGAAACATCATTTTACGGAATGATTGAAACTGTAGAAGAGCATTTAAATGAAAAGAAAACAAAGGCTATTTTAAACGGTAATGGAAAATTATCTGCAGATGAAGTGACTTCTATTTTAAAAGAAAGACCTCGTATCGAGAAAATAGCTATAAAGGATGTAAAACTAAGAACCTTTATTACGGAAGACAGTAGTCGTGATGACTTGGTTGCACACGTTTACGATGTCACTTACGGTGTTATCAAACCAACAGATAACTTGGTTATTATTGATGATAGTATTGTGCGTGGTACAACCTTAAAAAAGAGTATTATTAAAATGATGGACAGATTACATCCTAAAAAGATTGTAATTGTATCCTCAGCACCACAAATACGTTTTCCTGATTGCTATGGTATTGACATGGCTAATCTAGAAACTTTAGTTGCTTTTAACGCTGCTTTAGCCTTACTTAAAGAAAACGGTAAGTATGACTTAGTAGAAGAAGTGTACCACAGGTGTAAAGCACAAGAAACATTAGCAGATAAAGATGTTAAGAATTTTGTAAACGAAATATACGATCAGTTTACTACTGAGGAGATTTCGGCTAAAATATCTGAGCTATTAACAGACGAATCAGTAAAGGCGGAAGTAGAAATTATCTTTCAACCAGTATCTAATTTACATAAAGCCATCCCTGATCATTTAGGAGATTGGTACTTTACAGGAAATTATCCAACTGCTGGAGGTAACAGAGTGGTTAACAGAGCATTTATTAATTTTTACGAAGGAAATAAAGAACGTGCTTATTAAACCAAGCTATTTTCTTACATCAAATCAGTTAACCGATTATATTTACGTTTTAACCATAATATACAACAAGTCAATTTAATTGTCGTTATATTTGAGCTTACCATAACATAAGTAGGTTAAGTTCATGGTAGATTTGGGGCAAAAAAGGAGAACTCTCGTTCTCCTTTTTTATTTGCCAAAAATTAAGCAAAACATACAATTTATAGCATAAAAAAAAGCAGATTCAAATGAATCTGCTTTTTCTATTTTATAAACGTTTTAAAGCTTATTTAGCTTCTGCGTAACGTCTTTCCACTTCGTTCCAGTTAATTACATTAAAGAAAGCATCAATATAATCAGGTCTTCTGTTTTGGTAGTTTAAGTAGTAAGCATGCTCCCAAACATCTAATCCTAAGATTGGAGTTCCTTCGCAAGTTACACCTGGCATTAATGGGTTGTCTTGGTTTGGAGTAGAACATACTTCAACCTTACCTCCTTTATGCACACATAACCAAGCCCAACCTGAACCAAATTGTGTTGCTGCTGCTTTACTAAAAGCATCTTTAAAAGCTTCAAAAGATCCGTAAGCTGCTTCAATAGCATCTTTTAAATCTCCTGACAAACGTCCTTTTCCCTCTGGATTCATAACTTCCCAAAATAATGAGTGGTTATAAAAACCTCCACCATTATTTCTAACAGCCATATTTTTCATATCTAAGTTAGCAAGAATATCTTCGATAGATTTTCCTTCTAAATCAGTTCCTTCTATAGCAGCATTTAATTTAGTTGTGTAACCGTTATGGTGCTTAGTGTGGTGTATCTCCATTGTACGTGCATCGATATTTGGTTCTAATGCATCATACGCATATTTTAATTTTGGTAATTCAAATGCCATGATTGTATGTTTTAAATATTAATATTCAATTTTATCAAAAATAAACATTAAAGCTTTCAATCAAAAATATTTAAGGACTCTATTAATTCTATTTAATAATATTTTAACACCAGAAATTAATTATTACAGATTGTTTTGAAATAAATTTAACAACCATAATATTGTTATTATCTTGTCTAAAATTAAAAATTAAATGTCTAAAACAACTCCTTTTAAAGTTTACGATGCCTCCGCAGGAAGCGGAAAAACCTTTGCATTAGTTAAGGAGTATTTAAAATTATTATTTACCGCAACTTACAACGATGGCTTCAAACAAATATTAGCTATAACCTTTACCAATAAAGCGGTTGGCGAGATGAAAACTAGAATTTTAGACACCTTAAAACAGTTTTCTGACCCAGAGATTAGCGCAGACACAAATGGGATGTTTAAAGCTATTACAGAAGAGTTAGCATTGCAACCAAAAGATGTCCATCAAAAAGCCATTGTTTTGCTAAATACAATCATGCATAATTATGCCGCTTTTGATATTTCTACTATTGATGGTTTTAATCACAAATTAATTAGGACGTTTGCACATGATTTAAAGATTCCGATAAATTTTGAAGTCGAGCTAGACACACCTTCTTTACTAAGTCAAGCTGTAGACAGTTTAATTGCTAAAGCTGGAACAGATAAAAAGCTAACCAAAGTGTTAATAGATTTTGCTCTAGAAAAAGCAGATGACGACAAGAGCTGGGATGTCTCTAGAGATTTTAACACCATTGCAAAACTTTTAATTAACGATAACGATTTACCACATTTAGAAAGCATAAAGCATAAAACGCTAGAAGATTTTAGTGGCCTGAAGTCGCAACTTATTAAACAGATTGCTAATCAAGAGGTGCTAATTGCAGAATTAGCCAACAATTTATTATCTGTATTTGAAGCCAATGGATTAGATCAAAAAAGTTTTTCTAGAGGAACGCTATTTAATCATTTTGTAAAGATTTCTAATTTAGAATTTTATAAAATTTACGACAATCAATTAGCAAATAACATAGCAGAAGGCAAACTCTACACAAAAACATTAGATTCCGCGAAAGCGCAAGCAATAGATCAGCTTTTACCGCAAATAGAAACCGTTTATCACAAAATAAAAACAACTGTTTTAGATGTCAAATTCTTAAGAGCGGTTTACAAAAATGTAACACCATTATCCGTCTTAAACGCTATTAATAAAGAGTTAACACTAATAAAAGAAGACGAAAACAAATTACTAATATCAGAATTCAACACTTTAATTAGTAAAGAAATAAAAAACCAACCGACGCCTTTTATATATGAGCGTTTAGGCGAAAAGTTTAGACATTATTTTATTGACGAGTTTCAGGACACGTCACAAATGCAATGGGAAAACTTGATTCCGCTAATAGAAAACACGCTTACCGGACAGAATCTAAAAGGAGAACAAGGAACCGCTATGTTAGTCGGTGATGCTAAACAGGCCATTTATAGATGGCGAGGTGGAAAAGCAGAACAGTTTATTGGCCTAACAAAAGAAGACAACCCTTTTCCTGTCGAAAAAGAAGTAGTAAGACTAGAATATAATTATAGGAGTTATAAAAATGTTATTGAATTTAATAATCAGTTTTTTGATTATTTATCGCAAACCAGCTTTAGCAGTCCTGACTATTCTGACTTATACAATAAGGCCAAACAAAAACCAGTAATAAAACATGAAGGCTATGTAAACCTAAATTTTCTGGACATACAAAGCGAAGATGATATAAACCAATTATATCCGGAAACTGTATTTGAAACCATAAACAAGTGTTTAGAAAACAATTACAACCTTAAGGATATTTGCATATTAGTTAGAAAGAAAAAAGAAGGTGTTGCAATAGCCGAATATTTAAGCGACAAAGGCGTGCGTATTACATCCTCTGAAACCATGCTTATCAACAACTCTGAGGATGTTAGACTTGTTGTAAATATTTTTAGATTACTAGTTAACCCTAATAATCTTGAGGTCAAGATTAAAGTCTTAGACTATATTGCTAGTCTAAATGCTATTGAAGATAAACATCAGTTTTTTAAAACACATTTAAATTTACCGCTCCAAGCGTTTTTTGAGAGCTTTAAGTTATTTGATATTGATTGTGACCCAACACAATTAGTTCAGTTGTCTTTATACGATTTAGCGGAAAGTATAGTGAGGGGATTTAACCTGACCAAAAAATCGAATGCCTATATCCAGTATTTTTTAGATATTATTTTAGAGTTTTCACAAAAGAAGATTTCGGACATCCCAGGATTTTTGGATTATTATGACACTAAAAAAGACAGTTTAAATATTGTATCGCCAAGTAACCAAAATGCCATTCAGATTATGACGATTCATAAATCCAAAGGACTAGAGTTTCCGGTAGTAATTTTCCCATATGCGCAATTGGAAATTTATAGAGAGATGGAACCAAAAGAATGGTTTCCGTTAGACCAAAGCCAATTTAATGGCTTTTCAAAAACACTAATTAACTTTAATAAAGATTTTGAAGACTTTGGTGACATAGGAGAATCTATCTATTTAAAACATAGATCGGAACAGGAATTAGACAACATGAATCTGTTATATGTAGCCTTAACACGACCAATCGAACAATTATATATAATTTCTAAAAAAGAAAACCAAACTAAAACCGGTGTTAAATTTGACAGTTACTCTGGACTATTAATGAATTACCTAATGCAACAAGGCTTATGGAATGATAGTCAATTAGAGTATAGCTTTGGACAGCAAAACCGTGAGGTAGTACCAGAAGAAAAGCCTGAAACAACTCAAGAAACAGAACAGTTTATTAGTGTTGCCAAGCAGGATCATGATATTAAAATTATCACCAAATCTGGATACTTATGGGATACAGAACAACAAAATGCAATTGAAAAAGGTAATTTAATTCATGATATTATGGCAGAAATTAATACTGAAAAAGAGGTGCCTGCCGTAATTAAAGATTATATCAACTCTGGAATTATTAATAAAGAACAAGCTTTACTATTAAAAGACACCATAAATACTATTATTAACCACCCAGAGCTCAAAGATTATTATAGCACAGAATACACTATATATAATGAACGTGATATTATCTCTAAATCTGGAACAATAATAAGACCTGACCGTTTAGCTATAAAAGATAACACAGCCACTATTATAGATTATAAAACAGGATTACCAGATCCCAAATACCAACAACAATTAGAAACGTATTCTGATATTTTAAAAGAAATGAATTTTACAGTAGACAAAAAAATACTGATTTATGTTAATGACGCTATAAAAATAGTAACGTATTAACATAAAAGAAAAATCACAACCATTATCTTAAAGAAAAACATTACTAAATTTGCAAAACTAAAATACGACATATGTACAGCAATATAAAAGAACATCTCCAAAAAGAAATACAAGACATAAAAGACAATGGGCTTTTTAAAGAAGAACGCATTATAACTTCTGCTCAAGGTGCAGAAATTACTTTAAACACAGGAGAACGTGTTTTAAACTTTTGTGCTAACAACTATTTAGGACTATCCTCACATCCAGACGTTATAAAAGCTGCACAAGACACAATGGATACTCATGGATTCGGGATGTCTTCTGTACGTTTTATTTGCGGTACTCAAGATATACACAAAACTTTAGAGCAAAAAATATCTGATTTTTATGGAACTGAAGACACAATACTATACGCTGCAGCATTTGATGCTAACGGTGGTGTGTTTGAACCTTTATTAGGAAAAGAAGATGCTATTATATCAGATTCTTTAAACCACGCCTCTATTATTGATGGTGTTAGATTATGTAAAGCAGCGCGCTATCGTTACAAAAATAATGACATGGCAGATTTAGAGCAACAACTAATTGATGCAAATAAAAATGGAGCTCGTTTTAAAATCGTCGTAACTGACGGAGTGTTTTCAATGGACGGACTTGTAGCACCTTTAGATCAAATAACAATCTTAGCAGAAAAATATGATGCTATGATTATGATTGACGAGTGCCACTCTGCTGGATTCATAGGAGAAACTGGTCGAGGTACTTTAGAAGAAAAAGGAGTAATGGGTAAAATTGACATTATTACCGGAACGTTAGGAAAAGCACTTGGAGGTGCGATGGGCGGTTATACAACTGGTAAAAAAGAAATAATAGAAGTACTACGTCAACGATCTAGACCGTATCTATTTTCAAATTCTTTAGCCCCAGCAATTGTTGGTGCTTCGATTAAAGTCTTTGATATGTTATCTAATGACAATACTTTACGTGACCAATTAGAAGAAAACACTGCTTTTTTCAAAAAAGGAATGAAAGCAGCAGGATTTGATATCATAGATGGTGACTCTGCAATTGTACCTGTAATGTTATATGACGCTAAATTATCTCAGACTATGGCAAACATGTTATTAAAAGAAGGAATTTATGTCATTGGATTCTTTTTCCCAGTAGTACCAAAAGATAAAGCAAGAATACGCGTGCAACTATCCGCTGCGCATACAAAAGAACAATTAGAAAAAGCCATTGCAGCCTTCATAAAAGTAGGTAAAGCACTGGAAATTATCTAGAAAGATTCTATAATAGATAAACAAAAGCACCAAATAATCAATATTTTTATATATTTGTCTTTGTTAATAATATATAACAACTTATTTTTGCTTTTAATTAACACTTAAAAATTAAACTTTTGAATATGAAAAATCTTAGCAGATTATTGTTCACAATGTTACTACTTACAAGTATGGGTAACGTTATGGCTCAAAATGAAAACAATCCGTGGGCAATCAACTTCGGTATTAACGCAGTAGATGTTTATCCAGTAGGAGAAAACATGCCTCAAGGAGATTACTTTGATGAGTTCTTCAATGCTGAAGATCACTGGAGTATTTTACCTTCTTTATCTACTATCTCTGTATCTAAGTATGTAGGAGACAACTTTTCAGTACAAGCTGGAGGTTCTTTAAACAGACTTACAAAATGGGGAGAAAATACTTCAAACCCTAGTTTAGGAGTTAGTGATTTAGCTTACTATGCACTTGATGCTAATGTAAGATACCACTTAGGAGAAGTTATTGGTTCAAAAAAATTAGATCCAGCTATCGGAATTGGTGGTGGTTACACATGGATTGAAGAAGGAACTTACAATACGTTTTCTACAGTAGCAGGTTCTAACAATGCTGTTGGAGCAGGAACTTTAAATGCTTCTTTAGGTTTAACTTACTGGTTTTCTGATAACATTGGTTTATTTGTTGAGTCTAAATATAAGCACTCTTTTGAAGACTACTTAACTAAGCATTTCCAACATTCTGCAGGTCTTACTGTAAGATTTGGAGGAACTGATACAGATGGTGACGGAATATATGACAAAAACGATGCTTGTCCTGATGTACCTGGATTAGAAGCTTTCAACGGTTGTCCTGATGCTGATGGTGATGGAATCGAAGATTCTAAAGATACTTGTCCTGAAGTAGCTGGTTTAGCTGAATTTAACGGATGTCCTGATACTGATGGTGATGGTGTTTCTGATAACAACGATGACTGTCCACAAGTAAAAGGATTAAAATCTTTAAAAGGTTGTCCTGATGCTGATGGTGATGGTGTAACTGACGCTAAAGATAAGTGTCCAAGTGAAGCTGGTCCTGCTGCAAACAGTGGATGTCCTTGGCCTGATACTGACGGAGACGGTGTATTAGACAAAGATGATAACTGTCCTAAAGTTGTAGGTACTGTTGCAAACAAAGGTTGTCCTGAAGTTGCTGCTGCTCCAACTCAAGTTGTATTAGACAAGTTAAATAGCTATGCTAAAACTATCTTATTTGATACTGGTAAATCTAGCTTTAGATCAGAAACTTTTTCTGTACTACAGTCTATTACTGCTATCTTAAAAGAATACCCAGAGTCTAACTTTACAATCGAAGGTCACACTGATAGTGTTGGAAGCAAAACTTCTAACCAAACTTTATCTGACTCTAGAGCTAACGCTGTAATGGCTTACTTAATCGAAAACGGAATTAGTTCTCAAAGATTAAACGCTTACGGATTTGGTGAAGATTACCCAATCGATAGTAACACTACTAAGGCTGGAAGATTTAACAACAGACGTGTAGAAGTTAAACTTAGAAAATAAGTTTAAACAAAACATTAAATTTTATAGAAAAACGCTTCGGGAAACCGAAGCGTTTTTTATTTTTATATAATGACAAACTTTATTCAAGACGTACTAATAGACCTGAAAAATAAACAAGCTAATTTTAGCGACCTTATTTTTATTTTACCCAGCAGAAGAGCTGGAGTATTTTTAAGACGTGAACTAAGTTTAATTTTAGACCAAACACTATTTGCTCCTAAAATAGTAAGCATAGAGTCTTTTGTAGAAGAGCTGTCTGAGCTAAAATCAGTATCAAATACAGAACTACTATTTCAATTTTACAACACTTATATTCAATTAACACCAAAACCTGAAAGAGAGGATTTTGACACGTTTTCAAAATGGGCTCAGATAATTTTACAGGATTTTAATGAAATTGATCGTTATCTGATTCCACAATCAAAAATATTTGACTATTTAAAAGCAATACAAGATTTAGAACATTGGTCATTAGAACCAAACCAAACAGAAGTAGTTACCAACTATCTAAAATTTTGGAACAAGCTTCCTATCTATTATAAAAACTTCACACAAAATCTAATAGAAAACAAGCAAGGCTACCAAGGCTTACTTTACAGAGAAGCCTTTAATAACATCAAAAACTACATTGATAATACAAATCAACAACATATATTTTTAGGGTTTAATGCCTTAAATGCTGCCGAAGAAAATATAATTCAAGATTTACTACGTGAAGATTTAGCATCGATTTATTGGGATACAGACCAATCCTTTTTAGATAACAAAATACATGATGCTGGATTATTTATTAGACAACATCAAAACAATTGGGAGCATTTTAAAACAGCACCTTTTAATTGGAAAAATAACCATTACAAAAGTCAGAAAAATATATCTGTCTTTGGAGTACCCAAAAATATTGGTCAAGCAAAAGCTATTGGATCTATATTACAAGATTTATCAACAAACGATCCTTCCTTAAAAAAAACAGCTGTAGTATTAGGAGATGAAAACTTACTTATTCCTGTATTAAATTCTATTCCAGAATCAGTAAAGACATTAAACATCACCATGGGGTTCCCTTTAAAATCAATCCCGCTAGCATCTTTGTTTGAACACCTTTTTAACTTACAAAAAAAGAACAGTTTAACCTATTACTATAAAGATGTAATAAGTATACTAACGCATCAATTTATACAACCACTGTTTAAAAATGGAAGTGCTATTGATTTGGTGGAGTTAATAAACAAAAACAATCTAGTTTATTTAACGGAAGCTGATTTAAAAGCTATTTGCAAAACAGAAGCGACGCTTTTATCCTTACTGTTTAGTAATTGGAATAACGATGCAAATACTGGCTTAAATAGCTGCTTTAAGCTTATAGCGACTATAAAAGAACACTTGTCTGAAGACAAAAAACAAAACCAACTAGGATTAGAGTATCTATATAGATTCAATACGTTGTTTAATGAGATATTGCGTCTAAACGATACCTATAAACACATCAAGGATATCAAAGGTCTTTATAGCATCTTTAAAGAACTACTAAGCTCAGAAACCTTAGATTTTCAAGGAGAACCACTACAAGGTTTACAAATCATGGGAATGTTAGAATCTAGAGTATTAGATTTTGAGACCATAATAATCTCTAATGTTAATGAGGGGATATTACCGTCAGGAAAATCCAACAACTCTTTTATACCGTTTGATGTTAAAATAGAAAACAAGCTACCTACTTATAAAGAAAAAGATGCGGTGTACACCTATCACTTTTATCACTTATTACAACGGGCTAAAAACGTATATGTACTTTACAATACAGAAATAGACACCTTAGTTGGAGGAGAGAAAAGTAGATTTATAAATCAATTGGAGTTAGAAAACATCCATAACATAAATCATAAAATACTCACACCAAAAGTTCCTAGCTATAAAAAAGAACTCGCTATAATTACAAAAACAGAAAGTGCCATTTCTCAGTTAAAAGAAATAGCACGTAAAGGATTTTCGCCATCATCCTTAACCAGCTACGTTAGAAATCCAATAGATTTTTATTACCAAAAACTACTAGGCATATCAGATCTAGAAGAAGTAGAAGAAACCATTGCGGCAAACACTTTAGGTACAGTAGTACATAACACCTTAGAACAATTATACCTACCATACAAGCAACAACTACTAACTGTAGATATTGTAAAAAGCTTAATCCCCCAAATAGATAAAAATATCACTGCCTTTTTCAAAGAAGAATACAAAGAAGGCGATATGACCAAAGGTAAAAACCTTATTGTTTTTGAGATTGCAAAACGCTACGTCCTTAACTTTTTAAACCTTGAAATTGAAGATTTAAAAAAAGGGAATACCATCAAAATAATTGACTTAGAAGCCGAAACAAATAATGTTGCTATCAAAATTGAAGGCTTAGATTTTCCGATACAATTAAGAGGAACAGTTGATAGAATTGACGAGTTTAATGGCGTTACTAGAATTATAGATTATAAAACGGGTAAAGTCGACCAAAGCAAAGTGTCTATAGTAGATTGGGAAGACTTAACATCAGATTACGACAAGTACAGTAAATCATTTCAAGTTTTAATGTATGCATACATGCTTCATAAAAAGAAGATCGCAGACCTGCCATTAGAGGCTGGTATAATTTCGTTTAAAAACTTAAGTGAAGGGTTGCTAAAATTTACTAAAAAAGATCAAATTAGAGGCGGAAACAAAGACACTTTAATAACAGAAGATACCCTAGTCGAATTTGAAATTCAGCTTAAAAAATTAATCTTAGAAATATTTGACCCAACTATAGATTTTATTGAAAAAGAACTATAATGACTAAAAAAAACCTAGTTTTAGATAGAAAAAACCAAAAACCAATTGTTTTTGATGTGTTTTACAACAAAACAAGTACACCAAAACCATTAGTTGTTTTTTGTCATGGCTATAAAGGCTTTAAAGATTGGGGCGCTTGGGATCAAGTAGCAGAGCAATTTAAAGACACTGGTTTGTTTTTTGTTAAATTTAACTTCTCTCATAATGGGGGTACAGTAAATCAACCCATAGATTTTCCCGATTTAGAGGCTTTCGCCGAAAATAATTACACAAAAGAATTACAGGATTTAGATGATATAATTACGTTTCTAATTTCGGATAAAAACCCACTATCTAACCAAATTAACACACAACATATTACAATAATTGGCCACTCTAGAGGTGGTGGTATAGCGACTATAAAAGCTAGCGAAGACAACCGTATTACTAAGTTAATTACTTGGGCAAGTGCTTGCGCCTTTGGAAAACGCACCTCCACAACCGGAGACTTAGAACAATGGAAAAAAGCAGGTGTAAAATATGTGCTAAATGGCAGAACAAAACAAAAAATGCCACATAACTATCAGTTTTATTTAGACTACAAAGCACATGAAGCAAGATTAAATATAGAAAACGCATGTAAACACATCGCTATTCCACACGCAATCATACATGCAATTGATGACCCATCAGTTAGTTTTGAAGAAGCAAAACAGTTACATAATTGGAACCCTAAAAGCACGCTATTAAGTCTTAAAAACAGTAATCACGTATTTAACGCAAGCCATCCTTGGAACAGTAATACATTACCAGAAGCACTTCAGACTGTTGTAACCGAAACCATTACTTTTATAAATACAAAAGCTTAAAAAGAACGGCATCTAAAATCTAATTGGAATTATTTCTATTTTAAACCACTAAGGACTAAAACGGGTAACGTTGACACATAAAAGTCTCTTTTAAGGATATTGTTTTTCTCCCATATCTTAGTAAAGAATCCTCTTTTACGTCTAACAACACACAATAAATCAGGATTAAAATCTTTATAGTGCTCTAAAACACCTTGAAAAGTTGTTGCGTTCTCACTTTCTTTTATAGTAGAAGCAATGGCTTTTAAATCGTCATTTACAAGTAAATCTTCATCGCTATGCATTGGTGTTTTTACTAACAGTAAGTTTACTGTAGCATTAAACTGTTTTTTAAAGCTCACTAACGGTGCTAAAGCATCTGTTTTATTAATAACAGCAGATTTTATAGCCATTAATATAGAATTAATAGACTTGTACTGATAGCCTTCAGGTACAATCAATGCTGGTATATTAGTTTGCTTAATAATCTTCCCAGATGTTTTACCTAAGTACACCTCATCTTTAATAGAGTTTGTTCTTGGTTCTAACATAATTAAATCAATATCTAATGTTTTACAAACCAACTCTAAAGTATCTACTAATTTACCTTTAAAAGTCTTTACAACAACCTGAACATTTTTAGTATTTACTTTAGCCACGTGATTGTTTAAAAAATCTAAACTTTCGCGTTCTAAAATATCATCTACTTTAATCATAGTTCCGGACTTAGTGTATACATTGTAAATTTGTACTACATACACTTTTGCGCCAAAAGCTTCGGCAAAATCAACTGCGTATTGTAAATGACTTTGTGCGTTTTTGGAAGACCCAACAGGAACTAAAATAGATTTCATATAAAGTAAATTTAGAAATCAAAAATACAGATTTTTATTCACAAAAACTTCGATAATCTTTTACGACCTTTGTAAAACCAATCTTAACGTCCATTTTGAGCACTTCTATTAGTTTAAAACACATAAATAAACTCGCAATTCCAGCCTTAATTGCAGGTGTATCAGAGCCTATTTTATCGTTAACAGATGCTGCAGTGGTTGGTAATGTCCAAAATAACCCAACAGAGGCTTTAGCTGCAATTGGTATTGTAACTACCTTTTTATCCATGTTAATCTGGATATTAGGTCAAACCAGAAGCGCTATTTCGTCCATCATATCGCAACATGTTGGGGCTAATAAACTAGATCAAGTAAAAGATTTACCAGCACAAGCTATTTTTTTAATCACATCGTTAAGCTTAGTAATTATAGCCACTACCTACCCTTTTGCTTCGCAAATATTTACGTTATACAATGCCTCAGATTTAATCTTAGACTATAGTATTGATTATTATAAAATCCGCGTATTTGGCTTTCCGTTTACCCTATTTGTAATTGCTGTATTCGGGACATTTAGAGGGCTTCAAAACACGTTTTACCCAATGATAATAGCTATAATTGGAGCAGGACTAAATGTAATATTAGACTTTGCTTTTGTTTATGGTATCACAGGATTAATAACCCCTATGCATATCAAAGGTGCTGCGTATGCAAGTGTTATTGCTCAGATTGTAATGGCTTTAATTTCGGGATATTTATTATTGACCAAAACAGCAATACCCTTGCGCATTACATTTCCGTTTAATAAACAAATTGGCAATTTTGCCATCATGATTTTAAACCTATTTATACGGACATTAGCACTAAATATCACGCTTTATTTTGCTACAAAATTCGCAACTGGATATGGTAAAAATTATATTGCAGCCTATACAATAGCCATAAACTTATGGTTTTTAGGGGCGTTTATAATTGATGGATATGCTAGTGCAGGAAATATATTATCTGGTAAATTACTAGGAGAAAAAAATTACGGAACACTGCTACAACTTAGCAATAAACTAATAAAAATAGGCATTTTACAAGGCTGTATGATTGCTGTTTTGGGTGCTGTTTTTTACTATCCTATTGGACACATATTTACTAAAGAGCCCGAAGTATTAAAGCAGTTTTACAACGTCTTCTGGATTGTTTTAGCCATGCAGCCCCTGTGTGCGTTAGCTTTTATATTTGACGGTATGTTTAAAGGACTAGGTAAGATGAAGGATTTACGCAACCTTTTATTACTATCTACTATCCTAGTGTTTTTACCAATACTTTTTATCGCAGATCATTATGATTTTAAACTAAAGGGTATATTTATAGCCTTCACCTTTTGGATTATAGCACGTGGTTTTCCGTTAATTATAAAATTTAGAAAACAATTTTCACCTCTTGCCCAAAACAACTAACTTTACCGCTTAATAAAAATATATGTTTTTAAGCTTATTACAACAAGTCAATATTGAAGAAAAAATCAAGAATGCTCCTGACGATGAATATCAGATAGGGATTCTTATAGGATCTTACCTTCCATTATTTGCATTAATTGTTTTGGCTTATATCCTATACAGGTACAACAAAAACAGAAACAAAGATCAATAACATTATGAGCGATTTAATTTTTCCCCTATTAGCATTATTTGTAATACTAGCGTACTTCTACAACAAGTTTCGTAACCGCAGATAATTAGCGCGTTTTTAGCCAACCAGTAATGCTTAATCTTTTAGTATTTACTGGTTTGACTTCGTGTTCTAAAATTTGACTTTCAAAAATCACCACACGACCAGGAAAAGGGTACACCACTTTTTCTACCTCCTGCCCATTATCATCTAAATACAATACCAATTCACCACCATTTTCAGGTTGCCAGTCTTCGTGGTTTAAATAACACACAAAAGACAGCTTACGTCTATCATCATTTTTAAAAGTATCTAAATGGCGTTTATAAAACGTTGCTTTAGGATAAATAGCATAATGAAACTCCTTATGTAAAATTCCTAAAAAACACGTTTTATTTAAATACCCAACCAGATCATTTATCTTATTAAAAAACAAGCCTTCCGCATAATTAGATTTAGCCTCTTCAATCCACAAAATCACATCACCTCTAATGGATTTAACAATTAGCTCATCAAATTTATTACCAATAGCAGCCTTCTTAAAAGCATCCTCCTCATGCTTCTCTAGTATAGACGCCCTTAAGGCATCAACTTCTTCAGTAGAGAAAAAATGGTCAACAATCGCGTATTTCTGTTTCCCAATATCGTCTATGATTTGCTCATAAAGCGGATTTTCAACAAAATCTAAAGCTTCAAAAAGCTGATTCATAGTACATTTATATTTAAAAAAGTGCGCAAATGTAACCTATTAACCATTCGCTTTTACAAATTCAATATCTTTGCACCCTAAATACTTTGGTTAATGAGCAATATTCGCATTACAAAACAATTCACTTTTGAGACAGGACACGCACTTTATGGTTATGACGGAAAGTGTAAAAACGTACACGGACACAGTTACAAATTAGATGTTACCGTAATCGGGACACCAATATCTGACTCCGATAATGCTAAATTCGGGATGGTTATAGATTTTACTGATCTTAAAAAAATAGTAAAAGAAGAAATTGTAGACGTCTTTGATCACGCCACAGTATTTAACAAAAACACACCACACGTCGAGCTTGCCAAAGAGCTAAAAGACAGAGATCACAATGTGTTATTGGTAGATTATCAACCAACCAGCGAAATGATGGTTATTGATTTTGCACAAAAAATAAAAAACCGCTTACCAAACGCAATCAAATTACACTCCCTAAAACTATCCGAAACCGCAACCAGTTATGCCCAATGGTATGCTAGCGATAATGGATAAATAATTAGGGCGTTACCACAAGGGTCGCGCTTTCCACTATATCTTTTTTGCGCATAAGCGCGCACAAAAAAGGATGCCGTATCAATCGCTAACGCAACCCTCAGCCAACACAAGGCATTATCAAGAATTAAGTATCTTTACAGCATGCAAATTCCAAAAGGAAAAAAAATATATTTCGCCTCAGACAATCATTTAGGCGCACCAACAAAAGCACTGTCTTTACCACGCGAAAAAAAGTTTGTCGCATGGTTAGACATGGTAAAAGAAGATGCAGCAGCTATTTTCTTACTAGGGGATATGTTTGATTTTTGGATGGAATACAAACGTGTAATACCAAAAGGATTTACAAGAACATTAGGTAAACTAGCTGAAATTAGTGACTCCGGAATCCCAATCTATTACTTTGTAGGTAACCATGATTTATGGATGGATGGTTATTTTGAAGAAGAATTAAACATCCCAGTTTACCACAAACCAAAAGAATTTACCTTTAACAATAAAACCTTTTTTATAGGACATGGAGATGGTTTAGGTCCAGAAGACAAAGGGTATAAACGCATGAAAAAAGTGTTTACCAATCCTGTTGCTAAATGGTTATTCCAACGTTTATTGCACCCAGACTTTGCTTTGCGTTTAGGACAATATATGTCCGTTAAAAATAAAATGATTTCTGGAGACGATGATGCTAAATTTTTAGGAGACGACAAAGAGTGGTTAGTACAATACTGCAAACGCAAATTAGAAACTAAACACCGCGATTACTTTGTCTTTGGACACAGACACTTACCATTAAACATAAACTTAGGTAACAACTCTAAATACGTTAATCTAGGCGATTGGATACAGTACTTTACTTATGGGGTTTTTGATGGCGAAAACATGGAGTTAAAGGACTATTAATCCTCCTTTTCATGGTCCTCAATATCCTTAGTTAAATCTAAGTTTCTTAACGTTTTATTTTTTGCTCCAATAGCAACTACTGTCAATAGCGTCATGACACCCCCAAAAATTACAGCTCTAGCAGCACCACCTAAATATTTGGCAGCAATACCGCTTTCAAAAGCACCAAGCTCATTAGACGACCCAACAAACATACTGTTTACTGATGCTACACGACCACGCATGTGATCAGGCGTTTTTAATTGTAATATGGTTTGACGTATTACCATAGACACGCCATCTGTTACTCCAGAAAAAAACAAGGCTGCAACACTAACCCAAAACAGTTCTGACATTCCAAAAATAATAATACAAATTCCAAAACCAAAAATAGAAATTAATAACTTTTTACCTGCATTTTTACTAACCGGTAAGTAGGTTGTAATAAACATAGTTAATATACTACCAATAGATATTGACGCATTTAAAACACCAAACCCTTTTGGTCCAACATGTAAAATATCTTGAGCAAAAACAGATAACAAAGCAACTGCACCACCAAATAATACAGCAATCATATCTAAAGACAAAGCCCCTAAAATAGCTTTATTATTAAACACAAACTTAAGTCCAACCTTTAAACTCTCCTTTACAGACTCACCAATATTAGGGTTTAAAATAGGCTTCTTTTCTATCTGAAACGTGATAACAAAAGCTAAAGCCACTAACACAAACACAATACACAATGTGCTAGCCACACCAATCCATCCTATAAAAAAACCTCCAAATAATGCTCCTAAAACGGTTGCTGCTTTCCAAGTACTACTACTCCAGGTCGCCGCATTAGGATAGATTTTTTTAGGAACCAATAACGCTATTAAAGAGAAAATAGTAGGACCAAAAAACGATCGTAAAAAACCTCCAAAAAAGACCAAAGCATAAATACAGTATAAAATAGTATTGGTTTCCCAATGGCCAACAACCGTATCCCAAGTCAATAAAAACAAGCCCAAACTAATTAAAGAAAATGCTGCGATACATAGCGCTAACAAATTTCGTTTTTCTCTTTGGTCTACAATATGACCTGCAAATAAAGCCATAGTAAAAGCAGGAATAATTTCCATTAATCCAATTAACCCTAAATACAAGGGATCTTTAGTTAAAGTATACACCTCCCACTCAATAACAATAAACTGCATGGACCAACCAAAAACTAAGGCAAATCTTAATAATAAAAAGATATTAAACTCTCTTATTCTTAATGCTGCGTATGGATCATTTTTAGCCATATTACTCTTTTAAATCTCTTAATTTTAATTGCAAAGACACATTGCCTTGCCAATGATTTTCGTCTACAGAATAGACCGCTTTAAAACGTTTTCTATCTTTTATAAGGTTTAATTTATCGCCTAAATTAAAACCAATACACACAAATTTTTCTCTACCAGATTGCGTCACTGTGCATCTAATATGCTTATCGTCTTCTCCTACACATTTTCCATAACCAGTGTCTTTTAAATCTTCCGACATAAAAATAGGTGTCATGTTTCCAGGTCCAAAAGGTGCAAACTGTTTAACAATACGCCAAAATTTATCGTCAATAGCACTTAGTTCTAAAGTGGTATCAATTTTAATTTCTGGTGTTAATAAATTTTTATCTATTGTTTTGGAAACCTCATCTTCAAACGCTTGTTTAAAGGCTTCATAGTTTTCTTCTTTAAGCGTTAAACCTGCAGCATACATGTGCCCTCCAAACTGTTCGATATGCTCACTACAAGCCTCTAAGGCATTATAGACATCAAACCCAGAAACGGATCTTGCAGAAGCTGCTAATTTATCTCCACTTTTAGTAAACACTAATGTTGGTCTGTAATACGTCTCTATTAATCTTGAGGCCACAATACCAATAACCCCTTTGTGCCAATCTTCTTGATACACTACAGAGGTTAGTCTTTGTTCCTCTTTGTTTTCTATTATTTGTGCTAACGCTTCAACCGTAATGGTTTTATCAGTTTCGCGTCGGTCTGTATTAAATTCTTCTATCTCTTCAGCATAAGTAACCGCTGTATCAAAATCAACTTCAGTTAATAAGTCAACCGCATATTGTCCATGTTTCATTCGCCCTGCAGCATTAATACGTGGCGCAATAGTAAACACAACATCCGTAATAGTTAACGTGTCTTTTTTAAGCTGATTGATAATAGCTCTAAATCCAGCTCTCGACTTTTGATTAACCACTTTTAATCCGTGGTATGCCAAAATCCTATTTTCCCCAGTAATGGGAACAATATCGGCACCAATTGCTGTGGCTACTAAATCTAAATATGGCAGTAAATCGGCAATAGTTTCACCATCTTTTCCTGCTAAGGCTTGGATTAATTTAAATCCAACACCACAACCACATAACTCTTTATAAGGGTAATTACAATCGGCTTGTTTAGGGTCTAAAACAGCGACAGCGTCTGGCACAACTGCTCCTGGTCTGTGGTGATCACAAATTATAAAATCTATGTTTTTTGCTTTCGCATAAGCGACTTTGTCTACCGCCTTTACTCCACAATCTAATGCTATAATAAGACCAAAATCATTGTCTTCCGCAAAGTCAATTCCTTTATAAGAAACCCCATAACCTTCGCCATACCTATCAGGAATATAAGTCGCAACTAAAGGTGTTTTTGTTTTTAAATACGATGACATCAATGCAACAGAAGTCGTGCCATCGACATCATAATCGCCATATACCAATATATTTTCATTATTAGCAATAGCGTGCTCTATTCTAATCACAGCTTTATCCATATCCTTCATTAAATACGGATCATGCAAATGGTCTAAGCTAGGTCTAAAAAAAGATTTAGCATCCTCAAAATTTTCAATGCCACGCTGTACTAAAAGAGACGCAATGGGTGCATCAATTTGTAAACTATCTGCTAAAGAATTAACAGTTTCAGGATTGGGTTTTGGTTTTAAGGTCCAGCGCATGTAGTGGATTTAGAATAAAAATTAGACTCTTTTCTAAGTAAATAATATTATTTATTATGAAAATGCACATTAGTTTTAACTTCCGCAAATCGTCTAAACATCTCCATAACACCACAGTATTTTTCAACTGATAATTGTACTGCTCTATTTATTTTTTCTTCATTTAAATCCTCACCAGTAAAATGATAATCTAAAATTACGGTATGGTAATATTTAGGATGCTCGTCAGTTAACAAACCTTCAACCTCCATTTTTAAATCATAGGTATTAATTTTCATTTTATCTAAAATAGACACAACGTCTAATCCAGAACAACCCGCTAAGGATGATAGCATTAAGGCTTTAGGAGACAATCCTTCTCTCTCTTTACCTTCTACATCTGTATCCATTAAAACATGGTGACCACTTGGGTTATCAGAATCGAATAACATGTTTCCTTTCCAATTGGTTGTAATTTTATGCGACATAATTGAATATTTTTTCGTTTATTGATATCAATCAAAAATACTACTTAAAAACAAAAAACAATGCCTTTAATAACACCTTTAACAGCAGATCACGATTTAGAAACTAAAGAACTGGCAACATTCTTTAACGAGACCCTTGGATTTTGTCCAAATTCGGTTTTAACCATGCAACGTAGACCTGCTATTAGTAAAGCCTTTATCAATTTAAACAAAGCGGTTATGGCTAATGAAGGTCGTGTAACCTCAGCTTTAAAACGAATGATTGCATGGGTAAGCAGTAATGCTACAGGTTGTCGTTATTGTCAAGCACACGCCATTAGAGCTGCCGAGCGTTATGGAGCAGAACAAGAGCAATTAGATAACATCTGGGAATACAGAACACACCCTGCTTTTAATGATGCAGAGCGTGCTGCTTTAGATTTTAGCTTAGCTGCTAGTCAAGTACCAAATGCTGTTGATGGCGACATTAAAACACGTTTACACGACCATTGGGATGAAGGAGAAATTGTAGAAATGCTTGGTGTAATCTCTTTGTTTGGATACTTAAACAGATGGAATGATAGTATGGGAACAACCTTAGAAGAAGATGCTATTGATAGCGGAAACCAATACTTAGGCAAACACGGTTTTGAAGTTGGAAAACACGTATAATTTAAAGCTTATTTATAATTATTATATATCAAAAACCTTACTAGAAATAGTGAGGTTTTTTTATTAAATAGTCTTTTTAGTTAACGGATTTTTATTAAAATGTAACCCTTCAAAACCTGTTTTAATAAAGTTTCTGATATTTTGGTGACCTGTTCCATTGGGATCGTTTAAAACCTCATCAAAATAATACTGCCCAAAACAAGCCAAGGTTTCGGTTTTAGATAAAGTTTCTGCTTTTGCAAAAGCAAACACTTTACATGATCCCGAATTTTCTCCTTCAGCATTTTGCAACAAACCATTTGTAAAAGCTGTTGGTTTAAAATCAAAATACGTATCTACTACTTGCAAAGTTTCCGCGAAAGCGATTGTATTTGGGGTGTTTTTTAATTTAAATTTAAACGCTGTTATAGTCATCGTTATGTTATGCTCTGATTTTATTTACTTTTTCCGCCTACCACAATTACAATTTCACCTTTAGGTGGCTTATTAGTGTAATGTTCTAAAACTTCTTTGGCGGTACCGCGAATCGTTTCTTCGTATAATTTAGTTAATTCTCTAGAAACAGAGACGGGTCTGTCTTCTCCAAAATACTCACAGAAATGACCTAAGGTTTTGATTAACTTATGCGGACTTTCGTAAAAAATGATGGTTCTGGTCTCTTCGGCTAATAGTTTTAATCTTGTTTGGCGTCCTTTTTTTACGGGTAAAAAACCTTCAAAAATAAATTTATCATTTGGAAAACCACTATTTACTAATGCGGGTACAAAAGCAGTTGCCCCTGGAAGGCAATCTACCTCAATACCATGTTCTACACACGCTCTAGTTAGTAAAAATCCCGGATCAGAAATGGCTGGCGTACCTGCATCACTTATTAGAGCAATGGTTGTTCCTGCCTTTAATTTTTGCACCAAATTATCCACCGTTTTATGCTCGTTATGCATATGGTGGCTTTGCATTTGTGTACCGATTTGGTAGTGTTTTAATAACTTCCCAGAGGTCCGTGTGTCTTCTGCTAAAATTAAATCGACGTCCTTTAAAACCTCTACAGCTCTAAATGTCATATCCTTAAGGTTTCCAATTGGCGTTGGAACTATGTATAATTTACTCATATTTTAACTCAATTCTTATTCAAATTTACAATCTTTTTGAGAGAGTTGAAGCAACCTTTTTGTAAATTAGACATCTATTAATAAACCAACCAACCATGAAAAAATCATTTTGCTTACTTATTTTTTGTTTTTCGTTATTAATGAGTAACGCACAAACAACAGATTTATCCATAGTAGTTGCTGCACAAGACCTAAATGGAGTGTCTGTTTCTCAAGTTAATATTTATGAAGATTTTCAATATATTATTACCGTTTTTAATTCAGGAGCAGCTGTAAATAACGCTACGTTTTCTCAGTCATTAAACTCTAATCTAACGGTTTTAAGCACTATTAGTCAAAACCAAACTGGAGGTGCTAGTGCAATTACATCCATAGCTTTAGCGGGGAATGTATTATCAGGCACAATCAGCAGCTTACCTTCTAATAGTAGTGTGCAACTTAAAGTGACTGCAAAAGCACCTCTAACACCAGGAGGTATTGCAACAAACACAACTGTTGTTGCACCTGACGGCACTGCAGATAGCGACCTATCCAATAACACATCTGTTATATCTATAGATATTGTTGAGTTACCAATAAACTTTACTGTTGATTATAATCAGATCTCACCAGTTAGTGGTACTTCAATAACGGATTGGAATCAGACAATAACCTATCAATTTACTATTACAAACAATAGCGCAGTCCCGTTTCCGTTACAGCAATTTAAAAACAAATTTAACAATCCTTTTGCCCCATTAATTGGTGTACCCAGAATACAACTTAATAGTCTAAACTGTATTAATACTACTTCTGGAATGACATGTCCAGACACCTCCACTTCAGGAGGTGCGGTGACTGACGTAACATCATCAGATTATTTATTTAGTTTTAATACACCCATAGAATTCCCTGCTGGAGGTGCACTAACTTTTGAAATGGAAGTTCTTTTTTTAGAGCCTACTTGCGCTACCGAGCTTGAAAACTTGCAATTATCTAGTTTTATTGAACTTTCACTTTCTCCTTCTAACATTAATCAGTCTTCAGATACTTCTAATAGTATTACTAATCTTTTACCTCAAGGTATCCTTTGTGATATGGCAGACTTATGTATATCTACTGAGCAAACTAATCCTGGCCTTTCAACAGACCTTGATTGGAACGAAGAAGTCACTTTTGTTACTACAATTTGCAATATGGGTCCCGAAGATGCATACATGCGCTTTTTTCTTCAAAATATACAAAATATAAACTTCAATACCGCTTGGGATATTATATCTATAAATTGTGACACCACAACAGGTCCTATTGCGTGTAATGATTTTACACTAACGGATCAAGGTCAATTTTGGGGAAGCAATGAGTTTATCTTACCCGCTAATACTACAATTACTGTAACTACAGTGGTAATATTTTTAGAACCTGACGATTGCACAACACAACTAGAAGACAATTCAATAATACACGTAACGAGTGGCGTAAACTTACTAGAAAGCACTATTATTGATCCAAATATGGATAATAATATCGATAGTGACCATTTGCTATTACCACCGCTTGAGGTTTGTAACCCTGAAGAAATTGTTAAACTTAGCGTTACAAAAGCACAAGTAAGCCCAGAATTACCAGCCGGCTCATCTCCTGCTAATACCATTGAATGGGAACCAATAACTTATCAAATTGTCGCTACCAATTATAGTAACGTTGATTCTGTAATAGCTCTCAATGATTATATTTCAGAACCTTCTTCTGGAACATTAATTTCTGTAAATTGTATTGAAACTACAGGAACAGCTACTTGTTATGATATTGTCAATGCAAACATTGGTGTATTTCAAGACGGTATTCCAGATTCGGGAATAAATGATGTTTTTTGGGAAATTACGCCAGAAGAAAATGTTACGCTTCCTGCACAAAGCTCAATAACATACGAAGTCGTAATAGAATGGCAACCTGCATGTAGTACAAACGCGATTGCGGTAACTAATAACGTTGAAATAAGCAGTGTAAACGAACCCAACGAGCTTTTCCTAGATGACAACACAGACTCCGTGTCAACCTATCTTGCATCATGTATTGATATTCTAGTTCAAACGTATCCTCAATCAACTTCTGTTGGTGTTAATACTGCTTTTAATTGGATAATAGACATTACTAATAGTAATACAAGCTCTAACGCAACAAACATTGCTTTTGA
Source organism: Olleya namhaensis (assembly GCF_900114005.1). Classification (GTDB taxonomy): domain Bacteria; phylum Bacteroidota; class Bacteroidia; order Flavobacteriales; family Flavobacteriaceae; genus Olleya; species Olleya namhaensis. The sequence goes on from NZ_FORM01000001.1 coordinate 397,460, forward strand.
AGATATATTAGGTCCTCAATTTATAATTAACGGGACGCCATCTTGCTTGGTTAGCACAGGCGTTGCTACTTGCGTACCTTCCTTTACTATTTCTGGTAATACCATTTCTGGTACTATTGCAAATATGGAAGCTGGTTCTACATTACAAATAATAATACCCGTTATAGCACCTAGTTATGGAGGTGCTTTTACAAATTCAGCCGAAGCAATAGCAAATATTGACGAAAACAATGAGCTTACACCCGAGACTAACTTATCAATAAGCAACATGCAAGTTATTGCTCCAAGGGTACAAAAAACCTTTACTCCAAACCAAATTATTTCTGGTCAACAAAGCATATTGGAATTTACAGTGTTTAATATTGCTGAAAACACTGCACAATCAAACATAACGTTTACAGATAATTTACCCGCAGGACTAACTGTAGCTGGACCGATAACGTGGACTAATAGTAATGGATGCACAGCAACATTTACTAGTACAATAGGCGGTACTGTTGTTGAAGTATCTGATTTAACCATCCCTGAAGGTATAGAAAGCTGTAGTTTTTCTGTTGTAGTAACCTCCAACATAGATGGCGTTTACAATAATAACACCACTAATTTTAGTGATCAAAATAATATTGATAGTACTCAAGCTAATGCCACATTAACTGTTTTAGAAGACACCAGTAATGTTGATATTCAAATATTAAAATCAGTAACACCAACCCAATCGTCTATTGGAGAAGAAGTAGTTTTTACTATTAATGCAACTAATGTTGGAACGACAGAAGCTACAACCATTTTAATTTTTGAACAGCTACCTTTAGGTTACCTTTTGATAAGCGCCAATACTAGCTTGGGTAATTATGACACCGCTTCGTTTTTATGGAGTTTAAGTAACTTACAGCCTAATCAATCGGAGAGTTTAACTATTACTGCACAAGTAATTTCATCTAACAACTTATTAAATACCGCCTCTTTAAGTGAAGTTTTAGAAATTGACAGAGATGAAACAAACAATGAGGATTCAGCAGAAGTAACAGTCAGTAATTGTCTACAAATCCCTAACGGATTTTCTCCTGGTAATGATGCGATAAACGACACCTTTGTTGTTCCATGCATTGAAGACTATCCAAATAACAGTTTAAATATTTACAATAGGTATGGCACCTTACTTTATCAAAGTAACAATTATATAAATAATTGGAACGGAATGCCAAATAAAGGCCCTTTTAATCAAAACAAAGTGCTACCAGTAGGATCTTATTACTATGTTTTAACTATTCCAACAATAAACACCCCTTTTACAGGTTACATTTATTTAAACTATTAATTTGTTTTTTTGACGCACATCTTTACCCAAAAAATAAGACACTAACACTATAAAAATAGTATAAAAAGACATCCCAAAAAGACCATGTCCTGCATTGTAATGCGCAACAGTAGCTAATATGACATCAAAGAAAAAGCCTGCATAAGCCCATTCTGTGAGCCAAGCACTTTTACGCCATAAAATCATGACAACACCTAAAACTTTAATAATAGCTAAAGGAATTACAATATAAGTCGGATAGTTTAAACTTTTAAAATAGCCTTCTATCATTGCTGTATTGAAAAAGTACATTTGAGCCGAGTACAAAAACATGGCGCAAACCAAAATTGTACTAACCCAATATAATATGTTTTTTATAGATGTTTGTTTCATGTAATTATTGTGTGATTTTTAATTATTTTAAGCAGATACTTGCAACCAGACTACTCAAATCTAGCACCAATAATTGCCATAAAGCGGATTTCGTAATCTTCTTTACCTTCCCAATTATTATAATCTGGCTTAACCACATTATTAATTAAATTACTTGCTTCTTCTAAAGAAGACGATGTGTTTAATTGTGATAACACTCTGTTATAATCGTCAACTTCTCCATCAAACAAATGTTTGATAAAAGCTAACTTATCATTTAAACCTATATTTAATCCAGATTTCAATCTATCGTTTAAACTCTTTTTCTCATTAGCATCAGACTTTGCTACCGGTTCAAAAACAGGAATATCATCAAATCCAGCAGTGATATCTTCAAAATCGTTTTTACTATAGTCTTCCTTTGGTAAAACTGAAGCAAGCAAATCGTCCACCTGATGGGTTTCGTCCGGCATTTGAGCAACCATATCCTTAATTTTCTCCATTAATGGCTCCATTATAGCATCATCTTCATCATCATCTAAGTTAATGTAGGTTTTATTATCAACTTCAATATTATCGCTTACCTTATTATTAAAAGCAGAGTCTAACATATCAAAAAACGAGGAGTCATTTCCTATAGTTGGCAAAGCGTCGTCTAAATTTTCGCTTGCAAACTTCAAAACAGTTAATTTTTCATACAAAGCAGCAACCTCAGCATGCATTTGGTTAACATCCTCTTTACCACCTAGCTTTAGAATCCTATGTGCTATACTCATTAATTCTGATTCTAATTTCTTCTTCATGGTTTTATTTTTTTTTATAATTTTTGAATTTATTGCAAGTTAGCCTTTTGATTTTTAATAAATTTGACCCACCTTTATACAAAACGTAAACACATTACGTTTTAGTGCTAAATTTACAAAATGTTTCTCGAAAATACAGTAAATCAAAAAGAACAATTTGGATGGATTGAAGTCATCTGTGGATCAATGTTTTCTGGTAAAACAGAAGAGTTAATCCGTAGGCTTAAACGTGCTCAATTTGCTAAACAAAAAGTTGAAATTTTTAAACCAGCAATCGATACACGTTATGACGAAGAGATGGTTGTCTCTCACGATTCTAACGAGATCAGATCGACTCCCGTACCCGCTGCTGCCAATATTCCAATATTAGCAGACGGTTGCGATGTGGTTGGTATTGACGAAGCTCAGTTTTTTGATGACGAAATTGTTAGAGTATGTAATGATCTAGCAAACAAAGGAATTCGTGTGATTGTTGCCGGACTAGATATGGATTTTAAAGGAAACCCCTTTGGACCAATGCCTAATTTAATGGCGACTGCAGAATATGTTACAAAAGTACATGCGGTATGCACTAGAACAGGAAACCTTGCACAATATAGTTTTAGAAAATCTGCTAATGACAACTTAGTTTTATTAGGTGAAACTGAAGAGTATGAGCCACTGTCTAGAGCTGCTTATTACAAAGCAACCATGCGAGAAAAAATAAAAGACATAACTGTTCAGGATGCACAACAAGTAGATCAAAAACCTAAAACAACAAATGGTTAACGCTCAAGAAACCGTTTTAGAAATAGATTTAAATGCCCTAAAACATAACTTTGAGTATTTAAAATCTAAACTATCAGGAAACACAAAATTTCTGGCAGTAGTAAAAGCATTTGCTTACGGTAGTGATGCTGAAGAGGTCGCTAAATATCTAGAAACATTAGATGTTGATTACTTTGCAGTTGCTTATACTTATGAAGGCGTTGCACTTCGCGATGCTGGTGTAACAACCCCAATTTTAGTGCTACACCCTCTTCCTGTTAGTTTTGACACCATTATTGAGCGCTGCTTGGAACCAAGTTTATACTCCAAACGTTTATTGGATCTTTTTATCGCTTGCGCTGAAACACATAAACAAAGTAACTACCCTGTTCATTTAAAATTTAATACAGGCCTAAACAGGCTTGGTTTTGCAGATCAAGATATCCCTGAAATTTCAGAAGCACTATCTAAAACTGAAACTATAAAAGTAAAAAGTCTATTTTCTCATTTAGCAGAAAGCGAAGAAGTGGAACACCCAGATTTTACTTTAAAGCAAATAGAACGTTTTACAGCTATCTATAAAAAAGTATATCGTTATTTAGATTACAAACCTTTCCTACACCTATGTAATACATCAGGACTATTAAATTATCCTGAAGCACATTTTGATATGGTTAGAAGCGGTATTGGTCTTTATGGTTTTGGAAACGATCCCCGATTTAATAAACACCTAAAACCTATTGCATCTTTAAAAACAATTATATCTCAAATACATCATATAAAACAAGGCGAGAGTCTAGGGTATAATAGAGCCTATATAGCAGCAAAAGATACAAAAACAGCAACATTACCTATTGGCCATGCAGATGGTATTAATAGACAATATGGTAATGGACATGGTTTTGTGACTATTAATAATCAAAAAGCATACATATTAGGTAACGTTTGTATGGACATGATTATGGTAGATGTCACAAATATAGACTGTAAAGAAGGTGATCAAGTCGTCATTTTTGATACAAATCACACTGTAGACACTTTAGCAGAAAACGCCAATTCTATCTCATACGAATTGCTTACTGCGGTATCTCAGCGAGTAAAACGCGTAATTTGTCGATAAGTTAGTACCCAACCGACCTGTTTTTTCCTGTTTATGTTAAAAAATTAACTAAATTCGAAGTAGTAAATATAAACTAACATTTAAAATTAGAACATTATGCTTAAAGAATTTAAGAATTTTATCATGACAGGAAACGTAATTGAATTTGCGGTTGCTGTAATTATGGCTGGAGCTATAGGACTTGTAATTAACGGTTTTGTTGGAGACATCATTATGCCAGTTGTAGGTCATTTTGCAGGAGGAATGGACTTCGCTAGCTTAGCTTACCAATTAGATCCAGCAGTATTAGCTGCTGACGGAACAGTAGAAAAAGCTGCTAACAGTATCCGTTACGGTGCATGGATCAATACAATAATTAACTTATTTATTGTTGGTTTTGTAATGTTCTTAATGGTTAAAGCTTACAATAAAACTAAGAAGCCAGTTGAGGCTGCTGCACCAGCAGGACCAACTGATAATGAATTATTAATGGAAATCAGAGACGCTTTAAAAAAGTAATCTAAATTCTATTATTAGTATCAAAAACCGATTTTATATTTAAAATCGGTTTTTTTTACGCCTAATTTTTACGAAAAAATTAATACTTTTTATATTCTTTCTTTACTTAAATACCCTAATTTTAAACCTTAATTAAATTAATAGTAAAAATGAGAGTAGCAGTAGTTGGAGCAACCGGAATGGTTGGAGAAGTAATGCGTAAAGTACTAGAAGAAAGACAGTTTCCTATTTCAGAATTTATTCCTGTAGCATCAGAACGTTCTGTAGGTAAATCTATCTCATTTAATGGTAAAGATTATACCATTGTAAGCTTACAAGATGCCGTAAATGCTAAGCCTGATATTGCTTTATTTTCGGCAGGAGGAAACACGTCTTTAGAGTGGGCTCCAAAATTTGCGGAAGTTGGTACTACCGTTATTGATAATTCTTCTGCGTGGAGAATGGATCAAAGCAAAAAATTAATTGTTCCAGAAATTAATGCGGATCAATTAACTACATCAGATAAAATTATAGCAAACCCAAATTGCTCTACCATACAAATGGTAATGTGTTTGGCTCCGCTTCATAAAAAATACAAAATCAAACGTGTTGTTGTTTCAACTTACCAATCTATTTCTGGTACAGGTGTAAAAGCAGTACAACAATTAGAAAACGAATTAGCCGGAATTGATGGAGAAATGGCATACCACTATCCTATCTTTAAAAATGCAATCCCGCATTGCGATGTCTTTGAAGACAATGGTTATACTAAAGAAGAATTAAAACTAGTAAACGAAACTCAAAAAATATTAAACGATAATACTATAGCGGTAACAGCAACTGCGGTAAGAATACCTACTGCTGGTGGACATAGTGAGTCTGTAAATATTGCTTTTGAAAACGACTTTGACTTAACAGAAGTTAGGGAATTACTTAGCCAAACAGACGGTGTAGTTGTACAAGACAATACAGACGTAAACACATACCCAATGCCTTTATATGCTAATGGTAAAGACGATGTTTTTGTTGGTCGTATTAGACGTGATTTATCTCAAGCAAACACAATTAACATGTGGATTGTAAGTGATAACCTTCGTAAAGGTGCTGCAACAAACACAGTCCAAATTGCAGAATATTTAGTAAAAAATAAATTGGTTTAATATAAAACCAAAAAGCGTACTGCTATCTATTATAGCGTAACGCTTGAAATCTTAAAAAGTGCTTGTTTATTTTAAACAAGCACTTTTTTGTTTAAATTTATAGTCACAACCAAAACGTATTTATAACATGAAAAAAATAGCACTTTGTCTATTAACCCTTTCCATAATTATGTCGTGTAAAGAAGAAGACCAACAACAAGCAGTAAAAAGAGATATAGTCGTTGACTATCCTGATACTAAAAAAGCAGATACAGTAACCAATTATTTTGGAACGGTTGTAAAAGACCCATACCGATGGTTAGAAGATGATAAAAGTGCTGAAACGGAAGCTTGGGTAAAAGCAGAAAACAAAGCGACACACTCATACTTAGACAATATACCGTACAGAAAAGCACTTAAACAGCGTCTTGAAAAACTATGGAATTACGAGAAAATTGGCGCTCCTTTTAAAGAAGGAGAATACACTTATTTTTATAAAAACGATGGATTACAAAACCAATATGTTATCTATAGATACAAAACCGGTGAAGACCCAAGTACAGCAACAGTATTTTTAGACCCAAATACTTTTAAAGAAGACGGAACCATCTCTTTAGGTGGGACAAGTTTTTCTAAAAACGGTAGCGTTTTAGCCTACGCCATCTCTGAAGGAGGTAGCGATTGGCGTAAAATATTAGTTATGGATATCGAATCTAAAAAAATTGTCGAAGACACTTTAGTCGATATTAAATTTAGTGGGATGTCTTGGTATAAAAACGAAGGCTTTTACTACTCTAGTTATGACAAGCCTAAAGGTAGTGAGCTGTCTGCAAAAACAGACCAACACAAAGTTTACTATCACAAATTAGGAACACCTCAAAAAGAAGATCAATTAATTTTTGGTGGTAAAGCTTCAGAAAAACACAGATACATTTACGGTTCAGTAACAGAAGACGACCGTTACTTAATAATTTCTCCTCGTGTTTCTACCTCAGGAAACAAATTATATATCAAAGATTTAACGCAACCTAATTCTAAACTAGTGGAGATTATTGGTAATACCGATAACGACACCTATGTATTAGTTAATGAAGGGTCAAAATTATTTTTAGTAACAAACCTTAACGCGCCAAATAAAAAAATAGTTACAGTTGACGCGTCTAATCCTACTCCAGAAAACTGGGTAGATTTTATACCAGAAACTAAAAATGTGTTAAGTCCATCAACAGCTGGCGGATACTTTTTTACTGAATATATGGTTGACGCCGTATCTAAAGTAATGCAATATGATTACGATGGTAAATTGGTTAGAGAAGTTAAATTACCAGGTGTAGGAAGCGCAGCTGGTTTTGGTGCTAAAAAAGATGAAAAAGAATTATACTATTCGTTTACAAATTATGTAACTCCAGGCAGCATTTACAAATACGATATAGAAAACGGAACTTCAGAATTATTCCGTAAACCAGATATCGATTTTAATCCTGAAAATTACGAGAGCAAGCAAGTTTTTTATGCTTCAAAAGACGGTACAAAAGTACCAATGATAATCACGCACAAAAAAGGATTAGAACTTAATGGTAAAAACCCAACTATTCTTTATGGTTATGGTGGTTTCAACGTTAGTTTAACGCCTAGTTTTAGCATCGCTAATGCGGTTTGGATGGAACAAGGTGGTATTTATGCTGTACCAAATTTACGTGGTGGTGGAGAATACGGAAAAGCTTGGCATGATGCAGGAACGCAATTAAAAAAACAAAATGTTTTTGACGATTTTATCGCTGCTGCGGAATACCTTATTGATCAAAAATATACCTCATCAGACTTTTTAGCAATCCGTGGTGGATCAAACGGTGGATTATTAGTTGGTGCAACGATGACGCAACGTCCAGATTTAATGAAGGTTGCTTTACCTGCAGTTGGTGTTTTAGACATGTTACGTTATCATACTTTTACTGCAGGAGCAGGTTGGGCTTATGACTACGGAACAGCAGAAGACAGCAAAGAAATGTTTGATTATTTAATGGGGTACTCTCCTGTACATAATGTAAAAGAAGGTGTAGAATATCCTGCAACTATGGTAACCACAGGTGATCACGATGACAGAGTTGTACCTGCACATAGTTTTAAATTTGCTGCCCAATTACAAGACAAGCAAACAGGAAGCAATCCAACATTAATACGTATCGAAACTGATGCTGGTCACGGTGCCGGAACACCTGTAAGTAAAACAATAGAGCAATATGCGGACATCTATGGTTTTACACTTTTTAATATGGGATTTGATGTTTTACCAACAGAAATCGAAGATTTTAAAGACTAATAATATTACTTAAAAAAATAGCAGCAAGTGGTTAGTAAAATATATTAACCGTTTGCTGCTATTTTTTATTTCAACAATAACCATTCCCCAACATTTAAACTTATGAAAAAAATACTTTTACTAGCATGTGTTGCTTTTGCCTCACTAACTGCAACAGCGCAAAAAGCGGATGTTAAAACGCAAGACGTTAAAGCTACTTTTGATCAACCAGAGATTCTAAAAAACACTAAAACGTATAGCTACACCATTCAAGATGATGGAAAATACTGGAATTATACTGCTACTGAAGCAAATCCAACAATAGCATCCAATACAGAAGGCATAAACCTAAGTGGGTTAGAGCGTGTTACTGAAAATGCAGACTTACAGGTAATTGTTGGTTTTTCTGGTAACCAATTAAAATCTAGTCCAGGATTAATTGTTTTACAAGGCACATACAATATCATGGTGTTAAATAAAGAAAACAAACTACTCTTGAACATTAAAGAAACTGTAGAAAAGAATGTATCCGCAGCAAAAAGCGAATACAGTATAGTAAACAGGGATACAAGAAACATAACAAAAGCACTTATTGTTACAGAACACGTACAGGATTTACTTAAAGAATATGAGCATTTATTCTCAGGTAGTGCAGACCTAAAAGTGCCATTTGGATTGTTTAAAAAAACAAAGGACGGTGCTGCAGAAAGTTTTAACACGTCTTCTAAACCTTTAATAGATGCCATTGTTGCTAACAGTAACGATACGGAAGCACTAGATAAAGCTATTGCTTTTTGGACCGCTCAATTAAATGTTGATTTTGGAAAAAAAGTTAAAGACAAGATAAAAAATCGCGTTATTTACGCCAATTTAACTTCTGCAAGTTTATTAAAAAAAGACATAAACGCTGCTAAAACCTATTTTGAATTAGTTAAAGAAAACACTGGATTCTTTGATACTTGGACTTCAAATTACAAAACAATATTTAGTCGTTTTGAAAGCGCTAATTCATTAGAAAATTCAGACAACTTAGTAACTGTTGCTGTAACACCAAATAGTGCATATTTAATTACACTACCTGCAGGAAAATACACTTACAAATCTAAAGACCCAATAAACTATTCTAAAATAGAGATTCAAAATTTTGTTCCAAATGTTAAGTCTGGTATTGCATCTTTAGACTCTAAAATAAAGCCAGAAATTTACATTTACGAAAATGATGTAAAAACACTTCGTCATTTTGGAGACGGAAATAACACTATTATTACTAATGATGGTGAAGAAATAATCTTTAAAGTTTACAAAGGAGAATATAAGCCTTGCGTCAAACAAGCGGATGGTTCTTATAAAATGTATAACAGTAATATTGTTATAGAATAGTCATAAAACTAATTTTAAATTAAAGAGTCGCTCTAAATCAGAGCGACTTTTTTAATACATTATTTTTCTTCTTAAAGAAGACTTAAAAAGCAATCTTTAGTTTGGTAGTAATAATCAATTACTCTAGTTTTGCACTCGTAAATGAACAAAATAGTCACTAAATATTTATCCTTATTAGCACTCTTGCTATTGACAGGACTAACTAACGCACATGCAGATACTGCAATTGATGCGGACTATGCTTTAGCTGGTAATCATGAAAATAAAGCTTCAGTAGATGCCAACTTAGGTACTATATCTAATTTTACAATTCAACAAAACGAAACAGCAGAATGGTTTTTCGATTATACCGAAGCCGAAGAAGCAGAAAACGAAGAAACCGTTAGTAGCACGACTATTAACTCTTTTAGTAGTTATATTTTAAAACTGTTTCATACTCAATTATTAAGTGATTTATCTTCTAAACTTCAAAAAGAAGCTAACAGTTTCACCTATATCGTTTGTCAACCTTCGACAAAACTTCATGTTAGATTAGAAGTCTTTATAATCTGATTTTTTCTTTCTATTATAGACTAATTTTTATTGGTTTATTACATATTTCAAAAAAAATAATATAACACAAACAGCCTGTCTTGTGCCGTATTGGCAATGACTTGCTGCAATCACATTTTATTTTACCAATTTATTTTAAATAAAAAATTATGAAAAAAATCTTCATTTTCATGGGTTTATTCGCATGTCTAATTCATACAAGTTGCGAAACTAAAAAAGAAGAAAAGAAAGAACACGTTGCTTTTCTTGTTACCAATCCTATTAAAAAAGACACCACTATAACTAAAGATTATGTTAGTCAAATACATTCTATTAGACATATCGAATTAAGAGCCTTAGAAAGAGGTTATCTAAAAAGCATCTCTGTAGACGAAGGGCAACATGTTAAAAAGGGACAAGCCATGTTCCAAATAATGCCAAATATTTATCAAGCTGAATTACAGAAGGCTAAAGCCGAATCTGACGCTGCCAAAATTGAGTTTCAAAACACGAAATTATTGGCGGATGGTAATGTCGTTTCTCAAAACGAATTAGCCATGGCAAATGCTAATTTAGATAAAGCTAATGCTGAAGTAACTTTAGCACAAACACATTTAGGTTTTACTAGAATTACAGCGCCTTTTGATGGTATCATGGACCATTTAGAAGCAAGAGAAGGGAGCCTTTTAGATGAAGGCGAATTACTTACAACATTGTCTGATAATAGTCAAATGTGGGTCTATTTTAATGTCCCTGAAGCAGAATACCTAGACTATATTACTAGCGCCGATAAAGACACTAAAAAAGAAGTTGGCTTACTAATGGCTAACAACAAACAATTCAACCAAAAAGGAATTGTTGAAACTATTGAAGGAGAGTTTAACAGCGAAACAGGAAATATTGCTTTTAGAGCCACGTTTCCAAATCCGGATGGAATCCTAAGACATGGCGAAACAGGTAGCGTATTAATGGCAGTACCTTTTAAAGACGTTATTATTATTCCTCAAAAAGCAACGTTTCAAGTCTTAGATAAAACCTATGTTTTTATTGTAGATCAAGACCATATCGTAAAACAAAAAGAAATTACTATTGGTGCAGAGTTACCACATCTATTTATTGTTAGTAAAGGACTATCTGAAAACGATACTATCTTACTAGAAGGTATCAGAATGGTTAAAAACAATGAAGAAATAGAAACCAAATTTTTAGAGCCAAACAAAGTAATGTCTGAGTTAGACTTATACGCTGAATAATTTTAGAATTTAATCTACAAAAGACATGTTTAAACAATTTATAAAAAGACCCGTTTTGGCTATTGTCATTTCGGTTATCATTCTATTTATAGGGGGACTTGCCATCAAGCAACTTCCTATATCTCAGTTCCCACAAATAGCACCAACAACGGTAAATATCTTTATCGCTTATCCTGGTTCTAGTTCTGAAGTATTAGTTAATTCGACATTAATCCCATTAGAAACAGCCATTAATGGTGTACAAGATATGCGCTATATCGCGTCTGATGCAACCAGTGCCGGAGAAGCAACCATTCGTGTTATTTTTGAACCAGGCACAGATCCAAACGAGGCTGTAGTCCGGGTAAAAACACGTGTGGATCAAGTAATGCCACTATTACCAGAATTGGTACAACGTGAAGGCGTTATTATATCCCCAGTCCAACCTAGTATGTTAATGTACGTTAACCTATCTAGCACAGATAAAAATAATGATGAAAAGTTTTTATATAACTATGCTTACACTAAGGTTATACCAGAAATACAACGTATTAAAGGGATTGCAAGCGCTCAAATTTTAGGAAGCAGAAAATACGCGATGAGAGTTTGGCTAAAACCAGACCGTATGCGTGCGTATAATATTTCTGCCGAAGAAGTATTAGAAGCCATGGAGGAGCAAAGTATTTTAGCTAGACCTGGACGACTAGGACGTAGTTCTGGTATGACTGCACAATCCTTAGAATATGTACTAACCTATGAAGACCGCTATAATGAACCTGAACAATACGAAGAGATTATAATCCGTGCCAATAAAGAAGGAGAAATCATTCAATTAAAAGATATTGCAGAGGTTAATCTAGGAAGTGAATTTTTTGATATTTACTCCAACTTAGACGGAAAACCTTCCGCGTCAATAGTATTAAAACAAACGTTTGGAAGTAACGGTAGCGATGTAATAGATGCTGTAAAAGTAAAATTAGCAGAATTAGAAGTAGAACTACCACCGGATGTAGACTTTCAAATTAGTTATGATGTGTCTAACTTTTTAGATGCGTCTATAGAACAAGTATTACACACCCTTAGGGATGCTTTTATCTTAGTTGCTATTGTAGTATTTCTATTTTTAGGGGATTGGCGTTCTACATTAATCCCGATTATAGCCGTACCCGTATCTTTAATTGGAGCCTTTTTTGTAATGCAATTATTTGGATTGTCCATCAACTTAATAACATTGTTTGCATTAGTACTAGCTATTGGTATTGTCGTCGATAATGCTATTGTCGTCGTGGAAGCCGTCCATGTTAAAATGGAAGAAGAACATCTCACCCCCTACAAAGCATCGTATGAAGTGTTAGGTGAAATTGGAGGCGCTATTGTCGCTATTACTTTGGTGATGGTTTCTGTTTTTATTCCTATTTCATTTATGACGGGGCCTGTAGGTGTTTTCTATCGTCAATTCTCTATTACTATGGCTGGTGCTATTGTTATTTCAGCAATTGTTGCATTAACACTAACACCTGTATTATGTGCCATGTTACTTAAAAACAACCATGGAAAAACTAAAAAATCACCAATAGATAAATTTATCAACTGGTTTAATAATGGTTTTGAAAAACTAACAGGTAGGTATGTCAAAATACTTAATAAAATTGTAGCAAGACGCGTAATAACCTTTGGAATATTAGCTGCTTTTTGTGCCGGTATTTATTTCACCAACAAAGTATTACCAGCAGGATTTATACCTAATGAGGATCAAGGTATGATTTACGCTATTATTCAGACACCGCCAGGTGCAACGTTAGAACGCACAAACGAAGTCGCTAAAAAACTTCAGAAAATATGTGAAGAAACAGAAGGTGTAGAATCAGTATCCTCTTTAGCCGGTTACGAGATCATGACGGAAGGTCGTGGATCTAATGCCGGAACCTGTTTAATTAATCTTAAATCTTGGTCAGATCGTGAGCATACCGTGCACGAAATCATGGAAGAATTAGAAGAAGAGACTAAAGATCTAGGTGCGGTTATCGAATATTTTGAACCACCTGCTGTTCCTGGATTTGGATCTTCTGGAGGGTTTGCCATGCGTCTATTAGACAAAACGAATTCAACGGATTATCATCATTTTGAAGAGATTAACAACAACTTTATAGAAGCTCTATCTAAACGTAAAGAGCTTACAGGTTTGTTTACCTTTTTCTCTGCAAATTACCCACAATATCAATTAAAAATAAACAACAAGATTGCTATGCAAAAAGGAGTAACCATTAGCAAAGCAATGGAAAATTTGAATATTTTAATTGGTAGTACTTACGAGCAAGGTTTTATTCGTTTTGGTAGATTCTTTAAGGTTTACACACAAGCAGGACCAGAATATAGACGCTTACCATCCGATCTTGAAAAGCTTTTTGTTAAAAATGAAGAAGGAGAAATGGTACCATATTCTGCATTTATGACTATCACTAAAAAACTAGGACCTAATGAGATTACAAGATATAATCTTTACAACTCAGCATCCATTAGAGGCTTACCAGCTTCAGGATTTACAAGTGGAGATGCCATTAATGCCATTAAGGAAGTTGCTGCTAAAGAACTTCCTAGAGGTTATGATATTGCTTGGGAAGGACTGTCTTATGACGAAGCAAGTAGAGGTAACGAATCCACTTATATTTTTATAGTAGTACTAATATTTGTGTACTTTGTTTTAGCCGCACAATACGAGAGTTTTTTATTACCATTTGCAGTAATATTATCACTACCTGTGGGTGTTTTCGGGTCATTCTTCCTGTTAAAATCAATGGGGTTAGCTAACGATGTTTATGCACAAATTGGAGTTATCATGCTGGTCGGATTACTTGGTAAAAACGCAGTACTAATTGTCGAATTTGCAGTACAAAAACAACGTGAAGGTGCTACAATTCTGGAAGCAGCTATTGAAGGTTCTAGAGCCAGATTTAGACCTATTTTAATGACGTCCTTTGCCTTTATCGCTGGATTAATTCCGCTAATAGTAGCATCCGGAGCAGGTGCTATTGCCAATAAAACCATTGGTAGTTCTGCTTTAGGAGGAATGCTTATTGGAACCCTTGGTGGTGTTTTAATTATCCCTGGCTTATACTACATTTTTGCTAAAATGGCTGAAGGAAAAAGTCTTATTAAAGATGAGTCTCATGAGCCATTATCTGAAGAATTTATTAGAAATAGTGAATCTGCTGGTAAACAAACAAAAGAAAATACCGAACAAATAAGCAAATTGAAAAGTCTATTTAAAAAACTAAGCAAAAGAAACAAAGATGAATAATTTTAAAAAACATATAAAGATCAGAAAACGTTTCGTAATAGGTGTTTTAACAATACTATTCTTGTATTCTTGCGCACCTACCAGAATTGTTAGAGCAGAAAACAAGACCGTTCCTGAGCAGTATAAAAGTCAATCAGAAGACACGACAAATACTGCCAATATGCAATGGAAAGATTTTTTCAAAGATCCTAATTTAGTCGCGTTAATAGATAGCGCTTTAGTTAATAATCAGGAGCTAAACATTATGTTACAGCAAGTGGATATAGCTAAAAACGAAATAAAAGCTAAAAAAGGAGAATACCTCCCTTTTGTTGGTGTTTACGCTGGAGCTGAAGTTGAAAAAGTTGGTGAATACACTAGGAGTGGTGCTGTAGAAAAACACTTAAATATCCGTGAAGGTGAAGAATTCCCGGAGCCTTTAACTAATTTTTCAATCGGGCTTTCTGCCTCTTGGGAACTTGATGTTTGGAAAAAACTTCGCAATGGTAAAAAAGCAGCAGTTTTAGAATATCTAGCGACTATTGAAGGTCAACATTTTATGGTAACACAATTGGTTACAGAAATTGCAAGCTCGTATTATGAGCTTATGGCTTTAGATAATCAATTAGAAATTATTGAAGAAAACTTAGAGATCCAGCAACAAGCATTAAAAATGGTGAAACTTCAAAAAGAGGCAGCTAGAGCTACTTTATTAGCTGTAAGACGTTTTGAAGCGGATGTTTATAAAAACCAAAGCAGCAAGTTTAAAATTCAGCAAAAAATAGTTGAGACAGAAAATTTAATTAACTTTTTAGTTGGACGTTACCCACAAACAATAACTAGAAGTTCTAGCAATTTTATTACAAAAACGGTTGATAGTATATCTGCAGGGATTCCAGCTCAACTTTTAGCTAATCGTACAGATATTAGACAAGCAGAGTACGAGTTGTCTGCCTCTAAACTAAACGTGAGTGTTGCAAAAGCTAATTTTTATCCTTCTATCGGTCTTAAAGCTGGTGTAGGATTAGAAGCTTTTAAACCTAAATTTTTGACAAGCACACCTGAATCTTTACTTTACAATTTAGTGGGCGATATTGTAGCGCCATTAATTAACAGAAATGCGATAAAGGCAGAATATAAAAATGCAACTGACCAACAATTGCAAGCTCTTTTTGAATATGAAAAAACCATATTAAATGCGTTTATTGAAGTTACAAATCAGTTGTCTAATGTAGATAATCTTAAAAAAAGCTACCAGCTTAAAGAAGATCAAGTGCAAGCACTTGCAGAATCTATAGACTTATCGCTTAGGTTATTTAGATCTGCTAGAGCAGAATACACAGAAGTGTTGCTAACCCAAAGAGAAGCTTTAGATTCTAAAATTGAAATTATAGAAACTAAAAGGGACCAGTTATTAGCTAACGTAAAACTATATCAGGCTTTAGGTGGCGGTTGGAATTAAATTGTCATGTTTTTTTTAAATTTAAAAACCGCTCAAGTAATTGAGCGGTTTTTTTATATTATTTTTGTGTTATGCTGACAGTTAAAAATCTTACCTTTTCTTATAATAAAACACCTGTTTTAAAAGACCTTTCTTTTACTGCTAAACAAGGTGAAAACGTAGCCATTATCGGAGAAAGTGGCTCAGGAAAAAGCACACTATTAAATCTTATTTTTGGCGAATCCGACTTAAATCAAGGTCAGATTTTTTGGAAGGATGAACAAGTTTTGGGACCAAAATATAATTTAGTTGTAGGTTACGACTTTATGAAATACGTAAGTCAAGAATTTGACTTAATGCCTTTTATAACCGTTGAAGAAAACATTGGTAAACACCTTTCTAATTTTTTTCCAGAAGAAAAAAAAGAACGTACTGCAGAGTTACTAGAAGTTGTAGAACTTACTGAACTTGCTAAAACAAAAGTAAAAACCTTAAGTGGTGGTCAAAAACAGCGTGTAGCATTAGCACGTGCATTGGCAAAACAGCCAGAAATTATTTTATTAGACGAGCCTTTTAGTCATATTGATAACTTCCAAAAACAATCACTTAGACGTAATGTCTTTAGATATTTAAAAGATAAAAACATTACATGTGTTGTTGCAACACATGACAGAGAAGATGTTTTAGGTTTTGCAGACAGAATGATTGTTTTGTACGACAACAAAATTGTTGTTAATGATAGTCCAGAAAATTTATTTAAAAATCCAGAAGCACCATTAATAGCTTCGTTTTTTGGCGAGTTTAATATTATTGGTGATGCTATAATATACGCACATCAATTAAAAATGGTAACCAATTCTGAGCTTAAAGCTACAGTAATACACGCTTATTTTAAAGGACACTATTACTTAATTGAAGCCTTATTAGATGATGATGTTGTGTTTTTTGAGAGTAAAACAAACTTAGAAAAAAATACTACTCAGTATTTAGAAATCATAAGATAGCATAACCACTAAAAGCACCATGATGTGTCAACGAAAAAGAGACATCTAACAAGTCACTGTTATGCTGTAGTTTAGGCACACCAATATTGTTTTTAATAATAGTTACTTCATCTAAATTTAAAGTTTTTAAAAAGCTCCTTTTTAGGCATTTACTCTGTGCGTCATAGTCTTGACTATGATCTAAAAACCATTCACTTTTATAACTTTTACCAGACGCTATTAACGCAATAGAATAAATAAAATCTTCAGTAATTATAGACTCTATAAAATAACGATTGTCTTCAATAATTACCTCTCCTTTTAAATTAGAAAGTAAAGTACATTCCAAACGTTTTGGATTAAAAAACCGTGTTCCAAACTGTTGTACATTTACTTTATACGCAGCTTCTTTCATGCTCCAAAGTAGCCAAACCATTTGGTCTTGATCTTTAGCAGACCAAATTAATTGCTGCTCTCTTGGCGTAAAAATTTTATCTAAAAAACGTGGACGTTTCCAATTACTATCTTTAGCAGCTTGTTTTAAATCGACAATATCATTGCCTATCATTTTGCTGCTAATTTTTCGTTTACAATATCCATTGCTGCTTTTACAGACGTCATTTTTTCCATGTCGTCGTTTTCTATTCTAATATCAAATTCGTCTTCTACATCCAGAATAACATCTACTAAATTTGCTGAATTTATTTTAAGATCATTAATAAAATCAGTCGCTTCAGATAAATTATTAAAAGCGTCTTCGTTTTGAATATAAGGTTGTACAATAGTTTTTAGTTTCGAGATAAGTTCTTCTTTAGTCATAGTCTAATTATATTTTTTAAAAATCACACAACCATTAACATCACCAAAACCAAAACTGGCTTTTGCTGCAATATTAAGGCTTGTATTAATAGTATGTTTTACAATTTTTTCTTCAGAAATTAGTGCAGATATTTTAGGGTGCAGGTCCTCGCAATTAATATTAGGAAACACAAATTGGTGTTTTAACTGCAATACAGTAGCTACACTTTCTATACTACCCGAAGCTGCCAAACAATGACCAACCATGGATTTTAAAGAATTTATATACGGAAAACCCGTTCCGCTTCTACCTAATGCTGTTGTCCAATTTTCGATTTCCAAACTGTCTTTTGAAGTCGCTGTTAAATGCCCATTTATAGTGTCAATATCTTCGGCTAAAATGCCCGAATCTTTAACCGCATCTTGTATGCAACGTTGCACAGCTTTAGCATTTGGAGCGGTCATTGTCCCTCCATCACGTTGTCCTCCAGAGTTTATATTTCCGCCTAAAATTTCAGCATAAATAGTCGCCTTTCTTTTTAAAGCACTTTCTAAAGACTCTAAAACTAAAGCGCCTGCTCCTGCGCCTGGCACAAAACCACTTGCTGTTTCACTCATTGGTCTAGAGCCTTCTTTTGGAGTTTCATTATGCTTATATGTCATCACTCGCATAGCGTCAAATCCTCCCCAAATATAAGGTCCGTCGTCACTACAACTACCAACCAACATTCGTTTTGCTTGTCCGTTTTTAATACGATCATAACCCATTAAAATAGCTTCTGTACCTGTGGTACATGCAGATGAGTTTGTCGTTACTTGGTTACCTAAACCCAAAATTCCACCTAAAAAAGCACTAATTCCACTAGCCATAGTCTGTACCACAACTGTACTTCCTAATCGCTTTACCTGCTTGTCATCCAACTTATAAATAGCCTCTCTAAACTTGTCTACTCCTGAGGTTCCTGTTCCAAAAACAGTACCGGAATCAAAGTCTAAATCACTATCAGGATCAACTTCAAACCCAGCATCTTTCCAAGCGTCCATTCCTGCAATACAACCATATAAAATACCAGAACTATTAAAGCCTCTTAATTGTAAAGGTGTTAAGTATTCTAACTTTTTTTCTTCGGAAATATTAGGAATTCCACCAATACAACACGAAAAATTTAAATCTGCTAATTGTTGATGAAAAGTAATTCCGGATACACCATTTTTTATAGCCTTAGTAAATGCGTCGACACCTACTCCATTTGGTGCAACGACTCCTAAACCTGTTATTACGACTCTGTTTTTCATACTTTATTAATTAAAATACACCTCGACAAACTCAGTTTGATCTATCGTTTACAATTGGTATTATTCTGCTTTCAGCATTCCTGAGATCTGTCCTCTACAAACCAATTCATTTTTCTGATTAAACATTTTTACTTTACATTTCAATTTATTGAAACGAAAGACTTCTTTTTCTGAAACTACAGTCACTGTTTCGCCTGGAAAAACAGGTAAAAAGAAATCTACTTGACTTGACGTTAAAGCTATTTGAGGTTTATTATCTTTTGAAATTTCCTCCTTCAACATATAAATACCCAAACATACTACACCTATTTGCGCCATACATTCCGTTAAGATCACGCCTGGCGTAATTGGATTGTCTTTAAAATGTCCTTTGTAAAAATACTCGTCTTTTTTAAAAGTATAACTTCCCGTTACGCCTTCATTGGAAATCGTAGTTAAAATATCAACAAACAAAAAAGGTTGCTGATAAGGTAATAATTTAATAATCTCGTTGTTATTCAATTGTTAATTAGGTTTTATTAGACCTCACAGGTTTTAAAAACCTGTGAGGTATTTACGCTCTTTAATTTTATTCCAAGTAATACTCTTCTAAATTATTTGTTTTATGAGAACTATGTGTTTTAATAAAATTTAATCTGCTTTCAAATAAACTTAAGACATAGATTCTATTCAATTTTGTTGATTTATTAGAAAGAACTACTTGATAGGATGAATACTTATATTGACTAAAATCTGCTACAAACCCGTGATGAACAGGATTTAAATGCACATACAAAATCAAGTTTTTCAAATACGTTTCATCTTCAATTTTTTTTCTAGAAAATCGATCTTGAAATAGACTTCCTGTTCTATTGTACTTTTTATTTATACTCTTTGAATATGCATTAAACAAATTTGAAAAGGCTTGTGAAATTTCTTTTGACTTAATATTTTCTTTCGTTTTTACAACAAAGTGAAAATGGTTTTTCAATAAGCAATAAGATAGCACGCTACAGACGGAAGTAATATGTTTTTTCATTAACTGAAGAAAATAATTATAATTCCTCTCTTCAATAAAAAGGTCTTCTTTATTATTACCCCGATTGTAAATGTGGTAATATGTGTCTTCTAAAAGCGGTTCATATTTCATATTATATTTTCTTTTCTTATAATGGTAAGCCCTTTTATTCTAGCTCAAACTCTCTCCTCCATCTACTTTTATAATTGTTCCATTGATCCAGCTAGCTTCATCTTTAGATAACAAATACACTGCATTTGCAACATCTTCCGGTAATGTTAATCTGTTAAATGGATTACGAAATAAACTGTGTTCTTTAATTTTATCACTTCCAGGAATCATACGTAAAGACGCTGTATCTGTTACTCCTGCTTGGATGCAATTGGCTCTGATACCATAAGGCGCAAACTCTAAAGCAATATTTCTAGTAATGGCTTCTAATGTTACTTTTGCTGCAGAAACTGCTGCGTAATTTTTCCATGCTTTTGTATTGCCTTCACTTGTAAAACTTATGATTCTTGAATCCTCTGCGAACAATTCGTCTTCAAAAACAGCTTTAGCCCAATCAAACAAGCTAATAGCCATAGCGTTTATTGTTAAATTGAAATCGTCAGTTTTAAGTGTTGGTTTTTGGTCATCCAACATTGGTTTTAAATTGCCTTTAGCAACACTGTGTACTAATGTTCTTATTTTTCCTTCTGAGCCTAAAATTACTTTTAATTCAGAAATAATTTGCGTTCTTTTTTCTTGCTTAAAAGCATCAACATTAAACGATTTAAACTGTACTCCTTCTGCTTTTATTGTATCAAAATTGCTGTTAATTTCGGCTTCCTGAGTTCTTGAATTTCTGTGAATAATACAAATATTCATACCATGTTTAGCTAGCTTTTTTGCAGTAGCTAAACCTAATCCGCTTGAACCTCCTAAAATGAGTGCCCAATAGTTTTTATGCTGAAAATCTTTTGTCATAAATAGTAAATCTTGTTTTATCAGACACTTCGACTGCGCTCAGTGTGACGTTAAATTTTAAAATATTTTGATAACATTAAAAAGCTTAGACAAATTGAGCATGACATAGCAATTACCATTTGCCTTTATAATTACCATTCTAATAATATACGTTGTGCTGAAAAACCAGGTCCAAAACTCAACATTAATCCTCTATCGCCTTTTGGCAATGGTCTATCCATAAAGCGTTCTAAAACATACAAAACAGTTGCGCTACTCATGTTTCCGTAAAGTCGCAAGACTTCTTTTGTGTCGTCTATATTCTTACCTAAAGATCCAAATAAATCTTCTACAGTTTGCACTATTTTTTTCCCTCCTGGATGAAAAATAAGATGATCAATATCATCAATTGTAATGTTATTGCGTTCTAAAAACGGATGGACAATCATAGGAAAATGTTCTGAAATGGTTTCAGGAACAGTCTTATCTAAAATCATTTGTAACCCTGTGTTTACCAATTTAAAACCCATCATGGTTGTGGCATCATAAAAATGATACATGGCTTCATCTACTATTTTTGGTCCTACTTCATCTTCATAAGACGATAAAATAACACTTGCCGCACCATCACCAAAAATGGCGGCACTTACTATATTAACCATTGAAAAATCATCTAGCTGAAAAGTTGCTGTTGGCGACTCAACCGCAATGACAACTGCACGTTTATTAGGGTTTGCTTTTAGGAAATTCTTGGCGTAAATAATACCTGAAACACCTGCTGCACATCCCATTTCCGTAACAGGTAACCTAACAATATCCTGCTTCATCTTTAGATTATTTATCAAATAAGCATCTACAGAAGGAATCATAATACCTGTGCAACTTACTGTAATTATATAATCAATATCAGTTGGTTTTAGCGCTGCTTTATCTAATGCTTTTACCAAAGATTGCTCTGCTAATTTTACTACTTCACGAGCGTAAATATCATTTTTTTCTTGAAAAGATGTATTTGTAAAAACTTCTTCTGCATCCATTATAGAGTAGCGCTTGTCAACACCTGCGCCTTCAAAAAGTTTGATAACTTTACGCTGAAAACGGTCGTCTTGACCAGTCATCCAAAGTTTTAAAAAAGGAATAATATCCTTAGTTTCTCTAGTGTACTTTGGAAGTTGTTTGGCTACTGCTGTTATTTTTACGCTCATATTATTGTTGCTTCAAAATCCATTGAAAACGAAACGCCCACTTCCATTGGATTTGATAATTTGCATTTATTTGTTCTGAAATAGTTGTCAACTCTTCTCTTTTGAATCCTCTTAAAACAGAGGTTAGTCCATCTTCCACTATTGTTTTATTCTTGATAGTTGTACATAAAAGTTTAAACAGATAATAGGCTAATTTATGTCTGTGTAAATCATTAACCACTATACCTAATTTTGCTTTTTGCAACACAGGTTTTAAAAACGAAACCAATTGATCTTCTTTAAAATGATGCAAAAATAAAGTGGTTAATACTAAGTCGTACTCTAAGTTATTGAACTGATCTGAAAATATATCTATTGCTTCAAAACTTACGTTATCGTATTTTTGCGATAATGAATTAGCGTAATTAACTGTATGAGGGTTTGCATCAATCCCTATTAGTTTAAAATTATAGTCGTTTTTCTTTCCAAAAAGTGATATTTCTCTTAATATATCTCCCCCTCCACACCCCAAATCAATGATTGTTATAGCTTCTGATTTATTATGGTTTTTAAGTGCTTTTTTTAAGCCATTAATAGTCACAATGTTTCCGCCTAACCATTGATTAATTTTGGCCAATTTATCTAATGCATCATGAAGTATTGGACCATTATAATCCAAATCGTCCATTATTTCTTCTGCTTCACTTCTATATTTTGTATTTACTAAAACACTCATTTAATTGTCATTGTTTTACCATGTGTACGCTTAATAATTTGTGGCAAAATACTTGGTATTATTTTTACGATACGTATTAAAACCTCAGCCAATTTGTTGTAACTAAATAGCTTTGCTACAATATGACCTGTTGTTAATCGCGATTTAAACTCGGTATTCCATTCTCTAAGATACTGTTTTTCTAATCCTTCTCTGTCCTTTATTGCACCATTAAAAAATTGAATAATTAATAGTGATGCCATTTGTGCACTGCGTATTGCCATGCTCATTCCGTTACCACATAAAGGGTGAATCATTCCTGCAGTATCGCCACACATTAACATATGGTTTTCTATAGGGTTTTTGGTTTCGAAAGAAATCTGACTAATAGTTAAAGGCGTTTCAAAAACTGAAGTTGTGTTTTCAAATACTGATTTTAAAGCGGTATTTTTATAAAGCACTTTTCGCTGAAACTCGTTAATATCTTTATACTTTTTAAAAGCCTCAAAATTGGTAATGTAGCATACATTTATACTATCGTCTTCTACTTTTGAGATACCACAATAACCACCTTCAAAATTATGAAGCGCCACTAAGTTTTCAGGAAAAACGCCTTTTAAATGTGTTTTAACTGCTAAAAAAGGGGATTTGTTTTTAATGAAATTACGATTGAGCTTAACATCCAAATTAGCACGTTTGCCATAAGCACCAATCACAATTTTTGAAGTATACTTATTTGATTTAGTTTCAACCGAAAACACATCATTAGCAAACGTTACATTTTCTACTGTATCTTGAGTAATGGTAGCCTGATTTGCTAATGCAACTTTTGCCAATTGGTTATCTAAACAATAGCGACTAATACCAAAACCACCAAGAGGCAAATTGGCCTTTACAAGCTTGTTTTTAGGTGTAGATAGTTCAAATTTATCAATCCTTTTTGCGCCTAGTTTAAAAACGTCTACTCCCAGAAAGTTTAAATAAGGTAAGACTTCGTTAGAAATATACTCGCCACAAACCTTATGTTTTGGATACTCGTTTTTTTCGATAACCAAAACACTATGCTTATTTTTTGATAAATGGATGGCACTACTAAGACCTGCTAATCCTCCACCAATAATAATAACATCAAAATTTGAGGGAATTATATTCAACTTTTTTCTAATTCAATTTTACTAAAGATACCTCGAAAATTGTTGATTTAGACGTTAGTTAACATTTGTTATTGAAAAATTTTGTGCCCTAAAAACAATATTATCGCCAATTGTTTTACCCAAAAGCAATTGTGCAATAGGCGTATTGGCTGCAATTGCATAAAATTTTTGAGTGTCAACCTCTAGCTCTCCAGCACTTATAGCAATGTAATAATTGGATTTTGTGGTATAAACAACACTACCTAAGCCAATAGTTTTAGAGGTCTTTTCTGTACTTATTTTGACTAATAACTGGTTTACTTTTTGGATTTGAGCTAATTGATGTCCTGCTTTTTCGCGTTCTAATTGCACCATAGCTCGCCCAGTCTCATGCTTATCACCAGCACTACTTTTAGTCTCAGAGGTTAAGGATTCTTGTAATTCTGAAATTGTTTTATTTATGGTATTCAGCCTATTTTTTGTAAACAAAGCGCAACTATCATGCAATGCTTGTTTAATCTTTACTGTGCTATTCATCCTCCGTTTTATAATTTAAAGTACCATAAAAATTCATCTGTGTCATTATCCAACTTTTTCTAGATGCTATATAATTAGTCACCGGATTTGCTTTATATTTTCTCGGGTTGGGTAATATTGCTGCTATAGCAGAGGCTTCTAATTTTGATAATTTTGAAGCTGGTTTTTTAAACCAATATTGAGCTGCCGACTCTGCTCCATATATACCGTTGCCCATTTCTATACTATTTAAGTAGACTTCCATAATACGTTCTTTATCCCAAATGGTCTCTATTAAAAACGTAAAATAAACTTCTAAACCTTTACGGAACCAACTACGCTGTGGCCATAAAAATACATTTTTTGCTGTTTGCTGACTTATGGTACTTCCGCCTTTAACACGTTTTCCTTTTTTATTGTTTTCGTACGCTTTTTCAATTGCATTTAAGTCAAACCCTGTATGTTTTAAAAAACTTTGATCTTCGCTACAAATAACTGCTAACTGCAAATTTTTGGATATGTTTTCTATTGGCTCCCAATCGTGATTCAATAATTTTGGACTGTCTTTTTCAAAATATCTAATAACCATTAAAGGTGTTATTGGTACCGGTACCCATTTGTAAAACACAACTATCCCAACTGTTATAATAACAAACCAAACTAGTATTTTAGCAATAAACCTGAAAATATTATGCATGCTTTTATTCTATAAGATTGGCTAATTCTTCTCCAATCAAACTACCTATCGCTACTCCCATACCACCAAGACGTACGCCACAAAACACATTATTACTAAGTTGCTTTACTATTGGTTTTTTTTGACTACCCACGCCCATAATTCCGCTCCAGCGATGTTCTACTTCAAAAGGCGTGTTTGGTAAGATAGTTGTTTTTAAAAGTGATTCTAATGTGTTTTGAATTAAGTCCGTTTGGGTTAACACTGTAGTTTCTTCGCCTTTAAAATCTAGATTACGGCCACCTCCAAATAGTATTCTACTATCGATGTTTCGGAAATAATAATACCCTTCATCCAAATGAAACGTACCTTTAATATGAAGGTTTTTTATAGGCTTTGTAATTAACACTTGCGCTCTTGCTGGTTTAACTTCCGGAATATTTAAAACTGAAGCGAAGCCATTTGTAGCTATTAATAATTTTGAAGTCGAAAAACTAAATTGATTCGTTTCAACTTTAACAGCATTTGCATCTTCTGAAAAATTAGACACCGAAACATTATTAAGTATTTTAACACCTTTTAAGAGCGCTTTTTGCAATAAAGCCTCCATCATACGACCTGTGTCTATTTGTCCTTCATATTGATTAAAACAGTATTGATTCTTGATGTTATTAAAACCAAAGGTGTTGTCTTTTAAACTAAACACGTTGTCTCCAAAAACAGGTTTCAATAAATTATTAACCAACGTTTTTTGTTCTAAGCAGGTTTCAAATAAATCACCGCTAGTATTAAACAATTCGTAGCCTCCTAACTGTTGGTAATCTATGGTTTTGTCTCCTAGGTTTTCTCTTAATTTTTGTAATCCGTTTACGCGTTTTTGCACCAAATCTAAAACCTCTTGTTCTGTATGTGTTTTAAGATCGTCTACAATTTCTGACAAGCTTCCAAAACAAGCAAAACCTGCGTTTTTTGTGCTTGCTCCTTGAGGTAAAGTTCCTTTCTCTAAAATTAAAATGTTAGCTTTTGGAAAGCGTGTTTTTAATTGCAGTGCGCAATTTAAACCCACAATTCCACTACCAACAATAGTATAATCTACGTTGGTTAGCCATGATTTTATTTCCCAATAACTTAATGTCATTTTAGTAAGGTACTAAATTTGTTTATTCTTTCTGATTAATAAAAAACTGAGCAAGCGCATTAATGTCTTTATTTTTTAAATTGACTTCACCACTTACATCAATTGTTTCCTCGTGATTACTAATTCCATTAAGCTTTAAAGTTAACAGTTTATCCATATAATTAGACCCTATTGGAAAGTGATTTTGTTCCTGTAGTTTTTTAAAATCAACAGTTAGTGCCAAAACCTTTAATGGTTCTATTTTTTTGGTTTCAAAAACACGAGTATCACCTGTGCTTAAAAGCAAACCATTAGTTGTACTGTCTACATTAAATTGATATAAAGGAAATAAGTCTTTACTAATCCTATTAGTGTTTATAATACCTACCTGTTTTAAATACTTATATAGTTTTGTCCCTTGAGTAGACATTTGAATATTAATTTCTGGCACTTCTTTTTCTACAGCAGTTTGTGTTGCTACTTTTTCAAAATCATCATTAAATTGATATGTAATTACCGAATCTATTTGTGTCGTTTTTCTTGCTAATTCTACACCTAAATGCCCTTTAAAATAAGCACTTAAACTATCTGTTTGCACCGTAAAATCTTTATGTTTAAAAGACAAAAAATTAACCGTTGACACTGCATTTAAATCAAGTGTAATACTAGCATCACTAGAAAATTTGCTTGCAATAATTACTTTGGGCACATCTAAATATTCTGGTAAAATAAAGTTGCCATTTATTAACAATTGTCCTGATTTAAAATCTAAATTTAAGTTATTATTTTTAGTGATATAATTAACATGCGCAGTCGCTGCTTTAAGCTTTGACCATTTCTGATCTGATTGATCCAATGTAATACCATTATTAAGAAGGTCTTCAAACACAAGGTTAACATCCTCTTGATTTTGACTAAACACAACAACACATTGCTTAGCATTAAAACCAATTTGCATTTTTTTATCTTTTGTAAATGCAGTCGTAATAGTTTGGGATGATTTAAAATTTTTAAACTGAAATTTAGAAGTAATAAAGTTTTTAAATGCTGAAGAATCTGAAATTTTAAACGACGTAAAAACAGTTGTTTTTGAGTAATTATTTAGAGTATACAAAAATAGGTTTGCAGGAACAGAAACGCCTTTATCATCAGATTTTTTATCATCCTCAGACTCTTTTTTTGAATCTTTTTTTAAATAATACGACGGGTTTTTAATCGCATTAAAAGCAATAGATTGAAAGATTCCATCTACTCTAACTTTTACAATTTGATTGGCATTTTTATGTATCACATCTTTATAGGACGTATAATCACGATACATTAAAACACTTTTAAAAATTAAGAGCAGCACACTAATACTAATGGCTGCTCTTTTTAATATTTTTTTAAACTTCATTGCCTATTACTTTGCAAATTTATCGATAATAGTAAAAATGTACTTTAATGCATTTTTTTCTGATCCAGGAACACCAACTACCATCTTAGTCTCAACGGTATTACCTTTTATTTTTGAAGCCGTCATATAAGCATCCTCAGACGTATTTAAAAACCACTCTAACTTTCCGCTTCCGTCAAGCCCCATTTCTTCAATTGGTAATTGAGAAGCCAACTGCTCTGCGCTTACAAATAATGAAGTGCTATTATCTAACATCCTTTTTTTATGTTTAGAAGATAACTTAGCATCAAAAGTACCTGTTGTTATTTTTCTCATTTCAGCTTTTGATGTTCCTAAAAATGCAATACCATCTTTAATTACAAAGTGCAATGATAATGGGCTTTTTGGAATTACAAAAGTGTAATAACCATTATCAAAAGTCACCATCTCTTTATTTACAGCATACTTTATTAACTTAGTAAACATGCTAGAATCTTCAGTAGATGCCATTAATAAAAAGTCCGGAATTGTTTCTGTTTTAGTTTTTTCAACTTCGATATATTCGTAATCATCGTTATACTCATACGTCGTATACGTTACTTCTTGTTTAGAGATACCAGATAATAAAAATAATAAATCACCATTTAACACCTCCCCAACTGCTGCTTCATCCAATAATAAAGAAAACATATCAAGTCCTAAAACAGCTTCTTCTCCGTAATATGGTATGTTTTTATAAATAGACTTTAAAATTATAGGATACTCTTCTAATGTTGCTTTTGTATCCATAGCATAACTCATGTAACCAATCATTCTATCTTCGTTAACATAGTCTAAAAACTTTTTATTAAGCTTTCTAGAGGTCATTTTCTTATAGCTCTCCGCCATTTGATCAGACATTCTGTAACTAGTACTAAGCTCCATTCTGTCGTTTTCAAGTAATAACTTTGCACTTAAACCATTGTTAGCATACATCTGACCTAAATCAAATCCGGCTAACTCGCTAAAATACAAACCCCCTAAAACATTAGAATACAACTGGCCAAAATCGTGTACCCACAATGTTGCTTCTGCATTGTCATCTAAACTTTTTAAGTAAGATTTATTTTTTAAGATCGAGCGATTAGGTGATTGCTTTAAAATTTGTATTGCCTTTAATGTGGCCCAATTTTCAGATAATTCTCGCTTTATTTTGTTATTTGCATCATACACATCGTAATAACTATAGTTGTCATCGTTATCGTTGTAATCTTCTGTAGACTCAATAACCGTTTCTTCTATTTCTTCTTCTTCATATACTTCTTCAGACACTTCTGTAGACTCTATCACTGTTTCCTCTACTTCCTCTTCATATACTTCTGTTGATTCCACAATCGTTTCTTCTTCATCGTATGCTTCCGTAGATTCCGATTTAAGACCATAACGCGCCATTACGGCTTTATCTTGAAAAAAATAATTATTCATTGATGCGTCCACGACAACTAAAGCTGAAGCATCCCAAAAGATTGCGCTTTCGTTTTGTCCCTGAATTGTTCTAACACCGTTTTGACTAACTATCTCTTTTTTACCTTGCGACGATACTAAGGCTTCAAATTTATTTACGTCCTTCATAGGGACAATAAAAGCGTTATAATTTATACTATCATTTGCTTGAAAAAAGTAATGTGAAGACGCTCCTAAATTAAAACCAAAGTCCTCTAAAGATTTAAAGTCGCTGTTTTTTCTAGACATTTCTTTTAACATTTCAATACCTACAAAAGAGTTATTAATCTCTTCCATAGACATTAATTGCAGTAGATTTTTTCCTTTAATAGTCGCTACAATAGAAGCATCACTAGGTATTTTAGATATTGTGTTTTGTGCTACTGCAACTACCGAAAGGCAAAGCATGATTAGGCATGATAATTTTTTCATTACTATATTGGTTGTTAGTTTAAGGATTATTTTTTTAATAAAATTTGAGTACTAAAATCACCTGTACCATTTATTACATCCATAGCACTTACACGTTGCATGACTGCTTTTTTTGATTTAGAAATTTTAGCTTTTTGGTTGTTTTGAGAAGTAACTTCGTTCTCAAATCTATAAATTACAGTGTAAGAGGCATCATCAAACACTTTTTTGTTTTCTGTTTTAAGCTTATTATATGCTTTTGTAACGTCTTCGGAATGTGTATACTTTCTTTTAAACACACCACTATTATCATCAAATGCATACGATGATTTTATAGCTTTATTTTTTTGATTACTAGAAATCTGATTAGAAATCTTATTAATGTTTTGCACCGAATTAAAGTCACATTGTATTGAAAACACAAAATTATCATAATCGGCAGTTTTCTTGATATTAGAGACGCCCTCAGCTTTATTTAGTTCTGAAACAATATCTTCTAACCCTTTTTGAATATCTGCTCTAGAAGGCACTTTATATCCATTTATAGAGTCTAACAACATTATAGATGCTAACTTGGATTTGCTTTTACTTAAGTTAAGCGTATAGGTCATTGTACCTGTACCATCTGATTTAAGATCTATTTCTTCAATAATCTCAAAACAAGACGTTATAGATAAAAAGCTAATTATTAAAATACAGAATTTAAAATAGTTACGCATTTTCAAGGCTATTGTTTAAGTAATCAAATATACTATTGTTTTTGTTTGTAGTAAAAAAAAACTCCGAAAGAGATTTCGGAGTTTTTAGTTTTGTTTTATTCTTCTATTTGTTTTTCTATGACAAAATCTTCCATGAATTTAGTGGTATAATTACCAGCTCTATAATCAGGATGATCCATTAATTGTCTATGAAAAGGAATTGTTGTTTTAATACCTTCAATTACAAATTCATCTAAAGCACGTTTCATTTTATTGATCGCTTCTTCACGTGTTTGCGCAGTTGTAATTAACTTAGCAATCATTGAATCGTAATTTGGAGGTATACTATAACCTGCATAAACATGCGTGTCTAATCTAACACCATGACCACCTGGCGCATGTAATGTTGTTATTTTACCTGGAGAAGGACGGAAATCGTTAAACGGGTCTTCTGCATTTATACGACACTCTATTGAGTGTAGTTGTGGTAAATAGTTTTTACCAGAAATTGGCACACCTGCGGCAACTAATATTTGCTCACGGATTAAGTCAAAATCAATAACTTGCTCTGTAATTGGGTGCTCTACTTGGATACGCGTATTCATTTCCATAAAATAGAAATTTCTATGCTTATCTACTAAAAACTCAACTGTTCCTGCACCTTCATATTTAATGTATTCTGCTGCTTTTACAGCTGCTTCACCCATTTTTTTACGTAATGCTGTTGTCATAAAAGGAGAAGGCACTTCTTCTGTTAACTTTTGGTGACGACGTTGTATAGAACAATCTCTTTCTGATAAATGACAGGCTTTTCCTGTACTATCTCCAACAATTTGGATTTCGATGTGACGTGGCTCTTCAATAAGTTTTTCCATGTACATGTCATCATTTCCAAAAGCAGCTTTAGATTCTGCACGAGCAGACTCCCAAGCGTTTTGTAAATCTTCTTCTTTCCAAACCGCACGCATACCTTTACCACCACCACCTGCAGACGCCTTAAGCATTACTGGGTAACCGGTTTCTTTGGCAACTTTAATACAATCTTCAAAAGTTTCTATTACACCTTCACTTCCTGGAACAACAGGTACACCTGCAGCAATCATTGTTGCTTTGGCGTTAGCCTTGTCTCCCATTCTGTTAATCATATCTTCTGAAGCACCAATAAATTTAATTTGGTGTTCTTCACAGATTTTTGAAAACTTAGCATTTTCAGATAAAAATCCGTAACCTGGGTGTATCGCGTCAGCGTTTGTAATTTCTGCTGCAGCAATAATATTAGACATTTTTAAATAGGACTCACTACTAGCTGCTGGTCCAATACAAACTGCTTCGTCAGCAAATTTGACGTGTAAACTTTCAGCATCCGCAGTAGAGTATACTGCAACTGTCTTTATGCCCATTTCTTTACAGGTTCTGATAACACGTAATGCTATCTCTCCTCTATTGGCAATTAATACTTTTTTAAACATCTTTTTTAAATTAGATAATTAGACGATGGGATTATTCGATTTTAAAGCACTCATTATACATACTTTAATCTCTAACAATCTAAAATTAAGATGGGTCTACTAAAAATAATGGCTGATCAAACTCTACAGGAGAAGAATCGTCCACTAATATTTTAACGACTTTACCTGATACTTCAGATTCTATTTCGTTAAACAATTTCATAGCTTCGATAATACAAAGTACATCTCCTTCTGCTATAGTCTGTCCTACCTCTACAAATAATGGTTTATCTGGAGATGGTTTTCTGTAAAATGTTCCAATAATAGGAGACTTTACAGTAATATATTTTGAATTTTCGTCTTCAGCTGGAGCTGCTTCTGTTGGAGCTGCTGCTACCGGTGCTGGCTGCATTGCTTGTTGCATTGGCATTTGGGCCTGCATTGGCACTTGCTGAACGTAAGTTGTTTCTGTGTCAGAACCAGTTCTAATCGTAATTTTTACGTCGTCAGTTTCCAATTTAACTTCACTTGCACCAGATTTGGCAACAAATTTAATTAAGTTTTGAATGTCTTTTAAATCCATAATTATAAGTTATTAATTTAGTTTTAGTTAGTTTAAGAGTTGTAGGCCCATTTTAAATAAATAGATCCCCACGTAAATCCACCTCCAAAAGCAGCAAATATTAGATTGTCTCCTTTTTTAAGTTTAGATTCAAAATCATAAAGTAGTAATGGTAATGTTGCAGAAGTTGTATTACCATATCTATGAATATTTTTTAAGACTTTATCGTCTTCTAAATTCATTCGTTTAGCTGTAGCGTCTATAATACGCATGTTAGCCTGGTGCGGCACTAACCATGATACATCATCATTAGTTAAGTTGTTACGTTGCATTATTTTTTCGCAAACGTCCGCCATGTTTGAAACCGCAAATTTAAACACTGTACGTCCATCTTGATGCACAAAGTGTTGTTTATTGTCTATGGTTTCTTGTGAAGACGGTGTAATTGATCCACCCGCTTCAATTTTTAAAAATTCTCTTCCAGAACCATCACTTCTTAAGTACTCGTCTTGCAACCCTAATCCTTCCGTATTAGGTTCTAACAATACGGCACCAGCCCCATCACCAAAAATGATGCATGTAGAACGGTCTGTATAATCAATAATAGAAGACATTTTATCCGCACCTATTAATAACACTTTTTTATAACGTCCTGATTCTATATAGCTTGTTGCTGTAGATAGTCCATAAAGAAAACTTGAACACGCTGCTTGCAGATCGTATGCAAACGCATTTGTTGCGCCTATTTCTGTAGCTGTATAAACAGCTGTAGAAGCAACAAGCATGTCAGGTGTTGCTGTTGCAACAATGACTAAGTCAATTTCCTTAGGATCTATATTTTGTTTTTTAAGCAGATCTTTAGCTGCATTAATGGCTAGGTATGATGTTCCTTCGCCCTCTAATTTAAGAATCCTACGCTCTTTAATTCCTGTTCTTGATGTAATCCATTCATCGTTTGTATCCACAAGTGTTTCTAGAACCTTGTTAGACAAAACATAGTCTGGTACGTAACCACCAACAGCAGTTATTGCAGCAGAGATTTTGCTCATATTTTAGTTATTTTAGTCAAAAAAAGGTCAAAAACGACCTAAATTGACTTAATTATAATAAAATTAGTCTTTTTTAGACTATTTCTATGCAAAGTAAATGCTTTTTAACGTAAAGAAAAACAAATCATAAAAAAAACGCCCACAAGTGAGCGTTTTTCTATATGCATGCATAATATTATGCTACGTTTTCTTCTACTGAATTGTCAATTAAAACTTGACCTCTGTAGTAAAGTTTTCCTTCACTCCAGTGCGCTCTGTGGTATAAATGAGCTTCACCAGTTGTTGGGCAAGTTGCAATTTGTGGCGCAGTTGCTTTATAATGTGTTCTTCTCTTATCTCTTCTTGTTTTCGAGATTTTTCTTTTAGGATGTGCCATTTTATATTATTATTTATCCGTTAATAGTTTTTTTAATGTATTCCAACGAGGATCGGTCTCCTCTTTGTCTTCTTTTTTATCTTTTAGCCTTGGGCTAAGTTCATCTAATTTGTCAAGTATATCAGAATCTAATGTTCCGTCTTCAACTCCTGGATGTATGCGCTTACTTGGCAATGCTAATACAATAGACTCATAAATATACTGTTGTATATTAACTTCATACTCTCCATGAGTAATGATTAATATATCAATATAATCGTCATTATATTCATCTCCAAATTTAACTACCAAATCAAAACTAGTTTCTATTGGTAAGTCAAAAGGCTCATTTGTAACATCGCAATTGACGTTTACAGTTCCCGAAATTTCAAAATTTAACTCTAGTAAAGTTGATTTTTTTACAAAAGTTAAATTTACTTTAATATCACATGAGTTAAAATCTTCATACTCAAAGTGATTAAAGAACGTTTGATCTATACTATAATCAAAAAGATGTTTTCCTTCTTTTAAACCTACAAATGGTATTGTAAATTCTTTTAATTGCTTCATTACCACATCTATTTTGAGCCTGCAAATATATAAAAATTTCTTTATTATAAAGACTTATAAACATTTTTTTGTTTATATCTTTCTTTTTGAAAATCTTAATGGGTTTTTAGTAAGCTCTTGATACTCGATTCTATTTTTAAAAATCTGTATTCCTGTAAAGATAGCTTCTTTAAAAGAACCAACATCAGCTACACCTTTTCCAGCTATCTCATAAGCTGTACCGTGGTCTGGAGATGTTCTGACTCTGTTTAAACCTGCAGTGTAATTTACACCTTGCCCAAAAGATAATGTTTTAAAAGGTATTAATCCTTGGTCATGATATGATGCAATTATAGCATCAAAATTTTTATAATTGTTTGATCCAAAAAAGCTATCTGCCGCATATGGACCAAAAACCAGCTTACCAGAGTCCTTTATTTTTTGAAGTGTTGGTCTTAAAACAGTATCATCCTCGGTTCCAATAACACCATTATCTCCTGTATGTGGATTAATGCCTAAAACTGCAATTTTAGGTTTATCGATTTGAAAATCTTGCTTAAGCGAATTGTAAACTGTATTAATTTTTTCTTCTATCAGTTTTGGTGTGATATGCATTGCAATATCCTTTACAGGAACATGATCCGTTAATAAACCAACGCGTAACCCATCAGAAACCATAAACATAAGACTATTGCCTTCTAATTCTTGATTAAGATAATCTGTATGACCAGGAAATTTAAAGGTCTCAGACTGTATGTTATGTTTATTAATCGGAGCAGTAACTAAAAGATCTATTTCTTCTTCCTTTAAAGATTTAGTAGCCTGTTCAAGAGACTTAATTGCGTACTCTCCAATTTTTAGATCTTCTTGTCCAAAATTAATAGCAACATTTTCTTTCCAGCAATTTAAAACATTAACACGTCCATGCAGGGCTTGACTAACATTTTGAATCCCGTTTAAGTTAATATCTAAATTAAAATGGTTTTTAACAAAACTCATTGTTTTGATAGAGGCAAAAATAATAGGCGTACAAAAATCTAACATTCTATTGTCTTCAAAAATCCTTAAAACAATCTCTGCTCCTATACCGTTTAAATCTCCTATAGAAATTCCTAGTTTAATATTTTCTTCTTTCTTCATTAATTCTACTAACTATTGTTTGTAAATTTACCAAAGCAAATTTAACTAAATAATACCATTAAGTTTATGTTTACAGGAATAATTGAAACACTGGGTACGGTCAAACAATTATCAACTATAAAAGATAATTTAGATATTACTATTGAAAGCACTATTACTAGCCAATTAAAAATAGATCAAAGTATTGCACATAATGGTGTTTGTTTGACTGTTGTCGAAATCAATGATAACCAATATAGAGTTACTGCCATTAAAGAAACTTTAGACAAAACTAATATTGGTGATTTACAAATAAATGATTTTGTTAATATAGAGCGCGCCATGAAGCTTGGTGACCGACTAGATGGTCACATTGTACAAGGTCATGTAGACCAAACAGCTGTTTGTATAGAAACAAAAGACACTAATGGAAGTTGGTTATATACTTTTGAATACGATCCAAAACTAAATAATATAACCATAGAAAAAGGGTCTATTACTGTAAACGGAGTTAGTCTAACGGTTGTTAATTCTCAAAAAAACAGCTTTAGTGTTGCTATCATACCTTATACATTTGAGCATACTAATTTTAAACAATTTAAAATTGGGACAAAAATAAATTTAGAATTTGATGTCATTGGAAAATACGTAAAGCGCCTTAACGAATTAAGCCTTTAATATTTTTTTAGAAGACACTACTTTATACACACCGTATACAAGACCTAATACAACTAAGATTACGAGACCTCCATCAATAGGAAGACCTGGTGCAGGTGGCGCTCCGTTTTCTAAAGGTGGTGGTGGTCCAGAATCGGCCATACCAACTACGCTTATTAATAAAAATAAGATGTTTGCTATTAATGTTTTTATTGTCTTCATGCTTGATTTGAGAGTGTAAATGTATGAAAAAAACTAGGCTATCAAAACTTTTAAAACGCTTTTTTCTTAAAAAACCTCTTTAAAACGCTTTTTTTATCGATGAAATGCCGATTTCGATGTGTTTTCGCCCATTCAACGAAGGCTTTATCAATCTCTATTTGTTGTAATACAAAAACAGTTCCAAAGTATCAAAAACGCTAAAATCAAGTGCAAATCACAAGTTAGCAGCTTAAATAAACTGTTTTTAACCGTGTAAAGCTAGATATTTCTCTTTTACAATCTGACCTACCGGTCTATTACTAATTTTACTCTCAAGCCAAGAGATTACGTCTAAATACAAAAATGCACGACGCTCAAATGGATGATCTTCAAAAGGTTTTAAGACTTCTAAAAGTTTCTTAAACTCCTTTTTAATATCCTGAGGGTAAATATCCTGAAGCCCTCTAATAAACTTTATCATTTCTTTTTGCACCTCGTGCAAATCATTCATCTTTATTAAAAACTTATAAGTACTACGCAATAAGGTTTCTAAATGATAATCTAAACCAGCCTCATAATGCGCAACTAAATTTAAAACTCGAGAAAAGCATAATAAGTCCTCTCGCATAGATAAAGACTTGTTTGATATAATTTTATCCAAATATCTAATACACTCCTTATTATTACCCGCTCCAAAATGCAAACTGGCAAACTTATAATAAAAGACCATTTTATGGTGTGCATCAATCTTATTAGAATATACCATCAAATCAGCTTCTACCTCTGGAATTAAACCAAGACCATTTTCAAAGCTTCCATCTATAAAATGCTGATTTATTTTATGAAAATTACCATATAAAAACACCAAAGAAGCCACATTCTCATCCTTAGGAAAATCAGAACGCTCTACAATAGCATAAAAATCAGATAGCTTACCAACAAATTTAGGCTTGTTTTTAATAAAATATAAAGCCTCTAACAAATAGTTATTTCCCTTTAAGAAGAATACTGGATTTAAACTAATCATGCTTGGGTTTTCATAGAACAAGTCCACCCATTTTAAAGCATACTTATAACAGTTTAAAAAATCCTGCATTAAAAAACTATACCATAAATGCGTTTTATAAAACCAAAGCTTTTCTCTAAATCCTAACTTAGCTACATCAACCTCAGGAAGCCTGTCTTCAAAATATTTGGTTACTGCTTTACTTTCTGCTTCGTTTTTAACATAACCTGTCTTTAATATTATGCTATATAACTGTAAAGACAAATTAGACAACTTACTAGTTATTACATTTAATTCACTTAACTCCTTAGCCTGCACAGTTAACTGATCTGCACGACTACCTATACTTCTAGTAATATATTGTGATTCAATTATTTTCTCAAGTTCAACAATTTCAAATGCTAAGTTTTTTTCTTCATTTAAAATAGCCAATTCTTTTGCCTTATCTAAGATCTTTAAACTTTGCTTATACAACCCTTTATGATACAGTATTGAAGCAAAATCTAATTGCTCTCTAATTTGAGAGCGTATATTTTGATGGGATGGGTTTAATTTTAAACTAATCAAAACCTGCTTATACAAATGCGCCTTAACGTTTGCTAATTGCTGTTTTTTAACTACACCACTTTTAACAATAGCAGCTTCATCATACACTTTAGACTTATCAAGAAGATTAAATAGGTTTAAAAATTTAGAATCAGAATTAACCCCAAGCCTTCCAACATACAGCTTAAACTGTCGCTTTTCGGACTTAGTTAAAGACTTAACTAATAAAAACAAATTATCTTTTTGGGCTTTAGTCATCAACTAATTATTAATTTAAAACACTGATTATCAATTAATTAAGATTGTTTTCAAAGACTGAACATCGTAACATCACAAATAACAGACATCTATAACAGTTAACCAAAGTATACATTAGTAATTCAAAAGAAAAATAATTCTCTCTTAAAATGTCAAAAAACTCAATTCAAATATTTGATACTACTCTACGTGATGGCGAACAAGTGCCAGGATGTAAGCTAAACACAGAGCAAAAGGTAATTATTGCTAAGCAATTGGACCAACTAGGTGTTAATGTAATCGAAGCAGGTTTTCCCGTCTCTAGTCCAGGTGACTTCAAATCGGTAGAAGAAATATCAAAAATCGTAAAAAATGCTACCGTTTGCGGCTTAACTAGAGCTGTAGAAAACGATATAAAAGTAGCTGCCGAAGCATTAAAACATGCTAAACACCCAAGAATCCACACAGGAATTGGCACATCAGACTCCCACATACTTCATAAATTTAAATCTAACAAAGCGGATATTATACAACGTGCTTACGATGCTGTAAAATATGCTAAATCCTTTGTTGAAGATGTCGAGTTTTACGCTGAAGATGCCGGACGTACAGACAACGAGTATTTAGCAAGAGTATGCGAAGCTGCAATAAAAGCCGGAGCAACAGTACTAAATATACCAGATACTACAGGATACTGTTTACCTAGTGAGTATGGCGCAAAAATTAAATATTTAAAAGAGAACGTTAAAGGAATTGAAAAAGCCATTTTATCGTGTCATTGCCATAACGATTTAGGTCTAGCAACTGCCAACTCTATTGAAGGCGTTATTAACGGAGCAAGACAAATAGAATGTACCATAAACGGAATTGGAGAGCGTGCTGGTAACACTGCGCTTGAAGAAGTAGTCATGGTTTTAAAACAGCATCCTTACCTAAACCTAGACACTAGTATAAAAACCGAAATGCTTTACGGACTTAGTCAATTAGTATCAGAAAGCATGGGGATTTACACGCAACCTAATAAAGCCATTGTTGGCGCTAATGCTTTTGCACATAGCTCAGGTATACATCAAGATGGTGTGATTAAAAACCGTGAAACATACGAGATAATCAATCCTAAAGATGTTGGTGTTACAGAATCTGCAATTGTTTTAACCGCCAGAAGTGGTCGTGCCGCTTTAGCATACAGAGCAAAAAATGTGGGTTACGAACTAACTAAGCTTCAATTAGATGATGTTTATGCCAACTTTTTAAATTTTGCCGATAGAAAAAAAGAAATAAATGATGGTGATATCCACCAGATTATTGAAACTAGCAAAATGTACCAACAAATAATTTCGGCATAATTATGGGACAAACATTATTTGACAAAGTTTGGGATGCTCACGTTGTAGAGACCATTAAAGACGGACCACAAGTATTATATATTGACAAACACCTAATACATGAGGTGACTAGTCCACAAGCTTTTAATGAGCTAGAAGAACGCAACATTCCTGTTTTTAGACCAAAACAAATTGTTGCCACTGCAGATCATAATACGCCAACACAAAACCAACACTTACCAGTTAAAGATTTATTGTCTAGAAATCAATTAGAACAACTATCTGAAAACTGCAAAAAAAACAATATCACACTTTACCAACTAGGACACCAATACAATGGGATTGTCCATGTTATGGCTCCAGAATTAGGAATTACCCAACCAGGAATGACAATGGTTTGCGGAGATAGTCACACCTCAACACATGGTGCTTTTGGAACCATCGCTTTTGGTATTGGAACCAGTCAAGTGGCACAGGTTTTTGCTAGTCAATGCTTACTTTTAACTAAGCCAAAAAGCTTAAGAGTGACTGTTAACGGTAAACTTAAAAATGGCGTATTACCAAAAGATGTTATTTTATACATCATTGCCAAATTAGGCACAAACTCAGGCACAGGTTACTTCTGCGAATATGCGGGAGATGTTTTTGAAAACATGTCCATGGAAGGCAGAATGACCGTTTGTAATATGAGTATTGAAATGGGCGCTCGAGGCGGAATGATTGCCCCAGACCAAACCACTTTTGACTATGTAAAGGATAAAGAATTTGCACCAAAAGGAGATGCTTTTGACAAAAAAGTAGCCTATTGGAAAACTCTACCAACGGATGCAGATGCTGTTTTTGATAAAGAATATGCTTTTGACGCGGAAGATATAGAACCTATGGTAACTTATGGTACCAACCCAGGAATGGGAATTAAAGTGACTGAAAACATACCAACTATAGACGATGCTTCTTTTGAAAAATCTTTACAATACATGGATTTCAAAAAAGGAGAATCTTTAATCAATAAACCTATTAACTATGTCTTTATTGGAAGCTGTACCAACTCTAGAATTGAAGATTTTAGAGTAGCTGCAAACTACATAAAAGGAAAACAAAAAGCTGATAATGTTACCGCTTGGTTAGTTCCTGGTAGTAAACAAGTAGAAGCTCAAATTATAAAAGAAGGTCTTAAAGATGTATTTGACGCAGCTGGCTTTGAGCTAAGACAACCGGGTTGTTCCGCTTGCTTAGCTATGAACGACGATAAGATTCCGCAAGGCGAATATTGTGTTTCAACATCAAACCGAAACTTTGAAGGAAGACAAGGACAAGGCTCCAGAACTATTTTAGCCAGTCCTTTAGTTGCAGCTGCAACAGCTATTGAAGGCAAAATTGTGGACATAACAAAACAACTAAATTAAGATGGAAAAGTTTACAACATTACAATCTCAAGCTATTCCGTTAGCAATAGAAAACATAGATACAGATCAGATAATTCCTGCTAGATTTTTAAAAGCAACAGACCGAAAAGGCTTTGGAGACAACCTTTTTAAAGATTGGAGATTTAATAAAGATGATTCAGTAAATGAGTCTTTCTCTTTAAACAACCCTAAATACTCAGGAAGCATTTTAGTTGCGGGAGATAATTTTGGTTGCGGCTCTAGTCGCGAACACGCAGCTTGGGCTTTAAGTGATTACGGCTTTAAAGTTATTGTTTCAAGTTTTTTTGCGGATATTTTTAAAGGAAACGCCTTAAATAATGGGCTATTACCTGTTCAAGTTTCAGCAGAATTTTTAAAAGTACTACTAGACGTTACCACAGAAAATCCAGAGACTATTTTACAAGTTAATCTTGAAGAGCAAATTATCTCCGTAAAAGGCACTTCTTTCAAGGAAGCTTTTGACATTGATGCTTACAAAAAAACTTGTATGATTAATGGTTATGATGATATTGACTATCTATTAAGTAAAAAAGAAACTATTTCGGCTTTTGAAGCCAAAAAAACATACTAATAATTATACTATGAAATTAAACATAGCAGTTTTACCTGGTGACGGTATAGGTCCAGAAGTGACTAATCAAGCAATCAAAGTTTTAAAAGCTATTGCTTTAGAATTTGATCACACCTTTTTATTTAAAGAAGCTCCTGTTGGCGCAGTGGCAATTGACAAACACAACAACCCATTACCTGACAATACCTTAGATTTGTGCAAATCTAGTGATGCTATTTTGTTTGGAGCTATTGGAGACCCTAAATACGATAATGATCCAACAGCAAAAGTTAGACCAGAACAAGGCTTACTAAAACTTAGAAAAGAACTTGGTTTGTACGCAAACATAAGACCTGTAAAAGCGTATGATATGCTTTTAGATAAATCACCTCTAAAACAACACATTATAGAGGGAACAGATATTAGTATTTACAGAGAATTGACAGGCGGAATTTACTTTGGTAAAAAATATTTAAGTGAAGACGGAAATACAGCGTCTGATTTATGCGAATATTCTAAATACGAAATAGAACGTATCGCACATTTAGCATTTAAAAACGCGCAAAGCAGAAAGAAAAAGGTAACACTAGTAGATAAAGCTAATGTTTTAGAAACATCTAGATTATGGCGCAAAGTCGTTACCGATTTAGCAAAGGACTACCCAGATGTAACCTTAGATTTTTTATTTGTTGATAATGCTGCCATGCAAATGATTTTAAACCCAAAACAGTTTGATGTTATTTTAACCGAAAACTTATTTGGAGACGTTATAAGTGACGAAGCTAGTGTAATTGGCGGTTCTATTGGATTACTGGCATCAGCCTCCATTGGTGACAAATATGCAATGTTTGAACCTATACATGGATCATACCCGCAAGCAACAGGAAAAGGGATTGCAAACCCAATTGCATCTATATTAAGCGCAGCAATGCTTTTAGAGCATTTTGACCTTCACGAAGAAGCCAATCTAATTAAAGAAGGTGTTGAAAAATCTTTAAAACTAGAAATTACAACACCAGATTTAAACGCATCCTACACTAATGTCTCTACCTCTAAGGTTGGAGATTTTATTGCCGATTTTATAAGTAACCCAAATGACACGAATATTAATTTCAATAATATTCACTTAGGACAATCTACGATTATTTAACACTGTTTTTGTTAGTCTAAAACATGCTCAGCAATTAAATTGCTGAGCTTTTTTTTGCTTTATACTATTTAAAATTAGACATAAAAAAAAACCTGAAAACAAAATGTTTTCAGGTTTTTCCAACAAATTAACTAAAGCTTAATGTTCATTTAATCTAAAGTCTGGATACGCATCCATACCATGCTCATGAGCATCAAGTCCTTCCAATTCCTCTTTTTCAGAAACTCTAATTCCAACTGTTTTCTTTAATGTATAAATAATTAAAAACGACGATACTATACACAAAACAGCATAAGAAACCACACCTATAAGCTGACTTACAAACTGTGCACCACTAGCTAATTCCCCAAAAAGACCAACAGCTAAAGTCCCCCAGATACCGCATACTAAATGTACCGCGATAGCTCCAACAGGATCATCTAACTTTAACCTATCAATTAAAGACACTGCAAACACAATAATTGCACCTGCCACTGCTCCAATAATTATAGCATCAGTAGGACTCATCTGATCTGCTCCCGCAGTAATCCCAACTAATCCTCCAAGAATTCCGTTTAAAAACATCGTTAAATCCAAGTTTTTAAACTTAAGTAAAGACACAAAAGCTGCAACAACACCTCCACTGGCAGCTGCCAAACAAGTTGTTACTAAGGTTAATGATGTTAAAGACGGGTCTGCAGATAATACAGATCCTCCATTAAAACCAAACCAACCTAACCAAAGTATTAACACACCAGCTGTAGCTAAAGGAATATTATGTCCTGGAATAGCTTGTATTTTTCCATTCTTAAATTTACCAATTCTAGACCCTAACAAACACACCGCAACTAATGCAGCCCATCCACCAACAGAATGCACTAATGTAGATCCTGCAAAGTCATAAAAAGGAGTTTCTAGTGTTTGTAAAAATCCGCCACCCCATTTCCATGAACCAGCAATTGGGTATATTAATCCAACATATATTATTGTAAAAATCATAAAAGGTCCAATCTTCATACGTTCTGCTACTGCTCCAGACACAATAGTTGCTGCTGTTGCTGCAAACATCCCTTGAAATAAGAAATCTGTCCAATACGTATAACCTTCATTATATGCCAAATCTAAAGCACCTTCTGCTGTTACTGGCGCATCTAATCCAAAACCAGCAAATCCTATAAACCCATTAAATTCACCAGGATACATTAAATTAAATCCTACTAAACAGTAAAGCAATAGACCTACCGTAATAATAAATATGTTTTTAAATAAAATGTTTAATGTGTTTTTTTGTCGTGTTAACCCAATCTCTAAAAATGCAAATCCTAAATGCATAAAGAAAACTAAGGCTGTACAGATCATCATCCATACATTGTTTATTGTAAGTAATTCCATTGTTTTTTATTTTAAAGTGTTTCCGCCTTTTGCTCCTGTTCTTATTCTATAGACCTCATCAATTTGTGAGACAAATATTTTACCATCACCAACCTCTCCAGTAGAACCTGATTCTAAAATGGCTTTTATGGTTACTTCTTCAAAATCATCATTAACAACTATTGATAAATAGCGTCTTTGTATATCACTTGTACTATAAGAAACCCCTCTATAAACATGCCCCTCTTTTTCGTTACCTAAACCTGTAACATCCCAATAAGAGAAAAAATTTACGCCAACTTCATGCAATGCATTTTTAACTGCAGAAAATTTAGATTTTCTGATTATTGCTTCTACTTTTTTCATAATTAGTTTTTATTAGAATTTATATATCGCTGCCAAA
Source organism: Olleya namhaensis (assembly GCF_900114005.1). Classification (GTDB taxonomy): domain Bacteria; phylum Bacteroidota; class Bacteroidia; order Flavobacteriales; family Flavobacteriaceae; genus Olleya; species Olleya namhaensis. The sequence continues at coordinate 441,838 of NZ_FORM01000001.1, forward strand.
ACAAAAGAACCTAAGCTTTTTGTTGCCATTAAATCTGTATCAATAAAATCGTCTTCAGAACTACTATCAAGTCTAAATTCTGGTTTAATAATTAAATCTTCGTCAATAACCAAACTTCCAGTAAGCGTTAATCCAATAACACTTGGATCATCATCTACAGATTCGCTTTGTGTTTGAAAATATTCCCCTCTTAATCCTATAGTAAAGGTGTCACTAATACCATATTGAGGATACAAATCCACGCCATAAAATCCTTCACCATCATTATCCGCATACGCTGCATTGATCCCAACAAAAAAGTCTTCTGAGGCATCAAAACCTCCAGTATAATCTACTTCAAAACCTAAACCGGCAGCATCATATAATAAGTTTAAATACTGACCATCATATCCTAGTTGCGCACCTACTGCATAACTTCCGTCTGGATTAAACTCCGTAACATCCGTTTGATTAAACACTCCTAACATTAAGCTAAAATCTTCTGACAAAGTAAAGTCTGCTTTCAAACCCGTATGAGAGAATGGTCCATTAGAAAACAAATAAGAAGTACTATAATTAAAGTTTCCTGCTGGCGCAATAACTTCGTAACCTAAAAACGTATTAAACTTACCTAAGGTTAATTTTGTGTTTTCGCTAATGTTATAAAAAGCAAACAACTGATTTAATACTGTTGCACTTGCAGCTTCACCTCTTGGACCAAAGACTAAATCCGCAACAGCTCCAACACGTCCTTTTTCGTAGGATGCAATAATATTTCCCATTCCTAAAGAAAATCCACCCGTATCAGCAAAAGATGTTGCAGGTGCAATTTGATTTTCATCATTTGGCGCTGTTAAATTGGTTCTGTAGTATGCATCCACACTACCTTCAAAAGCAAACTTTTTTTCTGGTGTATTAGCATCCTCTTGAGCAAACAAAGTTGTTGCAACCAAAAGAAGCGATAGGGTCAGTAATTGTTTCATAAAAATTGGTGTTAAAATGGTTGGTTAATATCCCAAATCTATGTTAAAATATATTTAACCCCTAAAAAAGATAGGGTTCTAGACTCATTTTTATTATAATTTTATTTTATACCCTATTTTTTATAGGGTATCATAAAATACCTATGCTTTTTTTACTAATCTCATATCTTTAATAATGAACAATTCTTATAAAAATCATGTTTTATTTAAATATTATTCAGTTTTTTATATTTTACGCAATCGTTTTCGCAACAAACAATCCTATTTACTGTGTTTTTTGCTTTGATGATTTGTTAGTTTAATCAGTATAAAATTGTTTATAGTGTATTATATAATAGTCTAAATCAGAATTTCGGAAAAGTGTTTATACTTTTTTTAAATTCAATTACTAGCGTGTATCTTACAGTTGTAATAAGGCCCAAAAAGCCTTTAAAATTGACTTATTATGCTAAAAAAACAAGGACTTTATTTACCAGAATTTGAACACGATAATTGTGGTGCAGGATTTATATGTAGCTTAACGGGAAAACGATCTAACGACATCATCCATAAAGCACTTGAAATTTTAGTAAAATTAGAACACCGTGGTGCTGTAAGTTCAGACGGAGTAACAGGAGACGGCGCAGGTATATTAATTGATATTCCGCATAAATTCTTTAAGATTTTTTGTGAGTTTGATTTACCTGAAGCTGGAGAATACGCAGTTAGTAATGTATTTCTTCCTAAAAAAGAAAACCAACGTCAATATTGTATTGATGTTTTTGAAAAAGAAATCCAAAATCAAGGCCTTAAATTAATTGGCTGGAGAGACGTACCAGTTAATAGTACTGTTTTAGGTGAAATTGCAAAAGTAACAGAACCTTTTGTAAAGCAAATTTTTATCGGAAAGGCTAGCGATACCCAAACCGAAAGAGAATTCAACATAAAATTATATGCTGCACGAAAAATTGCAGAACACACTATATATGACTCTAAATTATCAGAATCACAATTCTTCTACCTACCAAGTCTATCTACTAAAATCATAATATTTAAAGGCTTATTAATGCCGGAACATATTAACGAATATTACTTAGACTTATTTAACTCGGCTTTAGACACAAGATTAGCATTAGTACACCAACGTTTTTCTACCAACACATTTCCAACTTGGGATTTAGCACAACCTTTTAGATATATCTGTCATAACGGTGAAATAAACACCGTTAGAGGTAATGTATCTCGTATGTTTTCTCGTGAAGAAATTATGGAAAGCCCATTATTTGGAGATGATATTAAAAAAATAATTCCTACTATTTTAAGAGGGAAATCAGATTCTGCAACCCTAGACATGGTTGTTGAATTACTATTAATGACGGGACGTTCGCTTCCAGAAGCAATGATGATGTTAGTACCCGAAGCTTGGGAAAAAAACCCACACATGTCGGATTCTAAAAAAGCGTTTTACGAATACAACTCCTGCTTAATGGAACCTTGGGACGGACCAGCTTCTATCCCATTTACTGACGGTAATTTTATAGGTGCTGTTTTAGATAGAAATGGATTACGCCCTTCAAGATATACCGTAACAAAACAAGGAAACGTTATTATGTCTTCCGAAACTGGTGTTGTAGACATTGCTCCAGAAAACATAGAATTCCATGGTCGTTTAGAACCAGGAAAAATGTTTTTAGTAAACATGAGCGAAGGTCGTATTGTTAATGATGAAGAAATCAAAGAAGAAATAGCAGCCAAACATCCTTACAGACAATGGTTAAACGAAAATTTGATACATCTTCGCGATATTGAAGCTAAAGAAGGCCATATTAAATATGATGAAATTGATCTTAAAAAACGTGAAGTTGTTTTTGGCTATACAGAAGAAGATTTAAATACTATTATTCGTCCGATGGCACAATTAGGAAAAGAACCTATTGGATCCATGGGAAGTGATACGCCAATTGCTATTTTATCAGAAAGACCACAATTAATTTATAACTACTTCAAACAGTTATTTGCTCAAGTTACCAATCCGCCTTTAGATGGAATTAGAGAAGAGTTAATTACAGATATAAGCTTAACGCTTGGTAGTGACGTCAATATATTTGATATCAATGCCGAACATTGTAAAAAATTAAAAATTCAGAATCCGGTTATTTCTAAACACGATTTAGATAAGATTAGAGATTATGATACTAATCCTGATTTTAAAGTCGAATCCATTTCCATGTTATACGAAGTAAATCGTGGATTAAATGAACTGGAAGTCGCACTTGAAAACTTAGTCACTAAAGCTTCTAAAGCTATTGACGAAGGTGCAAACATCATTATTTTATCCGATCGATTTGTAGACGAAAACCACGCACCAATTCCTGCACTTTTAGCATGTTCATACCTAAATCATGCTTTACACAAATTAGAAAAACGCTCAAAAATTAGCCTTATAATTGAATCTGCAGAACCACGTGAAGTCCACCACTTTGCCTTATTATTTGGTTATGGCGCAAGTGCTGTAAACCCTTACATTGTAAATGAAATTGTTCAACAACAAATCAACAATGCAGATCTTACAGATTTAGAATATTTAGCTGCCATTAAAAACTACAATAAAGCAGTTGGAAAAGGGATTTTAAAGGTGATGAACAAAATTGGGATTTCAACATTAAACTCGTACCGTGGCTCTCAATTATTTGAATGTATCGGAATTAAAACCTCGACAGTCGAAAAATACTTCCCAAATACACCAACACGTATTCAAGGTATTGGCCTAAGAGAAATTGAACAAGAAATTGTTAAACGTCACAAAAGGGCTTTTCATAAAAATACAGAACCACAAATTGAAGTTGGTGGAGATTACAGATGGAGACGTGGACAAGAAAAACACATGTTTAATCCACTAACAGTTGCCAAACTTCAAGAATCGGTAAGAACCAATAAAGCATCTACCTTTAAGGAGTTTTCAGATTTAGTAAACGATCAATCTAAAAGTCTAATGACTATTAGAGGTTTGTTTGAGTTTGATCAATTTGACCCCATTCCTTTAGAGGAAGTAGAACCTTGGACAGAAATAGTAAAACGTTTTAAAACCGGAGCCATGTCTTATGGTTCTATTAGTAAAGAAGCACATGAAAACCTGGCGGTTGCTATGAACAGAATTGGAGGGAAATCTAATTCTGGTGAAGGTGGAGAAGATCAAGAACGTTTCTACAAAAGCTCACAAGGAGACTGGAGAAACTCAGCAATCAAACAAGTCGCTTCAGGACGTTTTGGAGTCACTTCCAACTACTTAACAAGCGCAAGCGAAATTCAAATAAAAATAGCACAAGGTGCAAAACCTGGAGAAGGTGGACAATTACCTGGACCAAAAGTGAATCCAGAAATTGCAAAAACAAGAAATTCAACACCCTATGTTGGTTTGATCTCACCACCACCACATCACGATATTTATTCTATTGAAGATTTATCGCAATTAATTTACGATGTAAAATCAGCAAATAGAGAAGCTAGAATTAATGTAAAACTAGTATCAGAAATTGGTGTTGGTACAGTAGCAGCAGGAGTTGCTAAAGCAAAAGCAGATGTTATTTTAATTGCTGGTTTTGATGGAGGAACAGGAGCCACGCCTTTAACTTCACAAAAACATACAGGTTTACCTTGGGAACTTGGTGTTGCAGAAGCACAGCAAACCTTAGTGATGAATGACCTTAGAAATCGTGTAGTTTTAGAATGTGACGGACAATTAAAAACAGGTCGCGATGTTGCTATTGCTTGTTTACTTGGTGCAGAAGAATTCGGTTTTGCAACAGCACCTTTAGTAGCTTCAGGATGTATTATGATGCGTGTGTGTCATTTAAACACATGCCCAGTCGGAATTGCAACTCAAAACCCAGACTTACGTAAAAAGTTTAAAGGAAAACCAGAACACGTTGTTAACTACATGTATTTTGTAGCACAAGAATTACGTGAGATTATGGCTAAATTAGGATTTAGAACTATTAATGAAATGGTTGGACAATCTCAAAAACTAAATAGAAACAAAGCCATAGACCATTATAAATCTTCAGGAATTGACTTAACACCAATCTTACACAAAGTAGAAGTCGCAGAAGATGTACAACTATACAACACATATTGTCAAGACCATAACTTGAATGTACACTTAGATTTTAAAATCATAAAACAGGCACATCAAGCTTTATTTAGAAGACAAAAAACAAACTTAGCTATGCCTATCACAAATATAGATAGAGCAGTTGGAGCAGTTATAAGTAACGAAATTTCGAAAATTTATGGAGCAGATGGCCTACCTGAAGACACTATAGATATTGATTTCACAGGTTCTGCAGGACAAAGTTTTGGAGCCTTCGCAACCAAAGGTTTAAAATTTACCGTGCACGGAAACACAAATGATTACCTAGGTAAAGGGTTATCCGGAGCTAAATTAATTATTAAAGTGCCAGAAAAATGCGCCATTATTCCGGAAGACAATATCATTACAGGAAACGTAACACTGTATGGCGCGACCTCTGGAGAAGTTTATATAAATGGTAAAGCTGGAGAGCGTTTTTGTGTTAGAAATTCAGGAGCACAAGCAGTAGTCGAAGGTATTGGAGATCATGGTTGTGAGTATATGACTGGTGGAGTTGCTGTTATTCTTGGTACTGTAGGTCGAAACTTTGGAGCAGGAATGAGCGGAGGAGTTGCTTATGTTTTAGACGACAAAGGAACGTTTAAACAGAATTGCAATTCGGAAGATTTAAACATCGATCCAATTGAAAACGAAGCGGATAGTCTTCAGCTAAAACAATTAATCGAAAATCATTTTGAAGCAACAGGTAGTCCATTAGCAGCACGTATTCTAAAAGACTGGAACAACTACCTTCCAAAGTTTAAAAAAGTGTTACCAGAAGAGTACAGACAAGCCTTAGTGAGATTAGAACAAGAACAACTAGAATTAGCGTAAATTATGGGAAAGATAACAGGATTTTTAGAGTTTAAGCGTGAGAACGAAAGTTATATAGCGCCAGAAAAACGCATAGAGAATTACAAAGAATTTACGGTTCCGTTACCAGAAGATCACCTGAAAGATCAAGGCGCTCGTTGTATGGATTGCGGAATTCCGTTTTGCCATAGTGGTTGTCCGCTTGGGAATTTAATTCCAGATTTTAATGATAAAGTTTATAAAGGAAAATGGAAAGAAGCTGCTGAAATTTTACACAAAACCAACAACTTCCCAGAGTTTACAGGACGCTTATGTCCAGCACCTTGCGAAGAGGCTTGTGTACTTGGTATTAACGAAGACCCAGTAACCATAGAAAATATTGAAAAAAACATAGTAGAAACCGCCTTTAATGAAGGTTGGATTGTAGCACAACCACCAAAAGTAAGAACCGAAAAAACAGTTGCTGTTATTGGTTCTGGACCTGCTGGATTAGCTGCCGCACAACAATTAAATCGCGCAGGACATACCGTTACTGTTTTTGAACGTGACGAAAAAGTGGGTGGCTTATTACGCTATGGCATTCCAGATTTTAAAATGGAAAAAACCGTGATTGACAGACGTGTTGCTGTTTTAGAAGAAGAAGGTATTATTTTTAAAACCAACGCTCATGTTGGTAAAAACATAGACGCCAACCAGCTTAAAGACGACTTTGATGCTGTTGTTTTATGTGGTGGCGCAACCGTAAGAAGAAGCATTCCTATACCTGGAGCGGATTTAAAAGGGGTAACGCAAGCGATGGATTTCTTAAAACTAAACAACCAATACGTGGATGGTTTAGTGGATTTTAAAGACGTTATTTCTGCTAAAGGAAAAGACATTATCGTAATTGGTGGTGGAGATACAGGAAGTGATTGTATTGGAACGTCCAATCGTCATGGCGCAACCTCTGTGACTAATTTTGAAATTTTAAGCAAACCTTCTGAAGGTCGCCCTGCAAATCAACCTTGGCCTTATTGGCCTATGAAATTAAAAACAACCTCATCGCACCAAGAAGGTGTCGAGCGTTTTTTTAGTATTTCTACTAAAGCGTTTATTGGCGATAAAAAAGGAAACCTAAAAGGCTTAAAAACGGTTGAAGTAGAATGGATTTTTACACCAGGTGAAAGACCTCAACTTAAAGAGGTTCCAAATACTGAAAAAGAATGGAAATGCGACATCGCATTATTAGCACTTGGTTTTACAGGCGCTGAAAAAACACTAGCAGATCAATTTGGTTTAAAAATGGATTTTAGAAGTAATATTGAAGCAACAATAAAAGATTACAAAACAAACATCCCTGGTGTTTTTGCAGCTGGAGATATGCGTCGTGGACAATCGTTGATTGTTTGGGCTATTTCAGAAGGTAGACAAGCAGCACATCATATTGACACCTATTTAATGGGAGAATCCTGTTTACCTTTAAAGGATGACAGCGATTTACCTCGGGTTTAAACAAACACAACTCTTTGTCATATTGAGCACAGTCGAAATGCTATCTAAAATTAAACCTTAAGGTTTTCGACTGCGCTCAAACTGACAGTGATATAGCTAAAACACTTTCTTGTTTTGAACGACTATTCACAAAGGGGAATAAACTTAAATCAAATCCTACAGAAGTAGGATTTTTTCAATTTCAAGAATCAGTACAAAAACGAATGCCACATTGAGCGCAGTCGAAATGCTATTAAAGCCTAAATCATAAGATTTTCGACTACGCTCAAATTGACAGTTATAAGCCTAAAACGTTACTCAGGATACTTCCCTCTAATCCCATCCAAACACAAATTACCAATACTACCAACATGCGTGTGTTTTTTAGAGGTATCTGGTACATAAGTTCCACTTTCCACTTCGCCTCCAATTTTTTGATACGCTTCTCTAAAAGGCATACCTCCCACAACCAATGTATTAATATTATCTACCGTAAATAAGTATTGATATTTAGCATCATTCAAATCAATATCTTTTACAATGACTTGCTGAATGGCATAATTAAAAATATCTAATAAATCTTTTACATCTTCAATTGCTGCAATTATGTTTTCCTTTAACAACTGAAAATCTCTATGGTAACCACTTGGTAAATTATTAGTAATTAACACCATTTCAGTATGCAAAGCTTGAATCTTATTGGCCTTTCCACGGATTAATTCAAACACATCTGGATTCTTTTTATGTGGCATAATACTACTCCCCGTCGTTAACTCATCCGGAAAGGCAATAAAGCCAAAATTCTGACTATTATACACACAAATATCCATTGCAAAACGCGCTAAAGTATTACACACACTTCCTAAAGCTAAAGCGATTGTTCGTTCGCTTTTTCCTCTACTCATTTGCGCAGCAACAACGTTGTATTTTAAGGTTGAAAAATTTAATTCTTTAGTCGTTAATTCTCGATCAATAGGAAACGAACTTCCGTAACCCGCTGCAGAACCTAACGGATTTTGATCTACGGTTTTCAAGGCTGCATTTAGCAAGTATACATCATCAATTAAAACCTCAGCATAAGCAGAAAACCACAATCCAAAGGAAGATGGCATAGCTACTTGTAAATGCGTATAACCAGGAAGTAAAGCGTCTTTATGCGTTTCCGCCAAACCTAAAAGGGTCTCAAAAAACGTTTTTGTCTTCGTATTAATTTCTTTTAAATTCTCCTTGTAATAAAGCTGAAGCGCAACTAAAACTTGATCGTTTCTAGAACGTGCGGTATGGATTTTCTTTCCGACATCTCCTAAGGTTTTAGTCAGCTCATATTCAATTTTAGAATGCACATCTTCAAAGGATTCTTCAATAACAAAGGTTCCGTTTTCTATAGTTTCCGCAATAACGTGCAAACCATTTTTTAATTGTTGCAATTCTTCCGAAGAAATAATGCCAATAGACTCCAACATTATTGCATGCGCTAAAGACGCTTGCACATCGTACTTTGCAATATGCATATCAATTTCTCTATCGTTTCCAACGGTAAATTGTTCTATTTTTTTATCGATACTTATTCCTTTGTCCCAGAGTTTCATAATTTTATTTTAAAGTACTTTTTCTAATAATTCAATATATATTTTAATCCCTTCTTCAATCTCATTCACGTAAATAAACTCGTCAGCGGAATGCGATCGTGTGCTATCTCCTGGTCCTAGTTTTAAAGACGGACAACTCAACACCGCTTGATCAGATAATGTTGGCGAACCATAAGTGCTTCTACCAATTTCTATTCCTGCAATTACCAATGGATGATCGATAGGAATGGACGACGAATTTAATTTTATGCTACGCGGAATAATACTATCACAAGGCGCTTCTTTCTGTAAAATATCGACAATGTCTTGGTTAGAATATTTATCGTTTACACGTACATCAACCACTAATTTCACATCTGCAGGAACCGCATTATGCTGCTTTCCTGCATTTATTTGCGTAACAGTCAACTTTACCTCTCCTAAAGCTTCAGATGTTTTATTAAATGTGTAATTTTTAAACCATTCTAAAACTGGAATGGTATTATAAATCGCATTATCATGATTTGGATGCGCAGCATGACTAGGCGTTCCTTTTACGATTGCATCAAACACAACTAAGCCTTTTTCAGCAACAGCTAAATTCATTAAAGTTGGTTCTCCAACAATAGCGACATCCACTTTTGGAATGACCGACAACATACTATTTAACCCATTTTCTCCACTGCTCTCTTCTTCAGCGGAAGCGACAATAACCAGATTATAATTAAGTTCATTTTTGTCGTAGAAATAGGCAAACGTTGCTAACAAACTCACCAAACATCCTCCAGCATCATTACTTCCTAAACCATATAATCTACCATCTTCAACAATGGCTTTAAAAGGATCTTTTGTATAACCATTATTTGGCTTTACAGTATCATGATGCGAGTTTAACAACAGCGTTGGTTTGCTCTCGTCAAAATATTTATTGGTTGCCCAAACATTATGATTGGTTCTTTTAAAAGGAATATCCTGCTGCACAAACCATTGCTCAATATGCGCTGCTGTTGGTCCTTCTTCTGAAGAAAACGACTGCGTTTCTATTAATTGTTTTAATAAAGCAATTGCTCTTGCTGTTAGTTTTTCTATCATTTTGAAATGGTTGTGTGTTTATTATTTTTATCGAAAAGCATTTCTGATTTACCAATACAAACTTTTTGTACTTGATTATTTACAGCATGAAAACAGTTATTTAATTTTGGCAGCATGCCTTCATAAATAATACCATTTTCAATTAACGGTTGGTAGCTTTTGGTGTTTATGTTTTCGATAACAGAATTGTCATTATTTACATTTTCTAAAACTCCGTTTTTTTCGAAGCAATAATATAATTCCGTTTTATATATTGAAGCAAAACCTATTGCTAATTCGGAAGCAATCGTATCTGCGTTTGTATTTAATAATTGTCCTTTTTTGTCATGTGTAATTGCGCAAAAAACAGGAGTAATTTCGTTATTTAAAAGAATTTCTAACGTTTCAGTATTTACCTTTTTGACGTCTCCAGCAAATCCATAATCGATAGGTTTTGATGGTCTTAAATCTGAAACTATCGTGTTGCCATCCGCTCCAGAAAAACCAATAGCATTACAATTGTGAGCTTGTAATTGTGCGACTATAGTTTTATTGATTTTTCCAGCATACACCATTGTAATAATATCTAAAGTCACTTGATCGGTTACTCGTCTTCCGTCAATCATTTTAACCTCCACTTGCATTTGTTGTGCTAATTTGGTTGCTAATTTTCCACCACCATGCACTAGGATTTTAGGAGCATCTATAGTCGCAAATGCTTTTAGGAATTGCTTTAAGGCGTCATCATCATCGATGATATTTCCTCCAATTTTTATGATTTTTAGTGTTTTCATGCTTATTCTTCTTTTGATGTGATACTGAAATAAATTCAGTATGACGTGACGGGTTAACATCAACTTGTTACTTACTTTAAATCTTCAGTCGTCAAGCTGAACTTGTTTCAGGGTCTCATTATTTACTAGTTGTGTGATGCTGAAATACAATCAGTATGACGTGACGGGTTAACATCAACTTATTACTTACTTTAAAACCTCAGTCGACAAGCTAAACTTGTTTCAGTGTCTCATTATTTAGTAGTTGTGTGACGCTGAAATGAATTCAGTATGACGATGTAATCTGTTTCAATTAAAAGATTGCTTCAATCGTTCCTCATTCGCAATGACGTTTATAATTCTTCCAAAATCTGCTTCAACACAATTTGCGCAGCAAAAGTCCTATTGTTTGCTTGCTGAATCACAACAGAATGCTCGCCATCCAAAACCGCATCTTCCACAACCACATTACGTCTTACAGGTAAGCAATGCATAAATTTTGCATTACCCAACTTCGCTTTAGTCATCATCCAATTCTCGTCCTGACTCAGTACTTTTCCATAGTCTTTATAATTACTCCAGTTTTTCACATACACAAAATCGGCATCTTTCAAAGCGTCTTCTTGATTGTGATTTATTGGTGTGTTTTTCGTAATTGCTTCGCTTAATTCATAACCTTCAGGATGAGTAATTGTTAAATCGACATCCATATTTTGCATCATTTCTACAAACGAATTTGCAACCGCTTGTGGCAATGCTTTTGGATGTGGCGCCCAAGACAAGACTACTTTTGGTTTCGCTTTTTTAGATAATTCAGTTATAGTAATAGCATCTGCCAATGCTTGTAAAGGATGCGCTGTTGCACTCTCCATATTTACAATTGGCACTGTTGCGTATTTTATAAAGCTGTTCATCACAAACTCACTTTCATCTTTTTTCTTATCTGTTAAACTTGGGAATGCTCTAACCGCAATCACATCTCCATACTGCGAAATCACTTGTGCAGCCTCTTTAATGTGTTCTGACGTGTTTGCACTCATGATTGTTCCATCTTCAAATTCTAGGTTCCATGCGTCATTCACATTTAGGATCATCACATCCATTCCTAGGTTCTTTGCTGCTTTTTCGGTACTTAATCGCGTTCGTAAACTGGAATTAAAAAACAGCATGACTAATGTTTTATGTTTTCCTAAATCTTCGAATTCAAAAGGATTATTTTTTAGTGAAATCGCGTCCTTTATAGTTTCTTGAAGATTTGATATGTCTTTTATTTCTGTATACTTTTTCATCTATTTATTACTTTAATCTTACTGAATTCATTTCAACTTCTCACTGTTATGTGATTCTGAAACTAGTTCAGAATGACGTTGCTATTTAATTCTTATTTCTAAGCCTTTAATGCTCAATATAAATGCTATTACAAACACTTATTTTAATGTATCCACCATTCTCCTCAAGCTGAATTTACTTCAGCTTCTCACTGTTATGTGATTCTGAAACTAGTTCAGAATGACGTTGCTATTTAATTCTTGTTTCTAAGCCTTTAATGCTCAATATAACTGCTATTACAAACACTTATTTTCATGTATCCACAACTCTCGTCAAGCTGAATTTACTTCAGTTTCTCACTGTTAAGCGATTCTGAAACTAGTTCAGAATGACGTTGCTACTTAGTTCTTATTTCTAAGCATTTAATACTCAATATAAATGCTATTACAAACACTTATTTTTATGTATCCACAACCCTCGTCAAGCTGAATTTATTTCAGCTTCTCACTGTTATGCGATTCTGAAACTAGTTCAGAATGACGTTGCTCAGGCTACCCCTGCAACTCACTTTTTAAAGCCTCAAAAAGCAAATCAACATGTTCTTTTTTGATGGTTAAAGGCGGAAGAATTCGTAATAAATTAGGATTCTTCGCACTTCCTGTAAATATTTTATGTTCAAAAATTAGCTTTTTACGTAGTTCAGAAATCGGAAAATCAAATTCCAATCCTAACATTAAACCACGTCCTTTTATGTTTTTAACTGCCGAAATTCCTTTTGCTTTTTCAATAAAATAAGCTGAGATGTCTTTAGCATTTTGCATTAAATGCTCTTCTTCAATTACTTCCAAAACAGTAGAAGATGCAACACATGCCAAGTGGTTTCCACCAAAAGTGGTTCCTAACAAACCAAAGGAAGCTTTAATATTTGGATGAATTAAAATCCCACCAATCGGAAACCCATTTCCCATACCTTTGGCAATCGAAATAATATCTGGAGTCACATTATATTTCTGAAACGCGAAGAAATCGCCAGTTCTTCCAAAACCAGATTGCACCTCATCTGCAATAAAACAGGTATTGTATTTTTTACATAATACATCGACACCTTCGTAAAACGCTGCAGTACTTTCGTCTAAACCTCCAACACCCTGAATACACTCAATAATTACTGCACAAACATCGTTTTTAGCTAGTGCTTTTTCTACAGCTTCTAAGTCTCCTAATTCTAGAATCTCAACCTCTTGTTGTGCGTTAATTGGCGCAATAATCTTCGTATTATCTGTTGCCGCAACTGCTGCTGATGTACGACCATGAAAGCCATTTTTAAAAGCAACTACTTTTTTCTTTCCGTTATGGAATGACGCCAGTTTTAAAGCATTTTCATTGGCTTCTGCTCCAGAATTACACAAAAACAATTCATAGTCTGTACAACCTGACAATTGCTCTAACTTGTCGGCTAATTGTACTTGTAACGGGTTCTGAATCGAGTTGCTATAAAACCCTAATTTGGCTACTTGATCAGAAATGGCAGCCACATATTTTGGATGCGAATGCCCAATAGAAATCACAGCATGTCCACCATATAAATCTAAATATTTGGTGTTATTTTCATCGTAAACAAAGACATCTACAGCTTTTACTGGTGTGATATCGAATAATGGATAGACGTTAAATAAACTCATATCTGCTCTTCTTTAATGTTACTAATCTTGTTAAACGAGGCAATCATACCTTGTATTAAAGAGGAACTCAATCCTTTGTGCTCCATCTCATTCAAACCTTCAATCGTACACCCTTTTGGAGTCGTTACACGATCTATTTCCTCTTCCGGATGATTCCCGTTGGTAATCAATAAGCTCGCAGCACCTTCACTGGTATACATCGCTAATTCTTGCGCTTCTTTAGCATCAAACCCTAACTGAATAGCAGCTTGTGTTGTCGCTCTAATTAAACGCATCCAAAACGCAACACCACTTGCGCAAACCACAGTGGCTGCTTGCATTTGACTCTCCGGAATACTCAACGAATGTCCTAAACGGTTAAAAATAGCCTCAGCGATTTTAATACGTTTCGCTCCTTGCACATTACTACACAAACACGTCATGGATTTACCAACTGCAATTGCTGTGTTTGGCATCGCACGAATGATAAATTTATCGGCACCAACTTGCGCTTCAATCTTAGGAATTAAAAAACCAGTAATGGTCGAAATCAAGACGTGCTTCTCTGTTAACTCCGGCTTAATGTAATTCAATATTTGCTCAAAATGCGCTGGTTGCACTGCAAAAATGATGATATCAGATTGCCTTACAGCTTCGGTATTATCCGTTGTTAAATGCACATTTTTATAACCATCAAATTCTTGAATGTCTTCCAAATTCCGTTTGGTTAAATACAAACTAGTAATGGCATTGTTGGTTATCAATCCTTTTGCGATGGACTTTCCTAAGTTTCCTGTTCCTATAATTGCTATTTTCATTTGTTCGTTTTTTTGTCATTACGAAGAAAGAATGACTGAAGTAATCTCTTTAAACAGATTGCTTCAGGTTTACTTCGTTCACTCGTAAAGCTCGCACTAACTATTATCTTTTTAATTAAACTTTCTTTTTACTAAGACCTTTCGACTGCGCTCAAGGTGACATCTTTTTATTATTTGGGCGTTACCACAAGGGTCGCGTTTTCCGTTATATCTTTTTTGCCTTGTTCTCGATACAAATTTGCTCATGCTTCACAAATTCACTCGAACTGACGTCAAAAAAGGATGCCACTTCAACCGCTAACGCAGCAGCAGTACTTTTAAAAATAAGTTGCTTTTAGTTTTAAACCTTCTGTTTCATCAAAACCAAACATTAAGTTCATGTTTTGAACAGCTTGTCCCGAAGCGCCTTTTAGTAAATTATCAATAATGCTTGTCACCAATAATTTGTCTTCATGTTTATGCAAATGAAGAATACACTTATTGGTATTTACTACTTGTTTTAAATGAATCTCATCATCCGAAACCACAGTAAATGCAGCATCTTTATAAAATTCGCTATACAATGCTTTTGCGTCTTCCAAGCTTCCTTTAAAATTAGTGTACATGGTTGCGAAAATTCCTCTAGAAAAATCACCGCGATTTGGCATAAAGTTGATGTCTGACTTAAAGTTAGATTGCAATAGTTTCACCGATTGATTAATCTCTCCTAAATGCTGATGCGTAAAAGCTTTATAATGCGAAAAGTTATTATCTCGCCACGTAAAATGAGTAGTTGCAGATAATGATGTTCCTGCTCCTGTTGCTCCTGTAACTGCATTAACGTGTACATCATTTTGCAAAACTTCAGCTTTAGCTAAAGGCAACAATGCTAACTGAATAGCAGATGCAAAACACCCTGGATTTGCAATGTAATTCGCTTTTTTTATCGCTTCTTTATTTAATTCAGGCAAACCATAAACAAACGTTTTTCCTTCAAAAATGGCGTCTTTAGTTAATCTAAAATCATTACTTAAATCAATAATTTTAGTTTCAGCAGAAAATGAATTGTTCTCTAAAAATGCTTTAGAATTTCCGTGACCTAAACACAAAAACAACACGTCTACTTTTGGGTTAATTTTACTTGAAAATTCCAAATCTGTACTACCAATTAAATCTTGGTGTACTTTATATATCTTATTTCCAGCATTAGAGGTACTGTAAATAAAATTGATGTTAGCTTTTGGATGATTTAACAACAATCTAATAAGTTCTCCAGCTGTATAACCTGCTCCTCCAATGATTCCTATTTCTAATTTTTTCATTTTGATTCTTTTACTTTACCATTCTTCGTTTAACACTTCGACTGCGCTCAGTGTGACACAGAATAATAATTTGCTTTAATTATCATTTTTGAGATACTGAAACACGTTCAGCATGACTAAAATCAAGAATTTACTTGTTGATAAATCTTATTTTGGTTTCCTACAATTTTGATAAACCCTTTTGCTTCTTCAGCAGTCCAACCTTTATTTTCTTCGCCATAACTTCCAAACTTTGCATTCATTAAATCATGTTTAGAGCTGATTCCGTCTACAGTAAAATAGTATGGTTTTAAGGTCACAAAAACATCTCCCGACACTTTGTCTTGGCTGCTTTGCAAAAAGGCTTCCATGTCACGCATTACAGGATCTAAATACTGACCTTCATGCAAATGCATTCCGTAGAAATTTGACATATAATCTTTGTGCTGTAATTGCCATTTTGTTAGTGTATGCTTTTCTAATAAATGGTGTGCTTTTATTATCACCAAAGCAGCAGCAGCTTCAAAACCAACACGTCCTTTAATACCAACTATTGTATCTCCAACGTGAATATCTCTACCAATTGCATACGCAGACGCCAGATTGTTTAACACTTCAATATTTACGTCTGATGCATTTTCAACTCCATTAACAGCAACCAATTCTCCTTTTAAAAAGGTTAATGTCACTTTTTCATCCTCAGTACGTTTTAATTGCGAAGGATAAGCACTTTCTGGTAATGGTTTTTCTGATGTTAATGTTTCTTCTCCACCAACACTGGTTCCCCAAAGTCCTTTATTAACAGAATATTTTGCCTTTTCCCAAGATGCTTCGATACCGTTTTCTTTTAAGTAATCAATTTCTTGTTGTCTGCTTAAACTTCCATCTCTAATGGGCGTGATAATTTTAATATGTGGCGCTAACGTTTGAAAAATCATATCAAAACGCACTTGATCGTTTCCTGCTCCTGTGCTTCCGTGTGCGATATATTCGGCATCAATACTTTTTGCATATTCGATAATTTCGATTGCCTGAATAATACGCTCTGCACTTACAGATAAAGGATAGGTGTTATTCTTCAAAACATTTCCGAAGATTAAATACTTAATCACTTTATCATAATACGAGGCAATTGCGTCAATGTTTTTATAAGTTGACACACCCATTTTATACGCATTAGCTTCAATGGTTTGAATTTCTTCATCAGAAAAGCCACCCGTATTTACACTTACTGCATGCACATCGTAACCTGCTTTACTTAAACTTACTGCGCAATAGGATGTATCTAATCCACCACTATATGCTATTACTAATTTTCCCTTTCTGTCACTTTGTGACATCTTTCCCGAAGGGAAAACATCATCGGATTTATTCGTTTTTTTCATTCTTTTCTTTTTTAAGGAACATGGATTGCTTAATGTTTTTCAATCTGGTCCATACTTTTTTATCATGATTATTTGCTGCTGGTTTTGCTGCTTCCTTTTTAGAAGGATCATACAACATACCTGTACATAAGCACATTTTTTGCTCTGTTCTTGTTAAAACATCAAAGTTTTTGCAGGTCTGACAGCCATTCCAAAAGGATTGATCGTCTGTTAATTCTGAAAACGTCACAGGTTTATAACCTAAATCACTATTCATTTTCATAACTGCTAAACCTGTAGTAATACTAAATACTTTAGCCTCCGGAAACTTGGTTCTAGAATGCTCGAATATTTTCTGTTTGATCTGTTTAGCTAAGCCAATGTTTCTAAAATCTGGATGTACAATTAATCCAGAATTGGCTACAAATTTGCCATGACCCCATTGTTCGATATAACAAAAGCCTGCAAATTTATCGCCCTCTAAAGCAATAACAGCATTACCATTTTCCATTTTGGTAATGATGTATTCAGGCTTGCGTTTTGCAATACCAGTTCCTCTAACTTGAGCAGCATCAGCAATAGTGTTACAAATAATATCTGCGTAAATACTATGCGATTTATCAGCAATAACAATTTCCATTGTAATTGAATTTTAAATTAAAAAATGTGATAATTTTTGTTTTTGAAAGCAGAACCGGACTCACCTTAGTTCTATAAATAGAAGTACACCCTAAGGGCGACGACGGAAAATTGGACGTAGGGTTATCCTGTTATTATTTCTAATAACTGTATTTAAAAAAGGAAATATTTGTGTTGAATTGTTCACTGTCTGAAAAAAAATAAAAACTATTAACTAAAAGCTTGAAGTATGCGTATTAGCGACGTCGTCTGCGTAATAGCAAACTTGTGGGTCTTTCGTTTTTATTTAGTGTTGTAAACATGGTACAAACGTATAATTTAATTTGATACAAAAGTTGATTTTGTGTCATTTTTGATGAATTTTTACGAATTTGAAAGTATTTAAGGTCATAATTATCAAAATCACACTAAAAACTGAAATAAATCAGGCTTATCATTTAGATAATCTCCATAAAAATTATGACGCTTCATTTTAGTAATTAATGGCTCTAAATCGTTTGGAGATTTCAACTCAATTCCAACCACAGCAACATCATTTTCGCGGTTTGCTTTTTTAGTATATTCAAAATGAGTAATATCATCTGTATCACCTAAAATATCAACAACAAAATCTCTTAATGCTCCTGAACGCTGTGGAAACTTAACAATAAAATAGTGCTTTAAATCGGCATGTAATAGCGCACGTTCTTTAATTTCTGCCGTACGCGTGATATCATTATTACTTCCGCTTATAACACAAACTACATTTTTACCTTTAATTTCTTCTTTAAAATACTCTAAAGCAGATAAACTTAAAACCCCTGCAGGCTCTGCCACAATCGCTTCTTTATTGTATAAATCTAAAATGGTTTGACAAATCTTACCTTCATCTACAGTAACCACACGATGTAATGTCTCTTTACAAATAGCGAAATTTAAATCACCAACACGCTTAACCGCAGCACCATCTACAAAACTATCAATCTCTTCTAACTCGGTGTTTTTGTTATTTCTTATTGACGTTAACATCGAAGGTGCGCCTTTTGGCTCTACACCTATAATTTTTGTCTGTGGTGATAACAACTTAAAAACAGAGGATAATCCTGAAGACAAACCTCCACCTCCAATAGGTACAAAAACGTAATCTATTGGGTGAAACTCCGTTTGATCTATAATCTCTAAACCAACTGTTGCTTGACCTTCAATAACTTTTTTATCATTAAATGGATGGATAAACGCTTTGATTAAACGCTCGCAATCTTCCATTGCTGCATGATAAGCATCATCAAACGTATCGCCTACTAAAACCACCTCTATATAATCTTCTCCAAACATTTTAACCTGTTCCACCTTTTGATTTGGTGTTGGAGAAGGCATAAAAATGGTGCCTTTTATTTTTAACAATTTACAAGATAAGGCCACTCCTTGTGCATGGTTTCCAGCACTTGCACATACAATTCCTTTTTCAGCTTCAGCTTCAGTTAAAGATGACATTTTATTGTAAGCACCTCTAATTTTATAGGAACGTACTTGCTGTAAGTCTTCCCGTTTAAACATGATGTTTGCTTCAAATTGCTTTGAATATCGCATGTTTGAAATTAAAGGAGTTACAGTTGCAACTCCTCTTAATTTTTCGGCAGCAGCCTCAACAGCTTCTATAGTAGGCCTGTATGTTGTTTTGGTTTCTTCCATGTTTATTTCCCACGACAGTGGAAATATTTTTGTGTTATAAATGAGACGCTTCGACTCCGCTCAGTGTGACAAGCTAATTAGCTATTATACTAAAACTGAAGCTGCTGTCTTAACGTCTGATTTTATAATCTTCATTGCTGTCATCGCAGCTCTTAATCGTTTTCCAACTGCTTCGATTGGATGATTTCTAATCGCATCGTTTACTGCTATTAATTCGATGTTATCAACTCCCGTTGTTGCAGAAAATGATTTACCAATTATATCTGTTTTAACCGTTTTCATAAAATCAGTTAATAGCGGTTTACAAGCATGGTCAAATAAATAACATCCGTATTCTGCAGTATCCGAAATGACTCTGTTCATTTCAAATAATTTTTTTCTAGCAATTGTATTCGCTATTAATGGCAACTCATGAAGCGACTCGTAATACGCAGAATCTTCAATAATCCCAGCACTTACCATAGTTTCGTAAGCTAATTCTACACCAGACTTTACAAATGCTACTAATAACGTACCGTGATCAAAATACTCTTGCTCAGAAATGTGATCTGGTGTTAATGCTGTTTTCTCAAAAGCAGTTTCGCCTGTTGCAGCTCTCCATTTTAAAAGATTTACATCATCATTTGCCCAATCTTCCATCATTGTTTCTGAGAAATGACCAGAGATAATATCATCCATATGCTTTTCAAACAAAGGACGCATGATATCTTTTAATTCTTCAGATAATTGGTATGCTTTTACTTTTGCTGGATTAGACAAACGGTCCATCATGTTTGTAATTCCACCATGTTTTAACGCTTCAGTAATTGTTTCCCAACCAAACTGGATTAATTTTCCAGCATAACCAGGTTCAATACCTTCTGCAACCATTTTATCGAATGATAAAATAGCACCTGTTTGAAGTAAACCACATAAGATAGTTTGCTCTCCCATTAAATCACTTTTTACCTCAGCAACAAAAGACGATTCTAACACACCTGCACGATGCCCTCCAGTAGCAGCAGCATAAGCTTTTGCCTGAGCCCAACCTTTATTTTCTGGATCGTTTTCTGGATGCACAGCAATTAATGTTGGCACACCAAAACCACGTTTATATTCTTCTCTAACCTCTGTTCCTGGACACTTTGGAGCGACCATAATAACAGTAATATCCTCTCTTACCTGAGTCCCTTCTTCAACAATATTAAATCCGTGAGAATAACTTAATGTCGCGCCTTTTTTCATTAAAGGCATTATCGCTTTTACTACGTTTGTATGTTGCTTATCTGGTGTTAAATTCAATACTAAATCTGCAGTAGGAATTAACTCGTCATAAGTCCCAACAGTAAATCCGTTAGAATTTGCGTTTTTAAAAGACTCGCGTTGCTCATCAATTGCAACCTGTCTTAATGTGTACGAAATATCTAAACCAGAATCTCTCATGTTTAAACCTTGGTTTAAACCTTGTGCGCCGCAACCAACAATTACAATTTTTTTCCCTTTTAATGCATTTACACCATCTTCAAACTCTGAAGCATCCATGAATCTACATTTACCTAATTGATCTAATTGATTTCTTAATGATAATGTGTTAAAGTAATTTGACATTGTCTTGTTTTTTTAATGTTGGAATGCTTCTAGCATTGTTGATATTTTCATTTCTTCTTTAGATACTGCAATACGTCCTGAACGTGTAAATTGCATGATTCCAAAAGCACTTAACTCTCTATGTAGTAATTCGATTTCTTCTTTACGTCCTGATTTTTCAATCACAAAAAAATCGCGATTTACCGTTACAATTCTTGCGTTGCTTTCTTTGATTATATTCTGAATTGAACGCTCGTCAAATAACAAAGCTGATCTCATTTTAAAGATGCAAGACTCTTGGTAAATAATCTCATCTTCTGTATGATAATAGGCTTTAATAACCTCGACTTGCTTTTCTATCTGACCAATAATTTTCTTGATATTATCTTCGGACATATTTACTACTATAGTAAATCTAGACACGCCCTCAATTTCTGAAGGAGACGTGTTTAAGCTCTCTATATTAATATGTCTTCTTTGGAATATTGCTGAAATCCTATTCAACAACCCTATATTGTTTTCAGTATAAACAGATACTGTATATAATTGTTTTTCTGTGCTCATATTACTCTAATCTTACGTCTGAAACTGATGCTCCTGTTGGTATCATTGGGAATACATTTCCTTCTTTTTCTACACAAACTTCTAAAAAATAAGGCCCATCGGTGCTTATCATTTTAGCAACTGCGTCCCTTAAATCTTCTCGTTTTGTTACTTTCTCTGCTGGTATAGAATAACCTTTAGCAATAGCAACAAAGTCTGGATTTGTCATTTCGGTTGAGGCATAACGTTTATCAAAAAACAGTTGTTGCCACTGTCTAACCATACCTAAAAACTCATTATTTAAAACCACTATTTTAACACCTGCTTTTTGCTGAAAAATAGTACCTAATTCTTGAATGGTCATTTGATAACCACCATCTCCTGAGATTGAAATTACCTCACGATCCGGAGCTGCCATTTTTGCTCCAATTGCAGCAGGTAAGCCAAAGCCCATTGTCCCTAAGCCTCCGGATGTAATGTTACTTCTGGTTTTGTTGAAATTAGCATATCTACAAGCAATCATTTGATGCTGACCAACGTCTGTCACAATGGCTGCATCACCTTTAGTTTGACTATTAATTTCTTTTAACACCTCTGCCATCGTTAATCCTTCCTTTGTAGGATATAAGTCATGTTTTATTACTTTTTCATATTCAATAGCATATAAATCCTTGAATTTTTGATGCCATTCTGGATATGTTTTTTCTTCTAAAAGCGGTAATAAGGCAGCTAAACTTTCTTTAGAATCACCTAAAACAGCTACTTCTGTTTTTACATTTTTATCTATTTCGGCAGGATCAATTTCAAAATGAATCACTTTTGCCTGTTTAGCATACGTAGATAAACTTCCGGTTACACGATCGTCAAATCGCATTCCGATTGCAATTAACACATCACAGTCGTTAGTTAACACATTTGGCGCATAATTACCGTGCATACCAACCATACCAATGTTTAAAGGATGAGCGGTGGGAATTGCTCCTGCGCCTAAAATAGTCCAAGCCGAAGGGATTCCTGCTTTTTCTACTACAGCTTTAAATTCGGCTTCAGCCTGACCTAAAGACACGCCTTGCCCCCAAACAATCATTGGTTTTTTTGCTGCATTAATTAATTTAGCAGCAGCTTCAACTGAAGCTATATTTAATTCTGGAACAGGAATATAACTTCTGACCCCTTTACATTTTTCGTATTTAAAATCGAACTCTTCAAACTGAGCATCCTTTGTAATATCTATCAAAACAGGTCCTGGACGTCCACTTCTTGCAATATAAAAGGCTTTAGCCATTGCTTCTGGAATCTGAGAGGCTTTGGTAACCTGACAATTCCATTTTGTAACTGGAGTAGATATACCCACGATATCCGTCTCCTGAAACGCATCACTACCTAATAAATGCGAAGCTACTTGACCGGTAATACAGACCATTGGTGTGCTATCTATTTGTGCATCTGCGATACCTGTAATTAAGTTTGTAGCTCCTGGTCCCGACGTTGCAATTGCAACACCAACTTTACCAGAAATACGCGCATAACCTTGTGCTGAATGTGTTGCACCTTGCTCATGTCGTGTTAATACATGATGAATTTTGTCCTGGTATTTATAAAGCTCATCATAAACAGGCATGATTGCCCCTCCAGGATAACCGTAAAGGATATCAACCCCTTCAGCTAACAAACATCTGATAACTGCTTCACTACCAGAAATACGCTCTGTAGTTTGCGTTGTGTTTGTTTCTTTTTTTATTGTTTTTGTATCCATATTAATCTTGTTAGGATCATTATATTTTTCTATACAGAGACTCTTCGATACTTAATCTGCGCTAAACACAGGCTTACTCAGAGTGACATCTTGTTTTCAATTGTGTTCTATCTAAAACTCGTCAGTCACACATCCTTTTGATGCAGACGAAACGGTTTTAGCATATTTATACAACACCCCTCTTTTAAATTTTAAATCTGGTGCTTTCCATGATTGTCTTCTTTTTTGTAATTCTTCTTCTGAAACTTCCAAAACAATACTGTTTGTTTCTGCATCGATAGTAATCATATCGCCATCTTTTACAAAAGCGATAGTTCCACCTTCTTGTGCTTCAGGCGTAATATGTCCAACAACAAAACCATGTGTCCCTCCAGAAAAACGTCCATCTGTAATTAATGCCACATCTTTACCCAAACCTGCTCCCATAATTGCAGCAGTTGGTTTTAACATTTCTGGCATTCCTGGACCTCCTTTTGGACCTTCGTATCTTATGACGACAACGTCTCCTTTTTCTACTAACCCATCTCTTATTCCATCATTTGCAGCATATTCGCCTTCAAATACTTTGGCTTTACCAATAAAACTTAGGCCTTCTTTTCCTGTGATTTTAGCAACACTTCCTTCCGTTGCTAGATTACCATAAAGCATACGTAAATGTCCAGAGATTTTAATAGGTTTTTCGATTGGTTTTATAACGTCTTGACCTTCTTTTAAGTCAGCAACATCTAATAAGTTTTCTGCAATTGTTTTTCCTGTAACGGTTAAACAATCTCCATGAATTAAACCTTTCTTTAAAAGGTATTTTAATACTGCAGGAATTCCGCCAACAGCGTGTACATCTTCCATTAAGTATTTTCCGCTAGGTTTTAAATCTGCTAAAAATGGTGTAGTATCACTTATTTTTTGAAAATCTTTTAAAGTGAAATCAATATCTGCAGCTCTTGCAATTGCTAAAAAGTGAAGCACTGCATTTGTAGAACCTCCTAAAATAGTAACTAATCTAACCGCGTTTTCAAGAGATTTACGAGTAATAATATCTGATGGCTTGATGTCTTTTTCTAACAACACACGCATCGCTTCTCCTGCTTTTACAGATTCGGCTTTTTTAGCATCGCTTAATGCTGGGTTAGACGAGTTAAAAGGCAAGGTCATCCCTAAAGCTTCAATAGCCGAAGCCATTGTGTTTGCGGTGTACATCCCACCACAAGCTCCTGCTCCAGGACACGCTTTTTCAACAATGCTTTGGTATTCCGTCTCTTCCATAGTTCCGGCAACCTTACTTCCCCAAGCTTCAAAAGCAGAGACGACATCTAGTTTTTGTCCGTTATGACAACCAGAATCTATTGTACCACCGTATACTAAAATACTTGGGCGATTTAATCTAATCATTGCAATTAATGCACCTGGCATATTCTTATCGCAACCGACAACTGTAATTAAACCATCATAACTCATTGCTTGTACTACAGTTTCCATAGAATCTGCAATAATATCTCGAGATGGTAATGAGTAGCGCATACCTGGTGTCCCCATAGAAATACCGTCACTAACACCGATAGTATTAAAAATAAGACCAATAATGTCTTCGTTTTTAGTCCCTTCTTTTGTCAATTTTGCTAAATCATTTAAATGCATATTACAAGGATTACCTTCGTAACCTGTGCTTGCAATACCAATGATTGGCTTAAAAAAATCTTCTTTAGTTAATCCAATAGCGTGCAACATAGCTTGAGCAGCTGGCTGCGTTGGATCTTGAGTGACTGTTTTACTGTATTTGTTTAATTCCATTTATGGTCTACTTCTATTTAAATAATAATCTAAAGTAGAGGTTTGACCTTTTATAGCTAGTCTGTTTTTAAAATACAGACTAAATTCAGGTTACGAAATAACAGATTAATTAATTGATAATCAACACTTTAAACAGTGTTTATTATGACACCCAAGATGTTTAATTTTATTCAATTTCTATAAAAAAGTATTTATAGATCTTGAGGATAATAAAAAAAATGAATTAATTGCTTAATAAAACCTTTTTTTCGAGTGTTACAGTTAATTGCTTTGTATCCCTTTGGATGACAAGTTTAACCTTGTCAGGACGATTAGTACTTAGAATCTCACACCATTTTTGATCCGTCACTTTTGCAAAATCTACATCGTTTACACTTAAAATTTTATCATTAATTTTAAGACCTTTTTCTTCCGCTTCTGAATTTTCAGAAATTGAACTGATAAAAACGGATTCATTTTCAAGTCTAATTCCGTAACCATGACCACTAAATATAATTTGGTCATCTGCTATCTTATTTTCAATAAACCATGCTTTACGATCTTTCCAACTTAAAACCACTCTGTAATTTTTTAAAAATCCGGCACCGATAGTCCTTGATCCAAATTGCCCAAAAGACATCAGGGTACTTGGTACCTTAAAATCACCTGTTTTAAAACTATCAACAATTGCTTTATAAGTAGTTGACGTTTTTATATCTCCGTATACTCCAGCTACAGTACTTCCACCATTAGATTTGACATATTTAATATCAGCATTTTCTTCTCTTAGTTTTTTAAAATCGTACGAAAAAAGAGAAATACCACCACCATAACCATAGTCTATCATAGTACTATATAATTTTTCGTTACCTAAATAAGCTGTTATTGCAGGGGTCCCATCGTAACCAATAAAGATTTTAGCGTGAGGCGTATCCTCAGGAATACTAATAGCGTCAATAGTATTTGTAAATGTAATCTCGTGCTTTACCATATCTACTTCCCAAACAGCATTCCGCATAAAGTTAGCACCTAAAAAGCCATCTATTCCTGTGCACTTAAAATCTTTTACTGCTTCAATATCAAGTACAGCTGCTCCGGTATCAAAAAAATTAATTCCATTTAAATTTATAGTATCCATTTTAACAAAATTTAAATTTTTAGAGGTGTTTCCTAAATCATAAACCTCCTCTTTACCTACAATCTCTAAATTTAATTCCTCTACCATTCTAGGTGAAACTGCAGTAACTGCTCCAGTATCAAATAATAAACGGTACGTTTTACCTTTAATTAACACCTTAACAAAAATAGCATTACCGTAAGGCTCATATTTAAATGTTGATTTAAACACTTTATCTTCAATACTACCTTTTTTTAGTAGCTTTTTAATATTCTGAGAAGTACATAAAAAAGAAGATAGAAACACTACAAATAAAACAAAAACGAACTTGATACTTTTAAGATACATATGCTAACTAGTGTTTAAATCTAATTGAATATTAATAAAATCACCTGACTTGTAATCAATTAGAGTAATTGTTTGGTATGTAAAAAAAAACATTAAAAATGGATAGAAGAAACCCTTTAACATATATAAAACAAAAAAACCGATTCAAATTAATGAATCGGTTTTGATGGTGGTCCCACCTGGGCTCGAACCAGGGACTTTCTGATTATGAGTCAGATACTCTAACCAGCTGAGTTATAGGACCCGAAATCGGATTGCAATATTACTACTTATTTTAAAGTCTTGCAAACCTTTTTTTAATTAGTTGTCTTCTTGGCACAACTCTATCAGTACACCGTTTGATGATTTTGGATGTAAAAAAGCGACTAACTTATTGTCTGCGCCCTTTTTAGGTGTTTCATTTAGCACAACAAAACCTTCTGATTTTAATCGTAAAATTTCTTTTTTAATATCTGTAACAGCAAAAGCAATGTGATGGATCCCCTCTCCTTTTTTCTCTAAAAACTTCGCAATTGGACTTTCAGGGGTTGTTGCTTCTAGCAATTCGACCTTATTTGGACCTACTTTAAAAAAAGAAGTGTTTACACCTTCACTCTCTACAGATTCAATTTTATAATGAGGTTTGCCAAAAAGCTTCGCAAAAAGGGCATTAGATTCCTCTAAATTTTTGACTGCGATACCTATATGTTCTATTTTTTTCATTTTTTATATAATTTAAGGTACAAAAATTGCTTAATTATGCCTTAAAAGTAATATATTCTTGTAATAACAACTATTTTTGCACCATGGAAGAAAGTCAAAGACAAAAAAAAATAGCTTCGGTTTTACAACGTGACTTAGTAGATATCCTTCAGGGAGCTGCTACACAAGGTGGAATGCGCGGTATAATTATATCTGTATCTAAAGTTAGAGTAACTGCAGATTTAACAGATGCTAAGGTTTATTTAAGCATATTCCCTAATAACAAAGCAAAGGTGCTTTTAGAAGGGATTAGAGCTAACAAACCAATGATCAGACATGAGCTAGCACAACGTACAAAAAACCAACTACGCAGAATGCCTGTATTAGAGTTTTATGTGGACGACAGTTTAGAGCATATTGATAAAATTGAAAAATCACTTAAAGGGGAAGATAACCCAATCCAAAATCCTGATTTATTAGATAATCGTAAAAAAGGATAATTGAATTTTCCGTTATACATAGCAAAACGCTACATACGCAGTAAAAGCAGTAATAATGCCATTAACTTTATAACAATAATTGCTATTGTTGGTATTGTTTTAGGTGCTGCATCATTGTTTATTGTATTGTCGGGTTTTGCTGGTTTACGTGATTTTACATTAGAATTTACCAGCATTATCGATCCCGATTTAAAAGTCGAAACCACCATAGGTAAATCTTTTACTTTAAACGATAATCAAGACAAACAACTACACGCTATTGATGGCGTAGTTAACTTTTCTAGAACAATAGAAGAACGCGTTATTGCCTCTTCAGAGGGAAACAATCATCCCGCTTACATCAAAGGTGTAGATGAAAACTACAACAAAATAACAGCCATAGACTCCATAATTCCTTATGGTACGTGGCTGTATCAAGACACCCCACAAATTGTACTTGGTTGGGCAATATCCAATCGGTTATCAGCTTTTGTAAACGATTACGGAAAAACCATTACCCTATCCGTACCAAAACCAGGAAAAGGTCAAATAAGCTCGCAAAGTCAAGCCTTAAATCAGGTTAATACCATTAACGTTGGTATTTATGATATTAACGAAGAGCTAAACAATAAATACATTTTTGCATCTATCGCCA
This sequence comes from Olleya namhaensis, assembly GCF_900114005.1. GTDB lineage: Bacteria > Bacteroidota > Bacteroidia > Flavobacteriales > Flavobacteriaceae > Olleya > Olleya namhaensis. The sequence continues at coordinate 470,217 of NZ_FORM01000001.1, forward strand.
CTGCACGTCAGTTATTAAATTACGAGCCTAATCAAATTACCAGCTTAGAATTTAAATTAACAGAAGATGCAGACCAGGATGCTATAAAAGATAAAATTAAAACTATAATTGGTCAAAACGTTATTGTCAAAAACAAAGACCAACTTAACGACGCGATATACAAAATGCTAAACACAGAGAATTTAGCGGTCTATCTAATCTTTACCTTAGTATTAATTATTGCTTTATTTAACGTTATAGGCTCCATTGTCATGATGATTTTGGATAAAAAGAAAACCCTAAGCACCCTTTACAACATCGGTGCTACAGTAAAAGACATTAGAAACATCTTTTTTTACCAAGGGATTTTAATGACTATTGTTGGTGGATTTTTAGGACTAGTAATTGGTTATATAATCGTGCAATTACAGTCTAGCTTTAACCTGATTATGATCACACCAAGCCTACCTTATCCTGTAGCTATTCACTTTAAAAACTTTGTGATAGTCATGCTTACAATCTCTGTTTTAGGGATAATTGCTTCAAAAATTGCAGCCTCTAGAATTACACAAAACTTAGTTAAGACTAGTTAATTTTGGCCAAGTTGCCTTAGCAGGCAAACAGGCTCGCGCAACTCGCTCTCTTCGAGGAGCTCAGACACATTGCTTCATCCTTCTTGCGCTTACTGTTGTGCTTAGTTAGCGCTTTGCTTAACTAAATAGATGCATTGTAATTTACAAACCAAACACTTTAGACTACAAATAAAAGCACCTCTCTTTTACTAAAGAGAGGTGCTTTTATAATATATATAAATAAGATTTAAAATTCGATTTTACTACTCAGTAAACTCAAAGTCTCCAAACTTTTCTAAAACCTCATCAAAAGCAGCAAATACATCTATAGATGCATCACTAGTCACCATTTTCATGCGGTGTTCTTTAAAATGCGGAATACCTTTAAAGTAATTTGTATAATGACGTCTGGTTTCAAAAACACCAAGAATTTCTCCTTTCCAGTCAATAGACATTTGTAAGTGTCTTCTAGCTGCTTCTACACGCTCCTGCATAGTAATTGGTCTGTAATGCGCTCCGGTTTCAAAAAAGTGTTTTACTTGCTTAAAAAACCAAGGATTACCAATGGTTGCACGACCAATCATACAGCCATCTAAGCCATATTGGTCACGCATTTCCATCGCGCGTTCTGGTGTAGTAACATCTCCATTTCCAAACACAGGAATGTTCATACGTGGGTTATTTTTTACCTGTGCAATTGGTTTCCAATCCGCATCACCTTTATACATTTGCGCTCTGGTACGACCATGTATTGCTATAGCTTTACAACCTACATCTTGAAGTCGTTCTGCTACCTCAACAATTCTAATAGAATCGTGATCCCAACCTAAACGTGTTTTTACAGTTATAGGGATATTGGTACGTTTAACCATCTCTGCAGTTAGTTGCTCCATTAAACAGATGTCTTTTAAGATTCCTGCTCCTGCACCTTTACTAACAACTTTTTTAACAGGACATCCAAAATTAATATCAATAATATCTGGTTTTGACTCTGCTACAATATCAATGGTTTGTAACATACTATCCAAATTAGCTCCAAAGATTTGGATACCAACAGGACGTTCTTTTTCGTAAATATCTAATTTCATAACGCTTTTTGCTGCGTTACGTATTAAACCTTCGCTACTTACAAACTCTGTATACACCACATCTGCACCTTGCTCTTTACACAACGCTCTAAATGGTGGATCTGACACATCTTCCATTGGTGCTAACAACAACGGGAAGTCTGGAAGTTCTATATTACCTATTTTTACCACGATACAATTTTGGTGCAAAATTAGTGTTTTTTAGGTAATTGTGTATATTTAACTAATAATCTATCATTATTTGGACCTACCCTTCAACCCTGAGCTTTTGTGTTGCAAATAAATAGTCTTCGTAAATGAAAATCTTAAATTTTGAATTTTTTCCCTAAAAACTACAAAAAAATGGGTAACATAATCTTTTTTTTCAGAACTTATCATAATAAACCAATCTGTAATAAGACTATTTTTTACTGATAAAATAATTCAAACCTTAAAAAACTATTTAATGAAAAAATTTATACATTTAGCTATACTAGTTGCTTTAATTTCAAGCTGTGGAACTCAAAAAACTAGTCCACAATTAAAAAAATATAAAACAAAAGATTTTATCGTTAGTTACCCTAATACTTGGATGAAACATGTGAAATTTAATCATGTTGACTTTTTCCCAAAAGAATTTAAAATAAATCCTGAAAATGAATTAAACCGACTTGCATTAAACAATAGTAAACTTAATTTAGAAAACCTTGATGAAGTTGAAAAGACAATAATTGAATTTAGTGAGTTTTCATATAAATGGCAAAAAAATAAAACTAGCGAAATAACTAAAATCAATAATGATTCAAAATTCCTTTACAAAATAGAATCTCTTTTTGAAACTAATTTTGACAAGAACGTTTATAAAAAAGTTGAGTATTTTTATGCAACAAAAAACAATAAATCTATTAAATATATAATATTTCAGATGCAAAAAGATCTATTTGATAAGTATATAAATGACGCCATGATTATCATTAATTCTTTTCATAATAAAGAAAACAATTAGCTTTTGCAAATCCCCTTCAATCCTGAGCTTTTTGGCATTAACATAAACACACATCTTGTGTTAGAATATCTCGCCTTTTTTATAGCGTATAGATATTATGTGTTTTTAAGAAAACGCAATACAGATGTTATTACAAGTAACAATAGATTGTCTATAATTCTAGGTGCAACTTTAGGTGCTTTAGCTGGCTCAAGATTGGTTGGGTTTCTAGAAAATCCTTTAATTGAATTTACATTAAATAATGCCATTACATTACTAAACACAAAAACCATAATGGGTGGTTTATTTGGCGGTTTACTTGGTGTGGAATTGGCAAAGAAAATAATTAACGAAAAGCACTCGTCTGGAGATTTATTTGTCTTCCCTATAATTTTAGGAATTTTTATTGGTCGTATTGGATGTTTCTTATCTGGTACTAACGAGTTTACTTATGGCAAAGTCACTACTTCTACTTTTGGAATGGATTTAGGTGATGGCTTACTTCGACATCCCACCTCTTTATATGAGTTGTTTTTTTTAATCTTTTTATTTATAGCTTTAAAAACTGTAAACAATAGATTACAGTTAAAAAACGGAGATTTGTTTAAGATTTTTATGCTCAGTTATTTTGGCTTTAGGTTTTGTATCGAGTTTTTAAAACCTAATGTGTTTTATACTTTTGGTTTAAGTAGTATTCAAATATTATGTGTAATTTGTTGGTTGTATTACAGCAAATTTATTGCTAGTCTTTTACTTACCAAACACCCGCGTTAGCGATAGAAACGGTATCCTTTTTTACGTCAGTTCGAGTATTTTGTGAAGCATGAGCAAAATGTATCGAGAACAAGTAAAAAAGATTTAGTGGATAGCGCGACCCTTGTGGTAACGCCAAAATAACATAAATTACAGAAAATGCCAGTTAGAAATTATACCTATTACGACTTTACATTAAGCTTGTGTCCTGAGTGTTTAAAACGTGTGGATGCTAAAATTGTCTTTGAAGATGATAATGTTTACATGTTAAAACGTTGCAAGGAACATGGCAATAGCAAGGTGTTAATTGCTGATGATATTGAGTATTATAAAAACATACGCAACTACAATAAGCCTAGCGAAACACCTTATACTTTTAACACTAAAACAGATTACGGTTGTCCTTACGATTGTGGTTTGTGTCCAGACCACGAGCAGCACAGTTGTTTGACGGTTGTTGAGGTGACGGACCGCTGTAATTTGACTTGTCCGACGTGCTATGCGGGCTCATCACCAACCTATGGCAGACATCGTACTTTGGACGAAGTTAAGGCCATGTTGGACACTATTGTTAAAAATGAAAAGGAACCTGATGTGGTACAAATATCTGGTGGAGAGCCAACCATACATCCCCAGTTTTGGGAAATTATGGACTATGCCAAAACGTTACCGATTAGGCATTTAATGTTGAATACTAATGGGATTAAAATTGCTAAAGATTTCGCTTTCGCGGAAAGACTAAAAACCTACGCTCCTGACTTTGAAATTTATTTACAATTTGATTCGTTTGAAAACAGTGTGTTGCGCGAGCTTCGCGGTGCCGATTTAAATGATATCCGTAAACAGGCTATTGAAAACCTAAACAAATTAAACCTATCAACAACTTTAGTGGTCACACTACAAAAGGGATTAAATGATGGCGAGATTGGTAAAATTATTGACTACGCTTTAAAACAAAAATGTGTTAGAGGTGTGACCTTACAACCAACTCAAATTGCTGGTCGATTAGATAATTTTAATCCAGAAACGGATCGGATGACCATTACTGAGGTACGTCGAAAAATAATGGAACAAACCACTATTTTTAATGCTGACGATTTACTTCCTGTACCTTGTAATCCTGATGCTCTGGTTATGGGTTACGCACTTAAACTAGGCGATGAAGTGTTTCCGTTAACGCGTTATATTAATCCAAACGATTTATTAGATAATAGCAAAAACACTATTATTTACGAGCAAGATGAAGCACTGCAAGGTAAAATGGTAGAGTTATTTAGCACAGGAAACTCGGTTGAGGTTGCAGAAGAAAATCTAAAATCTATAATGTGTTGCTTACCAAATATTGATGCTCCAGAATTAGGGTATGACAACTTATTTAGAGTGATTATTATGCAGTTTATAGATGCTTACAACTTTGATGTTAGAGCTATTAAAAAATCGTGTGTGCATATTGTAGATAAAGACAATAAAATTATCCCTTTTGAAACCATGAATTTATTTTATCGTGATGACAAAAAAGCACGCTTAGAACAACTTAGAAACGAGCTATAATTACTAAGTACAAATAAAAATAGAGTTATGCCACTACAATTTTTGATCATAAAAAATAAAATATGCTTCAAGTAATGATTTTGAATATTAGCGGAAGTACTATATTACTGCTGCTTTTTATCTTTTATGGTGTTCCAATAATTGCAACAATTATTGCGTTATCTTTAAGACACAAAAAGCGAAAAACAGCTAAAGTTATTGGTATTTTAACTGCTGTTTATGTATTAATTAGCTTAGGCTATTGCGGAATTTTATGAATACATTTTTTTTAATAGAAGCTACTGGAGGAGGTGGAAATTACGACGGAATAGTCTTATTTTTTGCTGCTATTATGTTTGGACCAGCTATTTTATTAGCTATTATTGGTTTGGCGTTACTTAAAAAAAACAAAAAAGCAGCTAAAGTATTATTTATACTAGCTGCTGTTTATGTAATTGTTAGTTTAGGTATTTGTGGTAGTATGATGGCTTAGCAATACCCACAATCCATAAAACCCTAAAAATAGCTCTGCAAAAGTCCCGAATTGATAACCAAAGGTTGGGACACCATCTAATGTTAAACTTAGTACTCTTCCAAAACCTAAACCCAGCATAAATATCATATTGGTTACTAATGCTATTTTAAGATAATTAACTTTAAATACACCTAAAATCCATAGTGTAGAAAACCCTAAATACAGCCCCATAATGGCCTTAAAAAAATTATGCTCGTCTATGGTGTCTAAATGAATATCAAACTCTGAACTTGGATTAAAACCATAAAAAAAAGAAACCGGAACAACAATACATACAGATATGATTAAGTGTATTTTTGTTATTATGTTTTGGTTAGTGATTTTCATCTAAAATTAAAGTATCTAACACTACAGGCTCTTTTTATTTACTGACCTTTTTGCTTTACCATTTCTAATAAATTTTTCTAAAAACTTCAAGTAACTATTCATGTCTAAAAAGCATAGGGTATTTATTACACCTAACCTAATTTTAAAACGTGGAACTTATTAGTTTTCGTTTCTTAATGCAAAATGCTTTGGCGTAATAAACTTCTACAATAAAAGATTTGTAATCACCTGTTTTTGATACAATAAAATTAATACGTTAGAATCTATTTTACATGCCTAGACGCTCGCGCTCTTTTAGTGATTTAGTACGCTCATTGGTCTGCAAAGTCGTGTTTCCAAACTTATAACTAAAGCCTAGTTTAAAGTAACGGTTATCTATATTATGATAACTGTAATTGTTTTGGTTTGCAAATTTGGATCTTGCGCCAAAGTCTTGTTGGTTAAATAAATCTGCAAACATTAAGCTAACAACTCCTTTATTATTTAGGACTTTTTTACTTAAACTTAGGTTAGAATTTAAAATAGATTCGCCTAAAATAGTCCCTTGTAAAAACTTACTTGTATATGCAACCGTTAGGTTTACAGCTAAACTATTATCTTTTAACATATTAAAACTACTGCTTATTTGAGAGAAGTTAGACCATTGGTTAAAATTATAGCTCTGATTATTAAAATTAATATCAAAATCGTGGTTAAAAAAGCTTGTCAGAAAAAAAACTGAATACTTGTTTGAGATATATAAGTCTGTTAAAAAATCTAGTCCATATTCTCTAACATTTTTAATATTGCTTTGAGAGTATATTAAAAAATTATTAGCGTTGTCTTGTATTGGTAACTCATTAATTTGATTAGAAACAGTCTTGTAATAAGCTTCAATAGTAAAACTATCATTTATTGACGTCCCAATTGTAGAATAGGTAGTTATTGATGGTTTTAAATTAGGATTACCAGTAACAATAATATTGTCGTTTAAAAAGAAATTAAATGGGTTTAAATCTGTATAATCCGGACGTTCTATATATTTATTAAATCCTACATATAAGTTTGCCTTTTCAAAAGCTTGCCAAGTAACATTAAACGTTGGAAACCAATCCAAATAATCCTGACCAGTATTTAAATTACTAACCGGAGAAAAACCATCAATATTGGTTTGCTCTAGTCGTAAACCAACTACAACACTCCATTTATCCCAACTTTTATCATAATTAATATAACCTGCAAAGACAGACTCGTCATAATTAAAAACATCTGTATTAGCATTGTTAATAGTTTGACTGCCTGTAGATTGATCAACATCAAATTGTACAACATCACTATCTGTATTTATATTTGATGTTTTTATACCTAATGCTAAGTTAGACGTGTCATTAATTGGTAATTGATAATCCAATTTAACCGAAAAAATATCTGTTGATTGATTATTAACCGTATTAAAACCTGTGCTGAAATTTGAAGCACTATTCTGGAAAAAATAATCTGAATTAACCGCTTGTCCCCTATTATAATCATAAGTCGTATAATGGGTATTTACTAAAAACTGGGCTCCGTTTTTAAAACTATGTTTATAGTCTAAATCAGTACCTATGTTATGTTTTTTATCTTCAGAAAAGTTAAACGAGTTAAAGTTATAGTCGTCTACGCCTTGTAAATCTTTTACAAACGTATTTCCTTTAGTTTTATAATTGTAAAAAGGTAAATACAATACATTAGACGACAAACTTAAGGTGTTATTATCATTGATATAATAATCAAAATTTAAATTGGCATTATGCGTCTTTGTAGTTGTGTTTCTATCTAAATCTGTTCTCCAAAATTCTGTTGCAATATTATTTTCTTGATAATTAATTTCATCAAGATTATTTCTATTTACTTTACTATGTTTATAACTATAATTAAGATTAAGGTTTATTTTATTTGTTTTATAAAACTGACTTAAACCACCATCATACCTTGGGTAAACACCTTGTGTATATTTAGCCAAAACAGACCCTCTATAACCCATAATTAGATTTTTAGTCATCACAATTTTTAAAACTATTCCACTGGAGGCATCGTAGATAGCAGATGGACTTGTAATAACTTCTATTTTTTGAATGGAATTAGCCGAAGAAGCATCTAGTAACATTGCTAATTCTGAGGCTGATAAATTAACTTTTCTATCATTAATATAAACGGTTGGGCTACTATTTTTAACCATAATATTATCATCCAAAACCAAGACGCCTGGTGTGCTTTTTAAAACATCAAGCATTGACCCCTCTACTAAAGCTGTGTTGGCCACATTAAAGATCATACGATCCGCTTGTTTAGTAAACTTTGGTTTTTTGGAGTTAACGGTTACTTCACCAAGGGTTTCAGAAGCTATTTTTAAAATTATTACTCCAACATCGGTTGTTTTGGTCAGAGAGATTGGTGTACTAACAGATTCAAAACCTATAAAAGATAGCTTTACAACATACTCTCCTAAGGCTAAATTACCAATACTAAATTGACCTTCGTCATTAGTGCTTGATCCATTTATAACTTTGGATTCGTCAGAAGTATACAATACAGCGTTGGCATATGGGATGGGTTGATTTGCATCATCTACAACTGTCCCAGAAATGGTTAAATCCTGAGCGTAACTAGTTACAGATAAACAAAAGACAATTAAAAAATTAAAGCGATTCATTTATAATAGGTTAAGCGCGCAATATAATAATAACTAAACACTTTCAGTTGTGGTAAAAACCACAAATTTGGTCAAATTTGGTTTCCAAAGAAAAAAGAAAAAAAGCCCGATAATTACTTTATATTTGCAACAACCTTGATTTATAAGGTGATTTGACTATGAAAAACATTAGAAACTTTTGCATAATTGCACATATTGACCACGGAAAAAGTACACTTGCTGACCGTTTATTAGATACTACAGGTTCTGTAACTGCTAGAGAACAACAAGCTCAGTTATTAGACAGTATGGATTTAGAGCGCGAACGTGGTATTACCATTAAGTCGCATGCCATCCAAATGGACTATACCTTTGAAGGTGAGGACTATATTTTAAACTTAATTGATACTCCTGGTCACGTAGATTTCTCTTATGAAGTGTCAAGATCTATTGCTGCTTGCGAAGGTGCCTTACTAATTGTAGATGCTGCTCAAAGTATACAAGCACAAACAATATCTAACTTATATCTAGCATTAGAGAATGATTTAGAAATTATTCCTGTACTTAACAAAGTAGATTTACCAAGTGCAAACCCAGAAGAAGTTACTGATGATATTGTCGAATTATTAGGATGTGATCCTTCTGAAGTGATTCATGCTAGTGGAAAAACTGGATTTGGTGCAGAAGACATATTAAAGGCAATTATAGAACGTATTCCAGCTCCAAAAGGAGATCCAGACGCGCCATTACAAGCATTAATATTTGACTCGGTTTACAATACCTTTAGAGGAATTGAAACTTATTTTAGAGTCTTTAATGGTGAAATAAAAAAAGGACAGAAAATTAAATTTGTCGCTACAGGTAAAGAATATAATGCAGACGAAGTTGGAACACTAAAGTTAACACAAGTTGCAAAACAAAGCGTTAAAACTGGAGATGTAGGATACTTAATTACAGGTATTAAAACGGCTAAAGAAGTAAAAGTAGGAGATACAATTACTGATTTTGTAAATCCAACAACTAATATTGTAGAAGGTTTTGAAGATGTTAAACCTATGGTATTTGCTGGTATTTATCCAGTAGACACAGAGGATTACGAAGAGCTTAGAAACAGTATGGAAAAGCTACAACTTAACGATGCTTCTCTTGTTTTTGCACCAGAAAGTTCTGCTGCGTTAGGTTTTGGATTCCGTTGTGGGTTTTTAGGAATGTTACACATGGAAATTATCCAAGAGCGTTTAGAGCGTGAGTTTGATATGACTGTAATTACTACAGTACCTAACGTATCATACAATGCCTACACAAATAAGCATCCAGACAAAGCATTTATTGTAAATAACCCGTCAGATTTACCAGATCCGTCAACAGTAAATCGTGTGGAAGAGCCTTTTATTAAAGCAACCATAATTACTAAATCAGACTTTGTTGGTAACGTTATGAGTTTGTGTATTGAAAAGCGTGGTATGATTGTTAATCAAAACTATTTAACACCAGAACGTGTTGAGCTAACTTTTGAAATGCCATTAGCCGAAATTGTATTTGATTTTTACGACCGATTAAAAACCGTGTCTAAAGGTTATGCTTCTTTTGATTACCATCCTTTAGGAATGAAAACATCAAAATTAGTACGTTTAGACGTCTTATTAAATGCGCAGCCAGTAGATGCACTTTCTGCCTTAATACATGCAGATAACGCACATAACATTGGTAAAAAGATGTGTGAGAAATTAAAAGAACTTATTCCACGTCAACAATTTGATATTCCAATCCAAGCAGCTATTGGAGCAAAAATTATAGCTAGAGAAACTGTAAAAGCATTACGTAAAGATGTAACTGCAAAATGTTATGGTGGAGATATTTCGCGTAAGCGTAAATTATTAGAAAAGCAGAAAAAAGGTAAAAAACGTATGCGTCAAGTAGGTAACGTAGAGATACCTCAGCAAGCATTTATGGCTGTTTTAAAGTTGAATGATTAATTAGATAATTATAATTTTTAATATAAAAAAACCTTCATTTTATAAATGAAGGTTTTTTTTATGCGTTATACTTTTAGTTATACCGTATCCACTTTTTCCACATCTAAAGGTTTACCTAAATACACTAAATAACTCCCCTCTTCTATGTCTTCAAAATTAGTATTGTAAGACGATATGATATGTAGTTCTCCTTCTTCATCTTTAATAAAAAGCGGAATAATATCCTTATCCTTTATGGTTGTGTTTATTAAGTCTAACAAGTGGTCTTTATCAATAATTTCAATTTCTTGAATACTTGGAAACTTTCTAGTTACTTCAGATAAGGTTGTAAAATCATCAGTATGAGAAAATAAACCTTCATGTGGATTATTGTTTTCATCCAACATTTCTTCAGTAGATACTAATCTAAACGCCCCATTTTCTCCAAATTGTTTAGAAAACTTAGTGATAGCATACTTATTAATATCATTATTACCAGTAAGTGCCATTAAATATCCCACATCGTTAAGCTCTATATTATCCGTTAATGTTTCAGAATAGATATTAGCATTTAAGGCATCTAAGCCTAGATCTTTTGCTTTGTTTATATTGTTTTGGTTACTATCAATCAACACAACATGTCTACCATGAGACTCTAAATAATGTCCAATTAATCTTGATGTTTTAGAAGCACCAACAATTAAAATACCGTTAGATTGTGTTAAAAACACACCCACTAATTTTGCAAAAAGTCTCGCAGTTGTTGCATTTAAAAGTACTGTTCCCAAAACTATTACAAACACTAAAGGTGTAATATATTCTGCGCCGGTAATACCTTTACTTGCTAATTTTAAACCAAAAAGAGAAGCAATACCCGCAGCAACAATACCACGTGGTCCAACCCAACTAATAAACAGTTTTTCGTTAAATTTAAGTTTAGAACCATGTGTACTTAAAAAGACACCTACAGGTCTAACAATTAAGATAATTACAGCAAAAAGGGCTACAGTTTCCCAATTATAAATTAATAGTAATTCACTATAGTTAATATTTGCTGCAAGCAATATAAATAATATCGAAATTAACAAGACACTCAACGATTCTTTAAAGTATAATAAGTCTTTTAAATATGGCGAGTTAGAGTTACCTAAAACCATACCCATAACCACTACTGCAAGTAATCCCGACTCATGCGCAAACGCGTCAGACAGCACAAACACACCTAATACCGCTGCTAATGCAAACACATTTAATAAGTAATGTGGCACCCATTTTTTATTGATAATAAAATTCATAGCATGTGCAAACGTAAAACCAAAAGTGGCTCCAAATAATACAATTTTACCAAACTCTATTAGTGCTGTTTTAGTAAACTCGCCTCCTGCATCTACACTAATAAATTCAAACACTAATACTGCTACTAAAGCACCAATAGGATCAATTAAAATCCCTTCCCATTTTAAAACGGTAGAGATATCTTTTTTTAAAGGTATATTTCTTAAAATAGGCGTAATTACAGTTGGTCCCGTTACAATTATTAGTCCTGAAAATAAATATGAAATCTCCCAAGTCAATCCAAAAATATAATGTGCAGCTACACCAGCTCCAAAAAAGGTAACCAAAGAGCCTAAAGATATAAGCTTAGTTATAACTGGTCCTACATTTTTTATCTCGCTCATTTTTAAGGTTAGTCCACCTTCAAAAAGAATGATACTTATGGCCAAGGATACAAAATAGAACAAGCTTTCGCCAGGAAACAACCCTTCTTCTCCATTCCAAATTGGTTCTATCCATTTGGTGCCATCTTCACTTAAAAATTCGGCAGCAATTGGTCCAACTAATAACCCAATTAATATTAAAGGTAAAATTGCGGGTATTTTTAATTTCCATGCTACCCATTGTGCTAGTATCCCTAAAATAATGATTCCTCCTAATTCTAACATTTAGTTTACGTTTTTTGTGAAAATACTAATTCTTTAATTTTTGAACTATGTTTTAGGTCAAATTTAGCGTAAAAAGCTTAGTTTATTTACATAAAGTCTTTAGTTTCAGCATTTTTTTAAACTTAAAAAAAGAGTATCTTTCAACTTTTCAGAAAAACAACTAACTAAGTGCCTTTAAAACCCTTTAAAACAATCGGAATTGGTGTGGCGTTCTCGCCCAACCTAAAAGCTAACCTTTATGAGGCTGCTAGACTATCCCTTTATTTTGAGGCTAAATTGGTGATGATTCATATTGGTGAGCAATCTGAAGAAAAATTAAATAAATTAAAACTTATTTTAAGCGCTTTCAATAAAGATAATCTTGAGTACGAAGTGGTTTTTAAATCAGGAAACCCTGTAGATGCAATATTAAGTACCGCTAAAGAAAAAAGCTTTGACTTGCTAATTATTGGTGCAGCCAAACGTGAAAACTTTGTAAAATACTATGTAGGTTCTATTGCTAGAAAAATTACGAGACAAGCTAAATGTAGTTTGTTATTGTTGATAAACCCTTCTATTGAAAGATTACCATGTCGCCATATTGTAGTTAACGGGTTGGAAGATCCTAGAACAGAACAGACCATTGCTTCTGCTTTTTATGTGGCTTCCAAATTAAATGCCGAACAGCTTACTATTGTTGAAGAAATTAAGCAAAATCAAATTGATATTAAAGTCGATGATGACAAATCATTAAGACATGCAAACATTATAAAAGCAAGAATTAGTAATCGTGAAACTTCAAGAATTAACCATATTATTGAAGAGCTACCAAAAGAACATACTAACAATATTGTAATAAAATCGCAACCCATTTTTGGAACTCAAGGATATTCCATTGGTCACTATGCACAAATTAAACGCGCGGATTTATTAGTGATGAATGCACCAACAAAAATGACCTTTTGGGACCGTTTATTCCCACACGATATAGAACATATTTTAACCGAACTTCCAACAGACGTCTTAATTATTCAATGAGTCCAAAACAGAATAACATAAAGACCTTTTTTAAAGCATTACCTAAAAATATTTTTTCTGGTTTTGTGGTCAGTCTTATCGCTTTACCTTTAGGTTTAGGATTAGCTATGGCTAGTGATGCGCCTCCAATTTCTGGTGTAATTGCGGCTGTAATTGGTGGTGTTGTAGTTTCTATTTTAGGAGGTAGTAATGTTACTATTGCTGGTCCCGGAAATGGATTAGTAGGTGTGCTTTTAGGGACTATAGCTACTTTAGGGTTAGAAAGTGCTTATGCGGCAATAATCTGTTCTGGAGCCTTACTCTTAGTTTTAGGATTTTTAAGATTAGGTAAATTAGCAGATTTCTTTCCATCCTCTGCAATACAAGGGATGTTGGCTGCTATTGGTCTTATTATTTTAGGAAAACAGTTTCATATTATGCTAGCGCATAGGATAAAACGCGAAGATACTATTGACTACCTTTTTGAGATTCCGTTTACTATAAACGATGCCATTCATTACCAAAATACAGGCTTAATTTATGCGGCTTTAGCTGGTGTAATCAGTTTTTTAATAATGATATTTTATTCTAAAATCAGAAATAAATATCTACAACTTATTCCGGCACCAATGTGGATTGTTATTCTATCTATTGGTTTTAGTTATTATTTTGAATTAGTAGCGCACGAAGCTAACCCAATTGCCCTTAAATACATGATCTCTGGTATACCAGAATTTTCAGAAATCGTATCTCAAATTCCAACTGTTAACTTTGGTAAAATAGGGACTTTACCCTTTTGGACAAGTGTATTAGCGCTAACACTTATTGCTAGTATAGAGTCTTTATTAAGTATCAAAGCAGTAGATAAATTAGATCCAGAAAAACGTAGAAGTAATGTTAATCGCGATTTAAAAGCATTAGGATTAGCAACTGTAGGAAGTGGTTTTTTAGGCGGTCTTAATGTGGTAACTGTTATTGCAAGAAGCTCTGTTAATGTCAATAATGGCGGTAGTAACAGGTCTTCTAACTTTTTTCATGCGTTATTTTTAGTAATCTTTATTGTACTATTTAGCACGCAATTAACACGTATACCGTTACCCGCTTTGATGGCTATATTGGTTTACACAGGTTATAAATTAGCCTCTCCAGAAAATATTAGAAAGATTTTTAAAATTGGTAAAGAGCAATTAATTATCTTTTTTGTAACACTAATTGTTACGCTTAAAATTGGATTAATTTCAGGTATTTTATCAGGGGTGTTTATTACGTTTATTATACATATTGTTATTAACAAAAATGTCACTTTATTTGCTAAAAACTGGCTAAAACCAAATGTTTTAATGTTCCAGGAAGACACACATTATTACGTTAGTGTTAAACATTTTTGTAGCTTTTTAAACTTCTATAAGTTAAAAGAAAAACTAGATGCTATTCCAGAAAACGAAGATGTGATTTTAGACTTCTCGTTATGTCAATTTGTAGATCATACGGTAATGGAAAATCTAAATAATTACCAAGAATTATTTACCAAACGTGGTGGTCATTTTGAAGTGTTAGGATTAGATTTACATGATACTGAGTCTGAACATCCTTTTGCACTGCGTCGCTTACTGCCAGTACCAAAACTTATTAAAAATAGCTTAACACGTCGACAAACAACTATTGAAGAGTTGACTACCGATTTTGATTTGAATTACGATTCTAAAAAAGAACGTGACACCTTATTTTTAAATAATTTTTTGTTTTTTAGAACTAAGCAAATCAACTACATATACAACCAAATACATAATAAAGACAACTCTTTAAATCTATTTGATATCGAGTTTTCTGAAGGCGAATTTATTGCCAAAGAAGTGGTCCGTAGTACCATGCTACATATTAAATTAGATAAAGATATTCCCGAATTTACTTTAGACCAAGAAGGGTTTTTAGAAAAAGTCTATGCTTTTGCTGGATTTAAAGATATTCCTATTAAAAATCATACAGATTTCTCTAATCGTTTTTATTTATTAGGCGAAGATACTGAAGCTATACAACGCTTTTTTACAGATCAAATCACTCACTTTTTTGAAAGTAATCCGTATTTTCATATCGAGTCTAACGGTAAAGATTTACTAATTTTTGGACGTGAGCGTCTGGCTAGTATAAAAGAAATTAAAGCGCTTTATGACTTCGGTAAACGACTTAAAGAAGTGATTTCTTAATAAAACCTTAATATTACAAACCATCTCTTGGTTATTTAGTAATTTGCAGAGTCTTTTAAAATTCAATTTATAATGAAGTTACACCCAATACAAGCAGGTCATTTTAAATTAGATGGCGGTGCCATGTTTGGTGTTGTCCCTAAATCTTTGTGGACCAGAACCAACCCAGCGGATGCCAATAACATGATAGATATTGCAGCACGCTGTTTATTAATAGAGGACGGTAACCGTCTGACACTAATAGATACAGGTATGGGAACCAAGCAAAGTGATAAATTTTACGGGTATTATAATTTATATGGAGATGACACATTAGAAAAATCTTTAAATACTGCAGGGTTTTCTTCAAATGATGTCACAGATGTCTTTTTAACACATCTTCATTTTGACCATTCAGGTGGTGCTTTTAATTATAATAAAGACCGTACAAAATTAGAATCAGCCTTTAAAAACGCACATTTCTGGAGTAATAAAGACCACTGGAAATGGGCAACAGAGCCTAACCGTCGTGAAGTCGCATCGTTTTTAGAAGAAAACATACTTCCAATGGAACAAAGTGGGCGTTTAAAATTTACAGATATTCCGCAGGGTGATATTTTAAAAAATTCAGCACTCGGTTTCGATATCTTTTATGCTAATGGACATACAGACAAACAAATGATTCCAATGATCAATTACGATGGAAAAACCATTTGTTTTATGGCAGATTTATTACCAACTGCTGGGCATTTACCATTACCCTTTGTTATGGGTTATGACACCAGACCGCTTTTAACGCTAAACGAGAAAGAAAAATTTCTCAATTTAGCAGCAGATAACAATTATTACTTATTTTTGGAACACGACGCACACAATCAAATTATTACTGTGCAACATACCGATAAAGGTGTCCGATTAAAGGACACTTATACTTGCAACGAAATTTTTAATTAACAACTCAAAAAAATTTATAATGAAAATTAACTTTAAGCCTATTTTATATTCAGCTTTTGCTGCAATAGCGTTATCAAGTTGTGGTGGTGGTGCACCAATATTATCTACTCCAATAGAAAATATAGACAATACACCTATTAAAGAATCTGACTTAACAGAAACTGAAGCTCATAATTGGGGACATTTAGATTTATCTAAAGATACTATTCCTGGAATGAGTGTTGATAAGGCTTACGCCGAAATAATAAAAGGTAAAAAAGGACAGCAAATTATTGTTGCAGTAATCGATTCTGGAATAGATATTACACACGAAGATTTAGATGGTGTAATTTGGACAAATCCAAAAGAAATTGCAGGAAACGGAATAGATGATGATAAAAACGGATACATCGATGATATCCATGGTTGGAACTTTTTAGGTGATGCTTATGATGAGCAATTAGAAATGACACGTATTGCTGCTACCTTGGATACAAGTATTCCAAGATATGCTGAAGCTAATGCACAATTAGAAGAAGCGTATCAAAAAGCGTTAAGCGGTAAACAACGTTACGATCAAATTTATGCTCAGATATCTAGTGCAAACAAAGTATTAACTGCACATTTTAAAAAGTCTGATTATACACCTGCAGAAGTAAATGCTTTAACGCCGGCAGAAGGATCAGAATTAGCAACAGCAGTGGCTACTGCTAAATATATGTATGCTAACGGGATGACTTCTATTCCTGAAGCTGAAGAGCAAATTAAAGGTGGTGTAGAGTATTTTACAGACCAACTGAATGCAAACCTTAACAAAGAGTTTAAAGGTCGTAAAACAGGAGATGATCCAAACGATTTTAATGACAAGCCAGGTTATGGTAATGCTAATGTGATGCCAACAAAAAAATCTGAAAGTCATGGAACGCACGTTGCAGGTATTATTGCTGCAGAGCGTAACAACGGTTTAGGAGCAAATGGTGTTGCTAATAATGTAAAAATTATGGCTATTCGTGCAGTACCTAATGGTGACGAGTATGACAAAGATGTTGCAAAAGCTATTAGATATGCAGTAGATAATGGTGCAAAAGTAATTAATGGTAGTTTTGGTAAAAGTTTCTCTATGCACCCAGAATGGGTAAGAGATGCTATCAAATACGCAAGTGATAAAGGGGTGATTTTTGTACATGCTGCTGGAAACGATAGCAAAAATGTTGATACAGAACCTAACTTCCCGGATGATAATGTAGACTATGTAGAAGTTTCAAATACTTATATTAGAGTAGGATCTTTAGCGCCAAGTTATGGTACTAAATTAGTCTCTGGTTTTTCTAACTACGGAAAACAAAACGTAGATGTATTTGCTCCAGGATCTGAAGTGTACTCAACAACTCCAGAAAACGAATACAAAGCAATGGGAGGAACAAGTATGGCATCTCCTGCTGTAGCTGGTGTTGCTGCTTTAGTTTGGTCTCAGTATCCAAAACTAAAAGCATCTCAGGTTAAACAAATCATTATGGATTCTGGTTTAGCTATTCCTGCTAAAGTAGTTGTTGGTGGTGATGCTTCTAACGTTCAGCCATTTGCTAATTTAAGTAAATCAGCTAAAATTGTAAATGCTTACAATGCTTTAATTGTGGCTTCACAAATTTCTAAATAACAATTCAATAATAAAAAAAGCCTCAACCTATTTTAGTTGAGGCTTTTTTATTTCAATTTAAATACCAATGAAAAAACTACTACTTTTAATTACTGCTTTTGGTGTGCTTACAGGTTGTAAGTCTACCAAACAAATGGCAGCTTCAGCAACCAATCAAAGCAAAACACAATCTACATATTGGCAGCAACATGTGGATTATAAAATGGATATTGATATGGATGTAAAATCGTATCAATACAAAGGAAAACAAACCTTAGTGTACACTAATAACTCGCCAGACGTTTTAGGTCGTGTGTATTACCATTTATATTTTAATGCCTTCCAACCAGGTAGCGAAATGGATGTACGTTCTCGTACTATTGCAGATCCAGACAGACGTGTTGGAGACCGTATTAGTAAACTTAAACCTAATGAGATTGGTTACATAAAAGTAAACAGCCTAAAACAAAACGGTAAAGCATTAAACCATGAAACGGTTGGGACTGTTTTAGAAGTAGATTTAGCAAAACCAATCCAACCAGGAGAAAGTGTAACATTTACTATGGATTTTGATGCACAAGTACCACAACAAATTAGACGTTCTGGTCGTGATAATGCAGAAGGTGTAGCATTATCTATGACACAATGGTATCCAAAATTAGCTGAATATGATTTTGAAGGATGGCATGCTGATCCATACATTGGACGCGAGTTTCATGGTGTTTGGGGAGACTTTGAAGTTAACTTAACCATTGACAAAAACTACATTGTTGGAGGTACAGGTTACCAACAAGGAGACGCTGAAATAAAAGGAAACAAAAAAACATTACGTTTTAAAGCACCAAGAGTACATGACTTTACGTGGGCTGCAGATCCTGATTATATTCACGATACTATGCAAGTACCAAATGGTCCAATGCTAAACTTTTACTACAAAAAAGATTTACCTGCAGAAAACTTACAATATTGGAAAGACTTACAACCTAAAACAGTACAGTTAATGCAATATTTTTCTGAAAATGTTGGTAAATATCCTTACGATCAATACTCTGTTATTCAAGGAGGAGATGGTGGTATGGAGTACGCAATGTGTACTTTAATTACAGGAAAACGTAGTTTTGGAAGTTTAGTTGGTGTTACCGCACATGAGATGGCACATACTTGGTTTCAGTTTTTATTAGCCTCTAACGAAGCTAAACATGAGTGGATGGACGAAGGATTTACAAGTTACATTAGCGATTATGCAATGGACGCTGTTAATAATTCTAAGCTTAAAAACCCTGCTGCTGGTGCTTACAACGGATATTATTATTTAGTAAAATCAGGAAAAGAAAAACCACAAACAACGCATGCCGATCGTTATGATACTAACATGGCGTATGGTATTACTGCTTATAATAAAGGATCAGTATTTTTATCTCAATTAGGTTATATTATTGGCGCTGATAATTTAAAACTAACGCTTAAAAAATATTTTAACGACTTTGCTTTTAAACATCCAACACCAATTGATATTATTCGTACTGCCGAAAAAGTTTCAGGTTTAGAGCTTAACTGGTACCTAACAGACTGGACACAGACAACTAATACCGTTGATTATGCTGTTACTTCAACAGAAGAAAATAATAGCATTACAACCGTTAATTTAGAGCGTATAGGATTAATGCCAATGCCTTTAGATATTGAAGTAGAATATACAGACGGAACAACAGCGCAATTTTACGTACCATTACAAATGATGCGTGGCGAAAAGCCAGTAGCTACAACTACTAAAGTATTAAACGACTGGGCTTGGGCAATGCCAACGTACAGTTTTAGTATTAACAAATCTAAAAGTATGATTAAGTCTATAACAATAGATCCAAATCAATTAATGGCTGATATAGATAAAAAGAATAATGTTTTAAACTAACATTCCTTTTTTAATAAATTCTAAAAGCTGCAACTTAGGTTGCGGCTTTTTTGTTTTAGAAACGATTATATTTGAAAAGACTCACATTAAAATCATACCACATGAAACGTATCACCATGGCATTAATTTGTATCCTAATTTTAGGTTGCAAAGAAGACCCTAAAGCAAAAAAATTAGATAATAATTCAAAAACTGAAACAACTAATAACACAGTAAATACGGCTAAAAAAAGTACTAATACTACTTCTATTGCATTTTTAGAAAATATTAAAAATCTAGAAAAAGACACCTCTAATAATCCAATAGACAGTTTTAAAAAAGAAGCAACTCCTATCGCAAAAAAGGTTATTAACATCAGTAAAACTAATATTAAAGATGCTTTAACAACAGCTAAAAACTATAAACATGCTGTAATTACTGTGGAAGATCATACCATAGTAACATTAGATTTAGAAGATTGTAAACCTTCAGGAGCATGGGGCGCTTGTATGCCAAAAGCAGAAGGTTATATTAAAAAAGGAACGTTACAATATCAAAACGATTATGCTAATAATATCATTGGATTACCAGATGGTCAAGAGCGTTTGTTGTTTTTGTTTTAAACCGTACAATTTATAATTTTTTATATTGTGTATATTCGCACTTTAATTGGGTTTGAAGATATTTACATCTCAAATTACACTAAATATTAGTGCTAAAAACTAATAAAAGCTGTGACAAAAAAGCCTTAATACATTAAATGACAATGCGTCTTACCTATAACAAGCATGAAAAGCTTAAAAGCCAAAAGGCAATCGAAAAATTATTCGTGGCCGGAAAATCAGTTTCGGCATATCCTTTGCGACTGGTTTATTTAAAAAACGATGACGCTTTAAAAGTTGGCGTTTCTGTAAGTAAGCGTAATTTTAAATTAGCAGTACATAGAATTCGTATAAAACGATTACTAAGAGAAGGTTACAGACTTAATAAAACTATGTTAATAGACTATAATATTGAGTCTTACACGCTAATGATTTTATATATTGGTAAAGAAATGCCTGATTTTGTAACCATTGACAAAAAAATGAAAGCGTTATTTACTAAGTTTAATGACCAAATTTCTAAACAAGACCATAAATAATTTGGTTTATTTTTAGATAGAATAAATACACACACCATGAAAAACATATTTAAACGACGCATTTTAATTCCGGTTTTTGCTGTTGTTATACTAATTACAGGATCCTCTTTTAAAAACGATTTTTTTGAAATTGCTAAGCAAATAGAAATATTTACAACGCTTTTTAAAGAGTTAAATATGAACTATGTTGACGAGACTAATCCAGCTGAGTTAATGGATAATGCCATTAAAAATATGCTTAACGATTTGGATCCGTACACCAAATTTTATAATGAGCAGGATGTAGAAGCAGAACGTATACGTCGTACTGGAGATTACACTGGTGTTGGTGCACGTATTAGAACATTAAAAGATAAATTAGTAGTTGTAGAGCCTTATAAAGATTACCCAGCAGATAAAGCAGGATTAAAAGCCGGAGATCAAATTACAGCTATAGATGGTGTGTCTGTTGCTGGTTATGATGGTGACGCTTCAAACCTTTTAAAAGGAGCACCAAACTCAGCATTAATAGTAACCTACACACGTCAAGGTAAATCAAATACTACTTCTGTAACACGATCAGAAATAGAGATAGATGCAGTACCTCATTTTTCTATGATAGATGAGCAAACAGGTTATATTGTATTACAAAAATTTAATGCCAAAGCATCCTCTCAAACAGGTTATGCTTTAAAAGATTTAAAAGCGCAAGGTGCTAAAAAAATTATTTTAGACCTAAGAGGTAATCCAGGTGGGTTACTAAACGAAGCCGTAAACGTAGTTAACCTATTTGTACCAAAAGGACAGCTAGTAGTTACCACAAAATCTAAAGTCAAAAAATACAACAAAACGTATTACACAAAAAAAGAACCAATAGATATTAACATACCTGTTGTAGTGTTAATAAATGGACGTAGTGCATCAGCCTCAGAAATTGTTTCTGGTACACTTCAAGATTTAGACAGAGCAGTAGTTGTTGGGTCTAGAAGTTTTGGAAAAGGACTAGTGCAACGCCCAAAAAAATTGACTTACGGTACCCAATTAAAAGTAACTATCTCTAGATATTATACGCCATCAGGACGTTGTATACAAGCTTTAGATTATTGGAATAGGGACGATAGTGGAAATGCTGTCCGTGTAAAACAAGAAAATTACAACGTCTTTAAAACCAAAAATGGTAGAAAAGTATTTGATGGTGGCGGTGTTTTTCCTGACGAAGCAATTGAAGTCACAAAAAATACAGCAATTACAGATGCTATTCTAAGCAGTCAGAGTGTCTTTGACTTTGCTACAACATACTACTACGATCATAAGATTGAAGATATTAACAACTTTAAGTTAACAGACGCAGATTTTAATGCCTTTAAAAGCTATTTAAACACTAGTGGTTTTGAGTTTGAAACAGAAACAGAAAAGGCACTAAAAAAAGCATTAGAAGTCTCTAAAACAGAGAATTTAGATGATGACATTAGTAAAGATTATAAAACATTAATTACTAATTTAGACAACTCTAAAGCAAAAGCTGTACAGGATAATAAAAAGCTACTTATTAACTTATTAACAGACGAGATTGTTAAACGTTACGTCTACAGAGAAGGTTTGTATGAATATTACAAAACTAACAATGAAGAGATAAAAAAAGCAACCGAAATTTTAGCAAATACGTCTCAGTATAACCGCTATTTAAACTAAAAACAACCAATAAATTTTAACATATTTAATTTTTGGTATATTTAATGCTAGTTTAAAGATATGAAACACCTATTACTTTTTATATGGTTTAGTACCACTATGGTTTTTTCGCAAAGCGAATTAAAGCATGATGTGTACTTTAATACAGACGAATATGACGTGCCATTAACAGAAGAAAATCGCATACTATTATTTATATCTAACTTAGACAGTATTCCTATTCAAAAAATATCCATTTACGGATTTACAGATGATAGGGGTAGTAATGACTATAATTTAGAGTTATCACAAAACCGAGCAAATACTATAAAAGAACTATTTTCTGGTTACGGAATTGACGAAAATCTAATAACCAACGTTAACGGTAAAGGAGAAATTTTACTTAAGGTTTTAAACGAAGACGAAGTCCATAAAATAAGAGGATTAAATCGTAAAGTAGAAATTATTGTTACGCCAAAACAACCTGAAATTATAGTAGAAGAGCAGCCTGAAGAAACGCCTGAAGTTGTAGAAATAGTAGAAGAAGCACAACCTATAATAGATGGTCCAAAAACTACGGACGATATTGCTAATGGGACAATAAAAAAAGGGGATAAGATAACCCTAGATAAAATATATTTTAAGACTAGTTACAGCTACGTTACTTCAGACTCCAAGAAAACTTTAGAGGATTTAGCCAAGCTAATGTTAGATAAAAAGAATCTTTATTTTACCATTCAGGGTCACGTTTGTTGTACACAAATGAGTCGTGATGCAGTAGATAAAAAGACTAAAAAGCGTAATTTATCCGTAGCCAGAGCAAAATATATCTACGATTATTTAGCCCGAAAAGGCGTAGATAAAAAACGAATGAAATACGTTGGTATGCGTCGTAAATTTCCATTAGGTGGTGCACCAGAATTGGATAGACGTGTAGAAATTTTAATTACTTATGTTGGTAAAGCAGAGTAAAACATAAATCTTAGATTATCATAAAAGAGCTTTATTTAGGGCTCTTTTTTTATGTATATATATAAAATACACCTTAAAAAAGTTATTAAATATACAGTACAATACAACCGTTAATCCTAAGATATTACTGCTTATCCTAAGCTTTGCTTTTAAACCTAAAATAAGTGAAATTAAACAGAGAACTTTTAATAAACACAAACTGTATTGTATGTTTGCCTTCCAATAAAAAATAGCTTAACTAAAATTTAGTTAAGCTATTAATAAGACTTATTTCTAAGTAAGGTTAGAGTAGTTAGTTAACCTTCTTATAAAACCGCTTCGTGCCGAAGCGGTTTTTTTATTTTTTATATATCATCCCGATATGCGGAATACCATCTTCAAGATACTCGTCACCAACTTCTTTAAATCCTAGATTACCGTAAAAACGTTTTAAATAACACTGTGCAGAAATTTTAATTTCGGTTTTGTTATAGTGTGTTTTAACTGCTTCAATAGACGCATTCATTATATCATAACCATACTTATATTGTCGTTGCGCTTGACTAACAATAACACGTCCAATACTTGCTAATTCAAAATAATCACCAGGTTTAAAAAGGCGTGTGTAAGCCACTATTTTCTGATCTTTAAAACCAATTACATGTAATGCTTTTTGATCTTTACCATCAATATCTTGATATACACAATCTTGCTCAACCACAAATACCTCGCTTCGTAATTGCAGTATATCATACAACTGTTGTGTTGTTAATTCTTGAAAGGTTTTTACTTTAATTTCTATCATGTTTACTAATTAGTCTATACTTTTAATCCTGTACAATAACATCTTTTACATCATCTTTTCCGTATTCTGGTTGGATGTTAACATGGTTAATTTCAAATTTATTAAGCAATAAATCTTCCACTTTATGTAATATTTTATCAAACTGTGTTAATGTAATATCATGTTCAAAATCTATATGCGCTTCAAAATGAGTTTCATTTTCATTTAATTGCCATACATGTATATGGTGCACGTTTTTAATTTCCGCGAAAGCGTTAATCTCTTTTACAATCTGATCTATAGGTATTGTATCTGGTGTAAATAACATTAATACTTTAGTAGATTCTTTTAATAAATCAAAGCCCATCCAAATTAGATAAATAGCTATGGCTAAGGTTAATGCACTATCTACCCAATATAACTGATAAAATTTCATTAATAAACCACCAATCAAAACAGCAACACTTGCTAACATATCTGTTAATAAGTGTAAATAAGCACTACGCATGTTCATATTTGCCTGGCTATCTTTTTTTAATAGCAAGACACTAAAACCATTAGCTAAAATACCTAAAATAGATAACCATATAACTAAGTTACTTTGTACTATTTGTGGATCTTGAATACGCTTAGCCGCCTCTATTATTAACAAAATAGCAACTATTATTAAGGTAGAAGCATTAATAAAAGCTGCTAAAATCTCAGCGCGTTTAAAACCAAACGTCCTTTGTAAAGACGCTTCTTTTTTTGATAACCTATTAGCTATATAGCTTACAATTAAAGAGAGTACATCACTAAAATTATGTAACGCATCACTTAACAATGCCAGACTTCCGGATACTAATCCTCCAATAACCTGAGCTACAGTAATTAATATATTTAAAAGTATGGATATAACTAGATTACGACCTTTTAGATCGTTATGATTATGGTTATGTACGTGATCATGCCCCATTATTAACAGCCAACAGGGATCTTATCAACACGGTTTTGATGACGTCCACCTTCAAATTTAGTTCCTAAAAAGGTATCTACCATGGCTACTGCTTGTTGTACTGACGTATAACGTGCAGGGATACATATAATGTTAGCATTATTATGTTGTCTTGTTAACGCTGTTATTTCTTTTGTCCAACAAACACCAGCTCTAACTTTTTGATGTTTATTAGCAGTCATAGCAACACCATTGGCGCTACCACAAATTAAAATCCCAAAATCAACTTTATTATTAGCCACATCTTCTGCAACTGGGTGTACAAAATCTGGATAATCTACGCTGTCATTTTTATCCGTTCCATAGTTATTAACAATATAACCCTTTGATTCTAAATGTTTAAGGATTGTAAACTTGTAGTCTGTACCTGCATGATCGTTTCCGATTGATATTTTCATAGTAGTAGTGTGTTGTTTATTAAAGTTTCAAAGTTAATAATTGATTACAAGTAATAATAAGTAATAGGTATTAACTTATTGATAAAATTTAATTTCGTCTTTATTTTAAAAATGAAGACGTTACAATCAATTGTTAACTACTCGTGTTTAATTATTAATTACTTGTTAATAACATCTGATTGTTTTTTAAAACTTTTGTTAGGATTATCCAGATAATTTTCCAAACCAAAATTGGTTATTAACAACCAAAAAAGTTAGCACTTTTTTTTTGGAGACTTATCATTAAAAAAAAGACACATACCAACATGAAAAAATTAAATACTTATTAAAAATACATTGTCAACATACGTTGTTAACAGTTGTTAATAACCTAAGTATTTTGTTTATTATCAATTACTTTAACCTTTTAATAACTTGTTAATAGAGTGCTTTAGTAAACAAATCAAATCAAAACCTTAAAAAGTTATACCGCTATTAACAAGCAATAATAATCACTATTTTTTTTTTAAATTTTAAAAGAAAATAAATGATATATAGTATATATGTGGATAACTCTAAAAAAGAGATTTAATATTAGTTTAATATTAGTTTAATATTAAAAACGTAGCTTTGTATAAACTTAATAACCAATCTTCTCCTTGTATTAAGTTTGAACATAACAGAATTTCGAGTAACTTAGAGATTCAATAGATTACAAATTACATGACAAAAAAAAAACATAGGAAACCTTCAAACAATAAGATTTCCAACCTTACAAATACAATTCTTAGTATTTTAAAAAAAGAGAGAAACCAAAGCTTTAACTATAAGCAAATTGCTGCCAAAATAGGAGTTAATGATGCTAGTAGTAGAAATCAAATTATAAAAAAGCTTGCTAAACTTAAGGCTAATGCCGAAATAGAAGAGGTAGAACGCGGTAAGTTTAAAGCGATACTTAATAACGAATATCATATTGGTATTTTTGATGCTGCACAGCGTGGTAACGGTTACGTTATTTGTGATGCTTTTGAAAATGATATATACATAGCCTCTAATAATGTTAACAAAGCATTAAACGGTGACGAAGTAGAATTATACGTTTATAAACGCAGAAAACAAGGTAAACTAGAAGGTGAGATTACCAATATTATTAAACGTGCTAAAACAGAGTATGTTGGTATTATTCAAATCCACGAAAAGAAAAACTTTGCTTTTGTAGTAGTAGATGGTAATAAAATGAAAACTGACATTTTTGTGCCTATTAACAAAACACTTAAAGCCGAAGATGGTGATAAAGTGGTTGTTACTATGGAGGAATGGCCAGATAAGGCAGACTCTCCAAATGGGCGTGTGATTAAAGTTTTAGGAAAAGCAGGTGAGCATAATACAGAAATACATTCCATTTTAGCAGAATATGGTTTACCATATGAGTTTCCGGAAGAAGTAGAAGCGTATGCTAATAACATTGATTTAAAAATTCAGCCAGAAGAAATAGCAAAACGTCGTGACATGCGTAAAGATTTAACCTTTACAATTGATCCAAGAGATGCTAAAGATTTTGATGATGCCTTATCATTTACCGTTTTAGATGACGGTTTATTTGAAATCGGGATTCATATTGCAGATGTATCGCATTATTTAAAAGAAGGTACCGTTTTAGATGACGAGGCTTATGAGCGTGCAACATCCGTGTATTTAGTAGATCGTGTCGTACCTATGTTACCAGAGATTTTATCTAACGGAGCATGTTCTTTACGTCCACATGAAGAAAAATATACGTTTTCTGCAGTGTTTAAAATAAATGAAAAAGCCGAAATTAAAGACCAATGGTTTGGTCGTACAGTAACGTACAGTGATGCACGTTTTGCTTATGAAGAAGCTCAGGCAATTATAGAAAATAATATTGCGTTTAATAAAGCTGAAACTATTTCTAATCCAGAAAAGATTGATACTAGCATTCCTGCAGAAGTATCTATAACAGATAAAGCTTATAATACAACACCAGAAATAGCACAAGCCGTTTTAAAATTAGACGAATTGGCTAAAAAAATGCGTGGTAAACGTATGCAATCGGGAGCAATTAGTTTTGATAAAGTAGAGGTTAAATTTACTTTAGATCAAGACGCTAACCCAGTAGGTGTACATTTTAAAACAAGTAAAGATGCTAACAAGTTAATAGAAGAATTTATGCTTCTAGCTAACAAAAAAGTATCGGAATTTGTATCAAAAATGACACCACCAAGGACGTTTGTATATCGTGTGCATGATGAGCCGGACGAAAGTAAACTAGCGTCTTTACAAGGTGTAGCTGCTAGATTTGGTCATAAATTAGATTTTAAAAGTAAAGCAGGTGTTGCAGCCTCTTTAAATCAATTATTATCTGATGTACAAGGTAAAAAAGAACAAAATTTAGTAGATA
Organism: Olleya namhaensis; assembly: GCF_900114005.1. Lineage (GTDB taxonomy): Bacteria > Bacteroidota > Bacteroidia > Flavobacteriales > Flavobacteriaceae > Olleya > Olleya namhaensis. Next base: position 498,468 of record NZ_FORM01000001.1, read on the forward strand.
CTTTAGCTATTAGAACTATGTCTAAAGCGGAGTATACTACCAAAAATATAGGACATTACGGATTGGCATTTGGAGATTACTCTCACTTTACATCTCCAATTAGACGTTATCCTGATGTGATGGCACACAGATTGTTACAACGTTATTTAGATGGCGGAAAAAGTGCTAATCAAGAAGAATATGAAGAGAAGTGTAAACATTCTAGTAACATGGAATATTTAGCAACTAAAGCAGAACGCGACTCGACTAAATACATGCAGATCAGATTTATGCAAGACCACCAAGATGAAGAATTTGTTGGTGTTATTTCTGGAGCTACAGATTGGGGAATTTATATAGAAATTATCTCAAACAAGTGCGAAGGTATGGTCCGAATTAGAGATGTAAAAGGTGATTATTACGAGTTTGATCAAGAACAATACGCTATTATTGGTCGTGATACTAAGACCATGTATCAATTAGGAGACGAAGTAATTGTCAAAGTAAAAAATGCAGATTTAGTAAAACGTCATTTAGATTTTGATTTAATAGGAAAATACGAACCTAAAGAAGTTTCAGAATAATCTATAATCAACACTACTAACATTCATACTACCATGAATGTGAGAATAAATAAAGAAAAATTGTATCAAGGACTTTTAAAGTTATGGTACAATTTTTCTATTTTGGTACCAATTAAGAAAGAACGGTTGTAGATAAAACTTGTAACATTTCAATAAAATTTTCAACTAATAAATAAATAAATAAATAAATAGCCATGATATTAACAACAACAAACTCCATTGAAGGATTTAGAATAGTAGAATATAAAGGGATTATTACTGGAACGTCTTTTGAAATGAAAACAAAATTTTCTTTTAAGACTGAGAAAAATAAAATTATAACTACAGACGTTATTGATGAAGCTAAAGAACACGCTTTTCAAGAATTACAGACTAATGCTAGTAATTTAAATGCAAATGCAGTTGTTGGTATTAGTGTAGATATGGAAATTGTTAATGGCTCTCACTTTTATGTTTCAGTTACTGGAACAGCCGTTTCTGTGGCTACAGATAAATAATTGTTAATAACTGTAACATTCCATAAAAAGAATGCTCTTTATTAAAACAAAACCTTTTAAAATGAAAAATTTATTACTTGCAGTATTCTTTTTAAGCACTACTTTTTTAGTAGCACAGAATCCTATAAATAAAAATGTTGGCGATTTTAATGAAGTTAAAGTCTTTGATTTAATTAAAGTTAGCCTGGTAAAATCTGACGAAAATAAAGTTATGATTACTGGCGAAAACGCTGATGATGTAGAAATTATTATCAAAAACAACTTACTTAAAGTCCGCATGAAACTGGATCGTAGTTTTGATGGTACCAAGACATTTGTAGCTGTACATTACTCAGATATAAAGCTTATTGATGCTAACGAAGGTGCAAAGGTTGTGGGTAATGAGTTGATTACGCAAGACAGTATTGAGCTTCGTGCGCAAGAAGGTGCTTCTATTATTGTTAGCTTAGATGTCGATAGAGTAACTGTAAGGGCTGTTTCTGGCGGAATTATAGAAACTAGAGGTAAAGCCAACACTCAGGATATTACGCTTAATACAGGCGGTATTTACGAGGGACGTGATTTTGAAACAAAAAATACTACCGTAAAAGTAAGAGCTGCGGGAGAAGCAGAAGTAAAAGCAAGCAACTCTGTAGATGCACGCATCACTGCTGGTGGAACTATTGATATATACGGAAACCCAAAAAATGTAACTAAAAAACAAACTTTTGGCGGTAAAATTAGAGTAAAGGATACCGAGTAAAATAGTATATTATATTACATCAAAAAAGCCTCAAATTATATTTGAGGCTTTTTTTATTTGTAGCTATTGTACTATGTGTTAACTAAATATTTTCTTTACTTTGTAATAAACTCAACAAAAATCAATGTTCGACGACATACTTGCAGCTATTCCTTTTGGTATTATACTTTCTTTTACCGTAGGACCTGTTTTTTTCGTTTTATTAGAAACTAGTGCTACCAAAGGTGCTAGAAGTGCATTAATCTTTGATGCAGGTGTAATTTTAGCCGATGTTTTATTTATAGTTGTTGCATTTTTTAGTACAGAAAAACTGGTTGGTAAAATTGAAAACGATCCAAATTTTATAATCTTTGGTGGTGTTTTATTAGTGGTTTATGGGTTAATTTCTTTTATAAAAACATCAAGATCGTTTAGATCAATTGTAAAAGAATACCATAAAGTTGAAATTCAGAAAGACTATGGTAAGCTTTTTATAAAAGGTTTTTTACTTAACTTTATTAACATTGGTGTGTTATTAGGTTGGTTAGGTTTTATAGTTTTGGCTAATAAAATTACAACTTCAGAAAATGGTGTGATTGTGTTTGTAAGCACAATGTTAATCGCTTATTTTGTTACTGATTTGTTTAAAATTGTTGCTGCCAAGCGTCTTAAAAATAAATTAACGCCAAGGTTAATTTTTAAAACCAAAAAAGTTATTGCCATTGTTATTCTAGGATTTGGTATCTTACTGCTTGCGCAGGGCTTTTTTCCAGAAGAAAAAGAAAAACTTAAGGAAAAACTGGAGCAAATTAATCCTTTATAAAATAGCTTCTTGGATACTATTGAACCTAAAAAATTTAGTCTACTGCTTCGTATTTGTGTCTCAATTTTATTGATAGGTGCGTTGTTTAAAATAATGCATTGGCCTTATTCTAATACATTAATGCTAATTTCTATCTTAGGAATTCTGATTTTATACCCATTAAGATTTATTCCTATTGTAGAAAAATCGACAATGGATTATGTCAAACTCGCATTAGTAGTATTGTGGTGTTTTAACTATCTGATTACCATATTTCATCTCTATCAACTTCCTGTATTTTTTAATGTTATGTTATTACTATTATTTGGTTGGTGGTTTATTAATGAAGGGACTAGTGTTCTTAATTTTGGTAACATAAAAATTAAAGGGGTTTTAAAAGTAGTGTATATTGCTTTTGCAATTTTTGCTGTTGCTTGTATTTTTTTAGGCGCCCTATTTAAAATTCAACATTGGCCTTACAGTAATTTATTATTTGTAATTGGCGTGACAAGTATTTCAATTTTAGTCACTGTTGATTACTTTGTAAGAGATTAAAATAATTGTATGGCTAAAACACAATATCATATCTATGTTGTCGAGTTATCTAAAAAAGTGTTTACTCAAAATACTAAGTTTAGAGCTGCTAATCCTCAATTTAACGGTGTACTAGAGTGTTTGTATGTTGGTATGACTAGCAAAACACCTAAAGAACGGTTTTTACAACATAAGACTGGTTACATTAACAAAAAAGGCCATAAACTATCCTCAAACATTGTTGAGAAATATGGTTCTTATCTAAGACCCAGCTTATATAATCACATTGGACCAATTGCTACTAGAGCAGAAGCTTTAAAAATGGAAGAGGCATTAGCATTACAATTAAGAAGACAACGGTATGCGGTTTGGTTTAATTAAATACAGTTGGTCATTGCGAGGTACGAAGCAATCTCTAAATAATTTTCAATCATAAATTAGAAAAAATAAATGTTTTATCTAAGTTTTATTCTTAAATGATTGTTATTGTGTACATGCTTTTAATCATTTAAAATTCATCTAAAAACAAAGCATAAAAAAAAGCGCTACTTATAAAGTAACGCTTTCTTGAGGTGTCGAGCGGATTCGAACCGCTGTAGATGGTGTTGCAGACCACTGCCTAGCCGCTCGGCCACGACACCCTTAATAGGACAGCAAATATAAAAATAATTACTGTTTTTCCCTATTTCTGTTAGTTTTTTCTTTTTTCTGTTAATTCGACGCTAACCATCTGTACATCACCACCAATTGGAGGATTTATTTTACTTACAGCTACAGTTGCAACAGTTATTAATGTATCTTCTTTGAAAATACGGTCTAAAATACGCTTAGCAACATGCTCTAAAAGTGCACTTGGAGTTGCCATTTCTTCAACAACAACTTTATTTAAAAACACGTAATCTACAGTATCTTCTAATTTATCTGAAGTTGTACTTTTTTGTAAGTCCGCTTTTACTTTTAAATCTACTTTGTAGTCACTTCCAATTGCAGTTTCTTCTTTTAAACAACCATGGTAAGCAGTTACACGTATATTTTCTAATTTAATTATACCCATTTTCTATAAATTTTGAGCAAAAGTACCTAAAATAGTACTTTACTAAATTTTAAAGTGTGGTTAAATTCATTTCAACTAAAAAATAACTAATTTTACAGCTTATAGTTAAATTGGTATTTGACCAATAATCTGTTAAAGTAAAGCACAAAATATATGTCTGAAGATAAAAAATCGCTTAATTTTTTAGAGCAAATAATAGAAGAAGATTTAACCAATGGTTTAGATCAAAGTAAGCTTCGTTTTAGATTTCCACCAGAACCTAATGGTTATTTACATATTGGTCATACTAAGGCTATCGGTATTAGTTTTGGTTTAGGAGAGCGTTATAATGCACCTGTAAACTTGCGTTTTGACGACACCAATCCAGCTAAGGAAGAACAAGAGTATGTAGATGCTATTAAGGAAGATATTTCTTGGTTAGGTTACAAATGGGCTAACGAGGTATACTCTTCAGATTATTTTCAAATCTTATTTGATTGGGCAGTACAGTTAATTAAAGATGGCAAAGCATATGTAGATTCTCAATCTTCAGAAGCTATGGCAGAGCAAAAAGGGACGCCAACTCAACCAGGTGTTGATGGTCCTAATAGAGATAGATCTGTGGAAGAAAACTTAGACCTTTTCATGCGTATGAAAAATGGCGAGTTTAACGAAGGAGAACATATTTTACGTGCTAAAATAGACATGCAACATCCAAATATGTTAATGCGTGACCCTTTAATGTATCGTATTTTAAAGAAAGCACATCACAGAACAGGAGACGATTGGTGTATCTATCCAATGTATGACTGGACACATGGCGAGAGTGATTATATAGAGCAAATTTCGCACAGTTTATGTTCATTAGAGTTTAATCCACACAGAGAGCTTTACGATTGGTTTAAAGAGCAAGTGTATACTTATGGTAAAGACACGTATCCAATGCAACCTAAACAACGTGAGTTTGCACGTTTAAACCTTAGTTATACGATAATGAGTAAGCGTAAGCTACTTAAATTGGTAGAAAAAGGTATTGTAAACGGTTGGGACGATCCACGTATGCCTACAATTTCTGGGTTACGTCGTCGTGGTTTTACACCAGACTCAATCAAAAAATTTATTGATACAGTTGGTGTAGCAAAACGTGATAATATTATTGATGTTGCACTTTTAGAATTTTGTATCCGTGAAGATTTAAATAAAAAAGCACCACGTGTAATGGCGGTTTTAGAGCCTTTAAAAGTGGTAATTACAAACTATCCGGAAGATAAAGAAGAATGGTTTGAAGCAGAAAATAATCAAGAAGACGATGCTGCAGGTTTTAGAAAAGTACCTTTTTCTAGAGAAATTTTTATAGAAAAAGAGGACTTTAAAGAAGAAGCAAGTAGTCAATTTTTTAGATTAAAACTAGGCGGAGAGGTACGTCTTAAAAATGCTTACATTATTAAAGCAGATAGTGTTGTTAAAGATGCAAATGGAAACATTACTGAAGTACATTGTACCTATTCTGACGATACAGAACGCCGTATTAAAGGAACATTACATTGGGTAAGTATTAAACATGCAGTTAAAGCTGAGGTTAGAGAATACGATAGATTATTTTTAGACGAAGCACCAGATAGTCATGAGGATAAAGATTTTATGGAATTTATAAATCCTAAATCTTTAAAAATTATTGAAGCATTTGTAGAGCCAAGTTTAACAGAATCTAAAGTAGGAGAGCAGTTTCAGTTTCAACGTTTAGGGTATTTTAATGTGGATACAGATTCTAAATCGGAAGCTTTAGTATTTAATAAAACAGTGGGGTTACGTGATAGTTGGGCAAAACAAAAACCACAAACTAACACTGATAATAGCCAACAAAAACAACCACAAAAAAGTACTAGATCTGCTATTGATCAAATCAAATCTTACGGTAAAAAGTATGACAGGATGAAGCCAGAACAGCAAGATCAGGCTAAAGCCGAAATACAAGCACTTGCTAAAGAGGTGACTTATCAAGATTTAGAACCACTTTTTGGTACGTCTGTTAAAAAGACAGGAACACGTGTAATTACCATGATATCTTTAGGTGTTTTATTAGATAATGGCTTAGATAAAAACGAAGCGATAGAGGACTTTATTAACAAAGCGTTGGAAGATAAAAGCGACCTGTTAGTAAACGAAGCTAAAGCAATAAATAACTAATTTAAAACCTACCCGATGTAACAATTTGGTAGGTTATTTTTTTTCTATTGAAACACTTTAAAATAGTACTGTTATTCTTGTTAGTTTGTATACACTATACAAACGCACAAGATTACCCTATCATTTCTGATATGGTAACAGATAATGCGGCTATTTTTAGTGATAAAGAAGCAGCGTCTTTAAGACAAAAATTAGTGTCTTATGAGGTAAAATCGTCTCACGAAATTGTAGTATTAACTATTCATGGATTAGATGGAGATACTATTGAATATTATGCTTATTCTGTATTTAACCAAGACGGTAATAACTTTGGAAAAGAAGGTATTGATAATGGTATTTTAATATTAATTGCTCCAAATGACAGAAAGGTTAGGATAGAAGTAGGAGATGGTTTAGAGTTTATTATTACAGATGCTTTTGCGTCTAGAATTATTAGAGAACGTATTACACCACTGTTTAAGCAGGGTCGCTTTTTTGACGGAATTGATGCAGCGACAACAGAGCTTATTAAACTTATAGAAGATCCTATTTATGCTAATGAGTTTGCTAATAGTATAAAAGAAGAGGCTGTGTCTACCAGAGATAAGTCTACAGATGGCGTTCATTATATGACTAAGATAATTGTCTCATGTATTTTGTTAGTCTTCTTTTTTTGGATTGGTGTTTATGCTTATTATAGGCTAATAATTAAAAAGAGTTTTAAAACATTTAAGCTTAAAACATTATATAAAAATCATAAAACTAAATTTCTAATCTATGCGGCTATTGCTTTATTGATTGTTCATAGCTTTTATGTGTTTTTTTTGAAACTATTTTTTGGTTTACTGCTAACAGGCTTTTTATCAATTTTTGTATTTATTGGCTATTTTGTGTTATTAAAGATGGCGTTTACTAGGGCAATTCTTATTTTTAAAAGTTTATTTACGGGGCAATTAGGTGTTTTTATTTATCCGTTTTATATCCCAACAACGCTATTTTTGTTTGTGGCAGGATTTTTATTTGGTTCTCTACCAATTGTAATGGGTTTCTTTTTTATGCTTAGCCTTGTTTTTGGTGAAGATATCAACAGGTTTATGGCCAATGTTGAGTTTATTTACGTGTTATTCTTTTTCTTATCCGTTATTATTCTTTTTCATTTTATAGCAATATATTTTGCTATTTATCAAATAAAAGGCGAGTATAATAAGACTTTTGGATTTTCATTTTTTAAACGTGATGCTAAGTTACATTCCGAATTAAATCCAGGATCTGCAAGAGGCTACTCATCATCTGGATCTTCTAGTTATTCGTCATCGTCGTATTCATCTTCACGATCATCGTCATCGTCTTCTAGTAGTAGTTATTCTGGAGGTGGAGGTCGCTCTTCAGGAGGTGGGGCAAGTGGTAGTTGGTAATTATATAAGTCCTTATTTTTAATGTTACATTTAACTTTTGTAACTTTTATATTAATAGAGACTGATACAGTAATAATCAGTCTTTTTATTCACACATTTGATACACTTTAAAATTTATAAATCAGTTTCAGATCTTCCTATGTCTTGGGATGGTTTACCTACGCGTGACGTGTTTTTAAAAACACCGTTTTTAAGGGCGTTAGAAGTGTCCTGTCCAGATAATATTGAGACTAACTATGTAGCTATTTTTAAAGACAATAATATAGCCGGAATTGCTATTATACAACGTGTGGAGTTATATCTTGACAATGTGTTTAGAAACACGTCGGATAATGCCTTAAAACGCGTTACAAAGTCAGTTATAGCAAAAGTAGTGAGAGGTAATACTTTAATTGTTGGTAATTTAATGCATACTGGTCAACATGGTTTGTATTTTAATCCTTCAGTTATTACGCAAACAACGTATTTAGAGACCGTTTTTAAAGCGATTGATAGCTTATCCATACAGATTAAGCAGGATCTTGATAAAACCGTTAGAATGGTGTGTTTTAAAGATTATTTTGAAACGGATGTCCTCCATACAGAAGCTGCTTTATTTACAGCCAATGCATTATACAAAGTACAGGTCCAACCTAACATGATTTTTGATATTCCACAACAGTGGACTACGATCAACGATTATACAACTGCATTAACTAAAAAGTATAGAAGTAGATATAAAACAGCACTTAAAAAAGCTTCTGTTATAACAAAAAGAGAATTGAACTTGGAGGCTATTGAAGCTGCTTCAGATCAAATTTATGGTTTGTACAAGACTGTGTCTGATAATGCTAAAGTAAATTCGTTTTTATTACACGACAGGCATTTTTTCAACTTAAAAAAAGAATTAAATGACCAGTTTAAACTGTTTGGATATTATCTAAATGATCAATTGGTGGGCTTTTACACTTTAATTTTAAACGATACTCACTTAGAAACCTACTTTTTGGGTTACAATTCTGAATATCAATACAAACATCAATTATACTTAAACATGTTATATGATATGCTAAGTTTTGGGATTGTTAATAAGTACACTCAAATTGTATATGCTAGGACAGCAATGGAGATTAAAAGCTCTGTAGGTGCTAAGCCTAAAACCATGCATATTTACATGAAACATACTAATACAACGTTTTTAAACCCACTATTAAAACGGATTGTAAATACTTTAAATCCTAGTATTAATTGGGAAGAAAGACATCCTTTTAAGACATAAAAAAGCCTCAATGTTAAGTTGAGGCTTTTTACTAATTATTCAGTTATTGGTTCTGTTGTCATATCATCTTCTGGTATGGTTAAGCTAGTTTCAAAGTTTGGAAGAATCATGTCTAACAACGCTTTGTTTTTAATTTGTTTTGCTTCAATAAAATACCAATGTTTAGCGTCTTCATTGTAAATTCCTAAAAGGTAACTTTTAGATTTTATACGCATATTATTCATTACCATTTGATTAAAACCTTCCACAACACATCTGTGTTGGTCTTGTTCAAATACAATGTCTGACACCGCAATTACTTCTGCTTTTTCAAAAACAAAACCTTGTGTTTTCATTTGGCTAAAGGTATCTTCTAATATTTTAAGACCTGCTTCTTCACCACCCATTAATTTTATAACACTTGGTAATGTGTATTTAAACACAGTTTTATAATCTTCTTTTAAAGTAGCTTCGCTAGTAATTTTAGCATCACTCAACGCATCTTCTTTTGTTTGAGCAAACCCAAAATTGATACATAGTAATACTATTATTAAGGCTAATTTTTTCATTTTTATTATTTTAAAGGTCATAAAAAAAGGCTTATTCCTAGAAATAAACCTTTTTATAATAGTTATAATTTTAGTTCTTTTTATTTAGTTTGGCTTGTTTCATAGCTTCACCAATTTCATTACTTGCTGCAAAACTAGCAACCATATCATTTAGCATATTGCTTCCTGCTTGTGGCGAGTTTGGTAATAAAATTAAGTTACTGTTAGTTTCACTACCAATAGCTTGTAACGTATCATAATGTTGCGTAACAACTATTAAAGCAGAGGCTTCTTGACTGTTAATACCAACTTTATTTAATACTTCTACAGACTCTTCAAGACCTCTAGCAATCTCACGTCTTTGATCAGCAATACCTTGACCTTGTAAACGCTTACTTTCTGCCTCAGCTTTTGCTTTTTCAACGATTAAAATACGTTGTGCATCTCCTTCGTATTGTGCAGCAGTTTTTTCTCTATCTGCAGCGTTAATACGGTTCATTGCTTCTTTTACTTGTGCATCTGGATCAATATCTGTAACTAAGGTTTTGATAATGTCATACCCGTAATCTAGCATAGCTTCGTTAAGTTCTGATTTTACTGCTATGGCAACATCATCTTTACGTAAAAACACATCATCAAGAATCATTTTAGGTACTTCTGCACGCACCACATCAAATACATAAGATGTAATTTGATCATGCGGGTAGTCTAATTTATAAAACGCATCTTCTACTTTAGCTTTAATAACTTTGTATTGTACAGATACTTTTAGACGTACAAATACATCATCTTTAGTTTTTGTTTCTATAATAACGTCTAATTGTTGGATTTTTAAACTTAATCTTCCTGCAATTTTATCTACTATTGGAATTTTAAATTGTAATCCTGATTGTCTAATACTTTGAAATCTACCAAAGCGCTCTACAATAGCAGCAGTTTGCTGTTTTACGGTAAATACTGACGAAATTAAAATGATCAGTCCTAAGACAATTACTACTATTAAAAATGGATTTAACATGTGTACATGGTTTTAATGGTTACTTTATTTGGTTTACTAAATTAAGTTATATTTGCCGACAAAGCCCTTAATTTACAATGAAAAAACTTCAACTTATCTTATTAGTAGCACTAACCATAGGTTTTGTTACAAAAAACTTTGCACAACACACCAGTTACAAAATAAAAAACGGATTCTCTCTTGGTGGAGGACTCACTCAATTTGACATTATTACAGACAATTTTGACACCAAAAAAGGTGATGGTTGGATTGCTAATATGACGGCAACTGTAGATATACCTCAAAAATGGTTTAATGTTAGTTATGGTATGCAATTATCAGAAAACACCATTAGTACAACAGGTTTTGACTTAGCCTCTACGTTAGCAGCACAGGATGTTGAGTATAAAATTTTTACTGCTCAGGTACAATTTTTATGGCATGCAAAACCGTTTAGAACGTCTCATTTTACAATTGATTTTGGTCCAATGTTACAATACAATAGTGATCTAGAATTAAGTGATGATCAGCAAGAAGATTTTATATTAGCCGATTTTGATACGGTTAGAGCTAGTGCTGTAAAAGACTTAAATAACTTTAACGTAAATGGTACTATTGGTGCAACTTTAGGAATGGGATTTTTTAAAGTCAGAGCACAATACATTTATGGGTTTACTAATATTTTAGGCGCCTTAAATGATTCTGATTTTAATCAAACTTTAGGTAGAGATTTTAAAGGACATCAAAGTATGTTTGCCTTTACAGGTATGATTACTTTTTAAAATAAAAGTCTTTGTAATAAAACTATAAATGATATAAAAAAAGCCATCTAATTTAGATGGCTTTTTTTAGTATTATAATGTTTCAATAAGTTTTTCGATACGTTTTATACTTTCGTTTTTGCCAATCATAAACATAATGTCAAAAACATCTGGTCCTTGTAAAGCACCAACAAGTGCTAAACGTAGAGGCATCATTACCTTTCCAAAACCAATTTCTTTAGCGGTTATCCACCCTTTTACTTCTTTTTGAAGTGGCTCTACTTCAAAATCTGTAATATTAGAAACTACAGCTAATACCTCAGTCATTATAGACTTTGTATCTTCCTTAAATGCTTTTTTAGAGGCTTTTTCGTCATAACTTTTTGGAGCTACAAAAAAGTAACTACTTAAGTCCCAAAAGTCATTAACAAACGTAGCACGTTCTTTAACTAAACCTACAACTAATGCAATATAGTTTACATCAATAGTGGCTAGTTCTTTATGGTTTTTCTGAAACGTTTCAGCTAATGTTTCATTAGATTGCTCTTGCATATAATGGTGGTTAAACCATTTAATTTTGTCTGGATCAAAACGTGCTCCTGCTTTATTAACACGGTCTAAATCAAAAGCAGCAATCAATTGGTCTAAAGTAAACATTTCTTGTTCTGTCCCAGGATTCCAACCTAAAAAGGCTAAAAAGTTAACAACAGCTTCTGCAAAGTAACCTTCTTCTTTATATCCTTTAGCAGTATCTCCAAACTCAGGATTCCACTCTAATGGAAATACAGGAAAACCTAATTTATCACCATCACGCTTGCTTAATTTACCTTTACCAGTAGGTTTTAAAATTAATGGTAAATGTGCAAATTGAGGTTTATCCCAACCAAAAGCAGTGTATAATTGGTAGTGTAACGCTAAACTTGGCAACCACTCTTCTCCACGTATAACATGTGTAATTTCCATTAAATGGTCATCCACAATATTAGCTAAGTGATAAGTTGGCATACCATCTGATTTAAACAATACTTTATCATCTAAAACATTAGTGTCTATCTTAATATCACCACGGATAATATCTTTTAAATGTAATGTTTGGTCTTGTGGGCTTTTAAATCTAATTACAAAATCGTCTCCAGCATCTAATTTAGCTTTTACTTGGTCTTCCGTAAGTGCTAAAGAGTTGCTTAATTTTAAACGATTATGCCAATTATAGATAAATGTTTTACCATTAGACTCATGATCTGTTCTGTGATAATCTAACTCTTCTGACGTATCAAAAGCGTAATAAGCATTTCCGCTAGCTATTAATTGCTCTGCATATTGCTTGTATAATTCTTTACGTTCACTTTGTCTGTATGGTCCAAATTTTTCGTTTTTTCCTGGGCCTTCATCAAAAGGAATATTACACCAATTAAGTGCGTCTATTATATATTGTTCTGCACCTTCAACATAGCGATTTTGATCTGTATCTTCAATACGCAATACAAATGTTCCGTTATGCTTTTTAGCAAATAAATAGTTAAAAAGTGCGGTACGTACGCCTCCAATATGTAAAGGTCCTGTTGGACTTGGTGCAAAACGCACTCTGACTTGTTCTGACATGTTGTTTTGTAAAAAAATAGCACTTAAACATGTTGTATTTAAGTTAGCTATAAATTGTCATCCTAAACGTGTTTCAGGATATTAGGTGCAAAGATAGAATAGAGTAGTAGAAAGAGCAAAGAAATAATAAAGAACAATTTTTAACAGGGCATAATTTCCGCGAAAGCGGTAATCTTTAACATTAACTTATATTGGTAACTATATAAGTGTAAAAATAAAACAGTAATTTAGTCAGTTAAATACCAATTACTTGAATAATTTTAATAACATACAGTCTAAATTAGAGCAATTTATTAGAAAATATTATACTAATGAGTTGATAAAAGGTGCTATTTTATTTTTTAGCATTGGTTTACTATATTTTATATTTACGCTTTTACTAGAACATTTTCTATGGCTAAATTCGGCTGCTAGAACCGTATTGTTTTGGTTGTTTATAGTTGTAGAACTAGCCTTGTTTGTTAAGTTTATAGCCTTACCGTTAGCAAAGTTATTTAAGCTTCAAAAAGGAATTAATTATAAAGAAGCATCAACTATTATCGGTAGTCATTTTCCAGAAGTTAATGATAAGCTTCTTAATGTATTGCAGTTAAAAGAATCTGAAAATGCATCCGAATTACTATTGGCAAGTATTGATCAAAAGGCGGAAGAGCTTAATCCAATTCCGTTTAAACTAGCAGTTAACTTTAAACAAAACGTAAAATATTTAAAATATGCAGCAATTCCTGTTGCTATAGTTGTAATTGCTGCTATTTCTGGTAAGATGAATTGGTTTAGCGATAGCTACAAACGTGTGGTTAATTATCAGACAGCGTATGAGCCACCTGCACCGTTTCAGTTTTTTGTTTTAAACGAAACTTTAGAAACTACCGAAAATAAAGAATTTAGATTATTAGCGACTACAGAAGGTCAGGTTAGTCCTGAAGATGTAAAAATTACGTTTGACACAGAAACTTATGTTTTACAACAACGTCAAGCGGGTAATTTTGAGTATGTTTTTGAGCAGCCTAAACAAGATATTACATTTAGATTGTCTGCCAATGGGATTACGTCTAAACCGTATACTTTAAAAGTGGTAGAAGTGCCTACACTAGTTAGTTTTGATATGGTTTTAAACTATCCAAATTATACCAATAAGCGTAGTCAGATATTAAAAGGTATTGGTAATGCTGTGGTGCCGCAAGGGACAAAGGTGACATGGCAGTTAAAGACTAAAGCAACGGAACAGGTAGATTTGATTGGTGGTGATACTATTGCTTTTTCTAGCAATAAATCAGGCGGTTTTGAAACCTCTAAAAGCATTTACTCTAACTTTGATTATAATATAAGTACAAGTAATAAAAGCCTCCGTAATTACGAGAATCTAGCGTATAGCATTCAGGTTATTAAAGATCAATATCCAGAGTTAAAGCTAGAAGCAAAAACAGATAGTTTAGATCAGCAAACGTTATATTTTAAAGGTCAGGTTAGTGATGATTATGGATTAAGAAAACTGCAATTAGTGTATTACCCTAATGGGAATGAAGGCGCTAAAAAAATGGTAAATATTCCTATTAGTAACTCTAATTTTGATCAGTTTATTAAAGCGTTTCCTAATACTTTAGATCTTGAAGAAGGTACGCCTTACGATTTGTATTTTGAGGTTTTTGATAATGATGCCGTAAATAAAAGTAAGAGTACAAAAAGTCCAGTGTTTAATTATAGAAAACGAACACAAGACGAAGAAGAACAAAAACAACTTCAAGAACAAAATCAAACGATTCAGAATTTAAATAAGTCGTTAGAGAAATTTGATAAACAGCAAAAGGAATTACAAGAGTTGTCTAAAAATCAAAAAGAAAAGTCTGAGCTTAATTTTAACGATAAAAAGAAATTTGATAATTTTTTGAAACGTCAAAAGGAGCAGGAGCAGATGATGAAAAAATTCAATAAAAAATTGAAAGATAATTTAGACGAATTCCAGAAAGACCAAGACAAAGAAGATCAATTTAAAAAAGATTTAAAAGAACGATTAAAAGATAATGAGGAGCAACTTAAGGAAGACGAACGTTTGCTTGAGGAATTAGAAAAGCTAAGAGAAAAATTTAGTAAAGAAGAATTTTCTGCGAAGTTGGATAATTTGGCTAAAAAAGCGAAAAGTCAAAAACGTAGTTTAGAGCAGATCGTAGAGTTGACTAAACGTTACTATGTGTCTAAAAAAATGGAGAAAATTGGTTTGGAACTGGATAAGTTGGCCAAGGAGCAAGACAAATTAGCTAATAGTAAACCTGAAGAAAATACTAAAGAAAAGCAAGACGAGTTAAATAGTAAGTTTGAAGTGTTACAAGACCAATTAGATACTTTAGATAAGGATAATAAGGACTTGAAAAAGCCGATGGATTTACCGCGTAACAAAAATACTGAGGAAAACATTAACGATGATCAGCAAGGCGCTAGTGAGGATTTAAAGAATAAACAAGAAGCAGGAAGTCAGGAAGAAAAAGAGGCTAAGCAACAATCTGCGAAACAAAAACAAAAAAAGGCAGCTCAGGAAATGAAAAAGATGAGCATGAGCATGCAAAGCGAAATGGCTAGTGCTGCTAAGGAGCAGTTAGAGGAAGATATTGAAATGCTGCGTCAAATCTTAGATAATCTGGTTATTTTCTCTATGGATGAAGAAGCGTTGATGGAACAATTTAAAAGCATTGAAATTAATCATAATGAATATGCAACCTATCTTAAAAAACAAAAAGAATTAAGAACACATTTTGAACATGTGGATGATAGTTTATTTGCTATATCGTTACGTCAACCTAAGTTTTCTGAAGACATTAATACAGAAATTAATGAAGTGTATTTTAATATAGACAAAGCGTTAGCAGAGCTTTCTGAGAATATGTTGCATCGTGGTGTGTCATCGCAGCAATATGCTTTTACGTCTGCTAATAATTTGGCGGATTTTTTAAGTGGCGCCCTAGATAATTTACAAAATCAAATGGGAATGCCTTCTCCCGGACAAGGCGAAGGTGGTATGCCAATGCCGGACATAATTATTAGTCAAGAAGAGTTGACCAAAAAGATGGAGAAAGGCATGGAGAAGGGTGATAAGGGTAAAGAAGGTCAGGAAGGCGAAAAAGGAGAAGAGGGTGACAAAGGTAAATCTGGTGATAAAGGAGAAGGTGGTGAAGGTGGAGAGAATGGAGCAGAAGGCGAAAATGGTAAAGGAGGTAATAAAGGTAAAGGTGGAGAGAATGGAGAAGGGCTTAATGGAGAGAAGCAAGGAGGCGATGGTTTTAATGAAGATAGTAATGGCGAATTATTTAAAATTTATCAAGAACAACAAATGTTACGTCAAGCTTTAGAACAACGTTTGGATAAAGAAGGTTTAGGAGACAGCAGAGAGGCGAGACAATTATTAAAGGATATGGAGCAGGTTGAGGTAGATTTAATCAATAATGGGTTTACTAATCAAACGTTGAGTAAGATGAAAAATATTCAGCATCAACTTTTAAAATTAGAAAATGCAGCGTTGCAACAAGGTCAAGAACAAAAACGTCAATCGGAATCAAATACTAAAGAATTTAAGAATACAACAACTAGTCAAGAAGATAAGGCAAAACAATATTTTAACACGACAGAAATTTTGAATAAGCAAACATTACCTTTGCAACAAATTTATAAGCAAAAAGCACAACAGTATTTTAAACAACAAAATGATTAATTTTAACTACGAAACCGATTTTAAGCTTCTTGACGACGCTAAAATATCTAAATGGATATCTACTATAATTAATAACGAAAACTGCAAGGAGGACGAGATAAACTATGTGTTTTGTGACGATGTGTATTTACATAAATTAAATGTAGAGTTCTTAGATCACGATACTTTAACGGATGTTATTAGTTTTGATTACAGTGTAGGAAAAACTTTACAAGGCGATATTTTTATTTCTGTAGAGCGTGTTGCAGATAATGCAAAAGATTTTAAAGTTGAATTTGAATCTGAGTTGCATCGTGTTATTGTGCACGGAATTTTACATTACTGTGGATATAAGGATAAGTCAGAAGCAGATGCAGCTGAAATGCGTAACAAAGAAAACGAAGCTTTAGCATTGCTAAATGCAATGTAATAGTTTGTTGTATATTTGCACGCTTAAATTATTTTAAAAAGTCAAACGTTCCACGTGGAACAATTATTAAAAATCATACTTAAATTATTTTGTAGTTAGAGTGTTCTAGTTTCAAAATCGTTTAGTCAAATAAATATTATGTTTAACGAAGTTTACGATGTAATTGTAGTTGGAGGTGGTCATGCAGGAAGTGAAGCAGCAGCATCCGCAGCTAATATGGGAAGCAAGACTTTGCTTATCACCATGAATTTGCAAAACATTGCTCAGATGTCTTGTAACCCGGCAATGGGCGGAATTGCAAAAGGACAAATTGTAAGAGAGATTGATGCGCTTGGAGGTTACTCCGGAATTGTGAGTGATACCTCTGCAATACAATTTAAAATGCTAAACAAATCTAAAGGGCCTGCAATGTGGAGTCCAAGAGTCCAAAGTGACAGAATGCGTTTTGCAGAAGATTGGCGTTTACTTTTAGAGCAAACCAAAAACCTTGATTTTTATCAAGAGATGGTGTCGGGCTTAATTGTAGAAAACGGAAAAGTTTGTGGTGTTACAACATCGCTTGGTGTGAAGATAAAATCAAAAACTGTTGTCCTTACAAATGGTACTTTTTTAAATGGGTTAATCCATATTGGAGATAAAAATTTTGGAGGAGGTAGAGCAGGCGAAAGAGCTGCAACTGGAATTACAGAACAGTTGGTTAATTTAGGTTTTGAATCTGGTAGAATGAAAACTGGAACACCGCCAAGAGTTGATGGACGGTCTTTAGATTTCTCGAAAATGGTCGAGCAACCTGGAGATGTAAACCCGGAAAAGTTTTCTTATTTAGATACTACAAAACCATTAACGCATCAACGCTCTTGTCACATGTCTTATACAAGTTTAAAGGTTCATGATTTACTTCGTGAAGGCTTTGATCGTTCGCCAATGTTTAATGGTAGAATTAAAAGTTTAGGGCCAAGATATTGTCCGTCTATTGAAGATAAAATTAACAGGTTTGCAGATAAGGATAGACATCAATTATTTGTAGAGCCTGAAGGTTGGAATACGGTTGAATATTATATTAATGGATTCTCTACATCACTTCCAGAAGATGTTCAATTTAAAGCATTACGTAGTGTTGTTGGTTTTGAAAACGTCAAGTTTTTTAGACCTGGTTATGCTATAGAATATGATTATTTTCCACCAACACAATTAAAGCACACGTTAGAAACTAAGTTGGTTGATGGCTTGTTTTTTGCTGGTCAGATTAACGGAACAACGGGTTATGAAGAAGCAGCGTCTCAAGGATTAATGGCTGGTATAAATGCAGCATTGCAGGTTCAGGAACGTGAGGCTTTTATCCTTAAAAGGGATGAGGCATACATTGGTGTTTTGGTGGATGATTTGATTACTAAGGGTACAGAAGAACCATATCGTATGTTTACTTCTAGAGCAGAGTATAGGACGTTATTGCGTCAGGATAATGCTGATATTAGATTAACGCCTAAAGGATTTGATCTTGGTTTAGCTTCAGAAAAGCGACTGCGTAGGATGGAGGAAAAGCATGGTGCAGCAGAGAAATTTGTTCAGTTTTTTAGAGAGACTAGTGTTACTCCGGACGAGATAAATCCTGTGTTAGAAGCTAAGAATTCTGCTGCAATTAGACAGCAAGATAAGATGTTTAAAATGTTTGCTAGACCTAATATTAGTATTGACGATATGAAGCAAGTGGCATCCGTGTCAGAGTATATCGAGACTAATAATTTGGATGGTGAGGTTATAGAACAAGCCGAGATTCAGGTGAAATATTCTGGATATATTGCAAAAGAAAAGAACAATGCAGACAAGTTAACACGTCTTGAAAACATAAAAATTCCAGCTAATTTTGACTACTCTAAACTGCAATCTATGAGTTTGGAAGCACGAGAAAAATTAACTAAAATTCAACCGGTAACCATATCTCAGGCATCAAGAATTAGTGGCGTTTCGCCATCAGATATTTCGGTGTTGTTGGTTTTTATGGGTCGATAAATCAATAAAAAAAGCGAACGTTCCACGTGGAACGTTCGCTTTTTTTTGTCTTTAAAAGTATAAATCAGCTGTAGGATTACATCTAAATTCAGCTTAAATTTAATTAATAGTGTCAAGTCAAAACATCCAAAACGCATTTATTAAAGTTAAAGATTACTCTGTTTCTGGGGAAGAATTTCAATTAATTGAGAACAAAACGTATGGGTATTTAGAAACAATTCCTAAGCCTTCTTTAGATAAATTACCTGAATATTATCAGACAGAAGACTACATTTCTCATACAGATTCTAAACGGAATTTGTTTGAAAAGGTATATCATAGTATCAGAGAAATATCTTTAAAGCGTAAATTAAAGTTGATTAATTCGTTTAAAACGGAACAAAAAACACTATTAGATTTTGGTTGTGGTACAGGTGATTTTTTGAATACTGCACAAAATAACAATTGGATTGTGTCAGGAATCGAACCAAATAAAGAGGCTAGATTGATTGCAAATAGCAAAACAAATCAATCCGTTTTTGATTCTAATTATATAAATAACTTAGAAAAAGAGAGTTTTGATGTCATTACTTTATGGCATGTTTTAGAACATATTCCAAATTTAGAAGCACAAATTGCGCAACTAAAAGCCTTATTAAAACCTTCGGGAGTTTTAATTATTGCAGTTCCAAACTATAAAAGTTACGATTCAAACTACTATAAACAGTTTTGGGCAGCATTAGATGTGCCTCGACATTTGTGGCATTTTAATCAAAAATCAGTTTCTAAGTTGTTTGCAAAAATTAATATGTCGGTTGTAAAAACGTTGCCAATGATTTTTGACTCGTATTATGTTAGTCTGCTTTCTGAAAAATATAAATCTGGATGGATGAATATCTTTAAAGCATTTTGGATTGGATTTAGATCAAATTACAAAGCAAAGTCTTCTGGAGAGTATTCTTCATTGATTTATGTGCTTAAAAACAGCTAAAATTTAATATAAGATTCGCTGTTAATTTATTAACCACTATAATGTGCTATCACATTAGCTTTTTTTAAAACGTGCTTAAATGGCTTTATTTGACCCCATTTTTGATAGGGATTTCCTATAAATGTCCAAATTTTTGATAAGTATTTCTTATTTGGGTTAAAATGTGCGATTAAAATTTATTTCTAGTTTATTTTATTATTTACATTTGCTCAAATTCTTAAAAAATAAAAATGAAAAAAATATTAGGTTTAGTATTACTTGGGTTAGTTTTTACGTCTTGTCAAAAACAAAAAATTGTATTTGTTGATAATGGTGTTATTATAAATGAAATAAAAGAGAAGCTAGATTTAGAATCTAGATACAATACTAAAGACTCTTTATTCCAGAAAAAAGTGGATAGCTTTAGACAAGTATTTCAGTTAAATTTTCAAAAAATTGCAACATTACCAAAAAGTAAGCAGAGTGCAGAAGAGAGTGTATTGAGACAAAAAGCACAAGGGTTACAACAAGCATGGCAAATGGAACAACAAGCTTTTCAAAAAGAGTATCAAGTGGAAATAGACACTTTGATTGTTAAAGTAAAGAATTTTGTTAAGGATTATGGTAAATCTAATAGTTATGATTACATCTTAGGGACAGTAGAAAACGCACCTAGTGTTATGTTCTCAAAGGATGAAAATGATATTTCTAAAAAGATAATAGAAGGTTTAAATGCTGCTTATAAGAAGTAAATAAGGCATTAATAGTAAAGTCAAAAGGCGATTAACAACAGTTAATCGCCTTTTTTGTTATATAAGGGTTTAAATATCAGACTATTTCTTTTAAATAGTTATATTTATTGCGCTATTAATCATTTTCAATTCAAATTATGAAAAGCTTGCTTTGGCCTTGTGCTATTGTCTTTGCTATGTTTTCTGTTAGTTATGCTCAGGAGGCTGTTCCATTTAAGACCCAAAAGGCGTTTTATATCTATGGAGAAGCTGTTGCTATCGGGAATAATATACTTAGTAAAGACGCTATAAAACCCTACAATGATCACCGTTTAACTAACGACGATATTGATATGGTTTACGTGGATATTGATAAAGACGATACTACTTTTTCGTCCAGTTCTGCGAGTCTGCAATTATCAGATAATCATAAAAATATTGCTTATGCTGTGCTGTATTGGTCGGCAACTTATAGTTATAAAAAGGGAACTAGAAGGGAGGAGAATTCTCAGTTTTTCTTTCAAGGAGAACGACAGCGAAACAGAAGCGTTATAAGTAAAATAAAGCTAAAATTACCAGGTGATAATTATAAAAATATCACAGGAGAAGTCTTGTTTGATGGTGCTAAAGAGACTTCTTTTGCTTTAAATTCTCCTTATGTTTGTTTTGCTGATGTGACTAAACATTTGCAAAACGCGAAACAGGTTAATGGCGAATATACTATTGGTAATATTAATGCAACAGAAGGGTTTGTAGCTGGAGGTAGTGCTGCTGGTTGGATGCTGTATGTGGTATATGAAACACCAACAAAAAAACCTAAATATATTACTACTTTTAATGGATTTACACATGTTGGGAGTGATCCTGTAATCATTAATTTAAAGGATTTTAAAACGCCCGAAAAAGGTAAAACTAGTACAGATATTACGTTGGCTGCGTTAGAAGGGGATTCTGCTTTAACTGATGATGAGTGCGTAATTGCCAACTCGCAACTTCAAAAAGTTTGGAAGTTAAAATCGGAAAATCGAGTACATAATAATTTTTTTAGTAGTCAGATTACGTCTTCAAATAAAGATAATCAGCAACGATTGCCCAATAGTGACAATACTTTAGGGTTTGATATTGCTTCAGTAACTTTGCCTAATAATAAAGACGCGATTATTACTAATAATACGGAGAAGGTTGAGCTTATTTTTAACACAAAACAAGATCGTTTTTACTTGTTTTTTACCGCTTTTCAAACCGAGATTAGTGAAGATTATTTTAATCAAATAGAATCAAAAGCACCTTCTAATTCCGTAGTTTTCTCTTCTCATAAATCGCGTCCTATGGTGGAGGTGCAAATGGATTTAGATGCGAAGGATACTATAGCTTTAAAGAAACCTACTATAACGATACCAGAGGTTGTAACACCGCCAAAGCCAGTAGTAATACCCAATCCTAAGGTGCAATCCGTTACAGTGGTTACGGTTAATCCTGTTACACCGTTACCAGAACAAGCTATTGTATCGGAACCATTAGTTTTGAGACAACCTGTAAAAATCATAGAAAATACGGATAATCAAGATGTTAACAGTGTTTCGTTAGGGGTTTCTGCATCAAAAATTCAACAAGAAATGTTAGTTAGTGGGGATGTAATTATTGCTAGTAATACGTATGTAAAAGCCTTAGAATTAGAAGATAAACCTCTAGAAACTCAGGCTTTTAAATTACTTTTAGAAAAAAACACCGCGCAAATTGAAGGTGTTAAAAAAGGGTATTATGTTATTAATAAACTGTTTTCTATACCTAAAAATGCAATTGCTTGGCAAAATCAATTAAGAGACTCTGGGTATGCCAGCGAGATTTTAATAGACGATCAACAAGAGTTATATTATGTATATGTGTTTCATACAGAAAACTTCTATGATGCCTATATGCAACATAAAACACTACTTAATAAAAGTCTTTTTAAAGATAATTGGGTGTTTAAAGTAAATATGACAGAGTATTAATCTATTTTAGTAGGTATAATGCCATTATAGTTGGAATAAAGTATATTACTATTGTTCTTGCTCCATCGTAGTCTTTAGCAACACGTTGTCCAAATAATAGTAAAAGAAGCACTATCGCGCTTAAAATAGCCGAATAGAAGCCAAACACAGTATTACCATCTATAATAATGGTTGCCATACCTATAAGCGCAAATAGGCCAGCTATAGTTTCTAAAGCAAATATAATCCCCACATTTAGCGGTACCATATTAGCCATAAACGTTTTTTCAAAGTGCCCTTTTAACCAAGCAATATTACCTTTCCAATCTAAGGCTTTGTCTAATCCTGATTGTAGAAATGTAATTGCCAAAAAAGCAAGTAAAAGTAACTCTGTAATGTTGTTTAAGATGTTGTCCATTGTTGTGTTTTTTTTGCTCAAAGGTATTAAATAATACCATGTTTTTTAGAGATAAAAGGTAATAGCTTGTGGTAGTATAGACGCTTTTATATTACTGGTTGCCATAGGCTCTCCGTCCGCCTGAATAAGCGGTTTTTTTGCATTAAATTCTAATGTGATATGCTTAGTTTTTAGCGTTGTAATGTTTTCGTGCTTTAAAATACTACCAGTAAATAATCCTATTATATTTTTTGCAATTTGCCATTTAGTAAAATTAGTGGCAATAGAGACGTCCAACAAACCATCATTTGGATCAGGTTGTTTTGTCAGCTGCATTCCTGATCCTGTATATCTACAAATTCCTAACTGTATCATCATACAGTTTTTATGCGTTTTTGTTTCTGAGTCTAACGTGACTTTAGTATTAAAATACGTGAAATTAAATAGTATTTTTAATGCGCCAAAAATATAGGTTAATTTACCAAAAGACCTGTCGTTTTTAACAAGGTCAACCACCAAACCATCAAACCCAATACCGCATAGATTTAAAAAGTAGGTTTTAGAATTATTTAGATCTAAAAAGGTTAAACAACCAACATCTTGAGTCTTTGTATTTCCTTTAATTATAGCCTGAAGTGCACGGTGTCTATTTTTAGGAATTTTGTACGTTTTAATCCAATCATTTCCTGTACCTATAGCCAATACACCAAAGCTAATCTGATTTGGATTTATTGTCTTTTGACTAAAAACGCCATTAATAAATTTGTTTAATGTGCCATCTCCACCAATAATTATAAAATTACGAAACCCTTTATTTAAAGCATCTTGTGTAATTTGGATGTCATGATTATTGTGATTGGTAAACTGAGATGTAATATTAAAATGTTGTGAGAGTTTGTCTTTAACGTTGTTCCAGACTTTTTTGCCTTTCCCATTTCCAGAAACAGGATTTATTATGACAAAAAAAGTTTTTTTTTCAGACATTTTAATCTTGTTTAGCGTGAAGCAAACGTGTTAGTTTTATACTTAAATCTGTAAGGATGATTTTAGAATTTCCGTTACGTTCAATATGATAAATAGCATCATTTAGCTCGTTAGAGATATCCATAATATTATTGTTGTGGATAAATGGAGCAAATTTAGAAATGTCAAAACCTTTGCTTTTGGTTTCAAAATAAACCAACTCTTCAGCACCATAATTTAATAACATGGCTTGTCTAAAAAAGTCTAAACAAAAGTTTAAAAACTGCTTTTGTGTTTCACGACCAGTTTTAGCAATGTCTTCACTCCATCCAATTAAATCATGTATAGCCGCTTTATTTCCTTTAGCTTTAAAGGCCGCACGTATCCAAAAAATAAACCATTGTTCAAATTGGTCATCTTCTGTGTCGTGATAGACTAAATCACAAGCTTTGTTGTAATTTCCGTCAGATTGATGTGCAATTTTAGTAGCAGTAGCATCATCAAGACTAAATTGTTTTTGGATCCCAGCTTTGATATCATTTTCTGCTAACGGCGGAAAATGTATAATCTGACAACGGGATCTTATGGTATTAATAATTTGTTCTTCTTCTTCAGCAATTAAAATAAATACTGTGTTATTTGGCGGCTCTTCTATAAGCTTTAATAGTTTGTTGGCTGCTTGGGTGTTCATCTTTTCAGCCATCCAAATCAGCATAATTTTATAGCCACCTTCGTAAGATTTTAAGCTTAATGCTTTAACAATATCTAAAGCTTCGTCAACACCAATTTGTCCTTGTTTGTTATCAACACCAAGAAGTCTGTACCAATCAAATAAGTTTCCGTAAGGTTGTTCTTTTAACAACTGCCTCCATTCCGTAAGGAAATAAGAAGACACAGGATGTTTTTTTACTTTATCAGTTGTTGTTACCGGAAAGGCAAAATGCAAGTCTGGATGAGAAAAGTTTTTAAACTTAATATTGCAAGCTTCGTTTTCTCCGCTGTTTTCTCCCGCCGCATTTTTGCACAACACATATTGCGCATAGGCAATAGCCATAGGCAGTGTTCCTGAACCTTCAGGGCCAATAAATAGTTGCGCATGAGGTATGCGACCATTGTCAGCACTTGTAGTTAAGTGTTTTTTAATATGATTTAATCCTAAAATATCACTGAAAAGCATAGGGCAAATATAGTTTTCTTGGTAATTAAAAACTATTTTTATTAAAGATTGATTTTATCAGTACATATTTATAGTATGGTTGTATTTGTATATATTTGAAGAATATTCACACTTTTAATTTTTAAAATGAAAAGGCTATCAGGTTTATTATTTTGTGTAATGGGTTTAGGGCTTGTTAATGCACAAGAAACCACAGCAATAGATTCTGCGTCTATTGATGGTGTTACTTTCAAATCTCAAAACGAATTTTACATTTTTGGAGATGTTACTGTTATTGGTAATAATATTTTAAGCGAAGATGATAAAGACGCGTTTAATGATATGCAGGTCAATAACGATGACACAAAAATGCGTTATGTAGATATTGATAACGACCCAGAAACATTTAGTTCTAGTCAAGCCACTTTATCTTTACCTGAAGATTTTAAAAAAATAGCCTACGCTGGTCTATATTGGACAGGAACGTATGCTTACGAAAAAGGAACGCGTAAAGAACAAAAAGGGAATTACATTTTTAGAGGAAATGGAGCGCGTTCGCCAATTATTAATCAAATTAAATTTAAGTTACCAAACCAAGAGTATCAAGATATTTCTGGAGAAATAATTTATGACGGGGCAACCAATCCGACACATGCTATTAACTCGCCATACGCTTGTTATGCAAATGTGACAAGACTTTTAAAGTCTGCCGAAAATAAATCAGGAGACTATGCTGTGGCTAACATTAAAGCAACAGAAGGTTATTTATCTGGTGGTAGTGCAGGGGGTTGGATGTTGTATGTGATATACCAATCACCTACGGACAATCCTAAATATATTTCTACATACCATGGTTTTGCTTTAGTTAATAAAGAAGAGCCTTTTGATATTACATTTAAAAACTTTAAATCTGTAGAGCAAGGAGACGTTAAAACTAAAGTGGTATTATCTGCTTTAGAAGGGGATGCTGCTTTGGAGGGTGATGAGTTTGCAATTGTAAAACAACGTGATGGTAGTTTTCAATCGTTGAGTAATGGGGCGCGTTTTCAGCAAAACTTCTTCAATAGTTCTATTACTAATAATAGTATGAAAAACAGAGATAGGCTGCCAAACAGCGAAAACACACTTGGTTTTGATATTGCTAAATTGGACATTCCTAACTACAATAATGCCATAATAAACAACAATACAAGTGAGACAACACTGCGTTTTAAAACCCAATCGGACCGTTTTTATCTATATTTTACAGCCTTTCAAACGGAAATAGCACAAAACTATTTTGATGATATTGTTCAAGAAAACAACCCTGATGCTAGTCAAACAGCATCTGTATCGCCAGAAATTGTTAGAGCACAACCAGAGTCAGACCCAAGTTTTAATACCAAAGAAAAACGTAAGCCATATCAATATCGTAAAAGAGGTTTAGGATCTAAAGCATTTAGATATTTAAAAAACAAAAAATCGACAACAATTGCAGGTATAGAAGGCGGTTATTATGTAATAACAGGTGTATTTGCAGAGTCTATTAGAGCAGGGAAATGGACCAATAAATTAATAAAAAATGGTTTAAAAGCGACTGCTTTTATTAACCCAAAAAATAGCTGGAATTACGTTTATATTTTAAGAAGTGATACCGCAGAAGAAGCTTTTGAATTAGCAGAAGAGCTAAAAACAAATTATAGATATAGAGATACGTGGGTTTTAAAATCAAACCTAGACTAAAAACATACAAAACAGATGAAAACACTAAACGACTTTAATTTTAAGAATAAGAAAGCATTAATTCGTGTAGATTTTAACGTCCCTTTAGATGCGGATTTTAAGGTTACTGATGCGACTAGAATACAAGCTGCAAAACCAACAATTATTAAAATATTAGAAGACGGCGGAAGCTGTATTTTAATGTCTCATCTAGGAAGACCAAAAGGAGTAGAAGACCAATTTTCTTTAAAACATATTGCTAATAAAGTAGAAGATATTATTGGTGTAGAAACTCAGTTTGTATCAAATTGTATTGGTGAAGAAGCAGAGCGTGCTGCAGCCAATCTAGAACCAGGAAAAATCTTAATTTTAGAAAATCTGCGTTTTCATGAAGAAGAAACTAAGGGTGATGTCGCTTTCGCGGAAAAATTAGCAAAACTAGGAGATATTTATGTAAATGATGCGTTTGGTACTGCTCACAGAGCACACGCTTCAACAACGGTAATTGCTCAGTTTTTTCCAGAAAAGAAATGTTTTGGTTACCTATTAGAAAAAGAAATTAAGAGTATTGATAAAGTAATGAAAACTGGCGAAAAACCTGTTTTAGCGGTACTTGGAGGAGCAAAAGTATCTTCTAAAATTACAATTATAGAAAACATTTTAGACAAAGTAGATCACCTAATTATTGGTGGTGGTATGACCTTTACATTTATAAAAGCACAAGGCGGAAGCGTTGGAGACTCTATCTGTGAAGATGATAAAATGGAATTAGCATTAGAGATTTTAAAGCAAGCAAAAGCTAAAAACGTACAAATACACCTTCCAGTGGATGTACTAGCAGCAAATGCCTTTAGTAACGATGCAGAAACACAAGTTGTTGATGTAACTAAAATACCAGATGGATGGCAAGGTTTAGATGCTGGTCCAAAATCTATAGCAATGTTTCACGATGTTGTATTACAGTGCAAAACAATACTTTGGAATGGACCTTTAGGTGTCTTTGAAATGGAAAGTTTTGCAAAGGGTACAATAGCGTTAGGAGACGCCATAGCAGAAGCAACTAAAAATGGAGCTTTTTCTCTTGTTGGTGGTGGTGACTCTGTCGCAGCAGTAAAACAATTTGGATTTGAAGACAAAGTAAGCTACGTTAGTACCGGAGGTGGTGCAATGTTAGAAAGCTTAGAAGGGAAGACACTTCCTGGTATTGCTGCTATTTTAAAATAATAGAGCACTTTTAATCGTTATGCAATAAATAAAAGTACATGCATCAAGTAAAAATATATAGTGCTTTCTTTTTACTGTTTTTGGGAATTAATTTTGGTTTTGCCCAAGATACAATCCAACAAAGCAGATTAAGACAGGACCAATTACAAGAAGGAGAAGACTACGTTATTGATACAATAATTGACGGTCAAGCCTATTTTAAAAAATCTATAAAATCTATTGAGGTTTTAGAGTTACCTAAAGTGCTTCAGGACCATGAGTTTGCTGCAGATATAGATAAAAAATGGTTAGAAGAATTGTATAGTAATACATTGTTTGATACTATTTATAGAGACGTTTCTGGATTAAAATATGACGCAGTTTACTATCCTGAGTTAACAACAGATACTTTAAAAGCAAGATTACAGCGCTTAAATGCTAGAACACCTTTTAATGTAGAATATAACCCAGGTTTAGAAAGTGTTATTAAGTCGTTTTTAAAAAATCGTCATCATTCTTTTGAACGTTTAATGGGATTAAGTAATTACTACTTTCCAATGTTTGAACGTGAGTTGGATAACTACGATATTCCGTTAGAGATGAAGTATCTAGCGATAGTAGAATCTGCTTTAAAACCTCGTGCCCGCTCTAGAGTTGGTGCAACAGGATTATGGCAATTTATGTTTGCAACCGGAAAAGAGTATGGTTTAGATGTAAGTAGTTATGTGGATGAGCGTAGTGATCCAATTAAAGCAACAATTGCGGCGTCTAAATACTTATCTAAATTGTATAAATTATTTGGTGATTGGGATTTAGCTTTGGCAGCTTATAACTCAGGACCAGGTAATGTTAGTAAAGCAATACGACGTTCTGGAGGCTATCAAAATTATTGGAATATTAGGCCAAATCTTCCACGTGAAACAGCAGGTTATGTACCCGCGTTTTTGGCAACAATGTATATTTTTGAATATGCTAAGGAGCATGGATTTGTGCAACATAGACCGGAGTTTCATTTGATAGAAACAGATACCATCCATGTCAAGCAAATGATAACCTTAGATCAGGTGTCGGAATATACAGGTGTGGAGATTGAAACGCTTCAGTTTTTAAATCCGGCTTATAAGTTGGATGTTATTCCTTTTATAGAAGGTAAGAACTACACATTACGCTTACCAAGGACTATTATTGGAGCGTTTGTAAATAACGAAGAGCAGTTGTATGCACATGCTAAAGCAGAATTTGATAAGCGTGAAAAACCGCTACCTCAATTTCAAGATTCTGATTCTAAAACTAGATACAGAGTACAACAAGGGGATTACTTAGGAAAAATTGCCCGAAAATTTGGAGTTAGAGTTAGTCAAATTAAACAATGGAACGGTTTAAGAAATAATAATCTAAAAATTGGACAACGATTAACTATCTATCCTAGAAATGGGGTGCCTGTAAATCGTGCTAAAGCTTCAGCTACAGCTAAAAAAAGAGTAATACCAGCTAACGCAAAAACGTATACAGTGCAACAAGGAGATAGTCTATGGAGTATTTCACAAAAGTTTTCTGGAGTTTCGGTTCAAAATATTAAAGATTGGAATGATATTAGTGGTAATAAATTAAAACCAGGAATGAAACTATTAGTTTCAAAAGGATAATTGATCTCTAAAACAGTATAGAAATGAAAAAAGTCGCTATTTTAATTTTATTAGTATGCACAATACTATCGTGTAAAGAAGGTTCTTCTAAAAATCAACGTTTAGTACCACAATCTTCAGGAAACCTATACAATGTAAACGTTGTTATAGATAATGATCTTTGGAAAGGTAGAGTTGGTGATCAAGTTAGAGAGGTGTTAACAACGGTTGTTCCCGGATTGCCTCAAGCAGAACCTATGTTTGATATAAATCAAATGCCACCACAAGTGTTTTCTGGATTCGCTACTCAAAACAGAATTGTTTTAAAAATTGAAAAAGGGGAAGACGAAGGGTTTAAAGTCCTATCTGATGCTTTTGCAAGACCTCAAAAATTGGTGGTAGTTAGTGGAAAAGACAATAACCAAATTATAAAATTGTTAAGCGCTAACAAAGACAAAATCTTAGAAACGTTTAAAAATCAAGAAATAGAGGCACGTCAAAAGCTAACTAGTAATTCGCCTCACGTTAATAATAATATTGAAAAGGTTTTAGGTTTAAAACTTCAGTTTCCTTCTGCTTATAGAGTAGCAAGAGAAGATGGTAATTTTTTCTGGATTAGAAAAAATTTAACGACTGGTACTAATAACTTTATGATATATCAAATCCCTTTAACTGCTATAGATAAAGAAGGTGATATTATAGAGCAGGTTATTAGAATTAGAGACAGTGTGGGTCAAAAATATGTTCCAGGACCAACAGATGGATCTTATATGATGACAGAGGAGGCGTATACACCGTTTTTATACAATACAATTATAGACAATAAGCCCGCTTATGAAGTTAGAAGTACTTGGGAAATTAAAGACAGCTATAATGCAGGACCATTTTTAAACTATATGGTTGAAGATAAAATTAACAACCGTTATGTGGTTATTGAAGGGTTTACTTTTGCTCCATCAGTAAGTAAACGTGATTTTGTTTTAGAGCTTGAATCTATTATAAAATCTTTAGAAATAAACAAGTAAACAAAATTTAAGAGCATAAAAAAAACCAATGCAATGCATTGGTTTTTTTTATATGATAAAGTAAAATTTACTTTTTCTCTTCGTTTTCTTCTTCTTCTTTGCTTGCGTCTTTAAACTCTTTAATTCCGCTACCTAGTCCACGCATTAATTCTGGAATTTTCTTTCCGCCAAATAAAAGTAATATTGCTACTACTATTATAATCATTGAAGTTGGTCCTGGCATACCTAAAAATATACTTGCTGAAATCATAACTTAAAATTTAGACCACAAAGTTAATAATTAAACTTTAATAATAACGTTAAAAGACTAACTTTAGCTTAACCTAAAGATGTTAGCACAAATTTTTATTTACTTTTGTTTTTAATATGGTAAAACCCGAAAAAAAATCTAAAAAAATTAAGAAGAAGTTACTACACAGGTATCGTTTGGTAATATTAAACGACGATACTTTTGAAGAAAGACTATCACTTAATTTAACGCGTCTAAATGTGTTTGTTTTAGGCACGCTGTCTGCAATATTTTTAATTGTTTTTACAACAATTTTAATAGCATTTACGCCATTAAAAGAATATATCCCTGGTTACTCCTCAACCTCACTTAAAAAGAAAGCTGTTAAGTTAAGTTTTAAAACAGACTCTTTGCAACGTGTTATAGACTTAAACGAAAAGTATTTTACGTCTATTAAGCAGGTGTTGCAAGGTGAGGTTAGTACAGTTCAATTTAATAAAGACTCGATAATTCAAGCAGCAAAACTTGAAGCAAGTCAAGTGGATTTAAACCCTATTAAAGAAGATTCTTTATTACGACAAAAAGTAGATAAGGAAGATAAATATAACTTGTTTGAAACCGCAAAATCCAGAGCTAGTTTTGTTTTGTTTCCGCCAGCAAATGGTACGATTAGCGAAAATTACAATAGTAAAACAAAACACTATGCAGTAGATGTTGTTTTAGCAAAAGACACACCTATAAAGGCAACAGCGGATGGTACTGTTATTTTTGCAGAGTGGACAACGCAAACAGGTTATGTAATTATATTAGAACATAGCTACGGACTAATATCTGTATATAAGCATAATGCTTCATTAAACAAAAGTCAAGGTGATTTAGTAAAAGCAGGAGAAGTAATTGCTGCGTCTGGTAATTCGGGAGAGCTATCTACTGGACCACATTTGCATTTTGAATTATGGAGCGATGGCTATTCAGTAAACCCAACTAATTTTATAGATTTTAAATAATGCTTTCACTAAAATCAGCTTTAGCTAAACCGTTTGCAAAACGCGTTTATAAGAAAATACAAAAATGGGCAAATAACCCCGTAGAAACACAAGATAAAGTTTTTAAAGATTTAATAAGCCAAGCAGCAGGTACTGCTTTTGGTATAGATCACGATTTTGTAAGTATCAATAATTATCAAGATTTTATAAAACGAGTGCCTATTAGAGATTACGAAGCTTTAAAACCTTACGTAGACCGTGTTGTGGCAGGAGAAAAAGATATCCTTTGGACAGGGAAACCGCTGTATTTTGCAAAAACCTCAGGGACGACGTCTGGCGCTAAGTATATCCCCATTACAAAGCAAAGTATGCCAAACCATGTAAATGCTGCAAAAAATGCAATATTGCTTTACATTCATGAAACAGGAAATGCAAAGTTTGTAGATGGTAAAATGATATTTTTACAAGGTAGTCCTGTTTTAAAAGAGCAAAACGGAGTACAACTAGGTCGTTTGTCTGGTATTGTAGCACATTTTGTTCCAAAATACCTTCAAAAAAATAGAATGCCTTCTTGGGAAACCAATTGTATTGAAGATTGGGAAACTAAGGTGGATGCTATTGTAGAAGAAACCGTAAACGAGGATATGTCTATAATTTCTGGAATACCATCGTGGGTGCAAATGTATTTTGAAAAACTGCAACTTAAGACAGGAAAAAAGGTCGGTGATATTTTTAAAAATTTCAACCTTTTTAT
Source organism: Olleya namhaensis (assembly GCF_900114005.1). Taxonomy (GTDB): domain Bacteria; phylum Bacteroidota; class Bacteroidia; order Flavobacteriales; family Flavobacteriaceae; genus Olleya; species Olleya namhaensis. The sequence continues at coordinate 531,155 of NZ_FORM01000001.1, forward strand.
ATTTGGCGGTGTTAATTACGAGCCTTACCGTGCTAAATTTGAGAACTTAATAGGTCGGAAAGTCGATAGTATAGAATTGTATCCTGCAAGTGAAGGTTTTTTTGCATTTCAGGACAAGCAAGACAAAAAAGGAATGCTACTGCAATTAAATTCTGGTATGTTTTACGAGTTTGTAAAAGCTGATGAGTTTTTTGATGAAAACCCTAAACGTATCACTATAAAAGATGTTGAGGTTGGTATTAATTATGTTATGATAATATCTACCAATGCAGGACTTTGGTCTTATAACATAGGGGACACCGTTATGTTTACAGAAACAAAACCATACAGAGTTATCGTGTCTGGAAGAATCAAACATTTTATTTCGGCATTTGGAGAACATGTTATAGGTAAAGAGGTAGAACAGGCTATGAAGGACGCAACTGAAGGGTCTGAAGTTAGAATTAACGAGTTTACGGTTGCACCACAAATAAGTCCAGAATCAGGATTACCGTATCATGAATGGTTTGTAGAGTTTGAGAATGATCCTAAAGATATTTCCGCTTTAGCGAAAAAAATAGACAAGTCTTTGCAAGAGCAGAACAGTTATTATTTAGATTTGTTAGCAGGAAAAGTTTTACAACCCTTGAAAATTACAAAGGTTGAAAAAAATGGATTTCAAAATTACATGAAATCAATAGGTAAGTTAGGAGGTCAAAATAAAATACCGCGATTAGCAAATGATCGTAAAATTGCTGACGCATTAAAATCATTCATTGTTACTAAATAATAGTATCTTTGAACGTTAAATACATTATATAAGTAGTATGATTAAACAACATGAAAGAACGAGAGCGCAAGAAAGCTCAAATGCAATAGAGCGCATGTATATAACTATGCGTCACTTATTTAATAGAGGTTTTTATAAGCCTATGGGTGTGTCAGGAGAGACACTGCGTGAAGCATTATTAGTATTAAGACCAGAAATTTATGGATCTGTAGCAGATGAGAAAGCAGAATTAGAAGGCTTACTTTATGTTATAGATAGACTGCCTCACGGTATTGAAGAGTGTCGTTTTATTAACCTTACAAGTGATGAAGGTTATAAAGATTCTCATTTTGAAGCTATAATTCCGCCTAAGCGTAGAAGAAATTGTTATCGTATTGATGACGAGCAAATGAATATTGAAATCACTAGAGGACGTTCTGAAATTTATGATATTTTAACACACCTTACATTTTTGTTTGTTGAATCTCATAAGATTAGTAAACGTGTTATTATTGATGAAAACGGTGCTACAACTAGAGATTGGCAAAAATTAGAAGCAGCAGTTTTAAATAAGAAAAAGCTAACACAAAAAGAACGTGAAATAGCTATTACGCATACAGCAAATATTTTAGGTCGTACGTTTAAAGAACTCTCTACAGTATATGACGTATTTGCATTACCAAGCAAGCCAGAACGTTTATTACATATAGTGTATTGGTTAGGTAAATTAGCAATTGAAGAAGTTGTTGAAAACAGTAAGCGTACCGTAACTTTTAGCCCGGTTTTAAGAGAACGATTAGGGCACCATATTCATGGTGAAATGTGGGCGAATACAATAAAAGAGACTTTAAAAAAAGAAGGCCTTTTAGAAAGACCAATACATATAATTAGTGCCAATTTACATAGTGTAATGAATACGCTTTATGCACCAATAGCATTAAAAGCAGAAACATCTAAAACCGAAATTTTTAAGGTTTATGAAGCATTAAGTCAAAGTGATAATAAAGCATTAAGAAAAAAAGTAACTCAAAAAGCAGAACAGCAAGGGATGATCTTTATAAAAGATACTTCTGGGACTAATATTGATGTTCAGATTTTTGATACAGCTAAAATAGATTTATCTAAAACAGATTTAAATTTACCAAAACAAGAAAAAGATAAAGAAGCACCAGTGCTTTTTGTTATGGATTACGCTTTTGGAGAGCAAGCATATGAGACTATAGACGAGTTTTTAAAGCCTTTTAGTGAAGATGGCAGCAAGACACATCTAAATATAGAATCTGTCTCTATTATGGGTAAAGCAGGTATCTTAGAAGGAGGTAAAGGTGATATTATGATACCTTCAGCACATATTTTTGAAGGTACTGCAGATAATTACCCTTTTAAAAACGAATTAAGTAAGGTTGATTTAGAAGGTCAAGGTGTTTCTGTTTTTGAAGGCGCCATGATTACGGTGCTAGGAACCTCTTTACAAAATAAAGATATTTTAAAATTCTTTTATAATTCTACATGGAATGTGATAGGGTTAGAAATGGAAGGAGCACATTATCAAAAAGCAATACAGGCAGCGTCTAAAGTTAGAGGCAGTATAAATCCTGACGTAAAAGTTAGATATGCTTATTACGCAAGTGATAACCCATTAGAAACAGGAGGAACGCTAGCTTCTGGAGGTTTAGGTACTTCTGGTGTAAAACCAACATACCTTATTACAAGAAAAATTTTACAACAAATATTTAACCAATAATTAATTTAAATCATGAGTCAAGAATTACCTAAAAATAATGACAATAAATCCGAAGAAGTAGATTTATTAGTCTTTTTTAACCTAATAGGGAATGCTTTTGGTAAAGTGTATTCTTTTTTTGAGAGAATATTTAAAACTATTTATAAACTTATAATTGCACTTTTATTGCATTTGTTTAAGTCTGCTAAATGGTATGCTATAGGAATTATTGTGAGTTTTGCTATTGGTTATGGTTTGGATAGTTTAAAGGAGAAAAATTATGGGGCTAATATGTTTATAAACACTAATTTTAATTCTACACGTCAGGTTTATGAAAACATGCGAAACCTAAATCAGTTAGCCGCAATTGATCATGATAGCAAAGAGATAGCAAGGCAATTAAAAATAAGTGAAGAGGAAGCTAGTAAAATCAAAAATTTCTATATTGAACCAGATATTGATCAAAATACACAAATGGAAATGTATGTTGCATATAGATCGGGTTTAGATTCTGTTTCTCGAGTAGAATCGACTTTTAAAGATTACCTTGAAGGACTTAATAGTTATAGTTTTAAATCACATAAAATAGGTGTTCTAGCAACTGATAAAAATGTTTATAAGAGTTTAAAAAATAATTTTGTTTCTTTTTTAAGAAAGAATCCTTATTTGGATTCTTTAAAGCAAATAAATTCTGTAAATATTAACGCCAAAATAAAAGACATTACTGGTCAAATACAGAAGTTAGATTCTTTAAAAAATAGTTATTTAGCCATTAGAATTAAGGAGTCTGATAAATCCGTGTCCGATAATGGTGGCAGTGGTACTAATTTTTATATGGGTAATTCACAACCTAATGAATTGTTAGTTGATGAATCAAACTTAACGACTTTATTATTTAATTTAACTCAACAAAAGACAAACTTAGAAAATAATTTAGATTTAAATCGAAATATTATTGATGTAGTTTCTGATTTTCCACCATCTGGTTATGATGTATCGCAATGGACAGATTATTTTAAATTTACATTTCCAATTATTGCGTTTATTTTGATTTTTCTAGTTATTATGTTTATTAATTTGAGTAGATTTTTGAAGTCTCAATCGTAATTTAAAAACGCTAAAGATGTTTTTAAATAAAAAAATTAATAGTATAATTTTTAGTTGATATTAACTGTTAAACTGTAAGAGAAATAATTTATGTACACAGAAAAATATCATGATCATAATTTATCTAATTTTTCTTTTTTAGTCACTGGTGGAGCTGGATTTATAGGTTCAAATTTGGTAGAGTATTTACTTAATTATAATGCTAAAGAAGTAGTTGTTTTAGACAATTTGGAAACAGGTAAATTAGAAAATCTAAAAAAGTTTAAAGGGTATGATAATTATAGGTTTATTAAAGGAGATATTAGAGATTTAGAGACCTGTAAGCAATCAATGAATGGTATTGATTATGTTTTTCATCAAGCAGCTTTAGGTTCTGTTCCTAGGTCTATTGACAATCCTATTGCAAGTAATAGTACAAATATTGGCGGTTTTTTAAATGTTTTAGTGGCCTCAAAAGATTCAAATAGTGTTAAAAGAGTTGTGTATGCAGCATCTTCAAGTACTTATGGAGATAGCCTTATTTTACCAAAAAAAGAAGATAATATCGGAAAATTGTTATCACCATATGCTGTTACAAAATATGTAAACGAACTTTATGCAGATGTATTTTATAAAGTATATGGCTTGGAAACTATAGGTCTAAGATATTTTAACGTTTTTGGACCTAGGCAAGACCCTAACGGTGCCTATGCGGCGGTAATACCTAAATTTATTACTCAATTACTATACGATCAATCAGTTATTATCAATGGAGATGGGGAGCATTCTCGGGATTTTACTTTTATCGAAAATGTAATACAAGCTAATTTAAAAGCAATGCTATCTACTAAAAAAGAAGTTGTAAATCAAGTTTATAATATTGGTTGTGGTGCCCAAGTTAGCCTAAATCAGCTTACTGCGGGAATAATTAGTGCGCTTAAGGATTTGAAACATGCTACTAATAGTAAAATAATTTATGGAGAAACAAGGCTTGGGGATGTAAAGCATTCACTTGCCGATATTTCAAAAGCAGCAAATGAATTAAATTATTTTCCAAAATATAATTTTGAAGAGGGTCTTACTAAAACTACATCATGGTTTTATAATCAAGAAAAATAATGAATGATAAAATAGTAATAGTTGGCCTAGGTTATGTTGGTTTGCCTTTAGCTGTAGAGTTTTCTAAAAAATTTAATGTTATTGGATTTGATATAAATACTTCACGAATATCAGAGCTTAGAAATAACATAGATCGTACATTAGAAGTTTCTTCAGGTGTTTTAAGCACTTCTAAATCATTGTTTTTTACCTCTGATATAAACGATCTTAAAGATGCCAATATATACATTGTTACTGTTCCTACCCCAATTACTAAACATAAGACTCCTAATTTACACCCTATAATAGAAGCAAGTAAAACGATTGGAAAAGTATTAAAAAAGGAGGATATAGTAATCTATGAATCTACTGTCTTTCCTGGTTGTACCGAGGAAGTGTGCGTGCCTATTTTAGCTAAATATAGTGGGCTTAAATTTAATGAAGATTTTTATTGTGGTTATTCACCAGAGCGGATTAATCCGGGAGATAAAGTGCATACAATAAGTAAAATAATTAAAGTTACTTCCGGAAGTACACCTGCAGTAGCTACAAAAGTAGATAATCTATATAGGACAATAATAACTGCAGGAACTCATAAAACAAGCTCTATTAAAGTTGCTGAAGCGGCTAAAGTAATTGAAAATACACAACGTGATTTGAATATTGCATTTATTAATGAGTTAGCGCTTATTTTTGATAGGCTTGATATTGATACTGCGCAGGTTTTAGCAGCAGCAGGAACAAAGTGGAATTTTTTACCATTTACACCAGGTTTAGTTGGTGGTCACTGTATTGGTGTAGACCCTTATTATTTAACTCATAAAGCTGAGTCAGTTGGGTATTATCCCCAGGTGATACTATCAGGACGTAGGATAAACTCTAATATGGGGATTTTTGTGGCTAATAAATTAATTAAACTATTAGCATTAAAGGGAAATGAAATAAAAGGAGCTAAAGTTCTAATAATGGGAATTACATTTAAGGAAAATTGCCCAGACATTAGAAACACTGGTGTAATAAATGTCTTTAATGAACTAAGTGAATTTGGATTAAAGGTTGATGTTTATGATTCTTTTGCAAATAAAGATGAAGTAAAGAAAGAATATAACATAGATTTAATTTCGGAAATATCACAAAATTATAAAGCTATTGTGTTAGCAGTTAAACATGATAAATTTAAAGACTTAGATTGGAACAAAATACTAAATGATGATACCATAGTATTTGATTTGAAGAATTTTTTACCAGATAATATTGTTTCAGCAAGACTTTAGTTATTGAGATTTTATTGTTCAAATCAACATTACCCTTACAATATATCGATGAATAATCATTTTAATCGGTAAAACTATTATATTTAGAATGTTAAAATTTAATTGGCTTTGTAAAAAGATTACTTTTGATACTTTATTTAAAGTTCTCACATATAACATATAAACTAAAACTTAAAAGAATACAAAAAATATGACTAATCGTAACGTTTTAATAACAGGTGGAGCAGGATTTATAGGATCCCATGTAGTTAGATTATTTGTCGAAAAATACTCTAATTATAAAATAATCAACTTAGATGCTTTAACGTACGCTGGTAACTTGGAAAACCTTACAGATATTGAAAATGCGCCAAATTACACATTTGTTAAAGGTGACATAACTGACGAACCTTTTATTAACGCACTTTTTGACAAGTATAAATTTGACAGTGTAATACATTTAGCAGCAGAATCTCATGTAGACAGGTCTATAAAAGACCCTTTGGCATTTGTTAAGACAAATGTTATTGGTACAATGATTTTGTTAAATGCCTTTAAAGCACTTTGGAAAGACAACTTTACAGATAAATTGTTTTATCACGTAAGCACAGATGAGGTGTATGGTTCTTTAGGGGAAACTGGTTTGTTTGAAGAAACGACATCATATGATCCTAATTCGCCATATTCTGCATCAAAAGCAAGTTCAGATCACTTTGTAAGAGCTTATGGTGAAACTTATGGAATGCCTTATGTTATAACAAATTGTTCTAACAATTATGGTCAAAACCAGTTCCCAGAAAAACTAATTCCTTTATTCATTAATAATATTATAAACCACAAACCATTACCAGTATATGGAGATGGTAACTATACAAGAGATTGGTTGTACGTTGTAGATCACGCAATTGCTATTGATTTAGTTTTTCATAAAGGAAAACAGGGAGATACATATAACATTGGTGGTTTTAACGAGTGGAAAAATATAGATTTAGTTAAATTACTATGTCAACAAATGGATGTTGCATTAGGTAGAGAAAAAGGGTCTTCAGAAAAACTAATAACATATGTTAAAGATCGCCCAGGACATGATTTAAGATACGCTATTGATGCCTCTAAAATAAACAAAGAACTAGGATGGAAACCATCTGTAACCTTCGAAGAAGGTTTAAAAATCACTATAGATTGGTATCTAAACAATGAAGACTGGTTAAACAGTGTTACAAGTGGTTCTTACCAAACGTATTACCAAAAACAATACAGCTAATACTAAAAACAGAAACATGAAACGTCCATAACAAGAGTTCAATACATAAGAGAATGACTATTATGGAAGCTACAAGTGACAAATAAAAAATAAATAAGTTCGACACATGAAAGGAATAATACTAGCAGGAGGTTCTGGTACAAGACTTCACCCTTTAACACTTGCAGTAAGTAAGCAATTAATGCCTATTTACGACAAGCCAATGATATACTATCCATTATCTACATTAATGTGGTCCGGAATTAAAGATATTCTTATTATATCTACACCACATGATTTACCTTTATTTGAACAACTTTTAGGAGATGGAAAAAAGTTTGGATGTAATTTTGAATACGCAGTTCAAGAAGCACCTAATGGTTTAGCAGAAGCTTTTGTTATTGGTGCAGATTTTATTGGTGACGATAAAGTAGCTCTTATTTTAGGAGATAATATATTTTACGGATCTGGGTTAGCAGAATTATTACAAGCTAATAACAATCCTGATGGAGGTATTATTTATGCATATCATGTGCATGATCCAGAGCGTTATGGTGTTGCAGAATTTGATAAAGAAGGGAATGTGATTTCTATTGAAGAAAAACCCGAAAAGCCAAAGTCAAACTACGCGGTTCCAGGGATTTATTTTTATGATAATTCTGTAGTAGAAATCGCAAAAAACATTACACCTAGTCACAGAGGAGAATTAGAAATTACAGATGTAAATAAAGAGTACTTAAAGCAGGGAAAACTAAAAGTTAGCGTATTAGATAAAGGAACGGCTTGGTTAGACACGGGGACCTTTAATTCGCTTATGCAAGCATCCCAGTTTGTTCAAGTAATTGAAGAAAGACAAGGTCTTAAAATTGGAGCTATTGAAGAGGTCGCTTATAGTATGGGTTATATAAATAAGTCCGAATTTAATATATTAATTCAACCCTTAATCAAAAGTGGTTATGGTAAACATTTGTTAAGCATTTTAGAAAAATAATATGAAGGCAACAGAAACTAAATTAGAAGGCTGTTTTGTTTTAGAACCAACTATTTTTGAAGATAAAAGAGGTTATTTTTTCGAAAGTTTTAACCAAGAAAAATTTAATTCTTTAATTAATAAACAGGTAGATTTTGTTCAGGACAATGAGTCTTTTTCTTCCAAAGGAGTTTTAAGAGGATTACATTACCAAGTTGGAGAACATGCACAAGCAAAATTAGTTCGTGTAATAAAAGGAAAAGTTTTAGATGTAGCTGTAGATGTTAGAGAAAACTCTAAAACATTTGGACAACATGTAGCTGTTGAATTATCTGAAGATAACAAGAAACAACTATTTGTACCAAGAGGATTTGCACATGGTTTTATTGTTTTAAGTGACACAGCTATTTTTTCATATAAATGTGATAACCTTTACAACAAAGCTTCAGAAGGTGGAATAATATATAATGACCCAAAATTAAACATAGATTGGCAATTGCCTGAAAATAAATTACTTGTGTCAGAAAAAGATGTAATCTTACCAACGTTAGATAAAGCTAGACTATGATTAATATCTTGGTAACAGGAGGAAACGGACAATTAGCAACGTGTATAAAAGATATAGAGTCCAATCATTCTAATTTAAACTTTATATACGCCAACTCAGAACAATTAAATATTGCAGATTTTAATGCTGTACAGCAGTTTTTTAACGATCAATTTTTTCATTATTGCATAAATTGTGCAGCATATACAGCAGTGGATAAAGCTGAAAGTGATCAAGAAAACGCAAAAAATGTAAATGTACTCGGCTCAAAAAACCTTGCAATAGTTTGCGCAGAAAAAAAAGCAACTCTAATTCAAGTATCTACAGACTTTGTTTTTAATGGTGAAAAATCTTTTGCATATACAGAAACAGATGAAACAGATCCAACAGGGGTGTATGGTGTAACAAAATTGGAAGGAGAACGCGAAGTTGCTAAAAATATAGAGCAACATTTTATTATAAGAACCTCTTGGTTATATTCTGAAAATGGTAATAACTTCATGAAAACCATGATAAATTTATCTCAAAACAGGGACCTATTAAATATAGTTGCAGACCAAATAGGTACACCGACCTATGCAACAGATTTAGCGCAAGCTATTTTAAAAATAATAACAACAAATAACACACAATACGGCATCTACCATTATAGTAATGAGGGGGTTGCAAGTTGGTATGATTTTGCAAAAGCTATTTTTGAGGAAAGTAATATTTATATTAAAGTATTACCAATTAAATCGGAAGCATATCCAACTCCAGCTAGAAGACCACATTTTAGCGTATTAGATAAAACCAAAATCAAAACGAATCTTCAAATAGAAATACCACATTGGAGAGATAGTTTAAGAAAAGCAATAGTAAAAAACAATGAATAAAAATCTACAAATAGCCATAAAAGCAAGTTTAGAAGCAGGAAAAGTAATCATGCAAGTTTACGATACACCTTTTGATGTAGAAATTAAAGACGATAAATCGCCTTTAACAGAAGCAGATAAAAAAGCGAATGATGTAATAAACTCATATTTAATAAATACAGAGTTTCCAATTATTAGTGAAGAGAATAAACAAACAGACTATCCTACCAGAAAAAACTGGACTACTTGTTGGGTTGTAGATCCTGTAGATGGAACAAAAGAGTTTATAAAACGTAATGGAGAATTTACTGTAAATATTGCATTAGTAACTAATGGTAAACCAGAATTAGGTGTTATTTATGTGCCAGCAACAAAAACAATATATGTTGCAAATGTAACAACTAAAGAAGCTTTTAAAACTCAATTAGATTCGCATGATGCTTCTGTTGAAGAAGTCATTAGCGCAGCAATAGTATTACAACCAAAAGCACCAGAATCTAACCCTGTTCAAGTAGTAGGCAGTCGCTCTCATATGAGTCAAGAAACATTAGATTTTGTAGAGTCTATTAAAAAAGAAGGAAAAGAAGTTGAGGTCGTTTCAAAAGGAAGCTCATTAAAATTTTGTTTAGTAGCAGAAGGTAATGCAGATGTGTACCCAAGATTTGCACCAACAATGGAATGGGATACGGCTGCAGGACAGGCAATCTGCAATGCTGTAGGAATAGACGTAATTTCGCAAGAAACAAATCAATCCCTTTTATATAACAAAGAAAACCTGCTAAACCCATGGTTTTTAGTGTCTAAAAACTAAACATGGCATCTTTAAAAAAATCATCACATATACGTAGTATTCTAAAAGGAATATCTTGGCGTTTTATTGCGCTAGCAGATACTATTTTAGTCGTTCTTTTTGTAACCTGCTTATTAGGAGAATGTAGTATAGAAGATGCTCTTAAAATAGGAGCATCAGAGTTTTTATTAAAATTAGCAATATTTTATTTTCACGAAAGAATATGGTTACGCCGTCTTGGTAAACAAGCAACAACAAATAAAGAAATTTTATATAAATCCATTTCATGGCGGATTGTAGCTACTACAACGACTTTTATCATTTCTGGAATTGTATTAAAAGGGTTTAATGAAATAGCTCTTTATATTGCATTAACAGAATTGTTTACTAAATTTGTACTATATTATGTACATGAAAAAATATGGTTAAAATTACCTTTAGGAAAAATTAGAAACTATTTTTTAGGTAGAAAATAAACTAATGAAAGAAAATATAATTTCACATAACTATCAAGTTTCAAAAACAGATAGACAAGAAAAAAACAACCATACCTCTTTTTTGATATGGTTTACAGGACTTTCTGGTTCAGGAAAATCAACAATTGCTAATGTTGTAGAGCAAGAACTTTATAAACTAGGTGTAAAAACCTATACCCTTGATGGAGATAACATTAGAAAAGGTATAAATAGCGATTTAACCTTCGCTCCAGAAGATAGAACAGAAAACATCAGAAGAATAGCCGAAATTGGAAATTTAATGGTTGATGCAGGATTGGTAACATTAGCAGCATTTGTTTCTCCCTATAAAAAAGACCGAGAGAATATTAAAAATATCGTTAAAGATGTTAACTTTGTCGAAGTTTATATAAACACCAGTGTGGAAGAGTGCGAACGTAGAGATGTAAAAGGTCTTTATAAAAAAGCCAGAGCTGGTGAAATAAAAAACATGACAGGTATTTCTGCACCTTATGAGGCGCCAGAAAACCCAGATATAGAAATTAAAACCGAAGAAAAAACGGTTGAAGAAGCTGTTCATGATATCATGAACTTTATAAAACCTAAATTAAAATATAGCGATGAGTAAGTATTACTTAAATTATTTAGATGAATTAGAAAGTGAAGCAATCTTTATTTTACGTGAAGTTTGGGCACAATTTGAAAACCCAGTAATCATGTTTTCTGGAGGGAAAGATTCTATTTTAGTAACTCATTTAGCTAAGAAAGCTTTCTATCCTGCTAAAATACCTTTTCCGTTAATGCATGTAGATACAGGACATAATTTTCCTGAAACTATTGAGTTTAGAGATTCTGTAATTGCAGATTTAGGAGTTAAACTAATTGTTGGTTCTGTACAAGATTCTATTGATGATGGTCGTGTAGCCGAAGAAAAAGGTAAAAACGCAACACGTAATGCACTTCAAATAACTACGCTTTTAGACGCTATTGAGTCTAATAAAATAGATTGTGCGATTGGTGGAGGAAGACGTGACGAAGAAAAAGCAAGAGCTAAAGAACGTTTCTTTTCGCATAGAGATGATTTTGGACAATGGGATCCTAAAAACCAAAGACCAGAATTATGGAATATATTTAATGGAAGACACTTTGAAGGAGAACACTTTAGAGCATTTCCTATTAGTAATTGGACAGAAATGGATGTTTGGAACTACATAAAAAGAGAAAACATTGCAATTCCATCCTTATATTTTGCGCACGAACGTGAAGTCGTTTGGAGACAAGATACATGGATTCCAAATTCTGAGTTTTTGGTATTAGAAGATCACGAAGAAGTAGTAACTAAAAGAATACGTTTTAGAACTTTAGGTGATATTACAATTACAGGAGGAGACGAATCTGAAGCAGATACATTAGAGAAAATTGCTACAGAAGTTGCAGGAATGCGCAACACAGAAAGAGGAAACAGAAGTGACGACAAACGTTCTGAATCTGCAATGGAAGATAGAAAACGCCAAGGATATTTCTAGAAATTAAAAATTTGTAATTTTTGTGAAAACAAGAATCTATTATATAAAAAGCAAAAAATGTTAGATAACAATCAATTATTACGTTTTACAACAGCAGGAAGTGTAGATGATGGAAAGAGTACTTTAATAGGTCGACTATTATATGATTCTAAATCTATATTCGAAGATCAACTTGAAGCTATCACAAATACAAGTAAAAAGAAAGGCCACAAAGGGGTAGATTTAGCCTTATTCACAGATGGTTTAAAAGACGAACGTGAGCAAGGTATTACTATAGATGTTGCTTACAGATACTTTACAACACCTAAACGTAAATTTATTATTGCAGATACTCCAGGACATATACAGTATACACGTAATATGGTTACAGGAGCTTCTACAGCAAACGTGGCAACTATTTTAATAGATGCAAGACATGGTGTAATAGAGCAAACAAAAAGACACGCATTTATAGCATCTTTATTGCAAATACCTCACATTATTGTTTGTGTAAACAAAATGGACCTGGTAGATTATTCTGAAAAAGTGTACAATGACATTGTTACGCAATTCGAAGACATTTCTTCAAAAATGCTAGTAACAGATGTACGTTTCATTCCAATGAGTGCTTTAGATGGTGATAATGTTGTAAATAAGTCTACAAACATGCCTTGGTATCAAGGAGCGCCAATGTTACACACATTAGAGACTATGCATATTAGTAGCGATATTAATAAAGTAGACGCTCGTTTCCCTGTACAAACCGTTTTAAGACCGCAAAGCGAAGGTTTTATAGATTATAGAGGTTATGCAGGACGTGTTGCAAGTGGTATATTTAGAAAAGGAGATGAGATTACAGTAATGCCATCTGGATTTACATCTAAAATTAAAACGATAGATACTTTAGACAAAGAATTAGAAGAAGCCTATGCGCCAATGTCTGTTTCTATAACGCTAGAAGATGATATTGATATTAGTCGTGGAGACATGATTGTACGTTCTAACAACAAACCAGAAGCATCACAAGACATTGAGGTAATGTTATGTTGGTTAAACAATGCTTCGGCTAAAGCAAGAGCTAAATACACCATAAAACACACTTCTAATGATCAAAAAGCGATGATTAAAGAAGTAGTTTATAAATACAATATTAATACTCTAGAGCGTATTAACGACGATAAAGAGATTAATATGAATGATATTTGTAAAGTTAAAATTCGTACAACAAAACCATTAATGGTAGATGCGTATAGAGAAAACAGAACAACTGGAAGTATAATTCTTGTTGATGACGCTACAAATGAAACCGTTGCAGCAGGAATGATAGTTTAAGGATACATGAATAAAAAACTAATAAAAGGATTTAAAATAGGCTTACCTTTACTGCTTGCTAGTTTTTTTGGGTGGCTAACTTTTTCAAAATTACCCTTTTCGGAAATTATACCATATTTTAAAAAAGCAAATTATCTATGGGTTCTGACAGGGATGTTTATTGGTCTTTTAAGTCATATATCTAGAGCATATCGATGGCAATTTATGCTAAAACCTTTGGGGTACTCTATAAAACTCCCTAATAGTTTTATGGCATTATTTGCCGCATATTTAGCTAATTATGGCATTCCTAGATCTGGAGAAGTATTACGAGCGGCAGTAATTACTAACTATGAAAAAGTACCTTTCGAGCAAAGTTTTGGTACTATTGTCGCAGAGCGAATTATAGATTTAGCAGTAATACTCATAATCGTTGCAATTACACTTTTTTTTCAATTTGATTTTATTTATTCTATTTTATTAGAAACTTTCAACCTAACTAAAATATTATTTGGACTCGGGATTTTATTGGTTTTAGGAATAGCTTTTTTAATCTTTATTCAAAAATCAAAATTAAAAATTGCAATTAAAATTAAGAATTTTCTTTCTGGACTTATAAAAGGAGTAACCAGTATTTTTAAACTTAAGCAAAAATGGACATTTTTATTTCATACTATATTTATTTGGTGTATGTATGTACTTATGTTTTACATCACATCTTTTGCTCTAGAAGATTTAAATCAAACTCCTTTTGCGGCAATTATAGTTGCTTTTATTGCAGCTAGTTTTACAATTGCAGCTACAAATGGAGGATTGTTTTTTTATCCTGCGGCTGTACTTGCTGCTTTTTTATTGTTTGATCTACCTAAAGAGCCTAGTTATGCTTTTGGATGGATTGTTTGGGCCTCACAAACAGTAATGATTACAATCATAGGTATTTTATCTTTTATTTGCCTTCCTATATATAATAAAAGCAAACTAAATTAATAATTTTAAACGATACAAAATGAAAAAAAATTTTATAGCACTGTTTTTATGTGTTTCTATTATTGCTTGTAAAAGTGATAAAAAAGAAACAATAGAACAAAATAAAGTTACTATTAAAGAAACCACCGAAGAAAGCACAGATTATTTAGAGATTAAAATAAACGCAGTTATTCCGAAGGATGATGAATTTTCTGTTCAATATAAAGATGAAGATAATAAATGGTATCCTAAAGGAGGAATAAATGTTGCAGTTGTAGGATCTGATGTAGCACAAGATCTTGTATTTAATTTACCAAAAGAAAAATATCCATTTGGTTTGTTATTTGTTGTTGGTAAAAATAACAAGCAAAACGTGATTATAAATTCTTTATCTTTTAAACAAAATGATGATGAGTTTGTAGTTCCTAAAGAAAAAGTATTTCAATTTTTAAACCCAAATGAGTATATTAAGTTTAACAAAGGAGACAATAGTTATGAAATCGAAGGGGATGACAATAAGCGAGCTTTTTTTAATTCTAGAGGTATCTTAATTAAACGTTTAGAAGCAAACATTTATTAATAATTACATGTTCGAAATCACCATACCAGTTTTAAATGAAGAGGAAACATTAGAAGAAAATGTTTTAAAATCTTTACATTTTGTAAAATCTGAAATCACCGAGAACTTTAGAATTATTATAGCCGATAATGGTTCTACAGATAATACACAGCAAATTGGAGAGCAATTAGCACGAAATAACTCAGAGATACGCTTTGTAAAAGTACCAAGAAGAGGTGTAGGTTTAGCATTAAGAACTTCATGGATGGCTTCAGAAGCAACCGTAGTTGGTTATATGGATTTAGATTTGGCAACAGATTTAAGCCATTTAAAAGAAGTGTACCAATTGTTATTTGTAGAAAAAAGCTGTGATATAGTAAATGGATCTAGACTTTTAAGTAAATCTAAAGTAAAAAACAGAAGCCTATTACGAGAAATAACCTCTAGAGGATTTAATTTAATTGTCAAAAATTATTTGGGTGTTGGCATAACAGACGGAATGTGTGGTTTTAAATATTTTAATAGGGAAGTAGCTCAAAATTTAATAGAAACAGGAATTGATCTAGATGGTTGGTTTTTTTCAACAGAAATTTTAGTAAAAGGAGATTGGTCAGGAAAAAAAATAACCGAAATTCCAGTAAAATGGACAGATGATCCAAATTCAAAAGTAAATGTTAAAAACTTAAGTAAGCAATATTTTAAAGAAATACTACGATTAAAAAAAGAAAAAAAAGGGTTTTTTAATAAAAATATATAAAATGAAAGTTGCGCTTATAGGTTATGGGGATTGGGCAAAACTACTTGAAAAATATTTAGAAGCTTCTAATGATTTTGATTTACTGCACATTTACTCAAGGAGTATAAAAAACCACCCAAAAGGCACCACAAATATAGATGTCATTTTAAATAAGCAAATTGAAGCTGTTTTTATAGCAGTTCCTATTGTACATTTAGAAAATTATACGAGGCAGTTTTTAAACGCTAATAAACATGTCTTTTGCGAAAAACCATTAACAACAAATCCAGAAGTTGTTACAGAATTATTTACGTTAGCAAAGAAACAAAATGTAGCACTTTATGTAAATTATATTTACACACAATCACCATCTATTAATTACTTAAAATGTAATTTAGGCAAAGTAGGAAAAATTAAAGCGTTAAATTTCAATTTAAAACAGTTTGGTAAATTTTATGATAGCCACAATGCTTTTGAGATTTTAGGATGCCATTTGTTTGCAGTATATTTTTTCTTTTTTGAAAAAACCACACTTACAAAATCTGAAATAATTTTTAATAACCAATTTGAAAATAAAACGATGCACGTAAGTGTAAAAAACAAGGATCATATAGCCAATTTCACCGCAGATTTATTAAGTGTAGAAAAACAAAGATCTATTCAAATTATAGGTGACAAAGGCATGTTGTATTTTTCTCCCTTATCGGAACAAACAATATATTTTTACAAAAAGGAAGCGGACAATACCTATTCATTAGAGTTTGTAAAATCGTTTGAGGAAAGTAATAATATTACAAATGCTTTAAATTACTTTTCAAATTCTATTAAAAATAATGAAGTTGTGGGTAATAGAAACATTGCTTTCCAAGTTTCTCAATTATTAAATAAAACGATGAATGACTAAATTTTCAGATAAAATAATTATAGGAGCAGGGGTATATGGTTTATATGCAGCATTATTTTGTGCGAAAAAAGGACAAAAAGTGATTGTTTTAGAATATGACAAAGAAGCATTTTCAAGAGCCACTTACGTAAATCAAGCAAGAGTGCATAATGGTTACCATTATCCTCGTAGTTATTCAACTGCCATAAAATCTGCTCAATATTTTGATCGTTTTAATAAAGATTATGGTTTTTGCGTCCATAAAGATTTTAAAAAAATATATGCAACATCTTCAATATTTTCTTGGGCAAGTGCAGAAAACTTTAAGCAGTTTTGCAATGCTGCAAATATAAAATGTGATGAGGTAAGTTTAGACAAGTACTTCAAAGATGGTATTTGCGATGGTGCTTTTGAAACACAGGAATATACGTTAGATGCAGAGATTTTAAAAAACTATTTTCTAGAAGAATTAGAAAAATATACTAATTGTACAATTATTTATAACTCTAGAATTGATACAATACAAAAAGAAGATGGCACATACACTATTGGTTTAAAAACAGGAGAAAAGCTAGTAACACCTTTTGTGCTTAACGCAACTTATGGAAGCATAAATCAAATATTAAATAAATTTAACTTTGAACCATTTAAAATTAAGTATGAACTTTGCGAAATGATATTATGCAAAGTATCTAGTAATATTAAAAACGTAGGTTTAACATTAATGGATGGACCATTTTTTTCACTTATGCCATTTGGTAAAACAGGATATCATTCCCTCTCGGCAGTAATGTACACGCCACATAAGGTTTCTACTGATTTTTTGCCTACTTTTAATTGTCAAACAGAAGGTACTGGTTGCAGCCCAAAACAATTAAACAATTGTAACCATTGTATAAATAAGCCTAAATCATCTTGGTTGTTTATGAAAAACTTGGCTAAAAAATATTTGAAAGATGATATTGAAATAGAGTTTGTAAAAGAACTATTCTCAATAAAAACAGTCTTACTTTCATCAGAAATAGATGACTCTAGGCCAACAATAGTAAAAAAATTTTCAGAGAAACCAGATTTCTACTCTGTACTCTCAGGTAAAATAAACACAATTTATGATTTAGACGAAATATTAGAATAATGAATTATAAAATAAAAGAAAAAAACTTTATCTCTGTAATTATACATGTAAAAGATAATGCAGAACAGACAGAAGCGTTTTTAACTAAAATTAATAGAGTTTTTAAAGAAAATTTTGAAGCCTATGAGTATATAATTGTAAATAACACCAATAATCTAGAGCCAAATCAAATTTTATCTTCTAGTTTTTTGTCAAAACAAGAAGAAGTTATTAAAATAATAAACTTATCGTGGGCGCACAATATAGAAGACGCTATGCGATCTGGAATAGAGCTTGCTATTGGCGATTTTATTTTTGAGTTTGATTCTATTTATATAGATTTTAATGTAGACTTTATTTTAAAAGTTTATTATAAATCTTTAGAAGGTTATGACGTAGTAGCAGCAGAACCTGATAACAAGCTAAGCAGAAAATCTAAACCGTTTTATAGTATCTTAAACAGGCTTTCTAATAAAGATATATATTTAACCACAGAAACCTTTAGAATTGTATCTAGAAGAATGTTAAACAGATCTAGTTTAAAAGAATCGTTTAGATATAGAAAAATAAATTATCATTATTCTGGATTAAAAACCAATATATTAAAATATCCAGTAACAAATAATGCAGACAGAAAAAGTGATTTCTCATTAGGTGATAAAATATCTTTAGGCTCTAATATTCTAATATACTATTCTAATATAGGTACAAAAATAAGCTTAGGTTTATCTTTGTTTTTTTTAGCAATATCTATTTCTGTAATAGGCTTTACTTTATTTAGCTATTTCTCTAAACCAGACTTAATACAAAACGGTTGGACTACAACCATGATTTTTCTATCCATAAGTTTTTGTGGTATTTTTGCTATATTGGGTGTTTTATCTAAATATATGGAGGTATTACTACGTGAAGCGCAAATACAAAAGCCTTATTCCTTTAAATCTATTGAAAGATTATCTTAATTATGAGTTGTAAGAATGTACTTTCTTTACTTTATACACTATTAGTTATATTCTCTTTACTACTAATAACAATAATAGCAAATCATTTATATGCTTCTACAATAGATGGTCATTTTAACGGTTTTTTTAAAACAGCTATCCAAAGCTTAAAGCTTAATTATTATGTAATAACAGGGCGTTGGGCTCAAGGTTTAACCTTTGATTATAGATTGCAAACCAATACAGTTATTTCTACTACTTTAAATAGTATGTTTTTAGTGTTTTCAATGTATTATTTGTTAAAACAATTATTTAAGAAACAGGCAATTATTGTAACAGCAGTTTGCTATTTTTCTTTTTTCTATTCTGCTCACAATTTATATCAAGTTACTCATTTATTAAACACTGCATTATCTTACACGTTTGGCTTATCTCTTATATTTTTATTTTTTGGTATATACATAAAGCATCCAAAACCAAAATTTAAAACTATGATAATAAGCGTATTATTGCTTTTCGTTAGTACAGGACTGGTGGAGCATTTATTTGTAATAGTATTATTAATACTAGGCTATTTGGTTTTTGAAGACGTTATCTATTCTATTAAAATTAAGAAATTTAAATTTAATATTTACACCATTATATATCTTGTTGTAACATTAGCTGGAAGTTTACTTGTAGTGTTTTCTCCAGGAAGTATAAGACGTAGAGAGAGGACAAGTAAAAGATTAGAAACTTCAGAATATTCGGGTAATTTTGATTTTACCAAATATTTTGAAGCTTTAAATAGAGAACTAATCGATCAATTAAATATTAGCTCACTCTTGTTTTTTGTAGTAATATTAGTTGTTGTATTTATGCTTATAAAAAAACAGGGTGTTTTCTCAAGTAAATTAAACTTAAAAATTAGATTCTCACTTTTATTATTGTTTTCAATAGCATTAGTCGTAACACCCATTACAGTTGGTTTTATAGCATCTAACGGAAAAGTAGGTATGCCAAAAGCCTATAATTTAACAGTAATATTGTTTTTGTTTTTTCTAGTTGTTTTAGCTTATACCTTGAATGTGATTTTTAAAATTAAATTTAATAAAACTATTGTTAATGTTATTCAAATATATTATTCTGAATTTTTACATACTTTGGTTTTTCAGACAAACAATCTTTTTTTAAAGAAAAAATTTAAAACATTAACTATTACAGTAGATCAAGAGGTTTTAAAAATAAAGTTAGATGCTGTTCTTAATTCTAAACAAATGTTTTATACTCAAAATTCCAATTATGTCGCAATAGTTATACCAAGAGGTAGTAAAAAAATGGAAGTAAAAGAATTGCCAAACAGCAGACTTAACCTTCTTAATGAAAATATAAAAGATAAAATTACCTACAAATTTAATTATGGAAATTTAATGTGATGAGAAATAAACATTACACATATATTGTCTTTGTTGCCTTCTTGTTAGTAGCATGCAATAAGAACATAGAATTATCTTTAAAAGACATCAATTTCTCTGCAAATGATGGTAAAACGCAATTGCTTAAATATAACGGGAAAATAACAAATGAAATTGAAAGCACATTCAGACTATTTCTAATTATCAACATAAAAGCAGATACAGATATTGAATTGAGTTTTACACAAAATCAAAATCAAAATAAAACAACTAAAATAAGACGACGTGCCAGACATAATGAACCAGTGTTCTTTATAAAAAACACTAATAAAGATATTCCACAAGATATTACTATCAGACCATTTATAAATAAAAAAGAGAAAATTGAAGAAATTGAAATAATTAAAATTTTATTAAAATATAATGGTGAAACAAAAGAGATCCAAGCTGATGAATTTTTAAATTATTTTGAAACAAATAAGTATTTAAAATATAACAACAATACCTTAAAAGCATTAAATAAAAATATTAAAAAATTTAGACCAGAATTAAAAGGCACACAACAATTAAAAAAAATGTTGCAAACATTTAAACCAATGAATAAAACTGTTGCTAAATAAGGAGCAGCTTTTTAAAAAGCTCATAGTATAAATTTCAAAAAAAAATATTTTTTATGACTAATAAACGTGCAATAGAAACTTTTAATGTGATATTTTCAATTATACTGATACTTTTAATATTAGTATTTATAGTTTTAAGTAGTAATTATTCTTTAACATTAACTAGTGATGATTTTGTTAACGCTTTTAGGGATTGGACAGGTTGGGATTATTTTAAACATAACTACTTAAAATGGAATGGAAGATGGGGACAGGGTTTATCTAATGATTATAGACTTTACGAAAATAGAACTCCTGTTACTTTTATACTTAACATATTTCTTATCGGATCGTTGTTTTTACTATCGAAAAAAGTTTTTAAGTACCCACAAAGTATAATTTTCACCTTTATTATTTACGCCACTTACTTATATTCAGTTAACGATTTTTTTCAAGCTACATTATATTTTCCTTCTGCTCTTTCCTACACTTTTGGCTGCGCACTATTTTTAATTATTTTGTGCTTACTTCTAGAGATAGAAGACAACTATAAGTTTATTGTTCTTGTTTTACTATTAATATTACAAGGAGGAATGGTAGAAATATTTTCTTTAGTAAATGCGTTTTTGTTTTCAGTTCTTTTAACTATCAATATTTTAGAAAAAAGAAAAAATAATTTAAAACTTTTAGTCTTATTAATAATTTCTATCTGTAGTTTTATTGTTATTTATACTTCACCAGGGAATAATATTAGGAGAGAAAAGTATGATAATACTAGTTTATCCTTAAATTTTGATTTAATAGTTGATACGTTTCAAGACTTCTTTTCTAATCATATTAATTTTATTGTTTTATTGATGGTCATAAGTATTTTAGTATTAAGTTCTTCTATTAATCAATCAATTAAGGAACGATTAAAACTATCTTTAATCTCTAAAAGTATATTAATAATTACAAGCATTTCAGCTTTTTTTATTCCTCTTGTTTTGACGGGCATGACAATAGCTAAAAAAAGTGCTGATAGGTTGGCAAACACATCTACCATTTTTTTTTTAGTAGGGGTTTTAATAATCACTTTATTAATAGGTAATGCTTTTTTTCAAAAAAAGAGTTTTAAAAAACGTTCGCACTACATATTAATTTTTTTAATATTAATTGGTTTTGCCTTTATAGGTGTTAATAAAAAGAATAATATTAAAACACTTTTTAATCAAGTTTTAAGTGAAGATTTAAAAAACTGGAATGAAGAAGAGATGGCGAGAAGACATTTTTTGATTAATAACTATAACAATGAAGTTCAAAAAATCCCTCCTTACACGAAAAATTACTTTAAAACTATTCATACTTTTTTAAATCATGACATTGCAAAGGATAAGGTGTATGTTACTTTTTTTAATAGAAAAAATCCAATTATTTTAAATACTGATTTAGCGGATATAAGAGTTTTAAACTTAATCACAAATATAAAGTTAAAAGAGGAATTGTCAAGCCCAATTATTAAAACAAAAAATATAGATTATTATTTTAACGAAAGAACATTATGTATTAAAAGATCTGAGTTTAAAGTTGGGTCTGTAGATTTAAAATTGTTTGATGCGTCCGGTAATATAAGGTATGAACAATTAAAGTTTGACTCATCTGATAGGTTTGGAGATAACAACTACTCTGGTTTGCAAATAGAACCTGATATTAATAGTATTGAGATAGAAGGTAAAAAATATCTTTTAAGTGAATTTAAAGAAACTATATTTAAATTACACAACAAAGAGTTAAATCCATATAAAATATTAAAACAAAAACATCGCGAAATAGAAAAGCAAATTAAATTAGACAATCTTGCGAAAAATAAAACGGAGGAAAAAGAATTAGTTCTTACTAAAAATAAAATGCTTGTCTCGTTTAAAATATATTTAAAGAAAAACGATGGGTTAACCTTGTATTATTTACAAGAAAATAAAGCATATAATGCTGAAAAATCGCAATCTATAAAAGTTTATGGAAAAGGTAGTTTACAAACTATTCGTTTTTTAATAGATACTAAAAAAGCGAATCCTACAAATTTTAGATTCGATTATGCTTCTGTACTTGATCAAGAAATCACTATTAAAGAAATTAAAATAGAAAGTATAGAAACATCTTTTACTGTAAACCAAAACCAAGTAAAAGATTATTTTAATTCGCCTAATTTATGGAATACAGAGATTGATATAAATCAAGCAAAATATGGAGTTAAAAAGCATAAAAATAGAATAGATTCCAAATTAATTGGAAATAATAAGTTACGTGATAAACTAAAAACCCTTCAACAAATTAAGTGATACAAAAACTAAAATCCATAGCAAAGTCTGGCACGTTTAAAAATAGTGTCATTGTATTAATACTTAGAGTGCTAGGTATGGCTTTAGCATATGCCTCCATAATACTTATTTCAAGACTTTTTGGTGCAGAAACCTATGGTCGTTTTGCATTATTACTTACTACAGCACAATTTTTACTATTAATTTTTTCGTTAGGCTTACCATTTGCAATAGTAAAACTAACATCCGATGTTAATTTCTTTAGCAATAATACACCACAGAATAGTTATTTAATAAATGCACTTAAAGCAGTCTTTATTTCAGGACTTATAGGTGGTTTAATTATTTTCATATTGTCTAAGGTTATTGCTGTTTATGTTTTTAAAGACGCATTACTAATACCATACTTAAAAACACTCTCCTACTTTTTTGTGTTTTTAGTACTTCATAAATTTTTGGTGGAGTTTATAAAAGGAAAAAAACTGTTTACTAGCTACGGCTTATTACTTTATGTACTACCCTATGCTTTGTTTTTTATTGTTTTTGGTGTTATGTACTACAAAAACGAAAACACAACGGAAGAGAGTATCTATTTAGCATATCTCCTCCCTTTTTTAGTTTTAGCAGTTATAGCAGTTTTCTTCTTGCCAATTAAAAGGTTAAAAACAAAAAAAACGCATAATTACAATGCCCTTTTTGCATTGTCTTTTCCTATGCTTTTTAGTGCAGCATTTATTTTTATATCTAACTGGACAGATGTTTTCATGCTTGGTGCTATGGTTAGTAAAGCAGAAGTAGGCATTTATAATGCAGCATACAAGGTTGCAACAATAGCTTTAGTTATTATTAATGCTATTAATGCTGTGTTAGCACCAAAAATAGCAACTCTATATAGTCAGGATAATTTAAAAGGTATACAAAGAGAGGTCCAAAAAGCAACAAAAATAATAACTTACTTATCTGTGCCAATTATTGTTTTAATAATCATTTTTAGAAAACAGTTTTTATCTCTATTTGGAGCAGAATTTGTACAAGGGGAATACGCTTTAATTATTATTGCAATTGGTTTATTGTTTAATGCAATGTCTGGTAGTGTTGGTCAAATTTTAAATATGACTAAACATCAGCATGAGTTAAAAAGATTTACTATTATTAGTGTTTTGGTTAATATTGTCTTAAATTATATTTTAATTAAAAATTTCGGAATTATTGGTGCTGCAATTGCAAGTTTGGTATCTAATGTAATATTGAATATATTGTGTATTATATTTATTAAGAAAGAATTTAATTTTTACGCATTTTTTAGATTTTAATTCATGTTAAAATACAGAACCAAGTTAAACCGAAAGTGGCACACCTTAATGAATAGAATTAAGTACGCTTCTGTATTTAAAATTGAAGGTAAAACCAGTATAGAAAAACGTGTAAATATTAGACCTTTTTTTAATGCTAAAACACCATTAAAAGTAATTCTTAAAAATAATACCAATTTAAAACACGACATTTTAATACAAGGCTCAGGAACTTTAGTATTAGGAGAAAACTCTTATATTGGTTCCTATTCGGTAATTGGTGTTAATAGCAGAATAGAAATAGGTAAAGATGTTATGATTGCAAATGCTGTTTCTATTAGAGATACAGATCATAATTTTAAAGACTTGAATGTAAGCATGCTTAAACAAGGCATTCAAACAGAACCTGTTTACATAAAAGACAATGTTTGGCTAGGTCACGGAGTTGTTATAACAAAAGGAGTTACCATACATTCGGGAGCTATTGTAGCTGCTAATGCTGTAGTTACTAAAGATGTTCCAGAAAATGCAATTGTTGGAGGGGTTCCTGCTAAAATAATTAAATACAGAAATGAGTAAACCTATAGATTTTATATGTGTTGGTGCGCAAAAAGCAGGAACAACATCCTTACATGATATTTTAAAAAAGCATCCTAATATTTATTTGCCAGAACGCAAAGAGGCTCATTTTTTCGATATAGACGAACGTTTTAATAAAGGTTTAGATTGGTGGATGGAAACCTTTTTTCAAGGCGACAAAATCAATAAAAAAACAGGTGTTTTTACTCCAGAATATTTGTATTTAAAAAACGTTCCAGAACGTATTGAAAATGTTTTAGGCAACGATTTAAAAATAATAATAGTTTTACGTCAACCTGTTAAAAGAGCGTACTCTCACTATTTAATGAGTAAAAGAAGAGGTTTTGAAACCGAAGATTTTAAAACAGCTTTAGAAAAAGAACCTGCAAGATTAAAAGAAGGTACATATTATAATAACAATCATTTTAGTTATATAGATAGAGGTTTATACTATAATCAGATAAAAAGATATGTAGATACCTTTGGAAAAGAAAACGTAAAAGTCTTTCTTTTTGAAAAAGACATTATAAAAAATAACGATGCAACCTTAAAAACAATACAAGAATTTATTGATGTTCCTTACAAGGAATTAGAGTCTGCAACTAAAAGTAATCAGGCATCAGAACCTAAATTAAAATGGCTTCGTAATATCATTTTTAATAAAAATAATCCAGTGAAAAAGTTGTTAGGTTATTTGCCATTATCAGACGATTTTAAGTTTAAAATAGCTTCAAAAATAAATACCATAAACCAAAAACCAGCAGAAGCAGAAAAGTTAACTCCTCAAGAAATAAGTCAATTAACAAACACCTGTTTTTTGGACGATATTGAAAAAGTAGAACAATTATTGAATATAGATTTATCTTTATGGAAGTAAAAAAACCAAACATTAATCTATTTATAGTAGGAGCTGCAAAATCAGGAACCACTTCATTATATAACTATTTAGCACAACATCCAGATGTTTTTTTTCCAGATGTAAAAGAGCCTAATTTTTATTCAGATGCAGAGTCGCACAATCCTTCCGCTTACATAAAACCTAAAAAAGGAAAGTTCTATCACAATAAAATTATTACAGATCCAGCGGTTTATTTTTCGTTATTTGATGAAGTTAAAAACCAAGCTATAGTAGCAGATTCTTCTCCTTCCTATTTATGGGATCAGCAAACAGCAAAACGCATTCATAAAGATTTTCCCGAAGCAAAGATTGTAATGCTTTTACGTAATCCTGTACAACGCGCATTTTCGCAGTTTTTAATGGATTTAAAAGATGGAAATCAAATCGAAGAAAACTTTAAACAAGCACTTTTAAAAGATGCTAAGTTTCAACCTAAAACTTGGGGAAGAGCACATTTGTATACAGAAATAGGTTTATATCACGACCAAGTAAAACAGTATTTAGACACTTTTGGCAACCAGCTAATTAAAGTTGTTATTTATGAAGATTTTATAAAAGACACAGCAAAATATTTAAAAGACATTTGTGCATTTTTAAACATTGATACAAATTACATAGATACAATCGATTATAATAAAGTATACAACCCTTATGTAGTGCCAAAAGGTAAAATATCTAAGTTTATACTTACCTATAAAAACAAGTTTGGTTTATTAAAGTTGCTAGTGCCAAAATTTGTAAAAGAATATTTAAATAATAAAATGCTCTTTAAGCAAGAAAAAAAACCTATAATAGAACCTGCAGATAAAGCGTATTTAAATACTGTTTTTGAAGCAGATATAATAAAACTGGAGCAATTGTTGCAACAAGATTTAAATCAATGGAAACAGTAAAACAAATCAATAAAAAGCCAAATTTTTTAGTAGTAGGAGTTCCAAAATCTGGAACCTCTTCTTTATATGGCTATTTAAAAGAACACCCAGAAATTTACCTTCCAGAACAAAAAGAACTTCATTTTTACACGTATAATAAGCTAAAAGAAAACACGGAAGGACCAGGAGATAAGCTAGCTTTAAAAACTGTAATTAAAAGTAAAGAAGAATACGAATTATTATATAAAAATAGGAAAAGTGAAATTGCTTCTGGAGACATTTCACCTTCATATTTATATTTTGCAGATTCGGCAATACCTTTAATAAAATCGTATTTAGGCGAAGATGTAAAAATCATAATTACGTTAAGAGACCCAATAGGAAGAGCTTTTTCTAATTTTTTACATCAAAAACGTTTACTACTAGAAACACTCCCTTTTACGGAAGCTTTGCAAAGTGAAACCAAACGAAAAGAACAAGGGTTTGGTGATTTTTATCGCTATAAAGAACACTCTTTATATTTTGAAAATTGCATGAAATACATAAACGCATTTGGAAACGATAATGTTAAAATCGTACTTTTTGAAGACATTATTAAAAACGCAGAAAGCGAAGTAAAATCTATCTGTAATTTTTTAAATGTAGACGCTAATTTTATACCAAAAAATCTAAACACCGTTTTTAATAAAGGAGGTGTTTATAAGGAGAATAAATTAACCGCATTCTTACTAAAACCGTCCGGATTAAAACAAATGGTTTTAAAACTAATTGGAAGCAAACTCGCTAATAAGTATAAAGCGTATAAAGAAAGTGTGTTACAAAAAAACACAGAAGCTAAACCAGAAATTGAAGCTCAAACTTTAGTAGACTTAAAAGCATATTTTAAACAAGATATCGAGCAGATTAAAAGCTTGAATGTAGATATAACAAAGTGGAAATACTTTAACTAAAAATGAAAAAACAACTCTCAATAATAATAGTTAACTATAATGGCGAACGCTTTTTAAAAGACTGTATAACGTCTATAAAAAACACATGTCACGATATATCTTATGAGATTATTATTGTAGATAATGCTTCGCAAGACAACAGTATACAGTTATTAGAAACGCAATTTTCTAAAGATATAACACTAATAAAAAGTAAAGACAATTTAGGTTTTGCAAAAGGTAATAATCTAGGAGTAAGTAAAAGTGATGGCGACCTTATTTTACTATTAAATAATGATACTATTTTAAAACATAGTTTACAACCAGCAATAGATGCTTTTAAAAGTAATGATGTTGGTATTGTGGGAATTAAAATGTTAGGAAAAGATGAAGAATATAGGCATTCAGTTGGTTATTTCCCTTCTGCTAGTAGATTAATTAAATTATCGCGTTTATATAATTTTGCTAATGGTTTTAAAACAGGCGATTTTCAAGATGATACGCCAAAATTAATAGATTGGATTGAAGGTTCTTTTTTAATGACAACAACTGCTATTTGGCATACAGTAAAAGGGCTAGATGAAGATTACTTCATGTATGTAGAAGATATAGATTTTTGTAAAAAAGTAACAACACACAATTTCAAAGTATTATATTTACCAAATATAGAATACCTTCACTTTGGTGGTTATGGAGCAAGTAGAGAGCACATGCTAAAAGAAGGTTTTAAAAAGTACATAAACAAGCACTTAAAAACACCTAAAAAACAATTGGCCTTATTAAGTGTAGGTTTTAATTTTATGATTAAAGATGTTAAAAAAACTTTTAAAAAAACTTCTTAAAGCCTTTGGTAAAAATTACACACCTGACCAAAGCATACCAGATAAACTGATAGTCTCTATTTTTAGTAGAAGACTATTTATGTTTTTAAGAGGAATTGTAAAAACTAGGAGGAAAATATTTCTAGGAGAAGGAGTAACTATCTACAATAAAAGCAACTTTAAATTTGGTAATGGTTGTACAATAGAAAAACATACCACTTTAGATTGCTATGCAAAAAGTCCAGTAAATTTTGGTAATTCTGTTAAAATAGGCGCTTTTTCTGCAGTTAGCACAACAAGTCATTTGTCAAAATACGGTATAGGGTTAACCATTGGAAATAACTCAGCTATTGGAGAGTATGCTTATTTTGGGTGCTCTGGAGGAGTGACCATTGGTAACGATGTTATTATGGGGCAGTACATAAGTTTTCATTCAGAAAATCATAATTTTTTAGATAAAACAAAGCTTATAAGAGAACAAGGGGTTACCTCGATAGGTGTAGTTTTAGGAAACAACATTTGGGTTGGCTCAAAAGTAACCTTTCTAGATGGTTCTAAGGTGGGAGATAATTGTGTGGTAGCAGCAGGAGCTGTCGTTAAAGACATATTTCCTAATAATGTAATTATTGGTGGAGTACCAGCAAAAGTATTAAAACAAATATGAGTAAAACAATACTTTACATACATCAGTCTGCCGAATTATATGGCTCAGATAAAACGTTATTGTATTTAGCCAATGGCATTAATATTAATCCAGATTTTAATGTTGTTGTTGTACTTCCTAATGATGGTCCCTTAAAAAATAAGCTAGAAGAACATAATATTAGAGTTATAATTTCTCCTATTATAAAAGTTTCTAGAAGCATGTTTACTTCAAAGCGTTTAGTGGTGCTTCCTTTTAAGATAGTAACTGCGGTAAATAAACTAAAAAAATCATTAAAAGACACGAAAATAGATATTGTACATTCAAATACTTTGGCTGTTTTAGTCGGTGCTTTTTTTGCAAAAAGATATGGAATTAAGCATATATGGCATGTTCATGAAATAATTGAAAAACCAAAACTTGTTAGTAATGTTTTTCCCGTACTTGTAGATTATTTTTCCACTAAAGTGGTTTATAACTCTAAGGCAACAAAAACCTTTTTATGTAATAAAAGAACGAGATTAGAGGCTAAATCTTATATTGTTTTAAATGGATTGGATAGAGAAACAGCAGTAACTAGCAATAAAGAAATAGAAGCTATTAGAAGGGACCTTTTTAAAGCAGATAAAAATGATATTGTGCTTGGGTTAGTGGGGCGTATAAATAAATGGAAAGGCCAGCAGCTTTTACTGGAAGCCTTCAATAATATAAAATCAGAATTTAATAATTTAAAGCTTGTTTTTATTGGTTCAGCACCACCTAACCAAGAACATTTTGTAGAAGATTTACAACATAAAATAACAGAATTTAGTTTAGAAAATGATTGTAGAATTGTCCCATTTCAAAATAATATATGGAGTATTTGGGATAGTATAGATGTTGCAGTTGTAGCGTCTACTGAGCCTGAACCATTTGGTTTAGTAGCATTAGAAGCGATGTTAGCTAAAAAACCAGTAATTACAGCAAACCATGGTGGTTTAGTAGAAATTGTACTACCAGAAACAGGGTATCTGTTTGAGCCAGGAAACGTTTCATCTTTACAAGATGCAATAAGACAAGTGCTTACTAATAATAAACAAGCAGAAGTTTTTAAACAAAACGGGTATGAAAGAGCTATAAATAAATTTTCTTTACAAACCTACGTTGATCGTTTTGTTTTGCTTTATAAGGAAACTTTATAATAAAGTTATGATTTATAAAATACTATTACTCGCGCTATTGGTTCTTCTTTCTATTGTAAGAAATGATTTGGTACTAACTGCAGTACTTGCTTTTACTATTTTGTTTTCATTTGTTGTAAATGTTAAATTAAATATTAAGCTATTAGCTGTTGTCTTGTTGTTGTTTTTAATATTTATAACAGCATTTATATCTAGTTTTTTTGAAAGTCCAAACTTAAATGATGTTTTAAGAGATGTTTGGTATTTATTAAAACCTATATTAATTATTTATGCTGCTTACTTCATAACAAGTAAAATAAAAGATAAAGAATATTTGTTTAGAGCGATCATATATATCGGTATTATCGCAGCGGTATTACATTTATTAAAAGTGGTTCCTGATCTTTTGGGACAATCTAGAAGGATTGCGGAAATTAGAGCATCATCTGGAAAAGGTAATATAGTTGAAATTTTTTCCTTCACATTTTTGTTCCTTAACAAAGAAGTGAAGTATTTTAAGACAAAAAACATAAAATATGCTTTGTATGCTTTACTGTTATGTTCTATCATATTCTATTTTTCAAGAACAATGTTATTGCTTTTATTTATGGTAATATTTTCGATGAAAGGCTATTTAAGACTTACATTCAAAAGTTTAAAATACTTAGGTATCTTAATAATTGCTTTTTTTGTGTTTTTTGGTGTTTTAAATAGAATGAATTTGAGTGCAGAAGATGTAGGGATTAATGGTTTTTTATATAAAATTAAAATAGCACCTTCTGAAATTATAAAAACTGATATAGATATTAATAATCACAGAGATTTATGGGATCATTTTAGGGCTTATGAGGCAATTAGAGCTATAGAGACGACTAATAAAAATGGTTTTAGAGCGGTAGTATTTGGTAATGGCTTAGGAGGCTTAGTAGACCTTGATTTTGAAGTTAAATTGTCAGGAAAAATGTTACAGTTTATACCCATAATACATAATGGCTATGTTTTTGTTTTTTTTAAATCAGGAATTATTGGCTTATTGTTGTATTTATTACTTTTATTTATGTTGTATTTAAAAGTTTACAATGTAAATGGAAATAACAACTATTTGATAACAAGAAGACTTATTTCAACCATAGGGATTTATTACTTTTTTACTTCGTTAGTAATAACAGGCATGTATAATCCTGCTGAAACAATAGCGGTATTTTTGGGAGCGGCATTGTTTTTGGAAACATATTTTAAAAAACAGCAATCAAATAAAAATGAGTTAATGGAAATTAATACTATTTAATATGAAAATAGGAATATTAGGAACGCGAGGAATTCCAAATTATCATGGAGGATTTGAACAGTTTGCAGAGTTTTTTGCTGTATATTTAGCTAAAAACAACCATGAAGTTTACGTCTATAATTCTTCTACACACCCTTTTAAAGAGAAAAAATTTAAAGGTGTTAATATTATACACTGTAAAGACCCCGAAGAGAAAATTGGAACTGTAGGTCAATTTATATATGATTTGAACTGCATATTGGATGCTCGAAAAAGAAACTTTGACGTATTATTACAATTAGGCTATACTAGTAATTCTATTTGGAGGAGACTTTTACCACAGAAGGCTACTATTGTTACAAATATGGACGGCTTGGAATGGAAACGGTCTAAATATTCTTCGAAAGTACGTAGCTTTTTGAAATATGCAGAAGGTTTAGCTGTAAAATCAAGTGATTTTTTAATTTCAGATTCCATTGGTATTCAAAATTACTTAAAAGAAAATTATAAGGTTGATTCAAAGTATATCGCTTATGGTGCCGAAGTATTTAATCAACCAGATATTAGCATTTTAAAAGAATATAAATTAGAGGCTAATAACTATAATATGTTAATAGCGCGATTAGAGCCAGAAAATAATATAGAAACTATTTTAGATGGTGTTGCAAAATCAAAGAAAAAAACACCTTTTATAGTTGTAGGGAAGCATGATGTAAATAAGTTTGGAGCATATTTAAAAGAAAAATTTAAAAATCATACTAATATCAAATTTCAAGGCGGGATTTATAATTTAGAACATCTTAATAATCTTAGACATTTTTCTAATTTGTATTTCCATGGTCATTCTGTAGGTGGTACAAACCCTTCTTTATTGGAAGCAATGGCTTCTAATTCTTTAATAATTGCTAACAATAATCAATTTAATAAATCTATACTTCAAGACAATGCATTTTATTTTGATAATGCTTTAGATGTAGAAAACTATATAAATACTGTAGATAAAATAAACCATTCAGATAAACTAAAAGCTTGCAAAAAAGCTATTATAGAAAATTTTAGTTGGAATAATATTAACAAACAATATTTAGATTATTTAAATGAATGTAATAAGGAGTATAATCAATAACGACAATTTATTTGTTTATTTAATTGCAATAATATTATCGACATTGTTTATTGGTTATGCGCCAAGCAGCATTGCTCTTGGAGTATTTGTGGTTGTATCCATTACTTATGGTTTAGTTAATAAAGTAAAAATAAAATATAACACAACACTGTTGTTGCTAATGTCGCTGTACCTTTTTTTAGCCAGTAGTATACTTTGGACGGTGGATGTTAAATTAACTTTAAAAGGAATTGGCAGGCTTTTAGCTTTATTTTTAATTCCTTTATCATTTCTTTGTTTACCAGAATTTAGCAAAAAAAAAAGAAATCTAGTTTTAAAATATTTTACGATAAGTAATTTTTGCTATGGTGTATTATTTATATTATCAGCATGTGTAAACTATTTAAAAACCAAAAATCTAGATGTTTTTTCGTATCATAAATTAGTTACTGTTTTCGATTTAAATGCAATTTATGTTTCTGTTTTTTTTTCAGTGAGTTTGTATTATCTACTTTCAAAAAAACAAAAAAATGTAACAGATAAAATAGGGATACTTTTCTTTATATTTTTATTAATTCTTCTTTCTTCAAAGATGATATTAGCTATTTTAGCCATATCTCTATTTATCTATTTTATCTATTTTAATAAATTTACAAACACTTATAAAGTAATTGCTTCGGGAGCTTTAATTTGTATGGTTATAGCCTTGTCGTCAAAGCAGTTAGTCACTAGGCTCCAAGAGGAGGCCAAATTTACAAAATTTAATGAAGTTTTAAAAAAAGAACGATTTGACAGGGTTTATTTATGGACGGGTACTTCTTTTCGATTATTCCAATTAAGGTTGCTAAGTGAACAAATACAGGAAGATAAAATTATATTATCCGGTTACGGCTTGTTTGCATCTCGTTTAAGTCTGAAAGATAAGCATGAATATTATAATACTTATAAAGGATTTCATTATTACAATTATCATAATCAATACGCTCAAATCCTCTCTGAAGGAGGTGTTTTTGCATTAATATTACTTTTATTGATATTGCTAAACAGTATTAAATCAGCTTTAAGATCAAAAGATTTTTTGTTCATTACATTTAGTATTCTCCTAATTATGTTATTTATTACAGAATCTTTTCTTTGGGTTCAGAGAGGTTTAATTTTTTCTTCTGTATTATTGTGTTTGTTTAATCGATCCTGTAAATCTACAGATGTAAATAAATTACCAACAGATTAAAATAAAAAAATCTTAGTTATTCGGTTTTAGAATTCCTTTTTTAAAATCAAAAGATTAGCCATAAAGTTTCAAGCTTTATAAGATGCAATAATTGCATTCTGTATTTCATTTGTTAGGATAGTCGTAAAATCTGACAATAGTTTATTATATTTGTCGTGCTATATTAATAATAGGTACCAAATCTTTATGAAAATAATCATGCAAATGCGACTTAACCAGCTCCTTAGACATTTATATATTAATCTTTCTTAAAAAGTCGATTTTAAAAATTTAAACCAGGCGATACTTAAGCATGGTTTTTTTAAAGTTAGTGTTTTAAAGTGTTTTTTTAATAGAGTTTAATAACTTGTTCTTAACTTGGACTTGTTTAATATTTATGTAACAAAGTGAATCATAAACAACATCGTTTTTCTGGATTTATCAAACCAATTGTCTTTGGTGTAGATATCTGTATTATAATATTTTCAATATTTTTATTCCCGTTAAAAATCACGAATCTTTATATATTTATAGCATACAGTTTCTGTTTTTGGTTGTTAATTGCTTTTAGAACAGGTTTTTATAACATACAACGTAGTACTAAAATGATTGGTGTTGTACGTCTTGTGTTTTCACAGATGTCAATTTATGCATTAGTGTTATATGCTTTTATAGGTTTTTTTAAACAACCTAATATAAGTCGTTCCTATTTAGCGTTTTATTTTGGAGTAACCTTTGCTTTAATTTTTGTTTTTAAACTTTTAACGTATTTGTTGTTATTAAAATATAGATCAGTATTTAAAGGTAATATTAGAAAAGTTGTTGTTATTGGAAAAAACAGTAAGTCTAATCAGCTTATAAAAATTTTCAAGAATCGATTAGATTTTGGGTATGAGTTGAGTAAGCAATTTAACACAAGGTCTGAGACTTTTTCTTTAGACAAATGTTTTAAGTATATCTTAGATAATCAAATTGATAAAATATATTTTTCTGTTTCTGAGTTGTCTAATAGTCAGATAAATAAATTAGTTAATTTTGCGGATAATAATCTGAGAGAGCTTAAATTTATTCCGGATAATAAAGAGGTTTTTACTAAAAAATTAAAATACGAGTATTACGATTATATTCCAATTTTGTCATTACGTGAAATTCCGTTAGACGATCCTGTAAATAAGGTTGTCAAACGTATTTTTGATGTTGTTTTTTCTTCGTTAATAATTGTGTTTGTTTTGTCTTGGCTAACTCCAATTATCGCTATTTTAATTAAGTTAGAGTCAAAGGGGCCAGTGTTTTTTAAACAAGCCAGAAGTGGTTTTAGTCATTCTGAATTTGAATGTTTTAAATTTAGATCTATGGCGGTTAATGAAAGTGCAAACTTACAACAGGCTACCAAAAATGATATGCGTATTACCAAGATTGGTAAATTTATTAGAAAAACTAGTATTGATGAGTTACCACAGTTTTTTAACGTGTTTTTGGGGCATATGTCTGTAGCAGGTCCTAGGCCACACATGATAAGTCATACTACGCTGTACTCTAAAAAAGTAGATAAATTTATGGTACGTCATTTGGTAAAACCGGGTATTACTGGTTTAGCTCAGGTAAGTGGTTTTAGAGGCGAAATAGAAACAGATCATGATATTGTTAATCGCGTTCGTTTTGATATTTTTTATGTTGAAAACTGGTCATTGCTAATGGATATTAAAATTGTAATCCAAACTTTTATGAATGCTGTAAAAGGCGAAGAAAAAGCGTATTAGCTTATTTTTGAATACAGTTGATTTTTATTGAAATTAAATTATGAAATTTTATAAATGCATTAAAAGATTTTGTGATTTTGTAGTTTCATTGATTCTTTTGATTCTTTTTTCTTGGTTTCTCTTAATTTTGATTTTAGTGGCAAGTTTAGATACTAAGTCATTAGGTGTTTTTGTTCAAAGTAGAATAGGTTATCGTAATAAGTCATTCATTATTTATAAATTAAAAACGTATCGAAGCAATCAATCTATTTCTAAGATTGGAGCCTTTTTACGTCGTTATAAATTAGATGAGCTCCCGCAATTGTTTAATGTGCTTATTGGAGATATGAGTTTTGTTGGTCCTAGACCAGATGTTTCTGGATTTGCGGACACGCTTCAAGGGGGTGATGCTATCATTCTTTCTGTAAAACCGGGTATTACAGGACCAGCAACTATATATTTCAGAAATGAAGAAGTGTTACTAGCTAAACAAAGTAATCCAGAGTTTTATAATAAGAATATTATCTGGCCCAAAAAGATTGCGCTAAATACTAAGTATGTAAAAGAAATGAGTTTTAAACAAGATATTTATTATCTTGTTAAAACTTTTTATATAAAATATGAATTCTAAAATTTGGTTGTCATCTCCACATGTCGAGGATAAAGAGCTAGATTATGTTAATCAGGCTTTTTTGGATAATTGGATTGCGCCTGTTGGACCTCATATTTTTGATTTTGAATATGCTATTGAAGATTATTTAGAAGGGTCTAATTTTGTGACAGCTTTAAATTCCGGGACAGCTTCTATACACGTTGCTTTAAAATTATTAGGTGTTAAACAAAACGATATTGTTTTGTGTCAAAGTTTTACCTTTGTAGCAACTGCAAATCCAATCACTTATTTAGGAGCAACACCTGTTTTTGTTGATAGCGAATCAGAAACTTGGAATATGTGTCCTAAATACTTAGAGGAAGCTATAAAGGAATGTATAAGGGTTAATAAGAAACCGAAGGCTATTATTTTTGTTGACCTTTATGGTATGCCGGCTAAAATAGATGAGATTTTACAAATAGGTTCATTTTATAATATTCCAGTAATTGAAGATGCAGCTGAGGCTTTAGGTTCCGAGTACAAAAAGCAAAAGTGCGGGACATTTGGAGATTTTTCAATATTCTCTTTCAATGGAAATAAAATTATAACGACTTCTGGGGGTGGTGCAATAGTTAGTCGTAACAAAAAAGATAAAGAGAAGGTGCTTTTTTACGCTACGCAAGCAAAAGAAGTAGCAGTGCATTACCAACATGAAGAAGTAGGCTATAATTATAGGTTAAGTAATGTTTGCGCAGCTATTGGTAAAGGCCAGATGGAGGTTCTTGATAAGCGCATTACTCAGCGTCGTTTTAATCATTCGTTTTATCAAAAATTATTTAAGGATAATAATGATATTTATGTTTTTAAATCGGTCAATACCGATTTTAATTCTAATTATTGGTTAACATGTATTTTGGTTAGTACTGAAGCAAGTTACACAAACCTTGATCTCATAGCCTATTTAACGATACATAATATAGAAGCCAGACCTTTATGGAAGCCTTTGCATTTGCAACCTGTTTTTCAAAATAATCTCTATTTTGGAAGTCAAGTTAGTGCTGGTTTGTATAATCAAGGTGTTTGCTTACCTTCGGGGTCTAATTTGTCTCCAGAAAACAGGCTTTTTATAGCCGAAGTTTTTGCTAAATTTTTCAAACAATATAGTAATGTTTAATAATAAATGTGTTTTAATAACAGGTGCTGCAGGATCAATAGGCTCTGCTTTGGCAGACTTTATAATTCAAAAAAAAACATCTAAACTTATTTTATTAGACAATGCGGAAACACCTCTTTTTAAATTAGAACAGGTATTGCGATTAAAACTCCCAATTGTTACACAAATAGAATTTGTTCTGGGAAGTATTACAAATAAATCACTTATTGAAAAGTTATTTGCTAATAGCAAGATTGATTTTGTTTTTCATACTGCAGCATACAAACATGTGCCCGTTTTAGAAAAAAGTCCAATTCCAGGGGTAGAAGTAAATTGTATTGGAACCAAAATACTAGCCGATGGAGCCATTAAATACAATGTTAAAAATTTTTTATTTGTATCTACAGATAAAGCAGTGGAGCCAGCAAATGTAATGGGAGCTACTAAATTGTTGGCAGAAAAATATATTGGTGCCTTAAGTAAGCAGTACATGCAGTCAACAAGATTTGTAACTTTAAGATTTGGTAATGTTATAGGGTCTAATGGATCTGTAATACCTTTGTTTAAAGAACAGTTATTATTTAATAAAAAACTGACATTAACAGATGTAGCCGCGACCAGGTACTTTATTAATGTCTCAAAAGTTGTATCTCTTGCTATAGAAAGCTTGAAATTTGCTATTAGTGGTAGTGTGTTTTTGATAGAGATGGGCGCTCCAAAATCTATTCTTAGTATTGCTAAACAAACAATTAGCGAGTTAAACTTAAACGAAGAGCAAGTAGATATTGAAATTATAGGACTCAGACCAGGCGAAAAATTACATGAAACCTTAGTAGGTCGTCAGGCAAGTCTTGAAAAAACAGAACATCCTGAAATTTATTTAATTAAAGGTACAGAAACGTTATCGTTTGAAGAGATAACAGAAGCGTTTAAAACGCTTCAAAATATAGTTGCCCAGCAAAATGATATAGAGGTTGTTCAGTATCTTAAATCAATTTTAAAAACGTTTAAAAGTCGTAACTCTGAATTTGAAAGCTTAGATTAAACATAATCTTAGAAAATATTACTAGTATAAGAGGTTTATTTTATATTTGCTGTTGTTGCAATGTTACCTTTTATCATGAATTTTTCATAACTCTAGGTTTTGCAAGTATTATAGAATTTCATAAAATAAGAAATTAGTCAATGAAAATAGCAGTAATTGGTACAGGTTACGTAGGTTTAGTGACAGGAACATGTCTGGCCGAAACAGGTAACGAAGTACTTTGTATAGACATAGATCAAGATAAAGTAAAACAAATGCAAGCTGGAGAGGTGCCAATTTACGAGCCTCATTTGGATGTATTGTTTGAAAGAAACATTAAAGCCAATAGACTTAAATTTTCAACTAATTTAGAAGAAGGTTTAGAGCACGGTGATATTATATTTTTAGCATTACCCACGCCTGAAGACGAAGATGGATCTGCTGATTTAAAATATATTCTAGGTGTAGCAGATGACATCGGAAAGTTAATTAAAGATTACAAAGTCATTGTAGATAAAAGTACTGTTCCAGTAGGTACTTCAGATAAAGTAAAAGCAGCGATAGCCAAACACGCAAAAGTAGATTTTGATGTCGTATCTAACCCAGAATTTTTAAGAGAAGGATTTGCTGTAGACGACTTTCTAAAGCCAGAACGCATCGTTGTGGGGTCAAGTAGTGATCGTGCCACAGCGCTTATGCAAAAGCTTTACAAGCCCTATGTGAGGTCAGGTAATCCAATAATTATTATGGATGAAAAGTCGGCAGAGCTAACCAAGTATGCGTCTAACTCGTTTTTAGCAGCTAAAATCACGTTTATGAACGAGATTGCTAACTTTTGCGAAAAAGTAGGTGCAGATGTAGACAAGGTTAGAATTGGTATGGGTACAGACTCTAGAATTGGTAAACGTTTCTTGTTTCCAGGAATTGGTTACGGAGGATCCTGTTTTCCAAAAGATGTAAAAGCACTTCATAAATCTGGATTAGATAACAATTATAACTTTAAAATATTAGATGCAGTAATTAACGTTAATGCACGACAAAAATTGGTGTTAATTCCTAAAATAGAATCTCATTTTAATAATGATTTAAAAGGAAAAAACATAGCTGTTTGGGGATTAGCCTTTAAACCAGAAACAGATGACATTCGAGAAGCGCCATCATTATACATGATTGATGCCCTTTTAGAAGCGGGTTGTAATATTACCGCATTTGATCCTGAGGCTATGCCAAATGTTAAACGTAAATTAGGAGATAAAATTAACTTTGCAGATAGTATGTACGATGCGCTAAAAAACGCTGATGCTTTAATTATTTCAACAGAGTGGAGTATCTTTAGAACACCAGATTTTAGTAAAATGAAAACGGTAATGTCAAGCCCAACCATTTTTGATGGTCGTAATTTGTACGATGTTAAAGACGTCAAAAACGAAGGGTTTAAATATGTGTCAATAGGAAGATAAATGAGTCAAAAAAGAGTTTTAATTACAGGAGCAGCAGGTTTTTTAGGGTCACATTTATGCGATCGGTTTCTTGCCGAAGGGTATTTTGTTATCGGAATGGATAATTTTATAACAGGGGACTCAAAAAATTTAGCGCATTTGTCTTCAAATTCAAGCTTTCTTTTTATTCAGCATGATGTTACAAATTTTATAAATATAGAAGGGGATTTAGATTATATCCTTCATTTTGCATCTCCTGCAAGTCCAATAGATTATTTAAAAATTCCTATCCAAACACTTAAAGTGGGTAGTTTAGGGACGCATAATTTATTAGGTTTAGCTAAAGCAAAAGAAGCAAGGTTACTAATAGCATCAACTTCTGAAGTTTACGGAGATCCATTAGTACATCCTCAAACAGAAGATTATTATGGAAATGTAAACACTATCGGACCAAGAGGTGTTTATGATGAGGCTAAACGTTTTCAAGAGTCTATAACCATGGCTTACCATAGGTTTCATGGATTAGAGACTCGTATTGTCAGAATCTTTAATACATACGGACCAAGAATGCGACTTAATGATGGTCGTGTAATACCAGCATTTATGGGGCAAGCACTTCGTGGAGAAGATTTGACTGTTTTTGGAGATGGTATTCAAACACGTTCATTTTGTTATGTTACAGATCAGGTAGAAGGTATTTATAGATTGTTATTAAGTGATTATGCAAACCCTGTTAATATTGGTAACCCGCACGAAATTACAATTAAAGATTTTGCAGAAGAGATTATTAGCCTAACAGGAACAACTCAAAAGGTGATATATAAAGATTTACCTGTAGACGATCCAATGCAACGTCAACCAGACATTACTTTGGCTAAAAACCTATTAGGTTGGGAGCCGAAAGTAGGTAGAGCAGAAGGGATGAAAAAAACGTATGATTACTTTAAAAATTTAACTGAAGCAGAACTACATAAAAGCGAGCATAAAGATTTTTCAAACTATAACAAGTAATAGCTTATGGAGTATAAACGCGGAAGGTACTCT
Source organism: Olleya namhaensis (assembly GCF_900114005.1). GTDB lineage: Bacteria > Bacteroidota > Bacteroidia > Flavobacteriales > Flavobacteriaceae > Olleya > Olleya namhaensis. The sequence goes on from NZ_FORM01000001.1 coordinate 571,994, forward strand.
TGGTTGCTAAGACCTTTTCTTATTATTTTTGATCTTGTAGTCATTAATGGTTTAGCGTTTTACTTTTTCAATTTTAATCAATCAAAACTTGATTATTTTACGATAGATTTATTTAATAATAAACATGTATTATACTTTATATATGTCACTATTCTTTGGTTGGCATCTTCGTCCTTTCTAAAATTTTACGAAGTTTATAGGTACACATCACCCATTAATATTTTTTCAGTTATAATTAAACAGTGCTTAGCATTTACAATAATAGTATATGCTTTTATGGGTGTGTTTAGAAGTATTGATGTACAATCGTACACAACATTAGAGTATTTGTTGTCCTGTTTTGTGGGGATTAGTACCGTTAAATTAGTAAGTTTTTATGGCTTAAAGTCGTTCCGTACATTTTTAAGTGGTAATGTAAGACGTGTTGTTATTATTGGAAAAGGTGAAGGTGCGCAAGAATTGACGCAGTTGTTTACAAAACGTAAAGCTTTAGGGTATAGTATTAAGGGGATATTTGCTAATTCTGATAATCACGAGTTTACTGGTAATATAGAAGAGAGTTTTAAGTTTTTAAATGAAGACGAAGGAATTGACGAAATCTATTGTGCAATTGACGAGTTAACAGAAAAACAAGTTAATGATTACGTTAAGTATGCAGAGATTAATCACTGTAATATTAAATTTATACCTACAACCAATAAGCTACTTACCAAAAGATTAAAAACTGACTATTACAATTACTTGCCTATTTTGTCAATGCCTGAAGTGGCTTTAAATAATGACTTTAATAAATTTATAAAGCGCCTTTTTGATGTTATTTTTGCTTTACTAATTCTTGTGTTAATCTTGTCTTGGTTAACACCTATTTTGTTTGTTTTAATTAAGTTAGAATCTAAAGGACCATTATTTTATAAGCACAAACGTAATGGTATAAACTATAAAGAGTTTTATTGTTATAAGTTTAGATCTTTAAAAATTAATAAAGAAGTAGAAGGGACTTATATTACTAAAAATGATAGTAGAGTTACCAAAATCGGGAAGTTTTTACGTCATACTAGTTTAGACGAATTTCCTCAATTTTATAACGTTTTAAAAGGAGATATGAGTGTGGTTGGTCCTAGACCTCATATGTTATCTTACACGGACGACTACTCTAAAAAAATTGATAAGTATAATTTTATCTTTAGACATAACGTAAAACCAGGTGTTACTGGATTAGCTCAAATAAGAGGGTTTAGAGGCGAAATTAAAAATGACGAAGACATTATTAATCGTATTAAATTTGATAATTATTATATCGAAAACTGGTCGCTAGTATTAGACATTAAAATCATTTTTAAAACTATGATTAATGTTTTTAGAGGTCAGAAAGAAGCTTATTAATAAATGACACCATTAGTTTCCATAATAACACCAATATATAACTCAGAAGACTTTCTAGAGGAAACAGTAGCTAGTATATTAAATCAATCCTATTCTAATTGGGAGTTGTTATTAATAGACGATTGCTCTACAGATAATACTCTAGCATTAGCTAATAAGTACAGTAATAAGTATTCTAATATTATAGTCTTAAAAAACCAAACCAATGCTGGTGCGGCAGTCTCCAGAAACAAAGGGATTACTGCTGCTAGTGGAGATTTTATTGCTTTTTTGGATGCTGACGATTTGTGGAAGCCTAATAAATTGGAAGTTCAAATTAAGTTTATGTTAGCTAATAATTGCGCAGTGTCTTACACTAGTTATGAGCAAATTGATCAGTATAGCAAACCGCTTCATAAATTAGTCAAAGTATTACCAAAGCTTAGCTATAACAAATATTTAAAAACCAATTACATTGGTAACCTAACAGGTGTTTATAATGCTAAAATATTAGGCAAAATAATGGCGCCTAACCTACGTAAACGTCAAGATTGGTTATTATGGTTGTCTGCCATTAAAAAGTCCGGTAAACCTGCTCTGGGTATTCAGGAGTCTTTGGCTTACTATCGTGTTAGACCCGACTCTATGTCTTCAAATAAAATAGAGTTGTTGCAGCATAATTATTGGGTATATAAAAAAGGATTAGGTTTTTCTACTTTTAAATCTTTATACCGAATGCTTATTTTTATAAGGGAGCAGTTTTTTGTTAAATCAAAATTGATTGTATCTACAAAGTAAATTAAAAAGCACTCCATAAATCACAAAAACACATCACGTTTTACAACCGTAATAGCATCAAAAACAGCAAGGTGCGGTTTTTACCACAGTACAAAATGAGTATTTTGGGTTGTTTTCGATAAAATGTAAGAAAAAAGCGGTTAAGAAAAAGCTTTTTTGTAATATAATTCCTAGTTTCGATTTGTGTTATAAAAAGAGGGTTTGTTTTTAGTCGAGCAAATTATCTTTTTTTACACAGCATTAATGTTTTAACTATCGCTATTTTTTTTATTTTTATTTCGACTTAACATTACTATTTTAATTGATAGAAGACTAACTATTAATTAATCCTCTCGACTAAATTTTATCGGCTAATTATTAAATTATTAACCAATCAGTTAAAATAAAATACTGATTTAAAATTTTAGAAATTATGTAAAAATTATTAGGAATAACTTTTGTTGCGGTTTTTATGATGAGTATGGCATCAAATCAAGAACAAGGGGCGTTTGAAGTTAAAAAAGACTGTTTTACATTAGCTAACAATGCAGCAACTGCGATAGGTCAAATTTATAATATGGATCATGAAACTGAGTATTATGTGTTTGAGCAACTTTTTGATGATTGTATAGCTAATAATTAAAAATAAAATATTGACTGATCTTTATAGGTCAGTCAATATTTTTTACTCATTTATATATGAAAATCAATATAATTATATTTTTATTTTTTTACTCATTTGTTTGCTTTGGACAAAGCGAAAATGGTATAGCTATTTATTTAAAAAAGTCAATTACTGAAGAAACTAATGTTTCTGTAGAGGTAAAAGGGCATATAAAATTAATGGAAGAGAATTTGTCTAAATTAGAATATCAACTATCTTTTAATAAGCATTTTACTCTATTTAAAGAGAATGTTTTTTTGGAATCATCGGAGGTTGATGGAATGGGATTGAAAATGGCAAGAATTGTAGCAGGGATCCAGGGTGATATTTATTTTAATTTAAATACCAAAGAGACTGTTATAAGAAAAGATTTTTTAGGAGAAATTTTTTTGGTAAAATCACAAGACACAATAAACAGTTGGACGTTAACTAAAGAGTCAAAAAACGTAGGTAGTTACAAATGTTTTAAAGCTACAAAAAAAGAAATAGTAGAAACTAGAAGGGGAGATGTCGAGGTTGAGGTTGTTGCTTGGTATACTCCAGAAATAAATATTAATTCTGGACCTGAAGGTTATGCTGGTTTACCTGGATTAATTATGGAATTAACAAAGGGACGTATTGTGACTTATTTAAAATCTATTTCATTTAGTAATGATCAAATAAAAATAGAATTACCCAAAAAAGGAAAAAACATCTCTCAAATTGAGTTTAATAAAGTAGTTAAAAAAGCTACAAATATGTCTAGAAATTAATTAGAGATATGGTTTGTAACCTTAAGTTCAATGTTGTAATATTCCTGCTTCTAACAGCAGGATTTTCTCTACAAGCCCAAACCATTACCATACAAGGTAAAGTCTTGGACAGTTTACAGCAACCCTTGCAATATGCTAATCTATTAGCAGTGCCAAGTGCAGACGGTGTAGATGTTACTTTTGCAATCACAAATCAGGATGGGGTTTATAACTTAAAGTTACAAAAAAATCAAAATTATACCGTCACAACAAGTTATTTAGGGTTTTTACCCAATATTGAAGATCTTAATTTAGAAAAAGACACCTTCAAAGATATCGTTTTAAAAGAAAATCTAAACCAATTAGATGAGGTGACTATAAAGTATACACCGCCAATGGTGGTAAAAAAGGATACTATTATTTATTTAACGGATAAATTTGTAACAGGCGAAGAGCGTAAACTTAAGGATGTCCTTAAAAAATTACCAGGTGTAGACGTGGATCGTAGCGGTAATGTCACGGTTAATGGTACTAAAGTCACTAAAGTTTTAGTGGAGAATAAAACCTTTTTTACGGGTAATAGTAAATTAGCAATTAATAATATTCCTGCGGATGCAGTAGATAAAGTTGAGGTTTTAGACAACTATAGTGATGTGGCTATGTTAAAAGGTTTGCAAGATAGCGATGACATGGCTTTAAATATCAAATTAAAAGAGGACAAAAAAAACTTTATGTTTGGAGACATAGAGGCTGGTGCAGGTATTAAAGACCGCTATGTGTTGCACCCAAGTGTTTTTTATTACAGCCCCAAAACCAATGTTAACGTTATTGGTGATCTTAATAACACAGGGGTTAAAAGTTTTACCATAAAAGACTATTTAGAGTTTGAAGGTGGTATTGGTAAGTTGTTAACGGATGCAGGAAGCTATTTTAAACTATATCGCAGCGATTTTGCGCAGTTTTTAGATAATCAAGACTATAAGTCTAGCACCAACCAATTTGGGGCATTTAACATCAGGCAATCCATTAACGCTGCTACAGATTTAAGTGCTTACGCGATTGTTAATAACGAAAAAAACACGACAGCAAGTAATACCCTAAATACCTATCAAAACATTGATCAACCATTTACGGAGCAACGTTTTGCTAACAATGCGTTGGATAATTTTTTTACAATAGGAAAAGTAACTTTAGAGTATAAGCCAACCGTAAAAGAAGACCTAAATGTAAGCACGGTAGTAAAAGTGACTAATAACAAAGGTTTAGGGGTAATAAATACTATTAATCCATCACAGGATAATACCATTAGCACCACTAACAATGTTACAGGATTAAATCTAAAGCAAAATCTAAGTTATAGCAGGAAGCTATCTAAAACGCACACTGCAACGTTGCAAAGTACATATAGTTATCAAAACGATCAGCCTATAACTAATTGGTTGACGGACCAACAAATATTACAGGGTTTAATACCCTTGCAAACGGATATAAATTATAATATAAAGCAGACTAAAACAGTAAATACCAATAGTGTCAATACTATTTTAAAAGACTATTGGGTGCTAAATAATTTTAATCACGTTTACATGTCTTTGGGTATAAATGCAGCATTTAATAGTTTTAATACTACAGATTTACAACAGCTTAGTGATGGGACTATTAATAATTTTGAAACTGCCGGTTTTAATAATCGGTTGCATTATAATTTAATAGATACGTATTTAGGCTTGGAGTACAAGTTTCAAATAGGGATTGCGACATTTAAGCCTGCAGCATATCTTCATTTTTATAACTGGCAACTCAATGCCTTTTCCAATCGTAATGCTAACTCTAAAACGTTGTTATTACCGCAATTTACAAGTAAAATAGAATTTAGTAATTCTGAGAAAATAAGTGTAAAATACAAGCTAGATGCTACTTTTCCTGCTGTTAACAGGATCGCTAATAATTTTGTGTTAAACAATTTTAATAGCGTCTATAAAGGGGATGCTAATTTAAGCAACACATTATTCCATTCGGCAAGTATTAGTTATCATAGATTTAGTTTGTTTAGAGGGTTAAATTATAACCTAAGTACAACGTATAATAAGCGTATAAAAAGCATAAAAAACACAATACAATTACAGGGTATCGAGCAGTTTAGTACATCTGTTATGTTTGATCAGCCAGAGCAAACTGTTAATGTATCCGGTCGTATTTCTAAAAGTATTAAAAAGCTAAAGCTGAAATTTAATTCTAGATGGAGTTATAATGATTACTATCAAATTGTAAATCAAAATACTAGTTTAAATAGTTCTAAAGATTTTAATAATACGCTAAGCTTAGAAACCAATTTTAAAAACCATCCCAATATTGAGGTTGGTTATAAGTATGTCACTAGTAATTATAAATCTAGAGGAAATCTTACTCAATTTTTAAACACCAGTTTTTTTACCAATTTAGAATATGATTTTTTAAACAACTTTATTTTTAAAGCAGACTACAGCTTAGATACCTTTAATAACAAAACAACAAACAACACCAATCAATTTGATATGGCTAATGCCAGCTTGTTTTATCAAACCGAAGATAGTCCGTGGGGTTTTGAGCTTAGTGCTACTAATATTTTTGATGTTAAATTTAGACAAACCAATAACTTTAGTGACTTTTTGATTCAGGATAGTCAATCTTTTATTTTACCAAGAATTATCATGTTTAAAGTAGCTTACAAATTGTAGGAAAAACACAGTAATTACGGTTGTAAACACTTAAAAAACACCAAAGTGCGGTTTTTACCACAGCAAGAATTGAGCGAAACAGCATGTTTTCGACAAAAGGCATAAAAAAACCGATTAATTTATTAGCTATCTGTAAGAAAAAACATAGTTTAGCTTTGTCAATTAGAAACTCGTTTGATTTAGTCATTAAAAAACCAATTTTTGACGCATTTTAATTTTAACTAGCGCTAGTATTTTAATTTTTGGTTGACACACTGTGTTTATTTGATGTTTGATATCAAATTAAATACTGGTTAGACATGCTTTTATAGTACTTATGTATCATGTAAATACAGTTCAATAGCCCTAGAAGTATATTATCTGCTTGTGTTTTTATTTTCAATACCTAAGGGCTTAAAATCCAGACCTAAACTGTTTCAGTTTACCACTAACTTCCCGTTCTAAAACAGCTTTCTGTGCAAAAATCAAATTTAAATTAGGTTCCAAATACTTATCTACAGCTAATTGTACTGCTTTTTGCTGCGTTTTACTTAAGGCTTCGGTAGCAACATAATCAATTTTAAAGGTATCAATTTCAATTTGTTCAATTATAAACTCTTTTACATTAGCTTCTTTGGTCATGACGGTTTTAGTCACATAATAAAAGGTTAAGCCTGCTGCAATTTTTCCGCTTGGAAGCGAAATAAAGTCACTTGTACGTCCTGTTAAAGATTCTAAAATTGGATGCTGTAACGTGCTTTTTGCGGACAGTTGCCCTAAATCGCCTAGCTCGTATCTTATAAAGGGATGTGCACGGTTGTATAAGTCTGTAATTACTATTTTTCCGGGTTGACCAAAAGGTACTGGTTGATTGTTGTTATCTAATATTTCGATGTATAAATGGTTAGAGTTAACCATCCAATTGTCGTTTTTGTCTTCAAAAGCAATTAACCCTAATTCGGCTGCACCGTATTCGTTAACAATACTAATATTAAACTGTTTTTCTAACAATTTTTTGTCGTCTTCAAATAACATTTCAGAAGTGACAATACAAACTTTTAAAGTGGGACAAACGTCTTTTAAAATAATGTTTTTACGTTCTAGATATTTCGCAAATTGTACAATAGCACTTGTGTAACCGTTAATGTAATTAAACTTAGTACGCATAAATTTGTGCAGTACTTTGTCTAAAGCAGCATCGCTCAAATCAAATACTGAAAACCGAAACCGATTCCCTAACCAATCCTTTAACCGTTCTTTATAATATGCTTTTGTGTCTAACGGAATGCCATAAAAACGCGCCTGTTTAGAGGTGTTTAAGTCAATATTAAACCAACTATAGCGTTGCATAAACGTCACCCAAGTCATGGCATGTGCAAAATTATCTTTAGCAAATTCAAACGGGGTTCCGGAAGAGCCTGATGTTTTATGTTTGTGTACCGTTTTTACAGTGTATTTGTCAGACAAACGATCAGCCAAAGGCTGCTGTAAGTCGGTTTTAGTCAACACAGGTAATGTATGCCAATCTGAAGTGTTTATATCGCCACATAATACCTTGTAAAAAGGGGTGTGCTCTAAATGAAACGCAACAATAGCCTGCAACTGTTTGCTTAAATAGTTGGCATAATCAGCTTTGGTAAACCCATCAATAATAGCCTGTGTTTTTTTAGCTTCATTAACAGGGAATCCTTTTAACCGTAAAGACCATTCAAATTGTTTCAATGCAATATATTTTTTGTAAAATAAAGAAATAAAAAACTATTGGATTTAAAGTCAATCAAATTCTTTTAAATAATTATTTTTGTGGAAACAACAACAACACAACATTACTACGATGAATATTTTAATTTTAGGATCAGGAGGAAGAGAACACACAATTGCATGGAAGCTTAAACAAAGCCCAAAATGTAACTCACTTTTTGTAGCACCAGGAAACTCTGGAACAGCACAAATTGCAAAAAATGTCCCTGTTAGTGTAACCGATTTTCAAGCGATAAAAGATGTGGTATTAAACAACAATATTACCATGGTAGTGGTTGGTCCTGAAGATCCTTTAGTATTAGGTATTCATGATTTTTTCTTGGCAGATAAAGCACTTAAAAATGTGGCAGTTATTGGACCACAACAAGCAGCTGCAACTTTAGAAGGTAGTAAAGAGTTTGCAAAGGAGTTTTTATACAGACACAATATCCCGACAGCCGCTTACCAAAGTTTTAATAAAGAAACTGTGGAAGATGGGTATGCGTTTTTAGAAACTTTAAGTCCTCCTTTTGTATTAAAGGCAGATGGTTTGGCAGCAGGTAAAGGGGTTGTTATTTTAAATGATTTAATTGAGGCTAAAGCCGAATTAAAAAGTATGCTTGTAGATGCTAAGTTTGGCGAAGCAAGTACTAAAGTTGTTATTGAAGAATTTTTAGACGGGATAGAATTAAGTTGTTTTGTACTAACAGATGGTAAAAACTATAAAGTATTACCAACAGCTAAAGACTATAAACGTATCGGAGAAGGTGATACAGGTTTAAATACAGGAGGAATGGGAGCAGTGTCTCCAGTGCCTTTTGCTAACCAAGCGTTTTTAGATAAAGTAGAAGAGCAAGTGGTTAAACCAACGATTGCTGGTTTGCAAAAAGACAATTTACCATACAAAGGGTTTGTGTTTATTGGATTGATAAAAGTAGGTGATGAGCCTAAGGTTATCGAGTATAATGTGCGTTTGGGTGATCCTGAAACAGAAGTCGTTTTGCCAAGACTTAAAAATGATTTAGTTGAGGTTTTTCAAGCTATTGCTAATCAAACGTTAGATCAAATTACTATTGAGGTAGACCCAAGAGCAGCAACTACAATTATGCTAGTGTCTGGTGGTTATCCGGAAGCGTATCAAAAAGGAAAAGTAATTACAGGAGTAGAAAACGTAACCGATTCTATTGTGTTTCATGCAGGAGCACAAAATAAAGATGGCGCTATTGTAACCTCTGGAGGTCGTGTTATGGCTGTAACTAGTTATGGAAACACGTACGAAGAGGCCATAAAAAAATCTTACCAAAGCATAGATAAACTTAGCTTTGATAAGATGTATTATAGAAAAGATATAGGGTTTGACCTATAAGTTTTATAGATATGAGTGTGAAGAGATACTTTTGTCTTCTTCATTATTAGCTGCGTAACCTTTTAATTGGATCATCCAATATACAAAAGCTACAAATCCGATAGTGATAAAAATCCAAGACATAAAGTTTGCTGCCCACCAGTTTTCTAATTCTAATGCTTTTAGCATGTCAAAAGGAGCAAATAATACGTCAACAAATAGGCTTTGTATAGCTTCAAAAAAATCTTTCATAATTATATAATAGTATATTTATAATACAAAAATACAAAAAGAGTTAATGATTACAACTATTTTTAGCAAATCCAAACCAATTAATTTTTTAATTGTTTTTAGTATTACACTAATTGCTTGTTTATTGTTGCCTTTTAAGTACCCAAATGTAGTAGGTCAGGAACCTGTTATTTGGATTTTAGGAGGGATTTTTTTAATCGCTTTTTTGTCAATTTTAGTGCTTGATTTTATAGTATCTAAAAACCTATTATCACAACAAAATAACTACGAAATTTTACTATTTGCTTTGTTTTTTCTAGCTATACCTCAGGTGTTTTCGGATTACAAAATCATGGTATCTAACTTTTTTATATTGTTAGCCTTGAGGCGTTTAATTAGTGTTAGGTCTAAGAAAGAAGTTATTAAAAAATTGTTTGACACAGGTTTGTTAATTGGTGTTGCGACGTTGTTTTATTTTTGGGCAATTGTATTTTTTCCATTAATATTTATCGCATTATTATTGTTTTCTGAAACCACAGTAAAACACTATTTGGTTCCGTTTATAGGTTTGGCAGCAGTTGCTGTTTTGGCTATTTGCTATTCTATAATTTTTTATGATGATTATTTTTTAGCACTACACATTAACCCAGCAGTTAATTTTGATTTTAGTAATTATAACTCACTTCAGTTTATAACTGTTATAACCATGTTGCTTTCTTTTGGGATATGGTCGTCTTTATTTTATCTAAAAGATATTAGAAAAAAAATGCGAAGCTTCAGGCCATCTTATAAATTACTATTTTTTTCATGCATGTTTGCTGCAGCAATAACGGTATTTGCACCTCAAAAAAATGGTAGCGAATTTTTGTTCCTATTTGCACCATTAGCAGTTATTATTACCAACTACATAGAAACAATTGAGGAAAAATGGTTTAAAGAAGTCTTTTTAGGACTACTAATTATTATTCCAGTCGTGTTATTAGTGTTGTAATTTTGCACCAAACGCTAAGTCTCCAGCATCTCCTAAACCAGGAACAATATAGCCTTTGTTATTTAAGCTTTGATCTATTGCAGCAATCCATAGATTAGTGTCTTCTGGTAGATTTTCTTCTAAAAACGCGACACCAGGCTCTGCACCAATAGCAGCTACAATATGGACATTTTTTGGTTTTCCAAAAGGCTCTAATGCTTTATAAGTTGCAATTAAAGATTGTCCGGTAGCCAACATGGGATCTGCAAGAATTAGTGTTTTTCCTGTTAAATCAGGACACGCTAGATACTCAACAACAATTTCAAAACTTTCTGGACTGTCTAAATGATGTCTGTATGCAGATATAAAAGCATTTTCTGATTTGTCAAAATAGTTAAGTAGTCCATTGTGTAATGGGACGCCTGCTCTAAGTATAGAACATAAAACAACATCATTTTTTGGAGTTTCTGTTGTTATAGTTGCTAAAGGAGTAGTAATAGATCTCGTTTCAAATTCTAAAGCTTTGCTTAATTCATAACCCAAAACTTCACCAATACGTTCAATGTTTCGTCTAAAACGCATGCTGTCATTTTGGACAGAAACATCTCTGATTTCAGCAATAAATTGATTTAAAATAGAATTTTCTTTTGATAAATTATGAATATGCATGACTATTGGATCTTTAAAAAGTAAAGTTACTCTATTATTTAAAAAGCCAAAACACGTACCAACTAAAATTCATTTTAATTTATGTAATTTTACAGTCTTAAAAATTAGAGGATGTTTACAGATAAAGCAAATACCATATTTCAGGACGTTATAAAAAAGTACCATATTATTAATACAGTGGACCAACCGTTTACTAATATTTACGATAAAAGCACACATTTATTAGAGCACCTTTTATACCGTAAATGTTGGATAGATACTGTACAATGGCATTACGAGGATATAATTCGTGATCCACAAATAGATCCAGTTGCAGCCTTAACGTTAAAGCGTAAAATTGATGCTTCTAACCAAGATCGTACGGATATGGTGGAGTATATTGATAGTTATTTTTTAGAACAATATAAAAACGTAACACCTAAAAGTGATGCGACTATTAATACAGAAAGTCCGGCTTGGGGAGTTGATAGATTATCAATTTTAGCTTTAAAAGTATACCATATGGAAGAAGAAGCAACAAGAACCGATGCTTCTGAGACACATAAAGCAGCTTGTCAAATAAAATTTGATATTTTATTAGAGCAACGTGTAGATTTAAGTACTGCAATTGATACGTTATTAACGGATATCCAAAATGGAGACAAGTACATGAAAGTGTATAAACAAATGAAAATGTATAATGACGACGAGCTTAATCCTGTATTAAGAAATCAAAAATAATAAGACACACTTGTCTTTTATATAAGACGTTTCTAGATGTCAAAAACACTAAAACATATTTTAGTCATTCGTCTCTCAGCAATGGGAGACGTTGCTATGACTGTACCTGTGTTACGCGCTTTTAATAAGCAATATCCTGGTGTTAAATTAACAGTTTTAACACGTCCTTTTTTTGCACCTTTTTTTAGAGATTTAAAAAATGTTGAGGTGTTTGCTATAGATTTAAAAGACCAACATAAAGGTGTTTTGGGACTTTTTAAATTGTCAAAAGCAATACGTAAGCTAAAGGTGGATGCTGTTGCGGACTTGCACAATGTGTTAAGAACAAAAATATTAAAGTTGTTTTTAATAGGGAAAACTGTAAAACAGTTGGATAAAGGTCGTAACGAGAAAAAAGCATTAGTTTCTGGTGATTTATTTGCGCCTTTAAAAAGCACTCACCAACGTTATGCGGATGTTTTTGAGGCTTTAGGGTTTAAATTGGACTTAAGTAACCCTGAGTTTTCTGATAAGAAAGCCATTCCGAAAACTATTTTAGAAGCTGTTGATACGCAAAACAGGAAACAATGGATTGGTATTGCGCCTTTTGCTCAATACGCCTCTAAAATGTATCCTTTGGAGCAAATGAAGACTGTTATTGCGGAATTACAGAAAGATTACATTATTTTTCTATTTGGAGGCAAGGCTGATAAAGCACAGCTAGATACATTGCTGGTAGATAATAAAAGCGTTATTAATGTCGCTGGACAATATGGATTAAACCAAGAGTTGGATTTAATCTCTAATTTGGACGTTATGATTAGTATGGATTCTGGTAACGCGCATTTAGCAGCTATGCTAGGTGTAAACGTGGTTACTATTTGGGGGGTAACACATCCGTATGCTGGTTTTGGTGCGTTTAACCAACCAAATGCTAATAATGTAGTGCCAGATATAGAAGCCTATCCAAAATTGCCAACTTCTATTTATGGTAATAAATATCCCGAAGACTATAAAACGGTAGCGGGGACGATACAACCGTTGCAAATTATAGACCGAGTAAAAGCGGTGTTAAAAGCATAAAAAAAGCCTCAATTTACATTGAGGCTTTCTGATTTTAACTACTAATATGAAATTAATATTATCCCTTAAACTAACAAATTTTAGCGTTATAATCTGTTACAAATGTAGCCGATGTTCTGCTTATCGTCTTTATTGAAGGTCGGTTTTAAAGTGCTTTCGATTAAAAGCTATTAAAAGGGGTGAATAACTGTTTTTTGATTGTTTTCTATTCAAAAAGAAATTACTATCACGATTTAAACACTTATTGAATGCTAATTCAATACTAGATTGTCTAGTATAAATTGAAATGTTATATAAAGTCCTTGCCTGCGTAATTACGTTTTTTTTATTGATCTTATATATTGGTTTGCATTGCTAATATTGAAGTAGAGGATAAAATAATGGTCAAGTGGACGGAATTTTTTTATTGTAAATATAGGACACAAAAAAAAGCCTCAATATAAATTGAGGCTTCTGATTTTAACTACTAATATAAAATTAATATTATCCCTTAAACTAACAAATTTTAGTGTTATAATCTGATACAAATCTATGGGATTGACTACTTATTCTATTTTTTGAAGGTCGGTTTTAAAGTGCTTTCGATTAAAATCATTTAAAATCGACTAACTGCACAACTATGTATTATACGTCGTCATAATCCACAGTTAAAGCAGGTGTTGTAGGATGTGCTTGACAAGTAAGTATTAAGCCTTCTGCAACTTCTGCATCTGTTAATATGTTGTTTTGTCTCATAACTGCTTTACCATCTACAACTCTAGCAATACAACTACTACATACACCGCCTTGGCAAGAATATGGTGCATCTAAGTCTTGTTTTAATGCAGCTTCAAGTATGGTTTGTTTTTGCGACATGATAAACGTTTCAGACTCATCATCTACAGTAACCGTAATTTCAGAGTTGCCTTCACTTGTGTTTACAGTCTCAGTTGTTGCTTGTGTAGCGGCTGTAAATAATTCAAAATGAATACTGCTTTTGGCAATATCATTTTCAATTAACACCTCTTTTGCAGTGTTAATCATAGCTTCTGGTCCACAAAGGTAAAAGTTATCTATGGTAACATGTTTGTATTTGTTTTTAACAATTAAGTTAACTGTACTTTTTTCGATACGTCCAAATAAGGCATTCTCTTCTTGAGATTGGCTGTATAAAAACTGAATGTAAAAACGATCTACATATTTATGGTGTAGGGCTAATAATTCTTCTAAAAATATGGTGTCATTTTGTGTTTTGTTACCATATACCAGTACAAAGTGACTTTTAGGTTCTTGTTCTAAAACTGTTTTTGCAATACTTAATATTGGTGTAATACCACTTCCGGCAGCAAAGGCTGCAATGGTGCGTTCTTCTGTAGGTTTTGGTTCAAAAACAAAACGACCTTGAGGTTTTGCAACGTCTAAAGTGTCTCCAACTTTTAAACTGTTGTTAGCGTAAGTACTAAAGGTTCCGTTTGGTACTGCTTTAACCGCAACGGTAAGTTTTCCGCTTGACGGAGAAGAACATAATGAGTAATCACGTCTTACTTCTGCATCGTTAATTTTAGTTTTTAGTGTAATATATTGTCCAGCTTTAAACGCGTAGTCTTGTTTTAAGTGGTCTGGTACATTAAAAGTCAAAGTAACACATTGGTCTGTTTGACGTGTGATATCCGAAATAGTTAGTGTATTAAATTGAGACATGGTTTTAATTTTTATGTAAAAATAATGAAGCTTTACCGTTTTGCCCGCTGTTTAGAAAAAAATTAATACATAAGTTTATTATGCATAAGAAAATTATGTATGTTTGTAATATGGCAAATTCAAAATTATATAAGGGTAGTCTGACCACTATTATTTTAAAGCTTTTAAATGAAAGCGAAAAAATGTATGGTTACGAAATGACGCAAAAAGTGAAAGCAATTACTAAAGGTGAACTTAATATTACCGAAGGTGCTCTGTATCCTGCGTTACATAAGTTAGAGGCCGAAGGGTTGTTGGATGTCGAAGTTAAAAAAGTAGATAACCGTTTGCGTAAATACTACAAACTTACCGAAAAAGGTAATAAAGAAACGGTTAGTAAATTGGAAGAACTTAAGGATTATATTAAAACGATGGAGACCTTTATGAGTCCTAAATTTAGTTTAGATTAATATGAAGTTAAGTCAAGAAAACATACAGTTTATAGATAATTACCTGATTAAACTTAAGGTGAAATTTGTAGATGTTAGATTAGAACTTATTGATCATTTAGCATCAGGATTTGAAGCGTCAAATAAAGAAGAGCAATTAGTAGACTATCTTAAGTCTAAAATTGATTTTATAAAAGACTTTGAAAAGAAACGTCAAAAAACAATCCATTGGAGTTATCAAAGAGAAATGTGGCGACGTTTAGCGATGTTTTTTTATAAGCCTAATTATCTTCCCTTTACTATAGCATTTGGATTTGCAGTGTATTGGATGCAGCAATTGCAGCTAAATACAGCATTTACTTTAATACTTATAGTTAGTCTGTCAATTATACATTTTTGGGCGCTTATAACGGGTTATTCTCATCATAAAACCTTTAAAAAGTTGCAAATGGCACAGCCTTTATATTCAATAATGGCTTTACCTTCTTTATTTTTATACACTATGGGAGTAGCTAAACCATGGTTAGAAAACCAATATTTTTTTATCGCCTTTTGGTTTTTAGCAATTTTATTTAACATAGCTGGAGGCATCGAGTTACGTAACAAAAAGAATAAGATTTTAGAGTATTCAAAAACTATTATCTAAATAATGAAGTTAACCAAAGACCAAATACAATACATAGATACCTACGTTGAAAAAAGCGGTATAGAATGGTTTGATTTAAAAATCGAATTAGTTGACCACTTGGTTGATGCTGCTGCTCAAATTTTAGAAGACAATCCAAAGTTGCCTTTTGAGGATGCAGTAACAAAAGCGAAAATAGCTTTTGGGACAAAAGGCTTCAGACCGTTAATAACTAATAGAACTAAGCAAATTGAAAAATCTTTTTATAAAAGGGTTTTTAAGTACCTAATATCCTTTTTTAGTTTGCCTAAAATTATTATTACAGCAGCTTTAATGTATGTATTAATCACCCTTTTTAATGTTGTTGAGGTTAAAGTATACTTTTTTAATAGTTTAGTAGGTGTATTATTTGCTTTTACTATTCTTTCATTTTGGTGGTCTTATAGGCGTAAAACAATAGATAATAAAAAACATTTGTCATTAAGTTATATGCAATCCGTTTCGCAGTTTGTAAATATGTTGACTCAGTTATTTAGTTTTTCTCTTACACTTTTTAAATCAAGTTTTGTTGAAGGTCAAGGCATACTTTGGTTTATTGTTTTATGGGTGATTTCTTTTCTGTTTTGTATTGCGTCAGAAGTTGTGTCAAGACAAATTTATAAAGACCAAAAAGCACTGTATTATCAATATAAAATAGCAGCATAATTTTTAATGAAGTTAACCAAAGAGCAAATACAATACATCGATAATTACCTTATTAAAAATGAGGTAAAATACTGGGATGTACGATTAGAATTGTTAGATCATATTGCATTGTCAGTAGAGGATTATATGAATATTAACGGGATGTCTTTTGATAAAGCCTTACTGGTAACCCACCAAGCGTTTGGTAACCAAACTAAAGTACATGGTATTTATCATGGTAAGTTAATGAAACAAGGTTTGTATGCCGACAACCAGGGCTTTAAGGATTTTGAAAAACAAAAGCAAAAAGACATTGGTAAAAAGTATAGACGGTTACATTGGCAAGGGTTAAAACAACTAATTAAATCGCCAAAGTTTTTACTAGAGTATCTATTATTTTGTGTGATGTTTTACCTCTGTTTTATTTTAAATATTAAGGCAACTTTGATCTTAGGATTTATAATTTTAACAATACCTACTTTTTATAGTGGTTACCATTCGGCTATAAGTAAAATGGCAAGACGATCTTTAAATATTGTATTATCTATTGGGATAATTGGATTACCATGGAATATTTACAATTTGGTATTGTTATCATTTAATGGTTTTTATGATGATCAAGCCAGTAAACCCTATTACATTTTATTTATACTAACCATTGTGTGCTATCCATTAGTGCGATCAGGTTTGAAAGTATATTTAGAAATTTTTAATGATTATAAGCAACAGTATAATTTAATATGAAGTTAACCCCACCTCAAATAGAAAACCTATATGCCTTTACAAGGCAACATTACGTGGAGCATTACGATTTACAAACCGAATTAGTAGATCACTTAGCTAACGATATTGAGTCTGTTTGGCAAACGCAAACCAGCTTGTCTTTTGAAGATGCTAGAGATAAAGCTTTCAAAAAATTTGGAGTCTTTGGCTTTATGGACGTGTTAGAACGTCGTCAAAAAGCAATGAATAAACGCTACTTTAAATACTTATGGACAGAACTTAAGCAATGGTTTACGTTTCCTAAATTAATTACTACGCTAGCTTTATTTTTTGGTATTTATTTAGGGTTGTCTACCATTTTTGCAAAATCGTTTTTAATTGGTCTTTTTGTAATAATATGTGTTTTTACAATCTATAAAAGCACACAGTTAAACAGACAATTTAAACAGCGTAAAGCATTGTCCAATAAAAAATGGATGTTAGAAGAAATAATATTTAAACAAGCAGGTGGATCTGCCATAATACTGTTAACCCAATTACCACAATGGTATAATTTTTCGGACAACATTTTTGATAATCCGTACATTGTTTTTGCTGTCTCTATTTTCTCTACACTGTTTTGTTTGTGGATGTATATTAGTTTTGAGGTTATACCAAACAAAGCAGAACAACTTTTAAATGAAACCTATCCAGAATTTTGTTTGTAACATTTTTACACATTTGTATACTTATCTATTAAACCAACCAAACATTAACCACTATGATTAGTAAATTTTTAAGTCTAGAATGGAAATCTTTTATACGGTCTTCCAACTTTGGTAAAGGCTTAGCTATAAAAATATTGATGGGGTTTTTTGCCTTATATTTTATAGCTGTCTTTTTGTCTTTAGGTGTTTTTATTTATCCAGCGCTTAAAAATACGTTTCCAGACAAAGATCCTTTTGTGGTGGTCAATACATTATTGTTTTTCTGGTTTTTAGCAGATTTAATGCTACGCTTCTTCTTGCAAAAACTTCCAGTTATGAGCGTAAAACCTTTATTAACCGTGCCAATTAAAAGGCGTACAGTGGTTAATTATGTTTTAGGTAAGTCTGCGTTATCTTTTTTTAACTTTCTGCCTTTATTTGCAATTGTGCCATTTAGTATTGTTTTAATAACTAAGGATTACGATGTTACTAGAGTTATTACATGGTTGTTAGCGATGCTATTACTAACGTTGATTAATAATTTTTTAAATTTTATTATTGAAAGTTTCTCGGCAGATACAGAGTTTTCGTTCCTTCCAATCATACTTTTTGCAGGAGCATTATTTGGGTTAAACCATTTTAATATTGTCAATTTTGCTGACTTATTATCATCAGCCATGTTAGCTATTACTAATAATCCTTTGTATTTATTGGTGCTTTTGGCGATATTAATTGGGCTATTTGTTTTTAATCATAAAATACTGATCAAAAAATTATACTTAGACAATTCACTTAAAACAAAAATAAAAGAAGTCACGACTTCAGATTTAGGTTGGACTAAACGTTTCGGAGAGGTTGCACCATTTATGCAATTAGATTTAAAACTAATCTGGCGTAATAAACGTCCAAGGTCTGCAGTGTTTATTTTGGTAATTGGACTTTTGTATGGATTGTTTTTTTACCCACAACCAATGTACAGAGATATGCCAATAATGTATGGTTTTATTGGTGTGTTTGTAACAGGGATATTTTTAATCAACTTTGGGCAATTTATTCCTGCATGGGATAGTGGTTATTACAAAATGTTAATGAGCCAGAACATCAAGTATGAGCAGTATTTAAAATCTAAATATACCTTAATGATGTTAAGCGTTATTATCATGTTTGTGTTAAGTATACCGTATGTGTATTTTGGATGGAAAATCTTAGTTGCACATTTTGCAGCAGCCGTCTATAATATTGGTATTAATACTTACGTAATTATGCTTGGTGGGTCTTTTAACCGAAAAAAAATAGACCTAAACCAACGCGCAGCTTTTAACTACCAAGGGACTGGAGCAGTACAATGGATTATTGGTATTCCGTTGTTATTAATTCCGCTAGCCATTTTTGGATCGTTAACCTATTTTGTAGGTTTTTATGCAGGTATTTCTGCACTAATAGCTTTAGGATTAATAGGTATTATATTTCATCAAAAAACAATGCGCTTTATTACCAAAAAGTACTTGGCTTCTAAATATGAGATGGTCAAAGCTTTTAATGAAGACAATTAATCAATTCAATTAAATCAACCTTTACAACTACTACATCATGATAACAACAACAAATCTTTCAAAAAAATATAGCGGAAAAGAAGTATTAAATATTTCTAGTTTAGACATTCCTAAAGGTCAAAGTTTTGGGCTTGTAGGTAATAATGGAGCAGGAAAAACAACCTATTTTAGTTTGCTTTTAGATTTAATAAGACCAACAACAGGAGATATTAAAAACAATGGTATTTTAGTAAGTCAAAGTGAAGACTGGAAACCGTTTACTTCTGCATTTATAGACGAAAGTTTTTTGATAGGCTATTTAACCCCAGAAGAATACTTTTATTTTATCGGTGATTTACGTGGTCAAAACAAGCAAGATGTAGATAATTTAGTGGCTCAGTTTGCAGATTTCTTTCATGGCGAAATTCTTGGTCAGAAAAAATATCTTCGTGATTTAAGTAAAGGAAACCAAAAAAAGGCAGGTATTGTTGCTGCGCTTATAGGTAATCCTGAAGTGATTATTTTAGACGAACCTTTTGCTAATTTAGATCCAACAACACAAATTAGACTAAAGGAAATTATTAAAGATTTAGCGGAGACAAAAGGAGTAACAGTGTTGGTATCTAGTCATGATTTAATGCATGTTACAGATGTGTGCGAGCGTATTGTTGTGTTAGATAAGGGGCACGTAATTAAGGATATACAAACTAGTGAGGCTACTTTAAAAGAATTAGAAGCACACTTTTCGGGTGCGGTAGACGTGGCTTAAAAGTAAGTTTCAGTTCATTTTTTCGAAAAAAGTAAAAAAGATGCTTATTTTTACGGACTTGCAGTCTGTATTAATACTATTTTCTGCATTAATTAGTTATGTATTACACAAAATACAACCGCATTGAAGATAGCATTAAAAATTTGTATAGTTTCGGGATTAATCTTAGCAACAGTCACTAGTTGTTCAAGAAAAAAAAACAGCTTCATAAATCGTAGTTTTCATGCAGTTACTGCAGAATATAACGCTTTGTTTAATGGTTTTGAAGCCTTAAAACAAGGTCGAGATAATCTAAACAACGACTACAAGGACAACTATTGGGAGATTTTACCGGTAGAGCGTATGCAAGTTAGTGAAGAGATTGTATTACCTGGTCAATCAAAAAATCAAGATTTTACAAAAGCAGAAGAAAAAGCGGTAAAAGCAATTCAGAAACACGGAATGAATATTCAGGGTAAAGAATATAACCCGCAAATTGACGAAGCTTATTTATTGTTAGGAGAAGCAAGATATTTTGATCAACGTTTTGTGCCAGCATTAGAAGCTTTTAATTACATCCTTTACAAATATCCAGCGTCAGATAAGATTAACACTGCAAAGGTATGGAGAGAAAAAACCAACATGCGTTTAGAAAATGACGAGTTGGCTATTACAAATCTTAAACGTCTTATCGAGCAAGAAGAGTTAGAAGGACAAGAATTAGCAGATGCGACTTCAATCTTAGCACAAGCTTATATTAACACAAAATCTTTAGACAGCGCATTAACCCAAATTAAAATTGCATCAAAAGCAACTAAAGTTAATGACGAAAAAGGACGTTTCAACTTTATAAAAGGACAACTTTACAATGTGCTAACTTATAAAGACAGTGCTAACCTTGCATTTGATGAGGTTATTGACTTAAACCGAAAAATTCCACGTCGTTACTTAATGGCGGCTCAAATAGAAAAAGCAAAAAACTTTGATTACGATAAAGGTGATAAAATAGCATTTTTAAAGCACTTAAGTAAGTTAGAAAAAGATAGAGAAAATCGTCCATATTTAGATAAGATTTATCATCAAATTGGCGAGTATCATTTAGCTAATAAATCAGATTCTTTAGCGGTTGCGTATTACAATAAGTCTTTAAGAGAAAAATCTAAGGATAGAATTTTAGTTGCTAAAAACTATGAGACTTTAGGCGATTTTTACTTTGACAGAAACAACTACAAATTTGCAGGTGCGTACTTTGATAGTACAATGACAAGCATGGTAGAAAACAGTAAGCCATTCCGTACTATTAAGCGTAAACGCGAAAACTTAGATGATGTTATTTATTACGAAGGTATTGCTGAGGTTAATGACAGTATTCTTAGACTAGTAAAAATGCCGGAAGCAGAACGTTTAGCGTTTTTTACAGACTACACCAATACATTAAAACAGCGCTTAGAAGCAGCAAAAGAAAAATTAGAAATAGAAGCACGTAAAAGTGGATTAGCAACAAATGACAATTTGTTTAATAATACAATCACACCAAGAGGTGGTTTGCCAGGAGCGGGTTCTAACTTTTACTTTTATAATCCAAGTACTGTTGCATATGGTAAAAACGAATTTTCACGTATTTGGGGAGAACGTAAAAACGAAGACAATTGGAGATGGTTTTCTGCCAGAGCAGGAGGATTTGCTAATCAATCGGATTTAGATGTCTCTGCATTGGAGGATGAAGATAATGTGTTATTAAATCCTGACTTTTATATGTCGCAACTACCTTCAACAGAAAAAGAGTTAGACAGCATTAAAAAAGATCGTAATTATGCGTATTACCAATTAGGGTTAATCTATAAAGAGAAGTTTAAAGAGTATAACTTGTCTAAAAGTAAATTTTTAAACTTATTAGATAGTAATCCAGAAGAGAAATTAGTCTTGCCATCAAAATATAATTTGTTTAAGATTTACGAGATCTTAGGACAAAATGATGAGGCTTCTATCGCCAAAGCAGACATTATTGCTAATCATGCAAATTCTAGATATGCTGAGATTTTGAAAAACCCAGAATTAGCAGCAACAAGAGATGATAGTAGTCCGGAAAGTTTATATGAAGACACTTATAAGTTATTAGAAGGACAAGAATACCAGCAAGTCATTACGCGTTCTAAAAAGTACATGTCCTTTTTTGATGGTGATGGTATGGTTCCTAAATTTGCATTGCTTAAAGCAACTGCAGAGGGAAGATTAAACGGATATCAAGCCTATGTTGATGGGCTTAACGATGTTGCTTTAACATTTGCTAATACAGAAGAAGCCATTCAGGCGCAATCTATTATAGCTAGCTTAAAATCGGTTAGTGATAAAACGTTTAAGCCAGATACTGAGTCTACTAAGTTTAAAGTTGTGTTTCAGTTTAGTAACAATGAGTTAGAAGCTATTAGTAGCTTCAAAGAGATTTTGGATGAGGTAACGCAAAAAATTACGTATTATAATATGTCAACGTCTGTAGATATATTTAATGCAGAAACAACATTTGTTGTTGTGCATGGTTTAAAAAGTGTTGAAGGCGCAAAAGGCTTTGCAGATATATTGAAAGCAGAGGATAAGTATAAAATTAGCAGACCTTATTTTGGAATTTCGTCTGATAACTATAAGACG
Organism: Olleya namhaensis; assembly: GCF_900114005.1. GTDB lineage: Bacteria > Bacteroidota > Bacteroidia > Flavobacteriales > Flavobacteriaceae > Olleya > Olleya namhaensis. The sequence goes on from NZ_FORM01000001.1 coordinate 594,713, forward strand.
CTTCAAATACATAAAAATCTAAACGAATATTTAGCAATTAAATAATTTCCCTTTAAAATGAAAAACAAGCAGCAAGAGCAGTTTTCTATTCAAAATATAATAGCAAAAGGCACAAAAATAGTAGGAGACTTTTTTAGTGATGGTGATATAAGAGTTGACGGTACAATAGAAGGTAATATAGAAACTTCTGGAAAAGTTGTTATTGGTAAAGAAGGAGAAATAATAGGAAAATTAAAGTGTAGTAATGCGTATTTTGAAGGTAAACTTACCGGTACTTTAGAGCTTACAGAAACACTTACGTTAAAATCTACAGCGTATATCGAAGGGGATGTAATTACTCAGAAATTAGCGGTAGAGCCTGGGGCAACTTTTAATGTGTCTTGCGTTATGAAAACCACTGTAAAAGATCTAAATAGTGGCTCGAAAACCAAAAAAACAGCTTAATCCTTATATTAGGTTTACTTCAATAGCATTCCAAATGGGAATTACCATTTGGCTAGGAAGTCTATTGGGTAGTTGGTTGGATACTAATTATGGTAGCGACAATCAATTTTATTTTAAAACAATAACATTAATAGCTGTGTTTATAGCCATGTATGCGGTAATCAAACAAGTTATAAAAATCACTAACAATCAAAAAAACAAAAATGAATAAACGTATTTTATATGTCGTTGCTTCAATACTTGTAATATTAGTAGTAGCCTATAATCTTCAAAGCTACTTAACGGACGATAACGTACCGTACTCTTTACAAAAGCTTTATATCTTTCATGGTATTGCTGTTTTAATAGTCTATTTAGGTATCGAGATTATACACGATAAAATGCCTAATCAAATAGGGACAGCTTATCTTACATTGATGTTTTTGAAAATAGGAACTTTTATATTATTATTTAAAAGCACCATCTTTTCAATCAAAGATTTGACCTTAACAGATCGTTTAGGCTTAGTAATACCGTTTTTTTTGTTTTTAATAGTAGAAACAGCTTGTATTGCCAAATTATTAAAAAGCAAGTAAGTGTGTGAAGTATAGTGTTATAGCGATAAGGTTGGACATAAAAAAAATCTAATTAAAAAAAGCGTTTACCTTTTTAAATTATTACTTACATTTGCACAAAATTTACAGACCATAAATTTATTAGTTACAAAAAGTATGATGTTGGCAAAAAAATCTATCAATTTTATAACAATATTAGTTCTAATGTTATTTTCAGTCTCTTCTTATGGAGACGATACTAAACAAGAACCAGGGAATCAAGTGAACACTGCTCAAGAAATTAAGGAGTATATCAAACATCACTTAAAAGATTCTCACGATTTTCACTTTTTCACTCATAATGAGTCTGGAACGCATTATAGTTTTCCATTACCAGTTATCGTTTGGACTAAAGATGGTTTAAAAACATTTATGTCTTCTGCTTTTCATCATGATGATAGTGGAAGCGAAATTGTAACTAAAGGAGATACACGTTTAGTAAAACTACACAGTAAAATATACGAGTTGGATGCAGGAGCAACAACAGTAGCTTTTGATGAGAAACATCATCCAACAAATGCACATAAAGTTATAGATTTTTCAATCACAAAATCTGTAGTTGGAATGTTATTAACTGGAGTTTTAATGTTATTAGGTTTTAGTGCATTAGCAAGAGGGTATAAAAAAGGACATTCAGTACCAAAAGGTATTAGTAGAGTTTTAGAGCCTTTAGTAATATATGTAAGAGATGATATTGCAAAGCCAAATATTGGAGAGAAAAAATACCGTAAATTCATGGGGTTTTTACTAACTGTATTTTTCTTTATCTGGATCTTAAACTTATTAGGATTAACACCAATAGGATTTAATGTTACAGGTCAGATCGCAGTAACAGCATGTTTAGCAATTTTTACAGCAGTTATATATTTATTTAGTGCAAGTAAAGATTTTTGGAAGCACACATTATGGATGCCAGGTGTACCTGTAATTTTACGTCCAATATTAGCAGTAATAGAGTTAGTAGGTTTTATTTTAATTAAACCTTTCTCATTATTAGTTCGTTTATTTGCAAACATGACAGCAGGTCACTTTGTTGTAATGAGCTTAATAGCATTAATGATAACAATGAAAGAATCATTTGGAGCTGTTGGATCAACAGGGATGTCTTTAGTGTTAGCATTATTTATTTCGGTTATTGAAATTTTAGTAGCCTTTTTACAAGCGTTTATTTTCACGATGTTATCATCGTTATTTATAGGAATGGCAGTCGAAGAACACGACGATCATCACTAACAAGAATTTGTTTAATTAATATTTATAAAACCAAATTAGTATGTACAATTTAATTGGAGCAGGGTTAATCGTAATCGGTGGAGGAATCGGATTAGGTCAAATTGGAGGAAAAGCAATGGAAGGTATTGCTCGTCAACCTGAAGCAGCTGGAAAAATCCAAACTGCAATGATCATTATCGGAGCCTTATTAGAAGGTTTAGCATTCGGTGCGTTAATCTTAGGAGCATAATCCTAAAACAAAAAGAAACAGCTTTCTGCAACGGTTGGTTGCAGAAACTGTTTTAAATTAAACAAAAAGACAATTATAGTAATCTATATAGTATGGAAACTTTATTAAACGATTTTTCAGTAGGCTTGTTTGTAATGCAAGGTGTTATCTTATTAATATTAATTATATTAATGAGAAAATTTGCATGGAAGCCTATTCTAGACGCTTTACAAACTCGTGAAGACGGTATACAAAATGCATTAGACTCAGCTGAAAATGCTAAGTTAGAAATGCAAAATCTTCAAGCAGATAACGAGAAGTTATTAAAAGAAGCACGTGCAGAACGTGAGTCTATGCTTAAAGAAGCAAGAGAATTAAAGAATAAAATGATTGAAGACGCTAAAACGGAAGCTCAAGCACAAGCAAACAATATGATTGCTCAAGCACAAGCTGCTATTGAAAGCGAAAAGAAAGCAGCTATGGCAGAATTAAAAGGTCATGTTGCAGGTTTATCTTTACAAATTGCAGAAAAAGTAGTAGGTCAAGAATTATCTAACAAAGACAAACAACTACAATTAGTAGAGTCTATGTTAAATGATGCTAAATTAAACTAGTCAAAACATGGCAGGAGAAAGAGCAGCAATACGTTACGCAAAAGCGGTTTTAAGTTTAGCTACAGATAATAATATAGCTGAGGCTGTAAATACTGACATGGAGCTAATAAATAATACAGTAGCGCAAAGTAAAGACTTAAAAGACATGCTTTACAGTCCTGTAATTAGTGCAAGTATTAAAAAATCAGCGTTATTAGAAATTTTTAAAGGTATTAACCAGGCAACGGTTAATTTAATAGATACCTTAATTACTAATAAGCGTGTAGACCTATTACCACATGTAGCCTCAAAGTTTATAACTTTGTTTGAGCAACAAAAAGGTAGTCAAATTGCAACCGTTACTACAGCAGTGCCTTTAACAGAAGCTTTAGAAGCTAAAGTTTTAGCAAAAGTTAAGGAGCTTACAGGTAAAGAGGCAGCAATTAAAAATATAGTAGATGAAAGCATTTTAGGTGGTTTTATTCTAAGAGTTGGAGATACACAGTATAATGCTAGTATCGCTGACCAATTAAGCAAGTTAAAAAGAGAATTTACAATAAACTAAGACTTACCCTGAGTTTGTCGAAGGGTCTAAATATCAATAAAGATGGCAGAAGTAAAACCAGCTGAAGTATCAGCAATCTTAAAACAACAACTTTCAGGTTTTGAAGCTAGCGCTTCATTAGACGAGGTTGGAACAGTATTAACAGTAGGTGATGGTATTGTACGAGCTTACGGATTAGCTAACGCACAATATGGTGAATTAGTAGAATTCGACGGTGGATTAGAAGGTATCGTACTTAACCTTGAAGAAGATAATGTAGGTATTGTACTTTTAGGAACTTCAGTAGGAGTTAGAGAAGGATCTACAGTAAAACGTACTAATCGTATCGCATCTGTTAAAGTAGGTGAAGGTATTGTTGGACGTGTTGTAGATACACTAGGTAACCCAATTGATGGTAAAGGACCAATTACTGGAACAACTTATGAGATGCCTCTAGAGCGTAAAGCACCAGGAGTTATCTACAGAGAGCCAGTAACAGAGCCATTACAAACAGGAATTAAAGCTATTGATGCTATGATCCCAGTTGGTAGAGGGCAACGTGAGTTAGTTATTGGTGACAGACAAACAGGTAAAACTGCAGTTTGTATTGATGCTATCTTAAATCAAAAAGAATTTTACGATGCAGGAGAACCTGTATATTGTATATATGTTGCAATTGGTCAAAAGGCTGCAACAGTAGCACTTATTGCTAAAACATTAGAAGAAAAAGGAGCATTAGCGTATACTACGATAGTAGCAGCTAACGCATCAGATCCAGCAGCAATGCAGGTATATGCACCGTTTACAGGAGCATCTATTGGAGAATATTTTAGAGATACTGGTAGACCAGCTTTAATTGTATTTGATGATTTATCAAAGCAAGCAGTTGCTTACCGTGAGGTATCTTTATTATTAAGACGTCCACCGGGACGTGAGGCGTATCCTGGAGATGTATTTTATTTACACTCAAGATTATTAGAACGTTCTGCAAAAATCATTAATAATGATGCAATTGCAAGAGAGATGAATGATTTACCAGATTCATTAAAACCAATCGTAAAAGGTGGTGGTTCTCTTACTGCTTTGCCAATTATTGAAACACAAGCAGGAGACGTTTCGGCATATATCCCTACTAACGTAATTTCTATTACAGATGGGCAAATTTTCTTAGATGGAGATTTATTTAACTCTGGTGTTCGTCCAGCAATTAACGTAGGTATTTCTGTATCTCGTGTTGGAGGTAATGCACAGATTAAATCAATGAAAAAGGTGTCTGGTACTTTAAAACTTGATCAAGCACAATACCGTGAGCTTGAAGCTTTCGCTAAGTTTGGTTCAGATTTAGATGCAGTTACTTTAAATGTAATCAACAAAGGAAAACGTAATGTTGAGATTTTAAAGCAAGCACAAAACGATCCTTTTAAAGTTGAAGATCAAGTAGCAATTATTTATGCCGGTTCTAAAAACTTATTAAAAGATGTTCCTGTTGAAAAAGTTAAAGAATTTCAACGTGATTATTTAGAGTTTTTAAATGCTAAACATAGAAATATATTAGATAGTTTAAAAGCTGGAAAATTAACGGATGAAGTTACAGATGTGTTAACAGTTGTTGCTAAAGAATTATCTGCTAAGTATAGAGCATAGTATTCTTCCTATCTCTTTTTAAAGAGAAACGAGAGTTTGTAAAGTATAACATTTTAAAAAGTCCTTTTTTAGGAAAGGACTTAGGATAATAAAAATGGCTAATTTAAAAGAAATACGTAACAGAATAGCTTCAGTATCTTCAACGATGCAGATTACTAGTGCCATGAAAATGGTATCTGCTGCTAAATTGAAAAAAGCTCAAGATGCTATTACAGCAATGCGACCTTATTCGGACAAGTTAACTGAGCTTTTACAAAGTTTAAGTGCAACTTTAGATGAAGATGCAGGAAGTAAATTTGCTGAACAACGCGACGTTAATAATGTATTAATTGTATCTATAACTTCTAATAGAGGTTTATGTGGTGCTTTTAATTCTAACATTATTAAGCAAACACAAAACTTGATTTCTAATGTGTATGCAGGTAAAAAAGTATCTGTTTTAGCAATAGGAAAAAAGTCTAACGATGCATTTTCTAAAAAGGGACTTGTTATCGAAAATCAAAGCAGAATATTTGATGATTTAACATTCAATAACGTTGCTGATATTGCAGAGATGTTAATGAATAAATTTAATGAAGGCGAATTTGATAAAATTGAAATCGTTTACAATAAATTTAAAAATGCAGCAACTCAAATAGTAATGACTGAGCAGTTTTTACCAATTATTCCAATGGAAGGTGAAGTTGATGCTAATTCTGATTATATCTTTGAGCCATCTAAGCTAGAAATTATTGAGGAGTTAATACCAAAGTCACTTAAGACTCAATTATACAAAGGTATAAGAGATAGTTTTGCTTCAGAGCATGGTGCGCGTATGACAGCAATGCACAAGGCAACAGATAATGCTACTGAGTTAAGAGATCAACTTAAGTTAACTTACAACAAAGCACGTCAAGCCTCTATTACTAATGAGATCCTTGAGATTGTTGGTGGTGCAGAAGCATTAAATAACTAAGATAATAGGAGCACATAGTATACTAAGTGTTTTATTTTATAATTTTATTAAAACCTTATTCAATTTGAATAGGGTTTTTTTATGGAATACGTTTTGATTAAGTACCTTTATACTAAATACAATTTATCATGCAATTTTTTAAATATTTAAGTGTTTCTGTTTTAGCTAGTTTGTTTTTTGTACAGTGTAGTTCTGCTCAAAAATTAGAGCAAGACGCACCCTTTAAAACTAGTAAGGCGTATTACCAAAAATGGATTGCAGGTATTCAAGGTGGTGGTTCTGGTATAAATGTATTTATTCCTGTGACAACAGCATTAAACTCTGTAAAATTAGATAGCTTATATTTTAGAGGACAAAAAGTAATATTGCAATCACAACCAAGTAATGGTAGTTTGTTTATGGGACGTATAATTACAGAAACCAATCAAAGGGAAGATTTTAAAGCTAGTACTACAGAAATGCCTTTTGAGTTAAATGATAATCAAGCAGTAATTAGTTATATAGAAAATGGTATAACCAAGTATTTTAAAATAGATAATATTGTTGAAAAGCAAATGGAACAATATCCAAGTGCGCCACCAAGAAACCGTAATAAGCAATAACTAGTATTTAGCCTTTATTTTCTTGGTTTCAAACAGACTCTTTTAATTCAAATTATAAAACACATTGAGCGTTCTAAAAAAGTTTTTTAAAGACACAATAATTTATGGTTTAGCTACGGTTTTACCTCGTCTGATGAATATCCTTTTGGTCAGACTACACACAGGTAAATTAGAAACAGTTAGCTATTCAGATACGACAGAGTTTTATGTCTATGCCTCTTTTTTTAATGTATTGTTAACTTATGGGATGGAGACCGCTTTTTTTAGATTTTTTAGTAAATCTCAAGAGAAGGATAAAATTTTTTCGACTACATTTATTAGTTTAATAGTCACTACAGTTACGTTTCTTGTTGTGGTATTGTGTTTTAGTTCTCAGTTAGCAAATTGGTTAGATTTAAATCAAACGTATTTTAATTTATTAATTGGTATTTTGGTTTTAGATGTATTGGTAGTCGCACCGTTTGCTTACTTACGTGCAACAGGACGACCAATGCGCTTTGCAGCTGTTAAGCTTAGTAATATTGTGATTTTTGTAGTGCTAAATTATTTTTTCTTTTGGGCTATACCCAAGTTTGGTATAAACTTCCCTAATTATGAGCCATCCAATTTAGTACAGTATATTTTTATTTCTAATTTGGCGGCTAGTGCAGTTACTTTGTTATTACTTATACCTTATTTTTTTAAAGTAAAATTACAGTTTAGTAAAACTATATTTAAGCAACTACTTGGTTATGGATGGCCTATTATGGTTGCAGGTTTAGCCTATGTGGTTAACGAAAATTTTGACAAATGGATTATTCCTCACTTACTAGATAAGGATATTAATGGTGCTTATAGTGGTTGTTATAAAATAGCAGTATTTATGACCATTTTTATACAAGCTTTCCGTTTAGGAGCAGAACCTTTTTTCTTTTCTCATGCCAAGGAGAAAAACGCAAAACAGACCTATGCGTTAATAATGAAGTATTTTGTAATTGCAGGTAGTCTAATGTTAGTATTTATAATTGCTTATTTAGACATTTTTAAAGCGTGGTTGGTAAAAGATTCAAGTTATTGGGAAGCGATGCAGATTGTTCCTATCGTATTGCTTGCCAATTTATGTTTAGGTATTTATTTTAACTTAGGTATTTGGTATAAGTTGACGGATAAGACTAGGTACGGTATGTATTTGTCAATTATTGGTGCAATTGTAACCATCAGTTTCAATTTAATTTTGATACCAAAATTTGGTTTTATGGCAGCAGCTTGGGTAACATTGGCGGCGTATGGAACTATGATGGTTTTGTCTTATCTTTTAGGTCAAAAGCACTATCCAGTACCTTATAATCTAAAACAGATTCTTGGCTATTTATCCATTGCAATAGTATTGTCTCTAGTTGCTTTAAGTACCGACGCTAATTATTATATAAATACTATATTAGTTTTAGTATTTTTGGGACTAATAGCGCTTTTTGAAAAAAAAGAAATAATACGATTATTAAAAAGTAATTAAACGGTTCTGTACTACAGAGCAAATTCAATATTATTATGCAAATTAAAATAATAAATAAGTCCAGTCATGCATTGCCACACTATGAAACCATAGCGTCTGCAGGATTAGATTTAAGAGCCAATATAACAGAAGCAATACAATTGCAACCATTAGAACGTACAATCGTTAAAACAGGCTTATTTATAGAGTTACCAATAGGTTTTGAGGCACAAGTTAGACCAAGAAGTGGTCTAGCAGCAAAAAACGGAGTAACAGTATTAAATGCACCTGGAACTGTGGATGCTGATTACAGAGGAGAGATTGGTGTGATTCTTGTTAATCTATCTAATACAATGTTTACTATTCAAAATGGAGAACGCATCGCACAACTTGTAATTGCTAAACATGAGCGTGCAGAATGGCTAGAAGTAGAAACATTATCTGAGACCTCTAGGGGTGAAGGTGGCTTTGGAAGTACAGGAGTAAAGTAGATTGAATAACACAATAAAAAATAACTGCTTTAGCAGTAAATAAGATATATTATGAAAATAATAGTACCTATGGCAGGACGAGGATCTCGTCTAAGACCACATAGTTTAACAGTGCCAAAACCATTAATTCCAGTAGCAGGACAACCAATTGTACACCGTTTGGTAAAAGATATTGCTAAAGTTTTAAATCAACCAATTACAGAGATTGCTTTTGTTTTAGGCGATCCAGCTTGGTTTGGAGAGGATGTTGTGGCTAGTTTAAAAGCGTTAGCAACAGGTTTAGGTGCCAAAGCATCTATTTACAGACAAGACCAACCTTTAGGGACAGGTCATGCAATAATGTGTGCAAAGGACTCATTATCTGGTCCAGCAGTAATTGCATATGCAGATACGTTAATTAGGGCTGATTTTAATTTAGATCCAGACGCGGATGCAGTTATCTGGGCTAAACAAGTAGAGCAGCCAGAAGCCTATGGTGTTGTTAAATTAAATGATCAAAAAGAAATTATAGAACTGGTAGAAAAACCAGAACAGTTTGTTAGCGATTTAGCAGTTATCGGTATTTATTATTTTAAAGAGGTAAGCCAACTTAAGGACCAACTTCAAATCGTGTTAGATAATAATATTATACATGGTGGAGAATACCAAATTAACGATGGTATTAAAGGTATGATGGCTGAAGGTAAAGTCTTTAAAACAGGAGTAGTTAGTGAGTGGATGGATTGTGGTAATAAAGCCATAACCTTAGAAACTAACCAACGTATGTTAGGATTTTTGAAAGCAGATGGAGAAGAGCAATTAATAGCATCTACTGTTAATAATACAAATTCAACAATTATAGAACCGTGTTATATTGGCGAAAACGTAGTGCTTAAAAACACAACAATTGGACCATTTGTATCTGTTGGAAATAACTGTGTTATAGAGGATTCAACAGTTAAAAATAGCCTAATACAAAACCATACTACTATAAAAAACGCTAATTTAGACGAAGCTATGATTGGTAATCATGTTAAGTTTGATGGTAAATTCACTAAAATTAGTATTGGAGATTACTCAGTATTAGAATCATAATAATGTAATACTACAGACTATTACGTAAACCACGTCATTAAGAGCATAGCGAAGAATCTTTAAAAATGAAAAGACAATTTTACATAGTACTTATTTGCTTCGGGACACTTTTGTTTCCGCAAGTTAGTAGTGCGCAAGAGGATTTAAATGCTAAACCTGATGACGATTTAGGTGATGTGTCTGATGCATATCAAGAACATTTTTTTGAAGCTTTAAAACAAAAAGGGATTGAGAATTACCAACGCGCAGTAGATAATTTACTGGAGTGTATAGAGATGGACGATTCTGATGCTATTTTGTATTTTGAATTAGGTAAAAATTATAATAACTTAAAAAACTTTGGTGCAGCAGAAGATGCGCTTAAGATTGCTGTCAGTAAAATTCCGGATAACGAGTGGTTTCTGGATGAGTTATACTCGACTTACATTCAGCAAAAAGAATACAAAAAAGCCATTAAAACGGTTAAGCAATTAGTTAAATATCATCCTAGTTATAGAGAAGATTTAGCTAATATCTATATGCAAACCGGCGATTTTAAAGAAGCCTTAAAAGTACTTGACGAGTTAGATGAGGAGTTAGGTATTACTAAAGATCGTGATATTTTAAGAAACAGAATTTATAATGCTACGGGTCAAAAAAAGGATCAAATAGAAAATCTAGAAGAACGTGTGGATAAGCATCCAGATTCTGAAGACACTTATTTAAGGTTAATATATCGCTATAGTGAAAGTGGCGAACTTAAAAAAGCATTTGAAACTGCTAAAAAACTTTTGGAAGTTAATCCAAAGTCAGAGTTAGTGCATTTAGCGCTTTATAAATTTTATCTTCAGGAAGGTAGCAATGATAAAGCAATCAAATCCATGAAAATAGCTTTACAAAGCAGTCAGATCAATCCAGAATCTAAAATTAAGGTGTTGGCTGATTTTGTCAAATTTGTGGCTAAAAACCAACAATACGAACAGGACTTGGTAGATGTAACATCTATGTTGACTAAAATTGAATCTAGTGGTAAGACTTTAGTCGAATTAGCGCAGTATTATTTACTTAAAGGTGAAAAGCAAAAAGCACTTAATTTTTACGAAGAAGCACTTCAAAAGGAAGAAGAAAATTTTGGTATTTTACGAAACATTATACTGTTGCATATAGATTTACAACAGTTTACCCAAGCAGAACAAAAAAGTGCTGAAGGATTAGAGATATTTCCATCGCAACCTGTTTTGTATCTAGCTAATGGTGTTGCTTTAAATTATTTAAACCGTCCAAAGGATGCTATTAATAGCCTAGAAATGGGATTAGATTATATTATTGAAGACACAAAAATGGAAATAGATTTTTATAAGCAATTAGCTAAAGCCTATACCGCAAACAACAATTTATCTAAAGCAAAAACGTTTACAGATAAAGCTAACAAATTAGAAGGATCAAATTAATGGCATTAAAAACCCGCATATCTTTTGTAATACTGCTTATAGCCGTAATATTTACTGGCTGTAAAGGGGTTAAAACAGTAGTGTCTAATGGAGAGATAAATACTAAATTAACCGCTAAACAACTTATTAAAAATAGCACCAAAGCAGGTATTGATTTTACAACGTTATTAGCAAGACTAAAAATAGAGGTTATCCAAAAAGGAAAATCGCAAAATCATACCGTTAGTCTTAAAATAGAAAAAGATAAAAAAATATTAATTACGTCTACACCTGTTAGTATTGTTAGGGCGTTAATTTCACCAACTAGAGTAGCGTTTTATAACAAATGGGACAACACTTATTTTGATGGCGATTTTGCTTATTTAAGTGATCTTTTAGGTACAGATTTAGATTTTGATAAAGTACAAAATATGTTATTAGGTCAATCTCTTTTTGATTTAAACGATGATAAATACGACCTATCTGCAAACGATAAATCGTATATACTACAACCTAAAAAACAACGCGAGTTGTTTGAGTTATTTTTATTTGTAAACCCAAGTCATTTTAAAATGGACTCTCAAGAAATAGCGCAACCTCAAGAAAAGCGTATTTTACATATTGATTACTTAACGTATCAAGAAGTAGATAAAAAAACAATACCTGAACAAACCAAAATACTAGCTATAGAAGACCAAGAACAACTAGAGATTAATCTTGAGTTAAAATCGGTTAAGCTAAACGAGAAGATTCGTTTTCCGTTTACTATTCCTTCTGGTTATAAAAAAATAGAGTTGTAATTTATGAAGCTTCGTTTACTCCTTTTGCCAGTTTTCTGTTTTATAGTGCTTGGCAGTACTTCCGCTTTAGCGCAAAAAAATAAAATAGATCAACTAGAAGCACAGCGTTTAGAGATTAAAAACCAGATTAAACAAATTAATAATTTGTTGTTTTCAAATCAATCAAAACAGAAAAGTCAGACGTCTTTAATAGAGGATGTTAATTACAAATTAAGCGTTAGACGTAACCTAATTAAAGTCACAAACCAACAAGCTAATTTAATTACACGGTCTATAAATACCAATCAAAAAAAGATTTCTAGTTTAAGAGATGAGCTGACTATTTTAAAGGATAATTACGCAAAAACAATCCGTAATACTTACAAAAATAAAAGCAATCAAAGTCGTGTGATGTTTTTACTATCGTCTAATAATTTTAGACAAGCCTACAAACGTTTACAGTACATGAATCAGTACTCTAAATACCAAAAGGAACAAGGCGAGAATATTAAAGAGAAGACGTTAAAATTGCAGTCATTAAATCTAGAATTAGGCCAGCAAAAAGCGGACAAAGACAAACTTATTGCAGAAAACAGAGAGGTGCAAAAAGCATTGGAAGTAGATATGAAGCAGCATGAAACTATCATGGCTTCTATTAAAAAGGACCTAAATAAATATACCGCACAAATTAAAGAAAAGCAAAAAGAGGCTAGAGAGATTGATCGTGAGATTGACCGTATTATTAAAGAAGCTATTGCTAATTCTAACAAAAAAGCAGGCGCAAAAAACACTACAGCTAAATCGTCCACAACATTTGCTTTAACACCTGAGGCTAAAATTTTGGCAGCAGATTTTTTAAGTAATAAAGGAAAGTTAGTTTGGCCTGTAGAGAAAGGTCTGGTTAAAGTAAGGTATGGTGTGCAGCGTCATCCTACAGATGCATCACTATCAATAAATAGTACTGGTGTGCGTATTGCTACCGAAGAAAATGCAATTGTAAGAACGGTATTTAAAGGCGAAGTTTTAAAAATTATAGTTCAGAAAAGAGGAAATCCAACGGTTTTAATTAAGCATGGTAATTACATTACGGCGTATCATAACCTAAAGAAAATATCTGTTAAACCCGGTGATAAAGTGGTTTCTAAACAAGAGATAGGAGAGGTGTTTACCAATGGAGATGGCGAAACTATTTTATGGTTTAGTTTATATAAAAACGACAAATCTGTAAATCCTGCAGAATGGATTTATAAGATGTAACAGGATTGTATTTTACAACATATTAAACAATAAAAAACCCAATGCATTGCATTGGGTTTTTAGTTTCTATTCAAACAAAGCTTTAAGCTCTGTAGCATCGTTAGGTTTTATTTTTCCTGCTAATAGTAAACTTAATTGTTTACGTCTTAAAGCAGCAGCGTATCGTTCTTTTTCTAAATCTGTTTCAGGTATTAACTCTGGTACAGCAACAGGTGTTCCGGTTTCGTCCACAGCAACAAACGTATAAATAGCTTCGTTGGCTTTAGATCTATTTCCAGACTCTCTGTCTTCTACCCATACATCAATATATATTTCCATAGAGCTTTTAAAGGCTCTAGAGACTTTAGCGTCTACAGTTACAACACTTCCTAAAGGGACAGCTTTGTTAAATGCGACGTGGTTTACAGAAGCGGTTACAACAATACGTCTAGAGTGTCGTCTAGCGCTAATACTAGCAGCACGATCCATTCTAGCTAGCAACTCGCCACCAAAAAGGTTGTTTAAAGGATTAGTTTCACTAGGTAAAACTAAATCGGTCATTACTGTTCTAGAGTGTTCGGCAGTTCTTGCGTTCATCATAATTTTTTCTTTTCAGCCACAAAGGTAAGCGGATTTAAATATCTAGATTGCAGATTTTACAATTTATTAAGAAATAAAAAACCTCAAAGATTTAAAAATCTTTGAGGTTTTTTATATAAAATAAGGGCTTCGTTTAGTCTATTGCTTTAATAAGCAACCAAGCATCTTTGTTTTGTTCTTTTCTAATACTGTTTAAAGCTTTAAAAGCATCTTCTCTAGACGTATAACTGGCATAAGCTACTTGGTGTAGTCCATGTCTGTTTTTACCTATCTTACGTGCTTTAAATCCTTCGTCTTGTAATTGTACTACTTTTTTATCAGAGTTTTCTTCTTCTCTAAATGCACCAGCTACAATATGGTAATTACCACTTTGCTTGTTTACATGTAATGTTATAGCAGGTAATGGATTGCTAATTACAAAAGTAGCTTCTTGTATTTTGCTGTCTAATTGCGCGTTAGCTTCTTCTTGCGCCATTTGATTATGTTGGTCTACACTATTAATATGGTTGTTAAAGCCAAAACCAAATAACCCTAAAGCAACAACTGCTACAGCTGCATATTTTAAATATGATCTGTTATTACGTTTTTCTGGAGTTACAGTAAGTGGTATAACTTTTTCAATAGCTTCTACTTCTTCTTTGTAAACTTCTCTAGTAACTGCAGGAGATACAAATTGAGATAAACCAAAAGCATCCGTTAAATAATTAAGATGGTATGATGGGCTAAACTCTATTTTACCTGCTTCATTAAATACTAAATCACCAATGTTTTCAAAACTTAATGTTTCACCTTCCGTTAAATAAGACTTTAAAGACTTAACACGTTTAGATAAGTTTTGTAAAGCAGTTTCAAAAGGTATTTTTTCGACATCTGCTATATAACGTACTAACACCCCATCGTTAGTTTGTATTTGTTCGTTAAAAGACAAGGTTTTTTTTGGTGGATAAAACGCATTGGTATTATCATGTACTTGCGCAGATTGACGTTGTGTTAAAAACGACCCAAATTCTGGAATCGTAACACAGTCATATCTGTATAATAAATCGCTTATGTAATGTTCTAATTGCATAGAAACAAAGTTAGAAAATTTTGAAAACCAATAAAATTTTGACGGTATTAGTTATTAACAGAGTTAAATTTCTTTTCTTGTAGATTCAAAATCAGTGCAATAAACAATGAATGACGATCAATTACGGTATAATTTAGCCCTACAACACGTTTCTAAAATAGGAGATACAACAGCAAAAAAGCTAATTAACCATTGCGGAAGTGCAGAAGGTGTCTTTAAAGAAAAAAAACAAAACCTATTAAAAATTGATGGTATAGGCGAAATTATTTTAAGTGAACTCTACCAATCTAATCATTTGGAAGCAGCAGATAATGAGTTAAAGTTTATTAAGGATGAAAACATAAAACATCATCATTTTACAGACGAAACCTATCCTGAAAATTTAAAGCATTGTATTGATAGTCCATTAGTATTATTTGAAAGTGGAAACATTAATTTAAATAACAAACATATTATAAGTATTGTTGGTGCAAGAAAAATAACAACATCGGGGATTGCTTTTTGCGAAAAACTAGTAGAAGAATTGGCTATTTATAAGCCTATTATTGTTTCTGGTTTTGCTTACGGTACGGATATAACAGCGCACAAAGCTGCGGTAAAAAATAATTTACAAACTATAGGCTGTTTAGCACATGGTTTAAATCAAATTTATCCTAAAGTGCATAAAAAGTATGTCGCAGAAGTAGAAAATAACGGTGGTTTTTTTACTGATTTTTGGAGTAGTGATAATTTTGACCGGAATAATTTTTTAAAACGAAACCGCATTATAGCCGGAATAAGTCAGGCAACTATTGTTATTGAGTCTGCCGAAAAAGGCGGGAGTCTAGTTACTGCAGACATTGCAAACTCTTATAATAGAGACGTTTTTGCTGTGCCAGGACGTGTTACAGATAGTCAAAGTATTGGTTGTAATAACTTAATAAAACAGCAACGTGCCCATTTGTTGTCTACACCATTAGATGTCCCTTATATCTTAAATTGGCAATTAGAAAACTTGCAAAAAGCACCAGTGCAAAAACAGTTGTTTATCGCGTTGGAACCTGATGAAAAATTGGTTTACAATTATCTAAAAGATAAAGAAAAGGAACTGTTGGATACTATTGCTATTAATTGCAAAATGCCAACGTATAAATTAGCTGGCATTTTACTTAATATGGAATTAAAAGGAGTGATTAGACCACTTCCTGGTAAATTGTTTGAGGTTATTTAGGTCCTAAAATTAATACCCAAGTTTTTCTCTTACTCTAACTAAAACGTCGTTAGCTACTTTTTTAGCTTTTTCAGCCCCTTTTGCTAAGGCGTCATCTATTTCGTTTAAATTAGACATGTAATGGTTGTAGCGTTCACGCTCAGTTTCAAAAGTAACCAAGATTAATTCGTATAACGCTTGTTTAGCATGTCCATAGCCGTAATTACCGTTTTCGTAATTAGCTTTCATAGTTGCTATTTCGCTCTCAGAAGCTAATAATTTATATAAAGCAAAACAGTTACATGTAGACCAATCTTTTGGATCTTCTAGAGCTGTACTATCCGTTTCGATAGACATTATTTGTTTTCGTAATTTTTTTTCTGGTAAAAAGATATTAATAGTGTTTCCTTTACTTTTACTCATTTTAGCACCATCCGTACCAGGAATAAGCATGTTGCTTTCTTGAATTTTACCTTCTGGGATTACAAAAGTTTCTCCTAATTTGGCATGAAATCTTGATGCAACATCACGTGTCATTTCTATGTGCTGTAATTGGTCTTTTCCAACAGGAATTATATTTGCATCATATAATAAGATATCTGCAGCCATTAGCATTGGATAGGTAAACAATCCAACGTTTACATCTTCTAAACGGTCCGCTTTGTCTTTAAAACTATGTGCTAAAGTCAAACGTTGAAAAGGAAAAAAGCAACTTAAATACCAAGATAATTCAGTAGTTTGAGGAATATCACTTTGTCTATAAAACACTGTTTTTTCTATATCTAATCCTAATGCAAGCCAGGTTGCAGCAGTAGAGTAGGTGTTGTTTCTAAGTGTTTCAGCGTCTTTAATTTGAGTTAAAGAATGCATGTCTGCAATAAATAAAAACGATTCGTTTTTAGCATCATTAGATAATGCTATTGCAGGACGTAACGCGCCCATGATGTTTCCAAAATGTGGTGTTCCTGTGCTTTGTATTCCTGTAAGTATTCTTGGCATAATTATAAATATGTTCTAAGTAGCAAAGGTAATTTTTTTAGTAGAATACCTCAATTAATTTAGTTAGTTTTGACGTATAATGATTGTATTTAAATATATTTTTTGGACATTATACCGTATTTGGTTCTACATCTTAGTAGCATTACCAATTATTATCATGTTCCCGTTTTTGTTAGTTTCTATTTTAAAAGAATCTTGGTATCCTTATTTTTTTAAGTTAGCACGTATTTGGGCTAGATTTATTTTAATTGGTATGGGGTTTGTTACAAAGACTGAATATCTTCAGAAACCAGAAGCTAATAAAAGTTATATGTTTATAGCGAATCATACCTCTATGGTAGATATTATGTTGATGCTGGTTACCGCCAAAAATCCATTTGTATTTGTTGGTAAAGCAGAGTTGTCTAAAATACCATTGTTTGGGTTTTTCTATAAAAGAACCTGTATTTTAGTAGATCGCAGCAGTGCGCAAAGTAGACAAGCTGTATTTTTAAGAGCTCAAAAACGTTTAAAACAAGGATTGAGTATTTGTATTTTTCCTGAAGGTCTTGTTCCTGATGAGGAGATTTTATTAGGCGAATTTAAAGACGGTGCTTTCCGTTTAGCGATAAACCACAATACGCCAATAGTACCAATTACTTTTGCTGATAATAAAAAACGTTTTTCATATACTTTTTTTAGCGGAGGACCAGGTGTTATGCGAGCAAAGATGCATCATTTTATTCCAACAGAAGCTTTAGCCAAAGAGGATACTAGAGCTTTAAACGATAAGTCTAGACAAGTTATTTTAGAGCAACTAAAAGCGTTTCAAAAATAGAAAAGCCACTCTTGGCACAGAGCAGCTTTTCAATATACTTCCCTAAATATAGGGCACTTAAAAATTAAAATCTATAATTTAACCCGGTATATAAACCAATAATGTAAGGGTTAAAGTCGCCTGAGGTATTGTTAAATGTATTTAACTGATATTTAAATGTTGGCTCTACATTAAAAATCACTGTATCACTAAACCTAAAATTTAGTCCAATTCCTATATTGGTACTAAAACTAACGGGATTGATGTTGTTGGCTTCTCCAATTTTAACATTTGATCCATTTAATTCAGAAACCACTTGATTGTCATTTAAAACAAAAGTACTTAATCCGCCTATTAGATGTAATCCAAAACGCTTGTCAAGTAATTTATATTCTAATTCTAACGGAATCTCGTAATAGCTCATGCGCTGACTTATAGCCGCATTAAGGCTTCTACTTACTTCCATTGTGTTTACGTTGCTTGCGCTAATCATACTTAATTGTTGTCCAGAAGGTATGGAAACGAAATTAACATTTTTTAAATTTGATTCGTTACCTATTGAGGTTATGCTGTTTGACGAACTAAATTTTTCGTAAACAATAATGTCGTCCGTATCATAACTAAGGTTAAGACGGTTAACACCTGATCTAATAGTTAGTTTTTTGTTTAAGGCATACCCAACTTTAACACCATAACTAGAATTGATTTCACCAGATTTGTTATTGTCGTTAAATTGTTCATCTAAGTGGGACCCTTCTCCCATAATGTTATAATACACAGGAGCAATATTGGCGTTAACAACCCATTTATTGCTATTTTTTTCTTCGTTATCAACGTCGTCTTCCTTTGCAATGTTTTCTGCAATAGCATCTTCAATAGATGGTTTTTGTGTTTTTAATGTATCGGTAATTGTTTGTGTTGGAGTTTCGGATACAGTAGTGTTTGATACAATACTTTCTTTGTTGTTAAGTAGTGTCTTAGTTGTATTTTGAGTTATAACCGTGTTGCTTTGGTTTTCTGTTTTTGTTGTGTTTTCACGAATAACTGTAGTTGGTTTTGTTGAATTTTTTACCGTTGTTGCGTAAGTGTTTTTTGCTTCACTTTGTGTCGACGGGTTTGAGTGTTGTGCAGCCTTTAAGCTATTGTTGTTGTTATAAGAAGATTTTTTAACCGCACGACTACTTACGCTATTAGTATTATTGCTAACTTTTTGATCTGTTGGTAATTTATTTTTGTCTGTAGATTTGGGTGTTGTTATTGTTTTTGAAACTGCAGTTTTATAAGTTTTTGAGTCGTCTTGACTAGTTTTTATTTTGTCGTCAAGAGTAGTATTTAGCGTTTGATCTATTTCTTCTTTACTCTTTGTTTTGTTTAATTTTTCAGTATTTACTACAGTTGGTGTAATTGTATTTTGGTCTGTATCAAAAATACTTTTTCCAATAAACATTAGTAATAATGCGCTGGCAGCAATACCCGATAATTTTAACCAAAATGGAAGGATAAACACTGGTTTGTCTTCCTGTTCTTCGTTTAATTCAGATTGAATTTTTTGCCAGACTTTTGGGTCTGGTTTAACATCAAAGTCTTTAAACTTTTCCTGAAATAGTCTATCTATGTTCTTCTTGTTACTCATTTATAGTGATTGAGAGTTTAATCCCATTTTGTGTGCTAATATTTTCTCTTTTAATAATTGTCTAGCTCTTGCCAAGTTGGATTTTGTGGTTCCGGTGGTTATGGATAGTAGTTCTGCGATTTCTTTATGAGAATAACCATCTAAAACATAAAGGTTAAATACTAGCCGGTATCTATCTGGTAATTCTTGTATGTATTGCAATAGATAATCAATACTAACAGCATCATCATCTATATCTATTTCTTCGTCTACTATAGCTTCTTCGTTAATTATTTCAAAAACCTTTTGACTTCTATAACGTTGTAAAGCGGTGTTAATAGTGATTCGTTTCAGCCAACCTTCAAAGCTACCTTTGTTTTTATATTGTTTTATTTTTTTGAAAATAGTAATAAATGCATCCTGCAAATTATCTTCAGCTTCGGCATAGGAGCTTGAATACTTTAAGCTAACCGAAAATAATTTGCTTGAAAAAAGCTTATATAAATCGCTTTGTGCTTTAGTATCATTGGACTTGCAGTTGTGTATGAGTTGGTCTAAACCCAATTTTGGATATCGTATTAATTAGTATTTTATTATTGTACAGGTATTTCCATGGTTAAATAAATATCATTTCCTTCATCATCTTCTCCTTGCCAAAATTTAAAAACATAGGTTTCGGAATTGTTAACTACAAAATTAAACGACTTTTCCATTTCTAAATCAACCGTTTCGCAGCTGGTATTATCAAGCACAGAGTTAATAACTGCAACAGTTCTAGTATTGCCATCCTTGACATAATATAAGTCGTAAAAGGAGTGACACGTTGTTGGTTTTGTGTAATTTAAGTCTATTTGATAAGTTTGTCCTTCTTGGAAGTATTCAGGCATGGAGGCGCTATCTATTGGTAGGGTCTCCAGGTGCATATTTTGCTCTTGGTCATCTAAGCTACAGGACAAGACAATTAACATTGTCAAAGCGGTTAAAAGCTTTTTCATTTTTTGTAAACTAAATATTTGTTATTAAATAGATGCTTAAATTATTAAAAGGTTGCGTCTTAAACCAAAAAAAATCCCGATATAATCGGGATTTTTAATTTTAGATACTTTCTTTAATAGCTATTTTAATTTTTTCTTCCAGCTCGTCAAACAGTTCTGGATTGTCTTTTATAATTAGTTTAACAGCATCACGTCCTTGACCTAATTTGGTCTCTCCGTAACTAAACCATGAACCACTTTTTTTAATGATTTCTTTTTCTACAGCAACATCTAATATTTCACCTACTTTACTAACACCTTCTCCATACATGATGTCAAATTCTGCCATTCTAAAAGGTGGAGCAACTTTGTTTTTTACAACTTTTACTCTAGTTTTATTACCTAATACAGCTCCGTTACTATCCTTGATTTGTGTAGATCTTCTAATATCTAATCTTACAGAAGCATAAAACTTTAAAGCGTTACCACCCGTTGTTGTTTCTGGATTACCAAACATTACACCAATTTTTTCACGTAATTGGTTAATAAATATTACTGTACAATTAGTTTTGCTAATAGAGGCAGTTAACTTTCTTAAGGCTTGAGACATTAAACGTGCGTGTAATCCCATTTTAGAGTCTCCCATTTCGCCTTCAATCTCTGCTTTTGGAGTTAATGCAGCAACAGAATCGACTACAACAATATCAATTGCACCCGATCTAATTAAATTGTCAGCAATTTCTAAAGCTTGCTCTCCGTTATCAGGCTGAGAAATAATAAGATTATCAATATCAACACCTAATTTTTCAGCATAAAATCTATCAAAAGCATGTTCTGCATCAATAAATGCAGCAATACCTCCAGCTTTTTGTGCTTCTGCAATGGCATGAAGCGTTAATGTTGTTTTTCCAGAAGATTCTGGACCATATATTTCTATAACTCTACCTCTTGGGTAACCACCAACTCCTAATGCAATATCTAAACCTAAAGATCCCGATGGGATAGCCTCTACATCAACAACAGCAGCATCACTCATTTTCATTACCGTACCTTTTCCGTAGGCTTTGTCTAATTTGTCTAAGGTTAATTGTAATGCTTTTAGCTTTGCTTCTTTTTCTTTACTCATACGTCAAGTTTTATTAAAAAAATTTTTCTATGCTAAAATACTACTTTTTTAAAGAATTTTAATTTTCTCACGCAACCTTTTTAAAGTTTTTGCATCTACTTATTGAAGTGGAAAAGATATGCTATGAAAAAGAAAATTTAATCCGCTTTTAAAAATGTTAATCCTTTAAATTTTAAGGGTATGAAATATTTAAAAAAGTTAGTACACACAAAAACATTAGGCGTTTCAGTTGCTATTTTTATTAACAGCAGCTGTAAAGCCGATGGTGGTTAGCTCGGGATATTGTTTAATACATTAAATTAAATAGTAGTAACGAGTTAGTCTATTAAAAGTCCTTTGCAAAGCGTAAAGGACTTTTTTTTTGCCTTTTTTATCAAAATAAGATATTTGATGTCGTGTTTTAAATGGCTATAAGTGGTTAACAACTTGCTTATTTCAACAAAAACAATACCTTTGCAAAAACTTTTTATTAACACTTAAAACTAAGTATAGCATGCAACTGTACAACAAATTAAGCGCTATTGAAAGAGCAGAACTTATTGAAAAAGCTGGGAAAGACCGTTTGACGTTGTCTTTTTATCAGTATGCTCGCATTAGCAATCCACAAGAATTAAGAGATCAACTATTTATCAAATGGGATAGTCTAGACGTTTTAGGACGTATATATATCGCAACGGAAGGGATTAATGCCCAATTGTCTTTACCGGCAGATAGTTTTGACGCTTTTAAAATCCATTTAGATAGTATTGATTTTTTAAAAGATGTTAGACTTAACATTGCTGTAGAGCAAGATAACATGTCTTTTTTAAAGCTTAAAGTCAAAGTTCGTGATAAAATAGTAGCGGACGGTTTAAATGATGACACGTTTGATGTTACCAACAAAGGGGTACATTTATCAGCAAAAGACTTTAATGAGATGTTAGCTAATCCAAACACGGTGTGTGTGGATATGCGTAATCATTACGAAAGCGAAATTGGACATTTTGATGGTGCAGTAACACCAGATGTAGACACTTTTAGAGAATCTTTAGATATTATTGAAGCGGATTTAAGAGAACATAAAGAGGGAAAAAACCTGCTAATGTATTGTACAGGCGGTATCCGTTGCGAAAAAGCAAGTGCCTATTACAAACACAAAGGTTTTAAAAACGTGTATCAGTTAGAAGGTGGTATTATTGAATACACTAGACAGGTAAATGAAGAAGGTATAGACAATAAATTTATAGGTAAAAACTTTGTTTTTGACGAGCGTCGCTCAGAAAAAATCAGTGACGATGTTATTGCTAAATGCCACCAATGCGGCACGTCATGCGATGCACATGTTAACTGTGCCAATGATGCCTGTCATTTATTATTTATCCAATGTGATAATTGTAAAGCAGAAATGGATAATTGTTGTTCTACAACCTGTAAAGAAATACACGCATTGCCTTTTGAAGAGCAGAAAGAATTAAGAAAAGGACAAGGTAATAGTAATGATATCTTTAAAAAAGGACGTGCAGATCATTTACCGTACAAAAAGGATTTACGTAATATATTTGAGACTTTTAAAAAGTAAAAACATAACGATATAGGCTAAAAGCGTGATAATTTTTATCACGCTTTTTTTATGTTTTAAAGTCAGACAAATAATCTTATCTTTACAAATTAGCAAGAGTTGAGGTTTGCTTACGCAGAAACAACTAATTATTAATCTTCATCTTTAGGGTAACACCTTAAGATTCAATATATACACATAAATAGTATGGCTTGTCAAAGTTGCGCTACAGGAAAAGACGGACAACCAAAAGGTTGTAAAAATAACGGAACATGTGGTACAGATAGTTGCAATAAATTAACCGTTTTTGATTGGTTAGCAAATATGTCTGTTCCAAATGGCGAAAAACCATTTGATTGGGTGGAGGTTCGTTTTAAAAACGGACGTAAACATTATTATCATAACGCAGAAAATTTAACCTTAAGTATCGGAGATATTGTTGCCACTCAGGCGCAATCAGGACATGATATTGGTATGGTTACCCTTACGGGCGAATTAGTGCGTGTTCAAATAAAACGTAAACGAATAGATACTAAAAACGATATTTTAAAAATCTATCGTAAAGCCTCTCAAAAAGATATAGATATCTGGAGCCAAGCACGTGACAAGGAAGAGCCTATGAAGGTTAAAGCACGTCAATTTGCTATCGATTTAAAACTTCAGATGAAAATCTCTGATATAGAGTTTCAAGGTGATAGTAGTAAAGCAACCTTTTATTACACAGCTGAAGAGCGCGTGGATTTTAGAGAGCTTATTAAAATATACGCAAGAGAGTTTAGAATACGTATAGAAATGAAACAAGTCGGTTTCCGCCAGGAAGCGTCTAGACTTGGTGGTATTGGTTCTTGTGGTCGCGAATTATGTTGTTCTACTTGGTTAACAGATTTTAGATCTGTAAGTACAAGTGCCGCACGTTACCAACAATTATCACTTAATCCTCAAAAATTAGCGGGGCAATGTGGTAAGCTAAAATGCTGTTTAAATTACGAGTTGGATTCGTATTTAGATGCCTTAAAAGCATTTCCAAAAGCAGACACCAAATTATATACAGAAAAAGGAACTGCAGTTTGTCAAAAAACAGACATTTTTAAAGGGCATATGTGGTATGCTTATGAAGGAGAATGGATGAATTGGCACCTAATTACTACAGATCAAGCTAGTGAAATTATTGCAATTAATAAAAAAAGAGAAAAAGTTGCAAGCCTTGAAGAATACGCGGTTGACTTGGTAGAAGACGAGAAAACAGAGTTTGAAAATGTAGTTGGTCAAGATAGTTTAACACGTTTTGATAGTCCAAAAGGCAATAAAAAACGTAAAAACAATAGAAGCCGAAATAAAAAGCCGGTTCAGAACAAGGTTGAGGCTAAAAATAACAACACGAATGCTAGTAAAGGGAATACTGCTAATAAAAGCAATACGCCAAAAGCTAAAAATCAAGCCAATAGTGCAAAGCCTAAGCCTAGGCCAAAACGTAAACCAAACAAAAGGAAACCAGAAAACAATAACAATAAACCTAATGAGAGTAAGTAGAATTGTAGTTGTTTTACTTTTGATTGTATTGTCTTCTTGCGATTCTAAAGCAGTCTTTGACGAGTATAAAAGCGTCTCTACTTCTTGGAATAAAGAAGATGTAGTACAGTTTAAAATAAACGCACCAGACTCTATTAAACCGTATAATTTGTTTGTAAACGTTAGAAACACCAACGCTTACAAATACAATAACTTATATTTAATTGTTCAAATGGATTTTCCTCACGGTAAAACAGTAACGGATACATTAGAATATAAAATGACAGAGAAAAATGGCGAATGGCTAGGTCAAGGTTTGTCTGCTGTTAAAGAAAACAAGTTGTGGTATAAAGATGGGGTTGTTTTTAACGAAGACGGGACGTATACTGTAAGCATCCAACAGGCTATGAGAGGTAGTGGAGAGGTTAATGGTGTTGTTAGTCTAGAAGGTATTACAGATGTTGGGTTTAGAATAGAAAAAACAGAGTAAAATAGTGTCACACACAGACATAATTTAGTCAAAGTGTATATTTAAAAGAGATATTAAAAGTTAGTATGGCAAAAGCAAAAAAAGCAGAAGTAGTAGGTTTCGAAAAATATATCAGATGGTTTTGGATATTATTTTTAGGAGGTATACTGTCAATAGTGTTGTTCTTTTTATTAGCATCTTGGGGTGCTTTAGGTAAATTACCAGATCACACACAATTGGAAAACCCTAAAACAAATTTAGCTACAGAAATTATTTCGTCTGACGGAAAAACATTGGCTAAGTTTTATTTTAATGATAATAGGACGCCTGTGCCTTTTAATGAGCTGCCTAGCCATTTGGTTGAAGCTTTAATAGCTACTGAAGATGCAAGGTATTATGAGCATTCTGGTATTGATGGACGTGGTACGCTTCGTGCAATTTTAAAGCCAGGAAGTGGTGGTGCAAGTACAATTTCTCAGCAGTTAGCAAAGCAATTGTTACATGGTGAAGGGTCAACTAATATTTTTACGCGTATTATTCAAAAAGCTAAAGAGTGGGTTATTGCAATTCGTTTGGAACGTCAATACACTAAAGAAGAAATTATAGCACAGTATTTTAATATTTATGATTTTGGTAATAACGGTGACGGAATTCGTTCTGCTTCAAATATTTATTTCAACAAAGAGCCAAAAGATTTAAGTATTAAAGAGTCGGCAATGTTAGTTGGGATGTTTAAAAATTCTTCGTTTTACAATCCAATTCCTTCAAGAAATCCAGTAGGTGTAAAAAATAGACGAAATGTGGTATTGTACCAGATGGAAAATTATGGTTTTATTTCTAAAGAAGTAAAAGATTCGTTACAAAAAACAGAATTAGATTTAAGGTTTTCGCCGCAAACACACCGTACAGGAACTGCAACTTATTTTAGAGAATATCTAAGAGCTTTTATGAAAGATTGGATGAACGATCCAAAAAACAGAAAGCCAGATGGAAGTAAGTATGATATAAATAGCGATGGTTTAAAAATCTACACAACTATAGACTCACGTATGCAAAAATATGCAGAGTTAGCGGTTGCTAGGCATATGCCAAGATTGCAAGCAGAATTTTTTGTGCAAAACACACCAGAACGTAATAAGACTACGCCATTTTTAGATTTAGATAATGACGAGATTGATAAGCTTTTAAAAACAGCTATGCGTCGTGGAGAGCGTTGGAGACTCTTGAAAAAAGCGGGTAAAAGCGTTAAAGAGATTGAGGCTTCTTTTTACGAACCAACGAAAATGACGGTTTTTAAATGGGAAAAAGATGGAAGACCTAGTGAGGTTGATACAATCATGAAGCCTATAGATTCTATGCGTTATTACAAGTCTTTTTTACATCCAGGAATGATGAGTATGGATCCGCAAACAGGACATGTTAAAGCATGGGTTGGGGGTATGAATTATAGACACTTCCAATATGATCACGTAAAACAAGGGAAGCGTCAAGTGGGGTCTACATTTAAGCCTTTTGTTTATGCAACTGCTATTAACCAATTACACATGTCTCCATGCGATAAATTACCATTAGCGCCAATAACTATTGAGGCTAACAAATATGGTAATCCAGAACCGTGGACACCAACAAATGATGGTGGTGATTATGATGGAGAGGTAACGTTAAAGAAGGCTTTAGCAAACTCTGTTAACACAATTACGGCAAGATTAATGAATAAAGTTGGTCCACAGCCAGTAGCAGAATTAGCTAAAAATTTAGGAATTACTTCAGATATTCCATTAGTACCATCTATTGCTTTAGGGACGCCAGATATTAGTGTTTACGAAATGGTAGGTGCATATTCGGCATTTGCTAATCAAGGAGTTTATACTAAGCCGGTTATGATAACCACAATAGTGGATAAAAACGACACCGTTTTATATCAATTTGTTCCAGAGACTAAAGATGTATTAAGCGAAGAGTCGGCGTATGTAACTGTTAAGCTAATGCAAGGTGTGGTAGAGTCCGGATCAGGTAGTCGTTTAAGAGGTAAGTGGCGTGCAAATTTGCCAATGTATAAAGAAATTATTACGGGATATCCATATGAGCTTAATAATCCAATAGCTGGTAAAACGGGGACCACTCAAAATCAATCAGATGGTTGGTTTATGGGTATGGTACCAAATTTAGTGACAGGTGTTTGGGTTGGTGCAGAGGATAGAGCGGTTCACTTTAAAGGGATAAGCTATGGTCAAGGGGCATCTATGGCGCTTCCTATTTGGGGGATGTACATGAAGAGCTGCTATGAAGATGAAACTTTAGAAGTATCTAAAGCAGATTTTATCAAACCTAAAGATTTAAGTATTGAAGTTGATTGTGAGAATTATAATCCAGATGAAGGAGATGGTGAAGAAGGAGTATCACCAGAAGACGATATTCCAGACGAACTAGAGTTTTAATTACCTTTTTAGTTAAAAAAATAAAAGCCATTCATAACAGAATGGCTTTTTTATTTCTTAAATTTAAACCACAAAAAATTAGAAAAATAATGATTCTAAAAACAGTTAATTCAGTTTCAGATGCGCTAGAAGGTGTACAGGATAATATGACGTTTATGCTAGGTGGTTTTGGGCTAAGCGGTATTCCTGAAAATGCTATTGCAGAGCTTGTAAAGCTTAATGTTAAAGGCGTGACTTGTATTTCAAATAATGCAGGAGTGGACGATTTTGGTTTAGGTTTATTGCTTCAAAAGAAGCAAATAAAAAAAATGGTATCGTCTTACGTTGGAGAAAATGATGAGTTTGAAAGACAGATGTTGTCAGGAGAATTGGATGTGGAGTTAATTCCGCAAGGGACTTTGGCAGAACGTTGTCGTGCTGCTCAAGCAGGTTTTCCTGCTATTTTTACACCAGCAGGTTATGGGACAGAAGTGGCAGAAGGAAAAGAAACTAGAGAATTTGATGGTAAAATGTATGTATTAGAGCATGCGTTTAAAGCCGATTTTGCTTTTGTAAAAGCTTGGAAAGGAGATGCTGCAGGTAATTTAATTTTTAAAGGAACTGCAAGAAATTTTAACCCGTGTATGGCTGGAGCAGCAAAAATTACAGTCGCTGAGGTGGAGCATTTAGTGCCTGTTGGCGAATTAGATCCAAATCAAATTCATATTCCAGGGATATTTGTACAGCGTATTTTTCAAGGTGAGAAATATGAGAAAAGAATCGAGCAAAGAACGGTTCGTACTAAAGAATAAATTTTATTAATTTTCTGCTTAAGCAGAAATTACAAAAAGAAAACAACATGCTTGACAAAACAGGAATAGCAAAACGTATTGCGCAGGAAGTGCAAGATGGCTACTACGTTAACCTAGGGATTGGAATCCCAACTTTAGTGGCTAATTATGTACGTAACGATATAGAAGTAGAGTTTCAATCTGAAAACGGAGTATTAGGTATGGGACCTTTTCCTTTTGAAGGCGAAGAAGATGCTGATATTATAAATGCAGGTAAACAAACCATTACAACGTTACCTGGTGCTAGCTTTTTTGATAGCGCGACTAGTTTTGCAATGATACGCGGGCAACATGTAGATTTAACTATTTTAGGAGCAATGGAAGTTGCTGAAAATGGAGATATTGCCAATTGGAAAATACCGGGTAAAATGGTTAAAGGTATGGGTGGTGCAATGGATTTAGTAGCTAGTGCCGAAAATATTATTGTGGCTATGATGCATACTAATAGAGCAGGCGAATCAAAATTACTTAAAAAATGTAGTTTACCTCTAACGGGTGTTGGTTGCGTAAAAAAAGTAGTCACTAACCTAGCAGTGCTAGAAGTAACAGATAAGGGTTTTAAGTTGTTAGAACGTGCGCCTGGTGTATCTGTAGAGGATATTCAAAACGCAACAGAAGGAACATTGATTATTGAGGGAAATATTCCTGAAATGAATTTGTAATAGTAGTAACATTGTTATTACATTTTAATACAAAATAGATTTATGCGCATAAAAACATTAGCCAACCAATATGTAGATTATAATTATGTTGCTGATAGGAATCATGGTTTAATTGAAGATCGTTTTTTAAGAAATACAACAATTGCATTAGACTTTTTAGTGAAGACTAGTGCGCTTACCATTACGTTTGAAGAAGACGAACAAGTACATAGGGTTGACGTTATTGATGTTTTAGTAGCAGATGTAGTAAATAATATAACAATTATTCCGGCTCAAAAAAACGCATATAGTCCTAGTCATAATACCGTTTTATTTTATGATACACATGGTGTAGTTTTTAGAAAAAATCATAAAAAGAAATGGTTTACACGTAATAAAGGATATAATTCTCCGGTCTCTTTATTATCACATGAGCTAATACATTGCTATAATGAGTTGTATGATACGGAAGATTATCATCACAGAAAAAAGGATCATTCTTCTAAAGGAGAAAAAGTTGATATGGATGGACGCGACTTGTCGTTTCCAAATGCAGAGGAGGTCTTTGTTATAAAAATGACCAATCAAGTGGCTTCAAGATTAGGTGAGGATAGAAGATCTAACTATGGTAGAAGTTATTATCCAACACGTGGCGTATTAACGATTAAGAAAGCTAAAAAGGGTTAAATGTTAAAATAAAGTGTATTTAATCGAATAATTACGCTTTTTGACTGATAAATTTAAAAAGAGATTGTATGTTTACAATCCCAAACCAAACCATTAAAACTAACCAAAGTCTAAAAGACCAAATCTGTTTTTAATACTTTTTTGTTTCAAATTTATCAAAAACCTAACCTACTTATGTTTTTCAAAAATTTTAAAAGTGGATTAAAAAATGCTGTTAATTTTACTAGCAGCATTTTTTATTTAACTAAAAAACTATTTATGCTATAAGCCTTTAGGGATTGCATTAATTAGCTTTTTTGTATATGCTT
Source organism: Olleya namhaensis (assembly GCF_900114005.1). Classification (GTDB taxonomy): domain Bacteria; phylum Bacteroidota; class Bacteroidia; order Flavobacteriales; family Flavobacteriaceae; genus Olleya; species Olleya namhaensis. The sequence continues at coordinate 624,773 of NZ_FORM01000001.1, forward strand.
TTTTAGGTGTGTTGTAAATGATATCAGCATCATCTAATTCTTCAATTTGACCTTGACTCATTACTAATAGTTGGTCACTCATATATTTTACTACTGCCAAATCATGAGAGATAAATATATAAGTAAATCCAAAGTTGTCTTTCAAATCGTTTAAAAGATTTAATACTTGTGCTTGAACTGATATGTCTAATGCGGACACAGACTCATCACAGACTATTAATTTAGGTTGTAATGCAATAGTACGTGCTATTCCAATACGTTGTCTTTGTCCTCCAGAAAACTCATGTGGATATCTGTTAAAAGCAGTGTCGTCTAAACCAACACGGTTTAATATTTCTAAAGTTTTATCTCGTCTTTCTATTTCTGAAGCATATAATTTATGGACCTTCATAGGTTCCATAATGGCATTTCCAATGGTTATTCTTGGATTTAAGGAAGCGTAAGGATCTTGAAATATAATCTGTATATCTTTTCTAATGGCTATAGTTTCAGCTTTAGTTAAGTGGGTTATATCTTGTCCTTTATATAATATTTGACCTTTTGTTGCTTTGTCTAGTAATAATATGGCATTTCCTAAGGTAGATTTACCACAGCCAGACTCGCCAACCAAGCCAAGTGTTTCGCCTTCATATACATTAAAACTAACGTTGTTTACCGCTTTAAAAGTTTCCGCTTTAGCGAAAAAACCAGATTTAGAGAGGTATTCTTTTTCAAGATTAATAACTTGAAGTAAGGGTGGTTTTGAATATATTTTTTCATGCTGTACTTTCCGCATGTCACTAGTAATTATAGTATTAGAAACGGTGTTGTTTAATACGTCTGTAATAGTTGGTAACGTTTTTAGACGCACATGTAATGATGGTCGCGACGATATAAGTGCTTTTGTGTAGCTATGTTCTGGATGTTTAAAAATGGTATCTACTGTATTTTGTTCTACAATTTCACCTTTGTACATCACTAAAACGCGATTTGCAATTTCAGAAATTAAACTTAGATCATGAGTTATAAAAATAATACTCATTTTGGTTTCTGCTTGAAGCGCTTTTAGAAGACTAATAATTTCTTTTTGTACTGTTACATCTAAAGCAGTTGTAGGCTCGTCAGCGATAAGTAATTGTGGTTTACATGCAATTGCCATAGCAATCATAACACGTTGTTTTTGACCTCCAGAAATTTCATGCGGATAGGCTTTATAAACCCGTTCTGGATTTGGTAATTTTACTTTTTCTAATAAAAAGAGTGTTTCTGCTTTAACTTGTTTTTTTGTTAATGTGGTGTGCTTAAATAGGATTTCTTCTACTTGCTTTCCGCAGGTCATCGATGGGTTTAAAGAACTCATAGGTTCTTGAAAAATCATTGCTATTTTTTGTCCTCGAATGGTTTGGAACTGCTTGCTGTTTAATTGGGTTAAATCTTGGTTATTAAACGTGATGCTTCCTGATGTGATTTTAGAAATACGTTTTGGCAGCAAGCCTAATATGGCTAAAGATGATACGGATTTACCAGATCCTGACTCGCCAACAATACCAACAATTTCATTTTTGTATACTTGATAAGAAATGTTTTTAATGATGGTTTTGTATGACTTTTCGTTTTTAAAGTCAATAGAGAGGTGCTCTATATTTAGTAAAATGTCGCTCATATAGGGTAAAAGTAATTAATTTCTTTCAATTGATTGTGGGTTAAACCACACATAAAGTCGAATGGTATTTTTTAGGTTGTTTTTAATCGAATAATTATTAACACGATGTTTTATTGTTTAAATTATTATAATTTTCACAATAATTTAACAGTATATAGTCTAATCCATTAAACTATTAATATGAAAAAAACAATTACTTTATCATTATTAAGTTTTTTATTGACATTTTCAGTTTTTGCTCAGCAGAAACGAAATTGTTCTTCCATGGAAAACTTAGAATACAGAAAACAGCTTGATCCAAATTTAACACAAAGAATGGATCAAATAGAAGCTTTTACTCAGCAAAAAATTGCAGAAAATCAAAATGCGAGAGTAGACGGCAGTATAATTACTATTCCAGTGGTTATTCATGTCCTTTATAGAAACAGCACAGAAAATATTAGTGTGGCCCAAATACAGTCACAATTAGATGTGTTAAATGAAGATTTTAGACGTACAAATCCTGATGCAGATAATACGTGGTCACAGGCTGCAGATACGCAAATTGAGTTTTGCTTATCTACTGTGGATCCAAACGGAAATACAACAACGGGTATAACCAGAAAGCAAGTGACACGCCAAGATTGGGGGACTTCAGACGATATGAAAAGGACGTCTACAGGTGGTGTAAATCCATGGGATACTACGGAGTATTTAAATATGTGGATTGTGCCTCAAATGCTTAGCCAAGGAGGGACTATTTTAGGTTATGCACAATTTCCTGGAGGTAGTACTGCTACTGACGGTGTGGTTATGGCTTATAATTATTTTGGACGTGTTGGTAATGTGTCTGCTCCTTTTGATGGAGGACGTACAACAACACATGAGGTAGGGCATTATTTAAATTTACGTCACATTTGGGGTGACTCAAACTGTGGTAATGATTTTGTAAGTGATACGCCAACACATCAAACTTCAAATGGCGGGTGTCCTACAGGACAAGTGTCTTGTAGCTCTACGGATATGGTTCAGAATTATATGGATTATACTAATGACTCTTGTATGAACTTATTTACGCAAGGACAAAAATCACGTATGCGTGCTGTATTAGATGCAGGAGGTGTAAGACGCGCTTTAGCATTGTCTGATAAGTGTGGTGGAAGTGTAACAACGCCTACATGTACAGATGGTGTTCAAAATGGAGATGAAACTGGTGTTGATTGTGGTGGTTCTTCTTGTACACCATGTAGCACAGGACCACAATATTGTGCGTCTCAAGGAAACAGTGTCAATGACGAATATATTAGTCGTGTGCAAGTTGGATCTATAAACAATACTTCTGGAGCTCAGTTATATTCAGATTTTACAAGTGTATCTACTAACCTTATCAAAGGGGCTACAAATACAATTACAATTACGCCAACTTGGACAGGAAGTACTTATGCAGAAGGATATGCGGCATGGATAGATTATAATAATGATGGAGACTTTACAGACTCAGGAGAACAAGTGTTTTCTAAAGCGGCGTCTTCAGTAACACCTGCAAGCGGAACATTTACAGTGTCTACAAGTGCAGTTACTGGAAGTACTAGATTACGTGTGGCTATGAAGTATAATGGTGTACCAACATCATGCGAGGCTTTTTCGTATGGAGAAGTAGAAGACTATACGGTAAATATCGTTGCTGGAGTTACAGATACGGTTAAGCCAGTTATTACACTGGTGGGTGCGGCAACAATTAATTTAACAGTTGGTGATGCTTATAGTGAGCTTGGAGCAACTGCTTCAGATAATATAGATGGAAATTTAACGTCTAGTATAGTTGTTACAGGGACGGTTAATACAAATTCGGCAGGAACTTACACAAGAAACTATAATGTAAGTGATGCAGCAGGGAACCAAGCTAATCAAGTATCAAGAAGTATTGTTGTAAGTCCAGCGACTACAACAGGATGTTCTGGTGCAATTACTTCTTTTCCTTATTCTGAAGGATTTGAATCTGGTTTTGGATCTTGGACGCAAGGTAGCGGTGATGATTTTGATTGGACAAGAAGAAGTGGATCTACACCTTCAAGTAATACAGGACCATCAAGTGCTAGTGAGGGATCACAATATGTATATATGGAGTCTTCTGCGCCAAACTTTTCTACAAAGCGTGCTATTTTAGAATCACCTTGTTATAATTTATCAGGGGTTACTAATGGTAGCTTTAATTTTAAATACCACATGTACGGAGCAACCGCAATGGGGAGTTTGAGTTTAGCGGTAAGCACAAATAATGGTGCCTCTTGGACAACTATTTGGTCATTATCTGGTAACCAAGGAAATGCTTGGTCAGATGCTACAGTAGACTTATCATCTTATTCAGGTAGTACTATTAAATTAAGATTTGATGGTACAACGGGGACAACTTGGCAAGGAGATATGGCAATAGATGCTGTCTCATTATCAAACGGAACAACATCTGCAGATAAATGTGCAGGAGTTTCAGAATATGTAAGTGGACAGTCTTATAGTACAGGAGATCAGGTAACGTATTTTGGTACTTTGTATGAAAGAACAGCAAGTGGATGGACTAATTTAGGAGCTTGTGGTACAGCAAGAGCTATAGATGGCGGTTTTGTACAACACTTAGGTGTTTCTCTATCTGTGTATCCAAATCCTGTAAAAGGTGAAATATTATTTGTTAAGGCCAACATAGATAACTTACCTTTTACGGTAGTAAATATGCTAGGACAACAAGTAGTAAAAGGTATTACATCGTCAAGCGGAATTAGTGTCGGAAAGCTAGAAGCGGGATTATATTTAATTCAGTTTGAAGTGAATGATACTATCGAAACTAGAAAATTTTTAAAGCAGTAATAATAATTAATCCCTTTAATCAACCAATTGTATTGTTAAAAGGCCTCAACGAAAGTTGAGGTCTTTTTTTATAGGCTATTATTTATTTTACACATGTATAATTTCATCATCAGTGAGAATTGAATCACCTCGTAAGCGTAAAAATATTTGTGCTACAGCAATTGTGTCTTTTTCGCAATAAATAATAATGCGATTAATATCGTTGTCTTCGTAATACGTTTTATAAACTTCACTACCATCAATATCATCTTTAGGAGAAGGGATACCTAAAACGTTGGTCATTAATTTTAAAGACGTGTAGGTTTTATAATCACCAAACTTCCATAGTTCCATGGTGTCCAAATGTGGTATTTCCCATGGTTTTTTACCAAAAAGGTTTAATTTATAAGGTAATTCTATAGTATGGATAATCATACGTCTAGCTATGTATGGAAAATCAAATTCCTTACCATTGTGCGCGCAAAGTAAATGCTTGGCTTGGCTAAAGTGCGAAATTAATAAATTTTTAAAATCTATTAATAGCTTGCGTTCTTCTCCATAAAAAGACGTTGTTCTAAATAATCTTGTATCCCCTTGAAAAGTAAAGTATCCAACAGATATACAAACTATTTTTCCAAACTCGGCCCAAATACCAGCACGGTCATAAAATTCTTCTGCTGTAAACTCTTCCTTACGTTGATAACGTGATTTAGCATCCCAAAGGTCTTGTTTGGTTTTGTCTAAATCAGAGAAATGTTGTGTTTCTGGAACTGTTTCTATATCCAGAAATAATATGTTTTCTAGGTTGAGTTTGGTAATCATCTTATTTATTTTTTTGTTGACATATCCAACATTTTATAGGCCTCATCTATATATAATGAAATATCATTTGTAAACACGCCAATACCTGCATCGGCTGATTTTTGATGCCCTAAACGTACAATAATAACATTGTCTTCTGGTTGCACAATAACGTATTGCCCAAGGTGTCCACGCATCATATAAAAATCTTTGTTGTTTTGGTTTTTTAACCACCACCCGTAACCATATTCAGGACTAGATGGAAAACGTGGTTTTAAAGATTTTGCTACAAAAGCCGAGTCTAATATTTGTTGTCCATTCCATTTTCCATGATCTTTATATAGTTTTCCAAATCGCGCAAAATCTTTAGCATTACTAGCTATACAACAATAGGCTTTGACTAAATCGTCTTCTGCACTATCTAATTGCCATAATGTTGGGTTTTCACTACCTAAAGGCTTCCAGAAGCTTTCAGTTAAATAATTATACATTTTTTTACCCGTTGCTTTTTCTATAACCATAGCTAACATTTGTGTGTCTCCACTAGCGTATTTAAAAGCTTGACCAGGCGCCGTAACCACTTTTAAGCCATTCATTACCTTTTGTAGATCATCGTCAAAGTAAGCACGTGTTGTAATAGATAAAGGTGAGTAGTAGGCCTCGTCCCAATTAGTTCCGGATGCCATACTTGATAAATCACCAACTGTCATTTTTGCAGCATCACCATCGCAAAAAGCAGGTAGAAAATCGCACACCGGTTGGTCTAAACTTTTTATGTAACCGTCCATTATAGCCTTACCCATTAGGCCGGAAACATAACTCTTAGCCATAGAAAAAGAGTTGGATTTAGAATCTTTTTTATAGCCATCATAATAGTTTTCAAACCAGATACTATCATTTTTAATAATTACGTAAGCTACTGTTCCGTAATCTTTATTGGCTTTTTGCAATATTGAAGTTTCTGTTGTTGTATTATAGTTTTCATGATTTGGCCAAGGTTGAGGTGTTCCGTTTTGAATAACTTGGTTATCAAATTTTTTGTAATCGTCCAAAAAAGCAGTGGTATGTCCACGCATATAAATGGTGCGTACAGCTTTAATTAGGTAGTCTGTATCTGTTATGTAAAGTGTTGCGATTACTATCCCAAAAAGTACGGCAAGTACTTTTAAAAGCTTTTTTATAAATTTCATTTAGTTGTTTAGTTTAGAAACTAAATATAATCAAAATATAAATTACAGCTAATTACTTGGCTTGTCTTGAGGCTTGTTTTTGTTTGTAGTAAGCTTTTTCTGCCACGTATATTGTTTTGGAGAACTCGGCAATAATTTCCGCTTTAGCGTTAACTAATTGCATAGTTTTCTCTAAATCAAATTGTTGCTTGGTTTTAACTTGTTGTTTTATGTCTTCTATTTCTTCAGGAGTAAAAACAAATTCGCCATAAATAGTTCCTTTTCCGGGACGTTTATATTTTGCAGTAACTGCTTTGTCCCAAACCACATAATCGTTACCTAATATTTGAATTAGTTGTATCATGTAAATAGGGTCCGTTGCAGATAGCATGCTTCCGCCAAACATTGAACCAGCGTAATTACGGTTTTTCCAATTTAGTTTTAATCTGATTTTTACGTAATGTAAATCATCACTAACTTCAACCAGTTTAGCAGTAGTACGTCTATACATTGGCGACCAGTTAAACCCATATTTATAGATGTTTGCGGGTTTTATAAAACGAGTTAAAAATGTGGTTGCAACCTTATACATTAAAAAAGGGATTGTTGTTTATATGGACTTTCGTGATCTAATAACCATTGTTTACGGTGTAGTCCTCCGGCATAGCCTGTCAAGCTGCCATCAGTGCCAATCACACGGTGACAAGGTATAATTATCCAAAGTGGATTTTTGCCATTAGCATTGGCTACAGCGCGTATTGCTTTGACGTCTCCTAATTGCTTGGATAGTTTAAGGTAGGATGTTGTTTTACCATGCGGAATGGTTTGTAAAGCGTCCCAAACACGATTTTGAAACACAGTGCCTTTTGGGTTTAGCTTTAAGCTGAATTGTTCTCGTGTGCCTTCAAAATATTGGTTAAGTTGAAGCACGCAGTCAGCGAGTGTTTTTGGTATGTATTTGGATATTTGTTCTTCAGAATTTAAAACAATAACTGATGCAATACCATCTAAATCACCTGTAATTTTTGTAAAACCTAAAGGTGATTTGATGATGCATGTTTCCATTGCTATTCTGGACTGTTTTCGTCAATAATACCTAGTTTTTTAGCACGTGCTTCCCAGCTTTTTCTAGCTAAATTTTGTAGGTCACTTACGTTATCACTTTCGTCCATAATTTCCATACCTAAAAGTGTTTCAATAACATCTTCCATGGTTACAATTCCGCTTACAGAACCGTATTCATCTACTACTAAAGCCATATGGTTTCTAGTCTCGACAAGTTGTTCAAATAAGGTTGGGATTGCTAGATTTCGGTCTACAATTATAATATCTCTTTTTAATTCGATTAACTTTTTAGAGCCATTACCTAAGGCCATTTCCTTAAACACTTCGTCTTTTAAAACTAATCCTTTGATATTGTCTTCTGTTTCAGAATACACAGGGATTCTTGAAAAACGAAGGTTCATGTTTCTATTAAAAAAATCTTCGACTGTCGTGCTTTCGTTTTCAGATAACATTACCGTACGTGGGGTCATTACATTTTTAGCAAAAACTTCTTTAAAGGTTAGTAAGTTTTTAATTATTCGGCTTTCATTACCTTCAAAAACACCTTCTTCGTGCGCCATGTCTGCCATAACTAAAAAGCCTTCGCGACTTAAAACACTACCATGACCTTTACCACCAATTAGTTTGGTTGTTAATTGCATTAACCACAATAAACCGGTCCATTTTAAAGGAAAAATTAAGATATTAAGTGCGGTTGTTGTAAAACCGGCTAAGCTTTTCCAGTAGGTTGCACCAATTGTTTTTGGTATAATCTCAGAAGCTACTAATATTAAAATGGTCATTACAGCCGAAACTATAAAAACACCATAACCATCACTACTTCCATAAAGTCCTTCAGCTTCCTTACCAACTAAAATTGCACCAACAGTGTGGGCAATTGTGTTTAGTGTTAATATAGCAATTAAAGGTCTGTCAACATCTTTTTTTAATTCTTCCAAATTAGCTGCAAATGCTTTGCCTTCCTGCTTTTTAAGATTTATAAATGTAGGTGTAACACTTAGTAATACGGCTTCTAAAATAGAGCATAAAAAGGAGAAAAAGATAGATATAACTCCGTAAAATAGTAATAATCCCATGGATTGGTTTTTAATTAATGTGTTGCGAATTTACGATAATAATTTAACAACATCCTTTGCAAAATAACTTGCAATTATGTCTGCTCCTGCGCGCTTAATAGCTGTGATTTGTTCCATCATAACCGCGTCGTGGTCTAGCCAACCTTTTTCGGCAGCAGCCTTAAGCATAGCGTATTCTCCAGAAACTTGATACACGGCTACTGGTACATCAACTTCGTTTTTAATTTCGCGTACAATATCTAAATAGCATAATCCTGGTTTTACCATAACGATATCTGCACCTTCGTCAATATCCATTTCTGTCTCGCGTAGTGCTTCAAAACGGTTAGCGTAATCCATTTGGTATGTTTTTTTGTCTTTTGGGATATCTTGAACATCTACCGGAGCAGAGTCTAAAGCATCTCTAAAAGGACCATAAAAAGCAGAGGCATATTTAGCAGAATAACTCATAATCCCTACATCTGTAAAACCATCGTCTTCCAAAGCCTCACGAATAGATAAAATACGACCATCCATCATATCGCTTGGCGCTAGAAAATCTGCACCAGCTTCTGCGTGAGACAATCCCATTTCTGTTAATACATCTACACTATCATCGTTAACTACTTTTCCGTTTTCTATAATTCCATCGTGTCCGTAAACCGAGTAAGGGTCTAGTGCCACATCTGTCATTACTAACATTTCTGGGCAAGCATTTTTAACGGTTTTAATGGCGCGTTGCATTAATCCGTCTGGATTTATAGCTTCAGTCCCTTTATTATCTTTTAAATTATCAGGTACTTTTACAAATAGTAACACGGATTTTAAGCCTAATTTCCAAAGCTCTTTAACTTCAGCTTGTAATAAGTCTAAACTATACCTGTAATAATTTGGCATAGATGCTATTTCTTCTTTTATACCTTTTCCTTCAACCACAAAAAGTGGTACTAAAAAATCGTTTGGAGAGATAATCGTTTCTCTAACTAAGCTTCTGATGGCTTCGTTTGTTCTTAATCTTCTATTTCTCTTAATTGGATACATAATTTTTGTATAAAATTCCTGATATTGTTTACTTTTATCAAAAACAAAGTTAATAATAATCCCTATTTATATTGAGCAAAACGTGGTCTAGTTTACAATTTGTTTTTCCTTGGAGAAGTTATCAAGCACAACTCTTAAAACACTTTGATACGCACATTTCAGACCAACATTTTCATGTTATAGCACCTCCAGGTTCTGGAAAAACTATTTTAGGGATAGAAATTATGCGTAGGCTAGGTAAAAAAACATTGGTTTTAGCGCCTACACTTACTATTAGAAATCAATGGGAAGATCGTTTGCAATCTTTTTTTACTGAAAATAAAGATTTTAAATCGTACTCGTTTGATGTAAAAGCGCCAAGCGATGTTACTTTTATTACTTACCAATCGTTGCATGCATTTTATAAGTCTTTTGAGGATAAAGCCCATTATCTAGACTTTTTTAAAAAGCATAATATTGAAACACTTGTTTTGGATGAAGCACACCATTTAAAAAATGCGTGGTGGACGTGTTTAGTCGAACTAAAAAACAGCAGACCTTTTTTTGTAGTTGCTTTAACCGCAACGCCTCCGTATGATAGTGATCGGACGGAAGTGGCTAAATATTTTAATCTTTGTGGTGAAATTGATGATGAAATTGCAGTGCCTGATTTGGTTAAAGAAACAGATTTATGTCCACATCAAGATTTTGTATATTTTTCAAAACCTGAAGATTTAGAGGTTAATTTAATTTATGAATATAGACAGAAAATAGCCAATTTTAAAGACGACTTACTTGCGGATAATACCTTTATCACTTTTGTTAAACAACATCGTTTTTATAGAAATACCGAAAAATATTTAGATGAAATTTATAGTAATACTGAATATTTTTCGGCGCTACTAATTTTTTTAAACGCATGCGGAACACCTATTGAAAGTTCTAAATTAAGAACGTTAGGCTTTAATAAAAATGAAACTATTAATTTTCCGGAGTTGTACTTAGATTGGTTAGAGATTTTGTTTCAAAACCTATTAGTGAAAGATAGGGAACAGTTAATAGAAAGCGAGTCATACTTGTCTAGTTTAGAGAAAAAACTGAGGCAACTCCATGTTTTTGATAAAAAAAGAGTCAATTTTTTAGGTGAAGATTTGTTATACAAATCATTGACCAATAGCCCGAGTAAACTTAAAAGTATTATCAAAATTGTTGCTGCAGAAAGCAAGAGTTTGCAAGCTAATTTACGTTGTGTTATTCTAACCGATTATATAAGGAAAGAGTTTTTAACCACTCCAGAGCAGCAACTTCAGGATATAAATAAAATTGGAGTTATTCCTATTTTTCAATATTTAAGATGTCGATTTGAAAACAAGAAGGATTTAGCTGTTTTGACTGGTAGTTTGGTTATTATTCACACTTCAATTATTGATGCTTTTAAAAGTCTAGCAGCGGACGTTTTTACTTATTCACCTTTAGATGTTGATGCCAATTTTGTAGTTGTATCAGGAAACACAAGTGCTAAACACAGCATTGTAGGTAGTGTTACTCAGCTTTTTGAAAACGGAACGATAAAAGTATTGGTGGGTACAAAGTCTTTATTAGGCGAAGGTTGGGATGCGCCTTCTATTAATAGTTTGATTTTGGCGTCATTTATTGGGTCGTTTGTGTCTTCTAATCAAATGCGCGGTAGAGCTATCAGAAAAAACCCTAAAAGACCTGAGAAAACCGGGAATATTTGGCATTTAGCCTGTGTTGATATTACAGCTCAAAATGGAGGAAAAGATATTGAAACTTTAAGGCGACGTTTTGAGGCGTTTGTTGGTGTTACGACTAATACAATTCCTTTTATTTCTAATGGGATTGACCGTTTAGATATTCCGGAACATTTTACTGATGTAGCTATTGACCAGTTAAATACAAAGACTTTAAAGAGCGCCACTAATAGAGCTTCAATTACTAAAAAATGGAAGGATTCTATTGGTAACGGAACAGCATTAAGTAAACAAGTACAGGTTTTTGATTTAAATGAATTGCCTTTCAAAAAACAAAAGCAAGTGTACTATTTTGACATCGTACGTTTTTTTACTATAGAATTGTTCTTTTCTATTTTACTGTTTTATTTTGAATACATTATCAAAGCCTTTAATCTGATTCTTCAACGGGGATTTGCGTATTTTATATATTCGTTTTTAGCGTATTTCTTAATTTCTTTTGGACGTAAATTGTACAAGGCAATTACGTTATACATGCGTTATGGTCCTTTGTATAAAACCATTCAAAAAATGGGAGCGGTAATATTGGATTCGTTGGCGGACTTAGGACACTTAACAACTAGTAGCGATCAGCTTTCTGTTGTAGCAGCGCGTTCGGGTAGTAGGGATGTTATTTGTAATTTAATAGGAGCGAGCACGTATGAGAATACTTTATTTTCTTCGGCTTTAAGCCAATTATTAGATCCTATTGATTCGCCAAGATATTTAATAATTAAAACCAATTTTTTCAGACGACGTTTAAATATTGAAAATTTTTACCCGGTACCAGAATTATTTGGTGACAAAAAGAAGCATGCTTTGGTGTTTCAGAATAATTGGAAAAAACATATTGGTAGAAACAAGTTGTTTTATACTAGGCATTTTGAAGGGCGCCAGTTGCTTTTAAAAGCAAGGTTGTTTCATGTATATAATGCGTTTAGAAAAACAACTAAAGAAGTTACTATTTGGAAATAAGCTGTTAGTCTTTGGCGTAGCCTACGTAAAACCAATGGTTGTTTTCTTTTACAAAAGCAGACTTTTCAAGGATGACATCCATGCTACCATTATCATAAAAATAGGCGCTAAAAGTAACCGTACCTTTCGTGTCTTTTTCTAAACCTTTGGTAGTGTCTTGCACATCTAATTTAATCCATTCTACAGATTTTGCCCAAGTTACAATTGCTTTTTTTTCTGAAGTTGGTCTAGTAGATTTATGGTGGGTTGACATTAAATATTCACCATTTGCTAAGACAAAAGCACTGTATCTAGAGCGCATCAACTGTTGTGCTGTTTCAGTTTGTCCACCGTTTAAATGAAACACTTCACAGCATTTTTTATAGGATTTGTTATTTCCGCAATAGCAATTCATTTTTATACCCAATCTTTAGGATTTTGTAAAATGTTTATTAAGCGCTCTTCTTCGCTACCAACTTCTGGTTGATGATCATAAACCCATTGTACATGTGGCGGAAGACTCATTAATATACTTTCAATACGACCATTAGTTTTTAGTCCAAAAAGGGTTCCTTTATCGTGTACTAAGTTAAATTCGACATAACGACCACGACGTATTTCTTGCCAATCGCGTTGTACTTTGGTGTAATTTAAATCTTTCCTCTTTTCTACAATAGGGACATATGCTTCTAAAAAGCTATCGCCAACTTCTGTAACAAAGTCATACCAATTTTGCATGCTCATGTTTTCAGTTGCTTTGCAGTAATCGAAGAATAATCCGCCAATACCACGACCTTCATTACGGTGTGCATTATAGAAATATTCGTCGCAACGTGCTTTATATTTTGGATAAAATTCTGGATTGTGGGTATCGCAAGCCGTTTTGCAAGTTTGATGAAAGTGTTTCGCATCGTCATCAAATAAGTAGTAAGGCGTAAGGTCTTGTCCGCCACCAAACCATTGGTCTACAATATTTCCTTCTTTATCGTACATTTCAAAATAACGCCAATTAGCATGTACTGTTGGTACCATTGGGTTTGTTGGGTGTAAAACTAAACTTAATCCACAAGCGAAAAAATCGGCATCTTCAACACCAAAATATTTCTGCATACTGTCTGGTAATTTACCATGGACACCAGAAATGTTAACACCACCTTTTTCAAAAACGTTTCCATTTTCTATAACGCGTGTTCTTCCACCACCACCTTCTGGGCGTTCCCAGATATCTTCTTGAAAAGTGGCTTTTCCGTCAATTTTTTCTAGACCAGCTGTAATTTGATCTTGTAGTTGCTGTATGTATTTGAAAAATTTATCTTTCATAGTATAATTCATATAACTCCATATCTAATGGTTTTTCATTGGTTGGAGTGAATTCGTTTTTTAAGGTTTTAACCCATTTAAAATTATTAGTCAATGCAACGTTTACACTTGGTAAATTATTTTTATGTGTTATAATTTGAAGTGTTTTTAGTTGCAATGTGTTAAACGCGTGGTTGGATAATAATTGTATTGTTTTAGACACAATTCCGTTGCCTTTAAAATTGTAATCTATACAATAGGCAAATTCGCCTTGATCCAAAGACCAGTCCAGTGCTTTTATGTAAATAAGACCAATAAGTTTACGGGTCTCTGTTTGTTTTAAAGTGAATACAAATTCCTCTTTTTTATCAAATAGCTTTGTTTTCTGTTCAACAAATAGTTTTGATAACGTTGGGTTTGAATTAGCTTTTAAAGTGCTCGGAAAATAGCGTTTAAATCGGTCTTCGTTAGAGACCATAAAATCGCAGAGTTTCCATGCGTCATTACTATGAATTGGATTGATTTCTATACCGTCAAATTTTGCAATCATTAGATTGTAATTTGACTATTGGTTTTTATTAACTTAACGGTGCTTAATGAAGCAGCAGTCACACTTAATGGTAATACCAAAATAACACCAATAAAAGGGACTAATAAAAACAGAATAAATACAAGTCCATTACCTATGGCAATACCTCTGTTTCTTCTTACAAAATTAATACTGTCTTTATAGTTGTAGTGGCGCTCTAAAGTGTAATCCATATTACCAAATCCAGCATAGTAACCTTGTACTAAAAACAGTAAAATGGTGGAAAATATGTTAACAACAGGAATAAATTTTAATAATAATAATGGTATTGTGATTAATAGCTCACGTCCTAAGTTTCTTAAGTTTATTCTAAGACCTCTCCATAGTTGCTCCTGAAAAGATGTTTTTCTGTGATTATGCCTAGTTATTCCTGTTAAATGTGTTTCTATTTTTTCTGAAACGGGACTCATAAATGGAGCAGACAGCGCCATTACGATGTGTTTGTACAGTATTAAACCTAAGGCTAGAATTATAATGACACCAATAACTGTTGAAAAGGATGTAAAAGCGTCTTTTCCCCATTCCCAGAACCATATTTTGGCAATAAAACGCCCAATATTATCTGATAATCGGTAAGCGCTAAATCCTATTACGGAACCTGTTACGATACTAATAATGATAGGGATAAAAAAGTATTTCCAGAGCTTTAGCTTTGAGATTAAAGCTAAAGCACCTGAATAACCATGTATGCCTTTTATTATGTTTTGTATCATATTGTGTTAAACAAAACGAGTTCGTTTTGTCTTAAGCTTTGTATTCTTTTACAGCATCAATAAATGCTTTTGCATTCTCTAATGGAATGTTAGGTAAAATACCGTGACCTAAATTAACAATATATTTGTCTTTACCAAAGTCGTTAATCATTTGGTGTACCATTTTCTTTATTTCTGCAGGAGGAGAGAATAATCTGGTAGGATCAAAATTACCTTGTAATGTTACATTTCCACCGGTTAAATAACGTGCATTTCTTGCAGAACAGGTCCAGTCTATACCTAAAGCAGAAGCGCCAGATTTTGCCATATCGCCAAGCGCAAACCAACAGCCTTTACCAAATGCAATTACTGGTGTTTCGTCTTTTAAAGCATCAATAATTTGTTGGATGTATTGCCAAGAAAATTCTTGATAATCTACTGGAGATAACATACCTCCCCAAGAATCAAAGACTTGAACAGCATTAACACCTGCTTTAACTTTTTCTTTTAAGTAAGCAATAGTAGTATCTGTAATTTTTTGTAATAAGTTATGCGCAGCTATTGGGTTTGTAAAACAAAACTCCTTTGCTTTGTCAAAGTTTTTAGACCCTTGACCTTGTACACAATAACATAAAATTGTCCAAGGAGAACCAGCAAATCCAATTAATGGAATGTCGTCATTTAATTTTTCCTTAGTCATTTTAATAGCTTCGTAAACGTAGCTTAAGCTTTCCTTTACGTCAGGCACAATAACGTTATCTACGTCTTTTTGTGTGCGTATAGGATTTGGTAAATAAGGCCCAAAATTAGGCTTCATTTGTACCTCTATATTCATTGCCTGCGGAATCACTAGGATGTCACAAAACAAAATGGCAGCATCCATACCGTAACGACGGATTGGTTGTACTGTAATTTCACTTGCTAATTCAGGAGTCTGACAACGTGTAAAAAAGTCGTATTTAGCCTTTATTTCCATAAATTCTGGAAGGTAACGACCTGCTTGACGCATCATCCAAACTGGTGGACGGTCTACTGTTTCTCCTTTTAATGCTCTTAAAAATAAATCGTTTTTTATCATTGCTAGCTGTTGGCTTTTAGCTTTTAGCTTTTGGTTGCTCACCTTTTTCTATTAGCTCTAGCTCTTTTTTATTTTATTAATTAAACCATTAATCATTCTGCCTTCTTTGTGAATTAAAGTCATTAGGTTTTCTGTTTCCTTTAAATCTATTAACTTTAATTCGACTATGATAATCAGTTGTGTTTCTATTTCAAAAAGTGAACCTATAGCTATTTCTAAAAAACGCTTAAATTCAACTTCACTATTTCGGCTGCAGCCTTCTGCTATATTAGAAGGGATTGATACAGCTGCTCTATTTATTTGGCTTATTAAACCAAATTTTTCTTGAGCGGGTAATTGATGAGATAATTGGTAAACTTGTTTGACAATGCTTATTCCATTTTTCCAAATTTCAAGTTTTCTAAAATCTCTCATTATATGTTTTGCTTTAATGACTATTAGATTAATTATACATAATAGTGGGGCAAAAAGCTAACAGCAAAAGGCTAATAGCTATGTATAATGTTCGTTTACTAATTCTATAACACTCTCTACTGTTGGTACTTTGGCAATGCGTACATCGTCAAAATGTTTGCTTGCTTCTTTTGCTGTAGTTTCACCTATGCAAAAGGCAATGCCAGTACCTTCATTTTCTTTTTTATAACTCTGTACCGTTGATGGGCTGTAAAACATAACGCCTTCCACAGTTTCAGGAAGCTCAATACTATCTAATTTTGTTTGATAGGCTTCAACTTCATTTACTTTAATACCGCTTTTAGTTAATATTTCTGGTAAATCATCCAATCTTACATCACTGCAAAAATAAGTAACCTCTGTACCTTCAATAAAATCTACTAAATACTCTGCTAATTTCTTAGCATTTTTTTCTGTATGTAATACTTCTCCAATGCGTTTTTCAATCATTTTCTTAGTACGACGACCAACACAATAGATATTTTTAAATTGAAGTTCTACAGCAGAATAGTTAGTCAGTAGTGCTTCAACAGCATTTTGACTTGTAATGACTACATTTTCAATTTCATTTTTAAGAAATCTTGGGTGAATTCTGTTTAAACTAATCTTAACAAAATCAGAACTTTCAGCTTTTACTTTATCACTAAAAAGAAAACGTTGATCTTCTGTTAATGATTTTGTCGAGTATATATTTGTTTTTACATGAGACTCTTTAAGCTCATCCATTAAACGGTTACCACCACGGTCTAAAATGTAATTAGCACACCAATCTGCAATATCATGGTGTTCTCCAACAGCTTTTACGCGTTTAACTTCTATTTTTTTAGTACCGTCTTTACTTAGTAAGATCCCTTCAAAGGTTAATTCTTCATCTTTTATAAAAGCTAAAGCTCCAATTGGGGCTGTACAACCACCTTCTAATTTTCTTAAAAAGTCACGTTCTATTTTTGTACAAATTTCAGTTTCTTTATGGTTTATTTCAGCTAAGATTTCGATAGTTTCGGTATCTTCTTCTAAAGCTACAACCATAATTGTCCCTTGTGCAGGCGCAGGAATCATCCAGTCTAAATTAACAGCATCTTCTGGTCTGATGTCTAAACGACCAATACCTGCAGCAGCAAAAATAGCACCGTTCCAGTCGCTATCTTCTAATTTTTGTAATCTAGTATTTACGTTTCCTCTTAAATCAACTATAGTGTGTGTTGGAAAACGATTTAACCATTGTGCACGTCTACGTAAACTTCCGGTTGCAATAATGGCATCTCTTGATCCTAAAAATTCTTCGTTGTTTTTAAAAACTAAGGTGTCTCTAACATTTCCACGTTTAACAACAGCAGCTTGTACAATTCCTGTTGGTAGTTGTGTTGGTACATCTTTAAAAGAGTGTACCGCAATATCGATATCTCCATTTAACATGGCAATATCTAAAGTGCGTGTAAATATACCTGTAATACCTAATTCGTGTAACGGTTTGTCAAGTACAATGTCTCCTGTAGATTTTAAGGGAACTAAAACTGTTTGATGTCCTAATTCTTTTAATTGATTTTGTACTGTTTTTGCTTGATATAAAGCTAACGCGCTATCGCGAGTTCCGATTCTAATTATTTTAGACATGCTTAGTTGTGGTGTTTTCTAGTTGAAACACTTTTTTTATTAGATCCAAACTTTCGTCAGTTGAGAATGCATCGTCTTTTAAGTGATGCGCGAAATGATTGGTTATTTTTTGAATAATTTTATTACTGATAATTTCGGCTTGTTCTTCATTAAAGTTAGCCATTTTTTTACGTTGTGTATCTAGCTCTGCATTTTTAAAACCTTGAAGTTTTTGTTTTAAAGCTTTAATTGTAGGCGCAAATTTTCTAGTTTCCAGCCAGCTAATAAATTCAGCTTTAATGTCTTCAATAATGCTTTCTGCTAATGGTACTTGTTTTTTTCTACGCTCTAAAGTTTCATCGGTAATTTGCGATAAATCATCTAAATGTATGCGTTTTACGTTAGGTAAGTCGGTTACGTTTTCGTCTACGTTTTTAGGAATTGATAAATCTAAAATTAATAAGTCTTTTTTAGATTGGATTAATTGTTTGTCAACCGTAGGGTTTTGAGCTCCCGTAGCTACAATTAAAATATCAGCTTCATTAATTTCTTCTTGAAGGTTGGCGTAATCTTTAACTACTAAATTAAACTTTCCTGCAACAGCTTCTGCCTTACCTTTAGTACGGTTTATTAGAGTGATTTGCTCGTTTTTAGTGTGTTTTACTAAATTCTCGCATGTATTACGTCCAATTTTACCTGTTCCAAATAATAAAATGTTTTTATCTGTAACGTTATCAATGGTGTTTAAAATGTATTGCACGGAAGCAAAAGAAACGCTTGTTGCACCTGAAGAAATTTCAGTTTCCGTTTTAATACGTTTACTTGCTTGTATTACAGAGTTAACAAGACGCTCAATAAATGGATTTAATAATCCGTGTGCTTTAGAAGCTACTGTGCTTTTTTTAAGTTGTCCTATAATTTCGAAGTCACCTAATATTTGACTATCTAAACCAGATCCAACTCTAAATAAATGAGATATTGCTTCTTGACCTTTATATATGTAGGCGTATTTTTGAAATTCTTCTACTGTTCCTTTTGTGTTGTCACACAATAATTGGATTAGTTGGTAAGGGTGTTCTGCAAATCCGTATATTTCTGTACGGTTACAAGTTGATGTTACTATAAGGCTTTGAATACCATTAGATTTAGCTTGATTTAAAAGCGCGTTTTTAGAGGGTTCATCTAAACTAAAATGACCTCTAATATCGGCATCTGCTTTTTTATAACTTAAACCTAAGGCATAAAAATATGTACCTGTTGACATGTGATAGTGCTCCATTTACCTGACTGGGACTTTGTTGTAGGCAAATTTATGTTGTATATTTTATAAAAAGTAACGCTAAAAGAACTTTTAATAACGTTTGTGGTTTTTTATGCTAAAAAATGAGCTAACAATGATAAATATCATATTTTAGCAGTGAATACAATGGTTTTAGAGTTAGTTGTTTAGAACCAATCTAAATAAGATTTAATTATGACGCTTTCTTCTTCTTTAAAAAATGTCGCTAAAGGTTCGTTTGCAGAAACGCAAGTGGATCAAGGTGTTTTTGTCCTTACTTATCAAAATGAAACAGCTAAAAATCAAACAGTTGAGCGGTTTATTGATAGTAGTTTTATTCAGTTTCATTTTTGCTTAAAAGGTGACAGTGACTTTATTTTTAACAATGGAAGTTATGTTTTAAATATAGCTGAAGAAACCTCATTGTTGCTATATAATCCACAGCGTGATTTGCCTATACATCTAGAGGTAAAGCCTGACTGTTGGTTAGTTTCGGTTTTAATTTCTATTAAAAAATTTCACGGTTTGTTTTCTCAGGAAGCAGATTATATTACTTTTTTGAGTAGTGATAATAAGGATAAAAAGTATTATAAGGACGGTAAAATTTCGCCATCCATGGCTATTGCATTAAATCAGATTGTTAATTTTAATCTTAACTCGTCTATAAAAACATTATACTTTAAAGGCAAGGCATACGAGTTGTTAAGCTTGTATTTTAATAGGGGGGAGGATGCAGATATCGAGCAATGTCCTTTTTTAGTTGACGAAACTAATGTTGCTAAAATTAAAAAAGCAAAAGATATTATTATAGCAAGAATGGTGGAGCCACCAACGCTTCAGGAATTATCTGAAGAGATCAGTTTACCTCTTAAAAAACTAAAAGAAGGCTTTAAGCAAATTTATGGCGATTCTGTGTTTAGTTTTTTATTAGATTATAAAATGGAGGTTGCTAGAAAGCTTTTAGAAACGGGTAATGATAATGTTAATGAGGTGGGTTTAAAAGTGGGCTACAGTACTTCTAGTCATTTTATAGCAGCGTTTAAAAAGAAATATGGCATCACGCCTAAAAAGTATGTTCAGTCAATATAAAAAAAGGCGCTTAAATTATTAAGCGCCTTTTTTGTTAGTATCCTCCGTCGTCTAGACGTTTTCGATTTTTATGAATAACCAGATCTAAAACATCTTTTATTAGTTTGTCTTCCTCCTCGTTTTCGTCAATATAATTTCCGCTATAACCAGAGTCATAATAGACTTCTGTTTGTAATCGGTCCGTTTCTTCTTGCCTTAAAAAACCAGCGTAATAAAAACGTTTGGTTTCGTCTTTATCTTCTTTTTTTACAAGCATGTAGAAGTACATGTCGCCTTCTTTATCATCATCAGTTTTAAAAGCTTTTTTGCCTAAAAAGTGTATAGAATCACGCTCCTTTTCTATTGTTGTGTTGGCAAATAATGTAGATTTAGCGTACATTTCTTGACTAACTTTCTGGGCTATATATGGCTTGTATAGCTTTTTACGATACATTTTATCTATCAATGCTGCCTGATTTTTATAGTCATCAATAGTTTTTTCTTTAAGTTTTTCAGGAATAGGCTCTCCGGCTTCTTCTAGCAAAATGTAATAGGTACTTAGCGCAGATACATTGTCACTATCTAATAGCTTATCAAAAAAGTTTTTAGCTTCGGCTTCTTTTCTAAACGGAAATATAAGTTTTACAAACGCATATAAAGCACTGCTATAGGTTCTGTAATTGTATTTGGACTTAGAGCCTAAACTACGTTTTACTTCTATTTTACCATCTTTAATAAGTTGTTTTTTAAACTTTTTATAAGACTTTGTTTTGATAACGCTACTGTCTTTTAGTCTTGCCAAAAGCTCGTAGATTGGCTCTTTGTATTCTTCAATAGAAGTGTATTCCATCAAATCAGGGAAGAGTGTTTTTTTAAGCGCTAACGAGTCTTTGTAGTTGTAAAACATAGAGCTTATGGATCCGCTTAACGGTAAGTCTTTGTTTAGTAGTGTTAAAAATGTTTGATAAGACTTTTTGGTAGGCTTATTTAATAATGACCTTAAAATGGTGTTCTGAATGTCTGGCTTTGAATAAGACTCGACATAAAGTTGATTTAAAAACGCATCTGTTCTTGGGTCTTCTAGTTCTGTTAATTCCGAAATTAAAAAGGTTTTAAAGTCTTCTTTGTTTTCTGGGAATTCGAAATTTTTAATTAAGTCAATCATCGTACTTGCGTTTGATTTATTAAACTTAATTTTTGTTTTCGCCTTAAATACAATACTGTCATTTTCGCGCAACGCAGTAAAGAAGCGTTCTGTTTTATCGCTAAACACGGATTCTCCCAATAGTGTGTCTATTGGCTGAAAAGTATCGTAAAAACTAGTGACAAATTTTGATGGTTTAGAAAGTGTGTCCGTCAAGCTTTTTATTTCGAAAAGTGCGCCTTTTTTAAGTATGTTTTTTACTAAAATTGCTTTTGCACTAAGCGAGTCTTTTAAAGTGTATTCATAAAAAAACTGATCGTCTTTTTTGTATTTCTTTTTGTCAGTGACTATGTACTTTTTAAATCCATCAATATCTTCTAGTTTTTTTATTTCGCTGTCAATCTCATTCCATAAACTATCTACATTTTTATACATCTGTAGGTCATGAAATTTTAATCTGGTAATAAAAACCTGTTCGTTTGATTTAGAATAGTATGTGGTACGTTTTGTTTTTTCTTCGTAATCCTTAGGTTTGCTATAGCTATAATAGTCATAAGGAGGCGATGCTTTTGTGTTTGTGATTACAGAAAAATGTAAAGACGTGTCTATAATTTTTTCAAAGCCTTCTTGTTGTACGTCTTTAAATTTAAAAGAATTAAAAAAGTCTGTTGCTTTGCTTTCTGTTTGTCCAACATAACCCATTAAAAAGTAGCTACCGTCTTTTACGATGCTTTTTAAATGAATATTTTCAGTTGACGTCGAGTCTTTTTTAGCAACACCTTCATAACTGTAGTATTTGTTGTTTTTATATTGACCATTGGAGTCTTCGATTTCAAAATCTTTATAAAAATTAGTGACAATAAACTTGGCTTCAAATTTGTCTTCTTCAATATAATACACGTCGTTATAGGCAACTTCTTTTAAAAAGTAATAGTCACTACCAATGGTTCCTTGGATTAGTTTTTGACCCGCATTTTGGATGTTATCTGTAGTGTAGTATTTAGGAAAGTTAACTTGGTACTTGTTATAAGTAGATGTAAACGTGTCAAACCCAGATTGGGGTGTTTTAAATGTAATAGAATTAAATATAGGCGCTTCATTTTTTAAAACATAATCCTTTTGACCGGCAAATTTGATAACAATTACCTCTAAAGGGGTTTTGTAAATATGGTATTTTTGGTAGTCTCCTTTTTTGGTTTTGTTTAATATACTAATACCAGGATAAGGGCTTGTTAAAACGTCCTTTTTTATAATATCACCAGGGATATCTTCAAACAAAAAATTATCTAATCTGTCTAGCGATATTTCTTTTTCGTTTGGTAAATAATCATAAGTATTAAATCGGCTAATAGTTAAATAGGCACCATTAGTCATGTCTGGAGAGATATAATATTTTTGCCCACTATAATAAAATTCATATAAATCTGTAAACGCTTTTATAGTCAAAAACCCATCTGGAGTACTGGCAGTTTTTATAGCAGTCGGAGCAATGTAATCTTCAATTTGTTCTTTTTTAGTCTGAGCAACGCTAGATTGTTTAGAAACTAGTGGTTTTACAGTGTAACCTTCGTCTTCTAGCATTTTTAACATTCCTTTTTTGCCTGGCAAATGCGCAGCACCAACACCAGCAAATACCGTTTGAGATTGCATTAAAGAGTCTAAAACATGTACCATATTGGCATTACGTTTATATAACATATTTTCTCTAAAATACTCTGTGTTAGAGGCAGCTCCAATAGAGTCTAAAAGCGATAAATTACGATCTCTATATGTGTTTTCTTGAACTAAGTAAGGGTTTTCTTTTTCGTATAACTTAGTTAACCATGGGTCTATTTTGCTTTTTCTAGCATTACGTTGTGCTTTGGATACTAGGTAGCGAGATTCCTCAATATCTTCTAAGCTATATATGTTTTTTTTCTTCTTTTTACCGGCTTGGTAAATAAACATGTCTAAGTAAGTTTCTTCTTCAAAGTTATCAGCATAGCCATCTTTTCTGTATAAATACCCATTAATCATTCTGTTATCAGATCTAATACTTCCTCTAATAGCGGTTTCTTCAGGATGTTCTAATCCAAAAAGGCTAGAGTAGAAGTTTTTATCATAACTCTGACTGTAGTTTTGTGGTGTTAGCGTTGTTGTTTCGTAATTAAAAGCTAACCAAGTAGAGGGGTCAGATTCTAATGCAACACTTTCGCTTTTTTCTAACGCGTCAAAAAACACATCGTCTAATCTAAAGGCAACTTTTGCACTTACGTGCATGGTGCCATAGATATAAGAGGGTTTGTCGAGGTTTTTTCCAGAAATTTCCCAAAGAAGACTTTGGTTTTGGTTTTGAGAAAACGTAGTGATTGAAAATACACAGAATAGTGCAAGGATAATTTGTTTCATATAGTTTTAGGGTGTCTATCTGTAAATATATTAAACTAATTTTTATTTAAAAGGCTTTGCCTATATATTAATAGGATTTAAATATGATGAACAGATTAATTTTTAATCATAATAAAATTTAGTGTTGTATTTTTGTTTTTGAAAAAGAAATAGACATGAAAAAAGGCGTATTGCTTGTAAATCTTGGTTCTCCAGAAAGTCCAGAACCTAAAGATGTGAAAAAATATTTAGGTGAATTTTTAATGGACGAGCGTGTTATTGACGTTCCGCTTTGGGCCAGAACATTATTAGTTAAAGGGATAATCCTTAATACAAGGCCTAAGCAAAGTGCAAAAGCTTACAAGAAAATTTGGTGGGAAGAAGGTTCTCCATTAATTGTATTGTCAGAGCAGTTACAGGATCAAGTTCAAAATCATACAGAATTACCAATAGCTTTGGCTATGCGTTACGGTAGTATGACTATTAAAAAAGGTTTGCAAGAATTAGTTGATAAAGGTGTGGATGAGGTGTTTTTAATTCCGTTATATCCACAATTTGCAATGGCGACTACCGAAACTATTTTGGTGTTAGCAGAAGAGGTTAGACAAGCAGATTTTCCTAATTTAAAAATAGATAGTTTACCTGCGTTTTATAATAAACCAGATTACATAAAAGTGTTAGCAGAGTCTGTAAAAGGGCATTTACAAGACAAGGATTACGAACATTTATTGTTTTCTTACCACGGTGTTCCAGAACGTCATATTAGAAAAAGCGACATTACTAACGGACATTGTAAGATAGATGGTAGTTGTTGTGAAACAGCAAGTAAAGCGCATGAGTTTTGTTACAGGCATCAATGTAAAGAGGTAACGCGTTTGGTAGGAGAATATTTAGGCTTGGAAGAAAACACGTTCTCAACGTCATTCCAATCTAGGTTAGGTTTTGATCCATGGTTACAACCTTATACCGATCGTACTATTGAGCGTTTAGGTAAAAAGGGCATAAAAAAGATGGCTATTGTTACTCCTGCTTTTGTAAGTGATTGTTTAGAAACATTAGAAGAGATTGCTATGGAAGGAGAAGAAATTTTCCATGAAGTAGGCGGTAAGGAGTTTACAACTATTCCTTGTTTAAATACGGATTCTAATTGGGTTAAATTATTAGCAGAATGGATAAATAAGTGGGCAGAAACGCCTGCTAAAGTATAATGCAGACTAGTAAATCTTCAAATTTAGGAACCGAAACCATTAGCAAACTACTGATTAAACAAGCAGTGCCAGCTTCTATTGGTATTTTGGTAATGTCGCTAAATATTTTGGTAGACACTATTTTTGTTGGTCAGTGGATTGGGTCTACAGCAATTGCGGCTATTAACGTAGTCTTGCCTGTGTCATTTTTTATTGCTGCTTTGGGGATGAGTATTGGTGTGGGAGGATCTTCCATTATTTCTCGTGCTTTAGGTGCTAATAATAATGAAAAAGCATTCAAAACGTTTGGTAATCAAATCTCGTTAACGCTTTTGTTTACGGTTACTTTTGCGGCATTTGGACTTTATTTTGTAGAGCAGCTAATACCGGCATTTGGTGGTAAGGGTAATATTTACGAACCCGCTAAAGTGTATTACGAAATTATTTTATATGGTGTTCCTGTTTTAGCGTTTGTAATGATGGGTAACACGGTTATCCGTGCAGAAGGCAAGCCTAAGTTTGCCATGTATGCGATGCTAATTCCGTCTATTGGTAATTTAGTTTTGGATTACATTTTTATAGGTGTTTTAGACTTTGGTATGGCTGGTGCTGCTTGGGCAACAACGGGGTCTTATATCGTTTCTTTATTATTTATTTTTTGGTATTTTTTATCTTCTAATTCAGAGTTAAAAATCAATTTAAAGCATTTTTATTTACAAAAAAATATCGTGTCAGAAATCGGAGCCTTAGGGTTTGTTACCTTGGCAAGACAGGCGGTAGTTAGTGTTACTTTTTTATTGGTAAATAATGCGTTGTTTGATTATGGCGGAGAAACGTCTATCACTGCTTACGCTATTGTTGGTAGGATGAGCATGTTTGCTTTGTTTCCTGTATTTGGTATTACTCAAGGATTTATTCCTATTGCGGGATATAATTTTGGGTCACAACAATATGATCGTGTTAAGGAAGTCATTTACACAGCTATTAAGTATGCAACAATACTAGGGACTCTAGTTTTTATTGCGTTAATGTTTTTTCCAGAAATTATTACAAGATGGTTTACCACAGACCAAGACGTAATTAATATCACACCAAATAATATGCGTTTGGCGTTTGCTGCGGTCCCAATATTGGCCCTTCAGTTAATTGGTTCGGCTTATTTTCAAGCAGTCGGAAAAGCATTGCCAGCATTATTACTAACCTTAACAAGACAAGCTATATTTTTTATACCGTTAATGTATATTATGCCTCTATATTTTGGAGAGCTAGGTCTTTGGATATCATTTCCTATTGCAGATGTTTTAGCAACCATTGTTACCGCCTATTTTTTAAGAAGAGAGGTTAAGTTAAATTTAAATAAGGACTCATAACAAGCGTAATAATTCTTATTTTTACTATTCGCAACCTAATTCAACCTTAAAATGAATACTTTAAAATCACTATTATTTCTTTTTTTAATAGGACTTTCATCCGTATCCAACGCACAAACTGTAAACCCATCTGATTATTCTGGTTTAGAATATAGATTATTGGGGCCTTTTCGTGGCGGAAGAAGTGCAGCTGTAACAGGTGTACCAAACCAACCTAATTTGTATTATTTTGGTTCAACTGGAGGTGGAATATGGAAAACTTTGGACGGTGGACGTCATTGGAATAATATTTCAGATGATTTTTTTGGAGGAAGTATTGGGTCAATATCAGTTTCAAAAAGTGATCCAAACGTCATTTATGTTGGAGGAGGAGAAAAAACAGTTCGTGGTAATGTATCTTCGGGATATGGTGTTTTTAAAAGTGTAGATGCTGGAAAAACTTGGTCAGCCTCTGGCTTAAAAAACTCAAGACATATTCCTAGGCTTGTTATAGATCCTACAAATCATGATGTGGTTTACGCAGGTGTTTTAGGTAATATTTATAAACCTACTCAAGATCGTGGTGTGTATAAAAGTACAGATGGTGGCGCTACTTGGAAAAAAACACTATTTGTAAACGATCAAGCAGGAGTTGTAGATTTAATAATAGATCCAACCAATCCAAGAATAGTGTATGCATCAACATGGCGTGTGCAACGTACGCCTTACAGTTTAAGTTCTGGTGGGTCAGGTTCTGGATTATGGAAAAGTACTGATAAAGGAGAAACATGGGTTGAGATTTCTAAAAACAATGGATTTCCAGAAGGGACTTTAGGAATTATAGGCGTAACAGTATCGCCATTAAATAGCCAACGTGTTTGGGCAATTATTGAAACCAAAGATAAAGGGGGTTTATATAGAAGTGATGACGGAGGAGAAACTTGGAAGCAAGTTAACAGCGAGCGTAAACTGCGCCAACGCGCTTGGTATTATACGCGGTTGTATGCTGACACCAAAGACGTAGATGCTGTTTATGTTTTAAACGTGCGTTACCATAAAAGTACGGATGGCGGAAAGACTTTTGATACTTATAACGCACCGCACGGTGATCATCATGATTTATGGATTGCTCCGGAGGACCCTAATAGAATGATTATTGGTGATGATGGAGGAGCGCAAGTAACTTATGATGGAGGAGAAACTTGGAGTACATACCACAATCAACCAACATCGCAGTTTTATCGTGTGACTACAGATAACCATTCTCCGTATCGTATTTATGCGGCGCAACAAGACAATTCTACTGTCAGAATTCCGCATCGTACGGAAGGTTGGTCCATTACAGAAGACGATTGGGAGGATACAGCAGGAGGAGAGTCTGCGCATATTGCAGTAGATCCAGAGGATAATGATATTATTTATGGAGGTAGTTATGATGGGTTTTTAACCCGAAAAAATCATCGTACCGGTACTGTTAGGGCAATTAATGTCTGGCCAGATAACCCAATGGGTCATGGCGCAGAGGGTATGAAATATCGTTTTCAGTGGAATTTTCCAATCATTTTTTCTAAACATAATCCCGACAGATTATATACGTTTTCACAACATGTACATGTTACAGAAAATGAAGGACAATCTTGGCAAATTATAAGTCCGGACTTAACCAGAAATGATCCAGAAAAATTAAAATCTTCTGGAGGACCAATTACTCAAGATAATACATCTGTAGAGTATTATTGTACCATTTTTGCAGCACAGGAGTCTCCTGTAACAGAAGGCTTACTTTGGGTTGGTAGTGATGATGGGTTAATACACGTTACCAAGGATGGCGGAAAAAACTGGTCTAACGTTACGCCTAAAGGCATGCCAGATTGGATGATGATAAATAGTATAGAGCCAAGTAATTTTGATGCAGGGACTTGTTATGTGGCAGGGACTAAATATAAAACTGGCGATTTTACACCGTATTTGTATAAAACTACGGATTACGGTAACACATGGAAAAAAATAACAAATGGTATTCCGGACGAGCATTTTACAAGAGTGCTTCGTGAAGACCCAAAACAAAAAGGATTGTTGTATGCTGGAACAGAGACTGGATTGTATGTGTCATTTAATGATGGTAAAAACTGGCAATCATTTCAGCTTAATTTACCAATTGTTCCTATTACAGATTTGACAATAAAAGACAATAATTTAATAGTTGCTACCCAAGGTCGTAGCTTGTGGATTTTGGATGATTTATCAGTGATTCATCAAATGTCAAAATCTAGTTATAGTGACGTACAATTGTATCAGCCTAAACCAACGTATAGAATGCGTGGTGGTTCTTCTAAAAATAATAATACAAGTGGTACAAATCATCCAAATGGAGTAATGACGTATTTCAATTTAAAAAATTATATAGACGGAGATACAGTAAGTTTAACTTATTTTGATGCAAAAGGAGATACTATTAAAACGGTGTCTACTAAAAATAAAAAGAAAGATAAATTAGACGTAAAAAAAGGACTTAACCAATTTGTTTGGGATATGACTTATGACGGGGCTGAAAAGTTAGACGGAATGATTTTATGGTGGGCAAGTTTAGAAGGTCCAAAAGCTGCACCGGGAACATATAAGGTTGATTTAAATGTCAACGGTTCTAATGTTTTGCAACCTTTTACTATAGTTGCTAATCCAAATTCAGAAAGTACGCAAGAGGATATGGAGCAGCAGTTTGTGTTTATCAAGGATATAAATAACACCATAGATAATGCGCATAAAGCCATTAAAAAAATGCGTAAGGTCAGTGCGCAATTAACTGCTTTTGAAACACAATATAAAGATGATGATAGTTTAAAAGACTTGTTAGAAAAAGCTAAAAGTCTAAAGGCTAAATTTACTGAAATTGAAGAAGCATTATACCAAACAAAAAACAAGAGTGGGCAGGATCCTTTAAATTTCCCTATTAGATTGACCAATAAATTAGGGCATCTAAACGCCTTAGTTAGAATGGGGGATTTTGCGCCAACCGAACAAGATATAGCAGTAAAAAACCAATTAACGTCTAAAATTAATACACAGTTAAAGTCTTTTAATACTTTAATTACGGATGAGGTTACGGGCTTTAATTCCGCGTTTAACGCAAAACAACTTAATTATTTATTTGTTCAAGACTAATGGAGTATTACAATTACATAAAAGCGCTACACTTAATATTTGTAGTCACTTGGTTTGCCGGTTTATTTTATATCCCTAGATTATTTGTGTATCAAATAGAGGCATTTCATAAACCGTCTCCGGATAAAGAAATTTTAGGCGTTCAGCTTAAATTAATGGCTAAAAGACTGTGGTTTATTATCACCTGGCCAAGTGCTATTTTGGCTACTATTTTTGCAATTTGGTTATTAATATTACAGCCTTTTTGGTTGCAACAACCATGGATGCATGTTAAGCTGACGTTTGTTGCTTTATTGTTTTTATATCAATTTCAAACGCATGTTTACTTTAAGCAATTACAAAACGATGTCGTTAAAAAAACATCTAATTTTATGCGTATGTATAATGAGGGGGCAACCTTTATTTTATTTGCAGTTGTCTTTTTAGTGATATTAAAAAGTGCTATAAATTGGATTTTTGGTGTTATCGCTATTTTTGTTTTAGGTCTATTATTAATGATAGGGTTTAAGGTTTATAAGCGTATTAGGGATAAAAATCCAAACGCATAGTTATCACATAATACCATCTGTCTATTTTTGGTTTGATTATTGCTATATTTAAACAATGAAAATATCTAAACTCTCCTTACGTCTTCGTATATTTTTTGCAATGATTTTCTTGGTGCTTTTAGCGTCCATTTTAATTGCATTGGTAGCAGCATATCAGTATTCTGAAGAAACACAAGATTACCACGAACAAAGATTAGAGCGTAAAGAAAAAAATATAAAAAGACACTTAGATTTTGTTATTAGGGAAACCACTTTTGAGGTTATTCCAGAAAAATTACCTTTAATTTTTAAAGACGAAATCTATAAAATTGCGGATATCCATGGGCTTAAACTTAATTTGTACGATTTAGAAGGGACGCTGCTAATTTCTTCAAAAGCTAGTTTACCTCAAGATACTATAGAGGGGTGTATTGATGCTAATATTTTAAATAAGTTATCTCAAAGTGCTGGACATAAACATGTTGTGCTTAGAGAAGAAAAAGGGGAAAACTTTAGATCATCTTATACGTATATAACCGATCAGAAATTTAAACCTCTAGCCATTTTAAATTTACCTTATTTAGAAAATGATGATTTTTTATCAAGAGAACTTTACGAGTTTTTTGAGCGTCTAGGTTACACGTACATTTTAATGTTAATTATTGCAATTGCATTGGCTTACTTTTTGTCAAAATACATTACCAGAACACTGAAGACTATTAGTGACAAAATGAATCAAACCCGATTTGAAAAGCGTAACGAAAAAATTGAAATAGAAAGCACCACGGAAGAGATTGCAACACTTGTAAAGTCATACAATAGTATGATTGACCAAATAGAAGAAAGTGCTGTTAAATTGGCTAAAAGTGAGCGTGAACAAGCTTGGAGAGAGATGGCTAAGCAAGTCGCGCACGAGATTAAAAATCCATTGACGCCAATGCGATTAACAGTGCAAAGCTTTCAACGTAAGTTTAACCCTGAAGATCCAGAGATTATTGGAAAGTTAGACGAGTATAGTAAAACTTTAATTCAGCAAATAGATACTATGAGTGCTATAGCAGGTGCATTTTCTAACTTTGCAAAAATGCCAGCGCAGCAAAAAGAAATGCTAAACGTAGTAAAAGTTGTGGATTTAGCATTGGATATTTTTAATGAAGATTACATCGAGTTTCATCCTGAGAAAGACGAAATTATTGCAAAACTAGATCGTACGCAGTTAATTAGAGTAATTACAAACTTGGTTAAAAATGGTATTCAAGCTATTCCGGATCATAAAACACCTCAGATTTTAGTTAATGTTTTTGAAAATGAAAATGAAGTAGTAATAACTATTTCGGATAACGGAAATGGGATTGCTGAAGAAAATAGATCTAAAGTTTTTGAGCCTAAATTTACAACTAAGTCCAGTGGTATGGGGCTTGGGTTGGCAATGGTTAAAAATATAGTAGAAACTTATCAAGGAACAATTACCTTTGTAACACAAACGGATATTGGAACAACATTTACAGTAGCCTTTCCTAAAGAATTAAAATAATTTTTTTCGCTGTAGCGGAAATAATAAATAACAAATATTATGAATTTCGAAAACATACTTAGTAGTACACAAAACGGAATAACAACCATTACTATCAACAGACCGTCAAAATTAAATGCTTTAAACAAAGCCACTATTTTTGAATTACATGAAGCTTTTGATGCAGCTAATAAAGATGCCGACACTAAAGTGATTATAGTTACAGGTAGCGGTGAAAAAGCGTTTGTAGCTGGTGCAGATATTAGCGAGTTTGCAAATTTCACTGTTGAAAACGGAGGGAAGTTAGCAGCAAAAGGACAAGAGGTTTTATTCGATTTTGTTCAAAATTTAAGCACACCAGTAATTGCAGCAGTTAATGGTTTTGCACTTGGAGGAGGTTTAGAATTGGCAATGGCAGCTCATTTTAGAGTGGCAAGTGATAATGCTAAAATGGGATTACCAGAAGTAAGCTTAGGGGTTATACCTGGTTATGGTGGTACGCAACGTTTACCGCAATTAGTAGGTAAAGGACGTGCAATGGAAATGGTTATGACAGCTGGTATGATAGATGCTGCAACAGCATTAAGTTATGGTTTGGTTAATCACGTAGTAACTCAAGAGGAGTTAATACCGTTAGCGGAAAAGATTGCGAGTAAAATAATGAGAAACTCGTCAGTAGCAATTGGCAAAGCAATTCAAGCTGTAAACGCTAATTATACTGATGGTGTTAATGGTTTTAATATCGAAATAGAGCAGTTTGGTGCTTGTTTTGGAACTGAAGATTTTAAAGAAGGTACAACAGCCTTTTTAGAAAAACGTAAAGCAGCCTTTCCTGGAAAGTAATTTCTAAGAAAGTTATAGTATAAAAAAAAGACGCCCTAGGGCGTCTTTTTTTATTGTTTTGGGGCAATGATATTATTAAAAGTTGAATGTCGATATAAATGATCTTCCGTTAGCTGTAACAACAACCTCATACGTTTCGTCTTTATCTTCTAAAAGCTTAAATTTTTTCCCAACAGTTGTTGTGTTTTCAAATGTTTCAGAATAAATCTTTTCGTTTGCATTTTTTGCGCTATCATAAAATATTTCGATTGTATAATCTGCAGCTTCTAAATTTTGTGCAGTAATATAAATCGTATTATCCTTGCTAGTTACTTTAGGCTTATTAACTACAGTTAATTGTGCTTTATTAAAAGTTACTACAGTAGCATCCACTGTAAAAGGATAAACTCTAATTTGATTTTGCTTATCTAATTCAAAAATATAGTTTCCGTCAGGTAAAGTAGTTAAGTCAAAAGACTTGTTATACTTACCATTTTCTAGAATAGCTTCTTTGTATAGAATTAGTCCAAAAGCATCTTTAACCATTAACTGGTCACCTTGACTAACATTGTCAAACATTAATATTGTTTTACCATCTTCTTCATTAGATAAAAAAGCGATCTCTGTTGCGTTACTGCTTAGCGTAGCAAATACGATTGCTAAAGCTAAAATGTGTTTTGTAAATTTTTTCATAATAAATCGTTTTAATGATTATGGGTGCAAAGTTAGAATAGAAGAGTAGTTCTAATAACAAGAGAATTGGCAAGTTTATATGCTATATTAACAAGATGAGGTTTTACGAAAACGTTATAGGTTAAAATAACACACAATAGTGCTAAATTAGCATATAACTATAAAGCGATATGTTGTAATTTTGCAGAAACATTTTACTATTGAATACAAAGCCTACATTAAAAAAAATAACACCAACATTTGGTAGTTCAATAATTGCGGTCCAAAAAACCAAAAAACGTAAGCGCAGCGAGGCGTTTTGGCATTTTCATCCTGAGGTAGAGATGGTTTATGTTAATAAAGGAAAAGGGCGTAGGCATATTGGTAATCACTTATCTTACTTTAATAATAGTCAATTGATTCTTATTGGATCTAATTTACCTCACAATGGTTTTACAGATCGTTTAACTTCTAAAGGAAAAGAAACGTTAGTCCAGTTTCATCCTCAATTTTTAGGCGAATCTTTAAATGCTTTGCCAGAAATGAAAAACATCGTGCAATTATTAGAGCGCGCTAAAAACGGAATTTTATATAAACAAGAAATTAAAAAAGTAGTTGGTCCTAAAATAGAAAGATTGCCTAAATATGAAGGTATAAAGCGTGTGACTAAGTTGCTTGAAATATTAGAATTGCTTGCGTTGACAGATGATTATACGGTTTTAAATGAAAATGGTTACGTATTTGAAACACAACCACAAGACACAGATAAGATAGATAAGATCTATAAATATGTGAACAAAAATTTTCAGAATCATATTACATTGGATCAGATATCTGATGAGGTTAGTATGACTGTACCTGCATTTTGTCGCTATTTTAAAAAAGTAACAAGTAAAACCTTTACACAGTTTGTTAACGAGTATCGCGTATTTTATGCCACTAAATTATTAACCGAAAGTCAAAGTAGTATTACCGATATATGTTTTGAATGTGGTTTTAATAACTTCTCTCACTTTAATAAAGTCTTTAATGAGGTGGTTGGTAAAAGTGCCTCAAAATACAGAAACGAAATTAAGTCAATGGTACATTAAATAACACCTAAAAGAGATGGATGATAAAATAGAAATAGCATTAAGTTATTACGGTCAAAAACAGAAACAAATTCTTGATGCAGTAAATTTGAGTAGTAATTTAACAGCAGATCAAATTATTAGTTTTGGAGAGGAGATGTCTATTTTAGAATATAAAATTACAGCATTAGAAGTTGCTAAAGAAAACTAGTTAGTTACCTTTTTCCTTCCCATTCAGCATCAAATTGCTGTAAAAAGTCAACCATGTATTGGTGTCTTTGTTTTGCTATTTTTCCACCGGTTTTGGTGTTCATCATATCCTTTAAAAGTAGCAGTTTTTCGTAAAAATGATTAATTGTCGGTGCGTTAGAAGCTTTGTATTCCGCTTTAGTCAGATTTAAATTTGGTTTAATTTCTGGATTGTAAAGGGCTCTGTTTTTAAAGCCGCCATAATTAAAGGTGCGTGAAATACCAATAGCGCCAATAGCATCCAATCGGTCTGCATCTTGCACAACGTCCAACTCGATAGATTTAAATGCGTTTTCTGTGCCTATATTAGAGCTGTAGGATATGTTTTCAATAATCTTTATAACATGATTAATGGTAGCGGAGTCTACATTGTGTTTTAATAAGAAAGCACCAGCTACTTTTGGACCAATAGTACTATCTCCATTATGGAATTTACTATCTGCAATATCATGAAGTAATGCACCCAGCGTAACAACTAACAGGTCTACTGTTTCGCCTTTTGCAATTAAAAGCGCGTTTTTGTAAACGCGCTCTATATGAAACCAATCGTGTCCACCTTCAGCATCCTTTAAAGTCTCCTTTACAAAGGTTTTTGTCGCTTCAATTAATGCTTGGTTTGACATCTGTTATAATTTTGCAGGTTCTACCCATTTAAATTGGTAAGAGTTTTCAGGTATTTTAATGCGGTCTGCCAAACGCAACATTCTGCTTGGAAGTTTCATTAAATAATCACGTGCCTTTTCAGCCTCGTCATTTAGGTCCGTAATTTTATCAATTTCCCAACGCTTGATTAGTTTTTGTAAAATCTCTATATAATCCATAGAGGTATAAACCCCAATACGTTGTGCAGTGTTAGAAAACTCGTCAAAAACAGTGCTAACTTTACCTCCAGATTCTCTTAAAAAATGAGCAGGCATTGTTATTTTTTGTTTCATCATGTATTGAAATGCTAACATCATTTGACTAGGATCCACTTTAAAAATACGCTCAACAAATTCGCTGTAAGCATGATGGTGTCTCATCTCGTCTCCCGAAATAATTTTACACATTCTGGACAATTGCTTATTCCCTTTTTCTTTAGCCAATTTTGCAACACGATTGTGTGACACGTAGGTTGCTAGCTCTTGAAAACTAGTGTAAACAAAGTTTTTATAAGGGTCTCTTGCGGTACCAATATCAAAGCCATCAGCAATAAGGTGCTGCGTAGTTTGTTCTATTTCGCGCATGTTAACACGTCCAGAAAGATATAAGTATTTGTTAAGCACATCACCATGACGGTTTTCCTCGCCAGTCCAATGTCTAATCCATTTTGCCCAACCGTTTTTTCCGTCTTGTTCAACACCTTCAATATCCATTAACCAAGACTCGTAAGTTGGTAATGCTTCTTCAGTAATCATATCTCCAACTAAAACTACCCAAAAATCATAAGGTAACTCTTTAGATAATTCTCTGATTTCTTTTACTTCTTCAAAAAAGTTAGGGCCTTCAGAGTTTGGTAAAAAATCAGAAGGTTGCCAAATTTTTTCGACAGGTATTAAATATTTTTCTATTAAAGAATCTATATCTTTTTCTAGAAAAGACATCACCTCTAATCTTACATTTTTTAATGACATAATATTATATTTTAATACTGTTTTTAATAGTAGTTTCTATGTGGTCTAGTAAGCTTTGTGTATCACTAAATTCACTTGGTTTTACCGGTTTATGCGCGGTAAATGTTATGTTATTACCAATTCCTAAAGGAAACTTGCCATAACGTAAGTTTTTCCAAGAATTATTTATGGTAACCGGTATGATAACAGCGCTCGGTATATATTTTATTAACGTTTCTAAACCTTTTGTGTGGAATGGTTTTGGTTTGCCATCACGACTTCTTGTGCCTTCTGGGAATATTACCGCAGCACGATTTGTAGATTCTATATAATCTCCAAATTTTCTGATGGCAACAATAGCTTGTCTTGGATTTTTTCTGTCAATTAAAACAGAACCACCATGGCGTAAGTTGTAAGAAACGCTTGGTAATCCTTTACCTAACTCTTTTTTACTTACAAATTTAACGTGGTGTTTTCTAAAATACCACATCATTGGCGGTATGTCTGCCATACTTTGGTGATTAGATACGATAATTACAGGTTGCGAATTATCTAAATTGTATGGATTGGTAAACTTATGGGTAGTTCCTAAAAGGTTTACGCAACGCATTAAGGAAAATTGTAAAAGGTCTACACTTGTTTTATGTGCTTTATAACCTAGCACATTAAAACAAAACCATTGTATAGGATGAAAAACAAGTAAAGACAACCCAAAAAATAGGTAATAAATACATGATAATGGGTATGCTAAAAGTTTTCTCATTTTTTGTTAAAAAATCTATCTCCCAAAAATAGAAAAACCACGTTTAAAAAACGTGGTTTTTCTGTAATACTTAGCTTAAAAAAAGCTAATGTTTTGCTCTAGAAGTATCTTAACAATGCACATTGTAAGCATCCATAAGGTTTTCTGCAATTAATTCTGCAGGTCTTCCTTCAATATGGTGACGCTCTAACATATGTACTAATTCTCCGTCTTTAAACAATGCCATACATGGCGAGCTTGGAGGAAAAGGTACCATGTGCGCTCTTGCTTGATCAACAGCTTCTTTATCAACACCTGCAAAAACCGTTACAATATGTGCTGGTTTTTTGTCATTTGCTAAACTCATTGATGCTCCTGGTCTTGCATTTGCTGCTGCACAACCACAAACTGAATTTACAACTACTAAAGTTGTTCCTTCTTTTGCAATGGCAGTATTAACTGCTTCAGCTGTATGTAATTCTTCAAAACCTACTTTGGTTAAGTCCTCACGCATTGGTTTTACTAATTCTGCTGGATACATATTCTTGTAATTTTTTATTTATAAATCTATCTCATGCAAAGATAATCAAAAACCGTGCAAAAATTATTATGGCCTGACCTTATAACACTTATGGTGTCATAAGGTCAGGCTATCGCTACTCGCTCTCTGCGAGGAGCGATAGCCTGACCGCTCCATCCTTAACGCACCATGCTAGTTGCATCAGTAACAAATCAGATTTAAAGTATACTAACAAAGTAGTATATTTACTTTTTTAAAATTAGAACAATATTTATGGCTGGATTAAAATGGATAGGCGCAACTTTAGGATGGACATTAGGTGGACCAATTGGAGCTATTATAGGCTTGGCGCTTGGTAGTTTAGGAGATGCTATGGCAGGTAAAGGAAACTTGCTAGGAGACGGAAATCCTAATACACAACAAAGACGTCAACCTAATTACAGGACAAAACCAAATTACAGAACACAGCAACAGCGTCGCGCACAAACAACTTCAGGAGATTTTGAAGTTAGTTTACTAATCTTAGCCTCCGTAATTATAAAAGCAGATGGCGTACAAGATCAACGCGAATTGGATTTTGTACGTAGTAAATTTGTAGAGCTTTATGGTAAAGATCGTGCAAATAAAGCCTTCAAATTATTTAAAAGTATAAGTAACCAAAACGTGTCAACAAGAGATGTTTGTGCTCAAATCCAACAAATGATGGATCACGCATCGCGTTTACAATTATTGCATTTTCTATTCGGAATAGCAAAAGCAGATGGCATGGTTACGGATGATGAGGAAGATCAAGTGCAAAGAATATCTAATTATTTAGGCATTAGCAGTCGTGATTATTCAAGTATAAAAGCCATGTTTTATAACAGTAGTGATAATGCTTATAAAATCTTAGAAATAGACAAAACAGCAACTACAGATCAAATCAAAAAAGCTTACCGTAAAATGGCTAAAAAATACCACCCAGATCGTGTAGAGCATTTAGGAGAAGAGCATAGAAAAGGAGCCGAAGAAAAATTTAAGCAGGTCCAAAAGGCTTATGAGTTTTTGCAAGATGAAAGACGATTTTAAAAAAAAAGTGAGTACTAAATAGTTTTATTTTCTACTTGCTTACTTCTCTGTCATTCCGAGGACGCAGGACGTGGCAATCTTTTTTGCCGAATAGATAGATTGCTTTACTTTGTAAGCAATGAAAAAAAATGGAGGAGACCTTTTTAAGTTTTGA
This sequence comes from Olleya namhaensis, assembly GCF_900114005.1. Lineage (GTDB taxonomy): Bacteria > Bacteroidota > Bacteroidia > Flavobacteriales > Flavobacteriaceae > Olleya > Olleya namhaensis. The sequence continues at coordinate 663,239 of NZ_FORM01000001.1, forward strand.
CCATTAAAGAGTAAAGATATTTTATGAATGATAAAAAAATATTAGAATTCTTTAAAACGGGTCAACGTGACAAAGCGTTTAAGCAACTGTATAGTTTATATCCTAGAATAGAAAAACTAGTCTTATCCAAAGGCGGAAAAAAGTCTGACGCACAAGATGTGTTTCAGGAAGCATTAATTATCCTCAACCGTAATTTAGAACAGTCCGATTTTATATTAACCGCTTCATTTTACACTTATTTGTATTCCGTATCCAGGTTTGTTTGGAAGGACATGCAAACCAAATTTACTACTCAAGAACTTCACGATTTAAAAGATAACGAGGTCTCAATATTTCAACATGTATTAGAAGAAAAAAAGTATCGCTTTGCCGAGAACGCTTTTCGCGAATTAGGAGAACGATGTCAACAGTTGTTACAACTGTTTTATGTACAAAAAATAAGCTTTTCTGATATTGCAACGATGATGCAATTTAAGTCAGAAAAAGTGGCTAAAAACCAAAAGTACAAGTGCTTGAAAAAAGCGAAGGACATCTATCAAAATAATACCCAATCTTAATTCGGCACAATCATGGAAAATCATATCTCGCAAATAGAATTAATCAATCAATACATAGACAAGCAATTGTCTGCAACTGAAAGTTTAAATTTTGAAAATCAATTAGAATCTAATCCAAAGTTTATTACCCTTTACCAAGAGCAATTAATTTTTATTGAAGGCTTAAAACGCACACAATTAAAATTAGAAATAGCATCTGCTAAGCGCAGTTATATTAAGACAAAGTGGCTTAAAATTATAGGTTTGGTAATAGTGGTTTTAGGACTGTTGTTTTTGTGTTATAGTTTGTTTTTTAATCAATCAAATAATGAGAATCAATTAGAGTCTTTTCAAAATGAAAAACGTATTGGAACTGAAACTTCAGTAATACTAACGGACTCTTCAAAACACAAATTTGTAGTTATTAGAAAAACGGAAAAAACTATTTTTAATGATGTATTGACAAGACAATTTGGGTCTCATATTTATACAGATACTGTGTTGTCAGAAAACTTAGGTTCTTTTACTAAAACAGAATTTGATATTAAATTTCCTAAACTAACAACACTAAAACCAGTTAATGATACTTTAATAATTAAAGAAACGGTTGTGCGTCAAAAAGCAGTTTCAGAAGTAAAATTAGCTACAGTGCAACAGGAAAATGTAGTTTCGGTTAAAGAAGATGTTGAGGTTTTAAAAACATCTAAAAACACAAGTAAAAGCTTTATTTCGTTTTATAATTCAGTAAAAAAAGCACCACAGATTATAGAAATTAATACTGAAAAAGAAACGACTATTACCTGTAAAGAAGGCACGGTTTTAAGTATTCCTGCTAAATGTTTTGTAGATGCTAAAACAGGTAAGTTAGCTAGGGGTATTGTTGCATTACAAGTTACAGAATATTACAAATTGTCTGATATGTTACTGGCTAATTTAACCACCAAATCTGATGACAAACCATTAGAAACTGGTGGAATGTTGTATGTAAAAGCTTTTAAAGATAATAGCCAGTTACAATTAAAATCAGGAAGTTTAATTGAATATAAATTCCCTGCAAACAACAAGAAAAGAGGTATGGAGCTTTTTTTAGGAGAAAAAACTAATGCAGGGGTGAACTGGAATTTAGAAAATAAACCAAATACAACCACTGCTGTTTTAACTTCTGAGGAAGTGGTTTTTTTGGAAGAAGTCGAAGATGTAGAAGTGCCAATAGATGTTGTAGAAGTAGTGCCAACATTTCCTGGTTGCGAAAATAGTACTAATACTGAAAAAATCAAATGCTTCAAAGAAGCATTATCAAACCTAGTGTCTAAAAATTTTGATATTGGGTTGGCAGAAGAGTTAAACCTATCAGGAAAGCATAGAATTAGAACGTATTTTAAAATTGATAAAAATGGTGACGTAATAGATATTCAAGCTTCAGCTGCTAATACTGCTTTGGCTAATGAAGCTATTAGAGTTTTAAAATTAATTCCAAAGTTAAAATCAGGAACACAACGTGGTAAACCGGTTATTGTACCTTATGGATTACCTATGCAATTTACTTTAGATGGTAGCACAAAAAACAACCCAAGTCTTATAACTGTAAAAGACAAAACGTCTTTTGAGAGAAAATTTGAAGAACGAATAAAAAGTAGAGACTCCACTACTACAGGATTAGTTGGGACAGTTACATCTAGCGATGTGTCTAGATATGCTTTTTATGGCTCAAAATTAGGTTGGATTAATTGCGATCGTTTTATAGGAAGCAGTAAAAACGCCATCAAATTTAAACTTAAAATTAAAAACGCTAATGGTGCAAATGTCAAGATGGTCTTTAAATCTTTAAACTCGATTTTACCAAGTAGAAACGTTAATGATAGTTATGATTTTGGCACAGTTAGAGCAAATGAAGCAGTTGTTTTAGTCGCTATTAAAAAGGTTGATGATAGATTGTTTTTAGGACTTAAAGAGGCTAAAGTTGAAGCGATTTCAGAGTTAGACATAGACTTTAAAGAGGTTAGTCTAGACGAATTAAAAACAGAATTACGAAAATTAAATAAGGATTTTAATTTATAGTATTAATATTTAAACCTAAAAAGTTTCCGTTTTCTTCAATCAAGCTATTAAAATGAGGAATTGAGTAATTCCAAATTGACTTATTTGGTATTTCTTTTTTAATGGAATTTTGTTCTTCAATATTTAATTCATCAAATGCTTTTTTGTGTTTTAATAAGACATTTTCATTTCTAATATTTTTATAACACAGATTAATAGTTGCGTTCATTTTCATAAATGAATTATAGTCTGAATCTAAATCATAAAGAGAAATAATTAACTTATCTCCTCTAATACTTTTTTCTATTAAAGCTTTTAATTCTGAAATATCAAGCTCTTTTTTGTTATTAAAAATCTTGTTTTTATTAAGCTTTAATATTAAAATATTTGATTCTTTAATTAAAGAAAATGGAGGAGGAGGTGGAGCTAAATTACTAGTTATTTTAGAAAAATATTTATCGTTTTCAATCTCAGGAGGTAACTTAAGATTCAATGTCTCATAACTGTAAAATGGTTCGTGTTTATCAAAATTTATATTGATGTTATTAACCAATGCTATTTTAAGTTTATTCATATACTGAAACCAGCAAAGCATCTTTTCAATTTCAAGCATTTTTGCATTTTTATCACAAAATAGAAGGATAGAGCTTTTATAATCATGCTTTTCATGATGATCATGTAAAAATCTTTTTAAATCTTTAAAATTTGAGTATTTATCGTTAAGATTTAGTGAGTATTGTTTGTTATCTCTTCTCTGACCATATTTAATTATATAAGTAATATTAGAGATTTTATATTTTGTAAAGTCTGAATCTATTTTAGGTAAATTAATACTTACAAAATTATCTTCACGTAAAAATTCACTATTTACTATAGTGTCATTTGTTTTGAATACTCTAAAGTGTTTATTAAAAATAAGAGTGTCTTTATCAAATTTAGTTTTAAATTTTAAACCGTTAAATTCTAACTTATTGTTTGAGAATTTTACAGGAAAAGAACTCCAATAATCAAAATAGAGATACCTAAACTTTATAGAATCTTTGCTGATTTTAACACGAGATGGAACATCTCCATCTTCTGTTATTGAGGTGCTCCAATCATAAGTCCAATCACCATAATGTTTTTTTTCATTATTACATGAAAAGAAGAGTGTGAAAAAGCATAGCGCAAAAAATAGTCTCATATATTAAAGGTAATAATTCTACCCTCTAAACAAAAAGAAATCGTCTTTCATATCCTCTATTTGAGCATCTTCATTAGTTATAATATAGTCAATAGCCTTAGAGGTAAATGCATCTCCTTTTTCGGTTAAAGAAACAATGTTATTATCTATAATAATCATGTTATTTTTTTGAGCTAATTCTAAAACATTTTTCGCTCTTACTTTATGCCAATTTATATGCTCGCGTAAATGATTTACGTGACGTTCTTCAAGTTCGTTATGATTTTTTAAGTGCAATAAAAAAGTTAAAAGACTTACTTCTGTACGTTGTTGTTTTTCGCGATACATAACTGCTATTACACCTTTGTTTGGTGCAAATAAATACACTGCTAAAAATAACAAACCAAGCATTGTGGTTATTGATCCAGCTATAGAAGCGTCTAATTTGTGTGCTAGCCAATAGCCAGAAATGGCACTAAATACGCCAAAAAACATAGCTAAACCTAACATCTTTTTTAAATTGGTAGTTAATAAGTAAGCGGTTGCAGCAGGTGCAATCATTAAAGCGACTACTAATATGGCGCCAACAGCGTCAAAAGCTCCTACTGTGGTAACAGAAGACACTGTCATTAACCCGTAATGTATAATTGCAGGAGAGAAGCCAAGAGAGGCGGCTAATCCTTTGTCAAATGTGCTAACTTTAAGTTCCTTGAAAAAGGCAATTAACAATGTAATTGTAATTAATAAAATAGTTCCGATAATCCATAACGACTTTGGGCCAATATCTACTCCTGAAATTATTAGCCTATCAAAAGGCGCTAAAGCTAGTTCTCCAACCAAAACAGCATCAACATCCAAGTGGACGTCATTAGCGTTTTTAGCAATTAAAATAACACCAATACTAAACAAAGCCGGAAAAACTAATCCTATGGCAGTGTCCTCTTTTACTAAGCCTGTTTTTTGAATATATTCTACTAAAACTACGGTTATTACTCCTGTAAAAGCAGCTAAAACTATAAGTAGAGGCGAATTTAAATCTTGTGTGATAAAAAATCCAATTACAATACCGGGTAAGATAGAATGGCTTATCGCGTCACTGATCATTGCCATTTTACGTAGTACTAAAAAGGTTCCAGGAATAGCGCAAGCTATAGCAACTAAACTGGCAATTAATTGTATTTCTATTTGAGCGCTATTCATCTTCTGTAGCTTGTTTTGTGTATAAATTTGCAGCTGTTGTAAAACCAATTTCGGTTAAACTCCACATATTTCCATCTAGTGTTACGTAATTTTTTTCGACTAACTTTTGAAGTGTTTTACGCGTAAACCCTTGAAAATTATTTAATAGTTTAATCGCGTGAGGATGCGAAATATTGTCATGTGTTTCTGCAATATGATGCATAAATGCTAAGGTTTTGTGTAATTCTAAATCGCGTCTGTTTTTTATAAATCGTATTTGTTTAAATAGCAGTCCTCGACTAGGAGAAAATACAAATGAAAACACCACAAATACTGAGGCAACTAAAACAATAACTGGTCCTGTTGATAGATTGGTTTGACTAGCACTTATTGCTGTGCCAAAGACACCGGAAAAGGCACCAAAAATAGCCGCTAAAAACACCATTTTAGATAAGCTATTGGTCCATTGTCTTGCAGCAGCAGCAGGCGCTAGAAGCATTGCGCTCATTAATACAACACCTACGGTTTGTAGTCCTAAAACAATCGCTAAAACTATAAATGTTGTGATTAAAACATCAATAAATTTTGTGTTAAATCCTAATGTTTTTGTGTAGTCTGCATCAAAAAGCAAGATTTTAAATTCTTTCCAAAATAATAGCAATACAAATAGGCATAACGCTGTAACTGTTGCCATCATCCAAACATCACTTTCTACTAATGTTGCTGCTTGACCAAATAAATACTTGTCTAATCCTGCTTGATTTGCGTTGGGTTGTTTTTGTATAAAGGTTAGCAATAGCATTCCGAATCCAAAAAACAAAGACAAAATTAGCCCTAAGGCTGTGTCACTTTTTAAGTGCGTTTTTTTGACAATGCTTCTAATCCAAAAGGTTCCAATTAAACCGCTTACTAAAGCGCCTAAAAGTAGAGTGTTACTGTCTTTTGCGCCTGTTATTAAAAAGGCAATTGCAATGCCTGGTAACGCAGCGTGTGATATGGCGTCACCTAGTAGACTTTGTTTTCTTAGTACAGCAAAGCTTCCAAGCATACCAGTTACTGCTCCTAAAATAGCAGTTCCTAGTGTGATGGTTCTTAATGTATAGTCGCTAAAGACTAAAGAAAAATATTCTTGTAAATCCATTATTCTTGAATACTTACTTTGTAGTTAATACCGTAAGTCTTGGTTAGATTATCATCATTAAAGATGTCTTTTACTGGGCCTGTTGCAATTTTCTTCACATTTAAAAAAGTAACCCAATCAAAATATTCTGGAACAGTTTGTAAATCATGATGTACTACGATTACTGTTTTTCCCGCTTTACGTAATTCTTTTAAAATATTAATTATTGCAATTTCTGTGGTGGCATCAACACCTTGAAAAGGCTCGTCCATAAAATAGATTGATGCGTTTTGCACTAGTGCTCGTGCTAAAAATATACGTTGCTGTTGCCCACCTGATAATTGACTAATTTGCCTGCTTTTAAAGGGTAGCATGCCTACTTTTTCTAAAGCTTCTAGTGCTGCTTTCTTTTCTTTTTGTCCTGGACGTTTTATCCAACCCAAACTACCATAAGTCCCCATAGTAACAACATCTAAAGCTGTGGTTGGAAAATCCCAATCTACACTTCCTTTTTGTGGTACGTAGGCAACTAATTTGCGTTGCTTGTCGTACGGTTTGTCGTAAATAGTTACACTACCAGCTATAGGTTTTAATATACCTAAAATAGATTTTATTAGTGTCGATTTACCAGCTCCGTTTGGTCCAACAATGGCCATAAGGACACCTTCTGGGATTTCTAAATCAATATCCCAAAGTACCGGTTTGTAGTTGTATGCTACTGTAAGGTCGTCTACTTTTACTGCTATTTTTTGTTTCATAACCATTTCCCAAGTCATTGGGAGCTTTATTTAATTCAAAATATATTCATTTTTTACTTATTCAAAAAACGAATTAAAAAAATATACTTTTAGCAAACCTATTTTTTAGTTAGTGTTGCATCATCCTGAACTTGTTTCAGGGTCTCATTGTTTGTTTTACTTTGTATAAATCAAAGTTTTTTTATTAGCTATTTGCTAACTTATTTAAGTGCATTTACAATGGTGTTTACATTGTACTCAAACATACCAATGTAAGTCCCTTCTATAGTTCCAGCACTTCCTAAGGCATCAGAATATAGTGTTCCTCCAATTTTTACATCATGACCTTTTGAGTTTACTGCTTCTTGTAAGGCTTCAATAGTGCGTTTTGGTACTGAACTTTCTATAAAAACAGCTTTTACTTTTTTGTCTATTATAAATTTAGCTAAATTTTGTACATCTTTTACACCAGCTTCTGTTGCTGTAGATAGACCTTGTAAACCAACAACTTCAAAACCATAGTTTTTACCAAAGTAATTAAATGCATCGTGTGCTGTTACTAGAATCCTTTTGTCTTCAGGCAGGGTTTGTATGGTCGCTATCACCTTTTTTTGAAGAGTCTCTAGTTTTTCTATAAAAATGGTTTCGTTTGCTTTGTAAAAGGATGCGTTTTTTGCATCTTTTTCAGATAAAACTGCGGTTACTTTTTTTGCGAATTGTTTAAAATAAGCGATGTTAAACCAAACGTGAGGATCGTAATTAGAGGCAAAATAATCAGACCCAATCAAGGTTGCTTTATCTATTTCTTCTCCTAAAGCTATTGGGGTTTTTGTGTTACTACCCATTTTTTCAAACACTTCTACAAGCTTTCCTTCTAGGTGTAATCCGTTATAAAATATAACGTCTGCATTGACTAATTTGGTTACGTCACCTTCGCTTGCTTTGTATAAATGTGGATCTACACCGCTTCCCATTAAACCATTTATGTTAATAGAATCTCCCCCAATATTTCTTACCAAATCCGTAATCATAGATGTGGTAGTGACTATGTTTAGTTTACCGTTCTCTTTTTTGTTAGTGTTACAGCTTAATAGTGTGACTAAAACTAATAGTATAAGTAAATATTTTTTCATGTTATTTTATGTTATTTGATGGTATTCTAAAGCTTAATCCTGCACTTAGTAATAGATCTTTTCCTTTGGTAATACTTGATCCAACTGTTGCGTCTAATTGTAAATTGTTAGTTATTAAATAAGTTAATCCAGCATCCCAAAGATGATTTGCTTTGTGGTTTTCTGGTAAGTCACCATAAAGTTCTGCGTAAGCACCTAGTTTATCTGTAATACCTTGTCCGAATGCAATAGTGTAGACATATGATACTTCTGGCGAATCACTTCCCCAAGCTGCTCCTAAATTGTAAGATAAACTAGAATTATCACTTAATGTATGTGCAAAAGCAAACCTAAAATCAACACCCGTTGTTTCTGGTTTAAAATCTGTGCTAGCGGTAAATGGTAGATATAAATGTCCTAAAAGGCCAATTTCTGGAAACAATCCATTTTCTTTAGCGATGCTAGTTTTGATTCCTAGCAATAAAGGAGAAAAACCACTTATAATATTGTCTATTTGATTGCCATTAATTGATGTTGAACTTTCTGTAAAGTCCCATCCTAATCGTAATTCTAAATTATCTAATAAACCGTAACGCACTAATGTTGTGTTGTACGTGTAGTTTTCTGTTTTGATTTTATGCTCTTCAAAAGTATCATAAAAAGCACCTGTTTCGACTTGTATGTGCCCTTTAGGCATAGCGTTAGGAGACTCCGTCGCATCAGGTCTATCTGTAATTAATGGCTCTAATGCAGTGTTGTCTTGCGCTATTGCAGAAATCGAAAGCGCTAACCCTGTAATTATGGAGGCTATTGGCGTTTTAGTCAGTTTCATTAACGTAAATTATTTTTGTAAAATCTTGGTTTAAAAGAATCGTGTTATTATTTATTGAAATTTGAGTCATTTTGTTTTTACTAAACTGCTTAATTACGGTTAGTTTATTTCCGTATTTTAAACCATTTATAGCGCAAAAATCAAAAAACTCTTTATCATCACTCATTAATCTGGCGATGATATATGTTTTGTTTTCCTTGGTTTTAGACAATGATACAGACGTGTCTTTTGTAGTTATTTCGCCATTTTCGTTGGGAATAGGATCCCCATGTGGATCAAATTTTGGATTACCCAAAAAGGCACTAATTGTATTTGCTAAAAAATCTGAAGTTTCGTGTTCTAGTAGTTCCGCTTCACGATGTATTTCATGCAAGGACATATCAAACGTTTTGTGTAAAAAAGCTTCCCAAAGTCTATGTTTTCTAATAACTTTTAATGCTAATTTTTCACCTTCGTCAGTTAACTGTAAGGCTTTGTATTTTTGATAATCTACTAGGTTTTTAGCAGCTAAACTTTTTGCCATATCAGTGGCTGCAGCATTAGAAATGCCTAGTAATTTGGCTATGTTGCCTGGTTTTGTATCTGTAATATCGTTGATTTTACTTTTGTAGATTGCTTTTACAAAATTTTCTATTGCTACTGACATTTATTATTGCTTTAATAAATTTTTAAGGTTGCTTAAATATTTTTCAAATGTAACTAAAATTTCGTTAATTCAATAAAGTGTCATGGTTTAAGTTGTTATATTGGTGTTAAATTATTTAAAATGAAATACCTATCCGTATTATTCTTGCTTTGTTTTACTAGTGTAGTTTCTGCTCAAGATTCGACTTTAGTTGCATTAGAAACCCCTAAACTATCAATAGGATTGGTTGAAGGAGGTAGTTATATGCATGAGTATGTAACCGTTAAATTCATTAAAGTTATTCAAGATTCGAGATGTCCAAAAAACGTTATGTGTATCCGTGCTGGAGAAGCAGAAGTGCTTATCGGGATTTATAAAAATGGATTATTATTGGAAGAGAAATCAATTATTGTTAGACCAAATACACGGTTGTTAACTTTGTATTCTAACGCTGAGGTTATCGTGTCTGCTGTTAATTTGTTTCCTTATCCAAAGGAGGTAGGAACTGTTAGTGATCGGTCTTATGTTTTGGATTTGCTTTTTGAATAGTGGTAGGGTATGATTTTTGATAATTATCTGAAAACCAATTTTATGAAACCTTCTGTAATTGTCCTGCTTTTTGTTTTTGTAACCTCTTGTATTCCTGTAAAAATTGCGCCTACTATAGCAGGTGATAGGATTATGGTTGCTAAAAAGTTTAAACGGAAGTTGCCTAAACAATATTCGTTAATCTTTGAAGATCCTAAAGAAGCTAACGAGTTCTATAATTTTATCAATACAAAGTATCAATTAAATCATGTAAATGTTGAAAGTAACGTTGCTTTTAAGATTGAAGATCAACCGTTTTATTTTTCGTTTTATGAAACAAGTAAAGATACTAAGACTATTAATTTAGTGCCGATTTTAGTAGATGCTAAAAGAGATGCTAACGGGAATGATCCGTTATTTTTTGATAAATATAGCTCCAGAAAAGGTAAGTGGTATTTGGTGCTGACTGCTACGGATTATGATAGTAACGATTGTTTAAATCCTAAACACGCTAATTCTAAAATAATCGAAAAATATCTTAGAGATTTAAGAGTAGAATATCTTAATACTAGTAATTATATCGAGTCTATGTTGCGAAACAATTAATGACAACCACAGTCGTCCGTTCCGCAAGCTTTTTTTGATTTCGTTTTAACGAAATACTTTTTATAAAGAAAAAACAAAGCAAACCCTAAGGTGATAAAAACTAGTATGTTTTGAATAACTGTGTTCATAATATTATTTTAAAAATTGATATGCTATTAATGCCGAAATGTAGGCTATAGCTGTCATGATTACTAATTGTAATGTTGGCCATTTCCAAGTGTTAGTTTCTTTTTTTACAACAGCTAAAGTACTCATGCATTGCATTGCAAATGCATAAAATAGTAGTAGCGATATACCGGATGCAAAATTAAATAATGGACCACCTAAAATAGGGTTGACTTCTCCTGCCATTCTGTTTTTAATGGTGTCTTCATCATCGTTACCAACACTATAAATAGTCGCTAAAGTACCAACAAAAACTTCTCTTGCAGCAAAACTACTAACAATAGCAATTCCTATTTTCCAATCGTAACCTAGTGGTCTAATTACAGGCTCAATAGCATGTCCTGCAATACCTATAAACGAGTGTTCTAGTTTTTGAGAGGCTATTTTTTGATTTAATTCTTCTTCGTTTAAATTTTGCGAAGCATATTCTGTTTTAACAATATTTTCTGCATCATTAAAGGCGTCTCCTGGACCGTAAGATGCCAAGAACCAAAGGATGATTGAGATGGCTAATATTATTTTTCCTGCTCCAAATACAAATGATTTCGTTTTTTCTAAAACGGTAATGGCAACATTTTTGAATAGCGGTAATTTGTAATTTGGCATTTCTACCACAAAAAACGTTTTACTTTTTATTTTTAAGACCTTGTTTAATATGTAAGCCGAAATAACTGCAGCTCCAAACCCTAATAAATACAGTAGCATTAAGGTTAAAGCTTGGTAACTTAATCCAAGAAAGCGTCCTTCAGGAATAACAAGAGCAATGATTATTAAATATACAGGTAGTCTTGCAGAACACGTTGTAAAAGGTGTTACTAAAATTGTAATTAAGCGTTCTTTCCAGCTTTCAATATTTCTTGTGGCCATAATTGCAGGAATAGCACAAGCAGTTCCTGAGATTAAAGGTACAATACTTTTACCACTTAAGCCAAAACGACGCATGACTCTGTCCATTAAAAAAACGACACGACTCATATATCCAGTTTCTTCTAAAATGGCTATAAACAGGAATAAAAACGCTATTTGAGGTATAAAAATGACTATTCCTCCTAATCCTGATATAATTCCTTCGGCTAATAAATTTGTAAAAGCACCTTCTGGAAGTGTGTTTTTAACCCAATCACTTAGACTTGCAAATACACCATCAATAAAGTCCATTGGTATCGTAGACCAGTCATAAATAGCTTGAAAAATAAGTAGTAATATTAAAAAGAATATTAAGTAACCCCAGACTTTATGGGTTAAAATACGATCAAATTTTGTACGTAAATCTTTAGCTTGACTAGCGTCTATGGTTTGTCCTTTTTTAAGCGTGTTATTTATAAATTGGTAACGCTTAATGGTCTCTTTTTGCTGAAGACGTTTTAGGTCACTTTTAGATTTAGTTTTAAAACTAGCAAGTGCCTCGACTTCGTTTCTGTCCATTTTACCAAAATTTACATCTTGGGTAATAACCAACCATAATTTGTAAAGCAATTGACTAGGAAAAGCCTGTCTTAGTTTGTCAAAGTAGTCTGTGTCAATTTCTGAGGCATTTAAACATGGTGTTGTTGACAGGTCTCTGTAATTTGAAATTAATAACTTTAAGTTGTCAATACCTTCGTTTTTACGAGTACTAATAACTGCTATTTTTGTTTTTAATTCCTGTTCTAAATGTTCAATATCTAATGAAATCCCTTTGTATTTCATTCTGTCAGCCATATTAATGACTAAGATGGTAGGGATTTCTAAATCTTTTATTTGTGTAAAAAGTAGTAAGTTTCGTTTTAAGTTTTCAACATCACTAACTACTACTGCAACATCAGGAAAATCTTTGTCGTTTTTGTTTAGAAGTAATTCGATGACTACGTTTTCGTCTAAAGACGACGCGTTTAAGCTGTAAGTACCCGGTAAATCAATGATATGTGCTTTTACACCTCTTGGCAATTTGCAAATACCTTCTTTTTTTTCTACTGTAATCCCAGGGTAATTTCCCACTTTCTGATTTAACCCCGTTAAGGCATTAAAAACAGATGTTTTTCCTGTATTTGGATTACCAATTAAGGCGATGTTTATTTGCTTGCTCATTACACTTGTTTTTCAATGATAATATGAATAGCAGTTTCTTTTCTGATTGCTAAATGGCTCCCGTTTATATTTAAATATAATGGATCGGAAAAAGGTGCTACTTGTACCAACTCGACACTATTGCCTGGTAAACACCCCATTTCTAGGAGTTTTAATGGAATTAAATGCGAGGAAACGTCTATAATTATAGCGCGTTCTCCTCTTTTTAGTGTGTCTAGTGTGTTATCCAAGCTTATTTAGATTGATTTTAAAGAAGCAAAAGTATGAGAAAATTTCAGCTTAAAAAAATTGAGAGCAAAAAACTACTCTTCGTATTCTTTTTTTAACTTTTTGATATCATTTAAAAGTGTGGTGATATCTTCCGTTTTTGTGCCATCATAATAGCCTCGAATTTGACTTTTTTTGTCTATTAGCATAAAATTTTCTGTGTGTACCATTCCGTAGTCATCAGGCATTCCGTCGTCTTTAACTGCTAAATAGCTTTTCCTAGCTAGTCTGTAAATTTCGCCTTTATCACCAGTAACTAAATTCCATTTTTTGTCATTTACTCCTTTTTTAATGGCATAACGTTTTAACTGTTCTACGGTATCAATATCTGGAGTGACAGAGTAGGATAATAGCATCACATCGTCATCATTCAATACTTCTTTTTGGATAGTTTCCATATTACCTGTCATAATTGGACAGATGGTTTGGCATGTTGTAAAAAAGAAATCGGCGACATAAATTTTATCTTTATAGTCCGCTTGAGTTATTGTTTTACCGTTTTGATTAGTCATACTAAAATCGGCAATTTTATGGTATTTTATTTTGTGCTGTATGGTACTGTCAACCAATTCTGTGTTTACCATTGCAGGTTGGTAAATAGGTAGGGGTTTGTCTACTTTTAGGATGTTATAAAAAATAGACATTATAATGATTGAAATTATGCCGAATACAATCGCAAATAATTTATAATCTTTAAAAAACGAAAGCATTTTTAGTGTTTTAGGTTTATACTGCAAAAATACAATGAAAACCTTAGGTTATCTTATGACATTACTCATAAAATTTGTTAATTCTCGAAAGCATTAAAGCTATTGTTTTTTAAACTAATGGTAAATAGTTACTTTTGGCGCTTATTAAAAAGAATAGAAACACTACATGGAGTTTATTATAAAAATTGGACAGTTTTTGTTAAGTCTGTCATTATTAATTGTTTTACATGAGTTAGGACATTTTATTCCTGCTAAATTATTTAAAACAAGAGTTGAAAAATTCTACTTATTTTTTGATGTTAAATATTCGTTATTCAAAAAGAAAATCGGAGAAACCGTTTATGGTATAGGTTGGTTGCCACTTGGAGGTTATGTTAAGATTTCTGGGATGATAGATGAGAGTATGGATAAGGAGCAAATGGCTTTGCCACCACAACCATGGGAGTTTAGATCTAAGCCGGCTTGGCAGCGTTTAATTATTATGTTAGGTGGTGTTTTTGTCAACTTTGTGTTAGCCTACGTTATATATGTAATCATGTCTTTTACTTATGGTGATACAGATGTTACTGCCAAAAGTATGAAAGACGGATATTGGATTGATAATCCATTATTGGTAGATTTAGGTTTTAAAACTGGAGATAAAATTATAGCTGTTGATGGTCAAAAAGTAGATAGCCATCTAGATGTTGTAAAAAACATAATTAAGACAGAAAAGTATACTATTGATAGAAATGGAGAAACTGTAGATTTACAATTACCTGTAGATTTTCTAGGACAATTGTCTTCAAGAAAAGTAAAAGGTGGTTTGTTTAAATTAAGATTTCCTTTTATGGTTGGAGAAGTGTCCGATACTATGGTTAATAAAGGTGTTGATTTAAAAGAAGGAGATATCTTATTAACCGTAGATAATAAACCGCTTAGATATTATGATGAAGTAGGTGATAGATTGATGGCTTATAAAAACCAAACAATAACGTCTACCTTTTTAAGAGGTACTGAAACAATTACAAGACAGTTACAAGTAAATAACGATGGAAAGCTTGGTATTATGCCAGGTGAAGACGCAAAGCGTTTTGATGCGCTTGGTTATTATGATAAGACATTAAAAGAATATACCTTTTTAGAAAGTTTTGTTGGCGGTAAGGATAAGTTTGTAGATCAAGTTGGAGGTTATTTTGATCAGTTAGGAAAGATTTTTAGTCCAAGCACAGGGGCTTATAAAGGTGTAGGAGGATTTAAAGCCATATACGATGTTTTTCCAAGTACTTGGATTTGGCAAAATTTTTGGGGATTAACTGCCTTTTTATCTATTATGCTTGGTGTTTTAAATTTATTGCCAATTCCTGCTTTAGATGGAGGACATGTTGTGTTTTTATTGTTCGAAATCGTATCAGGGCGTAAGCCAAGCGAGAAATTTTTAGAGAAAGCGCAAGTCGTTGGATTCTTCATTTTAATAGCGTTAGTCTTGTTTGCGAACGGTAATGATATCTTTAAAGCAATATTTAATTAAAAAAAATTAATTTTTGTTTTGCAGAAGTCAAAAAAGATTCTATATTTGCACTCGCAATAGCGAAAAACACTCCTCCTTAGCTCAGTTGGTTAGAGCATCTGACTGTTAATCAGAGGGTCCTTAGTTCGAGCCTAAGAGGAGGAGCAAGTTGTAAACCACTTACAGTAATGTAAGTGGTTTTTTTGTGGAATAAAGTGTGGTTTTAAAGCATAAAAAAGCCTCTAGTACTATTAGAGGCTTTTTAGATATCTTATGTAATCTGGTAATTACTTGCTTAGGTTTTTAAGCATGTCTTTTGTAATACCATCTAAATTGTATTGGTGTTTCCAGTTCCATTGCGCCCTAGCTTCTGTATCGTCAATGCTACTAGGCCAAGAATCGGCAATTTGCTGTCTAAAATCAGGAGTGTAGCTTATTTCAAATTCTGGAATTTGTTTTTTAATAGACTCAGCAATCTGTTTTGGTGTAAAACTTATCCCAGACAGGTTGTAAGACGATCGTATTTGTACGTTCTCTTCTTTAGTAGACATAAGAGATACCGTAGCGTCAATAGCATCATCCATGTACATCATAGGTAAAGCAGTGTTTTCGCTTAAAAAACAATCATATTTTTTCGCTTTTAAAGCTTCGTGATAGATTTCTACCGCATAATCTGTTGTTCCACCACCGGGAAGTGTTTTCCAGCTAATAATACCTGGGTAACGGATGCTTCTAACATCTACATTGTATTTTTCATGGTAGTATTGACACCAGCGCTCACCAACTTGTTTGGTAATACCGTATACCGTTGTCGGTTCCATAACAGTGTGCTGTGGCGTGTCTTCTCTTGGAGTTGTTGGTCCAAAAACAGCAATACTTGATGGCCAAAATACTTTTTTAATGGCCTTAGCTTTAGCAAGGTTTAAAACATGAAAAAGCGATTGCATGTTTAAATCCCAAGCTTTCATTGGATATTTTTCTCCTGTAGCGCTAAGTATAGCTGCCATTAGGTAAATAGTGTCCACATTGTGTTTTTCACAACATATTTTTATTGAAGCATAATCCATGGCATCAATAATTTCGAAAGTACCAGAATTTACTAGTCCTACGTTGTTGTAATTTAGGTCACTTGCAATAACATTTTCGTCGCCATGTATTGCTCTTAATTTATAAGTCAGTTCAGAGCCTATTTGGCCACCTGCACCAATGATTAGTATTTTTCCACTCATTTCTTTGGATTATTTATAAAATATGCCCTCAAAAGTAATAACATTTTGAGGATTTATTAATAAAAATAGTATAAAAGTGTTTGTAAAAACATTTTTATCATTTGGTAAAATGTAATTCATTAAACTAATATATTTGTACGTCAAATATTTAATTTTTATTATGAAATTTTTTAATTTTTTATTAGTTATCACTTTGTTGTTTTCATCTTGTAAAAAAGAAAGTGAAGTTGCGGTTATTGATGACGGTTTTACTGCAATTGACACGTTATTACTTACTAAAAAAGACATAAAAAAAATTACTTATCAAGACATTGCTATAGATGCGAAGGCTAATGCTGTAATCTCTAATTGGCAAGCGTATTTAGATGTAGCAAATGGTATACAAAATTTGTCTACTCCAGATTTTACGTTTTTTAATGCAGATGTAGATTTATTTAATTCTACTATAAAGGATTTAGAAGAAACTATTCCGGAAGCTATTAATACGCAAGCAATAAAAGCAAGGGTTTTGGTGTTAAAAACCATGCTTTTAAAATTTCAAGAGATCGAAGCTTTAAAATCTAGTACTAAGAAGGAAAAGTTATTAGCAATACGTCAAGTGTTTTTTGCGCAATCAAATTTGAATTTGCAAATCAATAAAAAAATTGAGAAGGATAATCAAACCATTGTTAAACCATTTTAATATGAAATACTTTACGCTTACTTTATTAGCTGCTTTTACTATTTTTTCTTGTAATAAAAAAGAAGAAAAAATTAATCCTGATTTGGTTAAAAAAGACATCACAACTAATATAGAGGCGTGGCATAAAGCAGCAGCTGATGCTGATTTTGAGGCGTATTTTAGTTTAATGACGGAAGATGGTGTGTTTATTGGTACAGATGCTTCTGAAAATTGGCAGTTAAAAGACTTTAAGTCTTATTCAAAACCACATTTTGATAAAGGAAAAGCATGGCGATTTACAACTCTAGAAAGGCATGTATATTTAGATAAAACTCAAAATTTAGCTTGGTTTGATGAGTTGCTAGATACACAAATGGAAATTTGTAGAGGTTCTGGAGTAGTGGAAAAGGTGGATGGTATATGGAAGGTAAAGCATTATGTCTTATCCATCACTATACCTAATAATAAGGTAAGTGATGTTATTGTTATGAAAAAAGAAATAGATAGTGTTACTAAAGCAAAATTAAGAGAGTAGCAATAAATAGAACTCTATAGTGGTGTTTTATCGATGTTTTTGTTAAATAAACGTGGGTTTATATATAAAACAGTTATTTTTGATTTGAAAAAATCGAAAAATGAAAAAAATATTATCCCTATTGTTTTTACTATCTGTGTCCATTTCTTATGGGCAGTTTAATCAGGATGCGCCATGGATGAGCGACCTAAATAGGACATCACGTACTGATGCAAATCCTGTTAAATTTCAAGAAATTGTAAGTGCTTTTAATACCTATTGGGAAACAAGAGATCCTAATGTTAAAGGTAGTGGTTATAAGCCGTTTAAAAGGTGGGAAACCTATTGGTCTAATTTTGTAAAACAAGATGGGACATTGCCAACGTCTTTAGAGTTGTGGAACACGTATTTGACTGTTCATGGTCAAAATACTAATTCTAGAAGTAGTAATGTTTTAGTAGACGAGAGTAACTGGATCCCTGTAGGTCCTTTTTCTCATAGCAATACAGGGTCTTGGTCTCCTGGTCAAGGACGTGTTAATGTAGTAGTTCAAGATCCAAATACACCAACAACTATTTATGCTGGTGCTCCGGCAGGTGGTTTATGGAAATCTACAGATGCTGGTCTTAATTGGATTACTACTACAGACGATTTACCACAAATAGGAGTGTCCGGAATTGCAATAGATCAAAATAATTCAAACATTATATATATCGCTACAGGAGATGACGATGCTGAGGATTCTTTTAGCATTGGTGTTATGAAGTCTATAGATGGTGGATTAACATGGAATACTACGGGGCTGAATGTGACAAATAGTCCAAACTTAATGAACGACATTTATATTAACCCTAATGATTCTAATATACTATGGGTTGCTACTACTGATGGCGTTTATAAAACAACAGACGCTGGGGTTACATGGTCCAATCAAACTAGTGGTGGATTGTCTAATGGTACTACGGGAATTAATATTAGAGATTTAAAAGTAAAGCCAGAAAATCCTAATATCTTATATGCTGTATCTAGTAACACTTTTTATTTATCTGTAAATGGCGGTGAATCATTTTTTGGGACAGGAACAGGATTACCAGCTTCAGGTATTTCTAGATATGTAATTGATGTTACACCAGCTAACCCTAACGTAGTTTATGTGCTAGCTTCAAATAATTCTTTTGGTTTTGCAGGAGTTTTTAAGTCGGTAAATTCTGGAGTAGCATTTACACAAGTGGCTTCTCTAGCTAGTAATGGAGATATTTTTGAATCAACACAATCTTGGTACGATTTAGCTTTTGCTGTTTCTGATACCGATGAGAACGAAATTTATACAGGAGTACTTAATATATGGAAAGGTATTGTTAATGGAACACAAACTAATTTTACAAAGTTGAATGATTGGAGTGCGCCTTTTCAATCAGCATATTCTCATGCAGATATTCATTTTTTAAGATTTTTTAATGGTGATTTGTATGCAGGTACTGATGGTGGTTTTTATAAATCTACAAACGGAGGTTCTAGTTTTACAGATTTAACAGCCGGAATGCAAATCAGTCAATTTTATAGAGTAGCAGTTGCTAAACAAACATCAGATAAAATAGTAGGAGGATTGCAAGATAATGGAGGTCATGCATTTAATAATGGGCAATGGCAAAACTATTATGGTGCAGATGGAATGGACACCGCAATAGATCCTGCTAACTCAAATAATTTTTATGGTTTTACTCAAAACGGAGGAGGATTGTATACGTCTACTTCAGCGGGTGCTAATATTTCAGGGTCTGTCGCTTCTCCTGCAGGAGAAAATGGTAATTGGATTACACCTCTTGTTATGAATAGTGATAGTCAATTGTATTCTGGATATAGGTCTTTGTATAAACTAGAAAACAATAATTGGGTCGCGATTTCTCAACCTTTTGGTTCTAATATTGATGTTTTAGAAATTGACGATTTAGATACCAATGTTATTTATATTGCTACAAATTCAACTATAAGGAAAAGTGTTAATGCTGGTGTTGATTTTTCTTTTCTAGAAACATTTACTTCAAACATTACTTCAATAGAGGTTAATAATACAGATAATAATATTGTGTATGTTACAACATCGGGGACCGATGGACAAGTTTTTAAATCTATAGATGGAGGACTTAATTTTGTTAATATTTCAACAGGTTTGCCTGATGTAACTAAAAACAGCATTAAACATCAAGCTTTACATTCTAAAAATCCGCTGTATTTAGGAACAAGTTTAGGGGTTTATAGGTATGATGATGATACATTGGCGTGGGAGTTGTTTAATATTGGCTTGCCAAACGTGTCTGTAACAGATGTAGAACTTAATGTTTTAGATGATAAGATAACAGCTGCAACTTATGGGAGAGGAATTTGGCAATCAGAGATTCCTACAGAATTAGCTGCTGCTGATGTAAGATTAGTTTCTCTTGAAGGCATCAATGATGCTATCGAGTGTAATGCAAATATTGCTCCACAAGTAGAAATTGAAAATAATGGTATATCAACAATTACTTCTGTAGACTTTACATATTATATAGATGGGATTCCAAGTAATTTTAGTTGGGCAGGGACTTTAGTGTCTGAAGCAACTACAGTAATTGACTTACCTCAATTTACTTTAGATAAAGGAAGGCATGTTTTTAAAGTTAGCTCTACAACTACAGGTGATGTTTACGATATAAATAATGATTCTGAGCAAAAAGTAATATTTGCTAATCAAAGTGGTGTGGTAGATGTAGTGAATACTTTTCAAACAGATCAAGAAGAACTTTTGGTGTTTGATCAAGGAGCATCTACTCAATATTGGGAGCGTGGTGTACCTAATGGTCTTTTGTTAAATAATAATGGTGCTGATTTATCTAATCAGGTTTATGCAACAAATTTAACAGGGGATTATGCTAACGAAACAAAAAGTTATTTGGTAACCGAATGTTACGATTTGTCAACCTTGGCGGATCCGCAAATTAAATTTGATATGGCTTTTGAGCTAGAAGAAAATTGGGATATCGTTTATATGGAGTACTCTATAGACCAGGGTGTAAATTGGACTGTTTTGGGAGATGCAACAAATGCTAATTGGTATAACAATGCAACAGAAACAGGAGAGAACAATACTTGTTTTAATTGTCCTGGTGCGCAATGGACTGGGGTCGCTCCAGAATATGCTGTATTAACAGAGTATAGTTATGACTTGACACCGTTTAATGCAGAAACAAATATGATGTTTAGATTTGTATTTCATTCTGATCAATCTGTAGTAGAAGAAGGTGTTATTGTAGATAATTTGGTAATAACAGGTAATGCTCTTAGTGTAGCTGAGTTTTCAGAAAGTAATTTCTTGGTTTTTCCAAACCCATCAGAAGGTGTCTTTAATATAAAGACTAAAACTATTAATACATTTAATATTAGTGTATACGATGTAACAGGAAAAATGATGTATCAAAAGCAAGATGCACAAACTAATAATAATAACTACAAATTAGATTTAAGCAAGTATTCTACAGGGGTCTATTTTCTAAATTTAGAAACTGAGACTAGTAAAATAACAAAAAAGCTAATAGTTAATTAATAGTTAATTTATACTTAAAAAAAGCACCTTATTAAATTCTTAAAGGTGCTTTTTTATATCTTGAACCCTTATTAAAATGTTTTTATAAACACTATTTATATGAAAATCAACCTTAAAAAAACAACTGTAATAGGTATAGTTGGCTGCTTGACCATCTTAGGATGTAAAGAAGAACAGAAGCAAGCAGAACCTTCTGCTCAATTAGAAGTAGTTCCTGGAATCAATCTTGATTACATGGATAAAACCACACAGCCTAAAGAAGATTTCTTTAGATATGTAAATGGAAAATGGTTGGAAAATAATGAGATTCCGGATGATCAATCAACTTGGGGTAGTTTTCAAGAATTGCGTAAAAAAACAGATTCGGATGCATTAGGTATTTTAAAGTCTGCAATGTCAGATAATAAAGATTTAGAAAGTATAAAAGTATTACCAGGTTCAGACCAAGAAAAGGCGGTACATTATTACCAAACTATAATGGATACTGTAGGTCGTAACAAGTTAGGTATTGATCCAGTAAAACCATATTTAGAAAAAATCGCTAATATTAAAAACAGCGATGACTTACAGGCTTACATGATAGAGATGGAGCCAAAAGGAGGTGGCGGTTTATACGGTTTTGGTGTAGGTTCTGATCCAAAAGACAGTAATCGTAATGTTGCTTATTTAGGTGGAGGTAGCACTGGTTTACCTGATAGAGATTATTACATTAAAGATGATGCCGATTCTAAAGAGAAAAGAGAATTGTATGTAGCGCATATCACTAGAATGTTACAGTTTTTAGGAGATAATGAAGCAGATGCAAAAACACAAGCTAATCAAGTCTTAGCTTTCGAAACAAGATTAGCAGAAGCTAAAATGGATAAAGTAGATCGTCGTGATGCACGTAAGCGTTACAATCCTAGATCTATTGAAGAGGTTCAAAAAATGGTGCCTGCTGTAAATTGGAAAAACTTTTTAACTGGTATTGGTGTTAAAAAATTAGATACTGTAATTATTGGTGATCTTGGTTATTTTAAAAGATTACAAGAAGTATTAGCAGAAGAAAATGTTAGTGATTGGAAAGCATATTTAAAATGGTTGACATTTAATAATTCAGCAGGATTTTTAAGTACAGATATTGAAAACGCTAATTGGGAGTTTTACGGTAAAGAATTAAATGGTGCTAAAGCGCAACGTCCCAGAGACGAGCGTGCATTAGGAGCTTTAAACGGAACAATTGGAGAAGCTTTAGGTAAATTATACGTTGATAAGAAGTTTCCTGCGGAGGCTAAAATCAAAGCAGAAAAGATGATTAAGAATGTAATATTAGCATTCGAAAATCGTATTAATAAATTAGACTGGATGAGTCCAGAAACTAAATTAAAGGCAATTGAAAAGTTAAAAGCAACTAAAGTGAAAATTGCTTATCCAGATCAGTGGAAAGATTATTCAGAATTACAAATTAGTAGTGTGGAAAATGGAGGGTCTTATTTACAGAACTCTTTAAATGCACGTGCTTGGGGATTTAAAGATGATATTGAAAAATTAGGAAAACCTGTTGATAAATCAGAATGGTATATGGCACCACAAGTAGTTAATGCATATTTTAACCCTGCATATAATGAGATTGTTTTTCCAGCAGCTATTTTACAACCGCCATTTTATAATTTTAATGCCGATGATGCCGTAAATTACGGTGGAATTGGAGCGGTAATTGGACACGAGATTTCTCATAGTTTTGATGATTCAGGATCACGTTACGATAAAGACGGTAATTTAAATAACTGGTGGACGGATGAAGATCTTAAACAGTTTGAAGGTTTAGGTAAAAAATTAGCAGATCAATATAGTGCTATCGAGGTGCTTCCTGAAACAAATATTAATGGTGCTTTTACTTTAGGGGAAAACATCGGAGATTTAGGAGGAGTACTTGCAGCCTATGATGCTTTACAAATGAGTTTTGAGCAAGATGGTAAACGTCCAGAAGATATTGACGGTTATACTGCAGAGCAACGCTTTTTTATGAGTTGGGCAACAGTATGGAGAACAAAAATGCGTGATGACGCTTTAAAGACAAGAATAAAAACAGATCCTCATTCTCCAGGAATGACCAGAGCTGTACAACCTTTATTAAATATAGATACTTTTTACGAGGCGTTTGATATTAAAGAAGGTGATAATATGTACATAGCACCAGAGGATAGAGTTAGAATTTGGTAGAATAATTTTTACTAGTTATATAAAAAAGAGCGACTTAACAGTCGTTCTTTTTTTTGTTTAACGGTGATAAATGCATTTTATAGGTTTTCTTTTTATCTTATTGCCTTAAAAAACTGCTATTCATCGACTATAATGGTTGTTTCATCGAAAATTATGATTAAATTACAATAACGTAAACTACTTTTGTTAATATTTTAAGATAATTACACTATATTAATATTTCAGTAAAAACCACATTGAATAAAGTTAAACAAACCCAATACCATTTTAATAAGTTAATACTTATGACAAAAAATACCCAACCCAAATTAAATCAATTCTATTTTGACATCGAAGTTTTAACTTCTTTATTAGTCTCATTTAATTGTTTTCTTCAGTATCGCTTTACTAAGAAATCAGTTCAAATGGTGTCGTCTTATAATAATAGAAGTATAATAGTAAAAAGTTAAATTTTAAATTTATGAAAAACAATTACTCTAACCTTTTCGCTTTTCTGGACTCTTGGAAGCAAAGAAGTGTTTTGCTTTTAGCGATTTTCGCTATGAGTTTCGCAACTTCTTCGTTTGCTCAAGATTATGCCAATGACGATTTTGAAGTTGTTTACCAACCTATTTTAGCGTCTTCAGCTGCAGCTGTAGGTATTGGTCCTGGTAACGAAGCCTTCAATGAAGTCGGTATTACCTCTTTGGGGTCCACAACCAATAATGTTTTGGTTACTATCAATCTAGCTCCTGGTATTGATTACATTCCGGGTACAGCAGCTATTACTTCGTCAAATCCTAATTTGCCAGGAGATGTCTTTGTTGTTTTAGATGCTGATATTACAGATTTAAATAATCCAGTTTTTGCTGTTAATAGAAATGACGCTGCTACAAATTGGGGTGCAGGAGGTTCTGCCTCTTTTGTTTTCCAACGTACTGCAGATTGTGATGCGGTAGTGCATAAAGAAAATAGTGGTACATTTAAAGATTACGTTATTTTAAATTACTCAGGTGGAGAAGGGTTTGGTGAAGATACCAATCCAAACACTGGAACTTATAATTTAATTGCACCATCTTTATTAGTGGATTCACCAATATTATCTGTAGAAGCAATTGTAGGTAGTACACATACAAGAGAGATATCAGATATTAATGCTGGTAATTCAGGGACAACAACAGGTTATCACTCGGTAGCTTATGGTAATGATATTACAGACTATAAATTGTTTTATGGAGGTGTAGAGCTTTCACCTATAGATCCTTTTTCTAATCCATTAGTATATCCATATGATATGTCTGTTGCGCCTTTTAGTGCAGGTAACGGAGCGTTTGAAGATGGTAATAGTGTTTTTAATGATGGTGAAACTTTAGTCTTTACGGAAGAGTTTGGTTTGGCGTCTTGTGGTTCTTCCACAGCGGATACAAACGTAACGCATCGCGCAGGTTGGGATTGTTATTTGTCTCAGCCAGTTGTAGGTTCTGTTCTTTTTGGAGCTGCAATACCTACTTTAACTTTTACTACAATAAGTAATCCTAGAGAAATTTGTGGTACAAACACAGTTGTAGTAGAAATTCAAAATACAGGAACGGGTGCTGCTGCTTGGGCAAAAGATGTTAGATTATCTTTTGGTTTAGGTAGTAATGGACAATTATTAAATATTGGATACGATAATAACAATCGTTGGCCAAGTACATTTTACGATCAAAAAATATTTACTAATTTTAGATTAGGTGTCGGAGGGGATCAAACTAATGTGTCTAGTGATATTTCAGGTTGGACTCCAGCAAATGCAACTTATGCATCTTATGGAGATACTCAAATGTTAGAAGAAAATACGTTAAGTACCGATCCAGATGGAGTCGGTGGTTTTTCTGATATAGATAACGATGGTTCTTTTGATGATATAGCACCTGGTGATACAGTTACCTTAACATATGACATTACTTTTGTTGATGACGATGTTTTTACTTGTAGTT
The DNA here is from genome assembly GCF_900114005.1 of Olleya namhaensis. Lineage (GTDB taxonomy): Bacteria > Bacteroidota > Bacteroidia > Flavobacteriales > Flavobacteriaceae > Olleya > Olleya namhaensis. The sequence goes on from NZ_FORM01000001.1 coordinate 688,555, forward strand.
CAGGATACGATCAAATACAAGATTGGGAACATATCTTTTTAAATGGTCTTGCCAAAACACAATGTGATGTAACAAGAGTGGGAGGTGTAGACTTAGGTTATGGTAACCTAGGAAGAGACTATACTAATCCTACGTTAAGAGAACAAGATACAGATACTACGGATGGGACAGTTTTTGAATTAGCCTTAAACCCTTATTTAGTTAATGCGGGTACTGCTTACAGAAATAATGGTGTAGGTTTATTTACAGCCAGTGCAGATAGTGAAATGATTGTGGAATTGGATGTGCCAGCTGGAGTAAGTTTAGATCTTGCGGCTGATCCTGCTTTTACACAACCAGGAGGTGAAGGTACACCGGTGTATTACAGTACAACAGATTTAATAAACGGTTACAACAACCGTAATGGTGGTGATCTTGATCGTTTTATTCGTTTTCCTTTAATAGCAACTTGTGCAACGCCAAACCCAATAGTTGTAGATTATAAAACAACTTATAATTGGAGAGATGCTAGTGGTGATATTTGTAAAACAAAGGACGTACATTGTGATACGTTTTTACCTGTTTTATTACACAATTGTGGATCTTGTCAAGGACCAAATATTACATCATTTGATTCTTATAGGATAACACCAGGTTATACGGATAACACGATGTCTACTTTAGTGACGTTGGATCCTGCAGTTCATGAGTTGAATCAATATTTAGCAGGGGATGATATGCGTGTTTCTGCTACAGGATTTATGAATAGTTCTGCCGGGAATATTCTTGGAGACGATTTGCATTTTAGACAAAAATACGATTTGCCAACATCTGCAACTTTAGGTCAAGAAACTATTAGGTTTATTGAAGGAGAAGTTTACTTTTTTGATGCTTCGGCAGGAACAACTACAGCAGTTACTGCTTTAAGTGCACCAACAATTATTCCAGATCCATCAGGAACTAATGACTTTATTGCGGATTTTGATTTTTCTAATGCAATACCTTTATTGGACTCGGGTACAGTTGATAATGGAGACGAATTTTTTATCCAAATGGATTGGCATTTTATGTTAGATACATATTATGCAAATACATTTAACACTATGGGCTTTAGAGGACGTTTCTTTACTATTGATGAAACAGGTGTGCATCCAAATGGTTATTTAAATAACAATACAGGAAATCGTGAAATTAGTTGTGATGATTGGGGAGATTCAGTAGAATTTACGAGGCCATTTTTAATTACAGGTGGGGCTAATCAAGCATTTGCAAATTGTGCAGAGCTTAACGCAATAGATTACAACTTATATGTAAGAGGGTCTATTGGTCATTTACATACCGGAGAGTACAGACCGTTTGCAACTATAAAGCAAATAGACTACGTAGTGCCAGATGGTATTAGAGTATTAGATGCAAGTCAGCAAACATCAGAGGGTGTATTCTGGGCAAGTAATGGAGATATGCAGTTAGTTCAGACAGGAAACAATACATGGACAGCAACTCCAGTTCCTGGAAGTGATTACCGAGATTCTGATCAAACAGGTCAAGCGGCATACAGAACTAACCTAAAAATAAAAGGGACATGTGAACTAGAGGAAGATACTGAAATTGATGTATTTACCACAATGGATTTATATCCATGGGCACATAATGTCTATGCAGATCCGGCTAAGTATGGAGAGGATCTTACTAGAATTCAAAACGTAACGTTTTCGGATGATGGTGATAACTCAAATGACTTAACAGGGGTTAACGGAAATAGAGATGCGGGGGCGGCTATAAGATTAAATTACACACCTCCTAGTTATAATTTTCAACCTTTAATTGGTTCAAATGTAGACGGATTTGGTCCTGAAGCATTCTTTGATTTGCAAATTGTTAATACTTCAACTTCTTCAATACCCTATCATTGGGTAAAAGTAGAAGCGGGAACCATTACTGTAACTAACGCTAGTATTGATGTGTTAGCAGATGGTTCTGGTGGAGGTACAGCAGTTGATCCAGCTACAGAAATTATTACCGATGCAGATGGTAATTTTTATGTTCAAGTTGGAGCAGTTGCAGCAGGAGCTAGTAAAAATATAAGAATTGCAGGAACCTATGATTTTTGTGATGAAACAGATGTAGATTTTTACCTTGGGTATGATTGTGATGCTTACCCAACAGACTATTCTACTACTACAGATTTCTGTTATAAGGAAATTGCAACAATTGCATTAATCCCTTCGGATGCATTAATTCAACAAACGGTGGTGTCACAACCTGCAGCAGCAGTAAATAATTGTGCGCCTTTTACCATAATATTAGAATATAATGCAGGTTTAAAAGCTACAGTTGTAGATCCTGTTTCTTCATTAGAACCTTTTGGAGGAACTTCAGCTTTAGATATTATTTTAATTGAATCAGAGTATCCTAAAAACTCAGGTAATTGGTCAGATATAACAAGTACAGTAGCTGATCTTACTACATCATACGAAATCCCATTAACGCACCCTGATATGGATGTATATGGAGGTTTACCCGGTACAGGAGCTGTAGGTGTAAGTGAAGACGATAGAAAAATTCAGATTCGTTATACATTACAAACAACTTGTGATTATCAATCTAATTCACCTATAAGTTTTAAAATTAATGGAAATGCACCATGTACAGAACCTGCACAAGGAGATAATACAAAAGTGCTTAGTGATGGTGTTATTGTAGATGGGTTAGAAGCGCCTTACAGAGCTTTCCCAGAATTAACAGTTCCAGATCCAATAGATGGTTGTGGTGCTAACTTTACTATAATTGATAAATCTACAATCAAAGATATTATTGGTAATCCACCTGCTTTAACGGGTACGGAAGATTTTGCAAAAGTAACTATACCAGTAGGTTTAGAATATGTTCCTGGAACGTTACAAGATACAGGAGGAGGTTCAGATAATATAATAATTGATAGTGAGTCACCTAATGAACTAATTGTAAAGTATCCAAGTGGGATGGTAAATGACGATACAATTGAGTTTTCTTTTGAAGTTACTCCTATTAATGGAATTTGTTCTGATGCGGCTTCTGTAACAGTAAGTAACTATATAGAAACTACTGGTACAACGTGTACAACTGGATCAGGTGTATCATGTACAGAGGCAATCATTCAAACAGGAAGTAGACAAAAAGATGTCGAAATACGTAAACCGGCTCCAGCAGCATTAAGTTCTTCAGAAGCAGTATTAGAAGAAACAGTATCTACTTTTGGTTATAGTCTTGCAACAATTACTATCGAAAATACAGGAGAATTAGAAATGCCTGCAGGTGCAGAGTTTAATTTCTATTGTGCTGATGCAGCAGGAGATCCTGCAGGTACTAGTATATTTACTGGTAACTTAGTGGGGGCGATTCCAGCGGGAGGTTCTTTAACAGAAGGTATCGAATTTAATGGTACAGAAGCTTGTGATGAGCTTACAGGGCTTGTATTTGTTATAGTGCCAAGTGATGCTAACTGTATGTGTGCACCTACACAAATTCCAATGGCATTACGCAGAGCAGCTATTCAAGCAATGCCAGATGATTTTGTAACAGCTGTTGACCAGTCTATCATTGCAAATTTATTTGAAGTGAATGATGGTTTTGGTGATGATCACGATGACGAAGATATTTTAGGAGAAGGTAATACAGTCGTGTCTAACTATACTCAGCCAGCTAATGGTACTGTAATAATAGACGACGATGGTAGAATGACCTTTATTCCGGCACCAGGTTGGTCTGGAGAAACATCTTTTGAATATACGATTCAGGACGAAGATGGTAACGAAAGTACTACTACAGTAACTATTCGTATACCAGATGGTCCAGTTGCAGAGGATGATGAGGATTTAGATAATCCAGCAGGTCCAGTAACAATGGATACATTAATTGGTGATAATGATATACCAAATACATTAGCTGATCCTTCAAATGCAATTGATCCTTCAACTGTAAACTTTGTAGATCCAGCAGCGACTGATACAAATGGAGATGGTTTTAATGATAGTTTAGTGGTTCCTAATGAAGGGACTTGGACAGTAGATCCTACCGGAGCAGTTACATTTACTCCAATAGCAGGGTTTACAGCAGATCCAACACCAATTAATTATGAAGTAAATGATACAGGCGGATTAACATCAAATGAGGCAACTCTTACAATTACATACGTAGTTGTTCCACCAGTACCTCAAGATGATTTTGATTTAGATAACGTATCTGGTTCAACAGTAACAATAGATGTATTTGCTAACAATCAAGATCCAGCAAATCCTAATCCTTTAGTAGATGCTGATGCTGATGGATCAGTAGATGTAGGAAGTGTTAGTTTAGTTATACCTCCAGGAGCTACAGGAATTAATGTAGTAGACGGAAATGTAACAGGATTTAACGTAGCGGGTGAAGGTACATGGAGTGTTAACCCTTTTACGGGAGCAGTAAGTTTTATTCCTTTATCGACGTTTACAGGTAATCCAACACCAGTTGATTATACAATTCAGGATAATGATGGTAATGTTAATTTACCAGCAGACAATGCAACTATAACAATTACATATACATGTAATTTACCAATACCAACATCACCAGATGCGACTCCAATGTCTTGTGTGGCAGATGGAAATACTATTGCAGATTTAGTTGTAGATAATACACCAGCAGGAGCAACAGTAATATGGTATGATGCTGCAGGTAATGTGTTATCGACTACAACACCTTTAACAAATGGAGTGAGTTATTTTGCAGGATTTGCAGAAGATGCACCTTCTACTTGTATGTCTAGTATGTCAGATAGATTAGAGTTTGTAGTAGCAGTTAATCCAGAACCAGAAGATCCAAATGGTGATTCTCATCAGGAATTCTGTGAGTCTGAAATGGCTACAGCAACTTTAGCTGATTTAGAAGTTACAACAGATGGTCAAACATTAACTTTAAATTATTATGACACTTTAGCAGATTACGAAGCTGATCCTAAAGTATCAATTCCTTCAACGACATTATTAACAGCGTTAACAGATGATTTAGTAGTAATTAGTCAAACTAATGCTGCAGGTTGTGAAAGTATAGATTTACTTACAGTAGTAGTAGATTTTATACCTCAAGCTAATCCTGGTGTTGATGGAGCAGTCACTGCAATATGTGATAATGTAGATTTATTTGCAGCTTTAGGTGGTGCCGATACAGGTGGTACTTGGAGTCCAAATTTAATTGATGGAATATTTGACCCAGCAGTTAATACTGCAGGGGTATATACATATACGATAAGTCAAGAAATGCCTTGTGTAGATGTTTCAGCATCGATAACTGTTACTAACGATTGGCCAACTGCTGATTGTGATGGTGATGGAGTAACAAACGCACAAGAAGTTTTAGATGGAACAGATCCAACTGACAGTTGTGAATTAGAAGTTGCAAGTCAAACATTAGCACCTGATGCAGCATGGTTAGCAGCAGATTGTGATGGTGACGGAGTAACTAATGAGCAAGAAGTTATAGATGGAACAGACCCAACAGAGGCTTGTGATTTCTTAACATCTAGTATTTCAGTAGCCGCAAGTTCTGAATGGAACCTCTTAGATTGTGATAACGATGGATTATCAAACGGAGATGAAATAACATTAGGAACGGACCCTCAAAACCCAGATTCAGATGGAGATGGTGTTATAGACGGAACAGAAGTTACAGATGGAACAAGCCCATTAGATAATTGTGACTTGGTTGTTAGAAATCAAACATTAACACCTGATGCAGCATGGCTAGCAGCAGATTGTGATGGAGATGGCGTAACAAACGAAGATGAATTAGCAGATGGAACAGATCTTCAAGATCCTTGTGATTTAGATGTAACAAGTCAAACAGCAACACCTGATGCTACATGGTTAGCAGCAGATTGTGATGGTGATGGAGTAACTAACGAGCAAGAAGTTATAGAGGGAACAGATCCTACAGATGGATGTGATTTCTTAACAGCTAGTATTACAGTAACAGCAAGTTCAGAATGGAACTTATTAGATTGTGATAATGATGGATTACCAAACGGAGATGAAATTACATTAGGAACGGACCCTCAAAACCCAGATTCAGATGGAGATGGTGTATTAGACGGAACAGAAGTTACTGATGGAACAAATCCTTTAGATAATTGTGAATTTGATTTTGATCACCAAACATTAACACCTGATGCAGCATGGTTAGCAGCAGATTGTGATGGAGATGGCGTAACAAACGAAGATGAATTAGCAGATGGAACAGATCCTCAAGATCCTTGTGATTTAGACGTAACAAGTCAAACAGCAACACCTGACGCTACATGGTTAGCAGCAGATTGTGATGGTGATGGAGTTACTAATGCACAAGAAGTTATAGATGGAACAGATCCTACAGATGGATGTGATTTCTTAACAACTAGTATTACAGTAACAGCAAGTCCAGAATGGAACTTATTAGATTGTGATAATGATGGATTACCAAACGGAGATGAAATTACATTAGGAACGGACCCTCAAAACCCAGATTCAGATGGAGATGGTGTTATAGACGGAACAGAAGTTACTGATGGAACAAGCCCATTAGATAATTGTGACTTGGTTGTTAGAAATCAAACATTAACACCTGATGCAGCATGGCTAGCAGCAGATTGTGATGGAGATGGCGTAACAAACGAAGATGAATTAGCAGATGGAACAGATCTTCAAGATCCTTGTGATTTAGATGTAACAAGTCAAACAGCAACACCTGATGCTACATGGTTAGCAGCAGATTGTGATGGTGATGGAGTAACAAATGAGCAAGAAGTTATAGATGGAACAGATCCTACAGATGGATGTGATTTCTTAACAGCTAGTATTACAGTAACAGCAAGTCCAGAATGGAACCTATTAGATTGTGATAACGATGGATTACCAAACGGAGATGAAATTACATTAGGAACAGATCCTCAAAACCCAGATTCAGATGGAGATGGAGTAATTGACGGAACGGAAGTTACTGATGGAACAAGCCCATTAGATAATTGTGACTTGGTTGTTAGAAATCAAACATTAACACCTGATGCAGCATGGCTAGCAGCAGATTGTGATGGAGATGGCGTAACAAACGAAGATGAATTAGCAGATGGAACAGATCCTCAAGATCCTTGTGATTTAGATGTAACAAGTCAAACAGCAACACCTGATGCAGCATGGTTAGCAGCAGATTGTGATGGTGATGGAGTAACAAATGAGCAAGAAGTGTTAGATGGAACAGATCCTACAGATGGATGTGATTTCTTAACAGCTAGTATTACAGTAACAGCAAGTTCTGAATGGAACCTGTTAGATTGTGATAATGACGGATTAACAAATGGAGATGAATTAACGGAAGGAACAGATCCTCAAAACCCAGATTCAGATGGAGATGGTGTATTAGACGGAACGGAAGTTACTGACGGAACAGATCCATTAGATAATTGTTCATTCGATATTACTCATCAAACAGTTACAGCAGATGCAGCATGGTTAGTAGCAGATTGTGACGGAGACGGAGTAACAAATGCACAAGAAGTATTAGATGGAACAGATCCATTAGACAATTGTGATTTTGATGTTGCCAGTCAAACAGCAACACCTGACGCTACATGGTTAGCAGCAGATTGTGATGGTGATGGAGTAACA
>NZ_FORM01000013.1 GCF_900114005.1 Olleya namhaensis
CTTGTACTTGGGACGTAACAGGAACAAAACCTGCGGAACCAACTACAGAATGTTATGAAACTGCAACATTCAACAACACAACGTGTACATGGGATGTTTCTGGATCTAAACCTGCGGAACCAACAACACAATGTTACGAAACTGCGACATTCAACAACACGACTTGTACTTGGGATCTAACGGGAACACAACCTGTGGAACCAACTACGGAATGCTACGAAACTGCAACATTCAATAACACAACTTGTACTTGGGACGTAACAGGAACAAAACCTGCGGAACCAACTACGGAATGTTACGAAACTGCAACATTCAATAACACAACGTGCACTTGGAACGTAACAGGAACACAACCTGCAGAACCAACAACAGAATGTTACGAAACTGCAACATTTAATAACACAACGTGTACTTGGAATGTAACGGGAATGCAACCTGCGGAACCAACAACAGAATGTTACGAAACTGCAACATTCAACAATACAACTTGTACTTGGGATGTAACGGGAACGCAACCTGCGGAACCAACAACAGAATGTTACGAAACTGCAACATTCAATAATACGACTTGTACTTGGGATGTTTCTGGGACAAAACCTACGCAACCTACAACAGAATGTTACGAATCTGCAACATTCAACAACGCAACTTGTACTTGGGATATAACAGGAACGCAACCTGCGGAACCAACAACAGAATGTTACGAAACTGCAACATTCAATAACACAACGTGCACTTGGAACGTAACAGGAACACAACCTGCAGAACCAACAACAGAATGCTATGAAACTGCAACGTTTAATAATACCACATGTACTTGGGAAGTTTCTGGAACACAACCAGCAGAACCAACTACGGAATGTTATGAAACTGCAACGTTTAATAACACGACTTGTACTTGGGATGTAACGGGAACACAATCTACTGAACCAACTACGGAATGTTATGAGACTGCAACATTCAACAACACGACTTGTACTTGGGATGTTTCTGGAACAAAACCTGCGGAACCAACAACAGAATGTTATGAAACTGCAACATTTAATAATACAACGTGTACTTGGGATGTAACGGGAACGCAACCTGCGGAACCAACAACAGAATGTTATGAAACTGCAACATTCAATTATACAACATGTACTTGGGATGTTTCTGGAACACAACCTGCGGAACCAACTACAGAATGTTTCGAAACTGCAACATTCAACAACACGACTTGTACTTGGGATGTAACAGGAACACAACCTGCAGAACCAACTACGGAATGTTATGAAACTGCAACATTCAACAACACAACTTGTACTTGGGATGTTTCTGGAACAAAACCTGCAGAACCAACTACAGAATGTTATGAAACTGCAACATTCAACAACACAACTTGTACTTGGGATGTTTCTGGATCTAAACCTGCGGAACCAACAACAGAATGTTATGAAACTGCAACATTTAATAATACCACATGTACTTGGGATGTAACGGGAACACAACCTGCAGAACCAACTACGGAATGTTATGAAACTGCAACATTCAACAACACAACGTGTACTTGGGATGTTTCTGGAACAAAACCTGCCGAACCAACTACAGAATGTTATGAGACTGCAACATTCAATAATACAACTTGTACTTGGGATGTAACAGGAACACAACCTACAGAACCAACAACAGAATGTTATGAGACTGCAACATTCAATAATACAACATGTACTTGGGATGTAACAGGAACACAACCTGCAGAACCAACTATGGAATGTTACGAAACTGCAACGTTTAATAACACGACTTGTACTTGGGATGTAACGGGAACACAATCTACTGAACCAACTACAGAATGTTATGAAACTGCAACGTTCAACAATACAACATGTTCTTGGGATGTTTCTGGAACACAACCTACTGAACCAACAACGGAATGTTATGAGACTGCAACATTCAACAATACAACTTGCACTTGGGATATTTCTGGAACACAACCTGCAGAACCAACGACAGAGTGCTATGAAACTGCAACATTTAACAATACAACTTGTACTTGGGATGTTTCTGGAACAAAACCTGCGGAACCAACAACAGAATGTTACGAAACTGCAACATTTAACAATACAGCTTGTACTTGGGATGTTTCTGGAACAAAACCTGCGGAACCAACAACAGAATGTTACGAAACTGCAACATTCAACAACGCAACGTGTACTTGGGACATAACTGGAACGCAACCTGCTGAACCAACAACAGAATGTTACGAAACTGCAACGTTCAACAACACGAATTGTACTTGGGATGTAACGGGAACACAACCAGCAGAACCAACTACGGAATGTTACGAAACTGCAACATTCAACAACACGACTTGTACTTGGGATGTAACAGGAACACAACCTGCAGAACCAACTACGGAATGTTATGAAACTGCAACGTTTAATAATACCACATGTACTTGGGATGTAACGGGAACACAACCTGCAGAACCAACTACAGAATGTTATGAAACTGCAACCTTCAACAACACAACTTGTACTTGGGATGTAACTGGAACACAACCTGCAGAACCAGAAATAGAATGTAATGAGACAGCTATCTTTAATGAGATAACATGTGCTTGGGAAATATCAAATAATGGACCTAAAAACATCTATTATGCTGACACAGACAACGATGGTTTCGGAGACTTTGACAATACAATTGAAGCATGTACTCTTCCTGATGGATACACTACAAATAATGAAGATTGTGACGATACTAACGATACCATTTTTCCCGGAGCTACCGAAATTGGAGGAAACGGAATAGATGAAAATTGTGACGGAATGGATGATCCTACTTTAGGAGTAAATGATTTTGAAATAGAAAACATAAACATTAGCCCTAACCCATTTAATTCTTATTTAAGCATAAAACTTCCTTTGGCCTTAAGAAATGAAATGATTACCACAAGAATTTATGATATAAATGGAAGAATAGTTCACAGAAATATATCAACACCAATTAACGGTAAAATCGTTCTAAATAATTTAGAAAGATTAGAACAAGCACCTTACTTTTTAAGAATTTCTAACTCCAAAAATGTAATAATCCACACTCACAAATTGATAAAATTCTAAACAAAAAAACTCCCAAAAAAGCTAAATATTGATTTATTTAGCTTTTTTTACGCATCAAATAGTCGTTCAAATACCATAAAATAGGTTGAAATGTAAAAATAATTTTTGTTTTAAATATTTGAAAATCAACATATTAACAATTACATCTTACCGTTCATCGAATAATATTGCGTTTCAAGGACAATTTGTTATATATTTGAATTCTAATATTTAGTCCCTAACTAGAACTTAACCAATTATGCGAATTTTCACCCTCAAAAATTATTTTATTACATTACTTACTTTAAGTTTATTTATTACAGCCTCAATAGCTCAAACTACTTTAGGTTTTTACGATTTCGAATCTGGAAATCAAGGTTGGTCAGGAGGATCAACAGCTGTCAGAACCAACAACGCCACTTACGCCTATAGCGCAAATAATAGTTTTTGGTTAAGAGATAACTCTGGAGATAATTCAGCTATGACCTCGCCATCATATAGTTTATTTCTTTATGATAAAATCGATCTTAAGTTTTTCTTTACAGCATACAGCATGGAAACTGGAGAAGATTTTTTTGTTGAATACAATAGTGGTGGATTAGGTTCATCTTGGGAAACAGTAAAGCGATTTGTAAGCGGAAATGTATCTGATAAATCTGCTGACTTTCAACGCACTAATTCTGTTATTTATTATAGTAAAACAGTAACATTAATGGCTACAGACTTTAGCTTCCCAATATTACCAACAGGACAATTTAGAATACGATGTGATGCTAGTGACACAAATGATTATGTAATGGTCGATGACATTTTAATAACTGGTACTACTTATAACACGCCAACTAATGGACCAGGCGGTGTAACTAATAATTTAGACTTATGGCTAAAAGCAGATCAACTTGATGGTACAACTTATGGTTCTGATGGCGCAAATGTTACCAAGTGGTCTGATAATGGAAAAGGAAATCATGCCGAAGTTGTTGTAACTGGTCAAGAACCAGTATACAGAAATAATAGTGGTAAAAACATGAACTTTAATCCTGTGATAGAGTTTGAAAACAATAACAACACCTCAGGCTCTGACATGACCTATTTAACTAATAGAGATGAGTTAAAAGGAACAGGAGGTTTTAACACCAATGATTTGTTTGTTGTTTTAATGCCAGATCCTAGTATTACAAGCTCTATGGTACCATTAGATACTTTTACTAGCTCAGATCCTTTAACAGAAAGCTATACAGAAGACGTTACTGGATTTGGTTACGGATCTTATACTGCACGGTTAAATAATGAACGCCTAACGTATTGTATCGGAACAACAAGTGAAACACCAACTAACCCTGCCGAAAATGGATATGCTAGATCAGACACTAATTCATCAACAGATTATAATCAAATTCAAATTGTAAATATTAGACAGAATGCTAGTGATACTGATATGGAATTATATTTTAATGCCAATCAAGTTGGGAACGAAACAAATGATATATCTCGATACGCTACAATAAATAATGGAAGATACTGGTTGGGTCGAAGTCAATATTGGAATGGTAGTTTTGATGGTCGTATTGCTGAGGTAATTACATATAACTCAAGAAAATCTGATAACAACCTATCACAAGAACGCAATAGAATACAGTCATATTTAGCAATAAAATATGGAATAACGTTAGGTATAAATGGTACTTCTCAAGATTATGTTGATAGTTCTGGAAACATAATATGGGATCAATCTGAAAACTTAGGCTACAATTATGACATAACAGGAATAGGTAGAGATAATGACTCCGAGTTAAATCAAAAGCAATCTAGAAGTGTAAATGACAATACTGATGGCGCCGGAAGAATCCAAGGTATTCTTACAATGGGACTAACTGATTTACATGATACAAATTCTACAAATATTAGCACCAACCCTACTGCGTTTGGAGATAAAGAATTTTTAGTTTGGGGAAATAATAATGCTAGTTTAGACGCTGCACCAAATGTTATATCTGTAGACATGAGCTCAGGAATTTCAGGTTTATCTACTCCTGTTAGTTTTCTTGGTATGCAACGTACTTGGAAGGTTGTTGAGAATGGTGGAGACATTTCTGAAGTAAAAATTAGAATTCCTCAAAATGCAATTAGAAATATTAGCCCTCCGGGTAATTATTATATGTTTATTTCAAACACACCTGTATTTGACCCTACTGCAGATTACAGAATCATGACCATTAATGGTACTGATCTTGAAACAAGCTACGATTTTGATGGTACAAAATATATCACTTTTGGATACGCGCCTCAAGTAGAAGTCGTGCGCTCTGTATATTTTAATGGTGCTACAGACTATATAGACATGGAAGACAATTTAGATTTAAACCCTTCAGGCTTTACGATATCTGCGTGGATAAAAAGAGACGCAGCTGACACTGGGATTAAATCAATTGTTTCAAAACGAAACAATCCTTTTACAGAAGGTTATGACTTTCAAATTTTAAATGACAACAGAATTAGAATGTACTGGAAAAACGGAAGTAATCAGACATTAGCCAGTATTACTAAAATCCCTGATAACGAATGGCATCATGTTGCTGCAATTTACAATGGCACAAAAATCTATTTATACATTGACGGTGTTTTAGATAGGTCCGTAAACAGATCTGCACCTGTAAGCACAACTAATTCTTTTCATGTAGCTTCTGCTGCTAAAACAAGTACAACACAATTTTTTAGAGGAAATATTGATGAAGTCCGAGTTTGGAGTACCGCTTTAAGCGTAAACCAATTACGTTATATTATAAATCAAGAAATTAAACAAAACGCAGCCTTTGTTTCTGGTAAAGTATTACCAACAACAATTACAAATAATGAAACCGCAACGCTAGCTTGGAATACACTAGAAGGATACTATCCAATGTCCATCTACACATACACCAACACTAATGATGCATCAGGTAATAATAGACAAGGTGCTTTAAGAAATCTAAATACTGTAGATTTCCAAACTGCTCCACTACCCTATTCTTCTAAATCTAACGGAACTTGGACTAGTCATAATACATGGACCAATGGGGACAAACAATACATTCCAGGCTCTGCATCAATTGTAGATTCAGATATAACTGTAGACTGGAACATTGTACAAACAAGTCATAATATAACCATGGATAACGCCAGTTTACCTACTAACAATAATAGCAACAGACGTGTATTAGGTATGGATGTTCAAAGCAATACGCTAATGCTAGATGGTACTACAAGTCTAAGAACTGGAAATGGCTTAACTATAACACATTACTTAAAATTAGATGGTAAAATTGATTTACAAGGTGAATCTCAATTAATTCAATCTTTAAATAGTGATCTTGATGTAACTAGTTCTGGAACGTTAGAACGAGACCAACAGGGTACAAAAGATTTGTTCACATACAATTATTGGTCTTCTCCAGTAGGTGTTGGTAATACAAGTACAAATAATAATGCTTACACTTTACCACAAGTATTTAAAGATGGTACAGATCCTAACAATCCAATAGACATAAATTTTATAACTAGCAGTTATGATGGAACAACAGGAACTCCAATAGGAATTGCAGATTATTGGATTTGGAAATACTCTAATCAATCAGGCGCTTATGCAGATTGGCAACATGTAAGAAGTACAGGTACTTTAATTTCTGGAGAAGGGTTTACCTTAAAAGGAGTTACAGACACAGGAGGAAACGTTTTATTAGAACAAAACTATGTTTTTAACGGAAAACCAAACAACGGTAATATTACACTACCAATAACAGTAGGTAATGAATATTTAGTAGGTAACCCATACGCTTCGGCTTTAGATGCTAATCAATTTATAATGGATAATGCACCTACTATTGAAGGCGCAGGAAGCACTACTGGAACATTATATTTTTGGGAACATTGGGGAGGTGGTTCTCACAACCTTGCAAATTACCAAGGAGGTTATGCTACGTATAACTTATCAGGATCTACTCCTGCTGCCAGTTATGGAACTAATGACCCATTAGTTGGAACAGGCGGAACACCGGTTAAACTACCTGGGCGTTACATCCCTGTTTCTCAAGGTTTTTTCGTTAAAAGTGAAAACACAGGAAGCATTAGGTTTAATAACGGTCAACGTGTATTTGAAAAAGAAGGAGCTTCCTCTGTATTTGTAAGAACCTCTGACACTAATGCAATTAGTGATGTTTATAATTCTGATGACCGCTTAAAAATTAGATTAGGCTTTAACTCGGTTAACAATTTACACAGACAGTTATTAGTTACTGAAGATGCTAATGCTACTCCAGGTTACGATTGGGGTTATGACGGAGAAAACAACGAATCTCAAATGGATGATATTTATTGGATGATTGAAGACAACCAGTACATAATACAAGGTACAAATACCATTAACACCTCTACGATATTACCATTAGGAGTACATACTAATACGGACGGAGAAAACACTTTTGTAATTGATGCTTTAGAAAACACACCGGAAAACATGGAAATTTACATCTATGATACAGTAACCAACCTATATCATGATATTAAACAGGATACGTTCTCAATTTATCTTGCTGCAGGTGCTTATACAGATCGTTTTGAATTAAGATTTAGTCAATCTGAAGTGTTGTCTACAAATGAATTTGATATTGAAACAACAATACAATTTTATTATGCAAATAATTCCAATACTATTGTAGTTAACAACCCTAAGTTAGAAACTATCAAATCTGTGAGTTTATTTAATATAATTGGACAGGAAATTACTATTTTTAATGACTTGGAATCTATAGATTTAATCGAATTAAAAACAAATGTAATAAATACAGGCACCTATATATTAAAAGTAAAAACTAACGATGGAACATTCTCTAAAAAGGTTTTAATCGAATAATAAAAGGTTACCAAAATTATTTATATGAATAAAAACCCAAAACACTTGTTTTGGGTTTTTAATTTTAAACCATTTAACTGTATTAAAAAACACTTAAACGTATAAACAAATCACAAAGCAGCACTAAAGATGTATTTCGTCGAATAATTTTGTTATTCATCTAATTTATAGGTAGTTTTATCCCGATTTAAATATTAGTTCCCCAACTAAACTAAAATCCTACTTATGAAAAACTATACTCCTAAAGTATTACTAGCTAAAACATTATGTAAAAACATGATGTTTACTGTTTTGTTTTTAAGTTTCTCTTTAACCTATGCACAAACCTCAGCAGTTCAAGTAACAGTAAATTGGCCCGAATGGTCTTCAGAAAATAGGGTGCAAATATATAATCCTTCAGGTACATTATTAGCTACTATTGATGATGGTTATACTGGCGCTTCAAATTCGTCTTATTCAACAACCTTAGATTTAAGCTGCTTACCTGACGGAAACAATTATTATGCTACCATGTACGACACATATAATGATGGTTGGAATGGCGGCGCCTCCAATATTACCATAACCTCAAGCGGTACAACTGTATTAACAAATTCAGGTAACAGTGCAAACTCAGGCGGAACAACCTTATATTTTAATGTTTCTGGAGGATGCAGCGCTACCTGTACTTCTGTTATTACAACTTTTCCATACACTGAAAGTTTTGAATCTGGTTTAGGAGATTGGTCTCAAGATACAGGAGACAATATGAATTGGACACGAGATGCTAATGGTACACCATCTAGTAACACCGGGCCTTCAACTGCTAATGATGGCAACTATTATTTATACACAGAAGCAACTGATTATAATAACAGTACCACTAATTTAATAAGCCCATGTTTTGACTTATCCGGTGCCAGCAATCCGGTATTCTCATTTTACTATCACATGTATGGTAGCGCTACTGGAAATCTAAATGTAGACTTAAGTACAAATAATGGCGCAACCTTTCCTAACAACATCTGGTCACAATCTGGTCAAGTGCAAACTAGCAATGGTGCGTCGTGGGCTTTGGTTACATTAGATTTAAGCGCATACGTTGGACAAAGTATTAACCTAAGATTTTCAGGAACAACAGGTAATGGTTTTAGAAGCGATATCGCTATTGACGATATTTCTCTTATTGCTACCACAACACCATTACCTGAAATAGATATTACAGGAAATAGCATTAGCATAATCAATGGAGATACAACACCAAACACTTCAGACAACACCGATTTTGGATCTACAAATGTTACTACAGGAAACGCTACTAAAACATTCTTAATTAATAATGATGGAACACTTCCATTAAACTTAACAGGATTATCCCCATATGTAACAATAACAGGAGCAAACGCTTCAGACTTTACGTTAACAACAACTCCTACTTCAGTTATAGCTGCCGGAAACACGACTAGTTTTGACATTACTTTTGATCCTTCTGCTAACGGATTAAGATCTGCAATACTGACAATAGCAAATAACGATTCTAACGAAAATCCTTATGTTTTTTACATCCAAGGGTACGGTACAACATCATCAGTAACCAATGGACCAGGAGGTATTACTGCTAACTTAGAAACATGGCTAAAAGCAAATGATGGTGCTGGTGTTAGCGATAACCAACCTATAACAACTTGGTATGATCAAGCAAATACAAATAACGCTACAGTAAATACCGCAGGACAAGAGCCAACATACAGAGACCATCCTGATTACAACGTTAATTTTAATGCAGTCTTAGACTTTGATAGCTCTTATACACTAGCCCCAACAGATGATGATTACTCTTACGACAGCACAAATGGAGATTTCTTAGAAGGAGGAACCGGTTTTTACACTCAAGATATGTTTGCTGTTATTTTACCCGACACTAATATAAATGCAACATTTGGTAATATGGATGTATTTTGTGGAGACGAAGATATTAATACAAATACAGTAGACGTTACAGGGTTTGGATACGGGCGTTACTCTGCAAGATTTACTAATGAAGTCTTTGCGTATTGCGTAGGACCAACAACTGCAACATCACCATACACTGGATACGGTGTCGCTGACAACAACACGTCTAACAACTATAATAATGTAGGAATATTAAACGCCAGAAACAATAGCGCTTTAACTAGACAAGAGTTGTTTTACAATGCTAATAATGTTGAAACCGTACAGAATGATATTTCAGATTTTTCAAATGTAAATAATTCTCGTTATTGGATTGGAAGAAGTGAAGGTTATGAAGCAGCAACAAATGCTAGAATAGTAGAAATAATCTCATTTTCTTCTCGTAAAAACGATGCAAACCTATTAGACGAACGTAATAAAATACAATCTTATCTTGCTATTAAATACGGAGTAACATTAGGTGTTAACGGAACGTCACAAGATTACGTTGCCTCAAACGGATCCGTAATTTGGGATACTTCTGCTAACTCAGGTTTTAATTATGATATTGCAGGAATTGGAAGAGATGACGATTCTGACTTAACCCAAAAACAATCTAAAAGTGTCAACAACTCAAGTATTGTTGCAATATCATTAACTAATACAGAAACAACAAACAACCTCAACACCAGTGCATTTAACACTAGTAATGAATTTTTAGTTTGGGGTAATGATGGACAAAACACAAGTACCTCAGGAAGCTCAATTACAGTTAGCTTAGGACCTGCAACTGTTACTACCATTACAGATGTAATGAACAGAAAATGGAAAATAGTTGAAACTGCTGGTGATGATATTGGAAAAGTTGAGGTATCAGTATTTGATACAGATCTTGCAGGTTTACCGCCTTTAACAGGAAACGATGCCTACGTACTATTAGTTTCTGATGATGCTGGTTTTTCAACCAATCTGCAAACAGTATTTTTAGACTCCAATACTTTTAATGGTATCCCAACTAAAGAAGGTAGTTATGATTTTGATGGAACAAAATATTTCACTTTTGGAGTAGCACATGAAGAAATAAAATCAAGACATTTAGGCTTTGACGGTGTAGATAATTTTACACTAGTTGGAGACAAAATAGATTTAGCTGGAGATTTTACTGCTTCCGCGTGGGTAAAAACAAATGGTTCAAACGCCCTAGCTTCAGACAAAACTATAGTTGCAAAAAATGATGGTGTTGATGGGTATAAATTCTTTTTAACAGATAGCAACTTAGTAAGTTTTACAATAGGAACTACCACTTCAGGAAAAATAGAATCCAATACTACAATTCCAAATAATGTATGGCATCACGTCGCCTGTGTTTACGACAATGGCATTGCTAAATTATACATTGATGGGGTTTTGGATACTACAAAAACATTAATTAACCCGACTCCTAATGGTTCTGACTTTGCTATTGGTGCCATTTATATTGACAAAACAAATGTTTTAGATTTTTTTAAAGGAGATATTGATGAGGTTAGAATCTGGGATCAAGCGCTTTCTATTACGCAGCTGCGCTATGTTATGAACCAAGAACTTGAAAAAGCAGGAACAGTTGTTAATGGCGTTATTGTACCAAATACAATTACCAAAAATGATATTAACAGTATCAACTGGACCAATCTTAAGGCGTATTACAACATGAACTCTTATATCGGAACCCATCTTAACGATGTTTCTGGAAATGGCAATAGAGGTAGCTTAACAGACCCTAGTAAGTTTACTTTAGAGTTCCAATCCTCTCCACTACCCTACAACACCTCAGCAGATGGTAATTGGGACAACTCTAATAGTTGGGCAAGTGGTACCGAGTGGTATATTCCAGGATCACAATCTTTAGTGGACCCAAATATTACCATAGACTGGAATATAGTTAACACCAACCACAACGTTACCTTAGACAATGCAACTTTGCCTTCAATAAATAAAAACAACAGGACTATTTTAGCTTTAAATGTACAAAACAACATTTTAACTGCAGATGGTGCTACTGCAACTAACTCTGGAAATGGTTTAACTATCACGCATTATTTAAAAATAGATGGTAAAATTGATTTACAAGGCGAATCTCAATTAATACAAACTTTTGAAAGTGATTTAGACAGCACCAGTTCCGGAACTCTAGAACGCGACCAACAAGGAACACAAGATTTATACACTTATAATTATTGGTCATCTCCTGTAGGCGTAACAAATACAACTAGTAACAATAATAGCTACACGGTACCTACAATTTTTAAAGACGGTAGTAATCCTGCAGCACCAGTAGATATTAACTTTATTACAAACAGTTATGACGGTACATCAGGTACTCCTATTGGAATCGCTGATTATTGGATATGGAAATACGCTAATCAATCTGGAGCTTATGCCGATTGGCAACATGTAAGAAGTACAGGATCTTTAAATACAGGGGAAGGATTTACACTAAAAGGAGTAAATAACACTAATGGAAATGTACTAACAGAACAAAACTATGTCTTCCAAGGAAAACCTAACAATGGCGAAATAACACTTCCTATTACAGCTGCTAACGAGTACCTAATTGGAAACCCTTATGCATCTGCAATAGATGCACATCAGTTTATTTTAGATAACGGGCCTACCATTGAAGGTACAGGAAGCACAACAGGAACATTATATTATTGGGAACATTGGGGAGGTGGCTCTCATAATTTAGCACAATACCAAGGTGGTTATGCCTCTTACAATCTATCCGGAGCAACACCTGCTGCAAGTTATGGTACAAATGACCCACTAGTAGCGACTGGTGGTACTCCATCAAAATTACCGGGTCGTTATATTCCCGTAGCACAAGGTTTCTTTGTAAAAAGTGAAAACACTGGTACTTTAAAGTTTAATAATAATCAACGTGTCTTTGAAAAAGAAGGCAGTGGATCTTCAGTATTTGTAAGGCAAGATGTTGACAATACAACCGATGACAACTATAATTCTGACGAAAGGTTAAAAATTAGATTAGGCTTAAATTCCGTTAACGGAATACACAGACAATTGCTAGTAACTCAAGATCCAAATGCTACTTCTGGTTATGATTGGGGCTATGATGGTGAAAGTACAGAAAACCAAATTGATGATATGTATTGGGATATTAACAACGGGAATTACATCATACAAGGGATTGATGTAATTAACACTAGCACAGTATTACCTTTAATACTAAAAACTAACTTAGACGGTAACAACACGATTACGATTGATGCGCTAGAAAACGTGCCTTCTGACTTAGACATTTACATACATGATATTTTAAATGCCACTTATAGCGATTTAAGAGTATCTGATTTTACAATACAATTAGTCGCAGGAGAATATACTGATAGGTTTGAATTGGTCTTTAGTGCTTCAGAAACTTTAGGAGTTCAGGATCTTACTTTAGAAACTACACTAAATACTTATTACGCCAACAGCAGTAATAGTATTGTTGTAAGCAATCCTAAATTAAATAGTATAACATCTGTAAATCTTTATAACATATTAGGACAACTTATTGCTGATTTTTCAGATTTAGAAACTCAAGATTATATCGAATTAAAAACAGGTAAACTTAGCACAGGAACCTATATTATTAAGTTAAAAACAGATAATGGAGAACTATCTAAAAAAGTTTTAGTTGAGTAAGTGAATACCCCAAATTAATTCTCATTTACTAAAAAAGCCGAAACTTGCGTTTCGGCTTTTACTATTATAAAGAGTTACCTTTTATTTTATTTTAGAAATCATTGTTTCTAAGTCAACAGTATCTTGTGTTCCAGACACCATATTTTTTAAAGTAAACTGGCTGTTTTTCAATTCTTCTTCACCAACTAAAACAACAAAAGGAATGTTACGCTTGTTAGCATAATTCATTTGTTTTTTCATGTGTTTTCCGTTTGTAATCTTATCAGGATACAACTCAGCATTTATACCAGCTTCTCTTAATGCTTTTACAGCTTTTAAGCAGAACAAAGCTTCGTTATCTCCAAAGTTAATAAAGATAACCTCTGTAGATTTAGTTATAGTTTCTGGAAACAATCCTAATTCTTCCAAAACTAAGTAAATACGATCTAATCCAAAACTGATACCTACTCCACTAACATTTTTAAGACCAAAGATACCTGTTAAGTCATCGTATCTTCCACCTCCACCAATAGATCCCATAGCCACACCTTCTGGTGCAGATACTTCAAAAATAGCACCTGTATAGTAATTTAACCCTCTAGCCAAAGTTACATCTAATTGCAACTTTGCAGATTTTAAACCTAAAGTAGAAATTGCAGTATTAATAAAATCTAATTCTTCAATACCCTTTTGACCTTCTTCAGACGTTGATAATATTGATTTTAAACTGGCTATTTGAGAACCAAAATCGCCAGTTAATGTAAACAACGGTTGAAGCTTAGCAATACCAGCTTCAGAAATACCTTTACCAAGCATTTCTTCTTTTACCTTTTCCTCTCCTATTTTATCTAATTTATCTAAAGCAACAGTAAAGTCAATTAACTTATCACTTGCTCCAATAACCTCTGCAATACCAGAAAGTATTTTACGGTTATTAATTTTAATAGTCGCACCTTCTAGTTTTAAAGCAGTAAAGACCTCGTCATACAATTGTACAAACTCAACCTCTTGCCATAAACTATCACTTCCTACAACATCTGCATCACATTGATAAAACTCTCTAAAACGTCCTTTTTGAGGTCTATCTGCACGCCATACGGGCTGCATTTGATAACGTTTAAATGGAAACTCTATATCGTTTTGATGTTGTACCACGTATCTTGCAAATGGCACTGTAAGATCATAACGCAATGCTTTCTCTGATATTTTAGTTGTTATTTTATTTGAATTTTTCTCAGTATATAAGTCATCATTTACTTTTGACAAATAATCACCACTATTCAAAATTTTAAAAATCAAACGGTCACCTTCTTCTCCATATTTACCCATTAAGGTATCCGAGTTTTCAAAACTTGGTGTTTCTATAGGTTGAAACCCAAAACGCTCAAATTTAGACTTAATAGTACTAAAAATGTAGTTACGTTTTGCTACTTGTTCTGGATTAAAATCTCTTGTTCCTTTTGGTATGCTTGGTTTTTGTGCCATAATATTTTCTGCCGAAGCAGAACTATTTTTAATGATTACTTATAATTTTAAAATAGAACCTACTACTGTAGGCTTGACAAAAATATATAATACTGTTGTCTTTGTGTCCCTTTAGAAGAAAAAACACTATTACCTACCACAACAAGCCTGTAATACGTTTTTACTAATTATGAATGTCTTAGTTGATTAACTTGTTAAAATACTCATACAACTCCCCTTTTGTAATTGCGCTACCAGATTGGATCAACTTAAATTTATCTAAGTTTTTGTCTTCAGAATAATCTTTTTTACCTTGAGTAAATGTAACCGTATCATCCATTAAATTTTCGCGCAACCAATTAAATCCATCAGTTGTTGTTACATCTATAGGTCCATCTATTTTAATTCCAATAACATGCATGTGATCTTCGTTAAACACAAACAAATGTATGTTGTGCTCCGATATCTGCTCTACATACTTTACAGTAGATAAGACACCTTCCCAAACCAAGTCGCTAAACACATCTAATTCTTGCTCTGCAACTTCAGGCTTTTCAGTTTTAAGCTTATCCCACTCGTCTGCGGTAATGGTTTGCGTTGCTAAAAAGTTAATAAACTCTTTATGTAATTCTTCAAATTGTTCTTTTGTAAGTCTAGAATACTTCATCTTCTCTATTTCTTAATATTTAATGCTTTAGCTACTTCAAAAGGTCTATCAGTTGCAAAAAGATCTATTCCTTTATCTCTCCATAACGTATATGGCACCTCTCCTTTTGCCTCTGCTTGCTTATCTAAGTTTCCTAACGTACCTAACATGGTTTTTATACCGTGTGATTGTACTGTTTTATAAAAGTAGTTTGGAGATAATCTTGTCCCCGTAAATGCTAACATATTTTGTGTTGGTATTTTTGAATTTAATAACCAATCTAATTCTTTTTGATTTCTAGCAGATACAGATAACATTAAATTAGGCGCTAAACCGTATGCTTCTTCCGCTTGCTTTAAATCGTATGTAATAATTATTGAGACATCTTCTGCTTCTACTTGCTTTACTAAAGCTACAATAGCGTCAAAAGACACACTCTTTTTCTTATCCAATGTAAGTACTACGTTTTTTTCTTTAGCCCAAAGTAAGACCGCTTTTAACGTTGGTATTTTAAAGGCTGTCTCATTACCATAATCATCTTCTAAATTAAAGGCTTGCAACTCCTGGTAAGTATACTTGTTTAATTTATCTGTTCCAGTAGTGGTACGCTCTAATGTATTATCATGCATTAATACTAATACATTATCTCTAGTCTGCGCGATGTCAATTTCATAGATAGCAGGAATACTATCATTTACATATTTTAAAGTTTCTAAACAGTTTTCAGGATAATGCTTTAAACCTTTACCACCTCTGTGCACACTAATAATCAACTCTTGCTCTGGCTGGTACTTAAAAGTTTCGATTAACGCCGATTGTTTAAGTGTAGAAGCATCTACTGTAGTTGTTTTTGATACTTGAGCTGTCTCTTTTTTACAAGACACAAAAGCCACTAATAGCACTGCTAAGTATATGTTTTTAAAGGCAAGGTTTCCGCGAAAGCGTTGAAATAAAAAAATCATTTAAAAATGTTTTAAGTTATAATATTGAATAAAAAAAAATGCGCCCCTTAAAAGGAGCGCAAATTTAAAAAATATCTATGACGTATGGACTAGAAAATGTATCTAACTCCAAATTGTGCTTGCCATCTTGATAATAAGCTTGAGTTATAAGAAAATGTTTCCGTTGCTCCTGTGTACGTATATGTTGGCACACCAGATGTATCAACATCTACTCCTAATGGTTGTACAGAACTTGGTTGTTGTACAAGACCCCAGTCACTATTTAATAAGTTTCCAACATTTAATACATCAACACTAAACTGTATTGTATTAGTTTTACCACCTCCTACATTAAACTTGTAGTCTTGTAATAATTTAAGATCCCAACGTCCTCTCCATGGAGCTAAAGCACCGTAGCGCTCTACATAGTCTCCACGACGATCACTTAAATAATCATCTTGTTGAATAAAAGACTCAAAAGCCTCAGCTTGTCCAGCTCCTGAGAATTGCATGTCTTGTAACTCTGCAGCTGTAGGCACGTAAAGTAAATCGTTTAAGTTAGAACCATCTCCGTTTAAATCTCCACCATAAGTGTAGTTAAAACGTCCACCTTGAGCGTACTCAAAGAACGTAGAGATTGTTGTTGCCCACTTATCATTACCATAAGTAAACTTTTTACTTGCAACACCAATAAAACGGTGTGTATCTCCGTATTTAGAATGTGATAACACATCGTTATTAGCATTACCAACTACTGGATTAAATGCAAATGCATCACCCGTAATTTCTGCTTCAATTGAATTAACATCCTTAGAGTTTAAGTAGTTATAAGCAACACTTGTGTATAATCCGTTATCAAACGTTTTTTGAGCCTTAGCTGTAAAGTTCCAAACACGACCTTTGTTTGAGTTTGTAAATACGTAAGCATTATTAATAACATCATCTGATGTGTAGATTGCTCTTGTATCTCCAGGCGCATTTAAAGTTCCCGTAGGATTACGAAGTCCCCAGTTTTGTACGTGTGCTCCATTAATATCTTTTGTGTAAGAAATATCTGTTGTTGCAACAATACCATTATCAAATCTGTAATCTGCTCCAATATTTGTTCTCCATACTTGAGGGAATTTAAAATCTGGATCTACTACTTGGTAAAAGAATACTTCTGGATTAGCAATCTGGTTACCTAACCATACAAATGGTAAACGACCTGTAAATAATCCCGTTCCACCACGTACTTGAAAACTATTGTCTCCTTTTACATCATAATTAAACCCAACTCTTGGAGAGATTAATACTTTGTTTGATGGCATTTTAGTGTTATCTAAAAACACACCTTCTCCTGTATTAGGATTTACATATTCAATTCCTGGAGCATAACAACATGCTCTATCAATAACATCTTGTGCTTTTGAAGATGAGTCAAAAAATAATGGCTTGTCAAATCTAACACCGTATGTTAATTTAAAGTTTTCAGTAACATTCCATTCATCCTGAAGATAAAATGCTAATTGTCCTACATTCGTTTCGGCTAATGCCCAACCCCCTGCAACTCCTTCACCGTTTGCTTCTAAACTTGCGTTTGCAGCTGCAGCATCGTTAAATAATGCTTGTAATTGTCCTGAATCTGCAAAGTTTTGAAAATCATCCATTGTTGTTGTTGGAAAAAAGACGCCTTGCGCTCCATAAGCTCCTAAATTGAAAGAGTTATCAAACTGAAATTTCTCATAAGAGAAACCTACAGTGTACGTATGATCACCTTCAACATAGTTTAAGTTATTTGAAAATTGAAATACTTTCTGATCCAATGTATTGTTAATAGAAAAAGGCTCATGTCCTGCAATAATATAATTAGAACCACCATTTGTAATTGTAATTGTTGGTGCTGGTGATGATAATGCATTTCTATAATCGTCAAAATGAGTATACCCCATTTGAAACTTATTACTTACGCTACTAGATAACGTCGAGTTTAATTCTAACTGAAAAGACTTGATGTTATTATTGATCTCATATCCTGTGTTTTCAAACTGTAATGTATTTGTGTCCGGCCCTCTAAAACCTAATGCCGATGGATGTGCAGGTTTTTCTTTAGATGCATTTAAAAAGTTATAAATTACAGCTAAACGGTTATTATCATTAATATTCCAATCTAACTTAAAGATACCTTTAGTAGAATTTGAATCGTAATTAAATCCTTGGTAACGTCCTGGGTCATATCCTAAGTCCAATAATGCATTTTGAACAATTAATAGATCAGATTCTAAAACACGAGTTTCGTTAATTGCACCACTTCCTGTATTTGGCGCAAAACCATTTGTACCTAAATCAGAACGTTCGTCCTTTTCAAAGTTAGCAAAGAAGAATAATTTATTTTTCACAATTGGACCTCCGATACTAACACCATATTGGTTTTGTTCTAAATCCGACTGAAAAACATCTTCTCCTTTAATCTTTCCTCCAGTCATGTCTTCGTTTCTAGTAAAACCGTAAACAGTACCATGAAACTCATTAGTTCCACTTTTAGTTACCGCATTAACAGCAGCACCAGTAAAACCAGACAATGTAACATCATAAGGTGCTAAAGATACTTGAATCTGCTCAATAGCATCTAAAGATATTGGCTGAGAATCTGTTTGACCTCCTGGAGTTGCAGCGTCTAATCCAAATGGATTATTAAAAACTGCACCATCTAAACTAAAGTTGTTAAATTGATCATTTCTACCTCCAAAAGAATTTCCTGAAGCAGAAGGCTCTAACCTTGTAAAATCTGCAGCAGATCTAGAAATAGTAGGCAACGTTGTTAACTCACGTCTTCCAACACTAGTTTCTGCACCTGTTCTATCACTTCCAAAAGTACCAGAAGCAGATCCGGTGATAACAACCTCATCTAGAGACTCGGCATTACCATTCATTGCTGCATCTAAGTTTGTTGTTTTACCTAATGTTAAATATACATTAGTAAATGTTTGCTCTTTAAATCCAACATAAGTAATAGATACCGTATACGGTCCACCTACTCTAAGATTTAATAAATTGTAACGTCCATCTAAGTTTGTAATAGCGCCATACTTAGTTCCTGTTGGACCATGTACTGCTACCACATTGGCACCAAATAATGGTTCGTTGGTGTCATCCTGTACTAACCCTTTAATACTAGATGTTGTAACCTGAGCAAAACTCAGAACTGTAAATAACAGTAAAGTAATAGTTAAGTTAAGTTTTTTCATTGTGTTATATTGTTGTGTTGATTGTTTTTAATATTATGCAAGCATAACATTTAACAAAAATATAACAAAAAAAGCCACTCTTTGCAGAGTGGCTTTAATATTTAAATACTATTTATTAACGTATTGTTAACAACAATTTTTAGTTATGCTTGAGCAACAACTTCAAATTCTAAATCAACATTTACTGATCTATGTAAACGCACTGCTGCGTTATATTTACCTAAACGCTTAACTGTAGTCACAGAGATAAATTTCTTCTCAATGTTTTGACCTTCTTTAGCTAATGCTTCAGCAACATCAATGTTGTTTACAGAACCAAATAATTTGTCTCCTTGTCCAACTTTAGCAGCTATTTTGATCTCTAAAGCTTTAATTGCTTCAGCAATTACGTTAGCTTGTTCAACCTCTTTAGCCTCTTTGTAAGCACGTTGCTTTAAAGTTTCTTCTAACGATTTGATAGCAGATTTAGTTGCTAAAATCGCGTGTCCTGTAGGGATTAAAAAGTTTCTACCATAACCGTTCTTTACCGTTACAACATCGTCTTTAAATCCTAAGTTTTCAACGTCTTGTTTTAATATAAGTTCCATTGTTATGATATTTTTATTTTAATAAATCTGCTACATATGGCATTAAAGCTAAGTGACGTGCTCTTTTAACAGCAACAGACACTTTTCTTTGATACTTTAATGAAGTTCCTGTTAAACGTCTTGGTAAAATTTTACCTTGAGCGTTAACAAAACCTAATAACCAATCTGCATCTTTGTAATCTACATACTTGATACCAGACTTTTTGAAACGACAATATTTCTTTTGTTTGTTAGTTTCAATATTTAAAGGTGTAAGATATCTGATCTCTCCTTCTTTTTTTCCTTTTGCTTGTTGATCTATACTTGCCATAATTAAGCTTTTTGTTTTAATTTAACTCTTCTACGTTCCGCCCATGACACTGCATGTTTGTCCATAGCTACAGTTAAGTAACGCATAAAACGCTCATCACGTCTAAACTCTACTTCTAAAGGATTGATTACTTCTCCTTCTACTTGGTACTCAAATAAGTGGTAAAATCCACTTTTTTTGTTTTGAATTGGGTAAGCTAACTTCTTAAGTCCCCAATCTTCTTTTGATACCATCTTTGCTCCTCTAGATACAAGAAATTCTTCGTATTTCTGTACTGTTTCCTTTATCTGTGTTTCAGATAAAACGGGATTTAAGATGAAAACAGTTTCATAATGATTCATAAAAATCTAATTTAATTTGTGTTAAAAATGAGTGCAAAAATAATTCTTTTTATTTAATCCCACAAGTACTTTTCAATCATTTTTAATACAAAATAAAGCGTTCAATAAAATCTTTTTAAAATGTTAAAATTTACATTTTAGCGGAGTTTTTTGGTTTTAATCCCGATTTTTTGTACTATTGTCGATAACTTAACCTATAAAGAATAAAGACTATGGTATTAAATTGTGTAGTAGTGGACGATTCAGCAATACAAAGACTGTCTATTGTAAAGCTAATTGAAAACAACAATCATCTAAACTTGATTGCTGAGTACAGCAGTGCTTTAGAGACTAAAAACGGATTAAATACACATAAGGTAGACCTTATCTTCTTAGATATTGAAATGCCTGTATTAAATGGTTTTGAATTACTAGACGTACTAAATAATAAACCTCAAATTGTTTTTGTAACTGGTAAAACAGAATACGCATTTAAAGCATTTAATTATGATGCTACAGATTATTTACAAAAACCTATAACTAGAGAACGTTTTAGCCAAGCAGTTGATAAAGCTGTAGAGCACCATAAGTTAAAACTTGATTTTAATCAAGAAGAAGGAGAACATATATTTGTAAAAAGTAATCTTAAAAAACGTAAAGTTTACATTAGAGATATTAAATGGATTGAAGCACTTGGTGACTATGTAAAATTAGTAACTGAAGACACCAGTCTTGTTGTATTATCTACAATGAAAGCTTTTGAAAGCGAATTACCAGAAGGTAAGTTTTTAAGAATCCACAAATCATATATTGTCAATCTTGACAAAGTAGACCGATTTAACAGTAAAAATGTTGAAGTTGGTGCTTACGAAATACCTTTAAGTAGAAACAAAAAAACACAGTTAGTAGAAGCTTTAAATAGCATCTAAACAACTACATTCTTTATATAATTAAATCCTGCTTTTTTTAAGTGGGATTTTTTATGTCCCATAACTTTGATGTAAAATTTATAAAGTACTACAACTAGTAGCACGTCTCTAATAATTATCGACATTAATAATAACTCGTACTCCTTTAAAACCTCCAATAGCAGCAAAACTAGTATTTACTTTTTTAATAGCTTCTTTTGTTTTACCTAATGGCTGACCTTGCGGTACTTTAATTAGAATGTTTTTATGGTATTGATTACGAATTCTAGATATCGGCGGAAACTCAGGTCCTAAAACATTATGTTTAAACAATTGTGTTAGCGACTTTGCTAACCAATCTGCTGCCATATCTACTTTATTATAATCGCGATGTTTTAGTGTGATTTTTATTAATCTATAATATGGTGGGTATTTATAATTATAACGCTCTTCCAACTGCTCCTTAAACATCCCGGCATAATCATTTATTGAGACTTGCTGCAATATTTTATGATATGGATTATAAGTCTGAATTAGTACTTTACCTTGCTTATTGGTACGTCCTGCCCTACCAGACACCTGTAACATTAACTGAAAACTTCTTTCATGCGCTCTAAAATCCGGAAAGTTTAACATGTTATCGGCATTCATTATACCAACTAACTTAACGTTTCTAAAATCTAATCCTTTAGTTAACATTTGTGTACCGACTAACACATCAATCTCTTGCTGCTCAAAAGCAGTTATAATTTTTTCGTAACCAAACTTACCTCTTGTCGTGTCTAAATCCATACGCCCTACTTTAAGGGTTGGAAATAGCAGTCTAACCTCGCTTTCAATCTGTTCCGTTCCAAAACCTTTAGAGTCTAGTCCTGGCGTCCCACATGCCATACATTTAATTAACATCGCACTGTTATAACCACAATAATGACAACGCAACTGTTTACGAAATTGATGATACGTTAAACTAACGTCACAATTAGGACATTGCGGCGAATGTCCACAAGTATTACATTCTACAATTGGCGAATACCCTCTTCTATTCTGAAACAGTATAATTTGA
Organism: Olleya namhaensis; assembly: GCF_900114005.1. Lineage (GTDB taxonomy): Bacteria > Bacteroidota > Bacteroidia > Flavobacteriales > Flavobacteriaceae > Olleya > Olleya namhaensis. The sequence continues at coordinate 23,012 of NZ_FORM01000013.1, forward strand.
TGTCCATCGGCAATCGCTTCAGTCATTTCTTCGATTAATCTATCGGAAAAATGCCCTTTCATTTTTTTACGCTTCTGCTTGTCTTTAATATCTACTAGCTCGATATCTGGTAACTGAACATTATTATAACGTCTATTAATTTCGACTAAACCATATTTATTTTCCTGCGCATTAAAATAGCTCTCAATACTTGGAGTAGCACTTCCTAAAAGTGTTTTTGCTTTAAAAAGCGATGCTAAAACGACAGACACATCACGCGCGTGGTAACGTGGTGCAGGATCAAATTGCTTAAAAGAAGATTCATGCTCCTCATCCACTATAATTAACCCCAAATCTTTAAAGGGTAAAAATATAGATGATCTAGCGCCTAAAACTATTTTCGCTTTCGCTGAATTATTTAATACTTGATTATAAACCTCAACACGCTCATGAGCAGAATATTTGCTATGAAACACCGCTACTTGTTCTCCAAAATAGTTTTGCAGTCTAGTAACCAACTGTGTTGTCAATGCAATCTCAGGCAATAAATACAAGACCTGTTGTCCTTTTGCGATAACTTCCTCGATTAGCTTTACATATACTTCCGTTTTACCAGAAGACGTTATACCATGTAAAAGCACGACGTTTTGAGTTTTAAAACTAGTCTTAATTTGCTGTAAAGCTTCCGTTTGAAATTCGTTTAAAGCTTTTGAAGCTTCATTCTCTTCTCCATCATAAACCACACGATCTGTTTGGATATGATAATCTTCTAAAATACCTTTATCAACTAACGCTTTTACTGTTGCAGAAGTTGTTTTACTTTCTGCCACTAAATCCGAAACTTTAACTGGCTTTTTAGTCTTTGCAGAAATAGAAAATAAGGTCATAACAACATCCCGCTGTTTTTTTGCTCTACTACTTAATGCTTCTAATAATTGATTTAAAGATTCTGGAGTAGTATAGTCTTCTGTTAGCTTAACATATCTAACATATTTTGGCTTATACTTATCGTAAATTTCTTCATTTAAAATAATAGCCTCTTTTTCTACTAACCGTTTTACTACAGGAAGTACATTTTTTTTATCCAAAATGTTGGCAATATCCTGAATCTTAAGTGATGATTGGCGTTGTAATGCTTCGTAAATAAGATACTCGTCGTCTTTTAAATCTGTTTCATTTAATTCAATAGCATTATTCTTACTTATAATGGTTTCGCTTTCAAGCAAAAAAGCATTTGGTAATGCCGCACGCATAACCTCGCCTTCTGTACACATATAGTATTTAGCAATCCATTGCCATAATTGCAATTGCATTTCTGTAACTATTGGTGTTTCGTCAAGAATTTGATGGATTTGCTTTGCCTCATAAATTAAAGGCTTTACTTGATGGATTGATGCGACAATTCCTGTGTATATTTTTGATTTCCCAAAAGGGATAGACACACGCATTCCGATACTTAAAAACCCACTCTCTGCCTCCGTTATACTATATGTAAAACGGTTTTCTAGAGGAATGGGTAATATAACATCTATATAATGCAAAATATATTGGCCTTTTTAATTGGTAATTATTTTATACGTTCCCAATATTGAGTAGAGTAGAAAAAACCAATATAACCTCTAACTTGAAGTGTATCGTCTTCTGTAACTGCTAATCTTAAGTCGTAAACTTTACCACTTTGAGGGTCTACAACTGTCCCGTTTTTATAGTACTTACCATCTTTAGTCATATCCTTAATTATATCCAAACCTAAAATTGGTTGATTATAATCGTCGCCTTCACATTTTACACATGGTAAATCACGTCTGTCTTTATTAAAAATTTCAATAATTTTACCATATACTTTTCCGTCTTTTTCATAGACTTCTACAATTGATTTTGCTTCACCTGTTTCGTCATCAATAGTTTTCCATTGACCAAAAACATCTTGTGCTTGAGCTGATAAACTAAATAATAGAACTAATAAAACGATACTACACTTTTTCATAATTAAAAACTTTTTTTAAGTTGTTTTAAAGACATGTTTAACTCAAATCCCAATAATAGGATATTTGCGTTAAGCCATAAATAAAATAATAAAATTAATAATGCACCAATCGAGCCATACAGCTCATTGTACTGTGCAAAATTTTCGATGTAAATCCCAAATAAAAAGGAAGTCACTAAAATTAGTATTGTGGTAAACAGCGCACCAATGGAGAAAAACCTAGACGACTTTCCTTCTGCTGTTCCAAAATAATACAACACTGCGGTTGCCATATACACCATAACTACAAAAAAGCCATATTGTGCTAATGTACTCCAAATACTAACTTGACGCTTGGCAATATAACCACGATCTGTTAAATTATCGATGACATATATATTAAAATATCCTAAAACTGCAACGGTCACAATTAGTAAAAAGGATAAAATTAAAGCGATACCTAACGCATATAAATATTGCTTAAACACATTACGTGTTAATTGGTCATGATATGAGTTTTCAAACCCAGAAAACAAGGCATTAATACCGTTTGCCATTAAAAAAATAGATAACAAAAACACAGAGGATAATAAGCTTCCGTTTTGATTACCTCCTATATTATTAAATATATTATCGGAAAAAAAATCTGATGTTGTTGGTGGCAAAATAGATTCTAAAAAGACCAAAAAATCTGTTTGAAAATCGTCTATTGGGATATATGGAATGACAATAATCACGAATAGCAAAAACGGAAATAATGCCATAAAAAAGCTATAAGCTATTGCACTTGCTCGTGCTGTTAATGCCCCCTTTACAATGCCAATAATGTACAATTCAATTAAATCGTACATAGATAATCCCACCAAGCCAGGTAGTTTTATTTTACCCAATAGTTTAACCAAAATGTTAACCACCGGTATTTTGTTAAGCTTCTCCTCTATGGCTTGAGACATTTAATTTTAATTGTTTGATTTGCTTTTACTTTTTATCAAAAACACTTTTCGTGTAAATGCTTAGCTATTACGGTGTTAAAAATGATAGTTTTAAGACGTTATTAAAGACGTCTATTGGTTAATTATTAACCTTTTAAATAGTTAAACTATTAAATTAATCTACCGCTTTTAAGCTTAAATCCATATTATAAACAGAATGCGTTAATGCACCTGACGAAATAAAATCAACACCACATAAAGCATAGTCTCTGATTGTTTTTTCGTTAATTCCACCAGAACTTTCCGTCAAACATTGATCACCAATTAGTTTTACAGCTGTTTTAGTGTCTTCGTAATTAAAATTATCTATTAGTATTCTGTAAACGCCTTCGGTTTTTAAAATCTCTTTGATTTCGTTTAAATCTCTAGCTTCTACAATAATTTTTAAATCACGATTAGTGTCTTTTAAATATTGTTTTGTTTTTTGAATAGCTTTAGTAATTCCACCAGCAAAATCTATATGGTTATCCTTAAGCATAATCATATCGTATAAAGCAAACCTATGGTTTTCTCCGCCACCAATTTTAACTGCCCATTTTTCAATAGCTCTAATACCTGGTGTTGTTTTACGTGTGTCTAAAACTTTTGTTCCTGTACCTTCTAATAAGTCTACAAACTGTCTTGTTTTTGTTGCAATAGCACTCATACGTTGCATAGCATTCAACACTAATCGTTCTGCTTTTAAAATAGATTGTGATGCACCAGTAACATAAAACACAATATCACCATATTTAACTCTGCTCCCATCTTCAATAAGGGTTTCGATCTTCATGTCTGCATCTACATAGCTAAATACTTGCTTAGCAAATTCTACCCCTGCTATAATCCCTTCGTCTTTAACCAACAACTTAGCTTTACCTTGCGCTGATGCAGGAATACAAGATAATGAACTATGATCACCATCTCCAACATCTTCTCTAATAGCGTTAGTTATAATTAATTCTATTTCTTTATCAAATTGCGCTTGACTTATCATGTGTTTCTTATTTGATGTAAAAATAACAATACATTTTTGATTTACTATTTTGATTTATCATTTTTCAAACTAAAAAATTAACGCATCTTATCTCATAAATTGTAAATTTGCACATGACTATAAAACTTCTAGCCATTGGCAAAACCGATAATAAGCAATTACAACAGCTAATTGACGACTACACAAAACGTTTAGGTTTTTATATAGGTTTTGATTTGGAAATTATTCCAGATTTAAAAAAAGTAAAAAATTTAAGCGAAGACCAGCAAAAACAAAAAGAAGGTGATCTTATTTTAGGAAAGCTAAAGCCGACTGATGTCTTAATTTTACTTGACGAAAACGGTAAACAATTTGATAGCGTTGGTTTTTCTAACTATTTACAAAAACACATGAACTCTGGAGCTAAGCAAATTGTTTTTGTTATTGGAGGACCTTATGGTTTTAGCCCTGAAGTATATGCAAAAGCACAAGGAAAAATATCATTGTCTAAAATGACATTTTCCCATCAAATGGTGCGTTTATTTGTTATTGAGCAGTTGTATCGTGGTTGTACAATTTTAAGGAATGAACCTTATCATCATAAGTGATAGAAAAACTAAACTATCTAAAAGCAGAACACGACTTCTTATCTTTTTTAATAAGATTGGCCATTAAACAATTAACTATAGAAAAAGCGACTAGTATTAAACCGAAAAAGTATTTCCAGTTTTCATCTCCCTTAAAAAGGTATGCGCCTACCATAACAATAGAGGCCCAAACAATTGCGTTTATTAAGATTAATTTTTTCATACTTATTAGACACAAAAACTTAAATTTTGTTACAAAAATTAGTAGTTATTATTAATTTGCAACAAAAAGCCCATTATGCAACTCGTTTTCGCTACAAACAACCAAAATAAAGTCAAAGAAGTCCAGAACTTAATACCGTCACATATTAAGTTGTTAAGCTTAAAAGATATTGGATGCTTTGAAGATGTACCAGAAACCCAACCAAATATTAAAGGCAATGCAGTACAAAAAGCAGAGTACATAAAACTGCATTATGGCTTTGATTGCTTTGCGGACGATACCGGTTTAGAAGTTGAAGCTTTAAACGGGGCACCTGGCGTTTTTAGTGCCAGATACGCAGGTCCACAGCGTAATGACAATGATAACATGTCCTTATTATTAGAAAACCTAATAGAAAAAGATAATAGAAACGCGCAATTTAAAACGGTTGTTGCATTACATTTAAACAATAACTTGGACACATTTACTGGTATTTGTAAAGGCGAAATCACTAGTTCCAAACAAGGAGACAAAGGGTTTGGTTACGATCCTATTTTTAAACCCAATGGTTATGACAGCACATTTGCGCAAATGGATTTAAAATTGAAAAATAGCATTGGGCACCGCGGTAAAGCTGTACAACAATTAGTTGCTTTTTTAAATAGACTTTAAACTTTTAAATCAGTAATTTAAAAAACAAACCTCTTTTAGCGCAAAACAACCTTTTTTAGACCAATTTAAAACGTCATTTTACTTAATCAGATTTAACAAAAAACACCACACCCCTTTTATTTACTGTACTTAACAAGGATAATCTATTAAAGATTGAATATCCAGAATTAAAACGTACCTTTGCACCTTGAAAAACCCATGAGGGTTTATATATTCCTCAGAGAGAGGATGTGTTATTAGAAGTTTAGGTTAAGTATATTCAATGCGCTTCTATTTGTAACACCAAACAGATTGACATTGAAATACATAAAATAAAAGAATGAGCACATTCCAAGAATTAGGTCTAAACGAAGATCTATTAAAAGGTATAGAAGATTTAGGTTTTGAAACACCATCTGAAGTACAAGCAAAAGCAATCCCAATTTTATTAAACGAAGACACAGATTTAGTTGCGTTAGCGCAAACTGGAACTGGTAAAACTGCAGCATTTGGTTTTCCAATGTTACAGAAAATAGACGTAAATAGTCGTACTACTCAAGGTTTAATATTATCTCCAACACGTGAACTTTGTTTACAGATAGCAAACGAAATGAAAGCCTACGGTAAATACTGTAAAGGTTTAAATGTTGTTGCTATATATGGTGGGTCAAGTATTACTGATCAAGCAAGAGAAGTAAAACGTGGCGCACAAATTATTGTAGCTACGCCTGGTCGTATGAAAGATATGATTAATCGTCGCTTAGTTGACATTACTAAAATCCAATATTCGGTATTAGATGAGGCTGATGAGATGTTAAACATGGGATTCAAGGAAGATATTACAGAAATTTTATCTGGTACTCCTGAAGACAAAAACACATGGTTATTCTCTGCTACAATGCCAAGAGAAGTTTCAACTATTGCTAAGAAGTTTATGGTTAATCCACAAGAAATTACTGTGGGTCATAAAAATGAAAGTACAAGTAACGTTTCTCACGAATATTACATGGTTAACGCTCGTGACCGTTACCAAGCTTTAAAACGTTTAGCAGATGCAAACCCTGATATCTTTTCAGTTATATTTTGTAGAACAAAACGTGATACACAAAAAGTAGCCGAAAACTTAATTGAAGACGGATACAGTGCAGGAGCTTTACATGGTGATTTATCTCAAAATCAACGTGATATTGTAATGAAACAATTTAGATCACGTCAAATCCAAATGCTTGTTGCAACAGATGTTGCTGCACGTGGAATTGATGTAGATGATATTACTCACGTAATTAACTACCAATTAAGTGACGAGATAGAAACATATACACACCGTTCTGGTAGAACAGGTCGTGCTGGTAAAACAGGTGTATCTATGGTAATTGTTTCTAAAAGTGAAGTACGTCGATTAAAAAGTATCGAACGTATTATCAACAAGAAATTTGAATTAAAAGAAATTCCTAACGGAATGGCTATTTGCGAAGTACAATTAATGTCTTTAGCAAATAAGATACATAACACAGAAATCAATCATGAGATTGATAAGTATTTAGGAGATATCAACGCTTTATTTGAAGACACTTCAAAAGAAGAACTTATCAAAAAATTCTTCTCTGTAGAGTTTACACGTTTCTTTAACTACTATCAAAAATCTAAAAACTTAAATGTTGCAGGTGGAGACTCAGGTCGTGAAGGAAGACCACAATCTTCTGGAAGCGCAGCACGTTTCTTTATTAATGTTGGAGAAAAAGATGGTTATGACTGGATGAAATTAAAAGATTTCTTAAAAGAAGTTTTAGATTTAGGTCGTGATGATGTCTTTAAAGTAGATGTAAAAGAAACATTCTCTTTCTTTAATACAGAAAAAGAACACCAAGAAAAAGTCTTAGCATTCTTTACAGATTACAAAGATAATGGACGTTTTGTTAATGTAGAAGTTACAGAAGACAGAGGCGGAAGTCGTGGTGGTGGTCGTGATAGAAACCGTGGTGGCGGTGGAAGACGTCGTGAAGGTGGAAATGGTGGCGGAAGACGTCGTGATGATAAACCAAGAGGAGAAAGACGCTCAAGAAGAAGCGATGACAGTTCTAGCAGAAGTGACAGACGCAGAAGTAACGAAGGTGGTTCTGATAGATCAAGTCGTTCTGACAGAGATAAATCTGAATTTAAAACATCTCACTCTAGACCAACTAGATCTAGACGTAAAGATTAAAACATAGTTTTAGAATAGCAAAAACTTAAACCTTTTTGTTAATATTTAGTCAAATAACAAAGAAGACGTCATTTTTAGCGTTTTCTTTGTTATTTTTATATTCTAACTATTCTACATGAAGTATTCCCTTTTTATATTACTTTTTAGCTTAAGCATAACTTTTGGGTTTGCTCAAGACAATTCTGTTAAAGCAAAAGAAAACACAACCGCTAAAAAAGTTAGCGACTCTACTGCTGTAAAATCAGATTCTACCGTTAAAGGTATTATCATTGATGCTACCTCAAAGCAACCCCTAGAAAATGTAAACATTGTTAACTTAAATCAAGTTATAGGTACTGCAACTAATGCCAAAGGAGAATTTGAGTTACGTGCAAAAGCTAATGACACATTACACTTATCTTATTTAGGTTTTAAATCTATTAAAGTAAAAGTAACTAATGACTGGGTTGACAGAATTGATAAATCTACAATTACATTAACAGAACTAGCTTTAGCTTTAGAAGAAGTTGTAGTTACGGGGTTACAATTAACTGGTTATTTAGAAGTAGACATCAAACAAGTTAAAATAAACAACAATTATAGATATAGTATTTCAGGACTATCTAATGGTTATGAAGCTGGTAAAAAACAACCTAGTGCTGTTACCAAGGTTTTAGGATCGATATTTAACCCGTTAGACTTTTTATATAACACCTTTAGCAAAAAAGGAAAAGAGTTACGTAAATTGAAGCAAATGAAGGAAGATGATAACATCCGAAACACATTAGCTAATCGATTTGATAGAGAAGTACTAATAGCATTATTAGGCGTTAATAAAGTTGACTTAGACGAGATTGTTAGCCAATGTAACTACTCTTTAGAATTTGTAAGCACTGCCAATGATCTTCAAATATTAGATGCTATTAGCGAATGTTATGAAGAATACAAAGTATTAAACAGAGGTCGTAAAAAAAGAATATAACTTTTTACACATACTATAAAATTTAAAAATCTCAAATTATTATAATTTGAGATTTTTTTATTTCTTAAATTAACTATTAGCTTTTTAATATAGCATTGCGTTATAAGTCTTCCTCTACTCTATTTTTTTGCATTATAAAAACGGGTAGTAATCTCATCGTAACTTTTAATCGTTTTCTTGCACCAATCTAGTCTTTTCTCCAACAATTCAGTTTCAGTAAGTTGCCAATCGATGTCTGTTTTTTTCAATTTAGAAGTTGCATGTTGTAATACTATTGCTGCACTTACAGAGATATTTAAGCTTTCAGTAAAACCAACCATTGGTATTTTTAAAAAACTATCGGCTTGTCTTAAAACTTCTTCTGATAAACCATCGGTTTCTCTTCCAAAGAAAAAGCAAGACTTTTTAGTCACATCAAAATCATATAAATCACAATCGTCCGTATGAGGTGTGGTTGCCACAATTTGATACCCTTTAGCTTTTAAATCTGTGATACACTCTTTAACCGAATGGTACCTGTTTAAATCGACCCATTTTTGTGCGCCCATTGCAATTTCTCTATCAATACTTTTACTATTAGTTTCTTCTACAATATTTAACTCTTGTAGTCCAAAAACATCACAACTACGCATCACAGCGCTGGTATTATGTAATTGATAGACATCCTCTGTAGCTACAGTAAAGTGTTTAGTACGCTGACTAAGGACTTTGTTAAAACGCTCCAATCGGTGGTCTGTTAAAAAGGTCTCTAAATGTTCTAATAATTGTAAATCTACCATATTTTAAAATTAAAAAACCTGATGGGATTACCATCAGGCTTTTGTAAAAATTTCTATTTATAATTAGTTAACACCAATATTACCCTGTGCAATTAAAGTGCCTAAATTAGTACTACTTAAGTGTACGTTAACGTAACCATTAACATTTAAAACATCAGTATACCCAAACGGTGTACCATCGTCCAATTTAGCGATATTAGATTTACTAATACCCATTGTACCATCAACAGGTGTAAAGCTAAACATAATAGAACCAGGTGCTGTTGCAACACTACCAACATGTATATGTGCTGGATGCATACCGCCTGCTGGACTACCAGTTAATGTAATTACAGCTAGCGCCTCTCCGTTAACACGTTCTGAAAAACTTATAACTCCTGAAATATCAGTAACATCAACCCCATTTAAAGCATAATTTATATTATTAGTAGTTACAATATTTTGACCAATATCTGACTGCGCTAAAACTGATGTGCTAGTACCGCTTTGATTAATGACAACATTACCATCAAAATTTAATAATTCTTCATAAGTAATTGCTGTCCCGTTTTCTAAAGTAGAAAAAGTGGTTCTACTTTTTCCTGTATTACCATCAACAGGTTCCAGGTTTAATGCAACCATTGTAGTAGATTGCTCAAATTCTACAGCAGTATCAAAATATATTGTAGCTGGATAAGATTGACTAACCGCTATACCAACCAAATTAATTTCGATAGTAATTGTACTATTAGAGTTTTTAAAATATTCAATAGTACCAAAAACTCCAGAAGAACCTACAGTTGCAATATTAAAAATTTCGGATTCTAAAGACATTATTTGTTCTGAAGCATCATCGTCCGAACAATTAGTAAATAACGTAATAGAAAGAATAATAAAAAGGTAGTGAAAGGATTTCATGGATTAATTTTTTAAATGAATGACTTATTTTTTACTAAGCATTAAGATATTAAAGGGAATTAATCTTAAGTTTATAATCTAATATCAAAAGTAATAAAAAATTTAATGGCACTAAACAAACTAAACCTCTCTTTATCATTATATCTATTATTTTCAATTTTTGCTATTGCTCAAAACAATGCTAATTTTAATCCTAATGATACAATTACGTATAACGACACCAATTCTGAAAAAGTAGTTGCTTTAGGTAATTTAATAGAAAGCTCAGTACTTAATAACCAATCAGAACCTTTTGTTGGAAAACTGTATAAAAACGCATTACTAAAACGTATTCTGCAAGACAATACTACCCCAGATTTAAATAGTGATTACCTAAAATCTTTTGTCAAAGGAATTAAACAAGGCTTGGACTTATTTCCACAAGAAATTATAACCGAAGTAGAAAATGGTGCGTATTACGATTTTGTAAACTACAGGTATGATCAAAATTTACAAACCTATTATATCCTTTTTAGACTATACTCTGCCGAAGGTGGATTAAATTATCATGATTATAGAATCCATAAAAAGGATTCTGAGATGTTAATATCCGACATCTACTTATATCTTGCTGGAGAAAATATTACCACCACCATGTCAAGATTAATGACTTATGTAGCACCCAATAAAAAAATATTAGGACTAATAGAAACAACAAAAGACGAAGGTGTTACAGAACTATTTCAAGCCATACAATATAAAAAATCAGGAAATTTTGAGCTAGCCTACAAATTAATGGATGGTATAACCTCTAAGCTTTCTAAAGAAAAGTTTTTCTTAATATTTAAGTCTTTAATGGCAAGCAACGTTGATGACGAAAAATATCTTGCTACTTTAGAAGAATTAATAAAAACCTATAAAGACGATCCAACTATTGTGCTTAACAAAATTGATTACTATGTCTATAAAGAAGATTACTTTGAAGCCATACAAGTAATTAATCAACTACAAGAAGAAACAGAAGACGATTTTTTAAACTTTATAAAAGCAAATGTTGCGTTTTATGACGAAAATTATGACTTTGCACTTAACAACTATAAATATATAATAGATAACTATCCTGATTTTTTTGAAGGTCAAGCTGGATATTTAAGCACTTTAGTAATGATGGAAAACTTTAAAGATGCTACAACCTATATAGAAACATTAATTAGGGAAGGCTATGATAGGGCAGATATAATTAATTATGTTGAAGAAGATGATGATAATGGCGAAAACATCTTAGAAGTATTAGTCCAGTCTGAGCCTTATAAAGCTTGGAAACTAAAAACATCAAATTAATTATGAAACATTTAGTAGTACTTACTGGAGCGGGTATGAGCGCAGAAAGTGGCATAAAAACGTTTAGAGGTGCTGATGGTTTGTGGGAAGGTCACGATGTTATGCAAGTCGCCTCTCCTGAGGGTTTTGAGGCTGATCCAGAATTAGTATTAGAGTTTTATAACCAGCGCAGACGACAGTTACTAGAAGTAGCGCCCAATAAAGCCCATCTAGAATTAGCTAACTTAGAAAAGCATTTTAAAATAACCATAATTACGCAAAACATAGACGATCTGCACGAACGCGCAGGTAGTACAAACGTCATACATTTACATGGCGAATTATTAAAAGTAAGGAGTACAAAAAATGAAGCTCTAGTTTTTGATTGGAAAAAAGATCTTAATCTAGGGGATTTAGATAAAAACGGAAACCAATTGCGTCCGCATATTGTTTGGTTTGGAGAAGCAGTACCGTTAATTGATAAAGCTGTAGAGATTTGTGCTACAGCAGATAAATTATTAATTATAGGTACATCACTACAAGTATATCCCGCAGCAAGCTTAATGCATTATGTACCGGAAAATACGCCTACCTTTTTTATTGATCCAAACCCATCTATTTCTAGCTCTAAAAAGGTAACTGTTATTGCTGAATCTGCAACAGAAGGCATCAACACCTTTATTTCTGTACTATAATTATGAAATATACATTTTTAATTGTTTCAATATTTATCACAACTTTTGTTTGTGGACAGAATGCTGTGATTTCATTTAAAGAAAATTTACTAGTAAAATCTAATATTAGCACGCAGTCCGAGTCGTTTTCCATCCAAGATAATGGGCAATCTGTTATTGTAAATGCTAATAACACGTACAGATTACAAGTCGCTGCTAACTATAAGTTTTTAGGCTTAAAAGTAGGATTTTCTCCAAGCAGTCGTAATTCTAATTTCAAGTCTAAGTTTATCAATCCACAGTTAAATATTTTTATAAAACAATGGATACAGAGTTTTGAATACAGAAAAGTCAAAGGATTTTATCAAGATAATCATGCAGATGTATTGGCACAATTCCCTAATTTAAAAACAACCAGTTGGATTGGCACCACATCTTATGTGTTGAATGATAATTTTTCTTTAAAACACTTGACGCACCTTACTGAATGGCAGAGAGAAACTGCAGGAAGCTTAGTCCCGACATTAAGGTCTGGTTTTAATAGATTAAGTAATACTATTGACAATCAAAAAATTGCAGAAAACAGCTTTGACATTGCAATAGCTCCGGCATACTATTATACTTGGGCATTTAAAGAACATTGGTTTATCTCCTCTTCTATCGCTCCTGCTTTAGGGGTTCGTTTTACAACAGAAAAAATAGACCAAATAGCAACAACCAAAAACACGTTTATTACTCGTGCTTTAGACTTTACATTACAATTTGGGTATACCTCAGAAACTATTAGCGCTGGCGCTAGTTTCAATTTTGACTCTAACGCTGTAAATAAAAAGCTTACACAAAGTGTTGTAACAGACAAAAGCTATGCTAGTCTGTACTTTGGTTACCGATTTATTGCTCCTAAATTTTTAAAACGAACGGCTAAATCTATTGAAGACAGATTTAATCTCTAAACACTTATTTCATTAAATTAATATCTGCAATACTCTTAATTCTATTGCGTTCTAAAAAGGCATCAATAGTTTCAAAATGTTCAATAACGCGTTGCTCTTTAAATTCAAATACCTTTTCAGATAAACCTTGTAAGAAGTCTCTATCGTGAGAGACTAATACCAATGTCCCATCAAATGTTTTTAATGCTTCTTTTAATACGTCCTTAGATTTAAGATCTAAGTGGTTTGTAGGTTCATCCAAAATTAACAAGTTAACTGGTTCTAATAATAACTTAACCATAGCTAACCTTGTTTTTTCTCCTCCAGATAAAACACCTACTTTTTTATCAATATCATCGCCTTTAAACATAAAGCGACCTAAAATATTTTTTACACCTGTTCTAGCATCTCCTTTTGCAACTTCGTCCACCGTTTGAAAAACAGTCAAATCGTTATCTAACAAAGCCGCTTGGTTTTGAGCAAAATACCCAACCTGAACATTATGACCTAAACTACATTCTCCTTCAAAGTCTATTTGACCTAAAATAGCTTTAATCATTGTAGACTTACCTTCTCCGTTTCTACCAACAAAACTAACTTTCTCCCCTCTTTTAATTGACATGTTAGCATCACTAAAGACCACAACATCATCATACTTTTTGGTTAAGTTTTGTACAGATACAGGATAATCTCCAGATCTTGGTGCCGGAGGAAAACTTAATTTTAATGCAGAATTATCGACTTCATCAATCTCTATAATTTGCAGTTTTTCAAGCATACGCTCTCGCGAAGTCACTTGGTTAGTTTTAGAATATGTTCCTTTAAAACGTTCAATAAAAGCCATATTATCCGCAATATACTTTTGCTGTTCTTGATACGCTTTTATTTGATGTACACGTCTATCTTCTCTTAACTGTAAATAATGACTATAATTAGCTTTATAATCATAAATACGTCCCATAGTAACCTCTATAGTACGGTTTGTAATATTGTCAATAAAAGCTCTATCATGCGATATTACCATAACTGCATCCGCTTTATTAACTAAAAAATCTTCTAGCCAAATAACAGATTCTATATCAATATGGTTAGTGGGCTCATCTAATAGAATTAAATCAGGCTTTTGTAATAAAATTTTTGCCAATTCAATTCGCATACGCCATCCACCAGAAAACTCATTAGTAAATCTTGTAAAATCATCTTGCCTAAAGCCTAATCCTTTTAAAGCTTTTTCTACTTCTGCATCGTAATTAACATCTTCTAAAGCATAGTACTTTTCACCTAAATCAGACACTTGCTCAATAATAGACATATACTCATCACTCTCGTAATCCGTCCTAGTTTCTAACGCTTTATTAAGTACTTCCATCTGGTCTCGCATATCATAAACATGCTTAAACGCTTTGGCTGCCTCTTCAAAAACAGTACAATTATCTTCTGTCAATAAATGTTGTGGCAAATAAGCAATTACAGCTTCTTTTGGAGCTCTAACATGTCCTCGTGTTGGGTTTTGTCTACCTGCAACAATTTTCATCATGGTAGATTTACCTGCTCCGTTTTTTCCCATTAAAGCAATTTTATCCGTTGGATTAATCACAAAAGATACATCACTAAACAAAGCGGTACCGCTAAACTCTACTGCCAAATTATCTATAGAAATCATAGTCTGTTTTTTAATGCTGCGAAAGTAATAAAAAGACTAGTATTTAAGCCAATCTACATTTGACTTTGTTATAAAAATATGATTAAAAACACTCCTATTAAATAGACACAACAACAAATCATCTTACTTTTTAGGATAAAAACGAGAATAAATTGACGTAGAATCATCCAAACATTTCTTCTATCTTTGCAAACTATAAAGCAAAACCATGAGAATAGATATAATAACTGTTTTACCAGAATTATTAAAAAGCCCGTTTGAAGCATCAATATTAAAACGCGCTATAGAAGCTGATCTGGTAGAAGTACATTTTCATAATTTAAGAGACTACACTACAGGTAACTATAAATCTATTGACGACACACAATTTGGTGGTGGAGCCGGTATGGTCATGAGTATTGAACCCATTGATAAATGCATCTCTAAACTAAAGGAAGAAAGAAATTATGACGAGGTTATATATATGACACCCGATGGAGAGACACTTAACCAAGGTATTGCGAATCATATTTCATTAAAAGAAAATATTATTATCCTTTGCGGACATTATAAAGGTGTGGACCAACGTGTTCGTGATTTACTTATTACTAAAGAAATTTCTATTGGTGACTATGTGTTATCCGGAGGAGAGCTTGGTGCTGCTGTACTTTGTGATGCTGTTATAAGATTAATACCGGGAGTATTAGGAAACGAAACATCTGCTTTAACGGATAGTTTTCAGGACAATTTATTAGCTCCTCCTATTTATACAAAACCAAGAAACTATAAAGGCTTAGAAGTTCCAGAAATATTATTAAGTGGTCATGCTGCTAACATTGATAAATGGAGAGAAGACCAAGCTTACCAACGCACAAAAGAAAGACGCCCAGATTTATTGGATAAATAATCCAATTAAACAACTAATAAACAGGACTTTAAACAACAACATACCACAGTGAAATTAGGTAAAAAAAAGCTTCAAATTTTTTAACAATTATACTTTATACTTTTTAGTTTTTACTTATATTTGCACCCAAATTCGGATTAACCTCTGGCGAGATACGTGAATGTTGCTCTGAATCAATCATTAAAAATAAAATAAAGATGGAATCTTTAATAAAATTTGTACAAGACGAGTTTGTAACTAAAAAGGACTTCCCTGAATTTTCAGCTGGAGACACAATTACTGTGTACTACGAAATTAGAGAAGGAGAAAAAGTACGTACTCAGTTTTTTAGAGGAGTAGTAATTCAAAGAAGAGGAACTGGTTCTTCTGAAACATTTACTATCAGAAAAATGTCAGGAACAGTTGGTGTAGAGCGTATCTTCCCTGTTAACTTACCTGCATTACAGAAAGTTGAAGTTAACAAAAAAGGTAAAGTACGTCGTGCTAGAATCTTTTACTTTAGAGGTCTTACTGGTAAGAAAGCTAGAATTAAAGAAGTTAGAAGAAAATAATATCTTCAACCTTACACATAATAAAAAGCCTAACTTTTATAAGTTAGGCTTTTTTGCGTTATTAACTTTTGTTAATAACTACGGTTCACAACTAGTTAATAACTAAGTGGTTATATTTTTTAAAATCTTGAAGATAAAACGTAATTTAGTAAAACAATTAACAACAATAGTAATATTGGTTTCAATCAAAAATTGAATTTGAGTTAGTTTAATTGTTTTTTGAGGTTTTAAAATAATATGTGTAGTCATGTCAATTAAAAACCATGATATTTTAAAAAGTGAATCATGCACGCAGGATTTAACTAGTAAGATTGAAAGTTTTAAGTAAACTACAGGAGCGAAAGCAAATGTATTTAAACAAAACAATGCAAAAGAAAAGTAGTTATTGTGTAAACAAGGACTATAAAGTACGCATCAAGAAAAGCAATTACCAGGTACATTTAGTAACAAGTCAATACATTTTGAAAGTTACACCCAAATGTACTATTGATTTAATGTTAGTTTGTTCTGAAAAAATGTAAAACGTAAGTTTTGGATTGATTTAATGAAAATTAAATAAGACAACATAGTGTTATCTCAAAAAAGCCATAACAACAATAGTTAGATCTATTATGTTATGGCTTTTGTAATTTATATAAAATCAACCTGTTTTAAAATAAAACCATTTATATTGTATAACCATACAAAAACAACTGATGCACTTACCCTTTATACCGGACAAAACGTTTAAAAATGAAGACTTCACCATCAATAGTCTACAAAAAGGGGAATATGACAATTGTAGTTTTATAAACTGTAATTTTAACGCAAGCTACCTTTCTATAAGTACTTTTTTAGAATGTGAATTTATAGATTGTGATTTAAGCAATAGTAAAACATCAGATACCACCTTTAAAGATGTAACTTTTAAAAACTGTAAATTATTAGGAGTATTATTTAATGACTGTAATCAGTTGTTAATGTCTATTACCTTTAAGAGTTGTCAACTTAATTTTGCCTCATTTTATCAAGTTAAATTAGTCAATACGCAGTTTGACAAATGTACATTTGATAAGACAGAATTAACAGAAGCAAACTTTTCAAAATCAATTTTTAACGCGTGTGACTTTAAGCATGCAGTATTTTTTAATACTAATGTAGAGCATGCTAGCTTTTTAACATCCTACAACTACTCTATCAATCCCGAAAACAACAAAATAAAAGGTGCTAAATTTTCGAAAGCGGAAATTCATGGCTTGCTAGACAGCTACAAAATCCATATTTCTTAATATACTATTCTTTTTTTATTAATTCCGCAATAAACTAAGCTTCAATTTATTTTCCAACCAATTGCAGTGTTAAGTAAACGTTTTCGCTTTAAAATACCTCCTGTTTTTTGTATCTTAGCCAAGCTTAAAATTAAACTAATACACAATATATATTTATGTCAAATACACCAAAAATTATATATACTATAACAGATGAAGCTCCTGCTTTAGCGACGCGTTCATTTTTACCAATAGTACAAGCTTTTACAGCTTCTTCAGGAATAGGATTAGAAACTAAAGACATCTCGCTTGCTTCAAGAATATTAGCAGTTTTTCCAGACTACTTAACAGAGGACCAACGTGTGTCTGATGACTTAGCTTTTTTAGGTGCTTTAGCCAAAACACCAGAAGCTAACATTATAAAACTTCCAAACATTAGTGCTTCTATTCCGCAGTTAAAATCTGCAATAAAAGAATTACAAGCAAAAGGTTTTGCTATACCAAGTTACCCAGAAGAAGTAACAAATGACAAAGAAAAAGACGCAAAACTACGTTACGATAAAATTAAAGGTAGTGCTGTAAATCCAGTATTACGTGAAGGTAACTCTGATAGACGTGCTCCAAAAGCAGTAAAAAATTACGCTAAGAAAAACCCACACTCAATGGGTGCTTGGTCTAAAGACTCTAAATCACATGTCTCTACAATGACAGAAGGTGATTTTGCAAACAACGAAAAGTCTGTGACATTAGCTGAGGCAACTAGTATTAAAATAGTACATACTGATACATCAGGAAATGAAACTATTTTAAAAGATAACTTAGGGTTATTAAAAGGAGAAATTATTGATGGTACTGTATTAAGTAAAAAAGCATTATTAACTTTTTTAGAAGCACAAATTAAAGATGCTCAAAAAAAAGGAGTGCTATTCTCTTTACATATGAAGGCAACAATGATGAAGGTCTCAGACCCTATCATCTTTGGTCACGCAGTACGTGTATTTTTCAAGGATTTATTTGCTAAATACAGCAAAACATTTGATAAAATTGGTGTTGACGTAAATAACGGATTCGGAAATTTATTAAGTAACTTAAGTGAGTTACCAGAAGCTGAACGTAACGCGATATTATCAGATATTGATGCTGCTTACAAAGCAAACCCTGCTTTAGCAATGGTAGATAGTAATAAAGGAATCACCAACTTACATGTACCAAGTGATGTAATTATTGATGCGTCAATGCCTGCAATGATAAGAAACTCTGGTCAGATGTGGAATGCGGATGGTAAAGCTCAAGATACTAAAGCCGTAATTCCTGATAGTAGTTATGCAGGAATATATACTGCAACAATCGATTTTTGCAGAGAAAATGGTGCTTTTGACCCAACAACAATGGGAACAGTTCCAAACGTAGGACTTATGGCTCAAAAAGCTGAAGAATACGGGTCTCATGACAAAACTTTTGAAATTGCTGCAGACGGTAAAGTAGACGTTATTGATACTGACGGAAATGTATTAATTTCTCATAATGTTGAGGCTGGAGATATCTGGAGAATGTGTCAAGTTAAAGATGCACCAATCCAAGACTGGGTAAAATTAGCAGTTACTCGTGCTAGAGCATCTCAAACACCTGCTGTTTTCTGGTTAGACGAAAACAGAGCTCATGATGCAGAATTAATCAAAAAAGTAAATACATACTTAAAAGATCACGATACTGAAGGTTTAGAACTTCATATCTTATCTCCAATTAAAGCAACTGAGTTTACTTTAAAAAGAGTAAAAGCTGGAGAAGATACAATCTCTGTTTCTGGAAATGTATTACGTGATTACTTAACAGATTTATTCCCAATTTTAGAATTAGGTACATCTGCCAAAATGTTATCTATTGTGCCATTAATGAACGGTGGTGGCTTATTTGAAACTGGTGCTGGTGGATCTGCTCCAAAACATGTACAACAATTACTAGAAGAAAATCACTTACGTTGGGATAGTTTAGGAGAATTTTTAGCACTTGCTGTATCTTTAGAACATTTCAGTCAAGTAAATAATAATCCAAAAGCAAAAGTTTTAGGTGATGCATTAGATGATGCAACTGAAAAATTATTAGAAAACAAACAAGGACCATCAAGAAAAGTTGGTGAAATTGACAACAGAGGAAGTCACTTTTATTTAGCAATGTATTGGGCAGAAGCATTAGCAAACCAAGATAAGGATGCTGCTTTAAAAGCACAATTTGGACCAGTAGCTTTAGCTTTTAAAGCTGAAGAATCTACAATTATATCCGCTTTAAATGATATCCAAGGTGTTGCAGTAGATCTTGAAGGGTATTACTCAACAAACGAAGAATTAACAAATAAAGTAATGAGACCTATTCAGTTATTTAACAACTTACTTAAAAGTATCTAAGTCACTGATTATAGAATAAAAAAGCTCCCAATTGGGGGCTTTTTTTATTTCAAATTATTAATAAATAATATATTAATGTTCCACAACCATCGTTTAATAATAAATAACTTAGAAAATTAAGCCTAAATACTTAACCCAAATAAATTTTATCTTAACGTTAAATACTAATTACTAAGGCACATTTTCATTATTTTTACTACTCAAAATTAAACAATGAAACACGTCACCAACTATATCTTAATACTATTCCTTCTTTGTAGTTCTGTACTCTGCGCACAAGAAAAATTCACTTTAAGTGGAAAAATAACAGAAGCTAGTAGTAATGAAACTTTAATTAGCGTTAACGTAATTATACCAGAATTAAATACTGGTGCTGTTACTAATGAGTATGGCTTTTACTCCATCACACTTCCTAAAGGAACCTACAAAGTAATTGTGTCTTATATTGGATTTTCTGATGCTATCCAGACAATAACTTTAGATAGCGATATTTCTAAAAACTTTAGTTTAGAAGAATCTTTTGAAAATTTAGATGAAGTAATTATTACAGAAAACATAGAAAAACTAAACATTAAAAAACCTCAAATGAGTGTTAATGCGCTTAGTTCTGCAACTATAAAAGATATTCCTGTGGTATTTGGAGAAGCTGATGTAATTAAAGCCATCACACTATTACCAGGTGTTACTAACGCTGGAGAAGGATCTTCTGGGTTTAATGTCCGTGGTGGTGCTGTAGACCAAAACCTAATATTATTGGATGAAGCTACTGTTTTTAATTCGTCTCACTTATTTGGATTCTTCTCCGTCTTTAATCCTGACGCCATAAAAGATATAAAATTATATAAAGGTGGTATTCCCGCACGTTATGGAGGAAGAGTTTCCTCAGTTTTAGATATTTATCAGAAAGAAGGTAACAGTAAAGAGTTTCATATGAATGGTGGAATTGGTATCGTTGCATCTCGTATTTTAGCAGAAGGACCTATAAAAAAAGACAAAGGGTCTTTTCTATTTGGTGGACGTAGTAGTTATGCACATTTATTTCTACCTCTATTTGATATAGATAATAAAGCCTACTTCTATGATTTAAACACAAAATTAAGCTACGATATAAACGATAATAATAGTATTTACCTTTCTGGTTATTTTGGTCGTGATGTCTTTAGTATTTCAGATAGCTTTGAAAACACATATGGTAATACGGTCCTTAATTTTAGATGGAATCATTTATTCTCTGATAAATTATTCTCCAATATGTCTGTTATTTATTCTGATTACTATTATGGTTTAAAACTAAATTTTGTCGAATTTGATTGGAATTCTGGAATTCAAAACTTTAATTTCAAATACGACTTTAAACATTACTTAGCCGATGGCTTCAAATTACAATATGGTATAAATAGTATTTACTATAAATTTAATCCAGGAGATATTAAACCATCTACGCCAACTTCAGGAATAAACTCATTTAAACTAACAGATAAATATGCATTTGAAAATGCTGTTTACATAGATGCGGAACATAAAATAACAGATAAATTAAACCTAAGTTACGGATTACGTATTAGTTCTTTTCTACGTTTAGGCCAAGACCAGTTAAATACGTATCAAGATAATCAAGCTGTTGTTTTTAATAACGATTTTCAAATCTATCAAAAAGCGACTCCAACAGGATCAGAATCTTATAATAAAAGTGATGTTATAGAAAGTTTCGCAAATATAGAACCAAGAGCATCCTTAGCGTATCAGTTAAACGATGATGCCTCTATAAAAGCTAGTTATAATAGGATGACACAATATTTACATTTATTGTCAAACACATCCTCTCCTACACCATTAGATGTTTGGACACCTAGCGGTAAATATGTAAAACCTCAATTATTGGACCAAGTTGCCTTAGGGTACTTTAGAAGTTTTAATGATGATAAATATAGTTTAGAAGTAGAGACTTATTACAAAAAAATTCAAAACCGAATTGATTATATAGACGGAGCAGACTTAATTGCTAACGATGCTATAGAGCAAGTAATACTTAATGGAGAAGCCAGAGCATACGGACTAGAAATATTATTAAGAAAAAACGAAGGGCGTTTTAAAGGTTGGTTAGCTTATACGCTTTCAAAATCCGAACAGAAAACTCCCGGGCGCACAACAAACGAAACTGGTATAAATAATGGTAATTGGTATAACACAGCTTATGACAAAACACATGACATATCCTTAACTGGTAGTTATGATTGGAATAAAAAATGGAAATTTAATGCCAACTTCCTATTTCAAACAGGGCAACCAACAACATATCCAAATGGACAATACACCTATAACGGAATAAATATACCTAGTTACAGTAATAGAAACACAGACAGATTACCAGCCTATCATCGTATGGATTTATCGGCTAATTACACACCAAAACCAGATAAAACTTCCGGATGGCAAAGCTATTGGGTATTTAGTATATACAATCTATATAACAGACGCAACGCAGCATCAATAACTTTTGGAGAAAACAGAATGACTGGAAATAACGAAGCAACAAGACTTGCCATTTTCGGGTTAATCCCATCTGTATCTTACAACTTTAAATTTTAATTAAAAATGAAAAAAATCCTATATATATTAATAGTATTTACACTCTTTAATTGCGAAGATGTAATCGATTTAAAAGTCCCAACATCAGATCCTAAATTAGTGATAGAAGCATCATTAAATTGGTTTGATGGTACAGATGGAGCTCAACAACAAATAAAACTAACATTATCTGCACCATTTTTCGATGCACAAGTTCCACCAGCCAATAATGCAATCGTAACTGTGGAAGATAACAATGGTAATATGTTTCAATTTTTAGAAGATGCTGAAACCGGAATATATAAAACATCAACATTTATACCTCAAATTAATCAAGAATATACATTAACTATTATATATCAAAATCAAACGTACGTAGGTACAGAAGTACTCACAACAGTAACTCCTATAGATTATATCGAACAGAATAACGATGGCGGTTTTTCTGGAGAAGATATAGAGCTTAAAGCCTATTATACTGATCCTGCCAATATAGACAATTACTACTTTTACGAGTTTATATCCGATATTCCCGAAATTCCAGTATTACAAGTTTATGACGATCAATTTACAGACGGTAATCAGATATTCGCATTTTACTCAGAAGAAGACCTAGAGTCAGGAAACCAAGTAACCATAAATAATTACGGAATATCCCAACAATTTTATCAATTCATGGATATTTTATTACAACAAACCTCAGATAGTGGTGGCGGTCCGTTTCAAACCCAACCAGCAACTGTTAGAGGAAACTGCGTAAACATTACAAATCCAGATAATTTTCCACTAGGTTACTTTAGAGTGTCAGAAGCTTTTCAATTTACCTATATTGTAGAATAATTATTGGGCGTTACCACAAGGGTCGCGCTTTCGGCAGTCGCTCTCTGCGAGGAGCTTCAACAAATGCCTCAATCCCTA
The DNA here is from genome assembly GCF_900114005.1 of Olleya namhaensis. Lineage (GTDB taxonomy): Bacteria > Bacteroidota > Bacteroidia > Flavobacteriales > Flavobacteriaceae > Olleya > Olleya namhaensis. Next base: position 46,324 of record NZ_FORM01000013.1, read on the forward strand.
ACGCAAATCAGTACTAACATTAAAATATGAAATTTACAAAAACAACAGAGCAAGATTCAAATTATAACAATTTAGAAAAAATGTCTATAACAGACTTGCTTCAAAATATAAATACAGAAGATAATACTGTTCCAAAAGCTGTACAAAAAGCAATACCACAAATAGAAACATTAGTAGAGCAAGTTGTAAATAAATTAGAACAAGGCGGGAGACTATTCTATCTAGGTGCAGGTACAAGCGGAAGACTAGGAGTTGTAGATGCATCAGAATGTCCTCCAACCTTCGGAGTCTCTTATAACGTAGTAATAGGACTAATAGCCGGAGGAGATAAAGCTATTAGAGAAGCAGTCGAGTTTGCAGAAGATTCTACAACACAGGGTTGGAGTGATCTTACAAAACATAACGTATCAACAAAAGATGTAGTAATAGGTATAGCAGCGTCAGGTACTACTCCATACGTAATAGCAGCATTAAAACAATGTAATTCAGAAGGTATACTAACAGGTTGTATTACATCTAATAGTAATAGCCCATTAAGCAAAGTATCAAAGTTTCCTATAGAAGTTATAGTAGGACCAGAATTTGTAACCGGTAGCTCACGTATGAAAGCAGGTACAGCGCAAAAACTTGTCCTAAACATGATATCTACCACAACCATGATAAAATTAGGTAAGGTAAAAGGAAACAAAATGGTAGACATGCAACTAAGTAATGACAAACTAGTAGACCGAGGTACAAAAATGATAATGTCAGAATTAAACATAACTTATACAGAAGCAGAAAGTTTATTAAAAACACACAAAAGTGTTAGAAATGCAATAAATCATTATAACAATGGAAACTAAATCAACAGACAAAGATATTCTTGTAAAAGGAGTAAAACAAATGGGTATAGCAATGTTATTAATGTTTGTTGGTCCTACATTACTTTATCTCGTATTAAGTAATAAAGAAAGAGATTTCTATATTCCACTATTAATAATTGCAATACTAATATGTGTATTAGCTGTATTTATGGCTTTTAAAGGTATAAATACAATTTTAGATAGTCTTTTCAAAAGCAATAAGACTAAATAGAATTAAGCACAGCAAGACCACTAACTAACCCAAGTAATAACATAAATATATCTACTCCACAGAGTAGTAATTTATAATTTAAATACTACTTTTTAAAAATAATAAAGCCTCTAATAATATTAGAGGCTTTTATTTAAACTAATAATGATGATAATTTACTAATCTATCCTTTAAATTAAATATTCCAGTTTTAAAAATTTCTAATTTAAATATAATATTCCGACCTATCGACTAATCCCTTTATTGAACCATAGTTTATAACTGTGCTATAGTCATTTATTCAATTTGCCTTTACTCTATTTACTTTACCCTTTTAGCTTATCACTTTTACCTTCTGTTATCTGCTTTTGCCTTCTGCCTTTTGCCTCTTTACTTCTTTCTTTCGGCTTTTGGCACTTACTCCGCCCTTTCATTTATTTGAGTATAAGGCACAAAAAAACCCTTCATAAATAAATATGAAGGGTTCTCTAAAAAGGCGACGACCTACTCTCCCACAATGTAGTACC
>NZ_FORM01000020.1 GCF_900114005.1 Olleya namhaensis
TTAAGTCTTAAAAACAACGAAATAAGTGGTGGTAACCCTGCATACGCAGTAAGTTATTATTTAACACAAGCGGAAGCAGATTCAGGGACTAATGCATTGGCAATACCTTACGATAATATTAGTAACCCACAAATTGTATTTGTAAGAGTTATGGATGTTAATACAACATGTTTTACAACAACAACATTACAGTTAGAAGTAGAGCAAGCGCCAGTAACATTTGACCCTACAGATTTAACATTCTGTGATCCAGATAGTGATGGTTATGGTGTTTTTATGTTAACAGATGCTGAAGCAGAAATTACAGCAGGCGCACCAGGATTAACAGTAACATATCATGAAACATCTAGTGATGCATTACTTAATGTTAACCCGGTAACAAGTCCATATAATAATATTTCAGAGAACACTCAGACCATTTATGTTCGTGTGGAAAGTGCAACTATTGCCACGTCTTGTGCTAGTTTTGAAGAGTTGGTATTAATTGTTAATCCTACACCACAAATTACGGACCCAAGTCCATTAGAAGTTTGTGATACGGATGCAGATGGTTTAGCGCAATTTGATTTAGAATTAAATAATCCTGAAATACTTAATCAATTAGATACCGATGCCACTAACGATTTAGCAGCAACAGATTATAGTATTACCTATTATGCGACTGCAGCAGACGCAGCAGTACCTCAAAATGCCATAGCAACACCAAACGCTTATACTAATACTACACCCAATATGGATACTGTTTGGGTCGTAATAGCGGACAATGCCAACGGATGTTCTACAATAACAACAATGGCCTTAATAGTAAATCCATTACCAGTATTATTGCAAGCATCACCATTAGTTTTATGTAATGATAACGATTTACCAGGTGAAGTACCAGCGTTAGCGCAGGAAGAGTTTACCTTAGAAGATGCTAATGCAGAAATCTTAAATGGTCAAACAGGAATTACATTAACGTATTACTTCACACAAGCAGGTGCCGACAATGCAACCGCTTCAGATCAAATCTTTAGTCCTTATACTAATGTCGCTAATGCACAATCTGTATTTGTAAGAGCAGAAAATGATATTACCGGTTGTGTTAGTACAATAACCTTTAGATTAGACGTTAACCCAACACCATCACCAGAAGCTAATCCAACAGCTTTATTAGAATGTGATATTGATAACGATGGTTTTGCAAGTTTTGATTTGGATAGCCAAACGTCAAGTATATTAAATGGAGAACCAGACGTAAGTATTAGCTACCACGAAACAGAAGCAGATGCTATTAGTGCTATCAACCCATTAATTAGTCCATATACAAATATTGTAGCGACAAACCAAATGGTATATGTACGTGCAGAAAATGATATTACAGGCTGTTTTACAATAGTTGTTTTACCATTAGAAGTACAATTATCTCCTGTAGTACCAGTAACACTAGACGATTATGTTGTGTGTGATGATAATAATGATGGTTTTAATCAATTTGATTTTGATACGGTAATGACACCACAAATCTTAGGCACACAAAACCCAGCAGATTTTACATTAACCTATCATACTACAGCATTAAACGCAGCAAGTGGAAATAGTCCAATAGTAAACACGGGTAACTATACCAATACAACTAGTGGGCAACAAACCATCTATATCAGATTAGTAAGTAATGCTAATGGTTGTGTCACAACAGGGCAATTCGAAATAATAGTGGATTTCCCACCGGTATTAGTACAACCAACACCACTAGCTATTTGTGACGAATTAGATGCTAATTATTATGAAAATAATGATGACATGGCCACATTTGATTTAACACTTAAAGATGATGAAATCACAGCAGGAAACGTAAGTTGGACAGTTGCTTATTACGAAACACAAGCAGATGCACAAGCAGATGTAAACGTAATTGCAGACCCAACATTATATACCAACATGATGGTGGGAACTAATCCTGCAAACCCTCAAACGGTTTATGTTAGAGTTACCGATTCTAATACAGGATGTTTCTCATTTACAACATTAACCATCCGTGTGTTACCAAATCCAACACCATTGGAAAATCCAAATGATATTATATTATGTGATGATGTAGATGTGGTAGGACCAAATGATTTAATAGAGCTTTTTGACTTAACGCAAGACGCAGCTGTAATTTTAAACGGAGAAGGAAGCAATCCAAGTGATCCAAGACATTTAAGTTACTACACAGATTTAGATGAGGCATTAATGGGAACAACACCAATAGTTGATCCAACAATGCATAGCAATGAAGATCCTACAAATCCAGGAACCGCTATAACACCACAAACTATTTATGTGCGTGTGACTAACGGAACCGATGAAACAGGAACAGGTGGAACAGGATGTTATACAATTGTTAGTTTTGATATCATAGTTAATCCATTACCAGAGGTTAGCCCAATTGAAGATTATATTTATTGCGAGTTATTTAATGATGGGGCTTATGCTTTTGATTTAGAAACTAAAATAGACGAAATCTTAGGGACGCAAAGTGCTACAGATTTTACAGTAACATTTTTCGCAGCCGATGGGACTAGCATTGCAACACCATCAAACTACACCAATGCCACTAACCCAGAGGTAATCTCGGTAGATATTACCAATAACCTAACGGGTTGTGATGTACGAACAAGTTTTACAATCGAAGTACAGGAAGCAGCACAAGCCAATCCTGATATGACTCCAATTTTATATGAGTTGTGTGATGATACTATGGAAACAGATGGCGATACTACAAACGACAGTATGCCATTTGATTTAACAACATTAAATCCTGATGTATTAGATGGTCAAGATCCAGCAAACTATATTGTAAGCTACTATGCTAGTCAAGCAGATGCAGATGCAGGTGTATCACCATTACCAATGTTATATGAAAACACGATTAACCCACAAGTGGTTTATGTGCGTGTAGATAACGATACTATGGCAGATGATGGTTCAGGAACAGGTGCTATGGTAGATACTTCAGTGTGTTACGAAACAGCAGAAGTAACATTACAAGTAAACCCATTACCAGAAGTTGAGTTAGAGGCTAGTTACATATTATGTATTAACACTAACGGAACAGAAGTAGTAAGTGCACCAATAATAGACACAGGATTAAACACAACCGATTATAGCTTTGAGTGGTTATTAGAAACTACTACAATCCCAGGAGAAACAGGAAGTAGTTTAGAGCCAACACAAGGCGGTAACTATACTGTAATTGTTACGGACATAAGCTCAAGTAGTACAACCATGTGCGAAACAATAGCAACAACTATAGTTGAAGAAAGCGAACCACCAACACTAGAGGCCGAAGTCTTAACAGAAGCCTTTGCTGAAGTACACAATATTTTAGTGACAGCAACAGGAAGTGGTGTTTCAGCATTCGAATTTAGTATTGACGATGGTCCATGGGAAGTTAACGTGCCAAACGATGGTACATACACCTTTACAGATGTAAGCGCAGGAGATCACGTGGTAACCGTAAGAGATATTAATGGATGTGGAGAAACAAGTTTACCGGTATCAATAATGGATTACCCACATTTCTTCACACC
>NZ_FORM01000017.1 GCF_900114005.1 Olleya namhaensis
GGCTACTTACGAACATTCCTGCGGAATATTCTATTTGTGTTTTATTTGCTAACTTAGTTCCTTAAATCACGCAACTAATCATACACAATCACGTTGGCAACAATTTGATGAAAACCGAAAACATTGACATAAACGAAAAGCATTTTTTAGCTTCTTTTAGATATAACAAAAGTAAGCCAGAAGATTTCGGATTGAAAAAAGTAGACGGAACAGAACACTTTGTTGACAAAAAAGGAAATTTATGGATGAATGAAATCTTGTGGGATTCTGGTTGGGGAAACGAATACGGATTTATAAAATTACCTGAACCGAATTTTGACCAATTGTGGATTTTACTAACCAAATCGAATGTAGAGGTTAATCTGTTAGGTTCAGCTGAATTGCTCACTCGATATCCGAATGAACTGAAAACAAAATTACAGGAACTATTTAATCGGAATGAAAAGATTGACCGAAATTTGACCAAAAGACTTGCTCACTTGGAATTGGTAAATCACATTACGAATCACTCTGGAGTTAAAGGTAAAAGACCTGAAGATGTAGATGCTGATTATCGAGAATGGAAAAAGTTAAAAGATGATTTTGACCGATTGAAAACTGAAAATATTATTAAACGAATAAAAAAACTGTTGCCAACACCGTATATAAAAAATTGCTAGTGTTTGGCTTAAACAAAGGTAGTTGCACGTTTGCTACGTCTGAATTTCCTTCGGAAATTCCTCGCACGCAAACCCGCAACTTTCCATATACAAACACGTTATGTGCAAGCTGAAAAAACATAGTGCAAAAAATGAAATACAGTAAAGAAGACATATTTCAGATGTTGATTTCTCAATATCAATTCGCAATTGAATTTGACCCAGTTGTTGTTAAAGGAATGGACTTTAATTATGAAAGTTCAATCTTTGATTGGCGAGATGCTTGTGATTTAGTAAATCCTAAAAAATTGGCTAAAATCTATCACAAAGAATTTAAAATTGACAGACCACTTTCGGAATTGGAAGACATTTTAATAAATGAAGATACTAGAACTGTATCTGACTTTTGCGAGTACATTTCTAAATACGCCGAAAGAGAAAATATCGAGCCAATTAAACTTTTGGGACAGAATTGTCAAACTGCTTCAATATTTAGAACATTAAAACAAAACCTGACTGAAAAAGGAGCTGACACGACTGAATTAAAACCGAGTTCTGAAATAAATCCTTTTTTTCTAAAATATGGTGGACTATTGATTGATGAAGTGAATAGAATTGCACCAGGAACAATGAAGGAATTTGAATTTAAGTCGCATAAATTATCTCGGATTGGACGAAATATTATGTTTATCGGAATTTTTACAATGATTGGAATTTGGTGGATTTGGAGTTTTAATTGGTGGTTAACGTTACCAATAATAATCGGAATTGTAATATTCCAATTTGGAGATAAAAAACAACCTGAAAAATTAAATCTTGGTGGATTTCAAAACTTCCGAGAGTTGATTTACGGAATGGAAAATAAATTAAAAAAAGCCAGCACATAACAATGGCTATAAGTAATTGCTTGTTTTCGCCTACTTTGGAAATTCCTGCGGAATTTCCAACTTGGTGTGTACTTGCTAAGTTAACCGCTAAACCACGCAACTACTCATAGCCGAGACCGTTGGCAAACATATGAGAAGACACCTACTAACTTCAATCTTAATGCTTATTTTGATAGTTTCTTGTAAACAAAAGGAAACTCAAAAAGCGGAATCAATTGAGGTAAAACCAACGACTGAATTAAAAGCTGAACCGAAAAAAAAGATTGAGGAAATTGTTATTCCTGAACAGTATTTAGAAAATGACAGCTTATTAACTGAGTTGGAATCTGATTTAGAAAAAATCGTCCTAAATCCAAAGTTTGAATTAAAAGCAGAACCCAAAACAAATACTCACGATGAATCAGTTACTGACACAATTAAAACGCTGACTTTTGACAAGACTAAAATTTACTCTTATCGAGCAACAAATTGGGAATCAATTTACTCGGCTAAAATAGAAAATTCGGATTTTAAGTTTTTGGACTCTATTTTTATTGGAACTAAAAAAGAAAAGCTTGAGAATCGAATTAAAATGGAATTAAAAACTGATTTATTAAAAATTGGGAATTTAGAACAAACATCTGTTTTCATTTTTAAATTTGAAAACGAAAAACTAAAAGTTATAGAATATCAAGGCTACGTAGATTAAAAATACGTTTGCCAACAACGTATAAAAATAATTGCTATTTTGTACTTAAATAAAGGTAGTTGCGTTTTTGCTACATCTGAATTTCCTTCGGAAATTCCTCGCACGCAAACACGCAACTATTCTTATACAAAACCGTTACCTACAATTATGAAAAACTTCATATTAATAATTTTCTTAACATTAAGTTCAGTCCTATTTGGACAGAATTTAAAAGGAAATTATTCTGGATATTGGGCTTCTACAAATTGGAGTTATATTTTTGATGGAAATGGAAATTTTGAATATGTGACAGCAGGACATTTCGGATTTACAAATACAAAAGGAAAATATGAAATTAAAGGAGATACAGTATATTTAAATGCAAAGAAAACTGGAAAAGGGACTTTGGACGTTAAAAGAAAAATGCTGATTGACAAAGACTCTTGCATAATTGATTTCCGAATGAGATATGATTACTGTAAATCTAGAAATAGTGAATTTTTAAATTCAAACAAACGGAACTTCAAATTTCCTCAAACAAAAACTGATAATCCTAAAATTATATCGGATTTAAAAACTGTTTTAGATTCCGCTTTTACTAATCCAAAAGTTGTTGCATATTTTCATTTTTCGGAATTACCTGAAAGACAACTGATTTTCAAACCATATTTTGAATTAAATAAATCAAACTTTCCTGATTTCAAAATCGGAAATGAAACAATAGAATTTAAACAAACTGAATTACCAAAATTCCATATTGAGTTTATTGAAATTAATCAAAGTAAAGACTATATTGAACTTGAATTTGAAATAAAAGACGAAGGAGTTTCATTTTCAATGGTTTTCGACCTAACAAATGGCGAATGGAAGTTAGATTACGAAAGGCATCACGAAAAATAACTGTAGGTAACACCGTATATAATTTATTGCTAGTTCTAGCCTACTTACGAAAATCCTCGTGGATTTTCTATTCGGTTTTTATTTGTTAACTTAGTTGCTTAACCACGCAACAAACCATATACAAACACGTTGGCAAACATATGAGAAGACACCTACTAACTTCAATCTTAATGCTTATTTTGATAGTTTCTTGTAAACAAAAGGAAACTCAAAAAGCGGAATCAATTGAGGTAAAACCAACGACTGAATTAAAAGCTGAACCGAAAAAAAAGATTGAGGAAATTGTTATTCCTGAACAGTATTTAGAAAATGACAGCTTATTAACTGAGTTGGAATCTGATTTAGAAAAAATCGTCCTAAATCCAAAGTTTGAATTAAAAGCAGAACCCAAAACAAATACTCACGATGAATCAGTTACTGACACAATTAAAACGCTGACTTTTGACAAGACTAAAATTTACTCTTATCGAGCAACAAATTGGGAATCAATTTACTCGGCTAAAATAGAAAATTCGGATTTTAAGTTTTTGGACTCTATTTTTATTGGAACTAAAAAAGAAAAGCTTGAGAATCGAATTAAAATGGAATTAAAAACTGATTTATTAAAAATTGGGAATTTAGAACAAACATCTGTTTTCATTTTTAAATTTGAAAACGAAAAACTAAAAGTTATAGAATATCAAGGCTACGTAGATTAAAAATACGTTTGCCAACAACGTATAAAAATAATTGCTATTTTGTACTTAAATAAAGGTAGTTGCGTTTTTGCTACATCTGAATTTCCTTCGGAAATTCCTCGCACGCAAACACGCAACTATTCTTATACAAAACCGTTAGCTTTAATTGTTCCGAAAAATGAAAATCGTAACCGAAAAAATAAATAGCGAACCAAATCATTCCATCTCGAAAAAAGATGTGAAAGCAATTATCGAAGTTATTCCTGATGATTGGATTGGAGTTGCTCACATTTTTTCAATTTCTTCTCAACTCTTTGAGAATTCGAATTGGGACAGACCAGTTATTCAGAATAATACAACGTTCAAAATATTATCACGCGGAATTGACCGAAACGAAATAATAAAAGAATTACTAATTGAATTGGCTATTAATCCAACCAAAACATATCCACCGAAAGGACATTCTTTGACAAAATCGCAACGGAAAAAATTAGAGGAATTGATAATGCCATATTATAATAAATTGATTGAATAAAACGGAATTATCACTCAAGCGGAATTTGAGCAAGTTTGCGGAACTGAAAAGCGGAATAACAACAAAACGTGCTCACTCAAAGGTGTCACAACTAAAGCTAACAACGTGTATAAAAAATTGCTTAAATTAGTGCTTAAACAAAGGTAGTTGCATTTTTGTTACGTCTGAATTTCCTTCGGAAATTCCTCGCACACAAAACCGCAACTATTCATACACAAGACCGTTACCCAACATTTACCAAAAATGCTACGACAGATTAACATTCAACTCATTAACAAAATAAAAAAGCCGATAGAAGGCAACCGAATTTTGAGTGGAATAATGAATGTTTTAGTAATCATTCTTTTTCCAATAATTTTGATTGTTGGAATTATAATAACGGTGTTTGTTGGAATATTTGCTTTTTTTCAAAGACTATTTTTTAAATCAGAAACTGAATTAGAATTAGAAATTGAATCGTCTAATATCGAGCAATGGAATATTTATACAAACTTTAACGGAATAAGTATTTATCAAAAATATGTTAGTGAAATCAGATTTGGACCAGCATATCTGAATTTGAAGAGCGAACCGAAAATTGAATTTTTAGAGAATAAGTTGTTTGGAGATTGGTTTTTTACTTATTCTAATGGAATTTTACTTCAACAATGGAATACGACTAAAAAACCAAATACAAATCTGATTTTTATCGGAATTGACAATCGTGAAGTGCAAGTTTTGGAAAAAAATATTCCTTCTGTAAATTGGGAAATAGTAGAAACGAAAGATAAAACCTTGGAATTGAATTGTGATACTGGAAAAGAGGTTTTGACTTATAAAATAGAAATAAAAAACGTTGGGTAACACCGTATAAAAATAATGCTTAGTTTAGTGTTTAATCAAGAGTCCGTGCGCTTTTGTTACATCTGATTTTCCTGCGGAAAATCCTCGCACACAAAACCGCACTATTCTTATACATAAACGTTACCTGCAAGCAAATGAACAAACTGCAAATCATCATCATCCCGTTTTTATTGTTGGTTCAGACTCTATTTTCTCAAACCAAAGAAATAAAAGGAGATACTGCTTATTGGTACAAAAGGAATGTTGAATTTCGAAAGACATTGGACTTAAAAGATTTTGAAAAATCAGAAGATGACTTCAATTTTAGATTTTGGAATCACGGACAGGTAATTGAAATATCAAAAGATAGTTCTGTTATAAATGGAGTAATTGTAAATTATATTTATCATACCAAAAAAGCTAACAGAAGTCAAACCGAAACATTTACAAATAAAATTCTACTCACATCAAAACAATCACAAAACGTCTATAATATTGTACAAAATTCCAAAATATTAGAACTTCCGTCAGATAAGAATATAGAAAAATGGAGTCAAGGAATGGACGGAATCACATACATAGTAGAACATTCAAACAAAGAAAGTTACTGGCAAAAAAACTACTGGACACCATCTTCGCAAGATTCAATTCCAGAAGCAATTATAGTTATGGACTTAGTAAAAGAAATATCCGATACTTTAAAGCTTAAAGAGGTGTACACAAAATTTAAAGAAACACTACCAAAGAAAGGCTGTTACAATTCTGGAGGAATGGTAAATATGTGTTATGTATCAAATTCTTTAGAATTGGGCTATAGTGGAGCTACAAAATTACCTTTAGGTTTTTTCACTTCCTATTCTGCGACGTATATCGGTAAAACAAAAATAAACGGAAGTAGCTCGTTACAGTACAACTTTGACAACAACGGATTTCATCATCTGAATTTACAAATAGCCAAATGGAATATATTTCATAAAAATTCTAATCTTTCAGATTATATAGCCTATAATTATCAGAATAGAAATGTCAATATAAATGACAGACGAAATAAATTTGAAAATCATCAAATTAAATATGGATTAAATCTTAAAAAAAACTTAGGCATAGGAGTTGGATTTGACTATTTGAGCAGGAATTATAATAAAATCGGAGGTCATTTTTATGCTTCTAAATGGTTTTCAAAACTCAATGTAAGCACGACACTCTCTACATCAGTATTTGAAAATCAAATTAATTACAAAGCTGAAATTTTTAAGGATATTAATTTTAATAATGGTTTTCCAGTAAATAGAATTTCTTTTGGAATAGGTTACGAGGACTTTATGGAATATAAAGATTTGTACTTTAGCTTTAGAATACTGATTTGAGAAATGCCAGCAGGTAACACCGTATAAAAATAATAGGGCAATTAGTGCTTAATTCAATGGCTTGGGGATTTTTGCGAAGTCGCCAAATTTTTAAATTTGGCTTATTGAGAAAAAAAGATAATAAGAAAAATTTAAAAATTCGGCTTGTGTTTTACCGAATGGTTCGTGCGTTTTTTCCGCCCTACTATTCTTATACAATTCCGTTCTACGCAATTTAAAACAAACATTGAGCAAAGCATTAAAATATGGACTTCTGATTTTTGGAATTGTGACAATTTCAGTTGTTGGACTTATTG
>NZ_FORM01000011.1 GCF_900114005.1 Olleya namhaensis
ATCAACTTGTCAGAGGTTTCAAATTCCTCTAAAAGTGCAAACTGTTTTATGTTTTCGATTTTTGGCATTCGGTTTTTTCGGCATTAAGCACAACGAATTTGTGTATGGTTAGTTGCGTGGTTAAGCACCGAATTTAGCAAATAAATCACAGATAGAATATTCCGCAGGAATGTTCGTAAGTCGGAAGTGACCAAGCAATTAATTATACACGGTGTTGTAATGCGTTTTTATTCTTTTTTACAATAAAAAATAAATTCGTTACTCGGACTTATCTTATATTTAATCAAATCTCCTTTTTTAAATGTTTCATAATATTCGTTTGGCTCAAACACCTTAATTCCGTTTGATAAACTAATTTTTCTATTGAAAATATTTATTGATTTTATTGTCGCTTTTCCTTCTGTTTTTTTTCCAATTTTTAAATCAGACATAAGATTATTGATTCCTTTTTTAGAAGTCAAAAATGCAATTGTCAGAGGGATTAACAAAACAATCATGATTCCTAACAGTCCAGATAAAAGTTTCACATTATCGTTATTTAGATAAGCTGAGAATCCGCCAATTATTGTACCAATTACAATTATTATTAAAAATTCTTTAAGTTGTTTGTTTCTGTGAGATTTATAATTTTGAAGTTTATTTTCAAGATCTGTTTTCTCTTTATTAGTTAATAATACTTCTTTCATTATTGTCAATTCCTGTTTTTCTCAAATGCATTACAACGAGTTTGTGTATGGTTAGTTGCTGTGAGCACTAAGATAGCAAAAAGAAACAGCGTAGAGGAAATTCGGCAGAATTTCCGTGGTAATCATTAAACACCATCAAGCAATTGACTATACACGTTGTTGTAAGTAGTATTTTGTCAAAAGTTTATATCATCCCTTTTGCAATACCAATTTGGATCGCATCCAGTCGTTACACATCCACCAGATTTATATTCCTTTTCTTTTTTCTTTTCACCTTTTCTGGTTATTTCTGCAATAAGTCCATATGAAATTGGAATAACTTGGTCTTCTTTTTTACAAACTGGACAAGTTTTGTTTTCTTTTGATTGGTCATATTTACAGGATAAAGCTAGAGGGATTTTAAATTCGATAGTATCATTAGGTTTGATAAATCCTATTCCGGTTCTTTTTCTTCCATAATAATCTGGTTCTGTTCTAATTCGGATTGAGTCAGATTCAAGATTATAAAATGAAAAATTAAGATTTTCATCTACAATTGTGCTTATTTCAATTCCTTTAATCTCAAGAATTACTTTTGTCTTTCCGGCAATCAATTCCACTTCTTCTGGAATTTCCGCGATTATTTTTCCTTTAATTACTCCGTTTTGAGCAAGACAGAATGAGATTCCAATAAAGGTTAATATTATGCTGAATGTTTTTTTCATATTACTTACAACGGTCTTGTGTATGGTTAGTTGCGTGGTTAAGCAACTAATTTAGCAAATAAATCACAGATAGAATATTCCGCAGGAATGTTCGTAAGTCGGCAGTGACCTAGCAATTAATTATACACGGTGTTGTGTACAGTTTTCTTTTCAAATTCGTGTTTTAGTTTATTTAGTTTTTTGACTATCACATCACGGTTCTTACTTGACTTAACCCACTGAGGCAAATTTGTTATCATAGAGTATTTGTGCCTTCCATCATCTTCTCTCAGCTTAGCTTCAACATATTCTTTTAGATAATCTAAATGGTCAATATTATACAACCAAAGTACATTGTCTTTTATGCTGGTTTGAAGCCATAGGTCAAATCCAAAGTACGGGTCAGTTGCCTTGTCATTACGATACTGGAACCATTGAATTTCATATTCTCTTTTGGTCTTACAAACTCCACAAGTTAATTCAGATAATTCATAAGGTTTTCTTGTGGGTTCTGTCGTATGGGATATTCCACTTCCACAATTTCCACAGGCTCGGTTTATAAAACCTTGTACATATCCTGACCATTTATCATTTTCAGAGTCTTGAAATCCACAAGATTTACAATTACATACAGATTTATGTCCTGTTGGAAACGGTATTGTATATTTCGGTAATTCGGTTTTAACCAAAGCCGGTTCAGAGCACTTTGGACACTTAACCCAAATCTCTTCACTAAAATAAACTGTTGGATATGCTGGTTTACTGAATTTCATTTTTCTCTATGTCACTATTGTACACAACGGTTACGTATAAGAATAGTGCGGTTTTGTGTGCGAGGATTTTCCGAAGGAAAATCAGACGTAACAAAAATGCACTAACCTTTGATTAAGCACTTACCACCGCATTATTTTTATACAATGTTGTAAGTAGTCTTTTTTAATTTTATTTCCTCAAATCTCTCACTCGGAACATCCTCAACACTGTTGAAATAATCTTCCGCTGTTTTTAGAGATTCAATTGCTTTTTCCTCTTTTCCAGCCAAAATATAAAAGTCAAATATTTTTGAAATAAACCCAAAACGTTGTCTTTCCATTAAACTGTCTGCTGCACCTTCCCAATCAGAAACTTTATCCAATATGGGTAATCCAATTGTTAAAATGTTTTTTGTCAAATCGTTCATTAGTTTGACATTATCAAATTCGGTTAAGTCATAATGTCCTGCATTCCAAAAATCGGTATTCCAAGTCTTTATATGGTTATCATACCAAGATTCAACAAATTCATTCATTGGTTTAAATCCGTATTTTTTTTCGTGCCATTTCACATAGTAGTTTGATTTAACAGACAAAATTGTCCAAAAACAAACAATAGTATTTCCAAAATTTCGCTGATTTTTAGCAAAGTAGATTTCTTGAGTAAAATCGCCTATTTTTCTTTTAAAAGTCAGTTCTGATTTGAGAAGTTTAAATCCAAGCGAAGTAAGTTCAGGTTGAACGAATTCTTCGACTAACTTTCGAATTCTATCTCCTGGTTTTAATTCCGCATATTTCATTTTTTTTCTCGTGAACATTGGGTTTCTCAGATTACTTACAACGTGTTGTATATGGAAAGTTGCGGGTTTGCGTGCGAGGAATTTCCGAAGGAAATTCAGACGTAGCAAACGTGCAACGACCTTTATTTAAGCCCAACACCAGCAATTTTTTATATACGGTGTTAGCATACGTTATTTATTCGGTCTCTTATTTTTCCAAGTTCCGTTTTAATATTTTCGTCTTTTATTAATTCAGAATGTTCAGTCACTTTTTTAGTAGTTTCTTTCCAAAAAGGATAGAGAAATAGCATAGAACTTGTTCCTAAATTTTCATAAGTTCCATTTTCTCTTTTCATTTCATACACATTCTTAAAATTCACCTTGCCTTTATAATAATCAGTCCTTTTCATTTTTGTGGTAAAAAAATCTAAAAGTCGATTTAGTCCTTCTGATATTTCTATTCCGTATTGTTTACCATAATGAATATGACTAATTCCATAACCAACAATTAATTCCGAATTTCCAATATCAAATTCAAACCAAACTGATGAATCTTCTTCGTCTTGGGAGTAAACATTAATGTGGTAACATTCCTCATATTCTTCTGATTCGTTATAATTGTCAGGAAAATATTTATCGAGAAATCCTTTAATTTCATTAAAAGCAATTCTAATTTCTTCTTTTTCCACTTTTTAATATTTCAATTTTGGTTCTCGATTACGATTCGGTTTTAATGTATGCTAACGTTGTTGGATATGGAAAGTTGTGATTTGCGCGCAATGAAATTCCGAAGGAATTTCAGCAGTAAGTAAATAAGCAACTTCCATAACTTAAGTACTAAAGTAAACAATTTTTTATATGCTGTGTTGCCTACAGTTTTTAATTTTTATTTTTTTGAGCAACAAGCTAATTCGGTTTACGTCGTTGTTACGTCTGAGTGGAAATCTGTATTACTTGCTTTTTTGTTTTTACTAACTTAAAATTCTAAAAAAAAAATCGCTAAAAAATAACAGGCTTTTAATCGGTGTTTTAGATCCACAATCTGGCTAAAATTCTAAATAGGTTAACTGTGTGCTTTACGTTAGCTAAAGACAATTATAGCTAGCTTAAAATCAGTGGTTTTTATATTCTGTTTTACAAGTTTTGTATTGAGTTTTGCAATTGTAGGCAACGTGTTGCATATGGAAAGTTGTGTTTACGAGCAATGAAATTCCGAAGGAATTTCAGCAGTAAGAAAATAAACAACTTCCATAACTTAAGCACTAAAGTAAACAATTTTTTATATGCTGTGTTGCCTACAGTTTTTAAATTTTACTTTTTTTGAGTAACAAGCTAATTCGGTTTACGTCGTTGTTACGTGTGAGTGAATATCGGAAGATCGTATTTTTTGCATTATCAGGCTAAAATTCTGAATTGGTTAACTGTGTACTTTACGTTAGCTAAAAACTATTAAAGTTAGCTTAATATCAGTGGTTTTTATATTCGGTATTACACGTTTTGAATTGAGCGTTGCAATTGTAGGCAACGGTTTTGTATATGGTTTGTTGCGTGTTTCAGCACCTAATTTAGCAAATATAAACCGAATAGAAAATCCGCGAGGATTTTCGTAAGCAAGCTAGAACTAGCAATAAATTATATACGGTGTTACCCAACGTTTTATTCTATAAGACTAAACAATGTGTTTTCATCGAAATCAACAATTTTTAAAATTCCTTTTTCTTTTGAATAATAAAGAGTTTTCGGATAATTTCTGAGTAAATAAGCATTTGAGTATTCAACTCCTTCTACATTAGTTGAGTTAATAAATTCGTTTTGAAAATAATAGAAGTCATCTCCAAAACAATCATAAAGATAAGCTGTAAATTCAAAACCATTATCTCTATCTCCTTTTACTTGAATTTCACCATTATAGCAATTCGAATTATCCGTAAACAAAATTCTTCCAATTTCTATAAATTCTTCTGAAGAAGATCCAAATATAAATGATGACTCATTAGGACCATCTTCAACATATTCTATAGTTTTCGATTCAACAAAAAAAGATACAATTTCATCAGTTTCTATGTTTTTGAGTTGAAAAGTCTCACCTGTTTCATAGGCTAATAACTCTTTACCTTCTTGACTCAAATCATAATATCTGTCTTCTACTTTGCAAGATGTAACTAATAAAATGAGAAGTAATATTTTAAAGTTGTTTTTCATCTTCTTGGTTTTTTTAATGTTGGGTAACGTGTTTGTATATGGTTTGTTGCGTGGTTTAAGCACCTAATTTAGTAAATAAAAACCGAATAGAAAATCCGCGAGGATTTTCGTAAGTAGGCTAGAACTAGCAATAAATTATATACGGTGTTGGCAACTGTATTTTATTTAATTAAAGGCTCATTATTTTTATCAATTAGACTAGTGTTTATCATTCCGTTTCCTGTGTGAATTTTTTCTTTAAATTCAATTCCTACTTCGAATAACATCATTCTATAATAGAGAGCAAAATCATCATAATCAAATTCTTTGCTATAGATGTCACTAGAACTATTTACAGTCAAATGACCATTGAAAAAATGAGAATGATAGTATGGGATTTTTGCTTTTATAGAAGCCGAATAAAAAAGATAAGCGGTAATCTCAATTTGTTGAACGAAACTAAGAGGTGTAAACCTTATTTGTTTAAAATTTTCAAAATGATTTTCTATGGCGTTATTATCCTCGAAAAGAACAATAACTATGTGTTTTCCAAGCTTAATTGATAAACATGGAAAGCTAACTCTTGTCTGGTAGAAGAAACTTTCTGTTTCGGATTCAAAAAAGAATAGACTCCAAGGTTTAACATTCCAAGTAGTTTCGTAGCGAATTGATTGTAGAAAAAGTTGAAAACACGAATAGCTTTGAAATTCTTCATCAGATATTATTGAACCCAACTCAGGTTTTTGTCTGTCATAAAGTAATGATAATTCTTTGTGCCTTGTTGCATATAATATTTTACCACACCAATCAAAAACAACTTGTTCGTCAAAAGAAGTCAATTCTTTAAATCCTTTTTGCATTAATTTTTGGAAATTGCTTTCTAAAATGGATAAATGTTCATTATTACATTTCGAGCAACATGGAACAGTAAGGTTTTTATATTGAATAGTTGTTTCGTTAGTTATTGAGATAGTTTTATCCCATAAATCAAATTCTTTTTGTAGCCATTTTGGAAAGACGTGTTCACGAGTTATTTTTCCTTCAATCTTATGACCACATAGAAAGCAATTTTCTGTGTTAAATTCCGAGTTTTTGAAAGGAATGTAAAATTGTTTCTCCATATAGTTGCCAACGTGTTGGATATGGAAAGTTGTGATTTGCGCGCAATGAAATTCCGAAGGAATTTCAGCAGTAAGTAAATAGACAACTTCCATAATTTAGACACTAAAGTAAACAATTTTTTATATGCTGTGTTGCCTACAGTTTTTAAATTTTACTTTTTTGAGCAACAAGCTAATTCGGTGTGCGTAACTATTGCGTCTGAGTGAATATCGGAAGATCGTATTTTTTTTACATTATCAGGCTAAAACTCTGGATTGGTTAACTGTACACTTTTAACTAGCTAAAGACTAATAAAGTTAGCTTAAAATCAGTGATTTTTATATTCGGTTTTACACGTTTTGAATTGAGCCTTGCAATTGTAGGCAACGTTGTTGTGTATGATTTCGTTGTGTGGTTTAAGCACTAAAGTTAGCAAATAAATCACAGATAGAAAGTCCGCGAGGACTTTCGTAAGTAGGCTCTAACTAGCAATGAATTATACACGGTGTTAGCTGTAGGTTTTTAATTTCAGTTTCTCATTTTCTCGTTTAGCACTTATCCAAGGAATTTCGCTAATTGAACGGTCAATATTTTTATTCATAAAATCTTCTTTATCAATATGATTTTTCAATTTTATTTCGGAAACGAACAACGGAAATGAGTTTGATTTACTTTCAAATTTATAGTTTGTATATAAAGCTAAAACACCATTTTCATAAAGTATTTCTTTTTGAGAAATAGATTCTCTTTCTTTAATCTCATTATTCTCCAAATATGCACATAAATATACTCTAGCTGTATTTTTATCATAAAATTCAAAAATCGAGTCGTGTATTAATGTCATTAGACAGATTAAAATTTCTTGAATATTATCTGTAATGATGTTTGTGTATTTAGAGTCAATATTAAATTCGTTTAATATTTTCTTGAAATTATTCTCAAAGTCAGAAGTTAGTGAATTAGTATCAAATACAGAATGAAAATGTATTGCACCTCTTATTACTTTTTGCAAAGAATCAATACTTGAATTTACCTTTCTAATTAATTCTTGACCTTGTAAAATAGATTTTTGAATTTCTTTATCCTCATTAATATTAGGTAACTCTTGAAGAAGAGAAATCATTTTTTTAGTTCTGAGCGTATTTAAGTAATAGAAATTTTCCTTTTTTGTGTAATTTTCTTTTAGAGTTTTTTCAGCTTGTGCTTTTGTGAATCCAGTATATTTTATTAAATGACTTTCTGGTAAATCATCAAGTCCGTCAAAATACAGGATATTAAACAACTTAGATTCAACTTTTTCTAAATCAATTCCACCCAACATATAATCACTTAGTTCTTCTTCAGTTTTTATTTCAGGTTGCTTTTTTAGAAGCTGTTCATCTAATAATTTAAATTTGGCATATCTTGAGTTAACTTTTTTATGAAAAATCCCTCTGTTTCTTTTTGGATGAGCAATGAAATGAGCTAATTCTTTAACTAATCCATCATATTTTAAATATTCTCTAGAAACTATTAGCAAGGTTCGGATTGTTCCTTCATCAAAATCTTTCTTTTCAATCTTAATTAAAGATTCAGTAAGTGCTTGCTTAATTTTTATTGACATTCTTTATTCTTGGTTGGGTTTTCAACTTACAGCTAACGCAGGGCTAAACGTAGTTAGGCTCTGGATTTTTTTGATGTTGTGTATCGAAGATACATAAAAAGAAAAAAAGACAATAGAGCCTGACCAAATTACTTTTAGCTGATGATGGTGTAACGTTTTCACTCGATGTGCGGTAGAAGGCCGTTTCTGGCGGATAGGTCTCTTATCCTACGGCTAAAATTGATTTGGTTTAGCCCTGCGATGGTGAACATTTCCCAATGGGCGGGAGTTGGTAGCGCAGCGAACAACGAAGCAAATTGGGTCGGCCTTTTCGCCGAATGTTCACCATCGTGTTTGTATATGGTTTGTTGCGTGGTTTAAGCACTAAAGTTAGTAAATAAAAACCGAATAGAAAATCCGCGAGGATTTTCGTAAGTAGGCTAGAACCAGCAATAAATTATATACGGTGTTACCTGCTGGCTTTATTTATTTTCATTCCAATTTTTTCATTTATTTCTTGTAAATCTCGACTTCCATTCAAATTCAGTTCGGAAAATATTAAATCCAATATTGGTCGACAATAATCAGTTTCAACTTCTGATTGAACACAATTCAAACAGTATCCACGATTTACAAAAACATAATTTTTCACCAGAATTAAGTCTCCACCAACATTTGCTTTTTCACAACTCGAAAACATTTTAATCGTTTTTGATATTTTTTTGCAATGCTCTAATTCGGTTTTGTCATATATTTCAAAATATATTGATGGAAACCAATCTTCCAAATAAATTTCTTCCCTTTGTTTGTCTTTAATTGATTCCGTTCTTATGAATTTAATTAATCCTATTGGTTTTATTGTATCGTTCAGCGGTTTAATAGTGGGTTCATATTCAGAATCAATTTCATAAGTCCATTGTTTTAGATCGTTAATATCTGGTTCCGAGTCACACGAAAGAAGAAATGGTGTTAATAAAATGAATATAATTTTAGGCATTCTCTATGTTGGTTTTCAGCTTGCAGGTAACGGTCTAGTATAAGAATAGTTGCGGGTTTGCGTGCGAGGATTTTCCGCAGGAAAATCAGATGTAGCAAACCCGCAACTACCTTTGTTTTAGCACTAAACCGCAATTATTTTTATACATTGTTGTAAAACGTTTTTTTTAATCAGTTAAAGTGGCATCTTTTACTTTTAAATCGATTGAGTCAAAATTTACATCTAAATGAAATGGTGTCATATATCCGAAATCTATTAAATAGTAAAAATTAGTTTTAGTGCTATCTTTCGGATATCCGATTTTTTCTATCACTTCAGATTTGGATTTTCCGATTAGTATTTTACTCTCAACTAAATCAGTCGACATATTTCCACGTTCAATTTGACTTCCGTTTCTCCATTTTACTTCATCAAATTTTTCCGCTTTGGTATTATTTCCGCAACTCAATAAAAATATAAATAAGAGTAATATTGTATGTTTCATTTCAGTTTGTTCAAAAATCCTTCAACATTTTTTATTCATCAGGCCGCTCATTATTAAGGATTAATGATTTATATCCGAAATCTCCAATATCAATTATATAATTTTCTTGTTCTAAGGTATTTAAGCATTCAGACAAAACCTCACTAGCTTTAATCTTTTCGTAAATATCATTCAACTCTTTAGTGGTTTCTATAAACCATAGTAAAGTTGACTCATTAAAAATCCCATAATTTATTCCGCCATTTATTGTTATGTCTAAAATTTGGTTATTAATC
Organism: Olleya namhaensis; assembly: GCF_900114005.1. Classification (GTDB taxonomy): domain Bacteria; phylum Bacteroidota; class Bacteroidia; order Flavobacteriales; family Flavobacteriaceae; genus Olleya; species Olleya namhaensis. The sequence continues at coordinate 9,521 of NZ_FORM01000011.1, forward strand.
TTATTTTCAAATCGACAATGACTTCCGTGAAATTGATAAATCCAATTATCAGGTAAAGAACCTTTCCATAAATCATTTTGTCGCGTAATTAACTTTCCAAAAGGATGCTCTTTTGATAAGTCAAGGTCAAATTCAGTTCCGAGAATATTTATTAATTCGTTCGCTTTTGAATCGAACTTAATGATTTCTTCTAAAATTATATTTTCTAGTGAGTTCAGTTTTTCAAATGTTTTACAACTAGTTATATGATTACTTTTGTTCCTCATATCCCGTAAATATTACGGGATATGAGGAAGTTTTATTCTCCTTTATCAACTTTTATTCTTTCATCACGATTGGCTAATTCCCATGCAGTGTAAAAGACTAAACGTGCTCTGTTTTCTAATAAATCGTACTCAATTTTGTCTGGTGTATCACTTGGTCTGTGATAGTCGTCATGTGTACCATTAAAATAGAATATTACTGGGATATTGTTTTTAGCAAAGTTATAGTGGTCTGATCTGTAGTAAAAACGATTAGGATCGTTATCGTCGTTATAAGTATAGTCTAACTCAACGTTAGTATACTTTGTGTTTACCTTTTCAGATATCTCGTGCAGTTCTGTACTTAATTTATCACTTCCTATTAAATAGATGTAGTTACGGTCACCTTCTTTACGTTTAGGATCAATACGTCCAATCATATCTATGTTAAGGTTAGCAACGGTATTAGCTAATGGAAAAATAGGATCGTTGTCCGTATAATGTCTACTTCCTAATAATCCTTTTTCTTCTCCAGTTACATTTAAAAATACCATTGATCTTTTTGGACCATGACCATCCTTTTTAGCTTTTGCAAATGCTTCAGCAATTTCTAAAACAGCAACTGTACCAGATCCATCATCGTCAGCACCATTATATACTTCGCCATTTTTAACACCTTCATGATCTAAATGTGCAGAAACAATGACGTATTCGTCTGGTTTTTCGCTTCCTCTAATAATTGCAGCAACGTTTTCTGACGCTAATGCTTTAGAATTGTTAGTGTAATCTAAATCTAGAGTAGTGGTAATAGTTTCGTTTTTAAAAGACGTATCATAACTAGTAATGTCTTTGTTAAACAATGCTTTTACGGTCTGTGTGTTTACTAAAAAGTAAAACATGTTTTTATCAGTACTTACCAAACTCATTCTACCGCTAGAAGTACCATAACGTAAGGCAGCCATAGCAAAAACATCAGGATTGTAGTATAATACAGCTTTAGCGCCTTTTTCTAGTGCTAAATCTCTTTTTAAAGCAAATTCTTCTCTAAAATTTGACCATTTAGAAGCCGCTTTAGTTCCAGAGATAACATAAGTACCGTCCGCGTTTTTAGGTTCGCCATTAATAAAAAACACGACTTTGTCTTTAATATCAATAGTACCGTAGTTAGAAAAAGCATCATCTTGGATTCCGTAACCAAGATTTACAATCTCCCCAGCCTGAAGTTGGCTAGTTTCCATTGGGTTTATAGATACAAAATCTTCAAGATTTTTTAATGCTTTACCGTTTATGGTTAAAGCAACATCTGGTTTAGATTGTAATTGTAAAGGGACATTTTGAAAGTAATTCCCATCTTTTTTAGCAGCAGGAACACCATATTGGATATAATGTTCTTTTAAAAAGTTGATAGCTTTTTTTTGCCCTTCGGCACCAGTTTCTCTACCTTCAAATGCATCAGAAGCAAAGGTGTACAAAGCCGTTTTTAAATCGTCTTGTGTAATAGTCGCAGCGTACACACTTGGGTCGGCCACTTTTGTATTGGTTGTTTTGCTTTTTTGAGAGCTTCCACAAGCAATAAATAATAGACTTAAAGAGGCTATTGAAAGTAAGGATTTCATTTAAAAGTATTTATAAAGTTATACTTTCAAAAATACAAGAAAAAATAAGTTGTTTCCAACTTATTTTTTCATTTTAACATAGGCTTAAAAAGCCCTATAAATCTATAAATAAAACGGTAAGCGTTTCTTAGTCAATAATTATAAGATCGTCTAATTCTTCTTTAGCTTCTTCGTTTAATTTATCTTCTGTTTGTTGCAAGTCTTTAGTGTCGCCAACTTCGGATACAGTAAAGATTGTTTTGTAAGTTGCTAATCCTAAACTAATAATAGTTAGCAAAAATATAACCTGAATAACATGTGTTGGTTTTGCTTCCTTTTTTGATTTTAAAAAGGCTATAATTCCAAAAATAAAAGCCAAAACAGCAGGGATAAATGCTAATTTATATAACGGTAATACGGCTAAAACTACAGCAAGAACAGCAAAAATCAATCCTAAAATAATACTTGTTTTTCTCATAATATATTAGTTTTTTAAACCAGTTGCAGATTTAATTTTTAATTCACCACTACCAACAGCTACTTTAAACTTAGCATATACAGGTATTTTGTTTTCGTCTGCAGTTAACCATAAAATATTAGAGTTATTACCTTTTAGTACGTTAGTACCTGCAGCACCAATAGCTAGTTTGTAACATTCTTTTTTACCCAAAGCAGTATTTATAGTTTCTTTAGCTAATAATTTAAAACTGAATTTAGTCAATTTATTATCAAACAATACAGTAAACGTGTCCGAAGCACCAATAGGCGCTTTTTTAATATCCAAAGTTCTAATTTTATAAATAGTAGCTACAATATCTCTTGTACCATTATTTATTTTTACTTTTTCATTTCTATCCCAAAATCCAGAAGCAAAGTTTTTTGACTTTTTTCTAATTAAGCTCTCCACTAAATTAGCCTTATGGTTGTACTTATACTTTACGTATTTATAATAACCACCTTCATTAATCTCTCTGTTATATAAATATGGTGTTACCGTTCTTGGGCTAACATAACTTTCATATAAATCTCTAATTTTAAAAAAGCTATCAAAGTTACTATATGTTGTTGCGGTACATTTTAAATGCAATAGAGTGGAAGCACTTGTTTTCATCTCATTAGCTTCCATTTTAACTTCTGCAATATCAGTTAAAATACCAGACATGTTGTAAGAAGCAGAAAACACTAGCTTTTCGCCACTTTTAAAGGCATTGTTGTCTTGCCCAAAACTAAATGTTAAGGCTATAAGCGTTACTAATATGGTTAATTTAAATTTCATAAAATCCGTATTTAATTGTCAAAGATATAACTTAACATTAATTGTGCCGAAATTATTGTGTAGTTTTAAAATACATGTTAAACCTTTTTTAAAACTCTAGTACTAATTAAACTATTTTGTACTTTTGTACCGTGATAAAAACAGTAATATATAAAGGGGTATCTTTTGTTATGGCATTAGTGGTGTTGTTTTCAACATTATCTTTTACCATAGAGAGTCATTACTGTGGCGATCATTTAGTGGATACCGCTGTTTTTACTAAAGCTAAAAAATGTGGCGTAGATGCGGATACTACTATTACTCCTACAAAAACTAAATCGTGTTGTAGTGATACCGTACAAGTTATTAAAGGACAGGATCAATTAAAACTTAACACGTTTAGTGATCTAGATTTTAGCACACAATACATAATTACAACCTTTGTTTATAGTTACTTACATTTATTTAAAAGTTTACCAAAGCAAAGCATTCCGCATAAAAATTATGCACCACCCAATCTGATATTAGATTATCAGGTCCTTCACGATGTTTATATTATTTGATATTGTGCTTTTATTAGTTTCGCTTACGCGGAACCTTTATAATGGTACTATTTATTAAATAATATATATAATGACACACACATACAATGTTACAGGCATGACCTGTAATGGATGTAAGGCTTCTGTTGAAAAAGCATTACAATCCATAGAACATGTTACAGCTGTTTCGGTAAATTTAGAACAAGCCGAAGCACAGATTGACTTGTCAAAACCTATTACAATACAGCAACTTCAGGATGGGTTGCCTTCAAAATTTACAATTAGTAAAACGGAAGCAGCGCCAAACGTATTAGCTTCGGTTGAAGTAAAAAGCCAATGGAAGCAACTGTTTCCTTTGTTTTTAATCTTCGGCTATATTTCGGCAGCAGCCGTATTATTAAATTATAAACCCTGGAATACCGCTAGTTTTATGCTAGATTTTATGGGGCTATTTTATATTGTTTTTAGCTTTTTTAAATTCTTAGATTTAAAAGGGTTTTCCACAAGCTTTAAAATGTACGATCCGTTAGCTAAAGCAATTCCGCAGTACGGACTTATTTATCCTTTTTTGGAGCTAGCTTTAGGATTACTATTTTTAACACGCATGCAATTACCATTTGCATTAGGCGCAACAATTTTAATTTTAGGAATCACCACAATAGGCGTTACCAAAGCACTTTTAGATAAAAAAGCAATACAATGTGCCTGTTTGGGTACAGCTTTAAAATTACCAATGACCAAAGCCACATTTATAGAAAATACCATCATGTTAATCATGGCAGTTTGGATGCTAATTAAAATGTATAATTAATTATGAAAAAACTATTCATTTTATTTAGCTTTTTACCATTTATAATGGTAAGTCAAACCCAATTGACAGGTGTAATACACGAGGCTAATCCAGATACCAAACAGCAACCGTTATTTGGCGCTAACCTAATTTGGTTAGGCACAAGTGTGGGGACATCTACAGATATTAATGGGCAATTTACGTTACCATACACTACAGAATATAAGCAACTAGTAATTAGTTATGTTGGTTTTAAATCGGATACGCTTACTATAACTTCTGCAAAAGCAATTACACATTATTTAAACCCAACAAGCGATTTGGATGAAGTCGTTGTACAGTCAAGAAAAAAAGCAACATCAAGGTCTTATTTAAGAGCCCAAAATACATTGTTGGTAAGTAGTGACGAGTTATTAAAAGCAGCATGCTGTAATTTATCAGAAAGCTTTGAAACTAATCCGTCCATAGACGTTAATTTTAGCGATGCGGTAACAGGAACCAAACAAATAAAAATGTTAGGTTTATCTAGTCCTTATATTTTAATTGCTACAGAAAATATACCGTCTATCAGAGGTGCTTCTCAGGCATTTGGATTAAGTTTTATTCCAGGGACTTGGGTGGAAAGTATTCAGATTACAAAAGGCGCGGGTAGTGTTGTTAATGGTTTTGAGAGTATTGCTGGGCAGATTAATGCAGAGCTAGTTAAGCCAACAACGGATAATGCCTTTTTTGTAAATCTTTATGGCGCTAGCAGTACGCGTTTAGAGTTAAACACACATTTTAATACAAACGTTAGTGATAAGTGGAGTACAGGAGTGTACTTACATGGTAATACGCACCAAGAAAAGCATGATGTAAATAACGATGGTTTTATGGATATGCCTTTATACAATCAGGTTAATGTCATGAACCGTTGGCAATATACAAATCCAGAAAAAGGGTTTGTTAGTTTTATTAACTTACGCTATTTAAATGACCAAAAACAATCGGGACAATTAGATTTTGATCCTAACACAGACAAGCTTACTACAAATGCTTGGGGAAGTGAGATTGATACGGAGCGTTACGAGTTATCTGCTAAGTTAGGCTATGTAAACCCAGAAATACCTTGGCAAAGTGTGGGTCTCCAATTTGCGTTTAGTAATCATAAACAAGACTCTTATTTTGGTTTAAACCAATATAATATTGATCATACCAGTATTTATTCTAATGTTATTTATAACTCTATTATTGACGATTCTAGACACAAAATTAAAACGGGTGTAAATTATACCTATGATGATTATGACGAGTTTGCTATCGGTCAAGGTTTTGCAAGAACGGAACGTAGTTTTGGAGGGTTTTTTGAGTATTCTTTTGATAATTTAGAAATGTTTACGCTAACCGCTGGATTACGTGTGGATTCTCATAATTTATTAGGCGAATTTATTACACCAAGACTGCACATGCGTTACTCTCCTTGGAGTAAATCAGCTTTTAGAGCTTCCGTAGGTCGTGGTAAGCGTAGTGCCAATATTTTTGCTGAAAACCAGAACTTATTTGCATCATCGCGTAATATTTCAATTTTAAATACTACTGGAAATATTTATGGTTTAGATCCTGAAATTGCATGGAATTATGGTGTGTCTTACTTACAAGGATTTAACCTGTTTGGAAGGGCTGCCGATGTTACGTTTGATTTTTACCGTACAGATTTTCAGAATCAAGTTGTGGTAGATTTAGAAAACCCACAAGAGGTTAGTTTTTATAATTTAGAAGGTAGTAGCTATGCTAATAGTTTTCAGGTAGAGTTAAATTATAATCTGTTGGAACATTTAAATATTAGAACGGCTTACAAGTATTACGATGTTAAAACGCAATACCAAACGGGTAAACTTACCAAACCATTGACACCAAAACACCGTGTGTTTGCAAATGCGTCTTATGAGACTGAAATTAAAAATAATAGTAATTGGAAATTTGATGTAACCTATAATTGGTTAAGTCAGCAACGTTTCCCGTCAACACTTAATAACCCAGTTCAATATCAATTAGATGAGTATTCAGGGACAATAGGAACCTTAAATGCACAAATGACACGAGTATTTTCTCCAAAATTTGAAGTATATTTAGGTGGCGAAAACATTACAAATGTTAGACAAAGCAATCCAATTGTAAGCGCAGACAATCCGTTTGGCTCAAGTTTTGATACTAACTTTGTATATGGCCCAATTTTTGGAAGTATGTATTACGCAGGATTAAGATATAAAATTAAATAAAGACAATAAAACCCAATAAGATGAAAAAACTAGTATTAGTATTATTAATGATTGCAACCACAGTAACTTTTGCACAAGACAAAAATAAAAGAGCTAGCTTAGAGGTTGATGGAGTTTGCATGATGTGTAAATCAAGAATCGAAAAAGCATGTTATAAAACTAAAGGAGTAAAAAGTGCTATTTGGAGTGTAGATACACATGAGTTAAAATTGATTTTTGACGAAAACAAAACGGACCTGGCTTCCATAGAGCAAAACGTTGCTAATGTTGGACATGACACAAAAGCATTAAAGGCTACAGACGAAGCTTATGGATCTGTACATGACTGTTGTAAATACAGAGATGAAGAGGTGCAAGATGATCATAAAAAAGACTAAACTAAAACACTTTATAACAAAAAAAAGGACTGCAAATTGCAGTCCTTTTTTTTATGTTTTATCTGGTAATATTAGCTTACTTATTAATTAAAGATAACATTTCGCTTTCAATAGTAATGTCAAACATATTCGCTTTTGGATTAATAATCTTAGCGTCTTTATCTACAATAAACACCTTATTAATTGGTCTTATAGATAATTGCTCAATAGCTTTTGGCGCATCTTCAAAATGATACTCGTTAGTAAATCCTAAATGGTTGCGTTTTAATACTTCTGTTTGCTCTTTACCACTAATACGGTTAATGCTAATGGCTAAAAAATCAAACTCAGGATACTTTTTCTCTAAGTCTTTAGCACGCTCATGGCAAACCTTTAAATGGTAACGGTCCGTAACATCCCAAAAATAAATTAACGTAGGCTTTTTAATGATAGCTCTTAAATGCTGTACTTGCTCATTATTATCTAAAACCATTAAATCAGGAATTACATGTCCAGGTTTTAATAGTTTGTATGAATTTACTAAACTAGTTGCATTAAATTTTTGTTCCTTATTAGTACTCTTTTTTTCAAAAGAAGCTAAAAGTGTATCATAATCGTCTACACTTTTAGACACATTAATAAACTTAATCATGTTATAATATAGCAGTCTATTTTTAATAAACGTGTCATTTATTTTAGCGTCTATTAACGTTAGCTTATCTAAATTGTAATCTAGTGACTGATTGTTATAAGTATCGTCTTCGGAATGCTTAAAATGCTCTTGTAATGCTATATTGTTAAAATGAAATCTTAAAAAAGACACGTATGGTCTGTAGTCCTTTAAAGTGCTGTTGTTGTAGTTTATTTCTTTTCTAAAATCAAAAAAGTTATCCGGTAAGGTTTTAAAAATATCACTTTCATTTTTACCGTAGTTTATAAAAGGATACGCTTCTTTACTGTAAAAATAGTTGTAGTCTATGTTCGCTTTTGCAAACGTGTTAAATAACTCAGACGTATTGTATTTTATAGAAAACGTTTTTAGTTTATCTAATTTATTACGTCGGATGTCGCATAGTTTTTTGTCAAAGACTTTAGGTTCTAATTGGCTAATCTCCAAAACTTCTTGTTCTTGCTTTTCAGTTTCTAAAAACAAATCCATTAAGTAGTTGTTTTCTTTGGCACCAATTCCGCTAAAAACTAAGGACTCATCAAATTCCATAGTATTTACACGTACCATAATACTATCGCCTGGTTGTACTAATAAAGATTGAGATTCTTTACCATCATAAAAACTAAATAAACCAGGTTCAAAATTATTGAAGCTATATTTAAATCTATTTTTTTTGTCTAAATAAACCGTGTCAATAATGGTGGACGATTTATAAAGTACAATATACTTGCTGCTAGGGTTAATGATTTCGCCTCCAAAAAAAGCAGTGTTATCGTCTGACATGTCCTTATCCTTCTTACAAGAAAAGAAAACGCTAAAGCAAAGTATTGTATAAATTATGGGTCTAAAAGACATATATTAGTTTATAAGGGCAAATCATATTAAAACAAAAATATGCCTTGCATCAGAGTTCTCGTGTTAAGGCGTTGTTAAAACTTATTAAAGAGTAAACTATAGCTTCTATTTCGTGTTAATTTTCTACTTTTGCACAAAATTAAAACAAAGAATATGTTATCAGTATCAAATTTATCAGTTCAATTCGGTAAGCGCGTGCTTTTTGATGAAGTAAGTACCACTTTTAATAATGGAAACTGCTACGGAATTATTGGAGCTAATGGAGCTGGGAAGTCAACATTTTTAAAAATTATTTCTGGACAACAAGATCCAACTTCTGGTCAAGTACATTTAGAAGCAGGAAAGCGTATGTCTGTTTTAACTCAGGATCACAACAAGCATGATGCGGATACTGTTTTAGAAACGATTTTAAAAGGAAATAAAGCACTGTATAAAATTAAGACAGAAATAGATGCCTTATATGCAGACTATACAGACGAAAACGCAGAAAGAATAGGAGAACTTCAAGTAAGATTTGAAGAAATGAACGGTTGGAATGCAGATAGTGATGCTGCAGCAATGTTATCTAACTTAGGGATCAAAGAAGAGTACCATTACACATTAATGGGCGATTTAGATGGTAAGCAAAAAGTACGTGTGTTATTAGCACAAGCGCTTTTTGGAAATCCTGATGTTCTTATTATGGATGAGCCTACCAATGATTTGGATTACGAAACAATTGCTTGGTTAGAGAACTTTTTAGCTAATTATGACAATTGTGTTATTGTAGTCTCTCACGATAGACACTTTTTAGATGCCGTTTGTACGCATATTAGTGATATCGATTTTGGAAAAATAAACCACTTTTCTGGTAACTATACATTTTGGTATGAGTCATCTCAATTAGCAGCTAGACAACATGCACAACAAAATAAGAAAGCAGAAGAGAAGAAAAAGGAATTAGAAGATTTTATCCGTCGTTTTTCTGCCAACGTAGCAAAAAGTAAACAAGCTACCAGTAGAAAAAAGATGATTGATAAGCTTAATATCGAAGATATTAGACGTACAAGTCGTCGTTACCCTGCTATTATTTTTGATCGTGATAGAGAAGCTGGAGATCAAATTTTAAATGTTGAAGGATTATCTTATACATTAGAAGGCGAACCCTTGTTTAAAGACATTGATTTAAACTTGCAAAAAGGTGATAAGGTTGTTTTATTTTCTAGAGACTCTAGAGCAACAACTGCTTTTTATGAAATTTTAAATAATAATTTAAAAGCTGACGCAGGAAAGTTTGATTGGGGTGTTACAACAACGCAGTCTTACTTGCCATTAGATAACAGTACCTTTTTTGAAAACTCAGATTTGACCTTAGTAGATTGGTTACGTCAATGGGCACAAACGGAAGAAGAAAGAGAAGAAGTACATATTAGAGGCTTTTTAGGTAAAATGATTTTTAGTGGTGAAGAAGCCCTTAAAAAATGTAACGTATTATCTGGAGGAGAAAAAGTACGTTGTATGTTATCTAGAATGATGATGACTAGAGCTAACGTTTTACAATTAGACGAGCCTACCAATCACTTAGATTTAGAAAGTATTACAGCGTTTAACAACTCTTTAAAAAACTTTAAAGGGACCATGTTATTTACAACACATGATCACGAGTTTGCACAAACTGTTGCAAATAGAGTAGTAGAGTTAACACCAAACGGAGTTATTGATAGATATTCTACTTTTGACGATTATATGCAAGACAAAAAAATCAAAGAGTTACGTGATAAAATGTATACGGTATAGTTTACAAGTTATTTAAGTACAACACGCATAAAAAAAGCCTTCCATGAAAATGGAAGGCTTTTTTATATCAAAACAGTATGTCTTAAGCTTCTGTTTCGTTATTTATAGATTCAATAATAGGTAAAGCTTTGTCTACTTCACTTTCGTGAACAAAAACCTCCGGTAATCTAGCACCTGCAAATCCGCTTAATCTACCAGATTCGTTTTCATCTTTAATTACGGGATTGATACCTATGTCTTCTAATCGGGTTTTTATTAATTGTACAATAATAAAATTGCCTTCAAATATTTTTACGTAGTCTGTCATAGCTTATAATTTAAGTGGTTACTTAAATATACAACTATTTCAAATACTATTAGAATAAATAAAAGCTATGATTTTGTTAAAAAGTAACGTTTGCTAATAAATGTTTGTAAAACAAAAAAGCCTTCCATGTAAGTAGAAGGCTTTTTAAAAGTGTTGTATTATTGTCTTACTCTTGTTTTTTTAATTGTGTAAAATTATAGAGCGCATAAATACCATAACCAATAGACGCAAATGCGATTACTAATCTAAACGTGTTTAAGGTTGGATTAGCGGTATAATGTTGATACAGTCTAAAACCTCCAAAACCTAATAGTAAAAGGCCTGTAAATAAATTGTAGTATTTATTATTTCTTAATGATTCCATAATTTAGAGTATTTACGCTTGTTCTTCTTTTAATTTTTTAAAATACGTATAAATGGCATAAATACCATATCCAAAAAACACTAAAGCTATTACAAGCCTTATTGGACTGGACGCTGCTTCAGTACCTAATGTTAGATATTGATACAGTCTATAAAAGCCAAAGGCTAAAAATATAATACCAGATATTAAATTAGTGATATTCTTTTTAAAAATAGATGCCATAATTATCTTAATTCTGCTCCAAGCTGACGTTCAAAATTATTCTGTAATTTATTCATTATTTTGTCAACTACTTTATCTGTTAATGTTTGACGCTCGTCCATAAACGTAAAGCTTAAGGCATAACTTTTCTTACCGTTTGGTAAGTTTTTACCTTGATACACATCAAACAAATTAACACTTTTAAGTAATTGCTTTTCTGTTTTTTTAGCAATAGCTTGTAAACTTTCAAACGTAACGTTATCATCTAAAAGTAACGCAAAATCACGTCTTACTTCTGGGTATTTTGGAATAGCTGTAAACTTAATTTTATTACGTTTAGCAACTTCAATAATAGTGTCCCATTTAAAATCTGCATAAAACACTTCTTGTGTAATGTCAAAATGCTTCGCTATTTTAGATTTTAATACACCAAAATTAACTAGCGTATCTCTACCAATACTTAATTGTAAGCCTTCAGAAAACACATCGCTTTTTGTAGCACTTTCTTGGTATCGTGTAATACCTAAACGTTCTAGCAAACTAGCAATGCTTCCTTTTAATAAAAAGAAATTTGTTTTTGCCTGTGGTACATTAGACCAGCTTTCTTCGGTTTTAAAACCAGTAATAAATAAGGATAAATGTTTGTATTCTTCACGCGTACCATTGTAATCGTGATACGTTTTTCCAAATTCGAAAAACTTTAAATTAGACTGACGTCTATTAATATTATGACTTAAAGCTTCTAATCCAGAAAATAATAAACTTTGACGCATAACACCTAAATCCTGACTTAACGGGTTTAGCATTTCTACGTTATGTTCCGTTTTTAACTCATCAGATAACGCTAAGTAATTAGCACTTGTTAAAGAGTTTGCCATGATCTCAAACCAACCTTGAGCAGCTAATTGATTACCAACTACGTTTTGTAATTTGTAATCTTCAAATCTAGATGCGTTAGAGATTGAAGCATTTAATTTAGAGCTTGTTTCGATATTATTATATCCAAAAACTCTTAATATTTCTTCAATAACATCTGCTTCTCTTGTTACATCGTTTCTAAACGCAGGAATAGTTAATCCTAAACCTGTTTCTGTAACGCTGTTTATTTTTATATCTAAAGAGGTTAGAATAGATTTTATAGTTTCGGTAGGGATTTCTTGACCAATTAGTTTAGTCACCTTATCAAAACTTAATCTAACCTGAAAATCTTCAATTTTATTCGGGTATACATCTACAATATCGCTAGTAATTTCTCCTCCAGCAATTTCTTGTATTAATAAAGCCGCACGTTTTAAAGCGTATTCTGTAATTTTTGGATCAATACCTCGTTCAAATCTAAAAGAAGCATCTGTATTTAAACCATGACGTTTCGCAGTTTTACGCACGCTAACAGGATTAAAATAAGCACTTTCTAAAAATATATTTGTAGTATGTTCTGTTACACCAGAATCAATTCCTCCAAAAACACCTGCAATACACATTGGTTTTTCAGCATTACAAATCATTAAATCGTCTTCGTGTAACTCACGCTCCACACCATCTAATGTTGTAAATTTTGTACCTGTAGATACTGTTTTTACCTCAATTTTATTTCCGGTAACTTTATTAGCATCAAAAGCATGTAACGGTTGCCCTAAATCATGCAATACATAATTAGTAGCATCTACCACGTTATTTATTGGAGACAATCCAATCGCTTTAATTCTATTTTTTAACCACTCTGGAGACTCGTCTACTTTTAAACCAGAAATTGTGACACCGCAATATCTTGGGGCTAACTCTTTATTAAGGACGTCAACATCAATTTTTAATGTTCTGCTATCTACATGAAATGCACTAACGCTTGGCGTAATCAATTCCACATTAATTCCTTTTTGTTGTAAACCGGCTTTTAGATCTCTGGCAGTACCAAAATGACTCATCGCATCGGCACGGTTTGGAGTTAAACCAATTTCAAATACCTGATCATTTTCTACATCAAATAAATCTGCACAAGGTGTACCAATAATAGTGTCTTCTGGTAATACAAGGATACCGTCATGAGATTTACCAAGACCTAACTCGTCCTCAGCACAAATCATTCCGTGACTTTCTTCACCTCTAATCTTACCTTTTTTAATGGTCCAAGCTTCACCTTCTTCAGTATATAAAGTCGTTCCGATAGTAGCAACAGGTACTTTTTGTCCAGCAGCAACATTTGGTGCACCACATACAATTTGTATTGGTTGCTCTTGTCCAATGTTAACAGTGGTAACTTTAAGCTTGTCTGCATTGCTATGTTGCACGCAAGTTAATACCTCGCCAACAACAACACCTTCTAAGCCACCTTTTACACTTTGGTATAGGTCTAAACCTTCTACTTCAAGTCCTAAATCTGTAAGTAATTCGCTAGTTTGTTCTGGAGACCAATCGGTTTTAATAAATTGTTTAATCCAGTTGTAAGAAATCTTCATTTATCTACTAATTAAGACCACAAATATAACAATACTTAGTAGTTTTTACATTTTAAAAACGGGCTTTTATTTCATTTTTTAAACAAGGATTTATTTAGGGCTTTCAGACAAAAAGTTTAAATTATTACGCATTACAACTTATAAATATGTATTTTGTCTATTATTAGTCCGTTAGTGCTAGGTGGTCTAATCTAATTGTGTGCGTTTGTACGTATCATTATAAAGTTATAAATCATTAAATCAAAACGTATTATGAAAACTATTTTTAAAATAGCATTAGTAGTTCTGCTATTTTCAGTAACCTCTTGTAGAGACACAAAAAAGGATGAAGCGACTATTAAAGCAACAGAGCAAATAGAAACTATTGAAGTAGAAACAGATAGCATTGTAGATAAATTAGATCAAGATGCTGAAGATTTAGAACACGAATTAGATCAACTTGAAAACGAAGATTAAAATGAAACATTTAAAAGTAATAGTAATATGTGCCGGATTATTTATGTTTGGTGCTCAAGATACTTTAGTAGCGCAAGAAGTAACTAAGGATAAGTTAGAGCAAAAGGCAAACGGTAAAAAGGCCGAAATGAAAGCCAAAAAAGACGCGCGTAAAGCCGAAATGAAGGCGGGGAAATCTGAGGCTAAAGCCGAAATGAAAGCACGTAAAGAAGAAATGACAGCTGGTAAAGCGGAATTAAATGATAAACGTGAGGCTTTAAAAGAAGAAAGAACTGAACTTAAAAGCGAATTGAAAGACAAACGTAACGCGTTAAAAGATGAAATGAAAAACGCTACTGCTGAAGAAAAAGCAGAACTTAAAGGCGCAATGAAAGAGCAAAACATGGCAAAACGTGTTAGTGTAATCAAAAAAAGAGAAGCACTAAAAGCAGAGCGTGAAGCTTTTAAAGGTGATAAAGAAGCCTATAAAAAGCAACGTTTAGAGCAGGTTAAAGCCAAAATGGATAAAAGCAATGCTAAACTTAATAGAAGTGACGCGTTAATTGTAGAAGGAAAAGCAAGATTAACACAAGCAAAAGCTAAATTAGAGCAGCAAAAAGCAGAAGGTAAAGTGTCTGAAGAGCAAATTGCAAAACGTGAAGCCCTATTTAAAAGAATAGAAGCTAAATTAACAAAGCATGATGCAGCTGTTAAAAGTACTAAAGAGCAGATTGAAAAAAGAAAAGCAACAATCTCTAAGTTAGAGACAGTAAAAGAGTAATTTTTACACCAAATAATATTTAAAAAGACATTGTTAACGCAATGTCTTTTTTTTTGTAAGTATTTTGGCGATATTACGATTATTATAAAAAAAAACATAAAGATTACCATGCGTTATATTTCTCTTTTATTGATTGCTATTTCCCTTTTTTCTTGCGATAAAAATGATACCGAATTCCTGACTTTTGGAACCTACAGAGCAGAGTTAACCGTTAGTGATACAGAAACGTTACCTTTTACCTTTAAAGTAAAAGATGCTAATACTTTGGAGATTTATAATGCGGAAGAAGTTATTGAAGTGGATGAGATCCAGTATAAAAACGACTCAGTTTATATCAAACTACCTGTTTTTGAAGGACAGTTAATAGCAAAAATTAAAGATCAAACTTTAAACGGACGTTTTGTTGTAGCAGAAAAAGGGCGTCAACAAGCCTTTACAGCTTCTAAAAATAAAACCAGATTTGATAGTAACGCTAAAGCGGAAACTAATATTACTGGAAACTGGCAAACGGTATTTAGTCCAGATACTGAAGCAGATACATACGTCGCAAAAGGCGTTTTTAAACAAGAGAATAATATAGTAACAGGTACTTTTTTGACTGAAACTGGTGATTACCGTTACCTAGAAGGTGTTGTAAATGGTAACCAATTACAACTGTCTACCTTTGATGGTGCACATGCCTTTTTATTTACCGGAACCGTTACAGATAGTACTATAAATGGATATTTTTATTCTGGAAACCACTGGAAAGAACCTTTTACTGCCAAACGTAATGCTAATTACCAGTTGCAAAGTGCCGAAGCTTTAACCTATTTAAAAGACGGTTATGATACGCTAGCCTTTAGTTTTCCTGATGCAGATGGAAACACCATCTCATTAACAGATAATCAGTTTAAAAATAAAGTAACCGTTGTACAAATAATGGGGACGTGGTGTCCTAATTGTTTAGACGAAAGTAAGTACTACACACAGTATTATAACGCTAATAAATCAAAGGACATACAATTTGTAGCTTTGGCGTTTGAGTACGCTAAAACCGAAGCTAAAGCCTTTAGTTTTATTAAACGTTTACAAGACCGATTAAATATTACCTACCCAATACTATTAGCGCAAACAGGGACAACAAGTAAGTCTAAAGCTAATGAGAAACTACCAATGTTAAACCATGTATTAAGTTACCCAACCTCAATATTTATTGACAAAAAAGGAAAAGTACGTAAAATACAT
The DNA here is from genome assembly GCF_900114005.1 of Olleya namhaensis. Taxonomy (GTDB): domain Bacteria; phylum Bacteroidota; class Bacteroidia; order Flavobacteriales; family Flavobacteriaceae; genus Olleya; species Olleya namhaensis. The sequence goes on from NZ_FORM01000011.1 coordinate 25,628, forward strand.
ACCGGTTTTAATGGACCGGCAACAGGCGAAAAATTTACACAGTTTAAAACGGAGTTTACTGCGTTTATGGATTTGTTATTAGCAGAGTAGGGGATTAATAGTTTGTTTTTGGTTTGTTGACTTTGGTTTATATCATGTTTGTAAATAGTAACTTATTGTTATTAATGAAATTACTAAATATTTTTTATTAATAATCCAATTATAATTATTGGTGGAATAATTATTAGCAAATGATAAATAGCTCCTGTCTTCAAATAATAGTCTGTTTTTATTTTATAAACGTCAAATTTGTTTAATTCGTGATATTCCGCTTTTGATGCTTTAAACATATTATGGTCAATTGGTTGATGGTTTTCATGTCGTTCTAAAATTCTTTCATATTTTCCTGAAATTTTTTCAGCGAATTTCCTTTTATCTTTTAAATTTGGTTTATCCGTTAAGGTTTTAAAAATTCTCAAATCATTATATAAATTTGAAAGCTCAAGACCACAATTATGAAATTGTTTTGATTTTGTACTAAAATCTTTAGCATTTTCAATTTGTCCGAAAACAAGAAGCAAGATAGAAAGACAGGTTATCGAATAAGCAATTAGATTTTCATCAATATTGTTTGTGGAATAAATATTATAAACGGATAATAAGCCAACTGCAATCAAATAAACGGATAGCATGCTTTGGCATAAGTTCGATAATTCCGCAATTTTTAAGAGTCTTTTGTTTGCATTAAATCTGCTCCCTTTTGTTGACCAGACCTTATAATTTAATTCTTCAAGGAATGTTTTGTCTAAATAGTCTTTAAATGATTTTTTGTTTTCCAATGGTAGCTTGTTTATTTTAGAAATCTAGTTTATTAAATTAAATATTAGTGTTAAACCTGAGGGGATTTGTTCATTCCGGTTAAGACTAGAGATTAATTATTTATAGTGCTTAGCAACGTTTTTAAGTTTCCCTCAATTTATTTCTTTCATATTCAATAAAGCTAGAATTTTCATATAATTTATTTTCTCTAATTGATTTAATTATTTCATCTTGTTGCATACTAGATGGAATTAATTTCTCTAATTTTCTAATTGCAGAACTCGGGATCCCGAATTCTGATAAGATTGCAAGGTTTTCTCTTAGAAATTCATTTTCAATTAAATTGGTGTAGTAATTATAATTTCCAGCTCTAAGTCCCTTTTCATTGCATACAAATTCTTGAATAGAATTAATCACAGATAACCATTTCGGAATTTTATATTGAAACCAGTGTTTTTGTATTTGAAAATTGGTCATTATGACTTCCTCCATAATTTCTAATTCATTTTTAGTTCTATAACGCTTCCCTAAAGACATTTTATATTTAACTAAATCATTGCTGTCATTGTTTTTGTGTAAGTTGTAATATTCTACACATTCTATTATATTTTGAATATCAGAGTTTATTAGACGTCTTAGATTTTGATGTAAACCATAATTGAATGTTTTATGAACTAATTTACCAATACCAAGTGATTTTGATTCTCCTTTTTTCATTAAGAATTTCCAACCAAGATTTAGACAATACTTTAACTGTTCATAACTAGGGGTTGTTGTCCAAGTTATTAAATTATAATCGGAAACAATATCCTCTCTTATGGTTTCAATAATATTTCTTTGACCATTGACTTGAACTCCATTTTTTTTGATTACTTCTTTTTCATTTTGAGGTATTTGTTTGATTCTATTATATTGCTCTGATCTTGTGTCTTTTATTTCTGCTTCTTCTAGATTAATTAAAACTTCATCAGAAATTGGATTTTGTTCAAAAAAGGGAATATCAATGATTACTTGCTCATTTGGGGGAACAGGGTTGAAATTGAATATTGTTCCAGTGTAATGAATCATCAACCTTCCAGCGCGACCTTTTATATTAGAGTAATCGAAATAATCAATTAGTGTATTATGGCCTTTTGTTTTATCAAAAAATATTATGTTTTTAGCACTAGTATTTACACCTTCAATAATAGTTGTGGTACAAAAAAGATAATTTAAATTTCCGTTATTAAAGTAGTCAATGACAGAGGATGTTATATGTTTTTGTAATGCTCCATCGTGTATTCCAATTTTATTTTGCAATAGTTTAATTAAACTCCAGTCTTTAGATATATTTTCTGTTATCCATTCAATAATGTCAAGGTCTTCAATAAGTGTGTCTTCAATTTTATTTATTAGAAACTCGCAGAACTTGCTGGAAAGATACCGAACTCTTCTAGGTGATGAACAATATATTATAGATTGATTTTGTTTGTTACTTAAAAGTAAATTAAATAAAATTTCTTCTTTATATTCTTTGAATTTTATTGGTCTGTTAAATTTTTCTTTATGTTCAGAGTATATATCAATTGTTTTAACATCAACAAGTGAAGATTTAGTTTTGTAGAAAATTGCATTGTATTTCTCTACAAATCCTTCTGAAATATTATCAATATTTGGACCTAGCAAATAGAATTTACTATTGAAAGTTTTAAGAATATAATGAAACGCATTATTTAATGAATCAGCTCTTTCATCATCTCTTTGCGAACTTAGTTTATAAAACTCATCAATTATTATAAATTCTATATTTGGAAACCCTTTGTATTCATTAACTCTTTCAGCAGTAAATAAATAGATATTTCCTTTTTCTAATGATGGTTCTTGTGAAGTTCGGACAATTATTTTGTAGTTCTCATCGTATTTCCTCAATTTACGTCTAGTTTCATCAAGTAAAGCTAAAGTAGGTTGTATAATTATTAAATTCTTGAATTTATTTGATGCTACAAATTCTTCTATCAATAGACTTTTTCCAAAACTTGTAGGCGCACTAACTACAACATTTTTATTTGAATTTAAAAGCGACAAAAGATGTTTTTGGTCTTCGTGGAGATATTTATCTAAATTATCAGAATAATGATAAACTTGACGTATTAACGAATCCGTTGAATCTAATTGTAAATTTTCTTTAGCTAAATATGGATAAAAGCCTACTGCTTCTATCAAGTCTGTTAATACATTGTTTAGAGAAGGCTCGAATTTGCCTTTATCTTCAAGAATATTTACAATGATTTTTTGAGCAGATGTCTCATTTGTAATAATTAATTGAGAACATTTTTTGTAAATATCAAAAGTTTCCTCAAAATCAAAAGATTGTTTGTTTTGAATTTCTATTAGTATTTCTTCAATCATTCTCCTAGTTTTTGAAGTAATGATAATTTATTATGCAAACCTTTAACTAATTCAATCTTATTCTGAACTGGTAATAGAACTAAAATAATATTCAATTTAGTTTTTAATGGATGATTATTATTGTCATCAAAATATTTCTTTAATTCTTTCATTTCAGATAAATATTCATTTATAAAAGTTTGGTCATTTTCATCAGAATGGTTTGTAAATAAATTAGAATCGAAAGTGCATAATAGGGGGATATTTATAGAATCTAGTTGGTCTATTAATTTTGTTGATTTACTCATTAAATCTATCCAATAATCCTTTTCAGGTATATTATCGAAGTGTTTTAGCTTTTTTGAGACGATTAAAAATTCATTATTGAGATAATCACTTTGAAAATGCTCTTCTATATCTTGTATTAACGCCTTAATTCCTATTTTTCCATTTTTATACAACTTTGATTCTCCTAACCATAAAGTTTTTGTGTTTGGTTCTATATGAACTGCGTCAAATCCGTGCACAACAGCCCCAAAAGAATCTTTAAAGTATATTTTAGATAATAGCGGGATTGTATTGTGGAAATCTCTTAATAGTAAGTGTAAAATCAATTCTCCGAATTCCCCTCTTCTCAAATATTTATCCTTTAAGTCATCAGTGATTGAACCATCATTATCGTAAATATCTTTTACTTTTTGAAAAACATCAATTTTATAGATGGATTGTGCAGCCTCTGTTAATCTGGCTAAGATTTCATTATTTGACGTTTCTTCTCCTTCATGGAACCCAAATGCAAATTCATAGATTACATCAGAAAGTTTATTTATTAAAGGTTTGATTCGATATTTTGATTCTCCATTGTTATCAATGTCAAAACCGACTAAAAAGGTGCTTAATTCAGATTCATTTATTTTATGAACAATTATTTTTTCTGAGTTAAATGGTGTGCTCATAAGTTTGTTTGTGATTGGTTACGGATCGGAGTATTTAGATTAATAAGTAAATTAAAGATAGAAAATCTGCATGTAAGTTTTTAATAAAGATTTAATCAGTAATTTATTATACTTACTATTGTATGATGTTTTAGTTTTTCAAATCTATCATTTTCGTATAAAGTTTTTGCTCTCCACTTTTTACTAATTTCAGAAAAATACCCATCGATTCGATTGTTTCTCCCATAAAACTATTCTCGATAATATATTTCCATTCACCATTTTTAAAAATGTAGTGATATCCACCTCCTGTTCCTTGTCTTTCCGTTATTCCGTTATAAATAATTAAATCAGGTTTTTCAGATGTAGACTTTGGTTTATTCCATGAAATGTATCGTAGATCATCATTTTTTAATTGGTCAATTTTAATAATAAATTTTTTATTCTCACAATGAATTAAATTCCTGCGGACTGCGGATTCTAATTCAATTAAATTTTGCTTTTCTTCAATTTTTTTATATTCAGCTGTAATATTTTCTTTTAATTTTAACTCTTTTTTAGTAAGGTTAAGTTCTTTTTGTAGCAGTTCTTTTTCTTTCTCTAATAAGGCGTCTTTCTTATCGGAATTATTACATGATAATAATCCTAGAATTATAAATAAAAAGGCAAAATTTAATTTTTTCATGTTATTTTTAGTTTAAACGGTCTCAATTATTTTTACAATTACTCATATTCTTTTTATTAAATAGTTGTAGCAACCTTTATCTTGTATAACAACTTTACAAGTTGTTTTATTATAGCTATTAATATAAAGTATTGCGGTCGTCTATTTGCGTTTAGGATACATGCAGTAAACAAATACTAACCTTAAATAAAAAGTGTAATTATTTGGTTTGGTTGTTTGACACGAAGTTAATTTTTTAAATTCAAAAACCGAATGATATTAAATTTAAATTTGGGTCACTTATTAACAAATAATGCCCGTTTTATAAACAATAGGCGTTAGGGGTTTCTTAGAACTTGGATTAACTTGTAATTGTAAAATGGGAGTTCAGTTTTTTTTATTGATAGTCTAGCTTGTTCTATAGGCTTACGCACTATTTTTGTTTTTTATTAAACCAATAAAGACATAGGTGAAAAATAGAAAAAATAACCAATCATTTATGCCATAAATGGAATAAAATATTCCAGCCATGACATCTTTTTCAAAAACATCTGAAATACTATTGTTAAGGATCCAATTAATCCAAACAAAGCCATAAATGAATTTTTCAATAGAAAATATGGCAATTAAGTATTTTACATTTTTATACTTTTTTGAAACAGAAATATAGGCTAATCCCCAAATAAAAATCATTAACAATCCAAAATTAGACATTACTTGAGCGTCAAATTCAGGTATTGTCGTATTTGTAAAGAATCTTGAAAATATTAACACAGAACTATTCATTAATCCAGCAATAATAAATCCGGTTGTGATCGTTTTGTTTTTTAAATTCATTTTTGTTTTTTTAGCAATAATAAACTTAAGATAATCAATATTAAGTAGATGTCTATTTTAATACTATTTTGTAAAGTAATTGCTGAGCTGTAATTTATCTGACACTATTTTTTTTAGTTTTTATTTTTTATTAATGTTCCCTTTTGACAAGAAAACATATTAAAAATAATTAGTAAAATTATTATCTGTCGCATTAGTCAGATTGTTATTATTGGTTTTATGTTTTGCCAATATGACGTTTAAATAGTTGTTTTTATATGTTAGTTTTTAGAATAATGAATACCCAAATACTATTGATAATGGATTATATTTAGATTCCCATATTAAAGAGTCTTTCAAAAAATCACGGTTGGCTTGATATCTTATCTCTAAGCTATATTTATCATTTTGTTTGTAACCTATCCCTATAGCTGCATTACCTCTTGTTTTAATATCTATGGAACTTTCGTTTGTACCATTGTCTCTAACAAAGTCAATTGTTGATTTAGAACTTAAATCAATAATATAGGACGCATTTACGAATAATTTTGAATTATTGTTTAAAAAGAAATAATGTCTAATAGTAAAAGGGACTTCAATTGAACTGTATTTTACATTTGCTATTAATGTGCCCGCTAAAAACTCATTTTGTTTGGTTCTTTTTTCTGATTTGTAACTTTGGTAGGTTGGCTCAATTGCTATTGCCCATTTGTTTTTATTAAATGGTAAAATGTATTCTGCTTCTATTCCAAAACCTAGACTTATTTTGTTTCCAAAATCAGTGTTGTAGGTATCGGATGTGGAATTTTGTATTGATAAAGACGAACTATTTAAACGAGGCCTGATTGTTAAATTAAAGAAATCTCTTTTTTGTTTTTGTTCAAAATTGATAAACTCTTGATTATTACAGCTATTATATTTTACAAATAAGCGGACCAATTCATTTTTTTTGTATTCTACATTTTCAATTTTACTTAGTGTAATCAGAGGGCACTTCAGATCAACTAGTAACTGTTGTTTATATCTATTATTTGTGCCTATATTATTATTGTCAGTGATTTTATATCTTTTGTAGATTAATTGTTCAATATTAGAACCATCTTTACTATAAAAGTATCTGTTTAAGTTGCTGTCAACATACTGATATAAAATAGCTTTACCTTCAACTAAAACTTTTAAAAAAAGTACTTCTTCTTCAAATATAGGATTTTTGTCCTCACTTAAATTATGGACAACCTGGCTAGATCTGTCAATATTTACAGTGCTTCGTACATATTTTGAAATATTATCAATACCAAACGCTTTAATTGAAGCAATGGTTAGCTTTTTTGGTTGGCTATTTTCTGATAGTTTATATTCAATTTCAGTTGGATTGTTTTTCCACGCAATATTCTTGATAAGACAATTAGTCTTTTGATTGGTGCTATCGATATAATAACCTTTTTCAAAAGCAATTTGCGAGTAGCAATTAAAGGTTATAAATGTTATTAATAGAAGTAAAAATTGTTTTTTCATTATTGTTTTTATTTGTAAATAGGTTTTTTGTTTTAATTTTATTTATTAAAATGTTATTAGGGCAAGGTTTTATCTAAATTACATGGCTCCAATAACAAACGGGACTTTAGCATTTTCTGAATAGTCTCTTGAAAACCCTGAGTTTTTACTTTTTAAAATGGCGCCAGTACTAATGGCATTTCCTTTAAATCCATCGTTGCAATCCACTTCTAAATTTAGTTTTTTAATTTTTCCGTTTTCCGAAAATTCCGTTTTTGAAAAATCGACTTTTATGTTTTTTACTGTTTTAAACTCTGAAGCTATTTTTATCAATTCACTTTCTGTTGTATTTTCAGTGATTACTAAAAATACTTTATCAGCATCTGTAACATATTTTGTGTTTGATTCTTTAGAACAACTTAGTATTAAAATTCCGATTAGGACTAAGGTTATCTTTTTCATTGTTTATCTTTTTCTGTTAGTGTCGAATTTCTTCTTTTTGTTACCCTTTTTGTCAAAATACTTAGAACTTGATAGGTTGTAACTTAGTTCTGTTTTTTCTCGGTTAAGGTTAGATATCTGTTTTTTCCTAATGTTATGTAATACATTGGGTATAAAAAAGCAATTGCTGGTAGTCCCATAAAAAAGGGAGCGTTTATATTAAGCACGTAGGTCAAAATATAATAAAGAAGTAGTAGCCCAAGCAATATTGGCATAATCCAAGTGCCGTATTTAAATCCACTTAAGGTTAGCATCTTAGTTTCGTCTTGGTTTAGATTTATTTCTATTTTTTGACTTCGACACCAGTCTATTTTTGCGAAAACCTCGTGTGTTCCGGTTTCTGTTGGGTATTCTTGTGTGTCACCATCGTTTATAACTCCAACCTTTTTGTTATCTATATAAATTCCGATTTCACGTGCTTTATTATTCCATTCAGAGTGTCTTTCTATAATAATTTTGGTCATTGATTATTTGTTTAAGAGTTATTCTGTTGGCGCTCTTCTACCATATCCATATACAAGTCCTCTACATGCTCTCTAGCCCAAGCGGTTCTTCGTAGAAAGCCTAAACTTGATTTCATGGTAGGGTTGTAGATAAAACAATTAATATTGGTACGATCGCCTAGATATTCCCAACCATAATGCGCTACTAGACGCTCTAAAACCTGAGCTAGCTTTACGCCATGTAATGGATGGTTTAATTGTGCCTCCGTAGCTTGTCGTCTTATACGTTTAGCCGGTTTTTCTTGATTTGACTCCTTACTATTAGCAGGATTTAAACTTGTGTTGTTGGGTTGCTCAGAAGGCTTATTTATGTCTGTTAGCTTGTTTTGTTGATCGTTTTTTATATCCATTACGGTCTATGCTTTTTTGCGCCAAGTTTTTGACTACGGATTTTTTTAATTTAGGTTTGGTAAGATGTGTTAGTAGTAGTGTGTGCTTTTGTTTTTTTTATTTAATAAGCTGTGAAGGGTTTGAATCTTTAATATAGATAAGTAGATCAAAAAAAGTATTAGGATCATTATTTAAAGATATAAATTGATAATTTGTTTCTAATGCTCCAATCGATCTTTTGACTAGTAGTTTATTAAATAAATTATTTTTCAAATAAGGATCAGTTAGCGCAGACTTACTATTTAATAAAATTGTTGGATAATTGTACTTACCCATCAAATTTTCTAATGAGGTACATTTAACAAGTTTCAAATCATTATCTGAGTCAAGTTTTTTAGTGTCTTTGTCAACTGCGGAATACTTTCCGTTTTCCAAAAGGAATCCTACATTTACATAGCGATCCTTATATTTTTCATTTAAAAAACCACCTGCGCTATTAGGTTTTTTTCGAATGTGCTGGTCGTGAGCCCAATAAATCATTTTTTCATCTGAAGCTAATTCTTTTTCAACATTCCCTATATTAAAAGCTTGTAGACTATCACGAACACTAGTGTATTTCAAGCCTTTATATTGATTTACAAAATACGATTGAGATAGTTCTCTAGCATTCATTATAATGTTTTTGTCTTGGTTCGTTTTTATTAATTCTTGAAGTATAGAGTTTGAAATTCTAATTTTATCAGATATTTCTGTACTATCTTTTTTTAATTCTTTTAATATTGTAGAAATATGCGTGTTTCGTTTTGTTCTTTCAGTTAGTATTTTAAGTGCATTTCCACCTGATTGAGAATCTACCCCAACAATTATAATTTTATTATTAGTTTTTTTGTTATAATTCTTTAGCCATATAACAAGTTCTTTAAACTCAATTGTATAATAGCTCCAAAAACCTATATTTGCTAATATCTTTTTTAAGTTTCCTTCTCCTTTTAGTATATATGTATTTAAATCTTCAGTATTTGTATAATAAGCCTCTAGAGCTATTTTTGTTACATTGTTATTTTTTATTAGAGTTTTAATTAGGTCTGATTTATAACTGTAAATTTCGCTTGTACCATGTGTGGCTTCGCCTAAGCCTATTATTCTTACTTTTGAATTTTGATTGGAAATAAAATTGGAAACCTGCTCTAAATTATTGTCTTCTATTTTAGTTATGTATTTACTTAAGGTATTAGTAACTGTATTTAATTGGTTATTGTCCTTAAAAAAAGACACGTTTTTTATGTCTTCACCATCAATTTTTAACTCAAAATTGTCAAACCAAGCTTTGCCTTTTCCTTGCATCAATCCGCTTAAAACAATAAAATTTTCGTCAGTTTTTACAACAGCAGCAAGTGTTATTTGAGTCCAGTCTTCGCTTCCTTTAAGTGTTTTTTCACCAAATTTAAATAATGGGAATGTTCCTGTGTCTTTATCTCGATGCCCCATTAATCTTAGCATTGCAATAGAATTTACGCCGTATAAAGAATCTGTTTTTACCCAAACGGACAATACAATATGAGCGTTTTTTTTAATTTTTATTGGGACTGTTAAAGATAGTGTGGCATAAGTTTTAGAATCTTGATTTAAGCCTGTTATACCAACGCTTTTTTTCCCATCAATAAATTGAGTTTCGTCTAGATCTATTTGGTAATTTTTGTCAATTAAGTATGATACATCAGATTCTGAACTTTCTAATGTGTCGAGTTCAAAGCTAAACGAATTAGAATTAAACATAGGTAAACATAACGTAGACTTGTTTTCTTGACTAAAAATTAAATTTGTAATTAATAGTGATGCTATTATTGCGATGGTTCTCATAATTACTAGTAGTATTGCGTTTTTGTAGAGGTGTGTTTTGGTTACTAATTTAATAAATAAATAGCAAGTTGGACATTGGTTTATTTGACTCAGCTATTAAATTATTTTTTAACCGTCTTAATACTAGTGTTTTTAAGGATTATATCTAGTAGTTTTTGCGTGTCAGCTTCTTGTATTTTAGTCATGTCAAAAGTGACTTTGTCTCCGTTATCTTTGGTTATAATTAGCTTTTTATCGATAAATTGGGTTGTTTCTATTGTGTTAAAACGGATGTTATTTCCTGTCCAAGAGTTAATCCTTATCATCATGTTTGCTTTATTCCATTGGACATAGTTTTTTCTCCAAAAATGGTTACTGTAATATAGTATTTGCAGACAATATCCGATTAGATTTATAGTGTTATTTGTCTTTGGGTTTTCAAATTTTATTAACTCAAATGTACCAACAAGAATAAATATTAGGGATAGCACTAAAACGGTAATCCACAGCCAGTTTTTATTATTTTCAAAGTGTATTGGCTTCATTTATTTAAATGTATTCTGTTCTTATTTTATTAGAAGAGAAAACTTACATTTTGTTACACAAAATTTAAAAAAAATCTATCGTGTAAGATGTTGAAGAAGTACTTCTGTATTTTATATTGTTTGTCATTTTAGTTTTTAATATAGACATACCAGTCCCATTGTTCAGGGTTTCCGATACCAACACTTGGTGTGTACAGAAATAGATTAATCTTACCTTGAGGATTGGAGTTTCTGAAGTTTGTTACAGCTTCTAAATTACTGATAGCATTCCAGATATTAGAGTAAGCTATAGTTTCTGGATAAAATGCCGATGGATCGTAGGCTACTATTTCAAATAAGTCAAGTTCTGGTAAGTCCAAAGTTTGAGTGGTGGTAGTAAAGGTTTCGGTTGTGTTTAATGTGTCTGGGTAAGCTCTTTCGCCAAGTCCTAACCAAATAATGGTTCCATCAAAAATCTTTTCATTCAACTCACTATAATACAATTGTATGTCTCCAAAATCTCCTGGTGGATTATATGTTGATGAAATGGTAAAGCTATCTGATTCTGAAAATGTAAGCTCTTTTCCGCCTTCAAATTGGTGAGTTAAAAAGTCGACTTTTAGTAATAGGACTTTATTGGTTTGTTCAGGAGTTACCGTGTTGTCATCCGTGTTACATGCGCAGATTAAGCTTAAGAATAAGATGTATATTATGTTTTTCATAATTAATGGTGTTATTAAATAGAAGCGCTAGCGTGCTTTTGTTTACTTTAAATTACAAAAAAAATAATACATACTTACTTATTAAGTAAATTAGTTAATTAGATTTTTAATAATCTTGTCAAAAAGCATATTTGAAGAATTATCCAAAAGTACGAGACCCGTTTTCTTTTTAGTGTTTCTTACATAATAAGTGTTTGCTGCCAGCCAGTTACCATTGTGCATAGCTGTATTGTCAGATAAAATTACCCAACCAAAACCATAGTTAGATTTTGTGCCATTATTAAGTGTCGGTTTTTTAAATGCTTCTTGTAGATTATTGACACTAATTAGTTTGTTTTTGTACCAAAACTGATCCCAAATTACAAAATCATTAATACTACTAAAAACGCCACCATCACCTGCAACTCCATCTATAAAACCGGGTTTTATTTCTCTAATTTCATTAGCAAAATCTTCAAAGCCTTCCGTTTTACCTTGAAAGGTTTTGTCTTCAGAAATTAGATTCCAAACCCTAGTGTTATTCATGCCTAAAGGGATGAAAATATTAGCTTTCATAAAGTGCTCAAAAGATTGCTTTGAAACTAATTCAATTAGTCGTGCTAAAATTATATAGTTTGTGTTGGAATATTCGTATTTATCGTTTGGCGAAAAATTAGGTTTTGGATTGTGTTTTAGAATTAGTTCTACAGCTTTCTTATTAGTTAGTATTCCGATATCCTTTTTTGTTTTTTTGGCTAAATCAATATAAGAATCGGGTATTCCTGATGTCTGGTTTAGTAAATGTCTTATAGTTACATTTTGATACGGAAAGTTTGGAATGTACTTTGACACTAGATCATCGTAATTTATCAGCGTTTTTGATTTTAGAAGCATGATGCCACTTGCTGTAAATTGTTTTGATAGTGAAGCTAATCTAAACGCAGAATTGTTGTCTAGATGTTTCGATTTACTAAAATTTGTAAAGCCATAGGTTTTAGCTAAAAGGGGTCTGTGTTCTTTGAGAATTAATATACCGCCATTAAATTTTCTTTTAGATTGTAATACCTGTATCCATTGATCAATCAATACTGTTTTTTCTTTTTGACTAGTATTTTTAGGGATGTTTAATTTAGGCACTTGAAGATAAAAAACTTTAAACCAAAGAATGAAACTGACTATTATTAGCACAAGTCCTAATATGATATAAAGTGCTATTTTCATTTATGAGGTTGGTTTTGTTTTGGGGTCACGTATTGCGTTTGTGAATATAAAATATATTCTCCAAAATACTGAATGATTTTACACTCAGTTGATAGTCATTTAACTGTATTACACTGTTGTGTGATTTAAACTTACTATAATCCAAAGTGATTTATTGGCCCATTACCTTGACCTAAAACTTTATGTTGCCCATTAAAAATAGCTTGATTTACATAATGACATCCCTTTTTTACTGCAGTTTCTAAATCATTATTTAAGCTTAAATATGTTGCAATGCTTGACGATAAGCTACAGCCAGTCCCATGCGTGTTTTTGGTTTTATACCAAGGATTGGTGATAATTACAGTATCGTCCTTGTCTAATACATATAAAACATCAGTAATGACATCTGTAGTATTATCTAAATGGCCTCCTTTAAGTAAAACTGAGGTTTGGAATGTTTGTCCAATAGTTTTAGCTGTGGCTTCTAAATTTTGTAATTGGATAGGGTGACCTATTAGTAGTTCTGCTTCCGGTATGTTTGGCGTTATTAACGTTGCTTTGGATAAAAACTGTTTTAAATCATTGATGGCAGTGTCAGTGATTAATTTGTCACCAGAAGTTGCAATCATTACTGGGTCAATAACGATGTTTTTAATATTATAAAAGTCTAATTTTTTACTTACTGCTTTAATAACTTCTGAAGAATGTAACATGCCTATTTTTGCTGCGTGACATTGTATATCGCTTAAAACAGCATCTAACTGTTTGTTGATATGTGCAATGGGCATAGGATGTATATCGGTAACGCCTGTTGTGTTTTGTGCTGTTGATGCTGTTATGACAGATGTAGCAAATCCACCGCAAGCGCTAATGCTTTTTATATCGGCTTGTATGCCTGCGCAACCACCAGAATCACTTCCTGCAATGGTTAAGACAGTGTTGTATTTAGAAGTTATATTTTCCATTGTTCTTTGTTATAGGCACTATCCCAGAATAGCCATTCTAATTTAGAGGCTTTTGTAAAGGTTACTTCCATTTTATGTAAAACGTCTTTATTTGCAGATTCAGCGTATTTATTAACTATAGCTATTGCTTGATTTACTGATGCTTCAAAAGCGGCTCCGCCATAAGTATTGATCCAATCTTGATACGGATTGTTTTGTTTGTTGGTTTGGTGCTCTAAAATATAATCTCCAATAGCTTTATAAATAGTAAAACAGGGTAGGATAGCAGCCAAGCCTTCTTCTAATGTTTGGTTGTTAATGATGCGTGTTAGGTAACTTGTGTAAAGCTCGCACGTAGGAGAGGGGACGTTGTTAAACGTAACTGATTTCATGAAAACGTGATGTAATGCGTTTTCAACAGCAATAATTCCTGTGGCAGCGTCTAAAAAAAACTGAGTCTCATTACTGTCAGAACACTTGACACCGATAGTAGCAAGATTTTTTTTGTATTCGGCTAAATATAAAGCGTCTTGATTAATATAAAACTCAAAAACGGATTGTGGTAAAGTTCCATCCATTAATTGTTTTATAAATGGTTGTTGTTTTATCGCTTCAAGTATTGGTGCTGTTTTGTGGTTAACTTGGTTGTACCAATTTGACATAGGGATTCTTTTAGTTTACGAGTTTATTTGGTTTGTAAAATGAAAACTTAAGTAAGGACTTGGATAAGGTTTACCCATGAATACCTTCACTTTTCCCATAGCTTTTTATAAGCTCGCCTTCAAACTCAACCAATTCTTGCCAGCGTTTATCCACGTCAATATCCTGACCGTATTTTCTAGCAAAAGTGATAAACGTTGTGTAGTGTCCAGCTTCGCTAACCATTAAGTCGTAGTAAAATTTAGAAAGCTCTTCGTCGTTAATGCGTTCTGACAATAGCTTAAAACGCTCGCAACTACGTGCTTCTATCATTGCGGAGAATAATAAACGATCCACCATAGACTGCAATCTGCTACCGCCTTTGTTCATAAACTTATACAGCTCGTTAACATAATGGTCTTTGCGCTCGCGACCTAATGTGTAGCCTCGCTTTTTAATAATTTCATGAACCATCTGAAAGTGTTCCAATTCTTCTTTAGCTAGCTCTAAAAGTTCTGTAACTAAATCTACTTTTTCCGAGTTATGCGTAATAATGGTAATCGCATTAGTCGCTGCTTTTTGCTCGCACCAGGCGTGGTCAGTCAAGATTTCTTCTATGTTAGACTCGGCGATAGTGACCCAACGTGGATCGGTTTCTAATTTAAGGTGAAGCATAATTGTAGTGCGCTTTTAGGTTTTGGCATTGTGCCTTTATAGGTTACACAAAGATAATTATAATTTATACTTTTAAGGTAATGTCACTTAAGTTGATTAAAGTTGTGCGTGTTTTATTGCATCGCGTCACTTCGAGTGATTTGTGAAGCATGAGCAAATAGTATCGAGAAGTTTATTTGCTAAGAAGTTCTCGACACGTCTCCTAAGGTCGCCGCACTCGAACTGACGCGATGTGCTTGCTATTGTGTGATTTCTTTTATGCAGATTTTGTTGCGTCACGTCACTTCGAGTGATTTGAGAAGCATGAACAAATTGTATCGAGAAGTGTATTTAAAAAGAGTTCTCGATACACGTCTCCTAAGGTCGCCGCACTCGAACTGACGCGATGTACTTGCTATTGTGTGATTTCTGTTATGCAGGTTTTGTTGCGTCACGTCACTTCGAGTGATTTGAGAAGCATGAACAAATTGTATCGAGAACTCTTTTTAAAAAGAATTCTCGATACACGTCTCCTAAGGTCGCTGCACTCGAGCTGACGCGATGTGCTTGCTATTGTGTGATTTCTGTTATGCAGGTTATGTTGCGTCACGTCACTTCGAGTGATTTGTAAAGCACGAGCAAATTGTATCGAGAAGCTTATTTTAAACAGAGTTCTCGATACACGTCTCCTAAGGTCGCCGCACTCGAACTGACGCGATGTGCTTGCTGTTATGTGATTTCTGTTATGCAGGTTTTGTTGCGTCACGTCACTTCGAGTGATTTGAGAAGCATGAACAAATTGTATCGAGAAGCTTATTTTAAAAAGAATTCTCGATACACGTCTCCTAAGGTCGCTGCACTCGAGCTGACGCGATGTGCTTGCTATTGTGTGATTTCTGTTATGCAGGTTATGTTGCGTCACGTCACTTCGAGTGATTTGTGAAGCATGAGCAAATAGTATCGAGAAGTGTATTTAAAAAGAGTTCTCGATACACGTCTCCTAAGGTCGCCGCACTCGAACTGACGCGATGTGTTTGCTGTTATGTGATTTCTGTTATGCAGGTTTTGTTGCGTCACGTCACTTCGAGTGATTTGTGAAGCATGAGCAAATAGTATCGAGAAGTGTATTTAAAAAGAGTTCTCGATACACGTCTCCTAAGGTTGCCGCACTCGAACTGACGCGATGTGCTTGCTATTGTGTGATTTCTGTTATGCAGGTTATGTTGAGTCACGTCACTTCGAGTGATTTGAGAAGCATGAACAAATTGTATCGAGAAGCTTATTTTAAAAAGAGTTCTCGATGCACGTCTCCTAAGGTGCCGTACTCGAATTGACGCGATGTGCTTGCTATTGTATGATTTCTGTTATGCAGGTTTTGTTGCGGTTACGTCACTTCGAGTGATTTGAGAAGCATGAACAAATTGTATCGAGAAGTAATTAAATATTAATTAATTTCCGCTTTAAGCGAATCAAAAACATGCATTGCGCTACTAACCGCAGCTTCCATTTTTCCAGAAAACACAGTACTGGTTTCTGCTCCGGCTATAAAAAGTTTTTCATTTAAATAGCGTTCTTGATAAAGCAGGTGCCCATTATTTTGCTGTGGCATTAAAAAGGTGTTCTCTGGTTTAATCGTATGTTTTTGATCAATCCAAACGCATTCTTCGTAATTCAAATACGCTAACGCTTGGTCACCATAATAGCCTTGTAATTGTTCTAAAGCTAGATTTTTACGTTGCTCTTTGTTTAAATCGCTCAAATTAGAGCTCATAAACCCACTTAACGCATAAACAGATTGCTCAGCATTAGAATGGTCGTAAAACTCTTGTAAAGGTCCTGAATTAGCATAAATCGTTCCGCTGCTTTGTGGGTGTTTCCAAAAAGGAGTTTTATAGGTAAAACCGACTCTAATTGAGTTGTGCATCCAAGTATGTGTTTTGGATAAGGTGTCTGTGATAACTTCCGGTAATTCTGGTGTTAGGCTAATGTTTTGGTTAAATAAGGCAGGAGGTAAGGTCGAAACCACATAGGTTGCATGGTAGGTCTGCTTATTTGTTTTTACTTCGAGGTATTCCGCTTTAAGCTGAATTGAAATAGCGCTAGTGTCGGTGTGTACGCTTGTTTGGTATAATTGATCTGTTAAGGTTTCAATTAGTGTTTGTGTCCCATTTTTGATGCGGTAACTTACGGAGTCATTATTAGGCAAAGACACTAATTGTGCTTGCTTACTGGGGTCTGGTTGGTAAATAGCGGTCGAACCGTAAAACTGCTCAAAAACATCAATTTGTAATGATTTTAGTAGGTTTAAAACGTTTGTTTGCTGAGGTACTAGCCATGTTGCTCCAAGATCTATTGGTGCTTCATTGGTATTACGTTTGGTTACAATGCGCCCACCAATACGTGTATTAGCTTCGATTATAGTTGTCTTTAAGTTTAGCGATTTAAGTAAATAGGCGAGTGTTAAGCCTGTTAATCCAGCGCCAATAATAAGTACGTCAGTGTTTTTTGTAGTCATAAACTTAGCTAATGTAGTTCCAGATGTTTTTGTATTTACTCATTTGTCGGTAGGTCTCTAATATAATTGCATTATCAGGACTACTTAAGCTTGGATCTTTAGTTAAAAGGTCTTTTGCCCAATAGCGTGCATGTTGCAAAATGTCGTTATCTTTTACAATATCTGCAATGCGTAAATTTAAAATTCCGCTTTGTTGGGTCCCCATAATATCTCCTGGTCCACGAAGTCGTAAATCCACTTCTGCAATCTCAAAACCATCATTTGTACTGGTCATGGTTTGGACACGTGTTTTACTGTTTTCTGACAATTTATGACTGGTCATTAGGATGCAATAACTTTGCTCTGCACCACGTCCAACACGACCTCTTAATTGGTGTAATTGTGCTAGTCCAAAACGCTCTGCACTTTCAATTACCATGACCGAAGCATTGGGTACATTTACCCCAACTTCTATAACCGTTGTTGCCACCATAATTTGTGTTTCGCCTTTAACAAATCGTTGCATTTCAAACTCCTTATCTGCGGGTTTCATTTTACCATGAACGATGGAAATTTGATACTCTGGCATCGGGAAATCGCGCACCAAACTTTCGTAACCATCCATCAAATCTTTGTAGTCCATTTGAGCACTTTCTTGTATCAAAGGATAGACGATATATACCTGTCTTTTTTTAGCAATTTCGTCCCGAATAAAACGAAATACTTTTAGGCGATTTGAGTCGTATCTATGGACCGTTTTTATGGGTTGTCTTCCGGGTGGTAATTCGTCAATTACAGAGATGTCTAAATCACCATAAACAGACATCGCTAAAGTTCTTGGAATTGGAGTTGCTGTCATGACCAAAACGTGAGGAGGAAGAGTGTTTTTTTTCCAAAGCTTAGATCGTTGCTTGACTCCAAAACGGTGTTGCTCGTCAATAATTGCAAGTCCTAAATTGTTAAATTTAACCTTGTCTTCTAAAACAGCATGTGTACCTATTAGGATGTCTAATTCGCCGCTTTCTAACATTTTGTGTATCTCTCTTCGTTCTGAAGTTTTACTTGAACCTGTAAGCAGTTTAATACTGATTTCTAAATTGTTACATAGTTCTAATAATCCATTATAGTGTTGTACTGACAAAATTTCAGTCGGTGCCATTAAGCAAGCTTGAAAACCGTTGTCAACCGCTATTAGCATTGACATTAATGCCACTATGGTCTTTCCGGAGCCAACATCACCTTGTAAAAGACGGTTCATTTGTGCATTACTACCTAAATCTGCTCTGATTTCTTTTAATACACGCTTCTGCGCATTGGTTAATTCAAACGGTAAATGGTTTTTGAAAAACGTATTAAAATGTGCGCCAACGGTTTCAAAAGGAAATCCTTTAATCTTAGTTTTATGAATTAAATTTTTAAGAATTAATTGTAATTGTATGTAAAATAACTCTTCAAATTTTAGTCTGAATTCGGCTTTAGAAAGTGCTGTTTGATCCTTCGGAAAATGAACATTTAAAAGGGCTTCAGATTTCGAAATTAATTTGTTTTCTGAAAGTAGTTTTTCGGACAAGGTTTCAACAAATCTTCCTTTGGTTTCAAGGAATAAATTTTGCATGATTTTTGTCATCACGCGATTGCTAATTCCTCTGTTAGATAACTTCTCAGTTGAAGGGTAAATGGCTTGCATTGCACTTCGCAAATTTGCCTGATGTTCGGTTAGTAATTCGATGTCAGGATGCGGCATATTATACTTGTTTGCAAACAAGTTTGTTTTTCCAAAAATGACATAAGTTGCGTTTAATTTTAAAGCTTCCTTAATCCATTTTTGACCTCTAAACCATACCAATTCCATGGTGCCAGTTTCGTCCTTAAAAGTAGCAACTAATCGCTTGCCTCTTTTCTGAGCAATCTCTTCAAATTTTGTGATTTTACCAATAATTTGCACCTCGGCAGCATTGGGTAATAATTGGTTGATTTTGTAATATTTTGTACGATCTAAATATCTGTTTGGAAACAGATTTATTAAATCTTGATAGGTGTGAATACCCAACTCCTTGCGCAATAAATCTGCACGATTTGGTCCGACGCCTTTTAGGTAATCTATTGGAGTTTGTAAGTTAGTACTCATAGACAACGAAATTAATGCATTTTGATTTAAAGAGAAAGTTAAATCGATTGGCATTGTCTTGCTTTAGTTGATTTTGGTTTAAGGAATTGTTGGTTTTTATAAAAGTTTAGAAAGTGTTTGGTTCTCGACACACCTTTCCTGTGTCAAGGCACTCGAACTGACGCGTTGTGCTTTTTATTGCTATGCTTATTTTATTTCGTAGCGTCATTTCGAGTGATTTGTGAAGCATGAGCAAATTGTATCGAGAAGTATTTATAAGAAAGTATAGTTCTCGATACACCTTTCCTTCGTCAAGGCACTCGAACTGACGCGTTGTGCTTTGTGTTATGCTTATTTTATTGCGTGTTTTACTGCGTCTCGTCACTTCGAGTGATTTGTGAAGCATGAGCAAATTGTATCGAGAAGTATTTATAAGAAAGTAGAGTTCTCGATACACCTTTCCTTCGTCAAGGCACTCGAACTGACGTCTTGTGCTTGTTATTGTGTGTTTTACTGCGTAGCGTCACTTCGAGTGATTTGTGAAGCATGAGCAAATTGTATCGAGAAGTATTTGTAAGAAAGTAGAGTTCTCGATACACCTTTCCTTCGTCAAGGCACTCGAACTGATGGTTGTTTTCAAAAAAAGAGGACAAGATCAATGAATACAATAAAGATCTTGCTGCAAATCAATTTTCTTCTTTTTGTAAAGAGATGAATGAATTTTGTTTCCTCTTTAAAGGAAATCAAAAGAAAGAGGAGTTAACACGTTACAAAAAATTGTATTTTGGTCTAATCCTTGTTTAAATTTATTTATGAGATACTTTTTAGTGCTATTTATTACGTTTTTATGTCTTTCCGCGAAAGCGCAACAAACTGAATTTATTGATTTTATATCTATTAAAGCTGAAGTTAGTTTTGAAAAAGACAATACTGTTAAAGGGAAAGCTAAATATATTTATAAAGCCTTGAAGCCGTTTGATTCTTTAATGATTGACGCTGTAAACATTGAAATCACCAATTTTTATGATGACCATTACGATCTTGATTTTGAGTATGACGGAAAGCAAATTATATATAAACCACAATTTGAAGCTAATTCGTATCATGAGTTAAATATCGAGTATACAGTAAAGCCTAAAAAAGCGCTCTACTTTACTGAAAAAGAAAACTCTCATCAAATTTGGACCCAGGGACAAGGTAAGTACACAAGTCATTGGTTACCTAGTATTGATGATATGAATGATAAAATCGAATTTGACTTGTCAATTACTTATGATAAAGACTATCAGGTTATTGCTAACGGTGCATTAATCGATAAAATTAGTAACGACTCAACAACCACTTGGCACTACGACATGCAAAAACCAATGTCAAGTTATCTTGTCGCGTTGGCTATTGGCAAATATGAACAAAAGGTAATTACATCTCAAAGCGGAATACCTATACAATTGTATTATTATCCAGAAGATTCTGCTAAAATTGAGCCGACATACCGCTATACCAAACAAATGTTTGATTTTTTAGAAAACGAAATTGGTGTACCTTATCCTTGGCAAAACTATAAGCAAGTACCGGTAAAAGATTTTTTGTATTCAGGAATGGAAAATACGAGTTGCACTATTTTTAGTGACGATTTTATGATTGACAACACTAGTTTTATAGATAAAAACTACGTTAATGTTAATGCGCATGAATTGGCGCACCAATGGTTTGGAGATTTGGTTACGGAAACTTCGGGGTCGCACCATTGGTTGCAGGAGGGTTTTGCAACGTATTACGCCCTTTTGGCAGAACGAGATCTATTTGGAGACGCGTATTACTACAATAGGCTTTATGAGTATTATGT
The DNA here is from genome assembly GCF_900114005.1 of Olleya namhaensis. GTDB lineage: Bacteria > Bacteroidota > Bacteroidia > Flavobacteriales > Flavobacteriaceae > Olleya > Olleya namhaensis. Next base: position 46,987 of record NZ_FORM01000011.1, read on the forward strand.
AGAATTAAAAGCACAAGATGAAGCAGGAGATGGTACTGCGCTATTAAATCCAAAATCTAGCAGTACAACGTTTTACAAAAAGGGTGCTTGGGCTTTACATGTTTTACGAGAAAAAGTGGGTGACAGAGCCTTTAAAAAGGCTGTAGAGGATTACTTAACCCGTTATGCGTTTAAAAATGTTGAGACTTCTAGTTTTATAACTGAAGTAGAAAAACAATCGGGAAAAGACTTAACGTTATTTGTGGACCGTTGGTTAAAATCGCCTGTATTGTTGGAGGGACAAATGATAGCCAGTTTAGAAGACAATGAAACCGCTTCGTTTTTAATAACCAAGCAGACTAATCCATATTTAAGTTACAGGACTGATGCGGATGATAATTACATTCCGTTTAGCTTAATTACAACTTTGCCTGAAGGGTTTCATGCTATTCAGGTTTCGGTTTTAGAGGAAGCGTTATCAAAACCAGAGTATCCTACTTCTGACGATTTAATTTTAGAGGCATTTAATTCGGACCAAATTCAGTTAAGACAAACTTTGGCTTTAGGCTTGAGAACGGTTCCTTTAAAATATCAAAAGCAGTATGAAGGGTTGCTTAATGATGCTTCTTATATTACCATTGAAGCAGCATTGTATAACCTATGGGCCAATTTTCCGCGTAAGCGAAACCTATATTTAGAGCAAACAAAGACGATTTACGGTTTTAATAATTATAATATTAGAATCTTATGGTTGGCTCTAGCTATTGCTACACCAGAGTATGAGCAAGATAAAACGGAAGCTTTTTTTAATGAATTAGTAGGTTATACAAATCCTACGCAACCCTTTTCAAGACGACAAAATGCTTTTGAAACTTTGTCTAGCTTGGGTGTGTTTAATCCCGCTGCTTTGACAAATCTTGTAGAGGCGACGAAGCACCATAATTGGCGTTTCAAGAGTTTTGCTAAGCAACTTGTAGATTTGTTATCTGAAAATGAAAAATATAAATCTATAATTAGTAATTTGCAGGATAACCAAAAACAATAATTTGAAAGCATTAGTCATATCTGGAGGAGGAAGTAAAGGTGCATTTGCAGGTGGTGTTGCGCAACATTTAATTGAACAAGAAGGAAAACAGTATGATATGTTTTTGGGAACATCTACAGGAAGTTTGTTAATTCCGCATTTGGCTACCGGCAATATTGGTAAGCTTTACGATATTTATACACATGTTAATCAGAATTCGATTTTTAGTATTAATCCATTTGTGGTTAAGAAAAAAGGCGATAGAGAGTATGTGTCGATTAACTATTTTAATACGGCGTTACAATTTATTAAACGAAAACGAACTTTTGGAGAAAGTAAAAACCTAAAAAAACATATTAAAGAGCATTTTACTAAAGCTGAATATGATACAATTAAAGCCACTAAAGAAGATGTTGTGGTTACGGTTACTAATTTATCTAAAAACCGAGTGGAGTATAAGTCTATTAACGATTATAGCTACGAGGAGTTTTGCGAGTGGGTTTGGATTTCGTGCAATTATATTCCGTTTATGTCATTGGCAATAAAAGATGGTTTTGAGTATGCAGATGGTGGTTTAGGTTGTGTAATACCAATAAGAGAAGCTATTTTGCGTGGCGCTACAGAAGTGGATGCTATAGTTTTAGAAAGCGAAAATTTGGAATACAACAAGGTGTTGGGCAAAAACCCGTTTTCGTTAATGATTAACCTATTTGGGCATTTATTAGATCAAGTAGAAAAAGGGGATATTGCAATTGGAAAATTGGCTGCAAAACACAGAAATGTGAAGCTAAACCTATATTATACACCAACTAAGTTAACAGAAAACTCATTGATTTTTAATAAGAAACTGATGGAAGAGTGGTGGTTACAAGGGTATTTGTATGCGCAAGGTAAATATGAAAATCATGATGAGTATAGCTCTACTGTACCTATAAAATAAAGTGTAAATGCATTGTATTGATGCACTATGTACATAAAAAAAGCCCTATAGTTTGATAGGGCTTTTTTATTTTTTTGTAAAATTTGGTTACCAGATTTCCGCAACTTCCTTTTTAATATAATGTAAACCGGCATTACTTGGTGCTGCTTTGTCAAGCATTTCGTTTAAAATAGCTTCTCTAAGTTTACTTGCAGAGTCTATTTTTTCGCTCATACTTACTTTTCTAATTAATTGTATAGTTGCACTTTTAGATGCGGTTACTATAGTCCAGCAGTCGTCGCTTAAATAAATTTGTTGTGATAGGTTGTGTTCAAATTCTTGCTCGATACTTTTTATTAGTAAATCTTCATATGCTTGTTTGTCTGATGACAGTGGTGCCACACGTAGTAATAATTTGTTTGGAGATATACGTTCTAAAAATAATGCTAAACGCTCATAAGCCTGAAGTCTTACCGGTAAAGACTCTTTACTAAGGGTTTTTACAATATTAAATTTACGACGTTCCTCTTCGTTCTGCATGTGTTCTCTAAAAAAAAGATAAGCTATAACCCCTGTGATGATTGAAGGGACAGAATACATGACGACGTTTAATAATTGTTCTTCCATAAGTTGTTTGGTTTAGTATAACAAACATAATGTCTTTTAAATTATTGTACAAGAAAACAGATAATGGAATCAAAACTGTTTTTAATGGAATGAAGACGGTCGATAATAAATTAGCAGGGTTTAAAAAAAGTATTGTCAGCTATTTTTGAATTGTTGTTTCTGTTTTACAATAGGTTAGCTGTTAGGTCTAGGTGCTTATTTTAAAATAAATCATAAAAACATGGTCTCAAGGGGTAACAGAAATCAATATCAGTTTATATAACTATATAAATGATAAATTCTAAACAGTTAAAACTTTAAATTATGAAAACTTTAAACGCAAACTTTAAATTAATACTTGGTGTAATGGTCATGCTAATGATGGTATTGACATCTTGTAATCCTAACGAATCTGTTGATATGCCAGAAGTGCCAGAAGGTACGTCAGGGAATTCTCAAATAGATTTTGGTTCTAATATTCAACGAGATTTTATGGGACGTATTGTAGATCAGTCTTCTATACCTTTAGATAATGTAAATATTACAATAGGTAATAAAACAGCAATTACAGATAATAATGGAATGTTTGTAATTAATGATGTTTCTGTTAAAGAGCGATTGGGATTTATTACCGCGCAAAAACCTGGTTATTTAAAAGGAATGCGATCTGTAGTGCCAACTTCGGGAACCAATATGATTAATATTATGCTTGTAGCAGAAACTCTAGTAAGCACAGTAGCATCGGGTAGTAGTAGTGAGGTTACATTAAGTAATGGCGCTAAAGTGAGTTTTGATGGTGCTTTTAAAGATGAAAACGGGAATGCTTATTCAGGAAATGTAGATGTTTATATGTATCACTTAGAAACGTCTAACCCTGCGATCGAAGCAATTATGCCAGGAAACTTGCAAGCTGAAAATGCTAATGGGGAAGAACGTGTTTTAGTGTCTTACGGGATGTTAAATGTTGAATTAAAAGGGGCTTCAGGGGAAAAATTGAATATTGCAGATGGAAGTGTGGCACAAATAGAGTTACCTATAAATCCTGCACAAAACGGAGTAGCACCAGCAACAATTCCATTATGGCATTTTGATGAGGTTTCTGGTGTCTGGATGGAAGATGGAGAAGCAACATTAGTTGGCGGAAAGTATCAAGGAGAAGTTTCTCATTTTTCATGGTGGAACTGGGATGCGCCATTTCCTGCGGTAATTTTATGTATAAACGCTGTGGATGCTAATAATAATCCATTAGCTAATCTTGATATTAAACTTATTGAAAGTAATGCAGTTAATGGAAGAACGGCTTTTACTAATGGCGATGGTAATATTTGTGGTTTTGTTCCAATAAACGAAGCCTTTACTTTAAAAGCATTTGATCCATGTGGTGTTGAGGTGTTTTCGTCTAACATCGGTTCTTTTGCAGCAGATACTAATTATAGTTTAGTATTACCTTCTGTTACAGCAACTGTAATTAGTGGTACTTTAGTTAACTGTGCAAACACAAATGTAACTAATGGTTATGCCTCAATAATTTATGGCAATCAATTAGCATCGGTACCTGTAACTAATGGAGATTTTACGTTATCTGTTATTCAGTGTGCTGCCTTAACAAGTTTTAGTTTAGAAGGTGTAGACTACGATACATTTCAAGAAACGGATACTATCTCGTATAATTTTGGAAGTGCCGATGTTGGAAATATAATAGCTTGTAACGCAGTGTCAGAATATATTACACTTCAAGTAGATAATGATCCTGTAGACTACTTTTTAAGTAATATTACTGCAGATTCTTGGAGTTCGACTTCTGTAAGTATTGGTGGTCAGAACGATATTGGAGAAAGTATTTTAATAAGCGGAAGTGCAACTACTTTAGGGACGCATCCAGATAATGGTCCTTCATATATTGGAATTGAGCTAAACAGTTTGAATATAGATCACGGTGTGCCGAATACATTAGCATCTACAATTACAAATTTTGGAACAGTAGGACAGTATATAGATATTACAATTACAGGAAGTTATACAGATAATAATGGCTTAGTTAAATCTTTATCCGCAGCCATACATGTATTAAGAGATAATTAGTGTTATAGTTTGAGTTTATTTAATAATAACATAATTATTATAATTAAATTAAAACCGCAATGTCAGGTTGAGCGTAGTCGAAACCTTTCAAAGAGTTAAACATAATAACCCTTTGGCTGTTTTTAAGATGACAGTCTAATTGTAAATAAATTAAGAAAAGGATAGTCGATAAATTAAAAATAAAACTCAAATTTATGTAAAAAAAAAAGAGGCTTCAGTTGAAGCCTCTTTTTTAGTTTGTAATAGTTTGATTTAAGCTTTTCCGCCTAAATATTTACAATCTTTTAAACTTTGTATTCCGTTAAACGGAACTACTGTTTTGGTGTAGCCATAAGTACTATCCAATTCTTTTGATAAATTGTGATCATCTACATTAACTTCAATATCAGTCATTTTAAATTCGCATGGATGCTCATATCCAGCAGCATGCGTAATTTCGACAAACTCTTTTCTAAATGTGCTAAAATATTGTGCTAGACGTTCGGATTTTAAAGTCGGATCAATACCATTTTGTAACCATTTACTTTGCGTAGCAACACCACTTGGACACGTGTTAGTATGGCAAACTTGCGCTTGGATACAACCAATACTCATCATAGCTTCACGTGCTACATTAATGCAATCGGCACCCATTGCAAATGCCATTGCTGCTTTGGCAGGGAAACCTAATTTACCACTACCAATAAATACAATACGCTCGCTTAAGCCTTTACTCTGAAATAATTTATATAAATCCCCAAAACCATACACCCATGGTAAACTAACATGATCGGCAAAACTTGGAGGGGCAGCACCAGTACCACCTTCACCACCGTCAACGGTAATAAAATCTGGACCTTTTCCAGTTTTAACCATAATATCTGCTAATTCTTCCCATTGTTCTAGCTTTCCAATAGCAGCTTTAATACCAACAGGTAGTCCTGTTTTTTCTGCAATAGCTTCAATAAAATCTACTAATTCAGGTACGTTAGAAAACGCTTTATGATTAGGAGGCGATAGGACGTCTTTTCCAACTTCAACACCTCTAATTTTTGCAATTTCTGGTGTTATTTTGGCACCAGGTAATACGCCACCTTTTCCAGGTTTTGCACCTTGAGATAGTTTAACTTCTATAGCTCTAACAAAAGGATTGTCTTCGACTAATTTTACCATTTTCTCCATAGAAAAACCACCGTCTTTTGCACGAACACCAAAATAACCTGTTCCAAAATGAAACACGACATCTCCACCATGACTGTGATAAGGAGATAAACCACCTTCTCCAGTATTATGGTAAGCGCCTGCTATTTTAACCCCTTTGTTTAGAGATTCTACCGCTTTCGCGGAAAGCGAGCCAAAACTCATCGCTGAGACATTAATTATAGAACCCGGTCTAAACGGTTTTTTACGTTTACTATGTTCTCCCATAACTTTAGCACAAGGTAAAAACGATTTATCTGTAGCGTGTGGATGCGAGTCTGCAACCTTATAAGGCATCATGGCATTATTTATAAATATGTGTTGATGTGCATAAATATCGCGGTCTGTACCAAAACCTTCATAGTTGTTTTCTTTTTTTGCAGAAGCATAAATCCAACCACGTTCAATACGGTTAAATGGCAGCTCTTCCCTGTTGTTAGCAACAAGATATTGTCTTAATTCTGGACCAATTTTTTCCAGTATATATCTAAAATGACCAACTATTGGAAAGTTATGACTAATGGTGTGTTTTTTCTGAAAAATGTCTCGTACAGCAACAAGAACAAGTGCTATAATTATCCAAAGCCACCAAGAAATATTTGAAATTAAGTTTATAAATGTATCCATATTTTTAATCAAAGGTTTCATCAAAAATAAGGATTATCTATAATTACAAGCCAATTAGTTTTATAAAATAGTAAAGGACCATTGTTTTAACACTTTATTACTCTGGTTTTAGAGGATTATAATCCCTTAAGTAGACGGTAGGTACTACTGATGTTAAGATATTTGTAAAAAATTGGTATTTAGGATCTATCGGTTATCTTTATAATATGAGTCAAAAAAGAAAGAAAATAACACTAATAATAGCCCTTTGTATCTTAGTTTCAACAGTTTTGTTGTTTGTAGGGCAAGCAATAGTAAAAAACAAAATAAAAGCTGCTGTCGTTAATTTACCAGAATCTATGGCTTTAGATTATCAGGATATAGAGTTAAACCTTTTAACTGGGCATATTAATTTGGAAGCTCCTAGTCTTAAAGTTACAGGAAAAACAACAGGTAAAGTCAATGCTACAATTGCTATGACGGCGTTTTCTGTTTCTGGGTTTAGTTATTGGGATTATATGATTAACAATAAAATAGCGGTTAAAACTATTGATTTTAAAGATCCAAAAATCACGTATTATCATAATGCTTTAGTGAGTACTGAGATAGGAGGTCAATCTGTAATGGATAATTTAAAGCAGGTGTTACATGCAGATAATTTGACCATAAGTAATGCTAATCTAGTCATTTTTGATCGCGCTAATGATTCGTTAATTGTTAAAGCAGAAAAACTTGATTTTGCTATTACAGAATTTGTAATGGACCCAAACTCTGACTCCAAAGTACCTTTTGTATTTAACAATTCAATTTTAAATGGTACTAACTTAAAATATAAAGCAGGTGTTTTTGAAACAATTACTGTGGACGACTTTACACTAGATAATAACAATGTTAGCATAGAAGGATTTAGTCTAAAGACGAATTATACAAAAGAAGAATTGTCTAAAGTGATTACAACAGAACGTGATCATTTTGATTTGAGAATCCCAAAAATAGAAATTCAGAACCAAAAGGTTACGTTTGAAAACAAAAAAATCAATGGGTTTTCAAGTGATAAATTAGTTATTAACTTGCCTGTATTTAATATTTACCGTGATAAATTGGTTGTTGATGATTTGACGCTAAAACCGCTGTACAGTAAAATGTTAAGAGATTTGGACTTTAAGTTACAAGTCAAGCAAGTGGATATAGTAGATGGTGCAATCATTTATGAAGAAAAAGTAAAACAGGATCATGATGCGGGTCAATTGCACTTTAAACGTTTTAATGGGCAATTAAAAAACGTAGGCAATGGTTATCAGTTGCCAAATCAAACAACAATTGCTTTAGATTGTATTTTCATGGAAAGCACTCCTCTTGCTGTTAATTGGGCTTTTGATGTTGCTAATAAAACTGACAATTTTGTGTTTAAAGCAGAATTGGGAAAACTAAAAGCTGCCGACTTAAATCCGTTTATGCAACCCAATTTAAATTTAAAGCTAGAAGGTGATTTGATTAAGACTTATTTCACCATTGATGGAAATTCTAACACATCCACAGTAAATTTAAAGACGAAGTATACTAATTTTGATATTATCATTCTTAAAGATAATGGGAAAGAGAAAAACAAGCTGCTTTCCGGAATAATTAATCTTTTTGTATCTAAAAACAGTAGTAATCAGCCGGATAACTTTAGAGATAGCGATACTAAAACAGTGACTAGAGATAGTACAAAGTCTATTTTTAATTTTGTTTGGAAAAACACACAAGCAGGTTTAATCTCTGCTATGGCAGGAGATGGTACAAAAGATGAGTAATTGTTTATAATTATTAACAAATACAAGGGGTTAAAACGGTTACATTAACTATTTTTGTAACCTTAAAAAAACAAGCAATTTGGAAAAGTATCTAAGTCAGTTAAACGAAGCACAGTACGAGCCTACCGTTCAAGTAGATGGACCTATGATTATTATCGCAGGTGCAGGATCGGGTAAAACACGTGTACTTACCTACAGGATAGCCTATTTAATGAGCAAAGGTATTGACTCATTTAATATTCTAGCCTTAACCTTTACCAATAAGGCGGCTAAGGAAATGAAAGGTAGGATTGCAGAAATAGTTGGAGCTAGTGAGGCTAAAAACTTATGGATGGGAACATTTCACTCCGTTTTTGCTAAAATTCTTCGTTTTGAAGGGCATCATTTAGGATATCCAAGTAATTTTACTATTTATGATACCCAAGATTCTCAGAAATTGATGGGATCTATCATAAAGGAAATGGGCTTAGACAAAGATTTATATAAAACAAAACAAGTTTACAGCAGGATTTCATCTTACAAAAACAGTTTGATTACTGTCAAGGCTTATTTTAATAATCCAGAATTAATGGAGGCGGACGTGATGTCTAGACGTCCAAAAATGGGAGAGATATATCAGGCTTATGTAGAGCGTTGCTTTAAAGCAGGAGCAATGGATTTTGATGATTTGCTTTTACGTACCAATGAGTTATTAACAAGATTCCCTCAGGTTTTAGCACAATATCAAGATAAGTTTAGATACATTTTGGTGGATGAGTATCAAGATACAAACCATAGTCAGTATTTAATCGTTCGTGCGTTAGCGGACCGTTTTCAAAACATATGTGTCGTAGGGGATGATGCGCAAAGTATTTATGCGTTTAGAGGGGCAAACATCAGTAATATCTTAAATTTCCAAAAGGATTATGATAATGTTAAGATGTACCGTTTAGAGCAAAACTACCGTTCAACAAAAAACATTGTTGGTGCAGCAAACTCAGTAATAGAACATAACCAGACAAAATTAGAAAAGATCGTTTGGACAGCAAATGATGAAGGTCCAAAAGTACAAGTGCACCGTAGTTTAACGGATGGTGACGAAGGTCGTTTTGTAGCAAGTGCTATTTGGGAAACAAAAATGACAGATCACGTACCTAACAGTGACTTTGCTATTTTATATCGTACCAATTCGCAATCTCGTGCAATGGAAGAAGCTTTGCGTAAAAGAAGTATTCCGTATCGTATTTATGGAGGATTGTCTTTTTATCAAAGAAAAGAAATAAAAGATGTGACCGCGTATTTACGTTTGATTTTAAATTCTTCTGATGAGGAAGCTTTAAAACGTGTTATTAATTATCCAGGTCGTGGTATTGGTCAAACAACTATTGATCGTTTAATGGTTGCTGCTAATGAGAGTGGTAAAACTATTTTCGGTTTATTAGAAAATATTGACACCGTAGACATAAATATAAATTCGGGAACTAAAAATAAGCTTAGAGATTTTGTAACGCTTATTAAAAGTTATCAAGTAATGAATCAAACAGCAAATGCTTTTGATTTAGCAGAATATGTAACTAAAACAAGTGGTTTAATCAAAGAGTTTAATAAAGATGGTACTCCTGAAGGCGTGACGCGTTTGGAGAATGTCGAAGAATTATTAAACGGTATTAAAGATTTTGTTGAAGGCCAATTAGAAATTGCTGATTCAAAAGATGATTTAGCAGAGTTTCTAGAAGATGTAGCCTTAGCAACAGATTTAGATGGCGATAAAGGAGATCCGGATCACGTGGCGTTAATGACTATTCACTCGTCTAAAGGATTAGAGTTTAGTAATGTCTTTGTCGTTGGATTAGAAGAAGATTTGTTTCCAAGTGCTATGAGTATGAATACACGTAGTGAACTAGAAGAAGAACGTCGTTTATTTTATGTAGCATTAACAAGAGCGGAGAAAAAAGCATATTTAACTTATGCATTATCAAGATACCGTTGGGGAAAATTAGTAGACTCAGAACCTAGTCGTTTTATTGAAGAAATAGACGATCAGTTTCTAGACATAATTACTCCAATAGAAGAAAGGCGTATTAATCCAATGTTATCAGCAGATATTTTTGGAGATACACCACCAAACAAAATTAGATTTAAAAAAGCAATACAACCTAAATTACAAAAGAAAGTGGCAAAGAAGAAAGACCCAGTAAATTTCGAAATTAGTGTACCAAAAAAATTAAAAAAAGCTTCAGAAGTAGTTCCATCAGCAGAGGCTAACTTAATTGAAGGAGAATTAGCAGTAGGTAATATAGTAAAACACTTAAAATTTGGTAGAGGCGATGTCCTTAGCATTGAAGGCAAAGGTGCGGATGTTAAAGCAGAAATCAATTTTCAGTTTGGTGGTAAAAAGAAATTATTATTACGTTTTGCAAAACTTCAGCTTATAGGATAAACATAAAACTAAATATTATGGCAGAATTTATCAGGATTTACGAAGAAAACCCAAATCCAAAGGAGATTAAAAAGGTTGTTAACGTCTTAAAAAAAGGCGGACTTATTATATACCCTACGGATACGGTTTATGGATTAGGTTGTGATATTACTAATGCAAAAGCATTAGAGCGTATTGCTAGAATAAAAGGGGTTAAGCTTGAAAAAGCTAATTTTTCCTTTATCTGCCATGATTTAAGTAATTTATCAGATTACGTAAAACAAATAGACAGTTCAACTTTTAAAATATTAAAAAGAGCATTACCAGGTCCATATACTTTTATTTTACCCGGCTCTAAAACATTACCAGCTGCTTTTAAGAAGAAAAAAGAGGTTGGTATACGTGTGCCTAATAATGCCATTGCTTTAGAAATAGTAAAGGTTTTGGGCAATCCAATAGTATCTACATCTATTAGAGATGAAGATACCATATTAGAATACACTACAGATCCTGAATTGATTCTAGAAAAGTGGGGTAACCTTGTCGATTTAGTTATTGATGGTGGTTACGGAGATAATCAGGGGTCTACTATTATTGACTTGTCTGGTGATCAGCCTGAAATTATTAGAGAAGGAAAAGGAAGTATAGAGATTTTTTAATTCAATTAAATTGAAAAAGATTTATTTTTAAATTTATTTAGGAATAAAGAGCAGACTATCTTGAAACTTGTCAATAATGAAGCCAACCAACAACCATATTAATTATATCGAGTTTAAAGCTCATGATTTGGAAGCTGTAAAAACCTTTTACAATAAAGCGTTTGGATGGCAATTTACAGATTATGGCGCAAACTATGTAGCATTTGAAGCTAGCGGAATTGCTGGTGGTTTTGAAAAAACAGAGCAAGCTATAAGTAATGGAGCTTTAATAGTTATTTATCATGATAATTTAAAGCAAGCTAAGGCTAAAATTTTAGAATTTGGAGGTACACTTAGTGTGGATATCTTTTCGTTTCCTAGTGGTAGTCGTTTTCAGTTTTTAGATCCTTCAGGTAATGAGTTGTCTGTGTGGTGTCACGATAAATAAGGCTTTACTAAATTTCTGTTATTATAGAGTGTATCCCTGTAGTGTTGAGGTTTTTTAAGGGTGTTTACACCAGTATTATACATAAAAAGACATTTTAAATTAAGTGCATAAAAAAAGCCCAACCTTTCGGTTGAGCTTTTCTGTTTTATATAAAAGAAAACTTATTCTTTAGATAAATTTTTCATTTCAGTTTCAATCATTTCATAAAATTGATCAATCTTAGGTAAGATATAAATCTTAGTTCTTCTGTTAATTGCTCTGTTTGTTGGAGAGTCGTTTAAAACTAAAGGTAAATGATCACCACGTCCTGCTGCAATTAATTGTTTAGGATCAACACCTAAATCTTGTAATGCTCTAACAATAGCTGTACTACGTTTTACACTTAAGTCCCAGTTGTCAACTAACACTCCACCTTTATTGTAAGGTACGTTGTCTGTATGACCTTCTACCATTGCTTCAAAGTTTGGCTTACCATTAATTACTGTAGCAACTTTTCCTAAAATTTCGTTAGCTCTTGAAGAGATGTAGTAGCTTCCACTTTGGAATAATAACTTGTCAGATAAAGAGATAAATACAACGCTTTTTTCAACATTGATTTCGATGTCTGGATCGTTTAATCCAACTTCTTTCTTTAAACTTGTTACTAAAGCTAGTGTTACACTGTCCTTTTTAGTTAACGCATCTTGTAATCTTGTAATTCTTAAATCTTTTTCTTTTAAACTTTCTAAAGATTTTTCAACGTTTTTAGCACCTTGTGCAGTTAACATTGTCATGTCTTTAGTACTTTCAATTAAAGCAAGGTTATTTGCTTTCATATCTGTTAAACGTGCTTGAATTTCTTTAAGACGAGCTGCAGATGCTGCTTCGTCAGCTAAACAAGAGTTTAATTTTACAGTTGCTGTGTTTAATAAATCCTGTGTTTCTTTTTGTTTTGCTTCTAATGCAGCAAATTCTTTTTTAGATACACATGAGCTTAATAATAAAAGTGCACTTGCACTTAGTAATAGGATTTTTTTCATAATTATTGAATGATAAATTAAATTTATACTCGTCAAAAGTATAAATAATTAAAATGTTAAAATACGGTTTAACAAAATTTTTGCTAAAAGCATCATAATTGACTAAATTTACGCTTTTTATCAACAAAATAAGACCATACAACAGACTTATTTGTAAAATAACTGGCTTTTTGCGGACTTTGTTTTCTTGCTTTTAAAAGCGAATTTAGATGCCTGTAGAACGACAGATGTGCTTTAAGTATTGCAAAAATATGTTTAAATTTTAAATTAAATAAAAACTTTGCAGCAGCAACACCGTCTAAGATTAATCTTATAAAAATTAGTGAAGGTAAATTTCCGCTAGCATTTTTAGTAATAGTAAATAAGCTATTTCTAAAATTAAGATAGGTTTTTTGGGGATTGCTAGCGTTTAAAGTGGCGCCTCCAACGTGATATACGGTTGAATCACCAATGTATTTTGTGTTATAGTTTAGATTAAAGGCTCTCCAGCATAAATCAATCTCTTCCATGTGTGCAAAAAAGGTCTCATCAAAACCTTGTAATGCTCTAAAGGTAGATTTCCTGATAAAGAAACAAGCACCTGAAGCCCAGAAAATAGACGCGTTTTGATATTGATTAGTGTCTTCTTCTATAGTATCAAAAATACGACCTCTGCAATAAGGGTAGCCATATTTATCTATAAAACCTCCTGCTGCACCTGCGTATTCAAACTTGGTTTTAGCTTTGTAGTCTAAAATTTTTGGTTGAATAATTGCAGTTTCACTTTCCGATTTAAAAGTATCAACTATGGGTGTCAACCAATTTGGAGTGACTTCGATATCACTATTTAAAAGGCAATAAATAGCTTCTTCAACATGTTGTAAGGCATCATTGTAACCTTTAGCATAACCACCATTTTCTTTATTCTGAATAATTTTTACTTCAGGATAATTTGCTTTTATAAATGCAACAGAATCATCTGAGGATGCATTATCCGCTACATAAATAGTAGCACCTTGAGAGTAGGAGACCACAGCTGGTAAAAATTGCTCAAGCAATGCTTTTCCATTCCAATTTAGTATGACTACTGCTATATTCAAAAAAGAGATATTTAGTTGTTATTTGGTATTTTACTTAGTGTTGCGCGTTATATTCCGGAATATCTTGTAAAAAATGATACTTTTCTGCTTCAAAGTCCATGTTGCAATAATAATGATTAATACCGTTGGTAACCATTAAATAGGTCGCGTTTAACGCCAAATTATAACGTGCTATTTGGTCAAACGTATTTTGTTTAATTTCTATTTTAGGTGCTTTACACTCTACAATTAAATGGATAGTGCCATCCGTGTTAAACACAACAATGTCATAGCGCTTTTTTAAATCATTGACTTTTAGTTCTTTTTCTACGTTAATTAAAGAGATCGGGTACTTTTTAACGGTTATTAAATAGTGTACACAATGTTGTCTTACCCATTCTTCTGGTTGTAAGACCATAAATCTTTTACGTATAACATCAAAAATAGATACTTTATTTTCGTTATTTTTGAATCGAAACTCAAACTTTGGAAAGTTTAACTCTTGCATTAAATTGTATTCGGTTTTCTTCAAAGTTAACCTTCATAAGTCAAAAACCAAATTTTTAAAATTTTTTCCTTTGGACGAAGTCAAACAGTTAGTCATTGATATAAAAAACAAGAACCTTAAACCTATCTATTTATTGATGGGTGAGGAGGCCTATTATATTGATAAAATTTCGGATTATATAGAAAAAACCGTGTTAACGGAGGAAGAACGTGGTTTTAACCAAATGGTTTTATACGGTCGTGATGTAACTGTTGAAGATATTGTGAGCAATGCTAAGCGTTATCCTATGATGGCAGAACGCCAAGTGGTAATTGTAAAAGAAGCACAAGATTTAGCTAGAACCATCGATCAATTAGCAGCTTATGCCAAAAATCCGCAACCTACAACGGTTTTAGTAATTTGTTATAAATATAAAAAGGTAGACAAACGTAAAGCTGTTTATAAAGAAATTAAAAAATCTGGTGTTGTTTTTGAAAGTAAAAAGCTTTATGAAAATCAAGTTCCGGATTGGATTAGTCGCGTATTGTCACCAAAAGGATATTCTATTACGCCAAAAGCATCCCAGATGCTAGTAGAGTTTTTAGGTACAGATTTAAGTAAATTGAGTAATGAATTGGATAAGTTGCAGATAGTCTTACCTAAAGACACACAGATTACACCAGATCATATCGAAGAAAATATTGGAATCAGTAAAGATTACAATAACTTTGAGTTGCGTAAGGCTATTGGATCTAAAAACACAGCGCAAGCGTTTAAAATCGTACATTATTTTGCTGAAAACCCTAAAGATAACCCGATGGTTTTGACCGTTTCGTTATTGTTTAGTTTTTTCTCTCAACTGTTACATTTACATGGTATGTCGGATAGAAATCCTCGTGCTGTAGCTTCAGCTCTGCGCGTTAACCCCTATTTTGTTAACGAATATATTGAGGCGTCACGACATTACCCAATGCGTAAAGTAAGCCAGGTTATTGCAACGCTGCGCGAGTTTGATGGTAAAAGTAAAGGTGTGGATAGTAATGCTGTACCACAAGGTGATTTGCTTAAGGAGATGTTAGTAAAAATCATGTATTAATTTTTATTTATCTTAACATGAAACCCTATTATATAATCATATTTTTAGTTTTATTTTCTGCATGCAAAACAGTACAAACACTTCCAGACCCGCTAGAGGCTGGTTGGGAAGGGAAAAAAGTTTGCGAGGTTTTAAATGAAACAAAAAAGCAACGTATTTTAAAGTGTACATTTCCTCCCAATGTTGGACACCAAAAGCACTATCATAAACCGCATTTTGGCTATACATTAGCTGGAAGCACGTTTCAAATTACAGATGCAAATGGCACACGGACTATTCCTGTAACAACTGGTGTGACTTGGTCTAAAGATAAAATTAGCGAACATGAAGTCTTAAATGTTGGTGATAGTACTTCTGTATATTTAATTATTGAACCTAAATAGTTAAATCTTTTAACGTTATAATTAAGTATTTAACACCTAACTATTATCCTTTAACAAATCCTATTAAATCCAAGTTAAACCAATGCTGTAATTCTGTAAACACTACTGTTTTTAGTACTTTAGATGTGAATCGAAATAGTAACAACTAAAACCAAAACAGAACAATGGAAAACTTAGAGAGAAAGAAAGTTGCGATTTTAGCAACAAATGGATTTGAAGAAAGTGAATTAAAACAACCAATGCAAGCTTTAAAAGAAGCAGGCGCAGACGTGCACATCGTCTCAGAACAATCAGGAAAAATAAAAGGATGGGCAGACGGTAACTGGAGTAATAGTTATGACGTAGATAAAACTCTAGATCAAGTAAGTCAAGACGATTATAATGCACTTGTTTTACCTGGAGGTGTTATCAATCCCGATAAATTAAGGCGTAATCCAGAAGCAATTCGGTTTATAAAATCCTTCTTCGCAAATAAAAAACCTGTAGGAGCAATTTGTCACGCACCATGGTTATTGGCAGAGGCAGACGTATTGCAAGGACGTAAAGTAACATCGTTTAGCTCCATTAAAACAGATTTAGTAAATGCAGGTGCTAAATGGGAGGATAGTGAAGTAGTCGTAGACGAAGGTTTAGTGACTAGTCGTAATCCTGACGATTTGCCAGCGTTTAATAAAAAGTTGATTGAAGAAGTATACGAAGGAAAACATAACATGCAAACTGCATAATACTTTTAAATATAATATTAAAAAGCCAACCGATAAGGTTGGCTTTTTTGTTTTTGAGTAGTTTTATATTAAGTTGTTTTTACATATCCTCCAACGCCATAGTATAGTCATACTGTAAGTCCTCGTGTAATGCTAGTATTTTTTTTGTAATGGCTTCAATATTTCTATCATACAAATTGATTAACGTTGTATTTCTTGAGATTGAAGGCTTCATTGTTTTAAGCTTTTTACAAAAGTAGAGTAGTAGTTCGACTTCAGTCTCTTTATTAAGCGAGTAGCGGATGTATTTTTTTGTGTTTCGTAAAATCTTACGCACACTTTTTTTAATGTAAAAAAAGCTATCGGTATTTATTATTTCAAATTGTTCGTCAATTTCGGCCTTAACAGTTTCAATATATCCTGCTTCGCTATCTGCTTCAAAAAGCAAATAGGTTAGTAGTTCTTTATTTTCTTTTTTAAATCGGGATAGACGTAAGCAAAGCTCAGCTAGCTCTTCGCTGGTTTTGTGTTTTAACTCTTTACGTATGGTGACTACGGATACTGCTTTCATTACAACATGTTTTATTTCCGCGTAAGCGAAACTAATTTCAAAATTAAACTTTATAATGTTTTTTAATAGTACGTTTAACTTTAAATAATCTAAATACGCCTATAAGTAAAATAATTGGTGCTATTGCAATTAGTGTAATACCATAGTTTTTAAGGTCCGCAAATAGGTCTAGCTTTAAAATGGTTATTCCTGTTCCTAGGATAACTAAAAACGTACGAAAATAAGCTAGAAAAGTACGCTCGTTAGCAAGTTTAGTACGTTCTATTGCTAACCAGTCTCTAGTGGTTAGCGCTGTTTGATCTTTCATGTAATTTTTTATTGCCTTAATGTAAAATGACCACTGTAATACGTCCCGTCAGACAAGCGTAGTTTATACCAGTAATCATTTTGTGGTAATAGCTTTTGATTATACTTACCATCCCATCCTAGTGATGTTGTTGGATTAAACATGGTTATTAATTTTCCATATCTGTCGTAAATATACATTAATATAAAATTATATTGGTTTCCTTCCAAGCCTATCACATTCCAATAATCATGATTAGAATCGTTATTTGGTGTGAAGTATTTTGGAAACCCCATGACCGTTATATCTTTTGAGATGATTTCGCACTGATTTATATCTCTAACATAAATAGTGTGTATTCCTGGGGATAAATTATTAAACACATTTGATTCTTGAAAAACACCATTGGCGTTGTCCATAGCAAATTCGAAAGTACTTGGACTTTCAGCAAGTATAATAGTAGCAGTATAATCATCGATTAACACCTGTTCTATTTCGGGTAATGGGGATTGTGTAACTATTACAGTACTAGATTTTTCACAGTTTAAAATTGGATCAGATATTGTCACGTTGTATATGCCAGGCTGATTTACAACTATGCTGTTAGTGGTTTCAGTCGTACTCCAAGTAATATTATAATTGGCAACCTCTGCGGGTGTTAGTCCAGTTTCTAACGTTAAAGGGAAATCTCTTGAGCATATTTCTATGTTTTGATCTTCTAAGTCGGGGAAATCACGCAGAATAAGCTCTAATTGACCATAGCCATAACAAACATTTTCATTACTAATAGAGATATAAAGTAGGTTGTTTCCAGAATTGTAAGTATCAGGAAGGCTATTTATGTTTCCAGCAGCATTGGCTTGCGAAAGATAAAATTTGACAGTAATATCTCCTGTTAATGGCAGATTAGCTATTACTTGATCCCTTATTGTGGTTAAGTCAAATAGGGCAGAAGATGAGTTGTATAGATCGCAGGCTTCTAGTTGGTACATGCCAACATCTACAGCTTGGGTAGTTGATAATCTAACGTAGGCTATACTATAACAAAGTGCATCAGGGTATTTGACTTTGGCTACAACAATTTCTTCATTAAACTGGTTAGTATAGTTGTCATGGTTAATTGCGTATTGGTTATCAATATCACTTGTGGCTTCATCTAAAGTATGGTAGTAATACACGTCAATATATTCTGTAGGGTCTATTAGTAACCCGATATTTGCATCTTTTAAACTAAAAATAGTTATGCCATCTGTGGCGTCGTTATCAAATGAGTCACATGTTATAAGATCGTAAGGTGTTTGAATAACATCTGGAACTGATTCTATTTTTACTATTTTTTGCAAAGGTTGGTAGTCTATACCATTTAAAGTCATTATTAGTTTTACTAAATAATTTCCTGATTGCGCGTATGTATGGTAAGGCTCAATGTCGGTTGAAGTTGTTCCGTCTCCAAAATCCCATAATACACTATCATAAGGATCCTCTGAGGTAATGTAAAAATGGGTATTGTCGTTATAGCAAGTGTCTTCAAAATCAAAAGAAAACTTGAATATAGATTGTATAAATGGAGGAAGTCCAATTTGAGACGTTCTGCCTTGAAGGAAAAAAGAGTTATGCGTATAATTACAATTATTACCTACCGAATTAGGGTCGTTTATAACCGACAGATGGGTACCTGTACTAAATATGGAATATCCTGCTCTATAAATTTTCCCGTTAATTCCTAATTGTAATGCTCCAGCAACATTTGAAGATGTATTAACTGTATATTGTGAGCCTGCTATATTATTGCTTTCTGTATTATATTGAAGCAGAGAACTGTCTACAAAACTATCTTCGATACTAAATTGTGTTGCGGTAACATATAATAATTTAGAATTTGGCGAAAACTCAACACCATAAGGATAAGAGTTTTCTAAAATTAATTTTTCATTTGTAACGTTACCCGTAGTGTTGTTAAAGTCATACAATAATACTTTTCCAGACCTACGTTTACCCAATGTTGGGCTCCCCAACGACGTGGAACTATGTGCGATTGCAATCTTAGATCCGTCTGGGGATACTTTTAAATAACCAATAGCTGTAACATTGGATCCTATATCATTAATACGCGGGAAAACAGTCTGTGTTACTGTTGATACGGTAGGTGTTTCATTAACTCCGCTACTTGTAACTTTAAAAGCGTAAAATTTATTCATAAACTGCGTAATAACCCATATATCTTGTCCATTATTATGCGTTACGGCAGTTAGCTTTTCTGAGTTTTTATATTCGTTTTGTACAGCATCACTAATATTATAAGTAATTAAATGATTGTTTTTATTAGTTGTAACAATATCTCCTAAACCACCGTTTAGGCTCATATCCACTTCCGTGTAATTCAATCCTTCAATAGGATCGTCTGGCGTTAAATAATAATTAGGTCTGTCTGTTGTAAAAATATAATAAATAGACAATGATCCGGGTTTTGGGATTATTATTGCAGATTCTGTACTAGAACTGTCTCCCATTAAACCATAACCGTTAGGCATGAGGTCGTGGGTTCTATCCCAAACGGATGTCCCATCTGTATAAAACAACAAATTTCCACTAGGATCAGAAATTGTGGCGCAACCTTCCTTGGTGTTTAGGCTACCGTCTAATACAGCAACTGGATCGCCAGAAAAAAACCGAATACCTGCATTATCTCCAAAATACCAATTGGCAGATTCTCTTTGAGCGTGAGTATAAAAACTAAATAAAAGTAATATAAGGGGTAATACTTTTGATATTGATGAATAGCGTTTCATGTAATAAAAAAGTTATATTTAGTTTAAAGATATAAAAAAAGCACTTATAAATATAAGTGCTTTGGTATTGTTTGAAAAGTAATTATCTCAATTTGGGAAAACTACTAGGATTCGCTTCGTGCATGACCTCGTAAATAGCTTCAAAAACATCTTCTGTAGAAGGTTTAGAGAAGTAGTCTCCATCCGTACCATAGGCAGGTCTGTGCGGTTTAGCAGCTAATGTTTTAGGTTGGCTGTCTAAATACTTAAAGGCGTCTTGTTTGTTTAATATTTGGTCTAAAATGTAAGCAGATGCTCCTCCCGGAACGTCTTCATCTATAACCATTAAACGGTTTGTTTTTTGTACACTTTTTACAATGTCATGATTTAAATCAAAAGGTAATAAAGATTGAACGTCAATAATTTCTGCATCAATACCAACTTCAGCTAATTCTTTTGCTGCTTGTTGTACAATTCTTAATGTAGAACCGTAAGATACCAATGTAATATCTGCACCTTCTTTTACTGTTTCTACAACTCCAATAGGTGTTTTAAATTCACCAATATTAGTTGGAAGCTGTTCTTTTAATCTATACCCATTTAAACATTCTACTACTAGAGCAGGCTCATCACTTTGTAATAAAGTATTATAAAAACCAGCCGCTTTAGTCATGTTTCTAGGGACTAAAACGTGTATTCCTCTTACTAAGTTTAATACACCACCCATTTGTGACCCAGAATGCCAAATACCTTCTAATCTATGTCCGCGAGTACGGATAATAAGCGGTGCTTTTTGACGTCCTTTGGTTCTATAACGCAAAGTTGCTAAATCATCACTTATAATTTGAAGTGCGTACATGATATAATCTAAATACTGGATTTCTGCAATTGGGCGTAAACCACGCATTGCCATACCAATACCTTGACCTAAGATGGTTGCTTCTCTAATACCAACATCAGAGACACGTAATTCTCCATATTTGTCTTGTAAGCCTTCTAAACCTTGATTTACATCACCAATTTTTCCAGCATCTTCACCAAAAATTAAAGTTTCTGGGTATTTGTTAAAAATAAAATCGAAGTTTTCTCTTAAAATAACACGTGCATCAACGTCTTCTGCGTCTTGGCTGTATGTTGGTTTTACTTCTTTTATATGAATAGCAGCAGAATCACTTTCGTTGTGTAAATCTGAACTATATAAAGGTTGTACTTTTTCAAAAAAGGTATCAATCCAGTTTAATAATTGTTGTTTTTCAGAAGTGTTTTCGTTAATTAAATAACGTAGTGCACGTCTTGCAGCAGAAGCAGAATCTTTTCTATTTGGTTCTGTTAGTGCAGCTAATTCGTTAGCTATTTTCTCAATAAACACTTTGTTAGGACTTGATGCCGCAACTGTTTGTAAAAGTATAACTAACTCTTCTTTTTCAGATAATGCTGGTTTTAAATAGCTAGTCCAAGCTGCTTTTTTAGCATCTCTAACTTGCTTTTTAATACCTTTTTCAATTGTTTGTAACTCTTCGTCAGTCGCTATATTGTTTTCTATTAGCCAATCACGCATTTTTACATTACAATCGTTTTTAGCTTCCCAATTTAAACGGTCTTTATCTTTGTAACGCTCATGAGATCCTGATGTCGAGTGTCCTTGAGGTTGTGTTAACTCGTTAACATGTATTAAAACGGGAACATGCTCTTCTCTTGCTATTTTTGCAGCTTCTTCATAAGTTGCAATTAGATTAGCGTAATCCCAACCTTTTACACGAAGGATTTCATAACCTTTAGCATTTTTATCACGTTGAAATCCTTTAAGGATTTCAGATATGTTTTCTTTAGTAGTTTGATGTCTTGCGTGCACAGAAATACCGTACTCGTCATCCCAAACACTTATTACCATTGGTACTTGTAAAACACCAGCAGCGTTAATAGTTTCAAAAAATAAGCCTTCACTTGTACTTGCATTACCAATAGTACCCCAAGCAACTTCGTTTCCTTCTACAGAAAAGTTAGTGGTATCAATACCTTTTACATTTCTATATATTTTTGAAGCTTGTGCCAAACCTAATAGTCGTGGCATTTGTCCAGCAGTAGGAGAGATGTCAGAACTTGAGTTTTTTTGTTGTGTTAGGTTTTTCCAGTTTCCGTTTGCATCTAAACTATGCGTTGCAAAGTGTCCTCCCATTTGGCGTCCTGCAGACATAGGCTCTTCTGCTAAATCTGTGTTAGCATATAATCCAGAGAAAAACTGTTGTATTGTTAGCTCACCAATAGCCATCATAAAGGTTTGGTCACGGTAGTAACCCGATCTAAAATCACCATTTTTGAAAGCTTTAGCCATTGCTAATTGTGGTACTTCTTTACCATCTCCAAATATTCCAAACTTAGCTTTTCCAGTTAACACCTCTCGACGTCCTAATAAACTACATTCACGACTGGTTACAGCAATGTGATAGTCGTTAAGTACTTCTTTTTTAAAATCTTCAAAAGACAAGTCTTTTTTGGCGTTAGCTTTTGTTTGCATATTTTAAGGAATTATTTGAAACAAATTTAATCATAATTTGTCAGTTCTGCAATATCAAAAAATCCTAAAAAACTAAGAATTTAATAATATAAGTTGGGTTTAGTTGGTTAATCGATAATTTACGCATGTTAAAGTAAATTTTGTTAAGAATTTACTAATACCAGCGTCGTGTAAATAAGCCTAGAAGTGTTTTAGGAGATAAGGTTACAATAAAGCGTATTTTTTCATCGTAATTAGGTTGTCCTATTTCCCATCCTAAATTGGAATATATCGGGAAGTATAGCTCAAAATAGTCTTCGACTAGATTTAATCTAATACCTGAATCGTATACAAATTCTGGACTAAAGCTTTGATTTTTAATAACCCCTGCATCACCATACATCATTATGTAGCGCCATAGGGTAGCACTAGTATTAACGGTGGTCATCCATTGATTGGCAAAAGGGTGTTTTAGTTTTGATTTAAAACCACCATCGGCAATTATAAGTTGCTGACTAAGTACACCTGTTTCCTCGCTACGCCCCAGATAGTTATAATCAAATAAATAATCTGTTGGTCTGTCTAAAGCAAAACTAAAAAAGTCAGAGTCTTGATAACTATCATTATAAAGAAAAAGACCAGAGAACACTCTAACATTAAATTGTTTGTTGCGTTCGTTTAGATTCCTAAATTCTAATGTGGCAGAGATTTTTCCAAAATTTTTAGCTAATTGTAAATCTGTAATTAGAGAGGCATGTTCTTTTAAGTTGTTATCTATAATACCAAATTTGGTATTAAATACGGAGTATTTTGGTTCTCCTTCAGTTTCGAATTCGCCGGTAGGATCTATTTCCCTATTAATATTTATATATCTAAAAGATAAAAATTTACGCTTGTTATCTCTTAAGTTTTTATGATCTCTAAAATTAAAATCTATAAAAGGCGTAAAAGAGGTGTAAGTTAAATTTGGTGCATAATTATAGTAGTTTCCTGAAAGTCCATATTTGGTTCTGTAGTTGTCAGAGTCTTCAGGTCGCGCATTGTAAATTAACGAAGCACTACCAACCACTTGCTTACTTTTAAATCCATACTTTGGGCTTAAATTGTATAAAAAACGCTTACTCAATAAGGTTTTGTTGTATAATTTTATACCAGGAGATAGCCCGTCATAAAAGTTATAGGCAAATTCAGGCATAAAAAACACTTGATTATAATTAGGGTCTTCTATGTCTTTAAATACTCTAAATTGTAGCGGTTTGTTTGTTAAGAAAAAGCCATTTAGTTTGCTATAGTTATTACGTTGGTTAAACTCCGGTATTGTGTAATCGTAGTTTAATGCTAGTTGATCAACATCCTTATTGGCAATTGTAATTTTTTTTGTTCCTGTAAAACCATTAACCCATTGCTTTGAAGTAATGCTATCGTTTTCCAAAGTAAATAAAGAAACAGGCATGCTATTGTTTCTTAGGTTTTTTATAGTAATGGTAATAGAGTCTTCAGTCTTTTTTACGTTTTTAATCTTAAAATCTATCTTTTTATTAGTTTTTACGTAATCTTCAAAAAACCAATTAAGATCCTTGTTTGTTTTAGATGTTATTAATGCTTGAAAGTCCTGAGGCGTGGTTCTTTTTAGTTTGGTTTGTTTTACAAAACTGCTTAATGTTTTGTCTACAATGGAGTCTCCAACAAAATCGTTTAAATAATCTAAACCGATAGCAGCTTTATATTTATTGGATATATTTTTATTGAATTTTAATAACGAATCCTTAGCCATCCCAATAGGTTGGTCAATATTAGTACGTGCCATGTGCATGTATAAAAAGGGATATTGATCATTAAAATTTAGATCGGCTGCATGGAAAGCTTTAACGCCCCACACCTTAGATAATTTTCCTAATATTTTTTGGTTAGGGTAGAAGTCTTCTACATATTTTCTTAGATAGTAAATCTGAATACCATCCAACAACCATTGCTCTTCTCGTGGATTGATTAAAAGGGTGTTTTCTAAATATACTTTTAAGGTCGTTTTAAGTAGTTTTAATTCGTACTGAAACGTGTCCTCAAATGGTCTAATAAAATCGGGTAATAGATTAAGACCATAAATAGGATCTTTTTTATAATCTATCCAAGTTAGTAATACTTTTTTATGAGGGTAATCTCCTAAATTACTGGTAATAAATTGAGCAACCTTATCTGATATTAAAGCGACTTTGGTTGGATCCAAATCTTCATTGTCAATATTAGACTGAATACTAAAAAAGTCTGTTTCAACAGTGTTGTAATCATTAGTCTTTACTAAAGACAATTTTGTATTTATCCTATTTTTACCTTGAAACTTGGTTGATGTTTGGCTATCTATGGTATTGTTTTCAACCAAATCTAATTCGCTTATAGGCGTAAAATTATTAGGATAGGTCACCGTAAGATTTATGTTTGCAGGCTCTACAAACAAATCTTCTAAATCTTTATTACTGTAATAGTACCATTTACCGTCAAATACAGCGGGTGTAATGTACCAGAAACGTAAGTTATAATCGCCAGTATTGGTAACCCCGTATCTTGTAAATTTATTATTGGGTATTTGAACAATATAATTTAAAGTCAAATTATAAGATGCGTTGGGTGCTAATGGTTTGTCTAATGCAACTTTTATAACGTCAGGCTGTTTTTTTAATCGCTCAAAAAATAAGTCTTGATTAGCTTGTTTTAAACTAGTAACTACAGTGTAACCTCTGTCTTGGTTTGCAGCAAAATGAAATGTAGTTTTAAATTCGTCAGCAAAGCGTTCTGCTAATGGAGTTGTTTTGGAAGAGTAACTGTGGCTCCAGTCATTTAAGTAAATAGTATCTAAAGGCGTACTGCTTTTATTTTGATACTGTATGTTTTGTGTAATTTCAATAGTATGTTTTTCGGTATTAAATAAAGCATTAATATCCATGCTATTTTGGCTTAAAGCCGAAATACTACCAAGTAAGAATAATAAAAAAATAGAATAATTTAATTTCAATTGAATCTAATAATCTTTAAATGGTTTAACGTTGTCTACTCTATCCGAAATTTAGTACAATCCTTTCAATAAATACGAAAAATCTATGTTAATAGTTTTTTATTATAACGCGTTATTCTGTAATGCTATATCTAATATGTTGGTTTTGATATTGTTAAGTTAGTTAGTTGCTTTGTTGTTGAATATTAACAACAATGATTATCTGTTTTAAAGGCTTCTATTTGCATTAGTTTTAAAGATGCCTACTAATAAGACACCTTTAAAACGTCGTGCAGACCTTTTTTATTTTCTAGAAGTTAGGGCTTAAGCCATAATCTTTATAGAAGTTATCTAAAATATCAACCACTTCTTCAGAAGTGTCAACTAAATGAATAAGATCTAAATCTTTGGCGCTAATATTTTCAAATTTGTCTAATAATGTTGATTTTACCCAATCCATTAAACCAGCCCAAAAATCTGTACCGACTAAGATAATAGGGAATTTTTCGATTTTGTTAGTTTGAATTAATGTAATTGCCTCAAAAAGCTCGTCTAATGTTCCGAAACCACCTGGCATCACAACAAATCCTTGCGAGTATTTTACAAACATTACTTTTCTAACAAAAAAGTAATCAAAGTTGATACTCTTGTCAGAATCGATATATGGATTATCGTGTTGCTCAAAAGGCAATTCGATATTTAATCCAACAGATGTACCACCAGCTAAATGCGCTCCTTTATTACCTGCTTCCATAATTCCTGGTCCACCACCAGTAATAACACCGTATCCAGCATTTACAATTTTTGCTGCGACATCTTCTGCTAATTTGTAATATTTGTGATCAGGTTTTGTACGAGCAGAACCAAATATAGAAACCGATGGTCCTATGGCACTCATTTTTTCAAACCCGTTAACAAATTCTCCCATGATTTTAAAAATCGCCCAAGAATCGTTTGTTTTTTTCTCGTTCCAACCTTTTGGATGTTGTTCTTCTCTCATATTTTGTCTCTCTTTTGGCTTATTGCCTTTATTTTATTTATTTCTGTAGTTTATAAATTTAGGTACTATATAGTCTTATTCGTATTATTTATTCTAATTCTTTCTTTAAAAATTTAGCAGTATAGCTTTTTTTATGTTTTGCAACTTCCTCCGGTGTGCCTTCTACAATCACTTTTCCGCCACCTTTTCCACCTTCGTAACCAATATCAATAATATGATCTACGGTTTTTATAACGTCTAAATTATGTTCTATAATTAACACCGTATTACCTTTGTCTGCTAATTTATTTAAAACAATCATTAACACTCTAATGTCTTCAAAATGAAGTCCTGTTGTTGGTTCGTCTAAAATATAAAACGTATTTCCGGTATCACGTTTACTAAGTTCTGTTGCTAACTTAATACGTTGTGCTTCTCCACCAGAGAGCGTTGTGCTTTGCTGTCCCAAGGTAATATAACCTAAGCCAACATCTTTTATAGTTTTTAATTTTCTATGAATTTTAGGAATATTTTCAAAAAACTCAACACCATCATTGATAGTCATGTTTAAAACATCACTAATACTTTTTCCTTTATATCTTATTTCTAAGGTCTCGCGGTTAAAGCGTTTTCCTTGACAGGTTTCACACTCTACGTAAACATCAGGTAAAAAATTCATTTCAATAACACGTAAACCACCACCTTTACAGGTTTCACAACGTCCACCAGTAACATTAAAACTAAAACGTCCAGGTTTGTAACCACGGATCATCGCTTCGGGTATTTTAGCAAATAAACTTCTGATTTCGTCAAAAGTTTTAGTGTATGTCGCTGGGTTACTTCTTGGTGTACGTCCAATTGGCGACTGGTTTATATCAATAACTTTATCTATATGCTCTAAACCTTTAATGCTTTTATAAGGCATTGGTTTTTTAACACCATTAAAGTAATATGCATTTAAAATAGGGTATAAGGTTTCGTTTATTAACGTAGATTTTCCGCTACCAGAAACACCTGTAACACCAATCATTTTTCCTAAAGGAAACTTAACAGACACATTTTTTAAGTTATTACCTGTACAGCCTTTAAGTTCCAGAAAAAGACCATTTCCTTCACGACGCTTTTTAGGAATTTCAATTTTTAGTTTTCCATTAAGGTAATTAGCAGTTAATGTGTTTTCTTTTAGTAATTGTTTCGGGGTACCTTGACTAATTATTTCTCCTCCATGTTTTCCTGCTCTTGGACCAATATCTATTACATGATCGGCACGCTCAATCATATCTTTATCATGCTCCACAACAATTACCGAGTTACCAATATCACGTAAAGACACCAAACTATTAATCAGTTTTTCGTTATCACGTTGGTGTAATCCAATACTAGGTTCGTCTAAAATATAAAGCACACCAACTAATTGTGATCCTATTTGTGTTGCTAATCTAATACGTTGTGCCTCACCACCAGATAAGGATTTAGAGCTTCGGTTTACCGATAAATAATCCAAACCAACATCTAGTAAAAACTGAAGCCTAGCACTGATTTCTTTTATAATTTCTTCAGCAATTTTAATTTGCTTTTCTGATAAATATTTTGGCAATTCTTTAAACCAAACGGCTAAATCACTAATGTCTAAATTAGCTAATTCAGCTATGTTTTTACCGTTTACTTTAAAGTATAAAGATTCTTTTTTAAGTCTAGCGCCTTCGCAAACAGGACATTCTACTTTATCCATGTAGTCTTTTGCCCAACGTTTAAGAGAGGTTGACTCTGCGTTTTTGTATTGGTTTTCTATAAAATTTGCAACACCTTCAAAGTCTATTTTATAATCTCTAGTAATACCTAACGTTTTACTTTCGACTGAGAATTTTTCATTTCCACCAAACATTATAATCTGTTTAGCTTCCTTTGGAATTGATTTGTACGGGTCGCTTAATTTAAATTTATAACGTTCTGCTATTGTTTCAAACTGTTTAAAAATCCAACTCTTTTTTTCAGGACCATGAGGTGCCAAAGCACCCGATTTAATGGATAGTGAGTCGTCTGGGATTATCTTATTTTCGTTTACCTGATATAGCGTTCCAATACCATTACAATTGTCGCAAGCTCCTTTTGGCGAGTTAAACGAAAAGTTATTAGGTTCTGGATTTGGGTAAGAAATACCGGAACTTGGACACATCAGACTACGACTAAAATAACGCGCCTCTTGTGTGTCTTGATCAATAACCATAAGTACATCATCACCATGGTACATGGCTGTGTTTATACTTTCTGATAGTCGTTTGTCATTATCAACGCCATCATCAATTTTAAGTCTATCAATTACAATTTCAATATCATGGTTTTTGTAACGGTCAAGTTTCATGCCTTTAACCAAGTCCTTGATTTCTCCATCCGTACGGACTTTTACAAAACCTTGCTTTGCAATTTGCTCAAATAACTCGCGATAATGTCCTTTTCTAGAACGTACCACGGGTGCTAAAATGTTTATACGTTTGCCTTTATAGCTTTCTAAAATAAGTGCCTTGATTTGGTCATCACTATAACTCACCATTTTATCGCCAGTATTATAGCTATAGGCATCACTACCTCTAGCAAATAATAAACGTAAAAAGTCATAAATCTCTGTGATTGTCCCAACTGTAGATCTTGGTGACTTACTAGTTGTTTTTTGCTCGATAGCAATTACGGGAGATAACCCATCAATTTTATCAACATCTGGACGTTCTAATCCACCTAAAAATTGTCTGGCATAAGCCGAAAAGGTTTCAATATAACGACGTTGTCCTTCAGCATAGATAGTGTCAAATGCTAATGACGATTTACCACTTCCGGATAAACCAGTAATAACGACTAGTTTTTCGCGAGGAATGGTGACATCAATATTTTTAAGGTTATGCGCTCTAGCACCTTTAACCTCTATGTTTTCTTCAAAATTTTTCATAGCATTTTTAAACATTATCCAGAAACGGACAAAGTAGCAAATATACGCTTTTTGTAATTCTTTTTAAAGCCCGGTTAGTTAGGATTTTCTTAATAATTGTTATTTTTGAAAGAACAAAAACAGTTAATAATGCAAATATTAGGAATAGGATCAAGAATTAATCATCCAGAACATGGAAAAGGAGTTGTTACTAACCTTGATAGTAATCAGTATTGGGTTACGTTTATAGAAAACGGATTAGAGACCATTGCTTTAGATGATGATTTTGAAATAATTGAAGCAGCAGAAAATGAGGTGGATTCGGTTAGTTTTTTTGATATAGAAAGTAGTTTAGTTAGAATATTGAAAAAATATAGCGATGTCTCGGAAATTGTGCCAATCGGAGATAAGTGGAAAGGCGGAGTGTTAGAGTTAAAACCAGCCGATAGTAATTTGAAAAGCAAAGAAATTAAAATTGAAGACTTTTTTAAGAAAATAACGATGGTTAGAGATCGATTACGAGTGATGGAACAGAAAGTTAATGCTAGTAATTTAGATGCTCAGGAAAAAGTTGATATCCAACAATATATCACCCGTATTTATGGGAGTTTAACTACGTTTAATGTGCTATTTAAATCTAAAGACCAACAATTTGTAGGGCAGAAGGGGAAGTAGATTTATTGTGGTTTTTAAGGCAGAAGGCAGAAGGCAGAAGTTTAAAATTTGGATACTTAAATAGTATGCTTTTATAAGCTAGTTTTTACGTCACCCATATTTAAACCAAAAAACATTAATTTATGGTGTGTTGGTAATAAAGCTCCGGTTTTTGTTGTTTTCCAATCGCTCCAAGTTGCTTCTAGTCCGCCAATAGGTAATATATCGACCCACATTTTAAATTTTGTGGGTTTATAGTTTTCGTCTAAAATCCATAAGTACGAATCTCCAGGTGTAGAGCCACCTTGTGTGTAAGTAATCAATAAAGCATCTCTACCATTGTGCTTTACAATACTGCGGGATGTCCCTTTGTCAAATACCTTATAAGGTGCAACTAACCAAAAAGAATCATTATTAAAGTAATCTATAGCTGTTTGTATCAACTCGATACTTTTCTCGTTATCAACCCTGAAATTATGAATGTAAGCCACATTATTATTTGGGGTGTTTAAATCTAAATCAACCTTGTATTCTTTCCAGTTAACTTCAACTGAATTATCTTCTTTATTCCACTTGTAATGGTGTTTACGTCTAAATGTCCATTCTAAATTATTAGTCGCTTTATAAGCGTCTGCGTTTAATGCGATTAACATCTTATGTGCTAATATATCTGCTGCTTCTGTTTGATTAACAGGAGGTAAGTCTTCGTTATATTTAAAATAAACAAATCCAAAAAACAACAAGCTAGGAAGTGTAAAAAAGATAATTACACCTGCTATGATTTTTACTATTTTTTTTGGTTTCATTTAATGAGTTTATATTATTAAAACGACAAAGTTAAGTCTAAAATTGTATAATCTAAAAACCAATAGTTTTATGGTCACCACATTTATCCGTCACACCTTTTAATTTTCCGTTTTCTAGTGTCCAATGACTGTAGTTAATAAAAGTGGTGCGAAGTGTATTTATTTTTTTTTAATGTTTATCGTTTCAAAGTAAAATGAGATTTCATTATTTTTTTAACATTGGTAGTTGGTTCTATATATTCTACGGTAAACCAATAATCACTAGTTGGCATAGGATTTCCATTATATGTTCCGTCCCATCCAGCACCTGTCGGAGTTAATTGCTTTAATAGTTTACCATAACGGTCAAAGATGTAAATTATAGCATCTGGCTGATTACGTATAGCATATATATTCCAGGTGTCATTAGTACCATCTCCGTTAGGCGTGAAATATAGAGGGTAGTCAATTATCATGACAGTAACAGTATTTTCTCCACAGCCAATAGTGTCTCTAACAAAAATGGTGTATTCGCCAGGAGTAACATCACTAAAGGTATAACTATTATTGTTTGGAGTGTTCATAAACCAATTAACACCATCAATACTAAATTCGTGAAGACTTGTAGCGTTAGTGGCGGTTACCGTTATATTGTGTTGGTTAGCAAAGGCTGCAGTTGTTACCGTAGTAATAATGGGAGCTTCATTAAATATTACGCTTGTATTTATAGGTAAGCTTGGGCAACCTGTTATATTATCTATTGCGATAACACTATAAGTTCCTGTATTTGATGGCTCCAAGGATGCTTCAGTTTCTCCTGATAGAAGTGTATCATTAAAATACCATTCAAAAGAGTAGTTGTTTGGGTCCAAATTAGTGTTTATAACTTCTGTAGCGTTAGTGTCTCTACATAGTACATATTGATCTTCTAACTCAATTATTGGTAAAGAAAGCACCATTAAAGTAAGTTCAGATATAGCGTAGCATTCACTTCCTGGAGTCGTGCTATCTACTCTAGTATAAATAGTTTGCGGATTACTTATATTATCATATTGATTTGGTAAACTATTCTGTTCAAGTTGCGCATCTAATAAAGATACGTAATAACTTACAGCGTAATCGGCAGTATTTAAACCATTAAGAACATTGGTATTTTGCGAATTTAGGTCAAACGTGTTACTATCGTTTGTTGTGTCTCCATCAGTTTCCATATTATCGTCACAAAGCGTATAGCTGTCTAAGTTTTGATTGGCAAGAATAGTGTTGTTAGTTACGGTTATAGTTTGTATTTGATTGTCTGCCGTATTACCATTAGTATCCATTAAACTCCATGTTCTAGTAATTATAAAAGTACCTTGACAAGATCCATTTAAAACTGTATCTGTATAAGTTGCTTCTATATTTGTGGAGCAGTTATCCATTTCGTCAGTAACATCTCCCGTAACGATTACGTTAGCATCATAATTAGAATTTATATCTGAAAGAATTTCAATATCAGCAGGCGCAGTAAAACTTGGTACTTCATTATCTTGTACTGTGATTGTTTGTGTACAAGAGACCGTATTTCCTGACCCGTCTGTAGCTGTCCAAGTTATTACTGTGTTACCTAGCGGATAAGTTGCAGGAGCATTATTAGTAACGCTGGCTATACTACAATTATCAAGTCCAGTAGGGACTATGCCTAGATTAACATTACTTGCAGTACATAATCCATTATCAGCATTAACTGTAATTGCTGCTGGACATGTAATAGTTGGCGCTTGATTATCTTCAACTGTAACAAGTTGCTCGCACGACGCTGTGTTACCAGACCCATCCGTAATAATCCATGTTACAATTGTATCTCCTAACGGATAAGATAAAGGGGCATCATTAGTTATACTAGCAATGCTGCAGTTATCAGAGCCGATTGGTGCAATGCCTAAGTCTACGTTATTAGCTTCACACAACCCATTGTCAACCAATGCTACTACCGTTGGTGGGCACTCAATTGCTGGGTTTTCTAGATCTACGACGGTAACAATTTGTGTACATGTCGCTGTATTTCCAGTACTGTCTGTTGCTGTCCATGTTACTGTGGTGTCTCCTAAAGGGTAAGTCGTTGGTGCGTCATTTGTTACATTAGCTATATTACAGTTATCAGAACCAGTTGGCGGTGTCCCTAAATTTACGTTTGTAGCTGAACATAATGTGCTATCAACTTCAACTGTTACAGTTGGTGGGCATGTAATAGTTGGGTTTTGATTGTCTTCAATAGTTATTGTTTGTGTTGCTGTAGCACTGTTTCCACAAACATCCTGGATAGTGTAAACTCTTGTGACTATAGTTGGATAGCTTCCTGATGCAGTATCCATATTTGTTACAATTAGGTTAGTATTTGCTGCACAAGCATCTGTTATTGTTACCCCTAATAATTCTAAATCGGAGACCGTTGTGGCAGCTGTACTTGCATCAGTAGACGAGCACCCATCTATAGTTGTATTAGTTATTGTTCCTGTTATTACCGGAGCTATTGTGTCGTTTACTAAAAACTCTTGAGTGCAGATGGTGGTGTAAAAAACAGGTTCTCCAACATCGTACAAGTTGTTGTTATTTGCGTCTAAGTATTCCCTAACGGTATACGTTCTAGTCACAGTTTGATTACAGTTTCCATTGTTTGGACTGTTTTCAGCTCGTATTTCAATGGTTCCACAACTGTTGCTATTAATAACTGCGTTAGCGTTTCCAAGTGCCTCAAATTCTGATTGACTTAATGTTGTGCTGGTCGGAATATCATCATAACATTGCACAGTTGTTTGGCTTGTCGGAAATGTAGGGCAAATAGATTCTGTAATGTTCTTAATTGTTATGGTCACCTCTCCAATATCAAAGTTATCACTATTTGTTATTTCAGTAATTCTATATTGTAATGTATAGGTTTGTCCTTCGATACTTGTTCCAGCGATATCTATATTTCCCATAGAATCTATAGTCATAATATTATTAGTATCGGCGACTTCTGTGGTTACTAAAAAATCTGTTTGCACTAATGGGAGTTGACCATAAGTGTCATTATCTAATACATTAAAAAGATTATCATAAACCGTAAATGGACAAATATCTAAAACAGAATCGTCAACAGCTGTTAAGTCGCTTTCTAATATAGTTATGGTTATTGTTGTGCTATCAATACCATTACATCCGGTATCCACGGTATAATCAAAAGTGTATGTTCCTGCTTCTAAACCCGTAGCGTCCCATAAACTTTCATCAAGTGTTCCTGAAGGTATTACAGTCGTCTCAGTAAAAGTTCCAAAATTATCATAAGGTCCTGTAATAAAACTAAACAAGCTTTCTAAAGTTGTGTCTATAAATGCGATATCTACAGTTTGTCCAGTACCAGCATTGGGAGGTCCATTAGTAATGGTGTAACTTAATGTTTGATTGATACAAGAATTAGGATTAGCGCTATAGGTTAGTGTGGCATTGTATGTGCCAATATCTGTGGCAGAATAAGGTTCAAAATTTATGACATTTCCTGTTGCAGAAAAACTTGGATCTCCATCTTTAGTCCATGTCACATCAATAATAGATAGAGTATTGATAGTAAGCGATCCATTTTCTCCGACACATAAATCATAAGGTTGAATGACAATTGGTTGTGATTGATTAGTGTTTATTGTAAATAGACTTACTGCACCGCAATCATCACTTATTTGAACAACATAAAGACCTGGTGTTAAGTTGGTAAAAACAGGGTTGTTGCCATTATTAATAGTCGGGCTAAGCGGGACACCATCACTGCTTATAATTTCATAGTTTAAGTTGACACCTATTGCATCTATAAATAAATCATTATTTCCATCTCCGCAATCGACTACATCAAAATCGGCTAACGTAATATTATTATCTGCAATTGTAAATTCTTCTAGTGTGTTGTAACAACGGTCTTGTTCTTCACTTCTTAAAAATGAATAATAAATTCTAAATAATCCAGATCCGGTAACGTTATTAATCGATCCATTATTAGTAATGAATTGTCCGTAATTATTTTGATAGTTAGCTAATATAACAGATGTTGTGCTATTTGGGTTTAATACAGTATTATCTACGTAATTGGTCAACTCAGCAGTGGTACTATTTATATTAGCCCAAACACCATCAGTAGTGTTAAATTTTTGAAGTACAAATAATGGTTTATTGACATTAAATGTGACATTTAAATCAAGATTAAAACTTCCACAAAAAGATGTAATTGCGGTGTCAAAATCTTCAACAATAGCTCCATTAATAGTTTTTGAACCTGTTAGAGAGTAACCACATGTTGTGTCTACAAAAAAAGAATAATCACCAGCTGGTAAATCATAGATGTATACAAAATCTCCAAAAAAATTATTGACAGTGGATGTCGATAAGTCTATTATAGTTGGGCCAGTGTAACTTGCAGGAGCGGAGGTAATCGTTAGGCTATTAAAGCCAGCAGCAGAGGTAATGTCGCTAGTGCTTTCTCTAGTTATGTTTATTTCTAAACCACCAGTTTCGTCACAGCCTTCTCTGGTTCTAATATTTAATTCTCTAGGAGAGTTATCTATGCTCATGTATATGTTTCTGCTTAACTGTCTTCCACACCTGTCTGTAAATAAAAAGGTATAATCACCCTCAGGGAGACCTAGATTATAATTTCCAAAAGTAAAAGCGTTGCTTGAAGTAATGGGATCGGAAATACTAGATCCAACTGGAAAAATAGAGTTGTATAAATTGGGGTCATTATTTATATCAAACGCTGGTGGTGCTGTTACAACTTCCATAGTTAGAGGAAAAGCAAAGTTTTGAAAGTTACTAAAATATAAATTTTGCTTTCCGCAATCTTGCGTGGTGCGGATAGAGTAATTCAAATTTGGTGGACCAGAAAAAGTAATCGTGTTTAAATAAACTGTAGTTCCGCATGTGTTAGTTACTTCCGTAGTTACATTATATGGTGTGTTTTGTGTTGGAAGATTGTAGTATGACCCATTTTGATCTATAGAGTTCCATGTATCACTTACAACAGTGTTGTTTCCGTCTGCGTCATCATCATAAGTTAAGGTTACAGAAAAAGGGAAGAAATTTTCGTCAAGAGCAGATGTAATAGATCCTGAGCTTTGATTTTCGTAAATTAAGATTAATAATCTTGTTTGAGAGCAGTCGTTATCATCAATATTGGTTGGGTAGTTGATAGGATTACTATAACTAGGAGCTTGATCTAATAAATTAATTCCTTGGACTACTATATCACCACAAATATCTTCAACCTCTATAGTGTAGTTTCCAAAAGCTAAATCTGTAAATGTACTTGCAGCACCAGAGTCAATTTGAGCCTGAGTAATCGTTTCGATTAACACGCCTGCTTGTTTAACTCTATACTCTAAAACATTACCAGAGTTTAATAATACGTTAATAGTTCCTAAACAAGCACTTTCTTGAACGGCATCAAATGTAATTGGAATTATATTATTGGGTACTGTTATTTCTTGTTCTATTATGGTTTCAACGGACCCAATAGTTTCGATAGCTCTGATAAGGTAAGTTCCACTAGTTAACGTTGTTATGTTGGTAGTAAAATCAGTAGACGTAATTGGTCCTTCGGATACCGTTTCGCTATTTATTGGTGTAGTTAAATCGGAAATGGTATATACTAAAAACTCAAATGTAGCACCAACTTCAGAAGCATTAATGTCTATTTGTATGTTTCCATTTCCTGAGCATTCTTCACCAGTAGCACTAAGAAGCATAGTGTAATTAGAAAAGGTATTGGTTTTTGTTACCTTTTTGATGTTAGATAATTCTACTTTATTAAAGTCTGTGCTATTGCTTATTAGTGTAAAAAAAAGAAACACTATTGTAAAGATTTTTTTTATCATATTTAGTTATTCTTTTTCACAGTAAGTGCTATGCTTTTAGAAGAAAATATTCTTTAAAAGGATTGGTTGTTTCAACACAAATATAAATGTTCTTTGTCTTTTGTTAATCTAAAAATTTAAAAAATGAAGTAAAAATACTACGCTTTTAATTGGTTAGTGTTATTTGTTAAATACTTTACTACTCTAAAAATGTAGGCGTTATATAAAAACCTATAAGTAATGAAGATGCTATTAATTGGGTTTTGCAGATTCTATTAGAAATATCAATTAATGAATATGGAGTAACCTTTTACAAGTAGCAACATGTTTTTTATTAAAAACTTAAATAGGCGATACGTGGTTGCATTGCGACAAAAAAGAATTATTTTTTAGTTTAATTTACTTGGTTTTTGCTTTGTTTTATTCTTATTGAAATAAAATTACACACTCTAAAAACCAATAGCTTTATCATCACCACGTCGATCGGCACCACCTTCTAATGTTCCATTTTCTAAAACTAATATCCCATCAACTTTACCAATAACATCAGCATTTTCTTGATTTATAGAATAGCCTTTTGCTTGTAATTGTGTTATTAATTCTTCAGAAAATGAGTCAGGCTCCATTCTGATAGTATCTGGTAACCATTGATGATGGAACCTTGGAGCATTGACGGCTTCTTGCATAGACATTTCAAATTCGTGTACATTTAAAATAGTCTGCATCACGGACGTAATAATAGTAGAGCCTCCAGGCGTACCTAACGTCATATACAATTTACCGTTTTTTTCTACAATAGTAGGCGTCATAGAACTTAACATACGTTTTTCTGGGACAATGGCATTTGCTTCTGCACCAATTAGACCATAGACATTTGGTATGCCAGGTTTACTTGAAAAATCATCCATTTCGTTATTAAAAAAGAATCCTAGTGCTTCGCTATATAATTTTGAACCATATCCTGAATTTAATGTTGTGGTTACCGCAATGGCATTTCCATATTGATCCACAATGGAGTAGTGGGTTGTTTCGTCACTTTCAATAATTTGTACTTTACCGTGTGACACTTCTGATGATGGTGTTGCTTTGTCAAAACTAAAATCAGCCATTCTATCATTTAGATAAGTAGCACTAATTAAATGGTTTTGCGGAATGGTTACAAAGTCTGGGTCGCCTAAGTAAAAACTGCGGTCAGCATAGGCACGACGCTCAGCTTCCGTAATAACTTGTATTGTTTTAAGACTGTTATGACCAAATTCATCTAAATTATAATCTTCTATTTGTAATAATATTTGTGCTAAACATATTCCGCCACTAGAAGGTGGTGACATGGATATGATGTTTAAATTATCATATTCAAAAGTTACGGGTGTTCTCCAAACTGCTTCATAATTTCCTAAATCTTCGGTAGTAATAATTCCACCATTGTCTTGTATAAATGCTGATAGCTTTTTTGCGGTTTCACCTTTATAAAATTCATCACGACCATTAGTCATTATGGCTTTTAACGTATTTGCTAAATTAGGTTGTTTAATAGTGTCATTAGCTTTCCAATGGTTACTAAATAAGATTGGTGTTTTATTTACAGTGTTAAAATCGTCACGCTTATCATCTAATACGGCTTTGTCTTTTTTTGTAACCACAAATCCACGATTTGCTAAATCTATAACCGGTTGCATAATTGTTTCAATAGGCAGTGTTCCAAACTTTTCATGCACTGCAAATAATCCTGCAATCGTGCCAGGAATACCAACAGCTAAAGCTCCTTTTGTGCTTAAGTTAGGGATCACATTACCCAAACTGTCTAAATACATGTCTTTGGTAGCTAGTTTAGATGCTTTTTCGCGATAATCTAAAGCGCCAAAGCTACCGTCTTCTAAACGGTACACCATAAAACCACCGCCGCCAATATTACCGGCATACGGATAACATACTGCTAAAGCTAAGTCTGTTGCTATCATGGCATCAAAAGCGGTCCCGCCTTGCTCTAAAATGGCACTTCCAATTTTAGAAGCTTCTTCTCTAGCAGAAACGACCATAGCTTTTTTTGCTATTAAACCACGTTTTTGTTCTGTTTTACAACTGTAAAAAGCAACAGAGAGACAAATAACTAATACAAGTTTTTTCATTTTATTGAGATTGTAAAGAGTCTAAGGTTTGGTTTGAAAAGGCTATTAAATCATCAAAAAAACTAGTGAATTCCGCTTCGAATTCTTTATAAAATTCTTCTAGCTCATTAACAGCTAAATTCATTTTAGATCTATTTTTAGTGCGCTTATTCATACCTTCTAATACTTTAGATATGCCTTCTATAGAGGCATAACTTAATAGCCAATTATCAGCTAGCATGTGAGGCATCATTTTTTGAATACGTTGTGGTAGTATTTCAAAATTATCTTCTAGTGTTTCATAAAAAGCATCAATATATTCTTCTAAAGGAACATCAGAATATTTGGACCAATTTTTTGCTAAATAATGATCATATAAAATGTCCACTATAATTCCAGAATAGTGTCCATAGTTTTCATGCAGACGTTTAGTGCTTTTTCTTACAGTTGGATGGGCATCCGTAAAGGTGTCAATCTGTAAATGTAATCTTATACCTGTTTGGATTTGGTCTTCAAAATGATCGTATTTATTACCTCTAATACCATCGGCAATAAAATTACCAATAGTTATTTTTTTGTTATTTCCGGAAAGATATATGTGCGCAAGAAAATTCATCTTATAAATATATGTATTTTTAGCCTGTAAATTATATAATTTGAATCGATTACCTAATTTAGATGTGTTACGTTTTGTACTTGCTAGTTTTGTGGTGTTTTTTCACTTACCACAATTGTGTCGCAATCAAGGACTTCCGTATTTTTTAGATGCTCCCATATTTAATCGTGGGACAGAAGCGGTATACATGTTTTTTGTTTTGAGTGGTTTTTTGATTATTAAATTAATTTATAATGAGAAGCAAAAAGGAACGTTTTCTATTAAGAAATTTTATGTCAGACGTATTTTAAGAATTTTTCCACTGTATTATTTAATCGTAATTTTTGGCTTTTTGTATTATTGGGTAATTCTTCCAAACTTAGGGATTCCTTTTCAAAACAATTACGCCTTAAGGGATGGCATTTTATTGAGTGTTTTTTTCTTACCAAATATATTTAAGGATTTATTTATGCCAGGCGGTGTTTTAGAAATATTATGGTCTATTGGTATTGAGGAACAGTTTTATTTAGTGATTGCACCATTATTATTTGTGATTAATAAAAATAAGATTTTATTGGTTTTAAGTGTGTTAACAGGTGGCTACTTTATCTTTTATCATTTGGAAGCCTTTTCTTTTTTAAGTGAATTTACTATGGTGTTTTTCTATATGTTTTTAGGAGGAATTGTAGCCATATTGGAAGAGAAAAAGCAATTAAAATTTTTAAAAAAATCAAAATTAATACCATTATCTATTTGTGTTTTAACGCTATTGTATTTTACAACAAACCTATTGTTTTTTAAACAAGAGTGGTTATTTAACCTTTTTACTATGGTGTTGTTTGGCTTATTTATACATAGTATTTGTCATAATAATTTTGGTGTTGAAATTAGAAGTAAAACCCTTAATTATTTAGGACAGATATCTTACGGATTATATATGTTTCATGTTATCGCTTTAAACGCTGTAGTTTTCTTATTTTTGAAATTGCAAAAACACGCTTTATTTAATGATGGCTTTGCTATAGTCCTTATTTATATATTAACTTTTGCATTAACCATAACAATAGCGCATTTTTCGTTTAAATATTACGAAAGCTATTTTTTAAAACTTAAAAACAAATTTAGAGAATGACACTTATAAAATCTATATCAGGAATTAGAGGAACTATTGGAGGGGCAGTTGGAGAAAACTTAACACCAATTGATGCTGTAAAATTTGCAGCAGCTTATGGAACTTGGTTAAAACAACAACGTAGTAAAACAGACTATAAAGTAGTTGTTGGTCGTGATGCACGTTTGTCTGGAGATATGATCCAAAATTTAGTAATGAATACTTTAGTTGGTCTAGGAATACATGTTGTAGACTTAGATTTATCTACAACACCAACGGTAGAAATTGCTGTGCCAATGGAACATGCAGATGGAGGAATTATATTAACAGCAAGTCATAATCCAAAACAATGGAACGCTTTAAAGTTGCTTAACGCGAAAGGAGAGTTTTTAGATGGAGCAGAAGGACAAAAGATTTTGGAAATTGCAGAATCTGATGCTATGACATTTGCTGAAGTTGATGACTTAGGTGAAATTACTAAAAATGATGCTTATATTGATATTCATATTGATGAAGTATTGGATTTAGAATATGTTAATCAAAAAGCCATTGAAGACGCTAATTTTAAAGTTGTTGTGGATGGGGTAAATAGCACTGGAGGTATTGCTATCCCTTTATTATTAGAACGTTTAGGAGTAGAAGCTGTAAAATTATATTGTGACCCAACAGGTCATTTTCCACATAATCCAGAGCCATTAAAAGAACATTTAGGTGATTTATCTGCTGAGGTTAAAAAGCATAATGCCGATTTTGGTATAGTTGTAGACCCTGACGTTGATAGATTAGCTTTTATGGACGAAAATGGAGAGATGTTTGGAGAGGAATACACTTTAGTTGCATGTGCTGATTGGGTATTAAGTCAAAACCCAGGGAATACGGTTAGTAACATGAGCTCAACAAGAGCACTTCGTGATGTTACTGAAAAGCATGGTGGTACATACGAAGCTTCAGCAGTGGGAGAGGTTAATGTTGTAACTTTAATGAAAAAGAACAATGCTGTCATTGGTGGTGAAGGTAACGGAGGTATTATTTATCCAGAGTCTCACTACGGGCGTGATGCTTTAGTAGGTGTTGCTTTGTTTTTAAGTTTGTTAGCTGAAAGAAAGCTAAGCGTTAGCGAATTACGCAAAACGTATACAAGTTATTTTATGAGTAAAAAGAAAATACAATTAACACCTACGTTAGATGTTGATGCTATTTTAAAGGCAATGGAAGAAAAATATA
The DNA here is from genome assembly GCF_900114005.1 of Olleya namhaensis. Classification (GTDB taxonomy): domain Bacteria; phylum Bacteroidota; class Bacteroidia; order Flavobacteriales; family Flavobacteriaceae; genus Olleya; species Olleya namhaensis. Next base: position 88,748 of record NZ_FORM01000011.1, read on the forward strand.
GCAAAGAAAATTTAACAACTATTGATGGTGTTAAAATAGATTTTGCTGAAAGTTGGGCACATTTACGTAAGAGTAATACAGAGCCAATTATTAGAATTTATACGGAAGCTAAAAGTCAAACAGAAGCAGATAATTTAGCTGATAAAATTATTGCGGAGATTAAGCAGATTGCAAACATCTAAGGATATTAACCTTTAAGTTATAAGTTATGTACGTTACAAAAGCACAAAGAACTGAAAAGTCTGAATTAGAAGCTTATTTTTCTAAATTCAGAAAACATATTGTTGGTATAGATCAAGAATTTGAATCGCCTTACGGAACTCAAAAAATGATATATACAGATTGGACGGCTTCAGGACGATTGTACAGACCTATAGAAGATAAATTACTAAACCAATTTGGACCATTTGTAGCAAATACACATACCGAAACAACGGTATCTGGAACTGCTATGACAAATGCCTATCACAAGGCTAGGCAAATTATTAAAGGACATGTTAATACCAATGCGGACGATGTTTTGATTGTTGCGGGTAACGGTATGACAAGTGTCGTCAATAAGTTTCAGCGTATTTTAGGTTTAAAAATACCTGAAAACTTAAAAAAATTTACAACAATTCCTGATGAAATAAGACCTGTCGTTTTTGTAACACATATGGAGCATCATTCTAACCATACGTCTTGGCTAGAAACTATGGCTAAAGTAGAGGTTATTCCTGCTGGCGATGATGGCTCATTTAGTTTAGAAAATTTAGAAATTCTTTTAGAAAAATATAAAGATTGCACTTTAAAAATAGCTTCTGTAATAGGCGGAAGCAACGTTACAGGTATCGAAACACCATACCATCAAATTGCTAAATTAATGCATAAAAATGGAGGTGTGTGCTTTGTTGACTTTGCTTGCTCTGCACCTTATGTAGATATTAATATGCATCCAGAAGATGAAGACGAAGCGTTAGATGCTATTTTCTTTTCTCCACATAAATTTTTAGGAGGTCCTGGTACTTCAGGTGTATTGGTGTTTAATAAAAAACTGTACAAAAATATGGTTCCCGATTGTCCGGGAGGTGGTACAGTTAGTTGGACAAATCCTTGGGGAGAACATAAGTATATTGATAATATTGAAGATAGAGAGGATGGTGGTACGCCAGGCTTTTTGCAAACCATTAAAACTGCTTTAGCTATAAAGTTAAAGGATCAAATGGGAGTTAAAAATATGTTGGATCGAGAGCATGAATTACTACACCAAATATTTAGTAATTTAGACCATGTTGACAATATTAATATATTGGCAGGAGATCAAAAAAAACGTTTAGGAGTGATTTCTTTTTATATAGATAACTTACATTTTAATTTAGGTGTAAAATTACTAAATGATAAATTTGGAATTCAGACTCGTGGAGGTTGTAGTTGTGCTGGTACTTATGGGCATTATTTATTACATGTAGATCAAGAACAGTCTACTAGTTTAGTCAATCAGATTTCTTTAGGAGATTTAATACGTAAACCAGGTTGGATCCGTATGTCTATACATCCTACAACAACATGTAACGAAGTAGATTATGTTTGCGAAAGCTTAATTGCTTTGGCAGAAAACCATGTAGAATGGGCTAAAGATTATGAATATAATAAAGCAAATAATGAGTTTATACATAAAACATTTGTACCAAAAAACGATGTAAGAGTTAGTGATTGGTTTGAAATGTAATACCTGTTTTTGATAGAGAAAGTAGTAGGAGTTATTATAAAAAAAGACCTCAGAATTTTAAATAATTTTGAGGTCTTTTTTTTAGAATACTATTTATAATCTTCAGGAGATTTATCACGATGTTTCCAGCGTTTGTGTGTCCATAAGTAATACTGCGGAGCTTCATGGATTTGGTTTTCTACTAATTTAAAAAAAGCATCCGTTATCTCGTAATCTTTAAAACTATTAGGTTCTTCCGCTAATGTTGTAAACGTCGTTTGGTAATAGCCTCTTTTAACGCGTTTAACAGCAAAATAGACCACAGCCATATCTAATTGTTTAGCTAGCATTTCAGCTCCTGTATACACAGGGACATTAATACCCATAAAATCTAACCAATGATGCGCTTTATGTGGTTTAGGGCTCTGGTCAGACACAAAACCGTTTATAGTTAATTCGTTATTGCTTTTAGCTTTTTGTAGTGTAGCAGCGGTTTCCTTAGTAGTTATAAGGTAAGAGTTGTATTTAGCCCTAATGCGTTTGACTAATTTGTCAAAATGTTTGTTTGCTAATTTCTTGTAAACTGCATATCCTTTACTACTAACATGATTTTGTAAGATAAAAATCCATTCCCAACTACCATAGTGCGCACACATTAAAACAATACTTTTATTATTGTTTTCGTGCTTATGTATTTCTTCAATGTTTGGAAACGTCATACGTTTCATCATTTGTTTTTCAGAAATAGTTAGAGATTTTATAGCCTCTACAATCATATCACAAAAATGATGATAGAATTTTTTTCTAATATCATTAATTTCAGCTTCAGCTTTATCAGGAAAAACAAGATGAAGATTTTCTTTTACTGTTTTCTTTCTGTACCCAATAATATAGTAGATTAAAAAATATAATCCATCAGAAAAAGCATATAATAGCCTGAATGGAAGAATGGAAATTAACCATAAAAAAGGATAAATTAAAATGTAGGCTAATAATTGCATGAATACTTATTAATTTTGCTAGAACAAATATATGTTATATTTGATTTAAACTTAAACTAGATAATGGGTAATTTCAATTTAATAACTATTATAATTATTGCAGCAAATGTTATCATTTCCTATAAAGGATTTGAAGATCGTGCTTTTTTTGAAAAGTATAAATTTAATGTTGGTGCTATAAAAAGAGGAGAGCAATTTAGAATATTTAGCTCTGGTTTTTTGCATGTTAATCCGCAGCATTTACTTTTTAACATGATTACACTTTTCTTTTTTGCATGGCTTGTTATAGCAAGAGTCGGGCAAACCAAGTTTGTAATTATTTATTTAATAAGTTTAGTAGCTGGAAGTTTGTTGTCCTTAGTGTTTAATAAAAACAACTACCATTATAGTGCAGTTGGCGCCAGTGGTGCGGTAATGGGAATTATTTATTCCGCTATTTTATTTGATCCTTGGATGCAAATTAACTTTATAATTCCGGGTTGGGTCTTTGGTATTGGTTACTTGTTATATTCAATTTATGGAATGAAAAAGCAAATAGGTAATATTGGTCACGATGCACACTTTGGAGGTGCTGTTGGAGGTTATGTTACTACTTTGATTATTGCGCCTAGGTTATTACAAACAGATTTAACAATGGTGTTAGTGTTAGCTATTCCAATAGTTGTTTTATTCGTAATGCAAAAATTAGGTAAAATCTAGTTTCCTAAAATTTCGGCAACCTTATCTTCAAGTGCTTTACCACGTAAGTTTTTAGCAATTATTTTACCGTCACCATCTAAAATATAGGTTGCAGGTATCGAGCGCACACCATAAATTTGTGCAATTGGTTCTTGCCAACCTTCAAGGTTTGATAAGTGTTTCCAAGCTAGTTTGTCTTTAGCAATAGCATCTATCCAACGTTGCTTTTGGCCTTGCTTATCTAAAGATACTCCAACAATTTCTAATCCTTTACTATGGTATTTATTATACATTTTTACCACGTTTGGATTTTCTCTTCTACACGGTCCACACCAGCTAGCCCAAAAATCTAGAATGATTAGATCTGCTTTAATATCTCCTAAGGACAAATCTTTTCCTTCAGGTGTTTTAGCTGTAAATGTAGGGGCGTAGTCACCAATATTAGTTCCAAAAACAAGAGGCTTTTGTGGTTCTTGTTTACAAGAAAAACTTAATGTTGCGACTAGAAAAAGTAAGATATATGGTTTCATGGTAATATTATTTCTCACAAATATAAAATATAAAAATTGAATTTTTTATGTCTATTTTTGCAATATGATTTATAACGACACAATTGTAGCATTAGCAACTGCTTCAGGAGCAGGAGCAGTAGCTATTATAAGATTATCAGGTAAGGATGCCATCGCAATTGCGGACCGCTGTTTTGAGTCTGTTAAGAAGCAAAAAACACTTTTAAACCAGAAAACACATACCATACATTTAGGTCATATTGTGGATGATAAGCGTACTATTGACCAAGTATTAGTTTCTGTATTTAAAAACCCTAACTCTTATACTGGAGAGGATGTTGTAGAGGTGTCTTGTCATGGATCTATTTATATACAGCAAGAAATTATACAATTGTTTTTAAGAAGTGGTTGTAGAATGGCTAATGCAGGTGAGTTTACATTGCGTTCGTTTTTAAATGGTAAATTAGATTTAAGTCAAGCTGAAGCTGTCGCAGATTTAATTTCGAGTGATAATGAAGCATCACATCAAATTGCAATGCAACAAATGCGTGGTGGTTTTTCTAGCGAAATAGCTAAACTTAGAGAAGAGCTAATGAATTTCGCGTCTTTAATCGAGTTGGAGTTAGATTTTGCAGAAGAGGATGTAGAGTTTGCAGATCGCTCTCAATTTCAAGCTTTAGTCGAAAAAATAACCTTTGTATTAAAACGCTTAATAGATAGTTTTGCAGTAGGTAATGTTATAAAAAACGGAATACCTGTCGCTATTGTTGGAGAACCAAATGTTGGAAAGTCTACACTTTTAAATGCCCTTTTAAATGAAGAAAGAGCAATTGTAAGTGATATTGCAGGTACGACTAGAGATACTATTGAAGACGAGTTAGTGATAGAAGGTATAGGGTTTAGATTTATTGACACTGCTGGAATTAGAGAAACTAAAGACGTTGTAGAAAGTATCGGTATCAAGAAAACTTTCGAAAAAATGGAGCAAGCTCAAGTTGTTGTGCTTCTTTTTTCTGCTGAAGAATTTAAAACAGAAAGCAAACGATTAAAAATAGAAATTGAAAAAATTAAAAATAGGTTTCCATTAAAACCGCTTTTAATTATTGCTAATAAAATAGATACTCTAAATGTAGAAGAGTTAGATAGGTTGAATCTTGAGTTTGAAGGTGTTCATTTATTATCAGCTAAATCAGGACTTGGAGTAGAGGAGTTAAAAGACAAGTTGATCGGTTTTGTAAATACAGGAGCACTTCGTAATAACGAAACAATTGTGACTAATACAAGACATTATGATTCGTTATTAAAAGCTTTTGAAGAAATTCAGAAAGTAAAATATGGTTTAGAATCTGGTTTGTCAGGAGATTTGTTAGCAATTGATATTAGACAAGCATTATACCATTTTGGAGAAATTACAGGCGAAATTACTAGTGATGATTTACTAGGTAATATTTTTGCTAATTTCTGTATTGGGAAGTAAGCGTGTTTTCTTTTAGTATTGTTTTTATTTCTTTTACTTGATAGTCAATCTATTAGTTGTTATTTATTTGTTTTTTGTTTTCTTTTATCTCTCTTGTTTTTGTACTTTTATTGTCTCTAAAGTACACCTTTGTTTATTTAACTCATAAAAGATGTACTAAAATACATCTTTAATATGAAAATAAGTTTGAAACAAAAAAAACTAAAAAGTGGAAAGTTTAGTTTGTATCTAGAATTTTACAATGGTTCTATTATTGACTCTAATGGAGTAAAAAAACACAATAGAAGTTTTGAATATTTGAAGCTTTATATTTCTCAAGACCCTAAAACTTCTCAAGAAAAAAGACAGGACAAGGAAACATTGCAGTTAGCAAACCAAATACTGTTATTACGCCAAGCTGATTTTATTCAGGGAAAATATAATATAAAGAATACCAAGAAAAGTAAAATGCGCTTTCTTGATTATTATACTAACATTAAAGAAGAGCGCTACGAGAGTAAATCTAACTATGATAATTGGAGTGCTGCTCAAAAGCACTTAGAAGGATATTGCTCTGCATCTGTTACTTTTGATGATGTTGATATTCCTTTTGTTAAGGGATTCAAAAAGTACTTAGATGTTTCTGCTAAAACTAAAAGTGGAATTGCCTTATCTCAAAACTCAAAATATTCTTATTTTAATAAATTTAAAGCAGCATTGCGTAGTGCAATGGATAATGGATACTTAAAAGAAAACGTGCTTAAATCAGTAAAAGGATTTGAGCAGGGAGAGTCGCAAAGAGAGTATTTAACGCATTTAGAACTTCAAGCTTTGTCAACATCTCATTGTAAATACATCATGCTTAAAAAAGCATTTATATTTAGTTGTTTAACAGGTTTACGGTGGAGTGATATAAATAAAATGATTTGGTCAGAAGTTAGAGAGGAAGAAAATGGTTCAAGGATTATTTTCAGACAGAAAAAAACGGATGGACTAGAGTACTTATATATTTCTAAACAAGCTCGTGATTTGCTTGGAGAACGTCAAATGGAAAGTGATCGAGTATTTGTCGGTTTAAAATATGGAGCACATTTTAATGCTGAAATTTTACGTTGGTGCATGCGTGCAGGAATTACTAAACATATTACTTTTCACAGCGCAAGGCATACCAATGCGGTGTTATTACTTGAAAACGGAGCAGATATTTACACGGTTTCTAAGCGTTTAGGACATAAAGAATTACGAACCACTGAAATCTACGCAAAGATTATTGATTCTAGAATGAAAGAGGCGTCAGAGATTATTCCAGAATTAAAAATTGAGTTATGAGCACATTTATAAAAGCATTTTTTGAAATAGATTATAATACTGATAGGTTAATCTACTTATTTAATTCTGGTAAATTTGAGTTTGCAGATTATGACGAGTTGTCTTTGATGATCAGTCATTTAAACGAGTATCAGTTTTTGTATTTATTAGATAATATAGATTTGAGTATAGCCTATTCTAAAAAACACATAGGGCTATTCCTTTCATTTGTTTATGAAGAGAAAAGACCAGAAGAATATCATCCAATTGATTATAACGATTATATTTCAGGTATTAATAATTCCAATTCACAGTTGAAGACAAAAATGTTCTTAACTGACGTGAGTTTTAAATATAGACAAACGGAATTACCAAAATTTACATCTGTAAAAGTTGAGCAAGGAATTATTGAGATTTTGGAATTTAAATCAATGCGAATTAAAAAAAACATGCTTTTAGTGAAATCAATTCGTGAAAAGTTAAATAAGCTAAAATTAGATGAGTATGCTTCAGAGTCTACTTATTTAGAGCATAGTTTTATTTATAAAGGTGAATTGGGGATTGAAAGCGGAAAGTATGGCCATTTTGAATATAAAGATATAAGTTCAAATTATAATAAAATAGATGTTATTAGAAATGGATTTTATTTCAATTTTGATTTCATGTACTATTCTGTTTCTAATACCAAGTCCCAACAATTGCTAAAAAGTCTATCCAATAAATTAAGAGCCTTTAATATTAATTATTTAAAGACTGAATTAGATTATAGATTTCAAATAGTATTCCCTCTGGTCTATTCATTAGATGAATGGAAGAAGTTATTGAATAAAAAAATGTCAGAATGTAAAAGCGATTGTGAATTTCATAATCAGAAACTGTTTTTTAAAAACTGTTTAAAAGAGCTCGCGACTATATTAGATTCCGAATATTTAACACATAGTTATATAGAGAACTCTAAAGAAAATGAAATTAAGAATAAATTAGAATATGATGAAGTAATTGATGATTATGTAAATGTTGATAATTTTTGGGATTTAAAGAAAAAATCAGAAGGGATATTAATTTCATCTGGAGTATCCCATATAAATAAAATGATAGAATGGATAGATGAATCCTTTTTATCCATAGGAAATATTAAAATTAATAAGAGGTTTAAATTTAATGATAATATTGAAAACTCAAATAAGTTAGTTTTATCTAATAATTTTAATCAAAATAGTCTTTTAAAAATTCTAGTTCATTATTTTGAATCTTATGATTTAGAATACGATAAAGAATCTTTAGAAAGTCTTGTCTATCATTTTACTACGATTGAGGTTACGGATAAAAAACAAGGTTATAATTCAAAATTGATAAAGTTTACTAGGTTAAAGTATGTTGATTTTATTCCTGATGATCATACTCAAAATATCATCAAAATATTTTTAAAATTGCTTCATAAAGGAATTATAAAGACTAGAATCTACAAAACTTTTGATATAATTGAATTAATGTTTTCTAAAAATAACCAAGTTTTAGGTTTCTCTGCAGGTAACGTAAAAAAGTATTGGTACAATAAAAGACTAATCGAAGAGAATTTTAAAATTTATAATCATGTGTTTTGGGATGTTTTTATCGCTCAATTACCTAAAAAACAGTAATTAAAAATAAATATTCAAAATAAATTAAAAAATAAAACACTGTAAATCAAAACATTGCTTTTTTTTGTGTTTACCTATTATTTTTAGGTAAATGACTTATACTTTCCTTTATTCTACTTTTGAAAAGAATTCAATAACTAAAAACAATTAGCGCTAATTGTTCATTAATTAATCTTAAACATAAGATAATGAACAATATTAAATTAGAAGAACGACTAGATAGAATAGAACGTCTATTAGTTGGAAATAAAACAGTACTTACATTTGATGAAGCTTGTGATTATACAGGTATTTCCAGAAGTTACTTGTACAAGTTAACTTCGTCAGGCGGCATAGATGGTGTTTCCAAACCAAATGGGAAACTTATTTTTTTCGATAAATCTTTATTGGATAATTGGTTATTAAAGAGAATTAAAAAATCTACTAAGGAAATAGAAGAGCTTGCACTTGATTATTCTTTAAAAAGTAAAAGGAAATCGTAATATGGAAAAACAAGAACCATCTTACTATTCTATTTTACCATCAAAGGTTAGGTATGATAAACGACTGACTCCAAATGCAAAAATTCTGTATGCAGAAATTGCATCATTAACTAATAAATTAGGTTTTTGCTACGCGAACAATAAGTATTTTGTAAAGTGTTATAAAGTCTCAATTCAGTCTATAAATTTTTGGCTTAAAAACTTAGAAGAGTATGAATACATATGTAGGCATACTTACAGGGATAAGGGTACTAAAGAAATCTTGAATAGGTATATAACAATATATGAGAAGCCTATTGAAGTGAACTTTAATAGACCTATAAAAGATTTCTTTAAGGATAATACTAAAACTTCAAGTATTAAATCAAATACTAAATTTAAAGACAAAAACAAGTCAGCTAAAATGAATGGTAATAGAGGTGTGATTTTAAAATAACAAAAGGAAAGAAATATGGAATCAATTTTTAATATAATTAATTTTTCAACTATGAATTTTAAAGAAAGTAAAAAAGTTGCGATAAAAAAGAAAACACTTATTAGTACTGACGAACTGAAGCAACTTTTTAATTATGAAGCTAAAAAACATTACGCTAGTAAGAAAAGAATATTCACAGTGGATAAATACAACAAGAATTTCCTAAACCTACTTTGTAAATATTTCGCTCATGACGAATCTTTTGAAACGATTCATAAAGGGGAGTTGAATAAAGGTTTGTATGTTATGGGAAGTCATGGTACGGGTAAGACCACTAGTTTTCAGATAATACAATCCATTTCTCAAAAATATCATTTAAAACAACTTTGGTTTCCAATTGTTTCATCATCAGATATTGTTCAAAAATATAATTTGAATAATAAGAAAGATTATGTAGTTCAAAACTATTCAAAAGGTGTTTTTTTATTTGATGATTTAGGAGCGGAAAAAGAAGCTAGCAATTATGGTAAAGAAGATATCTTTATTCGGATAATGTTAAACAGGTATAATGAGTATTTATTAAAAGGCGTTAAAACTCATGTAACTTCAAATTTATCATTGGTAGACATAAAAAATAGATACGGATCAAGAGTAGAAGATCGATTTGTTGAAATGTTTAATTTTTTGGAGATAGAAGGAACTGGTAAGAGAGAATAATTTTTTTCCTTTTGTAATATTGAGTTTAAGTCAATGATATAAATAGGTGTTAAACTTATTTTGTGTTTTAAACAGCAAGGTATGCTTTGAGTACCCTCAAAACTCAAAAACGCGTTTTTGTCCTTGCTAAAATAAGTTTTAGGGTTACGCTCCAAAGTCGCTAATTAGTTCTGTTTTTTTTTTTTTTGAAATAAGAGTAAATTTTAATGCGTTTTTTTATTTAATCTTAGAGAGCTTTTAGTGTTATGTAATGATTGTTTATATTAATTCATATAATAGCATATAGTTCCAAAAT
>NZ_FORM01000005.1 GCF_900114005.1 Olleya namhaensis
TCAAACTATTTTTTTTACCTTCTAAACGTCTAAAAAAAATCTTTTGAACTAGAAAATATTAACAAAAAAAGGTCAACCTATATCAGTATAATACAAAAATGAGAACTAACATTAAAATATCGTTTCTGATTTTACTGATTTTGACAATAATCGGGTGTAAAAACTCTGAAAAAAAAGAAAAACAATTAGTTCAAATAGATTTCGGAAAATGGGACAAAGAAAGCGACAGTCTTGGTGTTGAATTAGTTTATAATCAATTCGAAAACTGGAAAGACGTACTAAAACGGACTGAAAGAATTGCTTGTAACGATAGCATACCGAAAATCACTTTAAAATCGGACAATAAAATTAAGACAATCTACTTCCATAATCCTTGTTGGGAAAATTTTGCTTGTATTTTAATAAAACAAAAGAATACAATCGAAATTCACAATGATACAATTAATAAAAAGTACGACAATTTCTATCCTTTAGATAGTTTGGAAAGTGTTTTAAAAAGAGATATTGAAAACAATGGAAAAAATCCTATGTTAAGTGACAATCCCGAAAAATTACTGATTTACGTTTCTTATGACAAAAACGGATTTGAAAATTTACCTAAAACATTAGAAAAGCTAACTCAAGCTTACGAACGAATTACAAATAAAACGGATATAAATATTTGGCTGAATGAGAAATTTGATATTCCTCCTCCTCCTCCACCTCCGAAAGAAATAATAGAAATTAAATAAAAAATACGCACCACAACACCGTGTATAATTAATTGCTTGTTTTAAGTCTACTTACAAACATTCCTGCGGAATATTCTATCTGTGATTTATTTGCTAACTTAGTTACTTAAATCACGCAACTAACCATACACAATCACGTTGCCAAGCATAGCGGAATTGAATTTTCCTGAAATAGGTTGACTAAAAATTAAGCAATTAATTACAGTCAATATTAAAAAGATTACAAATGATTTTATTTATTACAGAACAACAACAAAATGATTATAGAGCAAGAAGAAAAATTTAAAGAAGTACTTTCTAAAATAGAAGGCAAAATTAATGAACAAAGTTTTTTTAATAAATTCTTAGAATTGTATCCCGAAGTTTGGAAAAAACATAAAATTACGTTTTCAAAATTTAATAGAAGTAAACAATTTGGACAAACAATTCCGCTACCTAAACCTGAAGTCTCTTTACGAAAAGAAATTAGGGCTTGGTTACAAAAACAATTACACCATTAGAAATAGTTAAATTTCTTTCATTCTGTTTTTCCATGAAAAAATGGAGTACTACTATTAATTGTTTTTGAAAACAAATAGCAAAATCTAGAAATAAAATACAACTACTAATACCATAACTTTAAAATAAACAACTTTTAACGTAAGGGTTTACTTAATTTATCTACTAACATCAAGTAATTAAATATACCTTGTTTTTATATGTCCGAAAAAAAGTTGATTTACATTACAGGAATACTTGGTCTGATAGCAAGTATAACTGTTGGTTTAGGAGAGTTTTTATTACACTACAGCAACCAGATAGTTGGTAATTCAGCGCATTATAATTTTTTTAAGTTTGTGCCAAGAGAGAATCTTATCTATGGGCACTTTTTGGCTGTTTTAGGAACACCTTTATATTTTGTTGGTTATTATCACATTTATAAAATGTTAAAGGGTAAAGAAAATAAATGGGCTTTTATTGTATTTACTTTAGGTGTTTTGGCTTTTACTGTTGGTGGCTTTTGGATTACTTCTAGAGCTTTTTTGGGAACAATAGTGCACCTACAAGATGATATTAATAGTACTGTTTATAGACAAATATTAGGTAACTACACTTTACTTAGTGAGTCATTAGTTCAAATATTACGAGTCATAATACTACTTTTATCCGCTTTCTTTATAATTGCAATTTATAAATCACCAACCTACTACAACAAATGGATGGCTATTACCAATCCTATTGTAATATTAATTTTAGTGTTTGCAGTTTACTTTATTATCCCATCTATCGGTAAGTATATTGCCCCAATAGCCATGAATGTCACTCATTTTATTCTATTCAGTTTATCATTATATCAATTTAATAAAAATTTCAAATAATTAAATTATGAAATACTTAAAGTTTATATTTCTAAGTCTTATTACAATCATAATTCTGGCAGTACTATTACTTGCTTTTAGATTTGGAACAGATGGGAACAACCCGTATGATAATAAGATTGAAAATGGCATAACTCCAAAATTTAGTGAAGTATTAATCGATTTTAATCAGCAACATAATGGTAAAAAGTCTCTTCCTGTTATCGCATCTTCACTTATTGATATAAACAATGATGGTGTGGACGAAATATTTTTTGGTGGAGGTTTTGACCAACAGGATCAATTATTTCAATATAAAAAGAATGCTTTTACTTCCATTTCTAAGAAGGTAAACTTACCTCAAAAAAGCAATTTAACAACATTAGCTTCAGCTTCTGCAGATTTTGATAATAATGGTTTTTCTGATTTAATTATCTCACGTGAAGATGGAATAACAATATACTACAACACTCAAGGTGTCTTTACTCCTAAAAAAGTAAAATATAATTTAGCGGATGATGCAACACCACTTGGCTTTGCATTAGGAGATATTGACAAGGATGGAGATATCGATATTTTTGTGTCTAACTATATTAGAAAAGAACAGATGCAAGGTCAAAATAACTTTACAAAAGGATATGGTCCAATCAGTCAGCTTCTGATAAACAATGGTGACAATACTTTTACGGATAGCACGCAAAATTCAGGACTGGCTTATAACCACAATACTTTTATGGGCATATTTGTAGATATAGATAATGATAGCTGGTTAGATTTAATAGTAGCGCATGATACTGGAGAAGTTAGAACGTATAAAAACAATGCAGACGGAACATTTAAAATGATTACTAACCCTACTACAGATAAATACGGGTACCCAATGGGTATTGCTGTTGGAGATTACAACAATGATGGTCAAGTAGATTTTATGTTCTCTAATACAGGGACTACAGCCCCGCATTTTTTAGCACGAGGAGACGTTGATGAAAGTGAATTTAATTCTGATTGGATTTTCTTTGAAAACAAAGGAAACTTTGTATTTGAAGATGCGGCAGATAAGGTTAAAGTAGCAGATTTTGAATTCTCTTGGGGTGCAGCTATGGCAGACATGAATAATGATGGTTTGCAAGAATTAATTGTAGCAGAAAACTATGTAGAATTTCCTCCTCACAAACTTTTTAAACTACCTGGTCGATTTTTAACTCAAAAAGAAGACCATACGTTTGTTGCTACAGAACAAGAAAGTGGTGTCGTAAATAAACACTTTGCTATTACACCATTAATTAGTGATTTTAATTTAGATGGTTACCAAGATTTAGTTTGGGTAAATATTTCAGGTCCAGCAAAAGTCTTTTTAAATAAGGGAGGAGATAACAACTACCTTCAATTAACTTTTTTAGAAAATGCTAAAAATATTGGTGCAAAAATTATAGTAACAACAACTTCAGGAAAAACAATAACAGAAGATTATATTATTGGAGAAGGATTAGTTTCTGATCAAAGTGCAACAATCCATATTGGCTTAGGTAAAGACAACATTAAAAGTACACAAATACACTATACTGATGGCACTATACAGAACTTGGAGTCTATTAAGATTAATTCAAGAAGTATTGTTCCTAAATTAATTGAAGTACTAGAAAAGGCAGAAGAACTAAAATAATATGCTTAAATATGTCTTTTATTCTGTATTTATATTTGGAATATATGGCGCAGGAATTTTAGTTTATAACGAATTTAGTCAAGGTAATATTTGTCCAAAATTATTAAACATACCTGCCTGTTATATAATTTTAGCTTGTCTTGTAATTCCTTTTTTAGCACATGTCTTTAAAAAAGATAATATTATATATTTTACTGGCACAGGAATAGCTTGGAGTATTGCCTTTTATGGTTCTATCATGCAAATTTCGGGAGTTATTGAATGTCCAAAAACAAGTGCAGGTATCCCAATGTGTTATATTTCTTTTGCTATTTTCACCCTTTTGATAGTTCTAAAAATTAAAGAATTTAAAAAGGTGAAGTAAAACAAACAATCGTTTCATTATTAATCAAATATTTTTGATTAAAAAGCGCCTTTAAAGCATTACTAAATAATAGAATTCTATTACTAGATTTTTAAATTCTAATCCAAAGTAGCTTATCCTTAAATAGTGACGTTAAAACAATGTTACAAAACAAGACGTTATCCTTTAAAAAAATCTAATTAACGTATCTTTGTCTACTATTAAAGTTAAAATTATGAAAGACAATACAATGCTTAATTATATTAAAGAAGTTATAAAAAATATGCCAACTGGTTGGTTAAATATAACAACTCATAGATTAGATATTTATAATGAAAAGCTAGCTAAAACTGAGTTTTTAGATCAGTTTGAAACTTTATATACTAGTAATAATTCAGATGCATCTGCATTAAATCAATTACCTACTGCGTATGACTATATTAGACTAGGGCATCCATTATCTTGTGTATTAGAATGGGCACTTGCGCATTTACATGATATTAAATCAGAGAATGTAATTAGTTTCGATTCAAAAATAGTTCCTGTTTTAGCTGTTTTAAGAAAAAATCTATTAGAAAATAAAAACACAACAATTTATTATACAGGTAGTTTACCAGAATGTTTTGATGCAGAAATCATAAAAAATATTTACGGCTATAAGTTTCAACTAAAGCAAGTAAACACAGCTGATGAGATTGTAGCATTAAATGACACAACGGTATTTATATCTCAAGAAGAGACTATTGGCGCTGCGAATTTAGACCCTAATATTGACTTTTTTATAAGTCTACACCAACATCTAGGAAGTATTTTAATAGTTAATGGTACGGCTAACGAAAATTATATCTCAGACATACAACATGTCCGTAGAAGAGAGACCGTTGCTATGACACCTGCAAACGCGCTTATAGCATTAAATGCATTAGTAGAACAGTCAATCATTAAAAACAAAACAATAGACGTTACAAACAAAAATAGTGTCTTAAACGCCATTAAAACCGTAACTAACACAACTACTAAACCGTTAGTAGCCTCTAGTGGTTTATCCATACAGTACGCTATTTTAATGGGGCTTATTCATGACGCTATTATAAACCATAAAGGAAAAGCTATTAAAATTATAGTGCCTCCAAATTGTTATGGTGGTACTAATGACCAGGCTAGACGTGTTGCTGCATGTATTAATAATGTGGATATCGTGGATTTACCAGTAGATGGTGATAATGATATGGTACAAAGTATTAATACCGTTTTAGATACCATAGCAGAACAAGATGCAGTCCCTTATATAATTGCAGAAATCCCTACAAATCCTAGGGTTGAAGTACCTAACTTAATTAAGTTAAAAGAAGCCTTAAGTAAAGTGCGTAAGACGCCAAGCGGAGCAACAGCTATAGATCCTGTATTTATATTGGATCAAACATTCTGTCCAAATGTGCACTTTTTAGGTGAAAACGATATGTTGTCTACAGTTAGAACTATTTCTTTTGCTAGTGGGTCTAAATTCCCAAGTGGTGGACAATGTACTGCTGGTTACTGTGTTGGAAATACTAATACACTTGCTTTAATGGAAAAAATTGAAAATCATCTTATGCTTTGTGATAATGAGGCTACTGATTTTCAATATGACATCTTAGCAAAGCAATTACCTTCAATGAACCAAAGAATTAGCGATGCGTATAAAAATACACGTGAGTTTGTTAATTATATCCATGACGTGTTACCAGGCGCAAAAATCAACTTTGTCTCAGAAGCATTAGCTTCACAAGGGTTTACACCTTCTGTTTTTTCTTTAGATCTTCCTACAAAAGGTAATACAGATGAAGAAAAAGAAACGTATAAACGTGACCTGAATTTAAAGTTGATAAACTTGATGATTACTAAAATCCCTAACGAGAGTAAGTTTTGTGTAAGTTATGGGCAATTAAAAGGGTGTTATTGGACTATTCCTGCAACCTCTACACAGGGAACGACTAAAGAGGGCGATAAGGATTATATTGTTCGTGCCTCACTATCTCCTAACTTAGATCTTGAATTACATAAAAAAGTATTTTTAGACTTTGTAAAAAGTATTTAATACTTGCTATAATTTAAGAAACTTTAATTATAATTCTTAAATTTATAAACTATACCACATAGGCATGCATCTTTTAGGTGCATGCCTATATTATTTAGGATAGTTTGGCAACTATTATATAACCGTTTAATTTACAAACAAATGAAAGCGAAGACAACCTACTTGAAAGGAAAATCCATATTTATTGTTTCAATTATTGTAATAGCCATTACAGTGCTTACGGTTTATATTACAGGTATTAATTATAATAGAAGTATTACCTCAAACTTTTATCTGTCCTTGTCTATAATAGGTGCTGCTTTGTTTTTATTTATCACTTATGGCCTTTATAAAGGGATTGGTTTAATAGACAACTTTCCTGCTTTTAAAAATTTTAAATTAAAAGAATCTATTACAAGCTCTTCTGGCTTTACAGATTTCCCTGAGATAGCTTTAGCTGAAGGCATTTTAGGTATACTAATATCAATTGTATTATGGATAGCCATGTCAATCGCTTTTACACTACTTCTCATCTTTTTAGAAGCCTTCTTTTGGTTTTCGCTTTTTATATTACTCGGGATGTTGTATTGGGTCTTTTTTAGAGCATTAAAACTCGTGTTTTCAAAAGTAAAACAGACCAAAAATAATTTACTGTTATCTGTAAAATACGCGTTAAGTTATACCGCATTATATTTAGGATGGCTTTTTGCTATTGTTTACATCACAGAACAACTACGTTAACTACCATCTATTAGAAACATAATATTCGTTATAATAGAAACTAATCGATCGTTGTAATTGATGCCTAACCTTAACGTTATACTTTTTAAAGTTTAGCTTTTTAATCAGAATTTAGGCCACAAAAAAAGCTTCTCTTTTTCAAGAGAAGCTTCTTGCTTCTGGGTGGAAGACCGGGTTCGAACCGGCGACTTTCGGTACCACAAACCGACGCTCTAACCAGCTGAGCTACAACCACCATTTGTGCGCATTTAATAATGCGTGTGCAAAGGTAAATTATTTACTAGTTATTCCAAACTTTTTTTAAAAAAAAATTATTTTAAATCAAATAAACTATCCACTGCTGCGTAACGCTCTACAGTATAACCTTCTGCGTAATCCATATTTACTAGTCTACCTAGGTCTCTAGCTCTATATTTGACACTATCTGTAAAATTTTTACTAGAAATAGGTGTTTCTGGCTCTTTACTTGTCGGATCAAAGAACTGCGTTTTGTATGCTAAAACACTTTTCATCTTAATATCAAGGTATCCAGAAATATCAACAACAAAGTCCGGTTCAATAGTTTTCCATTGGATATAATGGTACACTTGCTTTGGTCGCCATTGTTTTTGAATAGTATTATCAACCTTGGTTTCAATTTTTATTAATCCACTTAAAAAACAAGCATCACTAACTAATTTACTTCCTTTTCCGTGATCTATATGCCTATCATCAATAGCATTACAAAGTACAATCTCTGGTTGATACTTGCGTATCATCTTTATAATTTCCAATTGATGCTGCTTATCATTAACAAAAAAGCCATCTTTAAATCCTAGATTCTCTCTGTAAGCAACACCTAATATGTTTTTTGCATCCTCAGCTTCCGTTTTACGGGTTAATGCTGTACCACGTGTTCCTAATTCTCCTTTTGTTAAATCTACTATAACAACAGTTTTTCCTTTAGCTACTTCTTTTGCTATTGTACCTCCTGCTCCAAGTTCTACATCGTCTGGATGGGCACCAAATGCTAGTATGTCTACTTTCATCTTAATATTATTTATTCCAATCTTGTTTTTGTTCTTCAGTTAAAAAAGTCCAAGCTACTACTCTACTTTTCTTGTTTCCAATATTAAGGGCTATAGTAAGGACTTGTGTTGCGCCAAGCTTTTTAAGCGATTGATGCATTGTTTTTACGTTGTCTTTGTTTGATACTAAACTAGTATACCAAAAACTTTGTGTTTTTAATAAAGAGCTTTCGTATAAATAGTTATGTAAAAAAGCTTTCTCGCCTCCTGTGTACCATAACTCATGGGCTTGACCAGCAAAATTACGCACCATTTGATCCGTAGGTTTTCCTAATCCTTTAAGTTTACTAGTTGTTGCTTTTAGTGCATCTGCTTCATTTTTAAAAAATGGAGGATTACACATAGCAACTGTTATCTTATCAGTTTCGCTTAAAACACCATTTAAAATATGCGCATCATCTTGTTGTTTTTTAAGCTTAATTTTATCTTGTAGATTGTTTTTGTCTACAATGTTTTGGGCAGATTTAAGTGCTTGATCATTACTATCTACACCAATAAAACTCCAATCATGCACTGCATTACCTAATAATGGGTAAATACAGTTTGCACCTGTACCTATGTCTAAAACAGTAACATTCTCTGTTAATTTAGAACGTTCTAATAAATCTGCAATGTGATGGATATAATCTACACGTCCCGGAATTGGTGGACATAAAAAGTGATCTGGAAAATCCCAAAACTGAATATCATAATGCGATTTTAATAAAGCTGCATTTAAAGCTTTAACAGCTTTAGGGTTTGCAAAATCAATTGTTTTTTTATTATTAGCATTTGTAAAAATAAAGGGCTCTATGTTTGGATAGACCGTTGCAAGCTGAGTAAAATTGTAATCGTCAGTATGTTTGTTTCTTTTGTGCAAAATTTGAGTATTAGTAATTGTTATTAGTTAATTTTTATTTAATGGCACTAATTGCTTGTTTTATATCCGCTTTTAAATCTTTAATTTCTTCTATTCCTAAAGAAAAACGAATTAATCCATCAGAGATACCTACCTCTGCTCTTTGTTCTGGTGTTAATAATGCATGTGATGTTTGTGTTGGAGATAATACGGTACTCTCAACACCTGCTAAACTAATAGAAGCTTTAATAAGCTGCAGCTGCTTCATAAATTGATCAGAATCAAATGCATCCTCCAATTCAAAAGACAACATTGCTCCGAAGCCTTTCATTTGTTTTTTTGCTAGTTTATGTTCTGGGTGTGTTTTTAAACCTGGATAATACACGTGTTTTACAAAGGGTTGTTTTGTTAACCATTTAGCCATTTTATTAGCATTTTTAGTTTGTGCTTTAACACGTAAACCCATAGTTTTCATGCTACGTTCTAACATCCAAACAGTAAAATCACTTAAACTACCACCATAATTTTTAGAGACATTCCAAATTAACTCCATATGCGCTACACTTCCGGCAACTGCACCAGCACATATATCACTATGACCACCAAAATATTTGGTTGCGGAGTGCATGATTAAATCTATTCCAAACTCAGCTGGATTTTGATTAACAGGACTTGCAAATGTATTATCTATACTTGTTACTATATTTTTTTGTTTTCCTAATTTAGCTATTGCCTCAATATCAGTAATAGTTAAGAGTGGATTTGACGGTGTTTCAATATGAATTAATTTGGTATTAGGCTGAATTGCTGCTTCAAAATCTTCGACCGTATAACCGTTAGTAAAAGTAAATTCTATATTTAACTTAGGAAACTCTTCTCTAATAAAATTAGAAGTCCCACCGTATAGTGTGTTTTGTACTACAATATGATCCCCTGCTTTTAAAAAAGCTAAAAACATATGACTAATAGCCGCCATACCAGAAGCAAATATCATTGCTGCTTCAGTACTTTCCAAAGCTGCTATTTTTTTTACTAAATACTCTTGATTAGGTGTATTAAAATAACGTGGATAACGCTTAACATCCACATCCATAAACTGATATGATGAAGATAAATAAATAGGCGAAATCGCGCCTTTAAATTGCTCGTCAGGGACTTCTCCAACGTGTGTGCAAATGGTATTTAAACCGGGATTCTTTAATTTCATTTCACAAATACATTTAAACATGTAATTTAGTCATTTAATACTTCTTTATTAAAATAATCTGTACTATTATTAAAATATGCAGTCCTGATTTAACGACTCCTTAACTATAACTTACCTCACTATTTTGTATTTTAAGGATTATGATAGCACAAGACAAAGAAGAAAATAAAAACATTTTAAAACAATCAATATCACATTTAGAGTTTTTAGGCTTTGAAAATATTAAAGCAGACTTACAAGGTTATGAGCAACCCTCTACATTTGTAAAAAAGGAAGATAACATGGTAATTGTACCAGATATTACTGCTTATAAGCGTACTAAAAAATATATTTTTGAATTAGGTATTAAAAGCAATAAGCCCAAAGCATTAAAAACAAAATGGCGATTATTAGATGTAGTCACACGGATGAAAGATCAACGATTTAAAATTATAACCACAAAAGGACATTATAGTTTTACCAATACAATGTTAAGTGAGTTGAACTTAGATAAAACACTAATGAAAATTTAAAATAAAACAAAAAAAAACAGCATTTGCTGTTTTTTTTTATGACTTAATCTTCTAGTTTACTTTGCTTAACAATTGCTTTTAAACGTTCTTTTCTAGAGAGTTCTTCCTTTTTTTTCTTATTTATTTTTTTAGCCATTAGCTTAGAATGCTTGGCTTTGTTTTTGGTGTTTTTCTGACCTTTAGGCTTTGGCATAATCTTATTTTTTTGACCCTTTTAGTAATGTATTCTGTTCCTCTATTAAATCTGTTAATTTGGACAACAGCTCTATATCCTTTGGTGTTTTTACCGTTTTATTTTTGACATCCTGAGATTTATCTCTTAATTGGTTCATGGCTTTTACAACAATAAACACGGTCAAACCTACGATTAAAAAATCTAACATTACCTCAAACAACTCGCCATAATACACTGCAACTTCTTGTGTTGTAATTACACCTTCTGTATTTGTAATAGCATCTCTTAATATGTAACGCTTATTATGAAAATTTAATCCATCAGTCATTAGTGATAATGGTGGCAAAAACACTTTTTTAACCAACACATCAATAACCTTATTGAAGGATGCACCTATTATTATACCAATAGCCATATCCATCATGTTACCTTTTACAGCAAACTCTTTGAATTCTTTTAAAAATTTCATTTTAAACCTAATTTATATTCCGCGAAGATATTAAATAATAGAAAGCATCAAGTTTAATCTCTGGGTGTTTTATCATATGCCTTAACCATAAGAAAAGCCCAAGCAAAGACACAAACAAACACTACTATCGAGAACCAAAAAACGATACTATTTCCTTCCATTATTTATCAGTTTTATATAAATCATTACACCTAAAAGTGTAGGCGCCCACAAACCAATAAAAATACCGTGCAATTGTTCTCCATTCAAAAACAAATACTCGGCAACTAAGATTATAGCCAAACATAATACTAAAAGTAATACGTTGCTTAATCCAATTTTTCTTATGTAATTCATTAATATTTTTATTATTTTTAACAAGTTAATCAATAAAACTAAAAAAACCAAAACCACCAACCAAAAGCTATTTTGACTGATTTATTCGTCTTTAAACGATAATACTATTTTTATTTAAATTAAAAAGTGTATTTCATCGAATAAAAAGACCTTTAAAAGGATAATCAAAAGAATGTACATATATTGGTCGAAGAAATTAACCTTACAACTGATTAACGCCCTTTATCATGAGAAAAGCTACTTTACTTTTACTTCTTACTTTTTGCAATTTTATTTTTGCCTCAAACACAACAACCACTTCAAATATAGATTCAGATAGTAGTATTCAAATTATTAGATTAAACTATACTGCACCAAATAGTGCTTCTAGAGAGTTATTGTTAGCTTTTACATCAGACAATGCTGCGACAGATGGTGTAGATTATGGTTATGACGCAACAGTAAGCAGCCCTTTTACTAATGATTTAAACTGGCTAATTGAGGATAACCGTTATGTTATACAAGGTGTTGGTGCTTTTGATAATAACAAACAATACTTATTTGGATTATATAATGAGTTTAGTGGTGAAGCAACCATAGAAATTACAAGTTTAGAAGATTTTGATACAGATATTGATATCTATATTTACGATGCTTTATTAAACACTTACACCTCAGTAAAAGACACAGCATACACAGTAACGCTAGATGCAGAAAACTACACTGATCGCTTCTATATTGCTTTTAACCAATCAGAAGAAAACACTACTGACGAAACTACTGACGAAACTACTGATGACACAAACGACGAAACAACAGATGATGATAACACAACAGCTGACGAAGACTCAAATACTGATGAAGATTCTGATGATGCTACTTCAGAAGAAGACACTACAGACAGCACTGAGGATACAAATACTGATCTTGGTTTAAAAATCAAATATATAAAAGGGTTAAATCAATTAAAAATTAGTGTCAAAAACAATAACACAATTAGCAGTGTTATAGTATACAACAACAAAGGTGCGGTATTAAAAACTATGCAAAATATTAACGCTAAAAAAACCAACATTAGACTTAATAGAAGAAATAAAAGACTAATACTACACATCACTACAAATACTAAAACAATAATAAAACAGATTGTTTTACCAAGAAGGGACTAATACTAAATATGTATAACCACAAAAAAACTCACTATTTTCATAGTGAGTTTTTTTTGTACCTATTATAAGACTGGTAACTATTATTTTTTGTAATACTTAGCGTATTTCCTGTATGAAAAGAAACCTATTACAGCAACCATTACTGCTGCTATTGCAATAAACTTAAAACTTACTATTTGATCTCCACTAGCATAACTATGTAATCCTGAAAGGTAGAAATTAACTCCAAAATAAGTCATTAAAATACTACTAAACGTTACAATTGCCATTAGGTTAAAAAACCAGCGTCCACGTAACCCAGGTACTAATCGCATGTGTATTACAAAGGCGTATAACATAATACTAATTAAGGCCCATGTTTCTTTTGGATCCCATCCCCAATATCTTCCCCAACTTTCATTAGCCCATTGTCCACCTAAAAAGTTTCCAATAGTTAACATTACCAAACCGACAGTTAACGCCATTTCCGTAATTATAGTCAATTCTTTAATATTAATGTCCATCTTAGCTTTGTTATTAGAGTTAGTTAAGATCATTAATATTAATGACACTAATCCTAATATCATACCTAATGTAAATGGTCCATAACTAGCCACAATAACAGCCACGTGAATCATTAACCAATAACTATCTAATACCGGCTGTAAATTAGCAATAGCAGGATCCATCCAGTTCCAATGTGCAATCATTAAAATCATTGCAGTTACAAATGCAGTAGACGCTAATGTTAAATCACTTTTTCTTCCAAATGCTAAACCAAAAAACATAGTCGCCCAAGCAACATAAATCATAGACTCATAAGCATCACTCCAAGGTGCATGACCTGAGATATACCAACGCGCTATTAAACCTGCTGTATGTAAAATAAACAGTCCTAAAATAATAAATTTAAATACTGTAATACTTTTATTTAACCACTTATTACTAGACTTAAAGATTTGCCAAACAAGTAATAAAAACAATAAAGTACCAGCATACATGTACCAACTAAATAACTTTTTAAACACATCATATTTGTTATATAATATCTCTGCATTTATCTTACTATCACTAAGCATTACATTAGCCCCTACCTTACCTTGCGACTTTTTGAAAGCTTCTAAAAGCTTCTCAGATTTTTCATAATCTTTAGACTTCTTAGCTTCATTTAAAGTATATAAATACCAATCAAAACTAGAACCAACAAAACTACCATAAATAGTATCTGTTATTTGTTGCTTATAGCCTTCGTTTTTATATTCAAAAGGAGAAATCCATTTATTGTTTTCATCATCCGGAATCGGAAATATTTTTAAAGAACGTCCCTCAATAGCATTACTTAACAAGTTAATACGTTGATTGGTTTCCAAAAATTCTTTCTGAATCCCTGTTTGCGATTTTAAAGCAGATGCTTCTTCTAGATAAGGGTCTAACTTATATTTAAAGTCGTCCGTAAAAAAGTCTAATAATCTTGCAAATTCTTGATCCTTTGGAATACCAATCACGCTTCTAATAGAATCCGCTTTTTGTCTTTTTAAATAGATAATTGGTACATTATACCATAACATTGGACTTTCTTGAATACTCAAGAAAATCTGATTTGCAGTCAACCCTTCATAAGTTTCATGCTTTGTTAGTTTTCTTACCAACTCTGAAGAATACGTATCAATAGGCATCATACGTCCATCTAAATCCTGAATAACAATATGACCAAACTTATCAGCATGGGCTTTTGGTGCCACATTTGCTTTTAAGATTGAATCTATTTGAAATTTTGAAGGTGCTTTACTCTCCTCCACTTCTTCATGACCATGTCCATCATTTGCGCTGTGTTGCTCTTCTTGAGCAAAAGTTGTTAAACTAAAACACAATAAAATAAGCGTCGTGATTTTAGCCTTTTTATTTTTAACCTTCTCTAACCCATTCTGTAAATCTCTAAACCTTGTGTGGTTAGCAAATAAAATAGCCATCATACCAAAATACAATAAAAAGTAACCTAAATAAGTAACCCAAGTCCCCCAATAGTCATGATTAACAGATAAAATGGTTCCTTTTAAATCTTTATCATAATCAGCTTGAAAAAAGCGGTATCCACGATGATCCAATATATTATTCATATAAATATGAAAATCAAAATCACCTTGCTCCTTATCTATAACCGTCACTTTACTTTCGTAAGAAGAATAGTTGTTTTCTGTACCAGGATATTTTTCTGCAATAAAATCGTTTAATTTTACTTCAAAAGGTAATTCTAATACTTTAGAACCATATTTTAAAGCAATATCTAAACCACCAACTTTAACTTGTTTAAAACGATTATTAGACCATTGACTACCCAATAATTTAACTTCTTTAGTTTCGCCATTAGCAGTAACATTAAGCACTACTGCGTTTTCATCTTGCTTTAAGAAACTTGCTTTTTTAACGACATCAAATTTTCCTTTTACAACAGGCTTAGGAAACACCAATTGCATATCTCCAATAACATATCTAGAACGCAGCATTAATGGCTGTATGGAATCTTTTATAAGTTTACCTTGTGCCATACTTGCCATAATCAAATATTCTCCTTCAAATGGAGAATGCACCATTAAACCGTCTGGTGTTGTTGTAATATTTACAGCCCCTTCCGTAGGTTTATCCAATGCCACTAATAAGTTATGGATGTTTTCTACTGTACCTTGTTTTAAAAAGTGATTGTGCGGCCCATTACCTCTAGCCTCAACAATTTTTAAGTAATTCTCACCAGCATCATCAGGTACAATATCTTCTTCTGCACCAAGAAAAAAGTTTGTTAATTCAAAACTAACTGGCGTGTTATTGTAATATGCGGTGTGGTCAAAGCTATTTTCCATTCTTCCAGAAAAATCTACTTCTTCATCAAACGGTAAACGTTGCGGTACACCGTCTATCATATAATCACCATCAATATATGCTGTAATGTATGTTTTTTGAGATAAAAACCCACTTTCAGTTTCTCCTTCTCTAATCGCAATCATTCCTTCAAAACCAAAGTAACGCGTAATACCAGCGCCTAAAATGATAAATATAAAGGCTAAATGCAGGGTTAAAGTCGCCCATTTTTCCTTTCGTAATAATCTAAATTTAAAAATATTACCAATAAAATTGATCATAAATAAAACCATGATAGCTTCAAACCACCAAGCGTTATAAATTAAATTTCTGGTATAAGGTGTTGGAGAAGTATCCATGTTTCTGTCCAGAATAGTTCCAACAGCCATTGCGGTTGCAAAAACAATAAATAAGACAGATGTTAATCGTGTAGAAAATAAGATTTTGGCGATTCTATTTTGCATAATAATAGGCCTTTTTTAGCTCGTGCAAATATAATCGTTTTTGTTGGTTATAATTCCTTTAAAACTTCCAAATCTTGTGTTAAAATTACGGTTTAGACTTTTGTCTAGCTTCAAAAATTTTCAAATACATAAATGTGCCCATTTTTCTTGCCCTACGCTTCGCATTATCAGCCATTTCACCTTCAAAAAATTGATCAATAGTTGCGTACCATAAATTTAACCAAAGCCCAAAATGTAGCTCTGTGATACTATGGTCTAACGTTGCATCTACTTTTTCATGCGCTTCTAGTGGGTTGCCAATATATTTATGGTCTAATTTTTTACCAATAAACAAACTAGACTCCCAAAACGTTGTTAAATGGTCTAAATGCGTGTCCCAATCTGTAATTATAGCATTAAAAATAGGACCTAACACTTTATCTGCTCTAACTTTTAAGTAAAACTGGTCTACTAAAAGCTTAACATCCTGACGGTTTGTAATGGCTTTTCTATTCATAGTAACAAAGATAAAGTTTTGTACTTTTAAATCTTTATTTTCTTAGTATTTTAGCGCTATGATTAAAATAGTTTTGCTTGGCGCAGGAAATGTGGCCACACACTTATATAAAGTATTTAAAGAAGCTTCTAATATTGAAGTTGTGCAATGGTACAACCGCAACCTAAAAGCTATTGAAATGTACAAAAACGAAGTAGACATTACCGATGACGTTAATGCGCTAATCGAAGCCGACGTTTATATTATTGCCATAAGCGATGATGCTATCGAGGCGCTAAGTACGTCTTTACCTTTTGAAAACCGATTGGTTGTACACACCTCTGGAAGTGCCCGTTTATATGACATTGACCAAAAACATTATCGTGGCGTATTTTACCCTTTACAAACCTTTAGCAAGGATGTAGATCTAGATTTTACAACAGTCCCTATTTGTATTGAAACCTTAAGAAAAAAAGATTTTAAACTATTAGAAACTATAGGAGAAAGTTTGGGGTGTAAAACTTTTAAAGTAAATCCTAAACAGCGTCCTGCATTGCATCTAGCTGCAGTATTTGTTAATAATTTTACGAATCAAATTTATAGAATAGCACACGAAATTACAGAAAAACAAGGTGCCGAATTTGATATATTAAAACCATTGATTGCTGAAACTGCTAGAAAAGTGCAAGAAGTATCGCCTTATTTAGCGCAAACAGGACCTGCAAAACGAAACGATAAAAAAACAATAAAAAGACATTTAAAATTATTAGATAATCCACATCACGAAGACGTGTATAATCTAATGACAGAATCTATAAAAAAGACACATGGACGATAAAAGCTATAAAGAATATTTACACCAAGTAACAACATTTATTTTTGATGTAGATGGTGTATTAACAAACGGAATGATTACCATTACCTCTTCAGGAGAAATGATAAGACACATGAATGTCAAGGATGGTTATGCTATGAAACAAGCGTTAAATCATGGCTACAATGTTTGTATTATCTCAGGTGGTACAAACGAAGGTGTTCGTACTAGATTAAACCATTTAGGTATTAAAGACGTGTATTTAGGTGCACATCAAAAAGTAGTGCAATTTGAAGAGTATTTAAACAACAATCAAATTAAAGCAGAAAACGTTTTATATATGGGTGATGACATCCCTGACGTACCTGTTTTAAAATTAGTTGGTGTCTCTAGCTGCCCACAAGACGCTGTACCAGAAGTTAAACGTGTCTCTAAGTACATATCGCACAAATTAGGCGGAGAAGGTTGTGTACGTGACGTCATTGAGCAAGTTATGAAAGTACAAAACAAATGGGATAGCGATTTTGACGCGCAAACATTTTAATATTATTTTTTGAGTCGTTCAAACAGAAGACATAACACAGGTTTTGGTTACATTGGTTCAGGCAACCATGCTTCGGTTTTTAACCGGAAACCAAAAGCTGTGTTTTCTCATTTAAAAACGCAACTAAATACAGAAAGTCAAAAACAATTTAAAACCGATTTTAAAACAACATCACTTTCTGATTTAGAAAAGCAAAAAATCAAAAACAAAATTAGAAAACAAGCTAAACAAAACACTAAAATTGTGGTTGTTCTGACAGTATTCTTCTTAATTTTGATTAGCCTTTTAGCCATTAAAATACTAGAAGGACTATTATCTTAAACAACCTGATACTTTACATTTTGAAACTACTTCAACTTATTCGTTTTAAAAACTTATTACTAATTGCATTAGTGCAATTTTTAATTAAATATGCCATGTTTCCGGCTTTTGGTGTTAGTACAACATTAACCCTTTTTAAATTTATTTTATTAGTAATAGCCACACTTTGTATTGCTGCTGGAGGGTATATAATCAATGATATTTTTGATGTCCAAGCGGACGCCATTAACAAACCACACAAACTAATAATTGGCAAATACATCCCAGAAGACAAAGCCTATATTTATTATATGGTATTTACTATAACAGGAGTTGTTTTAGGCTTCTATTTGTCGCATGTTATTGACAGAAGCACCTTTTTTGCCATCTTTGTTATAATAGCTGCATTATTATATATTTACGCCTCTTTTTTACAACAAATTGTATTAGTGGGTAACATTATTATTAGCCTACTAGTAGGATTAAGCCTAATTATAGTTGGGGTTTTCGAGTTACTTCCTGCTATTAACATACAAAATCAGTTTATTCAATCCTCTATGTTTGAGGTGCTTTTTGATTATGCGGTGTTTGCTTTTATTATATCTCTTATCAGAGAAATAGTAAAAGACATACAAGATATTGATGGCGATTATAAAATGGATTTTAAAACCTTACCTTTAGTCATAGGTACAACACGTGCAAAATATGTCGCTTTTGGTTTAACAATTGCATTAATTGCTATTTTAACGTATTACATAACCACCTATTTATACATGAGAGAGGTTGCTGTAATCTATTTTTTAATAGCAGTAATTGGTCCATTAATTTATATTACAATCAAATTATTTACAGCAGAAACTAAAGCACATTTTAAAACCATAAGTAATTTACTAAAACTAGTAATGCTTACTGGAATGCTATCCATGGTTGTTTACTTATTTATACTAAAGTAATTATGTTAAAAGAAAAACTAAAAGATAGACACATTATATTAGCTTCAGGATCTCCAAGAAGACAACAATTTTTTAGGGATTTAGGCTTAGATTTTGAAGTCCGCTTAAAAGACACAAAAGAAGACTATTCAGAACATTTATTACACTACCAAATAAGTGATTATTTAGCCGAATTAAAAGCAATACCTTTTCTTGAAGAATTAGAAGACAAAGACATACTAGTAACTAGTGACACCATTGTTTGGCACAAAAGCAAAGCATTGGGAAAGCCCGAAAGTAATGATGAGGCTTTTGAAATGCTTAAATCACTAAGTAACGCAACACATGAGGTAATTACTTCTGTGTGTTTTCACACCAAAAAGTTTCAAAAAACCGTAAATGCTATTACTAAAGTAACCTTTAAAGACTTTACTGATGACGAGATTTGGCACTACGTAAAAACCTATGCACCATTGGATAAAGCGGGCGCTTATGGTATTCAGGAATGGATTGGACAAATTGGCGTTATTAGCATTGAAGGCTCCTTTTTTAACGTAGTTGGTATGCCAACACATCTTGTTTACGAAACGTTAAATACCATTGCTGAAGAGTTTTAGAATTGTACTTTTATAGTTAAATCAATAACTATGACACCCTTAAAACACTCGCTTTTTATATTAGCTACCCTTGCCCTTTTTAGCTGTAACACACAAAATAAACAAGATAACAAGGCTATTGCTAAAGTCAAAACGATCAAAGCGGTCAAAACAGTAAACACTATAGCTAGCAAAGCACCTGCCTTTAAGCCTAACAAGCAATTTAACGACTACTGGTACGCAGGAGAAGCTGAGATAACATCGTACCAATTAGACCAATCTAGATATGGAGAAAACAGAAAAGGAACGGCTGTTTTAGTCTTTGTTACAGAACCTTTTCTAGCAGACACACAAGTTAAAGCGGACCAAAACAATCCCACAAATGTTAATGTTTTAAAGCTAAATAGCACCAAAAAGTTCAATACAGGTATTTATCCATATAGCATTATGCAAAGCACGTTTTACCCGATTGCCAACAATCAGCATGCTATAAAAGTTAGTACTTCTGTCCAAGAATGGTGCGGACATGTATATACCCAATTAAATAATCGCGAGCAATTTCAAATCACATCGCACTCCTATTTTCAAGGTGAAGCAGACCAAAAATTTAATCTAGACAAAGCTGTTTTAGAAAATCAAATTTGGACACAACTACGTATTGATCCTAGTAGTTTACCTAAGGATAATTTCGAGATTATACCAAGCTTAGAGTTTACCAGATTAACCCATGCACCTTTAAAATCTTATAACGCTTTCGCGGAAAGTAAGCCAGGACAATACACACTTACTATTAAAGATTTAGACCGTCAACTAATAATCAACTACAACCCAGAATTCCCTTATCAAATACATAGTTGGGAAGACACACAAAATGGAAAAACCTCTAAAGCCACTAAATTAGCAACATTAAAGACAGCCTATTGGAATAAAAAAAGTAATGCAGATTTAGAGTTAAGAAAAACCTTGAAATTGGAATAAAAACTATATTTACAAAATAATTAAAATACCATATGTTTTTAGACCATTTACAATCAGAATTTGGTAGCTCTGCCATTCTGCTACTTGTATTTATTATTATTCGTTCCATTTTAAAAATTTCGATAAAAAAAATTGGCCGTACCAGCGGGATCAATGATGCTAGGATTGGATTAATATCGCGCTACACCACGTTTACCTTGCTTCTAATATTTTTACTATTCTTGGCCTATATCCTTGGCGCAGAATTAGAAAATTTAGCAGTTATATTCTCCTCTGTTTTTGCAGTTATTGGCGTTGGTTTATTTGCAATATGGTCTATCCTGAGCAATATAACATCTGGAATAATCATGTTTTTTTCGTTCCCATATAAGGTCGGAGACAAAATAAAAATTCATGATAAAGATGCACCAATAGAAGCTATTATTGAGGATATTAGAGCATTTCAATTACATTTAAGACAAGATAATGGCGACTTAGTCACCTATCCAAACAACTTAATTCTGCAAAAAGCTGTAACTTTAGTACAAAAGGATGCAATCGAAGATTTTGGAGACATGCATTAATTATAGATTATGGCTAAAAAAAAACAAAAAAAACGTACCCAAAATTACAAAAAACAGATAGGACAAGTTCCTGGTGCTTTAATATATACAGGTAATAAATTAGATAATAAACTACATCTTCATGCTTTTGATTATAGTGATGAGGAGTATAAAGAAGCTGATCTACCAACAGTAGAAGATGCTTTTAATTTTAAAGATTCTGAAACCGTTACTTGGTTTAACCTTAATGGTCTAAATTTTATTGACCAAATCGAAAAAATTGGGCAACATTATAACTTACACCCGTTAATTTTAGAAGACATTGTAAACACATCTCAACGCCCTAAAATAGACGAGTACAATGACTACTTTTTTATCGTTTTAAAAATGATGTATTATGACGAGTCAGAAACTATTGTCTCTGAGCAAGTCAGCATGGTAATGGGTAAAAATTACGTCTTGACTTTTCAAGAAGCCGAAGGTGATGTTTTTGATGGTTTAAGAGAGCGTATTCGTCATAAAAAAGGACGTATTCGTGGTGAAGGATCTGATTATCTATTATACGCATTAATAGATGCTATAGTAGATCATTACTACGCTATTATCGAAACCATGGGGAACAAAATCGAAGATTTAGAGGACGAATTGTTTACCGGTTTAACACAAGAAGAAATCTCGCAACAAATACAAAATTTAAAGCGAGAAATACTAAAAATTAGACGTGCTATTTTTCCGCTTCGCGAAATTATTAATAGATTAGAAAAAAGCGAAGGAAGTCTTATTGACGAAAAAACAACACACTATTTTAGAGATGTCTATGACCATGTTATTCAGGTCACAGAAAATATTGATATTTACCGCGAAATGATTTGGAGTTTAATGGATATGTACATGACTACCATTAGTAATAAAATGAACGAGGTCATGAAAGTATTAACCATAATGGCTACTATTTTTATTCCATTAACCTTTATAGCAGGTGTTTATGGTATGAATTTTAAAAACATGCCAGAATTAGACTCTCAAGATGGGTATTACATTGTCTGGGCTGTTATGATTGTTATTTTTATAGGAATGATAGTCTATTTTAAACGCAAAAAGTGGTTATAAAGTAATAAGACATCAAATAAATATTATAATATAAAACTATCCCCTTTAGATCTTAGATTTAAAGGGGTATTTTATTTCCAATCGGCACCTTTACTATTTTTATTTATAGATTACTGTTTTATAGAACCTGTTTTCTCTAACCCCTTACCCCTTTTGCCTTTTGCCAACTGTTAATTTAAGTTAAAGAAAACTAAAAATACAATAATCACTACATGACTTGTTTATATTTGAAACACTATCAAATTATTATATACAACCATGCAAAAATTATTGGCTTCGCTCCTATTATTACTGTGCTTTTCATTGTCTACGCAAGCACAACAACCAGAAAAACTAAATGCCTCAGAAATACACCAAGCGGTTAAAAAACTAAACTTTTTAGGTTCGGTTTTATACTTAGCAGCGCATCCTGATGACGAAAACACAAGATTAATATCTTATATGTCAAACCATGTAAAAGCACGTACAGCTTACCTATCTTTAACAAGAGGTGATGGAGGACAAAACTTAATAGGACCAGAAATCAGAGAATTATTAGGTGTTATACGTACGCAAGAATTGCTAGCTGCAAGACGCACAGATGGTGGAGAACAACGCTTTACTAGAGCTAACGATTTTGGTTACTCAAAACATCCAGACGAAACTCTTGCCATTTGGAATAAAAACGAAGTCCTTAGCGATGTTGTTTTAGCCATTAGACAATTTAAGCCAGATATAATTATCAATAGATTTGACCACAGAAGCCCAGGAACAACACATGGTCACCATACAAGTTCTGCAATGTTAAGTGTGGAAGCTTTTGATTTAGCAAACGATAAAAACGCCTACCCTGATCAAGTTAAGCAATACGGAACTTGGCAACCACAACGCGAATTTTTTAATACCTCTTGGTGGTTTTATGGTAGCCAAGAAAAATTTGACGAAGCAGACAAAACCAATCTTCTAAATTTTGATATTGGTGTGTATTATCCATCTTTAGGATTATCAAACAACGAAATCGCGTCACTTGCCAGTAGTCAGCATTTATGTCAAGGTTTTGGACGTTTATCTCAAAGAGGTAGCCAAACAGAATATATCGAATTAATTAAAGGAGATTTACCAAAAGACAAATCCAATATTTTTGATGGTATTAATACGACTTGGACAAGAGTTACAGGAGGAGAAAAAATTGAAGCTATTTTAAAAACTGTTGAAACTAACTTTAATTTTGAAAATCCGGCCTCACATTTAGACCAATTATTACAAGCCAGACAATTAATTGAAGGTATTGATAGCCCACAATGGAAAACTCAAAAATTAAAAGAAATTAATAAAATAATTGAAGCGTGTGCTGGTTTATACCTAGAAGCATCGGCAAGCACACCCAATAGTGCAACAGGTCAAGTTATTGATGTAAATATTGAAGCCTTAAATAGAAGCGCAGCTGTTATTACACTAGAAAGCTACACCATTTCAAACAACAATAAAAAAAACAATTCAGCATTACTTTTAACGCCTAACGATAAGCAGGAGTTAAAAAAGCAAATTACAATCGCTTCTAAATTACAACCTACAGCGCCTTACTGGTTAAACAAAAAAGGAAGCTTAGGAATGTATAAAGTAGAAGACAAAAACTTAATTGGTAAGCCAGAAACGCCTCGTGCTATTACTATAGATTTTAATCTAAAAATTAATGGTTACCCGTTAACAATAACTAAAGATCTGATTTACCGTTATTCAAAACCTGATAAAGGTGAATTATACCGTCCTTTTGAAATTATTCCAGAAGCATCAGCTAAAATAGACCAAAAAGTAATCATTTTTGAGAATGATCAACAAAAAGACATTCCAGTTACGGTAAAAGCAGGTAAAGATAATTTAGATGGTTATGTCTCTATAGCACATCCAAAAGGCTGGTCAGTATTTCCTGAAAAGCAAAAATTTGAAATCGCAAACAAAGGTCAAGAACAAACCTTAATATTTACAGTTATACCTCCAAAAAATCAAAGTGAAGGATTACTAAGCCCTATGGTTTATGTTGGATCCAACGTTTATACTAAAGAGCTAGTTGAGATAGATTACGAGCATATTCCGTTTCAAACGGTATTACTACCAAGCGAAAGCAAAATAGTAAGATTAGACATCCAAAAGCGTGGTGAAAATATCGCTTATATAGAAGGTGCTGGAGATGTTGTTCCAGAAAGTTTAAAACAGATAGGATACAACGTTATGGTTTTAAAACCTGAAGAAATCACTGCCGAAAGGTTAAGTGCTTTTGATGCAGTCGTTGTAGGAATTAGAGCGTATAATATTGTTGATGCATTAAAATTTAAGCAAGATATTTTATTCGATTTTGTTGAAAAAGGAGGAAATATGATTGTACAATACAACACTAATCGTCGTTTAAAAACAGATCAAATTGCACCGTACGATTTAAAATTATCAAGAGATCGTGTTACGGACGAAAATGCTGAAGTTACATTACTTGCTCCAGAACATGACGTCTTAAATTTTCCAAATAAAATAACGCTAAAAGATTTTGAAGGATGGACACAAGAACGTGGTTTATATTTTCCGGACCAATGGGCTCCAGAATTTACCCCTATCTTATCTATGCATGATAAAGACGAAACTGCTAAATCTGGAAGTTTATTAGTCGCTAAACATGGAAAAGGACACTACATCTATACAGGTTTAAGCTTTTTTAGAGAATTCCCTGCTGGTGTTTCTGGTGCTTACAGATTATTTGCTAATATGTTAAGTATAGGAAAAGAAAATAGTATTAATGATAATGGATTAAAAAACTAAATCATGCAAGACCAACCAAAATACCAATGGAAACCATTATACACAGTGCTTTTAGTAGCAAATGCGTTATATATCGTTGCGTTTTACTTAATCACTAAACTGTTTTAAATTATGCAAACTTTAGATTGGATTGTTCTAATTGGAACATTATTAACCATTGTTGTATATGGGACTTATCAAACCCGTGGCAGTAAAAATGTACAAGATTTTTTAAAAGGCGGTAGTAATAGTAAATGGTGGACCATAGGTTTATCTGTAATGGCTACACAAGCTAGTGCTATTACATTTTTAAGTACACCAGGACAAGCGTTTCACTCTGGGATGGGATTTGTTCAATTTTATTTTGGATTACCTATTGCTATGATTGTGATTTGTATGGTGTTTATTCCACTATACCACAGATTAAAAGTATACACTGCTTACGAGTTTTTAGAGAATCGTTTTGACCGTAAAACGCGTACCCTAACAGCTGTTCTGTTTTTAATACAACGTGGATTAGCAGCAGGAATTACAATATTTGCACCTGCTATAATCCTATCGGCTGTTTTAGGTTGGAATTTATTATTATTAAATATTATTATAGGTGTTTTAGTTATTATTTACACTGTTTCTGGAGGTACAAAAGCAGTAAATGTGACTCAAAAGCACCAAATGGTTGTAATTTTTACAGGAATGGTTATTGCTTTCATTTTAATATTAAACCAATTACCTGATGATATTACCTTTAAAAAAGCACTAGACATTGCAGGAGCAAGTGGTAAAATGGAGGTGTTAGATTTTTCTTTCGACCTAAATAATAGATATACTGTTTGGAGTGGATTAATTGGTGGTACGTTTTTAATGCTTTCTTATTTTGGAACAGATCAAAGTCAGGTACAACGTTATTTATCTGGAAAATCTGTAAAAGAAATGCGTTTAGGATTAATTTTTAACGGATTACTTAAAGTGCCAATGCAGTTTTTTATTCTGTTAGTTGGTGTTATGGTTTTTGTGTTTTATCAATTTAACGAAGCACCAGTAAACTTTAACCCTACCGCAACAGAAGTTGTATTAAATTCAGAATACGCAGACCAATATAATGCGCTTCAATTAGAACAAAAAGAAATTTTTGACCTTAAAAAGGAAACCATCTCAGCATTTGCAAAAGCAGATGGTACGGTAAACCAAGAATTAATAGCCAGTTATAACGCTAAAAGTGATACCATAAGAGCGCATGCTAGAGACTTAATAAAAAAAGCAGGAGAATCTAAAGGTTTAAAAGTAGAGAGTAATGATAAGGATTATGTGTTTATACACTTTATACTAAACAATTTACCAAAAGGCTTAATCGGATTATTATTAGCAGTTATTTTAAGTGCTGCTATGTCTAGTACGGCTTCAGAGCTTAATGCTTTAGCGAGTACAACAACAATAGATCTTTATAAACATAGAGTCGGCCCAAAAACTGACGAAGAAATGGTTAAAGCCTCTAGAGGGTTTACGCTACTTTGGGGTATCATGGCTATTGGAGTCGCCTGCGTCGCCAATTTAGCAGAAAACCTCATACAACTAGTTAATATTATTGGATCTATATTTTATGGTAACGTCCTTGGTATTTTCTTATTAGCCTTTTTCTTTAAGCAGATTAAAGCCAATGCTGTATTTATTGCAGCATTAATAACGCAAGTATTAGTGATTGGATTATTCTTTTTAGATGAATATGAAATAATTAACCTACCCTTTTTATGGTTAAACTTTGTAGGTTGTGCTATTGTAATGGCTATTGCTTTTATAATTCAGGCACTATTTAATAGTACTGATAAAGCAACTATTTAGAGCTTAGTTTGTAAACATGAAACAGTAACCAAATCTGATAATTAAAATTCTAAATACATCAATTTAATAATATAACCTACTGATTTTAAGTAAAAACAGTAAAAAATGCAATTTTTAGCAACTTTGTAATACGCAATTCAAAACAAAAGAGTACTTTCGCGCCTTATTAAAAAAAGCACCTGTTATGAAGCGCATTAATGAGTATAAAAAACTATTTAACGTAGATCAAGATTTATCTTTAAAAACATTAAAAAAGTCTTACCGTAATTTAGTTAAAGAGTGGCACCCTGATAAATTTCAAGCAGGAGATGAAAAAGCTCAAGAAGCTGAATTAATGAGTAGAAAAGTAATTGATGGTTACCATTTTTTAGTTAGCATGTCTCCAGAGACTGTTGAAGCTAATAAAGAAGAGTACGCTGTTACTGTTACTAGTCCAATTATGG
Source organism: Olleya namhaensis (assembly GCF_900114005.1). Taxonomy (GTDB): domain Bacteria; phylum Bacteroidota; class Bacteroidia; order Flavobacteriales; family Flavobacteriaceae; genus Olleya; species Olleya namhaensis. The sequence continues at coordinate 27,256 of NZ_FORM01000005.1, forward strand.
ATTGGAAACATAAAGGATTACTTTTAGAAGTTACTTTTTTGAACGGAGATACTTACGAGTACTTTGGTGTAAACAAAGCATTATATATCAAATTTTCTCAAAGTGATAAGCAAACACGTTTTGCTAAGCGTAGTATTTTTAATTCTTTTCCTTACAGAAAAATTAAAAAGAACGATGTTACTGCATAATTAAGCAAATTACATCCTATATTTTATAGCATAAAAAAAGAGCTTCAGTTTAAAACTGAAGCTCTTTTTTTGTTACTTATGTTTAATCAAGAGATTTACAACTTTTAAGCTTTTCTTATTTCACCTATTGGCTTCTGCCTTCTCCCTTTTAACTTTTGCCTTTTGCCTTTTAACTCAAAAAACTACTTATCCTTATTTTTTTCCTCAATCCACTTACTCATATATTTAGTGCTCTGCATAGTTTGATACATTAGTATTTGTCCTAAAAAGTGATGTTGTCTGTGAGATTGTAAATCGGCTAACAAAGTTTCTACTGTATGCAAAACGTCTTTTGTATAAATAGCTTTATCATATAACGTGTTTATAATCATAAATCCGTTTTTCTGTTTTCCATTCCAATAAATCTTATTAGAGTGCAACTCTACTGCTTGTTTTGCAAAAGCTTTAGCATCATCTTCAATAAATGCATTAGTGTCTTTTAAAGTACCATACATCCCTTCTGCCCCAATAGTTGTTGTAACACAAGGTGTTCCGCCTTCCATTGCATCAATAAGTTTTCCTTTTAATCCAGCTCCAAAACGTAAAGGCGCTAAGCATACTTTAGCATGCTCCATAACTTCCTTAACATTATCTGTATAACCTAATATAAAAAAACCGTCTTCTGGTTTATTTAGTTGCTGTGCTTTTTCTGAAACATAAGAACCATATATATGTATTTCTGCTTTTGGTAACGCCTTTCTTATAAGTGGCCAAATCTCTGTTTTTAAAAATACTACCGCATCAAAATTAGGCGGATGCATAAAGTTACCAATGGTTACAAAATGATTTCTATCTTTAAATTTAGGACTTTTCTTTTGTGTTTCAGGAGAAATAGGATCTAGTAAAAATGGCAAATAATATAATAAATGCTCATCAATATTAAATTGATTAACTAATATTTCAATTTCGACTTGAGATATAATAAACGATAAATCACAGCGTAAAATACTTGCAATTTCACGTTTTGCAGTATCGTTTTGCAAATAACTAATATCAAACATTGCATTATCCTTCAAGGCTTGTTGACGTCCTTTACGTAAACTATGCAAATCCTCTGTATCTAATAATCTTAGCGCATCAGGACATTGCTCTGCTACACGCCAACCAAATTGTTCTTCAACCATAAAACGGTCAAATAAAACCATACAAGGGTTTAACTCTTTTACAAAAACATCAAAACTACTATCGTTAAGTACAATATTTTCCGTGTTTACATTAATGCTAGACAAATCAAATGCATTGTCTGTTTTGGCACAAGCAGAAGCAAAAGTAATATCATAATTAGCAGACTGAAACACTTCAATAAGCTGCATCATCCTACTACCAGCAGCAGAACTTTTAGGTTCTGGCCATACAAATCCTATAATTAATAGTTTTTGATTCAAATTAGGGAGATTAAAAAATTAATAATTATTACTGAGGTTGTGGTGCTAAAGCATAACCTACTCTTACTTGTTCTACCCATTCTACGATGGCTTTTATTTGCGCATCCGTTAAATTAGCATCACCATGTGCCCAAGTGTAACTTGGTAATGGCATTTTCTTTTCTTCTACTTCTTCTGCTAATTCGTCAAATTTGTGGTCTTTCTTTTTTATAGAATAATCTGACCATTTAGAAACATCAAAATGCTTACGACCATCCTCTATATGATCTGCTAACCAATAGTTAACTGGCGTAATCTTACTGTACCATGGGTAATTAGTGTTACTACTATGACAATCCAAACATGCTGTTTCTAATATATTTCTGACCTCTGCAGATGGCTTTGTTTCTGTGAAAAAAGCGGTTAAATCCTCAGTGTTTCCTTCATTTTTTTCTGGCGAAAAGAATTGTGCTATCACTAAAGCCACTAATAAAATTAAACCAATCTTCTTAAATATTTTCATTTTCAGTATTTTTATGGCATAAAAATAAGAAATCTTTGAATACGGACGCTTTATATCAAGAATTAAATTATGTCAACCATTCTAGGGAAAAGCGTCTCTACTATGCTCAAATGCTACTTTCTGACACCAGTTTAATTCCTAAAACATTAGATATTTTGTTTCGGGTTGATGATAAGATTTCGCCAAGAGCTGCATGGATTTTAGAATTTATGTGTAAAGAAAACCTAGAAGCACTAATCCCCTACTTAGATCAATTTACCCAAAATATGGGATTGGTCCATTTAGATTCGGCAGAAAGACCAGTTGCAAAAATCTGCGAATACCTAGCAAAAGCTTACTATGGAAAACCGCCTTCTGAGATAAAAAAGGCCTTACTTCCGAGGCATCGGGAAAAAATTATTGAAGCTTGCTTTGACTGGTTAATTAAAGATGCCAAAGTGGCTCCAAAAGCCTATGCTATGACCAGTTTGTTTTTATTTGGAAAAGAATACGATTGGGTGTATCCAGAATTAATGACTATTCTAGAACGTGATTTTGCATCTCAAAGTGCTGCTTTTAAAGCTAGAGCAAAGCAAATATTTAAAAAGTTAAAAAAATAAGGTCAAAATTTATCAAATTCTTAAACTGTAATCCTTTAGTCTTCCCGCTAAAAAAACTATATTTATAGCTTGTTAAAAAACAACTATTTATATGTCTTTAAATCAACTTAATGCGATCTCTCCAATTGATGGTCGTTACCGAAATAAAATTGAAAAATTACAAGATTTTTTCTCTGAAGAAGCCTTAATAAAATATCGCGTTTTAGTCGAAATTGAATATTTTATTGCCCTTTGCGAATTACCTTTACCTCAACTAAGCGGTGTAGATAGTAGTAAATTTGAAGCTTTACGCGACATTTACAAATCATTTACTACCGAAAATGCACAAGCTATAAAGGATATTGAAAAAGTAACTAACCATGACGTTAAAGCGGTTGAGTATTTTATTAAAGAACAGTTTGATGCTTTAGGTTTAAGTGAATTTAAAGAATTTATCCACTTTGGACTAACGTCACAAGATATTAACAACACTGCTATTCCTTTAAGTATTAAGGACGCAATGAATGAGGCTTACGTACCAGAATATTTTAATGTTTTAAACGAATTAAAACGTCTTGCTGAAGAGTGGAAAGATATCCCGATGCTAGCTAGAACACACGGTCAACCTGCCTCTCCAACACGTTTAGGTAAAGAGATTGAAGTTTTTGCAGTCCGTATGGAAGAGCAATTTAACTTACTAAATGACATACCAAGTGCTGCTAAATTTGGTGGTGCAACAGGTAATTTTAATGCACACAAAGTCGCTTATCCTAATATTGATTGGAGAGCTTTTGGAGGTAGTTTTGTACAAGAAAAGTTAGGTTTACAACACTCTTTTCCAACTACACAAATAGAGCATTATGACCATATGGCTGCTTTATTTGATTGTTTAAAACGTATCAATACTATTATTATAGATTTAGATAGAGACGTTTGGACGTATGTATCTATGGATTATTTTAAACAGAAAATTAAAAAAGGTGAAGTTGGTAGTAGCGCAATGCCACATAAAGTAAATCCTATTGATTTTGAAAACAGTGAAGGTAATTTAGGTATGGCCAATGCTATATTTGAACATTTATCTGCAAAATTACCAATTTCAAGATTACAACGTGACTTAACAGACAGTACGGTTTTACGTAATGTTGGTGTACCGTTTGGACATACTTTAATTGGTTTTGGATCGACTTTAAAAGGGTTAAGTAAACTATTACTTAATGCGCCTAAATTTGCACAAGACCTAGAAAATAACTGGGCAGTTGTTGCTGAAGCAATACAAACTATTTTAAGACGTGAAGGTTATCCAAACCCTTATGAGGCTTTAAAAGGCTTAACTAGAACTAATGAAGCTATAAATAAAACGTCTATTTCAAATTTTATTGATACTTTAGAGGTCAGTGATGCTATTAAAACAGAATTAAAAGCAATATCACCAAGTAACTATACAGGAATATAATAATTATGATTAGCGACAAGAGTAGCATGGCCTTTTGCATTATCACATTAAGTTTGTTTTTTGTGGGAGGAATAACCGGTTTTTTAAATAACCCGCTTTATATGGGGATTACTTTTGTTGCCTATTTAATGGTAATTGTTAATATAGTTCTGATAAAAAAATCGGACACGGATGATGATTTTTTCGAATCAAAAATCGATAAATAACAAAAAAGGCTTATCCAATGGATAAGCCTTTTTTTATGTTTACTAATCTATAGTATCTTATTTAAAAAATGTCATTAGACTTTTAAATTGTGCTTGATCGATATCTGCGTTCTGCAGTTTTTCTGATAGCTTAATTAACTGTTCTGGTCTCATATTGTCCCCTATGATTCTTACAATAGTAAATCCCATTTCTTTAGAACTTGCTAAGACCAAAAACTCGTCTATTTCATTATTATCGCCAACAGTGCTCACTTTTACGCTAACTCCTTTGTCTTTAAAAGACATTAGTTCTTCATATTTTTTGTTTTCAAATACAATCTTAGCTTTAGCTAACTCTGCATTATAATCCGCTATACTTCCCGATTTAGATTTATACGCTAAAACATCCAGCTTACTTACGGACTGGTACGCTTCCTGTTCTTCTTTTGTCAAATTAGCTTTAGAAAAATCTACTACGTCCGTAGAAATATCAAAGGACATAAAGTCTGGTAACTCTTGATGGTCTACAAAATAGGTCTGTATTGAGTTTTGGTCTTTGCAACCTACTAACACTAAAGCAAGCATTAATAGGGATCCAATTAGTTTGATTGATGATTTCATAGTTTTATTTTTTAGCTTTCTTTTGTAACTCTTCGCCTCCTGGAAGGTTCATTTTTTGAGTTAATTTAGAAATTTGATTTAAATCTATATCTCCAGTTAAAGAGATCACAACGGTTTCGATGGTACGCTTTTCGCCATTAATTTCTATATCAGAATCTTTTGTAACAGATTCTAATCCATTAATAAACATCAACAACTCGCTTACATGGTCTTCGTCTTTACCTTGTTTTACGTAAAACTTCATAGCAACACCATTGTCCTTCACTTCCATTAACTCCTCTAAAGAATTACTACGTGTAGCAACCCATTTTGAGATGTTTTTAGCAATCTCTTTATCTCCAGTAGCCATAGTTTTAAAACTAGTGATACTATTAACCATTTCCATGTAGGCTTTTGCTTCTGCATCATCCGTATCTATGTCAATTTTGGCTAACATTTGAAACATTTTAGGTTTTATAGACACGTAACTTACTTGATCGTGATCGCTATATTTTTCAAAGATATCTTGAGCCATTCCTGTTAATGGCATCATTAATATTGCCATTACTACTATTGTTATATATTTTTTCATTGTATTTGTGTTTTAAATTATTTGGTTTATTAAATTTTTAGTGTTTTTCAATTTTTAAAATGCGACCTATTGGGTTTTCCATTTCTTTTAAATAGTCAACTTGTGTGCCAGCTTTAGAAATAGCTCCTAAATAAGTGACTTGAGCAGTCCCTTTATTAAAGGTTTTAGATACCAATTGCAAGTACGATTTGGCTTGATTATAAGCTAACCTATCCGCATCTGTTATCACATCTTCTTTAGGTCTATTAAAGTAAATACCAACCATTAAAACTGCTACTGCTGCAACGCTTAACCATCTAGAATTAAATTTCTTTTTAGTATTTAGTGGTACGTTTTTAGTAAAAGTCTCTTGCTGGTTTACTGTATAGTAACCAAAAATAGCTTTATAATGCTCTAAATGGGGTGCAACAGTCTCTTGCTTAAAATAGTTTTTTAACTGTGCTTCTTCCTTTAAAGTGGTTTGGCCATCTTCGTACTTTTCTAGTAAGTCTTCTATATTATTTAACACCATAATTATGTGTACTTGTTAATTTTTCTCTTATTATTTTTCTTGCTCTTGACAATGCTACTCTTACTGCTGTTGGGTTCATGTCCAACATTTTTGCAATCTCATCAAAATCATATTGCTCGATGTCTCTTAGTTGCACAACCATTTTTTGTTGTTCTGGCAGGTCTTCGATAATTTTAGCAACCCATTCTAAACTATCATTTACTTCTATTTGCCTTTGCAATGCAACACTATGATCTTGGTAATTGCTATGTACAATTTTTAAATTCTGTGATTGTTTCGATTTTAATTTATCCAAACAAAAGTTTTTGGTCATAGTCATGGAAAATGCTTCCACGTTTTTATAGTTTTCAATCTTAGTTTTATTCTTCCATAATTTTAATATCACCTCCTGTGTAGCATCCTCTGCTTCTTCACGAGACACTAGCAACCGTTTGGCTAAACGAAAGACCTTATCCTTAAAAGGCATTACTATTTTTAAAAACTCTAACTGTGTCATTTTTGGTTGGTTGGTTTCTAATACGACGAACGACTATTAAATTTGTTACAATTAATTTTCAATATAAAATAAAGTAAGTACTTTTATAAAGAAAAATTTAAATTATGACTATGAAAAAGACTTGGATATATGCCATGCTATTACTACTATGTCTTAGTATTACTGCGTGTTTTGAAGATCAAGATGATAACACTATAGCTAACACAGATATTAAAGATTTTGTGTGGAAAGGTTTAAACCTTTGGTACTTCTGGCAAAATGATGTCCCTGATTTAGCAGATGATAGATTTTCTAACGCTCAAGAATACGCTACTTTTTTAGATAGCTACAGTACACCAGACGCCCTTTTTGATAACTTATTATTTAACGAAGATCGATTTAGCTGGATTGTGGACGATTATTTTACACTAAACAACGCTCTTAACGGAATTTCTAAAAGTAACGGAATGGAGTTTGGACTTGGTACCATAAACGGTGGTCCTGATGTGTTTGGTGCCGTACAATATATCCTACCAAATACTAGCGCATCATCAAGCACGTTGCAACGTGGTATGTTATTTCTAACCGTTGATGGCGTACAATTAACAGAAAGTAATTTTGGAGGTTTATTGTTTGCAGATAACGATACCTATACTATCGGTCTAGCCGAATTAGATAGCACTAATAATTTAGTACTAACAGGAGAAACGGTAACATTAACTAAACAAGTTTATGAAGAAAATCCTGTATTAATTTCAAATACCTTTACTGTAGACGGGATTAAAGTAGGTTATTTAATGTATAACCGCTTTACAAGTAATTTTGACCAACAATTAAATGATGCTTTTGGAACATTTGTTGCAGAAGGTGTTCAGGATTTAGTACTTGATTTACGTTACAATCCAGGAGGAAGTGTAGGATCTGCAATTAACTTATCAAGTATGATCTCTGGAGAACCAACTAGTAACTTATTTTTAAAACAACGTTGGAATGACAAAATACAAGCCGCTTTATCAGATGAAGATGTGAGCCGAAACTTTGTAGATCAATTATCCGACGGAACAGCTATAAACACGCTTAACCTTAATAAGGTTTATATATTAGCACAAGGCACTTCTGCTTCTGCCAGTGAGCTAGTCATTAACGGTTTGACACCTTATATGGATGTAATACATATTGGAAATACAACCAGAGGAAAAAACGAATTTTCCATAACACTTTACGACAGCCCTGACTGCGCATATTCATGCACAACAGGAATTAACCCAAGCCATACTTGGGCTATGCAACCTTTAGTTGGTAAAAATGAAAATGCAGATGGCTTTTATCAATATGAAGCCGGTTTACAACCTACTATTCTTTTAGAAGAAACCGTATCTAATTATGGTGTTTTAGGACAACAAGACGAACCTTTATTAGCAAGAGCAATACAACATTTAACAGGTAATGGAAGATTTGGTACGACTACTGAAGCGTCTTCTAAATTTAGAATTAATAAAAGTTCTAACTTGCAAACATTAACAAGAGACAATATGTATCTTGATTCTGACGATATTCCCAATATCTTTAAATAAAATTGATAAAGCCTCTAAAATTATTTAGAGGCTTTTACTTTTAGACTAAAATTAAAACCAATACCTATTGAGCCATAAAACATACTTTAATTGGAGCACTGGCAAAGATTCGGCCTTAGCCCTTTACTATTTATTGCAAAACGACGACTACACTATCCAGCAATTAATTACAACAGTTAATACACATTTTAATCGTGTGACCATGCATGGTTTAAGACTAGAGTTGCTAACTGCACAAACTGAGGCTTTAAATATTAAATCCAGTCTAATAGAACTTCCAGAAATGCCAAGTATGGAAACCTATGAAGACATCATGCTAAAGGCTGTGACTGCGTTAAAAGATGACAATTTTACACATAGTGCTTTTGGCGATATCTATTTAGAGGACTTAAAAGTGTATAGAGAAAACCAACTGGCCACACAAAACATAAAAACTGTATTTCCGTTATGGAAGCGCGATACAACACAACTTATTACTGAGTTTTTGGCGCTCGGTTTTAAAACCATAGTGGTTTGTGCTAATTCTAAATACTTTGATAAAGATTTTGTTGGGACTATTATTGACGAGCATTTTATAGACAACCTACCTGAAGGTGTGGATCCTTGCGGAGAAAATGGCGAATTCCATACCTTTTGTTTTGATGGGCCAATCTTTAAAAACCCAATCCCGTTTACTATTGGAGAAAAAGTATACCGAGAATATAATGCACCTAAAACCGATGATAATGATATCTGTAAAAGTGATGCCGAAACCTATGGTGTTTGGTACTGCGATTTAATTCCGTAACTATCACCTAAAATATAAACCATAAAAAAGCCTCTAAATAATTTAGAGGCTTTTTAATGGTTGGTTGGTTTGTGGTTTTTTATTGACTATTTCTTAGTTAAAGTAAAACCCGTTTGGAGCACTACCTGCAATATTAGAACTTAATAAAGCACCTGATGTAGAGTATTCATAAAATGATCCATTAGAAGCAAAATCTGCTGCATCACCAATATAAATAACATCATCATTTACTGCAAAACCGTACATTACACCATAAGCAGATGTAGAGTTATAAGTTAAAATAGGTGTTTCTGATACTGTTGTATCTCCTAAATTAAAACTATATACAGATGCTTCTGAAGTAAAATATACAGCGTCATCATCTATATTTAAATTTTTAGTTCCTGAAATAGTTGCTGGTATATCTACAGTACTAGCAACAGTATTAGAATCTAAATCTATTTCCATAAATTTTCCAGAACCTGTTAAAACATAAACAACATCATCTGATACTGCAATAGAGTTAGATGTATTACCTGCGCCTAAATCTATATCCGTTACTGTTAAAGTATTAGTATCTACTACAGATACAGAATGTTCTGATCCATATTGATTGTTAGTCGTTATTACTTTATCTCCAACAGCCGCTATACGGTCCAAATAGTTACCAATTAATACCTGTGAAGTAGAATAATTTGTTAAATCAATTACAGTTAAAAAGTCATCCGTTACAGAAGCAAAACTAGCGTTATTAGTTACATACGCTTTACCGTCTACAACAACACCATATCTTGGACTTTCTAAATCAGTGCTGATAGTAGTGATATACTCAAAAGTATAACGATTAACAACAGTTACAGACCCACTTCCTGCAACGATAAATGCTCTTGTATCGTCAAAAAAGATATTCTGAATATAAATCCCCATCTCTTCAGCATCTGGATTTTCTATTCTAAAAACATCATCAGTTCTTGTTCCGTCTTCACCAATAAAAATTATAGAATTTGTAACAGAGTTACCTCCTCCTTCATTTAATACAAAATAACCATCTTCATAAGCACCTAAAGGCTCAGAATCAAACGGTATCATATCATCATCGTTACTACAAGAGGTTAGCAAAAAAGCACTTGCTACTGCTAAGAATAATATTTTTTTAAATTGTTTCATTGTACTGTTTTATTTATTAGTGTTTAAAAATTAAAGTTCAAATATGTATTAAAATGTGTTCCTGGCATAAATCGCCCTAACACACTTTGATAATTATGGTTAAAAATATTGTTTAACTGTGCGCCAACCGTAATATTTTTCTTTTTACCTAAAGTATAGTCGATACCTAAATTAGATAAATAATACGCATCAATATTATACTTTGGATTGTTATCTGATTGTGTAAAAACCTCTCCCACAAATACGTATTGGTAATATGCGGATAATCGTTTGTAGTTATAACCTAAAGTCGCAGTTGCTTTATGATAAGGCACATAAATTAATTGTGCATTGCGTTGCTGATCTTCTGATATAGTATAGGCATAATTACTAGTTAAAGTCAATTGATTTTTACCAAAATAATGTGTTGCATTTAATTGCGCTTCTACACCGTAAGTTTTAACATGATCTGTATTTATAGGCCTCCAAACAGTAGTGGTTGGCAACCATCTGATCATATCCGTAATATCATTATAAAAACCTGTAACAGAAAAATCTACTGTTTTAAAAGTAAAAGTATTCCCTAATTCTAATTGATAAGAGGTTTCTGGTTTTAAATCTAGATTACCTCCACTTTGCCAATACAAATCATTAAACGTTGGTACTCTATAATTCTTAGACCCATTAAGTGTTACCGTATAAGCATCAGAGATATCATATTTTAAACCTAAACTATATAAAAAAGGACTTTTATAATTATCTGTTATTTCTTGTCTTGTAGTAATTTCATATAAAAAATTAGAAGTCACCTCTTGTTTAAACAACAAATTAAATCCTGTTACATTGCGCTTTACTTTGCTTATGCTAGAACCTTCTCCTGTATTCTGTGTATAATCTAAAACTGGGTTAATAGTAATATTGTCGCCTAGTTTATAAGACAAATCATACTTTAAAATTAAAGTATTCACACCTCCATCGGTATAAACATCTCTTTCAATATTAGAGAAATACTTATAACTTTCCGTTAAATAAGCCACTTTCAATTTTGAAGTAAAGCCGCCAAATAACCCTACATATTCTAAAAGGTTTCTAGAATCTCGATTTTTATATTTAGATGGTGTTTCTGTTGGTAATTGTAAAGAAAAATGACGCTGACCATCATAAAAATTACTGTAAGCCTTGATTATATTGTTATCGTTAAACTTATACCCTAAATTTAAACCAATAGTATTACTATAAAATTCGCCATTCAAATTGCTCTTATTGCTATCCACATAATCGTAATCATTATCCGATTTTAAATAACTAACATTAGCATTAATACTTAATTTATCTGTAGAAAAATGCCCTTTATAAGTACTATTAATAGTATTAAAACTTCCGTAGTTAACGCCCACATAATGAGAATCTGTATTATTGTAGGCAATCTTATTATTTAAATGGATAGATCCACCAATAGCACCACTACCGTATAACACGCTTCCTCCTCCACTTCTAACATCTATATTATCAAATAGCTTAGTATTTACTGTACTAAAATCGGTTTGCCCATTAAGTTGAGAATTAATATTAATACCATTCCAAATCACTGCTGTTTGTTGGGCTGTAGTCCCTCTAAACGATGGCGAAGACACCATACCAAAACCATTTTCTTTAAAGTAAATAGTACTATTATTATTAAGTAAATGTGTCAGTAATGGGTTTCCTTTTTTTATGATACTATCGGACAGTTTTAAAACTGTTTGTGTATTAGTAAAGGCTTTCAACTTAATATCACTAAGCTCAATAACATCTAAATATTGGATAGAGTCCAACTGTGTTTGTGCAAAAGACACAACACTAAAACATACAGCAAGTAATAATATAATTGTTTTTTTCATAAATCTTAAAGACCCTTCTCCCGAAGATCTAGTTAGATGATGAATTTGGCAGGTCTCCTGACTTGCGTCTTGCTATTGGTCTTCCCATCTAATATAGACAGTGACATGAAGTGTAATAACAAGCGTTATAGCTTACAGTTGCGGGAACAGTTCTGGAATTAAACCAGATTCCCTTTTAATCCATTCAAATAAAGTTTGAATGAAACCAAAATTCGTCGCAAAAATACTATTTAAAATAATGTATTACCTATTTTTTCTTATTCATTTTATAGATTAAATAAATAAAGCCCACTAAAAAATGCACTAATATAATTCCTCCTACTATATATATTGTTAAATTTGAACCGTCCCTCATGACTAAAATTTTATATAAATTTACAGGAAATTATTCCGCTAAAGTGTTACTAATGTTACAAAACAAACCTATTTTACTCCTTTTAATTTCAACGTTTTTCTTTCTAAATTGTAAAGAAGACAAAGGTATTAGCGTTAAGCTTCCGCCTTTAGACAACGTTAAAAATAGTATCGCTTACGCTGAAGGTTTTAATATTACAAACCACAGTAATTTTTCAGTTTTAGAAGTCAATAACCCTTGGCCCAATGCCGAAAAAGCATACAAGTATGTACTAATTTCTAAAGAAAACGCAGCCAAAACATCGTTTATGAAAGACGAATATGATGGCATAATAATAACACCTGTAAAACAAATTGTGGTGACATCCACAACACATATTCCGGCTTTAGAATTATTAAATGAAGAAGCAACTTTAATAGGTTTTCCTGGGACTGATTATGTCTCTTCAGAAAAAACAAGACAACGTATAGATAATGGTAGTATTAGAGAATTAGGTAAAAACGAAGGTTTAAATACTGAGGTTTTACTAAGTTTAAAACCAGATGTCGTGATTGGCTTTGGTGTTGATGGTACTAGTAAATCGCTAAACACAATTAGCAAAGCAAATATACCCGTTATATATAATGGCGATTGGGTAGAAAAATCACCTTTAGCTAAAGCCGAATGGATTAAATTTTTTGGGGCATTGTATAACAAAACCAAGGAAGCTGATGCAATCTTCTTGACTATCGAAACAGATTATAAAGCAGCACAAAAACTAGCAAAAACGGTAAATAATCGTCCAACAGTTTTAAGTGGAGCAATGCATAAAGACGTTTGGTATTTACCTAACGGAACAAGTACCGAGGCACAATTTTTAAAAGATGCCAATGTGGACTATTTATATGCAGATACTGCGGGTGCTGGAAGTTTAGCGCTAAGTTTTGAAACTGTTTTTGAAAAAGCTAAAAGTGCAGACCTTTGGTTAAGCCCTTCTTACTACCCAACTATGGACGCTTTAAAACAAGCCAATACACATTACACACAATTTGACGCCTTTAAAAATAATAACATTTATACGTTTGCAAACACAACTGGTAACACTGGAGGTGTATTATATTATGAGCTTGGTCTAGCAAGACCTGATTTAGTCCTAAAAGATATTATTAAAATTTGTCATCCAGAATTACTACCAGATTACAAAACTTACTTTTTTAGACCTTTAAACTAGAAAACCCATAGTTACAGTATCCAATTACCAAGACAAAAATAGAAACTATTGAAAACAAATTACACAATACCATTTATAGTACTTACAGTTATACTGTTGGTGCTTTTTTGTGTTAACATCAGCTTGGGTTCTATTTCTATTTCTTTTAAAACTATTGTAAGTAGTTTTTTTACGGATACTGAGTTACTTTCAAGCAAAGAATACATTATTCAAAACTACCGTTTACCAAAAGCCATTACTGCCATATTGGTAGGATCAGGTTTAGGCATTTCAGGATTATTAATGCAAACGTTATTCAGAAACCCATTGGCTGGACCTTTTGTTTTAGGTATTACCTCTGGAGCCAGTCTTGGTGTCGCTTTAGTAATATTAGGCAGTAGTATTTTTGGCGGTTTTCTTGCCACGTTTTTACTAACTAAATGGAGTTTAGTAATTGCAGCCAGTTTAGGTAGTTTTTTAGTCCTACTATTAGTTTTAATCGTATCCTCTAAAGTTAGAGACACCATGGCTATTTTAATTATAGGCTTAATGTTTGGTAGCATTACAGCAGCAATAGTCAGCGTACTATCATACTTTAGTAGTGCAGAGCAGTTACAACAATATATATTTTGGGGCTTTGGTAGTTTAGGCGATTTAGACTGGTCCGAAGTACAAGTTTTTACAGTTATTTATACTATTGGAATTATTTTTAGCGTGTTATCTATTAAAGGTTTAAACACCTTATTATTAGGAGAAAACTATGCTAAAAGCTTAGGTTTAAACATTAAACAAAGTCGTTTACTTATTATTATTGCCACTAGCCTATTAGCCGGTACAATCACTGCATTTGCTGGACCAATTGCCTTTATAGGTTTAGCAATTCCACACGTAACAAGACAAGTGTTTAACACCTCAAACCATAAAACATTATTACCGGCAGTCTTTTTATTTGGTGCTATTATTATGCTAATTTGCGACAGCATAGCACAATTACCAAACACAGATTACCTTTTACCTATTAACGCTATTACCTCTTTAATTGGTGCGCCTGTTGTTGTTTGGTTATTGGTTAGACAACGTAAAATGGTGTTTTAAAGTAATAATAAAAACAACGCAACTTTTTAATTAGAAATAAGATAGTGCCAGAACACATAAAACATACCATCCTTAAAACTGAAAACCTTACTATAGGTTATACTTCTAAAAAAGAAGACACTATAGTGGCGTCAAACATTACTATTGCTTTAAAAAAAGGCGAATTAGTGGGTTTAGTTGGTGGTAATGGTATTGGAAAATCTACACTATTAAAAACATTAACCAAAGTGCAATCACCTATTAATGGTGCTGTTTTTATTAATGAAAAACAATTAAAAACATTTTCTAACTTAGAACTTGCAAAGACTTTAAGCTTAGTATTAACGGAGCCTATTGCTGCAAAAAATTTAACTGTTTTTGAATTGGTTGCTCTAGGACGTCAACCTTACACCAATTGGGTTGGTAACTTATCTGATAAAGATTTAGAAATTATCAATAAAGCAATTGACCAAACGACAATAGCCGACTTAAAACATAAAAAATGTTTCGAGCTTAGTGATGGTCAACTTCAAAAGGTAATGATAGCGCGTGCTTTAGCACAAGACACAGATTTAATTATTCTAGACGAACCGACGTCGCATTTAGACATGTATCATAAAGCATACATACTAAAACTGCTTCAAAAATTAGCAAAAGACACCGGAAAAACCATCTTGTTTTCGTCTCACGAAATTGATCTAGCCATCCAATTATGCGACAGTATGATTGTCATGTCAGAACAGGGCATTGTAAGTGACACACCTTGTAATTTAATCGAAAAAGGAGCGTTTTCTAAGCTATTTCCGGAAGATATGATTGTTTTTGATGAAAAAACAGGCAGTTTTAGGGTTAAAAAGTAATTTCACGTCATACTGAACTTGTTTCAGTATCACACATTAATTAAGCTTTTGAAACATCCTGAATAGAACTAACTTCATCTGAATGAAAATTACATAGCAATAAACCACGTCATACTGAACTTGTTTCAATATCACACATTAATTAAGCTTTTGAAACATCTTCAATAGAACTAACTTCATCTGAATTAAAATACATAGCAACAATCCACGTCATATTGAACTTGTTTCAATATCACACATTAATTAAGGGTATGAAATATCTATTATAATTCCATATAATAAGACCATTAATTACTTTCTGAAGCTACAAGAACAAGTATTCAACTTATAAAATACTTGACTTCTCACTGAGAGACAAATTAACTATCTTTGACCAAACTACTTTTCCATTAAATGAACGACAACATTATCCTTATTCTTGCTATTTTAATTGCTGCTGCTATTGGTGGTTATTTGGGTATGCTATTCACTAAACTAAAAAGTAAAAGCGAAAAAAGCACCTTGGAAGAGCGTAACACCAACTTACAACAGCAATTGTCGGACTTAAAACAATTTTATTCCGCTGAAAGCGAAAGACAAAACGCAACATTTAACAGCCAATTACAAGATTTAAAACAAACTATTTCTAAAATTGAAATAGAACGCGAAGGCATCCGTCGTGAAAAGGATATTTTAAATGAAGATTTAGCTAGAAAAAATGCAGATTTTGAAAACTTACAGCAATTAAATCTAAAACGTGAGGAAGAAGTCGAATTACGTCAAGAACAACTACGCAAGGATTTTGAGTTATTAGCAACTAAAATTTTAGATGAAAAGAGTGAGAAATTCACACTTCAGAATAAAGAAAATATCAAAAACATTTTAAATCCACTACAGGAAAAAATACTAACCTTCGAGAAAAAAGTAGATGATACTCAAAAGGAAAGTATTAGTATGCATAGTGCTTTAAAAGAACAATTACTAGGTTTAAAAGATTTAAACCAACAAATGACTAAAGAAGCTACCAACTTGACTAGAGCCTTAAAAGGGGATAGTAAAATGCAAGGAAATTGGGGCGAATTAGTTTTAGAACGTGTCCTTGAAAAATCAGGTTTAGAAAAAGACAGAGAGTATTTTGTACAACAAAATTTTACTAGAGCAGATGGCTCTAGAGTGTTGCCAGATATTGTATTACACTTACCTGACAATAAAAAAATGATTATTGATAGTAAGGTGTCTTTAACAGATTACGAACGTTACGTTAATGCAGAAGATGACCAACGTGAGTTATATTTAAAAGCGCACATCAATTCTATTAAAAGACACGTTGACCAATTGTCTGAGAAAAAATATGAGGATTTATATGACATAGAAAGTCCTGATTTTGTATTACTATTTATCCCCATAGAACCTGCTTTTGCAGTAGCGATAAATGCAGATAATTCGATTTACAATAAAGCTTTCGAAAAAAACATAGTTATAGTCACACCTTCTACCCTATTAGCAACCTTAAGAACGGTTGATAGCATGTGGAATAACGAAAAGCAACAACAAAATGCTATCGAAATTGCAAGACAAGCTGGTGCGCTTTACGATAAGTTTGAAGGTTTAGTCAAGGACTTAACTGGCGTTGGTAAAAAGATAGACGATGCTAAAAAAGACTATTCTTCTGCCATGAATAAACTAGTAGAAGGAAAAGGAAACTTAATTACTAGTGTCGAAAAAATAAAAAAACTGGGTGCAAAAGCTAAAAAAGCATTGCCGGAATCAATAATAAAAAGAGCAGAATCTGACGATTAAAAAAACAAAAATATGATCAAATTTTTAATAAAAACACTAGTTATTATTGTGCTTATAATAGCTGGATATTTTGCCTTTATCTATTTTGCTACTTATAGCGAAGGTGTACGAGCAGGAGAATTAGTTAAGTTTAGTAGCAAAGGTGTGATGTTTAAAACCTGGGAAGGCGAAGTTAGCCAAGGCGTTTCTGAAGCGCAACTTTTTGAATTCTCTGTAGAGGACAAAGAAAAACAGGTGATTAAAGATTTAAACCGTTTGCAAGGTAAATTTGTAAAACTGACGTATTTTGAACGTTACAAAACCTTCTTTTGGTTAGGTGATACAAAATATTTTATTACTAAAGTAGAAGAAGATAAAGAACGTCGATCTAATTACTAATTATGAAAGATTATAAAAAAGCAGATGCTTCGCGTATTAGCATATCAGAATTAATGTTGCCTTCCCACAGTAATTTTAGTGGAAAAATACATGGTGGTTACATCCTAAATTTAATGGATCAAATAGCATTTGCATGTGCGTCTAAACACTCTAAAAGTTATTGTGTTACCGCTAGTGTAGACACTGTAGATTTTTTAAGTCCTATTGAAGTTGGAGAATTAGTAACCATGAAAGCCTCAGTAAACTTTGTAGGTAATACGTCTATGGTTGTTGGTATTAGGGTCATTGCAGAAAACATACAAACAGGCGTTGTTAAACACTGTAACTCCTCTTACTTTACCATGGTATCTAAGGATAAAGATGGCAAATCACAGCAAGTTCCGGGTCTTATTTTAAATGATAAAGTGGAAGTGAAACGTTTTTTAAAAGCTATCAAGCGTATGGAAACTAAAAAACAACGTCAATATGAGTTTGATCATCAAGACTTCTCTCATGTAGACTACTTGCCTATTTTAAAAGAACACAAGGTTAGAATAGACTTACCCGAAAATTTTTAAATAAAAAAGCCTTCATTTTAATGAAGGCTTTTTTATTGGGTTTACATTCTGTATTATTTACTTAAATACATTTTACGTCTTGCGTATAAATTGTAAAATTCGTCATCTTTTAAATCGTCGATAAACAAGATACTTTCTCCAGTACTTTTCATTTCTGGACCAAGTTTCTTATTTACATTATGGAACTTATTAAAAGAGAATACCGGCTGCTTGATAGCATAGCCTTCTAATTTAGGGTTAAAATCAAAGTCAGTCACTTTTTTCTCCCCTAACATTACTTTAGTTGCATAATTTACATAAGGCTCTCCATAAGCTTTAGAGATAAATGGTACCGTACGCGATGCTCTTGGATTAGCTTCAATGATATAAACAATATCCTCTTTTATTGCAAACTGGATGTTTATTAAACCAACAGTGTTTAATGCTAAAGCAATCTTTTTAGTATGGTCTTTAATTTGTTGCATTACAAACTCACCTAAGTTAAACGGTGGTAATGTTGCATTACTATCTCCAGAGTGGATTCCACAAGGTTCAATATGTTCCATTATACCAATAATGTATACATTTTCTCCATCGCAAATAGCATCTGCTTCGGCTTCTATTGCACCATCTAAATAATGATCTAAAAGTAATTGGTTACCTGGCATACGTCTTAATAAATCAACAACATGCTCTTCAAGCTCTTGTTTATTTATTACAATTTTCATTCCTTGTCCTCCAAGTACGTAAGAAGGTCTTACTAAAATTGGAAAGTCTAAAACATCTGCAATCGCAGCTGCTTCATCTGCTGTAGTAGCAATATCAAATTCTGGATAAGGAATATTGTTTTCTTTTAACATATTAGAAAACAACCCTCTATCTTCTGCTAAATCTAACGCTTCAAAGCTTGTTCCTAATATTTTAATACCGTATTTAGATAGTTTTTCTGCAAGTTTTAAAGCGGTTTGACCACCTAATTGCACAATAACACCTTCAGGTTTTTCATGTCTAATAATGTCGTAGATATGTTCCCAGAATACAGGTTCAAAATATAATTTATCCGCAGTATCAAAATCTGTAGATACTGTTTCAGGGTTACAGTTAATCATGATGGTTTCATAACCACATTCAGCAGCAGCTAAAACACCATGAACACAACAGTAATCAAACTCGATACCTTGACCAATTCTATTTGGTCCAGATCCTAGAACAATCACTTTTTTCTTATCAGAGACAATACTTTCACTATCTGCGTAACGTTTTCCGTCTGCAGTTTCTACGTCGTTTTCAAATGTAGAATAGTAATATGGAGTCTTTGCTTCAAATTCTGCAGCACAAGTATCAACTAGTTTATACACACGATTAATACCTAACGCGTCTCTTTTATTATACACTTGACTTTCTAAACAGCTCAACATATGCGCTATTTGTCTGTCTCCGTATCCTTTTTGTTTAGCTTCAAGAAGTAATTCTCTATCTATAGTATCGATAGTAAATGTTGAAATTTCTTTTTGCAATTGGTGTAATTCTTCATATTGACGTAAAAACCACATGTCAATTTTTGTGATTTCATGAATACGACTTAATGGAATTCCCATTTGAATGGCATCATAAATTACAAAGACTCTATCCCAACTTGCGTGTGTTAGTTTATCTATAATTTGATCGTAATTAGTATACCCTTTTCCGTCAGCACCTAAACCATTACGTTTAATCTCTAAAGATTGTGTTGCTTTATGCAATGCTTCTTGAAACGAACGTCCAATACCCATCACTTCTCCTACAGATTTCATTTGAAGCCCTAAAGTACGATCACTTCCTTCAAACTTATCAAAGTTCCAGCGTGGTATTTTTACAATAACGTAATCTAAAGTCGGCTCAAATAAGGCAGAAGTAGATTTTGTAATTTGATTTTGTAACTCGTCTAAATGATAACCTATTGCTAATTTAGCCGCAATTTTTGCAATTGGATACCCTGTTGCTTTACTAGCTAAAGCAGAAGATCTAGACACACGAGGGTTAATCTCGATAGCAATAATATCTTCTTTTTCGTCTGGACTTACAGCAAACTGCACATTACAACCACCTGCAAAATCACCAATATTACGCATCATATGGATAGCCATATCACGCATTTTTTGGTATGTTTTATCACTTAATGTCATTGCTGGTGCCACAGTAATCGAATCTCCTGTGTGGATACCAATAGGATCCATGTTTTCAATAGAACAGATAATTACTACATTATCATTTGAGTCTCTAAGTAACTCTAATTCATATTCTTTCCAGCCTATTAAGGCTTTATCAATCATGACTTCGTGAATTGGAGAAATCTCCAGACCACGCGTCAATAACTCGTCAAAATCTTCTTCTTTATGGACAAAAGAGGCGCCTGCACCTCCTAAAGTAAAAGAAGCTCTAATAATTAATGGAAAACCGAATTCCTGAGCAATCTCTTTACCTTTTAAATATGATGTTGCAGTTGCTTGAGGTGCCATTGGAATTCCAATATCAAGCATTAATTCTCTAAACTGCTCTCTATCTTCTGTAATATTAATAGCATCAATATTTACTCCAATAATCTCTACATCAAAGTCTTTCCAAATACCTTTCTCGTCTGCTTCAATACATAAGTTTAAAGCTGTCTGCCCACCCATTGTAGGTAACACTGCATCGATATGTGGATGCTCTTTTAATATTTTAAGAATAGACTTTGTAGTAAGAGGCAACAAGTAAACATGATCAGCCATACTAGGGTCTGTCATAATTGTTGCAGGGTTAGAATTGATTAAAATAGTTTCAATTCCGTCCTCTCTTAACGATCTTAAAGCTTGTGTACCAGAGTAATCAAATTCACACGCTTGCCCAATAACGATAGGACCTGAACCTATAATAAGAATAGATTTTAACTTAGGATTTTTTGGCATTTTTTCTTTATTTTTTTCGATTATAAAAATAGTAATTCTAGGATACAAAAAAAGGCGTTACACCTAAGTAACGCCTTTAAATTATTAACAATTGTTAATCATTATTTTTTATGTCTAGTTTCTGTAGAAACAGAAATTTTCTTTCTTCCTTTAGCACGACGACGAGCTAATACCTTTCTACCATTAGCAGAAGCCATTCTTTCTCTAAAACCATGTTTATTTCTTCTTTTTCTCTTTGATGGCTGAAACGTTCTTTTTGGCATTGTCTTATTTTTTTAAATCTGAATAGTATATGTTTTATTTAGTTTAGGGTTTCACCTAAAACTGAGCGCAAATATACAACGAGTTTTTTATTTCACAAACCTAATTTAAAAAATATTTTTAAAGATTTTTTTAGTTTCTTTGTACTCCATTAAAAAACACGCTTAAAAACGTTACAATACAAGTAACTCAAGGCTTATAAACTTATACATAATGTACAACAAAGTAATCAAATTAATTATAGCAATCGCAATTTTTGGTTTTGCAATCTATCAATTTATTGAAGGAAACATAGGTAACGGGATAATGTACATCTTATTATCTTTAATATTTGTCTTCTTATATTTTAAAAATGAATTTATTTTACTTGCCTTTTTAAAACTTAGAAAGCAAGATTTTCCAGGAGCTAAAAGGTGGTTAGATAAAATTAAAAATCCAGATACTGCCTTAGTAAAGAAACAACAAGGGTATTATAACTTTTTAAATGGTGTTATGGTCTCTCAAGATAATATGTCGGAAGCGGAGCGTTATTTTAAGAAAGCGGAACAATTAGGATTATCTATGGACCATGACATGGCTATGGTAAAATTAAATTTAGCTGGTGTTGCTTTATCTAAAAGAAGAAAACAAGAAGCGACAACCTTATTAGCCGAAGCACAAAAACTAGACAAACAAGGCATGTTAACTGATCAAATTAAAATGATGAAAGATAACATGAAACGTGCTCAAGCGCCAAAACAACATTTTGGTCAAGGCGGTTCTGTGCGTTCTCAAAAAAGACGTAGTAGATAATTAATATTATTTATCTAATAAAAAAAAGTCCAACTAATCTAGATTTAGATTAGTTGGACTTTTTCTTTTACAGCATAGTTTACTTATAGTAATGGCGCCCAAAGCCTGCAATAGGCTTCTTGTATTCTTTCAAAATTAGAGCGCTCTTCCCACGCTTGATAATCGACCACAATAGCATCTTCTAAATCTTGCATAAAAATAGCTTTGGCTTCTTTTGCTTTATCCTTACTATAAATCAAAGCATTGATTTCAAAGTTAATATTAAAGCTTCTGTAGTCCATATTACAGGTTCCTATAGTGGTAAAAACATCATCTACAACCATTGTTTTGGCATGTATAAATCCTTTTTCATATCTGTATACTTTGATATTAGCTTTTAATAACTGCTCTAAATAAGAGTTTGTTGCATGCTTAGCTGTCCAAGAATCCGATTGATCGGGAATTAATAAACGCACGTCTACTCCACTTTTGGATGCTACTTGCATGGCTGTTATGATTTGATCATTTGGTATAAAATATGGCGTTGTGATATACACATAGTGTTCTGCAGTAACAATAGCAAAGAAGATAGCCTCCATTATATTTGCCCAATCCGTATCAGGACCACTAGCTGCTATTTGCACAGGTTGCACATCCTTAACTTTATTTTGAGGAAAAAAAGAACGGTTTAACTCCAATGTGGTCTCTGATACAAAATTCCAATTGGTCAAAAATTGAGTTTGTAATGTAAAAACCGCCTCGCCTATTATTTTTAAGTGTGTATCTCTCCAATAACTTTTGCTTTCTGGATAGTTAACATAAGTATCGGATACGTTAATACCACCAACATAGCCAATTTCGCCATCAATAATTACAATTTTCCTGTGGTTTCTGTAATTCATCTTACCAGTAAATCTTGGAAATAACACTGGCATAAACGCGTAAAACTCGATGTTAGCTTCTATTAGCTTTCTTTTCATTTTAGATGAAATCTTACTTCCTACATCATCAAAACTAAGCCTAACCTTAACCCCTTCCTTTGCTTTTTTACATAACAGCTCTAAAAATTGGGTACCAATCCTATCGTCTTTTAAAATGTAATATTCTATATGAATGTGTTGTTGCGCACTTTCGATATCTTTAAATAAAGATTGAAACTTGTTTTCTCCATTAATGATAATTTCGACATTATTATATTTAGTTAATGGCGATTTATCATTTCTCTGAAGCAAATGTATTAAACGGATTTGATCTTCTTCGATATTAGCTTCATAACTAGATAGCGTCTCAGGATCAATCTTTAAATCCTTATTTATGGACTTAATAAGCTTGTTATTTAAAACATCTTTACGATTAAAAATTTTATTTTTTCTGTACTCTTGACCAAAAAAATAATATACAATCAGCCCAAAAAAAGGAAACACTAACAATACAATAATGTACGTTAGTGTTTTTGTTGGGTTTATTGACTTAAACAATATAGTAGTTACAGCTATAATCACTAATATATAGTTGATTACAATTGCAATTGTCCACCAATATTGACTAAAAAAGTCTAACATCTACGGTGTTGTTTGATAATAACCTTCTCTTGGAATATCAATAAAATATTCTTTTCTAGAGCTATTATTTAAATGTGGCTCTCTTAACCAAGGGTTATGTAATTTTAATATTTTGTAGTTAATTCCAAATTGCTTAGCAAAACCTGCAAAATCAGTTACCGCCGTGTCTACAGCTACCTGATACGTTGGAACAGTTGTATATAAATCTTTATCTCTAAAGTTAAAGCCATACTTATCTGGGTTAGATAAAATTTCTTTTAAAGCTATAATTCTAAACACGTAACGTCCCGTTTCTTCACCTAATAACAAATCATAATAACTAGTAACGTCTTGTGCTTTTAAACGCTTAGAAATACCATAATTACCTGCATTATATGCGGCTGCTGCCGAAGTCCAAGATCCTAAACTCTTTTTAGCCTTTAATAAATAATCACAAGCTACTTCTGTTGCTTTTTCAAGATTGTAACGCTCATCCACATTATCATTAACTTCTAGACCGTGCTCGCGTCCAGTAGCTTTCATTATTTGCCAGAATCCACTAGCTCCTGCTGGAGACCGTGCATCTGTTAATCCACTTTCAATAACAGCTAAGTATTTAAAATCATCAGGAATACCATGTTTAGCTAAAATTGGTTCTATAATTGGAAAATATTTTTTGGCACGTTTAAACATTAATAATCCATTAGATTGCCAATAGGTATTAACCAAAAGCTCCTTATCCATACGCTCATAAATATCCGGGTTTGATAATGGTACAGCCTCTCCTGCAAAATCTAAATAACTAGGCATTTGTATAGCATAAACATTGTAATCGTTTATGATTTGTTTCTCAAAATTTTCATCAGTTGGCGCATTTTGGTAGGCATTAATAAACAACATCCCTAATGCTGCTAACCCAACTATAGCTAAACTTTTTTGTACTATCTTCATCTTCTTATCTTTTTCTTTAAATTTAAAAAATTTTATTCAAATCGCTCTGTTTTTAAGCGATTAGTTTTGGTAGGTTTTCATTAAACCACTTATACTTATTTATTATCATAATATGCGTGCCACCCTTTATAGTAATGCAATCTCCTAGATTTGCAAACGGAAACACCATATCGTTATCTCCATGGATATGCAAAACGGATTCCATTGGTTGATCTTGCTCCCAACACACTACTTGCTCTATCGCCCAATCTAAATACACTTTATCACTAACAGACAGGTACTTTTTATATAACTCTATACGTTTAGTAATAGTATTACCAAAAGCATATTTTGCTAACAAATCTATACTACTTACCAATTGTGTTGGCAGTATTTTATAGGCTTTAGTTGCTTTTAACAACTTCATACGTTTAGGCAACTCATGTTTTGTCTTTACACTAGAGACTATTATTAGTTTTTTAACTGCAATATGCTTACTCATTTCCTGAACTAAAATACCACCAAAAGAAACCCCTAGCAATACAGGATTGTCATGATTTATATCTTCGCACATCCGTTTTGCGTAGCTTGAAATCGATTCGTTTTTATTTGGCAACTTCCATTCTAGCCAATAAATTTTGTATTGATCTTCCGGTAATTTTATGTGCTCAAAAATGGTTGGATTGGCTGCCATTCCGGGCATTAGATAGACCGGTATTACTTGCTGATTCATAAGGTTTTAACACTAACAAAGCCTGTTGCTATTAGATTTATTCGTACATTTGCACCGTAAAGCTATAAAATAGTTTGGTACTATTTTTGAAACTCTCCGAATAATTAATAAAACTTTATAGATATGATTGATGCAGCTGAGTTAGTTGACAATGATTTTTTACGTCAATTTGAACTTAAAATTGATGATCATTTTGCTAAAATTGAATACTCTTTACAAGAACGAAAGATTTTTTTAACAAAACTGATTCTTCCAGAAGAGCTTGACAACGAGGAGTTTGTCGCAGAATTTTTAACTACTGTTTTTGACAATATAGAAGAACGCAACCTGAGTGTTGTACCTACAAGTCCAGAAATAGCAAAGTTTATAAGACGTAATAGAAGATATAAAAAATTACTACCCGTAGGTCTTAGGATTTAAGACATTTAAAATCAAAATCAAAAAACCGAAGCTATTAGCTTCGGTTTTTTTATGCTGAATGTACTTCAACAAAATCAAATCTAACCAATCCGTCATCATCAATTTTGGTAAGTTCTATATCATGTAATGTGTTTACTAACTCTGGATTCCAAGGTGATTTTACCTTAACATAATTGTCTGTAAAACCATGTATATAACCGGCTTTGTTTTCTGATTCAAATAACACTTTTCTTGTTGCTCCAATCTGACTTTCATAAAAAGCACGACGTTTTTTAGCACTTAATCCACGAAGCATTTTACTACGTTTTGTTCTAATATTTTTAGGCACTACATTATCCAATTCGGCAGCGACCGTATTTGCTCTTTCAGAATATGTAAAAACATGTAAATAAGAGATATCTAATTCATTTAAAAAATTATACGTCTCTAAAAAATGCTCTTCTGTTTCGCCAGGAAAACCAACAATAACATCAACACCAATACAGGCGTGTGGCATAACTTCTTTTATTTTAATAACACGATCAACATACAACTCGCGCATGTAACGACGTCGCATTGCTTTTAAAATAACATTGCTTCCACTTTGTAGCGGTATATGAAAATGAGGGACAAATGCTCTAGATTTACTAACAACATCTATGGTTTCATTTTTTAGTAAATTTGGTTCGATAGAAGAAATACGAAGACGTTCAATTCCTTCAACTTGATCTAGCGCTTCAACCAATTCTAAAAATGTATGTTCGTGCTTTTTATTTCCAAACTCACCTTTACCGTAGTCACCTATATTTACACCTGTTAAAACAATTTCTTTAATCCCTTTTGAAGAAATCTCTTTTGCGTTGCTAATTACATTTTGCAACTCATCACTTCTTGAAATCCCTCTAGCCAATGGTATTGTGCAATAGGTGCATTTATAATCACACCCATCTTGCACTTTTAAAAAGGCTCTGGTACGGTCTCCTATAGAATAACTTCCAACGTAAAAATCAGCGTCTTCAATCTCGCAAGAGTGAATTTCTCCTAAATCGTTTTTAGTTAAATCGTTTAGGTAATCTGTAATCTTAAACTTTTCAGTAGCTCCTAAAACTAAATCCACACCATTAACATCCGCCAATTCTTGCGGTTTTAACTGCGCATAACACCCTACAGCGACAACAAATGCCTCTGGATTAGATTTTTGTGCTTGTTTTACTACTGTTTTAAAACGCTTGTCAGCATTTTCTGTGACAGAACAAGTATTTATTACATAAATATCTGCTGGATCGTTAAAATCAACACGGTCAAAACCTTCGTCCTTAAACGATCGTGCAATAGTAGAGGTTTCAGAAAAATTAAGTTTACAACCTAAAGTATAAAAGCCGACTTTCTTTTTAGTATTCAATTTAAAATAGTCTTTAATGCTAAGTAAGAATGTTTATATTTACCTAGTGTAATTACAAATTTGTGATTGCAAAATTACGTATTTTTTTTAAGCCAAAAACGTGTTTGGAAGCTTAAATAATGATTAACTAGTTGATGACTCTTTTTAACAGCAAACCCATTACATACTTTAGTCTACTTGCTTTTACATTATTAGCAACATCTTGTTTTAATAAAAAGCAAACTACTAAAGATCATCTTGTATTTAGATATAACGAACACAAAAACATTGGCTCTCTTGATCCTGCTTTTGCTAAAGACAATGCAGATATCTGGGCGGTAAACCAACTGTTTAATGGTTTAGTCCAAATGGATGATAGTTTGCTTGTAAAGCCAAGTATAGCAAAGCATTGGACTATTTCTGACAACGCCTTAAATTACACCTTTACTTTAAGAAACGATGTTTACTTCCACAAGCATAAACTATTTAAAAAAGACTCGACCAGACTAGTTACAGCACATGATTTTGAGTACAGTTTTAATCGTATTTTAGATCCTAAAATAGCCTCTTCGGGACGTTGGATTTTTAACAAAGTAGCTGGTTTTAAAGCCGTAAATGACTCCGTATTTAATATCACACTAAAACAACCCTTCCCCGCATTTTTAGGCTTACTAACCATGAAATACTGTAGTGTTGTCCCAAAAGAAATAACAACATATTATGGGACTGATTTTAGAGCAAATCCAATTGGTACCGGCCCTTTTAAATTTAAAAGATGGGAAGAAAACGTCAAATTGGTATTCAGAAAAAATAATAATTATTTTGAAACAAATAAAAGCGGTGAGAGCCTGCCCTATCTAGAAGCAGTAGCCATCACTTTTTTGCCAGATAAGCAAAGTGAGTTTATGCAATTTATCCAAGGTAATTTAGATTTTTTAAATAGTTTGGATGCGTCTTACCAAGATGAAATTTTAACCACCAAGGGACTATTAAGAGCAAAATATCAAACTACTATCGATTTAATACGAAGTCCCTATTTAAACACAGAATATTTGGCGTTTTATATGGATTCTGATTTAGATGAAATTCAATCTAAAAATATCCGTGAAGCCCTAAACTACGGGTTTGACAGACAAAAAATGATGACTTACCTGCGTAATGGTATTGGTATTCCAGCAACCGGAGGTTTTATACCAAAAGGATTACCTGGCTATAATGCAACTATTGGTTATACCTATCAACCAGAGAAAGCAAAAAAACTAATTAAAGATTACAAAGAGAACACAAATAAAACACCTAAGATTACTATTACAACAACCAGTAATTACCTTAATTTTTGCGAATACATACAACGTGAGTTAACAAAAATAGGATTAACTGTGGCTGTAGATGTCTTACCTGCTTCTACTTTAAAAGAAGGAAAAGCAAATGGGAAATTAGATGTATTTAGAGCCAGTTGGGTGGCAGACTACCCTGATGCACAAAATTATCTATCGTTATTTTATTCTGAAAACTTTGCGCCAAACGGTCCTAACTACACCCATTTTTCAAACGCTACTTTTGACGCATGGTACAAGCAAGCCTTTACGGAAACAAATGAAGTCGAAAGAATAAAGCTGTACACCAAAATGGACAGTTTAGTGCTTAAAAACACACCCATTGTACCATTGTACTATGATGAAGTTATTAGGTTTTCTCAAAAAAACGTGACTGGTTTAGGGAGTAATCCTACCAATTTATTAGAACTAAAATACGTAGATAAAACACATTAAAAAGATGCTGTTTTAGTAGATAAATCTTTATGTTTAATCTCCTTCTCTTCCACTAATCCTAGAATTATTAAATACTGAAACAACGCGTAAAACAGCATAACCAGTATTTGATGATAGGGTAACTCTGAATCGTAAAACGACTGTAAAACAGCGGTTGAATCTGATCCCGCACCAATTATGACTGCTATCATAATAAGATAAAAGCTTTTTCTGTTAACCGAATCCTTTCTTAAAAAAGCAAACAAACCCAATAACATAGATGCAAAAATGTAGATGATTATTGGTATAAAAAAGTCTTTCAGGTTATCGTAAACAAACAATACAATTACAACTATATAAATAAAAATAACAACAAAAAAGGGCATTAAACTGGACATTTCAAAGTCCTTTTGATGCGAAAATCGGATGGTGTAAAACAACTTACCGATTATAAAAAGTGACATACCCGCTATGTACAAAATAGGGTTTTCATATAATAACAAGACTAAATCTCCTATCCAGAAAAACAGAAAACCAATGTAGAAAAACTTGTCTTTGACATGCTTTTCTTTTTTATTAACCATAAAAAAGTAAAGTAAAATAGACAACAAAGCGGTTTTTGTTAAAAATCTAGCAGGCAATGGGTCAGCACTAAATTTAACACAGATATCCACAGCTAAAACAAAAAAAAACAAAGCTGAGACGTAAATTTTATTTTTAAAAAATGAAATCATTATAAGTAGGTAATAATTTAAACTATTTCAATTTTAAGAGCATTACAATATAGTGCTATTTCCAACCTTAAGTATCTTATTTTCAAACATTAATCCTAAAACAATAAGATATTGGGCTGCACCGTAACAAAACATGACTATAAAATCTTGAAATAACACATCACCATAAAACATTTTTATTACCATTGTAGTTTCAGAAATAATAAAAAAACCAACTCCACAAAGCACTAAATAGTAACTTTTGCGGTTTACAACACCTTTTCTAATATATGCAAAAAGAGTCATTAGTAAAGTAATAAAAAAGTACAACGTTATTGGTATAAAATATAGTTTTAGATTTGGGAAAATAAAATTATACACTATCGCAACGTATAAAAAACAAACTATAAAAAATGGAATCAAGCGATTTATACTAAAATCCTCTTTATGCATAAACTTTAGCGTATAACATATTTTACCCGCCACAAACAGTAATAAACTAACATAAAATTTAACCATATTTAAATGGTCAATAATTATAATATCGCCAATAAAAAAAACAAATAAACCATAAATTAAAAGATTGTTTTTAAGATCCTTACGCTTGTAAAAACATGCTACTGTAAACGTAACTAAACTACCTATTGTTAAAAACTTACTAATATATCTATAAGGAATAGTGTCTAAGTTTAACTTAGTATAAATATCTAAACTAAGTAAACAAAAAAATAAAATAGAAAAATAAATTAGCTGTTTAGTCATAGCGTATAATTAAACATTTATTGGCTTTAATTTACTCGTAGATTTTGTTTCGTTTAAAACGCCAAGAATTATCAAATACTGAGATAAGCAGTAAAAAAACATAATTGTAATTTTATTATAGGCTATATCAGCATCATAAAATGTTTTAAGAATATTAATACTATCTGCTACCATAGACACCACAACACCTAGCAGTACATACCAAAAGCTTTGTAGGTTAACCTCATTACTTCTTAAATAAGCAAACTGCATTAACATCATTACAACAAAAAGATATATCAATAATGGCAGAAAATAAAACCCCAACTCATTATAAACAATAGACATGATAACACTCATGTAACAAAAGCAAAAAAGCAAAAAAGGAATCAGTTTTGAAATTTTAAAATCCTTATTATTAAAAAAGCGTACAGAATAACAAACTTTGGCTATAATAAATAAAGCTGTAGCTATCAAAACATTAATAGCATTCCCACTATTTCCACTGATAAAAAAAATATCCCCTATTAAAAAACAAGTCAGCGCTATTACTATTAATTTTTTTTTTCTTTGATCTTTCTGTTTTGTATTAATAATATAAAACAAAAGCAAACTGAAACTTAAAAGCGTTTTTGAGAAGTACCTATACACAACTAACCCTTCACTATTCTTAAAAAAAGAATCAAGAAGGTACAGCAACAAGTATAGTACAGAAAATTTTAATGTACTTTTAAAAATAAATTTCATATAGATTATTGGGGAATCTAAGATAAAAATTTAATTTTTAAATTAACACAAAAGCCTTACTAAATGTGGTTTAATTACTGATAATCAATATACGATTAGTCTTTTCTGTATTTTTTAGTTTCTTCAAAGACATGCGTTAAAATAGCTTCGTCCTCTGCAGAGAATTCTATACCTCTTCTAGACATAACAACTTTTGCAACTTCAAAAGCTTTAGATGTTAAATATGTAGTAAATCCTGAAGCACCACCCCAACTGTAACTTGGCACAAAGTTTCTTGGAAAACCGCTACCAAAGACATTGGCGTTAACACCTACAACGGTACCTGTATTAAACATGGTATTAATTCCACATTTACTATGATCTCCCATCATTAAACCACAAAATTGCAGTCCTGTTTTAGCAAAACGTTCTGTGTCATAATCCCACAATTTTACTTCGACATAATTATTTTTAAGGTTAGAATTATTAGAATCTGCACCTATATTACACCATTCTCCTAAAACTGAATTCCCTAAAAAGCCATCATGTCCTTTATTAGAATACCCAAATAACACGGAGTTATTAACCTCTCCTCCTACTTTACTGTGTGGTCCAATGGTTGTAGCACCATATATTTTAGCACCAAGTTTTAATGTAGCATTATCACATAAAGCTAAAGGTCCTCTAACCAAACTTCCTTCCATTATTTCGGCATTTTTACCAATATAAATAGGTCCCGAACTTGCATTTAATGTCGCGAATTCTAATTTAGCACCTTCTTCAATAAAAATATGTTCTGGAGCAATTACATTATTGCTTACCGGAATTGGTTGAGATGTTCTACCATCTGTAATTAAATCAAAATCCTGTTGGATAGCGTCTGCGTTTTTAGAAAAAATATCCCAAGTATGCTCTATAGTTGTAACGTCCTTATCAAATTCTATGGCTTCATAAGTATCAAAATTTATATCTTCTTGTGTATCCGTGGTGTAAAAAGCTATAATATCATCGCCTTTAAATATGGCTTGATTTTCTTTCAATCCTGAAATCAACTCAACTAATTCACTATTTGGCAAATAAGACGCATTAAGCATTACATTTTCTTCCAACTCGACCATCGGATATTTATCAGACAAATAGTCTTCTGTAACCGTTGTTGTAGTTGTACCAAGAAATAATTCCCATTTTTCTCTAATAGTTAAGATACCAACTCTGATATCTGCAACTGGTCTTGTATAAGTAAATGGAAGTAATTGATTACGTACTGGTCCGTCAAAAAGAATATAATTCATCTTAAAATGTAATTTAATAGTTAAAAGTCTTAATCCAACCTTTGTATTGATTTCTCAAAAATAGTCGAAATTTAGATAACAAAAAAAGCCTTTCACAAAAATGAAAGGCTTTTAAAATATAATTTGCGCTAAACTTATTTTTTAAATTTTGCGTATTTTGTTTTGAACTTATCAATACGACCAGCTGTATCAATTAATTTAGACTTACCTGTATAAAATGGGTGAGACGTTCTAGAAATCTCCATTTTTATTACTGGATATTCAACACCGTCAACCTCTAAAGTTTCGCTTGTGTTTGCAGTAGACTTTGTTAAAAACACGTCATCGTTTGACATATCTTTAAATGCTACCATTCTATAATTTTCTGGATGTATACCTTTTTTCATCGCTAAATGCTTTTTTATCTTAACTAAATTCGAGGTGCAAATTTAATCGTTTTTTACAAACTAACAACTAATTTCGTAAAAAACTTTATTGTTAATTTTTGTAACGTTTTATCGTACATTTATACTAACAAGTAATTAACTAACTAAAACAATTAAAGACATGGAAAAAACTATTAAATCTATCGCAACTAATTTTGGTATTTACCTAGGCGCAATACTAGCTGCTATTACCGTTATTGCTTATGCAACAAATTTAGAAATTTTAACTGAGTGGTGGCTTGGTATTGGTTTATTTGTTATGATAATTGTATTTGGAATTATATCTATTTCTAAATCTAAGCATGCCTTGGGTGGTTATATCAGCTTTAAAGAAGCATTTACAGCCTATTTTGTTACTGTACTTATTGGTATTGTTATAAGTAGCTTAGTAAGCATCATTATTTTTAACTTTATAGATCCGGAAGCAGCAATTACATTAAAAGAATTGGTAATAGAAAAATCTATCGAAATGATGAGAGGCTTTAACGCTCCAGAGGAATCTATCGCAGAAGCTTTATCACAAATGGAAGAAGC
Organism: Olleya namhaensis; assembly: GCF_900114005.1. Taxonomy (GTDB): domain Bacteria; phylum Bacteroidota; class Bacteroidia; order Flavobacteriales; family Flavobacteriaceae; genus Olleya; species Olleya namhaensis. Next base: position 60,429 of record NZ_FORM01000005.1, read on the forward strand.
ACCAAGTCAATATGCAATCGGAAATGTAATACAATCATTACTTATTCAATTAGTAATATATAGTGTTATTGGACTTATCATTTCATTAATAATGAAAAAAACTAACGAAGACCTATAATAGTTTTATATTTGAAAATATATTTCAAATTAAATTATGAACATATCAGTAGTCATACCACTACTTAACGAAGAAGACTCTTTAACAGAATTACACCATTGGATTGCAAATGTTATGCAATCCAATGGTTTTTCTTATGAAATACTTTTTATTGACGACGGTAGTACAGACCAATCTTGGCAAACTATAGAAACGCTTCAAGAAAAAGACAACAACGTTAAAGGTATTAGATTTTTGAAAAACTTTGGTAAGTCTCAAGCGTTACACGCCGGTTTTGCTAAAGCAAAGGGCGATGTTATTATTACAATGGATGCCGATTTGCAGGATAATCCAGACGAAATACCAGACTTATACAACATGATAACCAAGCAAGGTTTTGATTTAGTATCTGGATGGAAAAAGAAACGTTATGACAATAAGCTAACCAAAAACTTACCTTCCAAATTATTTAATTGGGCAGCACGTAAAACCTCCGGTGTCAAACTAAACGATTTTAATTGTGGATTAAAAGCATATCACCAAAATGTGGTAAAAAACATTGATGTTAATGGCGAAATGCACCGTTATATTCCAGTATTAGCTAAAAACGCAGGCTTTTCTAAAATAGGTGAAAAAGTTGTAAAACATCAAGCTAGAAAATATGGCGAAACAAAATTTGGTATGGATCGCTTTGTAAATGGCTTTTTAGACCTTATTACCATTTGGTTTTTATCAAGATTTGGCAAACGTCCAATGCATCTATTTGGCGCATTAGGCGTTATAATGTTTGGTTTAGGTTTGATCTTTGCCATATATTTAGGTATAGACAAACTATTTTTTAACACCACAGGTAGACTAATTACTCAAAGACCACCTTTTTATCTTGCGTTAGTAACAATGATATTAGGTTCGCAATTTTTTGTTGCTGGATTTTTAGGCGAAATAATTTTACGTCAAAAATCAGACAAAAAACGTTATTTAATCAAAGAATCCCTAAATTTAGAAGCCCAAGCTATTAAATAACAGCTTCTTAAATATTAACCTTTTTGCAATTTCTTATTTTTGCAATCAATACTTATAACAATGAGACATATAGACCCAAAACTTTTAGAAAGAGTAAACACCTGGTTAACACCTGCTTTTGATAAAGACACACAAGATTATATTAAAAACCTAATCGCGGTAGAGCCTACAGAATTAAAAGAAAGTTTTTACAAAAACTTAGAATTTGGTACTGGTGGTATGCGCGGTGTTATGGGTATTGGAACCAATAGAATAAATAAATATACTTTAGGTAAAAACACACAAGGAATAAGTAATTACATGCACCAAGTTTTTCCTGGAGAAACACTTAAAGTAGCTATTGCTTTTGACTGTAGACACAATAGTAAGAGTTTAGCAAAAGTTGTTGCAGATGTTTTTTCTGCAAACAATATTAAAGTCTATTTATTTGAAGACTTACGCCCTACTCCAGAGTTATCTTTTGCTTTAAAACATTTAGGATGCCACTGTGGTATTGTACTAACAGCATCACATAACCCACCAGAATATAATGGTTATAAAGTGTATTGGCAAGATGGTGGACAATTAGTACCACCACAAGATGGCGAAATTATTAACCTAATTAATGCGCTTGATTATGCCGAAATTAAATTTGAAGCAAAACCAGAATTAATTGAATATATAGGAGAAGCTGTAGATAACGTATTTATTGACGCAGCAGTAAAAAACGGAAGTTTTGACACGCCTCAAAAAGATAAAGACAATTTAAACGTTGTATTTACATCGTTACACGGGACGTCAATAACCACTATTCCAGAAACTTTTGAACGTGCTGGATACAAAAATGTACATATTGTTGAAGAACAACGTGAGCCTAATGGCGATTTTCCAACAGTTAAATCTCCAAACCCAGAAGAACCTGAGGCACTTAAAATGGCTTTAGATTTAGCTAAAAAAGTTGATGGTGACATTGTTATAGGTACAGACCCTGACAGTGACAGAGTTGGTGTTGCAGTAAGAGGCCTTGATAATAAAATGATTTTATTAAACGGAAATCAAACCATGGTCATGATGACCGAGTTTTTATTACAACAATGGAAAAGTAAAAACAAAATAAATGATAATCAATTTATAGGAAGCACCATTGTATCTACTCCAATGATGTCTGCTCTTGCGGATGCCTTTAATGTAGAGTGCAAAATTGGACTAACTGGATTTAAATGGATTGCAAAAATGATTAAAGACTTTCCTAACCAAGAGTTTATTGGTGGTGGAGAAGAAAGTTTTGGTTTTATGGTTGGTGACTTTGTAAGAGACAAAGATGCTGTAACCTCTGCTTTACTTGCATGCGAAATTGCAGCCCAAGCTAAAGCAAAAGGGAGTACTTTTTATAAAGAATTAATACAACTTTACACTAAACATGGCTTTTATAAAGAGCGTTTGATATCTATCACTAAAAAAGGTATTGAAGGTGCTCAAGAAATCAAACAAATGATGATTGATGCTAGAGAAAATCCACTAACAACAGTTAATGGATCTAAAGTAATCAAGATTGAAGACTATCAATTATCCGAAGCAAAAAACACGTTAGACAATACAACAACTGTAATAGACATACCAAAATCTAATGTTTTAATTTACTACACAGAAGATGGTAGTAAAATTGCGTTAAGACCAAGTGGTACAGAACCAAAAATAAAATTCTACATCAGCGTTAACACAACATTAGACAATGTGTCAGAATTTGAAGCTACGGAACAAAAATTGGAAAGCAAGATTGATGCTATATTAAAAGATATGCAGCTAAACTAAATGAAAAAAATAATACATCAACTTTTACCATTTATAAAAAAATTTAAAAAGCACGTCGTTTTTAACGTGCTTTTTAACTTATTATATGCGCTATTTAGTGCGTTAGCATTTATCTCTTTAATACCAATGCTAAATGTATTATTTGGTCAAACTACTACAGAAACAACAGCTCCAGTTTGGACTGGGCTTTCAGACATAAAAAACTATGGAGAGCAATTATTAAACTATAAAGTTAGCGGATACTTAGATTCTGGTAATCCACAAATGGCATTAGTTATTGTAATTGCATTAGTAATATCTACTTTTATTCTTAAAAATTTATTTGGTTATTTTGCTAATCAACACATGATGTATCTTAAAAATGGGGTTCTAAACGACCTAAGAAAAGATATGTATCAGAAAATAATAAAACTTCCTTTAAGCTTTTATTCTAAAAGACAAAAAGGGGATGTTATGGCTAGGATTTTAGGAGATATAAACGAAATGCAAAATTCATTTTTTATTGCTCTAGAGTTAATAGTAAGAGAACCTGCAACCATTATATTTTCTTTAATATTCATGTTTTCATTTAGTTGGAAATTAACGCTGTTTGTTTTATTATTTATACCGTTTGCAGGATTTCTAATCTCTAGAATAGGAAAAAGTCTTAAAAGCAACTCATTAAAAGCACAGCAAGAATCAGGAAAATTAATTTCGATTGTAGAAGAATCTTTAACGGGTCTAAAGATTGTAAAAAGTTATAATGCTGAAAATATTTTCTCTAATAATTTTACAAATTCATCAAATAGAATCCTTAAACTATCCAATAAAATAGGTATAAAAAACAATCTTGCTGGACCTGTAAGTGAGGTGTTAGGTATCGCAACTATTGCGGTACTATTATGGTATGGTGGACAACTTGTACTTGTTGAAAACATTATAAAAGGAACAGACTTTTTAGCATTTATGGGACTTGCTTACGCAATACTAACACCTGCGAAAGCAATAAGTAAAGCCTCTTACAAAGTTAAAAATGGGATGGCTGCTGCTGATCGTGTATTTGAAATTTTACACGAAGAAGACACATTACCAGACTTACCTAATGCTACTGTTTTAAATGGTTTTGAAAGCGAATTAAAAGTTGATAATATCTCCTTTAAATATGATGATGACTATGTATTAAAAAACTTTAGTATCAATGTTACAAAAGGAAAAACTATAGCGCTTGTAGGGCAATCAGGTAGTGGAAAAAGTACAATAGCAAATCTAGTTACACGTTTTTACGACATTAATGATGGTAATATTACTGTTGATGGGCAAAATATTAAAAACGTCACTAAAAAGTCATTACGTAGTTTAATGGGACTTGTTACTCAAGACTCTATCTTATTTAATGATACTATTAAAAATAATATATTAATAGGTAAACCAGATGCTACAGAAGCGCAAATAATTGATGCTTTAAAAATAGCAAATGCTTGGGAGTTTGTTAGCGAATTGCCAAACGGTATTGAAACTAACGTCGGTGATGCTGGAAATAATTTTTCTGGTGGACAAAAACAACGTTTAAGTATTGCTAGAGCTGTACTAAAAAATCCTCCAATTATGATATTGGATGAAGCAACGTCAGCTTTAGATACTGAAAGCGAACGATTAGTGCAAGTTGCCTTAGAAAACATGATGAAAAACAGAACGTCTATTGTCATTGCACACAGGCTGTCAACTATTCAAAATGCAGATGAAATAATTGTCATGCAAAAAGGTCAAATTGTAGAGCAAGGTACACACACACAATTAATAGAAAAAGATGGTATGTATAAGCGACTAGTAGAAATGCAAAGCTTTGAATAATTTTACAAAATAGAATACATTAAAAAAGGATAAACATATGTTTATCCTTTTTTTTTAAGTCAATGTTAGATTTGGGGCTAACAACAAAATAATAACTATGCTGTAAATATAAAGTAATATTATTCAATAACAGCAAAAAACAACGTTTAATCGATAAAAAACAACACTTAACCGCTTAGTTTTATCATAACTACCTTTCTTACAGATTATTAAAAAACTAAACAAATAGTTCTTTTGTATATTAAACTTTCCTGCTATTTTAGAGTCTAAGAATTAACATGTCGGACAACGAAACTATTTTAGTGCAGCAACTACAATCTGATAAGGATAAAAACGCTGCTTTTAAGTCTTTAATATCGCTTTACAAAGAGCGATTATATTGGCATATCCGACATATTGTAAAGTCTCATGATGATGCTGATGATGTTTTACAGAATACCTTTATTAAGGTTTTTAAAAATATTAATAACTTTAAAGGAGATAGTAAATTATACTCATGGCTTTATAGAATTGCAACAAATGAAGCCTTAACCCTTCTTAAAAGAAACGCAAAATTAAAAGATATTAATAATCAGGACATACAAGATTTAACAATTAACAACTTACAATCTGATGTTTATTTTGAAGGTGACGCCATTCAATTAAAATTACAAAAAGCAATTGCAACACTTCCTGAAAAGCAACAATTAGTTTTTAATATGAAATATTTTCAGGATTTAAAATACAGTCAATTATCAGAAATACTGGACACAAGCGAGGGCGCTTTAAAAGCATCTTACCATCTAGCATCCAAGAAAATAGAAGCATATTTAAAAGCAAATTAAACCATTTAAGATTTTAGTAGTCTTAGTAATAGAATGAAAAAAGAAAACCTAAATACAATTAACAATTCCGGATTTAAAGCCCCAAAAGACTATTTTGAAGGTTTAGAAGATGCTATCCTAACGCAAGCTAAGTTAGAAGCGCATTCTAAAACCGTTAGTTTTAAAGTTCCGGATAATTATTTTGAAACTATTGAAGACTCAATAGTAGCTAAACTAAATAAGCCTGAACCAAAAGTTTTTAACTTGTTTAGTAAAAAAGTAATTACATCTGTATCTAGTATTGCTGCAGCTATTGTTTTATTATTTAGTCTAAATCTTTTTAAAAGCACACCTACTCTTGAAAATTTAGACACAGCAACGGTAGAGAATTATATTTTAGATGAAATTGAAATTAATGAACTTGATTTATTAATTGATACTTCAGAACTATCACAAAATGATTTTATTAATTACGATTTAATAGAAATCGATGATTATATAGACGATATAGAGTTAAACGATTTATATCAAGACTAAAAAAAAACAGCTATGAAAACACACATTATAACAGTATTAATCTTGCTATTCTCTTTTAGTGCTATTGCACAAAGTGATCATGATAAGCAACATGAAAAACTAAAAGCGTTAAAAGTAGCGCATATTACAGAACAATTAAACTTTAGCACCAAAGAAGCGGAAGCTTTTTGGCCTGTTTACAATAATTTTGAAGCAGAAAAACACAAACTACGTGAAACTTCTACTGCTAAAAGAAATGATGTAGATTTAGAAAAACTAACAGATAAAGACGCGGAAACCTTAATAAAAGAAATGCAAGCCTTAGAACAAGAAAAAGTGCAGAGTTATAAGGTTTACATAGATAAACTTTCTAAAATAATTGGCTACAAAAAAATAGTTTTACTTTTTTCGGCAGAACGCACATTCAAGAAAAAAATGATACAAGAATATCGTAACAGACATAGAAACGATAAAAAATAAGAAAAAAAAAGAAGCCATTTGGCTTCTTTTTTTTTGCATTAAACTTAACTTATTTAAATCTTATATTCTTTGAGTTAATAATTATGGAATTCTGAAATAAATTCAGAATGACGCCCTTTAACCATTTCAACCAATGATATAGATTTTATTTAAAAACATTGCTGTAAACTATGCTTTTAAAACAGTCTATTTAAACGTTAATTTACTAATCTTTTTATTCCCGGCTGCATACGCTGTAGTTTCGTCTATAAATCTAAGTGTATAATACCCATCGTCACTTAAATGCGTCCAAGTATTACCAGCATCACTACTGTAATCAATACCCTTAAAACCAATAACAACTAATTGCTGCGCATTACTATTTGGTACGTATTGTACACAACTTCTATAACCTGGTCCAGAACCATCAGCCATAAGTTGCCATGTTTTTCCGCCATCAGTAGTCTTTATTTTATTAGCCACATTATCATCTGCTTTGGTGTAATCCCCGCCTACTGCAAAACCATTATTTTCATCATAAAAATCTATACTATAAATCCCTGTTGTTTCTAAGCCTTGTATAATTGGCGTCTCAAAGACTTCCCAAGTGTTTCCTTTATCCGGAGAATATAAAATACGACTAGCTTTACCACCAGTGGCTACCCAAGTTTTATCACCTACAATTGCTATATTAGTATCACTTGCTGCAAATGCAGCTTCACCCGCTTTTGCTTTTGGTAACACATCACACGAAAGTTTTGTCCAAGTTTTCCCTCTATTTCTAGTAATAATGATACTTAAACAGTTGTCCGTAGGATCTCCTATTGCAATACCTTCACTGTCATTCCAAAATTCCATAGAATCATAAAATGCTTTTTCATGGTTTTCTTGATACACAACAGTATTTTTATGTAAATCAACATCCAAATTAAATACCAATGCTGGAGAAGCAATACTAACCCCAAACGCACGGTTTTTGGTGACTGCCAAAGCTCTAAAATTTGGCGTTATAGTATCATGTTTTACAGTAATTGGAAATACTGATTTTACTTGATCAGTAACCGCTGCATTTTTATTAAAATACATTCCAAATTGCCCATTAGATGTAAGATAAACCAAACCTGTAGTATCCATTATTTCAATAGCTCTTACATTTAAGGCATCATCTTCAATTAACGTTTCAATCTGAACAGCAGTAAAGGTTGTTTTAATTGGTTTTGGTACCGTTTTATATTTACCAACACCACAGCCTCCTAAACCAACTATTAGTGAGAAACTAAAAACAAGGTATATTACTTTTTTCATAAATTTTAATATTTCTATAAAAATAGAAAAGCTCCACCATTACAGCGAAGCTTTCCTGAAAAATAATCAACCAAAATTATTTATCTTCAATTTCTAAGGTTTTAATATCTGCAATTAATTGTTGTACAGCAGTTTTATTTAAACCATTATATATTCCTCTGATGTGTTTATCCTTATCAATTAACACAAAATTTTCAGTATGTAAAAAATCATCATCCGTCTTTTCTCCCCCCAAATCTTCTTCAACAAAATAAGCTTGTCGTCCTAAGTCATAAATTTGTTTTCGATCTCCGGTTACTAAATGCCATTTATTAGAAATAACACCTTTACCTTCTGCGTAATGTTTTAATGTTGACACAGAATCTTTTACTGGTGTAACAGAATGTGACAATAATAAAACCTCAGCATCATCCTTAAATGCGTCTTGTAAAACAGACATGTTTTCCGTCATTTTTGGACAAATCCCAGGACATGATGTAAAAAAGAAATCGGTAACATAAATTTTATTATCAAACGTCTTCTCTGTAACTTCTTGACCATCTTGGTCCGTTAAATTAAACTTAGGTATTTTATGAAATGTACTTAAAGCTTCACTTTTACTATCCAACCAATGTGGTGTAAAACTGGCGTCACTATAGTAAGGAAGTCCATCTACCCTACTACTTTTTTCTTCTACTTGCTCTTTACAACTTAACACGATAAGTGTAATTAGAGCTATAATTATTAGGTTATATTTTTTCATCTTGAACTATTTCTTCTTCTAATTGAAAACATAAATTGGCTCTTTTTAGTCCAAAAATACGCCCGTTTTTAGCTTCGTAATTATTGTAAATCTTACCATTACGTCGCCATGCTTGTTGCATACCTTCTTCTTTACCATTTACAATAGTCATCTGTTTAAATTTTTCGCCAGAAACATACCATTGTTTTTGAATCCCATTTGCAATTCCGTTAACAAAAATAGACTCTGATCTTAAATTACTGTTAGACCACCAAGATCTAGAAATACCGTTTAATTTTCCTTTAGAATAAAACGCTTCAAAGCTTAATAATCCATCCTGAAACCATTTTTTAAAAGCGCCTTCTTTTTCTCCATTTATATAATCGACAGTTTCTGCTTTTTTACCGTTTGGATAATATAAAACCGAAACCCCACTAAAAGGCTTGTCTTGATAATACACAAGCCCTATGTTTTGTTTAAAGACTAATTTAGACTTAAGAATAAGGACTTCAGACATTCCAATTTGAGCACTACTTGCAACGTCCTTTTTAACTGCTTTATCTTGGCAATTAAAAAAGAATATAAAACTGAATAAAAAACAGCTTTTATTGAATATTGCTTGGAGTTCCTTGATAGTCACCTGGGAATAATATATAGTATGCGTTTAAATATAATTCGTTTTCAATATGGTAATGGTACTCTGCAGTTGTTGTATGTTGTGTAGTACTTGTATGCCCTCCTGATACGTCTAAATCTGTAGGGTATGTTCCTGTAGCGTTACATTTACGTCCATAAAGAAAAAAACCATCTGCTATAATACCAATTAACTCTTCGTCATCATCAGACCAAGCTTTAGGCTCTAAATGGTAATGGTAACTTTGCGGTCCTGTATGTGCTGCTGTATAATCTAAAGATCCAACTGCGTTATCTAAAGGGACATTTGGTCCTTCCTCATCGTTATAAATCACTGATCCAGATACTGATATTCCAATTGCACCTAACCCCGTTGCTGTAGAGCTACTTGCTAGTTGTGGATCTGCAGATACTGTTAATGAATATGACCCATTAAAATCATCAATATTTCCAGGTGCCATTTGATCATAACTTGTTACCGTTGGCTCTACCCACAAAGCGTGATTTGAACTAGAAACGGTAGTCATTGTTTCTCCTCCAGGACCAACTAAAGATCTAGATACTGTATTTGACCAATATGGTGATGTGTGATCAGGCAATCCATTAGTCTGTATTGTTACATTTGTACCACTTAGTGCTATTGATGTGTTAGTTGTACTAAACTCGCCAAAAGCAGCATGTAACGTTGCTGTAGTCCCTTCTGAGTCTGTATCTGTATCTGTACTAGATGATGCGTCATCATCACTACATGATACAAAGACTGCACATGCGGTTAATATTAAAAAAGATAATTTAAATACGTTTTTCATTTTATATAATTATTAGTGGTTTATATTCTTTAGATGCGTGTTAGAAAAAAAACTTGCGCTTTTTTTCAAAATTAATTTCTTCCGCCTTGAGGACGTCCTCCTTGTGGTCTTTGCACTCTACTTTTTGAGGCCTTTTCTATCTCTTCTTTAGTAATAAAACCATCGCTATTACTATCTATTTTTGAAAAGTCTTCTTTTAAAGGGCCTTTAGCTTCGTTAACAGACAATTTACCATCATTATTAGCATCCATTTGTTCTATTATTTGAGATGGGTTTGGTCGTTCTCCTTGTCCATTTGGTTGTCCATTTGGTGGTCCTTGTTGCTCTGTTTCTACTTCTCCCATAACGCAACGTCCAACATAAGGAAACTGATTAGTCACTAAATACATATATTTACCATCTACAGTAATACCATTACACTCATCTAAATCTCCATAACCAGCTACATACTCGTAATCAGAGCCATATGTCCCGTCATGATGGCCACCAACAGCAATATCCATATGCTGCTTTGGATTATCATAAGTACAATCTTCTCCTTCTCTTGTTCCATCTAATAACTTAAAGCTTGGTTTGTATTGTCCGCTTTTAGAATAATACATAGGAAAACCATCATGTGCAAAACCAATATGAACTAAATCTTGTCCGCTATCAAATTTAGAAATCATTGATGTAGGTGTCCCGTGATAATGATACGCTCCGGTTGGTTGTACATGTGCATGATTAAAATCTAAACCAAGATCTATAACATCTTGAATAGCCTCTACACGGTAATTTTCTCCCGTATCACAAACTACCACCTCTGCAGTTTGAGGCTCAAATTTAATTCCGTTTAAAGCAACGCCTGGCTCTCTCATCCATTGTGCTTTTCCTGTGAACTTTGGTGTTACCGGAAATTTATAAGTAATATTTTGAGATGCTATAGTATTTGGGTTACCTGGATTAGGAAAGGTTCCTGTTTCATGATTTGGTAATGAGTTAGTAACCATTACACGAGTATCTCCAACAATAGTCACTTTAGTTTTAGTTCCAAAAGCACCATCCTCTAAATCATAATTACCGTAATAATTAGTTGTAGACTTAACGACACTTTCTGTGTCATGGGAATGGTTTTCTGAACCATCATGACTATGAGATGTTGTCTTTTTTTGACTATTACAACCATACAAAAGACCTATAATTACGACTGCTAAAATTTTAAATATATGTTTCATCTGTTAGTTTAAATTAATAAAAATTAATCTTTGTTTTTACGTTTAGGTTGCTCCTGATTATCATAAAAAGTTTTTAGCTCTTCCAAATCTAGTTCACCATCACTATTGGTATCAATCTCACTAAAATGATCCATTAATTCCAATTTCTTTTTAACAGCAACTTCTAATTCGTTTAATGTTCCGTCTCCGTTATCATCAACTTCCTTAAGTAGTTTTTTAGCTGAAATCTTTTTAGGCTTCTTTCCGTCTAACGAAGCTTTAAGCTCATCCAAATCTATTACCTCATCTCCATTAGTATCAATAACATCAAAATCCTCTGCTATTTTTCCTCTTTTATCATTTGCAGCTTCGTCTTTATCGATAACCTTATCTTTATTAGTGTCTAATTTTGAAAGAATCTCTGATGCATCCGGTTTACCACCTCGATCTTGGCCTTTTCCGCCACCTCTTCCGCCTTGACCACCACCCGGAGGTCCTTGAGCAAATACGCTAAAACATAATAGCATAGAAAAGAGTGTAAGTACTGTTTTAAGATTGTGTTTCATTTTGGTTTGATTTTTTTATATATTTATTTGTAACTATTACTACAGGAATCAGAAAAAGAACAAATAGATAACTTTTATTAATTTTTTCTTTTTTTAATATCGCTTTATTATCACTAAATTCTAGTGCGACTTTATAGTTATTTTCTTTATTTAAAATAACTCTGCTTGTTTTATTATCTATTAAAATTGAAAACACCGATTGATGCAGATTATTTTCTTTAAAAGCGTCAATATGCACATCCAATGTATTGATATGTTTAGGAAAAAGATCTATAATAAATTTCAAATCAGTTTCATGGTTTCCTAATTTTATTCCGCCTTCTAAAAGCTTAATTGTAACACCATTTACAATTAAACTAAAATTATCTTTTATATACCCAATTGCTTTTTGCTTATAATCCGCTGCTGATAGTGTTTCCAGATTCAAATTACTAAAATGTTTTTTTAAAGCTTCATTCAAACCGTTTTGACTTAAACTGATATTTAATATATTAATATCTTCTTTCACTTCTAAATAATACATTGCTGACAATGGATTATGTGCTCTCACCGAAGTAAAAACAGCTAATAATATTAGCAGTATAATGGTCTTTTTTTTCATAATTTATTGGAATGAAAAACTATTAACCGCTGCGACACCTTTTAAACATTTTGGTACATTAGGCGCGTCTGTTGTACTTGCTACATAATGATAAACACCATCAGGATATTCTGTAGTACTTGCAGTAATACCACCACACTCATCTAAATCAGAAGGTTCTACTTGATAAGCATATATTGGGAATCCGTCTTTAGCAAAACCTATTAACTGACTTCCTGACACTTGGTTAATTAATGTACAAGCAACATCATCTATACCGTTAGCTTCTAAAACTTGATTCATTACTTCTGGCACAAAATGCCAATGGTAATAACCTGCAGGATCATGATGACCACCACAAGGATCTAAAGAAGGAATATTACCACCAGAGATTCCAGGAACACCGGGACCATTGACTACAGATGGTGGATCTCCATTAATTGGTACGCCATCTAAAGACAAACCAACTAATTCTACCGTGTCAATCACGTTGTTACTTGATGCTAAAACTGGCGTCGCTGGAATTAAAAAAGTTAGCAATAAATTATTATTAGGAGCAGCTTCTAAACAATACGCAAAATCTGGATTTGTTGCGCCAGAATTGAAATCATCGATATGTATATCGCCATTATCATCCACAATATCATAGCCATCAGCTTCCATTGCATTAAACAAACTAGCTTTCATGACCTGAAACCCTGGGTTTGTTGCACCATCATAAATCCCTAATCCTCCAACATCATCAATAGTCGTTGGGCAATAAGGACCATTTTCTACCGGATTACTGCTAAACACTAATTGATAACAGTCTCCTTGCGAGCCATCTTCCAATGTACAATCTACTTTCTCATAAGACACCAGCGATGTCGCATTAAAAAAAGCTTCTTGGATTATATCATCACTTTGATCTTCTGCACTTATACTATCACTATCATCACTGCTGCAGCTAATAAAAGAAAATACAACCGATACTATTAATCCAAAAATTAGAGTTTTATTTTTCATATTGTACTTTTTTTGAGATTACTGCTTTTAATAAAATCCCTAAACCTAAAACCATTAATAAAGCAGAAAGTATTAAAGGAGAAAAGAAGCTAGCTTCATTTACTGTAACTACAACAAACTTGTTATCCTTACTCGCTAACTTTAGTCTATGATTATTTTTTTTATTTAAAACGAAATGTTCTTTATTAAAGCCATCTTTTAACAGGACTAAAGCACTTTTATTATTATAAATATCTTTAAATGCTGTATTTTGAACAGAAACAGTCTTTATAACTGAAGGCACTCCAAGTATTTCATAAACCACTTTTGTTTCATGTCCTAATTTGACAACACCCTTACTAAGTGTAATGTTTTGGTTATCGTTAAATGTAATTACCAAATTATTTTTAATGTGTTCTAAGACCATTTCCTGAAATTCTTCCGGAGTTTTATATTCAGGAAAATGTGTTCTGACTTCTTTTTGAAATGCTGTTAAAGACGCACTAATTTGTAGTACCCAAACGTTATTTTCGTTTTGAACCAACATAGTCGTAGAAACTTCTGGCTGATGCGCTTTCGCTGAAACACCAATCAGTAAAAAAAGAATTAATATAAATTTATTTAGCATAATTATATGTTTTAACTCAAAGCGTTGAACCTATTCGCTTATGGCGTAAGCTCCTTTTAACCCATTGATAAAATTATTATTACCTGCTTCATCTACATGATAATGGTACCCTCTGCTGTCATCTGTATGACCTCTTAGCTCATCTAAATCCGAAGGCAAATTACCAGCCTCATCTACTAACTCAAAAATACCATGTCCATCTAAAGCATAACCAATTAAAGCAGAATGGCCATCTTCTTGTACTATTTTAGTACTAAACCCTGTAGCTGCATGATAGTGATATCCTTGATTTACGTTAATATGCCCACCTGCATCATCAAAAGGTGCTAATGTATATGCTGCAAGAATATTATCTGTAGGTGCTGGTGCAGAAAACTCTATACCGTTTAATGCTAGCCCACGTGTTGATGGCACCTCGTCTACAGGTTCTCCACCTGGTCCTCCAGGTCCTCCTGCGCCTCCTGCTGTAGCAAATAGTACCGCTTCATCTTGAAGCACTGGAGTAATAGGTATTAACCATGTTTGTGTTAAATCCGCGATGTAAGACGGAAGACACTCTACACAAAAATTTGCATACTCCTCGCCTACATTTGGATTTGCTGCATTAATACAATCATCTTCTGTTGCTGTGACATAAACATCTCCGTTGGCATCATACATCATCCAATTATCGTCGTTATAAAAAGTGGCAAGGTTTTCTATAAAAGCACCATCCACATCGTAAACAGTACCACCTTCTAACCAAATCCCTCCATTGTCTGAGGTATCACTTATATTATCCGGACACCAAGGTCCCATTGCATGATCTGATGGCGCACTACTAGTTACAATTTGATAACAATCTGTTATTGTACCATCAGATAATGTACAAGGTACTGTAGTAATAGTAACAGAACCACTATCTGTAGTAAAGTAAGTTACATCCACTGCTACCACCTGAGAATCTGTATCTGTATCTGTATCTGTATCTGTTGCGTTAGTATTATCATCGCTACTGCAAGAAATAAAACTGACAACAATTACTATTAGAGCAGGGATTATAGCCCCTTTAATTAATGTGTTTTTCATGATATTTATTACTTTTAAAGTTGTTTTTATTTAATTGAACTATTCTTTAGATGACTTATCTAATCAAAACTTGCGCTAGCGTTATACTTTAAATCTAATTATCTATCTCCTTATTTAACTTATAAGACATCGTCTGTGTTTTTACTCTTAAAATCTTACTATTTAATAGTTGGTTTTCGGTCTGCAAAAGTCTATCTACCAGAGCATTTTGATAAGCACGACTATTTAAAAGATCCATATAATTAGAGGTTCTAGTAAACGTTTTAGTTTTTTTATAACTTAAACCTCGCTCCGATATAATATCTATTAAGGATATGTGAGATTCGATCGCTGGTTGTAAGCGATTAATAATTATATTTTCGATTTTATTTTCCTGACTTTCAAAACTATCAAGCTCATTTGGATAGCTAGCAATTAGATCTTTTAATAAAACACTTTCTATAAACTCAAATTTATTAGTACTATTAATCGAGTTTACTGCCCCATTATGAAGTTGAGTTGGTTTATAATTAACTTCTACAATAGCTTTTTTAATTTTATCTGTTAATTGTTCTTTCTCTAAACCAATACTTTTAATAGTCTGATTAATATTTTTCACATCTAAGGTGTATCTGTCAATCGACGAGTCTAATAGTGTCAGATTAGCATCTAATTCCTCATTTAGCGTTTGATATATTTTTAATTCTACAATCCTATTTTTTCTTATTTCATTCATACTATTAATCTTCCACGCTATTAATATTCCAATAACAATTAACAGTATCTCTCCTAAAGCATACACTAGATAACTCTTTGTTTTTCCTGAGAAGACTAATGAAAGTCTAATTTTCCTGAATACTTTCATTATTATTTATGTTTTAAAAGTTATTAACTCATCCTAATTAAAAGAGAAAAGGCCTCTTGAGTTTTACCTCATGAAGCCTTTAACTACCAATCAACCAAAACTTATCATTTTATATTTAATCTAAATAATCACTAACTGCTGCAGCTCGCGATGTAACATGTGTATTCAACTCGTTAACTGCATTTTGAAAGTCTGAACTATTTTCTAAAAAGCTATACCCTGCAACTTCCGATGCTGCATAAGGCTCAATTAAAGCTGCATAAGTTGCATACAAAGATTGCATTGTGCTGATACTAAAGGCATCATCCACCACTTCTTGTACATATGTATCATATTGTGTTTTATATACTGCATCTTGATACAAATAGCCAATTAATGGCCATTCAGTACTATTTAGTCCGGAAAAATCTAGTGGTAAAGACCCTCCCATTTTCCCTGTTTGTAAGGCTTCATTATTATCCCAAGGAATCCATGTTAATTTACTAGTATCCGGATTATTGTATAAAAAATAATTGTGTGTCATTCTACCATACGTATCCCAGTTTTGAACCACTGTATTTACTGCTAAGTATTTTAAAAACACATCCGTATCTAATACAGCATCTAGGTTTGTTCTCCAAGTCGCAGGGTCAGATGTTCTAGACCCATCATTTACGATAGCTAATAAACTAGCAACATCATCAAAATCGCCTTCATCTTCGTTTGTTTTTTTAACGTATTCGCTTTCATTATAAGAGCCCAACGCAAAACTTGCGGCATCACCATCTGGCTTGTATAAATTACCATCGTCATCAGAAAACTGTGTATCTAAAACCGTATCATCCACTTCTTCCACCATAGTATAAACTCCAAAATACTGTGGTCCATCTCCATGATCTACATACACTGTATAAAATGCGGTATGTGATGCTACTAATCCTGCATTTCTGAAAACATCTGTTGCTACTTTTTCACGTAACATAGACTTGTCGTCAAAGTTATTTTTAAGACTTAATTTTTTAAAGCCATAAAAACGTTGGTTATCTATTTGCGGATAATCATCTTCAAACTCGTCAAAATCTAATTTAAAAGATAATTTTAAAATCCCATTTTGCCAGCTAGTTTGTAAGCTAGAATTCCCTTTAAATCTTACACCAACACGGTACCATTCTTTACCATTATAAAATACTTCTGCCGGCACAAAAATTGGATCTTCATCTGTCTCGGTTAGACCGCCACCAGGTCCTCCAGCGCCAGCGCCAAATGTTCCGTAAAGATTTGTCATATCATCCAACATACTTTGCCAACGTGCTTCTGTAACAACAATATCCAATCGTTTTACTGCATTATCTTCAAAAACTTCATCAAAATTTGCATCGGCATCTTTACTATGCGTTTCTGCTGTCCAATCTGTGGTTTCAAAATCAGAATCGTCAGTATCTACAACAACTTCACCTTCTTCTTCTGTAGTCGTTACGACATCATCATCGTTATTACAAGAGCTAAAGGTTACTAATGTTATACTAAATACTACTGCGACTACTAATAGATTTAATTTGCTTTTAATGTATTTCATATTTTCTTTGGTAAAGTGGTTATGGTAAAAAAATTAGTTACGTGATTTTCTTTCTGGTTTAGGCGCTTTTTTAAATTCGGCTTCAGAAATAAATCCATCTTCATCTGTATCAATTTTATCAAAATCATTCTTTAAAGGTCCTTTGATTTCTGCTTTAGATAATTTACCATCCTCGTCCTTATCCATTTCTTCTAATAACTGACTAAATGTTGGCGGTTCTTTTTTCTGTCTATCATTAGATTGTGCGTTAACACTATTTACATTTAATACTGTTAATCCAAAAACTAATACCGCTGTACTTAATATGTTCTTTTTCATATCTAAATATTTTATTTGTTATGGTATTTAGATGTCTAGTTTTAAAATAACTTGTGCTTAGTTATGTTAAACAAAACACAAAAAAAAGACCTTCATATTACTGAAGGTCTTTATACTATTAATTATCTAGGTTTTGTACTACTCTGATCTACTCGGATGTTCTGGACCAGGCATATCAAATCGTCGTGCTTTTGTTATAATACTTTTAAACTGCTCTTTTTGAGTGTCATCACACAACTGGTAAATACCTCTTAGCCTTTTAAACAATTCATTTTCCTTTAAAACAACTTTACCAGCTATGGACGTTGTTAAATTATTTATGTCCTGTTGATTTACGGAGGCTGCAGTGATGTTATCAAACAGTTGATCTTTTAACGATTTAATTTCATCTCCTACAGCACGCATAACCTTATGATGCTTAATCTCTAAACTTTTAAACTGTTCTAACTGCGCGTCGTCAAACTTTAACTCTTTAGCAATAAAATTACCCGACTCTTTTGGACCATTCTGACCAGGACGTCCAATATAATTGAATAGAAAAAAACCATTCATTATAATTAGTACAATTAATAAAAGATATAAAACTGTATTTTTTTTCATGATTATAAATTGATTAATGAGCCCTCTGTATTTGAGTTTAACCCGTAATCTGAGGCAAAACTAGAAATAGCTTCATTATATTTTGTGCTTTTTATTTGTTGTATTGCGTATACATTTAAAACAACCACGCAAACCAATGTTGCCAACTGTAACTGTGGCGTAAACCAATACCATGACTTAGATGCTACTTCTTTTTCAGTAAATAAGCGTTGCATTGTTTTATCTTTAAAAAAAGGAGAGACAGTAACCGCGTCGATACTTTGGGCAGCGTTAATAGTCTGATCTATTTTATCTTGTATGTTTGTATTTGTTTTCATAATTCTTAGTTTTAGATGTTTTATTTTCAAAAAACTTGCGTCTAATTATGGTTTTTATAAAATTCTTTTAAAATAATTTGTAAATTCTTTTTAGCTCTAAACAATAAAGACTCGATAGAGCCAATACTCTTTTTTGTTATTTCGCTTATTTCTTTATAGCTTTTATCATCAATTTTATTTAATGTAAAAACAATACGCTGTGCTTCTGGCAGTTTATTAATTGCTAAAAACAAGGTTTCGCTAGTTTCTTTTTGCTCCATTACTAATCCAGGATGATTAATCTCTGTAAAATAACTAGCTTTATCTAAGTTATAATCGTTTCCTGATAGGGATTGTAAAAAGGCAAAACGTTTCTTAGCTTTCCCCTTCCTGATAAACTCTAAACATTTATTAGTTGCTATTCTATAAATCCAAGTAGACAATTTAGACTGTCCTTTAAATTTATTTATAGAATTAAAAACTTCTACAAACACCTCCTGCGCAATATCCTCTGCATCCTGTTTATTGGGCACAAACGACAAGCACGTCCCAAACACCTTTTGTTGGAAATCGTCCAAAAGCTTACCATAAGCAGCACTTGTTTGGTTTTTAAGTTGTTCTATAAATTCAGTTTCGGTCAAAAAAGGCAATTATTGTGTTAACTATATTTAGATGCATAAGTTTTAAAAAACTTGCGTTTATTTTAAAAATATTTTTTCAAAAGGTAAAACTATATATCTTAATACAAAAAAGCATCAAAAATTAGTGTTATTTAAGTAACTTTGCACGTTATTAAATACAAAAAAATGCGCTTACACAAAAATTTATGCTTTGCTACCGTTGATGGGTTATTATTAATCTTTAACGAAGGTCATTATGCTGATAAAGTTGTACAACAATTACTTAAACGTGACAAACGTTGGGGAAGTCGTGACAGAGGTTTTGTTGCCGAAACTACTTACGATATAGTACGTTGGAAACGTCTTTATGCAGAAATTGCTGAAGTAAAAGAACCATTTAACAGAGACGAAATCTGGCGTATGTTTGCGGTTTGGGCTACTTTAAAAGGAATTACACTTCCCGACTGGAAGTATTTTGAAAATACACCAACAAGAAAAATTAAAGGTCGTTTTGACGAGTTATCTAAGACTAGAAAGATTAAAGAATCTTTTCCAGATTGGATGGATGCGTTAGCCGAAAAAGAATTAGGTGAAAAAATATGGTCTAAAGAAGCAACTGCTTTAAACCAACAAGCTGATGTTGTCCTAAGAGTAAACACTCTTAAAACGACTAAAGAGAAATTAAAAGAAGAATTATTCGATTTAGATATTGAAACTGAAGAAGTACCAAAGCATGTTAATGCTTTAAAACTTGTCGAGCGTGCCAATGTGTTTACAACAGATATGTTTCAAAAAGGACATTTTGAAGTTCAAGATGGATCGTCTCAATTAGTTGCTGAATACTTAGAGGTAGAACCAGGAATGCGTGTGGTTGACACATGTGCTGGTGCTGGTGGTAAAACACTACACCTTGCATCTATAATGGAAAACAAAGGTCAAATTATAGCTTTAGATATTTATGCTAATAAATTAAAAGAACTAAAGCGTCGTGCAAAAAGAGCTGGCGCGCATAATATCGAGCCAAGACATATTGACTCCACAAAGGTTATCAAAAAATTATACGATCAAGCGGATCGTGTATTAATTGATGCGCCCTGTTCTGGATTAGGTGTATTAAGAAGAAACCCTGATGCGAAATGGAAAATGCAACCTGAATTTATTGAAAAAATCAAGGAAACACAAGCCGAAATTTTAAATAGCTACTCAAGAATGGTTAAATCTGGTGGTAAATTAGTGTATGCGACATGCTCTATCTTACCTTCTGAAAATCAAGAACAAGTTGCTAAATTTCTAGCTTCAGATAACGGAAAAGAATTTTCTTTAGTAAAAGACAAGAAAATTTTATCTCATCAATCTGGTTTTGATGGCTTTTATATGGCTTTATTAGAAAGAAAATAATTACAATTATATTTAAACACAACTACTATGAAACACTTTTACTTACTTTTTTCATTTTTAATCTCTGCATTAAGTTATGCACAACTAACACCACCGACTGAGCTTCAAGCTTATTACAATGGGGTTGACTTTACAAAAACACAATTAGATTTGTTTGATGATTTAGCGGCAACTACAGCTGCAAATCATACTAATGCTTTAAGTTACACACCAGGAATCTGGGAAGCTAGTAAAGTAACTGATGAGGATATTGACAACCCAAACAATGTTATTTTATTTTACGGATATAGCGATACAGACGGAAACGGTGTAACTGATAGATCTAGAAATAAAAATTTAAACGGTGGTGGTAACGGAGATTGGAACAGAGAACATGTATTTCCAAACTCTTTAGCTAATCCTAGTTTAAACAGTTCTGGTACATCTGGACCTCCATATGCGGACGGACACAACTTAAGACCGTCTGACGTACAAATGAACTCTGATCGTGGAAACAAAAAATTTGCTGCGGGATCTGGTAATGCAGGAAACACAAGTACTAGCTCTAGCTTATGGTATGCTGGAGATGAGTATAAAGGTGATGCTGCAAGAATAATTATGTACATGTACGCTAGATATGGTACACAATGTCTACCTTATTTTGCTGTTTCAGGAGCAACTAACAGTATTGACCCTAACATGATTGATTTATTGTTAGAGTGGAATGCTGAAGATCCTGTGTCTTTAATTGAAGATAACAGAAACGCTTACCATGGTGATTTATCTAATACATATGCACAAGGTAACCGTAACCCTTTTATTGACAATCCATATTTAGCAACTGTTATTTGGGGAGGTACTCCTGCAGAAAACAGATGGGGAGAACAACCTGAAGCAGATACAGAAGCGCCAACAGTTCCTACAGGATTAGTTGCAAGTAATCCAACAGAAGATACTGTTGATTTAACTTGGACGGCTTCTACAGATGATACTGCGGTTGTAACCTATATTATATACGTAGATGGTGTTTTATACACATCAACTAACGGAACAGCAACTACATTTACAGTTACAGGATTAAACCCTGAAACTACATATGTCTTTACCGTTTTAGCTAAAGATGCAGCCAATAACTCATCAGCACAAAGTACATCAGATACTGCTACAACATTAGCAGGGACACCTGCTGGAACAAGTTGTGTTAACCCTGTCGAACAAGATTTTGAATTAATGCCTGCAAACAGTAGCTCATACTCTTCAAGAACTTGGACAGATAGCTACGGAGAATGGAATGCAACTAGAGCTAGAACAGACCAAAACATAAACGGATCTAGAGCAATAGTAATTGACATGAGAACTAATAGTGCAGGTACATTAACTTCACCACTAATAGCAGGAGGTATTGCAGATCTTACATTAACAACGCAACAAGTGTTTTCTGGTTCAGGAGGGACGCTTAACATTTATGTAAATGGTGTTTTAAAAGGAGATGTAACTTATGACGCAACTGTGCAAACAGCTACCGTTTCTGGTATTAATACTGAAGGAAACATTACAGTAGTAATTCAAGATGATAGTGACTCTAGCGGAGCAAGAGTTGCAATTGACAATTTATTTTGGACGTGTTACGAAACATTAAGTACACCAGAATTTGATTTAAATCAAACTAAAATCTATCCAAATCCATTAAATGGATCGCTTTTAAATATTGAAGTAAAACAAGACACACGTTTTGAGATTTACGATATCTTAGGAAAAAGCATCATAACTGGTAATGTTACACCAACTAACAAAGAAGCAAATGTATCGCGTCTTAGTAAAGGTGTTTACATCATGAAATTAGAGTCTGCTAATGGAACGATCACAAAAAAAATAATTAAAAATTAATTTTTTAATTTCTTTAAAAAAGCGACTCAGAAATGAGTCGCTTTTTTTTTGTTAAAAACCTAGTGAATAACTCTTAAATTAAGCAAGAAATATTACCTACAATTAGCACTAAAAAACCTAAATTTGTTTCTTTATAAAAAACAACACTCAAACTAAAAACATAATGATTCATTTCTTCGGAAACCAAAACAGTAAAGTCTTTGCTGTTCAAGCAACAAAAGAATTATCAACTCAAACCATCTCAAAGTTGACATGGTTATTTGGCGACCAACCAAAAATAGAACAAGCATCGTTAGATGCTTTTTTTGTTGGCCCAAGAGCTGCTATGATTACACCTTGGAGTACTAATGCTGTGGAAATCACCCAAAACATGGGTATTGAAGGCATCATCAGAATTGAAGAATTTGAAGCTTCAAGCAAAGATTTTAAAGGTTTTGACCCTATGATTTCTGAAAAATATAGTACCTTAACTCAAGAGTCATTTACTATTAATATTCAGCCAGAGCCTATCTTAAATATCGATGATATCTCAGCATATAACCAACAAGAAGGTTTAGCGCTAAACGATGAGGAAATCGCTTATTTAGATGGTGTTTCTAAAAAAATAGGACGACCATTAACAGACTCTGAAGTATTTGGATTCTCTCAGGTAAACTCAGAACATTGTCGTCACAAAATCTTTAATGGAACATTTATAATTGATGGTGAAGAAAAACCAACATCTCTTTTTAAATTAATTAAAGAAACAGCAAAGCAACATCCAAACACTATTGTTTCTGCTTATAAAGATAATGTCGCTTTTATAAAAGGTCCAAAAGTGGAGCAATTTGCACCAAAACGAGCTGATGTACCTGATTATTACACAAAAACAGATTACGATTCTGTTATTTCGCTTAAAGCGGAAACACATAACTTCCCAACCACTGTAGAACCTTTTAATGGTGCTGCAACAGGTTCTGGAGGAGAAATTAGAGACAGACTTGCTGGAGGAAAGGGATCTTTACCTTTAGCTGGAACAGCTGTTTACATGACTTCTTACTCTAGATTAGAAGATAACAGACCTTGGGAACAAGCTATGGACGCACGTCCTTGGTTATACCAAACACCAATGGATATTTTAATTAAAGCTAGTAATGGTGCTTCGGATTTTGGAAACAAATTTGGACAACCACTTATCTGTGGTTCCGTACTAACTTTTGAGCATGACGAAACTAAAGATGCCAAACCTAATGCTGTCAAAGGATCTCAACGTAAATTAGGTTACGATAAAGTAATCATGCAAGCTGGTGGTATTGGATATGGTAAAGCAGACCAAGCATTAAAAGACACGCCTAAAAAAGGTGATAAAATAGTAATATTAGGAGGAGAAAACTACCGTATTGGTATGGGTGGTGCTGCAGTATCTTCTGCAGACACTGGAGAGTTTGCGTCAGGGATTGAACTTAATGCTGTACAACGTTCAAACCCAGAAATGCAGAAACGTGCTGCCAATGCTGTACGTGGAATGGTAGAAAGTGAAGAAAACTTTATTGTTTCTATACATGATCATGGTGCAGGTGGACACTTAAACTGTTTATCAGAATTAGTGGAAGATACCGGAGGAACTATTGATTTAGATGCCTTACCTGTTGGAGACCCAACCTTATCTGCAAAAGAAATTATTGGTAATGAGTCTCAAGAACGTATGGGACTAGTTATTGCAGAAAAGCATTTAGAGCACTTAAATAGAATTGCAGACAGAGAACGTTCTCCAATGTATACCGTAGGTGACGTAACAGAAAATCACAGATTTACATTCCAATCTAAAACAAAAGGTGATAAACCTATGGATTTAGCTTTAGAGGATATGTTTGGAAGTTCTCCAAAAACTATAATGACGGATACTACGGTTGCCAGAGATTATGGTAATTTAGAGTATACTCCTAACCAATTTCATAGCTACCTAGACCAAGTATTACAATTAGAAGCTGTAGCTTGTAAAGACTGGTTAACAAACAAAGTAGACCGTTGTGTTGGTGGTAAAGTTGCCAAACAACAATGTGTTGGACCATTACAAATACCACTTAATAATCTAGGTGTAATGGCTTTAGATTATAAAGGTGTAGAAGGAATTGCAACCTCAATTGGGCATTCTCCCATTTCTGGTTTAATTAACCCTGTTGCTGGAAGTAGAAACAGTATCACAGAAGCTTTAACTAATATTATTTGGGCACCATTAAAAGATGGGTTAGAATCAGTTTCATTATCCGCTAACTGGATGTGGCCTTGTAAAAACGAAGGTGAAGACGCACGTTTATATGAAGCAGTTAAAGCTATTTCGGAATACGCTATTGACTTAGGAATCAATGTTCCAACAGGAAAAGATTCGTTATCAATGAAACAGAAATACCAAAATGAAGAAGTTATTTCTCCAGGGACGGTAATTATTTCTGCAGCAGCAAATTGTAACAATATAAAAAATGTAATCGAACCTGTTCTTAAAAATAACGGTGGAGACATTTATTACATAAACATATCTCAAGACGATTTTAAATTAGGTGGTAGTAGTTTTGCACAAACACTTAATAAAATAGGAAACAGCACTCCTAATACTAAGGATGCTAAATATGTAAAAACAGTATTTAATACAATACAACAACTAATAAAAGACAATCAAATTATTGCTGGTCATGATGTGGCTTCCGGTGGTTTAATTACAACTTTATTAGAATTATGTTTTGCTGACACTAATTTAGGTGCCACTTTAGACATTACTGCTTTAAACGAGAAAGATTCTTGTAAAGTACTATTTGCTGAAAATTCTGGTATTGTTTTTCAATCTAAAGATACCACGATAGAAAAAGTACTTTCTGATGCTAATATCACTTTTTATAACATTGGTAAAGTAACAACTGGTGACACTTTAAATATTACAAACGGAACAGAAAAATTATCTATGACTATCTCTAAATTAAGAGATACATGGTATAAAACATCTTTTTTGTTAGACCAAAAGCAAACAGCAAATGGCTTAGCAAAAACACGTTTTGATAATTTCAAAAATCAACCTTTAGATTATAAGTTCCCTGAACATTTTACAGGAAAACTACCAAGTATAGACACTACAAAACCAAGACCTAAAGCTGCAATTTTACGTGAAAAAGGAAGTAATTCTGAACGCGAAATGGCAAATGCTATGTATTTAGCTGGCTTTGATGTTAAAGATGTACACATGACAGATTTAATATCTGGTCGCGAAACATTGGAAGATATTCAGTTTTTAGGTGCTGTTGGTGGGTTTTCTAATAGTGATGTTTTAGGATCTGCAAAAGGTTGGGCTGGAGCAATAAAATATAACGATAACGCTAATAAGGTAATAAATAACTTCTTTAAAAGAGAAGACACTTTATCTGTTGGTATTTGCAATGGTTGTCAGCTCTTTATGGAATTAGAGCTAATTAATCCTGAGCATGATGTAC
This sequence comes from Olleya namhaensis, assembly GCF_900114005.1. Taxonomy (GTDB): domain Bacteria; phylum Bacteroidota; class Bacteroidia; order Flavobacteriales; family Flavobacteriaceae; genus Olleya; species Olleya namhaensis. The sequence continues at coordinate 86,390 of NZ_FORM01000005.1, forward strand.
ATGGAAAGATGCACCATAACGACTCTAAGAAACACGAAAGTGCGTTTACATCAGTAACCGTTCAAGACAATAATTCTGTAATGCTTTCTTCTTTAAAAGACACTACTTTAGGGGTTTGGATAAGTCACGGAGAAGGTAAATTTAACTTGCCAAAATCAGAGCAAGATTATAATATTGTTGCCAAATATGGTTATGATAGCTACCCATCAAATCCTAATGGCTCAGACTTTAATACTGCCATGTTGTGTGATAAAACTGGACGTCACCTTGTTATGATGCCGCATATCGAGCGTTCTACATTCCAATGGAATTGGGCAAATTATCCAGAAAACAGAACAGACGACGTCTCTCCTTGGATTGAGGCATTTGTTAACGCTAAAGAATGGATAATTAATAAATAATAAAAAAATTACACCATAAACTGTAAGTAATTTCATAAGTTTATGGTGTAATAATTCAGTACAAAAAGCTATTAATGAATTTTAGATACATAAAAAGTGCTAACACTAACCAGTTAGTTCAAAATTTTTATGAGCTTAACGTCGCGGAAACTAGTATACCGCTAAGTTCAAAAATAATACCAACCGCACAGTCACATATTATATTTGTGGACTCAGAGGAAGGTATAGAAACAAATTTTAAAAGTATTACCTATAAAAGTTTGGGGTTAATAGTCTTAGGCCAGTCGTATAAATCATACACCTTAAAAGCTATAAAACCTTATTTTAATTTTGGTATTAGCTTCCACCCTACTGCACTTTATAAATTATTAAAGACAGACATCTCTAAATTTACAGATAAACATATCGACCTTTCAAAGGTAGACAGTCCTTTATATAGTTTACTTAATCCTATTTTTAAAGAAAACTTAAAAGGAGAAGCGCTAGCCTCTAAAATTGAAAATCAACTTGCTAAATTGGATATTTACGAAAGTAAAAACACCATACTAGTAGACGAAGTGATCAAAGTAATTTATGAAAGAGAAGGTATTATTAATGTGGAAGAATTATTAAAGATCTTTCCTATTTCTCAAAAAAACTTAGAAATTCAGTTCAAAAAAATAATAGGTTTAACCCCTTTAAAATTCATTAAATTATATAAGTTTTTATGCTTAATGAGACAGTACGAATCTAACAAAGCAACCATCTCTCAATTAATAGATTACTACGCTTATTACGATTTTTCTCACTTTTCTAAAGACTTCAAGCTTTTTATGAATTTAAAGCCCGCAGACTACTTTAAAACCGAAAATAAATTTTTAAGTAATTATTTAAAAGAATAATTTTTACGATTATTTACAATTAATTTCGTTAGATTTTACATAATTTAGCTTAGAATTTGTGCATTTTATTTAATTTAAATGAAAGTTAAGGGATTCATTTAAACATAGTTAGTTATTAAATAAAAATCAAAAAGCATGTATTCACGCTATCAATCAGTTAGCTTAGGAGCTGTTTAATTACGGCTCCTTTTTTTTGCAACTGTTTGAATTAGAATTTAATTTTCATACTTTGCAATACTTATTAACTTCGCAATATATCAGATGATAGAAATTACTCGCCTTTTTGATTTCCCTTATTACCAACAAGAAAAACATAATTTAGATGCTGCTTTAGTAACTAAAAAAGATGGTGTGTGGGAAAAAACATCAACCCAAGAATATTTGGACAAAGCTAATGCTGTAAGTAGAGCTTTACTAAAATTAGGGGTCAATAAAGATGAAAAAATTGCTGTAATTTCTACAAATAACAGAACAGAGTGGAATATTATGGACATTGGTATCCTGCAGTTAGGAGCTCAAAACGTACCAATTTATCCTACCATATCTGCTGAAGATTATGAATATATCTTAAACCACAGTGGATCTACCTATTGTTTTGTTTCTGATGCAGGCGTATTAGAAAAAGTAAACAAAGTTAGAGCTAAGACCCAATTAAAAGAGGTGTATAGTTTTGACCATATAGAAGGTTGTAAACATTACTCTGAATTATTTGAATTAGGAAAAGACACTGCCAATCAAGTAGAAGTTCAAAAAAGAATGGATAGTGTTAAGCCTAATGACTTAGCTACAATTATATATACATCAGGAACAACAGGAAAACCTAAAGGTGTAATGTTATCGCATGACAATATTACAAGTAACGTACTAAGTAGTGTACCACGCTTGCCTTTAGCACACGAAAACCCAAGAATACTAAGCTTTTTACCAATTTGTCACGTATTTGAACGTGTACTTATATACCTATACCAACACGCCGGTGTTTCTATTTATTATGCAGAAGGCATTGATAAAATTGGAGAAAATGCTCAAGAAATTAAACCTAATTTAATGAGTGTCGTCCCAAGGCTATTAGAAAAAGTATACGACAAAATATATGCTAAAGGTGCCGAATTAACTGGTATCAAAAAAGGATTATTTATGTGGGCCATTAAACTTGGAGAGCAATGGAAACCCTATGGTGAAAATGGAGCTTGGTATGAGTTTCAATTAAAAATAGCCAACAAGCTGATTTTTAGTAAATGGAGAGATGCACTTGGAGGCGAATTAACAACTATGGTTTCTGGTAGCGCTGCATTGCAACCAAGATTAACACGTATTTTTTGTGCTGCTGGAATGCAAGTCATGGAAGGTTATGGTTTAACAGAAACATCTCCAGTGGTATCTGTTGGTCAATATGCTAACAATATGTTTAGAGTTGGTACGGTTGGAAAACCTATTGACGGTGTAGATGTTAAGATAGCTGAAGATGGCGAATTACTTATAAAAGGTAGAAACGTCATGTTAGGATACTTTAACGATCCTGAAAAAACAGCTAGCGTAATGACTGGTGACTATTTTCATACAGGAGATAAAGGAGAAATTGATGCTGACGGATTCTTAAAAATCACAGGGCGTAAAAAAGAAATGTTTAAAACTTCTGGTGGTAAATATGTAATTCCGACACTTTTAGAAAACGAATTAAAACAATCAAGATTTATAGAGCAAATCATGGTTGTTGGTGAAGGCGAAAAAATGCCAGCTGCTATTATTCAGCCTAACTTTGAATTTATTGAAGAATGGATCCAAAGAAAAGCGTTAAATATTGAAAAAAATCCACAAGCCATTATTAGCTCTCAAATAGTAATTGATAGAATACAAGAAGAAATAGACGACTGCAATTCGCACTTTGGAAAATGGGAACGTATTAAACGTTTTGAACTAACGCCAGATGTTTGGTCTATTGATGGTGGACATTTAACACCAACATTAAAAATGAAACGGGATATCATTAAAGGCATCTATCAAGACCTTTATGATAAAATATACAGAAGTTAAACTTTCAAAAGCTATCTAAATTTAGATAGCTTTTTTTATGCACTAATTTTAAATTTACTATGCGTGCATAATAAATTTTTACTATCTTTACAATATCACTAAATAATTATGTTTAAAATATGAAGGACAAAACCATAGACTACATGCTTAGAACCACGTGGTTAGCTGTCAACAAAATGTATAATGAGGAGGCTGCTAAATTTGGGACTACAATGGCTACTGGTTTTACTTTGTTAAGTATTGATCAAGAAGAAGGAACCCCTTCTACTTCATTAGGTCCTATAATGGGAATGGAAGCAACTAGTTTGTCTCGTATTTTAAAACGCATGGAAGAATTAAATTTAATAGTGCGTAAACCAAATCCAAATGATGGACGCGGTGTACTAATCTATTTAACAGAGTTTGGAAAACAAAAACGTCAAGATGCTAAAGAGCGTGTATTAGTTTTTAATGACGCCATTAAAAATCATATTTCTGAAGAAAAGCTAAAACACTTTTTTGAAGTTTCTGATACTATCAACGAATTGATTTCAAACAAAAAAATATACAATCAAAAAGAACACATTTTAAAATAATATGAGCAAACGTAGAATTAAAAAAGTTGCGATTATTGGTTCCGGAATCATGGGATCAGGTATCGCTTGTCACTTCGCCAATATTGGTGTAAATGTATTACTATTAGACATTGTTCCTAGAGAACTAAACGACAAAGAGAAAGCTAAAGGTTTTACTTTAGAAGACAAAGTCGTAAGAAACAGATTAGTAAACGATGCTTTAACTGCATCTTTAAAATCTAAACCATCACCTATTTACAGTCAGGCTTTTGCTAGTCGTATCACTACAGGAAACCTAGAAGATGACATTGCAAAAGTCGCAGATGTAGATTGGATTATGGAAGTTGTAGTTGAAAGATTAGACATCAAAAAAATGGTGTTTGAAAACTTAGAAAAATACAGAACTCCAGGTACGTTAATTACGTCTAACACGTCTGGAATCCCTATTAATTTTATGAGTGAAGGTCGTAGTGAAGATTTCCAGAAGCATTTCTGCGGAACGCACTTCTTTAACCCTGCACGTTACTTAAAATTATTCGAAATCATTCCTGGACCAAAAACAGATCCTTCTGTTTTAGAATTTTTAAATGAATATGGCGAAAAATTCTTAGGAAAAACATCTGTTATTGCTAAAGATACGCCTGCTTTTATCGGAAACAGAGTTGGTATTTTTAGTATCCAAAGTTTATTTCACGCAGTTAAAGATTTAGATTTAACTATTGAGGAAGTAGATAAATTATCAGGACCAGTTATTGGTCGTCCAAAATCGGCAACTTTCCGTACGGTTGATGTTGTTGGTTTAGATACTTTGGTTCACGTGGCAAACGGAATTAGAGAAAACTGTCCTAAAGACGAACGTTTAGAGTTATTTGAATTACCAGATTTCATCAACACGATGATGGAAAACAAATGGTTAGGAAGTAAAACTGGACAAGGTTTTTATAAAAAAACGGTGTCTGCTGAAGGGAAAAAAGAAATTTTATCTCTTGACTTAAACACACTAGAATACCGTGCTGCTAAACGTGCAAAATTTGCAACTTTAGAATTAACGAAAACGATTGATAAAGTAGTTGACCGTTTTAAAGTATTAGTAAAAGGAAAAGATAAAGCAGGTGAGTTTTACAGAAAAAGCTTCACTGCATTATTTGCTTACGTATCTAATCGTATTCCTGAAATTTCAGACGAGCTTTATAAGATTGATGATGCCATGAAAGCTGGTTTTGGTTGGGAACACGGACCGTTTCAAATTTGGGATGCTATTGGAGTAGAAAAAGGAATTGAATTAATGAAAGCGGAAGGTTTAGAACCTGCTGCTTGGGTTAACGATATGGTTGCTTCTGGTAACACATCTTTCTATTCTGTAAAAGAAGGAGCTTCTTTCTTTTATGATATTGCGTCTAAAAAACAAACTAAAATACCTGGTCAAGACAGTTTTATTATCCTTGATAATATTAGAAAAACAAACGAAGTGTTTAAAAACTCTGGTGTTGTTATCGAAGATATCGGAGACGGAATCCTTAACCTAGAATTCCAATCTAAAATGAACACTATTGGTGGAGACGTTTTAGCTGGATTAAATAAAGCTATTGATTTAGCAGAAAAAGATTTTGCTGGTTTAGTAGTTGGTAACCAAGCTGCAAACTTCTCTGTTGGTGCAAACATCGGAATGATTTTCATGATGGCTGCAGAGCAGGAATATGATGAGCTTAACATGGCTATCAAATATTTCCAAGATTCTATGATGCGTATGCGTTATTCTTCTATCCCAACTATCTCTGCTCCTCACGGAATGGCTTTAGGTGGTGGATGTGAATTATCATTACACGCAGATAAAGTAGTTGCAGCAGCAGAAACTTACATGGGACTTGTAGAGTTTGGTGTTGGTGTTATTCCTGGTGGTGGTGGTTCTAAAGAAATGGCTTTAAGAGCGCAAGACCTTTTCCATAAAGGCGATGTACAATTAAACGTTTTACAAGAGCATTTCTTAACTATAGGTATGGCTAAAGTATCTACTTCTGCTTACGAAGCTTTTGACTTAAACTTATTGCAAAAAGGAAAAGATGTTGTGGTTGTAAACAAAGACCGTCAAATAGCAGTTGCAAAACAACACGCTATGCTAATGGCTAATTCAGGTTACACACAACCAGTAAAAAGAGATGACGTTTTAGTTTTAGGTAAACAAGCATTAGGAATGTTTATGGTAGGTACAGACTCTATGGAAGACTCTAACTACATTTCTGAACACGATATGAAAATCGCTAATAAATTAGCTTACGTAATGGCTGGTGGAGATTTATCTGAACCAACACGCGTAACAGAACAATATTTATTGGATTTAGAGCGTGAAGCTTTCTTAAGTTTATGTACAGAACGTAAAACTTTAGAGCGTATTCAGCACATGTTAACAAAAGGTAAACCTTTAAGAAACTAAGAAAAATGAAAACAGCATATATAGTAAAAGCATATAGAACCGCAGTTGGTAAAGCACCAAAAGGCGTGTTCCGTTTTAAAAGAACAGATGAATTGGCAGCCGAAACCATCAAGTATATGATGAAGGAATTGCCTGGTTTAGACCCAAAGCGTATTGACGATGTTATTGTTGGTAACGCAATGCCAGAAGGTTCTCAAGGATTAAATATGGCACGTTTAATCTCTTTAATGGGATTAGATATTGTGGATGTTCCTGGTGTAACTGTAAACCGTTTTTGCTCTTCTGGAGTAGAAACAATTGGTATGGCAACTGCAAAAATACAAGCTGGAATGGCAGATTGTATTATTGCTGGTGGAGCAGAAAGTATGAGTAGCGTACCAATGACTGGTTTTAAACCAGAATTGAACTACGATATCGTAAAAGCAGGTCATGAAGATTATTATTGGGGAATGGGAAATACTGCAGAAGCTGTTGCAAAACAGTTTAAAGTATCTCGTGAAGACCAAGATGAATTTGCATTCAATTCGCATATGAAAGCATTAAGAGCGCAAGCTGAAAATCGTTTTCAAGATCAAATAGTACCAATTGAAGTAGAACAAACTTACATTGATGCTAACGGAAAGAAAGCAACAAAATCTTACACAGTAACTAAAGATGAAGGACCTCGTGCAGGAACAAGTAAAGAAGCTTTAGCAAAACTTAGAGCAGTATTTGCTGCTGGAGGAAGTGTTACAGCTGGTAACTCGTCACAAATGAGTGATGGTGCTGCTTTTGTAATGGTTATGAGTGAAGATATGGTTAAAGAGTTAGGTTTAGAGCCAATTGCAAGAATGGTAAACTATGCTGCTGCAGGTGTTGAGCCTCGTATTATGGGTATTGGACCAGTAAAAGCTATTCCAAAAGCACTAAAACAAGCAGGATTAAAACAAGACGATTTATCTTTAATTGAGTTAAATGAAGCTTTTGCTTCTCAATCTTTAGCGGTAATTAGAGAGTTAGGTCTTAACCCAGATATTATTAACGTAAATGGTGGTGCAATTGCATTGGGTCACCCATTAGGATGTACAGGAGCAAAATTATCTGTACAACTTTTTGACGAAATGCGTAAGCGTGACATGCAAGGCAAATATGGTGCAGTTACCATGTGTGTTGGAACAGGTCAAGGCGCTTGCGGAATATTCGAATTCCTTAATTAATACAACACATGATTTCTGTCCGGTCGAGCGCAGTCGAGACTTTTTAAATCGGATAGTAAAAAAAATAGTACTCGACTACGCTTGAACAGACAAACAATAATAAGTATAACAAGATTATAATATAGTTATGGCAACAGAAGAAAAAGATATATTAAGAGGAGGTCAATTCCTTGTAAAAGAAACAAATTGTGAAGACGTGTTTACTCCTGAAGATTTTTCAGAAGAACAATCAATGATGAAAGATTCTGTAATGGAATTTAATGATCGTGAGATCATTCCTCATAAAGCACGTTTTGAAGCTAAAGATTATGCATTAACTGAAGAAGTTATGCGTAAAGCTGGAGACATGGGCTTTTTAAGTGTCGCAGTACCTGAAGCTTTTGGCGGAATGGGAATGGGATTTGTTTCTACAGTATTAACTTGTGATTATATTTCTTCTGGAACTGGATCATTTAGTACTGCTTTTGGTGCTCATACAGGAATTGGTACTATGCCAATTACTTTATATGGTACAGAGGAGCAAAAACAAAAATACGTACCAAAATTAGCATCTGGAGAGTGGTTTGGAGCTTACTGTTTAACAGAGCCTGGAGCTGGATCTGATGCAAATTCTGGTAAAACAACTGCAGAGCTTTCTGCAGATGGAAAATCATACAAAATTAACGGTCAAAAAATGTGGATCTCAAATGCAGGTTTCTGTAGCGTGATGATCGTTTTTGCTCGTATTGAAGGTGATAAAAATATTACTGGATTTATAGTAGAATATAATGGAGATACTCCAAATGGGATTACTTTAGGTGAAGAAGAACATAAATTAGGTATTCGTGCCTCTTCTACGCGTCAAGTATTTTTTAACGACACTGTTGTTCCTGCTGAAAATATGTTAGCTGGTCGTGGTGAAGGTTTCAAAATTGCGATGAATGCACTTAACGTTGGTCGTATTAAATTAGCTGCTGCATGTTTAGATTCTCAAAGAAGAATTTTAACTACTGCTGTAAATTATGCTAAAGAGCGTAAGCAATTTAAAACACCTATTGCAGATTTTGGAGCAATTAAAGTAAAGTTAGCTGAAATGGCTGCAAGTGCTTATGCTGGTGAATCTGCTACTTATAGAGCTGCTAAAAATATTGAAGACAGAATCGCAATGCGTGAAGCTGCTGGAAATACACATCAAGAAGCAGAACTTAAAGGTGTTGAAGAATATGCAATTGAGTGTTCTATCTTAAAAGTTGCTGTGTCTGAAGATGTACAAAATTGTGCAGATGAAGGAATCCAAATTTTTGGTGGAATGGGATTCTCTGAAGAAACGCCTATGGAGTCAGCTTGGAGAGATGCTAGAATTGCACGTATTTATGAAGGAACTAACGAGATTAACAGAATGTTAGCTGTTGGTATGTTAGTAAAAAAGGCAATGAAAGGTCATGTAGACTTATTAGGTCCTGCTTCTAAAGTACAAGAAGAATTAATGGGTATACCATCTTTTGAAACGCCTGATTACTCTGAGTTATTTTCAGAAGAAAAAATCATGATAGCAAAACTTAAGAAAACATTCTTAATGGTTGCTGGTGGTGCTGTTCAAAAATATGGTCCTCAATTAGAAGATCATCAACAATTATTAATTGCAGCTGCAGATATCTTAATTGAAATCTACATGGCAGAATCTGCAATTTTAAGAACAGAGAAAAATGTTAAGCGTACTAGCGAAAAAGAGCAATCTGCTCAAATCGCAATGGCTAAATTATATTTATATCATGCTGTAGATATCGTTGAAGAAAAAGGAAAAGAAAGTATTATTTCTTTTGCTGAAGGAGACGAACAACGTATGATGTTAATGGGGCTTAAGCGTTTTACAAAATATGCTAACTATCCAGATATCGTAGATTTACGTATCGAGATTGCTGAAAAAGTAAAAGCAGAAGGAAAATACTGCTTCTAAAAATTAAGTTTTAATTACCCTAAAAAAGCTGTTTTGTAATGAAACAGCTTTTTTTTTAATTCAAACAAAACCTAAGTCGTAAATTATTAGTTAAAAGCCATTTCAAATTGAAGTGGTTTTTTATTTTTCATTAATTTAGAAGAAATTTTAAAAGTAATGAAACAACTCATCATTCTACTCTTTACAACACTTCTATTAATAAGCTGTAAGGAAGATAAAACTATTATTCCAAAACCAGCTAAACAACTTAAAGTTGTACACAAAGCTATTACTAGTCCAACAATAGATGGAAAAGCTACAGAAGCTATTTGGAAATCTTCAAAATGGTATCCAATTGATCAAAAATGGTTGGGAGACACCTACTCTGAAGACGATTTTAAAGGTCAATATAAATTAGCCTGGGACGCCAATGCTTTATATGCTTTAGTAGAAATACATGATGATTTACTAACTACAATAAACAAAGAGCCCTTAAAACTATGGTGGGATAACGATTGTGTCGAGGTGTTTATAGATGAAGATAATAGTGGTGGGCAACATCAATATAATCATAATGCTTTTGCCTATCACGTAGGATTAGATGGCAATGTCGTGGATATTGCACCTGGTGACATACCAACATTATACAATAATCATGTCCAATCTAAACGTATCACTTCTGAAAACACGTCTATTTGGGAACTTAAAATAAATATATATGACGATAGTTTTGTAGATGGAAAACAAAATAATCCAGTAACACTAAAAACGGATAAAAATATAGGATTTGCTATTGCATACTGCGATAATGACAAAAGTAAAACTCGAGAAAACTTTATTGGGTCTGAAGCTATTGAAGGAAAAGATAAAAATAGAGGATGGATAGACGCTTCCGTTTTCGGAACTTTAATTTTAAAAGAATAACTATGAAAAAGATATACCTTGTAATAAGTTTTTTAACTTTCACCTTAATAACAACCGCACAAACTAGCCAAAAGATATATGATATTATTGATGCTGTTTCCGCAGAACGCATTGAAAAAGACATTCAAAAATTAGTCGATTTTGGTACTAGAAACACCTTTAGTGATACTATTTCAGAAACTAGAGGAATTGGTGCTGCACGACGATGGATAAAATCAGAATTTGAAGCTATTTCTTCCGACTGTAAAAATTGCTTAGACGTAACGTATCAAAAAGACTTTGTTACTAAAGAAGGTAACAAGCGCGTACCACACGATGCTTGGATTGTCAATGTTGTGGCTATTCAAAAAGGAACGAAATATCCAAATCGTTATATTATAATGAGTGGTGATATCGACTCTCGTGGAAGTGATACCATGGAGTTTACAAAAGATGCACCTGGGGCAAACGATAATGCTTCTGGTATGGCCGGAACTATTGAGGCTGCAAGAGTTTTGTCCAAATACAAATTTGAAAACAGTATTGTTTATGTTGGTTTATCTGGAGAAGAGCAAGGTCTTTTTGGCGGTAGTGGCTTAGCAAAATATGCTAAAGCGCAAGGTTGGGATATTATCGGAATACTTAACAATGACATGATTGGAAACATTAAAGGTGTTGATGGTGTTATTGATAATCGCACTTTTAGAATTTTTTCAGAACCTGTTCCTGCTAACGAAACCGAGAGAGAACGTACACTTAGACGTTTTTATGGGGGAGAAGTCGATGGGATTTCTCGTCAATTAGCCCGTTACGTACATAAAACAGTAAAAACATACATGCCAGAAATGAATCCGATGATGGTTTATAGATTAGATCGTTTTGGACGCGGTGGACACCATAGACCTTTTAACGACTTAGGATTTGCAGGGATCCGAATTATGGAAGCGCACGAAAACTATGTACAGCAACACCAAGATATTAGAGAAGAAAATGGCATAAAATATGGCGATGTTATTGAGCACGTCAATTTTGAATACGCAAAAAAACTGACTACTGTTAACGCTATAAATATGGCTAATTTGGCTTGGGCACCTCCTGCTCCAAAAACAGTTGCTATTGGTGGTATTGTAGAACCTTCCGTTAAATTTAAATGGGATAAAGTTGAAGGTGCAATCGGTTATAAAATTTACTGGAGAGATACCACATCTCCTACTTGGGACAACAGTCGTTATGTTGGTGATGTCTCAGAATTTATGCTAGATGGCATCGTTATTGACAACTATTTCTTCGGGATTGCTTCTGTTGGAAAAGACGGTTTTGAAAGCCCTGTGGTGTTTCCTAATAAAATAATAAGATAAATTTCAGAATGAATAAAACACTAATTTCAACCTTAGTTTTAGTTATAACGCTCTGTGTCAATGCAAATGCACAAGGCTTACTTCAAGAAAAAAACAAGTTTACGCATCAAGACACACTGCGCGGAAGTATCACGCCAGAGCGTGAATGGTGGAATTTAACCTATTACCATTTAGATATAAAGGTTAATCCGGAGACCAAAACTATTGCTGGTAAAAACACAATTCAGTATACTGTTTTAAAACCAAACCAAGTATTACAAATTGATTTGCAAGAACCATTAGTATTGACTAAAGTGACTCAAAATGATAAAGCATTAGAGATTAAACACGATGGAAATGCACATTTTATTACACTTAAAGACCAACAAAATATAGGCGAAACAAATAGCGTAATTGCTTATTACGAAGGGAAACCACGTGAAGCTATTAGAGCGCCTTGGGATGGCGGAATCTCTTGGAAAAAAGACAATAATGGTAATCATTTTATTGCCTCATCCTGTCAAGGTCTTGGAGCTAGCGTTTGGTGGCCAAACAAAGACCACATGTATGATGAAGTTGATAGTATGGATATTAGTGTCACTGTACCAAAAGGTTTAATGAATGTTTCTAATGGAAGACTTAAAAGTGTTATTGATAATAAAGATGAAACTATAACTACCAATTGGCACGTTGCCAACCCAATTAATAATTATGGAGTCAATATAAATATTGGTAACTATGCTAATTTCTCTGAAGTTTATAAAGGTGAAAAAGGTGATTTAGATATGAATTACTTCGTCTTAAAAGAAAACCTTGAAAAAGCAAAAGAGCATTTTAAAGATGCCCCAAAAATGATGAAAGCATTTGAGCATTGGTTTGGACCGTATCCTTTTTACGAAGATAGTTTTAAGTTAGTCGAAGTGCCTTATTTAGGAATGGAGCATCAAAGCTCTGTAACCTACGGAAATAAATATATGAATGGCTATCTAGGTGATGATTTATCCGGAACTGGTTGGGGTTTAAAATTTGATTTTATAATCATCCATGAATCTGGACACGAGTGGTTTGCCAATAATATTACCAATATAGATATTGCAGATATGTGGATTCATGAGAGTTTTACATCTTATTCTGAAAACCTATTTTTAGATTACTATTACGGAAAAGAAGCTGCTGCTGAATATGTCATTGGTAAAAGAAAAAACGTAAGAAACGATAGACCATTAATAGGGCAATATAATGTAAACAATGAAGGCTCTGGAGATATGTATTACAAAGGAGAAAATATGTTACACACCTTACGTCAATTAGTTAATGACGACGAAAAATGGAGACAGATACTACGTACGTTAAATAGTAAGTTTTATCATCAAACGGTAACAACACAGCAAATTGAAGATTATTTAGCAGAAGCATCTGGTTTAGATTTAAAAGGCTTTTTTAATCAGTATTTAAGGAGTATTAAAATTCCTGTTTTAGAATATAAAGTTGAAGGTAAAAAACTTAACTACAAATGGACTAATACCGTTGATGGCTTTGTAATGCCTATTCAAATTGAAATTAATGGTCAGTCCCAATGGATTTTGCCAACTTCAAAAAATCAAACTTTAAAATTAAAGTCTAAAAATTCTAAAGTAGTCGTGGATAGAGACTTTTATATTACGGTAAAAGAATTTTAAAAATGAATTTAGAAGAATACTATTTTAAATCAGACACAGCATGGCGAGAATGGTTACACATCAATCACGACAGTGATGATGGTATCTACCTCATCTTTTACAAAGTAAACCACAAAAACAAAAGTATGCGTTGGGAAGAAGCTGTAAAAGTAGCCTTGTGCTATGGTTGGATAGATAGTACTGTCAAGAGTTTAGGAGATGGAAAACGAAGGCAATACTTTTGTAAACGTAATCCTAAAAGTGTCTGGAGTGCACTTAACAAAAGACATATAAAAACCTTACTTGCCGAAGATTTAATGCATCCAAAAGGCTTAGAAATAATTAAAACAGGTAAGAAAAACGGAAGTTGGACTGCTTTAGATGAAGTTGAGAAAGGTATCATTCCAGAAGCATTACAATTGGCATTTGAAGATAATCCTAAAGCTTTTGAAAACTATAACAACTTTGCCCCATCTTACAAAAAACATTATTTGTATTGGCTAAATCAAGCAAAACGAGAAGCTACAAAACAAAAGAGAATTGTAGAAATCATTAAATTTTGCGAAGCGAATATTAAATCTAGAAATACTTGGTAATATAATTATTTGAAAGGCTTTCACTTTTTTTCGACTTAATATAAAATCGCAACACAATGAATATTCAAAAAATAAATTTCACTAATGCAGAAGGGCAACAATTAGTTGGTCGTTTAGAACTTCCAATAAATCAACATCCTCATAATTTTGCCATATTCGCACATTGTTTTACTTGTAATAAAAACTTATCTGCAGTAAAAAATATTACTCGCGAATTAACCTCTAATGGCTTTGGTGTATTACGTTTTGATTTTACTGGTTTAGGAGAAAGTGAAGGTGATTTTGAAAATACTAATTTTTCAGGAAATGTGGATGATTTAATTAGTGCCTCTAATTATTTAAAAGAAAACTATACCGCTCCTACCCTTTTAATTGGACATTCTTTAGGTGGTGCTGCTGTTATTTTTGCAGCTTCTACAATAGATTCCGTTAAAGCTGTTGCAACAATTGGAGCGCCTTCAAATCCAAAACATGTCGAGAATCTCATTAAAAGTAGTGTTGACGAAATAAAAGCTACAGGAAAAGCAAATGTGAGTATTGGCGGGCGTCCGTTTACAATCAAAAAACAATTTTTAGACGACATAGAAACAAAGTCGTTGCCAAACGTTGCTAAAAACTTACGTAAAGCTTTGTTAGTAATGCACTCGCCACAAGACACTACGGTTGGAATTGAAAATGCAGAAGAAATTTACGTTGCTGCTAGACATCCAAAAAGTTTTGTATCTCTTGATGGTGCCGATCATTTATTAATGCGAAAGGAAGATTCTATTTATGTTGGAAGTGTAATAGCTAGTTGGGCAAAACGCTATATTTCTATCCCTAAAACAGATACGGTTTCCACAACACACCAAGCAGTTGCAAGTCTAGATGCAGAAGATGGTTTCACTACACAAATGACCGTGGGAAGCCATACCATGATGGCTGATGAGCCTACTAGTTTTGGTGGAAATGATTTTGGTCCTTCACCATATGAGTTTGTTTCTGCGGGATTATCTGCTTGTACGGCCATGACTGTTCAGATGTATGTTAAACGAAAAGGTTGGGATTTGCAAAACATTGAAGTGCACACCTCGCATACTAAAGTAGCGAAACAGATTGTTGAAAATGGTGAGCAAAAAGAAATCAAAGTAGACACTTTTAATAGAGAAATTAAACTGAAAGGAAATTTAGACGATAAACAAATACAGCGTATTCTTCAAATTGCTGATAAATGTCCAGTGCATAAAACACTACATAGCGATATAGACGTAGTAACTAAAATAGTTTAGTACCGTGTGTTTTTAATGTTACGGAAAGTTAAAATTAACTAATTTTTAAGAATTCTTGTTCATCAAATTCTTTAGAATAGTTGTTAATTATATCCCGTGAAAAAGAAGAACAAAAACTTAGCAAAATCGACACGTTGGTATCGTAAAACGCACCGGATTGTAGCTGTCTCATTATTACTATTTATAGTTATCATGAGTGCAACGGGTTTACTTTTAGCATGGAAGGACCAACTTGGTTTTAAACCTTCTACCGTAAAAGTAGCATCTAACAACACCCCTTTAATTTCATTAGCTAAAATAGAGCAAAACGCAATACAATATATTGATAGTCTTAAACTGTCAACCGCTATAAATAGGATAGACTACAGACCTAGAAAAGGTATTGCTAAAGTTAGATTTGAAGACCATTTTACGGAGTTACAAATCAATTGTTATACTGGGGAAATAATTTCGGCAAAAACAAGAACAGCGGATTTAATTGAAATGATTCATGATGGCTCTATTGTCGATTATTTATTAAACTTCAAAACGACGCCTCTAAAATTGATCTACTCCACGATTATTGGACTAGGCTTATTATTTATTTCTTTTAGTGGTTTTTTATTATGGTTAAAACCGAAACAGATTAAAAAAAATAAACGCATCCTATCAGAGCAGTAAACAATTAATAATATAAAAAAAGCAACCTCAAATTGAGATTGCTTTTTTTTATTTATTCTAGTGTTATTATTTTATAATCCACTTATAAAACTACCATAAGGGTCTTTAAACTGAATCCCTTCCGTAAATCTATATTTACTTAATTGCTTATATTCTACTAAAGCCCAAAGTACAAATTCTTTAACAAAATAACTTTCTTGTTTTGTTAGTTTGGCTTGGTGTTTTCCTAATAAATCATCTAAAGGAGATACAGCATCTAATAGTGCTTTGTATTCTTTATCACGCAAACCATCTAACAATTCAAACCCTTCTGAATTATTAAAAAACCATGATACGATATCGTCATAAGGACTTTCGTCTTCTTGCTTTTGAAGTTTTTCTATTTTAGGAAAAAACTCAGGAAATAAACTTTTAACTGCTTCACCAATTAAGTTGTAAGCCACTTGTGCTGCGCCTTCTTGTTCTCCTTCATAAACCAATTCTACTTTACCTGTAATTGCAGGAATAATTCCTAAAAAGTCAGATAATCTAATGGTTGTAGTATCATCTCCATTCTTTAAAGCACGAAGTTCTGCAGTACTTAATAAGTTTTCAAAAGCGGTAATACTTAAACGTGCACTTACACCACTTTTTTCGTCAATAAAATCACTGTCTCTAGCTTCAAATACAATTTGTTCTAATAAGTCTTTTGCTAATTCTGGTACATGAATACTATCTTTTTGACGACCATCAGATTTAGCTTCTTGTTGCGTAATAATTTTAGCAGTTTCAATATCTTTTGGATAATGCGTTAAAATTTGCGATCCAATTCTATCTTTTAAAGGCGTTACAATACTTCCTCTATTGGTATAATCTTCAGGATTTGCAGTAAAAATAAACTGCATATCTAAAGGTAAACGCAATTTAAATCCTCTAATCTGTATATCACCTTCTTGTAGAATATTAAATAAAGCCACTTGTATTCTAGCTTGTAAATCTGGTAGTTCATTAATAACAAAAATACAACGGTTTGCACGCGGAATCATCCCATAATGTATTACTCTGTCATCTGCATAACTCAACTTTAAGTTTGCTGCTTTTATTGGATCTACATCACCAATAATATCTGCAACAGTAACATCTGGAGTTGCTAATTTCTCTGCAAAACGCTCGCTTCTATGCATCCAAGTAATTGGTGTTTTATCTCCTTTTTCTGTAATCAATTCTGTTGCAAAACGTGAGATTGGTTGTAATGGATCGTCATTAATTTCGGACCCTTCAACCACAGGAATATACTCATCCAATAAATTTAGCATTAAACGCGCTAAGCGGGTTTTAGCTTGACCACGTAATCCTAAAAAGTTAATATTATGTCGTGATAAAATAGCACGTTATAACTCAGGAATCACAGTATTTTCGTAACCATGCACACCTTCAAAAACAGTTGTTTTACTTTTTATTCTTTCAATTAAATTATCTCTTAATTCGTCTTTAATAGACTTACTTTTATATCCAGCTTTTTTTAATTCGCCTAAAATCTTTATATTTTTTATTTCCATATCTAATTTTTAGAAAAGAGATAATAGACAAAAGAAAATAGACTTAACATTACGTCTTCTCTACTCTGTTTTTTCTATCCTCTTTATTCTTTTATTTTTTTTATTAATTGGAGTGAGAAATTTTTCACTTTTCACTCTTAATTCTTAACTAAAACACTATCCTTTAATTCTCTTTTTTCTGTTTGTTTCGTAATCTTCAAAAATCATCTCACCTAGTCCTTTCAAACCTGTATAAAAGGCTTTTCCTTGATTGGCATGCGTAAATTCTTCTACAAATTGCATTAGATAAGGATCTTGAGCAATCATAAATGTAGTGATTGGAATATGCAATTTTCTAGCTTGCTGCGCTTGGGCATAGCATTTATTAGTGATGTATGGATTTAAGCCATTACTATCTTTATAATAGGTTCCGTCAGGCAAACGCAAGCAACTTGGTTTACCATCTGTTATCATAAAAATTTGCTTGTTAGTATTACGCTTACGACGCAATAAATCCATTGCTAATTTTAAACCGGCTACAGTGTTTGTATGGTAAGGTCCAACATTTAAATAGGGTAAATCTTTAATTTTAATTGGCCAAGCATCGTTACCAAAAACTAAAATATCTAAGGTATCTTTTGGGTAGCGTGTTGTAATTAATTCGGCTAAAGCCATCGCGACTTTTTTGGCAGGCGTAATTCTATCTTCACCATACAAAATCATACTGTGACTGATATCTATCATTAACACCGTACTCATTTGCGATTTGTGTGTGGTTTCCTCAACCACCAAATCATCCTCGGTTAAATTAAAATCGCCAATACCATGATTAATTTGTGCGTTTCGCAAACTTTCCGTCATAGACACTTTATCCAAACTGTCTCCAAATTGGTAGTTTCTAAAATCGCCAGTATGCTCATCTCCTATTCCAACACCTTTACTTTTGTGGTTTCCGGATCCGCTGCGTTTAATATTACCAAATATTTGATCTAACGCAGATTGTCTAATAGCGCGCTCAGTTTTTGCTGTAATAGCGTTACCTTTTTTACCGTCTGGTTTAATTTCTTCACGTATGTAGCCTTTAGCTTTAAGGTCTTCTACAAAGTCGTCAATTGTATAATCCGGAGTCGTTAATTTGTATTCTTTATCTAACTCGCGAAGCCAATCTATAGCTTCGTCAAAATCTCCGGAGGTATGCGTAATCAACTCTTTAAAAACATCAAAAAGCTTTTCGAAAGGGGATTGTGAAGGGGCTTCGTATGGTTTAAATACAAAGCCTTTTCTGTTATTATTTTTGTTTTTCATGCAGTATAAAAATACGACATTTTAACACCAAAATAAATGTCTTAACATCTATTTAAGATAATGTTGATTAACTTTAGGCAAACTAATCAATCCAATATGAAAAAATTATCCTTTATCTTTTTACTACTCTTCTCTTTGACAGGGTTTTCGCAAGAATTCTCTATGGATTTAGTCAAAAACATGACACCAAGAAACATTGGTCCTGGCGGAATGTCTGGACGCGTTACATCTATAGACGTTGTACATAGCAACCCAGATATTATGTACGTTGGTACGGCATCTGGCGGTTTATGGAAATCGACTTCTGGTGGTATAAAATGGAACCCTGTATTTGACAAAGAGGTTACCGCATCTGTGGGAGCTGTTGCTATACAACAATCTAACCCTAGCGTTATTTGGGTTGGTACAGGAGAAGGTAATCCTAGAAATAGTTTAAATGGTGGTTACGGAATATATAAATCTTTAGACGCAGGAAAAACGTGGCAATCTATGGGTTTAGAAAACACGAGACATATCCATCGCGTAGTCATAGACCCAACAAATCCTGATATTGTTTATGCTGCTGCAATTGGTAGTCCATGGGGAGAACATCCAGAACGTGGTATTTTTAAAACAACAGATGGTGGTAAATCATGGAAAAAAATATTATTTGCTAACAATAAAACAGGAGCTGCAGACTTAGTTATGGATCCTACCAATCCTAACAAATTAATTGCAACACTTTGGGAGCACAAACGTGACCCTTGGTTTTTTAAATCTGGGGGATCAGGTTCTGGATTACATATTACTCATGATGGTGGAGAACACTGGACTAAAGTAACAGAAAAAGAAGGTTTTCCTAAAGGAGAATTAGGGCGTATTGGTGTTGCAATTGCTGCTAATAAACCAAATATTATTTATGCTTTAGTCGAAGCTAAAAAAAATGCCCTTTACAAAAGTGAAGATGGAGGTTTTAAATGGAAAAAAGTAAATGACAAAAGTGATATTGGAAATAGACCTTTTTATTATTCTGAAATATATGTAGACCCACAAAACGAAAACCGTGTGTATTCTGTTTACACCTATATAAATGTTAGTGAAGATGGCGGTAAAAACTTCAAGCAATTAATGCCTGCTTATGGCGCAGACAATGGTGTACACCCTGACCATCATGCTTGGTGGATCCACCCGACTAATGGTGATTTTATGATTGATGGTAATGATGGTGGATTAAACATTACAAAAGATGGTGGAAAAAACTGGCGTTTTGTTGGTAATATTCCAGTTGCACAGTTTTACCATATCAATGTAGATAATGAGTATCCATATAATGTATATGGAGGGATGCAAGATAATGGATCTTGGAGAGGTCCAGCTTACGTTTGGCGTGCACAAGCTATAAGAAATAGCTATTGGCAAGAAATTAGTTTTGGAGATGGGTTTGATGTCGTACCGGATAAAGACAATTCGCGTTACGGTTGGTCTATGAGTCAGCAAGGCTCTGTGAGCAGATACGACTGGCAGACAGGAAACAATTATACTGTAAAACCAATACATCCTGATAAAGATGTAATGCTTAGATTTAACTGGAATAGTGCTATAAATATTGATCCATTTGATAATAGCACCATTTATTTTGGTAGTCAATTTGTACATAAATCTACAGATAAAGGATTGACTTGGACGGTTATTTCTCCAGATTTAACCACTAACGATCCTGAAAAACAAAAACAGCACGAAAGTGGTGGTTTAACAATGGATGCAACGGGTGCAGAAAACCATTGTACTATTTTGGTTATCGAACCATCTGTTGTTGAAAAAGATGTGTTTTGGGTAGGTACAGATGATGGTCGTGTACATGTCACTAAAAATGGAGGACAGAGTTATGACGACGTTTCTAACAACCTAAGAGGTTTGCCAAAAGGAAGTTGGGTAGCGCAAATAAAAGCAAGTAATAAAAATAAAGGAGAAGCATTGCTTATCGCGAATGATTATAGACGTTTTAATTACACACCGTATGCTTACCGTACTAAAAACTACGGAAAGACCTGGGAACGTATCGTAGATGAAAATGATGTTAAAAGTTACACCTTATCTATTGTTGAAGATTTAGTAGAGCCAAACTTAATGTTTTTAGGGACTGATGATGGGTTATACATATCTGTTGATGCAGGAGATAAATGGACTAAATGGACTTCAGGTTTCCCTACGGTATCTGTAAAAGATTTAGTAATCCATCCAAGAGAACACGATTTAGTAATTGGTACTTTTGGACGTGCTGCTTGGGTATTGGATGATATTAGACCATTGCGTGCTATTGCAAAAAGCAAGCAGGTAATTGCTAATAAAATTCAACTATTCTCACCTCCTACTGCTTATCAAGCTGCTTACCAACAGCCTACAGGAAGTCGATTTGGTGCAGACGCCATGTTTCATGGAGAAAACAGAGGTCGTGGTGCACAATTCACGTATTTAGTTAATCCGGTAAAAGCTTTAAAAGAAGATAAAAAAGATACAGATGATGATAACGCTGAAGCTGAAACAGAAAGCAGTAAAAACGCTATCAAGTGGGATTCTATTTCACTTAAACTATACAACGGAGACAAATTAATTAGAACCTTAAAACGTAAAGTTCCTGAGGAAAAAGGCCTACACAAATGGACTTGGTACATGGACGAAAAAGGAGGCGATAGACCTTCAAGAACCATTAGAAAACAAAAAAGAGAATCTGGTGGTGTTGATGTAAAACCCGGAACATACAAAGCTGTTTTAGAATATGGCGATCAATCTTCTGAAACGATGATCACGGTAGCTTCAGACCCTAGATTAGAGGTCTCTGCAAAAAACACGGACGACGTTTATGCTGCTTTAAAAGAAATACAAAACATGCGACAAATTGCTGCGGATGCCACAAAGCAATTAGCTAAAAATAAAACCTTAGCTGAAAAGTATAAAACAGAATTAACAGCATTAGATAAAGACAAGTATAAAGACCAAATAAAAGCCTCTAAAGACATTATTAAAGAGATAGATACGCTTTTAGATATCTATGTTGGAAAACAAGATAAGCGACAAGGAATTACAAAAACCTTAGATGTAAGTGTTAATAACAGATTAGGAGGCGCTTCTTGGTACACAGCAACAAGACAATCTGGACTAACAAGTACAGAACATACGTTGCTACAGCATGCTAAAACCGATTTAAAAGCAGCACTTGATAAAACAAATCGCTTTTTTGATGAGACCTTTAAACCTTATTACCAGTCCATTATTAAGATAAATATGACTAAAGCAATAGATGAAATTAAAACCTTTACTTTAGATTAATTGTTTGTAATTTGCAAAAGCATAATTATCTGCTTAACTTTAAACAAATCAAATAAAAAAATCATACAATGAAAAAAATATCATTACTACTATTAGTGTTAACCTTTGGCGTATTTATAAGCTGTAAAAAGGACAAAACACAACCTGAAACTGAAAAAACAGTAGCGGAAACTGCTAAAAAAATCAAATTAAAATTAGAATCTAAAAGCGGAAGTACTGCAACTGGAAATGCTGTATTTACAGAAGAAGACGGAAAAATTAAATTTACTGCAATGTTAAGTGGATTAGAGCCAGGTATGCATGCAATCCATATTCATCAAACAGCAGATTGTTCTTCAGATGACGGAAAATCTACAGGAGGACATTGGAACCCAACTGGAGC
Source organism: Olleya namhaensis (assembly GCF_900114005.1). Classification (GTDB taxonomy): domain Bacteria; phylum Bacteroidota; class Bacteroidia; order Flavobacteriales; family Flavobacteriaceae; genus Olleya; species Olleya namhaensis. Next base: position 108,734 of record NZ_FORM01000005.1, read on the forward strand.
ACCTCACGGAAAATGGGGAAGCCCGGAAGGTTACCATAAAGGAGATATTGGAAACATGGAAGCAGATGCTAATGGACATGCAACAATTATGCTATCTACTGATGAATGGTGTATTGGATGTGGAGACAAAAACAAAGACATTGTAGGAAGAGCAATTATTGTACATGCAGGTACAGATGACTACACAACGCAACCAACTGGTGCAGCTGGTGGACGTGTAAGCTGTGGTGGAATTATAGAATAATTACCCTACCATATTATTATAAAAAAATCGCTTTTAAGCGATTTTTTTATGCCATTAAATCATATCTTAGAAGTCACATTAATTCGTATATGGATTTAGACAATTTAGTAATACAATTTAAAAATAAGGACGAAAAAGCATTCGAGAAACTATACAATATGTATAGTGATAGTATGCATGGCGTTATTTACAATATTGTTAGAGATAACACTATTGCTGAAGAACTTATGCAAGACGTTTTTATAAAAGCTTGGCACAAATCAGATAGCTACGACGTTAAAAAAGGACGTTTTTTTACTTGGTTAATTAATATTGCTAGAAATGCGGCGATAGACAAAACAAGATCTAAAGCGTTTAAAAATGCAAGTAAAAACCTTAACTCCGATTTTTTCGTAGATATAATAGAGTCTCAAGATAATTTAGACAGTAGTACTGATGCTATTGGAATAAAGAAATTTGTAGACAAATTAGCAAAAAAATGTATCGAAGTTATAGAGCTATTATACTTTAAAGGCTTTACACAAAAAGAAGCTTCAGAAGAATTGAATATGCCTATTGGTACGATAAAGACTAGAAATAGAAATTGCATTAAAGAATTAAGAGAATCCGTATTATAATATGAACATTAACGACTACATAAACTCAGGTATACTAGAACTATACGTTGCAGGTCAGCTTTCTGAAACAGAGAGTAAAGAAGTGTATGACCTAATGTTAAAACACCCTGAAGTATTAAAAGAAGTTTTAGAGATTGAGGCAGCCATAGTAAAACTAACAGCAAGCGTCTCTCCTAAAAAAGATATTTCGTTTAATACTATTAAAGGGCGATTAAATAATAATAGTACTTCTGGTAAAGTTATTAGCTTAAATAGATCTAAAACTAAATGGATAAATTATTCAGGTTGGGCAGCTGCTGTAGTATTAGCAGGTGGATTAATTTGGACTATTAATATGAAATCTACTTTAGAAAATCAAATACAAACGGTTACTACGGAAAAAGACTTTTTAGAAATCCAGATGGAAACTTCTAAAACAGATTTAGCCGAAACTAAAAACTTACTAAATATAATTAGAGACAAAAGTATTATTAACATCCCTCTAGAAGGTCAAGCAGCCGCTCCAGGAGCTTATGCTAACGTATATTGGGATAAAAAAGATGATACAGTCTATTTAGATTTAAAAGGTTTACCGGAACCACCTGAAGGTAAAGAGTACCAAGTATGGTCGTTAACATTAAACCCGTTAACACCCACTAGTTTAGGTACAATAAACGACTTTATACAGGATGACAACAAAATTTTTAAGCTTAAAAACGCTAATCAATCTCAAGCTTTTGGTATAACGTTAGAGCCTGCTGGCGGAAGTCCGACACCAACAATGGAACAACTATACACATTAGGAGTATTAGCGTCATTATAACAAATCCTAATTTTAAATAGTAATAAAAAAGACACCACATTGGGTGTCTTTTTTATTGGAGTACATTCAACTTATAAAAACACTACCAAAGGATTAGAAACAAGAAAGTGTTTGATAATTTAAATTATCAAACACTTTCAAAACAAACTAACAAAAACCAACCTTACTTTTTCATAGTATCAAACATTATACTTGTTAGTTGTGCAATTAATTATTTCCCTAAATTGATTGCACTATACTTACGTAAATTTTATGAGTAAGGTTTTATTGTTTTTAAAACGAATAACTTAATGTCGTTTTAAAATAAAATGGTGTTCCTGGTGTAAAATGAATTTCTTCTACAGCCTGGTCTTCATTTTGTAATCTTGACTCCGTTAAAAACTGAGTTTCCTTCCAATCAGTATCAAAAACATTTTCAATACTTACGCCTAATTTCCATTGGGTATTAAAAGCATAGTTCAGGTTTAGATCGGTTACAAAATAACCTTCGGCTTGAACCGAATTATCCTCGTTTGCGGGTCTGTCATCCACATACCTGTAATTTATTCCTCCTGAAAAATTATTAATATCCTTAAAAGACACCCCTCCTACTAAAGTAAAATCTGGAGCTAATGGTATATAATCGTTACCATCCGTTTCTTCTAAACTTCTTGCTCTTGTTAACGTTGCATCTGTATTAAAATATATGTTGTCTGATAACTGATATCTTATCCCTAAGTCCAATCCATAACGTTCAGATTTTCCGCTAGGCTCAATAATTCCGGCATCACCAACGTACACAAATTCTTCTTCAGAAAATAAATACCATAATGCCGTATTTATAACAACTTTACTTGATGGTTTCCAAATGTTACCAAAATCGACGCCATATGCTTTTGGTAAAGCATTATCTATATTTTGATTTAAAACCACTCTAGAGTCGTTTGAGTGAAATCCAATTCCTGATTTTAAAAACCATTGTAAATTATTATTCTGATTATATTGAATACTTAATTTTGGTAATACAGCAACTTCACTTTGTGTCAGATTACTATACGTATCACTTAATTGATCTTGGTACTGAAACTTGATATACTCCAAACGTACTGCAGGTGTAATTTTTACTTTTCCCAAATCAATTTCAGCATTAAAAAACCCATATAAATTACGCTGATTAACATCTCCTAATTGTATATTTTCTAAAGTTGTTTTTCTATTTAAAGTATGTGACAATTCGATATCATTAACATCATCATATCGTAAACCAACTCCTGAAGTATAACTAACATCAAACGTATTATAATCTACGTTTTTTTTGAACTGTGTATTAAATCCAAAAATATTTCGGTTTTCCTTTTGCTTAATTTGATCTCCATTTATTGGGTCGTCCAAGAAAAAGGTGAAATTTGAATACAACTGAAACTTATAATTAGAATAAAACGCATTGGTTTGCATTTCAACATCATTATCTAAAATAGTACTGTGCTGAATATTAAAATTTGTACGACTAGTTTCTCCTCCTTCCGTATCATCTACCGCTCCAAAATTAGAAAGCGTTCCGTTATCTACTAAACGCTGCGGGATTTGCCCTGATGCATCCCATTGACTGGTAAAATGACTTAACGTTAACGCGACTTTAGAATTAGAGTTTATAAAGGCATTATACTTACCAATAAGGTTTAATCTATCAAAATTTTGTGGTGACTTAAAAGGACCGTCCGTTTCAATATATTCTACAGCAACATAGGCATTTTGAGAATTGTTTTTATCCAAAAGATTAAACATACCTAAAGTTCTAAGTGAATTAAACTGACCTGCAGAAAAGCTAATTAAATTATCATCTAACTTGTCTTTAGTCTTAAAATCTACAAATCCAGCAGTATTAAAATCACCGTGATTAGCATAATAAGGTCCTTTTCCAAAACTAATTGTATTAATTGTTTCTGGTATTAAAAAGTGTAAATCACTATACCCTTGACCATGTGCATGAGACACCATGTTTACAGGCATACCGTCTACAGATAGACCAACATCAGTACCATGGTCTACGTCAAAACCTCTTAAAAACAGTTGCTCAGCTTTACCACCACCAGCGTGTTGACCTATAATTAAACCAGGTACTTTCCTTAAAATTTCTTGAGACGAATTTATCGGACTCGTCGCCAAATCAATCTTAACCATGCTATTAATAACATTAACCGGCTCTGTTAAAACCAACTCGTCTAATAAAAAAGCTTTCGTTTCTAAATTAATAATTAATGACGAATTTAAAAGCCCTTTTGTTAACAAGATGTTTTGCTTTTGATACCCTAGTAGCCCAATAACTAAACTGTCTCCAACTTTAGTTTCATTAATTACAAACTGTCCTAATTGGTTAGTGTGCGCATGTTGTTTTGAGTTTTGATTATATACATAAGCATTCTCTAAAGGTTGATTGTCACTTAGAACAATCCCCTTAATGGTCTGAGCTTTAGCGGAAAAAATAAAACCTACTAAAACTATTAAAAGAAGTGTGTTTTTCATGGGCGCAAATATTATAAATTATTGACATTTTTAAAAGTTAAAGGTCCTAATTCATACCCACTGTCTAACAAATCTTCTTTTAACATTGCTACTTCTTTTAGCTTACCATTAGCCTTATAAATTTTTGCTAAATGGTACTGCACTTCTGGTTCAAATGTTTTGCCCGCAACGTATTGTTCTGCTATTTTTAAAGCTTCGGTAGGATTATCATTATTAAAATAACTCCATGCTAATAAATCATAAGATAGCGGTGTTGGTCTATTTTCTACTTCTATTTTAGCTAAGGCAATTGCTTTTTCGCTTTTACTTTCTGCTAATATTTTTGAAGAATACACATTATACATATCGCCATAATCACGATCTTCAATTGCTAAAAAATAAGACTTTAAATAATTGTTTTTAATTAACTCTTTATTCTGAAATTCTGCAATTTCAGCCTTAAACAACAAATAATCTGGTGCATTATGTAATTGTGTAATGGCATCCAAAATACGATTAGCTTCTGTTGGATTTTTTTCATGAGAATAAACAATCCAAGCAATTCCTTTTTTAGCATAAGCGTCGTTTGGGTTTAGAGCTAATGCTTTTAAATAATGATTATAAGATTGTTGTATTTGTCCATCGTGTCCATAAAAATCGGCAAGATTAGTATAAGACCATTCTTTTAAATTATCTACTTTAGAAGACTCTGCTTTAGCTGTTGCTTTTTCTAAATATTTTATTGCCGAATCTAAATCACCATTATGATCACTCCATTTAGACAATCTAATTAAATAACCAAAATTATTTAAATCCTTAACCGTTTCTAGATAGTTTTTAGCTAGATCATAGTTCCCTAATTCCATATGTACATCAAAAAGCATTTTTTGAGTGCCATCAAGGTTTTGACCATTTTCTTCCGCTTTATTAAGTAGTACTAAAGCTGATTTAAATTTATGTTGAGAAATATAATTACGTGCCAAAGCCCTTAAGTATCCGGCAGCTTTATATTGTGTTTTTTCGTTTAAAGTTACTAATGCATGTTCAGCATTTTTAAGATGACTGATAGACCCTGTAGATTTAAATAACCTAGATTCTGCACCTGCTATTTGAGATAAATAAGAAATTTGGTTTGGTGCTATCTCCAGCTTATTGGACCAAAAATCATATTCTGAAGTTGCATTGAGTGTTTCAGTATTTGTTTTTAAAGATAAAAACTGGTTATAATCTTCTGGATTAGTAATGTTTTTAGTGTTTTCTGAACAACTAGTTGCTGTGATTATAACAAGTAGTAGCATGTATAGTTTTGTGTTCATAATGTTTTGTTGTTTGTTGTTTGCTGTTTTAGGAAATGGAAATAATAAAAACCTAGAGTATGTTAAAAGTACTCTAGGTTAAAATTTGGTCTACCAAGGAGACGCTAAATAAGGGAAAGTTGTTAAAAATGCTTTATCATTTACATCTACATTATCATTAGATAGTGTAGGGTTTTCGGTAAAATCTTCTCCACCAAAAATCAATAATAACTCTACAGTAATAACATCATCAGCCAAATTACGCCCTGTTAATACATTTGTACCGTCATAAAAAGTAGTTGTTCCGTCTAAAGACACATTAAGCACATCTGTAGCTAACAATCCTGTAAAAGTAGCAGCATCTTGTCCTAAAGCATTAGCGTCTCCTGCATTTGCAAAAGCTGGACTTAATGCTGTTAAGTTAGTTTCAAACATGGCTTGAAAAGCACCACTTTGAGCAGTTGGTACTGTTGTGTTAAACATATCTTTAGATCCTGAAGACACAAATACTGTATTTACAGCCGGTCTACCCATTTGGTCTTGTTGAGTATAAGTACCCGCAAAATCTGGTCCTGTTGGTGTAACTATACCTGTTGCATCATCATCGTCTGAACAGTTAAACGCTACCAATGTTACTAGAAGTACGGTAAATATATTTTTGAAATTTTTCATAATTTGTAAGTTTTAAAAAGTTTGTTATTATTTAGACTTAGATTCTACCCAAGTATTTATTGTTCCAGATCCACCAATCATTGCTTTTGGTACTTCAATTACTATAGACATCACATTACTACCAGCAAAAGTGTCTGTTCCAGGATTGTTAAACGCTGTAGCAGTACCACCAATAATTGCAGAATATTGGTTAAAATCAAAGAAAAAAGGATCATCTCTTGGTCCTGCAAAAGCAGTAATACCATTACTTGACTCAGTCATTGCAGTTTCACCATAAGCAGTAATATCTACTACAGTTTGCGTTGCATTAGTCAAAATTGTACTACTTAATCCTGTTGTACCTGGAGCCACTGGCCCAAAAAAGTACATTTTACCATCTCTTGGTATAGCTTGGATTACTAAATCTTCAACATTGTCTCCTGTATTGTCAATGTTAAACTCAATCATGACGTTTTCGTCAAAACTAGCACTAGCTGATGCGGTAGGACTTAATAACCCTTGCACGTTTGCTACAAATACTAAATTGTTTGTGTCTTCACCCTGAAAAGCGTAAAAGTCTGTAATGTCACTTGTACCACCTTGTACTGCTGGAGCATCAATGTGATCTGCTGATAAGAAGAAGAAACTTGCTGCTGCAAATACACCTACTCCTAAAATAAATTTGAAATTTTTCATAATGTTTTTGAGATTTTTGTTAATTTATATTTTTGGTTCTCGAAGACACTTACGCAACTTTTACAATAGCGGTTTTATAAAAGTTTAGTTTTTTTGAAAAAATGTGAAAAATAATTTTAAAAAAGTATCTTTGACCTTATAATTACAAACAACAATGAACCCATCTGCTTCAGGCTGGATTAAAAAATTAATTAAAGAGCTAAAACCCGAAAAACTCTTTAAATACAATGACTTAGAAGTGTACTACAGACATTTTAGAGACTGTGGTTTTATATACGGAAGCAACGTAACAATTGTAAATAACTGGATTGAAAATGATGATTTTGAAGCAGACGAAATTTGTAAAATAAATTTAGTAATTGCTTTACTTATTGCCTATACTAACCATAATACTAGTCAAGATTTTTATACAGAAGTTGTTAATTTTTACAACACTATTAATAAAAAAAGAGTCTCTTTTTTACAATTTATAATAGCGTCTAAAGACGTAAAAGATCAAACCGAGAACATTATCAATAAGCGTATACAAATAGACGACAACCTTATTGATAAAAGTTTTAACTATTTTATTACCAACGCCTTACTTTTTGTAGATGTTTTAGCGTTTAGACAGTATTTAAAAACAGGCGCAATAAGTGAAGACTATATACAGCGCTACGAAGCTATAATAGAAAGTATTGTTTTGAATACTTTAAATAGTAAAAAAGAAAAATCTGAATACGATAAAAGTTTAATTAATCTGTTTGAGCAATCATTACGCTACCAGCGTGATACTGTATTATTATATAACGAAGCTATTAAAAATGTGGATAGCAATTTATTTTCGCGCTATTGCTTAGACCTAGCAGCTATGGCTACTTGGACGGATGCAACATTGGATAACGAAGAAGTTGTATTTTTAAATACTTTAGGCAAAAACCTTAATCTAACACAACATCAGACAGACGAAGCTTCAAAAACCATTGAAGAATTTTATAAAACGTACAGACAAAAAGTACCGTTATTAGGCTCTAAAAATATTGTGAAAACGTTTTACGATAACTCTACTAACATGGTATTTAAACTGATTAAACGTAACAGTAAACGCTTAACAAAGGAGTTATTAGAAAGTAAAGAACTGGTTATTTTATTATCAAAATCCACTGTTAGAGATTTAAGTAAAGAAGAACAAAGAAAAGTTCAGGAACAGTTACTTGACATCTTTAAATCGGTACCAAGTTTGGCTATATTTTTACTACCCGGTGGTGCTTTACTATTACCATTAGTAGTTAAATTTATACCTAAATTATTACCAAGTGCTTTTGATGACAACAGAATTGAAGACGAAGAAGAGTAAACATTACTCTAACCACTCTTTAAAATCCTTTACACGCTCTCTAGCCACAATAACCTCATCTTCATTATAATTGTTAAGCTTTATTTGTAAACGCGAGTTAGTGTAGCTTATAATGTCTTTAATAGCATTTATATTAATAAAGAATTTACGATTGATTCTAAAAAAGGTATCTGGTTCCAATTCATTTTCCAAAGCCTCTAATGTGGTGTCTAACAAATAATTTCGACCTTCCGTAGTATATAGATAAGTCCCTTTGTTTTCGCTGTAAAAGCACTCTACATCATCAATATTTACTAATTTTAAATGTTGCCCTACTTTAACCGAAAACCGTTTTTTATAAACCCTGTCAATTGGATTAATCAATAACTTTTTAATATCCTCAAAATCTAAGGCAATATTAGTTTTCTGCGGAAGCCTAGTTTTATATTTAGCAACAGCTGTTTCTAAATCTTCATCATCGATAGGTTTTAATAAATAATCGATACTATTTAGTTTAAAAGCTTGCAAAGCATATTCGTCATAAGCAGTTGTAAATATAATAGCCGATTTAACCTCAACCTGATCAAAAATCTCAAAAGACAAACCATCACTAAGCTGAATGTCTAAAAAGATAACATCTGGATGTGGATTATTATTAAACCATTGGATAGATTCTTCTACCGAATGCAACATTGTTTCCGCAGTAATATCAATTGCTTCTAACATACGTTTTAAACGTCTTGCAGATGGTTTTTCGTCTTCTATAATTATGACTTTCATTAGTACTATAATTTGGTTGGTTTGTTATATTATTTTACTCTATTATTCTAGATAGGTTTCAATTAAAAAAATTTAAGACTAATAGGCTATCGCTAGTTTTAATTAATTTTCAACTTATCCCTTACAACTTTAGCCTTTTGCCTTTAGCCTTTTGCCTTTAGCCTTTTAAACTTCCTCTAATCACCTACTCCCAACGTCTATTGTCCTTTTCTTTATTCATGTATCTTTCAATTTTACGCTGTTCCCAGTCTTTTCCAAAGAGGTAATCCGTACCAAAAACGCCTAAAAAATGAAACCCAACGCCTATTCCCCAAAATAAAGGAGTAGACCAGACAGCAAAACTCCAAAACGGTTCTCCTGACTTAGAATAAATCATTACTATTAAAAAAATATTAACGACAATATAGATCGCAAAGTGCCAATAAAAACCGACAATTTTATCCACTTTTTTCTTAGCTCTTAAATACGCTTCTTCTTTTTCAAATCTAGACTGTTGATTGTCTTCCAGATATGTATCAATGTCATTTTTCATAATGCGCTAATTTAATTATAACGTTGTTGATTATCCTCTTCCATAAACTTTCTAATCTTCTTGTCTTCCCATGATTTACCAAGCATACCATCATTTACAAACACTTTATAAGCGTGAAAAGATAAGCCTACCGCCCAACCAAACATTGGAAAGAAAAACCATTTATAGTCCCAACTTGTTTTATAATTAATAAAAATTAAAAACGGAATAACAATACAGTACGATATCAGGTTATAGTAAAACTCTTTTAATTCTTCTACATGTTTACGGGCTCTAACGTAAGAGTCGTCTAACTGTTTTTGTGGTATTTGTTTCATTATCGAAATTTCTTTACTAAGCATTGGTATTGACACTAAAAAACTAGTGCTATTCTGATTAATACTGACACGCTTATTAGTTAATAATTGGTAGCGTTGTTTGATATTTTCTAAGCCAACACCACTACTCTTTTTTACAATTTGTTTAGGTTGCAGATTGTTTTCTACAACTAGATTTTGTTCGGTTTCATAAATCTTAATATGTAACGGTTTGCCACTAGTAACAATATTATGCTTTACAGCATTTTCTAGTAACAACTGTAACGCTAATGGCACCACTTTACTTTCTGGGTCTAAAGCCTGTTCTGGAATATCAAAGATGATGCTGTCTTCAAATCTCATTTTAAGTAAAGACATATATGTTTTTGCGAATTTTAACTCTTCATCTACTGTAACTAATTCTTTATTTTTCTGTTCTAAAACATAACGATAAACTTTAGATAAGCTAGTCGTGAATTTTTGTGCGCTTTCTGGATTTTCTTCAATTAAACTAGTTAATACATTTAAGCTATTAAATAAAAAATGAGGATCCAATTGGTTTTTTAAAGCATCAAATTTTGCGCTTGCCGTACCAGCAATAACTTTTTGTTCTTTTAATTTATTTTTCTGAAATCTGTTATAAAAATAAACCACATGAAACACAGATACTATGGTCAACGTTATCCATAGCCCAAAGGAGTAACCACTCCATGACTCGTTAGCAATAAAAAATTTAAACGAGTTACCTACGTAAACAATAGATGTAAAAGCTCTTAATAAAAACAAGCCTAAAAGCGTAATTAACGTAGAACCAACAATACCTAGAAGGATTCTTTTAATATACGCTCCAGGTTTCCAATTGATACGTTCCATAAAACCAAAAAACGTCATATTAGAAAACCCTAAAACAATAGCATATAACTGATAGAATATAAAATCCTCTATAAATTGCCCAACCGAATCGTAGCTAAATCCATTAGACATGTATTGTCCAACAACAAAAACTAAGCACCCAATTGCAAAGGTTAAAACAATATTTTTTAAAATTTTATTCATAGTTATTACTTTTAAAACACGCACTATAGCTATTGGTTACAAGCTTTAGTTAATTGTTCTGCACGCTCTTGTCCCCAATTTGGATCAAATGCTGTTTCTGGTTTAAAGTTAGCAAAAAGTTGCAGAGATTTTTCTATTTGCTCACAAAATGGCTTAGTATCTTTTCCAAAATACTTTGCGGTTCCCATATCCCATTCTGCTTTACTTAACATAACTCTAGGATTATCAGGCGCTAATTGTGCTGCTTGGCTATATAAAGCATTTATTTTACCAGATAACGTCATCCCATAAGTTGCACCATCACTAACGACATAAACCATGTGCAGCATAGCTTGCAAAACCAATATTTCGGGATTATCTTTAGACTGGGCAGTCGCATTATCCACAAAACCTTGTGCTTTTTTTAACTGAGCATCTAAAACATCTTTCTCTTTTAATTTAGAAAATCCGTCCAAGATTAATACTTGCGCAGCATAATATGAAGGCAACCAATTATCGGTTTCTGCAGTTGCAATGCGCTCAAATAAATTAGAAGCTTCTGTTATTTGACCTTGTTCCCAAAGCTCAAAAGCTTTGTTCATTCCTGATTTATACGTGGTTTGTGCTTGTAACATTGACGTTATAAAAAACACAATAGTAAAAGTTAATTTATACATGATTATAGAGTTATTAATTACACTACAAAGATGCTGCACAAACCGGCTTATTAAAAAAAAGCATGACCCAACTGTTATTTTTTTAGGCTGAATTGTAAGTCGTATTCAGTTACATAAACATAGCTATTGTATTTACCTGACAAAACAGTAACTTTAAATCATCAAAACCAGTTACTTATGCCTATTAAAACAGTCGAAATCATTGTATTTAGTATCATCGGATTATTAATACTCCTTAATTTACTTTTAAACATTAATAAGTATAAAAACGACACTATTAATGTTGTTATTAAAAACTGGAGTCACAATAAATACTTTTTTATAACTTTTGTTTGGGGTGTATTTGGAGGTCACTTTTTTTTAGGTAGTAAAAAGCCTGTTTTAGATATTTTTATTACCCATTGGGAAATCCCGCCAATTGCATTAGTGCTAATTGTTATAATCATGATTATCTATGGTAGAAAATTACCTAAAGATTTAATTATAAAAACGAAACACCAAGTATTACTATTAATTTCTGGGCTACTATTTGGGCATTTTATATGGTCTCAACGCCATGAAGAGTTTATTAATTTCGCCTTAAACAATTAAAAATATGCAACCAATAAACCAACTGTTAGACCAAGATACTTTTATCAAAAAAGTACAGTATTTAATAATTACTTTATTTTTATTACTAATTGCATTTGATATTTATCTAGCTGTAGATACAACGACAGATAACGACACTATTAGCCGAATTATAAAAAATTATACTGATAATGGGTTATATGTCCTAACCTTTTTTTGGGGTGCATTAGCAGCAAATTTCTTCTTTACTACCAAACACGTTTTATTAGTTAGCGGTACCATTGGAAGTATAATTTTAGTCGTGCTTGCTTTTTTTATCTATTGGTTTAGCTTAGGAACAAAAGTTGAAACTTTTATTGGCCCCACGGAAAATGATATACGTATCGCACATGCTATTTACATGATCATTGGGTTTTTAATAGCATTTTTAGTTTGGAGACAGCGTGGTGTGCACGGGTAATAGATAAATTGAATTATATTTACATAAAAAATAATCATGTCATCAACATTCGCTGCAATAGATTTTGAAACTGCAAAAAGCCATCATATTTGTTCGGTAGGAATTGTGACGTTTAAAGACGGGGTTATTGTGGACGAGTTTCATGCGTTAATACAACCACCAAACAACGATTATAATTTTCACAATATACAAGTCCATGGTATTACTGAGGATGACACACGATTTGCACCAAATTTTAAAGCGGTATACCCTGAAATAAAAAAACGGATTTCGGGAATCACAACCGTTGCGCACAATGAGTCTTTTGACCGTACTGTTTTACAAAAAACGATGACAGATTATAACATTCCACATTCTGATTTGATTATGGAACATCGTTGGGAGTGTACATTAAAACTATATCGTAATAAAGGCTACAAACCAGCTAAATTAGACGCGTGTTGTAAAGTGCATAATATTGCACTAAAACATCACGACGCGTTATCTGATGCTAGAGCATGCGGTAAGTTGTTTTTAATTGCTCAATTTGAGTCTTTACCTTTGTTTTAACGGTTCTCGATACACTTCTCCTACGTCGAAGCACTCGAACTGACGTAATTCGTTTACTCACACTTAAACAGAAACCTTATCACATTATAAGCACGTATCGTCACTTCGAGTGGTTTGTGAGGTACGAGCAAATTGTATCGAGAAGTTATTCAAACAGTAACGGTTCTTGATACACTTCTCCTACGTCGAATTACTAAAACTGACATGGTGTAATTATTCATGTGTGATTACTCTTGATTACATCCAAAACAAAAAAAAATAGCAAACTGAGTTTTATCTCTGCTTACTATTAATTAATACTATTTAAAACGTTGCGTTTATTCAACATTATAAGTAATCAGACTACTGCATTCTGTAGTGCTTCTTGTTCTGTAATAAGAAATGCTTCTATCGTCATTCTCTTTGGTTACTGAGTATGTGTTATCACAATACACCGTTATAAATCTAGTCCCCACAAAAGCATCATTTGTATTGTCTACATCTACTGTATAATTGTAAAGATAACGTCCGTCTTCTATTTTCTCCCAGGTTCCAGTTGCTGTTTCTACAGTTGCATAAAACTCCATAAAAGTCCCATCGGAATTAAAGGTTATTAATATTTCTGAGTCTTCAAAAACACTTTTAAACCATCTGTCAACAAGCGTCCATTCTGTCCCGGTCCATTCGTCTAAAGTAGATTCTAAGCTTTCTGATCGGTACATTTGCCAATCCCCGATGACTTGGTTGACTTCTTCAGGATTGTCCGCAGTATCGTCGTCGTTATTACACGACACAACACTAATTAGGGATAAGATAATAAAGGCATTTAAAACATAATTTTTCATAGCAGTGAAAATTTAAAGTTAGTTATTTATTAATATAACCAATATGCACCTTTATTTCCTACCCTAGATGGCTTTTACTTTAAAAACCAAACTTTTAAAGATTATCTAATTGATTGTCTGTTCCCTTCTCACTAATCGTCCAAAAGAAACCTACGAAGAAAAACTGATCCGCTGCCGGACGTAATGCTCGCCTATTAAACTGCCCATTTAAATCTGCTGTATTAGCATATTGATAGCCATTAATATTTTTAAATCCTAAGGCATTGTTAACTGAAAAATATAAGATTTTTTGGGGACTTAATAAGTACGCCCAATTAACACTTAAGCTATTATAAGATTTAGTTTTTTGATTTAAAAAACCCGTTTGATTAGGATCAGTGTAAGTTCTACCCGAAGCAAAATTATAACTTAAACCTACTTGGCTTTTCCAGCTATCTATCCAATATTTACCAACAACGGATAAGTTATGTGTGTTAGCAAAATTAGGTTGTGCTGAGGTCGTGTAATTTTTATAATTACGTGCTGTATCCAAAAATGAATAGCTGACCCAATAATCAATATTATTGATGCTTTTATTATCTCTAAAAAACAAATCTATTCCTTTTGCATAACCACTTCCTGAATTATCAAAATCAGTTTCAAAATTGGTAAAATCTGAATCATATTTAACAAAATCGCTATATTTTTTATAATAGGTTTCTGCTCTAAAAATTTTACCATCGGAATTAAACTGATAATTTAAAATATAATGTTGGGCTTGTTGTGCTTCTAAATTTTGATCAAACTTTAAAATAGCACTGTTAGGTTGTTGGAAAAAATTACCATAAGCTAATGATAATTGGCTTTTACTACCTGTTTTATAAGCTAATGATGCTCTTGGAGATGCTGTTACTTTATCAAATAACTGACTATACTCTGCACGAAACCCTGCTTTTAAAGCTAGTTTTTTAGAAAAGAAAATATCCGCTTCTGTAAATGCTGCTGTTAGATTATTATTATACCCATAATTAACATTATCTATAACTTGATCGTTGTAGTTTTCGTTGAATTTAGTAGCAAATTGTTCTGCTCCAAAATTTAATTTAAAACGATTACTGATTCGGTATTTTAGTTTTAACTTAGCATGTATAGAGTTTTCTGTAGTATTTATTTTACTATCAATTATACTAACCTTTCCTTTGGCGTAGGTATAACTTAAACCTCCAGAAATGGTCCAATCGCTATTTAAAACTTCTTTATAAGAACCATTAAAATAGAAGTTTTTATTATTTAAAGCAAAGGATAATCCATCTTCTAAATTAATGTCTTCCTGAACTAAACTAAAGTCTGAGGTATCAAAAGCGGAGTATAATTTTAAGATTCCATTGTCTGTTTTATGTCTAAAAACAGCTTCACCAGAAACGGTTTGGAAAGGCTTTTTCCAATCGTTACGATCTTCAAACAACTCTAAATAGGGTGCTAAATTAATATACGACGCGTTAACGCTTAAACTGTTTTTGCCCCATATTTGTGTGTTTCCTAAACTAGCTCCGACACTCATGATACCAATATCTGTTTTTTCTTGATCAGGTTGATTTATGGTATTAAGCTCTAAAACACTAGATAAGGCTTGCCCATACTCGGCACTATAACCACCTGTTGAAAAGGTAATTCCGTCAAATAAAAATGGCGAGTAGCGACCACGCGTTGGAATGTTATTTGTGGTTGGAGCATAAGGCGTAAATACACGCATCCCGTCAATAAATATTTGTGTTTCTTCTGCTTCTCCTCCACGTACAAACAAGCGCCCATCCTCGGATACTGTTGTGGTCCCTGGTAAGGTTTGTAATGCGCCTACAAAATCGCCTAAAGCACTTGCTGTAGTAACTACATCCAAGGGTTTTAATACCGATACTTTACTATTATCTCCTGCTGCAAAGGTCCCGGCTGATATAACGACTGCGTCCAAAGTGTTTACGTCTTCTTTTAAGACTATTTTTATGTTTTTTAAAGCTGTTACTGTTTTGACTATTGTTAAGGTCTCAAAAGACACGAAAGACGTAACCAGACGTTGTTGCCCTGTGGCTGTTGTTGTAAAACTAAAACTACCATCGGCTAGTGTACTTGCGCCATCATACGTCCCATCTAG
This sequence comes from Olleya namhaensis, assembly GCF_900114005.1. GTDB lineage: Bacteria > Bacteroidota > Bacteroidia > Flavobacteriales > Flavobacteriaceae > Olleya > Olleya namhaensis. The sequence continues at coordinate 124,686 of NZ_FORM01000005.1, forward strand.
ATATACATTTGCTCCTAAAACGGGTTGGTTATTGGTGTCTGTTACGGTACCTGAGATTGTGTTTTGAGATAGTCCTAGCGTACTGATAATTAATGTTAATAGGGTTAGTGCAAGTTTCATAATAAAAAATGGTTTTTGATTGTTTGACTCTGCAAAGATGCACGGAGGACTAAGGGTTTTAAATTATTAAATCCCGAAGTGTTGATTTTTACGGATGAGCTGCGTTAGCGGTTGCAGTGGTATCCTTTTTTTGCTGCCACTTATGGCAAAAAAAGATTTTAACGGAAAACGCGACCCTTGTGGTAACGCCCAAAAAAAATAATTCTAAATTTGTGTAACGTCTTTATAATTTTAACTACTAATAGTTAAACTAACCAAATAACCATTGAGTAAACCATTAGAACAAAATTTTGTTGAATTGTTAGAGCAGCACCAGAATATTGTACATAAAGTTTGTAGACTTTATACCAATAACTATGATGCGCACAACGATTTATTTCAGGAAATAACCATCCAGCTATGGAAGGCTTTCCCGAAGTTTAGAGGGGATAGTAAATTTAGCACTTGGATGTATCGTGTGGGCTTAAATACCGCCATTACATTATACAGAAAGTCTAAACGTACTATCAACACTCAGCAATTTGACACAGTACAGTTTAAGATTAGTGCAGAGGAATATGATAGCACTGAGGAGGACCAATTAAAATTATTATACAACGCTGTCCACCAATTAAATGATATTGAAAAGGCTTTAGTCTTTTTGTATCTGGAGGACAAAAATTATAAAGAGATAAGTGAAACAATGGGTATTACTGAGGTTAATGCTAGAGTGAAGATGAACAGAGTGAAAACCAAATTAAGAACCATTTTAAATCCGTAACCTATGGATGAATTAGAATTATTAAAAAAAGACTGGGTTAAGAGTGACGATAAATTTGAAAGAAAATCGACTGCCCAACTATATCCAATGCTATTAAAAAAATCGTCTAGTATTGTAAAGACGTTATTTTATATAAGTATTGCAGAACTGGTGTTTTGGGTCGCCATAAATACAATACCTTTTTTGATGTCTGATGCTTACAGAGCCAAACATGAAGAAATGTATACTAGTAATATGTTTATAATTTTAAGCCTTTTGTCTTATGCTATTATATTACTTTTTGTGTATTTATTATACCGATCGCACAAATCAATTTCTGTTACAGACAATGCAAAAAAATTGATGCAAAACATATTAAAAACTAGAAAAATCATTAAATACTATGTGCTTTATAATTTAGTTTTGGCATCCGTATCAATGATCTTAGCGTTTATATACACTAGTAGTCATGACCCCTTATTAGCTGAAAAAATTGATCATTTCACTAACAAGCAATATATAGCAATGATTGGAATGTTTATGTTAGTTACTATCGTTTTTGTAGCTGTTATATGGCTGTTTTACAAGTTACTTTACGGTATCCTTTTAAGGCGATTAAATAGAAACTACAAAGAATTAAAGAAGATTGAAGTTTAATCTTTAAATAGTATCAGAATAAAAAAAGCCTCAAAGTAAATTTACTTTGAGGCTTTTTTATGGTTGTATGTTTTTTATTGAAGAATAGTGGCTATTAAGTTAAAAACTCACGTTTTTTATTAAGCTCTTCTTGTGCCAATAACTCCTTTTGAGGTATTACTTTTAAGAACGATGGGTGTTGCTCTATTGCATATTCTATTTGCTCTACGATGTCTGCAATAGTATCGTTTTCGTAATCAATTTTTAAAGGTTCTTTAATCTCGAAAGATTGATAAACGTTTTTCTTTTTAATTCGTAATCCCTTTTTATCAAAACTACGTCTAAAACCATCAATTACTATTGGTACTACTATTGGCTTATAACGTTTTATTATATGCGCTGTCCCTTTACGGATTGGCTTAAATGGTGTTGTGGTCCCTTGCGGGAATGTAACTACCCAACCGTCATCCAAAGCTTTTTTAATGGCAGAAATATCAGACATTTTTACTTGCCTGTTTATATCTTTACCTTGACTACGCCAAGTACGCTCTATACTAATAGATCCTGTGTAAGCAAATATTTTTGGTAGCAGACCTGATTTCATGGTTTCTTTAGCTGCCACATAATACATGTTTAGCTTTGGATTCCATAAATACCCCACATTTTTAATATTATCATCTCTCCCTTTTAAGGATGCATTAAATACATGAAACATTGCAATTACATCTGCAAAGTACGTTTGATGATTAGATATAAAAAGTACGTTAGTATCTGGTAAGTTTTTTATAACGTCTGATCCTTCGATTTGCAAATCGTTAAAGCCTCTAAAGCGTCTGTGTGTAAACAGACCTAAGATTCTGATTAACCATTTTTTTACAAAAAGAATATGTCCAAAGGGATTTTTTTTAAATAAACCCATAGTTTTTTTTACATTTAGTAATAACAAATATAGAAAAACCTTTAACTTATAGGGTAGCTTTTAACAAGTCTTTGACTTCGCTTAGCATCATTGCTGTTGCACCCCAAACTAAATGTGTCCCTAAATAAAACGCAGGCACCTCAACATCAGTACCGTAACTAGTTTTAACTTTTTTAGAGGTTAGATTACTATCACTTAACAAATCAGAGAGATAAACCTCTAATAAATCCTCCACTTCTGTCTCTTGTTTGATAAAAGTCGGTGTCTTAGTGGCTGCTCCAATATAAGGTTGCACATAAAAATTGCTTGGAGGAATGTATACTTGTGTCATTTTTTTATACACAGTGACTAGCTCTGGATGTACCCCAACCTCTTCATGCGTTTCGCGCAAAGCGGTGTGCATTAAATCACGATCTTCCTCTTCTACTTTACCTCCCGGAAATCCTACTTGCCCTGAGTGGACCCCTTTATAGGTTTTTCTTAAAATTAAAATCAGTTTAGTTTGCGCTTCCAAATCAGGGTAAAACAACGCTAAAACAGCACTTTGCCTTGCATTTTTTATATTATCGCCTTGCTTTTTAACCAACTCTTGTCTGTAAGGTGGTACCATTTTAAGCTGAGAAGCTTCGGCTGGCAAGGGGATATTTTTTATTTTTGGTAACGCTATGATAAATTCATTAAAATTCATTTTAAAAATGCGCGTATTATTATTGGTTGGTTTTTGTTTTTTGTTTCTTAATTGTGAAGATAAACAATCCAAATCTAAAACAAAATCAAACACTCCTAAAACAGAGGTCAAAGTAGTAGAAAAAGATACAACTCCGCAACGCGAATTTCCTTATTTAGATAAGGATAACGTTATGGATTTTTTCTTGGATTACGAGCCTAAAAACCCAGAAAACAAAGTACGCATCTCTACTTCTATGGGTGATATTGACATATTATTGTACGACAAAACTAAATTCCATCGTGCTAATTTTATATTTCTAACTAAACAGCATGCTTTTGATAATACCCAGTTTCATCGTGTGGTAAAAAACTTTATCATTCAAGGAGGTAATACAGACGATTTACAAGTAGCTGCCAGACGTGGTAAAATTGGTAGATACCTTTTACCAACAGATACCAACCGCGGTTACACCCATAAAAGAGGTGTAATATCTATGCCAAGCAGCGATATTGAAAATCCTTATAAATTAGCCTCGCCTTATGAGTTTTTTATAACACAACAAAACGCCTTTCATTTAGATGGCGACTTTACGGTATTTGGAGAAGTTATAAAAGGGATGGATGTTGTAGACAAAATAAACGCTGTTGATATTGATAAAGCAGATTGGCCATTACGTAACATATATATTAAAAAAGTAGAAATTATAGAATAGCTGCTGACTTTTAAGTATTTTTAAACTGAAATTAAATTATCCATTTTATATGAAAAAAAACACTGTTTTCTCTATCCTAACTTGTTCTATTATATTGTTTAGTACAAGTTGCAAGAAAGATACTGATACTACTGAATCCTCTGAAACTATGAGCGACAATTTATTACTTCAAGACTATACAGGACCTTACGGTGGTGTTCCTGCGTTTGACAAAATGAAAGTCGAACAAATAGAACCTGCTGTTATTGCTGGAATGGAACAAGGCTTAAAAGATATTGAAGCCATTGCTAATAATACAGATGCACCTACTTTTAAAAACACTATCGAAGCAATGGAACGTGCTGGTAGTGGTTTGGACAATGTATTTACCTACTACGGGATTTTTGGTAGTAACATGAGTAGTCCAGAATTTAGAGAAGTACAAGGTAAACTAGCACCTAAATTATCTGAATACACGTCAAAAATTAATCAAAACGAAGCGTTATTTAAGCGTATTAAATCGGTTTATGATGCGTCACAAAAAACACCATTAGAAGCTGACCAACAGCGTGTTTTAGAATTGACTTACAAGCGTTTTGAAATGAATGGTGCCGAATTAGATGACGTTAAGAAAAAGCGTTATGCGGAAATTAATAAAGAGCTATCATCACTTTACAATAAGTTTGGAGACAATGTTTTACATGACGAAGAAAACTATATTACCTATTTAACAAAAGACCAATTAGACGGTCTAAGTGAAGGATTTATTAAGTCTGCAGCAAAAATAGCAACAGATAATGGTAAAGATGGTCAATATGCCATTACCAACACTAGATCTTCAATGGATCCGTTTTTAACGTATAGCACAAATCGCGAATTACGTAAGCAAGTTTGGACAAACTATTACTCTAGAGGAGATAACGGAGATGAATTTGATAATAATACGCTTATCGCGGAAATTCTAAAACTTAGAAGAGAACGTGTTGAATTATTAGGTTATAAAAACTTTGCCGAATGGCGTTTACAAGACCGTATGGCTAAAACACCAGAAAATGCTATGCAATTAATGCTTGCTGTTTGGCCTGCTGCTATTGCGAGAGTAAAAGAAGAGGTTGCAGATATGCAAACGGTTGCAGATGCATCGGGACAAAAATCAGATATTGAAGCATGGGACTACCGTTACTACGCAGAAAAAGTAAGACAAAAAAAGTATAACTTAGATAGTGATGAGGTTAAACAATACTTACAACTAGATAAATTAACGGAAGCTTTATTTTATACTGCTGGTCGTTTATTCAATTATAAATTTACACCTGTTGCAGAAGGTAAAGTACCAGTGTTTCATGAAGATGTAAAGGTTTGGGAAGTAACAGATTTAGATTCTGGAAAAGCAATTGGTTTATGGTATTTAGATCCTTTTGCTAGACCAGGAAAACGTTCTGGTGCATGGGCAACAACTTATAGAAGTCATACTACACTTGACGGACCAAAAACAGTCTTAGCCTCAAACAATTCTAACTTTGTAAAAGCAGCTCCAGGAGAAGCAGTATTAATTTCTTGGGATGATGCGCAAACATTTTTTCATGAGTTTGGACACGCACTCCACTTCTTCTCTTCTAATGTAAAATACCCAACCTTAAATGGAGGTGTTAGAGATTACACAGAGTTTCAAAGTCAGTTGTTAGAACGTTGGTTATCTACAGACGAAGTGATTAATCAATTTTTAGTACATAATAAAACAGGAGAACCAATTCCAGCTAGTTTAGTTGCTAAAATTAAAAAAGCCTCAACTTTTAATCAAGGTTTTGGTACTACCGAATATTTAGCATCTGCATTAATGGACATGAAATTACACCTTGCTGATCCTGAAAATATTGATATTGATAAATTTGAACGTGAAACGTTAGCTGAATTAAAGATGCCTAAAGAATTACCAATGCGTCACAGAACACCGCATTTTGGTCATGTTTTTTCTGGCGAAGGTTATGCAACAGCGTATTATGGTTACATGTGGGCAGATGTCTTAACTAGTGATGCATCAGAAGCATTTAAAGATGCTCCAGGTGGTTTTTATGATAAAGAAGTGGCTGACAAATTAGTCAAGTATTTATTTGCTCCAAGAAACAGTATGGATCCTGCTGAAGCGTTTAGAAAATTTAGAGGACGTGATGCTAAAATTGAAGCTTTATTAAGAGATAGAGGGTTTCCTGTGCCAACAGAAAACTAAAACTAAAGACCATTAAATAACAAAAGTTTTGATGCTTCTAGATACTTTTCTAGAGTGTTGAAACTTTTGTTTTTTTATATAATATAATACACATGAATTTTATAGATTTTATTATTGGCGCACTTTTAGTTAATGCCATGCCACATCTTGTTTTTGGACTTACCAAAGCACACTTTCTAGGCTTATTTGGATACAGCCCAAAAGGAAACATTGCGTATGCCATATTGCAGTTAATAGCCTGTTGTTTAATTTTTTATTTTAACTATGGGTTTGATGCATTGCTCAATAATGGTATTTTTATGGGCGGATTAACGGTCCTATGTTTGTATTTTATATTCGGAAAACTATTGGTTGGTTTTTATGGAAAACAAAAACCTGAGTAAACTAATAAAAATTGCAAATACAGTAAAAACCCAAAAATAAAAATGGTTTTAAACTACTGAAAAATCTAAAAAGATAGCGCCTAAAAACAAAAAGTAATAATGCCGTATCCTCTTGTTATCAAACCAAATAACTTTAAGCTGGTAAATCATATTTTAAGACGTTTTTTATAATTTCAGACCAACAGAATACGAAATAAAAATTAATTTTAGTCCTTATATAAATTAGGTAAACTAACTTTAAATTTTACAGCAATTAACCTTACGGTGATCACTACAGCTCCTGCAATAATAAATACAAAGTCTGAAGCTAAAGGTAGTTTTATAATTAAAAAATAAGTGGCTCCTCCTAAAATACAGGCAGTAGCATACACCTCTTTTCTAAATATTACAGGGATTTCATTACACAAAATATCTCTGATAACACCTCCAAAACATGCTGACATTGTTCCTAAAAAGACACAGATAATAGGATGTAAACCTGCAGAAATTCCTTTTTCAACCCCAACAACAGTATATAGTCCAATACCAATGGTATCAAACAATAGTAAAGATTTACGCAAATAATCAATTTTTGATCTAAACGCAACAGCAAAAATAGTAGACAAAATAACAACGTAAATAAACGTCATGTCCTTCATCCAACTTACTGGAGTTTCGCCAATTAAAATATCACGCAAAGTACCACCTCCTACTGCTGTAACAAATGCAATAATTAAAATTCCAAAAGCATCCATACGCTTGTTAAGCGCTACCAATACTCCTGAAATAGCAAATGCTATGGTTCCTAAAATGTCTATTATATAAAACATACTCTTTTAATAAAAAGCAAAATTAGCTTTTTAAAAGACAAAACTAACATAATGTAAACTTTTAATCCTATTTGATATTTGTATACTTCAAATACAAAAAAGCTTGCTATACTTAAACCTCCAAAGCAAACACATTACCCATTTCTTTTTCTAATTATATATTTTTAACCTATATTGGCTATGCTATTAATTAAATATTCTAAAAAAATGAAACGATTAGTTTTACTACTAACTGTCATTACCTTATCGTGCCTATCTCAAACTATACATGCGCAGGATGTACATTCTCCTTGGACCGCTAGTTTAAGTACAAATGCTATTAATAATCCATTCAGAACTTTTCCTGGAGACGAAGGACGATTTAAAACCTGGAACTGGGAAGCTGCCGGCTTTAAAGGTGGAATTTCTAGACATTTGACTGGTAAGTTATCTTTTGAAGGAACCTTAACTTTAACTGGAATTAAACAAAACTTTATTGATGTTAACGAAAAATTTTCATTAATTGCTTTAGACGGATTATTAAAGTACAACCTTAGTAATAGTTTTACGGTAAATCCATATGTTACTTTTGGTGGCGGATTAACTTGGGTAGACACACTTGGTAAATCATTTACCGTTGATGCTGGTGTTGGTCTAAATGTATGGTTAACTTATAATTTCGGTTTAACCGGACAAACAATGTATAAACAGGCTATACAAGAATTTGGTATAAGTTACTACCAGCACTCTGTTGGTATAATTTTTAAATTTGGTGGCTCTGATAATGACAACGATGGTATTGTAAATAAGGAAGATGACTGTCCTAATATCTTTGGATTAGCAGATTTTAATGGTTGTCCAGATACTGATAAAGATGGCATTCCTGATAAAGAAGATAATTGCCCTGATACACCAGGTACACTTAATGGTTGCCCTGATAGTGACAAGGATGGCGTTCCTGATTTATATGATAATTGTCCAAACCTAGTAGGAGAAAAATCTAACAGAGGGTGTCCAATACCAGATACTGACAAGGATGGTATTATTGACACTTTAGATAAATGTCCGCAAATTAAAGGCTCTAAAAACAATAATGGTTGTCCAGAGGAAAAACCTGAGCAAACCAAAGCAGTCATATCTAAAAAACCTGTTTTAATTTATTTTGAATTGAGTAAGGCCGAAATTGATGCTAAAAGTCAAAAAATATTAGACAATGTTGCTAAATTTATAAAGCAATCAGATATTAAGTCCTACGAAATTTCTGGACATACAGATAACACCTCTTCAAAGCAAACTAACTTAAAATTATCTTTGGAACGTGCCAATGCTGTTAGAGCTTATTTAGTTGCAAAAGGTGTTGCTGAAACTAAACTGAAGACCGCTGGTTTTGGTGAAGAATTTCCAATTGATAAAACCAACACAAAAGCTGGAAAGCAAAAAAACAGACGTGTAGAAATTATTCCAATGCTTTAAAATTACAATTGAGCAACTAAAAATAACAATTGGGTTATTTGTTTTTGAATACTAGCTGTATTTATTTCATTTTTGAAGTGTTAACCAATAAAAACATCACATTATGAAGACTTTAACGACATCAAATCCAATTAGCAACAAGTTAGTATCAACTCTTTTTTTATTTGTATTAAGCATCACTTTTGCTTTTGGACAAACAAAAACAGTGGTAACCGAAGGTAAAAATATAACCATAACCGTAAAGAATGTAAAAAACAATACGGGACAAGTTATGGTTGCATTACATACTGCAGACACATGGATGAAAGGACAAGGCCTACAGAATATCAATAGTAAAATTGAAAATAACCAAGTCTCAATTACGTTTAAAAATGTAACTCCTGGTACGTATGCTATTATGGTATTACATGACGAAAATACCAATAACCGTATGGATTTTGACAATGGGATGCCAACAGAAAACTACGGAATGTCAAACAATCCGATGAGTTATGGACCGCCTCAATTTTCAGAATCTAAATTTGAAATAAACACAGAAGACCTAGAGTTTAATATTAGGTTCTAACAGACTAAAAAACTAGAATAGAAAAAGCCACTTTACAGTGGCTTTTTCTATTCTAAACGTTACATTTTAAGTTCTAAATGCTAATTAAAAATTAAGCAGTCCTTTTCTGAGTTGAATTACTAGCACTCAAAATATTTTTAATAATGGTCCGTTTAAAATAATCTAAATCGTATGGCTTAACAATAATATCATTCATACCAGATTCAAAAACAAGCACACGCTCCTCCTCTATCTCAACCGCTGTAAGCGCTATAATTGGAACTGTCTTATTAAAAAGACGTATTTCTCTTGTGGCATCTATTCCGTTTTTTACTGGCATATTAATATCCATTAAAATTAAATCGTAAGTATTCTCCTTTACTTTAGCTATTGCTTCATCTCCGTTTTCGGCAATATCACATTGTACATTACTAATCTTAAGTATTTTTTTAGTGACAATCTGATTAATACGATTGTCTTCCACAATAAGAATTCGTTTGTTATTTAATAGTTTGAGATCAATTATAGGCGCTATCATTTCTTGCTCTTGTGCTACTTCTATTTTAAGAGGCAATGTAAATTTAAAAGTGCAGCCTTTTCCTAAGTCACTTTCTACTACTATTTCACTTCCAGCTTGTTCTAATAATTTTTTAACAATAGGCAATCCCAAACCTGTCCCTTGGTAAGAATTTGGTATGGCATTAACTTGTGAAAATTCATCAAAAATAGAACTCAGTTTAGACGCTTCAATCCCTGGACCTGTATCTTTAATAATAAACTCGACCTCAACAACAGTATCTGTTTTAGCCTTAGCATTAACAATAACGTCAATAACGCCGCGTTCTGTAAATTTACAAGCATTACCTACCAAATTCATTAATACTTGTGACAGTCTTATTAAATTACCTTTTAATAGAGGAGGGACTTCTTCGCTAACCTGAATATTAATCTCGTTATTATGTTGCAAACGGATATATTCAAATGAAGAGACAATGATGCTTATTTGATCTTTTAAATTGAAAGTAGATTCTTCTTTTGTGAAAAATTTATTTTCAATTTTATTAAACTGAAGCAAATCATTAATCAATGCCAATAAGTAATTAGCCGAAAACTTAAGTGTCTTCAAATCTTCTTTATGGCCATTAAGTGCTTTATCTTCTAACAAGATAGAACTTATCCCTACCACACCATACAAAGGTGTTCTTAACTCATGACTAATAGTTGCAAAAAACTTTTCTTTAGATTTAGCTAAGTATTCACTTTCCTCTTTAGCCACAAGATATTGACTATTTTTCAATTTTAAATCTTTTACTAAAACCTGTCTTTTCTCGCTTGATAAATAACTTATTACCAAAATAATAAGCAATAAGAAAATAATTAAAAAGACAATAAAAAGCAATCCATTTTTTTGCTCTGCCTTTTGCTCTAATAATTGCTTTTCTAACTCTTTAGATTTAATTTGTTCTTTATAACGTTCTACATTTAATTCTGCAGTAACCGCTTCAATTATATTATTTTCGACATCTTTTTCTTTCTTATCATCATAAAGACTTAAAAGCTTATCCACTTCATAAATTCCTTTATAATCCTTTTTGACTTCTAAAGCCTTTCTATAACCTTCGTAACCTTCAATCAAGGCGTCAACAAACTCAGTACCTTCACAAATTCTGATGGTCTCTTTAAACTTTAATATGGCTTCATCGGGTTTGTTTAATAATAGTAACATTTGACCCTGATTATGTATATGACTTGATAAATAATGCGGTGGATTACCCAAATCATTTAAATAACGCTCTGTTTCTTTAATGTAAAAACTACTATTAACGGGATCTTCTATTTCATTATAAATTCTAGCGACATTATGATGTATTACAAATAGACGCGTGGTGTCCTTTAAGCGTTTTGCTATTCCAATACTTTCAATATATTTATCAGCAGCTTTTTTTTTGTAATCTGTAAAATAATAAACATTAGCCAAATTATTTATAAATCTTAAAAGCACCGTACTGTCATTAGATACTTTAGCCTCTTCAAAAGATTTTAAAAATAAGACCTTGGCCCGAGCAGTATCCTTTATACGCAACATTGTGTTACCAATAACGGTTCTTAAATCATGAAGATATTTAGTACTATCAGTTTTTTTTGCTAGGTAAAGTGCGGTATCCGAATAAATTAAACTTGGCGCATAACTAGATTTATAATGCTCTTCTGTCATCCATGCAATAGTAGCTTCCACATGCTTAATTATCTCTGCGTTTGTTGAGTCTTTTGATATTTTAGGCAGGGATTCATTAATAGCCGTATAAGACGTTAAATCAGGTCCTATATTAGGTATTTCACTTTGAGAACGTCCGGAAATACTATAGAAAAAAATTAGAAAAAATAGGGTTTTGGTTAAGTTAGTCATAAAAAAGAAATGGATTTAGGGACTTTAATATAATACTTTTAAAATTATTCCTCAAATTATTCGCTCAAAAACACATCGGCAAGTTTCTATATTACAACAAATTACATGGATTTATTTAAGCCAAAAACTAGAAGACAAATAGCACTTTACTTACAAATTAAAGGATGCTTTTTTAAAATAAAAAGTGTCGCAAAAAAGATAAGTTATCAAACACTTTATAGTGGTTTAATGTAATTATAAAAAGATACTTTTAGCACCTCTAAAAAACAAAACCAACTAACCCTCTGCAACATAGATTGTAATTGTACTACTAATTTGTTTGAAATTGTCAATATTTCTATTAACTTAGTGATAGCTATTGCCAAATCAACCCAACCTATGAAATATCGCCGAATTATTTACACCAGTCACGCTACAAAACATTTTAATAAACGTAATTTATTAGACCTATTGCACGACTCCAGAGCTTTTAATGAAATGGATGGTATTAGTGGCGTTTTAATACATAAAGAAGGTTTGTTTTTGCAAGTTATTGAAGGCGAATCTTTATTTCTTGATGATTTATTAGAACGATTAAAAAGAGATCCTAGACACGACGATGTTACAATTATAGATGACCAACCTACGGATACCAAGCTTTTTCCTAAATGGAGCATGGGATGTGCAGATTTTGATGATCCATCATTGAGTTTAATACCAGGAATCCGAACAGACATTAGTAACCCAAAAGTTATAGACGATTTAATTAAACGACTACCCGAAATAGCAACGCTATTAGCAGAAAACATAGAATAATATCCTAAGGCAATTCTAATTAAAACACATTAAAGCGTGTAAATAGAAGTTACAATAACACCTTTACCATCCGTAACTTTTACTGATAGGACTTGCTCTTTAGCTTTTATTTGTAAATTAAACGGAGCAGCTAAAAGATCTACACCACTTTTCTTTTTTAATCTAATACCTTGACCTGAAATAATATCTTTATTAGGCGTAAAATCATCTTCTGGAAGATGTTCTGTTAAAACAACGTATTTAAACCCCTTTAACTTAGGGACAATATTCGATATTTCTGTATTTGACAAATGTTGCAACACCTGTCTTAATATTATACAGTCGGCAGCTGGTAATTGGTCCACTGCAGCATCCAAACACTTAAATTCTAAGTGTGGTGCTTTAAAATTAGTTTTATTAAACGCAATAAGGTCAGACACAATATCTACTGCAACATATTTGCTGGTGTAATTAACCAATGCTTTACCAATATTAAAATCGCCACAACCCATATCACAAACTTCAATTGGCGATTTAAATGATTTTAAAAAATCTATTAAAATAGTAATATATGGTTTTACTAAATCCGGATTATGCGACCCATCTCCCGAGTAGAAATCTGACGTATTACCTCCCCAAAGTTTCATAGCATATACCTGCTCCATAGCAGCCTTAGTTGGCCACGGTGTTTTTATTACTTTAGTTTTATTAGCATTTGTCTTCATTAATTACTTTTTACTTTACACTTTAGATTTAGCAAACCTACAAATTATAAGTAATACTTAAGGTTACATAAAATAAGGCATAAAAAAAGAGCAACCTAAGTTGCTCTTTAAATTTATATAATTTGCGCTAATTATAGGCTTTTTCCTAACCAAGCATTCATCATCCAAATTGTTTTTTCTTGCTCAGAGATAAAATCACTAATCATAGAATTTGTTCCTTCATCATTAGCATCTCCTGCTGCATTTAAAATGCTACGTTCTAATTTTAATAATTCTGTTAAAGACGTTACAATTAATGCTACAGCCTCATCATCTTTAGACACACTATGTCCAACAGGTACTTTTGCAGACTTAATATAATCATCAAATGTATGTAATGGTGTTTCACCTAAAGTTAAAACACGCTCTGCAATTAAATCAACTTTTAAATTTGCATCCGTGTACAATTCTTCAAACTTAACATGTAAATCAAAAAAGTTTTTACCTCTAATATTCCAATGGATACCTCTTAAATTCTGGTAATATATCTGAAAATTAGCCAATAACTGATTTAACTGCCCTGCCAATTCTTTTGTTTTTTCTGTATCTAATCCTAGAGTATTTAATGTCATAATCCTATGTTTTATTTGTTAATCAAATTTACGATTAAATAATGCCTTTTAAATATAAGTTTTATTGATAGATGTTATATTTTTATAGTCTTAAACTATAAGCATGACTATAACACAATTATCATATGTTTTGGCTGTCGCAGAAAACCAAAATTTTACTAAAGCTGCTCAAAAGTGTTTTGTAACACAACCCACTTTAAGCATGCAAATTCAAAAATTAGAAGACCAATTGGATGTTTTAATTTTTGATAGAAGTAAAAAACCTATTGAACTGACTGAAGTTGGTAAAAAGATAGTTACTCAGGCTAGAAATATTGTTAATGAGTCTTATAGAATACAAGATATTGTTGATCAAGAAAAAGGGTTTATTGGAGGTGAATTTAAATTAGGTATCATCCCAACGGTTATGCCAACCTTATTACCTATGTTTTTAAACAACTTTGTTAAAAAATACCCTAAGGTTAAACTGAAAATTGAAGAGTTAACTACAGAAGAAATCATTACACGTATAAACGATGGGCATTTAGATGCGGCTATTGCTGCAACACCTTTAGAAAATGACACGATTAAAGAGCGTGTTTTATATTTTGAACCATTTGTAGCTTACGTCCCGCAGAATCATAGATTACGAGATAAGAAAACGTTAGAAACTTCGGATTTAGAGATTGAAGATATGCTATTGCTAGAAGATGGACATTGTTTTAGAGACGGTGTAATTAACTTATGTAAAGCATTTAAGAGCCATAACGACGATAAGTTTCAATTAGAAAGCGGAAGTATTGAAACCTTAGTCAAACTATCTAACGAAGGCTTAGGGATGACTTTAATGCCATATTTACATACTTTGGATTTAAATGAAAAGGACAAAAAGAATCTACATTATTTCTCAGAACCTTCTCCTGCAAGAGAAGTTAGTTTAATATACCATAAAAGCGAGCTTAAAATGCAAATTATAGAAGCTATGCAAGACGTAATCTCTGGTGTAATTAGAGGTGCTATTGCGTTTCAGAATGTGCAAATTATTAGCCCTATTTCAAAATAAAATCAAGTTATAAAATAAAAAAAAGCGACCTAATGGTCGCTTTTTTTTATGCCTTAAAGTGCAAAATTAACATAAACAGACAAACGTTGTTTGGACTTTACATTATTACCAAATAGTTTTTGACTAACCGGTAACGTATAACTAGCTCCAAAAATAAATTTATCAATAGCTAATTCTGATCCCAAACTAGCATTTAAGATGTTTCCATCGGTATCGCTTAAGGTTTCACCGTATTGTGTAATACTATCATAAACATCTCCTGATAATCCAACAAAAGGCATAATGTTCATTTTTTCTTTAGGTATAGCCGTAAAAAAATTAACTGCATAACTAAACTGATTCCCAAATTGATATTCGTTTTTATTCTCTCCTTTTAAATAATAACTTAGTAAGGTATTGACTCCAAATTTGTCACTCCCGTAGTTATATCCTAAAGAAAACACACCATCTACACTTCCAGTTCCTACCTGAAAACCCGGATTAATATTATCTGCCAAGCGTTGCTCAAATTGTCCAGTTGGCAATTTAATACCTAGTCCAAATTGCAGACTATGACCTGTTGGTTCTTTCGTGTTATTAAAATCAACCACGTCATCAGATTTCTTTTTATAAAAAACATGTTTATACCAACCAATAACGCTAGCATCTCCTAGCCCATTTAAATTTTCAGTAACGCCATTAAAATCTCGTGTTAGATCTTGATATGGTAAACTTCCTGTAACATAAAACGAGTCGTTTATTGGAATCTGAGCCCAAAGTTGATACGTATTAAATGTTTCTTTACTTATTGGCGAATTCTCGAAAATTCCGTTTCTAGATTCAAAATTTTGATAGATATAACGTACACCTACAAAATTAGCATTGCTTAAGGTTCCAAAACCAAAACTACCACTACTTGTGGAGCAACCACACAAGTCGCATAACACCTTAAAGGGTTCATGTCTTGTACATGGGTTTGCATGATTATGAGCTTCCGCTTTAGCGAAACCAACCATTAATACTGCGATAATTATATATTTAATATTCTGCAAAACGTTCATCTTCTAAAAATTGAGTATCGGTTAATGTTTTTAAGAAAGCTATTAAACTTTCCTTTTCGTAATCTGTTAAGGTGATACCGTAACTGCCGTCAGGTCTTAGTAATAATGGATCCACATTACCATTATCTACTGCGTTAGCATCGTAAAAATCTAGCACGACTTCTAAAGTTGAAAACCGCCCATCATGCATATACGGATAGGTAACTTCTATGTTACGTAAACTTGGGACTTTAAACTTGTATAAATCATTAGGGTCTTCTAAAATATTATAACGACCTTTATCGTCCAATTGCGGATTTACAGGTAATCCATTATTTCTAAAAGATTGATCTGTAAAAAGGTCGGATGCATGACATCCTGCGCATTTATTTTGAAAGGTATTTAAACCGTCAAGCTCTATAGTTGTTAAGGTAACATTGTCTTCGTTTCTAACATACTTATCGTATTTAGAATTGGAAGACACCATCATTAACATAAACTGAGACAAGGCTTTTAGCATATTTTCGCTACTAACCTCACCATCATCAAATGCTTTATCAAATTGCTCTTGGTAATAACTTTCTGCTTGTAGTTTAGATATTACATTACTTAAGGTTTCTCCCATTTCTAGTTCGCTAGTCAATGGTATAATAGGTTGTAAATCTAAATGAGACGCTGATCCATCCCACATAAAAGAGGTTTGATACGCTAAGTTTTGAATGGGTTGTGCGTTTCTAAATCCAATACCACCATTAACACCATGGCTTAATGTATGTCCGTGATGTGTAAACGCAAATGCTTGCTCATGACAAAAGGCACAGGCAATAGCACCATTAGAGGATAATTTACCCTCGTAAAACAACTTTTTTCCTAGCTCAAAACCGGCTTCTGTAATTGGATTATTATCCAAATTATAAGCAATGTCTGGAAAATTAGAAGGTAATTCCATTTGTAAAGGTATGGGCACATAATCTTCTTGTTCTGTACTTTTAGAACAAGAAAAAAATGAGACCAAGCCTAAAATTATAAGGCTTAATTTTTTCATAATTATGAGATTTAATACACCATTAAAAACCATTAGATTAATAATGGTGTATTAGTTAAATTAATCGTTGTGTACGTGGTGTACTTCAAACATTGTAGCTATGTTAGTTGCGATTATTGGTGTCTCATTAGCATCTGTATGTACTTGATCATAACCATCTGTAAAATTTACAGAAGTTGCACCATCAAATACTTTTGCTATATCTGCCTTAATATGTACTTCTGGAGCTTTATCCGCTCTTACAAACACCGTATTAGGAAAATCTAATGTTACTTCTTTGTAATTATCTAAAGCTGTACCAACGCTTCCCATATGTATGTTTAACGGTTGGTCCGTCATTGTAGAAGACGAGTATGTCCCATCTAATCGGATAAACTTATATCCAGAAGCCCAACTCCACATCATACCTTCTGCATCTGCTAAATCTAAAAAGTCTCCTTGACCTTCTGCTCCTAAAGCAAATCTGTCTTGATCAATACCAATACCAAAAGTTATCGATACGTAATCTGCTGCATCTACATTATCTAAACTAACATAGATTTCGCCTGCATTGTTACCATCTAATTCGTCGATAATAAATACATTATCTTCTGTTGGATATTCAAAAACAGTCCCGTTTGTGTCTGTAAATCTTACATTACTAATAATGTACTTCAAATTTTCTAGTGTAAAAGATTCTGAACCAGACTTGCTGTATGATGTCCCAAAGATAAAATCTTGATCACCTACACCGTTATCATATTTTAAAGTTAATGTACCTGATTGTCCTGTTAAATCGTCTTCTTGAATGCCGTCATCGTCTGAGGAACATGCTGTAATTACTGCGCACGCCAATAGTGCAAATGTATATTTGAATAATTTCATTTGTATAATTTTTAATTTTAAGTCGTAAGTTATTAAGCCTATTATGGCTTAAGCCGAAAATAAAAATTATGCAATGGGAGGTTTAAAATGAAAATACTCAAAGTCAAAAGAATAACTTTGATTGTAAACTATAGGGATTTCTTTTTTTAATTGAAACAAGGCATCATTTACTATAGTATATTGATAATTACTATAGAATACCGGAAAAAATGACTCTGCTAAACTACTTATTGCTGTATTATTAGAATCATCAGTAGTCGGGACCTGTAGTTGTTTTGCCAAGTGACATTTACCATTACAAGCCAATTGTGGCTTTTCCTTATTAACACAATAGGTATTAATGATATAATCTATATTTAACTGAAAATAGGCCACATAACCAACGTAATACATAGGTCGTATAGCAAAAGATAAAAACAATACTATTGTAAACAGCTTTTTCAGAAAAAAATATTTTTTTGCAAATTTATATTAATTAGATGAAAACGGCTCTAAAAACTTGCGTAAACACATAAAAAAAGCGACTAAAAAGTCGCTCTTCAATTATTTTATTAAGGGTTTAAATATATTAAACACTGATCTAGTTTAGGGTTTTGTCTTACTAAAGACTCGATATAAAGCTTAAGCTCCTCTACCTCATATGGTAGTAATCGTTCTATAGCTTTTTGCACTTCTTTGCAAAATAAAGTTGTGTCAAAACTAACTTTTTGTAGTACAGTTTTAGTGTACTCAAACATTGCTCTTGCCATAATTAATTTTTAATTTAGTTAAATTTAAAGTAGTGTTGTAGTATAGGCTAAAGCGTTTATAAGTTTCGATTAAAGGTAGCAAAAAATGTTGTTCAAAACCGTAACCATCTAAACTTTAACAGTTAAAATAAAGTTAAAACGTTCTAACTAGAAGCGATTATCGCCATCCAACAAATCACCTAAACCACCTAAGATACTGCCTTCGCCTTTACTTTTACCACCTCTTGGTACGCTTTGTAAAACACGCCCTGCTAATCTACTAAATGGCAAAGATTGTATGTAAACAACACCTGGACCTTCTAGTTTGGCAAAAAACAAACCTTCGCCACCAAAGACCGTATTTTTAATACCGCCAACAAACTCGATGTCATAATTTATATCCTGTGTAAACCCAACAATACAGCCTGTATCAACTCTAAGTGTTTCGCCACGCTGCAGTACTTTTTTAGCCAAAGTACCACCTGCATGTACAAACGTTAAACCATCACCTTCTAGTTTTTGCATGATAAAGCCTTCACCTCCAAATAATCCTCTCCCTAGTTTTTTACTAAATTCAATCCCTACACTTACGCCTTTAGCTGCGCATAAAAACGCATCTTTTTGACAGATAAATTTTCCTTTATATTCTAATAAATCTATGGCTACAATTTTTCCTGGATACGGAGAAGCAAAACTAACTTTACGTTTACCGGTAAGGGTGTTATAAAAAGCGGTCATAAATAAACTTTCTCCAGTTAACAAGCGTTTACCTGCACCAAAGACTTTTCCTAAAAAACCAGTATCGTTTTGAGAACCATCACCAAAGATTGTTTCCATTTTAATGCCTTCGTCCATCATCATAAAACTTCCGGCTTCAGCAATAACACCTTCATCTGGATCTAACTCAATTTCTACATATTGCATTTCTTCACCAAAAATTTCATAATCGATGTCGTGTGCATTTAAATTGTTTCCTGATAGTTGCTCTTTTTGATACATATTATTAAGGGTTTAATTTCTTATATGTTGCGTATTTATAAAATTTGTTACAAATTAAACTAGCTTTTTACTTTTACTGACCACTCAAAATTAAAAGTAGAAACCACTACTCCATCTTCATTAGTACCAACAGACTGCATCCAAAGTGTTTGACCTTTACCTGTTTTTATAGCTTCGGCTAAAGCCTCATCAACTTTTTTACCATCATTACAAACAAATGTAATTCTACCCGTCGCCTTTTTTGTAAACGTAGCATTGTTTGTAGTGACTAGCATAGATATTTTTTTACCAGAGTCTTTAATTTTCATAATCATCATGGCACCTGTAGAGAACTCTGCAGCCATACCCTGAACTGCCCAAAACATAGATTTAAAAGGATTTTGGTTAATCCATCTGTGTTTTACAGTCGTTATACATTGTTCTTCATTTAACACTTTTGTACGCACGCCACAGAAGTAAGCAGATGGTAACTTAAGCATTGTAAAAGTATTGAGTTTACTAGGTGATATCTTCATTTATAAATCTATTTTCAGCTAAATTATCGAAAATAATCGAGAATCCACTATGTTAAAATTATGTTAATATTTAGTACTTTGTATTGCATAATACCTTTCTAAAGATATATATTTGCATAAGAAACTATTATATACTTTTAAATTATGGTTACCAATCATCAAAAAAACTTAGCAACAATTATTCATTTATCGACGTTTTCTAGATTTATATTTCCATTTGGAAACATTATCGCTCCAATAGTTTTATGGGTTGTTAATAAGGATAAATCTGACTTTATTGATACACATGGTAAACAAGCTATTAATTTTCAATTTAGCATATTACTGTACGCACTACTAATTGGTATTGTCTGCGTTCCTTTTTTTGCTTTTAGTGTCTTTAGTCATTTAGATATATTGGATTTTAATGCTTTTGATAGTATTAATATCAATATTACTGAGCCTTCACCCTTATTTTACATTGGAGGTAGTTTAGGAGCATTGGCGGTTATAGGATTTATAATAGAATTGATTCTAATAGTAAAAGCAAGTTTAAAAGCTAAAGACGGAGAGGATTATCACTATCCATTTACGATAGAATTTATAAAATAACGAGTATCATCAATCAATCAAATCATCAAAAAACGAACAGTTAATTATGAAATCACTTACAGAATTATGACACACACATCACAAACCAAATTATCAACAATTACTGATGTCTGTGATGCAAATTGCATAAGACTTGTAAAAAACATTAGAAAAGACTTATGAAAATAGAAAACACAAAAGCACAAATGCGTAAAGGTGTTCTGGAATACTGCATCTTATCTGTCTTAAAAGATCAAGACGCCTATGTTGCAGAAATATTAGGGACACTAAAAGATGCTAAGTTACTAGTAGTAGAAGGTACCATATATCCTTTATTAACACGACTTAAAAACGCAGGATTACTCAACTACCGTTGGGAAGAATCTACATCGGGACCACCACGTAAATATTACGGTTTAACAGAAACAGGCCACCTATTTTTAAAGGAATTAACCACGACCTGGAACGAATTACAAAATGCAGTAAATATAGTAACATCAATTAAATCAACTAACAATGAATAAAACAGTCAACATAAATTTAGCAGGTATATTTTTTCATATAGATGAGGATGCATACTTAAAATTACAACGCTATCTTGAGGCTATAAAACGTTCATTTACTGACTCTCAAGGTCGTTCTGAAATTATAGCAGATATAGAAATTAGAATTGCCGAATTGTTTTCTGAACGCATGAGAACAGACCGTCAAGTTATTAGTAACAAAGAGGTTGATGATGTTATTACTATCATGGGACAACCGGAAGACTATCTTGTAGATGATGCCATTTTTGAAGACGAACCAACTCAAAAAAGCTATACAAGCTCTAGCTCAAAATCTAAAAATAATGGGTCTAAAAAACTATTTAGAGATACTGAAAACAGTTATGTTGGTGGTGTGTGTTCTGGATTAGCACACTATTTTAATATTGAAGTTGTTTGGGTTAGATTAATTTGGGTACTACTTATTTTTGGAGCTGGTACAGGTATTTTCTTATATATCATATTATGGATTTTTATTCCAGAAGCAACTTCTACTGCGGATAAGTTAACCATGACAGGAGAAGATGTCACCATTACAAACATCGAAAAAAAAATTAGAGACGGGTTTGATAGTGTTTCGGAAAATGTAAAAAATATAGATTTTCAAAAACATGCAGACAAATTTAAAGAAGGGTTTGACCAAGCTTCAGATAATATATCAGAGACCGTAAAAAAAATAGATACTAACAAGATTAAATCTAATAGTAAATCGTTTTTTGGAAGTTTAGGAGGCGTAGTTTCATCTTTATTTAAAGTGTTTTCTAAGTTTATAGGTATTGTACTAGTTATATCTTGTGTTGCAGGTATTATAGCTTTAACTGTAGGATTAATTATAGGCACCTTTTTTGATACTGATCTTAGCTTTTTTACCTCAGAATTTGTTAGAACCTATGACAGAACGGATGGTTTATTTTGGTTGTTACCTGTCTTAATTTTTATTGTTAGTGTTATTCCTATTATTTTATTTATCTATTTAGGATTAAAAATATTAGTAAAAAACTTAAAGCCAATGGGTAGCGCTGCTAAATACAGCTTAATTGGATTATGGGTATTAGCAGTAATAGGTATTGCAATTGTAGGTACAAAGCAAGGCTTAAGCTATAAGGAGCAAGCGTCAGATATTAAAACACAGCAGTTAACTAACATTAAAACTAATGACACGCTTGTGGTAAGCATGGATTATAATGACACGTTTGCAGAACGTTTTATTAGAGATTATGGTTTACAGCATACCAACGACGACAATGGTAATGACGTTGTGTTTTCTCAAGGGATTAGGTTAATTGTTAAATCTACAAAGGATAGTGTTGCTAAACTTAGAGTAGAAAAATCTGCCAGAGGTAGCAATATCAACAAAGCAAAAAACAGAGCTAAAAACATAAGTTATAATTACACTTTAGTGGACAACAACTTAATTTTAGACAATTACTTTACGGTTACTAATAACGAAATATCAAGAGATCAAGAAGTTGAGCTAACTTTATACTTGCCAGAAGGAACTGTTTTATATGCAGAAGAAAGCACATATAACTATCACCGAAACAATAGACATTATTACAATGATATTTTAGACAACGGAATGGAAGAGCATTTTTTATTAGTAAAACGTGCTAAATTAGAATGTTTGGACTGCGACACTGAAGAAACGGATGAAACCGAAATAAACAGTAATAATCAGTCAAACACTAACAACCAAAACCAATCTACACTAGTCGTTAATAATGATGGTATTGTTGCTAAAACCGAAAATTTAGATATAATAGTTAATGATGAAGGCGCAAAAGCAAGTACTAAAAACATTAAAGTAACTATTAATGAAGAAGATGGAATAAATATTACAAACCATAAAAACAATAAATAATATTACAAATTAGTCAATCAATAATCAATCAAAAAAACAAACCGTTATGATCACCTTAATCGAGTATCTAGTAACAACAATCGTTTCTATTTTTATTTAAAAAAGAAACAAAAATCAATCAAAAAAAACCAGCCATTTCAAGCTTTCAAAAAAGTTTGGGATGGTTTTTGCTTATATTTGCATGTAACAAAACATAATAGATAATGACTAAACAAATACTTCTTATATTTTTAATTTTCTCTACGACTTTTGCTGTTGCTCAAAAAAAGCAAAAAGTAAAAGGTAGTCGTGTATTAACGACAGAAACCACCAGTATTAATGATTTTGAACGCTTGGTTTTAAGCGAAAAATTTGAGGTTAGACTAGTCAAAGGAGATTCTGCAAGAATAGATATATTAACGGATGACAACCTACACGAACATATAAAAGTTATCTCTCAAGAAAATACGCTAAGCCTTAAAACAACAGGTAGACTTCAAGAAAAAAAATTAGAAATTATTATTTACTATAACGATGCTTTAAATACAATCGAGCTTAAAGAAGATGCAGAACTTAGCTCTACAAGTAGTTTAAAATTTGATGATCTAACACTAACAACATCGGATAATGCTAAAGCATATTTAACCATTGAAAGTGATTTATTTAAATTAATAAACAACGATAAAGCTAAAGCTGAACTTAATATTACAGCAAAAGCTGCAACATTAGAGCTAAATGGTAACAGTAAAGTTGAAGCGTTAATTAATGCTCCAAAAATAATAGTAGATATGCTAGAAAGTGCTGATGCAAAAATTGAAGGAGAAACTAGTAACTTAATATTGAATGCTGATAACTCTTCAGATTTTCACGGAGAAAAATTAACCTCTAAAACAGGAAAAATAACTACAGAAAACAGAGCACAAGCTAGTATTCAAACAACGGAAGCGCTTAACATTGATGCTTCTGGATCTTCAATTATCGAAATTTATGGTAGTCCAACCATAACAATTGATAATTTTGATGACAACGCGATATTGAAAAAGAAATACTAAGTTTAAATATTAAAACATAAAAAAAACCGAAGCATTTGCTTCGGTTTTTTTTATGCTATATATTATTTTTCTAATTGTAATTAGAAGTACTTACTTCAAAAGTAGAATCTTTAGCAGCTAAATAACGTTCTGCATCTAATGCAGCCATACATCCTGTACCAGCAGCAGTAATTGCTTGTCTGTATACGTGATCTGCAGCATCTCCACTTACAAAAACACCAGCGATGTTAGTTTTAGAAGTTCCTGGTTTTGCATTTATAATGTAACCCGTTTCGTCTAAATCTAAGAAGCCTTTAAAAATATCTGTATTTGGTTTATGTCCAATAGCAACAAAAAATCCAGTTGCAGGTATTAAATGTGACGCTTTAGTTTGGTTGTTAAGTACCTTAACACCTGTAACTACTTGTCCATCTCCAATAACCTCTTCTGTTTCCGTATTGAATAAAATCTCAATGTTTTCTGTGTTTTTAACACGTTCAGACATAATTTTAGAAGCTCTAAACTCATCACGTCTTACTAACATTGTAACCTTAGTACATAATTTAGATAAGTAATGTGCTTCTTCACAAGCACTATCTCCTGCTCCAACAATAACAACTTCTTGCTTTCTGTAGAAAAAACCATCACAAACCGCACAAGCAGAAACTCCACCTCCTAGTTTTAAGTATTTTTGCTCAGACTCTAAACCTAAATATTTAGCACTTGCTCCAGTAGATATAATTATTGTATCACAATGGATTTCCTTTTCTCCATTAACCCATACTTTATGTACGTCGCCTGAAAAATCAACTTTAGTAATCCAACCGTTTCTAACATCTGTTTCAAAACGCTCAGCTTGCTTTTGTAACTCCATCATCATAGCTGGACCTGTAATACCATCAGGATATCCAGGAAAATTTTCAACTTCATTTGTCGTTGTTAACTGTCCACCTGGTTGTGTTCCTTGGTATAAAACCGGTTTCATATTAGCTCTAGCTGCATAAATTGCGGCAGTATAACCTGCGGGACCAGAACCTATTATTAAGCATTTTACTTTTTCTATTGTCTCTGACATATTAATTTCATTTTATCTACTACAAAAGTAGAATTTTTATAAGGAAACTTACAACAGTCTTATTAAAAGTTATTATTTAATGATAACCTTTGACTATTGCCTTCCAAAGTACTTGTAGTAATAAGGGTTTGAAGATTATTCTCTAACTTTTTTGTAAACTAAAGTTATAAATAATCCAATAAAAATGAAGAAAAATAGCTTTGCTAAGAAAGCTAAATTACCAACTATATCTCCAAATCCTAAGACTGCAGATATAAACGATAATATAATAAGTGTAATTATCCAGCGTAACATTGTAGTGGGTATAATTTTGTATGATAATAAACGGTATGCTACTTAATTAGTTTTTTAACTAACATAAGCATACCATATTTTGAAAATAACTTTATCCCAGACTGCAACCAGTTTGCTGGTTGTATGGATTCCTTAAAATCGCCTTTCACGGATTTTAATTCTTCTAAAGCAATTTGTCGTTCTAAATTAAGACGCTTCAGACTAAGTTCAATATCTTCTTCTGTTTTGTAATTATTCATATTAATTAAAAAAAGTTTTAGCCATAGACTGTATTACTTTATTGTTGATATGCTTTCTAAAAGCATACAATAGTCCCGAAATCAACAAAAATACAAACCCGACAATTACACATCCTAAAGGTTGACTATCCAACTCATTACCAATAGCAATAGCACTAGCAACAGCCAAAAACATCAAACCTATTAGCGCTAAGCTTCCAATAATAAAAGCCTTAAAAACTAAACTAACAGAAGATGTTAATTGTTGAAAAACCTTTAACCTATAGTATTCATGAGACTTTTTTAAATACGTCTCACCTTTATCTACAGCCTCATTAGAAGATTCATTTATAGATTCAAAAACAGTCATACTATTTTTGAAGTTTTTTGTTCTTAGCCTTTAAGTCTTTTAATTTGTTCTCTAAGGTAGTAATAACGTCATCCGCTTTATAACTTGCATCAGACACTATAGTTTCTAATTGCACATCTAACGTGTGTTTTTTGTTTGTTAACGTGTCCGTTACTTGATCTTTTAAATGCAATGCTTCATTTGCAATTTTATCTTTAGTAGCAACCGCCTCTTCTTTTAATTTTTGTCTAGTCTTACTTCCTTTATCTGGTGCAAATAAAATTCCTAATGCTGCTCCTACTGCGCCACCTAATAATAATCCTAATGCTGTATTTGTGTTCTTACTCATTGTATATTTTTTTTTTGGTTAATAAATCAACTGATTGTTCTAATATCAGCTTACACAAAGATAAAATTTACAGATTTAATTATTCTTAATAAAAATCTAAATAAAGTGATAAATCTATGTTAAATACCATCCTAAAACATTAAATATTATAGATAATTAATAATTTTAACAAAAACAAAATCATGAAAAAGCAAATAACAACCAAAAACCCTTATACTGGTAAGACTTTAGAAACTTATGATTATCATACCAAAAAAGAGATTGAAACTATTTTAGAATTATCACAATCTACTTTTAATTCTTGGAGTCAAACCGAAATACCTGAACGCACCAAATTACTAAAAAATGTTGCTAATCTTTTAGAGACTAATACACTAGAATATGCGCAATTAATGACAGCCGAAATGGGTAAACCTATTTCGCAAAGTATAGCAGAAATTAAGAAATGTGCCACATTATGTGACTTTTATATTACCAATGCTGATAAATTTTTATCCGATCAAATTATTGAAACAGAAGCGCATGAAAGTTTTATAAGCTACGATCCTTTGGGTACAATACTATCTATAATGCCTTGGAATTATCCATTTTGGCAAGTCTTTAGATTTGCAGTACCAACTTTAACAGCAGGTAACGTCGGATTATTAAAACACGCGTCCAACACAACCGGAACTGCACTAGCAATGGAAAAACTTTTTATAGATGCGGGATATCCTAAAGGCTGTTTCCAAACTATTTTAGTAAACCATGACGATATAGAAACTGTAATAGCACATGACACTGTAAAAGCAGTTACCCTAACAGGAAGCGAAAAAGCAGGAAAAAGTATTGCTGTACTAGCTGCTAAAAATCTAAAAAAAACAGTGCTAGAATTGGGTGGTAATAATGCCTGTGTGGTTTTAGACGATGCTAATTTAGACAAGTATATAGACACTATGGTTAGTGCTAGAATGCAAAATAATGGACAAAGTTGTATTGCTGCAAAACGTTTTATAGTCACAGAGAAAATATATGACACCTTTTTAGAGCAGTTTACAGGCAAAGTAAAAGCCCTAAAAATTGGTGATCCAGAAAAAAAAGACACCTATACTAGTGTAATGGCCAGAGAAGATTTAGCCGAAGAATTAGAAAACCAAGTTACTAAATCGCTTGAAAAAGGCGCTAAAGTGCATTATGGTAATACAAGAAAAGGTGCGGCTTACCAACCTACAATTATCACAGAAGTGACTCCAAATATGCCCATTTTTGATGAAGAAACATTTGGACCTGTAGCAGCTATTATTAAAGCAAAAGACAAAAAAGAAGCTTTAGATTTAGCAAAAAACTCACGATTTGGACTCGGAACAATGATTTTTACCGAAGACATTAAAAGCATTTACCACAATATTAGTGACATTCCGGATGGTGCACTTTTTATTAACGAAATGGTTAAATCAGATCCTAGATTACCTTTCGGAGGAACAAAAGCCTCAGGATATGGTAGAGAATTATCTAAAGAAGGAATATTAGAATTTGTAAACATCAAGACCGTTTACATCAATAAGTAACAATTTTTGTCGATTTTGGCCAAAAAATCGCCGAAACCGTTCAAAAAAGGTCATAAAAAAAGCTTCAGTAAAAACTGAAGCTTTTTTGTCGGGGTGGCAGGATTCGAACCTGCGGCCTCCACGTCCCAAACGTGGCGCGATAACCGGGCTACGCTACACCCCGAGTGATTATCATTTTTCCACAAAACGATATGTTTTTTGGAGGTGCAAATATACATCTTTTCCTTAAACCAAAGCTGTTTTATTAATTTATTTTTAAAAAAAGATATTTTTTGACGAAAACGATTGAATTATTATTCAAAACTAATTTATAATTCCATAATTTGAGTAACACTCATCCTAAAGATTTTAGTAAATTTGCCTACTAAGATTTAATAAAATAATATGCTGATAATAGGAATTGCAGGAGGTACTGGTTGTGGTAAAACAACTGTTGTTAATCAAATATTAACCCAATTACCGGAAGGTGAAGTGGGAATAATATCACAAGATTCGTACTACAAAGATACGAGCCACCTGTCTTACGACGAAAGAATTAAAATTAACTTTGACCATCCAAGATCTATCGATTTTGACCTTTTAGAACAACATTTAAAAGATTTAAAAGCGGGAGAATCTATAGAACAACCTGTGTACTCTTTTGTAAAACACAACAGAACAGGTGATACAATTAAAACAAAACCAAGAAAAGTAATGATTGTGGAAGGTATTTTAATACTAACACACCCAGAACTTAGAGAGATGTTTGATATTAAAATATTTGTACATGCAGATAGTGACGAGCGTTTAATTAGACGATTAAAACGTGATATTACAGAACGTGGTAGAGATATTGACGAAGTATTAGCACGTTACCAAAACACATTAAAACCAATGCATCAGCAATTTATACAACCAATGATGGAGTATGCTGATATTATTATACCTAACAATAAATACAACACGGTTGCTGTAGACATTGTAAAGACTATAATTAACGAAAAACTACAATAAGCTAAGTCATGAAGTGGTATAAAAACATATATATAATTATCCTAATCATGTTTGGAGTATGGATGGTTTTTTTTGATACCAATTCTTTACTTAGTCATAACGAAGTCAACCAAGAACGTAATAAGTTGGAAGACGAGAAAACGTATTATCGAAAAGAAATAGTAAAAGATAAGAAGGCTATAAAAAAACTGACTAACGAAGACGGTTTAGAAACTTTTGCTAGAGAGAAATACTATATGAAAAAGGAAAACGAAGATATTTATATCATCGAATATGCAGATAGCTTAAAGACCAAAAACAATGAGTAACTCACTTTTTTCCGCATTTGAAAAAGTATCTTCTAAAGCTTGGAAACAAAAAATTCAAGTCGATTTAAAAGGTGCTGACTACAACGACAGCCTAATTTGGAAAACCAATCAAGGTATTGATGTCCGTCCATTTTATCATCAAGATGAAATGGGAGAAACCTTTAAAATCCAACCACAACAGTGGGCTATTGGTCAGATCATTTTTGTTCAAAACGAAAAAGCATCTAACACAAAAGCATTAGACGCGATTGAAAGAGGTGCCGAAACCTTAAAATTTATCATTCCTAATAAAGCAGTTTCAATAGAAAAAACGTTAGAAAATATTGACCTAAGCACGACAACTATTCAGCTAGAGCTTTTATTTTCTGATCAAGACTATTTAAACAACCTGGCCAAAATTTCCGCGAAAGCGTTATTAATTTTTGACCCAATCGGGTTTTTAGCGCAAACAGGAAACTGGTTTGAAACCTCTAATACCAGCTTAATAATTAACAACCAAATTACGGTTAACACCACAGCATATCAAAATGCAGGTGCAACAATTATACAGCAATTAGCTTACGGATTATCGCATTTAAACGACTATTTTAGTGCACCAGATTTTGCTAATGCTACAGTTAAAACAGTTAATTTTAATGTCGCTGTAAGTACCAATTACTTTTTTGAAATAGCAAAACTTAGAGCATTACGTGTCTTATATAGTACATTGGCTGCAGAATATAATTGTGATGCCAAATTGCTGATACATGCCATCCCGACAAAACGTAATAAAACTATTTACGACTTTAACACCAACATGTTACGCACCACTACGGAATGTATGAGTGCTATTTTAGGTGGCGCAAATACGGTCTATAATTTACCGTACGATGCTATTTACCATAAGGATAACGAGTTTGGAGAGCGTATAGCGCGTAATCAATTATTAATTTTGAAAAACGAAAGCTATTTTGATGTTGTAAATAATGCTGCAGATGGGAGTTATTATATAGAAACGCTAACGTCTCAATTAGCAGAAAAAGCCTTAACTTTATTCAAAGAAATTGAGGCAAATGGTGGTTTTATTGCACAATTAAAAGAAGGTACAATACAGAAAAAGATTAAAGAAAGTGCTACCAAAGAACAAGAACAGTTTGATGACGGTACAATCACACTTTTAGGAACCAATAAGCATCCTAATAAAAATGATAAAATGAAACATGATCTTGAGCTGTTTCCTTTTCTGAAAATTAATCCAAGAAAAACACTAATCCAACCTATCATAGAAAGGCGATTAGCAGAAACTTTAGAACAAAACAGATTAAAAACTGAATAAACTATTATTACACTATGAACACACGTATTTTTAAAATTGCATTAGTATTAGTTATAGCTTTAAATGTAAGCTGTAAAAAAAGTGAAGCAAAATTATCAGAATTTAAATACGCCGACCAACCGGACGCTGTGACTTGCAATTCTGGTTATGACGCTGTTATTAAAGAAGCATTGTATGCTTTTGAAAAAGATATACTTACTAAATACGATCAGAAAGGTCAAAACAAATTAAAAGCATATAGAGCTTATATTAATAATTCGATTTCTAATAGAATTAACTTAGAAGCGACCATTACACCACACTCTAAAGCTATTTATGATGTACTAAAATCAAAACCAGAATTATGGGACGGTACACATTTAAACTACACAAGTCCAGTTGTTACTTGTATTATAGACAATATTAAAGACAAAAAATTACAACAAAGTTTGGTGTCTTTAATTAGTACAAATAGCATGAGATCAGAATTGTTTACGCCAGCATTAAGAAGCAGTTCGTCTTACGCTAGAGATACGTATTTAGCTACTTTTTTAGCTTTAGACTTATACTATTCAAAATTTAATACGGTAGATTTTAGTAAAGTAAACCTATCAAATAATATTGGCGAAGTACTGCCAGGAGATCTTGACAAAAAAGCTACTAATGCGACTATAACACCAAATACACCTGCTAAAAAGGACGATCACGCAGGACATAACCACGACTAATACATTGCACGCTTGAAAATAAAAATCATCATACCAATACTTCTAATGTTCTTTTTTTCTTGTAAAGAAGAGACCAAAGAAACTACTGTTAAAGATGATCTTTTTGGGCAATATTTTAATTTAGACAAAGACAATATTGATGTGTATTTACCTAATACATTACAACAATACACTGTAGATCAATATGCTGGATTGTTGGGCGCTATTGAAGACTCGGTTGCCAGACAAACCGAAATTATGCGTTTTAATATTTTAAAATACTCTAAAAAAAATGTGTATTTTTTTAGAACATTAAATCATACTACGGACGTGTCTATAAAAATGACTGACTATTTTCCTTTTAGTAAAGATGACTCTAGGTATATGTCGGCTTTAGTATCGCAATCTTGTCAAGAAAGTGCATCAGTATCTAATAGTACTTGTACCAAATTAAAGTCGGGATATTCAGGCAACAAGCAGACACAAGCCTTTATGGCTAAATATAAAATTGAGTCAGGGACAGAACCAACAAGTTACGCAACCATTTATGCGGTTAGTTCTAATTATAAATCTTTTATTATAACCTTTCGCTCTATGTTGAATAGGAAGTACAATACATTCATCCAAAAAACTATCGTCAAATAATGGCTAGAAAAGACCTTAAACATATCACCCTAAAATCGCCTATTAAAAAGGAAACGCAACACGTGTCTTCTTTTTTAACTGCGGAAGATATTATGGTTAAATCGGAATATACTAAGGCCGATTTAAAAGACGTCGATCACCTTGACTTTGTGGCTGGATTAGCGCCAAACTTGCGTGGACCTTACAGTACCATGTACGTTAGAAGACCTTGGACTATCCGTCAATATGCAGGATTTAGTACCGCTGAAGAAAGTAACGCCTTTTACAGACGTAACTTAGAGGCAGGACAAAAAGGACTATCCGTTGCTTTTGATTTAGCAACACACAGAGGCTATGATTCTGATCACGAGCGTGTGGTTGGAGATGTTGGAAAAGCTGGAGTTGCAATAGACTCAGTCGAAGATATGAAAGTCTTATTTGACCAGATTCCGTTAGATAAAATGTCGGTATCCATGACTATGAATGGTGCTGTGTTACCCATCTTAGCGTTTTATATTGTTGCAGCAGAAGAGCAAGGTGTAAAACCAGAACAACTAGCCGGAACCATTCAAAATGATATTTTAAAAGAGTTTATGGTGCGTAATACGTACATCTACCCACCTACTCCGTCCATGAAAATAATTTCGGATATTTTTGAATATACTAGTAAGCATATGCCAAAATACAATAGTATTAGTATTTCTGGTTATCATATGCAAGAAGCAGGCGCCACTTGCGATATCGAGCTGGCTTACACCCTAGCAGATGGACTAGAATATATTAGAAAAGGATTAGCAGCCGGAATGGATATAGACACCTTTGCACCGCGTTTATCCTTTTTCTGGGCAATTGGTATGAATCACTTTATGGAAATTGCTAAAATGCGTGCTGCACGTATGCTTTGGTCAAAATTAGTGAGTCAGTTTAATCCAAAAAACCAAAAAAGTTTAGCGTTGCGTACGCATTGTCAAACCAGTGGTTGGAGCTTAACAGAGCAAGACCCGTTTAATAATGTTGCCCGCACCACTATTGAAGCTACCGCAGCTGCTTTTGGAGGGACACAAAGTTTACACACCAATGCACTGGATGAGGCTATTGCATTACCAACAGATTTCTCAGCACGTATTGCACGTAACACACAAATATATTTACAAGAAGAAACCAATATTACAAAAACGGTAGATCCTTGGGCAGGTAGTTATTATGTCGAAAAACTAACACATGATATTACTGAAAAAGCATGGTCTTTAATTGAAGAAGTAGAAGCTCTTGGTGGTATGACTAAAGCTATTGAAGCTGGTATACCAAAACTACGTATAGAAGAAGCTGCTGCTAGAAAACAAGCACGTATAGATTCTAGTCAAGACATTATTGTTGGGGTTAATAAATATGTTTTAGATGAAGAAGATGCTATTACAACCTTAGAAGTTGATAATCAAACGGTACGATTACAACAAATTGAAGGATTAGAAAAAATTAAAGCCGAAAGAAACACTGCCAAAGTTAACGATGCCTTAGCAAATTTAACAGAAGCAGCTAAAACAGGTAAAGAAAATTTATTAGCTTTAGCTGTAATTGCAGCGCGAGAGCGTGCAACATTAGGCGAAATTAGTGATGCTTTAGAAGCTGTTTTTGGACGTTATAAAGCACAAATTAAATCTTTTTCTGGCGTGTATAGTAAAGAAATTAAAGACGATAAATCTTTTGCGAAAGCAAAAGCACTAGCAGATCAATTTGCAGAGCAAGATGGTCGTAGACCACGTATTATGATTGCTAAAATGGGGCAAGACGGGCACGATCGTGGCGCAAAAGTAGTGGCTACCGGTTATGCAGATGTTGGTTTTGACGTGGATATAGGTCCTTTATTTCAAACGCCTAAAGAAGCTGCAAAACAAGCAGTAGAAAATGATGTACACATCCTTGGTGTGTCATCTCTTGCAGCAGGACACAAAACATTAGTCCCACAGGTTATAGAAGAGCTTAAAAAGTATGGCAGAGAAGATATTATGGTAATTGTTGGTGGTGTTATACCAAAACAAGACTACCAATATTTATTTGATGCTGGCGCTGTTGCTGTCTTTGGTCCTGGAACAAAAATTAGCGATGCGGCAATAAAAATATTAGAAATCTTGATTGATTAATCACGGTTTTTAAACACCAAATAACATAATAATAGTAAAAAGTGTAAGCTAACATAGCTTGCACTTTTTTTATGCGTTATAATTATACACAGTTTTGTTAATAACTGCACGGTAATTATATTTAAAATCATTCGGGAATTAAGATTAAAAAATTAACTTCGTGACAACAACCAAACCAATTAATTACACTTTTTATTTATAGTTTAGTTTAATTACTTAACTGGAAAAAAAGTAATCATATCCCTTATAAAAATAGGGATATGGCGAATGTGAGTGATTGTATAATTAGTTACGAATAATACAAACCAAAAACTGAACATATGCTACTAAAAAAAATGCGGTACTTAATATTTTTATCTTTCGTTATTAACATAGGCTGTAAAGAAGAACATGCTAGCCTAGTTTTAATTGGAAATATTGACAATAAAGTAAATGGTAAAATCACTTTAAATCAGATAAACGATAATCTTAAAGGTACTTTCTATAATTTAGACAACGACACTAATATAGAATTGAGAGGAACAATAAAGGGTAATGTTGTCAATCTTGAAGAATATTCTAATCTTGGTAAAATATCAGGTTTCTTTGAAGGAACTCTGAAAGGGAATGTATATGCAGGTAACTGGCTAAGCCCAAATAAAAAAACAAAAACCCCTTTCCATTTTAAAATAAAAGGACTTAAAACTAAAATATCAAAAGAAACACTACATTCAAAAAATAATGATGAAACTCTTATGATACCTAATTTAAAAAAAGCTTATTCTAAATGGTTTAATAAAAAAACCACAAGCGACAAGGAGTTTTTTACCAATGATGAGTGTATGAAAGAACGCTACGATATGACATCTGAACGAATAAACACGAAGAGATATGGAACTGTATTAGACTACTACGAAAATCCTGAATTTATAATAGGCCACATAAATGATGATAAATATAAAGATGCTGTTTTGAATTTTGAATCTTATTATTGTGGTGGAAACGGATTCTGGGCAATAAATTTAATTTTTATTTCAAATGAATTAGGAGAATATACTGTTTTTTATAACCCAGATTTAGATTTTGATACTGATGAAAATATTGGAATGGAGTATATTGAAAGTATTAAAAATAAAACAATTGTAGGGAAGCAACTGAAAGCAATAAATGGTAGACATCCCGACTTTTATCGAGATTTTGAAATAAAATTTCAAGAAGGAAAATTTTGGTCTAAATATTATGAATTAAAAGAAAGATAATAAATACTATTTGTAATACTGTATATAATTTATTGCTGCCTTCTTGCCAACTTGCGTAAGTACTCGCGGACTTTTTTAGTCAGTAATTATCTACTAAATTAGGTACTTAAAACACGTAACAAACCATATAAAAACACGTTGTACACAACCGAAAAACTAAATGGAAAACATTGAATTATATAAGGATATTTATACAATTGCAAAGCCTTTTGTTGACCCACTAATATCAACTATTCTAAAACCTAAATTAGAATCTTTATCTGCTTGGCTTAAAAGAAAAAAGGTCGAAAATGATTTAGTTGATAATTTTTTTGAAAATAAATTTGAAGAATATTTATATAGAACTTACCAAAACTGCTATTATTTAAATACGATTGCCTTTCCAAATGAAAAAATAAAACTGAATGAAATATACTATCCTACAACTTTAATTTGCTCGAAAGACCACAAAAGATATAAAGTAGATACTATTAATTTAGATTTTTTAAAAAACAATGATAGAATTTTGGTGTCAGATTACGCAGGAATGGGTAAATCAACATTATCAAGGTATTTAGTCAATAGATGCATATCAAAGAATTTAGGAATTCCAATTTTCATAGAACTTAGACAAATTAATAAAGAGAACACTATTCTAGAAGAGCTCTTCAATCAATTAAATCCAATTGAAAAAGATTTAGACAAAGATTTTATTTTAAAAATAATTACTCGAGGAGATTTTATTGTTATTCTTGATGGTTTTGATGAGATTCCGACAATAAATCAAGAATTTGTAATAAAAGAGGTTAGAAAGTTTATTTCAAAAGCGAGTAAAAATAAGTTTATATTAACATCACGACCAGAAGCATCATTATCCAGTTTTGGTGATTTTCAAAACTTCTTCATAGAACCTTTAAAAAAAGAAGATTCTTTTACAATAATCGACAAATATGATAACTTAAGTCAAATTAAGATAGCGGATAATCTTAAAAAAGACATTAATGACCGAATAAGTCAAATAGATGAATTTTTAACAAATCCTTTTTTGGTTTCACTTCTATATAAATCATATACTTACAACAGAGATATTCCATCAAAAAGAGTAACATTTTATGATGAAGTGTATACAGCACTATTTAAAGCACACGATTTATCAAAAGATGGTTACAAAAGACAAAAGACATCAAAGTTAGACATTCAGGATTTCAGAGTTATTCTTAGAGATTTAGCCTTCAACACTGCCAAAAAGAGGCTTGTGGAATATAGTGAGCAAGAATTAATATCATATATAAATCAATCTAAAGAAAATATTTCCGGCATTTCATTTAAGACCAATGATTTTCTAGATGATTTACTATTAACTGTTCCAATAATTATCAGAGATGGAAACAAAATAAAATGGGCACACAAATCTATACAGGACTATTTCGCAGCAGAATTCATTTGTTTTCACCAAAAAAAAGAAAAAATTCTTAACAAGATTTTTTCTACTCAAAATGAAGCTTTCTTGAATATACTAATTTTAGTTCAAGAACTAGATATAAAAACATTTCGTAAAACAATATTATTCAAACTGATAAAAAACTATATAAATCACTACGAAAAATCTTACAAGAAATTCAAACTTGAAGAACACATAAATAATCGAAAAGCAATGACTTTCGGATTAGAAATATGTTTTTTACAATTAGAAAATCAAATTGAACATAATGAAGGAAGAAAAATTGTTTGGAGAAAATACCCAAGCCTCGATGGTGTAAAATTTTATAGTACTTTTACTTATAACACAAATTTTTTTACATTTTTTCATATAGATTTTTACAGACAATTAATTGAATTACTATATTCCGTTTATCCAACTATCTATTACAATGCTTTTAAATTAAGTACACAGAATCCAAAAACAATTACCTTAAACAAAATAGGAACACCTGAAAGACTAAATGATAATCCTACAAACAATTTAAACTCAGCATCGAATTTCAAAATAGTAAATAATGAAATTTACAACTGCCTAAATCCAAGATGGACAAATAGAAATAGACAAGTTTTAATACTAGATATTGACAAATGCAAAGCACAAATGGATTTAATTGAAAAAGAAATAAAGAAAGATAAAGAGATTGATATACTTGATGGAATTTAAAAAGCAGTGTACAACACCGTATGAAATTAATTGCTAGTTCTAGCCTACTTACGAAAGTCCTAGCGGACTTTCTTGCTCAGTAATTATTTACTAAATTAGTTGCTTGAATCACGCAAACAACCATATACAATCCCGTTAGGCAACATAAAGAGAAACGACATTGACAGATAGAAAAACCAACTTCAAAACCATTTGGCAAAGAGCTAAAATTAGACCAATACTACTACTTTTTGCATTTCAAGGAATTGCATTTGCATTATTACTCTTTCTTCCAATGGGATTGATGATGAATTCATTGGGAGATAGTTTCCCATTTGTTGAAAACGTGGAAAAAATCCAATCTGACGGAAAAAATGAAAACGCTGTTCTGACAAACATCAAAGGAATTAACAATGTTACGATTAACGGAAATAATCCTCAAATATTGACCTATGAATTTGATTTTAATGGACAAAAAACAGAATCAAAGTTTAGTGTATTTGAACCTGACAAAACTGATATTTTAAAAATTGGAGATATTATTCCAATTAAACATTTGAACGGACAATCAATACCGACAGAATTTGAGCAATACACTTTTAATATGAATTTTATGTATTATATAGCTGGAGTTATTCTGCTAATTGGACTAATTCTTTGCTATCTTCTATATTCACGAATAAATAAAGAAATCTTATTATATAAAACAGGCAGAATTATGGAGGGTAAAATAGTTTCAATAAGCCATAATAAAGGTTTTACATTTTCAAAATTTGGTTCGTCAATGGATGTGCATTATGAATATGGAAATAACGTTGCGAAATCGAGAACTAATAATTTTGCTTTGACAAATAATAAATCAACAGGAGATTCAATTAAAATTTTGGTTTCACAAGACGGAAACTCATCTTGTCTATATCCAGAATTGATTGCTAAAACTAATAATTGGAAAGAAAATTACGTTGCCTAACACCGCATAAAAATAATTGTGGTTTAGAGCTTAATCAAAAGGTAGTTATGTATTTACTAATTCCCATACCCTAACACATTGTAAATAGCACGAATGAAAGCGATTTTAAAAATAATATTCATAGTTTTTTTGACTATTTATAGTTGTAAAACAAAGCAAATAGAAAAAACAGAACCGAAAACAAACGCACCAAAAGTTGAGTTTTCTGTATATGATTTAGGCAAAAGTGATTTACCTAAACTGAAAAGACAAGTAAATGATTATGAATTTGTCTTTACTATGGAGCAATTGGAAAAATTGACTTTAATGATTAGAGAATTTGAGAAAAACACAACTAATCAAATAGCAATCGTTTCAATAGAATCTATTGGGAAATACTCGGATTTTGACAAGTTTGCGGTTGATTTATCAAATTATAACGGAATTGGTTTAAAAGAAAAAGACAATGGACTGTCTATTGTTTTCAGTACAAATTTGAGAAAAATAAGAATTACGACAGGATTTGGAACTGAAAAAATTTTGACTGACAAAATTTGTAAAAATATACTTGACCAAACCATTATTCCTGAATTGAAAAACGGAAATTATTACAACGGAATTGAAAAAGGTTTGACGGAAATAATGGCAAAATGGAAATAAAGTACTGTTTACAACAATGTACAAATTAATTGTCAAATCAGTTCCTTAAACCACGCAACGAAATCATACACAACAACGATGAATTAACTAAAATGAAAAACTTTAAACTAACATTTGGATTTATTTTTTTAAGCATTTTATGTTTTAATCAAGCATTCGCACAAAATGCAACACCAAAAGCGGATTGGGACAAATTAATTGTTGGAAAGTGGATTAACAAAACAAATAAAACTGAAGACGGAAAAGAGTATTTAGGATTGAAATGCAAG
Source organism: Olleya namhaensis (assembly GCF_900114005.1). Classification (GTDB taxonomy): domain Bacteria; phylum Bacteroidota; class Bacteroidia; order Flavobacteriales; family Flavobacteriaceae; genus Olleya; species Olleya namhaensis. Next base: position 163,707 of record NZ_FORM01000005.1, read on the forward strand.
GACACTATACAGTACTTCCAAAATGGAAATTATAAATCAGAACAATGTGATTGGAATGAAACAGGAAAATGGAAATTTTCTGAGAATTATGATTTAATTATACATTACGATATTGATAACGAATATTGGAAAAAAGAACTCGGAACTGATGACTTGGGGGAAAGTCACGGAAAAATAGTATCATTAACTGAAACTGAATTAGTGACAATAACTTATGCCGAAATGGAAGGCGAAATTCGTTGTTATTATAGTAAACTGAAATAAAGTCAGCACATAACACCGTTTAAAAATAATTGCGGTTTAGAGCTTGATCAAAAGTATAATCAAGACTTAAATAGTTGTATACAAGCTGGAGAAACCAAAAGTGAATGAATAAAACTGAAATTTCTGAAATCATAAAGACAAAACATTTGAAACTAAGAAAATGGAGTTTAATTGAGCATTATTTTCTTGTTATCCTCTTTTTGTCAATGCCAATGGTATATCTTATAGGAATTGTCGAATCCATAATAGAGAATAATACTATTGTTTATGATAAAGCAATGTCTGAAATAGGTTTTGCTTTAATTTCTCTATTTATAGCAATAATCTTCTTGATAATAAAACGCAAAGCAATCAAATTCAAAACTATTGATTTAAAAGTCTCTAAACAAGATTTTGACAAAGCAGTCGAGCTAACTCAAACAGAATTGGATTGGCTGATTTTAGAGAAGAATTCTAAATATGTAATCGCTTTTTCAAAAAACAATTTTGGGGGTTTCTCAGAAACTATAAGAATTATAAAAAAGCATAATCTAATTTTGATAAATAGCATTGGCAGTCCATATTCTATGCCATTATCTGGAAGAAACGAAGAAAACATAGAAACTTTTAAGCAAAACCTGACAAAAGCCAATGTACAACACCGTGTATAATTAATTGCTTGTTTTAAGCCTACTTATTAAAGTTTTCACGCACTATCTATGCGGTTATTATTTGTTAGATCACATTATAAACCAAGCAAACAATCAAAGACACACTTTATACCCCACATTTATAAAAAACAATCCAATTTAGTATTTTACCGATTGTTAGGTAATTAAATATTTTATTATATATTTGCAGCATGAGACCACAAAAAGTATTGGACATAGATATGTTAATTGGATTAGCCAGCGTGTTTCGCGCTAAAGGTTATGAAGGTGCTAGTTTAAAAGATCTAGCGGATATTACGGGTTTAAAAAAAGCGAGTTTATACCATAGATTTCCAAACGGAAAACAAGAAATGGCGGAAGCAGTACTTTCTAATATAGACCAATGGGTTAAGGATAATATAGTGTCCGTTTTAAAAGATGATAATTATAGTCCAAAAATAAGATTACAACAAGCACTATCTCAAATCCGTGTCTTTTATAATCAAGGAGAAGAAACCTGTATTATACGTGCCTTTTCTATGCAAGCAGGATTAGAATTATTTGAACAACATGTCAAAGAGGGCCTTACCGAATGGCTTAATGCCTTTACTGAAATTGGTCTACAATTAAACCTAACGCCTGCTGTAGCAGAAAAAAAAGCACTACAAACCTTAATAGATATTCAAGGTAGTTTAATACTTACTAAAGGATTACACGATGCCTCTATTTTTGAAACCACCATGCAAAACATTGAAAACAACTATTTAAACACATAAAAAAAATTAAAACATAATTTTACCGAATGGTCGGTAATTAACTAATTTAAATAATAATACCATGAAAAAAGCAATAACACTTTATCTAATTCTTTTACTATTTGGATGTCATACAGACACCACTTCAAAAAACAACACCATTACAAGCAAAACTACCAAAACGGAAACCACAACCTATAAAAAACTAGACGTTAATGGCGTAACAATTGCGTATCGCGAAGCCGGAAATCCTGACAAACCTACCATTGTACTTCTGCATGGTTTCCCATCCTCCTCACACCAATACAGAAAAGTACTAAATACCTTATCAAACGACTTCCATTTAATAGCACCAGACTATCCTGGATTTGGAAATAGTGATTTTCCGTTGTCCACAGACTACGACTACACTTTTGACAATATTGCAACAACAATAGATACCTTTTTAGAATTAAAGGGATTACAATCTTACGCCATAATGATCCAAGATTACGGTGCACCTATTGGCTTCAGAATAGCAACCGCACATCCAGAAAAAATTACAGCCATAATTAATCAGAATGGAAACGCATACAAAGCCGGTTTAGGAGATGCTTGGGCAGACACACGACTATTATGGGCTAACCGAACTAAAACTACAGAAGACGCCCTCCTACCCGCTTTTACGCTACAAGGTTTGAAATGGCAATACACACACGGAACCCGAAATTCAGAAAACGTAAATCCGGACACCTGGCACTTAGATTATTTAAGACTATCTAGACCCAATGCACATAAAGTAAACATCGATTTATTTTACGATTACCAAAACAATATAAAACTATACCCAGAATGGCAACAATACTTAAGAGACAATCAACCACCGCTGTTAATAGTTTGGGGTAAAAACGATGCCTTTTTTCCGGAAAGTGGTGCCGAAGCATTTAAAAAGGATGTTAAAAAAATTGATTATAACATCTACAATACAGGGCATTTTGCTTTAGAGGAAGATGGCGAAGCCATTATTGAAAAGATCAGAAGTTTTATGAAGGGGTTAAACAAATAACTCCCAATTATTAAACAAAACCTTAAAAGTGTAAGCCAGTATAGCTTGCACTTTTTTTAGGCGTTATAATTATAAACCGTTTTGTTAATAACTGCACGGTAATTATATTTAAAATCATTCGGGAATTAATATTAAAAAATTAACTTCGTTAAAACAACCAAAACAATTAATTACACTTTTATGTATACTTTAGTTTAATTACTTAACTGGAACAAAAAGTAATCTTATCCATTATTAAAACAGGGATATGAGGAATAGTAGTGATTATATAACTAGTTGTGTGTAATTACTCAACCAACGAGAATAAAGATATTGATTTATACTAACGTTCAGCTAACTGAGAAAACAAAAAACTTAATCAGAATTTGAAAAAGAAAATAAGACCAAATTGGAAAATTATTATTGCTGAATCAATCGGCATTATTTTTTTGATACATGGAATCAGTAGGCTACATAAATCCTACTATTCTGATATTTGGAAAGCATTTCTTGAATCAAACTCAATAAAGTTAAAAAATCTACCAGAAATAAGTCTTGGAGATTTTTTATTAGAAAGTATAATGTTCGGTTTTTATGTTCTAATAGCTTCTGTAGTGATTCTTTTATTGATAAAATGGAAAATGAAACTACCATTAATTAATACAGTTTTGAGTTTAATCTTAGTTTTTTTATTATTTCCAATTGGTTTTTTTGAGATTGATTTTATTACTGGTCTATTTAATTCGATTGGTGCAATTTTCACCAACGACATTGGTTTTTCCTTTCTAATAAGTGGACTAATATTAACATTAATTGGATTAGCTATTTTGTGGAAAGGAATAAAAATAAATAAAAACTACACACAACACCGTGTATAATTAATTGCTTTGGTAAGTGCTTATTTGGAAAATTCCTTCGGAATTTTCTCGGGTTCGTATTTGTTTACTAAATTAGTTGCTTAACCACGCAACTAATCATACACAATCACGTTAGGTGAAAGTACCAATCAAAACTCAAAATGAACGACAAATTAATCGGACATAAATTCAAATTAGTTAATTCTGAAAAAACAGGAATTACACTTGAATTGAATAGTTGGAGTACTGAAAATTTCATTGAAAAATACTCAGTAAGTTTCGACAATGAGAAAATAATTGAGCGAATAAAAGCAGAAAATATTTCTTTCGGAGAAAAAGTTTCAAAGATTGACTTTTTTAATCGTCTAATAAGAGATATTCAATCTGAAGACGAAAAAACAAAAGAGTTTGCTTCCGAAATTCTTTGTAATTTTCTTGAATTTGATATTTCTGATTTTGAACTAAAAACCTTGAAAATCGGAATTGAGAAGATAATTGAACAGTTAAAAACCGAAAAGAATATTGACGCTGAACAAAAACTAGCAGAGGGACTTTTTGAATTTATTTATTCTGGAAAATTAAATAATAAAGAGAAATTAGAACTATTGGAAAGATTGACTGAAATTGATTCTTATCAAATATGTCAGTATTTAGATGACGAAGATTATTTGAAAATTCCGAAAGTAAAAAAACACGTTGAAAAGAATAAAACCAGTGGCGAACACCGTGTATAAAAAAATGCTAAATTAGTGCTTAAATAAAGTTAGTTGCGCTTTTGTTTCGTCTGATTTTCCTGCGGAAAATCCTCGCATACAAAAACGCATCTTTTCATACACAAACACGTTCATTGGGCAGAACCGTTAAAAATGAAAAATATGAAATATGACATTTTAAGACCAATAACAATGACAGTTATTGCAATTGGAAGTTTAAAAAATGCAGAAGATAGAACTGAATTATTAAATGGAAACCTTTGGTTATGGTTTATTCTAATTGTTTTTATTGCAAGTTGGGTTGGTTTTTTTGTTAGGAAAAGTAAAGAAAACAAAAAATTAAATAGTTAATTATAGGAAAAGTAGTTTAAAGTCAGAATTGAAAATTGCATTTAATACAAAACGTTTGACTTTTAGCTCGTTTGCAGAATCGGAAACTGAACTGAAAAACAAAACACGAATTGAATGCGGAATTTAGTAAGTTGCGGAATTTCTCAATCAATCGGAATTGAAAAAGTTTGCGAAAAAATCGCTGACCGAATTCACTCAAACGCTGGAAAAACTGCAAACGGAATTAAGCCGAATAAGAATAAGTCTGAATAAAAATAACGAAATGCCAACACCGTGTATAATTCATTGCTGGTTATTGCCTACTTACAAAAGTCCTCGCGGACTTTCTATCTGTGATTTATTTGCTAAATTAGTTATTTAAATCACATAATTAACAAAACACAATCACGTTATGCAACTTTTAAAAAATAATATGAATATGAGATTATTACTTTTCATTTCTTCATTGATTTTGATGTCATGTGGCGGAGTTAAAAAAAATATTGTAAAACCTGAAACGTATACAAAAGTAATACCCCAATTGAATGAAATAAAAAATGTAGAAATTGGAAGCCGAGTTATTTATAGAGAAAAAGGTCATCAGTATGATGCTATTAAACTAACAAAAGCATTTACTATCAAACTAGATGACGTTTTTAAAGTAATTGAAGAAGGCAAAATCTTTATCAATCAATATAACACAAATGAATATGATTTTTATAGTAGTTCTACTAATTCAGAATTTGGAGTTGCTATTCCTAAAAGTGATAAAAGTCCATTAATTTACTATAAAAGCGATATTGATGGAATTTACTCAACTGGATTAAGTTATAATGGTCTAACCTTAATAAAACCTAAAGAACAATTAGAATATATTCAAACAAATGTAAGCTCAAAGAATAAAGATTATTTTAAAGAAGAATTTATTTATAATGGTCGTGTTGGTAATGCACATAAATTCATTTATCGAGAATATATAAATGATTATGCAAGACCTGCTTTTACGCAAGAAGTGCAGTATGATTTATCAGAGAATAAAATTATTGGCTTTCGTGGCATGCGTATTGAAATTATTAATGCCTCAAACACAAAAATTGAATACAAAGTTTTAAATTATTTTGAAAAATAAAAACGTTACGAAACTACTTGTATTGTCCATTGCTTGAATCTAGCTGGCTTGTATTTGATAAGTTATTTGTTTAAACCTCGTAACTAATTTTATATAAGCACCTCGTAAACCATATCACAACAATCATAATTATGGTAAAATTAATAGTTAAATAGATTTAATCTTACATATATATAAATTGAAATATGAAACCGAGTACCTTAATAATTAATCAAGCACTAGACAAGAAAAAGTGTATCACATATTTCAATGGACATGATTTCCATTACATCAAAGAAGATAAAAATGTCAGTATATTAAATAAATCAGGCACAACACTTACTATTGAAGGAAGAAATATGCCATTGGAATTAAGTATTCTATTTAGAGATAAAAGCTCAGAATTTTCTTTAAAATATGATGCAACAGTATTATTTGACACTGGAGACTTGCAAGAGGAACTTGAGAAACTTACTAGTGGATTAATGCAAGCAGAATTTAATTAGCATAATATCTTGCGCATATGAAACTAACCTGAATTGTTAAACGGGAATTCAAATCGCGTGGATAATTATTGCCAAAATATTCTGTCGAGAAAAGGAAAATAAAAACGGTTTACAAGACCGTGTATAATTAATTGCTTTAGTAAGTGCTGATCTGGAAAATTCCTGCGAAATTCCCTCTAGCTAATTTCATTTTTGCGAAATTAGTTGCGTAAACACACCACTAATCATAAACTAAAACCAATCCAGTACTACGTTAATGAACGCAAAATACGAAAACCTACAGTCTACAATTAAAAGAAAATACAGTTTTAAATACAAGCCTGAATTTAAAGAAACATTCAAAACAGACATTAAAAACAATCAAATAATCCCATTAATTATTGAGGTTTTTGAAAAACTAGAATGGCCTATTGTTTACAGTAACAAAACAACTATTGAAGCCAAAAGAAAAAACGATTGGAATAAATTAACAGAGAAGATAACAGTCACAAAAAACGCATCAGGAAGGATTGAGGTGCATAGCAAAACACTACAAGGTAATTTTATTGATTTTGGAAATAACTCTAAAAGAACCGGTCTTTTTATTGCCCTTTTTAAAAAATTGGCTACAGAATATCAACAGACTGGAAAGTTAGATGAGTTAAAAACCAAATTAGAAAACGAAAATAGTTGGGCAGATTATAAAATACCATCAGAGTTACCTAAACCAAAAGTAACAAGCCCCCCAAATTTGATGTTAACACTACTAGGCGGAATGATTATTGCCATTTTATTTGGTGTTATCGTTGCCTTTCTAACCGTACATTTTACTTATTTTATCGGAGTTTATGAATTGGGTCTGGGATTAGGCATCGGATATTTATTCAGTCAAGTTTTAAAAAGCACCAATTATTTAGACTTTAGTATCACAAATATTATACTTGGCGCAATAGTGGTTGTAATGTTTATAACCAATCAATTTACGCAATACCAAATAATAATTTCTGAAAACAATTTTACAGGACTTGGCTTTTTTGAGTTTATACGCCTGCGTATAGAAAATGGTTTAAGCATCAAAAGTTTAAATACAGGTTGGATTGGATTGATCTTAAGTTATATTTTTCAGATGGTATTTCCGTTTTTAATAGCGATTAGTCAAATTTATATTTCGTCTTCAAAAACTATAATAGAAAAAATCCCAAAAAAAGTTTTGGAGTATGCTATTTACCTTTTTGAAATGGAAAAATCAGAAAGCGAAGTTAGAGCACTATTAGCAGAAAAAGGATGGTCTAAAAAGTCTGATCAAGATGACGTTATCCTAGCTATTTTAGAAATTAGCGGATTTAACCAAATGAGACGGGAATAAAACCACCTAATCACAAATAAAACTTTTAAACATGACGTAATACGTAGGATATTTACTACTTTTGACACTATGTAACTCGTTAATTAAAACTAAATAGAAACCTTGAAAGCATCACAAACTATAAATAACTTGAAACCAAAAACTTACTTATCAATTATAACACTATTTATAACATTTTTATTTATTACTAGTTGTAGCAAAAAAGATGATTCAAATAATTGCATCGAACACACCATTTCAGAGTGCAATGAAGATTCAACTAAAGTAAACATTAGAATAACTAATATAAGTGACAATGTCTTTTGCAATGTTGTCTTAATAGATATGAATTGTGGAATAATTGAACAAAATCAATCATCTTGTTATAGAGCATTTGAATCGGGCTATAATTATTCATTTATTGAATTGGAAATTGACGGAAACACATATACAATACAACCAATTGATTTTGTAGGAGAGACACCACTTGAAAACGGCTATTATACCTATCAAATAAATACGAATGACTCCAATCAACAATATGAGAAATTGACCTTAACATTTGTTGAAGACTAAAAACAATTTATTCAAAAGGACTATAAGTAATTGCCTATTATCAGCTACCTATAAATACTCTAACAGATTTTATATTAACTTTTAACTTGGTAAATCAGGTGTTTAATTAAGCCGAAAATTATAGATAAACGCTTTAACTACAACTAAAAAAACATACTTAAAACGAAGTACTTTTATTCATGAAATACAGAGAGATTGAATAAAAAACCGTTTGACAACAACGTGGACCATAAATTACTAGTTCTAACCTACTCATTAAAATCCTAGTAAACTTTTTATACAAGCCATTTGTGCTAACTCAAAAGCCCTATGTTTATTTACCAAGTCTATTAGATATAAAGTTATGCTCTTATAAAAATAAGGTAACCCGTTTTACACAAATTTAAATAGCAATATATAATCCCTATTTTTATCTTCATTTACAACACCAATTATAAAGCATTACAAGTCAAACCGTAAGGAGACTAACTAAACATAAAAATATAGCATAATAAAGGTTTTAAGATTTGTATCGTTTTGATTTATCCTAATGTTAACAACTAAGGTTTTTATTCCTCATAATTAATTGTATTTTTACGCTGGACTTTTAGCTTTAGTTAAAAGCTAAATTTTCATTAAAATCAATTTAAATTAATGGGTAAAATAATAGCAATTGCCAATCAAAAAGGAGGCGTTGGAAAAACAACAACCTCTGTTAACTTAGCAGCATCACTAGGTGTTTTAGAAAAAAAAGTACTTTTAATTGACGCAGACCCACAAGCTAATGCAACCTCAGGTTTAGGTATAGATGTAGAGACCGTAGAAGTTGGTACCTACCAATTACTAGAGCATACCAATACAGCAAGAGAGGCCATTTTAAAAACAGAAACGCCTAACTTAGATATAATTCCATCGCATATAGATTTAGTTGCTATTGAGATAGAACTTGTAGATAAGGATCAACGCGAATACATGCTTAAAAAAGCATTACAAGAAATTAAAGACGACTACGATTATATATTAATTGACTGTGCCCCATCTTTAGGCCTATTAACCTTAAATGCGTTAACTGCTGCAGATGCCGTAATTATACCAATCCAATGCGAGTATTTTGCATTAGAAGGTCTTGGTAAATTACTAAACACAGTAAAAAGTGTACAAAAAATACACAATCCAGATTTAGATATTGAAGGCTTATTACTAACCATGTACGATTCGCGTTTACGCTTATCAAACCAAGTTGTAGAAGAAGTGCAAAAGCATTTTAACGATATGGTTTTTACAACCATTATACAACGTAACGTCAAGTTAAGTGAAGCACCAAGTTATGGAGAAAGCATTATAAATTATGATGCGTCTAGTAAAGGTGCCAGCAATTATTTAAGTTTAGCGAAAGAAATTATTACAAAAAACTCCTAATTTATGGCGAAAGCAGTTAAAAAACAGGCTTTAGGACGCGGACTTTCTGCATTATTGAAAGACCCAGAAAATGATATACAATCTGCAAAAGATAAAAATGCAGACAAAGTAATAGGTAATATTGTAGAGTTGGATTTGGATTCGATTGAAATGAACCCGTTTCAACCACGTACCAATTTTAACGAGGAAACATTACGCGAGTTAGCCTCTTCTATTAAAGAATTAGGTGTTATCCAACCTATTACCGTAAGAAAATTAGGATTTGAAGATTACCAATTAGTCTCTGGAGAGCGTCGTTTTCGTGCTTCAAAATTAATTGGATTAAAAACAATCCCTGCTTACATTAGGATTGCGAATGATCAAGAAAGTCTTGAAATGGCTTTGGTGGAAAACATCCAACGTCAAGACTTAGACCCAATTGAAATAGCATTATCATACCAACGTTTAATTGACGAAATCCAGTTAACGCAAGAGCAAATGAGCGAGCGTGTTGGTAAAAAACGTAGTACAATTGCTAACTATTTGCGTTTATTAAAACTAGATCCAATTATCCAAACGGGTATGCGCGATGGTTTTTTATCTATGGGACATGGTCGTGCTATTATAAATATTGAAGATCAAAACGTACAATTAGATATATACGAAACTATTTTAAGCGAAAAATTATCTGTTAGAGACACAGAAACTTTGGTGCGTAACTACAACACAACCAAAGAAGTAAAAGTACCAGCTAAAAAGGAAACAGAAGAATTGCCAAAATATGTTAAAAAAGGGATTAGCTCTTTTTCAGAATACTTTGGGCATAAAATAGACGTTAAAGTATCCAATAATGGTAAAGGAAAAATAACAATTCCTTTCCATTCTGAAGAAGATTTTAACCGTATCAAAAAGCTAGTTGAAGGTGGTAAATAAGCCCTATTTTGTTTGTATTATATTCTGTTTATTTTGTGCATTATCTTTTGCTCAAGAGGAAACTACTGTCAAAAAAACAGATAGTACACAACAAACAGAAGACGTTACTAAAGTATTAAAGCAAAAGAAAAAAAAGAAAGCTGCTAAACCAGTTATCATAGATTCTACTGTCTTAAAACCACAAAAAGCTTACGATCCTTTAGCTCCGTCTAGAGCTGCATTTTACTCGGCAATATTACCTGGTTTAGGACAAGCTTATAATGGTAAATATTGGAAAATCCCTATTGTTTACGCTTTTATAGGCGGTGGTATTTATGTTTATTTGGATAACAACAAGCAATACAATCGTGTTAGAGATGCTTACAAAAGGCGTTTGGCTGGATTTACGGATGACGAATTTCAAGACAGACTAACTGATGATGCGCTAAGAGAAGCACAAAAAAACTACAGACGTAATAAAGAATTATCCTTACTTGTTACCGTTGGTTTATACGCACTAAACATTATTGATGCCAACGTAGATGCGCATTTATTGCAGTATAACATCAACGACGACTTAAGTTTACGACCGCATTATCAAATTGAAGAATTTGATAATAAAGGACGTGTTGGACTATCTTTAAATTTCCAATTTTAATACACTCATGAAAATCGCTTTACTAGGCTATGGTAAAATGGGTAAAGCAATAGAAACTATTGCTTTACAACGTGGACACACCATAGTAATTAAAACCTCTCGAGACTCAGATTACAATATAAACGATGCAGATGTCGCTATAGATTTTAGCGTACCATCAGCAGCTTTTAATAATATTAGCAATTGCCTTAACAATCAAGTGCCTGTAATCTCTGGTACAACGGGTTGGTTAGAGCAATACGACGACATTGTTTCGCTTTGCGAAAAACAAAAAGGAGCCTTTATTTATGCTTCTAACTTTAGTTTAGGGGTTAATATATTTTTTGAATTAAACGAAACTTTAGCCAAAATGATGGCCAAGCTTAACGATTACAAGCTTGATATAGAAGAAATACACCACACCCAAAAACTTGATGCACCAAGTGGTACTGCAATTACTTTAGCCGAAGGTATTATTAAAAACAATTCCGCGTATCAAGATTGGCAATTGGATACTGCCTCAGACAAAAACATTCCGATTATAGCAAAACGTATTCCTGAAGTACCTGGAACACATATTATAAGCTACACCAGTCCGATTGATACTATTAAAATAGAACACGAAGCTCATAATAGAGAAGGTTTTGCTTTAGGTGCTGTGATAGCTGCTGAGTGGTTAGCGGATAAAACGGGCGTATTTACTATGAAAGATGTGTTAAATATTGGGTAACTTTAATAAATTTAACAACATTTGCAACAATCAACTTATCAATAGACAATAATTATTACAACTATGGACGTTACACAGTGGATTATCTTTTTCTTAGTTATTCAAGTTTTACATGGATTAGCCACGTGGAAATTATATAAAAAAGCGGATAGACAAGCATGGGAAGCCTTTGTACCTGTTTACAATGCTGTAATATTAATGAAAATTATTAATAGACCTTGGTGGTGGACCATTCTATTATTTTTACCAATTGTAAATCTTATTTTATTCCCTGTTGTTTGGGTTGAGATTGCTAGAAGCTATGGTAAGAATTCGGCATTAGATACATTCCTTGCTATTTTTACATTCGGATTTTACAGCTTTTATTTAAACTATGTAGCAACGGATGTTACGCATAAAAAAGACAGAGATTTACAACCAAGAACAGAATTAGGAGATTGGGTTAGCTCTATTTTATTTGCTATTGTTGCGGCTACCATTGTACACACGTATATTATACAACCTTTTGTTATACCAAGTTCTTCTTTAGAAAAAACCTTATTAGTCGGCGACTTTTTATTGGTAAGCAAACTACATTATGGTCCCAGAGCGCCACAAACTACGGTTGCTGTCCCGATGATACATGATGCCATTCCTGGTACAACAACACCTTCTTATTTTAAATTTCCGCAGTTACCAAAATTCAGATTACCTGCATTTCAGAATATAAAACGTAATGATATTGTTGTGTTTAACTGGCCTGTAGATACTTTAGTAGAAATTAACAAACCATACGGAGCAGTCCGTCATAAACCTATTGACAAAAAAACCAACTACGTAAAGCGTTGTGTTGGATTACCTGGAGATAACCTATCTATTAAAGATGGTTACGTTTATATTGACGGTGTTAAAAATGAATTACCAGACAGAGCTAAGCTTCAATTTTTTAATTTAGTTGAAACTAATACACCTTTAAATCAAGAATTTATTGATCAGTACAAACTTACTGAATGGGGACAAGTAAAAAGTATAAGTACTGCTAGATGGAATGATGACAAAGTTCAAAATTTAGTTAAAGCAAAAGGGTATCAGTTTGAGGTTATAAAACAAGATTCTGTAAAAACAATCCTTTTAGGAAGTGCAGAAAATGAGTTTATGAAAATAATGGGCATGTCCATTGAAAGTAATGCGGTATATGCAAATATGACCGATGACCTAGCGTCTGCGATGCGTACCGATCCTTACGTTAAAGAAATTACTAAACAACTATCTTCTAGCACTACAGAAAACATTTTTCCTAACACACCAGGTTATACTTGGAACAGAGACAACTTTGGTCCTATTTACATTCCTGAAGCGGGTAAGACTGTTGCATTAACTATAGAGAATTTACCACTTTATAAACGTGCTATAACGGTTTACGAAGGTAATACGCTTAAGGTTAACGGTAACCAGATATCAATTAACGGAGACGTTGTAGACTCTTATACGTTTAAACAAGATTACTACTGGATGATGGGAGATAACAGACACAACTCTCAGGATGCTAGAATGTGGGGATTTGTTCCTTTTGATCACGTAGTTGGAAAACCTGTTTTTGTATGGATGAGTTGGGATACCAATGGAAAAGGTATTAATAAAATACGTTGGGAAAGACTTTTTACAACCGTTGGTGGTGAAGGTAAATTAACGTCTTACTTTATTCCTTTTTTAGTGCTATTAGGACTAATTTTTGGATACAATAAATTTAAAAAACGTAAAAACGCTTAAACAATATATTAGTTAGCATGACTGCGAAACTGAGGGTTTAAACATTCTATTTAAAAATGAACATTCTATTACATCCGACATACTTCCCAAGCATAGCACAATTTGTAGCTATCGCACAAGCGGATAGTGTGACCTTTGAAATGTTTGATAATTTTCAGAAGCAAACCTACAGAAACCGTTCTTACATTTATGGCGCTAATGGAAAACTAAAATTAAGTGTCCCAGTAATACACACACACAAAGAGCGCCAACTATACAAAGATGTCAAAATTAGTGACACAGAAAAATGGCAATTAATTCAGTGGAAAAGTTTAGAATCCGCATATAAAACCTCTCCTTTTTTCGAGTTTTATGAAGACGAGCTTAAACCGCTTTTTACAACTCCATCAGCATCTATATTTGATCATAATATCAAATGCTTTCAGGTTATTTTAGATTGTTTACAGTTAGATGTGCCTGTAAAGTACACGTCTGAGTATGAAAAAGCACCTGTAGGTCTAAAAGACTATAGAGCTTTAGCAAATGCTAGACAAGAGCAACAACTAACATTAGAATCATATACACAAGTTTTTAGTATCAAACACGGTTATATTAGTAACTTAAGTATTTTAGATTTACTTTTTAATGAAGGTACTAATGCCCTAAGTTATTTAGAAGCGCAACAATTACCTTAAATGATTAGACCATTTTTACACTACGGAATACACTTTGGTCTACCACTAATAATAGCGTTACTATTTTTTAAAGGCACTTGGAAGAAAGCTTATATAATTATGGTTTTAGGGATGCTAATAGATCTTGACCATTTATTAGCCTCACCCATTTTCTCAGCTAACAGATGTAGTATTAACTTCCATCCGTTACATAGCTATTACGCTATAGCAGTATACGTTGCTTTACTTATACCAAAAAAAACCAGATTAGTAGGTCTTGGATTAGTTATTCATATCCTTGCAGATACTACCGATTGTTGGTTAATGTAAATTAGAAAGACACTTTGGTCATGATTGGAAAATGATCAGAATACTCCACATCATAAGTTTTAAAACTATCGACACTATAAGATTTATCTATTAATAGAAAGTCTATACGCACTGGAAAAAACTTGAAGTTATACGTGCGCCCAAAACCGTTACCTTGTTGCTTAAAAGCATCTTTCATGTCTGCTTTAATAGTCTTATAAACGTATGAGAATGCAGAATTATTAAAATCGCCACAGATAATAACCTTGTATGGGCTTTTATTTTTGTGCTCTAAAAATAGTTTGGCTTGACTTTGCTGTAGTTTAAACGTCTCTCCTATTCCGTTTATTAGTTTTTCAGAATTCTCCGTTGTTAAACTTTGCACTCTAGGATCAATACGCAGCGATTGCAAGTGTAAATTATAAATCCTAACCGTATCCTTGCCTTTTACAATATCAGCAAAAATAGCGTTGTTTGCTGTATTAGGAAAAGCAACAGATCCAGAGTTAATAATTGGAAATTGAGAGAAAATAGCCTGTCCCATTTTAATCTTGTTACCCTCTAACTTTTCGTATTTATATTTATAAAACGAAAAATCGACATCGGCTTGTTTATGATACTCTTGAATACTTAAAATTTGCGGGTTTTCTTTTTTAACAAAGTCGACTAATTGTTCAGGAATCCCTTTTTCAGGAATCCAATCATAAAGGTTAAATAAACGCACATTATAGTTCATCACAGATAAACTATCTGTTTCGTCTTCTTCCCAATTAGAAAACTTATATAAAGACCCGAATAAAAAATAACCGATAGAAATTACAACCAAAGACAACATTAGTTGCTTTTTTATTTTAAATAGCCAATACACAAAAAACAAAACATTAAGTAGTATTAGAAAAGGTACGCCTAAACTTAGTACAGATAATGTGGCAAATGTTTTTGGTGGCACATGCGGTAATACGTAAGAAAGCAACAATAAAAAGGCCACAACAGAATTAACGAAGAAGACAACTTTCTCTAAAAATTTTAACTTCTTCATATATTATATCACTACTATTTACCTGCTTTAAATAAAAATTCTTTTTCGTCTTTAGACAAGCTATCATAACCACTTTTACTAATCTTATCTAAAATAATATCTACTTTTTTCTGATTATTAAATTGGTTAAATTCTTCTTTCTTAAATCCAGCCACTTTACTTTTTCTGTGTACTGTTTTCATGTTAGCTTTTTTTGTTGTCTTTGTTGCTTTAAATAGAGAAGATACCCAATCCATAAAATGACTAAACCCCTTACCTATATCTTGACCTTTAGCTAATTGATTAGCATATAAAAACCCCAAAGCTGCACCACCTAAATGTGCTAAGTTACCGCCAGCATTACTACCACTTAAAACGTTTAAAACGTCCAATCCAATTAAAAACGCACCAATCCACCATAACTTTAAATTAAAGGTAAAAAACCGAATGTCCTTGTTTGGCATATAAGCACATAAAAATATAAGAATTGCTCTAACACCAGCAGATGCTCCAATTAAATACGCCGGTTGTAAAAAGACTTTAGGTAATAAATTATAACCTAATAAAAAGGCCAATCCACCTGAAATAATACCCATAAAGTAGATATTAAGCGCCATTTTAGGACTAAATAAATTAAGCATGATTCTACCTAAAAAGTAAAGCCATAACATATTAAATAGCATGTGTAACGGATCAAAATGAATAAACCCGTAAGTAATAATTGTCCAAGGTTTATACAAAAAACCTGTAAAATCACTTGGTAAACGTAACCAAACAAATAGCACAGGAACCAAACGTCTAAACAATAAGGCAAACAAAAACACAACAGCATTAATGGCTATAATTTTCTCTAAGACATTAAGTCTAGCGTACTTGTATTTTAGCTGCTCTATCTGATTCATCTATCTATCCCAACGATTTTTATTAAATTGTGTTTTACGCCAGTACCACATAATAACAAACCCCATAATAGCACCACCAACGTGAGCCAAATAGGCTGTATTACTAGGGCTAAAAAAGGACTGTCCTGTAAACGCTGATATAACATCTAAAAGTATAATACCAGGTATAAAATATTTTGCTTTGATTGGGATTGGTAAAAATAGCATCATAAGCTCAGCATTAGGATTCATCATACCAAAAGCCGCTAAGATTCCCATAATACAACCAGAAGCTCCCACCATTGTACTGTTATTAATTAAAACATTTGTTTCAAATAACGACTGCACAACAGATTGATTAATCAAACTTGCATTAATATTATTTTCAGCCAAATAGGTTGTTAACTGTTGTTGTAACAACTGCCCTGTATACTGATTTCCATCTAAAATATTAAAATTTATAATATCATTAATTGCTGATTTACTAAGCCCAGATTCAAGTAAACTTTTTAGAGCAGGCAAATAATCCCAATAATAACCTGACAACTGAAACAGTACGGCTGCTAAGCCTGCTGAGAAGTATAAAAACAAGAATTTGTTTCGTCCTAAACGCTGTTCTACCGGTCCACCAAACATCCACAACGCAAACATATTAAATAGCAAGTGTGTAAAACCACCATGCATAAACATGTGCGTCACCACTTGCCAAGGTTTAAAAGCATCACTTGCAGGAAAATGCATTGCAAATAAATCATAAAACAAACGTCCGTCTCCAACCGTCATCGTACCAACAAACATTAGTACGTTTATGATAATTAAATGCTTAACTGTATCTGTTATTCTCATCATAACTTACATAAATTTTTTATCTAACTCATCCACAGTCATTGTAACAAATGTAGTTTTGTTAGTTGGTGATACGTTAGGTTCCTTACAACCAAATAAACGATTAACTAAATGTTCTTGCTCTTGGTTAGTTAGTGACTGCCCTGTTTTAATAGCTAAACTTTTTGCCATAGATTTTGCTAGTAAATCTGTTGCAGAAAAATTACTATCTGGCACTTCGTTTTCTACATCGCTTATTAATTGCTCCAAAATAATAGACACTTCACTTTCCGGCACATTTACAGGAACTCCTGTAATTTGCACGGTTTCGTTTTCTATAGATTGAAATATAAAACCTGTCGATTCTAAATCTTCTTTTAATTGGTTAATCAATGCTATTTCTTGATTAGAAAAATGTAATTCTAATGGAAATAATAATTGCTGACTAACGCCTTCTTTTATAGTAATATGTCTTAAAAAATCCTCGTACAACACACGTTGATGTGCACGATGTTGGTCAATAACTAACATTCCGGATTTAATAGTACTAATTATAAACTTGTTATTTAATTGATAGGTTGTTTGCTTTTGTTCTACTTCGTTTTCATTTTTAAAAAAGCTTTCGGTTTGAGGCTGACTTTCAAAATGAATTTCGCTAAAATCTGTAGCTGTTTTGGTTCCTTTAGATTCTAATCCGACATACAATCCATCCCAATTGGCACCAGAATCTTTTTTAAATGAAGGACTACTAAATGATCCACCACTACTACTGGCCACAGTTTTTGTGGGAGGTGTATCTTGCTTAAATGGATTAAAACTCCTATCCACTTCTACACTTGGCATCCCCTTTTGCTCATAACTATATGGTGTATCCAAATTTGCATCACGATCAAAATCTAAAACGGGTGCAATATTAAACTGTCCTAAACTATGCTTTACTGCTGATCTTAATATGGCATATAACGTATGCTCATCATCAAACTTAATTTCAGTTTTTGTTGGATGAATATTAATATCTATAGTTTGTGGATTTACTGTTAAATTTAAGTAATAACTAGGTTGTGCCCCGTCTTTAAGCAACCCTTCAAATGCTGAATTAATAGCATGGTTTAAATAGGCACTTTTAATAAAACGATTGTTAACAAAAAAGAATTGCTCGTTTCTAGATTTTTTAGCAAACTCAGGTTTACCAACAAAACCAGAAATAATTAAGACTTCTGTTGCTTCTTCAACCGGTACTAATTTTTCGTTAGTTTTAGTTCCAAAAATATTTACAATACGCTGTCTGTAATTACTTGGAGGCAAATTATAGGTTTCGGTTCCATTACTAAACATAGAAAACCCTATGGATGGATGTGCTAAAGCCACACGGTGAAACTCGTCAATAATGTGTCGTAATTCTACTGTATTCGATTTTAAAAAATTGCGTCTTGCAGGAATATTAAAAAACAAGTGCTTTACGGATAAAGACGTACCGGTTGGCGTAACAATAACCTCTTGAGACTTAACCTCACTACCTTCAATAACAATGGTAGTACCAAGCTCTTGATCGTCTTGTTTAGTTTTAAGCTCTACATGTGCAATTGCCGCGATACTAGCTAAAGCTTCTCCTCTAAATCCTTTTGTATTAAGTTTAAATAAATCGTCAGCAGATTTAATTTTAGACGTCGCATGACGCTCAAAACTTAATCTAGCATCAGTTGCGCTCATCCCTTTTCCGTCATCAATAACTTGGACAAGAGTTTTACCAGCATCCTTGATTATTAACTTAATAACCGTTGCATCTGCATCTATAGCGTTTTCTAATAGCTCTTTTACAACTGAAGCTGGTCGTTGTACAACCTCTCCTGCTGCAATTTGATTAGCAACGTGATCCGGTAATAATTGAATAATATCTGACATACATTTTGTTACGAAAAGAAGATGGATAAATCGAAACCTATAACTAATAAGAATAAAAATATTAGAATGGCTACAATTACCAAGATGCGTCTATTGGCTGCTTTATCGGGACTGTTTTTAAACTCGTCAAAAGCATTATTAAATTTTTGTTTAAAGTTGGCATTTTCACCTACGGTAGTTCTATGCTCGTCAAACTTATGTTTTATCTCAAACGGACTGCCTTCACCTTTATAAAAACGAGGTGTGTAATCAAACTTTTTATTTTTACGTTTAGATAGCAATCCCATGGTATACTCTATTTTGTTTTAGATTCTAGGTAGTACATTAAAACACCAATAAAAATCAAAACACCTAAAAGTAAAAATAGGGTGTTTCCTTTTTTGGAGCTAGAAGACGTGCGTCTTGTCTCATCCCAACTAGTGTTTAAACTTTCTTTAAGTTTGGTAGCGGAGTCGCCCTCTTTAGAGAACCGTGACTGGTAGCTGAATTTCTTATTTTTCTTTTGACTAAACAAGCCTTAGTAGTTTTAATGTGAATACTACTCAAAAATACTGAAAATACTACAGACCTATAGATTATGAATGCTAAAAATTGTTAACAGATATTAAGCGTTATGACGTAATGCTGCCATTTTTAATGCTGCAACACCTGCTTCTACACCTTTATTACCATGTTTACCACCAGAACGATCAATAGATTGTTGCTTGTTATTATCTGTAAGAACACAGAAAATAACTGGTGTTTCATCAATAACATTAAGGTCTTTAATACCTTGTGCTACTGCTTCGCAAACAAAATCAAAATGCTTTGTTTCTCCTTGAATAACACTACCAATTGCAATCACCGCATCTACCCTTTGGTTTTGCATTTTTTTACAACCGTAAATTAAATCGTAACTTCCAGGAACATCCCAAACTGCAATGTTTTCAGGAGATACACCATGTTCTAAAAGTGTGCTTTTAGCACCTTCTAGTAAACCTTGTGTGATATCCTCGTTCCATTCTGAAACAACAATCCCAAACCGAAATTGCTCTCCGTTTGGGATTGATGCTTTATCGTATGCTGATAAATCTGTTGTTGCCATAAACTAATTAGTTAGACATCGCTTGCGCTTTTCCAATAAATACTTCCGCTTGAGTAGCTTCTGGTGAGTTTGGATAATTGTCTTTAATTTTATTTAATAATGTTAAAGCTTCTTTAGCTTCACCTAAATCTAAAGCTGTAATACCTGCTTTAAATAAGTATGTTGGTGTAGTAAACTGATTGTTACGTAAGTTTGCTGCTTGTTTATAGTAGTCTAATGCGTTTTTTGTTTCAGTTAACTGAATAAAAGCATCTCCGATTGCACCTTTAGCCATAGGAGCTAAAGCCTCGTCATCACTTTCAAATTTGTCAAGATAAACAATCGCCTCTTGGTAATTTTTTGTATTTAAGTAAGCCATACCTGCATAGTAGTTAGCAAGGTTACCAGCTGCTGTACCGCTATATTGATCAGCGATATCAGTTAAACCTAATTTACCTTCTCCTCCTTTTAAGGCTAAGTTATATAAAGAATCTTGTCCTACAGTAGATGTTACTGCTTCATTAAAGAATTTTTGTGCTTGATACATTTCATTCATCGCTTCACCTTGTTTAGGTTTTACAATAAATTGTTGATATACTAAGTAAATTAAAGCAAAAGCAGCAACAACACCAATAATAATAAAAATGTTTTTCTGATTTTTCTCTACAAACTCCTCTGCCTTATTTGCAGAATCATCTAATGTATTAAAAACTTCAGCAGTTGTTGAGTTGTCTTCAACTTCAATTTCCTTTTCTACTACTGTTTTTGGTTTGTATCCTCTTTTCTTGTAAGTCGCCATATTAATTTTATTAATGCGCACAAAAATATAATTTTTCTTCAGAAATAAAAGGTTATTATTTGATAATTTTCAATAATTTGCACATCCTTACAAGGCTTCCCTTTTTTAAGCCCTCTATTTTAGCAACAACTCTATGATTTTAAAGTCCTTATCGCTTTTAAACTATAAAAATTTTGACTCCAAAACCTTCACCTTTAATGAGACCATAAACTGTCTTGTTGGTAATAATGGGGTTGGAAAAACAAATGTACTGGATGCTATTTACCATTTATCCTTTGGTAAAAGCTACTTTAATCCTGTTGCATCACAAAATATAAAATACGATGAAGACTTTTTTGTAGTTAATGGATCATAC
This sequence comes from Olleya namhaensis, assembly GCF_900114005.1. Lineage (GTDB taxonomy): Bacteria > Bacteroidota > Bacteroidia > Flavobacteriales > Flavobacteriaceae > Olleya > Olleya namhaensis. The sequence continues at coordinate 185,003 of NZ_FORM01000005.1, forward strand.
GATAAAGACGAAAAAACAGAAAATATAGTTGTCAGCTTAAAAAAAGGTCAAAAAAAAGTTATTAAGCGTAATAGTAAGGCTTACGAAAAATTTAGCGATCACATTGGTTTTTTACCATTGGTAATAATTAGTCCTGCAGATAGAGATTTGATTATTGATGGTAGCGATACTAGACGTAAGTTTATAGATAGTGTTATTAGCCAAAGTGATAAAAGCTATTTAAGTAGTCTGATAAATTATAACAAGATATTATCGCAACGTAACTCGCTTTTAAAATATTTTGCTGCCAACCACACTTATAATAATGATACTATTGAGGTGTACAATCAGCAATTACAGCTTTACGGAACGGAAATTTTTGAAAAAAGAAAACAGTTTTTAGAGGCGTTTATTCCACTATTTAAGTCAAGATACAAGGCTATTAGTAACAATAATGAAGAAGTAAGCCTAAATTATAAAAGTGATTTATTTGACAACAGTTTAGAACAATTGCTTAGAAAAGCAATAAATAAAGACAAGGCACTACAATATACTAGTGTTGGTGTCCATAAGGATGATCTAGAATTTAATATTGGCGACTACCCTATTAAAAAATTTGGGAGTCAAGGCCAGCAAAAATCATTTTTAATAGCTTTAAAATTAGCACAATTTGATAGTTTAAAAGCAATTAGCGGAGATAATCCAATATTGTTATTAGATGATATTTTTGATAAATTAGACGAAACACGTGTGGCACAAATTATAAAACTAGTAAACGACGAAAATTTTGGACAAATATTTTTAAGCGATACACATGCAGACCGTACAGAAAACGCAGTAAAACAAGTCCACCAATCTTATGAAATTTTTAAATTATAACATGAAAAAACTATATTACGCACTTTGTATTATACTAGTCAGTTGTTCTCAAAATCCAGAAGATTTTAAACAACACGTTACTGGTTATTGGGAAATAAGTGAGGTTATCTTAAACGATGGTACTAAAAAACAATATAAAATAAATGAAACTATAGATTATATTGAAATCACTAATGACTCAATAGGAATTAGAAAAAAACTAAAACCAAACTTCAATGGTACCTATGAAACTTCCAAAGACATTGAAAAATTTGTAGTTAAGATAGAAAACGATAGTTTAAACTTATATTACAAAACGCCCTTTTCTAGTTGGAAAGAAACTATATTAAAGGCTAGTGAAGACAAACTTCAAATTATAAACCAAAATAAAGTTTTATATTTATATAAACGCTACACACCTATAACAATAGACTAATGGCAAAACGCAACAACAATTTATTAAACATATCTGACGCCTTAAAAAACTTTGTAACAGAAAACAACCTTGAAAAAGGTTTAGACAAAGTTAATGTTAGGGACGCTTGGGCCAAGCTAATGGGTAATGGTATTAATAAATACACCACAGCAATCGAGTTAAAAAAAGACATCCTTTATGTACAACTTAGCTCTAGTGCACTTAGGGAAGAATTAAGCTATGGAAACCAAAAAATAATAACTTTACTTAACGAAGAATTGGGCAAAGATGTTATTAAAAAACTAATATTGAGATAATTACAACGCATATAAAATGTTATGGTAATTAAATTTTCGAAAAAAATAATATGTAATTACTATTTTATATTCTATCTTTGACTTTATTATTAACAAATTTTTTTTATTACAATGGCACAAGGAACAGTAAAATTTTTCAATGATTCAAAAGGATTCGGTTTTATTACTGAAGAAGGATCAGAAAGCGACCATTTTGTACACATTTCTGGACTTATTGATGAAGTTCGTGAAGGAGATGTCGTAGAATTCGACTTACAAGAAGGAAGAAAAGGTATGAACGCAGTAAATGTAAAAGTAGTATAATTATATATTTTCTATTTAAACTATTACAAAAAGAGCCTTTCCATTTGGAGAGGCTTTTTTAGTTAAAACATTTAACACCTAAGTAATTGAAAATAAATACAATAAATATCATTTATTAATTTTATTGGTATCATCTTTGTACTAATTAAACTAATTAATATTAAATTTTATTAAGATGAGTAAAGGCACAGTAAAATTCTTCAATGACGCTAAAGGATTTGGATTCATTACAGAAGAAGGTGTAAACAAAGACCACTTTGTACACATTTCAGGATTAACAGATGAAATACGCGAAGGCGACGAAGTTGAATTTGACCTACAAGAAGGAAAAAAAGGATTAAACGCAGTTAACGTTAAAGTACTTTAACAGCAACCATATATCTTTAACAAAAAAAAAGCCTCTCTATTTATTTAGAGAGGCTTTTTTTTATTCTATTACTTTAAATTAGCATTACTGACTTTATTTTTTTGATAAAAACCAAAAGTAGTAAACAAAAAAAATCCAGCTAAACGCTGGATTTTTTCTTAATTTATAGTGTTTTAAACTTAAAACATTTCACGTCCAGAAAAATGGAAAGCACCTTCAATAGCTGCATTCTCATCACTATCACTACCGTGTACTGCATTTTCTCCAATAGAAGCTGCATATAATTTACGGATAGTTCCTTCTGCTGCATCAGCAGGATTAGTAGCACCAATTAAAGTTCTAAAATCCTCTACTGCGTTATCTTTTTCTAAAATAGCAGCTACAATAGGTCCACGTGTCATGTAATCTACTAACTCACCATAGAAAGGTCTTTCGCTATGTACTGCGTAAAATGCTTCAGCATCTTGCTTAGTCATGTGTGTTAACTTCATTGCAACGATTCTAAAACCTGAAGCGTTAATTTTTTCTAAGATTGCGCCAATGTACCCTTTTTCAACAGAGTCAGGCTTAAGCATTGTAAATGTTCTGTTAGTTGCCATTTCTTTATTTTATTATTTATCTAATTTGTTTAAAAAAAACAATCTTTCTAATTAAAAAAAGTACCTGTTAATTTTCTGCAAAAGTAAGCCATTTATTAATAAAAACAATAAATTCAATTATTAAAAAATTGTATCTTCGTGGACTATGACAAAACAAGAGTACACAGACATAAATCAGTTATTGGCTACACCCAAAAAAATTGTAATTGTAAGCCACAAAAATCCAGATGGAGACGCTATTGGCTCTAGCTTGGCTTTGTTTCATTACTTAACAAAAACCAATCATTTAGCCACTGTAATCTTACCTAATGATTATCCAGATTTTCTAAAATGGCTTCCTGCTGAGGATTTAATTCTTAAATATGACAGCCAAAAAGAAGAAAGCGAAGCTAAATTAGCAGAGGCGGATATTGTGTTTACATTAGACTTTAATGCGTTTCATCGTGCTGGAGATATGGAAACTGTTTTAACAAACAATACGGCATTAAAAATAATGATTGACCATCATCAGCAACCAGATGACTATGCTAAATTCACCTATAGTGACGTTAGTATGAGCTCTACTTGCGAGATGGTTTATAATTTTATAGAAAACCTTAACGGTTTAGATGTAATAGATAGTAATATTGCCACAGCAATTTATGTGGGGATTATGACTGATACAGGGTCATTTAGATTTAGATCTACGACCAGTGCTACACATAGGATTATTGCCAGTTTAATAGACAAAGGCGCAGATAATACTATGATACATAATCAAGTGTACGACACTAACAGTTATAACCGTTTACAACTTTTAGGATGCGCTTTAAGTAACTTAAGAGTTATTCCAGAATCTAGAGCTGCTTATATCACGCTAACTCAGAAAGAGTTACAACAGTTTGACTACAAAAAAGGAGACACAGAAGGTTTTGTAAACTATGCCTTATCCTTAAATAATGTAGTACTTGCTGCTATTTTTATTGAAGATTTACAACAAGGCATTATTAAAATATCTTTACGATCTAAAGGTGATTTTTCAGTTAACAAAATGTCCCGTGAGCATTTCCATGGTGGCGGTCATACCAACGCTGCAGGAGGAAAAAGCGATGATAATATCCAAAAAACTATTGAGAAATTTATTAGTATATTACCACAATACAATACCTTATTAAATGAAGCGTAATCTTGTTATTATACTATTAGTTTGTATTACAGCGTTAAGTTGTAAAACACCAGAAGCTAGAAAACCTGTGACTGTAAATTCAGGCTCTTTTATTAATGAGTCTGTTGCCAGAAATAAGGCGTTGTACCAAAAAGAAACTAAAGTCATTGCAGATATTATAGCCGCACAACCCGAAAACAATTATCAAACATCTGGTAATGGGTTTTGGTACTACTTTAATACTGAAGTTACTAATGATAGCCTACCAACACCAACGTTTGGTGACCTTGTAAAATTTAATTACAATGTTAAGCATCTTAATGGCAATGCTATTTACACAAAAGCAGAACTTAAAGATCAAAACTACGCCATGGACCAGCAAGAATTATTTTCTGGATTACGTGAAGGTTTAAAGTTAATGCAAGCAGGAGAAGTTGCAACATTTATATTCCCATCTCAAAAAGCCTATGGTTATTATGGAGATGAAAATAAAATAGGCACTAACATTCCTATTATATGTGAAGTTTCTGTATTTTCGATTACCCAAAAAGAATAGTTATAAACCCAATAAAAATGAACAAATTAATTAACACAATGAAACTATTATTAATAGCCATAATGGTAAGTTTAACTACCAATTCTTGTCAACAACAATACCCTGATTTAGAAGATGGATTATATGCAGAAATTGTAACTAATAAAGGGACAATGGTAGCAAAATTATTTTACGACAAAGTGCCAGTTGTAGTCGCTAACTTTGTAGCTTTAGCAGAAGGGACACATCCTCAATTAGCAGATTCTTTAAAAGGAAAACCATTTTATAACGGTATTATTTTCCATAGAGTAATGGATAAATTTATGATCCAAGGTGGTGATCCAACAGGAACAGGAATGGGAAGTGCTGGATTTAAGTTTTTTAGCGAATTTGATACAAGTTTAAGTCATGATAAAGCAGGAATCTTATCTATGGCTAACTCTGGAGGTTATGATACTAACGGAAGTCAATTTTTTATTACAGAAGTACCAAAGCAAAACTTAGATGGGTTTAACGCAGATGGTAGCTTAAAAAACTGTAATGGACGTAATGTAAGTTGTCACTCTGTTTTTGGAGAACTTGTTCAAGGTTTAGAAGTACAAGATACTATATCTAACGTACCAGTAGGACAAAGAAACAAACCTAACGAAGATGTTGTGATTGAAAAACTAAACATTATCAGAAAAGGAAAAGCAGCTAAAGCATTTGACGCTCCTAAAGTATTTACAGAGCAAGAGCCTTTATTGTCTAAAAAATTAGAAGAGCAAAAAGCTAAAGAACAAGAAATAATTAAAGAAAAAGCTAAAGAAGCTGCAGTTAACTTTATTAAAGCAAATGCAGATATTAAAGGTGAGGTAAAAGAAATGCCAACTGGATTAGTAATGATTCATAATGCTAAGCCAAACGGAGTTACTCCTAAGCCTTCTGATCGAGTATTAATAGACTGTACAGGTCTTTTTGAAGACGGAAGTTTCTTTTTCTCTACAATTGCTGAAGATGCTAAAAAATACAATCAATATAATGAAGACGCTGCAAAACAAGGTGCATACCAAGCATTTGCAATGCCTTATAACGAGTCTGCAACTTTAGTTCCTGGATTTAGAGAAGCAATGTTAAACATGAATATTGGTGATAAAGCTAGAATTTTTGTACCAAGTTATTTAGGATACGGTGCTTCTGGACGTGGACCAGTACCACCAAATGCTAACCTTATTTTTGATATTGAAATAGTTAGCTTATCAACTAAATAAAACAAAATTCTGCTTAAGCAGAAATACCATTAAAAGAGGCTACTAAATTAAGTAGTCTCTTTTTTTTTGCTTTAAAACGACTAGTTCCCATTACTATAACCATAAATAAAAACCAAAGTAAATTGCTTTTATAAACACAAAAAATAATTTGTAAGCTAAATTATTAATCGTAATATTGCAATAAACTAATAAAGATTTAAAATGGGATTAGCCAAAACCGAAATGTTTACAGAAATAGAACAACTAATTAAGACTCTAAATACTGAGACTATATCCGCACAACGCAAAGCAGTGCTACAACCATTAACTGATTTTATTCAAGGTAAGGTTTCAAAAAACCAAACCATTAGACTAAACTTTATATGTACTCATAATTCACGAAGAAGTCATTTATCACAAGTTTGGGCACAAACTATAGCGTATTACTTCAATATTAAAAACGTGTTTTGTTATTCGGGAGGGACAGAAGCAACAGCACTTTTCCCGATGGTAGCAGAAACTTTAGTAAATTCAGGATTTAAGATAAATCCCATTTCTAAAAACGAAAACCCTGTTTACAGTATTAAATATGCTGACACAGAACATCCAATTATAGGCTTTTCAAAAAAACTAGATGACGCTTTTAATCCAACATCCGGATTTGCTGCAATTATGACGTGCTCTCAAGCAGATGGTGGTTGTCCGTTTATTGCTGGTGCAGAAAAACGAATCCCAATAACTTTTGAAGACCCAAAAGCATTTGATAATACACCGCAACAAGCTGAAAAATACACTGAAAGAAGCTTACAAATAGCAACCGAATTATATTACATCTTCTCACAAATAAACGCATAAACAATGGCAACTAAAAAACTAAGCTTTCTAGACCGGAATCTAACCTTATGGATCTTTGTAGCCATGGCTATTGGTGTTGGACTAGGTTATTTTATTCCAACATTCCCTGATATTATAAACTCATTTAGTAGTGGTACAACAAATATTCCGATTGCAATTGGATTAATATTAATGATGTATCCACCTTTAGCAAAGGTCAATTATGCTTTGCTACCTAAAGTATTTAGAAATGTAAAAATCCTATCTATTTCACTTATTCTTAATTGGATTATTGGTCCAGTATTAATGTTTGTTTTGGCCATTACTTTTTTACATGATTATCCAGAATATATGGTTGGACTTATATTAATAGGTCTAGCACGTTGTATTGCAATGGTTTTGGTTTGGAATGATCTTGCTGAAGGTAGTAGCGAATATGGAGCAGGTTTAGTAGCATTAAATAGTATCTTTCAGGTATTTGCCTATAGTTTTTACGCTTGGTTATTTATAACCGTGCTTCCACCCTATTTTGGATTTGAGGGCGCTATTGTTGACATCTCAATAGCCACTATTGCAGAAAGTGTTGCAATTTACTTGGGGCTTCCATTTGTATTAGGAATTTTAAGCCGATTAATATTGGTAAAACTTAAAGGTGAAGATTGGTATACTAACAAATTTATCCCTACAATATCACCAATTACTTTAATTGCACTATTATTTACCATCGTAATTATGTTTTCTCTGAAAGGCGAATTAATTGTCGAAATACCAATGGATGTACTAATTATCGCAGTGCCTTTACTTATTTATTTTACGTTGATGTTTATTATTGGTTTTTTCTTTACCAAAGCATCAGGAGCAGAATATGACAAGACAGCTTCAGTAGCATTTACAGCAGCCGGAAATAATTTTGAATTAGCAATAGCAGTTGCCATTGCTGTTTTTGGATTAAATTCCGGACAAGCCTTTGCAGGAGTTATCGGTCCTTTAGTAGAAGTTCCAGCTTTAATACTACTGGTTCGTGTATCCTTTTGGTTACGCAAAAAATATTATGGCAAAGCTTCGGCTTAAAGCCGAAAGTATTTACGGTTAATAGCACTTCTTTTGATTATCTAATTGTAGTTATTAACTTCCAATTTTATTAATGGGCCATTCTAAAACCCTTACAAAAAAGCACAATCTTAGGATGGTGCTTTTTTGTTTTCAATCGTATTTCCAAAAGAACATTTATCTTTTAACAGAAGACTATTAATCAACACAATCTTGACTTCTGTATTTATACACCAAAAACACCTATTTGAAATTGTGAGAATTTATAACTAAATTAGTCTTTACTAAAAAATAAAGAAAAATCATTTTAAGACTATGTCTTTATTCATAAAGTAATTTCAACTAACCACTAAATTATGAACAAAAAAAAACTACCAATATTCATCTTATTAATCGTGTTTATTCTATTTTCTGCAAAAACATTCTTTGGAAAAGGATTAGAAAATGGTGTTGAAAACTGGAGATTTTACGCTTCATTATTTGGTTTATTAATTGCGGTTTCTTTTCTTTTTGTTTTTCTAAAATCACTAAAAAAGACTAATTAGCGTGAATTAAACTCTACTAAACAAACAATGTCAGCTTAATAGAATGAACCGGCCTAAAATAAAAATAGAAAAAAATGTACTAGATAGATCAATCGAGGTTTTCACATGTATACTCATTCTTATTTCAGCAAGTTTAATTTTAATATACTACAATCAACTTCCTGAAAAAATACAAATTAATTTCAATTGGCCTTCAAAAGATGAAAATGGTTTTGGAACAAAAAACACACTTTGGGCAAGTCCAATAATCTGCGGAATAATTGCAATTTCAATTTATAAGTTAAACCAATATCCGTGGGTTTTTAATTACCCTGTTACAATAACAACAACAAACGCAAAGTATAATTACAAAATGGCGACGCAAATGTTGCGCCTTATAGGGCTTACTATTGGAGTAATGTGCCTGACTATAACGGTAATTTCTATTTTTAATAGTCTTGGAAAAACCATAGCATTTCAAAAATATATTGATTCCTTATTTCCCATTATTTTGGTCGGTATTCCTATTTATTTTATAATTAAAATAATAAGGAACACTAATAATTAATACCATCTCGCTTCAAAATTAATTTGAACACACACCAACTTGGCTTTCTGAAAAATTTGAACTAACTTCGTTGTACAACGTTTGTAATGTATTGACCTAGAATACAAAACGCTGCATTTAGTAGTAATAATAAATAACCTCAAATGAAACACCTACATTTTATTCTAATTACATTTTTATTAACCTCATTTAGTTGTTTGGCACAATTTGGAGCTGATTATTCTTCCTATGGTTTTAATTTTATAAATGACGCCAATAATCAAGGTTTAAAAAATTGGACAGGAAATAATATTGACGACACCAATAAGTTTTACATTTATAAGCAGGACGAATTAAACAATTACGCACTTGAATTAAAACCTATAAACGAAACTTTAAGCATAAACTACAACGATTTTGGATACATGGATTTAAATCCTTGTGCTTTTAAAATAAATATAAGAGTCAAAATAAATCAATATTCAGGTAATGATGATGCGCTTACATTTACGCTATTTACTGGTGCTAAAAAAGTAGAAATTGATTTTAAATCTAACGGAATATTTTACACCAACAACTTAAACACATCCCAATTAATTACAACTGCTCCTCCAATAAACCAATGGGTAACCTACTCTATTGCATTGGATAGTTGTAATGACATGGCGTCAATAATGTTAGAAAATGACGCGACTAATAGTTACACTTTAAGTCTACCAGACAATACCACTGCGCAAAATATAAACCTAGCAGCCACAACTAATGGAACAACTTCTTTTACATCAGAAATAGACCATTTATTTATCTACAGTAATCCTATAAAATGGTGGTTAGGACCGTCTAGTGCATTTATCAATGATACGCCTGCGGGTTACACTGGTACAACAGGAGATAGACAGCATTTTTTAACGTTGCCTAATGGCGAAAAAATTGGAATTAATGAAAACGGTGGTGGTTATGTTACTTTTACCGAGTTAACACCTGGTGGCCCAAATCTAGATCCATTTCCTAAATTTGGATCTGGTGGGACAAAAACACTTAGAGGTTATTTTCATACTAATAAATTTAACCCTGTACAAGCTGGTGTTTCAAGTACATCTGGTGGACATTTAGCAAGTGTTATCTCACTTCCTAATAAATTAATGGTCGAGAGTTTTCCGTTACACTCGTATTTTCAAGATGATTTTATAGAAAACACGCCTTTAGTATTTCCTAATAATGAAACACTTGAAGACGAAAATCATCCTGCCATAATTGATGATGATGTTTATGATGAATTTGGTCTGGATATGAGACACGAATTAATGAGCGAATTAGACTTTAATTCCTCAATAGAAAACGTTACACAGACTAACGGAATATCTACCGTTAGACATGCAGCGGAGTGGGAATATATTAGACATTCCTCTTTTATTCTTCAGTTTCATGAAGTCACCGTTAATAAACGACCAGAATTTGAAAGCTTTACTGGTGCTAACAACGACATGGGAGACATGAGACATAAGTTTGAATTCAGACTGAATAAAGACTTGGGGTACGAGTGGATTTTGTGGAGAGACACCAACAACACCTGGCAATCATTACATGTGGAAGCAGTAGGCGATTCTAAAGAAATTCAAATTAATATAAATACACCATTAGAAAATCGCTTTTTAGTCTTTTCTACATCTTCCAATCCTGACACACCTGGAGCTGTCTCTTGGTTTTATCCTGAAAGTGATTTTAATGCTAACTGTACTTTACAAAAAAGTAGAGTAAACAAAAACACAATAACGTCCATGGATAGAAGAAACTCCATGCGTATAGTTGCCGATTGGAGAAAAACAAACTGGTGTAGGATGAATTTATATATTAGAAACGAAGGATTGGCTGCACCATCCAATGGAGATCCAAATGTGTATGAAGCCTTCCAAATGGAGGCTTTACAACTGTTTGGTACACCTAATCAAATCCTTAGCGAAGTTTTAAATTATAATACTACCTTAGATACTGAAACAGTAAGTTTAAACAATACAACCATTGCTTACCCAAATCCTTTTTTATCCGAAATAACAATAAAAGGATCAAACCTTCTAAACAAAACAATAAAACTCTACAGTACCATAGGTAAAGACATTACTAATGCATTACACATAACATCTCGCACAAACAACCAAATACAACTTAAAATAAAAGGCTTAAATTCTCAAATGTATTTTCTGAAAATTGGAGACAAAACCATAAAAATCTATAAAGAATAATTCTATTTTAGAATTTTAAATTAACTTCGTTTTGAATAAAATTCAGGCCAACTTATAGGAAAATAGTATCATTTTATGAAAATAAAATTCAACAAAAAAAAGATTCGTGTAAATATATTTGTCGGACTAACATGTATTGCATTAGGCATATTTAATATCTTAGAAACTGACAAAAAAGAATGGTCAGACTTCGCCTACTTAGTGCTTGGAGCTTTGGCTATTACACACTATTTATACGATTTAAAAACACAGTATCTAACCATTAATAACGGTACTATTAGTAAAAATATACTATATGGTTTAGGAGGAAAAATACAGTTAAAAGATGTGACTCTTATCAAATCGTATGCAGGAGATTTCACGCTAATTACGAATAGTAAAAAATTTAAAATCGATGCCGAATTTATTGATGATACGTCTTTGGAGAAATTAAAAGAAGTATTGTCAAATCTAAATTTAGCACCTGAGAATACACCTTTTAAAAAACAAGAGGCTTAATTACAACATTAAACACCACTTTTAATACCATAAAACAGCAAAAACTGATTACTACAATACATGGAACTAAGCCAGATTATTGATACAATATATCCGTTACCAACTGCTTCTAAAAACATAATAAAAGCAGCAATAACAGAAACGATATTACCAAAGGGTCATATTTTATTTAAAGCAAATAAAGTTGAAACTAGTATCTATTTTATCAAAAAAGGTATTGCAAGAGCTTATGCGTATTCTGATGCCAATCAAATCACGTTTTGGTTAGGACAAGAAGGCGATCCTATTGTATCCATGCAAAGTTATGTCAATAATCAAAAAGGTTACGAAGACGTAGAATTATTGGAAGAATGCGAGCTGTACGAATTAAAAACAGAGAAACTTCAGGACCTGTTTTTGGAAGATATTAAGATTGCAAATTGGGGTCGTAAGTTTTCAGAATTAGAACTTATTAAATCAGAAAAACGTCTCATTGCTTTACAATTTAATACTGCAACCCAAAGGTATTTGGCGCTACTAAAAAATTACCCTAGCATTTTACAGCGTGTACCTTTAGCGCATATCGCGTCCTATTTAGGCGTCACTCAAGTTAGCTTAAGCCGAATTAGAGCCAACATAAAATAAATGTCGTTTTTATCATTTGATAAATAGTTTAACCAAAATGTTTAAGACTTTTGTCCTGTTATATTCTTTATAAGAAATTGTAAAACTTTTTTACAATCACTACCTCAGAATACGCTAAACATTAATTTTAAAATATAGTTAAACATGTCAAAAACAATAACATTTAAAACACATTATTTTCTATTTGTATTTATAATTCTTCTTGCAAGTTGCAATAATGCTAGTAAAAAAAGCACTATAAAACCAACGGTTAACAAAGAAACTAAAGCCTTAAAAAAGATATTATTTGTAGTTACTAGTCATAGTAAAAAAGGGGATACTGGAGAAAAAACAGGATACTATCTTGGAGAAGTTTCTCATCCTTGGGATGTTTTACATTCTGCCGGATATGAGATAGATTTTGTTAGCCCACAAGGTGGAAAAGCACCAGTTGATGCTTTTGATATGACAGACTCTATAAACAAGAAGTTTTGGGATAATACGACTTATCGTAATAAAATTGAGCATACTAAAACACCTAGCGAAGTAAACCCAGAAGACTACATCGCTATCCATTATGCTGGTGGACACGGAGCAATGTGGGATTTTGCTGACAATACAGAAATTGCAGAAATAGCAAAGCAAATTTATGAAAACAATGGTGTCGTTAGTGCAGTATGTCATGGACCAGCAGGACTTGTAAACATTAAATTAAGTAATGGATCTTATCTTGTAGATGGCAAAAAAGTAAATGCTTTTACTAATGAAGAAGAAGTAAAAGTAAAACTAGAAGATGTGGTACCTTTTTTATTAGAGGACCAATTAATAGCGCATGGTGCTATTTTTGAAAAGTCTGCGCCTTTTACTAATCACGTTGTTTCTGATCAGAGACTAGTTACAGGACAAAACCCACAATCTGCCCATAGTGTTGGAAAAGCAACCTTAAATGAATTACAAAAACTAACTAAAAACGCACAATAAATGAGTGGAGAAAAAAACTTAGCAATGCTTTTAAAATCAATGAAGCCAAAGCATAATATAGGCGAATTTGTGTTTTGTAAAACTGAAGATTTAGATCAAATAAAATTGAGTCAAGTTATAATGACTTTTAAAGAAGACGAAAGCACTACAGTTATTGCAAAAAAAGAAGTAGCAGATCAATTAGGTTTAGAGTATACGTTTATAGCCTCTTGGATTACACTTACTGTGCACTCATCTTTAGAAGCTGTAGGATTAACTGCTGCCTTTTCTAATGCTTTATCGGACCATGGCATTAGCTGTAATGTTGTTGCTGCCTACTATCACGATCATATTTTTGTTGACACAAAAGATACAGCAAAGGCAATGGAAATCTTACATGTCTTTTCAAAATAAAGTTTAAGTTATTAATCTAATCGGTTTAAAAAACAGAGCGTAATCACAAGAACTAATCATTAAGATATGAATTGGATATTATTAATAATTGCTGGACTTTTTGAAGTCGGTTTTGCAACTTGTCTTGGAAAAGCCAAAGAAGCCTCAGGAATGGAAGCCACAAATTGGTACATTGGTTTTGTACTGTGTTTAGGTATAAGTATGGCGCTTCTTTTAAAAGTAACGCAACATCTTCCTATTGGTACTGCTTATGCCGTTTGGACAGGTATTGGAGCTGTAGGAACTGTACTAGTCGGAATTTTAGTTTTTAAAGAGCCCGCAACCTTTTGGCGCCTGCTTTTTCTTATGACTTTAATTGCATCCATTATTGGTTTAAAAGTGGTTTCGCATTAAAAAATACACTAAAAAAAGCATCAAAAAAGCACACTCTTAAGGTTGTGCTTTTTTCTTTTTTAATATAATTTCAAAATAATTAGTATTTTCTAGCAGTAGATAATAGCCATTTGACGTTATCAAAATTTTCTACTAACTTCGTTTAGCTGCGGATGCAATTCATTTCAATTAAATCATATTATTTACACAATACAACAATTTTAATAAATTATGGTATTAATTTATTCTTTAGGTATTTTTATTCTTCTTTCAATTGGAATCTACTATTTCATTTGGAAAGACAGATTGAATGACAAAAAAAATCTTGAAAAAGATTGGCAGTTGTTTCTTAAATATGAATCTTTAAATGACATAGAAGGAATTGCTATTAGTGGCGATAAGTTAATTTGGAATAAATACCTGTTAACAGAACAACTTGATACAATAATAGATGTAGTAAAATCAAGAGTATCTAGTTTCCCTGAATTAAAAAATTTAGAAAATAATGCATTTAATAAAAAGTTACATTTTGATCGACCTTTACCTTCTTCCGGTAGTAGTGGAGGAATAAAACAAAGTTGGTAATTTTCTCCAAAAAAAACAAACAAAGACAGTGCATAACAACAACGATAAATCTTTACACTAGATTAAATACTTAACGTTTTAGTATAATTAGAAAGTCCTTCGCATTACAAACCACTGCAAACCTTACGCGCATAAGCAACTAAACATTTAAGCACCAATGAGAATTAAAATAAAATATATTGCTTTAGGTCTTTTTCTAATTGATGCGTTTTTTATAATAATCAATACAAAATATCGTGATCAAACTCTAAGTGTGATATCCGGTTTAAATGAGGCTAAATTCTTTTTTTTCTTAGGAACTCTTAGTTTTATTGCATACTTAATTTTATTAAAACAAAAAAAAGCATTTAAACTTGTAGCGATTATTACCGTTACTTCACTAAGTATTTCGATGTATAACAACTTGCGATTAGCAAAAATTAATTATGATAGAATCCAGTGTATTAAAGGTATATCTGAGTATTTCCAATACTTTGAATATGACTCGTGTTCAAAAATTGAAAAGAAGTTTAAAGAGGATGTCATAAATGGTAAAATAAAATATTTTCAAGATGAATATAATTTTGATTTGGAATTTGAAGAAAGATTAAGAAACAAATATAATGTTGAACTAGTCGGAATAAGTTGCACTAGATATAGCGCAATGGATTGCTACAACAACCTCGTAAAGGATCACATCAAAAAAATAACAAAAAGATAAAAACAGAAATTAATCAACTTAATATTTAACCATTTGACGTTATCAAAATTTTCTACTAACTTCGTTTAGCTTAGGGTGTAATTCATTAAAATGAAATCAAATTTATTATCCATTTTATTCAATTTTAAAAAGAAATCATGACTGCAAAACAATATATAAAAACTGGTGAAGGCGAAAATTACAATTACTCTCAAGACCACTGTTTTGTTAAACTATCATCAAGAGATACTAATGGCGAACTATGTTTGATTGAAGACACCTTAAAACCAGGGTTTCATTTAAAGCGTCATCATCATAAAATTATGACTGAAGTATTTTATATGCTTGAGGGCCAAATGGAGCTTATTTTTGACGATGAAACAATAATTCTAAAGGAAGGCGATACTGTAACGGTACCTCCTAACGTTTGGCACGAAGCAATTTGCACAGCAGGAGGAAAAATGCTTACTATATTTAAAAATGGTCAATTTGATGTTTTTTTAGAAGAATTATCCAAAATGACTAATGCAGATTTCTCTAATGCAGAATTAATGAAATCTGTCTCCAATAAATTTGATATCTACGAAGCGTAAAAACGGTGTACAATACAGATCATAATGTAATACGTTAGAATCAAATTTGTTATACACTAGCACCAATTAAAAATGGCAGAAAAAGAACAATTAGAATCAATTAAAACAATACACCTAGCAGGTGGTTGTCTTTGGGGAGTCCAAGAATTTTTAAAACACATCCCTGGCGTGATTGATACTCAGGCTGGTCGAGCTAATGGCTTTACACAATCTACTAAAACAGACTATGATGGTTTTGCAGAATGTGTCAAAACAGTCTTTGACTCTTCCCTTGTTTCGCTTGAAGATTTGATACATTATTTTTTAAAAATCATTGACCCATATAGTGTCAACAAACAAGGAAATGATATAGGAGAAAAATATCGCACAGGTATCTACAGCACGGACAAAAATCTTCTTTTAAAAGCAGCACAGTGTATTAAGTCAATAGAGCAAACGCTAAATGATAAAAATAAAACCACAAAAAAAGTAGCTATTGAAATACTTCCGCTAACAAATTTTGTCCCAAGTGATGCAGAACATCAAGATAGATTAACCTTGCACCCTAGTGACTACTCTTACTGCCATATCCCTTTAGACTTACTCTATAAGTACAAAAACAGCAATTAGCATGTAGTTAATTAGCTATAATGCAGTGCTTAAACTAAAAATAGAATTACCAATCGTAATAGGATTATCTATTCTTAATTAACAAGACTTAAGAGCTATTCCTTTACATATTTGTTTCTTTTATTTAGGTATTGGTTAATAGCCAGAGAAGCAAAAATAAGACTACCACCAATTAAAATTTTCTTAATATCTGCCTCCTTATTCCAAATAAGAATGTTAACAATTAATCCTAACGGAATCAATGCATTGTTCATAATTGCTAAGGCACCAGTGTTTACCCTAATAACACCTTGGTTCCAAAAAAAATAGCCTAAACCTGAAGCCACAGCACCTAAGTATAATAGCACACCCCACTGTACTGGTGTCGTTGGCATTTTTTTGGTTGAACCAAAAACAAAAAAAGCAATTAGTGATACTATAAAAGCTCCAATAAAAAATAACCCAAAAATAGTATGCTTTGGTGTCCTTTCTAATTCAGGTGTAGATTTTAATAAATACTTGTAAGCAACTTGACCAACAGCAAAGCACAAATTAGCACCTTGAGTAATCAAAAAACCAAAAACTACGTTTTCACTTATACTGGAATATTGAATATAAGCAGCACCCAAAACAGCGATTAAAGCAGTTAATAAAAAGCCTTTATGAAATTGCTTACTTAAAATATCATTTAACAACGTAATATAAATGGGTGTAAACACACTAAAAAGTAATACTTCGGGTACAGTAAGATAGTTAAACGACTGAAAATAAAAACAATACATCAAACCCAATTGTACCGCACCAATTGCAGTAAGTTTAAAAATTGTTTCCTTTTTTAATTTATTAAGCCTCAAAAATGGTGAAAATAGTAATGTTGCAATACCAATACGCATCAATACAGAAAACCACGCATCTACATACCCAGAAAGGTATACACCGATTAAACTAAATGAAAAAGCCCAAATAATAGTCACTCCAAATAAATACCTCATAAAAATATCCTTAATCAAATAATGAGGTTAAATAGTACATAGCCAAGACTAACTGTTTTATTAATCTATATCCATTACCAACAAAACGCTAGTAAATAACCTTCATTTAAAAGCGAATATATAAATTAAAGATGATGAATATTAATTAAACCTTCCGGAACAATTATTATAGTAAACAAAACGCTGGGTTAATTGAAAAGTCGGAAACAAAAGCAAACAAAATCACCTATTTGACTTTGTCATTTTTTTCAACTAACTTCGTTTAACTTCGAATATAATTCATTAAAACGGAATCATATTTGCTATACGTTAGGTATAATTAAAAAAAAGAACAGTGAGAAAAACAGCTACTAAATTAATCTTGATAATTATACTTAATTTATTTACGGTAAATAATTTATGTGCTCAAAATACAAATAGACATTATGAATTTAAAATAGATAGCACTAAATTAATTTTAGGAAATATAATTATTATAGAAATTTATACTGAATCAAATGATATAGAAGTTGAATTACCTAAAAGCAAAGCGTTTAAATTTATAGGGGTTAAGACTGATTCTACTCAACTAACATCAAAAATCACTAACATATCTAATACACCGAACTCAAATAGATATATTAAAATTGCGCAATTCGAAATAAAAGAAGCAGGTGAACTAAACTTTCCTTCAATTAAAATAATCACACCAACTGTTACTTTTAAAACGGAAGAACAAAAGATAAGAGTCATGACTATTGAAGATTATAAAAATAAAAACAATAGCTTTCCCTTTATAAATAATGAAGAACATCCGGAGATTAAGAAAGGGATTCTTAGTGAATTTGTATTGACAAAAAACAAATCTTATAATCCGAAAGACACACTATTTGGTTCAATTAGAATTTATACGCGCTTTTCAAATCCAATTATACCATACGGAATTGAGAAATCAAAAAACGAATGGGATATAATCCCTATAAACAAAAAAGGAATTTCAAATGGGTTAGTAAAAAAGAATGGAAAACTATACCAATGTTATGACATCTACTTTTTGAAAATAGCTTCACATAATAAAAAAAATGAAAGTTTTAAAAATTTTAATCTAAAGTCCATTATTAAAGTGCCTTTCGAAAAATCAAAAGGATTGCTTGCAACAATATACAGAAACTATATAATCCTGAAAATCATAACTACCGAGCTAACGGAGTAGAGATAAATCGCATAAAAAAAAGCCCTCTTGCTTTTTAGGAATCTCCTTTAATATCTCAAATACAAAAAGTGTAGTATTTTTATACCAAAATAAATATTTTGATAAACCCTATCTTACCTCAAACCTGGATAAAGGTTGATAGTTGTTTGAATATGTAAGGTTTTTCTCTTAAATTCGTTTCAACTTAAATTTTATTAAAAAAAAACTAAATGAGAAAAATACTAATTTTGACATTATTTTTAATTTTTTGTCATACTCAAACAGCACTGAGTCAAAATGAAATAAAAATAGAGAAACCTGAAAATTCTAGACTTACAAAAGTTTTGAATGACTCAGAATTAATTGGAGAGAATAAAGATAATTATTTATCTGTAAGGATTTATGCAATAGACAACGGTAGTACTAGTGCTGGATATGCAAGTTCTGAAGTTTCACATAATTTACTAATTGCTGTCTCAGAATTTGACGAAGAGCCTAATCAAAATCTTTTCGAAATCGGAACTTTTTATAATCCTAAATTTGTAAAATGGACCAACAAAGAGGAAAATGAAAAAGAATTTGAGATTGAATACGGTCCTAATAGCAAACGACAAACTATAAAACTAAAAATAAATATTGAGGAACTGAAAATAGAAAAATAAAGTAAAAATAAAAAAAGCACAACCGTAAGATTGTGCTTTTTCTATTTTATATAATACGACTTAAAAAGATTACTTTTTAGGAATCTCCTTTAATATCTCTAATACAAAGTTCCAGTATTTTTGAGCAGACGATATCTGTGTGTATTAATAACCGTTATCTTAATCTTTAATTTGATACAGCATTAATTGCCTATTTGACTTTGTCATTTTTTTCAACTAACTTCGTTTAACTTCGAATATAATTCATTAAAACGGAATCATATTCGCTATACGTTGGCATTAATTATGAAGAACTTTTAATCAAGATTTGGAAACAACTCTAAATGGACATAAACAAGTGAAATCAGATAATATTAGAAATTTAAAATTAAAGAGTTATCAAAATATTAGGGATTTTAAAATTGAACTTCTTGAAAAATTGAAATTGTATAATCGTAAAAAAGACTGTACAAACGAGTTTTACGAAATACTTGAGAACTACTTAAATAGAAATAGAGGGACAAAATTTGAGATTGCAATAAATAAGACAAAATTATCTGAAAAAATTTACACTAGGAATTTAAGAGAACTAACCAAACAAGATATTCCAAAAAATTATCCTCATAACGCTTCGAATATGGAAAAACAGGCGTACTATAATCAAATAAGCGGAGAAAAATATGCGTTGTGCGAAAAACAAGCTAAAACTCAAACGGAAAAAGAATTTAATGATTTTATTAAGGAACTGGACAAAATCAACGGATTTGAGAATTTTGAAATTGTTTTGGAAAAATAACTAATGCCAACAATGTGTAAAAATAATTGGAATTGGCTCAATTATACAGATTCCTCCGGAAGTGAATTAGAAGGCTGTCTATTTTACATGAGTTTAGTTGAACTTGATGAAGCTGAAGAGTTTGAAAATGAAATCACAAATGATGACAGAAACGGATTCTTATTTGACGAATATAATATACTTATCAATAATTTACGTCCAAACCAAACACTTTTTGACCATTCCAAATGTGATAATTAAATAATTTAAGCATGAAAAAAATACTTTATATCATAATGTTACTTTTATCTGTAAAAAGCTTTGCGTGTAAATGTTCTACTCAAAATATTGAGAATAATTATATACAATCCGATTTTGTAGCAAAAATAAAAATCCTAAAAAAATATCTAAATATAGAAAATAATGATTATTACAAAGTAGATATTCAAATTTTGGATTTATATAAAGGAAATTCTGTAAAATCTATTTTTATATATGGAAACTATTTAAACCGACAAGATTCAGCATGTTGGATTTTTACTCAGATAAATGAAGATTTAGTTATTTACGCGACGAAAACAAATCAAAACTATCAATTAGAGATGTGTTCGAATATATTAAGAGTAAATAGAAAAACGAATAGCAATACAACAAATAAAAGACACCAAAAAGAGATAAAAATCTTAGAAAATTTAAAATTAAACAAAGTTGAGTTCACAAACCATATCAGATTTACTTCTGAAGATTTTCATCCCATGAGAAGAGAAAATTATGGAATTAAGTTGAAAAGAGAATTTGCAATCTTCGAATTGACTTTTAATGAAGACTTATCAGTTAAATGTGTGAAAAAAATTCAAGGATTTAGAAATAAAATTGATAGAAATATAAAATCTTTTTTTAAAACAAGTCAATGGTCAAGTTTAAATAAAAATTATAAAAAAAATAAAATAATGAAAAACACTAAAACTTTAGTTATTATTTATTACAAAGTAGACGAAAAAAACAATATTGGATATATAACAAATAAATTTTGAAATAAAACTAACCACAACCACGTATATAAAAAATAGCAGTTAAGAGCTAAAATTTTTGTTTATTTCTTTTCTTCTATCTTTGTTTTAAACCGAAAAATAGCACCTATAAATCTGCTACTTTTCATATACAATACCGTCAAACAAACATCAATAAATCACATAAAAAAGCACAATCCTAAGATTGTGCTTTTTTTATTTTATATAATACGACTTAAAAAGATTACTTTTTAGGAATCTCTTTTAATATCTCTAATACAAAGTTCCAGTATTTTTTAGCAGATGATATTTGTGCACGCTCATCAGGACTATGTGCGCCTTTTATGTTTGGTCCAAAACTAATCATTTCCATATCTGGATAGTTTTGCCCTAATATACCACATTCTAAACCAGCGTGACAAGCAGCAATATGTGCTTTTTCGCCATTTAACTTTTGGTATAAATTATCTAACACTTTTAATATAGCGCTATCCATGTTTGGTGTCCATCCTGGATAATCTCCTGACAGCTCAACCTCACAACCTGTAAGCTCAAATGCTGAACGTAACGTGTTTGCTAAGTCCATTTTACTACTTTCTACAGAGCTACGTGTTAAACACCCTATTTTTACGTGACCATCCTTAACAATTACTCGTGCAATGTTATTAGATGTTTCTACCAATTCTGGAATATCTGCACTCATACGGAACACACCGTTTAAAGCAGCGTAAATAGCACGTGTTAATCCTTCTTGAACTCCAAGATCCATCATTAGTTCTGGAGTTTCTGTTTTAGAAACTTCAATTACTAAATCTGGTTCCATTGTTTTAAGTTCGGTTTTAATGCTATTACCTAACTCCTCCATTTCGCTGATAAAAGCAGCTTCGTGTACAGTGTCTATTGCAACTACTGCTCTACTTTCTCTTGGAATAGCGTTACGTAAACTTCCACCATCAATTTCCGAAATACGCAAACCAAAGTTTTCAAAACCATCAAATAATAAACGGTTCATTATTTTATTGGCATTACCTAAACCTTCGTGAATTTGCATTCCCGAATGCCCACCTTGTAAGCCTTTTACTTTTACTTCAAATCCTGTTTTAAATTCAGGTGTTTCTTCTTGCTCGTAAGTTCTTGTTGCTGTAACATCAATACCTCCTGCACAACCAACACCAATCTCATCATCTTCTTCTGTATCTAAGTTTAATAAGATTCCGCCAGTTAATAAACCACCTTTTAATCCCATTGCACCTGTCATACCCGTTTCTTCATCAATAGTAAACAAGGCTTCAATTGCTGGATGTGGTATATCTGTACTTTCTAAAAGTGCCATAATGGTCGCCACTCCTAATCCGTTATCTGCACCAAGCGTTGTTCCTTTTGCTTTTACCCAGTCACCTTCCACTACCATTTGGATCCCTTGTGTGTCAAAATCAAAATCTGTATCTGCATTTTTTTGGTGTACCATATCTAAATGCGATTGCATTACAATAGTCACACGATCTTCCATACCTGCAGTTGCTGGTTTTTTGATAATCACATTTCCAACCTCATCTTCTATAACTTCTAAACCTAAATTGGTACCAAAGTCTTTCATAAATTTAATTACGCGCTCCTCTTTTTTTGAAGGTCTTGGTACTGCGTTTAAATCTGCGAATTTATTCCATAATGCTTTTGGCTCTAAAGCTCTAACGTCTTGACTCATTTGTATAGTTTTTATTGAATTACAAAAGTACAAATTGCATATGCATTTAGACACCTTTTTGGGTTAGAAATAACATTAGGTGGAGAAACTGAATTAAGATTAAAATAATGATACTGTTTCTTAACTAATAAATAAAACAACACTACTAATTACGCCATAATGGTTCTTCTTGCCACTTAAGTTTCATAGCTAAACTATTGGAAAGACTAATATAAAGCAAAAGACACACCCTGGGACGCTGTGCTTATGGGTAGCGTGGTGTGTACTGTTGTTGCAAACATACAACAATTTACTATGTTTTAAGTCTTTCAATTTACCAATAGTATTATTTATAAATAGTTATACACCCTCTACCGGTAGGTATTTCTTGTTTAATTTTATACTCTGACTCTAAAATCGCGTTAGTTATCAACTTAAAATCGCTAATTAAACCATCAATATCATAGGTAATCTCAGGAGCAAAATAGATATAATAAAACCTACTATGACTTTTAGTAAATTGTAAATTAAAATTGTTTTTTAAGTTTAAATTAAGTCCCAAAATTTCCTTGATAAAATCCTCAATATTCTCGTTATTACTTTTCTTAGCTTTAACCGTATAAACAGAAGCAATCATAATATCTGAAAAAGGAATTAAATGTTTACTAAAAACATAAGACTTAGTTGTTACAAACTTAGTATCACTGTAGGTACTATTAAAACTAAATGATAATTTATCTAATTCATCTGCAGTTAAAAATTTTGTGTCATATTCGATAGTTTCATCAATAATTTTAATAGTTTTTTTAAAACTATCTAATATTTTAATAGTCTTCTTTTGCGCCTCTTCTATTTTAACCACATATTTATTAATGAACTCAATTAACTCAAGTCTTTGTTCTGTATTTTCAGTTTTATAAGCTATATCTATGGAATTGACGTCCGAGTAATACACAATATTTTGAGAGGTTACAATAGCGTAATTATCATTTAAATACAATTTTGCATGTAGATCATTAACCAATATCAAATTGATTTCTGGGCGTTTTAAAAAACTTAAATTCTGTTTTGCATTTTTTCTAGCAATAAAAG
Source organism: Olleya namhaensis (assembly GCF_900114005.1). GTDB lineage: Bacteria > Bacteroidota > Bacteroidia > Flavobacteriales > Flavobacteriaceae > Olleya > Olleya namhaensis. The sequence continues at coordinate 208,601 of NZ_FORM01000005.1, forward strand.
TGATTTTTACACCTCTTAGTATTGCACGATCTATACATTTTTTCATTTTATTCCAATTTGATAACTCCACGTAAGGCGAAACCAATATTAGTTCTTTTTCTGACTCCTCTATTAAAGTCATAATTTTTGAGGCAATTTCTAATGGTGGTATAAACTTCATTCTTAACTATTCTCTTCTATTTTAATTATTCTTAAAATTTCTCTACAATCACTATCTCATCCTTAACCAAACCTTACAAAAGATAACCAATAGCATCTGTTTTGGTAATTGCACCGCTAATTTGGATTTTGCAAAATATAATCGAGATTAAAAAATACTTTATATGCTTTTAGTTTGCTTTGGTTACAACATCTTCGTTTTGTAATTTTAGATGTTTTTTTAATACTGAGGTTTGATATAATTACATTAAAAGCGATTGTTTAATAGAGTCAATAAATGTAAAAATATAAATTGATTATGCCTTACGGATTACCGTATTATTGAATGATTTTATATAAATAATACCGGACAGTACGTCAAACCCCTTAAAGACACCCAACTACCTCAGTCGCTACTCCTGATGGTAGTGGCATCCTTTTTTGCAAAAAAAGATATAACGGACAGCAGGTAGAAACCTTTTAAATAAACCTAAGTGATTGGTCCTAATTTTTAATTATTTTTGAGTCATGCTAAAAAACAAAAAACTGTGGATTGCCCTACTAATTATACCAATGTATATATTGGTTAAAGTTTCGGCTAAATTCCCGGACACGGTCGAGGTTGTGTATAGTAATGGTTTGTATCCTGTTATTTCTAAATTGTTTAGATATACTTTGGGTTGGTTGCCTTTTAGTTTTGGCGATTTATTATATGCTTTTGGGATAATTTATATCATACGTTGGTTAATTTTAAACGTAAAACGCATCTGGAAAGATACAATAGGCTGGCTGATTGATGTGTTTGCTACTACGAGTGTTATTTTTATGGCGTTTCATTTATTTTGGGGTTTTAATTATTATCGAAATCCTTTGCATAAAAATTTAAATTTAGAGGACGACTACACTACTGAACAATTAATTACAGTAACTAAAAACTTGATTGAAAAATCGAATACCATACAACTACAGATTACTAAAAATGATAGTTTAAAGGTCGAATTACCATTTACTAAATCCGAAATTTTAGCATTAACGCCTAAAAGTTATGAGGCTTTAAAAACTGATTTTCCGCATTTGGAATACCACCCTAAAAGTTTAAAAAAATCGTTATTTAGTGTCCCATTGACGTACATGGGTTTTAGTGGTTATCTTAATCCGCTAACTAGCGAAGCACAGGTGGATTATATGATCCCTGTCTATAAATTTCCGACCACTGCTGCACATGAAGTGGCACACCAATTGGGTTACGCTAAAGAAAACGAGGCCAATTTTATTGGCTTTTTGGCAACCATTAGCAATACTAATATCTACTTTAAATATTCTGGTTACACCTTTGGTTTAAGGCATTGTCTTGGCGAAATTTTTAGACGTGACCCTGATGTATATTACCAATTATTACCAACTATTAACAAAGGAATTTTAAAAAACTATCAAGAGGTTAGAGATTTTTGGAATGACTACCAAAATCCGTTAGAACCTATTTTTAGATCCACATACACAACGTATCTAAAAGCTAACAACCAAGCTAAAGGTATGGATAGCTACAGTTACGTGGTGGCTTTATTGGTTAATTATTTGGAAAATAAAACCTTATAAAAACGTTAAAATCCTATTTGAGGTTTGTTTGGCATATTGGCTTATGCTTATATTTAGTGTTTAAACAACCTTAAACTATCAACCAATGATTAAAAAATGGGCAGCATTAAGCCTGCTGTTGTGCGGTTATTTTTCTTTTGCACAAGAGTACGTTCCAAAAAACGATGGCGTAAAAACCAACACGTCTAATTACACAGCTTTAACAAACGCTAAAATTTATGTCACTCCTAATCAAATTATTGAAAAAGGAACCTTACTTATTAAGGATGGTAAAGTAGTCTCTTCTGGAGCATCTGTTACTATCCCGAAAAACGCTGTTGTTATTGATGTGACTGGTAAATCTATTTACCCTTCTTTTATTGATATTTATTCAGATTTTGGTATTAAAAAACCGAGTGCCGCATCTGGTAATAGAAGAAACCCACAATATGATGCTAGTCGCGAAGGTTTTTACTGGAATGACCATATTAGACCCGACCAAAATGCAATAGACTTATTTGAGTTTGATAGCAAGAAAGCTCAAGAATTACGTAAAGCTGGTTTTGGTGTTGTAAACTCGCATATTGATGATGGTATTATACAAGGGACTGGTGTTTTAGTAACATTAGCAGCTTCTGGTAGTGATGCTACTAGATTATTGGACGATAGGGTTGGTCAGTATTCTGGAACGTCTAAAAGTAAAACCTCTAGACAGGCTTATCCAACATCTTTGATGGGGACTATGGCGTTATTACGCCAAGTAAACCATGATGCAGATTGGTATGCTAAAGGTAATATTAAAGAAAAAGACCGCGCTTTAGAAGCGTATATAGCTAACAAAAATCTGGTTCAGTTTTTTGATGCTGGCAAAAAGATAAACGCGTTACGTTTTGACAAATTAGGAGATCAATTTGGTATCCAATATGTATTTGTTGGTGGTGGTGATGAGTATGAGTTGATCAGCGATATTAAAAACACCAACGCTAAATTTATCTTACCATTAGATTTTCCGGATGCGTATGATATGGAAGACCCGCTTTTAGCGCAGTCTGTTAGCCTTGAAGATTTAAAAGCTTGGAACCAAAGTCCTGCTAATCCTAAAATTTTAGCTGAAAACAATATTCAGTTTGCGTTAACGACTCACAAATTAAAAGATGCTAAAGCGTTAATGCCTAATCTTTTAAAAGCTATTGCATATGGTTTAGATAAAACTAAAGCTTTAGAAGCATTAACGACTATTCCTGCCGGAATTATTGGAAAATCTTCAGAACTTGGTCATCTTAAATCTGGTGCTTATGCTAACTTTTTAATTACTTCTGGTGATGTTTTTGATAAAGAAACTACCATTTACGAAAACTGGGTAACTGGTATCAAAGACGAATTAACAGCAATGAATACCCAAGACTTACGTGGTAGCTACACTTTTAATTTTGACAATACGGCGTATGAGTTAGAAATTTCTGGTGAGATTGAAAAACTAAAATCTAAGGTTAAAACAAGTACTAAAGAATATGGTTCTAAAATAAGCTTTAGTGATAATTGGATGCAATTAACGTTTGCTGCTGCAGATAGTACTAAAAAGGACTTTATAAGAGTAGTCACTAACGTTACCAACCCAAAAACATTAAGTGGTAAATTATTTTATCCTAATGGTAACGAAGGGACATTTTTTGCAACTAAACAGGTAAAAGATGCTAAAAAGGAAGACAAAAAAGACAACGAGGACAAAGACGATAAAACACCAACTATATATCCTGTAACGTATCCAAATATGGCGTATGGTATGGAAAGCCTACCTCAACAAGAAACGTTATTGTTTAAAAACGTAACGGTTTGGACTAATGAGAAAGATGGTATTATTAAAAATACAGACGTTTTAATTAAAAACGGAAAGATTGCAAAAATCGGTACTAATTTAAGTGCTGGTAATGCAACAGTTATTGACGGAACAAACAAACATTTAACGTCAGGGATTATTGACGAGCACTCGCATATTGCAACAGAAAGTGTTAACGAAGCAGGACACAACAGTACTGCCGAAGTAACTATTGAAGATGTTTTAGATGCTGAAGATGTAGACATTTACCGTAACCTTGCTGGTGGTGTTACTAGTATCCAAATATTACATGGATCTGCCAATCCAATTGGAGGACGATCGGCTATTATTAAATTAAAATGGGGAGAAAAAGCCGATAATCTAGTCTACCAAAACAGCCCTAAATTCATCAAATTTGCTTTAGGAGAAAATGTAAAACAAGCCAATTGGGGAGACAATGCTAAAACGCGTTTTCCGCAAACCAGAATGGGTGTTGAGCAAGTGTTTACTGATTACTTCCAACGTGCGCAAGAGTATGATGCTCTAAAGAAAAGTGGTAAACCTTACCGTAAAGATTTAGAGTTAGAAACTATTGCCGAAATTTTAAATAAAGAACGTTTTGTCTCTTGTCACTCTTACGTGCAAAGTGAGATTAATATGCTAATGAAGGTTGCCGAAAAATTCAATTTTAGAATCAACACATTCACACATATTTTAGAAGGTTACAAAGTAGCTGACAAAATGGTAGAACACGGTGTTGGAGGCTCTACATTCTCTGACTGGTGGGCTTATAAGTACGAGGTTAACGATGCCATCCCTTTTAACGCACCAATCATGCACAACGCTGGTGTTTTAGTTGCTATTAATAGTGATGATGCAGAGATGTCTAGACGTTTAAATCAAGAAGCTGCTAAATCTGTAAAATATGGAGATATTAGCGAAGAAGACGCTTGGAAATTTGTAACATTAAATCCTGCTAAATTATTACATATCGATGATCGTGTTGGTAGTATTAAAGTTGGTAAAGATGCAGATGTTGTGTTATGGAGTGATAACCCATTATCTATTTACGCTAAAGCTGAAAAAACTATCATAGAAGGAAAAGTTTATTTTGATTTAGAGCGTGATGCTAAACTAAGAGAGACTATTAAAAAGGAAAAAAACGAATTAACCATGCTAATGCTGCAGGCTAAAAACAAAGGGTTAAAAACAAAACCTATTGAGAAAAAAGAAAAAGAGCTATTGCATTGTGATTCTATTGACCACCAACACTAGTCAATACCTAAAGTAAAACGTAAAATATACACTCATAAATTTTTCGCTTAAGCGGAAATAAAACGATAATAAATCATGAGAACACTCAAAATATTAATCCTAACGTTATGTGTTTCGGCAATTAGTTTTGCACAACAAACGCCTGGAGATAAACAAACCCAAGCCATTACTATTGAAGGTGCAACAGCACATTTAGGAAATGGTGATGTTATTGAAAACGCCTTAATAATGTTTGAAAATGGTACACTAACTTTTGTTGGTAGTGCTAACTCAAAAATTGCAAGAAAAGGAACCATTATAGATGCCAAAGGTAAACATGTATACCCTGGCTTTATTGCACCAAATGCGACTTTAGGTTTAGTTGAAGTTGATGCTGTACGTGCTAGTGATGACGAAGACGAAGTTGGCGCTATGAATCCGCACATCCGCAGTCTAATTGCTTATAATACCGAATCTAAAGTAGTAGAATCTATGAGACCTAATGGTGTTTTAATGGCGCAAATCACACCTCGTGGTGGACGTATCTCTGGAACATCAAGTGTTGTACAATTAGATGCTTGGAACTGGGAAGATGCAGCGATTAAGGCTGATGATGCCATTCACTTAAACTGGCCAAGCAACTACTCTAGAGGACGCTGGTGGTTAGGAGAACCAAATGTTTTAAAAGAAAACAAAAACTACGCTAAAGAGATTGAAGAATTAACCAATTATTTTGCACAAAGCAAAGCCTATAACGCTAATAAAACAACACCAAAAGATTTGCCTTTTGAAGCGCTAAACGGGTTAATGGATGGTAGTAAAAGGCTTTTTGTACATGTAGATTATGAAAAAGGAATTACAGATGCAATCAATTTTGCTAAAGCAGAAAACATAAAACACCTTGTTATTGTTGGTGGTTATGAAGCTAATAATGTTGCCCACCTATTAAAGCAAAACAACGTCCCTGTATTATTGCAACGTACACATTCTAGACCAAAAGGAGACGATCATGATTACGACTTGCCATACAAATTAGCAACGCAATTAGTAAATTCAGGTATTTTAGTTGGTTTGGAAAATGCTGGAGATATGGAGCGTATGAACACTAGAAACTTACCATTTTTAGCTGGGACAACCGTAGCACACGGATTAACAAAAGCACAAGCACTAAGCTTAATAACATTAAACACTGCTAAAATATTGGGTGTAGATGACATCGTAGGCTCTTTAGAAGTTGGTAAAGACGCTACCCTTTTTATTAGCCAAGGTGATGCTTTAGACATGAGAACAAACAAATTAGACCAAGCTTTTATCCAAGGTCGCACTATTAGCTTAGAAACGCACCAAACAGAATTATACAAGCGTTATTCTGAGAAGTATAAGAAATAAACAGTACTAATTTTAAAACTATAGCTATGAAATATTTTTTGACACTTAGTTTAACACTTGTAAGTTACTTAGGTTTTTCGCAAGAAATTATAGTAGAGTCTAATACTAGTAAGCCAGTACAAGTAATAAATTATCCTGATTTTGATAATGTGTATGATAGACTAAAAGCTATTAGCACTAATATTAATGAAACACTAGTCCTAATTGATCGTTTAGATGAAATGAGACAAGGTCAATTGATAATAAACACAACTAATATCGGAAAATCTTTTGAAGGCGTTACATTAGATATAAGACCAAGTTTAGATATAGAATTACAAAACGTAATGTATACCGGCACATTTCTAAATCCTAATGGAAATAATCGGATAAACTTTAAAAAATAAAAAAAGCGACCCAATGGGTCGCTTTTTTTTATAATATTAATCGTAGTATTTACTCTACTACAGTTGCAGCTTCTGGCTTTGCAAATGTACTTGCAGGTAATGCTTGCTTAGATAAAGTAACATCAGTAAACTGTAAATCGTTACGTTTTTTAACTGGTAAATTATCTTCAACAATATACCATGTTAAAGTCTCAGGCAATACCATACCTTCAACAGTATGCCAATTACTATATTTAATAAACGACCATTTTTCGCTTTTAGCTTTACTATTAAAAGTAACAGTATATGCTAACCATTCCATTTTAAATGTTGTTGGGTTGTAATACAACACATACTCGTCATCAGATGACTCTCCTACACCATTATCATAACTAATTTTAATTCCAGGATATTCAACACCTTCAAAACTTAAAGGTTTTGTAACTTCATAGTTAATTCCGCTATCAGCCAATACAAATGGCATTGTATGAAAATAGAACATTAAATTATAATAAAACTTTGGGTTACCTTTATAAACCTCAGCACTTTTATTATCTAACCATACGGTCTTACCATCATATCCTAAAACGTGATCTGGCATTGTAATTAAAGACCGTCTAGATTTTAAATTTACAGCAGTTACCTCCTTACCGTTTGGCTTATTTATTGTAAACGCAACAGATTGCATCTGATTCCAATTATCCAAACCACCATGTGCCTTAAATACATTAGATATATTTTCTGGATAGATTGACGTTGTTACGTCAAGTGTTTCTTTTGAGTAATCTGTTTCAACTGTTGTTTCTGTTTTAACTTCACCTTTACAAGAAAAAAGTAATAATCCTAAGGCTAAAGTGTACACTAATTGTTTCATTTATATTCTGTTTTATTTAAGTATTTTAATTGAGTCGTAATTAATTATATTCATTACAAAAAAAAGCTTCAGTTAAATACTGAAGCTTTTAATTAATTTAATGTTGTCTTTAATTTACAAAATTTGCTTTTTCAGGCTTATCAAATAACGATTGATCTGGAGCTGTTTTTGTTAATTTAATGTTTGTAAAAACATTTGGTGCTTTTGGAGTCGTTGGCTTATCATCTTTAAAACCGTAACCTGTTATAACTTTAGGTAAAATTAAACCGTTTACAGATTGCCATTCGCTATATCTTCTAAAGTGTAACTCCTTAGTATCTATTCCAGGTACAAAGTTTACAGTATATCCTAACCATTCCATTTTAAAAGTATCCTCATTATAGTATAGCACATATATATCTTCTGGTGTTGCTCCAACTCCATTATCGTAAGAAATTTTAATTCCAGGATACGTCACACCTTCAAAAGTAAGTGCTTCCGCCTCAGAAAATTTAATTCCGTCGTCAGACAAAATAAAAGGCATTGTATAAAAATAGAACATTAAGTTATATCCAAATTGAGGATCATAACCTTTATATTCTACGTTAGATTTATTTAATAACCATGGCTTTTGACCATCAAAACCAATTGCGTGATCTGGGGATTCTATCTTAGCTTTTCTATTCTTTAAATCTGTAATGGTAATTTCTTGTCCTGATGGTTTTACTTGTGTAAATTCTAAAGCTTTCATAGATTTCCAAAGCTTCAAACCACCATGAGCATCAAATACTTTTCTTAAGTTCTCAGGATATTTTGTCATATCGATTTCAACTATTTTTTCTGTTGTATCAGCAGTAATAGTGGCCTCTTTTTTTGTTTCTGTTTTACAAGAAAACAATAATAACCCTAGGGATAATGTGTAAAATAAATGTTTCATTTAAATATTGGTTTTTTAGTATTCTTTACTTGCGCGAAAATAATTACTATTCTTTACATAAAAAAAGTTATAATTTTTATTTAACATTTCATTTTAATATTTCAAAAACCTTGCATTTACTAGGGTTTACGATATCGTTTGCGAACATAACATCTAAATTTTTCTTAGTAAATGCCTAGCATGGTATACTGCAAGAATTACCTTAAATTTGTACAATCTAAATCAAAGGGTACACAAATTAGCATGAGCAATAAACAAATAAGTAGCACTCAAAATCCATTAATAAAACACATTGTTTTATTAAAAGACAAATCTCGCGAACGTAAAAAAACAAATACTTTTGTTTTAGAAGGTGAACGCGAAATACAATTGGCTTTAAACGGACAGTATGCTATCGAAACTATTTTAGTGTTACCTGAAATTTATGACACCAAAAAACTAATTGATTTCCCTGATACTATCAATATCATTGAAGTCTCTAAAGACGTCTACCAAAAAATAGCTTATCGCGAAACTACGGAAGGCATCATGGCTATTGCCAAAAGTAAACCGCATCAATTAGAATCTATTGTTTTTAATAATAACAATCCTTTAATTTTAATTGCCGAAGCACCTGAAAAACCAGGTAATATTGGTGCTATTTTGCGTACTGCGGATGCTGCTAATGTAGACGCTGTGATTATTGCAAATCCAAAAACAGACTTATACAATCCAAACATAGTACGTTCTAGCGTTGGTTGTATTTTTACTAATCAAATTGCAACAGGAACAACTGAAGATATTATCGCCTTTTTAAATCAAAATAATATTGCTATTTACAGTGCCATTTTACAAGATGCTGTGCATTATCACGAGCAAGATTATAGTAAAGGAAGTGCTATTGTAGTTGGTACGGAAGCTGATGGTTTAAGTGATACTTGGCGAAAAGCATCTAAGCAAAATATAAAAATACCTATGCAAGGTGCCATAGACTCCATGAATGTGTCTGTTGCAGCTGGAATATTAATTTTTGAAGCTAAACGTCAGCGTAATTTTAAATAATCTAATGACAGCAACTACTTTGTTTTATATTTTAATAGCTATTATAACCATCAGTTTTATAATTGATAACATTTTAGATGCGCTTAACGCGAAACATTATAACGATGCTTTGCCTAAAGACTTACAAGATGTTTATGATGACGCAGAATACAAAAAATCGCAACGTTATAAAGCTACTAACTATAAATTTGGGTTGCTTACTTCAACATTTTCTTTATTACTTACATTAGGATTTTTCTTTTTTGATGGTTTTGCTTACGTAGATCAAATAGCTAGACAATTAACAGAACATTCTATTTTGATTACTTTAATTTTCTTTGGAATAATCATGTTAGGTAGTGATGTACTAACCACTCCCTTTTCTTACTACAAAACCTTTGTTATCGAGGAACAGTTTGGGTTTAATAAAACCACAAGAAAAACCTTTATCCTAGACAAAATTAAAGGTTGGTTTATGACCATTTTTATTGGTGGTTTAATATTAGGTGCATTAACTTGGTTTTATCAAACTACAGGTTCAACATTTTGGATATATGCTTGGTTATTAATAACCGTTTTCACGGTGTTTGTTAACCTGTTTTACTCCAGGCTAATTGTCCCTATATTTAATAAACAAAGTCCATTAGAAGCCGGAAGCTTGCGCACTGCAATCTCTGACTATGCCAACACTGTAGGTTTTAATTTAGATAAAATTTATATCATTGATGGTTCTAAACGTAGCACAAAAGCAAACGCTTATTTTTCTGGTTTTGGAAACGAAAAACGTGTCACACTTTATGACACTTTAGTTAATGACTTAAATGAAGATGAAATTGTTGCTGTCTTAGCACACGAAGTTGGTCATTACAAAAAGAAACACATTATTTTTAACTTAGCAACCTCTGTAATATTAACTGGGTTTACCTTATATATTTTATCGCTTTTAATAGAAAATCCAATGTTAAGTGAAGCATTAGGTGTCACAACACCAAGTTTTCATATTGGACTAATTGCGTTTGGTATTTTATATTCGCCTTTATCCGAAATTACAGGGTTATTAATGAACTGGTTTTCACGTAAGTTTGAATACCAAGCCGATAATTATGCTAAAACCACCTTTAAGTCTGAACCTTTAATTACGTCGCTTAAAAAATTGTCTAAAAATAGTTTAAGTAATTTAACGCCTCATCCAGCCTATGTCTTTATGCATTATTCGCATCCTACATTACTGGAAAGAATTAAAAATTTAAGACAATAATTTTACCTTGATTTATTTTTTGTTTTAACTTGTAGTCAAATCGTTATTATGAAAAAAATCAGCTGCTACTTAGTATTATGTTTAGTGTTTTTTGGATGTAAAGACAACACACAAATCATAGATCCAATACCAGAACACGACACGTTTACAATAGCTTCTAAAGCAGTTAACGAAACTAGAGTTATCACTGTTTGGACACCTCCCGAGTATAAAACATCTACTACTACCTTCCCTGTATTGTATATGCCTGACGGCGGAATTAAAGAAGATTTCTCGCATATTGCTAATACACTTGCAGAACTTATAAAATCAAAAAGCATTTCTCCGATTATTCTTGTTGGAATAGAAAACACGGACAGAAGAAGAGATTTATCCGGATTTTCTAAAGTTAAAGAAGATGAACAATATTGTCCATTAACGGATGGTGCTAAAAACTTTAGAGCATTTATTACTGATGAGTTATTTCCTGAAATCAATTCGCGTTACCGCACAAATGAAAGAAAGGGTATTGTTGGCGAATCTCTAGCTGGTCTTTTTGTTGTCGAAACCATGTTACTAAAACCAGATACTTTTAATTTTTATATAGCTATGGATCCATCATTATGGTGGAATGATATGCACTTAGTCAAAACTGCATCGGATAAATTAGCTGCATTAAACAATAAAGAAATTAAATTTTGGTTTGCAGGATCTGACGCTAAAGACATATCCATTGCGACAAACAAATTAGACAAACTATTAAAAGCAGAGGCGCCAGAAAACTTAATTTGGCAATACTCTGATGCCCCTAATGAACAACACAACACCATTTTTAGAGCAACTAAAGACAAAGCTTTTAAATGGACGTTACAGTAATTGCTTATCACTTATAGTAACTAAAACAAAAAACAATGTTTAGACATCAAGGCAAAAGCAGAAACTTAAAACATAATCTGCGTATTGCTACGGTATTATCCTTTGTTGCCGGAATTGTTAATGTTGTAGGCTTTTTAGCTTTCAAACAATTAACAACAAATGTAACAGGTCATTTTGCACTATTTATAACGGACGTTGCTGATCTTGACGTTTGGAAAGGAACGATCTATTTTCTATATATATTCTCATTTTTATTAGGATCCTTTACCTCTAGTTTTTTAATTGAATTTTTTAAAGAAAACAAACAGCTAAATGTTTACGTTTTACCCACACTTATTGAATGTTTTATCTTAATATCTATTGGCTGTTTAAGTAATTTTATAATTATCACTTCTCCCAACATTATTGTTTGCTTGCTTCTTTTTGCAATGGGGCTTCAAAACTCTTTTGTAACTAAAATTTCAAATGCAGTTGTTAGGACCACACATCTTACTGGTCTTTTTACCGATCTAGGTATTGATCTTTCTCTATTGTTTTTTCCAAAATTTGACACCATAAGAGCAAAACTAAAAGCAAATATTAAACTTCGTATTTATATCATTTTATTCTTTTTTGCTGGTGGACTTATTGGTGGATTCTTTTACTCTAAAGTAAACCTAAAGTTGAATACCTTGATTATAGGTGCTGTCATTTTACTAATAAGTTTGTTCTATGATGATCTTAGGTATAAAGTAATAAAGACTAGAAGAAAAAAAATCAAATAATAGTAATTAACTAATATTTCTAAAAGAACAAAAGCCCTATTAATCACAAGTCCTAAATTAAACCATTAATAAAACTAATAGTCCAAGTATCAAATCATACCTCATGACACGATACTTAATACTAGTACTCCTTTTTTTAGGAACACAATTGTCTGCTCAAAATAACATAAATCATTTAACAGCTACAATTATTGGTTCTGGATCACCTAAATATAATACAGAACGTTCTGGACCGTCAGTATTAATCACTTATAAAAACACACAAATATTGGTGGATATGGGTAATGGTACTCAGGCCAATCTAAACAAAAACAATACTAAGATTAAAATGCTTGATGGCTTACTATTTACACATCATCATTTAGACCATAATGAGGAATTTGCGCCAATTTTTATTCAATCGTTACTTGGTGGAAATAAAATAATAATTGCAGGTCCAAAACAAACCGCTTCTATAGTTGATAATATTTTAGATATTTATGAAGAAGACATCGCGTATAGACTCTCTAAATCCGATAGAAGTTTAAATGATGTTCTATCCAACTTTAAAAATAAAAACCTAACAGAGAATACTCCCTTTTATATCGGAGACATCAAAGTGTCATACACCTTAGTAAATCATACTATTGAAACTTTAGCCTATCGATTTGATGTTGGTGATGAATCTATTGTAATTTCTGGAGACTTAACCTATTCTGAATCATTACCAATTTTAGCTAAAAATGCGGACTATTTAATAATGGATTCTGGTGGTGCAATTGCGGCTGGTTCTAAAAGAAATGCTACAAATAACAAGATTAACAAACAGTCAACTAAAGAAAAAGCCCATGTTAATTTAACAGAAAGCTCTAAAATGGCTAAAGAAGCCAATACTAAAAACTTAGTATTAACGCACTTTACATTTGCAACAATTGATGAAGAAGCAACGACTACCCAAATTCGTGAAAATTATAATAACACAGTGTTATACGCTCAAGACTTAATGGTTATTACTTGTAATGACAGTATAGTTGAAAATAATAAAACACAAGTTGACCCTAAACAACTGTCTGAAATAAACACTCCAAATTCAGTACCAAATTTCGCGAATATGCTGAAAAGAATGGATGATAATAGGGATGGAAAGATTTCGAAAACCGAAGCCAAAGGAAAACTAAAAGAAAATTTTACAAATAGAGACAAAAATAATGATGGCTATATCACTGAAGATGAACTATCCAAAAGGAATCAATAAAAACAGTATAACAAACTATTGTAAACAAATCATCCTAATACTCCTCCTGTAAGGCGCTTTGAAGATTATAATGTATAAAATTAAAACCTGTTTCTTCAACTTTTTGAGAACTTACACGTTGGCTCTCAAATAACAAGATATGCATATCTCCTAAAATAAGCTTCATTGCAAACTCTGGAATATTAGGCAATAGTAATGGTCTTTTTAATTGCTTTGCTATTGCTTTTGTTAAATAAGTATTAGTCTCTGGATTTGGTGCTACACCGTTATAAATACCTTCTAATTTATGTTCTAAAACATGTAAAAACAAATTAGCAAGATCTGAAATATGTATCCAAGATTGCCATTGTTTACCAGACCCAAATGCCGCACCGACGCCAAACTTAATAGGTTTAGCCATTTCTGGAAGCGCTCCGCCTTTTGCAGATAGGACTAATCCAATTCTAACTTTAGAAACCATAATATCCAAACTAGAAAAGGCATCTACTGCTTGCTCCCATTGTTCCACTACTTGACCTAAAAAGGACGTGCTAACTTCTTTCGAGTCCTCCGTATAATAATTAGTTAATGAATTTGGATAAATACCAATAGCACTAGCTGAAACAATTTGAGTAACTTGATTAGGATTATTTTGCAATGTATTGAATATTAATTGAGAGGTCTGAACACGACTTAACAAAATAGTCTTTTTATACGCTTCTGTCCAACGTTTAGAAATGCTAGCACCAACCAAATGGATAATTGCTTGCACATCTTCTAAGCACGCCACATCAATCTCGTTTTTAGAGGGATCCCAATAAAAACCTTTGTAGTTTTCGGCTTTAGACAATTTGGATTTACTTGTTGTTAAATAATTAACAGCAATATTATTTAAGCGACATTGTTTTACAATTTCGCTTCCAATTAATCCTGTTGCTCCCGTAATTAAAATTCGCATTACTTTTTTTATTAAAAATACGAATAAGTAATACTAACTTTTAACGGTTTAAGTAAGCTTTAACGTTTAATTATAAGAATAAAAAAACACTTCGGACAACTAAATTTTTACAGCTCTTAAAATATGACGTTTATTTGGCGGTCCCGGTAATCGATCTACTTTAAAACCTGCACTAATCATAGCACGTCTTGCTGCACCTTGTGCACAATACGTAATTAATATACCGTTTGTTTTAAGCGCCTCGAACATAATTTTAAAAATAGGCTCTGTCCATAATTCTGGTTGTGCACCTGGACCAAACGCATCATAATAAATGACATCATATTGTGCTTTGTCCTCTAATTTAAAAATATCAATATTACGCTTTTCAAGACTAAATTGATCTGTAAGTTGATGTTGCTCTTCCCAAGAGACATCGTGCATTTGATTAAAAACTGATTGCTTGTCTTTTTTCAAAAATAAATCAGGGTAATTTAATTGTGCTACAATATCTAGTCCTACAGGAAAGGTTTCTATACCAACATAGTTGATATTTACTGGCAATGCTTCTGTTTTTAAAAACGTATTAAAAGCATTTAATCCAGACCCAAAGCCAACTTCTAAAATAGAACAGGATTGTTTTAAGTCCTGCTCCTTTTCAGAAGACAAAACAGAAAACAATCCTGCATTTATATATACAAAGTTAGACTCTTCTATTGCGCCATAAGTAGAATGATATAAGGCATTATACTTGGGATGTAACAAAGTTGAAGATCCGTCTTTTGTTAATTCTATTTGTGGTTTCACTATTTAGTATCTACTAATAGTACACCATCTGCTTCAAAAGAATACGTACGTTTTGGTTCTGTAATTTTCTCAATTTCTTCTTTAGATGCGCCTTTATCTTCAGCATAATGACGTTGCTCATCTACAGGCACCTCTTTAACATATGCCATTCCATTTACAATTACCATTTGTCCTGCAATGTCTTTTGGCATAAAAAAACCATAGTCTTTAAACTTTACCATCACTTCATTACCATCTCCTAAATCTGCTGTCATCCAACAGCCTTTAGCTTGGCAAACTTCTTTTACTTTTAACGTTACTTTAGCAGGAATGCTATCTCCAGACTTTAAATCTTTATAATGGGCTATCATAGATCTAGATGCAATAGCGTCGTTAGCTATAATCTCTTTTCCAAACGGCTTAAAAGTAATAGCATCTGCTCGCTCCGTTGCTTCTTTTTTAGCAACTTCTGCAGCATCTTGCTGCTTAGTGTCGTTTTTACAAGCAACTATTGTTACTAATAGTGCTAATAAGATGAAATAATTTCTCATGGTGTTATCTATTAAATTATGTTATTCAAAGATAGTATTTTAAGTGCAATAGCATACTTTCTAATTTATATTTCTGTATTTTTGTGTCAGAAAAACAACCACAAAATATGGCAGCTTTAACCAAAAACGACATAAAAATTACACGAACTGAATCTTCAAAAATAAGTTCGATTGATTTTAACAATTTAGCATTCGGACAAGTGTTTTCTGATCACATGCTAATTTGCGATTATAAGAATGGTAAGTGGCACACTCCAGAGATTGTTCCTTACAGCCCAATTACTTTAGATCCATCAGCGAAAATTTTTCATTATGGACAGTCTATTTTTGAAGGTATGAAAGCCTACAAAGATGATAAAGAAGATGTCTTTATGTTTAGGCCTATGGATAATGTAAGACGCTTAAATGTGTCTGCTAAACGTTTATCTATTCCTGAGTTACCAGAAGCGTATTTCATGGAAGGTTTAAAAGCCCTTTTAGAAGTGGAAAAAGATTGGATCCCAACTGCAGAAGGAAGTTCTTTATATATTAGACCATTTATTTTTGCATCAGGAAAAGGATTTCATGCCTCTCCTGCTGATGAGTATAAATTTATTATTTGTGCGGCACCTTCAGGCGCTTATTTTTCTGGAAAAGTTAATGTTTTAATAGAAGAAACGTACTCACGTAGTGCAAACGGTGGTGTAGGATTTGCTAAAGCTGGTGGTAATTATGCTGGACAGTTTTATCCAACACAATTAGCAAAAGCAAAAGGATACCAACAAGTTATTTGGACCGACGATACTACGCACGAATTTATAGAAGAAGCTGGTGCGATGAATGTCTTTATTCGTATTAACGATACCCTTTTAACATCTCCTGTAAGTGACCGTATTTTAGACGGAATTACCAGAAAAAGTATTTTACAATTAGCAGAAGCTGAAGGCTTAAAAACAGACGTTAGAAAAGTAAAAGTTAGTGAGTTAGTTGAAGCATCTAGAAATGGAAGTTTAAAAGAAATGTTTGGAGCAGGAACAGCTGCAGTAATTTCTCCAATTTCTGGTTTTGGATTTAGAGGCGAAGATTTTATAATTCCAGAACAAGATGCTTCTTTTGCATCAAAATTAAAAAATCGTATTGTAGCAATACAAACTAATAAAGTTGAAGACCCGTTTGGATGGCGTGTAAAACTTTAATTAGAACATATAAATATATCTAGTTTTTAGATAGCAAAAAAAAGCAACCAATTGGTTGCTTTTTTTTGTACTTATATGTTAATAAATTACTTATCCAATATTGCTTTTATATTTGGCTTAAAATAATTTGGTCCCTTTAATACTTTTCCATCTTCGCGATAAATAGGTTCTCCGTCTTCACCTAATTTACTCATGTTACTGCGTTGTATTTCGTTAAATACTTCTTCAATTTTATGTTGCATACCATGCTCTATAATAGTACCACATAAAATATATAACATATCTCCTAAAGCATCTGCAACTTCGACTAAATCGTTATTTTGTGCAGCCTCGAAATATTCTGCATTTTCCTCTCGCATTAGTTCAAAACGCAATTTATTTTTAGCCTTACCTAAATCCGCTTTTGGCGCCTCTTTATGTCCTATTTTAAAAGCTGTATGAAAAGCTTTTACTGCTTCAATTTTATCTTGCATGTAATTGTTGTTTTATTCTTTGATGTTAGTCCTTAGTTTTAGTAATTTTGCTTAAAAATAAATTATGTTTAGTAAAGGACAAATCGTTTTTGGAGTTTTATTCGCTATTGCTTTTATTTTAGTGCTTATAAGAATGTACAGAAAAGATTTAAAACTACATAAAGCACACTTTAAAGGTGTCCCATGGGTACTTCTAGCCTTCCTTGGTTTTATTGGGATGATTGTGGCTATTAAAGTTATATTTAAATAAAAACGACACTATTTTTAAGTAATAAAAAAAGCCTTAATCTAAATTAGATTAAGGCTTTTTAATTTCCGCGTAAGCGTTATAATTTTAGTTTACTTCTGGTAAAAAACTGTAGTTTTTACTGTAAAATAACATTTGACCATCAAAACTTTCTGGTTGTGTTACTTTAATAGCAGTAATCTCTCCATCAGCATTTGTTTCTGGCACTAATACAGGATTTACAAAACCGCTGTAAGCAGGAGATGTAAACTGTTTGTTACGCTCTAAAACTTCTTTATGAATAGCTTGGTCCACTTTTACACCATAACCTTCTACTAAGTCTTCTACAGCTTTATAATCGCCTTCAGACTTGATACGTTGTGTTTCGCGCAATAACTCGCCAAAAAGACTATGAAGTTTTTCATAATCATTGATGTTAAAATATGTTTTTCCATCACGAGTAATTTTTTCTATTACGTTATCAGCTTTTCCTTTTTCAAATACCCAAGCACTAACCCATTGTCTGTTACGCATATGCGCTTCTTCTACTTCGTCTCCGATATTTAATCTAATTAACTGAGTCATTAATCCATTACGGATGTAACCATCATAGGCTGCCATACCAACGTTTTCCCAATCGTCAACCAATCCTAAATCTTGAATTTTTGGATTATACAAGTAGTATAAACCAACTAAATCAGCACGACCTTCTTCTAAAGTAGAAGCATAATTTTTAAGTGTTTCTTTAGTCTCTCCTACACCTGGATTTAATTGTCCTGAGGCGTGTCCAATAACTTCGTGTAATGCTGTATGCAACTTATCTGCTATTTGTCCGTATTTTTCTTCTAAAATATACTCTTGGTCATCGTTTACAAATTCTTTTAAACGCCCCGTACTTCCTGCGTTGTTGTACGCATGAATAATATTACCTAAAGACACTGACTTACTTCCTACAGCTGCACGAATCCAGTTAGCGTTTGGTAAGTTTACGCCAATTGGTGTGCTAGGTGATGCATCTCCTGCCTCTCCTGCGACATTTACTACCTTATAAGTTACACCAACCACATTTTTCTTTTTGTGTGCATCCATTAAAGGTGAATTATCTTCAAACCATTGTGCGTTTTCTGATAATACAGCCATTTTTGCTGACATGTCAAAATCGTTGATTTGTACAACTGTTTCGTAAGATCCTCTATATCCTAATGGGTCATTATAAACTTCAATAAAACTATTAATATAATCTACATTTCCTGCAGTAGCAGCAGTCCAAGCTACGTTATAATTATCCCAAGTTTGTAAATCTCCTGTTTTGTAGTATCTAATTAAAAGCCCCAAAGCAGTACCTTGTTCTTTATTTTCTGCAACGCCTTTTGCTAATTCTAACCATTTAACAATTTGGTCAATAGCTGCACCGTATAAACCACCAGACTTATACACACGTTCTTTCAAAACACCATTCTCTTTAACTAACTGAGAGTTTAAACCATATGACAATGGCTTATCTGGGTTTGGCGATTTCATTTTTTTGTAAAACGATTCTACATCTGCATTAGTAACACCAGGTCCGTAAAAGTTAACAGCAGATAATGCAACATTATCAACCCCTTTAGATAGGTTTACTTTTTTGCTATCTGTATCATTAAACAAGACGTTAAATGCTTCTCCAGCTAACGTTGTGTTAGTTGCAGTCATAATTTCTTGTAAATACTCTTTAGAAAAATCTGGCTTAAGCTTATCGTTAGAATAGTGGTGATGGATACCATTACTAAACCATACACGTTTTATGTAAGCATCAAAAGCTTTCCAATCTGCAGTAGCTTTATCTCCTGAAAAGTTAGTATAAATGTTTTCTAATGCTTTTCTGATTTTTAGATTATGTCTGTAGTTTTGGTCCCACATAATATCGCGACCTGCCAAACCTGCTTGTGTTAAATAATAAACTAGTTTTTGTTCTTTTAAGGTTAGATTTTCCCAACCCGGAATTTGATATCGTAGTATTTTAATATCTGCAAATTGCTCGACATTAAAGTCAAAAGCTGTTTCGGCTTTTGCTGTTTCCTGTGTTGCTGGCTTTTCTGCCTTATCATTACCACAAGAAAACAATAGTGTTGCAACAAACGCAGCACTTAGTATTGATTTTAGTTTCATAATTAATATAGTTTTTTAAAAGTCTTTAAAGATAAGAATTTAACAAATTGTAAATTGATTATCTTTGAAATAACTAACTATTTAATTTTGCTCAGAATGAAATACATAAAGTACCTATTGTTTCTATTATTAATTGCAATTATAGCAATAGCTATTTATGTAGCAGTACAACCTAATGATTATACAGTAACTAGAAGTAAAACTATACAAGCACCTGCAAGTCTAATTTACAATGAAGTTATTGATTTTAAAAACTGGGAAGATTGGAATGCTTGGATTGAAGAAAAGCCAGAAATGACTATTACTTATCCTGAACAAACAAAAGGTATAGATGGTGCTTATTATTGGACTGATAATGGCGAAACGGGCACAATGACTACAACAGATAACAATCCAAATAAATCGATAACACAAGTCATGCAATTTGGAGACTATCCTAGCTCTGATGTTATATGGAGTTTTATACCAAACCCTGACGGAAGTACGGCGGTAAAGTGGACCATTTCTGGGAAAGATTTACCGTTTGGATTTAAAGCATATAGTGCGTTTTCTGGAGGGATGGACAAGCAAATAGGTCCATATTATGAGCGTAGTTTGGACCTTCTAGATCGTAAGGTTACAGAAAGTATGAAACAACATAGCATAACAATAAATGGTGTTACAGAACATGGTGGTGGCTTTTATGTATACAACACCACTTCTTCTAAAATGGAGACTTTTAAAGGAAAAATGGAGCAAATGTTTCCAAAATTAAAACAATATTTTAAGGACAATAATATCACGCCATCTGGAGCACCATTTGTAATTTATCATAAATGGGATTTAGAGAATAATGCAGTTATGTTTTCTTGTGCAATGCCAACTGCAGATCGTATTATTACTTCTCAAGATGATATATTAACTGGACAATTACAACCTTTTAGTGCTTTAAAAACAACCTTAAAAGGAAACTATTCTCACTTAGAAAAAGCATGGAATACTGCAATGAGCTACCAAACAGATAACAACTTAGTTGCAGATAAAACAGGTGTAACTTTGGAAGTATATGTGACAGATCCAACCAACACACCAAATCCATCAGATTGGATTACAGAAATATATTTACCTATACTAATAGAAAACAACACAACTTTAAGTAATTAAATGAAACAACTTGTATTAGTCTTTGTAGGTGGTGGTTTTGGAAGCGTCCTGCGTTATATTATTGGAAAAGCACTTAATAATACTGAAAACGGGATTCCGTATGGCACCTTTTTAGCCAATATTTTGGGTAGTTTATTAATAGGGATTATTCTAGGTTTAGCCTTAAAAAACAACACCCTTAACAATAATCAAACGTTATTATTAGCGACTGGTTTTTGTGGTGGATTCACAACTTTCTCTACGTTTGCTTATGAGAATCACTTGTTTTTAAAATCAGGAGATTTTACAAGTTTTGCTCTTTATACTATTACCAGTTTTATACTTGGTTTTTTAGCAGTATTTTTTGGGATGTGGGTTGCTAAACAATTTTAATCTAGTCTTTTTTATACTTTTTAACTCCAGCTTCAATGCGCACATATAAAATGTTTTCGCTTGGTACAATGGGGCAAGAATACTTTTTATTATAAGCACAATAGGGATTATACGCCCTATTAAAGTTTATAACCATTTGGTTATTTTCCGGTAATTTAACCTCGACATAACGTCCGCCCTTATAGCTTTCTTCTCCGTTAGTATTATCCATAAATGGCAAAAACAGAGCTTCCTCCTCGCCTAGTTGCTTTACAGATTCGATATTTTGATAGACGTTTAGATTTTGCTCTTTTCCGTCTATAGTAAAAGTAACTTCGCCATATTTTACATAATCTACTAAACGATCTGTAGTTGTTTTCATTTTAAAAGAAGACTCATTTGGTGTTCTTTTAAACGCTGCAGTAACTACGTAAGTACTATCAAATTTAAAAAAATCTAAACTTCTAAAGGCTTTACGGTCACTATCCGTTAAAGGCGATTTTGCTGCATCTTTAAAATTAGCATTCATTTCGCGTTGGTACTCAGTATCTCCTAACAAGGGTAGCTTATCTTGAGCACAGCTTAATGTAACAGAAATTATGATAAATAAAACAACAACTTTTTTCATAAATTATAGACTTAGTTATTTGGGTTAAACGAAGGACTAATAGTCATATTGCTATTAGATTTATAAGATTGTAATAAGTCCTGAGAAAAGGCATCAAAATTTTTAGCTTCTGATAAGACTTTTATTTTATCGGGATCAAAACTACCTTTTAAATAAAACGCTGTCGTTTTTAAATTATTACTATTAAATATAATGACATCTGTTAAAATGTTACCACGTTCTTTGACCGAAATAATTCTAGTCTCGGCAACCTCATTTTTTCTAAACATATCAGTAAAACCAGAGTTTGTAACTGCATTCATTTCAGAAATAACAGAGGCTCTTCTTTGCTCGCTTACCTGTTCTAATTGGATGTATTTTAAATCTTGTAAATTTCCAATAACACTTTTTGTTTGCACAGAAACCGAACTTAGCAAAGCTTTCATAAAATTAGGCACTTGAAAAGACGTCGCACCCAAGTCTGTTTTATGAGCATTATAAAACCCTTGAAATGAAGCGCTTCCGCAAGAAAAAAACAGCGTAAAAAGTGATATGATAAATAGTGTTTTTTTCATTTATAAAAATTTATTTAATTGTGGTTTAAAAAAATAGGCTGTTCAAAAATACAACTTAATAAAAATTTTTGTCTAGATTTGAACTCAATAAAGCAAAAAAAAATGAATTTAGTCATTACATATTTAACTAAACAAACCTCTTGTAGACATACGAGTAGTTGGACCTGTTATATGTTATGCTGATTTAAATATCAATTTATACAATACAAAAAAGTCCAACCTAACCGTTGGACTTTTTACATTTATACTAACTACCAAACCAATGAAAAAACTACTAAAAAATTACATAAGCACTTTTGACGGACTGTCAAAAGAAGTATGGTGGCTGTCTTTAATTACGTTAATTAACAGAGCCGGTACCATGGTTATTCCTTTTTTGTCTTTGTATTTAACAGAAGACTTAGGATTTACTTTGTCAAACGTCGGTACAATAATGACCGCTTTTGGACTTGGATCTGTCATCGGATCATGGTTAGGCGGAAAACTAACCGATAAGATTGGTTACTATAAAATAATGGTTTTTAGTTTATTTATTTCTGGCTTCATGTTTATTGGCTTGCAATACCTAAAAACAATTTACACCTTGTCCTTAGGTATTTTTGCTTTAATGGTTGTTGCAGATATGTTTAGACCAGCCATGTTTGTAGCGTTAAGCGCCTACAGTAAACCCGAAAACAAAACTAGAAGTGTCACTTTAATTAGATTAGCTATTAATTTGGGCTTTTCTGCAGGTCCCGCTGTTGGAGGTTTAATAATTGTGAGCTTAGGTTATGGTGGTCTATTTTGGGTAGACGGTATTACATGTATTGCTGCCACACTATTATTAATAAAGGTGCTAAACCCTAAAAAGACACGCGTACAAGATGAAATTAAAGTAGACAACCCCTACTCTGCTTATAAAGACAAACCGTTTATTATCTTTTTATTTGCACTGTTTTTGTTTGGTTTTATATTCCTGCAATACTTTTCTACAATGCCTTTATATTACAGAGAAAGACACTTGCTAAGCGAATTAGAAATTGGATTACTACTAGGTGCCAATGGTTTTTTTATCTTTTTATTAGAAATGCCATTAATTAAGTATTTAGAAAATACGCGCTTTGCTAAGACGTCACTAATATTATTTGGTGCTTTTTTAACTGCCATTAGTTTTCTAATTCTTAATTTTTCTAACTGGTCAGGCATTCTAATTTTTGCTATGTTTTTAATGACCCTTGGCGAAATGATAGCTTTTCCTTTCGCTAATGCGTTTGCATTACAACAAGCTAAAAAAGGAAACCAAGGAGAATATATGGCATTATATTCCATAGCTTTTTCTTTTGCCCACATCTTTGGTCATAAATCAGGAATGGAACTTGTAGAAGGTGTAGGTTATGATAACACATGGTATATCATGACTGTCTTAGGTGGTTTATGCATGCTACTTTTATATATCTTAAATCAATTTATAAAACGTAAAAAATTAGTTAGATGAATTTAAACCAAGTCACTATATCATCTGTTAATTTAGAAAAAGCTGTGGCATTTTATACTTTATTAGGTCTCAAACTTATTGTAGATGCGTTACCGCGTTACGCAAGGTTTGAGTGTCCTGATGGAGACGTTACATTTTCTATTCATTTTAATGAAAATAAACAACAACACAATAACACTATAGTTTACTTTGAAGATGAAAATTTAGAAGCTTTAGTTTTTCAACTGAAACAAAAAGGTATTACTTTTATATCAGAACTAGAATACAAGTCTTGGCTTTGGACCGAAGCCCATCTTTTAGATCCCGACGGGAATAAAATTATATTATTTAAAGCTGCCAAAAACCGAAAAAATCCACCTTGGCGCATAAACTAGATTATGAAACATATACTATACCTTTTTACTGTATTACTTTTTGTTAGCTGTAATTCTTCTGAAACTAAAAAAGAAGATAAAACTAATACTAGTCCTATAGAAGAAACTAAAATAAAAAAGCAATTCCCAGATTTAAAACCAGACCGTTATAATGTCGCGTTTTTAATTATGGATGGCACATTTAATACTGAATTAACTGCCCCTTATGATATTTTTCAGCACACTATATTTAGAGATAGTATAAAAGCTATGAATGTATTTACGGTTGCTAATACAGACCATCCAATAACTACATTTGAAGGTATGCGTTTGCTACCTGATTACAACTATATTAAAGATAGCTTACCCAAAATTGATATACTAGTTGTACCAAGTGCAGAGCATCATTTAGATACAGATTTAGACGATATAGCATTAATCAATTTTGTAAAGCAAGTAGATAAAACTGCCACATTTGTTACCTCGCATTGCGATGGTGCTTTTGTATTAGCTGAAGCTGGTGTCTTAAACAATAAAGTATCCACAACGTTTCCTAGTGATATTGATACCATGCGTAAACGCTACCCAGATTTAGATATTAAAAAAGAGGTGCTTTTTGTGCATGATGGTAAATATATTACGTCTGCTGGAGGTGCTAAAAGCTTTGAAGCAGCCTTGTATTTATGTGAGTATTTATATGGTAAAGAAGTCGCACAATCCTTAGCTGGAGGCTTGGTTATAGATTGGGACTTAAATACAGTACCACACCTAATTGTAAACTAAATTAAAATTTTTTAATAGAATTATTTTTAACAACGTGAGACAAGATAATTTGTGTTTTGCATTCGCCATACACAATTAACTGATCTATAAATGCTTCTAAATGTTTGTGGTTTTTCAATACCACTTCCATCACTATGTTTTCGTTACCCGTAATTCTATAGCAATTTACAACCTCATCAAGTGTTTTTACTTTTTCAAGGAAAGGCTTTAATTTTCCCATAAACGCTTGTAAAGTA
This sequence comes from Olleya namhaensis, assembly GCF_900114005.1. Classification (GTDB taxonomy): domain Bacteria; phylum Bacteroidota; class Bacteroidia; order Flavobacteriales; family Flavobacteriaceae; genus Olleya; species Olleya namhaensis. The sequence goes on from NZ_FORM01000005.1 coordinate 233,856, forward strand.
ATTAACGCCTTAAGTTGGTATCCTACTTCAAAAGGAGAGATTAATGTAATGTGATTTTGGATAATTCCTAAATCCTCCATTTTCTTAATACGCTCTGAAACAGCAGGAGAGGTAATTCCTACTTGTCGTCCAATAGCAGCGTTTGATTGTCTTGAATTTTGTTGCAAACACTTTAAAATCTTCCAACTTAGGTCATCAACAATCATATTAAAGTATTTTTATAAAATTATTTAATTATTAAAGCAAATATACATATTTACTTTAAAATCGAAAGATAAAAATACAAGCTTGTTATTATTTTTGATAAAAAAGAAAAAGTAAAATGTCGGCTCCAATTCCTTCTCATCTTTCAGAACTACCTATATATAAGCAAGCTATGCAAATATTTATGTTGTCTAGAAATATTTCTAGTTACTTAAATCATGATTTAGCGTATTTATACGACGATGGTAGAGAGGACTCAAATATTTATGTGTCTGGAGATATTGTACAGCAATCTGTGTCTTTAGCACCAGAGATTATTAGTGCGGAACTAGAACATTGTCATTATAAAAAGCATAGACATATTGCTTCCGTAAACCTATTAACCAATAGGTTATACAAAAACTGTAGTCGTTTAGAATCTTGTAATAGTAATGGTAAAGATTATTTACCAATATTAAAAAGAGAAATCCGTAAGTTTAGAAAACTACAAACTACTTGGATGTTAACGCTGTAGATTTTAAGTAAAATCTACTATCCTCGCATTATACATAAAGGAATCTTTAAAGGCCTTAATTTTTGCATTAAACGTTTCAGAAAAAATTACAAATTTGGCTTTAGGTGCACTTTCGCTTAATCTTAGAATATAGTTATGAAAGTTATTTCTTACAATAAAATCAGCATCATGCAGCATAAACAACTGTAATTCACCTAAATGCAAACTATTTAAATGATATAACTTGCTTAATCGTTTTGGTGTAGCAATTAGTATATCAACACCATAATACACTTCTTCACGTTGTTTTTCTAAATCATACTCTTCATAAGCACAATATAAACGTAAATCTGTTCTTTTTGTAAACACTTCAAAACGCTCCCTTAAATCTAAAGCTGCTTTTTTATCTTTGACTACAATTAATGCTCTTGCAGAATCCTCAAAAGCTTCAGCACCCAATTTTTGAATGGTACTAATAATCATTGCTGTAGTCTTACCGCAATCTTTTGGACCAATAGCATACACATCGCTTCCTGCTTTTATTAAAGGCATCACTTGTTTTTGAAACGGATTAGTAGTTTCAAAACCTGCTTTTTCAATATTTTCTTTTAATGAAGGATGGTATTTCTTGAAAGACATTTATTTAATTATGATAAGTAAACTATTAGTGTAATCTGTAGTTGGCAAAGATACTAATTAATGGCACATTTTACAGTCTGCTTTATCTTTAACTTCTCCAACCAAAAAACCATCATCATTAACCACAAAATCACAACAGTCTACAAAACCTTGTGCAATTAGTTTTCGTCCGCGTTGTATTTGAGATTTAACTGTTGGTAATGCCAAATGTAATTGTGCTGCAATCTCTGATTGCTTTACACCTTTTATATCACTTAAAAATAGTGGATCTCGATACTTTTTAGGCAAACTTTTAATAATCCCATGTAAACAATCAACTTCTGTATGTTCTAATTTTTGTTCTTCAAAAATAAAATCTTCGTCAGTCGTTTCATAAACTATTTTTTGACTTCTAAAATAATCTAAAACAGTATACCTTGCTATAGAAAACAACCAAGACTTCAGTTTGTCTTTATCCTTTAAAGTATTTAATTTAGTGTGCACTTTTATAAACGTTTCTTGCAATAAATCGTCCGCTACCACAGCATCTTTTACTTTACTAAAAATAAAATATTTGATGTCGTCTGCATGTAATTTCCAAATGTCTTGAGTATCCATAGTTATGTATTAAAAGAAACGCTAATCTTAGTATAAAGTTACCAAAACTAGCGTTATTATTACTTCTTTTAAGTGTTGCTTAACAGTTGCAATTTGTACAAGTACAATTATCGCAAGTACAGTTTTGGCAATTTCCTTTTGAGCAACCGTCACAGTTACAATTACAGTCTTTATTTTTCATGATATCTATTTTTATGTTCATATAATAGACGTGAATACTTTAAAAAAGATGCAAAACATGTGAATTATTTTTTAATACTTGATTATCGGACTACTATTGTCGCGTCATGAACAATAGGAAAATTACATGAATTAGCTATAAAACAAAGTTGATTAGCTTTAGTATGAAGACTTTTTGCCAACTCTTTTTGACTTGCGTCTTTTATACTTACAACTGGTTTTAATCTTACCGTTTTAAAACTACCACTACCTGAAGCATTGACTTCTAAATCGCCTTCAGCATTATCTGTATAACTTAATACTTCTATATTATTTTGAGCACAGACGTATAAATAAGACATCATGTGGCATGATGTTAACGCCGATAATAATAAATCTTCTGGATTGTATAAAGCGTCATCACCTCTAAATGGTTTTGCTGCGGATACTTTTAAAGGCGTTGCCTTGTTCTCTATCAGCACCTCATGATTACGACTGAAGGTTCTTGGGTTTTGCGTGCTTTCGCCTTCATTTATATTCCAATTTATAGTTGCTTTGAAGGTGTGATTGATAGACATATTTTTTTTTATTGAATATAAAAAAAGCGTTTCAGATTGAAACGCTTTTTTTGTTTTATGTATTGAGATTATTGATTTACTCTTAATGACAAACGCTAGTTTATCTTTTTCGTTATTCACGAAAAATTATTTTCTTAGATCCCAAATCAAGTTTGGGATAAGCGATTCGCACCATTTTTACAAAAAATAAAAATGGGCTCTCTGCTTACATGTTGCGACGATACTGTCCTCCTACTTCAAATAAAGAGGATGTAATTTCTCCTAAACTACATACTTTACAGACTTCCATTAAAGCCTCAAATATGTTTTCGTTGTTAATCGCACGTACTTGTAAATCTTTTAACAAGGCTTTTGTTTCATTTGCCTCATGAAGATTTGCTAACGTTTTAATCTGGAATTGCTTTTCTTCTTCTGTTGCTCTAATCACTTCCGCAGGAATAACCGTTGGCGATCCTTTAGAACTTAAAAAAGTGTTTACTCCAACAATTGGGAATTTCCCGTTATGCTTTAACGTTTCGTAGTATAAACTTTCTTCTTGTATTTTACTACGTTGGTACATGGTTTCCATTGCACCAAGAACACCCCCTCTTTCTGTAATTCTATCGAATTCTAAAAGCACCGCTTCTTCTACTAAATCTGTTAATTCTTCAATAATAAAAGAGCCTTGAATTGGATTTTCGTTTTTATTTAACCCTAATTCTTTATTGATGATTAATTGAATTGCCATAGCACGTCTAACTGACTCTTCCGTTGGCGTTGTAATAGCCTCATCATACGCATTTGTGTGTAATGAGTTACAGTTATCATAAATAGCATACAAAGCTTGAAGCGTTGTACGAATATCATTAAAGTCAATTTCTTGAGCGTGTAAACTACGTCCTGACGTTTGAATATGATATTTCAACATTTGCGCTCTTGCATTAGCACCATACTTGTGCTTCATTGCTTTTGCCCAAATTTTACGTGCCACACGACCAATTACAGCATATTCTGGATCAATTCCGTTTGAGAAAAAGAATGATAAGTTTGGACCAAATTTATTGATGTCCATACCACGACTTAAATAATATTCCACGTAAGTGAAACCATTAGATAACGTCAACGCTAATTGCGTAATTGGGTTTGCACCTGCTTCTGCAATATGATACCCCGAAATTGATACTGAATAAAAGTTACGGACGTTATTCTCGATAAAATACTCTTGAACATCTCCCATTAGTCTTAAGGCAAATTCTGTAGAGAAAATACAAGTATTTTGTGCTTGATCTTCTTTTAAAATATCTGCTTGAACCGTCCCTCTTACTTGCGCAATGGTATTCTTTTTAATCTCTGCATAAACGTCTGCTGGTAACACTTGATCTCCTGTAACACCAAGAAGCATTAAGCCTAACCCATTGTTTCCTTCAGGTAACTCGCCATTATAAGATGGACGCACTTTACCTTTATAAAGCTTAACAATTTTTGCTTCAACTTCTTTTTCTAGACCGTTTTCTTTAATGTAAAACTCACATTGTTGGTCGATAGCAGCATTCATAAAAAATCCTAATAGCATAGGCGCAGGACCATTAATTGTCATACTTACCGACGTCATAACATTTGCTAAATCAAAACCAGAGTACAGTTTTTTAGCATCGTCTAAACAACAAATACTAACTCCTGCATTACCAATTTTACCATAAATATCTGGTCTTAAATCTGGGTCGTTTCCGTAAAGCGTTACACTATCAAAAGCGGTAGATAAACGTTTTGCTGGTAAACCTGCACTTACATAGTGAAAACGTCTGTTGGTACGTTCTGGTCCACCTTCTCCTGCAAACATACGTGCTGGATCTTCTCCAGTACGTTTAAATGGATATAATCCCGAAGTATATGGAAATTCTCCTGGTACGTTTTCTTGTAAATTCCAACGTAATAAATCGCCCCAAGCTTGATACTTTGGTAAGGCTATTCTTGGGATTTGTAAGTGTGATAATGACTCAGAATGTGTTTCAATCTTAATCTCTTTATCTCTTACTTTAAAACTATAAATTGGATTTTTGTATTTGTTTACTTTCTCATCCCAACCTGTAATCACTTCCCAATTGTAAGGATCTAAGTTTAATTTTACACGGTCAAATTCGCCAACTAAAAGTTTAACAAAGTCTTTATTATCGGTTGTTGCTACAACTGATTCTGAAGCTATTCCAGCTTTATCTAATGCTACAGCTCCTTCTAAAACAGATTCAATAGTTTTATAAATTCCGTAAAGTTTTTGTGCAACTTCAACTTGTGTATTTGCTGTTTTGTCATAGGCACGATTACTTTCTGCAATTTCAGATAAGTAACGTGTACGTGAAGGTGGAATAACGAAAATTTTCTCGCTCATTTCCTGAGAAATTTCAAATGTCGATTTTAAAACCGAATCCGTTTTCTCCACTAACTTATCCATGATGGCTTTGTAAAGCGTGTTCATCCCTGGATCGTTAAATTGCGACGCAATAGTACCATAAACTGGTAAATCATCTTGGTGTACATCCCAAAGATTATTGTTACGCATGTATTGTTTTTTAACATCACGAAGGGCATCTAAAGACCCACGTTTGTCAAATTTATTGATGGCAACCAAATCTGCAAAATCAAGCATGTCGATTTTTTCTAATTGTGTTGCTGCACCAAATTCTGGAGTCATAACGTATAAAGCTACGTCAGAATGTTCCATAATTTCTGTATCAGATTGTCCAATTCCAGAGGTTTCTAATATAATTAAATCGTATTCCGCAGCTTTTAAAACCTGAACGGCTTCATTTACATATTTAGATAATGCTAAGTTAGATTGACGTGTTGCTAAACTACGCATGTATACTCTTGGCGAGTTGATAGCATTCATTCTAATTCTATCACCTAAAAGTGCTCCTCCTGTTTTACGCTTAGAAGGATCTACAGATACTAAACCAATTGTTTTTTCTGGAAAATCGACTAAAAAGCGGCGCACTAACTCGTCTACTAAACTAGATTTACCTGCTCCACCTGTTCCTGTAATTCCTAAAACTGGTGTTTTAGACGCTTTATTTTTAATATGAATTTTATCTAAAGTCGCTTTAGCAACGTCAGGAAAGTTTTCTGCCGAAGAAATAATCCTAGCAATTGCTTTAGGATTTTTAGTAGGTAAAATATCCAACTCGTTACTTAAAACATCTCCAATAGCAAAATCCGATTGTTCAACTAAGTCATTAATCATACCTTGTAATCCCATGGCACGTCCATCATCCGGAGAATATATTCTGGCAATACCGTAATCCATTAAATCCTTGATTTCTGAAGGTAAGATTACACCACCACCACCACCAAAAATCTTGATGTGCTCTGCGCCTCTTTCTTTTAATAAATCATACATGTATTTAAAATACTCGTTATGACCACCTTGGTAAGAGGTTAAACAAATAGCATTTGCATCCTCTTGAATTGCGGTGTTTACCACTTCGTCCACACTTCTATCGTGCCCTAAGTGGATTACCTCAACTCCTGTAGATTGGATAATACGACGCATGATATTTATGGACGCATCATGACCATCAAATAAGGCTGCTGCTGTTACTATTCTAACTTTATATTTTGGTTTGTATGGTGTTGCTTGTGTCATTCTTAAAATATAATGGGTTTTGAGGTTGCAATTTACGGAATATTCAAAAATATTGCTCTATAATCTGTAATTATCTAAAAGTTAAAAGCAAAAATAATAAGATGGCTTTTTTAGAGTAATTTTAGTCACTAATACCTATTGAAAATGAACAAATTAACCATCTTAATACACTGCAGTGATCAATCAGGAATTATTGCTAGCGTCACAAATTTTATTGCCACTAATAAGGGTAACATTGTTTATATAGATCAGTACGTAGATAGAGAGCAAAATATATTTTTTATGCGCTTAGAAAGCGAATTTGAAAGTGCTACATTTAAAACTGAGGCTTTCAAACATACTTTTAAGCAAGATTTAGCCGATCGTTTTAAAATGAAATGGCGTATTTACTCTACCGAAACAAAACCAAAAATGGCCTTATTTGTATCAAAATATGACCATTGCTTGTATGATATTTTGGGACGTTACAACTCTGGAGAACTAGAAGTGGACATTCCGTTTATAATTAGTAATCACAGCACACTAAAACCTATTGCTGATAGTTTTAATATTCCGTTTTATCATATTCCAGTAACTAAAGAGACCAAAGCGCAAGCGGAAGACCAACAATTAGAATTATGTAAAAAACATGGTATTAACTTTATTGTTCTAGCACGATACATGCAAATTGTATCTAGTAAAATTATAAGTCAATATCCAAACAAGGTGATTAATATACACCACTCTTTTCTACCGGCTTTTGTTGGTGCAAAACCATATCACTCCGCTTACAAACGTGGTGTGAAAATTATAGGTGCTACTAGTCATTACGTTACGGAAGCATTAGACGCTGGCCCGATTATTGAACAAGATGTTGCACGTGTGTCGCATACACATGCAATAGCCGATTTAATTGCAAAAGGACGTGATTTAGAAAAAATAGTTTTAGCCAATGCAATAAAACTTCATATTAAACGTAAAGTGATGGTTTTTAATAATAAGACTGTTATTTTCTCTTAATTTAGAATAATAGACACACACTTTTTAAGCTTGATTTTATTCTTTTTAAAAGTAAAACTAAAATAAAACGCAATTTTTGAATTAAAAACGCATCTTATTAATAGGTATATTTGTGCCTTAAATTATACAACATGAAAAAAATATTAGCCTTACTTATTGTTTTAAATTTTACTGCTTGCGCAGAATTACAGCAAGTTGTGAACCAATTACCTCAATCAGGAGGGATTAGCGATTTAGATATTGCTGGCGGACTACGAGAAGCTTTAGACTTAGGTATTGACAAACAGGTCTCTAAATTGACACAAACAGATGGTTTTTTTAAAAACGAATTAGTTAAAATTTTACTTCCAGAAGAATTACAAAAAGTAGACAAAGCACTACGTGACATTGGTTTAAGCAGTTTAGCTGACGAAGGTTTAAAAGTTTTAAACAGAGCAGCTGAAGATGCAGTTGGAGAAGCGACACCTATATTTATTAATGCAGTTAAAGACATTACTTTTACAGATGCTAAAAATATTTTATTAGGTAGTAACGATGCTGCTACGCAATACTTAACAAGTAAAACACAAACGGCTTTATATGATAAGTTTAATCCTGTAATTAAAGCCTCTTTTGATAAAGTTGGTGCTGATCAAATTTGGTCTAACTTAATAAATAAATATAATGCTATACCTTTTACTAGTAACGTTAATCCTGATTTAACAGATTATGTTACAGGTGAAGCTTTAAAAGGTGTTTACAAAATGATTGCTGTTGAAGAGCAAGATATTAGAACTAAAGTGGGATCTAGAACAACTGCTTTACTTCAAAAAGTATTTGCTTTACAAGATTAACCGTTTTGTTAAACTTAGAATAATACTAAGTTAACATATAAATAAAATATATACTAGATATTTGCTGTGTAAAAGCGTCGCACTCAGACTCCTTTTATTGAGTTAGTTTAGTTAGTTAATAGAGTCTATTTTTTGTGGTAAAGAATGGGCTCTTTTACTTTTTACGATTTTATTGTTAGTTTTTCTTTTTTTATTAAAAAAATAAAAGTAATTTAATTACCTGAAAAACAGCCTATAACAACTATGACTAGCCCCAATCTAATCAGACAAGAACAAAACAAACTAAACGAGCGCTATAAAGCATTAATCGAGCGCTCTTACAATTTGCGGCAAACAGATCACGAAGCAAGTGACGTTTCTGCTTATCAAGCGGTCAAGCTTTTAAACAAGATGAATAAACTAAATTATTTAGCTAGAGAAAGTCTAAAAGCCCTTTCTTAATTGCTTAAAGTAACTAAACGCTTGTACTAATCTTGATCCATACCACGAAAAATATTCTCCGTCAACCAAAATTGTTTTAGCATTTACAAATTCGGATTTATGTTTACTTTTAAATGGATAAGGCTCGCTGGAAAGTAACACCAGGTCCAAGCTATCTTTATCCTGAATCTTAGCAATATCCACTTGAGGATATCGCTTTTGATTAGCATAAATATTATCTAATTTATTTAATTGAAGTAAGTGGTTGATAAATGTATTATTTGCTGCTACCATCCATGGATCTTTCCAAATAAAATAAGCGACTTTTAAAGTGGGTTTGTCATTTATGTACGCTTTAAAATCCATTAACTTAGTTGTGATTTTAGCCTTAATACTTTCTGCTTTTGCATCAACATTAAATAGTTGTCCGTATTGCATTATAAGCTCTAAGCAATCTGTAATTGTAAAAATATCGGATACATGCACCGCACAGATGGATTGACAGTCTTTTACAATAGCTTCTGTATTTTCTTCTTTGTTACACAAAATAATATCAGGCTTTAATGCTTTAATCTTTTCTAGATTAATTTGCTTTGTGCCTCCTACAACCTGCTTTTCTCCTTTTAAATGTATTGGATGTATACAAAACTTAGTAAGACCAACAATAGTATCCTCTAAACCTAAATCATAGAGTAATTCGGTTTGAGAAGGCACTAACGAGATGATACGTATTGGTGTGGTATCAAATGTTAACACATTACCTATTTGATCTTTAATTTTCATTTAATTATTACTTTAACCGAATGTTACTCCTCTAAATAATGCGATACTGAAATATATTCAGCATAACGTAAAGTTCTTATTTTATCTATAAATTACAATAGTCTAAGTATTCTAATCCTCTATGATAATAATTAACTTACTTTAATAATAATAATAATAATAATAATGCGATACTGAAACAAGTTCAGCATGACGTAGCGAGACAGCATTTTTTTTACTGACACTAATAATGTGATGCTGAAATAAATTCAGCATGACGGAGCGTTCAATTATTTATTTATTATTTAAAACAACTTCCATTTGTTGTTGTAAGTCTTCTGCTTTAGCTGCTGCTGCTTGCGCAAAATCATCGTTGCTTGAAGCATAAATAATCCCTCTAGAAGAATTAATTAGTAGTCCAACATTTTTGCTCATTCCATATTTACACACGTCTTGAAGATTTCCGCCTTGAGCGCCCACACCTGGAACTAATAAAAAACTATTTGGAACTATTTTTCTGATCTCAGCAAAATACTCGGCTTTAGTTGCTCCAACAACGTACATTAAATTTTCAGAATTCTTCCAATTTTTAGACGTTTCTAAAACTTGTTTGTACAACTCTTTTCCTTCTACTTGCTTGGTCTGGAAATCAAAAGCACCTTGGTTAGAGGTCAATGCTAACATTATTGTATGCTTATCTTTAAAGGCTAAAAAAGGCTCAACCGAATCTTTTCCCATGTATGGCGCAACAGTAACACTATCAAATGCTAAGTCTTCAAAAAAGGCTTTTGCATACATTGTACTAGTATTACCAATATCACCACGTTTAGCATCTGCTATTGTAAAAATATCTGGATGGTTATCATTAAGATAGTTTATTGTTTTCTCTAATGCTTTCCATCCTTTTAAACCATATGCTTCGTAAAACGCGGTATTAGGTTTATAAGCCACACATAAATGATGTGTTGCATCAATTATTGCTTTATTAAATTCGAAAATAGGATCTTCGGTTTGTAATAAATGTTGTGGAATTTTATTTAAATCGACGTCTAGTCCGATACACAGAAAAGACTTCTTTTTAATAATTTGTTCTGTTAGTTGTTGTGTTGTCATGCTATAAAAAAAGCCTCAATGAAGAGGCTTGATATTAAATATGTTCGTCACTAGCTTTTAATTTCTCTGTATTATCAGCTAATTGTAATTCGTCAATAATTTTTTGGATATCTCCATTTACAATATTTTGCAAATCGTATAATGTCAATCCAATTCTGTGATCAGTAACACGACCTTGAGAATAGTTGTAAGTTCTAATTTTAGCACTTCTATCTCCAGAGGTTACCATAGTACCACGCAACGCTGCATCTTCTTCGTTTTTCTTAGCTAACTCCATGTCGTATAAACGCGAACGTAATACTTTAAAAGCTTTCTCTTTGTTTTTATGCTGCGATTTTTGATCTTGACATTGCGCTACTAATCCTGTTGGTATGTGCGTTAAACGTACTGCAGAATATGTTGTGTTTACAGATTGACCACCTGGTCCTGAAGAACAGAAAAAATCTACACGTACCTCTTTTGGGTTAATCTCTACATCAAACTCCTCTGCTTCTGGAAATACCATTACAGTGGCAGCACTTGTATGCACACGTCCTTGTGTTTCTGTCTGCGGTACACGTTGTACACGGTGTACACCTGCTTCAAACTTTAAAGTCCCATAGACATCGTTTCCAGTAACTTCAAATTGGATTTCTTTAAAACCACCATTTGTCCCTTCACTGTAATCTACCGTATCTACTTTCCATCCTCTAGCTTCACAGTATTTACTGTACATTCTAAATAAATCTCCAGCAAAAATACTTGCTTCATCCCCTCCTGCACCTGCTCGTAATTCTACAACAGCATTCTTAGAATCCTCAGGATCTTTAGGTATTAGAAGCACACGTATGTCGTCTTCTAATTTAGGAATTTCCACTTTAGCTTCTTCATATTGCATTTTAGCCATTTCGACCATTTCGGCATCACTACCGTCTGCTATGATTTCTTCCGCTTCTTTTAAATTTTCAGTAAACTCAAGATAAATCTCGCGCTTATCCATTAAAAGTCGTAAATCTTTATATTCTTTATTTAGTGCGACGTAACGTTTTTGATCAGTAATAACATCAGGTTGGATTATTAAATCGCTAACCTCATCAAAACGTTGCTTTACTATTTGTAACTTCTCTAACATCTTCTTCTTAAAATTGTGAAACAAAAATACGATAATTTATGAATTTTCAATACTTTATAGTAGTTTGCTTACAATTAAAATATTAGCGCCTTTTTACCGTTAAAACTATATGTTAAATCAGTTTATTGCCATACTATACTATTACCGCACCTTTGCTATATGGTCTCTTATTATTAATATTTTACTATTAATAACAGGCAGTTCCTACCTAATAGTTGCCCTTATAACTAAACTATTTTTAATAATTTTGCTATATTACATCGTCTCTCAAACGGATACAAAACAAAAATTAGTTTTTTATAAAAACCTAGGCATCTCTGATTTAAAACTTTTTGGTTTTTTATATAGCATTGACGCTTTAGTAACTATTGCTTTTTTAAGTCTAATCCACCAATTTACATAGATACACTTTGATTTTTGAGATAGATAATGTAGAGCTTTACTTTAGTGAAAAACGCATATTAAATGGCATTTATCTAAAGGCTGAGACCGGTAAAGTAACAACTTTATTAGGCAGTAATGGTTCTGGAAAAAGTTGCGTATTAAGTATTGCTTTTGGTACGCTTATCGCGAAATACAGCCACATCCGACTGGACAGTAAACCTTTATTAAAACCACTATATCTTACCAAAGCTGCTGCTTATTTACCACAACACAACTTTACACCAAATCAAGCTAAGGTCAATACCTTATTTACACTATTTAATGTTAGTTGGAGAAACTTTATTAAAGACTATCCTGAATTTAAAATCTACAAAAACAACACAATAAAGACCTTATCCGGTGGAGAAAGACGTGTGGTCGAAATATATTTAATACTAAAAAAGAAAGCTAAAATTATATTTTTAGATGAGCCCTTTAATGGTGTGGCTCCGTTATATATTGAAAAAATTAAGGCATTAATTATTGAAGAAAAAAAACACAAAGCAATTATACTAACAGACCACAGATACACCGAAGTTATTGAAATAGCAGACACAATATATTTAATAAAAAATGGATGCTCAAAATTAATTGAGACCCTTACAGAATTAGAAGATTACAAATACTTGTCTCAAGGTAGCTTGTAGTAACTAACTTTTAATCTGTTCTTGTTTATTAAAAAACACATAATAACCCAAGCACATAAACCCTAAAAAGTATAAGATTCTTTCTGTAAAGAAAAACAAATCCGCATCAAAAAAATTAGCAATAAACCCGTTTAAATCTGTAAAAACAAACAAAAAAGTAAAGCCCGTAAAACAAACTGCTTTCTTAGATTCGTTTAAAAAATAGTATTTAGCAGCCAAAGCACATGACAAAATACAAATCACCCAATACGCCTGTATTGATAAAATTTGAGTATAATCCAAAACATTAGTCGTCTCTGTAATAGCCTTGTAACCAATTAAAATATTGATTGCTATAACGACTACAAATAATAACGTAATAGTATTTCCTAATTTTTGAAATCTGAGCTTAGCAGAAAGCATAACACACAATATTAAAAAAGCCACCATCTTTATAACTGAATAAATCTCAATTACATACGGCTGTAAATAATACAAATCAAAACCATCCGCAATAACTAATAACGTTAAAAATGGTAACAGCAAACGGTCTTTTACACCTAAAAACAGAAAGAATAATAGGTACAAAAAGCTAGATACCAGTCTAATTATCTGACTATAAAAAAAATCCAAAAACACTATTGATGTTATATTAATTATAACAACAACAAGAGTGACTATGTTAAAAAAGGATTTAGATTTCAAATATTGCTTTTTATAAATATAGCAATTAAAAATCTACTATCACACCAATTCCTAATAGTTGTTTCCATTGTAAAGCTGCTCCACGCTCCACAAACTCATCCTCCACATTTGTTTCTTCAATAATCTTAACATCATTATCGTATCTAATATGAGATCCTAAGGTTGCTTTTACAAAATCGTTAACCTTAAAATCAAACACAACTTCCCAGTCCACATCTATATTTCCAAAACTATTTAAATAATCGGTATATAAACTTACTCGGTTTTTTAGATATACATTTTCTAATACTTCTGTTTCGTATGCATTAGTGACCAGAATACCCATTTCCGTCCTCACATTTTCACCGTTTTTAATTTTATTACCCAACGTATCAAACACTGCTTTTTCGACACCAAACGCGCCAGAATCAGCTAACTCTTGATCTAAGACAAAAGTAGCTTTAAACGTTAAAGGGGACATATAGAAGGATAATTTTTCGATATTCTTACCATATTCCACACCACCTCCGATAAACAAATATCCCGGAGCCATAAAACTAGAAATAGAATTGTCTCTATTTGGATAATTATATCCGTTGGTGTATTGTGTTTTAAAATTAAAACGCCCTGAATAATACCAATTAGTAATGGTGTCTTTTCTGTATCCAATGGTAGAAATTAACTCAAGCTCGTCTTCCGTTTTACGTAACTTCTGACTTTCTTGCTTATTTACACCATAACGTGTTCTAACCTCGTTAAACCATATTAGATTGTTTTTTTTATAACGTAAACTAGATTTAATTGCTAATAATGCCGAAATTGAATTAGCGCCACCAGCATTCCAATTAACAAAAGTTACTTCGTTAATATCTACGCCAATCTTGTTTTTTTGTTTCCATTTAATGGTATCAACAACTTTTACTTCAGGTTCCGTCTGCGCGACCAAATTAGTAACGCAAAACATGAAGCACATTATAAAAATGTATCTCATATTTTTTAAAAATTAATTAGTAATTAATATTCAAACGTTCCGTAAGGACTTTCTATTGTTAGTTTTTTAGAATCTGAAGCTTCAACACGACCAACAACCTGTGCATTAACATTATAAGATTTTGAAATTGCAATAATTTCTTCTGCTTTTTCTGGGGATACATAAATTTCCATTCTATGCCCACAATTAAATACTTGATACATCTCTTTCCAATCTGTTTTAGATTGTTCTTGTATTAGCTTAAATAATGGCGGTACAGTAAATAAATTATCCTTAACAATATGAAGGTTATCTATAAAATGTAAAATCTTAGTTTGTGCTCCTCCACTACAATGCACCATTCCGTGGATATCTTCACTTGTATATTTAGATAAAATATCTTTAATAATTGGCGCATACGTTCTTGTTGGAGACAATACTAATTGTCCAGCATCTAATGGAGAGCCTTCAACTTTATCTGTTAATTTTACTTTTCCAGAGTACACCAAATCTTCTGGTACAGCAGCGTCAAAACTTTCTGGATATTTTTTAGCTAAATAATTATCAAAAACATCATGTCTTGCAGAAGTCAATCCGTTACTTCCCATACCTCCGTTATAGCCTTTCTCGTAAGTTGCTTGGCCAAAACTTTCTAAACCAACAATTACATCTCCTGCTTTTATATTAGCATTGTCAATAACGTCGCTACGTTTTATTCTAGCCGTAACTGTAGAATCTACAATTATTGTTCTAACCAAGTCACCAACATCTGCTGTTTCTCCTCCAGTACTATGTATTGTTACTCCAAAACCTTTTAAGTCTTCAATCAACTCTTCGGTACCATTAATTATAGCCGATAATACTTCACCAGGAATTACACTTTTGTTACGTCCTATTGTTGAGGATAACATGATATTGTCGGTTGCTCCAACACATAACAAATCGTCAATATTCATTATTAAAGCATCTTGGGCAATACCTTTCCAAACAGACACATCACCAGTTTCTTTCCAATACATATACGCTAAAGACGATTTTGTCCCTGCGCCATCTGCGTGCATAATCAAGCAATACTCCTGATCGTTAGTTAAATAATCTGGTACAATTTTGCAAAATGCTTTAGGAAACAAACCTTTGTCTATATTCTTTATCGCATTATGCACATCTTCTTTTGATGCAGATACACCTCTTTGACTGTAACGTTTTGAAATTTCTGAACTCATTGTGTTGTGTTAAGCAACAAAGATATTTATAAATAAAAAGCACACAAATATTTGTGTGCTTTTATAAGTAAATTTACAAACGGGTTATTAACTACTTCCAGTCAGGCATTTTTGCATTTTCTATTAATATTGTAATCTCTGACAAGGTTGCCAAACTTAATTTAGTAACATTTTGTTGTGATACACCATCATTAGATGTATTTACGTAAATAACCTCTGCTTCATTAGGAGAAAACTTAGGGTCTAAATCATTGGTTCCTGCAGCTTTTGAAGTCGAAATATCCGTTGCTGTCATAGTACCAATGTTATAAATAAACATATGCGTATCTAACTGCCTGTATTCTGCGTTTTGATTACCAGAAATATCATAACTGTATAATAATTGAGAACCATCAAACGCATAATCTAAACCACCAGCTGCTCCAGCTACACCTTGCAACACATAATCAATAATAACTCCTGAATTATTGATTGTATAGATCTCTACATTGTACCCTACAGTATTATTTGTTTTTACAGCCATACGCTGCGTACTTTGGTTCCAATCTACTTCTGTAATAAAATTACCATTTAATGTCTGGTGTATTTGAGTAACGCCAGAACCGTTAGTATTAATTTTATATAATTTATCAAAACTTGCATAAGCAAATTTGGTATTACTGTTGGTCCATTCAAAATCCAACTCCTCTAGATTAAATCCATTTACAGGAATACTATTAGTTACCTGTGTTACATTAGCACCATTTAGGTCCATTGTGTAAATGTGAGTTTGTCCTCCGTTAGATCTTAAAAAGGCTAATTTGTCTACATTACTAGCTTTTCTTGGTCTCCAACTATTACTACTTGAAGATGTTAATTGATATTCATTACCGTCAGAATCTGCTGAAAAGATCACATTGTTTCCATTAATTTTTCTTGTAAAAAACAATCTATTATCCGGAAACTCTAATGTTTCAAAATTAAAAGTAGTGCCTATAACAACATCATTTATGTTGTCTGAAGCGGATACTTGCCAAAAGTATTTTGTACCATAGTCTAAGCCCGAAACTGTTAATGTCGTGTCTATGATATCCGTATACATTAATACGTCAGAATTCTGATCGTTTAAAATCTGAACTTCATATACCAAATCATCTTCTTCAGGATCAGAACCAGTCCAAACCAAATCTAAAGTTAAACTTTGACCAGTACTATTATTAGCAGGAGCGCTAAGTATGGGTGCATTTGGTGCATTATTATTTGCTGTCTCCACATCTAATTCGAAAATAACATTTACGCTATTATCCTCTGTAACAGTAGACGATTCAAATTTAGATAAATACCCGTCTTTTTGCGCCTCTATAGCATAGGTGCCAACAGTTACATTATTGATTACAAACTCACCAGAAGCATCAGTAAAAACGATACTTGTTCCTGGGTTTGTAGAAATCTTTGTGTTTTCTAATGGTATATTATCGCCTTTAGACACGACTTTACCAGTAATTGCTCCCGTACCACTAAGTGACACTTTATCCTCACTACAGCTAACCACAGCTATTAAAACTAAGATTAAACTTATATACTTTGAAATTATTTTCATCTGTTTCAATTATTTAAATGTTAAATTAAAATTTAACAGATTGTTTAATTATTTTTATTTTCCTGACGAGCTGCTTTTATTTTTTCTTGCATCTGTCTACGATTTGCTTTTTTTGTCGCTTTCAACTCAGCTCGTTCCAATCTTTTCTCCTCTTTACGTTGATTAAATTTGGTATTGGGTTTAGACAAGTAAAAATTGACACCAACTCCAAAACGATAAAACATATCGTCAACTTTTCCGGCAACAACACCGTCAACCTTATCTGAAAACACAAGATTATGCTCTCCATAAATATAGACTCCTAGATTATCTTTAACCAAATACTCTAACCCAAAACCGGCTTGCACTTTAGGATCTATAGCTTCAAAATAATTAGAAGCGTTAGTCCCTACTCCTGCAAATAAGTATGGTGTTAAGTTATCATATGGCAACACGCTATATTCTAAATTTAAATCAAAAGACATAAAACCTTCGTTTAAAACCTGTTTGTTTTCTAAATTAAATTTATTGTAGGTAAACCCCAAGTTTAAATAAGGGTTTAAAGTTTTTTTAAATCCAATTTTACTATTAAATTCTGGCTGAGGATCAGGTAAATCTCCATTTATTAACGTCCCTCCTAATGCTGCAGTAACCGCATAATTTCCGCGTCTTTCTGTTAGAAAACGCTCATACAGCTCCGTAGAAATTGCTTCATCCTTTTCTGCATCATAATCTGCAATTAATTTAGCTGTAGACTCCTCGCTTAATCGTGGTAGCCAAACCTCATCTTTTATACCTTCAATAATCAAAGCTTCTACTGCCTTTTCAATAGCTTCTTTCATTGCTAATTGAACTGGTTCATTTTTTGTAAATCCGATTTCTGTTTCAAGTAACCTTTGATACTTAACGTATTTAAATAAGTTAGCTGATACCGCTTGAGATAAAATAGTTTTTGAAATATAAACTGTTTTCAAGATTTTACCTGTAGATGTTGATACTGCTCTAAGGTAAACCGTTATTCTGTCTTGTCTGTATTGTGTAGAGCTTCCGATACCTAGATAACGCGCTCCTGCACCACCGGTTATGATATTAGTGTCATAAGATATAACACCACCTTCTAGTAAAACACCTGCATATAATAATGCTGGTAAAACGGGTTCGTTAGGATTTTTATTTTTTCTATACTCGTCTCTTGTAGATCTTATTATGTTTCTTTCGTTAAGTAGATTACCTAAGTTTTCTCTTTCAATAACAGTAAACCATTTAGAATCTTCCAATGCTTTAATCAACATAGTTGTACCTCCTTGAGAAACTGCTGTACTAAACGTACTTCCATTTTCTACAGCTTTATATTGCCCTGTTTGATCTTTAAAATTATACACACCAGCAACTACTGGATTTTGAGGTAATGGAAAAGCTTCCAACTTACTAGTAACAGGACTTGTTTCTCCAATTCTGGCCCGTTCTTGCTCATAAGGCTGATTAAAAAAGGCACCACAGCTAGTTAATAATAAAAAAAGTATGACTGCAAACGCAGGTCTATAATTTAACATAATGTATCGATAAGAATTAGTTAGGGACTATAATTTGTGTTTGCTCTCCTGTGTCTGTATCTAGGATATTAACCACTAATCCTTCGGCAGAATCATATATTTCTAAGGCTAAACTACCAAAGCTAAAATTACCTTCCTGCAACTCGTCTCCAAGTTGAGTTTGAAAGAGTGATCTTGATAATTGACTTAAGATTTGTCTGTTTAAATTTTCGGCGAAAGCCTCTAAAGAGCTTTCATCATCACCTTGATTAGCATCGGGATCTGTAAAAGAGTTTTGCGCGTTGGCAGAACTTAATAACCATTGGTAATTAAAAGTCTCGCCTCCAAATGCAGGATTAATTGGCTTATAAGATAATTGTTGTCCAACACAAAAATAACTTGTAAAAAATAACGATAGTATAAGTAGCTTTTTCATGATAAAAATAATTAATAGCGTTTAATTGTTTTTGATTCTTTTTCGAGTTTTTTGAAATGTTTATATACACTTATTATAGCGTAATCGTTCATTTGCTTTAAATACTCAGTACTTGGTCTTACAAAAAACGAAAAAATCTTATCATCACCAACTATAACCTCTATTTTCGTGTTTCGCCCTAAGGCTAAAATCTCTTTTATTGTAACCACTTTATTTCCGTTTATATTGTTTTGAGAGTACAAGGAATAAAACAGTTTATAAAAATCGCGTCCTGGTTTTGTTTTAGTATCTTCTACTACAATCCCATTTAACTCAAGACCATCTTTTTTCTCAACACTAATGTCCTGAGATTTTTCTTGTTCTTGTTTTAATTTTTCTAAAAGCAGTTTCTTTTTTTGAGCTTCGTCTTCAGAATCGTCATTAAAAACAATTCTATCTTGACCAATAATTTTATTATCTAAATCGTAAATTAAAAGTACTGCTATAGTTTTTAATTTATCATCTAAATTGAGTGTAATAGAAGATAAATCTACTTTTGTATTTGCTGACAAAATAAATCGCCCACTACTTTCTTCGACTATATTATTTACACTTTCTACTTTACTAAAAACAATAAATTTATAAATTAAACTTTTAGTTATTTCTGTTTTATTAAAGGCTGTACCCTTAATAACCGTAAAATCGTTTTGCTGATTAGTTTGTATTTTAGCTTCTACGTCATTGTTTATTAATTGTGCAGAAACTTTTATGGAAGTATCGTTAATTTTATTAGCAATATCTTTTTTGATGTCAAGACTATTTTGTCCATCATCATTTAATACAACCCTATCTTTACCTATAATGGCATTATTAGCGTCGTAAATTAAAAGTAGAATTATAAGCTTTGTGTTTTTATCAAAATTAATTGATGTTGTAGACAAATCTTTTTGCTGGTTTACATCAACAACAAACTCACCGCTTTGCTGGTTTTTAGATTTGTTATTATTTTGATCTGTTTTAAAAACAGATAACTTATAACTTAAGCTTTTTTGACTTCCAGACTTATTTATTGCAACCCCTTTAATATTAAGGTAATTATTATCTTGATTGACATCAAGCTTTGCCTCCACTTCTGTATTGTACAATTGCGAATAACCTACTGCCGTAAAGAGAAAGACAATAAGACATGTTATTGTTTTTTTGCTAGTACATAAAAACATAACATTATTGTTGTTAAAAATTTCTAATAATTATAGATTGATCTTGTCCTTGCATGGATATTTTAATTTTTTCTGACAAAGAGTTTGATCCAAACATGGTTAAATTTTGATTATTACCGGTTTGATTTATTGTTGCATTTCTAACATCCGATTTAAAAGGACTGTAATCTAAAAAGGTATTATTATCTCCTTTTTGAATAACCGTTTCTGTTAGTTTTGTACTATTTAAATCCAAGACTGTAACATTTTGATTACCATTTTGTATAATACTAATATCACTTTCAAATGATTCTGTAATACTTACCAAATCATTATTATCACCTATTTGCGCAATAAAAACAGAATTTTCTGTAGACGCAAAACTAGTTGCAGTATCAGTTTGGTTTAATAAAAAATTTTCTTGGGAAGACTGTGTATCAAAACTAGAGATTGCATCAGTATTATCTGTTGCTTCAAAAGTTTGAGCTGTAATTAAACTACTTGAGGTTAATATAGAAACAGCTATTATAAATTTAAAGATAGTTTTCATAGTCTTATGTTTTTTTTAGATACAATCTACCTGTAAGGTATAAAATATATCTGTTATAAAAAGTATAAGAGCAAATTAATGCTCTTATACCTTATAATTATTTTAATAAAACAATTTACTTTATAAAAGCTTATGCTTAGTTATTCTGTGAAACTGTAGACCCATTACCGTTACCAATTTGGTTTACAGTACTAACATGCGTATTACCATTTTGGTCTACTGTACTTTGGTTAAAGTTACCATCTTGATTTACTGAACTTGTATGTCCCATACCATCTTGATCTACTGTACTAGAGTTAAAGAAACCATCTTGCACTACTTGAGAGTTGTTACCCATTCCTGTTTGAGTTACAGCAGAACCATTAAGAGAACCTAATTGTAACACTCCAGAAATATTACTATTTCCTGTTTGAGTAGTACTAGAACCGTTACCTGTACCATCTTGAAGCACTGTACTATCGTTAGAGTTTCCTACTTGCATAGTTGTCTGACCATTTAAAGTTCCGTTTTGTTCAACATCACTGTCATTTAAATCTCCAACTTGAACTACAAAAGAACCGTTAGTGTTTCCAACCTGAAGTACATAAGACTCATTAGAGTTTCCTAATTGACCTGTTACAGATCCGTTAGCATCACCTGTTTGACCAGTTGTAGCTATATTTGAATTTCCAAACTGACCTGTAATTTGTCCATTTGAATCTCCATATTGACTAGCAGTCGCATAGTTACTAATACCTGCTTGATTTGTTGCAGAATTATTACTATCACCTACTTGCGCAGTATAAGCATAATTAGAATTTCCAAACTGATCTACTGAAGATGTGTTAGCATCACCCCACTGGTACACTGTTGCTCCATTATCATTTCCTGTTTGAGCAATAGTAGACATGTTATCATCACCCCACTGAGAAAGCATTGATCCATTATCATTTCCTGTTTGATCTACTTCTGAATCATTATCGTCACCCAATTGAGTAACTAAAGAACCGTTATTATTACCTTGTTGATCTACTTCTGAATCGTTACCGTTTCCTGTTTGAACAACTTCAGAATCATTAAACGTTCCTTGTTGTGCAGTATCTGCGAAGTTAGAATCTCCTACAGAGAAAATAGTACTTGTATTGTCACTACCTCCTTGGTAAGTACGTGCAATGTTAGCATTTCCTTGGTGATCAACTTCAGAGTCATGGTTGTCACCATATTGATTAACACTAGAGTCGTTAAAAGTCCCTTGCTGTGCAGTATCTGCAAAATTAGAATCTCCTACAGATAATATTGTACTAATATTATTGTTACCACCTTGATACGTACGTGCCGTATTTAAATTTCCTTGGTGATCAACTTCAGAGAAGTTATCGTTTCCTACTTGATTAACCTCTGAATCATTAAAAGTACCTTGTTGTGCAGTATCTGCAAAGTTAGAATCTCCTACAGAGAAAATAGTACTTCTATTGTCATTACCACCTTGGTAAGTACGTGCAATGTTAGCGTTTCCTTGGTGATCTACTTCAGAAAAGTTAGCATCTCCCATTTGATTAACATCAGAATCATTACCATCTCCTTGTTGTGCTGTATCAGCAAAGTTAGAATCTCCGTCTTGGCTAATTGCACTAATGTTAGAATCTCCAACTTGACTTACAACAGCCTCGTTATCGTTACTTTCATTACCTGGCGTAGCACTTAATTGACTTACTGTAGAAGCGTTAAAATCTCCAAGTTGATTTACTCTAGCTTCGTTTCCGTTACCTACACGAGAAATTGCACCTGTACTGTTTACAAAACCTTGTCTTACAACAGAAGCATTTTGTCTTCCATCTTGATCAACATCTGCAGCGTTATCATCTCCTGCTTGATTAACTTGAGAACTGTTTAAACGTCCGATTGAATTTACGTCTGAAGCGTTATCGTCTCCATGTTGTACTACTGTAGATCTGTTAATAGTACCGTTTTGATTTACAATTGATCCGTTTGAATCTCCTAAAGATTCTACATCAGAGTCATTTGTCATCCCCGTTTGAGTAACAGCAGAAGCGTTTCCGTTTCCTGTTTGAGCAACATCACTGTTGTTTGATTGTGCAAACATCATAGTTCCACACATAAGCGCAGCTGCGCTGAAAAATAATTTTTTCATCTTGAATATATATTGATTAATAGCTCTGTAA
Source organism: Olleya namhaensis (assembly GCF_900114005.1). Classification (GTDB taxonomy): domain Bacteria; phylum Bacteroidota; class Bacteroidia; order Flavobacteriales; family Flavobacteriaceae; genus Olleya; species Olleya namhaensis. The sequence continues at coordinate 256,725 of NZ_FORM01000005.1, forward strand.
AGATATAGAAATATTTGATTGGTAAATTTCGATAACAAAAAAAAACGAGGCAATTAACAGTATATTCGTTAAGACTCTGTTTTTACACGTTGAAATACAAATAAATTATGATTTTTCCTACTTGTTTTTACTCTCAAAAACTAAGCTAACCCCTTAATATACTTGAATCTACGTAGAACTACGTATATAAAAAACAAAACAAAGAACATAGGAATACAAACATAAAACTAGTACCTAATAATTTGAACACAAAAAAAAAGGACTCAGTAAACTGAACCCTTTTTAGATATACTAAAAGCATAACATTAATTACTTATTATTTAGTCATTCTGCATTACAGAAGACACATTGCTATTCCCTGTTTGAGCTACATTACTAATATGAGTATTACCATATTGACCAACATAACTTTCGTTCTCATCTCCAACTTGCATCACATTTGACAAGTGATCAACACCGTCCTGAAACACATCACTATCGTTTAAATCTCCTTCTTGCGTAACATTAGACAAATGCAAAGAACCAAATTGAAACGTATACGCATCATTATCATCACCATCTTGATCTACATTACTCTCACTATTATCTGAATACTGTATTACCTCAGCTGCATTTCGATTACCATATTGATCAACATCAGATTTATTAAAAAATCCCATCTGATCATTTAAAACCTGGTTATTATCTCCATCTTGACGCACAACACTAGAGTTATCCCCAATAGTTTGCCAAACATTAGACACGTTTGTATCCCCAACTTGAGAAACATAAGCATCATTATAAAAACCATTTTGATATACTCCTGATATATTATTATCACCTACTTGAGCATTGTAAGCGTAATTACTATTACCCTCTTGACGCATAGTCGAAGCATTATCATCAGAACCTTCTGAATCACCATATTGATCGATATAACCCCAATTAGAAACGCCATCTTGAGCTACAGTCGCTTCGTTACCATCATTTTCACCCGCTCCAGTACCGTAACCTTGATGAACTTCTGCATAATTACTACTTCCTATTTGAGATATAAAAGTTTCGTTTTCATCTCCTAAAGAATCTACATCTGAATTATTTGCAACACCGTCTTGCATTACATCAGACACATTAGAATCACCCCACTGATCAACATCCGAGATATTAGTCATTCCAGTTTGCGAAACCTCAGAATCATTTCCGCTTCCTACTTGATCAACTTTACTGTTGTTTGATTGTGCAAACATTACTGCCCCACAAATTAGCGCTGCTGCGCTGAAGATTACCTTTTTCATTTTGAATATATATTAATTAATAGCGCTGTAAAGATATGGGTTTAATTGATTCATAATTTTTAACAACCAAAACAAACAGTGCTTTACATAGTATATTCGTTGAGACACACTTTTTAAGTGTTGAAAAACAAATTAATTAAGGTTTTTCCTGCTTTATTTTTATTCAAAAAACACTACTAAATCCCAAATAACCTCCCACCTACGTAGAACTACGTAGTGAAATCACTTACAAAAAAAAAAAAAAAAAAAAAAAAAAAAAAAAAATTTTTAAACTTTTTTTTTTACCCTTTTTGCCTATCAATACATAATTACTACTTAATTACTTTGTGTTACTGTTGAAGTGTTACCATTTCCAATCTGATCTACATCACTTACATGAGTATTACCTGTTTGTGTAACAATACTATTATTAGCATTACCATTTTGAAAAACATCACTAGTATGCGATAATCCAACTTGAGTTACATTACTAATATTACCCATTCCGTTTTGTGCAACTGTTGATAAATGTAAATCTCCTGATTGCGCAACTGTACTTGTATTAGCATTTCCTGTTTGAGCAACAATCGACGTATTATCATTACCTGCTTGTGCTACAGAAGAACCATTAGAGTTCCCAATTTGATCTACATCAGACGAGTTATCATTTCCATTTTGAGCTACCGAACTGTTATTCAAATTTCCTAATTGTTCCACATCAGAATCATTTAAATCCCCTACCTGAGCGACAAAAGACCCGTTATTATTACCTATTTGAGAGACATAAGACTCATTATCACTTCCTGTTTGAATTTGAGAAGAACCATTTGCATTCCCTATTTGATCAGTAGTCGATAGATTAGAGTTTCCTGTTTGAAAAACAGCACTGCTATTAAAGAAACCATCTTGATTAACATTAGAATCGTTCAAGTTACCATCTTGATCTACGTCAGAAGTGTTATTTCCACCATCTTGCGAAACATAAGATGTGTTATCGTCACCAATCTGATCTACATCACTGGTATTGTAGTCTCCAGGGTATCCTTGAAAAACGTCAGAGTCGTTATTGTCACCATCTTGAGTAACACTACTATCATTAAAATCTCCCCATTGATCTACATTAGAGTTGTTATTATCCCCATCTTGATCTACGACACTTGTGTTGTCATCACCAGCAAAACCTTGTAATACATCAGAAATATTATTATCCCCGTCTTGATTAACACTTGAGTCATTTCTATCTCCACCTTGATCAACTTCCGAAGTATTAGAATCTCCATCCTGCCAAACATAAGATACGTTATCATCACCAACTTGGTCTACAGAACTAACGTGATTGTTTCCATTATACCCTTGTAAAACATCAGAGTCATTATTAACTCCATCTTGAGACACATCATTATCATTAAAGTCACCCCATTGGTCTACGTAAGAATCATTACTAGTTCCATCTTGATCAATTGAAGACGTATTATCATCTCCATCTTGCCATACAAAAGAATCATTACTAGTACCATCTTGATCTACTGTACTTGTATTACGATTTCTTAAAGGTCCATACCCACTAGCTTGTCTTACCTCAGAAGCATTTAAAGTTCCATTTTGATCTACAGCAGAATCATTGTCGTCTCCAACTTGATCTACATCTGAATCATTTGTTAAACCTGATTGAGTAACTGCCGAAATGTTGTTGTTACCTTGAGATAATACTGAACTGTTGTTCGATTGTGCAAACATTACCGTCCCACACATTAGCGCTGCTGCGCTGAAAAATAATTTTTTCATGTTAAATATATTTTAGATTAATAGCATGATAAAATTAGTGAGTTTTATAACATCAAATTTAAATTACCGCTTAAAACTTTGAAAATCAAACACTTATTCGACAAAAAGAAGCTTATCAACGACGAAACGAAACTATTTGTAGGAAAATATATTCAATAATAAATATTTAACTCATTGATTTTAAGTATTTTAAATACGTAGTTCTACGTACAAAACTCAACAAAAAAGCTAAAAACAACACTAAAGCGATTCAACTAAAGTTTTAATCTTTGCTTGTAGAATAAAAAAAATCCACATTAATATGTGGATTTTTTTTTACTGGTTATCAATCTTACTATTTAGTAAACAATAATTCTCTGTATTTTGTTAGAGGCCACAACTCGTCATCAACCAACAATTCCAATTTATCACAATTATACCTTATGGCATCAAATAAAGGTTTAACATTATTACAATATGCTAAAGCCTTTTTCTCTAAATTTTCATTTTTATTAGATTTCTTACGGACTTCTGTCATTTTAGTAACATTAGCATTAATAGATTCTATATGCCCTGATATCTGTTCAATTAAGTTTAACTGCTCTTTAGCAAACGCTTTAAACCCCTCACCATAAATAGATTTTAATCCCTTCACGTTTTTAATTAATACATTTTGATACCTCACAGCAGTAGGCACAATATGGTTACGTGCAATATCCCCTAAAACACGACTTTCAATTTGGATACGTAAAACATAGTCCTCCATTTCAATTTCATATCTAGCTTCGGACTCTACCTTATTCATAACACCTAGTCCTTCAAAAAGATCTAGCGTTTTTTTAGACACTTTTGCTTTTAAAGCAATTGGCGTGGTTTTATTATTACTTAACCCTCTTTTCTTAGCTTCTTTTTCCCAAGCTTCACCATAACCATTTCCTTCAAATAATATATTTTTGGACTTTTTAATATACTCTCTAAGAATATTAAAGATGGCGTCATCTTTTTTCATATCCTTTTTATCAATTAAAGCATCTACTTCTGACTTAAAATCTATCAATTGTTTTGCCACAATACTATTTAAAACAGTCATTGGGTTAGCACAATTAGCAGTTGAGCCTACTGCTCTAAACTCAAACTTATTTCCTGTAAAAGCAAAAGGAGAAGTCCTATTACGGTCTGTATTATCCAATAAAACGTCTGGTATTTTACCAACTACATTTAGTTTTAGATCTGTTTTTTCTTCTGGAGATAATTTACCATCAGTAACATTTTCTAATTCGTTTAATGTCTTAGTTAGTTGCTCTCCAATAAATACCGAAATAATTGCTGGAGGCGCCTCATTTGCTCCTAAACGATGATCATTACTCGCAGATGCTATTGCAGCACGAAGCAATTCTTCGTTATCATTAACCGCCTTAATTGTATTAATAAAAAAGGTTAAAAACTGAAGATTACTCATTGGTGTTTTTCCTGGACCTAATAAATTAACACCAGTATCCGTGCTTAAACTCCAATTATTATGTTTTCCAGAACCATTGACTCCAGCAAAAGGTTTTTCGTGAAATAACACTTTAAAATTATGTCTGTCTGAAATCTTATCCATGACATCCATCAATAATGAATTATGATCAACCGCTAAATTAGCTTCGTCATAAATTGGAGCTAATTCAAACTGGTTTGGCGCTACCTCGTTATGCCTAGTTTTTACCGGTATACCCAATAGCATGCATTCGGTTTCTAAATCACGCATAAACGCCATCGCTCGATTTGGTATAGTTCCAAAATAGTGATCATCCAACTGCTGCCCTTTAGCCGGAGAATGCCCTAAAAGCGTGCGACCAGTCTGCACAATATCTGGTCTTGACATCGCTAAATCACGATCTATTAAAAAATACTCTTGCTCCCATCCTAAAGACGCATTTACTTTTCTAACGTTTTTATCAAAATACTTACATACTGCAACAGCTGCACTATCCACAGCTTGCAATGCTCTTAACAACGGAGTTTTATAATCTAAAGCTTCTCCTGTGTAAGACACAAAAACAGTAGGAATACATAATGTTGTACCATAAATAAATGCCGGAGATGTTGGGTCCCAAGCAGTATAACCACGCGCCTCAAAAGTATTTCTAATTCCCCCATTAGGGAAACTAGACGCATCAGGTTCTTGCTGTACTAATTGTCCGCCTCCAAATTTTTCTATAGCTAAACCTCCTCCAATAGTTTCAAAAAAAGCATCATGCTTTTCTGCTGTTGCACCTGTTAAAGGTTGGAACCAATGCGTATAATGCGTTGCTCCTTTAGAGATTGCCCATTCCTTCATTCCTGTAGAAATATGATCAGCAACTACTCTATCTATTTTTTTTCCTAATTGTATAGCATCTCTAACGCTTTCAAAAGCTTCTTTAGTCAAATATTGACGCATTGTCGACTCATTAAAAACATTACTTCCAAAAATTTCAGAACGACGTTGTTTCTCTTCAATAACAATCGGTTTACGCTTTAATGACTCTTTTATAGCATGAAATCTTAATGTTGACATATATACTTTTTTATTTAATTATTTTACGAAATTACAAAATTTACCACACTCAAAATATCATACCCTAAAAAAAACAGGGTTATTAACATCTTTTTAATAAATTTAAGATTTATACCCTTGTTTTTTAATGGGTAAATTCATTTTTATTTTATATTTGTCGTAACATATAACTAAAAAGTATTTTTACCATGACTAAATCTAAATTAGAATATATCTGGCTAGATGGGTATCACCCAACGCAAAACATGAGAAGCAAGACTAAAGTCGAAAACGATTTTAGCGGAAAATTAGAAGACTGTCCAATATGGTCTTTTGATGGATCTTCTACAAAACAAGCTTCAGGTGGAGCATCTGACTGTTTATTAAAGCCAGTTGCAATTTATCCAGATCCTGCAAGAAGAAACGGTTACTTAGTAATGACAGAAGTTTTAAATGCAGATGGTACACCACACGTATCAAATGGTAGAGCTACTATTGAAGATGAGGATAACGATTTCTGGTTTGGTTTTGAGCAAGAATATTTTATCATGGACAATAAAACACAACTACCTTTAGGTTTCCCAATTGGAGGATATCCTGCTCCACAAGGTATGTATTATTGCTCTGTTGGTGGTAAACACACACATGGTAGAAAATTAGTAGAAGAACATGCCGATTTATGTATCGATGCCGGTTTAAACTTTGAAGGAATTAACCAAGAGGTTGCTTCTGGACAATGGGAATACCAATTATTTGCACAAGGTGCTAAAAAAGCAGGAGACGAAATTTGGGTATCAAGATACCTTTTAGATAGATTAACAGAACAATATGGTTACTATATAGAGTACCACCCAAAACCATTAGGTAAAGACATGGATTGGAACGGTTCTGGAATGCACGCTAACTTCTCTAATTCTGTTTTAAGAACTTGTGGATCTAAAGAAACATATGAGAAAATTTGTGAAGCATTTAGACCAGTAGTAAAAGAACACATTGCGGTTTACGGAGAGTTTAACGACCAACGTTTAACTGGCGATCATGAAACAGCATCTATCCATGACTTTAGTTATGGTATCTCTGATAGAGGAGCATCAATACGTATTCCAATTATCACAGTAGAGAAAGGATGGAAAGGATGGTTAGAAGACCGTCGTCCAGCTTCAAACGGTGATCCATACAAAATAGCAGGTCGTATTATTAAGACAGTAAAATCTGCTAATATTAGCTAATAATAGCTATTGATTACATAGTTGAATCCAAAAAAAATGCTTTCTATAAATTATAGAAAGCATTTTTTTATATCATAAAACCAACAGTCAACGTAATACTAATTGACATTTATAATGTGTTATTTTTAACCTCTAAATACAAGTAGAATAAAAATACCATATAGTAATACCAATCCAAAACCTTTAATCTTTCCTATTTCATGTCGTTTTGGTAATAACCCTAATATTAATACTAGAGATGCAAAAATCAGCATCCAGAAAATATCTCTAGACAAAATAAGTGGCTCTGTTACAGGTATTGTTTTAATCATAGAAGTCAATCCTAAAACAGATCCAATATTAAAAATATTAGACCCAATTAAATTCCCTAAAGAGATCGCTTTTTCTTTTTTAGCAGCCGCTATAACAGATGCAGCTAATTCTGGGACACTAGTACCAATAGCAATCATAGTCACCCCAATAACAGCCTCACTAACACCTAAACTGGTTGCAATTTGCGTTGCTCCTTTTACTAACCACTCACTACCAAAGTATAATGCTGCTGCACCAATTAGCAACCAAATTCCGATTTTAAAATTAGAAACAACCGCTAAAGCATCATCTACCTCTTCTAAATCGTCCGTAGATTTCTGAGTTCTTATTAAGTATACTATAAATACAATTAAACCTAAAAACAAGATTAATCCTTCAAGCGCAACCAACTGGTTATCGTTCCATAAAAAGTAATATAACGCTATGGAAAACAACATCATAACAGGCCATGTTAACCTATAAAAAGATTTATCTATAGCAATAGCGCCAACAATAGCAGTAATTCCTAATACCAAGCCAATATTAGCAATATTAGACCCTACGACATTATTTATAGCAATTGCAGGCGACCCTTTTAAAGCCGCTTGTAAACTAACCAGTAATTCTGGTGCAGACGTTGCAAAAGACACAACCGTCATACCAATTACAATTTTAGAAATACTAAGTTTAAACGAAAGCGCTACAGACGATCGCACCAAAAACTCTCCTCCTACCACTAATAATACAAAACCTAAAATAAGATATGCTACACTCATAAAAAATATAATTTTTGCGAAGATACATTTTGAAATCTTAATTAAGAATTTGGATTTCTATTTTTTCGCTAAAGCGGAAAGTCTGTCGTTGAAAACTAAAAAAATAGTTAAAAAACTAAAGTTATAGTTGTATAACTATTTTTTTAGTTATGTTTGTTTTGTACAAAAATGATACTCATGCAAAAGCTAACAAATAAAGAAGAAGAAATTATGCACATCCTATGGAAGCTAGAACATGCTTTTGTAAAAGATGTCATGGCAGCCATCAAAACAGATAAGCCACATTATAACACACTATCAACAATGATTAGAAATCTTGAAGAAAAAGGCTATGTTAGTTATGAAGCTTTTGGAAAAACACACCGCTACTTCCCTATCGTTGCCAAAGAGGACTATCGTAATAAGTTTATGAACACCGCTATAGACAACTACTTTAATAGCTCTTATAAAAATGTGGTTTCTTTTTTTGCTAAAGAAGAAAAAATAAGCGTTGACGAGCTAAAAGAGATTATTCGTTTAATAGAAAACCAAGACTAAACATGGACTACTTTTTAAAAGCTTCGGCAATTATCATACTATTTTACGCGTGCTACAAATTATTTTTACAACGCGATACCTTCTTTCAGGCCAACCGTTGGTTTCTGTTAATAGGATTATTTATTGCAATAGTATTACCACTTGTAATTATTCCTATTTATATAGAATACACTCCAAGACCAATACAATTTTTTGAAACCTCAGCAATCACTTTCCCGACACAACAAACAACCCAAGCTCCTCCATTTGATTATTGGCAGCTATTACCTTTTATATATTTAGCAGGCGTACTATTTGTAACAACAAAAGTGACACTTCAATTTGTATCATTAAACAGGTTATTAAAAAATCAAAAGAAAACAAAAACTGAACAGTTTACATTTATTGAAACTGAATCTAATATCGCACCTTTTTCCTTTTTTAATCGCATCGTATTTAACAGCAACCAGTTCACTAAAAACGAACTAGAACATATTATAACACACGAAAAAGTACACGCCAAGCAACTACACTCTATAGACATTTTATTAACCCAAATTGCAACCATCTTATTTTGGTTTAACCCGTGTATTTGGCTTTACACAAAAGCCATGCAACAAAACCTTGAGTTTATTGCGGATCACGAAGCTCAGAACACTATAGCATGCTCTAAAAGCTATCAAACCGTATTATTAAAAGCTAGTTTAACTACCAATCAATTGGCTATTACCAATAATTTTTATCAATCATTAATCAAAAAACGAATCGTTATGTTACAAAAATCACAATCCAAAAAAAGCAATCAGCTTAAGTTTACAATTGTACTTCCTTTTTTAGCCTTGTTTTTAATGAGCTTTAATATAAAAGAAGTTTATATCGCTAAAGCGGAAACAAATAAAAGTACAATAGTTAAAACTGAAACGTTTACAATTACCACAAAATCATCAGACACGGAGATTGAAGCTATTAAAAACCGATTAGAGACACTTACAAATGATTTAAAAATTAAATTCTCTGATATTAATAGAAATAGTGATGGAGAAATTATTAATCTATCTATTGAAACACAATCTAAAAATAAAAACAATTTCACAAAACACATTACCTACAATCACAAAGATAAAAGTCCAATTGGTAACCTTATTTTAAAAGTTAAAAATAATGAATTGCATTTTGGCTATGAAAAATTTGGAATGAACATGAAAGTAACTAAAGAAGGTACAACAACAGTATTGACAGAACAACTTTATTCAAAAAAAGAAACACAAAATGTAGGCACTGTACATCTGCAAAACACAAGAGACTCTGTTAATATCGTATTAGATAGTGACAATAATGAGGATAGTGATTTTTCATACAAAATAGAAACAGAAGCTATTGGTGATGATAAAAGCAAACTTATAATAACCGAAAATGGAAAGAAACCCTTGTACGTTATTGATGGTAAAATTGTAGAAGGAAATAACATTAATTATGACACAGAAAATATTGCATCAATAAACGTATTAAAAGGTAAATCTGCTGAAGAAACTTTTGGTGAACTAGGAAAAAATGGAGTTATCGTAATTACAAGTAAAAAACATTTTGAAAATGATAGTGAGAGCAAGACTTATAATTTTACACCAATTGTAGATAGCGTAAATCCTAAAAAAGCAATATTAAAATATCCAAATGAAGACAGTAACGCAAGTCAAACAAGTTACTCTAATAGCGTTTTTAACGACTCAACAATTATTATTATAGATGGAAAAAAGGTTGATAATGGCGAATTAAAAAAATTAAATCCTGACAACATTAAATCTATGACTGTTTTAAAGGATAAAACTGCTAAGCAAGTTTATGAAGTTTATAGCGCATACGATACAAAAAATGTAAATAGGATTATTGAAATAACAACAAAAGAAAAAAACACCTCAAAAGAAATAATAATAAAAAATAACGATTCTATTAAAAAAGATAGTCCTTGGAAAATTAGCAACATTGAAGTATCTGGAACTTTTTATACTGATGATGAAGACCACTTAAAAAATGGGAGCACTTTAAACATCTCTGAAAACACACCAGAACTTGTTTTAAACCAGCATAAAGCTTATTTACAAACTCAAGGTATAGAGTTAAAATACTTAACTATTAATCGCAATAACAAAGATAAAATCACAAAACTTAAATTATCTGTGGTAGACAAAAAAGGTAAAAAATCTAAATTCACTTATCAAGCAAACAAAGGAATTAGTCCTGTAAAAATAAGTTTAGATGGAGTTGGAAATATTGATGTTACTTCGGAATAAATAAATCTTTAAGCTATAAAAAAAGACCTTCAATTGAAGGTCTTTTTTTATGTTTTATACTTTATAACAATTAGTTGATTAGTATCTTTTTTATTAAACGTTCGCCCTCAGCTTCGATAGTTACCATATACAAACCACTTGCTAGTTTTAAATCTATAAAACTATTATTACTAATAGTTTGTGTTAATACAGCTCTTCCTTCAGCTGAAAATACAGTAACCTCATAACTTGGCTTGTTACCCGAAATATATAATTTATCTAAAACTGGGTTAGGATACACTTTTATTGTTTCGGTTGTAAAACCAGCAACACTTAATGATTGATTCCAAATATTACCAACCTGGTCTCCCCAAATATATTCTACCAAATCGGGCTGATCAATAAAAGGATTTCTATTAATCTGCCATTCGTAAATCACATTATTTCTATTCATTTCAAAATCATCTGGGGGATCATTTCTATGCCAATCCAAAAGTGTTTGCAAATCTCCCATTTGCCCCGATGTTGTTGGATATCCGTTTTCTATACTTAACCCATTATATCTAATTTGCATATATAAAACACTTCTTGCAACATCCCCTTTAAAACTGCCTAATGTGCCCGAAGGTCCATTATATTGCCCGTAATGTTGATTACTTCTATTACTGTTTTCTGGTCCATCTGCAGCACGCAATGCATGCGCATCACTATTACCGTGTCTTAAAGAGTCTGCTGTAGTTGCCCACCACACATCTTTACCATCTCCAACATCATCCAAGTCTATACTATTATATCCCGCCAATGACCTTGGAAAAGTGTGCTCTCTATTCCACTTACCAGTATTATCTGATGTGGTTTGAAAATCTAGTTTAGGCTTACCTTCTTCTTTATAGACCAACCACACTTGATTACTGTTTTCTGGATTTTGATCCGCTTCTTCTAATATAGTAATAACATCTCTGTAAGTTTGACCTCTTACTAATGCAGGATTAGCAACTATATCTTGTAAAGCTTGCTGTAAGTCTGCATCTGACAAACCATCTAAACTGTCATAATAACCAGAAGGTTGTGTGCCCGAAACAATCCCAAATGTTGAATTTAAGGGCGTCCCAAAAGGTGCCACAACAAAATCGTTATCCACAACGCGAGTTGTTAAATTATTATTTAACGCAATAAATGTTGTTGGCAAATTAGTTACTACTAATTTTAAAACCTCATCCCCTTCGTCAAAAGCATCGTCAATTATTGTGATTGTAGTTGTTACTGTATTTTGTCCTGCAGGTATCACTAAAGTAGTGCTTCCCGTAAAATCCGAAGTATTAAAACCATAATTATCTAAAGTAAAATCAATAGTTAGATCTGTTGTAACATTTTGCTCTGTAGTAAACGTGACATCAAATGCATCACCTTCGTTAAAAAAACCGGCAGTAATAGTTGTAAAAACACCATTTAAAACCACTCCACTTCCATCATTTAAAGCTCTTGGTGTTGGTGTAGTAGAAACATAAGTTATACTATTAGCGTTGGCTAAACCATCGTCAAAACGTTGGATTGAGTTAGTGTTATTACTAGACCCTTCGTTAATTTGCTCAGAAGCACCTAATAATGCCATTAAGCCAGTATCATTAGCATCACTGGTATCATACACCAAAACATCTACTAAATTAGTCTGTGTTGCTAAAGTCCCTTCTAAAAAATCTGTATCATCGCCTAAATATAAAGCAACTGCATCCGCACCATTCTGAATTAAATTAGTTGGAATAGTTACTTGTGGAAAAGGAGACACATTACTACTACCTATTAAAAGCAATCCGTTTATATCTGTAGTGTAACCATCTAAATCTAAAGCGAAATAACTAGAATCGCCACCACTTGTAGAGCCATTAAAAAGCACTAAAACATAACCATCTAAAGCAAAGTTTGGAACACTTGATAATAATTCTATAAACTCATGGTTATCAATATTGTTACCTTCAAAGGTAGTATCGCAATCCAGCTCATTAATTACAACCGTTTGAGAATACCCCAAAACTGAAAAAAGAAAAGAGGCTAATAGAGTAATTTTTTTCATACTTATTTTTTTTGCGAAAATAGTATTTAAAACCAGGTAAGCTTTTCTTCTAGTATTAAATTAAAATTAACAAATTGCAAAAACAGCATTTTATTACTAGAAAAAGCCTTTTAAATTAAACAAGCAAATAATTGTTACTCGTCTTTTTTATCCTTTTTCATAACAATAGTTCTATAAGGAAACGGAATCTCAATACCTTCTTGATCAAAACGCATTTTAATACTTTCTAAAACATCTATTTTAATCTGAAAACTATCATTAAAATCTTTAGCCCAAGCCCAAGCACGTATGGTCACAGAAGAATCGTTAAGCTCCGTTAACGCTGTTTTTACCATTGGTTTACCATCTTGGATATCTATTTCTGTACGATTATCGTATATAAGCGGATGCTTTTCGCATTCTTCCCTCATTATTGTCTTGGCCAATGCAACATCACTGTCGTAAGAAATACCAATCTCTATTCTCTCGCAACATTTTAATTCACCTAAATCGTAGTTTATCAACTTCTCTTTATTCATGATAGCATTTGGGATGACAATCATTTTATTTTCAAAGTTTCTAATAACCGTGTGACGCAAAGTAATGTCCGTAACACGACCTACCATAGTATCTGTTACCTTAACGGTGTCTCCTATTTTAAAAGGTTTAAAAACAATTATAAAAATACCACCAATTAAATTAGACAATGCTTCTTGAGATGCAACACCAATAATAAGCGCCAATACTCCAGCCCCACCTAAAGCGGTTTGTGCCACTCCTTTTAAAGATGGAAACGCCAATAAACACAAGATAAAACCAAATAAATAAATACCAACAATTACTACCGACCTTAAAAACTTGATACTAGTAGGGTCTTGATTACTTTCTATCTTTTTTTGGATATCTAATTTAAACCACAAATTAATGGTCGTCGCAACAATTACAGTTACAGCCAACACAAGCCCGACATATAACACCGTTTTAAACTCATGAATCACAATACTTTTATCGTCATTCTCTACAAAAAGATAACTTAGAGCTATAATTCCTAAGATAATCCAAAGCGCATTTAATATTTTTTTAAGCAGGTTGGTCGATTTTGGTGCTTCTGTTGGAAACTTCCTTTTCTTTTCTTTTACAACCCACTTGTGCAGCATGTTAGTTAACACGCGTAATATTATAACAATAGCTATTACAAAAATGCTGTAAATAAGATCTTGCTGATGTGCTTTAAAAAAATCAATCATTGTTACTATTTATTAGTTTGTTACCTTTTTTAGTTGGTTTTTAAATTTTGATACACATTTACGTATCGTTTATGTTTAAATATACCCCCAAATTAACACCCCTAAATCTACTACAAAAATAGACCGCGCTATTATACTGCAAATTTACTACTAGTTTGGATGCTTAAAAATTACTTCTATTAAAGTTTTGTTATAAAAAAAAGTGAGCAGTAAAAAGAAAAATTTTAAAATCGAAAACAATAGAATTCAAATAATTCCACTAATCTTAAATCAAACAGCCCTACTCCAAAGTAAACCCTTAAAAAAACGCCCTACAATTATTATAAATAAAAACCATAAACACGATTTAGAGTTACACATTAAAACTTTGATAAAGGTCTAATAGTAAAAATCGAAACACATCACGTTTATTTACTTATATAAGTAAAGTCAAATGTATCAATATCCCTGTTTTTGCTTGGTAGATATTATTAAAAAAATATATCTTCAAAAAACAATCCTGAAAATGGATGTAATTACTAACCCTTTAAACTACAAAATTATGCTAACACTTGCCAAAATGATAATCGACATTTTAACATCGGTTATACTGTAAACCATAAAATGTAAAACTTAGTCTAGAATAAGTTTTACCATTTTATTTAAAACTCTAAATCATTAGGCAGATAGTCACTAAAGCTATAATTTTGAACCCTAATTAAAAGGGAATGAAAAAAACATTTTTTAAGTTTTTATCTAAAGTTAATAAACTTATACTACCAAGTTATACAAAGCAAAAACTGGATCTAAGCAAAGCCTCTAAATTACAGATGGCTATTTTTGGCTGGAAGGTATTTGTAACTAAAAACACATTAAATTAAAATTAATCGTCAAATAGTTTTGATGTTAATATAAATAATCCATATATTTGCACCCACGAAAAAAAAAGGCCTCGTGGCGCAACTGAATAGCGCACTTGATTACGGCTCAAGAGGTTACTGGTTTGAATCCAGTCGAGGTCACTTAGTAAAACCAGCATATTTCAAAAATATTTGAAATTGCTGGTTTTTTTTTATCCTGTATTTTCCTAAAAAACACAATTAATTAATCATTAAAATAAGATTACTTGTATTTTTAGGGACGACAACTATTACTTAATGACACTAACAGATAAAAAATACCAAAGCATACACTTAATTGTATTGATTGTATTAGTTACACTACTGTGGAATACCCCATTGGTCTATCCTATTAAATTGTTTGTGGTAATGCTTCATGAAATGAGTCATGGATTAATGGCTATTGCTTTTGGCGGACAAATAATTGAAATACAAATTAGTCAACACATTGGAGGCTATTGCTTATACACGATCTCTCCTACTTTTTGGAGCGAATTTATGACCGGAAGTGCCGGTTACCTTGGTAGCTTATTCTGGGGCTCTCTAATACTAGTCTTAGCTGTCAAATCAGAACGGGACAAGTACATTACATTGCTTATCGGGATGATCTTAATAATACTTTCTTACTTTGTTTTACAATCTGGCGAGTTTTTTGGTACCGCTATGACCTTTGGACTTGGTCTTTTTATGCTAATTGCATTTAAATACTTTAGTACTTTTTTTCACGATTTATGGCTTAAATTTTTAGGAATAACCTCTTGTGCTTATGTTATCTTAGATATAAAAGGAGATTTAATAGACAATAGTAATATTGGAAGTGATGCTGACGCTATTGCAGCATTAACCGGTATACCAAGTGTGCTTGTTGGTGTAATATGGATGGTTATAGCCGTAATTACTATGTTTATGGTGCTACGCTATGTATACCAAAAACAAAAAGCAGAAGCTAACGTACTGTAAAAAATACTTAAAAAAAGTTACTTCTTTATTTCTAATGCTTACTTTTAAGTAATAAATACTAGTATTATGAAAAAAAATATGGGAGCTTTAGATAAAAGCTTAAGAGTATTAGCAGCTATATTTATAGCCTTACTTTATTATCTAGATATACTTAGCGGAATGGTAGCCTATGTCTTAATGGCTGTAGCAATCGTGTTTTTAATAACAAGCTTTGTCAACTTTTGCCCACTGTATGCCATTTTAGGCGTAAATACTTGTAAAAGAAAATAACAAGCATAAAAAAAAAGAGTCTTTATAATTAAAGACTCTTTTTTTTTAAATAATTTCTGCACTTAACCCTGCTTCTAGCAGCATTGTGCATCGTGGTTCCAACTCTTTATAAGCACCTGTTTTAACCGTGCATTGTCCTTTATAATGCACTAAAATAGTACATTGCTCTGCTTGCTCTGGTGTATGATCACAGGCATAAATTAAACTATCTATGACATGATCAAATGTATTTACATCATCGTTATAAACAACAATTTCATTGTTTGGCTTCTCTAAAGTATCGACCTCGTGTTGTTCTTGTATTTTCTCTTTTGTACTCATACGTACTTCTTTTTGGTATAAAAGTAAAAAATTATTAGACATAAAAAAAGGCTTCTGTTGCAACAGAAGCCTTTTTAATACGTATTTAACTAAATATTAATACATTATACGTAATGCATTAACATCATCAGTACCAAACTCTCCATCTTCACTTGTACTAAAACAAGCTAACATTACAGACGTCGCTGGATCATTTCCACCTAAATCAATTGCTCCGATAGATCCTGCACCTTCATTTTGGTTTTGACCACAACTAGCTCTGTTAAACCAATCTGTGTGTCTAAATCCAATAGAATGTCCAATTTCATGAGTAATAACATGCTCTACTACATTAGTATCATAACTATCTAAACCGTACAATTGTACAAATTTATTTGGGTTACCATTACTGGGAAAACCTGCCGATCCACCAGAACCAGACTCATTTGGGTTATGATACACTACCATGTCTTTAGATTGGTAGTTGGTTCCGAATGTTAATTGAAACGAAATTGAAACTCCGCTTAATGCATTATAATTATTAACAGCCCATTGTAAAGCTGTTCTCTCTTTTGAAGACAACGCATTGCTACCTCCTGTATAACCAATAATTGTAATGGTTTTACCTTGAGAAACTAGGTTGTTTGTACGATAGTTTCGATCTGTAGAAGCGTCGTCTTCAAGACTTAAGACTTCTTCTTCACTCATAAAAATATCACCTTCTACCTCAATCATTTCTTTTGTGGTACCGTCGGGTAATAAAAAATCGACTAGTTTGACATTATTAGTGTTGATTTGCGCATTGGCTAACTTTTCTAATACTTTTGCCGAAATTTCTTTTTTTGCTATTGCTTCTTCTTCAATAGAGGTTGTTTCTTCTTTTTGACAGGATTGTAATCCTAAAATAAAACACAGGCTGGCTAGAGCCATAAATTTAATTTTGTTCATTTTGGTTGAATTTTAAATTAATAAATGGTTTGCTTTACGTAAAATGTTTCACATGATCTTTAAACGTTAGTTTAAGGGTATTTTGCTATTAACCAAATGTGAGATAATTATCAAGTCAAAGGTAAATGATTAAAAAAGAAGAATGTTGCGGTTTTTACCACAAAAAATAGCGTTTTAACATTAAAAATGTTAAAACGCTATTTTATTAATAATAAAACTAGATTTTTAGCTCTGATTTATTGCTTTTCAAATTTAAGTGCAACCCAATTATTTCTTGTTAATGTATCTTTTAAAACAAGCTGGTTATCGTTACACTCCTTTTCTATCATTGGGATGTCTTCTTGGTAAAAACCACTTAAAAACAAGGTTCCTTTTGCATCAATACATTTTGAATATGTTGCAATGTCGTTTAATAAGATGTTACGATTAATGTTTGCTATAATGGTATCGTACTTTTTATCTTTTAAAAGCGCTGCTTCCCCTTCATAAACAGAAATATGTTTACAATTGTTACGCTCCACGTTTTCTAAGCTATTTAAGTAGCACCAGTTATCAATATCTATAGCATCTAATGGTTTTGCACCTTTCATCTCTGCTAGTATCGCTAAAACAGCTGTACCGCATCCCATATCTAAAACGGACTTGCCTTCAAAATCGTTTTTAAGAATATGCTGGATCATCATGTGTGTGGTTTCATGATGCCCTGTTCCAAAACTCATTTTTGGCTCGATGATAATATCATATTCTGTATCAAACTTGTCATGGAATGGTGCACGTACTGCACACAGATCATCGACTACTATTGGGTTAAAGTTTTTCTCCCACTCTTCGTTCCAATTGGTTTGCTCAATTTCGTCAAAGGTATATGTGATTTTAAACTCGTCTGACTTTAATATTTGGATATCGTCCAAAATAGTATCGTAATACTCTTCTTTTTGGATGTATGCTGTAACGCCTTCTTCGGTCTCTACAAAACTTTCAAATCCTGCGTAACCTAATTCTGCAATAAGAATTTCTGTTCCTGGTTGCATTGGTTGCACTTTAAAGTAATACCCTATGTAAATAATATTTGACATTTTAATTTGTACTGTATTTTGCAGATTAGCCTGCGTTAGCGGTTGTAGTGGCATCCTTTTTTTGCTGCCATATATGGCAAAAAAAGATATAACGGAAGACGCGACCCTTGTGGTAACGCCCAAATTATTTTGAATATTGTTTGTGTTTAAAAGGCGTTTACAATCGCGTAAAAATCTTCAGCTTTTAAGGCTGCTCCACCAATTAATCCACCATCTACGTCTGGTTTTGAAAAAATCTCTTTGGCATTTGCAGGTTTTACACTACCACCGTAAAGGATAGTCATGTCGTCCGCCACTTGGTTACCGTATTTGTCATTTAATGTTTTACGGATAAATTTGTGCATGTCTTGTGCTTGTTCTGGACTTGCTGTTTCGCCAGTTCCAATTGCCCATACAGGCTCATAAGCCAACACGATATTTTTGAATGCCGAAGCGTCTAAATGAAACAATGCGTTTTTGATTTGACTTTCCACTACTGCTTCATGATTTGCAGCTTTACGGTCTGCTAGTTCTTCTCCAAAACAGAAAATGACACGCAAATCTTTTGATAAGGCTTGATCTACTTTTTTAGCTAAAATAGCATCGTCTTCGTTAAAATACGCACGACGCTCTGAGTGTCCTAGAATCACCGTTTTTATCCCTACGCTTTTAAGCATGTCTGCGCTGACCTCTCCTGTATAAGCTCCGTTTTCTGCAAAGTGCATGTTTTGCGCTATTACTTCTATATCGTCATGTCGTGTAGCTTCAAAAGCATGCCATAAGTTGGTAAATGTTGGCGCAATCATAACCTCTGCATTAGATGTTTTTGTTTGTCTTTTTAAATCTGAAATTAATGCTTCTGATAGTGGTAAATCATTATTCATTTTCCAATTTCCGGCTACTATGTTTTTTCTCATGACGTTGTGTTTTATTCTAATTTAACTTTTGGATCTAACCAAGTGTATATTATATCTACAAAAATATTAATTATAATGAATAGTAAGGCGATAATTAACACAGAACCCATAATTACAGGTAAATCTAAGGTGTTAAGCGCATTTACGATTTCTTTACCCAATCCGTTCCATCCAAAAATATACTCCACAAACACTGCGCCTGCTAGCATGCTTGCAAACCACCCTGAGATTGCTGTTACTACAGGATTTAAAGCATTTTTAATGGCGTGTTTTTTTATTATTTGAAACTCTGATAAGCCTTTTGCTCTGGCTGTTCTGATATAATCTTGATTAAAGACTTCTAATAAGGAGTTACGCATTAATTGTATCACGACTGCTAATGGTCTAATCCCTAAAACAATTGCTGGCAGGATTAAGTTTTTCCATTTAATGTGCATTTTTTCGCCAAAATCATCCAACTCGTAAAGGCTACCTGTCATTTCTAGATTGGTGTATTTATGTAATACAAAACCAAATAACCATGCAAATAATATGGCACTAAAAAAGGATGGTACACTCATCCCTAAGGTACTTAATATTTGAATTATTTTATCTAAAAATGTGTCTTTTTTTAATGCTGAAAGTACGCCTAATATTACACCTAAAAAGATTGCGATTAATATTGCCGAAACTGCTAACACAAACGTATTTGGCAAAGTCTCTGATAATACTTGGCTTACTTTTTTACCTTGTTTGGTAAAAGATTCCCGTAAGTACGGAAATTTTATAACTGTAGTTGTGTTACCTATTGCAAACAGTTGTGTTGCTGAGTATTTATTTTGACTTAAATAGGTATAGTCACCTTCTGTTTTAGAATGAAATGAGATTGGTGACAAATCGTTTAAATAATAAAAATACTGCGTCGCAACAGGCTTATCAAAACCATACTTTTTTTTAATAATGGCTAATTGCTGACTATCCTCGTTTTGACCCAACATCATTTGTGCTGGATCTCCTGGAAGGACACTAAATAAGAGGAATATAACAGTTACCACACCAAATAAGGTGAGTAATGCATACAGGGTTTTATTTAGTAAATAGGTTATCAGATTGTTTTATTTATTTTAGATACGTTGTTCTACTGCTTTACAAAATAATGTGCTTCTCGATACATTTTGCTCGTGCCTCACAAAACACTCGAAGTGAGTTTCTTATTTTTTAAGCGTAATTTTAATCACACTCGTAATATTTTTTTGTGTGTCTATATTTAATGAGTCCAATTGTGTTCTGTCTTTAAATACATCCATTCTCTCAATAGTTTCTGGATCCAAAGCCTCTGTCTCTGCTTTTGTTGCCAAAGCGTCATCAATAAAATAAGCAGCAACCTCCTGAACTACTTTAGGAGCTGGACGATCAACTTTAGGCAATGCTAATTGGTCAATATCATTCCAATGTACTTTTTGGATAATGGTTCCTTTTTCTAATTTTAATAATCCTGGATTAGAGCGGATGATTGTTTTTAAAGCAGTTTCATCACAGAAATAGTAATCAAAATCTAACTTGTAATCAGACTTAACTTGCGCTACTTTATCCTCTCCAGAAGCTGTTAAACCAATAACATCATAACCGTTAGCATTTGCCATATCCGATGCTATTTTTATAGCTTTTAAACCCTCTGTTTCTGATATTGCCAAATTATAATTAACAATTAGTAACACGTGCGGTCTTGTTAAAATATCTTTCGTAAAGTCCTCACCATCTTTTTCTATTGAAAAATCATGGATTGGTGGCTCATAACCTTCAGATATTGTTTTAGTAGTTACACCTACATATGTACCTGTAGATTCTGGATATGATCCGCTTGTCATGTATGCCTTTTCTGTACCGTTCTCATCAAATACCCAAGTGTATTCTATTACAGGTTGTGGTGCACCTTCTGGAACAATCATGTTATCTGTAATGTTATTTCCTATTTTAAAAGGTCTAAAGTCAATTGATGGTAAATGCATTAATACATGGTATGCAAATCCTAAACATGCTATAAAACTTAATAAAGACAGTATGGTTGTGGTTAACTTGCCAAAAAATGGTTTGACGTGTTTTATTCCGAAGAAAATAATTAGAATTAAAACTAACAGAAAAACGTCTTTACCAAAGCTTTCCCATGGGTCCATCTTCATGGCATCACCAAAGCATCCACAGTCTTTTACTTTATCAAAATACGCTGAGTAAAAGGTTAAGAATGTAAAAAAGATAATCATTAATAATAAACTCCAAATCGTGAATTTAGGCTTGTATCCAATAATTAAAAAGATACCTAAAAGCACTTCAAAAACAACTACTATTATTGAAATCCCTAAAGCATAAGGAATAAAAAATGGTAAATCTAAAACGGTTGGACCAAAATACTCCTCTAATTTAAAAGCAAATCCAATAGGATCATTAAGCTTTATAAATCCCGAAATAATAAAAAATATACCAACAAATATTCTTAAAAAACCGACTATGTATTTCATAACTATATATAAATATCAAATTCCAACAACTAAATTCCAAAATACGCTGCTTAACAAATTAAAAAAAACAAATTCGAAATTATGTTAATTTATTAATTATTGCAGATAGTATTTTTCTAATTTCGTTTGCTTCTATTATTAATGTTTCTATTCTGTTTGACTCTCCTTTATTCAAATCTTTCAAAAGTTTTAGCCAATATTCACTTTCTTTAGCTTCTTTTCTTGAAATTTTAATTCTAAATATTAAATCTTTATTTCCTAATTTCTCATTTCCTTCAATATAATTAGCACCTACTGAGCCCGAAGACCTAACCAATTGTTTCCCATCTTCTATATTAGAAATTGTTCTATTTAAATCCTTAACCAAAAAACGACAATCCCTTGCAAACTCGTAAGTTCTATCTTCTAAATTAAAAGTTTTTGTAGTACGCAATCTATTTGGAATTTAGTTTTTGTTTTTTGGAATTTTAGTCATTAGTTAAATGTATCATGGCAAAAATGGCGTAATTAATCATGTCTTGATAATTAGCATCTATCCCTTCGCTTACAATTGTTTTTCCTGAATTGTCTTCAATTTGCTTAACACGTAATAATTTTTGTAAAATTAAATCCGTTAAACTACTTACACGCATATCTCTCCAAGCTTCTCCGTAATCATGGTTTTTGTCTTGCATTAACTGCTTTGTTGCTTTGACCTGTGCATCGTATAAAACCGTAGCTTCTTCTACTTCCAAATCCGGTTGCTCTACCACGCCTTTTTCTAACTGGATTAAAGCCATAATGCAATAGTTAATAATCCCGATAAATTCGCTTTGCTCGCCTTCGTCAACTTTACGCACATCATTTTGTTGCAGACCTCTAATACGTTGCGCCTTTATAAAAATCTGATCTGTTAAAGATGGTAAACGTAAAATGCGCCAAGCACTTCCGTAATCCGTCATTTTATTAATAAAAAGGTCGCGACAGGTTTTTATAACAGCATCGTATTGTTTTGAAGTATCTTGCATATTTGATAAACTCTAATTGAATTTTGCGTAAATTTCGCATAAAATTATTTAAACGTCAAGGTTTAGGGTTTAAAGTTTTACTAAGCTTATCCCAACACCACATATAAGTGTACAAATGACAATAAATTGTAAAGGCAAACTTATAGATTTAAGTACTCCAAAAGTAATGGGTATTTTAAATGTTACACCCGATTCTTTTTTTGATGGCGGACGTTATAAAGACGAAACTTCTATTTTGAATCAAGTCAAAAACATGCTAGATCAAGGCGCTACTTTTATAGATATTGGTGCTTATAGTTCTAGACCAAATGCGCCGTTTGTGTCTGAAGACGAAGAATTGCAGCGTATTTTACCAATAATCAAACTTCTGGTTAGTAATTTTCCTAGCATCAATATTTCAGTAGACACGTTTAGAAGTACTATTGCGAAAGCAACTATTGAGGCGGGAGCTGCTTTGATTAACGATATTTCGGCAGGTCATTTAGATAACAACATGCTGCAATCCATCGCTGATTTACATGTCCCTTATATTATGATGCATATGCGAGGTACGCCTCAAACCATGCAAACAATGACGGTTTATGATAATTTAGTCAAAGACATAAACTTTTATTTTTCAGAGCGTATTGCAACAGCTCGTGCTTTAGGCATTATTGATTTAGTTTTAGATCCTGGTTTTGGTTTTGCTAAAACATTAGAACAGAATTTTGAACTACTAAATAATTTTGAACTTTTAAATATTACCGAATTACCATTACTAGCTGGTCTATCCAGAAAATCTATGATTTACAAAACGTTAGACACTACAGCAAATAACGCCTTAAATGGGACCACTGCTTTACACATGATTGCTTTGCAAAAAGGCGCTAAAATACTGCGCGTGCATGATGTTAAAGAAGCCCAAGAATGTATCACACTTTACAATCAATTACATGCTTAACAGATTATTATTTATTAGCGTATTGTTTTTGTTTTTTTCCTGCGGAAATGAAAAAGTACTGGAACTACCAGAAATACAAAATGCAGACATAACAGAAGTTTTAGACGTCTCGCCTGCCTATATTTTTTATGATGAAACCAAGCAAGACAGTGTTGAATTAAATCGAAAAAACTTAATTATATCTACAAACTGGCTATTTAATGTTGACAAACGTTTAACGCTAGAACAAGCGTTACCATCAATAATAAAATTACAAGAGAAAAAGCGTAATGCAACTATGCATAAAAATGAAAAAGCTAGAAATTATTATACTTGTAATGATACGAGCATTAAAAATTTAGGGTTTATTGATTTTACTGATGTTGAGTATCGTTTAATTTACACTGAAACCAAATATGAAGATATTGAAATAGATGATAATTCTTTTGGCATAAATCTTATTATTAATAGTCTTGAAGATATTACTCTAAATTCTTTTATGATTTCAGGAGAAACGAATTTGGACAAATTAAATGATTACCTAAAAGAAACACTTAATGTTTTTAATCTTGACGATAAGGAACATGGAGGCGACTTTTATAATCTGCAAATAGGTTTCAATAAAAGTTTAAATTTTCAAGATTACATATCTATAAAATCAAAATTATTGCATTTCAAAAATGAAAGAACTGTTATTAATAAAATCGAGCATATCTTTTAACCCAATTATATTAAATTTACAAAAACACTTTTCCCTTGGAAATATTTAAAGACATTTTAAAATTCAGTTGGATAGACATGATCGACGTGGTGTTAGTAGCACTGCTACTCTATTACGTTTACAAGCTAGTCAAAGGTACTGTTGCCATTAATATCTTTATTGGTATTGTAGTTATCTATTTTATCTACCTTACGGTAGAAGCCTTAAAAATGGTCTTACTTACCAAAATTTTAGGTGGTTTTATTAGTGTTGGTTTTATTGCCTTAATTATTGTATTCCAACAAGAAGTCAGAAAGTTTTTATTGATGATTGGAAGCACCAATTTTGCCAGCAGGCGTAAGTTTTTAAGTCAGTTAAAATTTTTAAAGATAGAACAAGGTACATCCACAGATATAGATGCTATCATCTCTGCCTGCAATAAAATGAGTAGTACTAAAACAGGTGCTTTAATTGTTTTAGAACGCAATAATAATCTTGATTTTATTGCTAATACAGGTGACGAAATGAATATCAGAGTCACGCAACCTATTATTGAAAGTATCTTTTTTAAAAATAGCCCATTACATGATGGTGCCATTATAATACAAGATAATATTGTAAAAGCAACACGTGTTATTTTACCTGTAAATAACGAGAAAAACATTCCGCAACGTTTTGGTTTACGTCACCGTGCAGCAGTTGGTGTTACGGAGCGTACAGATGCTATTGCAATTGCTGTAAGTGAAGAAACAGGCCAAATTTCTTGTTTTAGAAATGGAGAATTCCTTCCGTTTGAGGACTCTATTGAATTAGCAGAAATTTTGAAGAATGATTTAGAATAAGTCTTGTTTCTATTTCTTTAAAAGTCAAAACAACACACCTCTTATACATTTTACATTAATTGAAAGATTATAGCAATGGACATTAACTACAATCAAAAAGACAAAACAATTGACATTAAAGATGGGTTAAAATCCCAGTATTTTATGATCAAAGCATTAATGATTCTAAATCTTGTTAATGCCCTTCTTAATGTCTCTTATATTAGTGAAGACGGAATTGGTTTTATGCAAATCATTTGGCTAATATTAGGGATTGTATCAATAGTAGTCTTATATTTTTTCTTTTTCAAAAAATCAAGTCAAGAAAAAATTGAAATTAAAACAATAGAACGATTAACAGAAAAAACCGTTTTTGGTTCTAAACGAATGACTTTAAAATTAAAAAATGGAAAAAGTCGTGATTTAGCATACCTAAAAACTTCTGAAGAAATTTCTAAAGTAAAAAAAATGCTTACTAAAATAGGTGTCCCGGTTTAAGGCTAATTTAAATCTAAATTACCTGATTTTATTCTTCAATAATGATCAAACATTAGTCATTAAAAATCAATAACTACTATATGGCTTAAGGGTAATTACATTTCTGCTTAAGCAGAAATTAAGCCACCTTCTCTGCTTGTAAGAACTGTACTTCGTATAAATTCTTATAATACCCATTTTCTTTTTTAAGCAACTCGTCATGTGTTCCTTGCTCCACAATTAAACCGGCATCCATAACAATTATATTATCTGCCTTCTGGATGGTTGCTAATCTATGAGCAATAACTATAGACGTACGTCCTTTTGTTATTTTCTCTGTTGCTGTTTGTATTAATTGCTCTGAATACGAATCCACAGAAGACGTGGCTTCATCTAACACCAAAATACTTGGATTGGTTACATACGCACGTAAAAAAGAAATTAATTGTCGTTGTCCTGAAGATAACATCACACCTCTTTCCTTAACGTTATAATGGTAACCGTTTGGCAAACTCATAATAAAATCGTGTATTCCAATATCTTTGGCTGCTTTTACAACATCAGCTTCAGTAATACCTGGACTATTTAATGTAATATTATTTAAAATAGTATCTGCAAACAAAAACACATCCTGTAACACAACTGCTATTTGCTGTCTTAAAGAAACTAAAGTATAATCCTTAATATCTGTATTATCAACAGCTATAGTACCTGAATTAATTTCGTAAAAACGATTTAATAAATTAATAACTGTACTTTTTCCTGCTCCTGTAGCACCTACGATTGCAACTGTATCTCCAGCATTAACATTAAAACTAATGCCTTTTAAAACTTCTTCATCTTCAACATAACTAAAATGTACCTTATCAAAATTGATAGCGCCTTTAAAATTATCTGCTATTAAGTGTCCTGAATTATCAATATGAGACGTCGTATCTAATATTTTAAAAACACGATTAGAAGCAATCATACCCATTTGAAGCGTATTAAACTTATCTGCTATTTGACGCAAAGGTCTAAACAACATCGGGATCATGGTAATAAACATAAATAAATCTCCAGGCGTAACATTACTGCCTTCAACTAATATATTTAAACCACCAAACCATACGACTAAACCTGTTGTTAACGATCCTAAAAATTCTGCAATCGGAAAAAATATCGAGTTGTACCAAACCGTTTTTAACCAGGCTTTTTTATGACGATTATTAATTTCTTTAAAGTTTTTATACTCGGTATCTTCCCTTGTAAAGAGTTGTAATATTTTCATACCCGTAACACGCTCTTGCACAAACGAGTTTAAGTTAGACACCTCATTACGTACATCTTCAAACGCACGTTTCATGTAACGTTGAAAAATTTTAGTTGCAAATAAAACAATAGGTAAAGTCACAAATACAATTAAACTTAACTGCCAATTGTAATATAACATAGCTCCAGAAATAACTACCATAACTAGTAAATCTCTGATAATTGTAAATAAGCCATCCCCAAAAACAGAAGCAATACGCTCCATATCTGTGACCGCTCTTGTAATTAAAACACCAACAGAAGAGGTATTAAAATATTTCATTTTAAAACTAAGGATATGGTCAAATAATTTAACACGTATGTCTTTTACCATTTTTAATCCTAACCATGAAGAATAGAATATAAAAAACAACTGAAGTACAACTTGCGCCACCAATAAGACAATCATTAAAACAATTAGATAAACAAAACCATTGTAGTCCTTTTTAACCAAATGCTCATCAATAATTTCTCTAAGTAATACAGGCGTTGCAATACTTAAAGCGCCTAATATCAATACAGATAAAATCAAACCATAAAATACGGTTCTGTAAGGTTTTGTGTATTTAAACAAGCGTTTAAACAACTCTAAATCAAATATGTTTTCTTTTGTCTTAGTCATTTAGTTTTATTGTATCAGGGTAAGCGACTTCTGTTAAATATAATCCCTTTGCAGGAACAGAAAAACCAGCATTACATCTGTTTTTAGATTGTATAATAGTATGTAAATCTTCAACTTTAATCTTACCAACACCAATATTAATTAATGTTCCAACTATAGCTCTTACCATGTTTCTTAAAAAGCGATCGGCTTTAATCGTAAACTGTAACTCACCATCAATTAGTTTCCATTTTGCTGCCATAATATCACAATTGTATGTTTTGACATCCGTATGTGTTTTTGAAAAGCACTGAAAATCTTTGTAATCAAACAAAATTTTTGTCGCTTCATTCATTTTCTCAATATCCAGAGCATGCTTTAAAAAATAAGCTTGATCTACATTAAAAGGACTTTTTTGCAATGCTACACGATATAAATACGCTCTGCTTGTTGCATGAAAACGTGCATGTATATCTTCCTTGACTTTAAAAATAGATTGTATAGCAATATCCTCTGGTAAAAACGAGTTTAATTTATACTGCAATTTATCTACATTAAAAACAACTACTGTATCAAAATGCGCAAATAACTGTTTAGCATGTACACCCGCATCTGTACGACCTGCTCCCATCACAACAATGGTTTCTCCTAGAATAGTAGATAAAGCTTTTTCCAAAACCTCTTGTACAGATATAGCGTTTGGTTGTTTTTGCCAACCATGATAATTTGTTCCGTTATAAGATAATTCTATAAAATAGCGCAAGAAAGCTGTATTTTTACATATTAAAAAGCAAAGATAATATAAAGACAGAAGCTTAAAGTCCGAAGCCTTATTTTTTAAGAATAGTTTACATAAAATAAACAAAACAGGCAACAGTAATACTTAAACGCAGCGTCCTGAAAAAAACTCAGCATAAATGAAAAAAATATTATTACTATCCGATACTCACAGTCATATTGATGATGCGGTTTTAAACCATGTCAAACAAGCAGACGAGGTTTGGCACGCTGGAGATATTGGAGATCTAAAAGTAACAGATGCTATTAAAGCCCTTAAACCTTTACGTGCCGTTTGGGGAAATATAGATAATGATAAAGCTAGAGCTGAATTTCCTGAAAACAATAGATTTACTATTGAAGGTGTTGATGTTTGGATTACACACATTGGTGGTTATCCAAATAGATATAATATTAGAATTAGAGAAGAAATAAAGGCAAATCCTCCAAAACTTTTTATCTGTGGACACTCACATATCCTAAAAGTTATGCCAGACAAAAAGCTAGGATTATTACACATGAATCCCGGCGCAATCGGTATACATGGGTTTCACAACGTGAGAACTATGTTACGCTTTACAATAGATAATGGAAAAATTGATAATCTAGAAGTTATAGAATACCCAAGAAAATAAAAGACTTAATAAAACTGCTATAAAACAAAAAAACCGAAGCTTTCGCTTCGGTTTTTTCTCGCACTAATACTACTAAGATGTTAGGTTTAACGTAATCGATCCACAGATTTGACAAGATCTTCATCCTTCTTAATGGCTCTGTTTGATAAAATCAAAAAGACGATAGAAATAACAGGAAGGAAGATCCCAACACCTTTCTCAGAAACATCACTTGCTTCTCCAGATGCGCTTAGGGTTCGGTACACGAAAAATCCTAGTAAAATTAAATTTAATATCTGATTTAGTCGTCCCAACATAAATTGAGACTTTCTATTTTTATAACTAAAAATTGAAATTAATGCTAACACCGCAGATCCTAAGAACAAACCAAAAATAACTAGTTCATCTTTTGCAAAAACTACGACTTCATTAGTTGTTGTCCATAAATCAAAAGTGAAGATTAACCCACCAGAAACTACAGCAACAATTAATAAATAAACAGTTTGAATGCGTTGTAACATATAAAAATTTCAAAATATTGAAAAACAAAAATATAGTTTCTTTTCCTATAAAAGAAACATCTAGCACTAAAAATTAGCATAAATAACAAATCACAATCACAAACTTCTGTGCATCAATTAAAAAGGAATAAACATAGACACATAAATAAAAAATTGAAATAAATGTTGTATAATTGCAGTAACGCAATGCAACACTCACACTAGCAGAACGTTAATTCTTCAGAAGTATATCTTATTTTCTTCAAGAAATAAACAATTCAAATTACATCAACACATAAGTTAATTCAACATCAATGTTTGAAATCTCACAATTAAAAGAAATGAAGCTTCCTGAATTGCAGGATATAGCTAAAAAACTGAGCGTATCAAAGTTTCGTTCATTAAAAAAATTAGACTTAGTATATCAAATACTTGATAAACAAGCAGCAGATCCAAAAGCTGTTTTAGAAGTAAAAAAAGAGGATACTCCTGTTAAAAAAGCGCCAGTAAAAAAGGCAGCTCCCGTAAAAGCAGAAACTACAGATAAGCCAACTGCTCCAAAGCCTAAAAGAGCGAGAGTTAGCAAGCCTATTCAAAAAGCAGCACCTACTACGCCACCGCAATTAGATTTAAAACCGGAAGCAGAAGCAGAAGTACTAGTTAAAAAAGAAGTGAGTGAAAAAGAGGTTAAAGCAAAAGCACCTGCTAAACCACAACCAAAAAAACCGGTTCACAATCATCAAAAAAATAAGCAGTCTAACGACAGTAAAGACGATAAGCAAAGCGACAACAAGCAGCCTAACCGTCCTAAACATGCTAACCAAAAAAATCAGAAAAATCAAAAA
Organism: Olleya namhaensis; assembly: GCF_900114005.1. GTDB lineage: Bacteria > Bacteroidota > Bacteroidia > Flavobacteriales > Flavobacteriaceae > Olleya > Olleya namhaensis. The sequence continues at coordinate 287,013 of NZ_FORM01000005.1, forward strand.
AATGGTAACCAGCATAACGGTAACAAAGACAACCGTAACCGTTACAGAGAACCAGATTTTGAATTTGACGCAATAATAGAAAGCGAAGGGGTCTTAGACATCATGCAAGATGGTTATGGTTTTTTACGTTCTTCAGATTATAACTACCTATCATCACCAGATGATATTTATGTATCGCAATCTCAAATCCGCTTATTTGGATTAAAAGTAGGAGATACAGTATTAGGTCAAGTAAGACCTCCAAAAGAAGGCGAAAAATATTTCCCGTTAATTAAAGTAAGCAAAATAAACGGTCAAAACCCAAATGTGGTTAGAGATCGTGTTGCTTTTGAGCATTTAACACCTTTGTTTCCACAAGAAAAATTCAATATTGCCGAAAAGCAAGCGACTATTTCTACAAGAATCATGGATTTGTTTGCACCAATAGGTAAAGGACAACGTGGTATGATTGTATCACAGCCAAAAACAGGTAAAACAATGCTTTTAAAGGATGTTGCCAATGCTATTGCAGCAAACCATCCTGAAGTATACCAAATGATATTACTAATTGACGAGCGTCCTGAAGAAGTAACAGACATGCAACGTAATGTTCGTGGAGAAGTTATTGCTTCTACTTTTGATAAAGAAGCGCATGAGCATGTAAAAATTGCTAACATCGTATTAGAAAAAGCAAAACGATTGGTAGAGTGTGGACACGATGTTGTAATCTTATTAGATTCAATAACACGTTTAGCCAGAGCATACAACTCCGTACAACCAGCATCAGGAAAAATACTTTCTGGAGGTGTAGATGCAAATGCATTACACAAACCAAAACGTTTCTTTGGAGCTGCACGTAATATAGAAAATGGAGGATCACTAACTATTATTGCAACAGCATTAACAGAAACAGGATCTAAAATGGACGAAGTTATCTTTGAAGAATTTAAAGGTACCGGTAACATGGAACTACAATTAGATCGTAAAATATCTAACCGTCGTATTTTCCCGGCAATTGATTTAACATCATCAAGCACACGTCGTGACGATATCTTATTAGACGCAACAACCATACAACGTATGTGGGTAATGCGCAAGTACCTTGCAGACATGAACCCTGTAGAAGCTATGGAATTTATAAACGACCGCTTTAAACAGACTAGAAACAACGAAGAGTTTTTAATCTCAATGAATGGTTAGACACTAAAACACATAAACTAAAAAAGCCTTAACAATTGTTAAGGCTTTTTTTATGCGCTAAAGCAAGCACGGAAGCTTACCAGTTCTATTTTATTTTAGGGCGTTACCTATATCCTGATTCAAGCTCAGGCTAAAGGTCGCGTCATCCGTTACAAGTTTTGGCTCAAAGCGCAAGCTCGCCAAAAGCTATCCACTACTACCGCTAACGCGATACCAAAGTACAATACACTTAATCTTAGTTAAGGACCTCCAAAATATAAGGCATAAAAAAAGTGCTCCATTAAATGAAGCACTTATAATTTTTTAGAAACTAAAAGCTAATTATAAAGCAGCTACGTGCTTAGCTAAACTAGATTTTAAGTTAGAAGCTTTGTTAGTATGAATAACATTTTTCTTAGCTAATCTGTCTAACATAGACACTACAGAAGGAAATAAAGCTTCAGCTTCTTTCTTGTCTTCTAATTCACGTAACTTTTTAATAGCGTTACGTGTAGTCTTATGTTGGTACTTATTTAACAAACGCTTAGCTTCGTTACTTCTGATTCTTTTTAAAGTTGACTTGTGATTTGCCATTTTTGTTTCCTTATTTTTTTTATAAAAATTGTAGCCCGTAGGGGAATCGAACCCCTCTTACATGGATGAAAACCATGCGTCCTAGCCGATAGACGAACGGGCCATTTGATTATTGAGAGCGCAAATATAAAACATATTTTTTAAACTTACAAACTCTTTCAAATAACTTAGCAACGTTTCCATTGCGGGTGCAAATATACAACTATATTTAAGTGTTGCAACAATTTTTACAAAAAAAATTAAAAAAAATTTAATATGCTTTTGCAAATAATACGCGACGTGCTGATTCTCTGCCAGTAAGCACACAAATTCCTTTTTCAATTTTTCCGTCTAAAGGAAGACATCTAATCGTTGCTTTGGTAATTTCTTTAATTTTATCTTCAGTTTCGGCAGTTCCATCCCAATGTGCAGAGATAAATCCACCCTTTTCTTCTAAAACTTTTTTAAATTCATCAAAAGTTTCTACTTCTGTGATGTGCGTATCTCTATAATCTAATGCTTTCTTATACAAAGTATCTTGTATTTCCGTCATTAAGCCTTCCACTCTATCCGTTAAAGTATCTAATGCAACAACCTCTTTAGTTAATGTATCACGTCTAGCAAGCTCCACAGTACCGTTTTCTAGATCTCTTGACCCTATCGCTATTCTTAATGGCACACCTTGCAGTTCATGCTGTGCAAACTTAGCGCCTGGTCTATACGTATCTCTATTATCAAACTTCACAGAAATATTTTTACTTCTTAACTCTGTCATTATACCATTAACCACTTCTGTAATAGCTTCCAATTGTTCGTCTGTCTTATATATAGGAACAATAACAACTTGGTTTGGTGCTAATTTTGGAGGTAATACTAATCCATGATCATCACTATGTGTCATAATTAGTGCACCCATTAACCTTGTAGATACTCCCCAAGATGTTGCCCATACGTATTCTTGCTTTCCTTCTTTAGATGTAAACTTCACATCAAATGCTTTAGCAAAGTTTTGTCCTAAAAAGTGAGACGTTCCAGCCTGTAGTGCTTTTCCATCTTGCATTAAAGCTTCTATACAATACGTTTCATCAGCTCCAGCAAAACGTTCGCTTTCTGTTTTCAATCCTTGAATAACAGGAATAGCCATAAAGTCTTCTGTAAACGTCGCGTAAACGTTATTCATTAATTCTGCTTCAGCAATCGCTTCTTGTTTTGTTGTATGTGCCGTATGTCCTTCTTGCCATAAAAACTCTGCTGTACGTAAAAATAGACGTGTACGCATTTCCCAACGCACCACATTAGCCCATTGATTAATTAATAATGGTAAATCTCTATACGATTGTACCCAACCTTTAAAGGTGCTCCAAATAATAGCTTCACTAGTTGGTCTTACAACTAATTCTTCTTCAAGCTTAGCATTAGGATCAACTCTAAGTTTTCCTGGTTTATCTGGATCGTTCTCAAGTCTGTAATGCGTAACTACTGCGCACTCCTTTGCGAAGCCTTCAGCATTCTTTTCTTCAGCTTCAAACAGACTTTTAGGGACAAATAATGGAAAATAAGCGTTTTGATGTCCAGTTTCTTTAAACTTTTTATCTAATTCTGCTTGCATCTTCTCCCATATTGCATAGCCGTAAGGTTTTATAACCATACAGCCTCTTACTGCCGAATTTTCAGCTAAATCAGCCTCTACAACCAATTCGTTATACCATTTGGAATAATTTTCAGCTCTACTTGTTAGTTTTTTACTCATATACAGTATTTTGGCACAAAAATTGTGATTATGTTAAATAATAAAATAGTTCAGCAAAACTAACTATTTTTGTAATGTTCAACAATTAAAAACAACACGTTATGAAATTAATTAACTACTTATCTAACAAAATACCCGCTTTCACGGTTCTTTTAGCTGTTTTAGCTTTAAGTTCATGCGGATCTTACCAATATGTTGGACAAACAAGTGATGGCATCTACGGGACTACTACCGAAAATGTAGAACAAGAAACTGTTGCAATACCAGCAGAAAACAATAATGACTACTACACTAACTACTTTAAAGAAAAAGCGTTAGACGCCGAAGTGTACAGCCAAAATAATGATGATGTATTTACGGATATTGACTCTTACCAAGGATCTTATGATGAGTCTTTAAAAGAAAACAATCAAAATGCAGGTTGGGGAGCAACTAACGAGGTTGTTGTTATCAATGTGTATGACAATGGTTTTAACAACAACTTTGGTTGGGGTTACAATAACTGGGGTTATAACAATTGGGGATGGAACAGACCTTGGGGGTATAGTAGATGGGGGTACAACAACTGGGGTTGGAATGCTGGGCTTGGTTTTGGATACGGTTGGAATAACTGGGGATGGAATAACGGATTTAACAACCCATATTGGGGGCACCCTTTTTACGGTAATGGATACGGGTACGGCTATGCTTACAACAATGGATACCATAGAAGAGGTATTTCTTACAACTCAGGAAGACGTGGTAACTACTCAAGCAGAAATGGTTTATCAAATACAAGAATAAACTCAAGAAGCACAACAACAAGATCAAGGTCAACTACTAGAACAAGATCTAACACAACAACTAGACCTAGAACAAGTACTACAACTAGACCTAGAACTAGCACAACTACTAGACCAAGAACTAGTACAAGACCAAGAAGTAATAGCACAACACCAAGAACAAACAATTCTACACCTAGAACTAATAATTCTACACCTAGAACGTCAACTCCATCAAGAAGCTCTACTAGAAGTAGCTCTTCTTCAAGAAGTAGTTCTTCATCTAGTGGAAGTTCAAGAAGAGGAAGAGGTTAAAATTGAAAAGGAAAAAATTAAAAAAAAATCTATGAAAAAAGTAATCATATTAATAATGGGTGTCTTATCCATATCAATAAGTCAAGCCCAAAATATTAATGACGCCTTAAGATACTCTACTGGTGAAATTTCAGGAACAGCTCGTTTTCAAAGTATGAGTGGTGCTTTTGGAGCATTAGGAGGAGATTTAAGTGCTATTAGTATTAACCCTGCAGGATCTGCTGTTTTTACAAGTAGCTATGCTTCGTTCTCTTTAGGTGTTGATAATAAAGATACTGATACTAATTATTTTAATGGAAGAGGAAATGCTTCAAACTCCGATTTTAACTTAAATCAAGGTGGTGGTGTTTTTATATTTGAAAACAAAAAAACAGACTCTCCTTGGAAAAAGTTTTCTTTAGCTGTAGAGTATGACATTACTAAAAATTACGACAACGACTGGAAAGCTAACGGAACAGGAAACACCAGTATTGGTGAATACTTTCTTGCAAACGCACAAGGTTTGCGATTTGACGAGATATCAGCATTTCCAGGAGAAACAACCTCTCAAGCTTATTCAGAAATAGGTAGCGCGTATGGTTACACTAACCAACAAGCTTTTTTAGGGTACGACTCTTATATTTTAGAGCCTGCCAACACCAATGATGATAATACTTTATATAGCAGTAATATTGCAGGAAATTCTTTTCAGCAAGACTACAATTACATCGCGACTGGATATAATGGAAAAATAAGTTTTAACATTGGAACACAATATGGAGAAAACACATATTTTGGATTAAATCTTAATTCTCATTTTCTAAACTATGAGCGTTTTACTAGTTTTTATGAAACTAATAATGATGCAACATCTGTAGTTAAAGAAGTGTTATTTGAAAATACCTTAGCCACAAATGGATCTGGATTTTCCTTTCAGTTAGGAGGAATCTTTAAATTAACTAATGAGCTAAGAGCAGGAATAACTTATGAGTCTCCAACATGGATGAGTCTTGAAGATGAAACAACACAATATGTTGAAACATTTGTTTCTGACGAAAATCTAGGTGATTTTTATCAAGTTGTAGACCCAAATATTTTAAATATTTTTGAAAGCTATAGAATACAAACACCTAGTAAAATAACAGGTAGTTTAGCATATGTTTTTGGTACACAAGGTTTAATTAGTGTAGATTATTCAAGACGTGATTACAGTAAAACAAAATTTAAACCAACATCAGACCCCGCTTTTAGCGCAGAAAACGCTTTAATGGCAAATGTGTTAACTGCTGCTTCAACTTACAAGATTGGTGCGGAATATAAAGTAAAACAATTAAGTTTTAGAGGTGGCTACAGAATAGAAGAAAGCCCATATGCTGATGACACTATAATAGGAGACCTTACAGGTTACTCATTAGGATTAGGGTACAACTTTGGTAATACTAACCTAGACTTAGCTTACACGAGCTCTAAACAAGACAGAAGCGAACAGTTTTATAATGTTGGTTTAACCAACCCTGTTGCCTTAGATACTAAAAACTCAAATATTACTTTAACCTTAGGGTTTAAACTATAAGCCATATTTAATTTATATAAATTAAAAACCTGAACGAATGTTCAGGTTTTTTTTATGCCTAATGCCTAATGCCTAATGCCTAATGCCTAATGCCTAATGCCTAATGCCTAATTTAAAATAATAGTAATTACAAAATAGAAGTACTAAAAATTTAGATAAAACTAATCTATTACCAACCAAGATATATTCTACCCCTATAAAACTTAACAAAACACCACCAAAAAGCAGTAAAGCATGCTTCTAAAAGCGTTAAAAACATTAGATCTGTATATGTACAAGATCAAAGTGCTAGTGTTAAAGATGGCGAAGTTGTTGACTTTAGAGTTAATTTAAAAATCACTTTTGAAGTAAACTAATACGTTTCTTTAAACTTATAATAAGTATAAAAAAAAGCCTGAACATTTATTTGTTCAGGCTTTTTTAGTTAATAGTATGTTGTTTCGATAATACTTATCGCTTTAAGGTAAAGTGTGCCTTAAATTGTTTTTTAGTATTATCTGGATCATTTGGTTCTCTATAATCTACAGTAAACCAATAGTCACTGGTTGGCATTGGGTTACCATTATAGGTTCCATCCCATCCTAATCCTGTTGGGCTTAGTTGTTTTAATAACTTACCGTATCTATCAAAGATATAAATCACTGCTTCTGGTTGATCTCCGATACCGTAGATATTCCATGTGTCATTAAAGCCATCATCATTGGGTGTGAAGAAATGTGGGTAATCCATTATTGATACCGGTAAACTTGTTTCTCCACATCCATTAATATCTCTTACGGTTACCACGTGATCTCCTGC
>NZ_FORM01000012.1 GCF_900114005.1 Olleya namhaensis
AAACTATTTTTTTTACCTTCTAAACGTCTAAAAAAAATCTTTTGAACTAGAAAATATTAACAAAAAAAGGTCAACCTATATCAGTATAATACAAATTCCACTCTAACTGAAAAAATAGGACTTTAAAATAACCGAATTCCTGCCGACTCAAACTCCGAAAAACTTACTGTAAACTGAATTTCACTCTTGCGGAATTCTGATCAAACGGAATTTATATAGTTTACGGAATTTAAGCAGCCTTGTGTGAAATTCAGACTATTGAACCTCACTCAAATCCGAATTGAAAGCGGATGAATCTATTGCCGAATTCCAACTGTTGTGTTGAATTTCACTCAAACGGAATGACATTGATTATGTGAAATAATTAGCGAAATTCCACGCCTGGCAACAACGTGCATAATTAATATGCTTGTTTTATGCGTATCGTGAAATTCTGCCGAATTTCACTAATGGGTAGTTTTTATTTATTAATTTAGTTGACTTAACAACGCATACTAAGTCATGCACAAGCACGTTGCCCACAATAAAAAAATGAAGAACTTCAAAGAGAATTTAAGGAAAAAACCAACTCTATTTTTGGTAGTTGGAATTTTTGTTTTGTTTATCGGAATTCCGTTTGGGATTTATGGATTGACTTTGAATGGTGGAGCAAGTTTAGGTGGAGTTTTAGTTTTACTTGGAGTTTTTATTTGTATTCCATTTTTAGTAATTGACAGAATTTTAGTGAATAAAATAAAACCATTCAAACTTTCGATTTTTGAATTTGTATTTATTGGAATTATTTTGCTATTCTATTTGTCCGACAACAAAAAACTGTATGTTGATTTGACTGAATATAAAACTGAATATTTCGTTATTATTTATAATAATGGGAATTTAGAAAACTCTGAATTGAATTGGAGTTTTCCCTTTAGTAAAAGTGTGGAATTAAATGAAAATTCTATAATTATTCCATCAGAATTTAAAGGAAATTATCAAGTTGAACTTAAAACACCGAAAAATTGGAAAGGTTGGAGAATGAATCCTGACAGAATTAACGAAATTAATTTGAAAATATATACAAATAATAAAACTGAACTGAATCAAAAAGAAATTGACTCATTAGCGAAAGTAGAAATAATTACTGTGGGCAACACCGTGTATAATTAATTGCTTCCTTCTAGCCTACTTACGAACATTCCTGCGGAATATTCTATCTGTGATTTATTTGCTAACTTAGTTCCATAAATCACGCAACTAACCATACACAATCACGTTGTGCCCAATATGAAAATCCGTCAATCAAAGAATGTTTAAGAGTTTAAAAGATTATTACGATTACATAAAAAACGATAATGGTTTTGACCAAAAATTCGGAATTTCAAGTAATTTAACGTCTTTACGAGATAGCATTGAAGATAGTGTTGAAAAGAAAAAATGCACATTCGAAATTTACTTTTCAGATTTTAATTTTAAACGAGGAAATTATGTTCCTCTATTTTCAAATAATGAAAGTAGTTATCCTTCAAAATCTTTATTTGAAGATTTTGAATATATTAAAGATCGAGCAGGTTTAAATGATTCTATAAGTCCAAAATATTTAGCGAAGTACAACCATTTGCTTTGGGATAGTTCTCACAAACACATTGATTACGCGAAAAAAGCAATAGATAATTATTTCAATTTTATTAAATCTGTTCTTTTACCTAAAGACGACAATTTATCAAACAGAGGATTTTCTGAAATGTTTGAAAATTTGTTTGTGTTAGCACAAACAATAAATTACAAAAGAGAGGATTCAATAAAATTCTTAATAGTTAAGCTAGACGCAGAAGACATCAATGGTTTTCAAAAATATTCATTAATGGATTTTATCACTAAAAATGGTAAAAAATTAGAAAAAGCCCACACCAACAAATTCTTTGCTTATTCAAAAGAAGTAATAGACAAGGAATTATATCCAGATTTAAACAAAGAGTATCTTCAATTATTAATTGATATATCAATAAAACTAGGGAAATCACAAAGAGATTTTCATAACAAATTAGGCGATTGTCATATTGCTGATTCTTCAAAACATAAAGAAAGTTTTGTAGTGCACGATTTTTATCTAAAAGCACTTAAGGAATATCAAAAAGCTGGAAATAAAAAAAAGATTGAAGAAGTAACCGTTTTAATTGAGAAAGCAAAAGATAATCTAAATTTTAAATCAATAAAGACTGAACATTCTAGCCCTGAATTACAAAAGTGGTACGATGCGCTTAATGAAATGACAACAAACCTAGTTGAAAAAGGAGAAAGCAAAGATATCTACGAGTATTTGATGTGTTCTGACCAAATTTTTCCGAAAGCTAAAGTACTAGACGAGAAAATTAATTCCGTAATGATGGATTTAGTTAGTACAATGAGTTTTGATATTAATAGAAATGTGAGTGGCAATAAAGGTGGAATTAATTCATACTACATTCATATTCAAAATTTCACATTACGCCATCTTTGGTTAGTGTTTTCTAAAGGATTGAAAAATGGAAAAATCAGTTTTGATTCATTAAAAGATTTTTTAAAAAACAATACCTGGTATGGAGTTGAATTTTCGATAAAAAATCCTGCAGGTAAAACAGAAACTTATAATTGGTTACAACTTTTAACACCTGCACTAGATAGTTATTTCAAGCAATCAGAGATTGACATTAAAACAAATACAAACAGTTCATCTGGTTATATTTTATCTATTGATTCTTTAGTTTTAAAATTTGAAGGTATTTTAAGAGAGTTTTCTAGATATAATGGAGCACAGACAATTGACATTAAGGAAAACGGAACACAAGAAAGAATTTCCTTTGAAAAATTATTAGAAAACGAAAAATTTAAAGAATTGGTGCCAGAAGATGATATCGCTTTATTTAGATTTTTGTTCACTTCAGAAGGAATGAATTTAAGGAACAATATTGCTCATTGCTTTTTTAAGTCAAAAGATTATTCTGCTGCAATTATGTGGCTACTGATTTGTGCATTTTTTAAACTAGGAAACTATAAATTGAAAACTATAACGAAATAAAAATACTGGGCACAACACCGTATAAAATTAATTGCTAGTTCTGGCTCACTTGGGAAATTCCTTCGGACTTTCTATCTGTGATTTATTTGCTACCTTTAATGCTTAAAACACGCAACGAAATCATACATAAAACCGTTGTAAAACATTTGAAAAAGACAATCAGCATACTAACATTCTTCTTAATTCTTTCTTGCTCTTCCGAAAAAGACAAGATTGAAAAAAGTACTGATATGACTTATTTAGGTAGAATTATAGAAAACTATATGTTTGAGTGTACTGACGCAAATCAATTAGAAGTTCACACTAAAGCGAAATACAATCCAACCGATTCTACTTTAACTTTCTTTATTGGTAAATCTAAAACAGAATTCTTTCAGAAGTGGGAAATTCCATTACAAGATATTTATGTGGATATAAATTTTATTCATTCACTGACAGATACAATGAAACAAATAAACATTAAAGCAACTGAAAAAGATTCTGTTATTCAATATTCTGACAAAAGAAATATAACTTTTGAAATGACAAATTCTTATAATATTTATTTATTTGATTGGTGTGATAAGGAAAAACAAGAAAACTTTATAAGTGCGTTAGAGAGAATAACTGAATTGAGTAAACTTAAATAAAAATGCAAGAAACCATCAAAAATGGGATTCCTATTCACGTTGATTTAGTATCAAATCGTGACGAAGTTTATTCAGGAATTTGCCTAAAATCTAACGACAATATCTTCATATTTATCTGTTTTAATGACGAGACAAAAGAATTTGATGGTTTTGCAATTATTAGAAAATTCGAAATTGAAAAATATCGAGAATGGGACGAAGAAGAATTAAGTGAAATAAAGAATAACAATTACGCTGAATTTATCGGAAAACTACCACTCGAAAAAATGAACAATATGTTCGAATGTTTATCGGAATTGGAAAACGAAGAGTTGATTGCAGTATTTACAGAAGCTGATGATGATTCATATTTTGTCGGACAAATTAAAAATCTAACAGAAAATGAAGCGGAATTAAAATTAATAAATGAAGATGCGGAATGGATTGAAAATAAGAAAATAAATATTGCCGAAATAACTTATATTGGATTTCGGACAAGTATTGAAAAAGAGTTACTGAATAAAAACGTTTTACAACAACGTGTATAATTCATTGCTAGTTCTAGCCTACTTACTAAAACACTCACGTATTTTCTATTGAGTTTATATTTGCTAAACTTAGTGCTTAAACCACGCAACAAATCATATAAAAACCGTTGCCTACAATTTATGAAAACCGTCAATTACATTATAATTCTGTTTTTTTTAACAAGCTGTTCGGTAGACAAAACTGAAATAGTTCCAGCAAAATATAATGGTAAATACGGAGCAATAAATTCTAAAGGAAAGTGGCTTATTGAACCAACTTTCGATTCTATAAATAGTTTTTACAATGGTTTTGCAGACACATATAAAAACGGAAAACAAGGATTAATAGATATCGAAGGAAAATTAGTGATTGATTATGACTATGATTTCATTGGGCATGTTGAAAACGAGAGAGTTTTAGTTCAAACAGAAAACCACTACAATTTTGCGGATTTAAAAGGTAAATTAATATCTAAAACTTCCTTCTCAGATGCAGAAGAATTTTCTGAAGAGTTGGCTTCTGTTCAGTTTATCAAAAACGGAAAATGGGGATATATAGATGTTAATGGAAATTTAGAAATAGACACATTATTTTCTCTTGCTTACGAATTTAAAAATGGCCTTGCGGAAGTCGAAATAGAAACTACTGACACGACAACTGTTAATCCAAAATATATCATGTTAGAGCCAAAATTCTATGATTGTAGAATAGATAAGTCTGGAAAAATAATTGACACAATTGAATATAAAAAGAACGAAAGAAAATTTCCATTAATTGGTTCTGCATACACAAACACTTTAGGAAAACTAAATAGATTTGGAGATACCATAATGCAAAAGAAATACAGAGCTTTTGGTTATCCACAAGGAAAATATATGTGGTATTTAACTAACGAGAAATATGGATTAGCAGATACAACTGGAACTATTCTAATAAAACCAATTTATGAGAACCTTTCTTATTTTAGTCATAATGGATTGGCAATAGCAAAACAAAATGGAAAATATGGCTATATTAATAATAAAGGGGACATAATTATTGATTTCAAATTTGACGATGCACGAAGTTTTAAATATGATTTAGCACCTGTAAAAATCAATGGTAAATGGGGGTTTATCGACCAATATGGTACTTTTAAAATCGAACCAAAATTTGAAAATATAATTGGTCATTTCCGAAAATTAAATGGAAAAACCGAACGAATTTATGAATACAACGAGGAATAAAAACTGCACATAACTCCATGTTTAATTGATTTCTAGTTCTAGACTATTCGAGCATTCTTGCGGATTTCTATTTGGTTTTTATTCCCTAAATTAGACGTTTAAACACTTAATTAATCGAATACAATCACATTATACACCAATATGATAGATTTATCTCAAGCTGAGAAACAAATTAGATATGTCACAAATTTTAAAGATCTTATATCTATACCTTTTCAAGCGGAAATCAACGCAAGTTGTTGGACTCGTAATCTAGTGGGTGATTTTTCTGAAATTATTAAGCAAGTAGAACAAAACGAAACTATAGTAGAACTTAATAAAAAAGAGCTACTAGATCTAAAATTAAGTAAACAGGGACAACTTGCTCGTAATATTATTTTAAATGATTTAGAGACGCTAAAAGCACAAGGTGCCTCTCCAATACTTAATGTGATCAAGAGTTATCAAAGAGACGATGCCTATCCCCTTTTTCCAACGGATGTGTACTCTTTTCATGTAGACCGTTCTCCTATACCAACTAATACTTTTTTATGCACTTATCACGGAGAACCTAGTGAGATATTACCCAATGCACAAGCTAATCAGAAAATATTGGTACCAGAAATACGTCAGGAATTAAAAAAACTATATGATGGCGCTGATGATGGTTTTGAATCGTTTTTAAGCGAGTATTTCTTTGATTTACACTATCAGCCCAAACCTAATGCTAATATTATAAACCTAGGCGTTGGTCATTTATGGAAGCTAGCAGTTGATCACCCAAGAAGCCAAGTCCTACCTTGTATACATCGCGCACCTAAGGAAAAAGAGGGCAACAGGCGGTTATTGTTAATCTGCTAATCGAAAATTACAATAAGAGTAATACGGTTTTAAGAAATCTGTAATTCAATAAAAAGAAACTGTATCTATCCTTGCGAAATTAAATATTACTAGTTTACGCCTACTGATAAAAATCTAAGTAGATTTTCCATTTGGTTTTTATTTGCTAAGTTAGGTATCTAAACAGACTACTAATTTCAAAATTGCCTTTTAAATTTAATCACTCAGATGAAAATACCAAAAATAAAAGGAATTATAGACCGACGAATTTTAATCAATTATCAAATTGACAAAGCGGTCTTAGAAAATTATCTACCAAAACCTTTTAAACCTAAATTAGTAAATGGAAAAGGTATTGCAGGAATCTGTTTGATAAGATTAAAGGACATCAGACCAAAAGGTTTGCCTAAACAAATCGGAATTTCATCTGAAAATGGCGCACATCGTATTGCTGTTGTATGGACTGAAAATGATAAGAAAAAAGAAGGTGTTTATATACCAAGAAGAGATACGTCTTCCAAGTTAAATGCATTAGCTGGAGGAACTATATTTCCTGGCATTCATCATTTAGCAAATTTCACAATAAATGAAAAAGACGGACAGTACAAAGTCGCTTTTATAAGTCATGACGGTACTGCACTATCCATAACAGCAAAAGAAACAAACACTTGGAATACCGAAAGTGTATTTGAAAATTTAGACTGTGCTTCTAAATTCTTTGAAAATGGTGCAGTGGGCTATTCTCCCGACAAAAATAATTTTGATGGCCTTGAATTAAAAGTCTATAATTGGAAAGTATCACTTTTAGAAGTTGAGCACGTAAGATCCAGTTTTTTTGAAAATGAGAGTATTTTCCCAAAAGGCTCTGTCAAATTTGATAATGCTTTATTAATGAAGGATATTGAACACGAATGGATTGGGTTGTCAAAAATCAAAAACTGATTCAATCTAAAAACAAAGTAGAAATACCACATAAAAACAATTACTTTTCTAATATCGCCTTTATTACTCGGCGTAAGCCCTCCTCCAATATTACTCTAGGACACGCTAGGTTTAATCTAATATAACCATCAGCATTAGCAACAAACATATTACCTCCTTCCAATAAAACACCAGCATTTTTAGCAAAGAATAAAGTAAGGTTTTCATTATCATTAAAATAATAACTAACATCTACCCAAGCCAAATACGTTGCATCCGGAATATTGAATGTCGCCCTAGGTAAATAGGTATCTAATTGTGTTTTTAAGTACTTAAAGTTTTCATCTAAATAATCTGTCAACTCAACCAACCAAGCATGCCCTTCTGAATAAGCAGCCTTAGCTGCTACGATGCTTAATGGATTTTCTACAGGTAAATAATTTTCGTTGTACTTAAGGCGTAATGTTTCGTTAGGAATGATAATGTTAGCAAACATATTCCCGGCAAGGTTAAATGTTTTACTTGGTGCCATACAAGTGATAATCTTATCCGAATTAGGAAAAAGACTAGCCAATGGTGTAAAAATTTTATCTTTTCGGAGCACATCACAATGAATTTCGTCAGATATAATAGTCAAGCCATTTTCTAAACAAACGTCGCCAAACGCTACTAGCTCTTCTTTAGACCATAATCTTCCCGAAGGATTATGTGGACTACAAAATATTGCTAAAACACATTTAGGGTCTGAAGCTTTAATTTTTATATCATCGATATCCATTCTAAATTCACCTTTTTCTTCTAGCAAATCAGAACAGACCAACGCTACCTCATTATAATCCGTTCCATGCTTAAAAAAGGCATAAGAAGGCGTAATAATCAATACTTTTTGATCTGATTTACAAATATGACCAATCAAATCATATAAAGCCGGGACAACACCCTTGGCGTGTACTAAATGATTTGTGTCAATCGCCCAATTATAACGCTTAATACACCATTGCTTAAAACTTAAAGCATAAGAAGGATCAGCAACCATAGAGTATCCCAATAATGGATGCTCTAAACGCGCTTTCATAGCATTAATAATTTCTGGAGCAATAGCAAACTCCATATCTGCAACCCACATTTTGATAAAATCTGTCTCTTGATATTTACCACTAAGGTCTTCATCTGGATCAAAAAGATACCCTCTATAACCTTCAAGAGACATGGCATTTGTTCCTTTACGTTCTAATACTTGATTAAATTGATATTTGGTAGATGACATTTGTTTCAAAATTTAAGCTAAGTAAAAGTACAACCTTAGAATTAAACAAGATTTTCTCTATGTAGATGAGGACTATGTGTCTAATTAAATCTCTAAAAATATAAATTAAAAAAAATCTAAAGTGGCACAATATATGTTAGAAAAAGAGACTAAACCTAACTTATCAATTATGAAAAACACAACATTACTTTTTGGACTATTATTTCTAATATTAACTAGTTGTAATAACGATGATGATATGCAAACCATTGATACAAGTAATAAAAATTTAGTCGCTTATTTTCCTTTTAATGGTAATGCTATAGACCAAATAAATTTAGAGAATACTAGTTTGGTTAAAGGTGCCATTTTAAGTACTGACAACCAAGGGATAGACAACAGTGCTTTTAGATTTAATGGTATAGATGATATTATAGAAATTAACCACAGTGCGGCATTAAATTTAACAAATGAATTTACAATCTCAGCACTTGTTAATCCTGAAGAAATCAAATCGCAAACAATTATAAGAAAAGGAGCTGCCGTAAATGGAATAGGAACTGTGCCTTATGGATTAAGTATGTCCGCTACAGGAGCCATCTCATTTACCGCTACTACAGAAAATGGAGCAACAATAAACCACGTCAGTAAGCAAGGGTATCAAATAAATGAATGGTATTTAATAACGGGAGTCTTAAAGGATTCTGAGATGTTTTTATACGTAAATGGAGTCCTGGAAGATTCTGTCATTATTAATGGAGAAAGTAATACAAATTCATTCCCTTTATTAATTGGTTCAAGGTTACGATTAGAAAGTAATACTTTTAAAGGTATTATTGACGAAGTAAGGCTTTACAATGTGGCTTTAACTGCATCTGAAATTTTAGCTTTGCAAAACAACTTGTAACTAAAGTTATAATTGTTACGGTAATTATTCAATCTTAGAGCGTGATATTATTCTAAACGGTATCACGCAATAGTAAATTATGATTTAGTTAAAACCTATACGTTGCAACTTCTTGTATTCAATTATAATTAAAAAGAATATCGAACTATTAACTAAAATATTATAATCAACAATTTAGCAATACAGTACAATCTATAAAGTCTTATCTTTGCATACTTTACTATAATTGGAAGTTTCTATTTTAAGTATCAACTTGGTATATTCCGCAACACCTATCTATCTTATGACTTTACATGTCAAAATTACCAAAAGCGCATAAATTTATAGATCTTTCAGACTATGGAAGACCTATTGCTCAAATTATTGCCAACAATTTAAAAAACACCTCTTTTACGCCTATTCATGTTACTTTAGCCTTTATTATATCCGGTTTAATAGCTATATATTTTATAATTAATGGCAATTATTGGTGGGCTGCTTTTTTTTTAATTCTAAAATCAATTTTGGATGCAGCGGATGGCGAGTTAGCTAGAGTAAAACAAACACCATCTTATACGGGACGCTACCTAGACTCGGTTGCAGATATATTATTAAATGCCATAATTTTTATAGCTATTTGGTATATAACGGATACCTCAATTTGGTTAACACTATTAGCCTTTTTAGGCATACAATTACAAGGTACTTTATACAATTATTACTACGTTATTTTAAGAAACAAATTTGATGGTGATACAACCAGTCGTATTTTTGAAACTAAAATACCCACTGCTTTAAAAGGAGAACAACAACGCCATGTCAATATTCTTTTTAAATTATACACAGCCTTATATGGCGGTTTTGATAAAACCATCTATTTTCTAGACCCAAGAGCTGCGTACGGTAAAATAGTGCCTAAATGGTTAATGACCTCAATTTCTACTTTTGGATTAGGTTTTCAGTTATTGATAATTGCTGTGTTATTAGTTTTAGGATTAAAAGACTACATCATACCGTTTTTTGTTGGTTACTCTGGGATGATTTTAATTTTTATTGCCATTAGAAAACTATACTATAAATAAAAAAGCTGCATCTTAATAAGATGCAGCTTTTTTGTTACTTGTTTTTTTATTTAACCGTTATGGTTTCCTCTTTAGACTTATTATTATAGACATACGTATATAACCACATTAAGGTAAAGGATGGTATAATATCAAACCCAGGCAATGCTTCTTCAATAAAGGTGAAAACAGCAGCTATTTTTCCGGTTCGACCTTTGTATAATTTAGTCATTAACCATGCGGACGCAGGCGCCCAAACAATATCAGCAAATTCGCCAATACCAGGTATAATAAAAGAAACATATCCTAAAGCATCAAAAATTAGCCCTAAAAATAGTTTTGTGTATTTGTTTGTGTCGTTAAAAATCATTTATAATATTTTGTAATTCTATTTAATATAAAGCAAATAGTATTCCAAAAATCTAGCTTAATTTAGAACTTATTAAATTTAAAAACTCTGTACGCGTTTCTATGTTTTGAAAAGCACCTCTAAACCCAGAAGTTGTCGTGACACTGTTTTGTTTTTGCACACCGCGCATTTGCATACACATGTGACTTGCTTCTATTACTACAGCTACACCTTCCGGTTGTAATGTGTCATTTATACAATCTAATATTTGATGTGTTAATCGCTCTTGTACTTGCAAACGTCTAGAAAACACATCTACAATTCTTGGTAATTTACTTAAACCTACAATATGTCCGTTAGGGATGTAAGCAATATGCGCTTTTCCAAAAAATGGCAATATGTGATGTTCGCAAAGCGAATAAAACTCAATATCCTTAACAATAACCATATCATTGTAATCTTCTTTAAACATCGCACCTTTCAAGATTTCTGCTGCATCTTGATCATACCCTTGCGTTAAATATTGCATCGCTTTTGCAGCACGTTCTGGTGTTTTTAATAACCCCTCACGTTGTGTGTCTTCACCTAAATCTTCAATAATATTTTTATAACGGTTTTTAACATCATCTGTAACTTTAACGTTATACTCTTCAAACTTTTTATATGGCATCTTTAGGCGTGTTTTCTTTTAATTTAGTACTGTAATACTTTTTTATCTTATTAATTTTTGGATCTATAACAAACTGACAGTAAGATGTTTCTCGGTTTCTGTCATAATACATTTGATGATCGGCTTCTGCTATATAAAATGGTCCTAACGCAGTAACTTCTGTAACAATAGGACTATCAAAAACAGCTTCGTTTTCTAATAAATCAATAAAAGCTTCCGCTTGTTCTTTTTGACTTTCAGAATTATAAAAAATAGCAGATCTATATTGTGTCCCCACATCATGTCCCTGTCTGTTTAATGTTGTTGGATCGTGCGTTGCAAAAAACAACTCCAATAACGTTGTAAAAGTAACCTTATTTTCGTCATAAAATATCTGAATACCTTCTGCATGTCCTGTTCTTCCTGTACCTATTTCTCTATAAGCAGGGTTTTTAATAGTCCCACCTGTATAACCAGACACAACCTTTTCCACACCTTCTATTCTTAAAAACACAGCTTCTGTGCACCAAAAACAGCCATTAGCAAATGTGGCTATTTGTAAATTTTCTTCTTTCATAGTATAAAAATAACTAATTCCGCATAGCTTTTCTTTATTCGACAATAGTCAAAATAAATTTTTAACGTTTAATTAGGAGTTTATTTTAACATCAAATTTAGATTTGTAATCTAAAACTGTAACAAAGGAATAATTTTACTGTCTTTACTACAGAAACCATCAATCAAAATTTAATGAAACCTTTTTTAATCACTTTTTTTGCATTACTAATCTCTTTTCAAACCTTAGCCCAAGACAAAAAATCTTACCAAATTAAACGTACCGACTATCCTCCAAAAATAGATGGCGTTTTAGATGATAAAGCCTGGAGTGATGCACAAATAGCAACAGACTTTACAGAGTTTAAACCAGATGTAGGAGATACAGCGCCCGATAATAAAAAGACAAAGGTCCAAATGACCTATGACGATACTGGTATTTATGTCGCTGCATATTGTTATGACAACCCAGAAGATATTATGCGTCAATTTACACAACGTGATAATTTTGGACAGTCAGACTTTTTTGGTTTAATTTTTAATCCTAATAATGACGCCCAAAATAATACTGAATTTTTTGTGTTTAGCTCCGGAACACAAGCTGACGCTGTTGAAAGTCCAAATTATGGTGAAGACTTTGGTTGGAATGCGGTTTGGGAAAGTAGCGTCAAATTAGTGGATGATGGTTGGATTGTAGAGATTAAAATTCCGTACCGTGCTTTACGTTTTACGCAACAAGAAGATCCAACTTGGGGAATTCAATTTCATAGACATTACAGAAAAACACGTGAGCAAATGACGTGGAGTGCAATTGATGTTACAAAAGGTAATATTGGATTGTATAATGCCGAGTTGAAAGGAATTAAAAACATCACACCTCCTACCCGACTTAGCTTTTTCCCTTATGCTTCTGGATTGGTAAGTACTTTTGATGGCCAAACAGATAGTGATTTTGCTGCCGGAATGGATATTAAATACGGTTTAACCGAAAACTTAACTTTAGATGCTACATTAATCCCCGATTTTAGTCAAGCCGGATTTGACGATGTACAATTAAACTTGGGGCCTTTTGAACAACAATTCTCTGAACAACGTCAATTTTTTACTGAAGGTGTCGATTTATTTAGCAAAGGAAATCTATTTTACTCTAGACGTATTGGAGACCGTGCCTCAGGACGATTAAGTTTAGACGATAATGAGTCAGTTGGCGATTTTCCTGAAAAAATACAGCTATTAAATGCTGTTAAGGTTTCTGGACGTACTAAAAATGGATTAGGAATTGGTTTTTTTAATGCTGTTACCGAAAAAACCGAAGTATCCATTACAAATGAAGATACTGGTCTTAAAAGAAGCCAAGTTATAGAGCCTCTTGCCAATTATAACATTATGGTATTAGACCAACAGTTTAATAAAAACTCTGCTATTACCTTAATTAATACTAATGTGACTAGAGATGGTGATTTTAGAGATGCCAATGTTACTGGTCTATTATTAGATTTAGTAAATAAAAGCAATACTTATGGGGCTATAGCCGAAGTTAAAATGAGCACATTTAATGATGTTCAAAATAAAGACAATGGTTACACTGCACGTCTTGGTTTAGGTAAAAACAGTGGTAATTTACGTTATAGTGCAACTTATGACTATGCTGATGAAAACTATGATATCAACGACTTAGGGATACTGTTTAGAAACAATTACAGCAATTTTAATGCAGAGGTTAGCTATCGTACTTTTGAGCCTTCAAAAAACTTTAATAACACCTATTTAGGGACTTGGATAAACTACAATCAATTGGCTAATCCTAATACATTTACTGGGGCTAATACTGGGTTTAATTTTAATGGACAAACAAAAACACTACACAATCTTGGAATAAACGGTAATTGGAATTTTGGAAAACAATATGACTATTTTGAGCCTAGAAACGGATTTGACAGCTATTTTGTTACAGAAAATTATGCGCAAGCTAATATGTGGATTTCTAGTAACTACAACTTGTTTTTTGCTTTAGATGCTAATTTAGGGTACGGACGTTTATTTAACGATACTCGTAAAAATTTCAATAATATATGGTTTGGTTTAAATCCTAGATTTAAATTTAACGACAAATTTTTAATGGTACTTGGGTTTGATTATGACAACTATACTGCAGATAGAGGTTATGTTAATGGTCAAGAAATTGACGACAGAATTTTATTTGGGCAGCGTGACCGTGTGGATATGACTGCTAGTATTTCTGGAAGTTATAACTTCAACTCTTTTAATGCTTTAACCTTAAGTTTTAGAAACTATTTAAGTACAGTAACCTATGACAATAGTTTGTATGTATTACAAGACAATGGGACTTTAAACAGATCTGATATATATACCAAAAACAACATAAGCAGTGATCCCGATTTTGATCCAGACATTAACTTTAACACATGGAATTTAGATTTAAGTTATACTTGGCAATTTGCGCCAGGAAGTAACCTGACTGCCTTATATAGAAATCAAATATTTAATTTTTCTAACGACTCTGAAGCTAGCTTTTTTGATAGCACAGGAGACCTGTTTAAACAAGAGCAACGTAATACGTTTTCGTTAAAATTAGTCTACTTTATTGATTATAACGATTTAAAGAACGTATTCAAAAAGAAAAGCAAAACCAGTTAATTGTTGCCTAAGAATATATAAAGTAGTAATTTCCGTACTTTATAAGTAACTATGATTAAAGCAAAAAATATACATAAATATTATGACGATTTACACGTTTTAAAAGGTGTAGACGTCCATATTAAAAAAGGAGAAATAGTATCTATTGTTGGGGCTTCTGGAGCAGGAAAAACAACATTGTTACAAATATTAGGAACCTTAGATTTTATTGATAATAAAACAAAAAGTACGCTTGAAATTAATGGTAAACAAATTACTGGATTATCAGACAAGCAACTTGCACAATTTAGAAATCAACATATAGGGTTTATCTTTCAGTTTCATCAGTTATTACCTGAATTTACAGCAATGGAAAACGTCTGTATTCCTGCTTTTATTAAAGGAACAAATAAAGCTGAAGCTGAAAACAGAGCTAAAGAATTACTTGACTTTTTAGGCTTATCACATCGCTACAATCATAAACCAAGCGAGTTATCTGGAGGAGAACAGCAACGTGTAGCAGTAGCTAGAGCGTTAGTAAATAATCCCGAACTTATTTTTGCTGATGAACCTTCTGGAAATTTAGATAGTGAAAGTGCAGAGAATCTTCATAACTTATTTTTTAAATTAAGAGATCAATTTGGACAAACCTTTGTAATTGTTACACATAACGAAGAATTAGCAAATCTAGCAGACCGAAAATTAACTATGGTAGACGGAAAAATAATATAACATATGAAGCAGTTATTTTCCTCTATCTTAAAGTATGTAAAAAACCCACGTTTAAAACAACTTAAACACGCTACTGTACAACAAAAAGTAGGCATTGTGTTAGCATGTGTCCCTATTTGTATAGCTTTAGGACTAGGTTTTGGTCTTATAATTGCGCTCTTAGAAGCTTTAGGTGTTTATAGTCCCGATGATCACGCGGTATCAAAATTATTTGAAGAAGAAACACCACTTTATATTATATCTTCAGCAGTAATTTTAGCACCAATAATAGAAGAATTAATTTTTAGAGGACCTATTACACTTTTTAGTAAAAAGTATTTTAAAATAGCATTTTATACATTTTCTCTGTTATTTGGGTATGTCCATCTTTTTAATTTTGAAATAACGCCACAACTTATACTTTTATCACCATTATTAGTCGCTCCACAGATTGTTGTTGGATTAGTTTTTGGATATGTACGTGTCCGATTAGGTTTGATATATTCCATGTTATTACATGCGTGTTATAATGCTGTTTTAATTATTCCGTCTGTAATATTTATGTCTTAAAAATTAAAATCAGATTTTTTCACGCAACCAAAGTGTAGTTTTGACATCTATAAATAAAAGCAATGTTAAAAAAAACCGCTTATTCCCTACTCTTTTTTCTAAGTCTTCAATTTGTATTGTTTTCCTGTTGTAGAGAAAAAACTTATTTGGTTAATTTACAATCTATTGAAATTTTTAACGACACAGAAGATCCAATTACTACGACGTCAGAAGACTTAATAGTCTATCTTAATATAATTTATGACTACGATGATGTTAGTGTAATAAACGCATCATCATTCAACTTTAATACTGCTGTAGCAACAAGTTGTCCTGACAATGTATACATATATCAATCAGAATTTACAGATCTAAATATTACCGCAGACCAAGAAATTAATGGTATTGCTGCTGGTCAAAGTTTAAATAGCATCATGAAATTTGCTTATTATAATATAGACAATCCGTTAGATATTAGTCAATTTTACAACACTACAGATAGTGAAGAAAACACATTGTCAAGAGCTCCTGATTCAATCGTTTTATTTTTTGATCAAACCATTCAATCAGATAGCCCTTTTAACTTAACAGTAGCTATACAAAACTCTAATCAAGAAACATTTACAGCAGTATCAAACACTTATATCATAGAATAACATAAATGAATAAAAAAGACCTTAAAGATTTTCTAGATAATAAAGTAGAACAGTACAATAAACCTGACTTTATTACAAGTGACCCAATACAAATTCCGCATTTATTTACAAAAAAGGAAGACATTGAAATTTCTGGTTTTTTAAGTGCTACAATATCTTGGGGAAACCGTAAAAGCATTATTACTAATTGTCATAAAATGATGGATTTTTTAGACCAATCACCATTTGATTTTGTTATGAATCATCAAGAGTCTGATTTAGAAAAGCTAGAAGCGTTTGTGCATCGTACATTTAATGGCTTAGATTTTATAACTTTTATAAAAGGATTGCAACACATTTATAATAACCACGACGGTCTAGAAGCTGTATTTAATAAACACGCCCAAAACGATAGCTTACAGCAGTCTATCCATTACTTTAAGCAAACTTTTTTTGAAATAGAACACTTGCAACGTACACAAAAACACATTAGTGATCCGCTAAAAAATAGTGCAGCTAAAAGAATAAACATGTTTTTACGTTGGATGATTAGACCCAATAATACAAATGTAGATTTGGGTATTTGGACTACCCTTAACCCTGCACAGCTATCATGCCCGTTAGATGTACACTCTGGTAATGTAGCACGTAAACTAGGGTTATTAAAACGCAAACAAAATGATGGGAAGGCTTTAGCCGAATTAGATACTGCTTTAAGAGCTTTGGATAGCGATGATCCTGTTAAATATGATTTTGCGTTATTCGGCTTAGGTGTTTTTGAAAAATTTTAACACTTAAAGTCCAAATTATCAGTATTTTCGTGAAAAATAGTGTAATATTTATTTCTTTTAATGATCAAACCTGATTTTCCTAAAAATGAACTGGAGCGCATATCCTGTGTCAAAAAGTACAATTTATTAGATACACTTCCTGAAAGTGATTTTGATAATATTACTAGTTTAGTTGCAACTATTTGTGATGTACCAATTTCTTTAATTACGCTATTAGATACTGATCGTAATTTTCTTAAATCTCATCATGGTATAGATATACAGGAGTCTCCAAGAGATATCTCCTTTTGTGGGCACGCTATTTTACACGAAGACGATATTTTTATTGTAGAAGATGCCCGAGAAGACATTCGTTTTAAAGATAACCCGTTAGTTGACGGTTTTAAAGCTATATTTTATGCCGGTGTGCCTTTAAGAAATACAGACGGATTAGCGTTAGGGACTTTATGCATCTATGATCATAAACCTAGACAACTTACTAAACTGCAAAAAAAGGCATTAATTACAATTGCTAAACAAGTTATTAATTTGTTTGATTTAAAGTTGAATAATCGCCTTTTAGCCGACTCTAAACAAGAATTATTAGATCGTAATGCTGAGCTAAATAAATTTGCTAGTCATGTCTCACATGATTTAAAATCGCCTTTAGCTAATATCATGTCTTTAACTAGTTTTTTAAAAGAGGAAGAAGACAATACTTTAACAGAAGCCTCTGTAGAGTATATTAATTATATTGAAGAATCTGCTGAGTCGCTTAAAAATTACATAGATGGTATCTTAATCCATTATAAAGCCAACGAACTTTTAAATGTAGATAAAGAATATATTCCAATAGACACTCTATTTTCTAGTGTACAACGCATCCATTTATTAGATGATAAGCATTTTAAAACAACACCAAATTCAGCTCTAATATTTATTAATAAAGCAGCTGTAACACAAGTATTAATAAACTTGGTTGATAATGCATTAAAATATAACAACAAACCTAATCCTGAGGTTGTTTTAAATTATTCTGAAGACTCAAATTTTCATATCTTTTCTGTTACCGATAACGGAAATGGAATTCCTGCTAATCAGCAAGACGAAGTGTTTAAATTGTTTAATAACAATAACCAAACTGATGTCTCAGGTAAAAAAGGAACTGGAATTGGTTTATTTACAGTAAAAAACTTAGTAAAAAAATTAAACGGGACTATTACTTTACAGTCCAAAATAGATGTAGGAAGCACGTTTACTTTTACTATTTCAAAATAAAAAAAAAGCCTAATCTAAAGATTAGGCTTTTTTTATATCAGTATTAAAAGCTATGATTTCCTCATAAGTTTAATAAGCTTCTTTGTTAATGTTTCTTGGTCTTTATACAATGTACCACTCATACCTAAACATTGTCCATCTTCAAGCTTACCTGTTTTCTTACCGTTTACATAAGTTCCGTTTGTCTCTACAACCGTCCCATCATGTAACGTTATTGCTTCATCTAATTGTACAACACCATTTGCTGTATAATGAAACACTTTACTGTCTAAAAGAATAACGTAATTAGCATCTTCAATTTGTTTAGCATCCTGTGCCATTGCTGTATTTACTCCTAAAAATAAAGTAAAAGCAATAAGAATTAATTTTTTCATTGTAATATGTTTTAAAGTTTATTAGCCCAAACAATTTATAACTGCTATAAATCATTCTCTAAGTTAGTTAATTCAACTTCTATGCCAAACTTTTTGTAATTAAATTAACCTTTTAACCACGCTTTTCTAGTTGCCTTTTGAGCAGCAGTAGCATTTGGATTTTCAATTAATTTAGTCCCTGTTGTATAGGATTGTGTCGTTTTTGTTTTAATAACAATTTCTTTTCCACCTCTATCTAATACAACATTAATATCAGTACCTGGCTGCCACATATACATACTTGTAATAATAGCTTGAGCAGTTCCCATATTTAATTCTTTACCATCAACCGTTTTAATAACATCTCCCGGTAATACCCCGTTTTCTGCCCAAAAACTGTTGTCTTTAACTGCTTCTCCAAAAGGAATAGTCATTGTTTCTCTATTTGGTGTAAAGATTAAAGCACCATCATTCTGGATATAATTAGTTTTAACGCGTCCTTTATCTAAAGATAAACCTACTTTTTCAAAAAACACAGCGTAATCAATTGGTGTACCACCTACAACATGTGTATTTAAAAATTCACCAACACTTGGATACGTCATTGCAGTAAGTTCTTCTATTAATTTATCATCTTCAAAAGGCTTGTTTTTACCATATTTATTAGATAATTCTTTCATTAAAGATAAAATACCTCTGTTTCCGTTACTCTCTTCACGCATTAAAATATCTACACACATACCAATTAAAGCACCTTTCATGTATACATTATAATATTGTGGCGCGTAGGGTTGATCTAATACGTTTTCACTCATTGTAGTAAAACTCATACTATCATCCATATTAGCTGATGTTTGGATTTTACCTAAAATATCTCCGTAAAATTCTTCACTGTCAATTAAATCTTGATCAACTTGAAATAATGTAGCAAAATATTCTGTTACACCTTCGTACATCCATAAATGCTTAGAGAATGTTGGTTGATTATAATCAAAATAATGAACATCCTCAGAATGAACACTCAACGGTGTTACAATATGGAAAAACTCATGTGATACAACATCTATCATACTTTCGGCTAAAGCTTCAAAAGGCGAATTCTCCTCTAAAACAACAACTGTAGACGTATGGTGCTCTAAAGCACCAAAACCTTTTGGAGAGTCTGGCTTTCCTTCAGATAAATACAAATAGATATCATAACGCGGTGTGCTATTTACATCTCCTAAATATGCTTTTTGCGCTTGCATCATTTTTTCCATTACAGCTTTAATACTTGCTGCTGTGTGTACTTTATTTGGCGAGTAAACACTTAATACAATCTTGATGTCTCCAACCTGAAATTCTTCAACATCCAAATCTCCATAAAACATTGGGTTATCTGTAATATCAAAATATCGAGGTGCAAAATAACTAGACGTTGCAAACTTACCATCTTGACTTACTTTTTTACCCGTTTCTTGTAATGCGGATGTACGTTTAAAGTCTGCAGGAGCAGTCACGTCTAAACTGTATTGATTGTCTTTTAAACTATCAAAATAACCAATAAACCCATGCAAATTTAATACATAGTTAGTCGGCTCTATATTTGTTCCTGCTGGAGAAAATGGTGCCTCTCCACCTATTCCACCTGTAACTTCTTGATCAAATGTATCGTTAACATTATACGTAATGTAGTCTAACTGTGTTGCGTTTGCAATAGTCCATGTGTTAGTGTCTACTTTAGTTGCAGGCAACGTGTTACCCTTATAATCTACTGCTTTAAAATCATCAATATACTTCCCAAAATCACTCACAGAATATGTTCCTTGCACAACTCTAGGCAATCTATACGTTACGGTTTGTGTTGTAAAACGTCCTGGATTAATAGTTACAGGTGCTTTATCATCTACTACTTTAGATAAATCTATAGACGTTGCTATTGGCGACTGTGATGCAAGTTTATCCGATGTTTTGGTACTGTTACAACCCACTAATAATAGGCCTGTTGCAATAGTTGTTACTAGAAGTTTTTTCATATTAAATCTTTGTGTTTGTTAATGGTCCTGCTTAAAAGACGCTCAAATGTAAAATTTGTTACACAATACGTACATTAAGTTTTTGTTAAAATGTTATTTTTGATATACACTTATTATGAATGCAATTATTATCTTTGACAAACTTTAAAATTAATGCAGTTTAAAAACCCAGAACTTCTTTACGCGCTTTTCTTACTGCTTATTCCTATTATTGTTCATTTATTTCAGCTTAGAAAATTTCAAAAAGTTTATTTTACTAATGTAGCTGCTCTAAAAAAAGTACAATTACAAACTAGAAAAAGTGCAACAATTAAAAAGTGGTTAACGCTTTTAACTAGATTGCTATTATTAGCAGCAATTATTATTGCTTTTGCCCAACCCTATTTATCAAAAACAAACACCTTTAATACTAAAACCGAAACCGTTATTTACCTAGATAACTCGTTTAGTATGCAAGCAAAAGGTGAAAAAGGAGACTTGTTAAAACGTGCAGTTCAGGATCTAATTGAAACCATACCGGAAACCGAAACATTATCTTTAATAACTAATACAGAAAGTTATAGAAATACAACTATTAAAGCCATAAAAAATGAGCTTTTACAATTGGATTATGTTTCTAACCAATTGCCTTATGACGCTGCTTTATTAAAATCTAAAAAGGCCTTTTCTAGTGACAAAAACACGCTTAAAAATTTAATATTTATATCTGATTTTCAGCAAAAAAAAGCAACATTAAACATTAAACAAGATACGGCTATCGCTATAAATTTAGTACAATTAAAACCCGTAAGCACTAATAACATTGCTGTAGATAGTTTATTTATTTCCAAACAAGATCCTAATAGTTTAGAGTTAACTGTTGTTTTAAAAAATAATGGTTTAGAGGTTAAAAATTTACCGATTTCTTTATTTGACAACGGTAATTTATTATCCAAAGCCTCTGTAGATTTAGATGGAAAAGCAACTGCTATTTTTAATATTCCTAATAATAAAATTATTAAGGGTAAAGTCACTATTGAAGACAAGCAATTACAGTTTGATAATGCGCTATATTTTAATATTAATGAAACTTCAAAAATTAATGTTTTAGCCATTAATGATACTAATACATCGTATTTAAGTCGGATTTTTACTGAAGATGAATTTCTATTAACTACAAAAACAACAAGCAATTTAGATTACAGTTTATTTGATACACAAAATTTAATAGTTATTGATGAAACGGAAACTTTACCAAACAGCTTAGTAACCGCTTTAAAAGTTTTTACGGATAAAGGAGGCGCAGTGGTTTTAATACCATCTCTAAAAGGTAAATTATCCGATTACAATACGTTTTTACAACGTTTTGGTTTTGCTCCTTTTGAAGCTTTAAATACAGCCGAAAAACGTATCACAACCATCAATTATGCACATCCATTGTACGCCAATGGCGTTTTTGAAAAACAAGTAGATAATTTTCAATACCCAAAAGTTAATCGTTATTACCCGCAAACAAATACTAAAACAACCGCTGTTTTACAATTTGAAGACGCCAAACCCTTTTTATCTCAAAACAAATCTGTTTATGTCTTTTCTGCACCAATAAATAAGACTAATTCTAATTTTAAAAATATAAATTTAATTGTTCCAACGTTTTACAACATTGCAAAACAAAGTTTAAATACTACGACTTTATATTACACAATTGGACAAAGTAATAGTTACGATGTCCCTGTTAATATCCAACAAGACCGTGTTTTAACTTTAGTTAATGGTACTGACAAAATAATACCAGAACAAAATTATTTTAATAACAAAGTGGTTATTAAGACTAATGATATTCCCGAAAAATCAGGGATATACGATTTAAAAAACAATACTACAATCCTCCAAAACGTAAGCTATAATTATAATAGAGCAGAAAGTAATTTAAACTACATTAATTTAGATGATGTAAAACACGCGACGGTTAACAACAATATTTCTACCGTGTTTGAAAACATAAATAACGACACCAAAGTTAACGAGTTATGGAAATGGTTTGTAATTTTGGGGCTCGTGTTATTAATTATAGAAATGCTCATCTTAAAATACTTGAAATGAACGTCTTAATAAAAACAGCAACAATCATTGACCCTTTAAGCAAATTTCATAACGAAATTTGTGACGTCTTAATTGAAAAAGGTAAGATTACTAAAATTGCTACAAGCATTGACAATACCAATAATTACAAAACAATAAGCTTAGATAACCTGCACCTTTCACAAGGATGGTTTGATAGTAGTGTTTGTTTTGGAGAACCTGGTTTTGAAGATCGCGAAACCATAGAAAATGGTTTAAAAACAGCTGCTAAATCTGGTTTTACTACTGTTGCGCTTCAAGCCAATACATATCCAGTAATAGATACTAATGCAAATGTTGCTTTTGTATTATCAAAAGCGCAAAACCATGCTGTCAAACTATTACCTATCGGTGCGTTAACTAAAAATAGCGAAAGTGTTGATTTGGCAGAGCTTTTTGATATGAAAAATGCCGGAGCAGTTGCTTTTTCTGATTATAAAAAACCAATTAGTAATCCTAACCTTTTAAAAATAGCATTGCAATATGCTAGTAATTTTGATGGTTTAGTGTGCTCATTCCCATTAGAAACTAAAATTTCTGGAAAAGGAATTGTAAACGAAGAGTTTAATAGTACATCGCTAGGCTTAAAAGGAAGCCCTAATTTAGCCGAAGCTTTGCAAGTAACGCGTGATCTGTTTTTATTAGAATATGCGGGAGGAAAATTACATATTCCAACAATTTCTACTGCAGAAAGTGTTGCCCTTATTAGAGCTGCTAAAAGTAAAAAGTTGGATGTAACCTGTAGTGTAGCAATCCACAACTTATGCTTAACGGATGATGTTTTAGTAGAGTTTGATACCAATTATAAAGTCAACCCACCACTTAGAATACAAAAGGATATTGACGCTTTAATAGAAGGTCTAAAGGACGGTACGATTGACATGGTTACTAGTGATCATAATCCAAAAACTATTGAAGATAAAAAGGTGGAGTTTGACCATGCTGCTTTTGGAACCATAGGACTAGAAAGTGCTTTTGGCGCTTTAAACACAGTGGTATCTACTAAAAAAGCAATCCAATTGTTAACTAAAGGGAAAACTAGATTTGGTCAAGAAACAAGTAGTATAAATGAAGGAGAAATGGCAAATATTACGTTGTTTAATCCAACTGGCACATACGCTTTCGCGGAATCTGATATCGTTTCAAAATCTAAGAACAGTGCGTTTTTAGGACAAGCGTTAAAAGGAAAAGCATACGGTATAATTGCAAATAATAAAATAGTATTATAAAATAATGAATCAAGAGACAATCGAAGAAGGAAAAATATACGCTGTAGTTAGTTACCTTACCATAATTGGAAGTGTAATAGCTATAATAATGAATGGCGAAAAGAAAAACGAATTTACAACTTTCCATAACAGACAAGGCTTAGGCTTGTGTCTTTTATGGATGTTAATTGGTTATTTTGTTAGTCAATTTGATAATATGCAAATATCACTTGCCTTTTGGGTAAGTATGGGAGCCTTATTATTTTTAGGCGTAATGACAGCAGTAAACGGATCAATGAAGCCTATTCCCGTTATTGGACCTCTATTTCAAAAACTATTTAAAGCAATTGGTTAATAATGGAAAACTTTAACTTACATCACATCACAAGGCCATCGTCTTTAAAAGAAAACGCCCCTTTACTTATACTCTTTCATGGTTATGGAAGTGACGAGAATGACCTTTTTAGTTTTGCAACGGAATTATCGGAAGAATTATTTATAATCTCGGTAAGAGCACCATATCCAATGCAACCTTACGGAAATGCTTGGTATGCTATCAATTTTGATGCGGACAAAGGTAAATGGAGCGATAATGAACAAGCCATAAAATCTAGAGATTTAATAGCTACTTTTATAGACCAAGCTATAGCCAATTATCCTGTAAACAAAGACAGTGTCTCACTTTTAGGATTTAGTCAAGGTTGTATATTAAGCTACGCAGTAGCCCTAACCTACCCAGAAAAAATCAACAATATTATTGCACTAAGCGGTTATGTTAACGAAGATTTATTTGACGTTAAAGATCAGTCTGCTTACAAGCATTTAAATTTTTACTGTTCTCATGGAAGTGTTGATCAAGTAATACCTGTAGATTGGGCAAGACAAGCACCAAAATTTTTAGATGCTTTAAACATTAAAAACCAATTTAGTGAGTTTCCTGTTGGTCATGGTGTTGCACCTCAAAATTTTTATGAGTTCAAAAATTGGTTAGATACTTTGATATAGATTTTGTTCCCTAAGTAAAACGTATGGTTCCCTAATCAAAAACAGGTTTTAACTAATTGTAAGTTTTTGGGATACTACTAATTTGTAATATTTGAATAAAATAAATTCAGTATTATGAAGCATCTACTATTAACAACAATCCTATTATTTACTATAACCACCTCCAGCGCATCAAATAAAGAGATAGTCGCAGAGGTGGTTTTTGAAAACTTATCAGATACCCCATTTGACACCGGTCAGTTTATAATCTCTGAAACAAATACCAAAGTATTAGTAACTAGCACAGATAGTTTTAATATTACACTACCCAAAAAAGGAAAGTATAATTTTAGTTTTTCAACCTACAATTTCATCTCCTCCATATCCTATCCTAAAAAAATCACTAAAAATAAGAATGTAATTTACATTAGATTAATTGCGAAAAACAATGCGTTTCAAAATAAATATTCATTACAAAAAAACTTAACTAAGCAGGATAAACTTTCGGACAAAGACATTGCAGACCTAATAAAGTCAGGAAGCGTAAATTTTATAGCTAACGGAATTACTGATAACATCTCCGAGGAATACATTCCATTTAAAAAAGAATACAATATTGGTTTTATTATTGAAAACTGTGCTATCGATCAACTAGCTTTTGGTGTGGCTGTTGAAAACAATAAAATTATTTCAGCATTTTTAAGTAGAACTTATGGTGAGAATTGGAAAAACACACTAAAAAACAAACCTTTAGGCGTTAAGTAAATTATATACTAAAGATTATCTAGTATACAATAAGTAGTCTAATACCTCAAATTCTACTTCTTCAGCACCCGTTACAAAATACTTTATTAATATTTCTCCCCAATATTGACCATCAGAGAAATCGGCAACAATCCATCTGTGATTAAGCATTTTAATGGTGTTAAATTGCATTTTTCTCCCTTCTGACGCTGCAAATGGTATTAAAGGATGTTGACCATCCGTTTCATTTAATTTATATAATTCGTTTTTTATAAACGGAATTAATGAATCGCTATCTAGTTTCTTGTTATAAAAATAATCTTGAGCCTCTTGGTTATAGCGCAAATCAAACAAAGACAAATCAGACAACTCCTCTTTCTGGTTTGCTAAAGAGTCCTTAAGTGCTTCGTTTTTAGCAATAAAAATGCCCATACGTTTTTCGCCTGCATCTAGTATTTTTTTAGAATTTACATATTGAAACACCACGATTAGTGAGGCAAAAATAAACAGGTACATAAATATTTTATTCTTCATTCTAATAATAATTTAGATTGTAATTTTTAATTGATCATAAGCCAGAAAAACATTTTCTGGTAATTGTTTTTCCACCTCGTCATGAAACCCTAATAAATGGCTAACATGAGTCAAGTAAGCGCGTTTAGGCTTAAGCAAAGCAATAATCTCTAAAGCCTGTTCCAAATTTAAATGCGAAATATGTTCTTTAATTCTCAAGGCATTGATGACTAAAACATCTAAATCTTTTAGCTTATCCAATTCTGTTTGCGTAATAGTTTTAACATCCGTCAAATAAGCAAAATTGTCAAATCTAAAACCAAAGACTTGTAATTTATAATGCAAAGCCTCAATAGGAATAATTGATTTTCCAGCAATAGTAAAAGCTTCGTTTTTAATTTCATTTACAGAAACCGTTGGCGCACCTGGATATCTGTTTTCTGTTGCAAAAACGTATTCAAACCTTATTTTAAGCTGTTCTATAACTCGTTTATGAGCATATATTGGTAAATCGCCCTGTCTAAAACAAAACGGTCTAATATCATCTAAGCCAGCAGTATGATCTGCATGCTCATGTGTAAATAAAAGCGCATCAATCTTTTCTGGATTAGCCAATAACATTTGTTGCCTAAAATCAGGTCCGCAGTCTACAACAAAAATCTTGTCATCCCACTCTACCATTATAGATACTCGTAAACGTTTATCTTTAGAATTAGTACTTAAACACACAGGATGTGTACTTCCAATAATGGGAATACCTTGTGATGTACCTGTGCCTAAAAATGTAATTTTCAATTGCCGAAGATTTTACACAAAAATAAGTTATTTATTTTGTTTGATATACTTATTTGATACCTTTGTAAAACTTAACAATATTGTGATTTTTATATGGAAATTAGGCTAAAAGGAGATAAAGAGTTTGAAAACATTCCCTCTCTGAAAGACAAGGCATTACGTATTAACTTAAACGAAAATATTTACGGTACGTTTGCTGAAATTGGAGCTGGACAAGAAACTGTTCGTCACTTTTTTAGAGCTGGAGGTGCTTCTGGTACTATTGCGAAAGCAATGTCTGCCTACGATAAAGATTTTAGTGATGCTATTTATGGTATTGAAAACGACCGCCGTTATGTAACGGAAGCGCGTTTACGTAAAATGGTCTCTCATGAAATTAAATTGATTGAAGAGCGTATTGATCGTGAAAAAAATCCACATAAAATGTTTTTCAGTTTTGCAAACACTGTGGCTACCATAGATTTTGCAAAAAAGTATAAAGGACATGGTTGGGTTGGTATTAAATACCAAATTGATCCTGAAGAAGAAGAATATAATGAAATTGTATTACACATACGTTTTAAAGAAAACGATGCAAGATTACAACAAGAAACACTTGGTATATTAGGAACAAACCTTATCTACGGTGCTTTTTATAAGTATAACGAACCTAGAAAATTACTACGTTACTTATACGATCATTTAGATAAAGATCAAATTGAAATTGATACTATTAACTTTTCAGGTCCTGTTTTTAAAGACGTTGATAACCGTTTAATGAGTTTACAATTGGTTAAAAATGGTATGACTGATGCTATTATGTTTGCTCCTGACGGAAATAACGTATTACCTGCAAGAGTATTATATAAAAAGAACATATTAGCCTTACGTGGTAGTTTTAGACCCGTAACCAAAGTAAATATTGACATGTACGAGAAATCGTTAGACATGTTTATCAAAGAAAATAAGGTTGATGAAAATAACACGCAAGTTATTTTTGAAATTACCCTTTCAAACTTAAGAGCCGAAGGTGAAATTGACGAACAGGATTTTATGGATCGTGCAAGATTACTGTGTTCTTTAGGTCACACTGTATTAATCTCTAACTTCCAAGAATATTATAAGTTAGTCGAATATTTCTCTCAATACTCTAAGAGTAGAATGGGATTAGCTATGGGTGTCAATAACCTAGTGGATATCTTTGATGAAAAATACTACAGACATTTAAGTGGTGGTATTTTAGAAGCGTTTGGTAAATTATTCTTTAAAGATTTACGTGTTTACTTATATCCAATGAAAGAATCGGATGGTACACTTACAACAAGCGATACTTTAAAAGTACATCCTAGAATGAAGGAGCTTTACAAGTTTTTCAAATATAACGGAAAGGTTGTAGACATTACAGACTTTGATCCTGCAACTTTAGATGTATTCTCTAGAAGAGTACTAAAAATGATTGCTACAGGCGAAGAAGGATGGCAACAAATGCTACCAGAAGGAGTCTCTAAACTAATCTCTGAGCAGAGTTTATTTGGTTGCGAAACTGAAGAAATTCATAATAAAAATTAGATTCAAATCTAATTAGTAACAAAAAAGCGACTTTAATTTATAATTAAAGTCGCTTTTTTTATTATAGCGTTGTGTTGTAGTAGATAAATGTTTCTTTTTAGGGACTTATAGTTTACTTTATGTTTCATTGTGTACTACACTTATTATAAATCAAATGTCATACCAAGATTCTAATTTTAATAAAAAAACTAAATATTTTTTTCAATCCTACCCTTTACACCTTTAAAAAAAGATTTCATAAACTTAAAATCTTCTTCAATATTATCGGTAGGAAAAAAAGGTTCAGAAATAGTATTTTGTTTATTTCCAAAGTCCAATGTAAACATTATAATGGGCACGTTAGCTTGCTTTGCTATATAGTAAAACCCCGTACGCCACTCGTCTACCTTACTCCTTGTCCCTTCAGGCGCAAGCGTTAATCTAAACTCCTCTTTATTTTCAAACAACTTGGCAATTGTCTGTACTTTATTCTCTTTATTTTTTCGATCAACTGGCACACCACCTACTGCTCTAAAATAATAGCCGAAAGGCCATGTGAAAAGCTCTTTTTTACCAATAAAATTTGTTTTTACCTGTGTGATTTTTCGCAACAAGATTCCGATTATAAAATCTAAATTACTAGTATGCGGCGCAGAAATAATGATAGCTTTTTTAATAGTATCCTTTGAAAAGTTAGTATTACCTACAACTTTCCAACCCATGATTTTAAAATAAACAAATTTAGCTAACCAATGCATGTTACATCTTTTTATACAACGCTTTTAGCGTGTCATGAGTAATCGTTTTTTTCCAGTTTTTACCAATTGCATT
This sequence comes from Olleya namhaensis, assembly GCF_900114005.1. Lineage (GTDB taxonomy): Bacteria > Bacteroidota > Bacteroidia > Flavobacteriales > Flavobacteriaceae > Olleya > Olleya namhaensis. The sequence goes on from NZ_FORM01000012.1 coordinate 29,536, forward strand.
TTCCCAAAGTGGCTCTAAACTAAGAGCGACATTAATCATAATATCAAAATCCTTATCAGATAAATCTGCACAAATACCTTGCGGTAACGTTATATTATGTTTTGCTTTCATTTGCTTAAAAACAGCAACACCTTCTGGATAATACGCTTCTAAATGATCAAAAACAATACAATTACCGATACCATGTTTAACACCTAATAAATATCCCAAACCATAACTCATAGCGTGTGCAACACCTACTTGAGAATAAGCAATACTCATCCCACCGTGCCAACTAGCCATCATTAATTTATCTTGAGATTCTTCAGATGGTAAATCATCATTTAAAAATATCTCTTCACATAATTCTAACGCTTTTTCGCCATAAGATTGGCTAAATGCATTAAGATATGTTCCGTTAAGTGACTCAATACAATGTACATAACAATCCATACCTGTATAAAACCATTGGTCTTTTGGGACATCTTTTGTTAATTCAGGATCTAAAAGCACTTGGTCAAATGGTGTGTAATCACTATTAATACCAAGTTTACGTTCTGGCCCAGTTAAAATAGTGGTTCTAGACACCTCTGCTCCTGTTCCTGAAATAGTTGGTACACCAACATGATATACCGCTGGATTTTTAACGATATCCCATCCTTGATAGTCTTTACTTTCACCATCATTATTAATCATAATAGCAACAGCTTTAGCGATATCTAATAAAGATCCACCACCAATACCTATAATACCAGAAGGTCTTTCGTTAAAGGAAACAATAATATCTTCTACGTAAGCATCTATTTGTTCTGTTTTTGGCTCTTCATTAGCTGAAACATAAACGACTTTATCTTGATAGGATAACGGTATTCTCGAGGTTAACCAAGGATTACCTTTAAAAACATCATCCACAAAAAAGATAAATGGTGCGCTAGTGTTTAACCTATTAGGCTCTAAAATATCGCTTAATTGATTAAAACTACCTCGTCCAAATATAACTTTGGACACCATTGGAAAATTTTTATAACTCATTGACTTTTCGTCTTAGATTGTAAATTTATTACTTATTTAAGTTTTTCTGAAATATTTCTGAAAATAAACTAATATGATAACCATCTACTAAAGCATGATTAACATTAATAGCTACATTCATTACCAGATTACTTTGTTGTTTTACTGCTTTACCAAATGCTAATTTTGGTACTGAATCCATTTGACCCGATACAGGTTCTTTATGACCTGAAAAATCAAGCCAAGGTAACGCAGAACAATGTATACAATTTAAACCATTAACCGGTGGAAACAGATCCGGTGTATGCTCTATTCTTCGTTTTTCCGCAGATAAATTAGATAAAAACACATGTAAGTCTTTATCATAATCTATAAATGAAAATCCAAAAGTATTATTGGATCGCATAATTGTTGCCGATGCATGTATTGTATCACAAATTTGAACCGTATTATCTACAATTCTATATTTTAAATTTTCTACCGCATTAATAGCCGTCATACAAGCATGTAAATACACACCAAAAAAGCTTACTTTATTATCTTTTGCATACTGATAAGCATGTTCCACATTAAACGGAATAGTAACACCAAAATAGGGATCTTTAAGCTTTGAAAAATGATCAAAATGTTGCTTTCTGTCCCATGTATTAATATCTAATAGTTTCACTTTTACTGTAAAATTTTAAGCAAGTCTTTAAGACTTTTTATTGTTTTGTATTGTTTAGACTCTTCTTGATTTACATTTACTTGTTCATGCAACCAAGTTGTATGAAAAGGTACATGTACTGCACTTGCCTTGATATTAATTAATGGTAAAATATCTGACTTTAAAGAGTTACCTACCATTAAAAACTCTGAAGGTTTAATCTCTAAATGATTTAATAATTTAGAGTAATTAGCTTCTTTTTTATCGCTTAAAACCTCAATATGATGGAAATAATCTAATAATCCTGATTTTTCAAGTTTACGTTCCTGATCTAATAAATCGCCTTTAGTTGCAACTATTAATTTATATTTTTGAGATAATTGCTTCAAGACTTCTTCCACGCCATCTAACAACTCTACCTCTTGATTAATCATTTCTTTACCAATATCTAAAATTTTAGATATGGTTTGATTAGAGACTGTATTGTTGGATAGTTCCAAAGCCATTTCTACCATTGACAGCACAAACCCTTTAACACCATAACCATAAACTGGAAGATTTTTCATCTCCATTTTAAACAGCTCTTGATCTATTTTGTTTTCAGTCTCAAATTGGCTTAACAATTTAGCAAACTGCACTTCTGCATCTCTAAAATAGGTTTCATTAACCCAAAGCGTGTCATCAGCATCAAAACCAATAACTTTAATATCTCTGTAATCTACTTCCATAGTTTTTTTGCGCGCTCTAAATCTTCAGGAGTATCTATTTCTACACCTTGAATATCTGTTTCTACCATTTTGATACGCTTTCCGTATTCCAAATATCTTATACACTCAATTTTTTCTGAAGCTTCCAAAGTCAACATTGGTAACCTATAAAAATCCATTAAGGCCTCTTTTCTAAAAGCATAAACGCCTTTATGTTTAAAGTATTTAACAGGCACTGCTTCGTCTCTTGGATACGGTATTGGACTTCTTGAAAAATATAACGCAAAGTTTTGCTGATCAACAATAACCTTAACCGTGTTAGGGTTTTTAATTTCGTCCCAATCTGTAATATGCACCATCAATGATGCTAAGTCGACTTGCTTATCTGTATCTTCTTTAAAGACTTTTATTAGTTTTTTAAGAGATTCTGTATCAGTAAATGGCTCGTCACCTTGCACGTTTACAACAACATCTATATCTAAATTCTCTACTGCTTCTGCAATACGGTCACTTCCACATTCGTGTTGCTTAGTACTCATTAAAACATGACCACCAATTTTAGTGATTTCGTCAAAAATAATATCACTATCAGTAACCACAATAACGTCATCAAATAGTTTGGTCTCTACCGTAGCTTCATAAGTACGAGTAATTACCGGTTTTCCGCCTAAATCTTTCATTAGCTTACCAGGAAAACGTGAGGCACTATATCGTGCCGGAATCATTGCTATTATTTTCATCTAAGAATTAAATTGGAGCATAAAAATATAATAATTTAATGGTCTTCTTCAAAAAAATCGTCTTTAAAACCAATTAAATACAATTTATCTTTAGCTCTAGTTATAGCTGTATACAACCATCTTAAGTAATCTTTATCAATTCCGTTAGGAAGATAAGGTTGTTCTACAAAAACAGTATTCCATTGTCCACCTTGAGACTTATGACATGTTATTGCATAACTAAACTTTACTTGTAAGGCATTAAAAAACTTATTGCCCTTTATTTTTAAAAACTTTTTATAGTTACTGGTTTCATCTTCGTAATCTTTTTGAACCTCTTGATATAATCTGTTAGACTCTTCATAAGGTAAAGACGGTGTTTCTGCCTCAATAGTATCTAACATCAAAACAGTTTCAAAAGGTTGCATTTTAGGATAATCAACCATCCTAACCTTTACTTCTGCAAATCTGAAGCCATATAATTCTTTAATGCTAAAAATTTCTAAAACTTCTACAATATCTCCGTTAGCAATAAAACCAGCTTCGGATGTAGGTTTTAACCAAAAATAATTATTCTTTACAACCATTAAATAATCTCCAGAAGACAATTCGTTCTCACTAAACAAAATACGACTACGTATTTGCTGGTTGTATAAATTAGCGCGTTTATTACTTCTTACAATAATACTTGTGTCTTCATATCCAAAAGAACTATACGCATCATTTATAGCGTCCATAATCTCATAACCATCTACAAGCCTAACGATGTCCTTAAAAGACTTTAAATTAAACTTAAAGCTATCAAAAAAGCCATCGGCGATAGTTTCTCTTAAAATAGTTGCGTTTTCTAAAATACCAGAGCCTTCACCTTGCCTTACAACTTCATCTAATTCCATTTTAGTCACAGACTTGTTGTAATTTAGACTTAGTGTGTTTTCGTCCAATGCAGGACTTAAATCTAATTTTATTGGAGGTAATTGGGCTGTATCTCCTATTAAAAGTAATTTACATCTTTGACCTTGATACACATATTGCATTAAGTCGTCCAATAGCGATCCATTTTCAAAAAGTTTAGAATCACTTGGCGAATCTGGTATCATCGAAGCTTCATCAACAATAAAAATAGTGTCTTTATGTTTATTTGGTTGTAACACAAATTTTACGCCTCCACCCTTTTCTTTTTTCGGAAAATATATTTTTTTGTGGATAGTAAACGCCTCTTTTTTAGAATAATTGGAGATAACTTTAGCTGCTCGACCCGTTGGAGCCATCAAAACTGCACTTTTTTTTGCGTGCCACAAATTTGTCACAATCGTACCAATAATGGTGGTTTTACCAGTACCAGCGTAACCTTTTAACAAAAACACGCCATTTTCTTTATCATTTAAAATAAACTCAGAAAGTTGTAAAAGTAAAATATCTTGTTTTGAGGTTGGATTGAACGGAAAATGCTGTCTTATAAGGGAATAAAATTGAGAACTGGTCATTAAATAGTGTGGATTGAAAACTTTTTATCAAATATATAAATCATTTTTACCAACAATGGTTTTTACGAATAAAAAAAAATTGTAGATTTGTCACAGACCTTAATTAAATTTAATAAAATACTTATGATAAAATTAGCACTTATTATACTTGGAGCAATTTTACTTACAATTTTGATTGTTTGGCTTATTGACAAATTTATTCCAACAAAAGCAAAACCATTTATTACCATCGCACTTTGGGCACTTATTGCTTATTTAGGATACTTAACTTTTAACTCTGTATATGGAGAAATTAAGTTTAACCAATTAAAAGAAAAAAGATACAGAGCTGCAATTGAACGTTTAGTAGACATTAGAGATTCTCAATTAGCACACAGAACTGTTACAGGTAAGTTTACAAAAAGTTATGATACTTTAATTAAATTTATTGAAAACGGTAAATTCACATTAATAGACAGAAGAGATTCAACAGTTATTGATGTTGAAGCTACAAAACGTTATGGTGGTGTAACAACAACTAAGGAAATTGTTATAACAGATACTATCGGATTTGAACCTGTAAAAAATCGTTTGTTCAAAGGTACTGATAGATATAAGCAAATGATGAATGTACCTCTTGGAAAAGAAGGAACTAAATTTACAATGAACGCTGGAGAGATTGAAGACGAGAAAGGAAATAAAATTCCTGTATTTGAAGCTTTTGTAAAAAAATCAGACATTTTATTTGATCAAGATAAAAACTTAGTACTTAAAGAAAGTCAAGTAATATCTGTTGAAGGAGTAAATGGAGATGCACTACGTGTAGGATCTATGGATGAAGTTAAAACTATCGGAAACTGGCCAAAAACTTATGGCAGTAACGAATAGTAATAATAACGAATTAACCAACTTAGAATTGTCCATTCAAATTAGTTTGAGTGGACATTCTTTTTGTGTTTTAGATACAAATACAAAAACTATAGTTACACTTAAATCTGAACGCTTTTCTGTTAAGAAAACGCCATCAGAATTATTAGATGCTATCAAACATCTTTTTAATACAGAAACTGTATTAAAACAGCCTTTTAAAGCTATAAATGTCATACATGTTAATGATTGGTCCACAGTTGTTCCAAAACCATTATTTAATGAAGACACTTTAGCCGATTATTTAAAATTTAATACTAAAATTTTAAAAACTGATTTTATAACGTTTGATGACATCCATCCAAACGACAGTGTTAATGTTTACGTGCCTTTTACTAATATTAATAACTTTATATTTGATCAATTTGGCAGCTTTACTTACAATCATTTTTCTACTATTTTAATAGAACAATTATTGACCTTTGAAAAACACAGTAATACTCCAAAAGTTTATGTCCATGTGTCAGACACAAATTTTGAAATTATTGTTATCAATAAAGGAAAGCTAACGCTGTACAATACGTTTGAACACCAAACAAAAGAAGATTTTATTTATTATTTATTGTTTACCTTAGAGCAATTACAGCTTAACCCAGAAACCATAGAAGTATTGTTTTTAGGTGAAGTAACCAAGGACAGTCCGTTGTTTGAAATAGCTTATAAATACATCAGACACGTGTCTTTTGGCAATAGAATGGACACTTACGCTTTCGCGGAAAAACCAACACACAATCACTCAAATTTCACATTACTAAAAAGCTTATAATGCGCATTGTATCAGGACAATTTAAAGGAAGAAGAATCACTGCTCCAAAAAAGCTACCCGTAAGACCTACAACAGACATGGCCAAAGAAGCCTTGTTTAACATTTTAAATAACCAATATTATTTAGATGACATTTCTGTATTGGATTTATTTGCAGGAACAGGAAACATAAGCTACGAGTTTGCCTCTAGAGGTACAGAAAATATTTTAAGTGTAGATCAAGATCATGGTTGCATTAAGTTTATTAACGAGACCGCTGCTAGCTTTGAAATGGACATACAAACTATAAAAAGTGATGTATTTAAATTTTTAGAACGAAGCAAACAACAACATACTATTATTTTTGCGGATCCGCCTTATGATTTTTCTGTTGAAGATTTCACTAAAATTCCAGATTTAATATTTGCTAATAATCTTTTAGAAACTGACGGTTTACTTATTGTAGAACACTCTAAATATACAGACCTATCAGGCATATCAAATTATAGTCACTCTAAAAGTTATGGCGGAAACACCTTTAGCTTTTTTGAAAATACAACTTCAGACGAAGAAGAATAAAACAAAAAACCATCTATTTCTAGATGGTTTTTTTTATAAGTAAGTAAATCTATAAGCCGGATTTTGTACTTCCTAAGAAGCCCCTATCATTTATCTGAGCTTGCTGTTACCAACACGCTTTAGCTACCTACCCTCTAACAATCGCGCGTGTACGCTCAAACGTTAGTATACATGGTATTGCACCTCATAGAGTTTACCTGGTTTCACTACAGCATGACCTGTACATTCTTTCTGTTGCACTTTTCCTCACCTCTCGGCGGATGGCTGTTAACCACTATGATTACACTACGGTGTCCGGACTTTCCTCTTTAAAATAAATTTAAAGCGATAAGGCAATTTACTGAATGCAAAACTACAATAAACTAGACATTTTTAAAGCTATAATCTTTAAATTGTTTCCACTTTAAGGATTAATACTGATTTGTTGATAACTATAAATAAAATCACAGTTTAGACTTCTTAATTAGCCTTCTATTTTTTAAATTTGTTACATCTTAATAATAGCATCAAAAAGACGCTAAAATAAATTTTGTAGCATTGGAACACTTTGTAGTATCGGCAAGAAAATACAGACCACAAACCTTTAAGGATGTTGTTGGACAATCTGCTATTACCAATACACTACTTAATGCTATTGAAAACAATCACCTAGCACAAGCTTTATTATTTACGGGTCCTCGTGGGGTTGGTAAAACAAGTTGTGCACGTATTTTAGCAAAAATGATTAACAGTGACGGTAACGAAACTGGAGAGGAAGATTACGCCTTTAATATTTTTGAACTAGATGCCGCATCAAACAACTCGGTTGATGATATTAGAAATTTAACAGACCAGGTCCGTATACCACCACAAGTGGGAAAATATAAAGTCTATATTATTGACGAGGTCCACATGTTATCTCAAGCTGCCTTTAATGCCTTTTTAAAAACGTTAGAAGAGCCACCAAAACATTGTATTTTTATTTTAGCAACTACAGAAAAGCATAAGATAATTCCAACCATTTTATCACGTTGTCAGATTTTTGATTTCAAACGTATTACTGTTAAAGACGCTAAAAACTACTTAAAATATATTGCTAAAGAACAAGGTGTAAATGCTGAGGATGACGCCTTACATATCATCGCTCAAAAGGCTGATGGTGCCATGCGTGATGCCCTATCTATATTTGATAGAGTTGTAAGTTTTGCAGGTAAAGAACTTACAAGGCAAGCTGTAACTGAAAACTTAAACGTTTTAGACTACGAAACCTATTTTGAAAGCACAGAGTATATCTTAGAAAATAAGATCCCTGAACTGTTGATACAATTTAATAAAACATTAGCAAAAGGTTTTGATGGTCATCACTATATCGCTGGATTAGCCTCTCACTTTAGAGATTTGCTGGTTTGCAAAAACCCAACTACTATAGAGCTCTTAGAAGTTGGTGAAGACACCAAAAACAAATACTTAGAACAATCTCAAAAAGCAAGTCAAGACTTTTTAATAAAAGGAATTAACTTAGCTAACGACTGTGACTTAAAATATAAGAGTAGTAAAAACCAACGACTCTTAGTCGAATTAACTTTAATGCAACTTGCCTCTATCACTTTTGATGGAGAAAAAAAAAATAGTAGTCGGTTCATAATTCCGCCATCTTACTTTAAAAAAATAGGCATTACTCCTGTAAAGGTTAATGTACCACAAGCTGCTGTACCTGTTGTAAAAGCAACCCCCACACCGCAAGAACCAGCTAAACCTGTAACACCTAAAATTGTTTTAGAAAACGGAATAGCCTCTAAAACAAAACGTACTTCTGGTTTATCTTTAAAAAGTATCAGAGCCAAAAAGGAACATCAAATTAGACAATTAGATGTTGTTGTAGACGAAGAAAACTTACCAAGAGAACCATTTAATCAGGATGAATTAACTGAGGTTTGGAATGCTTTTGTAACTAAAATTGAAGGCGAAGGTAAATTTAACTTAGCCTCTATCTTATCTATTGACAAGCCTACTTTGGCTCCTGATGGATTTTCTATTCAACTAACGTTTCCAAACGCTACAAACAAAGTTGAAGTGGAGCGTCAGTCTTTTGATCTTATGTCTTATTTACGTAAAAACTTAAAAAATTACGATATCACATTAGATATAACTATTAATGAAGAATTAGATACTAAATATGCCTATACGCCTCTTGAAAAATACGAAAAATTAAAGGAGAAAAATCCTAATTTAGAGCTATTGCGTAAAACCTTTGATTTAGATGTTTAACTATGAACAAATTTGCTTTTTTACTATTTGCGCTGATCCTTGTTTTATTAAGTTGTGATGGTCGTCATCATGTTAATAAAAAACCAAGGGATATTCTTATTGAAAAAAACCTATATCAATCCTTTGCAGAACAGACACAATACTTCCCAGAAAGCTATACTGAAACAAGCACAGATACCATTTTAAGCAATGGTTACAGAGTTACAATAAAAAGTTACACAGACATGACTAAAGCTGTGTTACAATCTTTTGAAGAAGACTATATAACTAACAATAATTACTATAGAGAATTTGTCTCTGAAATTGAAGTTTTCAAAGATGATAGACCAATATTTAAGCAAGTCATTGATGACAATTTTCTGTCTGAAAAAGTTAGCGACTACGTAAGCACAGAGATTTATATAGACCAACAAAAAAGCTTGGAAACAAACACTGTACACATTATTGCATCCCAGTGTATTCCTAGATCAAAAAATTGCCCAACATACAATTTAACTATTGAAGCAAATGGGGATTACAACATAACAAAACAGAGTTAACTTTTAACACCTAAGACATGCTAGGACTTAAATTACCAACAGATCCACGTTGGGTAAATATAGTAGAAAAAAACATAGAAGAAATCTTAACAGATCATGCTTACTGCGAGCAAAAAGCAACAAGTACAGCAATCTCCTTAATAGTTAGTTTTCCTGAATATACGGATCTAGTACAAGAAATGGTTGCTTTGGTTAAAGAAGAGATTAGCCACTTTAAAATGGTACATGATTTGATAATAGAAAACGGTTGGATTTTAGGTCGTGACCGCAAGGACGATTACGTTTTAAGATTGATTACCTTTTTTCCTAAAGGAGGAAGTAGAACAACACAGTTAGTGCATAGACTTTTATATGCTGCATTGATAGAAGCTAGAAGTTGTGAACGCTTTAGATTATTGTCTGAAGAATTAGAGGATAAATCTTTAGCTGAGTTTTATCGTAAATTAATGGTTAGTGAGGCTAACCATTACACCATGTTTTTAGGATTTGCAAGACAATATGGAGATCGTACAGAAGTTGATAAAAAATGGAATGATTTACTAGAATATGAAGCACAAATAATGCAAGATTTAAGTAAAAAAGAAACCATACACGGATAAATAAAATTGCTAAATAAAAAAGCCCATTCTAAATTAGAATGGGCTTTTTTATTATAATATATTATGTTTAGAATTTTACTCCAAAACCTATTTGCATGTTTGTGTTTTTTGCTTCTAAACCAGCATCATTATCATCTAAAACATTAGATAATCCATACGAATATCTAAAATCGATAAAAAACTCGTCAGTAATTAAATACTCTAAACCTCCTAATACCGAAAAACCTAAATTTCTCAATCCGTCTTCATAAGAATGCCCTTTTAAAGCCGCTTGAGGACCTAAACCAACAGATAAAGCTGAGTCTATTTTATATTTAAAAAATAATGGCACTTGAATATAATTGATACGTAACTCTTGATCTTTTGCTCCTTCTGCAGAAAACTGAACTTCTGGTGCAAAAGAAAATGCATCCGTTAAACTATATTCGCCAAAAAAACCAATAGCAAATCCATTTCTATGTGCATTTGCAACTCCAGCAGGAACACTAGGATCAAAATCTAAATTAGAAATATTATATCCAGCTCTTACACCGTATAACGCGTCTTGTGCATACCCATAAAACGAGGCTAAAACAAAAGTTAATAGTAAAATAGTTTTTTTCATGTTTTGAAAACTTAAATTGGTTTATTTAATACTTGATTGTAGAAGTAAAGATATATTTTTTTCAATAATATGATACATTAAATAGATAAAATGTATTATTTTAACTTTGTATGACTAGAAACAGTATCATTATACATACTTTTTATGATACCATCTGCAAGTCCAATTTTGGGTACATAAATATCTTTTGCACCACACCATTTCATTGCTGACAGATAAATACGTGTTGCTGGAATAATAACATCTGCCCTATCTTGATTTAAATCTAAAATAGAGATACGCTCCTCGTAAGAATACGTTTGAAGCATGTTATAATAAGAGGTTAAGTAAAAATAAGACAATGGTTTTCCCATGGCTTTACCAGAGACTTTAAATATTTTATTTATGTTTCCTCCGGATCCAATAACCTCTATTTTCTCATGTTTTACAGTCTCAGATTTAATCCAGTTTTCAAGTTCTAACCAAGCTTCTTTTTTCACCATATCGTTTAATAAACGGACGGTTCCGATTTTAAACGATTTGGATGCTGTTTTTTGACCTTTATCAATTACAGAAAACTCCGTGCTTCCTCCACCAACGTCTACATAAAGATAGGTTTTATTAATATCTATATACGACTGCAAATCTGTAGCTGCAATTATGGCAGCCTCCTCTTCGCCTTCAATAATATCTATTTGAATTCCTGTTTTTTGTTTTATAAACTTAGCAACTTCTCTTCCATTATTTGCTTCTCTCATTGCTGATGTTGCACATGCTTTATACTTTACAACACCGTGCGTTTTCATTAACAATTTAAACGCATGAATGGTATCCAACATACGATTAACGTTGTATTCTGAAATCTGCTCTTTAATAAACACATCTGCACCCAAACGCACCGGAACCCTAACTAACGAGCTTTTTTTAAAACGCGTTGGCTTATCTCTTTCTTCGACTATATTAGATATAAGTAATCTAACGGCATTGGACCCAATATCTATAGCTGCATATTTTTGAATATTAAGCATCTAATTTATTTTTTAAATAGGTGTAAGCTTCAAATTGAGACCTACATTTAGGTTCGTTATTTCTTTTATAAGTATTGTTTTGTGCTTTGTTTAAAATCCTAGCTTTTACATTATCCTTCCAACAAATGTGGAAGGTATCTATCAATTCTTCCTTAATTTCTTCGTCATAAATAGGACAACTTACTTCTACTCTATTTTCAATATTTCTAGTCATCCAATCTGCAGAAGAAATATACACTTTAGGTGCATTATCATTACAAAATACATATAATCTTGTGTGCTCTAAAAACTTATCTACAATACTAATAACCTCAATATTTTCGCTAATCCCTTTTACACCAGGAACCAAACAGCAAATACCTCTAACAATCATCTGTATCTTAACACCTGCTTGACTTGCTTCGTATAACTTGTCTACCATTTGGTAACTAGAAATACTATTCATTTTTAATTTAATGTAGGCAGGTTTTCCTTCTTTTACATTTTTGATCTCGGTGTCAATTAGTTGAAAAAACTTATTTTTTGTATAATGAGGAGACGTTATTATATGTTTAAATCTGTAAATTTTATAATTGACTTCAAAAAAGTTAAACACTTTATTTACGTCTTTTAAAATCTTTTGATTAGCAGTAAACAAGGTGTAATCTGTATAAATTTTTGCTGTAGATTCGTTAAAATTTCCAGTACTTATAAAACCATAACGTTTTAATTTATTATCTTCTTCTCTTTCTATCAAACACATTTTACTGTGCACTTTTAATCCTTGCACACCAAAGATTAAATTAACCCCTTCCCGCTGCATTTGTTCCGCGTAAGCGATATTAGCTTCTTCGTCAAAACGTGCTTGAATCTCCATAGAAACCGTCACTTTTTTACCGTTTTTTGCTGCATTAATTAAAGAACTTGCAACATGACTAATTTGAGCTAATCTATATATAGTAATTTTAATTGCTTTTACTTTAGGATCTAAAGCAGCTTCTCTTAAAAATTTAACCACATAAGAAAAGGTATGATAAGGCGCATATTGCAAATAATCTTTTTTAGCAATTGCCTCAAAAATACTACCTTCTAGACTCAATCCTTTTACTTTTAATGGCACAATTTTTTCGTACAATAAATCTTTACGTCCTAAACTAGGAAACCCCATATAATCTCTGCGATTATGGTATCTACCTCCAGGAATAATACTATCCGTATTATCAATCCCCATTTTATCCATTAAAAATGCTAATGTAGGTTTATCAATGGTTTTATCGTAAACAAATCTAACCGGCTCTCCTTCTTGTCTATCCTTTACACTGTCACTGATTTTTTCCATAAAACTCTTGGTCAAATCACTATCTAGATCCAACTCGGCATCTCTAGTAATTTTAATCATGTGAGCTGTAATTTTTTTGTAATCAAAAATGTTAAATATATCGTCTAAAAATAAACGTAACAAATCATCCAACATTATAATATTGTCTGTATCCCCGTTTTTGGGTAATACAACAAAACGATCCATGCTTTTTGAAATTTCTATTAAAGCATATTGATTACTACCATCTTCCATATACATATTAACAGCAAGATAAGCTGCACTGTCTTTAAGATTTGGTAGTTTTATTTCAGAATTTAAAACAATAGTAACTAACGCAGGACTCACTTTTTCTAAAAAGTAACTTCTAAGGTATTGCTTTTGAGTTTTTGAGATTTTAGTTTCTCTTAAAATGAAAATATTTTCTGCTTCTAATTTTTTCTGAATATCATGTAATATTTTCAGACTTTCGGTTTGATGTTTAATAACCGTGTTTGTTATAATATCCAAAAGCTCTGAAGCCTTAATACCACCTAACTGACTTTTACCAGCTTTTCCTGCATAATCAATACGTTTGACAGTTGCATAACGTACTTTAAAAAATTCGTCTAAATTATTAGAGAAAATACCTAAAAAACGGAGTCTCTCTATTAATGGAACAGACTCGTCTGCAGCCTCTTGAAGCACACGATGATTAAATTGTAACCAACTTAATTCTCTGTTTACATATTTATTATCGATAATATGGTTAGTCATTATTTTCAGAATTTACTACAAATATATCTAATTAGATTGTCTATTTTAAATGTTTTGGAAATACAATTTTTGTAGTTTTACCATTTTGTATATTTTTCCATGAGTTTTGATCAAATTCTATTTGTACAAAACCTGACGTTGTTACGTTGTCAATACTTATGTTTCCTAGAGAGTTACATAAATTTGTTAAAGCATAATTATGTCCAAAAAGCATTAAAACGGTAACAGAATCATCGCATGTTTTAATAGCGTCTAAAACCGATGGTCCTGAGAAGTCATAAAGTGCTTTTTTCACCTCAAAATTGACGTTTTTCAATTCCAATATATCGACGAACAACGTTGCTGTCGATTTTGTTCTTTGTGCAGAACTACAAAAAATTACGTCTGGCTTTAAAAGAATAGTTTTTAAGTGTTTAGAGACTAAAATCGCATCATTTACTCCTCTTTTTTTTAATGGTCTGTCATGATCATCCACTTGAAATTGCCAAGAAGATTTAGAGTGTCTAATAAATTGTAAAATTTTACTCATAGTTGTCGTTAAAATACGTATTTTTACGTTTACCGATTTAAGTAATACCTTTTATCGGTTTTATATGTGCTATAACATATATATTTGATTAGGCACCTAAATCAGCTTTCTTTTGTTAAAGAATTAGTTAAATTTGTCCCTGAATCTAAGTAATTACAGAATACCTACGTTTGTCACTATGTGGCACCTCCCTTAAACTGTAGCATATTTTGGCTGAAATGATTAGTTAAAAATATATAATATAACGCAGTAAAGACATATAATGTTATGGGAATACAACATTCTCTTTTACTATTTAATCGTAATACACTTACAGCTTAATGCGGTAGGTGGTTTTGTGTTTGTTATAGATTTTACAAAAAAAATAAGATATAAGTTAAAAAATTATAAATTTTGAGAAAAATAGAAAATAATTTGAAATATTCAAAATCAGTGTTAGCTATGCTAATCGGATTGATGTTTAGTTGTTTTGCATTTGCGCAAACGCAATCGCCTTCTATCCGAACTGGTGTTACCTTCCAGTGGTCGGATGCCCAAAATGGGAACCTTAATAATCCTGCTACAATAAATTCTGTTACTGTAAACGGAGACGTATATAATACGTTTGTTGTACCGACATCTTATGAGATGACAATTCTAGGTCCTGATGGCCACTCGCCAAACAAAATTCTTGAAAACGGAGCTCTTTTGGCAAATGCAAGTAGTGATCCAAACTGGAACACTAAAGCTTTGAGTGCTTTTCAAGACAAAAACTTAAATCATTATTTTACTGCCAATCCAAATGGAGAAAATATGTGTGGTAACTTTACCAAAGCAGAAATCTCCAATGCACAAAGACAAACTATTTTTTATAGTAATCCTATACCATCTAATCAAGGTGGTATTTTAGCGGTTACAGAAAGAGGTGGAAACAACTGTTTTTATGTTGAAGTATGGGGTACACCAGTTGGTGGAGGTCCGGAGCAACAATTAGGAAATACATTTGTTAGAAATTCTGGTGATTATAGAGATAATTGTTCTTTTGGACCGCCAATAAACATTAATACCGATTATTGGAAATCTGGACGTTGTAATGAAAACGGACAAACTATTGGTATTGGATTATTTTATTTAAACTCTATTGCTCCTACAGGATCTAAAATTACTAAGATAGAATTTGTTGCTGCAACACGAGATCATGGTGATGGTAAATTTTTTCTACTTCAAAAATATGCGCTTGATGGCGATTTCGAAGAGTGTGTAAATGATACCGCTAGAGGTGAATTAAGCGAAATAGCAACTGCACCAGATAACTCTACATACAGTTTAGTATCTGGACCTAGTCCAGCTGGGCAATCTTTTTCTTTAGCCTCAAACGGAAATTACAGTTATGTACCAACACCTGGTTTTACAGGAACTGTTACTTTTCAATATCAAGTATGTCTACCTTCACCAAACCAATCCGTTTGTGATGTAGCAACAGTTACGTTAAATTATCAACCTTTACCTGCTAGTCCAGTTTTAGATATAAGTTGTAATAATACTAATGATACTAGTACAATTACGGTAACGTCCCCTGTTGGAAGTCAATACACCTACTCTATTAATGGAAGTCCTTATCAAAGTTCTCCAACATTTAATAATTTAGCCTCAGGAAGTTATACTGTATTAGTCTCTAACACACTTGGGTGTACTAGCTTTACATCTACAACAATTAATAGTGCCTTAGAGATATCTAATGTTGCCTTAACTAATGCTGCATGTGATACAGGAAATACCGGAGCTATTGACATTACAATTTCTGGTGGTACAAGTCCATATACTTACGCATGGAGTAACAGTGCTCTAACACAAGACCTAAATAACGTTCCAACCGGAACCTATAGTGTTTTAGTAACAGACGCTAATGGCTGCGAGGCTTACATGGATAATATTATTGTTGGTTCTCAAGACAATGCTAACCCTGTAATTACAGTACCTAGTACATTAAGTATAGAAGGTTGTAATGCAAACGATATAACAGCTGCTAATACTGAGTTTAATTATAGTACTTCAGTTTCTAATAATGTCCTTACTACTTTTGGTACACTTTCAAATTATAATACATCAGATGATACACAAGTACAATCTGTAACCTATATAGATACTATAACATCTAACGCTAATTGTACTATAGTAGTTCGTAGAACTTTTACTGCAACAGATGATTGTGGTAATACTTCAACTGCTATTACTACAATTACAATTAAGGATACTACCGCACCTAATTTATCTAGTTGTAACCTAATTGCACAAACAAACGAAGAGTGCTCAAGTTCTGATAACAAAACTATAATAGATACTTGGAATACTGATAATATTAACTTATTACAAAATTGTAGTACCGATAATTGTACTGACTCTGCAGACCTAGTGGTAACATCTAACTATGTTTACTCTAATTTTATATATGACTGTGGAACTAGTGGTAGTATAACTGTAACTTATACTGTTAAAGATGAATGTAATAATACATCAACAACAAGTGCAACAATAACAATAGAAGACACTACAGGTCCAGATTTAGCTAATTGCGCAGACATTAATAAGACTATAGAATGTGATAATGTTTCAAATCAATCTGAAGCTTTCCAATGGAATAATGCTAACATAGCAGCATTAAGAATCTGTGGTACTGATGATTGTAACACGGACTCTGCAAACAATGTAACTTCAGATTTTAATTATTCTGATTTTGTAGCTAACGCTTGTGGAGGTGGGACAATAGAAGCTGAATACTCCGTAATTGATGATTGTGGAAATATTACACTAATAACAGGAATATTAACTATAGAAGATACGACCCCTCCTACTTTTAATGAAAATTTACCTGCTAATGATACTGTAGATTATGATGCTATTCCTAATGCTCCAACATTAACTGCTACAGATAATTGCGGAGATGCTAATGTTACTTTTAGTGAAACTACTACGGGTGATATTTGTACTGGAACAATAACAATTACAAGGACTTGGATTGCTACTGATGAATGTAATCTTACAACAGAGCACATACAAACGTTAACCGTAACACAACCTGTTTTAGGAGCTACTATCGCAACTGTAACAAATGTATTATGTAACAGTGAAGCAACCGGAAGTATTGATATTACAGTAACAGGAGGAACAGCTCCTTATACATATGTTTGGAATGATGTAAGTAATTCAACTAGTCAAGATTTATCAAATGTTTTAGCTGGTGCATATAATGTAACAATTACAGACGACAATGGATGTACTACAAGTGTTGGAGCTACAATCTCTGAACCTTCTAGTCCTCTTAGTTTAAACATAACAAAAGTAGATGCTACAACTGCCCAAGGTTGTGCAAATGGACAAGCTACTGCAATTGTATCTGGTGGTACAGCAAATTACACTTATTTATGGAGTGCATCTGCAGGTAGTGCAACTACTGCTTCAGTAACAGGATTATCTGATGGAACGCATAGTGTAACTGTTACAGATGCTAATAATTGTACTATAACTCAAAGTATAGTAATAGAATGTGTTAATACATGTGATGCAGAAATTGCAATTACAAATGTTACCGATGTACTTTGTACAGGTGACACAACTGGTACAGGAACGGTAACAGCTAACTCTGATGCTAATCCAAGTGCTACTTTTACTTTTGTTTGGAACGATGGAAATTCTGACGTACAAACTGATACAGCTGTAACTTCTAGTACATTAGCCAATTTATCTGCTGGTGTATATTCTGTAAGCGTAACAATTGATGGAACAGTTTGTCAAGCTGTTGCTAAAACTATTTCTATTACAGAACCTAGTAATGCTTTAAATGTTACTGCTACAACTACTGACGAATCTGGTCCTACCACTGGTGATGGTACTGCTACTGCAATAGTAACTGGCGGTGTAGCCCCTTATACTTATTCTTGGACTCCTAATGGAGAAACTACTGATGCTCTTACAGGGCTTAGTGCAGCAGAATACTGTGTAACTGTAACCGATGCTAATGGTTGTACAGATACTACATGTGTAACTGTAAACCCAGGGTCTTGTAATAATCTATCTGTAACAGGATCTTCTAATCCTGCAATATGTTTTGGCGAAAGTAATGGTAGTATAACAGCTACTGTAACTGGTGGATCTGGAAACTTTAGTTACTCTTGGGATACTATTTCTAATACGACGACTTCTGTTAGCAATTTACCTGCTGGAGATTATACTATTACAGTTACAGATAATGTAACTCTATGTACTACAAACACAACTATAACAATAAACGAACCTAATGTTTTAAGTTCGGCAATAGCAGTTACTAATATATTATGTAAAGGTGACACTACTGGATCTCTTGATTTAGCTGTTAATGGTGGTAATGGTGGTTATACATTTTTATGGAATGACACTAATGCTTCAACTACTGAAGATTTAATTAATGTAGTTGCTGGTACTTATACTGTAACTATTACGGATTCTAAAGGTTGTGAAACAATAAACTCAGCAACAATATTAGAACCTGCTGCTGTTGTTTCAGCTTCAATTACAAGTCAAACTAACGTAGATTGCTTTGGTACTAATTCTGCAACAGTAACTGTTGAAGGTGCTGGTGGTATTACGCCTTACACCTACTCTATAGATAATGGTGTTAATTATGTGACTTCAGGAACTTTTAATGATCTTTCAGAAGGAAATTATACTGTTATCGTATTAGATGCAAATGGATGTACATTTAATCAACCGATTACAATAACAGAACCTACAGCTGCTTTAGAAGCTTCAATAACAAGTGTTACAAATGTATTATGTAACAGTGAAGCAACCGGAAGTATTAATATTACAGTAACAGGAGGAACAGCTCCTTATACATATGTTTGGAATGATGTAAGTAATTCAACTAGTCAAGATTTATCAAATGTAATAGCTGGTGCATATAATGTAACTATTACAGATGCTAACGACTGTACTACATCTATTGGCGCTACAATTACTGAACCTACTTCTGCTTTAAGTTTAAATATAACTAAAGTAGATGCGACAACTGCACAAGGTTGTTCTAACGGTGAAGCTACTGCCATAGTATCTGGTGGTACAGCAAATTACACATACCTATGGAGTGCTTCTGCTGGAAGTCAAACGACTGCAAATGCTACAGGATTATCTGATGGAACTCACAGTGTAACTATAACGGACGCTAATAATTGTACAATAACTCAAAGTATAGTAATTGAATGTGTTAATACTTGTGATGCAGAAATTGCAATTACAAATGTTACCGATGTACTTTGTACAGGTGACACAACTGGTTCTGGAACGGTAACAGCTAACTCTGATGCTAATCCAAGTGCTACTTTTACTTTTGTTTGGAACGATGGGGTTTCTGACATACAAACTGATACAGCTGTAACATCTAGTACATTAGCTAGTTTATCTTCAGGTGTATATTCTGTAAGTGTAACGATTGATGGAACCGTATGTCAAGCGGTGGAAGAAACAATTGCTATTACAGAACCAAGTAATGCGCTAGACGTAACAGCTACAACAACGGATGAGTCTGGACCAACCACAGGTGACGGTACAGCGACAGCTGTGGTTACTGGAGGTGTTGAACCTTATAGTTATTCTTGGTCTCCTGGAGGAGAAACTACAGATGCAATCTCAGGATTAAGTGCTGGAGATTATACTATAACTGTAACAGATGCTAACGGTTGTACAGATTCTACTACAGTAACTGTTAACCCGGGGACTTGTAATAATCTATCTGTAACAGGTGCTTCTAATCCTGCAATATGTTTTGGCGAAAGCAATGGAAGTATAACAGCTACAGTAACTGGTGGATCTGGAAACTTTAATTATAGTTGGGATACTATTCCTAATACGACAACTTCTGTTAGCAATTTACCTGCTGGAGATTATACTATAACAGTAACGGATACTGTAACACAATGTACTACAAGTACAACGATAACAATTAACGAACCAAACATCTTAAGTTCTGCTATTGCTGTTTCTAACATACTATGTAAGGATGATGCTACTGGCTCTTTAGACTTAGCGGTTAATGGTGGTAATGGAGGTTATACTTTTTTATGGAATGACACTAACGCTTCAACTACTGAAGATTTAATTAATGTAGTTGCTGGTACTTATACTGTAACTATTACGGATTCTAAAGGTTGTGAAACAACACAATCAGCAACAATATTAGAACCCGCAACTAGTGTTTCTGCAACTATTACAACTCAAACAGATATTGTTTGTGAAGGTTTAGGTACAATTATAATAGAAGGTGCCGGAGGTATTGCTCCTTACTCCTATTCTATAGACGGTGGAGCTAACTACCAAACAGATGGTACATTTGCTAGCTTACCTGAAGCTAACTACACAATAACAGTAGTAGATGCAAATGGATGTACAACAACAGTAACTACTGAAATACTTATTAACTGTACTGATGCTATCGCAGATATTAATAATACATTCCAAGACCAACCGGTAACTGGTAATGTATTAACTAATGATGAAGATTTTGAAGGTGATAACCAAACAGTAACTGCTAATACTGATCCTGCTAACGGAACAGTAACTATTGATGCTGCTGGTAACTATACTTATACTCCTACCGCTGGATTTACTGGTGAAGACACTTTCACATACACAATCTGTGATGATGGTAACCCACAAGCATGTGATACAGCTACTGTATACATTGAAGTATTACCTGTAAGTGGTCCTGAAAATGAAGCACCTATCGCTAACGCTGATACTGCGACAACTCCAGAAGGAACACCGATTACTATTCCTGTAATTTCTAACGATTTTGATCCTGATGGTGATACAATTACTGTAACTAATACGACTACTCCGGATAACGGAACAGTTACTATTAGTCCTACAGGTGAAATTATCTATACTCCTAATGATGGGTTTATTGGTGAGGATACTTTTACTTACACTATATGTGATGATGCTAATCCTGCACTTTGTGATACTGCAACTGTAACAGTAACTGTACAACCTACTGATTCGCCTAACACAACTAATGCTAATGATGATGCCTATACTACAACTCCTGGAGCTGATGTAACAGAAAACGTATTAGTAAATGATAATGATATTGAAGGTGATAATCAAACAGTAACTGCTAATACAAACCCAACTAATGGTACTGTAACAATGTCTCCTTCTGGTGACTTTACTTATACGCCTAACCCTGGGTATACTGGTGCAGATTCTTTCACTTATACTATTTGTGATGATAATGCTGACCAAGCTTGTGATACAGCTACAGTTTATATTACAGTGGGTGGTATTGCTAATACTACTGATGCTATCGCAGATATTAATAATACATTCCAAGACCAACCAGTAACTGGTAATGTATTAACTAATGATGAAGATTTTGAAGGTGATAACCAAACAGTAACTGCTAATACTGATCCTGCTAACGGAACAGTAACTATTGATGCTGCTGGTAACTATACTTATACTCCTAACGCTGGATTTACTGGTGAGGATACTTTCACATACACAATCTGTGATGATGGTAACCCACAAGCATGTGATACAGCTACTGTATACATTGAAGTATTACCTGTAAGTGGTCCTGAAAATGAAGCGCCTATCGCTAACGCTGATACTGCGACAACTCCAGAAGGAACACCGATTACTATTCCTGTAATTTCTAACGATTTTGATCCTGATGGTGATACAATTACTGTAACTAATACGACTACTCCGGATAACGGAACAGTTACTATTAGTCCTACAGGTGAAATTATCTATACTCCTAATGATGGATTTATTGGTGAGGATACTTTTACTTACACTATATGTGATGATGCTAATCCTGCACTTTGTGATACTGCAACTGTAACAGTAACTGTACAACCTACTGATTCGCCTAATACAACTAATGCTAATGATGATGCCTACTTTACAACACCAACAACTGATTTAGTAGCTAATGTATTAGTAAATGATAATGATATTGAAGGTGATACTCAAATAGTAACTGCTAATACAGACCCTACTAATGGAATAGTGACTATAGAAGAAAATGGTGACTTTACTTATACTCCTAACCCAGGGTTTTCTGGTACGGATTCTTTCACTTATACTATTTGTGATGATAATGCTGACCAAGCTTGTGATACAGCTACAGTTTATATTACAATTGATGGTTTAGCAGGATTAAATGTTGTGAAATCTGCGGTTAATGCTAATGGAAATGACTGTATTGTAGCTGGAGATTTAGTAACATACATATTCACAGTTACAAATCCTGGTGATTTACTTATTAACTCTATAACAATTGCTGATACGTTATTAGGTGGTGATATTACTGCTGATGTAACTTTGACAGGAGACACCAATAACGATGGTTTACTTGATCCTTCTGAAACTTGGGTTTATACAGCTCCAAATTATACCGTAACACAAGAGGACGTTGATACCGGTATAATCACGAACAGTGTTACAGTAAGTGGATTAGAGCCTGACGGAACAACAAGCATAGAAGCAAATGATACATACGTAATTGATGAAAACAACACAGAGTTAACTTTCTGTACGCCTACTAATGGTTTAAACATTGTTAAGTCGGCTGCAATTGCAAACGGTGAAGCGTGTTTAGTAGTTGGTAGCGAAGTAACATATACTTTCACTGTAACTAATACGGGTACAGTATCGGTTAACTCAATAACTATTACAGATGCTTT
>NZ_FORM01000024.1 GCF_900114005.1 Olleya namhaensis
TAGCCAAGTTCCGCTTAAATTTTGTCCATTTACTGAATTAAAAATCATTGTTATTAATATTATGAATGTCGTTTTTCGCATATGCACCACAACGTGATTGTATATGGAAAGTTGCGTGTTTGCGTGCGAGGAATTTCCGAAGGAAATTCAGACGTAGCAAACTTGCAACGACCTTTGTTTAAGTCCAACACCAGCAATTTTTTATATACGGTGTTGGCAATAGTTTTTATTTCCGAGTTGAATTTTGTTTTAAAAAAGTCAAATCATCTTTTATTCTTTCCTTTTCTCTTTGATTAACTTTTGTCATATTTTGGGTTCGAGTACATAAGTCAGTTGAAAATTCATAATTATTTCCATTGGCATAAATCAACCACTTTTCTCCGGTTTTTGGAAAAATTCCGCACATTCCTGATTGACTACTTGTAGACAAAACAATAGTCATTTTCGTTATTTTTCCTTTAAACACTCTATGGATTCCGACTTCAATTTTTTGCGTAAACTCTCCGAAGTCCACACTCAATATTTTTCCAGTCGCAATTAAGTCATATTGATTGAATTGTTCTTTGTCAATTTTACCTAAATTTTCACAAGTACAAGAAAATCCGATATTAAAAGTCAATAGTAAAATGATTGTCAAAATTAGTTTCATATGCGGTTTTTCAAATTATTGCCAACGGTTTTGTGTATGGTTAGTTGCGCGATTTAAGCACTAAAGTTAGCAAAAAAATCACAGATAGAAAGTCCGCGAGGACTTTCGTAAGTAGGCTAAAACCAAGCAATTAATTATACACGGTGTTGGCAACTGTTATTTATTCTATCCAAAGTTCTTTGATTTCATCGACGTTCCATTTTCCTTTCGTTTTGGATAGGTTTAATTCCAATCCTGTGCTAATTAATCTAATTTCCGCTTTTGCTTTATTCATTTCCTTATTTATTGAAATGAAATTTATTTCAGGTGAGGTTTTAAAATCAGCTTTTCGATATGTTATTGGCATAAGTAAAGTTTTACTTAAAAAATCATCGCGCTCAAACTTGCCTTTTGAAATGAAATCTGTTAATGCATTTTCAAATTCTGGTATTGAGTTTAAAACACTTGCGTTTGGAAAATTATTTTTGGGATAGAATTCTTTTAGCGTGTCAATTTTTGTTCCAAAAGTATAAGGTAAACTCGAAGGTGGAATTGCGTATTTATATTCTTTGAAATGCTCCCTTTTCATCCAACCATATTTTTCCAATTCGAATGGATGATATATTTCGTAAAATATCTGATATAGATTTGAAGTCAATGAATCATTTATTTTGGGTTCGATTTTTTTAGATTCCGTTTTCCATTTATCAAAGAATAGGTTTAGAGAATCAAAACTTTTTTTTTCGTAAGATTGATTTAGTAAATTGAGTAATTCAGTATTGAGTAAGGTATCTACTTTTTTAATCTCTGTTTTTTCTGAAGGCTCAATTTTAGTAACCAAATTTTCTTTCGGCTTGTTTTCTTTACAAGCTAAAATTCCAAAAAATATTATTATTAAGATTTGGTTTCTGTATTATACTGATATAGGTTGACCTTTTTTTGTTAATATTTTCTAGTTCAAAAGATTTTTTTTAGACGTTTAGAAGGTAAAAAAAATAGTTTGA
>NZ_FORM01000014.1 GCF_900114005.1 Olleya namhaensis
CCGCAAGATTGCACGTCACTAATAACATCTGCTGTCGGAGATGTATTAATAGTTATGACAAAACTACTTTCGTCAGTACAATTATTTGGAGCTGTGCCAATTGATTTATAAACGAATAATGTTGTTGTACTTGTAATTATTTCGCCAACAGGTAACTCCGTTGTAGAAGCGCCTCCTGTTGCTGTGTGATATGTATTATTAGCAGTCAAAGCTGGTAAAGTATACGTGTCACAAGCTTCTACATCCATAGGTGAATCCGCTACTACCGTTCCATCAATAGTAATTATAAAACTAGTTTCGTCAGAACAAATATTAGGCGCTGTTCCTGTTTCAGTGTAAACGTATAACGTAGTTGTTGCTGTGATATCTGTTCCCGAAGCAATTAAAGTCCCTGTTCCATTTGGTCCTCCTGTTGCTGAATAATAGTTATTATTAGCATTTAATGTTGGTAATGTATAAGCACCGCAAGATTGCACGTCACTAATAACATCTGCTGTCGGAGATGTATTAATAGTTATGACAAAACTACTTTCGTCAGTACAATTATTTGGCGCTGTTCCAATTGATTTATAAACGAATAATGTTGTTGTACTTGTAATTATTTCGCCAACAGGCAACTCTGTTGCAGAAGCGCCCCCGGTTGCTGTGTGATATGTATTATTAGCAGTCAAAGCTGGTAAAGTATACGTGTCACAAGCTTCTACATCCATAGGTGAATCCGCTACTGGTGCGGCATCTATTGTAACTGTAAAACTACTTTCGTCAAAACAAGTGTTTGGAGTTGTTCCTGTTTCCGTGTAAACGTACAACGTACTTGTTCCTGTAATATCAGTTCCTGCTGTAACTATAGTCCCCGTTCCATTTGGTCCCCCTGTTGCTGAGTAATAGTTATTATTAGCATTTAATGTTGGTAATGTATAAGCACCGCAAGATTGCACGTCACCAATAACATCTGCTGTCGGAGATGTATTAATAGTTACCACAAAACTACTTTCGTCTGTACAATTATTTGGCGCTGTTCCAATTGATTTATAAACGAATAGTGTCGTTGTCGTCGTAATATCTGTCCCTGCTGAAATCTCCGTTGTTGGAGACCCTCCGGTTGCTGTGTGATAAGTATTATTAGCAGTCAAAGCTGGTAAAGTATACGTGTCACAAGCTTCTACATCCATAGGTGAATCCGCTACTGGTGCCGAATCGATAGTAATTACAAAACTGGTTTCATCAAAACAAATATTAGGCGCTGTTCCTGTTTCAGTGTAAATGTACAACGTACTTGTTGCTGTAATATCTGTTCCCGAAGCAATTAAATTCCCCGTTCCATTTGGTCCTCCTGTTGCTGAATAATAGTCATTATTAGCACTTAATGTTGGTAATGTATACGAAGAACAAGATTGCTCATCAGAAATAACATCTGCTGTCGGAGATGCATTAATAGTTATTACAAAACTACTTTCGTCAGTACAATTATTTGGCGCTGTTCCAATTGATTTATAAATATATAGTGTCGTTGTTGTCGTAATATCTGTTCCTGCAGAAACCTCCGTACCTGAAGCTCCTCCGGTTGCTGTGTGATAAGTATTATTAGCAGTCAAAGCTGGTAAAGTATACGTGTCACAAGCTTCTACATCCATAGGTGAATCCGATACTGGCGCTGCATCTATTGTAACTGTAAAACTACTTTCGTCAGAACAAATATTAGGCGCTGTTCCTGTTTGAGTGTAAATGTACAACGTACTTGTTGCTGTAATATCTGTTCCCGAAGCAATTAAATTCCCCGTTCCATTTGGTCCTCCTGTTGCTGAATAATAGTCATTATTAGCACTTAGTGTTGGTAATGTATAAGCACCGCAAGATTGCACGTCACTAATAACATCTGCTGTCGGAGATGTATTAATGGTTACTACAAAACTATCCTCGTCTGTACAATTATTTGGCGCTGTTCCAATTGATTTATAAATATATAGTGTCGTTGTTGTCGTAATATCTGTTCCTGCAGAAACTTCCGTACCTGAAGCTCCTCCGGTTGCTGTGTGATAAGTATTATTAGCAGTCAAAGCTGGTAAAGTATACGTGTCACAAGCTTCTACATCCATAGGTGAATCTGCTACTACGGTATCAGACCAAGTTAAGGTTACAGCAATTCTGCTACTAACACAACCGCTTATACTCTCTTCTGCTTCTGCATAATAAGTATAGGTTGTACCTGCTGTAAAAGGTCCTGTTGGTAAATAGCTAAGACTATTTGATTGCAAAAGTGTTCCGCCTGATGACGCATCGTACCAATTTACTTGATCGCCTACCGAAGGTAATCCAGGCAGAGTAACAGTTAATGTTGGCGTAGTGACTCCTGCACAAACACTTGGGTTATTTGGTGTTATTGGCGCGTCTATAATAGGACAAGAACAATTTGGTGCTGTTACGTCTAAATCCGCAGTGCAACTTGAATTTGATGGGTTTGTTGCAGTAATTGTAATATCTGTTCCAACAGGAATATCCGTAATGTTACCAGAACCTACAGTTCCTGCTGTTGTTGTAATTAGTGCACTTGTAGAAGATACTGTAAATGAAACATTATAGGTTAATAAATCAGTACTACAAGTTGTATTGGTTAGTGTTAATGTTGGTGAGTCTTCGATAGTAATAAGGAAACTACTTTCGTCAGTACAAATATTTGGAGCTGTGCCAATTGATTTATAAACGAATAATGTTGTTGTACTTGTAATTATTTCGCCAACAGGCAACTCCGTTGTAGAAGCGCCTCCTGATGCTGTGTGATAAGTATTATTAGCAGTCAAAACTGGTAAAGTATACGTGTCACAAGCTTCTACATCCATAGGTGAATCGGCTACTGGTGCTGCATCTATTGTAACTGTAAAACTAGTTTCGTCAGAACAAATATTAGGCGCTGTTCCTGTTTCCGTGTAAACGTACAACGTTGTTGTTACAATGATATCTGTTCCTGCTGTAACTATAGTCCCCGTTCCATTTGGTCCCCCTGTTGCGGTATAATAATTATTATTAGTTGATAACGCTTCTAATGTATAAGATGTACAAGATTGCTCATTGGTTTTTACATCTGCGGTTGGAGCCGGTATAAACTCAACCAAAACTTCATCGGTACTTGTACACGTTGGCGATATTGTAATATCAGCACTATAAGTTCCATCTAAGGTCACATCTAATGTAGCACCAGTTTCTCCAATAATTTCCGCACCATTAAAATACCAAATATGACCAGCTGTTGGTAAGCTAGATGTTAGTGTTACCGTAGTGCCTTCACATTGCGCTGTACCATTTGCAATAGTAATATCATCACCTAAAGAACCTCCCGCTGCATTAAATGAGTTCTGACCAAGAAAAACTGCTGAGTTCAAAGCATGATCTTCATAATCCGCTATAACTAATTTTATTCTGTAATTAGTACCAGGCGTTACTGGAGAAAAAGCAGTCATAGATTGTGTATGCCCTCTAAGTCTAAGAGGATTATTAAAACCTGCAGGACCAACAGCGTAATAAGCATCAAAATATATTGGATTTTCAGAAGCACATAATGCATTGTTAGCCATATCTCTAACCGTCAATACGGAAACAACATCTGTTGTTCCAGGTACTACAGCTAAATTTACTGGTGGACCAGGATTATCTAAATCTGTTAATATAAAAGCAAAAGCATCTCCAAAATCGCACTGCTCTTCGCCATATTCTTCAGAAGCAAATAGAAAATCAAAATTTAAGGTATTTCGTGTTGGTGTAAAATCGAATTGGATTGAAGTTGCATCTCGTGATTGTCCAGTCATACCAGGAATTAATGCTTCTAACTCGGCATCTCCTGACCAAAAACCAGTACTCTCATCTCCTGAAAAATGAGGTCCGGGTAATACAGTAGCATCTCCCGTGCTTAAGACAATTCCAGATTCAAAAGGGAAAGCACCAGGATCTGCACTGAAATAAGCAATCCCGTTATCAAATCCAAATCCTGTTCCAAAATCACTACCGGTACTAGAAATTACATTTGATATTGTAGCACAAGGATTATTAACTAAAATATCCGTAATTAATTGTTCCGGTGTATATGTTGTTTGATCAATATCAATAAACGTTCCAGCCTTATATTGACTTTGTAAACTAGCCATTTGTAAAATAACATCATTTTTATAAAAGTCTTCTTGCAGTGCATTATAACTTTCAAAAACAACATCCTCTATAAAACAGACTCCTGTTTTAGGCAGTATAGCTATCCCTTGTTCTATATTACAATTAGGGTTAAATCTAGTTTTAGTGGGTAAAGTATATAACGGATTAAGAACCTCAGTATCGGCAACAGCAACTGTTGAATAATTTATATTTATAACTGCATCAGGAGTATCCGATGTAACGTTTAAATTAAAATAACCTGATAAAGCAAAAGCTGTGAGGATTATTAGGTTTCTCATAAAATTAATTAATTGGGACAAAATTACCACTTAATTAATGTTCTTCTAAATAAAAATTAACATTTTTTAACAAATAAAATAGTACAAATACAAAATAATTGATTTTTTAAATTAATTATAAAGCTTTTGATTTACAATTGTTTATCCTAAAAACGCATACATAATTATACGTATGCGATCAAAAAAGGTATAAAAAAAACAAGACCTAATATGTTATATATAGGTCTTGTTTTTTTAAACTAGATAGTATTTATCTACTTATATTTCTATTTACTTTAAAGCTTTCATAAACAACTCTGCGCTAGCTAAATTGGTAGCTAATGGTACATCGTGTACATCGCAAAGACGCATTAACATTAAGACATCCGGCTCGTGTGGATGTTTTTCTAGAGGGTCTCTAAAAAATATTACCATACTACATTTACCTTCTGCTACTCTAGCTGCTATTTGCGCATCTCCTCCCATTGGCCCTGATAACATGCGTAATACTTCAAAGCCTGCTTTTTTTACTTTTTTACCTGTAGTACCTGTTGATATTAAAGTAATTTCTTTTTGATGAAAAATAGCCTGATGTTCGTTTAAAAACTGAACCATCTCTGCTTTCTTACCATCGTGTGCAATTATAGCTATTTCCATTTATTTTATTGTTTTAGTATGAAATGCAACTAAACCTTCTATTGGACGCCTTTCAAAATTTCCAACTTTAAAACCTAACTCTTTAGCAACTGCTTTGATTTCATCTTGACAGAAAAACGCAATTGAACCCGCAAAATGTACTGGTACCGTTTTAAGCTCTTCTTGGTACTGTAAAATCATATTTTTTGCAAAACGTCTGATTCCTGATTTGATTAGTTCAACTATATATTCTGAATCCTTATTTAATATCATAAACTCTGCAAACTGCGCTAAGTAAGCATTAGGATTAGGTTGTTTGTATAAATTATACTTTATATAATCTGCTTCTAGGTTATACTTATCTGCAAAAGCAATTCTGATTTGCTCTGGCATATGATTAAAATAGTAGTCACGTAATAACTCCTTACCATAATAATTACCTGAAGCGTCATCCATAATAGTGTACCCTAAAGATTTTACACGTTGATGTAAAATAGTACCATCGTAATAACTACAATTAGATCCAGTCCCTAAGATGCAAACTACTGCTGCTTCAGTTGGTGTATTAATGGTAGCGTATACAGCAGCCATAGTGTCTTCGTCTACTAAAATAGTTGCTTTTGGAAAAAATTCTTGTAAAACAACCTTTAGCATTAATCGTGGATTTTCTGTCCCACAACCAGCACCATAGAAAAACACGTGTGTGACCTTGTCTTTATTATCCTTTAATGGCGTACTCTTTTTTAAGATTTTTTTAATTTTCTTTTCAGATAGTATCGCAGGATTTAAACCTTTGGTACGTATTTTTTCAAATAATTGGTTTCCGTCTTTATCTACTGCAATCCAATCGCATTTTGTAGAACCACTATCAACAACTAAAATCATATTTTTAAATATTTATGGTAAGATAAAAAAAAAGCACAGTAAAAAGATAAATTACATCTATTTACTGTGCTTAAATTATATAAAATTAAACGTATTATAGTGCGTTAACTTTTTGAGCTAAGTCTACTAATTTGTTTGAATATCCAAACTCATTATCATACCAAGATACTAACTTGAAAAACTTAGAATTTAACTCGATAGCAGAATCTGCATCAAAAACACTAGTTTGTACTTCTCCAACAAAATCTTGAGATACAACTGCATCTTCAGTATATCCTAAAACACCTTTCATTGCACCTTGCGATGCTTTTTTCATAGCAGCTTTAATTTCAGCTAAAGACGTTTCTTTTTTAGTTCTTACCGTTAAATCTACAACAGATACATCAACCGTTGGCACTCTAAAAGCCATACCTGTTAATTTACCATCTAATTCTGGAATTACTTTTCCTACTGCTTTTGCAGCACCTGTAGATGTTGGTATAATATTATTTATTGCACTACGTCCTAAACGGTAGTTTTTACGTGACGGTGCATCTACAGTAAATTGTGTAGACGTCGCTGCGTGGATAGTAGTCATTAAAGCTTCTTCAATTCCGAAGTTATCTTCTATAACTTTAGCTAAAGGCGCTAAACAGTTAGTAGTACAAGATGCATTAGAAACTATGGTATCTGCAGCAGTTAATTTATCATCATTTACACCCATTACAAACATTGGTGCATCTTTACTTGGTGCAGAGATTACTACTTTTTTAGCACCACCTTCAATATGGTAGTTTGCTGTTTCTAAAGTTGTAAAAATACCAGTACATTCTGCAACTACAGTAGCTCCTGCTTCATCCCATTTTAAACTTTTTGGGTCTCTTTCTGCTGTTACACGAATTGTTTTACCGTCAACTACAAGGTTTCCGTCTTTTACTTCGATTGTACCATCAAATCTTCCGTGTACAGAATCGTATTGTAATAAGTAAGCTAAGTGGTCTACATCTAACAAATCGTTAATTGCAACTACTTCTACATCGCTACGTTTTACTGTCGCTCTAAACACGATACGACCAATTCTACCAAATCCGTTAATTCCTAATTTTAATGTTGACATATGATTTTTATTTATTTGTATTCAATTTATATTATGTGGTCATGATATCTGACACACGTATCAATTCTTCGTTAATTTTTGATTTTCCTTTTACAGCTTGCTCTAAAGGTGTTAATTGTATTGTATCACTTAATAGACCAACCATATAATTAGATTTACCTTCTAATAAGCTCTCTACAGCTTTTACACCCATTCTACTTGCTAACACACGGTCAAAACAAGATGGAGAACCACCACGTTGCATGTGTCCTAATACAGATACACGTACTTCGTACTCTGTCATATTTTCTTCAACGTAATCTTTAAGTTCGAAAACGTTTTTACCAATTTTATCGCCTTCTGCTACGACAACAATACTTGATGATTTTCCAGATAATTTACTTCGTCTTAACGACTCTAATAAACGTTCTAAACCTAAATCTTCTTCAGGGATTAAAATCTCTTCTGCTCCAGCACCAACACCTACGTTTAAAGCAATATGTCCCGCATCTCGGCCCATAACTTCTACAAAAAACAATCTGTTGTGAGAACTGGCAGTATCTCTAATTTTATCAATAACTTCTACAACCGTATTTAAAGCGGTGTCGTAACCTAATGTATGTGAGGTTCCAAAAATATCATTATCAATAGTTCCTGGAATACCCATTACTGGGAAACCAAATTCTTGATTAAAAATTAATGCTCCGGTAAAAGTTCCGTCTCCTCCTACAACAACTAAAGCGTCCACATTGGCAGCGACTAAAGCATCATATGCTTTTTGGCGCCCTTCTTTAGTACGAAACTCTTTTGATCTAGCAGACTTTAAAACAGTACCACCTTTATTAATAAGACCTTTTACATTACGTGCAGTTAACTCCTTAAAGTCACCTTCAATCATACCTTCGTATCCACGATATATTCCGGCACATTCTATATTATAATAGGCACATGTTCTGGCTACAGAACGTATTGCAGCATTCATCCCTGGAGAATCTCCTCCAGAAGTCATAACTGCTATTTTTTTTATGGTTTTTGACATGTATTTTTTACTTAATAAAGTAAAACTAATAAAGATATATTAGATAATACATTGCTTTTGCTAAAATTTAACGATAACCTTAAAACTATAACGTTATCGTTAATAACTTAATAAAATACAGCGTGTTAAATTGAATAAAAGAAGACTTTTGGTAGAGATTATTCTTCTTTTTTGAAAGTCATATCGTCTGGAAATGGCGAGTTCGAATCTGTCTCTGGTTTGGGATTTTGGTCTTCTTTTTGAGGTTCTAAATTTTCCTCCTCTTTTTTAGGACTAAAAACTTTACGAAGTAATTCTCCAAACGTATCAAAAGAAACGCTGTAAGATAATCCTACACCTTGGGTATATCCAATCTCTTCCCCAAAGTTTCTAATACTATTTTCTCTATTAAATACTTTAGCGGTTAACGTCCCATCTTCATTTAATAAAAAATCTATTTGTAAATCTCCAGCAATTACTGAGTCTCCCAATCCTCCAACCGGTACCCCAACTTTACCGTTAATTAAAACACGATCAGAAATTTTGGTTTGCAATGTCACCCCTACTCGATTATCCGTTTGATAATCTGGATTGTTTTGACCAGCTTCAAAGTTTAGTCCAACGTTAAATTTACCATCTCCACTAGACAATAAACTATTAACCAGGCCATTTAATCTTTCGGTTAATGTTCCTGAAAAATTAAGATCATTAATACCACTACTAAATCCACCAGTCAAAATTAAATATAAAGCTTGGCTATCTCTTTCTTCTTTTGAGTCTAATCTATAGTTTAACTCAGATTTTATACTTGATTCTGTTGTTGGAAACGTAAAGACATAATCTATATCCGGACGTTCTAGCTTATCTGATAACTCTATAATTAACTCGACAGGAATACTCCTACTTATAGGATTATCTAATAAAGGAGATGGGTTTGCACGCGTCTCATATTTCGCATTAATATTTATAATTGCATCTAAAGGAGGACCATTCCATTGTATGTTACTAACATATGGTTCTACTGTAAATTTCTTTTCTATTACACCTCCATACAAAAAGTTATAAACCCCTTCATATACTACAAAATCACCATACATATTAAACTTATCATTGGTGTTTATCTCAATTAACAAACCTCCAACTCCGCGTCCTTTTATTGTACTTCCTGAGGTTTTATCAATTAAAATTTCGATCTCAGCATCTTCCGTAACATCTAAATCAAAATTTAAATCCAACCCTGTATCTAAAGTATTCTCTAATACAATTCCTTTTTGTCTTGCTGCTTTTTCTTCTGCTGTTATAAAATGAATTATTGAGTTATCACCAAAAGACTCGTTGTCATTTAAAGGTATTTTAAAAACCGTTCCTTTTTTAGTTTGGGCAATAACATTAATACTTAATCCTTCGGCTGGACCCGTAATAGAGGCACTACCACCTATAAATCCTGTACCATAATATAAAGAGTCTTCGCTTTCTTTTGTGTCTAAAACTAACAGTCTTGATGTTAGCACTTCTAAATCAAGTTTCCATTTAGAAAAATTAGTATGACTAATACTACCATCTAAAAGACCTTTAGTATCCTCTTTTATATCTGTAATATTAATTTTATTAAAGTAAAACGATTGGTCTTTTAATGTTACCGAAGCTTGTTCTTGGAAAGCATAGTCCACATTTAAATAAGGCACTCCTAAGCCTCCATTATCAATTTTAAATGCACCATTAAAGCTTGGTTTGTTTAAATTACCAACGACCTTAACACCTCCATAAACATCTCCTCTAATCTTATCCAAGACGCCTTCTAAAAATGGATTTAATATTTGTAAATCGAATTTATTAAAATCTAAATTAACATCAATAAAAGCATCATCTCCTTTAACACTTATGTCTCCTTTTGCAGTAAACGAATTAGAAATATCATCCTTTATTTTTGCATCTACTTTGTAATTAGACAACGTTGAGTTTCCTTTTATTTTTGCATCAAAAGAACCTAAAAAGGTTTCATTAACTTCTAAATCATCAATTGTAACTAAGGCATTAGGAATGTAGTTTCCGTTTTCTTGAAGGATATCTAAATCTCCGTTAATATTTCCCGCTAAGGACAATTTAGTAACCTCTGGAACAATCTTATTTAAATCAACATTTTTAAAATTCAGCTTTAAATCTTTATAGGTAGAATCTCTTAAAACTCCTGCTAATTTGATTTGCTCATTTTCATGATTCATCATCAACTCTTCAATCTTGAAATTTTTAAAATCACGATCAAAAATCACTTTATTTAACTTGTTTTTATCTTCATTAACATACCATTTGTTGCCTTTAAAAGTGACATCACTCTTTTTAAAACCAACAACAGATAAATTATCTTTATTTATAGTGTGATAAAAACTTAAATTATAAGCATCGTCATTACGTTTACCTCCTTTAAATTCTGAACGCATAAACAGTGTGTCGTTAAGCGTCACATTAATTAAATTAAACTTAGAAATGTTGTAGTGTTTTGTATAAACACTATCCACTTCTACATAAGTATTAAATAGTGGGTTATTGTTATCCACTTGCAACTCTATGGTGTCTGCAAAGTAATCTAATAACTTAATTTTTGGTGATTTAAAGGTTAGTTTAAACGCTTTTTCATTACTCTCTACACGCCCTTTAATAAAGGTATTGGCGCCTACCTCTACTTCAGGAAAAAAGACTTCAACAATTTTGTTATATATCTTAAAATTAAAATCAATGTATTGATTCCCTTCTATAGTATTTGGAACATAATTAGCGTACACGCTTTTTATAGAATTTTCAAAGAGTAACTCTAAATCTTTAAATTTAAAATTCCCGTTTAATTGCCCTTCTACAATTTCTGGAGAGTTTACTTTTATTAGCCTTTCATTATCAGAAAACTCAGAACTAATAGCAAAATCTTTAAACGTGTATGTATCGTTCTCATTTTTATACACTGTGTTTTTAAATGAAATATTACCCACAGCATCATCAATAGTATTTGCATTCATTTTCATGTCTACAATACCAGTAAACTCTGATTGCTCATCTCGGTTATAAAAATTAAGTGCTTTCAAATTGGCGTAATCTACTCTGGCAACAAAATCAAACGACTTTACCTCTTGAGATAAATCTGCTAAACCATCAAATTCTAATTTTAAGTTTTTATCCCTAGACACCAACTTTCCATTAAATTTACTTTGCTTATACTGTCCATTAACTACAATATTCTGGTAATTATAATTGTTGTAATTAATGTTATAAACATCCCCTTTTAATTGCGTTTTTAAGTTTTCTTTTTTAAAACCTACACCATCAACATCTACGTTTAATGAGGTAGTCCCAATTTTAGGATCTTCTAATAATTGTCCTAAATCAAACTCGTCTAAAATTATATTTCCTTTATACGATGCATAATCTATATTGCTAATATCAGACATCTCAAGATTAGAATTAACATAGCCTAATGTTGTGCTAATCTCTAAATCTGCTCTAATCTTATTTGGTGTAATATTAGAAGTACCAACTGCAGTAAAATTACCTAACTTATCAAATAAAGACGGAATTGATTCTCCTAAAACATTAGGTAACAAATCTTTTAAGTCTTTGTAATTAGAAGATAAATTGGTAAAATTACCTTGCATGGCAAAATTATTATCTTCACTATTAAATAGATTTTTAAAGTTTATTGTCCCGTATATCTTAGTGTTTCGGCTTGTATCTAATCTTAAATTTTCTGTTGTTAGATTATTTAATGTTCCTGATAGTTTTGTTGAAAAATTGGCACGTTGATTTTTACCAAATTCATTATAAAACACATTTAATTCATCTAATAAAACACTACCCTCTGTAAAATTAGCAGAGACTTTTACTTTATCCTCAAACTCTTTAAAATCTGATCTATTATAATTAAAGGCTAGTTCTCCTTTTATAAAAGATTCTGGTGTTTTTAAATTTAAATTATCAAAACGCATTTCTGACAGTGTATAACTAAAATCAGAAGATAAATTTTTTAATTGTATTCCACGACTGTCAACAAACTGCATGGTATTTATTCTAGTCCTTACATTACTACCGTCAATAACAAAATTGGTTCCGTTTAAATTGATAGTATTAAATTGAATAATCTGTGGCGTTTCTTTATTTTGATCAATTAAATTAAAAGTCCCGTTGGTAATATTAACATCACTTGATGTCAATAAAAAATTACTTTTTTCCGGTCTTGGGTTATCATCTTCAAATCGATCCACAAACACATCTAAATTGGTTTGGCTTTCGTCTTTATAAGTCACAATATTAAATACCAAATCCTCTAAATCAATATCACCAAAATTTAATTTACTGTTATATAGATTTTTAAAACTAACAATTGATGTATTTAATTCTGTCGCACTAATTAATGTATCCTTTTTAAAATCTCTAATTAAAATACCTTTAATCTGGACATCTCCATTAAATTGCAATCCGATTTTTTGAATATTTATATTGGTTTTATAAGAATCATTAAGCCAATCCGTAGCGTATTTACCAGCTTTAGTTTGAACAGCAGGAATAAACATGACCAACACCAAAATGATGAACAACAATAGCAAGATTGCTATTAATTTACCGACTATTTTAAGAAATTTTTTGATACTGTTTTTAAGCTTAAAAATTATATATAATATCTTACTTTTGCTTTTAAGTAAACAAAAGTAATTTAGTTGTTAATCATTACACCAAAATTAACAATTATTATGCCTAAAAATACCTAATGACTACACAAAATATTTATATCCTCGGAATTGAAAGCTCTTGTGACGATACTGCTGCCTCTATTATATATAATGGAAAGATATTAAGTAACGTTGTTGCAAGCCAAAAAATACATGAAGAATACGGTGGTGTTGTACCTGAATTAGCCTCTAGAGCGCACCAACAAAACATCGTACCTGTTGTAGATCAAGCTTTAAAAAAAGCAGGAATAACTAAATCTCAACTTAGTGCTGTAGCTTTTACTAAAGGACCAGGATTAATGGGGAGTTTATTAGTGGGTACATCTTTTGCCAAATCGTTGGCATTTGGATTAAACATCCCATTAATTGATGTTAACCATATGCAAGCACATATTTTAGCTCATTTTATTGACGAAGATGGATTTAACAAACCGTCTTTTCCTTTTTTAGCAATGACCATTTCTGGCGGACATACTCAAATTGTAAAGGTGAACCACTATTTTGATATGGAGGTTATTGGAGAAACAATTGATGATGCTGTTGGAGAAGCGTTTGATAAAAGCGGAAAAACATTAGGCTTAGGTTATCCTGCGGGTCCTAAAATTGATAAATTAGCAAAATTAGGTAATCCAAAGGCTTTTAAATTTACAAAACCAAGAGTAGATGGTTTAAACTTTAGCTTTTCAGGTTTTAAAACGGCTGTTTTATATTTTATCCAGAAGCAAGTCAAGTTAAATCCTAATTTTATAGAAGAAAACTTAAATGATATTTGCGCCTCCATACAATATACAATTATTGGTATTTTAACGGATAAACTTAAGTTAGCAGTTAAACAAACCAGTATCTCTCATATAGCTATTGGTGGTGGTGTGTCGGCAAATTCTGGCATAAGACAAGCTTTAAAAGATGGTGAAGCAAAACACGGATGGACAACCTATGTTCCTAAATTTGAATTTACAACAGATAATGCAGCAATGATAGCAATTGTAGGTTATCTTAAATTTTTAGATGGTGATTTTGCCGAACAAAATGTAATGGCAAATTCTAGATTAAAAATATAAACACAATATCTAAAACCTAAAACTACTGTTAACAATCACAACTAAAACTATTTATTTTTGTTTTTTTGCTGAAATTAAAACACATACACTACCCAATGAAATTTTTACTTTACCTTACTATCTGTCTATTGTCGGTCTCTACTTTTGCTCAAAGAGCTTTAAAAAAAGAATTGGACACCATTACAACGGTTGCACAAGCTGAAAAATTTTTAGAAACAAAAAAATCTAGAAAAAATAAAATATTAATCTTTAATGAAGAAAAGCATAAGACTAAGCTAGCAACAAAGCTTTTAAGCACAAGCGTTGGAAGTACAGAAGTTGTAAAGACAGAATTTAACGTCACACATTATAAAGTGGTTGATAGGACAGATGACAGACACTACAGGCTTAGTTATATCTACTTTGATGGAAATAAAATAGAAGCTTCCAAAATTGT
This sequence comes from Olleya namhaensis, assembly GCF_900114005.1. GTDB lineage: Bacteria > Bacteroidota > Bacteroidia > Flavobacteriales > Flavobacteriaceae > Olleya > Olleya namhaensis. Next base: position 14,239 of record NZ_FORM01000014.1, read on the forward strand.
AGAATACAAAAACAATATTTTAAAATCTTACGAAGATGGTGTTAGATTTGACGATTTAGCTAAACGTTACTCGATGGACAGAAACGCTAAACGTGGTGGAGATTCTGGATGGTTAAAAGAAGGAAGCATGCCAATTGAAGTAGAAAATGAAGCGTTTAATTTGGATCACAAATTAGGAGAAATTTATACTGTAAGAATACCTGAACCTAATGGTTTTTATGTGATCTTAAAAACGGAACGCATTAAGAAAATCAAAGAAATTAAAGTACTTAAAGTAATAGCAAAAGATTAAATGCAACTATTTTACAATCCAGACATACAGCCCGATACAACCCAATTTTCTTTTCCTAAAGACGAAAGCAGGCACATTGTTAAAGTCTTAAGAAAACAAACGGGAGACACCCTAAATATTACCAATGGTAAAGGGTATCTGTTTGAAGCTGAAATTACTATTGCTGATCAAAAAAACTGTGTTGTTACTATTTTAGAAACCACCTTGCAACAACCACAACATTACAAATTGCATTTAGCAGTAGCACCAACAAAAATGAATGATCGTTACGAGTGGTTTCTTGAAAAAGCTACCGAAATTGGAATTACAAGCATAACGCCAATTATCTGCGATCATAGCGAAAGGAAAGTCGTGAAATTAGAGCGGTTTAATAAGATTATCCAATCTGCAATGAAGCAATCTCTAAGTTGCTACTACCCTATTTTAAATGACCCATTACATTTTAAAGACTTTTGTAATCAAGAATTTTCTGGAGATACATTTATTGCGCATTGTGAAGAAACAGACAAAAAGTCATTAAAATCTCAGGTATTACCTAAAAACGAAATCACCATTTTAATTGGACCAGAAGGTGACTTCTCTATAAAAGAAATAGAATTAGCTATTAAAAATAATTTTACTCCAGTAACTTTAGGACAAACAAGATTACGCACGGAAACTGCTGCTATAGTAGCTTGTCATAGTGTTGCTTTTATAAATGAATAGCAACAATACAAATACAACTTACATTGTTTAGATTTTTGACAATCATAAAATAGAAACAGAAGTATTATCTTTAGTAAATAAAATTGAAACTGAATATTTATAAATGAAAAACATTCTAACATTATTTCTTTTTCTATCTACTTTCAATAGTTTCTCTCAAGACTTAGCGATACTCAAATATAAAGGTGGCGGAGATTGGTACAGTAATCCTACAGCTATTCCTAATCTTATCAAGTTTTGCAACGAAAACATTGACACACAAATCAACGAAAAACCAGAAACCGTTGAAGCAAATAGTATTGATATATTTAGATTTCCATTGTTACATATGACAGGCCATGGAAATGTGCTGTTTGAAGAAGACGATGTAGACAACTTACGTAACTATTTGCAATCTGGTGGTTTTTTGCATATCGATGATAATTACGGTATGCAGCCATATATCGTCAAAGAACTAAAAAAAATATTTCCGAATCAAGACTTAGAAGAATTACCAAGCACACATCCTATTTTTAGTACAGCTTTCACTTTTAAAGAGGGCTTGCCTAAAATTCATGAACACGATGGTAAACGCCCGCAGGCGTTTGGTTTGTATTATAAAACTAGGTTAGTTGTTCTTTTTACTTTTGAAAGCGATTTAGGTGATGGATGGGAAGATCAAGAAGTACACAACGACGATGACGCCATCCGTCTAAAAGCTTTAAAAATGGGAGCTAATATTGTAAAATATGCTTTCGAAAATTAAATCTTTCGGAAATTAACTTATTAAAACAATTGCCAATCCATGCAACTAACGCATTATACTTCAAAATTTAAACAACATCAATTTCCTGTAACTGTTATTTGCGAAAACGTTACAAACGCGCCAAATATTGGTAGTCTATTTAGAGCTTGTGATGCTTTTGGAATAGAAAAACTAATTTTTTGTGGTGCAGATATTCCGTTAGGACGAAAAATGACTAAAACTTCTCGTGCGACAGAAAAAGTAGTTAATTATCAAGTTGAAGACTCAGCACTTGAAACCGTAAGCAATTTAAAAAAAGAAGGTTATAAAATTGTAGCTTTAGAAATAACTTCGGACAGTAAAACCATAAGTCAGTGCCAATTTAACTCAAAACAACCTATCGCATTAATTATTGGTGATGAGAATTTTGGGGTTTCTGAAGCCATTTTAAAACTAACTGATACCGTTGTACATATAGATATGTTTGGGCAAAATAGTAGCATGAATGTAGTCCAAGCAACAAGTATTTGTTTATATGAAATTACTAAACAGTTAGCACAAAAATAAAATTCAATATTTTATATTTACAGTATGACATCAAGAACAATATCAAACGGAATTTTAAGGGCTGCAGCAACATTAGTTGGTGTTGTTATACTTTTATGGTTTTTATATAAAATACAATCTGTAATAGTTTATTTAGTAATTGCTGGTATCGTTGCTTTATTAGGGCGTCCGTTAGTGGTGTTCTTAAAAAGCAAACTAAAATTCTCGGATACTTTAGCTGTGGTTTCTACCATGGTTATTTTTCTTGCATTAATCTTTGGTATAATTAGTCTTTTTATACCCTTAATTATAGAACAAGGTCAAAACTTAGCTTTATTAGATATTGATTTATTACAAACCAATATTGAAAACTTATATAAAGAAGTTATTAGTCATTTTGGATTAAGTTCTTCTACAGTTGAAGAGTCCATAAAAGACTCTAAATTTATGTCAAGTATTAATTTTGGTATAATACCAGAATTTTTAAACTATCTAATTGCCGGTTTTGGAAGCTTTAGTATTGGTCTGTTTTCAATACTATTTATATCCTTTTTCTTCCTAAAAGATAGTAAACTAATGAGTACAGGATTGATTACTATATTGCCTAAAAAACATGAAAAAAGGTTAAGAGAGTCATTTGTTACAATACGCGATTTACTAACACGATATTTTGGAGGATTACTACTACAGTTGTTAATACTGTTCACAATTTACTCAATTGTTCTTTTAATCTTTGGAATACAAAATGCAGTAATTATAGCAACACTTTGTGCTCTATTAAATATAATTCCATACGTTGGTCCTATTATTAGCGCCTTTTTACTAATACTTTTAAGTATGTCTAGCAATTTAGGAGAAAGTTTTAGCGATGTTATACTTCCAAAGACCATTTACGTAATGGTTGGGTTTTTAATAGCACAATTAGTAGATAATTTTGTTAGCCAACCTTTTATATTTTCAAAAAGTGTAAAATCTCATCCGTTAGAAATATTTTTAGTTATTATTATCGCTGGATTATTATTTGGTATTGTCGGTATGATAGTCGCTATTCCAATGTACACAGTACTTAAAGTGATTTCTAAAGAGTTTTTATCAGAATACAGAGTGGTTGACAAATTAACTAAAGGTTTAGATGATTAAGTTTAATAAGGCCATTCTTGATAGCGACATACAAGATTTTATAAACGCTAACATAAACTCTGACATATCTAAATTGGCGCTAAAAGGTATTCCCTTTTCTGAGCATTTAAAACAAGATATCTTTACACAAATAGAAGCAAAAAAAAGATGTCAAAAAAAGCTGCCTACTTGGTTTAACACGCCAAACATTTACTATCCAACAAAATTAAATATAGAGCAAACCTCCTCAGAGATTACAGCAAAGTATAAAGCTAATCTAGTTTCAGGAAAAGCTTTAATAGACTTAACTGGAGGATTTGGGGTAGACAGTTTGTATTTTGCTAAAATGATACAATCTGTCGTGCATTGTGATATAAACAAAACGCTATCTGAAATAGTCGCTTATAATGCTTCTATCTTAAAAATTAAAAATAGCAGCTTTTATCCCCAAAACGGAATAGAGGTTTTACAAAACATAACCACCAAATTAGATTGGATATATGTTGACCCCTCTAGAAGAAATGATATAAAAGGAAAAGTGTTTTTATTAAAAGACTGTTTACCAAATATACCTGAGCATTTAAATTTTCTATTTACAAAGGCCAAAAATATTTTAATTAAAACCTCTCCTCTTTTGGATTTAACTTCTGGTATAAACGAACTTCAAAATGTAAAATCAATACATTGTGTTGCTGTCAATAATGAAGTAAAAGAACTATTGTGGGTGTTAGAAGAAGGTTTTGAGGGCGCAATAACAATTAATACAGTAAATCTTAAAAATAACGAAGAACAAGAGTTTTCTTTTTTATTAGGTGATGAAAATAAAGAAGATCCTGACTACAGCCAGCCTCTAACCTATTTATACGAACCTAATGCAGCCATTTTAAAGTCCGGAGCGTTTAATAGTGTCGCAAGTCAGTTGAAACTTTTTAAGTTGCACAAACACGCGCATTTATACACTAGTGATACATTAATTAAATTTCCAGGAAGAATATTTAAAATTGAAACTAGTATTAATTACAACAAAAAGGAATTCAATAAAAAAATAGGATTAAAACAAGCTAATATAACGACTCGTAACTTTCCTGAGTCAGTAGCCAAAATAAGAGAAAAGCTTAAAATAAAAGATGGTGGTAAAAACTATTTGTTTTTTACCACCAATTTAGACAATTCAAAAATCACTATTCTTTGTTCTAAACTTTAGTTTAGACTATTTACTATAGGTGTGTCAATTTTATTTTGAGCATTAACAACAATTTCAATTTCTGAGCAGTTATTAATATTTATAGCTATTTTATCATCAGAAACACCAATAACATTGCTGTCCAAATTAAAAATAGTATCTCCTTCTGTAAAACTAATCCAAGAAGTACTTGCACCTGCAGCTACATCTACAAATTCAATCATATTACTATCAGAATCTATGATTTGAAAAGTAAAAGCGACAGTTCCGTTGTTTATTAGTTTTGTTTTTGGATCTTGATTATTGCAAGATTGATTTGCTTCGGCTACATTTTGACTTACTGCACTTTTACTTACTGCATCATCCAAAGACTCTACAGTACAACTAGATACAGTTAATAATAAACAAATTGCAACTGATAATTTTAATAGATATTTCATTATTTTTTCAAGTTTAAACCAGCAAATAAATATGCTGAATTTGGGGCTGCAAAAGTACCATTTAAAAGAGGATAAAAAATTTTTACACTTAAAAAAATAGCTGAATCGATGAAAAACAAAATAAATCGATATAGTGTTAAAAACTAAACCGTTAGTCAAAATATAAAGGCAATAAAAAATAAGTAAAGCGTAAATATTTAATTACTCAAGAAACTAATTGCATTAAAAATTTGGACCATAACTAGAACAAAATAGTAATAAAACTAAAATAGATCAGAACTATAACTAATTAAAGACTATTAGTTAAGAAAACCATAGAAAACAAAAAAGCCTCACTATTTCTAGTGAAGCTTTGAGTGAGCCCTTCAGGATTCGAACCTGAGACCGCCTCCTTAGAAGGGAGGTGCTCTATCCAGCTGAGCTAAGAGCCCGTAGTTTTATTGTTTCTACGAAAACAGTGTCGGGGTGGCAGGATTCGAACCTGCGGCCTCCACGTCCCAAACGTGGCGCGATAACCGGGCTACGCTACACCCCGAAAAACGGTTATCTTAAATCAAAATACAATTTTGATAAAAAAATTGCGGAGAGACAGGGATTCGAACCCTGGGTAAGTTTTAACACCTACGACGATTTAGCAAACCGTTCCTTTCGGCCACTCAGGCACCTCTCCGTTATTGTAATGAACTTGCAAGTAATTGCGGGTGCAAATTTAGAATACTTTATTAAATATCACAACCTTTTTTCAAGTTTTTTTTGAATTTTATTCAGGATATTCAATTCTCAAATGGTAAATATTTGCAAGCTTGCGCTTTAGCACTTTTTTAATTGATTCAATTTCTTTAAAAGTTATGTCCGCATTTAAAAATTGACCGTCATCTTTCTGTTTATTTATGATATTTTCGACAAAATTATCAATTTTACTAGAGGTTGGCTCCTTCAAACTTTTAGAAGCTGCCTCTACACTATCACACATCATTAATATTGCAGTTTCTTTACTAAAAGGTTTTGGACCTGGATATGTAAAGTCATTAATATCTACGTCTTCATGATTGGCTTTCTCCTTCATATAAAAATAATAGACCTGACTTGTACCATGGTGCGTTCTAATAAAATCAATAACACGATCTGGTAAATTATTTTTCTTTGCTATTTCAATACCATCCAAAACATGATTTATAATTATTTTAGCGCTTTCTTTTGGCGATAATTCATCATGACTATTAATTCCTGAAGATTGATTTTCGGTAAAATACGTCGGAGACTTCATCTTACCAATATCATGATACAATGCCCCTACTCTAACTAGCATCGCATTCGCATTAATTTCGTTAGCAGAAGCTTCAGCTAAATTAGCAACATTTAAAGAGTGATGAAACGTTCCTGGTGCTTTATTAGACAACTCTTTTAATAGTTTAGAATTAGTATCAGACAATTCTAATAAAGACACATCGGACACTAATCCAAATAACTTCTCGTAAACGTAGATTAAGGGTTGTACAAATAGCGTGGCTAATCCACATAATACAAATAATCCAAAGGTTTCCCATTTCAAATTATCTATACTAGCTTCATGAATTACAAAAAAGGCGAAATAAGCGATGATATACACCAAAGTAATCTGACCCACGGAAATAAATAGATTTGCTCTTTTATATAGCTCTGATACCGTTAGGATGGTAACAATACCCGCTATGATCTGAAGAAACATATACTCATAACTATTAGGCACTATAGATCCTAACAATAATACGGTAATAACGTGAGTAAATAACCCAAGACGTGCATCAAAAAAGGCTTTTAAAACTAAAGGTAATATCGCTATTGGAACCAAATAAACATACTCTGAATTGTAGTTAACAATCAAAGTCGTTAATAATACCATTATAAAAACATTAAAAAAGATGAAGGTTACTTTTGTGTTATTTTTATAAACATCTAACCTATACTTTCGTATAAAAAGTAACAACATTAATAGCGCCAAAGCTACTAATAAAGTATAAGCAAAAATTATCCAATTATAACTTGATTTACTCCACACTTGAGATTCGTATTCTTTAGATAAAGATGTTAGTACTTGATACTTTTCGTCATTAACAACTTCTCCTTTAGAGATTATTAAAGTCCCTTTATCCACTACACCTCTATTCTTAGAAACCTTACTTAAAGATTCTTTTAACACATTATCTGTTAAAGCGCGATTGTAAGTTAAATCTGATTTTATAACATCAAAAAACAAAGCGGTTAATCTATTAGAATACGTTTCTAAAGAACTTCCTTTTAACTCTTTATCAATCGTAGTTTTTATAGCACCTAATTTTTGTAAATTAGAATATGTGGTTATTTTTTTCTCAACATTATCTACTAAAATAACAACTTTATCTTGATCATTTAAATCTAAATCTTGACTTAAAATACCATATTTATAAAAGTCCTTTAAAATAGAAAACCCTTTAGATTTTATCTTTTTATAATCCCGTAGTGTATCATTAAATACTTTGCCAAAGTTCTCTTCAAAACTATCACTAACTTCTGCTGCTAAATCTGCTTTCTTGTTAAAAAAACGACTAGTTTGAGAAGTAATAATCGCATTTTCGTTTAAAACTTCAACATTAGATTTTTGAATGGCAAAATTAAAAGGAGCGTACAGATTTTCTGTTTGCCAAGGCTTACCTTTCTCAAAATTATATTTAAACCGTCCACTTTTAGGAAAAATAAAGACTATTAAAATAGTAGTAACTACAAATAGTAATATTTTATAAAATTGCGAATGATTTTTATAAATCGCGTTAATATGATCTTTCATGCTTAAAACTCGTGTTTTTCAAATGTAACAATTTATAATACTACAATTAACCTATAATATTAAGATTACAGTAAAATTTTCTAAAAAAATTAGTAATTTCGTGCTTTACTAAATAATAGATATTATGAGCAAAGAAGTTGTTATTGTTTCTGCAGCTAGAACACCAATTGGTAGTTTTTTAGGTGCTTTAAGTACTGTTCCTGCTACAAAGTTAGGAGCTATTGCTATAAAAGGAGCTTTAGATAAAATAAATTTAAACCCAGAATTAGTACAAGAAGTATTAATGGGGAATGTTGTACAAGCTGGTAATGGTCAAGCACCTGCTAGACAAGCAGCTATATATGCTGGAATACCTAATACTGTACCATGTACAACTATAAATAAAGTATGTGCTTCAGGTATGAAAACAGTTATGCAAGCTGCACAAAGTATTGCTTTAGGTGATGCTGATATAATTGTTGCTGGTGGAATGGAAAACATGAGTATGATCCCGCATTACTTTCATGCTAGAACTGGAACTAAATTTGGTCCAGGTACACTAATTGATGGTATGCAAAAAGATGGATTAGTTGATGCTTACGACCAAAATGCAATGGGCGTTTGTGCTGATGCTTGTGCTACTGAGTATAACTTCTCTAGAGAAGACCAAGACGCTTACGCTATCCAAAGTTATAACAGATCTTCAGCTGCGTGGCAAGCGGGTAAATTTGATAATGAAATTGTTCCTGTTGAAGTACCACAAAGAAGAGGAGAACCTGTAATAGTTAGTAAAGATGAAGAATTTACTAATGTGAAAATGGAAAAAATACCTGCTTTACGTCCTGCTTTTTCAAAAGACGGTACAGTAACTGCTGCTAATGCTTCAACTATTAATGATGGTGCAGGCGCAATGGTATTAATGAGTGCTGATAAAGCTAAAGAATTAGGTTTAAAACCTCTTGCAACCATAAAAAGTTACGCTGATGCTGCGCACGAACCTAAATGGTTTACAACTGCCCCTTCTAAAGCGTTACCAAAAGCAATAGAAAAAGCAGGCATGTCAATTGACGATATTGACTTTTTTGAATTTAACGAAGCTTTTGCTGTTGTAGGATTAGCTAACATGAAAATTTTAGGATTAAACGATTCTAATGTAAATGTTAATGGTGGTGCTGTTTCTTTAGGTCATCCATTAGGATGTTCTGGTGTTAGAATACTAGTTACCTTATTAAATGTGTTAGAACAAAATAATGCTAAAATAGGAGCTGCAGCCATTTGTAATGGTGGTGGTGGTGCCTCTGCTGTAATTATTGAACGTCACTAAAAAGACCTAATGCAATTCGGAATCTGTAATTTAAGTATTGTTCCTTTAAGACTTGAAACCTCTGATACAAGCGAGTTAGTCTCGCAGGTTATTTATGGAGAAACATTTAAAGTTTTAGAGCAGCGCAAGCAATGGAGTAAAATAAGATTAGCTTTTGATAAATACGAAGGCTGGATTGATAATAAGCAATATATTGAAATTACAGAAGAGCAATACCATCTAATAAACAGTCAACCTCTTAAATTGTCAACTGATTTAGTTGAATTTATTCAGGATAAAAATAACCAGTTAAATACTATTGTTTTAGGTTCTCAATTAAATGGTTTAGACTTAATGCAACATGCTTTTGAAGGTGATTTTTGTGATAATAAAAATTTAAAAGAAGAAATAATTACGACTGCATTTCAGTACCTAAACACGCCATATCTATGGGGTGGTAAAACACCGTTTGGAATTGATTGTAGTGGTTTTACCCAAATGGTTTATAAACTTAATGGTTATAAATTATTACGTGATGCCTCTCAACAAGCAACACAAGGAGAAGCTTTAAGTTTTATAGAGGAAAGTGAGCCAGGTGATTTAGCATTTTTTGATAATAATGATGGAAGCATTATACATGTTGGAATTATTATGCAAGATAATTATGTTATCCATGCTCATGGACAAGTAAGAATTGACAGATTAGATCATACAGGTATATATAATGCAGACAGGCGTATGCATACGCACAAATTGCGAGTCATTAAAAAGATTATATAGTAGATAATAAAGCCTTCAGAAATGAAGGCTTTTTTAGTACTACAGCATAGTGTTTTAGATTGTACTACTCGTTTTAAATCTTTAAGTTTTGCATCTTCATAAAGTATGATTATAATATTTAGCACACTTAAACTAACTTCTGTGACTTCTATAATTATTTACTAAGCAAATACTACTTTTCGGTATTATAAGATAGACTATAAATCTACTCAACAATACCTAAAATAGGACATAAAAAAAAGCCTTCATAATTGAAGGCTTTTTTAGTAAAATAGAATCTATTATTATCTATCGTACTTTTCTTTTAATACTTTAGCTTTAGCATCTTCACCAAGTGCACTATAGATATTTGCCAAAGTCAAACCTACTTCAACACTGTCTTCTTTAAGTTCTAAAACTTTTTCTAAGTAAGGTGCAGCTTCTTTATATAGATCTGTACGTTTTTGCTTTAATTCGTCATACTTTCTGTTATCAGCAGCTGACGTCCCTAAACCGTTCATTACTTTTACTATTTCTTGCTCTTCACTTAAAACTAAAGCAGCCAAATTAGTTAAAGTGTTAGTGTTGTTTGGCTTTAAACTAAGAGATTTAGTATAATACTCCTTTGCTTTAACTTTATCACCACCGTCATTAGCTAATACTGCTAAATTGTATAATAAATCAGGGTTATTAGGATCATTAGCAAGAGCTTCACTTATTAGTGCTTGATATTTGTCTTTATTACCTAATTTATAATGTAAATTAGCTTCATTTACCAATAAACTAGAATCTTCAGGATTTGCTTCTCTAGCTTGTTTCATAGCATCTAAAGCTTTATCATTTTCACCTTTTTCTGCATATATTAAAGCAATATTCTTGATTATTTCTGAAGACTTAGATTCAGTAGTTCTTTCTCCTGCGTTTGTATGAGTACCCATTTTAACAAACTTATCTCTAGTTTCCTTTGGTAAAACCTCTTCCTGTCCACTAGCACTGTTAATTGCAAAATATTCAGTAGAAACTCCTGTATAACCTAACTCATTAAGTTGTAAATAATATCCTAACGCTGTATCCATATCTTGCGCTTGTAATGCACTAGATGCCGCATAATACAAATAAGTTTGATCTGATTTCTTTACATTATAAAGACTCTCAAAAACACTAGCTGCTTTACTAAAATCTTTTGCAGTATAAAAATCGTTAGCTTTAGATATTAAATCATTTTCAATAACTTGCTTAAATTGAGAAACTTCAACTGTAGTACTAGATATTTTCTCTAAACTACTTACTGCACTTGTTATATCTTTTGAAGATCCAGAACCATTACTAAAAAAGGCTTTAGCAGATGCAAAATAATACTTATCTTTTAATTTACTATCCATAGCACCTTCCATAGATTGTAACTGTGTTACTAAACTTTTTGCTTCAGCATAGTTACTATTTTTTACTGCTTTTTCTAGAGCTTTGATTTCTTTTTTCTGCGCAATTGAGCTTACAGATACAAGTAATGCTATCCCAAGTATTAATTGTTTTTTCATTATTAGTTATTTTTAAATTTGTTGTTATTTATTCTTCTTCTGTAATATCAATAGTTGTGCCATCCTCTGCTTCAGTACTGTTTTCAACGCCTTCTAGAGTTTCATCAAGCTCCTCGTTTTCGTCTTTCATTACTTTTGCAACAGCTGCTATTGAGTCTTTACCTTTTAGGTTAATCAATTTAACTCCTTGAGTTGCTCTTCCCATAGTACGTAGACTTTCTACCGCCATTCTAATTGCAATACCCGATTTGTTAATTATCATTAAATCATCAGTATCTGTTACTGTTTTAATAGATACTAAACCACCTGTTTTTTCAGATATTGAAATGGTTTTAACTCCTTTTCCTCCTCTGTTTGTAATTCTATACACTGCTTCTCCATCTTCTGGGTCGTCAATATAAGTACGCTTACCATATCCATTTTCAGAAACCACAAGTACCGTTTCCTCTTGAGGGTTTTCTACGATCACCATCCCTATAGCTTCATCTTTTGGATGTGCTAAAGTAATACCTCTAACTCCAGAAGCATTTCTTCCCATTGGTCTAGTTTTAGCTTCTTCAAATCTAATAGCTTTACCAGATTTAAGTGCTATCATAACTTGACTATTACCAGTTGTTAATTTAGCTTCTAATAATTCGTCATCCTCCTTAATAGTAATAGCATTAATACCATTAGTTCTTGGTCTTGAATATTGCTCTAAAGAAGTCTTTTTAACTTGACCTTTTTTAGTTGCCATAATCACATAATGACTATTAATATAATCTTCATCTTTTAAATCTTGAGTACATATAAACGCCATTACTTTGTCGTCTTGCTCAATATTTATAAGGTTTTGGATAGCTCTACCTTTAGACGTTTTACTTCCTTCTGGGATTTCGTAAACACGCATCCAGAAACATTTTCCTTTTTGAGTAAAGAATAACATATACTGGTGGTTAGTACCAACAAATAAGTGTTCTAAGAAATCTTCATTTCTAGTAGTTGATGCTTTTTGACCAACACCTCCTCTATTTTGTGTCTTATACTCAGTTAAAGATGTACGTTTAATATAACCTGCATGAGAAATAGTAATAACTACTTGTGCATCCGGAATCATATCTTCGATACTTAAATCTCCACCAGCATATTCTATTACAGAACGACGCTCATCTCCATATTTATCCTTAACAACTTGCAACTCGTCCTTAATAATAGCCATTCTTCTTTCCTTCTTAGCAAGAATGTCTTTTAAATCATCAATAGTTACCATGATATCATCATACTCACTACGTAACTTGTCTTGTTCTAGACCAGTTAATTGACGCAAACGCATCTCTACAATAGCTTTTGCTTGTATTTCAGAAAGTTTAAAACGTTCAATTAAATTAGCACGTGCTTCATCTGCATTATTGGAAGCTCTAATAATACTAATTACTTCGTCTATATTATCCGATGCAATTATAAGTCCTTCTAATATATGTGCTCTTTCTTCAGCTTTACGTAACTCATAAGTGGTACGTCTTACTACAACTTCATGTCTGTGCTCAACAAAATAATGAATCAATTCTTTTAGATTCAATAATTGAGGTCTTCCATTAACTAATGCAATATTATTAACACTAAAAGAAGATTGTAATGCTGTATACTTAAATAATTTATTAAGTACAATATTAGGTATAGCATCACGCTTTAAGATATAGACGATACGCATACCATTTCTATCAGATTCATCTCTAATAGTAGAAATACCTTCAAGCTTTTTATCATTAACTAAGTCAGCAGTCTTTTTAATCATGTCTGCCTTATTGACCTGATACGGAATCTCCGTTACAATAACACACTCACGACCTTGCACTTCTTCAATAATAGCTTTGGCACGCATAACAATACGCCCTCTACCTGTATGAAAAGCTTCTTTTACACCGTCATAACCATAGATTGTTCCTCCTGTAGGAAAATCTGGAGCTTTAATATGTGTAATTAACTCATCTATTTCAATATCATTGTTTTCAATGTAAGCAATAGTACCATCTACTACTTCCGTTAAATTGTGAGGAGGCATGTTTGTTGCCATACCTACAGCAATACCAGATGCTCCATTTACTAAAAGACCCGGTATACGTGTTGGTAAAACCGTTGGTTCTTCTAAAGTATCATCAAAGTTTAATTTATGGTCTACAGTTTCTTTATCAATATCTGCCAACATGTCTTCAGATATTTTACGCATACGTGCTTCTGTATAACGCATTGCAGCTGGACTATCTCCATCTACAGACCCAAAGTTACCTTGACCGTCTACTAACATATAACGTAAACTCCACTCTTGAGCCATACGTACCATTGCATCGTAAACTGATGTATCCCCGTGTGGGTGATACTTTCCTAAAACTTCCCCAACTATTCTTGCCGACTTTTTATGCGCTCCGGTTGCTCTAACACCAAGTTCATGCATACCATATAATACACGTCTGTGTACAGGTTTTAACCCGTCCCTAACGTCTGGTAATGCACGTGACACAATGACTGACATTGAATAATCAATGTAAGCCGATTTCATTTCATCTTCAATATTAATTGGAATGACCTTCTCTCCTTCTGCCATATATAAATTTAATTAGTTTTATTCATTATTTCAAAACACGCTAATATAAAACTTTCATTAGTAACCGTACGCCTTTTAAGTCTATTTTTTGATGTTTTTTATTAACAATTTGATTCCCTTTTTTAGTTAATAACTCAATTGTGCTTTATTTTGAAATTATCTGTACTTTCAAGCTTTAAACAATTAACATATTATTTAGGGTATAGTTTTTGCCATTAGTAAATATGTTTACTATTTTTAAAGCTGAAAGGAACAAATATATGGATGATAATTTTTCACCAAGAGTAAAAGACGTCATTGCCTATAGTAAGGAAGAAGCATTACGCTTAGGACATGACTTTATAGGTACTGAACATTTAATGCTTGGTTTATTAAGAGACGGGAACGGAAAAGCAATTAATATTTTAAATGCATTAGATATTGATTTAAATCATTTAAGGCGAAAGGTCGAAATATTAAGTCCTGCTAATCCTAATACCATTATTACTTCTAACGAAAAGAAAAATTTGCACTTAACGCGTCAAGCAGAACGTGCATTAAAAACCACTTTTCTAGAGGCTAAACTGTTTCAAAGTACATCAATAAACACAGCACATTTATTATTGTGTATACTTAGAAACGAAAACGACCCTACAACTAAGCTTTTAAATAAGCTTAAAGTAGATTATGATAACGTTAAAGAACAATTTAAGTCTATGATAACAAACGACGATAACTTCGAAGACATAACTGGAGCACCAAAAGCTGAGTCATTTCAAGATGACCCATCTTCTGAAGACTCTAGTTCTAAAGACATATTTAATACTCCTGGGGGAGCTAAAGGGAACAAAAAATCTAAGACACCTGTGTTAGATAATTTTGGACGTGATTTGACAGCTATGGCTGAAGAAGGTAAACTTGACCCAGTGGTAGGACGAGAAAAAGAAATTGAGCGCGTATCTCAAATTTTATCTCGTCGTAAAAAGAACAACCCATTACTAATTGGTGAGCCAGGTGTTGGTAAATCAGCAATTGCTGAAGGATTAGCCAACAGAATTGTAAGTAAAAAAGTATCTCGTATATTATTTAATAAGCGCGTAGTTACTTTAGATTTAGCTAGTTTAGTTGCTGGTACTAAATATAGAGGCCAATTTGAAGAGCGTATGAAAGCGGTAATGAATGAGCTTGAAAAGAATGATGACGTTATTCTATTTATAGACGAAATTCATACCATAGTTGGTGCTGGTGGAGCTACAGGAAGTTTAGATGCTTCTAACATGTTTAAACCTGCATTAGCAAGAGGAGAAATCCAATGTATTGGAGCTACCACTCTTGATGAGTATAGACAATATATTGAGAAAGATGGTGCTTTAGAAAGACGTTTCCAGAAAGTAATTGTAGAACCAACTACTGTTGACGAAACTATTGAAATACTTAACAACATTAAAGGTAAGTATGAAGAACACCATAATGTATCCTATACTGACGAAGCTATTGCGGCTTGTGTAAAGTTAACCAACCGTTATATGACGGAACGTTTTCTTCCAGACAAAGCAATTGATGCTTTAGATGAAGCTGGCTCTAGAGTACACATTACCAACATAAGTGTACCAAAACAGATCATAGAATTAGAGAAAAAATTAGAGGACGTTAGAGAAACAAAAAATTCTGTTGTTAAAAAACAGAAATACGAAGAAGCAGCACGTTTACGTGATGATGAGAAACGTTTAGAGAAAGAATTAGCTGTTGCCCAAGAAAAATGGGAAGAAGACACCAAGTTACATAAAGAAATTGTTAGCGAAGATAATGTTGCAGATGTTGTAAGCATGATGACAGGAATACCTGTTAATCGTATTGCTCAAACCGAAAGCAACAAACTATCATTATTACCAGACCTTATTAAAGGAAAAGTAATTGGTCAAGATGAAGCAGTTGCAAAAGTTGTAAAAGCAATACAACGTAACCGTGCTGGACTTAAAGATCCAAACAAGCCAATCGGGTCGTTTATCTTTTTAGGTCAAACAGGAGTCGGTAAAACACAGTTAGCCAAGGTTTTATCTAATCAATTGTTTGATAGCGAAGATGCTATGATAAGAATTGACATGAGTGAGTACATGGAAAAATTTGCTATCTCAAGACTAGTAGGTGCACCTCCAGGATACGTAGGATATGAAGAAGGTGGTCAATTAACAGAAAAAGTACGTCGTAAACCTTACGCTGTAATTCTTTTAGATGAAATTGAAAAAGCACATCCAGATGTCTTTAATATGTTACTTCAGGTATTAGATGATGGTTATTTAACGGATAGTTTAGGTCGTAAAATCGATTTTAGAAATACTATCATTATAATGACATCAAATATTGGAGCAAGAAAATTAAAAGATTTTGGAACAGGTATTGGTTTTGGAACAGCTTCTCAAAAATCTCAGGAAGACGCCAATGCAAAAAGTGTTATTGAAAATGCACTTAAAAAATCGTTTGCTCCAGAATTTTTAAACAGAATTGATGATGTAGTTGTCTTTAATGCTTTAGAAAAAGAAGATATTAATAAAATTATTGATATCGAATTAGATAGACTGCTAAGACGTATTGACGGTTTAGGTTATAAATTAACTTTAACTGATGCTGCTAAAGATTATATCGCAGATAAAGGATTTGATAAACAATACGGTGCACGACCTTTAAAGCGTGCTATTCAAAAGTATGTTGAAGATGCTTTAGCTGAAGAAATTATTAGCGCTAAACTGCAAGAAGGCGATAAAATAGTGATGGATTTAGATTCAAAAACTGACGAAATCACTATAGCAATAGAAAAAGCAGAAAAGCCTGCAGAATCTTAAGATTAAAAGTATATTTGCAAAATATTAAAAGCTTCACTAACTTTAGTGAAGCTTTTTTAATTGACTTAAAATGTACGCAAAAACAAAATTATCCTTCGGAACACTATTAGTTTCTAATAGTATCCTTATTTCGGAGATTAATGAAGGGGTTACTCTAAATAAAGAGCTGTCTGATGCCATCATTCATTTTGCAAAAGTCACTTTTCAAAATAGACCATTTGTTTATCTTACTAATAGAGTCAATTCTTATGCTGTAGATCCTATTATATATAGAGACGTCTCTCAAATTAAAACTTTGCGTGGTTTTGCTGTAGTCTCTCAAACGCTATCAGCTAGAAATGCGGAAATAGAGCGCTTATTTCTTAATAAGCCTTTTGAAATATTTTCTGATTTAGATAAAGCCAAAGCTTGGGCCTTAAAAAGATTAAAAGAAAACCAATCAGAATCTTTTATTGATTAAACCAATTAGTTTAAGTTATTCAAATCTATTCAATAACATTAAAACAATAATGAAAACTAGATTAAAATAAGTATTTTGACGAATAAAATGACTTTTAAGCGATAAATAGCTTAAATCATTCTGTTGTATTTATTTTTTTAGTCTACAGTTAGTACCTTAAGTAGCCTAAGTAAATGCTATTATGAGTACAACAATAAAATTAAATTTCTGTTCCTTAGAAATTTTCAAAAAAAACAAAATAGTAATTGGTACAGTTAACGAAGGCGTACATCTGACTCCTGAATTAAGTGAGACCATTGTATTAACCGTTTTTAAACATTTAGGAGATTATCCAATGGTTTATATTACAAATCGCATAAACTCCTACTCTATTGATCCTACATTATATACCAATATTTCTAAAATCAAAAATATCATAGGATTTGGCGTGGTTTGTAATAAAACTAGGAAAACAGAAATTTCTGAAATAGAAAAACTGTTCTATAAAAACAAATTCAAACTATTTGAAACTATGGACAATGCCATGTTTTGGGCTATAAAAACACTTGAACATAACGCTATACGCGCGCAAATCTCTTAGAATAATTCATCTGAATCAATACCAATAGTCTGAATAAATGCAATAGATGCCTGAATATCATCATGCAAAATTTCGTCTTCTTTTATAAAAGGAACAACATCACGATAGCTAGATAAAAAGGCCTCTATAAAATCACTTGACTTTAATGGCGCTCTAAAAGCTAATGCTTGAGACGCATTAAACAACTCGATAGCTAAAACACGTTCTACATTATTTATTAAAGTATAGGCTTGTGTTGCTGCATTAGCACCCATACTAACATGATCTTCTTGACCATTACTAGATACAATACTATCAATACTGGCAGGAGATGCCAACTGCTTATTAGCACTTACAATACTTGCTGCAGTGTACTGCGGAATCATAAAACCAGAATTTAAACCTGGATTATCCACTAAAAATGCAGGTAAACCTCTTAGTCCTGAGACTAATTGAAACACACGTCTTTCCGATATATTTCCAATTTCCGCCATCGCTATTTTTAAATAATCTAAAGCTAACGCTAATGGTTGACCATGAAAATTACCTCCAGAGATAATCTCATCATCTTTTGCAAAAATATTAGGATTGTCCGTTACAGAATTAATTTCGGTAGTAAACGTTTTTTCAACAAAAGCAAGCGTATCCTTAGTTGCACCATGTACCTGTGGGATACATCTAAAACTATAAGGATCTTGCACGTGCTGTTTTTCTTGAGTAATAATTTCACTTCCTTCTAAAAAGTCACGCACACGTTTGGCTGTTTTTAATTGACCATTATGTGGTCTTACCAAATGTATTAATTCATTAAAAGGCTCTATTCTACCATCAAAAGCATCAATAGACACACTTCCTATTAAATCTGCTAAATAAGATAATTTATACGCTTTTAACAGTAAAGACGTACCATAAGCACTCATAAACTGTGTTCCGTTAAGCAATGCTAATCCCTCTTTAGACTGCATTGTTATTGGTTCCCAATTAAATTGCTCTAACACTTGTTTTGCTTCTAAAGTTTCGCCTTTATAAAACACTTTTCCTTTACCAATTAATGGTAATGACATATGTGCTAAAGGTGACAAATCTCCAGAGGCACCTAAAGATCCTTGTGTGTAAACCAATGGTAAAACATCGTTATTATAAAAATCTATTAGACGTTGTACAGTTTGTAACTGTATTCCAGAATGTCCGTAGCTTAATGATTGTATTTTTAATAGCAACATTAATTTTACAATCTCATTAGGTACCAAATCTCCGGTACCACAAGCATGAGACATCATTAAATTCTCCTGTAGTTTCGTTAAATTTTCGGTACTAATCTTTACATTATATAAAGACCCAAATCCTGTATTAATTCCATAAATTGGTCTAGTTTCAGATTTTAGTTTTTCGTCCAAATAAGCTCTACACTCATTAATCTTAACAATAGATTGCTCTGATAATTCTAATTGTTTTTGTTCTAAAATTATCGATTGTATAGTCGCCAAATCTAATGGCGTTGAAGATATAATGTGCGTTGTTTTCATTTGCTTAATTTAACTAGTCAAAAGTCATCAATACTATAATAATATGCAAGTAATTGTTAATAATTAAAAAAAAACTTTATATCTATAAGAATTCTATATATTTTTGGTTTAAATAAAATTAAAACAATGAAAAAACTATTAGTTTGTATAGCAGCATTATCTATTGTTGCTTGCAAAAAGGAAGCCCCTAAAGATTATGCTACAATATCTGGTAAAATAGAAAATAAAAACAGTGACTCTTTATTTGTTTACCAAGGTAGAGACTTTAAAAGAACGATAAAAGTTAATGAAGACGGAACGTTTAGTGATACACTAAAAGTTAAATCTGGAGTTTACGGATTATATGATGGTAAAGAGCAAACTAATATCTTTTTAGCTAATGATATGGATATCAAAATGACTTTAGACACTAAAGCGTTTGATGAAACGATTGCTTTTTCTGGAAAAGGTGCTGAAAAAACTAATTTTTTAGGTGAAAAACTAAAATTTGAAGAAGGTTTAATTGATATCGAAGCTTTAAAAAGTTTAGATGAAACTGGATTAAATTCTAAAATGGAGAGTTTAAAAAATGAAATGATTGCTTTTTATGATAAAAACGTAAGCATTGACTCTACACTTATTGCACAATCTAAAGAACAAGTTAGCCCAATGCTAGATGGTTTAAAAGGATATGTGTTAGGTGGTATTAAATTAAAACAAGAATTACCTGCAGGAACAGTGTCTCCTACTTTTGAAAATTACGAAAACTATAAAGGTGGAACAGTGTCTTTATCTGACTTAAAAGGTAAATATGTTTATGTAGATGTTTGGGCAACTTGGTGTGGACCTTGTATTGGCGAAATTCCTGCATTACAAACTTTAGAAAAAGATTACGAAGGTAAAAATATTGCTTTTGTAAGTATCTCTACAGATGATGGAAGAGGTTATAGAGCTGCAAGCAAAGAAGAATCTTTTAAATTATCTAAAGAAGCTTGGAGAAAAATGATTGCTGAAAAAGAAATGAGTGGTATTCAATTATTTGCTGATAAATCTTTCAGCTCTGATTTTGTTACAGGTTATAAAATTAACTCTATACCTAGATTTATCTTAATAGATCCAAATGGTAATATTGTTAATGCTGATGCTCCAAGACCATCATATCCAAAAATAAACGAGTACTTAAGTTCTTTCGGAATCTAAGCTAGTTTAAAACTGATATAAAAAAAAGCGAACTTTTCAGTTCGCTTTTTTTTTGTACTTATATTTAATTTATCCTTGTGGTTCTTCACCTTCTTCTTCAGTTTCAACTTGTGGTGGCTCTGGTTGCTTAAACATATCTAAATATGCCAACGATATACCTTCAATAACATGACTAGCTATAAAGCTTTGGTAACCCAAATCCTCGATTAATAAATCGGCAGATTTTCCATGTAAATACACACCAAAAATTGCAGCAGACAAAGCATCATAACCTTGTGCTACTAAACCAGCAATCATACCTGTTAAAACATCCCCAGTACCAGCTGTTGCTAACCCAGGGTTTCCTGTTGCGTTTACATACAACTTATCATCAAAAACAGTAATTGTATTGGCACCTTTAATAACAACAATACACTTGTATTTTTTAGCAAATGCTTTCGTTTTTTTAAGCTTATCAAAATCATCTTTCCATGATCCAACAAGTCTTTCAAGCTCTTTTGGATGTGGCGTTAATATTGTGTTTTCTGGCAATAATTTTAATAATGCTTTCTTTTTAGATAGTATATTTAAACCGTCCGCGTCAACAACTAAAGCTGTTTTGTTTGTTTTTAAAAACGTTTCAAAAGCAGTAACTGTTTTAGCATCTGTACCAACACCAACTCCAAACGCAATAACGTTTGGTGTTATATCATAATTTATAGCCGTAATTTTTTCCTCATCGCTATCTGTAATAACCATTGCTTCAGGAAAACCAACTTGTAATGGAATATAACCACATTTTGGTGTGTACGCTGTAACCTTACCAGCTCCAATAGCTAATACGCCTTGACTAGCTAATGTAACAGATCCTATTTTACCGTAACTCCCACCTATAATTAAAGCATGTCCAAAATCTCCTTTATGGCTAAACTTAGTTCTAGGCTTATAAATTGGTAAGACTTCATTTTTTCCAATTAACTCAGCTACAGTTGGTGTTGTAAATAAATATTCTGGATCAATACCAATATCTAAAACTTCCCATTGTACCGTATATTTAGCCAATTCTGGCAAAAAGAAAACCAATTTTGGTGTTTGAAAACTTAAGGTGTATCCTGCGTTTACAACACTTTCTTCATCAGTTGGTGCTGCATCTGTAGACAAACCTGAAGGCACATCTATGGCTAAAACAAAAGCTTTAGTAGCTCTAAAGTGATTAAATAATGACTTTACCCAAGGATCCACAGGACGATTAATACCTATACCCAAAATAGCATCTACAATAATATCTTTCTCTTCTATTACAGGCATCTCACAATCATCAGCTAATACTACAGGCCAATCTTTAGTTGTGCTTTTAATACGATCATAATTAAGTAAAAAATCTTTAGATCGTGTTGTACTATAATTAACAATGTAAGTCTTTACATTATATCCGTGTGTTATTAAATGTCTAGCAACTACTAAACCATCTCCTCCATTGTTTCCAATCCCACAAAACACGTGTATTGGGACTTGTGCGCCTTGCATACGCATATGCAACCAATTAAAAATTTGTATACCTGCACGCTCCATCAAATCGGTAGATGTAATACCTTGTTTTTTAGCTGTTAAAGCATCGCCTTCATAAATTTGTTCTTTCGAAAATATTTTCATTTTAATAATATATTGGCTATTAATTATCAATCTCGCAAAAATTGATGTTTAGTTTTTTTGATAAAAGTAAAAGTAATACATTTGATAGGTATAGATGCATAAAATGAAAAAAAGACATACTATTTTTACGTTAATTATGACCATTACCCTTTTGGGTTAATGACTATATATTCCTTCCGTTTGGGTAGTTTTTCAACTACAATTTTTATCACAAAATAATTTAAAAATGAAAGTATTAAAATTTGGTGGAACCTCTGTTGGTTCAGCACAAAACATAAAAAAAGTTATCGCCATTCTTCAAAAAGAATCGCAATCTAGTACTGTCGTTTGTGTAGTATCCGCTGTTGGTGGTATTACTGATAAATTGCTACAAGCTGGAACATTAGCTAAGCAAAAAGACAAAAGCTACCTTACTATTTTTGAAAAAATAAAAACCACGCACTATAAAGTTATTGAAGGCTTAAGTACAAAACCTAAAGCAATCACGTCTGAAGTAGATGTAAAGTTTGAAGACTTAAAACAACTACTAAATGGTATCTATTTGATTAACGAGTTGTCTCCAAAAACATCTGATAAGCTAGTTAGTTTTGGAGAGCTACTTTCGTCTTTTATAATTGCAAAAACAATGGAAGAAATGGGCTTAAATGCTGTCTTAAAAAACAGTCAAGAGCTTATTGTTACTAACTCTAATTTTACAAAAGCAGAAGTTAATTACGACATAACTAACAAGAATATTACAGACTACTTTAATAACGCCAATCAGCAAATTACAATACTTCCTGGGTTTGTATCAAAATCGCAAGCTGGAGAAGTAACAACTCTAGGTCGTGGTGGATCAGATTTTACAGCAGCTATTATAGCAGCTGCTTTAAAAGTAGACCAATTAGAAATTTGGACAGACGTTAGCGGGATGTATACTACTAATCCAAAATTAGTAAAACAGGCCTACCCGATTACTAATTTGTCGTATCAAGAAGCTATGGAACTGTCGCATTTTGGTGCGAAGGTTTTATATCCTCCAACAGTACAACCAGTTTTAAATTTAGCTATCCCAATACACATTAAAAACACATTACATCCGGAAGCTAATGGAACGGTGATCTCTAATCAAGACAATAAAAGTAACCTGACCGTTAAAGGGATTAGTCATATAGATAATGTCGCGCTTTTAACATTAGAAGGTAGTGGTATGGTTGGTATCCCAGGGTTTTCTAAACGTCTGTTTGAAACCTTAGCCAACGAAAAAATAAACATCATTTTTATAACACAAGCGTCTTCAGAGCATTCTATTTGTTTTGGAATAGATGTTAGTAATGCCCAACAGGCAGAACAAGCCATAAACACAGCATTTGAATACGAAATATCGTTACATAAAATAAATCCTATTATCGTTGAAAAAGGACTTTCTATTATTGCATTAATTGGTGATAACATGAAAAGCCACCAAGGTATTAGCGGAAAGCTTTTTAGTACCTTAGGAAAAAACAATATTAATGTCAGAGCTATTGCGCAAGGTGCGTCAGAAAAAAACATCTCAGCTGTAATTAATGAGCATGATGTTAGCAAGGCATTAAACAGTTTACACGAGCGTTTCTTTGAGATTAACACTAAACAATTAAACGTATTTATTACCGGAATTGGAAACGTTGGAGAAAAGCTAATAGACCAAATACAGCAACAACATAGTTTTTTAAAGAAAAACTTAAAATTAGATGTCAGAATTGTTGGAATGTCAAATTCTAAAAAAATGATTTTTGACCCAAAAGGTATTGATTTAAACAATTGGACAGCACAATTCCATCATGCAGAACCATCAAGTATTACTGCCTTTTTAGACAAAGTAAATAGCCTAAATCTTAGAAATAGCATATTTGTAGATGTAACCGCTAATAAGGATGTCGCAGCAATATATGACAGTTATCTTAAACAAAGTGTCGCAGTAGTTGCTTGTAATAAAATAGCCTGTTCTGATAAGTATGTTAACTATAAAAACTTACAAGATTTATCATTAAAATACAACGCACCATTTTTATACGAAACAAATGTTGGTGCCGGATTACCAATAATTAATACACTTAATAATTTAGTTGCATCAGGAGACAAAGTAATTAGTATACAGGCAGTTCTATCTGGTAGCTTAAACTTTGTGTTTAACAATTTTAGTGATAAAAAGAATTTTCATGACACAGTAAAACAAGCCCAATTTGAAGGGTATACTGAGCCTGATCCGCGTATTGATTTAAGCGGAATTGATGTCGCTAGAAAGATATTAATTTTAGCCCGTGAAAACGGAATTCCGATGGAAATCGAAGACATTGTAAACGATTCATTTTTAACCGAAGCTAATTTAAATAGCACTTCTGTTGACGATTTTTATGATACTTTAATTAATGACGAAGCACATTTTCAAAAACTATACGCTTCTGCACAAGCAAATAATTGTCAACTAAAATATGTTGCCGAATATAAAAATGGAAAAGCTAAAGTAGGATTACAAGAAGTGCCAGAAGGACATCCTTTTTATAATCTTGAAGGAAAAGATAACATTGTTATGTTTTACACACAACGCTATCCAGAACAGCCTTTAATAGTCAAAGGTGCTGGTGCTGGAGCAGATGTTACAGCATCCGGATTATTTGCAGATATTATCAGAATAGGTAATAAATAAGCCATAGTAAAGGCAGTAATTACTTAAAAGAGTACCGCTTCCGCGGAAATTATAAAAAGGAGTTTTAAATGAACGAAATCAAAATATTCTCACCAGCCACAGTCGCTAACGTTTCTTGCGGTTTTGACGTCTTAGGTTTTTGCTTAGATACTATTGGTGACGAAATGGTGATTAGAAAAACCACTGAAAAAGGAATCAAAATCACTAAAATAGTTGGTGCTGATCTTCCTTTTGAAGCGCATAAAAATGTAGCTAGTGTTTCGGCTTTAGCCTTATATAATCACGCTAATCCTGATTGCGGTTTCGAAATAGAAATCTATAAGAACATTAAGCCAGGAAGCGGTATTGGAAGCAGCTCTGCAAGTGCTGCCGGAAGTGTGTTTGCTATAAACGAGCTATTAGGCAGACCTTATAATCAAACACAATTAACCAATTTTGCTATGAAAGGCGAAGCGGTTGCAAGTGGTTGCGAGCATGCAGATAATATTGCTCCTGCCCTATTTGGCGGTTTTACATTAGTAAAAAGCACAACACCTTTACAAGTATTACAATTACCAACTCCAGAAGATTTATTTGTGACTATTATACATCCACAAATTGAAGTTAAAACCTCTGAAGCGCGTGCTATTTTACCAAAACAGATTCCGTTGCAAAACGCCATAACACAATGGTCAAACGTTGGTAGTTTGGTACATGCGTTACATACTAACGATTATCAATTGCTAAGCCAAGCCTTAGTTGATGTAGTTGTAGAGCCTTATAGAAGTCAATTAATACCACATTTTGATTCGGTTAAAACCGAAGTTATAAAAGCAGGCGCTTTAGGTGCCGGAATTTCTGGTTCTGGACCGTCTATATTCGCTTTATCAAAAAGCAAAAAAACTGCGGAAGATGTAGCTAAAGCGATGACTACTATTTATGCTAAAACAGCTATTAATTTTAATACTTATGTCTCTAAAATTAACACTCAAGGGATGAAAATATTAAGTTAATCGGCATTAACAGTAAACAAAAAAATTAAAATAGAGTGCCACGTCCTGCGTCCGCGTATAGACAAACAAAAACAAAAAAATGAACTACTACTCATTAAACCATAAAGCACCAAATACAACATTTAAAGATGCTGTTGTAAAAGGGTTAGCGCCAGACAAAGGATTGTATTTCCCAGAAAGCATAACGCCTTTACCGGCTTCATTTTTTGAAAATATTGATACTTTAAGCTATACAGATATTGCGTTTGAAGCCTTACAACAATTTGTGAGTCCTGATATTCCAAAGGACGTTTTAAAAACAATTATTGCCGAAACACTATCGTTTGAGTTTCCTGTAGTCAAGCTTAATGATAACATCTCAACATTAGAGCTCTTTCACGGTCCGACTATGGCTTTTAAAGATGTTGGCGCCCGTTTTATGGCGCGTTGTTTAGGCTATTTTAATAAAGATAACACTAATCAAGTAACGGTGTTAGTAGCCACTTCTGGAGACACAGGAGGTGCTGTTGCCAATGGGTTTTTGGGTGTAAAAGGTGTAAATGTTGTCATTTTATATCCTTCAGGAAAAGTAAGCGATATTCAAGAAAAACAACTAACAACGTTAGGACAAAACATTAAAGCTTTAGAGGTGGACGGTGTCTTTGACGATTGTCAAGATATGGTTAAGCGTGCCTTTTTGGATGATACGTTAACCAGTAAAATGCAATTAACATCTGCAAACTCTATTAATGTAGCACGTTGGTTACCACAACTACTCTACTTTATGTTTGCTTATAAACAACTACACAAAACACAAAAAGAGATTGTATTTTCTGTACCTAGCGGAAATTTTGGAAATGTATGCGCCGGAATGATGGCACAGCAGTTAGGCTTACCAATTAAACATTTTATTGCGTCTAATAATCAAAATAACGTGGTTACTAATTACTTAAAAACGGAACTATACACTCCAAAACGATCAGTTCAAACCATTAGTAACGCGATGGATGTTGGTAATCCAAGTAATTTTATACGTATCCAAGAAATTTACAAAAATAACTTTAGCGCGTTAAAAGAAAACTTATCTTCTTTTAGCTTTACTGATGAAGAAACAAAAGTGGCTTTAAAAGAGATTTACGACACCTATAACTACGTTGCAGATCCACATGGCGCTGTTGGCTATTTAGGATGTAAATCTTACTTAAAAGTGCATCCTAAGGCACATTGTGTGTTTTTAGAAACTGCGCATCCAACTAAGTTTTTAGATGTTGTTGAAGACGTAATTAAAGAAAAGCAAGCCTTACCACCACAAATTGAAGCGGTTATGGACAAAACCAAAGTCGCTACTAAAATTAGTGATTACGATGGTTTAAAAGCCTTTTTATTACAATAATTCAAAGCCTTTTGATTAGTTTTAAATGCTAAATATAAAAGAGACTAACATGACATTTGTATTGGATCATATTGCACTTTCTGTAAAGGACGTCGACCTATCGGTTGCTTTTTATCAATCCGTTTTTAGGATAGAGGAAGTTAAAAACACTGCGTCCAGTTCTAAAACCAGATGGTTGGCACTTACAGATCATAAACAAATCCATTTAATACCTAGACCAGAATTAGAGGTTAAAACCAATAAAGCCGTTCATTTTGCTTTGGCAACGCCTAATTTTGACGCTTTTGTAAAGCACCTTAAAAGTTTAGAAGTATATTACTCTGATTGGCGTGATACGCCTAAAAAAGATTATGTAAGGGATGATGGTATCCAACAAATTTACTTTCAAGATCCAGATGGTTATTGGATTGAAGTAAACAACGCGGTTTGATTATTTAAAATTTTATTAACAACCCTTTAAACATATTTTGGACTCAAGATTACTATACAGTATTACCCATGCTCTAACTAATAAAATAGATTGGACTAAAAGCAATCAAGAAGAATGGATCCATTTTGGGACAGCTATTGAAATTGATTATCAAAAAATTAAAAACGTGATTGTCAAACAATTCAAAAAAGATGACGTTTATATTGTTTATTCCAGATCAGAATCAGGCCATTTAAAATACCACAAAGCATTATTTAATAATTTAATAGGTAAGCAAAACTTTTTTCTTTGGAATAATAAATTAACAAAAGTAATAGCGTTTAACTCTGTTGGTATTCTAAGATGTGGTCAAATAAATTACAACACCTCCACTACTTCTGACTGTCATCCAAACCCCATTGATCTAAACTTCTTAAAATAGCCTCCAAAGACTTCCCTCTTGTAGTTAATTTATATTCCACTTTTGGAGGAACAACAGGATATACTTTTCTAGAAATAAGTCCATCTTTTTCTAAATCTCTAACCGTTTGGGTAAACATTTTATTTGAAATTCCTTGAATTTGCTTTTGCAAGATTCCAGAACGCAAACCACCTTCCAATAAATGAAATAAAATTAAAGGTTTCCATTTTGTGCCTATCAAATTCATTGTATAATTCAGAGGACAGTTAATTTCTTTATTCAATATTATAGATTTAAAGTGTTGATTTTAATTATTTTACTCGTTTAGGTAACTATACTACATTTTGGTAAGTTATTGCCTATAAAGCAAATATAGATTAATTTTGTAATCTAAAATAAATGTTATGACAACAAATCAAAATTATCCAAAATCATTTTCTCATATAGGACTTACGGTTCCCGACATAAAAGAAGCTGTAAAATTCTATTCTGAAGTTATGGGTTGGTACATTATAATGGAACCATCAACTGTCAAAAAAGAAACAGAAACTGCGATTGGTCAAATGTGTATTGATGTTTTTGGTAACGATTGGACCGAGTTTGAAATTGCACATTTAGCAACGTCTGACGGTATTGGAATAGAGTTATTTTCTTTTCCAAATGGTATAAAAGAAGCACCCGAATTTAATCCGTTTAATACTGGATTATTTCATTTTTGCATCCAAGACCCAAATATTGAAGACCTTATTGAGAAAATTTTGGCTTACGGCGGAAAACAAAGAATGCCAATTAGAGAATACTATCCAAAAGACAAGCCTTTTAAAATGTGCTACGTGGAAGATCCTTTTGGAATTGTATTTGAAATTTACACGCATAGTTATGAGCTTACCTACTCGTCTGGCGCTTATTCAAAATAAAAAATCATTTACTATAATACTTGATTACAAGTCTAAAAAAGTCACCAATTTGGTGGCTTTTTTTGGTTAGAAAAATTAAAATTTGAACGGTTAAAATAAAACCACTAAATTAACCACTTAAGAAACTAAACTGTCTGTCTTATATAAATGAAAATCACGAACAAAAAATATATAAATCTCAATTTAGCAAATGAGGATGATCGTGGTGAAAACCTAATAATGGATTTTATTATATCTTCTATTATGGGTGTTTTAATAGCTTTTTACACTTATAAAAACCTCCCATTAGCTTTTTTAATTTATATACTTGTCAGATTTATTTACTATTTTTCTTTTGAATATATTTCGGGCAGAACACTTGGTAAGTACCAAACACAAACTCAAGTTGTAAACCATGTTGGAGAAAAACCAACAGTGATACAGTTAATTAAAAGAAATATAAGCCGATTTATTAGTATACTTTCTGGATTAAGTGATGACGAAAAAGCTTTACACGATAATGTATCTAATACTTTTGTAATTAAAAACGAAGCTTTAAAAAAAATAGAATTCAAACTCCCTTTGATTTTACTCTTTAATCTGATATTTTTTGGGTTTTGGAGCTATTATTTTTGGACTAAAACTAAATTAGAAACCTTAGATAAACTTTTACTAATTATTTATAGCTTCGGTTTTATCTATAGTTTGATAATAGGATTAAAAATGATGAGAAAATCCACTAATAACAGGTAAACTAATTACTATTTTCAGACCTATTCTATTCAACCTAAAACTAACCACAAAAAACATGACTCTAACGCTAAAACAAACATGTCTCCTTTTTATAGCATCTCTTGTTGTAATAAGCTGTAATAGTAATAAAAACACTACTACGTTTAAATTAAAACAAGGTGATTTACTGTTTCAAAATACGGGCACAAGTGATGTTGCTAATGCAATCAAAGATGTAACAGCAACATCACTATCTAAAAACTACTCTCATGTTGCCATCGCCATGCAAAAAGACGACCAATGGTTTGTTGTGGAAGCCTATCCAAAAATCGGGGTTTCTCAAACCTCTTTAAAAACGTTTCTAGACCGAAATAAAAACAAATTAAACAAATCGCAAACTACAGTCGCCAGATTAGATAGCATCTACCAACCCTATATTGCAAAAGCTTTGAACTACGGAATCGAAAGACTAAACACACCTTATGACGATGTCTTTTTATGGGACGATACATCATATTATTGCTCAGAATTAGTCTATAAAATGTTCTCTACTCAAAATTTAGCAAAAGCAGCTATTCCTTTTTTGACACACCCAATGACCTTTAACGATAGTACAGGACACCCAATGCCAAGTTGGACAACCTATTACAAAACACGTAATCAACCCATTCCTGAAGGGATTGAAGGCACAAATCCTAACTTAATGGCTAGCAGCCCGCATATTACTTTTGTGCATGATTATGAGCAGGAATAAACACTTAATTCACCACACAAAGAAGCTTAAGTTTCTGTAAATCTAGATGTAATCTAAACTTGATTTTAAAAAATAAAACCATTACCTTCGGATTTAAAATAACTACTGATATAAATCATTAAAAACGATGTCATATCAGTTTTAAGTTACCTGTAATTATGAAAAAAAGCATTATTCGAATAATCTTCTTACTTTCATTAAGTATTAATGCTCAAGTAAAAATTGACAATATTTATTCGATTGACTTCCCTAATAACTATGAGAAATCTGAAAGTATTGAAAAAGCGGAACTACCTGGAAGATTTAAAGGAAAAGTAAGTAATCGAGTAAAAGTTGAGACCTATACATTCAATAATTCTGATAAAGATTTTTACATTCTAATAACCACAAAATATATAAATGAGAATAATGAGCCTATCGAATATAACCCTGAAAGTATTTCTGAACGGTATAATAAATATGGGAAATATTCAAAAAAAATAATTGAGTCATTTAGTCGAAAAGGCTTTAAATTTAAAGACTCAACGAGTATAAGAATTAATAACTTTTTTGGACAAAAACTTACTTTTAAAGATAGTATTAGTGGAAATACAAATGCTGAAGGAAATCTAATTGAAATAAATGGAAAACAATATTTCGCCATTTACTCTAAAATTGCCGAATTTAATGAAAATCGTAAAAACAAATTTCTGAATTCAATAAAAATAGATTCATCAAAAGAAGTTAAACAAATTACTAAACCTTATGATTTGAAAGAGAATTTATTGGAATTGTTTTTTAAAGGAATATTCGTTATTGGAATATTTTACTTGATTAGAAAATATAAAAAAACTACAGGTAACACCGTATAAAATTAATTGCTTGTTTCCTGCCTACTTACGAAAGTCCTCGCGGACTTTCTTGGTCGTTAATTATTTACTAAATTAGTTGCTTGAAACACGCAACAAACCATATACAATCACGTTATTTTAAACCCACACCCGTCCTGAAATAAGGCTACATAATTTTAAACATTATGTACAGAAATGACAAAGTAATTAGACGTTACAGTGAACCTTTTAAATTAAAAAT
>NZ_FORM01000015.1 GCF_900114005.1 Olleya namhaensis
CTGTCTCTTAAGATGTTATTTCCTTAAGCGGGTGCAAATATAATTCGCTTTTTTAAATCCCACAAGCTTTATTTAAAAAGATTTGAATCTTTTTTTATATCACTGTTATAATAACTCTTTGAACGTTGTCTTAATCACTAAATAACCTAATATAGTTACGTCGTTTTCGCGGTGCAAATATACAAGCCTTTTTGGTTCCCACAACCCTTTTGGTAATCTTTTTTTAATTTAAAGATAACATCTGCCTTTAATCCTTTGTGCTTAGCCTGTTACAATACTATATTTTTTAATTGTTTTTTAAAGATTGAATTACCTCAAGATTACAAATGTTAGCTGTATTGAATATTGTTTATTGATTTGCAACGCGTTAGGGATAGAACGGTCTGTTTGAGCTCTTTTTTTTTATATACTTTATAGTAATATGACTTTTGATTATTTTAAATACTACACCATATATAAGGTATATGATTTGCAAAAAAAAAGCGAGTAGTGATAGCCCGACCCTTTGGGTAACGCCCTGATTATATTACAAAAAGAAATTCCACACTAAACCGAAACGTATTGCAAAATCACGGAATGGTTGGTTTGGTGCTGAGTAATATGTAGGATCTGAAAATAGTGCATTGAAATGCTCTGCTTTTAAATACACTCTAGTTTGTCTAATTTTTGCGTTAACAAAAAAGTCTAACCTAGGAAACCCTCCTAGCTCTTGATTGTTTTGAGTATAGAACTCTGCTATTAACGGATCGTAGGCGTCCATATTATATGCTGAGAAGTAATTGAATATTACTCCTGTTTGCAAAAACATTGCTTTTTTAAATATATGGTTTGAATAGTAAAGCGTGTTTCGGGTTACTATTTGCGGAACGTTTAAGACATTTGAATCGTCTTTTACGTTTTGATATAGTACGGTATTGTCTAATGCTATGTTTTTATACCTAATTTCCTTTTGAAGCTTAACTTTTAAATACGTTATCGGGTTTGTACTTTGAAATGCTTTGACACCATCCTCGTCGTTTTTTGCAAAATACACGTAGTCGTTTATTGTATTTAAGTCCAGGGTTAAATTTGCGTATTTATTAGACTGCACCTTAAATACTAATTGTTGTGTTTTTATATTGTCAAATTGATTGCGCCAGTTATAGTTTTTGTAACTACTTTGAAATAATAGGGTGTTGAAATTTGGAGCAACCGAATTATGGTTAATACTTGCAGACACTTTAATATCTTTATTTAACAGATAAGACGCTGTACCGGAAATATAGTTTCCGTCAAAATCTCCAGACACATTTAATCCTGCATCTCCTCTTAAATTAAATCCTTTGTATTGCTTATTATATTTTGCTCCTACAGATAAAACATCTCCTTTTAATCTATTAGGAATTACATTTTGATCAAGAAGCACAATTTTATTATAACCGTAATTGTAATTATTGTGAGTCGCATTAAATTGAATGTTACCTAATGTTGAATTACTATAGTTTAATTGTAGTTGATTGGTAAATTGCTCTAGCTCTGTTCTGTCCTTTATATTACTAGTTTGAAAGGAGTCTCCGAAATAATCTGTGTTGGCTGTTGTTTGATCGTAGGTATAAATTTTATCCTCTAACGTCATAACATGTGCTAGTTGGATTTTGTTTGAACTTACTGAATCCTTTGCTTGTACTAAATCATAGCTATGGTTTAAATAAAAACGCTTACCTAATAACAGGTTTTCTGCATCTTCAAAATTAACTTCTAAGACTCCCCTGTCATCAAAATCGGGATCTCCGGATTCGAAAAATGCTATATTATCGTCTTTTAATCCACCATTTTCTTGATTTAATATATCTTGAGATGTAAAATGCGTGTTTAAAACATACCTTTTATTTTTTGTTTTATAGCTTGCTGTAATCCTTAAATTACCAGAACTACTTAATGAGTTTTGATAGAAACCTAATGATCTCAATCCCTTATACCCTATTGACAAATTAAATTGTCTTGATGTATTTGTTGTAAAGAATGCATCTAACTGCTGGCCTTGGGTGAATGCTGTTTTAAAAAAAAGTTCTGTTAGTGGTGTTGGTGCATGATAGTAATTAACATCGTCTGCATTTAGGTAATTAAAATGTTTAGACCTTGCTCCAAATCCAGGAAGTTGATTGGTGTTTTCAAAATTATATGTTAGACTATTATATGTTTGTCCAACGTTAGCAAATGGCATTAGCCCAAAATTATCACGTCTTAAATAATTATATTTATACTCCTTATTAATACTTAACGTTGTATCTAGATAAGTTGTGTCTCTTGTTGAAGAAATAATCAAATACTCTGAGATTATTGCTTTTTGCTTTTCGCTTTTATTTGTGTTTGATCTTTTAGACTTAGTGCTATCTTGCGTATTAGATGCGTTTACACTAGAATCTGAGTTTAAAGATTTTTTAAGTGTAGGCTTTTGAGCATAAGCTATGCTTACAAAAGCGGTTAAAAGAAAAGAGAAAATTATTTTTTTCATTAAATGGTGACTATTTTAGACCTTTAATTTAAATCTGAAACATTTATTTTTGCCAAAAATAGCAAATATCTTTATGGTTTTGTGCTTTCTGTCAAGAAAGGCACAAAATTGAATATAGTATAACGTTAAACCTTCATTTTTATTTAATGCTTAAGTTAAAATATACAAAACATAAATTAGAGTGCGGAACAGATGAAGCTGGTCGCGGTTGTCTTGCTGGTCCTGTTACTGCTGCTGCAGTAATTTTGAAACCTAGATTTAAAAATGCCATATTAAATGACTCTAAACAAATTAGCGAAAAAAAAAGAGATTTATTGCGTCCAATAATTGAGGAACAAGCCCTATGTTTTGGTTTCAGCCATGTTTATGAAGATACTATTGACGAGATAAACATATTAAACGCTTCTATTTTGGCTATGCACAACGCAATTGAAGCCATGCCAAAAACACCTGAATTTATAATTGTTGATGGTAATAGATTTAAACCTTATAAGGACATCCCTTCAGAAACCATTATTAAAGGAGACGGTAAATATATGAGTATTGCTGCAGCATCCGTTTTAGCAAAAACATACCGTGATGAATACATGAATAAAATCCATGAAGAATTTCCGATGTATAACTGGAAACAAAATAAGGGCTACCCCACAAAACAACACAGAGAAGCCATTAGAAAATATGGTGCCACAAAATACCACAGAAAATCCTTTAGACTATTACCCGAACAATTGAAATTAGAACTGTAACTTACTATATTTGTATAAATATGACGCCTTTTATGAAACACTCTTGGTATAGTTTTCTTATAATTTTATTGATTTTTTCTTGTGAATCTGCACCAGAAAAAAACACAATGGAAGACTTTATTTATGCTGATTCTGATTTTGTTTTAACTATTAATAATTTAGACAATTTTAAGAGCAACACTGGTAACAACAATTTTATTGAATCTTTATCTAAAACAGAACACTACAAGACCTTTACTGAGACCTTAAATTTTTTAAACCAAATAAAAAGCCAACAACCTTTTTACATTAACTTATTTAAGGACCAAAAAGACAGTCTAACTTATAGTTTTGTAACCAAATTAACGGATTCAGTATTTACTTTAGACAGCCTTAAAATTACGCGTGAGCCCTATCAATTAAAAGGTCTAGCTGTTGAAAAAGTAAACATTGACAAACAAATAATATATGTTTCGAAACAAGGTGATTTATTAATAGGATCTAACAACACTAGCCATTTAGAAGATTTATTTAATGGAAACACTAAAAATGCTTCAGTAAAAAAAATAATACAAACTCAAGATAAAGATGCTTCGTTTTCTGTGTATTTAAACAACGGTAGTTTAAAACACATTTTTAAAAACACCACGATTCCTTTTAAGACACTAACAAACAACCTAACTTTTGACACAGAAGTTAGTCAAAATGAATTAGTGTTAACCGGAATTACAAAAGCAACCGACAGCTCTAGTTTAATTAATGTTTTTAAAAATACTCTACCACAAGATAATCAACTAGCGCAAATCACACCTTCTAATAGCGATGGTTTTTTGAGTATCACTTTTAATGAGTTTAGTGTTTTTAAAGACAACTTAGACCGCTTTAATACAGTAGATACTATTACTAAAAACACTACCCTTTTTGACAATATTATTGAATTTGGAGAACTTTATACTGACACTACTAGTGTTGTTGTACTCAACACGATTGATGTCATTGCTACAAAAGAAGCACTGTTAAGTGAGCAAGAAAAGATAGAAGATTTTAGAGGTGTAAATCTTTACAAATTTTCTAAACCAGACTTATTTAAAGAGCAATTAAAACCATTTATTACTTTAGATAAAGCAACAAAATACTGCATAATTAATCAGTTTATAATTTTTGCATCAAACACAGATGCTTTAGAAAATGTAATAATTAATTACCAGAATCAAACCACATTAAACGATCGTCCCTATTATAAAGATATTAGCGCAGGATTAAGTAGTCAATCCTCTATACTGCAAGTCTTAAATCCAACCAATTTAGAACAATTGGTAACCTCTAATCTAAACACAAAGCAGGATTTAGATTTTAGTAAATATAAAAGTTCAGCTTTTCAATTTATATACGATGGTGATTTCGCGCATTTTAATGCCATAATAAAACAAAGCAAAAATACGGTTGCTGAAAATTCTATTACCGAAATATTTAACATCAAACTTGATAATGACGTACTTAACACACCTCAATTTGTAAAAAACTATCGCACTAAGCAACAAAATATTATTGTTCAGGATGTCACAAATAAGCTGTATTTGATAACTAATGACGGAAAAATACTTTGGAAAAAACAACTACATGGCCCTGTTCTAGGTCGTATTGAACAGATAGATATGTATAAAAATGGACGCTTGCAATATGCCTTCGCAACTCCAAACCGTGTTTATGTATTGGACCGAAATGGGAATGATGTCAAGCCATTCCCGATGAAGTTTTCAGACCAAATCACACAACCATTATCTGTTTTTGATTACGATAAACGAAAAAAATACAGACTGTTTGTTACTCAAGGTAAAAACGTATTACTATATGACGGAAGAGGAAAAAAGGTCAAAGGTTTTAATTTTAAATCTGCAAAAGAAGATTTTAATAGTCAACCACAACATATTAGGATTGGCAGAAAAGATTATTTAGTATTTAAAACAGAGCATAAATTATATATTCTGGATAGACGAGGTAAAACTAGAGTTACACCTAAAACAAACTTAAACTATTCTAATCAACCTGTTTTTGATTATAATTCTGATTTTATAACAACAACAAAAGAAGGAAAACTAGCAACAATAACCACTAAAGGCGCCGTATCTGTAATGGATAAAAACCTAACAGATAATAATAGTCTAGTTTCTACTACAAAAACACTAGTTTCTCAAAGTAATAACTTATTAAACATTAAAGATCACACTTTAGAGTTAGACTTTGGAACCTATACCCCTGCTCAGTTATTTTTGATAGACAATAAAATATACATTTCCACTACGGATAAACAAACTCAAAAAGTACTACTTTATGATAGCAATGGTGTGTTGCAAGACAACTTTCCTGTTTATGGCACATCTGCTATAGATTTAAAGAACATTGACAAAGATTCTAATTTAGAGTTTGTTACTAAAGGCGAAAATAATTCTATACTAGTTTACAAAATAAACTAAGTATTTAAAATTAAGATTATTAAAAACCGAAGCAAAGTCTTCGGTTTTTTTACGCATTATTTCTGCTTAATTTAGTAACATTGTAACTGAATACAAACTTCAATTTTAAAGATGATTACACGTAAACTCGCTACCATTTCAAAATTTATAATTCACAAAGTTGGTAACAAACATAACGACACAAAAAATGCATTTTCTGAGAAAGAAGTTCATTTTGACGAAGAGAGTTATGAGCTTATGCTACCCTTTTTACTAAGGCCATTTGGAAGCGTTGTCCAGAGTTACCGATTTAATCACCACGCCAATGTGGAGCTTAACGAGATTAACTCTTACAGTAAACAAATCTTTAATGACGATGATGCATTTGTCGAGATGTCTAAAAACATAGTTAAGCATTTGTTTGAACAAAGTAATTCTGCACAAATAAAAACCGGAGATGTTTTGGTTGCTGTTTTTGAAGGTATTGAATACAAAGAAATGGTTACCAATGCTATTGGAATATTTAAAATTGAAAACAAAACAAATTTCTTTCAAACCTTTTTAGAAGATAGTAGCTATGACGTTTTAGTACAAAAAGGAATCTCGTCCAAAAAAGTTGACAAAGGGTGTTTGATTTTAAATCAAACGGACATGGAAGGTAACATTATTTTGAGTGTCGACAACAACAGTTATGATGCACAATATTGGTTAGATCGTTTTCTAAACATAAAATATGCTGATGATATGAATAATCACACACATAACTACTTAGATATGTGCAGTGAGTTTTCTACTGAGATTTTAAAGACAAGTTTTGGAGAACAAGAACGTAATATCTTTTTAGCAAAAACAATCGACTATTTTAAGGAGAACGAAATTATAAACGTTGAACGTTTTAAAGAAGAAGTCTTTACTGAAGAAAATCACATACAGTTATTTGAAGATTTCAAAAAAGAATATGAAGGAGAACAAAATGTATTATTAAGAAATCAATTTGATCTTGCTGAAGCTGTAGTTAAGAAGGATAAAAAGAAAATTAAAACAGACATTAAATTGGATACTAACATCCAAATTAAATTAGATATAGATTCTCCCGATGCTGCGCAAGAATATTTAGAACGCGGTTATGACGAAGAGAAAAAAATGCACTACTATAAAGTGTTTTTTAATGCTGAAGCATAATACTTTAAAACTAATTTCTAATACCCTAAGTTTGGTTTTGATACATAACCATACTTAGGGTATATAGTAATTATTATTGCCTAAACTCAGCCTCAAACATTTCACTAAAGTGTTTTAATATTTTTGCTTTTACTTCTGCTTCATCTACTTCTTTAACACCAAGTTCTACATTTAAAGAACTTACTGCTTTACCTCTAATACCACAAGGAATAATATTATCAAAATACCCTAGGTTAGCATTCACGTTAAGTGCAAATCCGTGCATAGTCACCCATCGACTTGCTCTAACACCCATAGCACAAATTTTACGTGCAAAAGGTGTTCCAACGTCAAGCCAAACACCTGTTTCGCCTTCGCTTCGAGTAGCTCTTATACCGTATTCATCCAAGGTTAAAATAATTACCTCTTCTAAAAAACGTAAATACTTATGTATATCAGTAAAAAAATTATCCAAATCTAAAATAGGATATCCTACAATTTGACCAGGACCATGATATGTAATATCTCCCCCTCTGTTT
Organism: Olleya namhaensis; assembly: GCF_900114005.1. GTDB lineage: Bacteria > Bacteroidota > Bacteroidia > Flavobacteriales > Flavobacteriaceae > Olleya > Olleya namhaensis. Next base: position 7,373 of record NZ_FORM01000015.1, read on the forward strand.
ATTTTATAAAATGTAGCACCTTTAGCTTTTAGTTGGTCTTCATTTAACAACAAGTTAGACATATCACCACTCTTCCCTAAAGTATATACATGAGGATGCTCCACAAACAGAAAGAAATTATCTGTTTCTAAACCCGCAGCTTCTCTTCTATTTTTTATTTTAGTATCTAAAATCCCTTTAAATAGTTGCTCTTGGTAATCCCAAGTTTCTTTAAAGTCTTTTGTCCCTAAATCCTGTAGTTGTATCGTTTTATTCATAACAAAATTAATGGTACAAAGATACAATATATCTTTCAAGATTATTGAATATTACACATCCCGAAATTACAGCAACCAGTCAGAGCGTTAATGATACTCAAAATACAATCCTTATTTAATTAACACCAATACAAACAGTGTTTTTAAGTCGTTATATAACAAGGTGCAAAAAACACTTGATATAACTAATAAAAAATTTAATTGTTTGATGTTGTACTTATTTGATGTTATCACTTATTTTTTGTTACAAACGCTTATCTTTGTGCCTTAATTTTTTTTTACAATAAAACTATGTCACAATTATCTGAGCAAGAGCTCGTACGTAGAGAAAAACTTGCAAAATTACGCGAGTTAGGTATCAACCCTTATCCAGCAGATTTATATCCTGTTTCTGACAATTCTAAACAGATTAAACAGGAATTCAAAGAAGGCAAACAGGTAGTTGTTGCTGGTAGATTGATGGCAATTAACATTCAAGGAAAAGCATCTTTTGCACAATTACAAGATTCTGAAGGACGTATACAGTTATATTTTAACAGAGACGAAATTTGTCCTGGAGAGGATAAAGACCAATATAATGTTGTCTTTAAAAAATTACTAGACTTAGGAGATTTTGTTGGTATTGAAGGTGAATTGTTTACAACACAAGTTGGAGAAAAAACAATATTAGTTAAAGGGTTTTCTTTACTAAGTAAATCTTTAAAACCACTACCAATTCCAAAACAAAAAGACGGAAAAACATACGATGCGTTTACAGACCCAGAAATGCGTTACAGACAACGTTATGCTGACTTAGCTGTAAACCCACATGTTAAAGATGTTTTTATAAAACGTACTAAGTTATTTAATGCTATGCGTAGCTTTTTTAATGACTCAGGTTATTTTGAAGTAGAAACACCAATATTACAACCAATTCCTGGTGGAGCAGCTGCAAGACCTTTTATTACACACCATAACAGTTTAGACATACCATTATATATGCGTATTGCTAATGAGTTATACCTAAAACGATTAATTGTTGGTGGTTTTGATGGTGTTTATGAGTTTTCTAAAAACTTCCGTAATGAAGGAATGGACAGAACACACAATCCAGAATTTACAGCAATGGAAATTTATGTAGCCTACAAAGACTACAATTGGATGATGGACTTTTGCGAACAACTTCTAGAACATTGTGCTATAGCCGTAAACGGAACATCTGAAGCTACTTTTGGAGATCATAAAATAGACTTTAAAGCACCTTATGCAAGAGTTACTATGGCAGACTCTATTAAGCACTTTACTGGATTTGATATTACAGGAAAAACAGAAGACGAAATAAGAACAGCAGCAAAAGGCATGGGCATTACCGTAGACGCAACCATGGGTAAAGGAAAGCTGATTGATGAAATTTTTGGTGAAAAATGTGAAGGAAACTACATCCAACCTACATTTATTACGGACTATCCAAAAGAAATGAGTCCATTATGTAAAGAACACAGAGAAAACCCTGAATTAACGGAACGTTTTGAACTTATGGTTTGTGGTAAAGAAATAGCAAATGCTTATTCTGAACTTAATGACCCAATAGACCAGCGTCAACGTTTTGAGCACCAATTAAAATTGGCAGCTAAAGGTGATGATGAAGCAACAGAATTTATAGATGAAGACTTTTTACGTGCTTTAGAGTACGGTATGCCTCCAACATCTGGAATGGGAATTGGAATGGATAGATTAATTATGTTTTTAACGAATAATCAATCTATACAAGAAGTATTATTTTTCCCTCAAATGCGACCTGAAAAGAAAGCAGCACCAATGAATGAGGAAGAAAAAGCGGTACTTGCTTTATTAAAAACGACTAGTCCAATAGAATTAAACGCACTTAAAGAGCAATCTGGATTAAGTAATAAGAAGTGGGATAAAACTATAAAAGGTTTAACCAAATTAGGCGTTGCCAAAGTAAACAAAACTGATGATGGACTATTTGTAGAAGTTGTTTAACTACTACAAATAACCAAATTGGTTTAAACAAAAAAAGGAACTACATAACTGTAGTTCCTTTTTTTTGTTCTAGTGTCTATTTATGAGGGTAAATTCTTTAGAAAATTTTTAGATAAGAATTTATAGTACCAATTTCTATTAGAAAGTTTTATCCCCATTTGTCTTGATGTTTTAATTTTAGACATAACGCCAAGGCTTCTTATAATTACTACAATTACAAGTGCTAAAATTAAAAATATCATCAAATTTGAAAACGTCATAGGTCTGTGTACTTAATTATCTTGTAATAAAATTAGTACACTAACAACTATTTACCAATTCAAAACTCTTAATGTTATTTGAAATTCGATGATTGGTTGTTTTTATAGGTCAAAAAACACAAAATAGCAACAAACACACTCTTAATCAACTCTTTACAACATAAATTAATGTAATTATGATACTATACAACAACTCTAAACACCGTTATATATAGTAAAAAAATCAATTAATCAGTCGTCTTTTGCAACTCGACATAAGTCCCTATTGGTACGTCATTAATAAACACATCTTCTAAAACAGAATATCCGTTTTTAACATAGACCAATGCATAAGTATTATTTGACAAACCTTGTCTGCTCGCTTTTCTATAAGCCATTTCGGCTGGATACGCTTTACTTTCTTCCATATAAAACCTATCAAAAGGTAACATAAAGTCAATAACATTACTTTTTTGGTAATAGCCATAAGTTTGAGCAATTACAAAATCGTCATCAGTATTTGTTTTAAATGGACTTACCGATTTTACAGCAGCATAACCTAAACTATCCGTTTTTAGATACACATAAATATCACTACGATTTTGCCATAATGTATCTGCTGTGACAGCATTGTTCATGTCAAAAGACAGCGTAATGTACTTCCCTCTAAAAGGATCTGTTGGATCAATAGGGCGTGTTCTAAATTTATAAGCTGTTCCTGAATTTAAAACAGATTGGTTTTTAAAAACCATGGTAGCTGGCACACTTAATTGAATTAAAGCCAAAACCACAAAAAGTATAAATAGATATATTGTTTTCATCTTAATTGTTTAAAGATTTGTTTTGATTTGATCTCTGCTTTTTAAGCATGACGTAATTTGCGCTAAAGAAACCGACTCCTATAGTTATGAATAATAAGCCTCGAATAACAAAGCTCATGTTTGTATCAAAAAACCTAAAACTAATTAAAGCGGTTATAATAAGTAAACCATAGTTTAAGATTCCGAAATGATATTTATCCACTCCCGTCTTTACTGTTGTAATACCTAAACCAAGTATTAAAAAGTTAATTAATACTAATCCCGCAGTTGCATAATAACTACTAACAATAAAAACAATTAAATATAATGCAAATACATATCTAAACAAGTTAAATGGTTTTAAGCTATCTTTTATGTGACTATAGACTAGAGTTACTACTGTAAGTGTGATCAAAAGTATTGGAACGTAAAAATTTGATGCACTGTAATACTCATAATTAAAGTCTCCCGACCAATATCTATGAAAAGAAGCTAAAAGAAGTGTAACAACTACACCAAGAGATCCAATTGCTAAGTAACCGTTTTTTCTAAGTTTTAGAATTTTTAAATAAGGTAATTGCCCAATATTGTAAAGCAACCCAAAAAACAATATAAAAACCAGATACAATATACTGCTTGAAACATCTAAAAAAGCCCCAAATGTAATGGTCAAACTTAATGGGAATAACCAATTAAGTAAAGAAAACCCATTAGAAGCTGCTTCATTTTTAATGACGTTGTAATAAAAAGGAAGTACACCAACTAACATAACCAAATACAACCATGGTATCTGTCCATTACCAAAATACCCGACTAAACAAGTATAATAAGTTGCAAAAACAAGATGTAATATTACTAACACTTTTGATTTAAGCAAATAAACTAAAGGTAAACATAGCGCAATCCATGTTAATAAATAGCCTTCTAAATTGCCTGGCACATTATAAATCTGACCAATTAAAGCAATTGCAGCTCCTACTCCAAAAAACAGAAAGACACCTGATGCTTCTTTCCATGTCTGACTCTTCTTTTTAAAAATAGAAAAACCAACTAGCAATTGCCCAATGATTAAAGGGATAAAAGCCAATACCGTTTTGATCATCTTAGGCAAATATTCCCAATTATGGGCAAATAGTAATATTATTCCAGACCCTATTAATAAAGATCCTAAAATACCAAATACTACAAATAACTTATGAGGCGCTTCGGCTTCTTTAGACTCAAAGTAACGTTCTATTCGTAATGCAGTGTCTTCAGATATTATCTGATTTGTTATTAATTCTGGTAATGTATTTATAAATTTCGTACTCATTTTTAATGGTTTTAATTAATTCAATTTTGATTAAAAACCTCGTAACATACGTCACGAGGCTTTAGGTTAACCATCACATTAACCAATCATCAAAACAAAATATTAAACATTGTCTGTTTTCTCATTTGATAAAAAGGCGATATCTCGCGTATTTTTTTGCACTGCAATAGCTGCAAAAAGACTTAAGGTAAATGACATACCATAAAACCCTTTTTCGCTAAGTTCTAGATCTGCATTCCACAATCCAATAACTAATAATGCGATTGCTGCAACAGACGTAAACCAACTTATACCGTAATAAATTTCTGTTACTGGTACATTTTCTAGCTTATCTCTCACTGATTTCTGTACAGATATTACAGAGAATAATCCAAAAAGCAAGATAGTAAAATAATACCCTTTTTCATTTAGAAGCATATTTGCATTCCATAATCCAATACAATACGAAACCATACCAAGACATAAAGCTGTCCAAGACGCTCCTACAAATGCTGGCGTAGGTTTTGTATTATATGTTGTTGCCTTTTTTTTAGGCTTTTTAGACTTTTGGTCTTCATTGATTGAAACTGTTGTTTGATAATCCATAATATTTTGTTTTTGATAATTATTGTTTAAATAAAGTTTGAGACATTATGTCTCTAATTTGATAAGACGTATAAAACTAATTTACTTTAGACTCCTAAATAACTCACCTTACTTCCTGTATGACTACTTAAATCTGCTACATAAGATTGATAGCTGTCTATTAAATAATTCTGAATCTCCATTCTGTTAGCTAGTAAGACGCTAAAAAATAAAACGATAAGTGTTGCTTTAAAAAATGTTTTCATGATGTTTTGATTTGTTGATTACACGACAAAGATGCAACGGGTAAACAGTTATATAAAAACAGATTTAAAATAAAACTGACGATATATTTTAGATAAAAAATAGAGTTATTCTTGTTTAAAAGGCTATTTTTAACCAAATAATGACGATTAAATGACCGATTTAAACAGCTTAATTTCTACATTTTCTAATGAAGAACAACAACAGTTTATAACGTTTCTAGAAAAAAAGAACAAAAGAAGCGATACCAAAAACATACAACTCTACAAGTTACTTCAAGATAAAGACTTGGACACATTTACCATTTGTAATACACTTTATGGTAGTCAGAAAAAAGGAGCATATCATGCTTTAAGAAAACGCTTATATCAATCTGTTATAGATTTTATAGCCAACAAACATCTGGCAGACGAGAGTACTGTAGAAATGCAATTAATAAAACTACTAATCACTGCTAGAGCCTGCCTTACCAAAAAGCAATATAAAACAGCCTATAAATTATTAGCTAAAGCTGAAACAATAGCAATAGAACATGCTTTGTTTTCTATTTTGAATGAAATTTATCACACAAAAATTCAATACTCCTACTCACAACCACAAGATAAACTAGAACATTATATTACAGCTTTTAAAAATAACCAACATAATGCCTATACAGAAGACCAACTAAATATAGTATATGCGAAAATTAGACAAACACTTAACAACATAAACTATAAAGGTGTGGTCTTAGATCTAGAAACATTACTAAACAATACTCTAGAAGAACATAATATAAATTTAGAAAATGCTATTACATTTAAAGCGCTATATCAAATTATAAGTATTGTTAGCTTATCTGCTTTTGTAACCAATGACTATTATAAAATAGAATCCTTTTTATTAAAACATTACACCACTTTAAAATCATATAAAAATCGAGAAAAACAAACTTATTATCATATTCAAATACTATATATGATTGCTAATACTTTATTTAGGAACAAGAAATTTGACGAAGCTTCGCAGTACTTAAATGCAATGGAAATACAATTAAAAAGCAATCAAAAAAAACACTTCAATACCTTTATATTAAAACACAACCTATTAAAAGGTTTAACATTTAATTACACAAACCAACAAACAGAAGCTATTGCCTTACTAGAAAAAAGCACTAGACTAAAACATCAAGATATAGAAAGCCAATTAGACATTCACTTATGCTTAATAATGACACATGTGCAACATGACGACTATAAAAAAGCAAATCAAGTTATGGCTACCTTTTATCATACCGATGCTTATTACGAAACTAAAGCAGGAAAAGAATGGGTCATTAAAAAAAACTTAATAGACATTATAATACAAATAGAATTAGAGCACATCGATTTAGTAGACTCTAGACTACGCAGTTTTAAACGTCAATACTACTCCTATTTAAAACAAATTAATCAAAATCGAGTTATCACGTATTTAAGCTTTGTCGAATTATATTTTAAAGACCCAAATATTGTAACCACTACAACATTTAAAGCTAGAATAGAAAGTGCTTTTATTTGGGTTGATGCCCAACAAGAAGATATTTTTGTAATGAGTTTTTACGCTTGGTTAAAAAGTAAAATGGAAAACAAACCGCTATACACCATCACTTTAGAACTTATAGAAATGGCAAAAACCAATGTTAATTAAAAGCTAAAAAACAAGCACTTGTTAAACCTTTTGGAAAATAGCTGGTCTTAGAAGTATAACAATTTAAAATAAGATACAAATGAAAAAATTAGCAATACTAGCATTAGCTTTAATTACATTTCAGGCAAATGCACAAGATAACAGTAGCGAAAAACGCCAAGAAAACAAAAAAGAACGTTTGGAAAAACGCATGAAACTTGAACCAAAAGAAATGGCAGAGTTAAAAACTAAAAAAATGACTTTGCATTTAGATTTGACAGAAGCACAACAAACAAAAGTTATGGCTTTGAATTTAGAAAATGCAGAGCAAAGAAAAGAGCACTTTAAAAAGCATGCAGACAAAAAAGCAGATTCTGAAAAAGCAAAACCAACTAAAGAAGAAAAACTTAAAAGAATGAATGCTAAATTAGATGCACAAATAGCAACTAAAAAGCAGATGAAGGACATCTTAAATGCTGACCAATATGAAAAGTGGGAAAAATCAGAAATGAAAAGAAACCATGGACGTAAGCATAATAAAAAAGGCGAAAGAAAACACGGAAAAGGTGAGAAAAATAGTACTGAAACTGATGAATAATTAAGAAATATTTACATTTTAAGGAAAAAAGACGCTGATTATCTATTCAGCGTCTTTTTTATTTGCGATTATTAAACTAAAAGTGTTACTTTGAGAGTATAATTAATTAACTCTTACACAATGAAAAAAATAATTACGCTTTGTCTTTTTGTATTTGGTTTATTTTTAGCAACTAACACTGCTAGCGCACAACAAAAATTTAGTTCAGAAGTCACTACTGCAGCACTAACAAAAACGGTTGAGCTTGGTAAAGCTTTAAAAGCGAACAAACCTACTCAAGAATTAATGTATCCTGCATTCCAAGAATTTTATGCAAAATCAGAAACGCTAAACAGCTCTTTTGAAACAGGTACGACTGAGTATAGTGCGTTAGAAAAGAAAATCAACGATCGTTTATCTTCTCAAATGAATGAAGTACTTAACAGCGAACAATACACTAAATATTTAGAATTATCAGGTCAATCTGAAACTGAATAATTTAGTAATACTACATATAAAAAAAGCCGATTATAAATTTATAATCGGCTTTTTTAGTGTCTAAAATTTTCTATTAACTAAAGACAGCTTCACAAGCTGCAATAGTTTTATCTAAATCCTCGTATGAAAGTGCGTCATTTAAAAACCAACTTTCAAAAGCACTTGGTGCTAAATAGACACCCTGATTAAGCATACCATGGAAAAAAGTTTTAAATGTTTCGTTGTTTCCTTTAGCAGATGTTTCAAAATCTACAACTTGACCTTCACTAAAATGCACAGACATCATAGATCCTAATCTGTTTATAGTATGTGTTACTTTTAATCGTTCTAAAACCTCAGCGATACCTTTATGTAGGTATTCCGTTTTCTTAGCTAAACTTGAAAACACATCACCCGTATTTAATTCTTCTAACATTGCTAATCCCGCAGCCATAGCTAATGGATTACCACTTAATGTTCCTGCTTGATATACTGGTCCTAAAGGCGCTAAATGATCCATAATTTCAGCCTTAGCTGCAAAAGCACCTACAGGTAAACCACCTCCTATTACTTTACCAAAACACACAATATCTGCTTTAATACCTAATAATTCTTGAGCACCACCTTTAGCTAATCTAAATCCAGTCATAACCTCATCAAATACCAATAAAATATTATTAGCATCACACAATTGTCTTAACCCTTCTAAAAAACCTGCTTTTGGAGGAATACATCCCATATTACCAGCAACTGGCTCTATTATAATACAAGCAATTTCGTTTTTGTTAGCTTCAATTAAAGCTTCTACATTGGCCAAATCGTTGTATTTAGCCAACAATGTATCTTTAGCCGTACCTTGTGTTACTCCTGGACTATTTGGTGATCCAAAAGTTACTGCACCACTACCCGCTTGTATTAAAAACGAATCAGAGTGCCCATGATAACAACCAGCAAATTTGATAATCTTATCTTTATTAGTATACCCTCTTGCTAATCTAACAGCACTCATACAAGCTTCTGTTCCAGAATTAACAAAACGAATCTTATCAATATTAGGCACCATTGATACTGCTAACTCAGCAATTTTGGTTTCAATTTCAGTAGGCATACCAAAGGAGGTTCCTTTTTTAGCTTTATCAATAACTGCATCAACCACTGGTTTGTGTGCGTGACCTAAAATCATTGGTCCCCATGATGCGATATAATCTATTAATTGGTTACCATCTTCATCATACAAATAAGCGCCTTTAGCTTCTTTAACAAAAACAGGTGTCCCACCTACTGCTTTAAATGCACGGACTGGAGAGTTTACACCTCCAGGAATTACTTTCTCTGCTTCAGCAAACAAAGCACTACTACGTTTATAAATCATAAACCTTAATAATCTTTTGGAATTGGTTTTACAAATAAAATCTGTCCAACAAATAAATCGTTGCCATCTAAACTATTCAACGATTTTAATTCGGTAACAGAAATGTTATATTTTCTAGAGATAGAATACAATGTGTCTCCTTTTACTACAGCATGTTTATCACTAACTTTTGATTCTTTACCTAAAACGTCAGCATCAAAACGATATAACTGGTAACGCTCTATTAAGCTAATTAGCTTGTTTGGATATTTTCTATCGGTTGCATAGCCCGCTGCTCTTAAGCCTTTTGCCCAACCTTCATAATCATCTTTTTCTAATTCAAATAACTTAGAGTAACGTTTACGCTCCGTCAAAAACAAAGAGTGATCTCTAAAACTATATTTTGCGTTTTTATACTTTCTAAAACATTCTTGAGATGCATCGTCATCATGGTAAATCTTAGCACCTGTCCACTCGTGACACTTAATTCCAAAATGATTATTAGCCTCTACAGACAAACGTCCACTTCCAGAACCTGATTCTAAAATTCCCTGTGCTAATGTTATACTTGCAGGTATTTGATAATTGCGCATTTCATTTTGAGCAATATCACTAAAAATAGCAATATATTCTTCTGTTTTATTTGCGTAAACTTCCGGAGTTTCGGTAATAGCTTCTTCTTCTACAACAACGATTTCAGTTTCTTTTTCAGCTTTCTTTTTCTTTCTATCAACCTTAACAGTATTTTGTTTTCCTTTTTTTGTGGTTGTTTTCTTGGATGATCCACAACTCACAATTAGGAGTGTAATACAAAGAATGGCTATTATTTTTTTCATTTACTATAATATTAATTGTTGTTGTTTCTTTTTTAGTCTTTTATTCATGCCTTCTACTCCTTGCAAGCCACCTGTATGGATTGCAAGTATTTTTGCATTGTCCTCAAAATACCCATTCTTAATTAAATCAAAAATTCCGAATAACAGTTTACCTGTATATACTGGGTCTAGTGCTATTTGTTGCTCCGCTTTAAACTGATTAATAAACGCAACTAAATCTGCATTTATCTTAGCGTAGCCTCCAAAATGATAATCGGTAACTAACTTCCAATTGGACTGTGCTGCAAATTTACTAATATCTTCTTTTAAAAAGTCGCCTTTTAAAGCCGAAAAACCTAAAACTTGTTGCTCTGGTTTAGAGACATTAATTAATCCTGCCAATGTCCCACCTGTACCAACTGAAGAACAGATATAATTAAAATCAAAATCAGCTTGATTTAAGATCTCTTTGCAACCTTTTACAGCCAAATCATTAGTACCACCTTCCGGAATTTGATAAAAATCACCAAACTCTCTATTTAGTTTTTCAATAATAGACTGTGTAGATTTTAACCTAAAATGCTCTCTACTTATAAACTTAAACGTCATACCACAATCTTGTGCAAATCGCAATGTAGGATTATCTAAAATCTTGTCTCGTAATTCTTCTCCTCTAATAACGCCTATTGTTTTAAAACCAAATACACGACCTGCTTCTGCAGTAGCTGCGATATGATTAGAAAAAGCTCCACCAAAAGTAAGCAAGGTATCATACTTATGTTTTTCAGCGAAAGCGATATTATACTTTAACTTTCTGTACTTATTTCCAGAAATTATAGGATGTATTAAATCCTCACGTTTTAGGTATAATGAGACCGAACTTTTAAAAGGAAGCTCTATTTTTTGATTGACACTAAGTTCAGGCTTAAATTTCATGCTTGCTAAGATACTTTAAAAATTGCCAAAATGGTCTTGATTTTAAATACACTAAGTTAGTATCATTACAATACGCCTCTCTTTCAAAACTCAAGTTTTTATATGCTAAAAACCAATTTTTATGTTGATAATAACGTATTAAAAACTCTAACACATACCATATATAAAACGGTAGTATTAACATTTCTAATTGTTGTCTAAGATGAATTTTTTCATGATTAATAAGCGTTTTACTGTGTTTTAATCCTTTATTTTTTAAAAAAATAAAAGGAAAAACGGTCATTCCAGTATAACCCTTTGGTACTAAAAATTTAGATACTATTATCATAATTTATACATCTCAAAATGTACACCAATTTACGTTATCTTTGTGATATGAAGAAGATAATTCCAATAGAAGACGGTGATTACTACTTAACACCTGAAGGATATCGCTGTTTTACAGAGCAATACCATTTAAAACGCGGGTATTGTTGCGAGAGCGGTTGCAGACATTGTCCGTATGGATATGATGCTAAAACAAATGCGACTAAAAACAACTAAAGTCAGTACATACTATGACATTTAAAGACCAAATATTAGAAGGTATCCCTAACCAATTACCACAACCTAAACCTTTTGATGCTAACATAAATCACGCACCAAAACGTAAGTCTATTTTAAGTAAAGCTGAAGAAACGTTAGCTTTAAAAAATGCGCTTCGTTATTTTGATAAAAAACATCATGCAACATTACTACCTGAGTTTAAAAATGAATTGGATACGTATGGTCGTATCTATATGTACCGTTTAAGACCAGATTACAAAATGTACGCTAGACCTATTAACGACTATCCTGCGCAATCAAAACAAGCCGCAGCGATTATGTTAATGATACAAAACAACTTAGATTACGCTGTGGCACAACACCCACACGAGTTAATTACTTATGGTGGTAATGGTGCTGTATTTTCTAATTGGGCACAATACCGACTAACCATGAAGTATTTGGCAGAAATGAATGACGAGCAAACACTAACCATGTACTCTGGACACCCAATGGGGTTATTCCCATCACACAAAGAAGCCCCAAGAGTTGTTGTTACTAACGGTATGATGATCCCTAACTATTCTAAACCGGATGATTGGGAAAAATTTAATGCCCTAGGTGTAACCCAATATGGTCAAATGACTGCCGGGAGTTACATGTATATTGGTCCACAAGGTATTGTACATGGTACGACTATTACCGTATTGAATGGTTTTAGAAAAATTAAAAAAGAACCTAAAGGAAACTTATTTGTGACTTCAGGATTAGGCGGAATGTCTGGTGCACAACCAAAAGCTGGTAATATAGCAGGTTGTATTACTGTCTGTGCTGAAGTTAATCCAAAAATCACGCAAGTCCGTTTGGATCAAGGTTGGATTGATGAGAAAATTACCGATTTAAACCAATTAGTAGATCGTGTTATTAAGGCTAAAGCCGAAAAAGAAACCATATCAATTGCCTACTTAGGAAACATTGTAGACGTTTGGGAAACCTTTGACAAAGCAAATATCCATATTGATCTTGGAAGTGATCAAACCTCTTTACACAATCCATGGGCTGGAGGATATTATCCTGCAGATCTATCTTTTAAAGAGGCTAATGTAATGATGGCTGACAATCCTGAATTATTTAAAGAAAAGGTTCAAGAAACATTAAGACGTCATACTGCTGCTATTAATAAACATACTGCAAAAGGAACATACTTTTTTGATTACGGTAATGCCTTTTTACTAGAAGCATCTAGAGCAGGAGCAGATATAATGGCTGAGAATGGTATTGATTTTAGATACCCAAGTTACGTACAAGATATTATGGGCCCTATGTGTTTTGATTATGGCTTTGGTCCTTTTAGATGGGTTTGTGCGTCAGGAAAACCTGAAGATTTAGCCAAAACAGACGCTATTGCTTGTCAAGTATTAGAAGACATCAAAAAACAATCACCTCCAGAAATCCAGCAACAAATGGCTGATAATATCCAATGGATTAAAGGTGCACAAGCCAACAAACTAGTTGTAGGCTCTCAAGCAAGAATTTTGTATGCTGATGCAGAAGGACGTATGAAAATTGCAGAAGCTTTTAACCAAGCTATTAAAAACGGAGAGATTGATACTGTAATATTAGGACGAGACCACCATGATGTATCAGGAACAGACAGCCCGTATCGTGAGACTTCTAACATCTATGATGGCTCAAGATTTACAGCAGATATGGCTATTCAAAACGTAATAGGCGATAGTTTTAGAGGCGCTACTTGGGTAAGTATACACAACGGTGGTGGTGTTGGCTGGGGAGAAGTTGTTAACGGTGGATTTGGTATGGTTCTTGATGGTAGTAAGGAAGCATCAAAACGATTAAAACAAATGCTATTTTGGGACGTTAATAATGGTATTTCAAGACGAAGTTGGGCCAGAAATGACGAAGCTATTTTTGCAATAAAACGCGCTATGGCTATTGAACCTAATTTAAGAGTAACGTTACCAAATCTAGTTGATGAAGATTTATTAAATTCACTTTAAAACAATACTGCTATGAAAAAAATTATGAAACTGTTACCTATCGTGTTAGTCGCTATAGCACTAACATCTTGTAGTTCTGTTAAAGTTGCTGCCGATTATGACAAAGCTGTAGATTTTAACAATTACAAAACCTTTGCATTTTTTAAATCAGGAATAGACAAAGCTGAAATCAGTGATTTAGACAAACGAAGAATCCTTCGTGCTATTGAATCTGAATTATTAGCAAAAGGGTTTACTAAGTCTGAAAAGCCAGACGTATTAGTTAGCATCTTTACAAAATCTAATCAACGTGTTGATGTATACAATAACTCTTGGGGCGCAGGCGCTTGGGGTTGGGGTGGACCACGTTGGGGATGGGGTTGGAATTCGCAACCAAATATATCAACATCTACACAAGGCGTATTATTTGTAGATTTAATTGATGCTAATAAAAAAGAATTGGTTTGGCAAGGTCAAGGTACCGGTTACCTTTCTAAAAATGTAGAAAAGAAAGAAGAACGCATCAAGGAGTTTGTTGCTAAAATAATGGAGAAATATCCTCCGGGAATGGAGAAATAATTTTATAATAGATTTATATTAATCATTATATGTTTTTAAAAAAGCGACCACTTTAAACAAGTAGTCGCTTTTTTATTTTACAGTAAATAAGGTTTAGCATGACCATTATCAATTAACCACTGATTAAGGTTTAATCCATCTTCTAAAACTATATCTCCCAAATAACGCCCATATTTACCTTGTTTGTCTTTATATGTCCGTATTATAACCTCTTTATCCAAAATCATACTTCGTACAATATCTCTCACTTTTTTACCCTCTACTTTTTCAGCCCCTCTTAACTCGGGTGTATCAATTCCGTAAAGACGTAATTTCATTTCTTGAGAGTGTAAAAAACCTAAATCAACAATTGCTGTTACAGTATCACCGTCGTAAACTGCTATTATTTTAGCTTTATATGTATACATGATATTTTTTTATATTGATAAATATACAAAATAAAAAAAGCCCTTAAAACATATGTTTTAAGGGCTTTTAAATATTATAACAAACTAATTATTTAGTTTTTGTTTTGATCTTTAAATTTATCAAACTCACTAGCCTTTACTTCTCTTGGCCAAGAGTTGTTAGAAACATCCACATCTGCTGTTTCTAATTTAGGATCTACAGTAATACTTACTAGCTCTTTTTCGGTTGCTAAAGTCTTACTAACTTCTTTGTCATTAAGTCTCCAAATTTGTGCTGGATACGTTTCCGTTTTTGATGTCCCATCAGCATAAGTGTACTCAACTATAATTGGCATCACTAATCCACCTGGCTTTTCAAAAGTTACTTTGTAAAAGAATTTTGGTTCTTTTATTTTAGCTCTTTCAGCAGGCGTGAAGTTGTCCATAATATATTCGTTTAAAGTTGCTGAATTTTCTAAAGCTGTTTTACCTTTTAAACTCGCATTAAAATCTTCACTTCCTTCTTCTACAAAATATACTAAAGGTGGTAAGTCACTTAACTTCATCCCTCTTTGTTCTGCTATTTTTTTGATTTCAGCATTAGGCTCATTAGATACAAAATACTTTTTTACGTCTTTTACACCTATATCAACATAGTCTGTTGTGTAAAACCATCCTCTCCAATACCAATCTAAATCTACTGCAGATGCATCTTCCATTGTACGGAAAAAATCTTCTGGAGTTGGGTGCTTAAACATCCAACGTTGTGCGTATTCTCTAAAAGCATAGTCAAATAACTCCTCTCCCATTACTGTTTCACGAAGAATATTTAAAGCAGTTCCTGGCTTGCTGTATGCGTTATTACCAAACTGGTAAGTATTTAATCCTTTAGTCATAATTGGTGCAATATAATCTTGATCACCACCCATGTATCTTACAATGTTTGCTGCTGGTCCACGACGTGATGGATAAGCTGTTTGTCCTTCAGACAATGCTGCTGGATACCATTTTCCAAAATCTTGTTCTGCTACGTACTGTACAAATGTATTTAAACCTTCATCCATCCAAGTCCATTGACGCTCGTCACTATTTACAATCATAGGAAAAAAGTTATGTCCTACTTCATGAATAATTACAGACATCATACCAAACTTAGTTCTATCATTATAGTTTCCTTCTTTATCAGGACGACCATAATTCCAACAGATCATTGGATACTCCATTCCTTGCTCTTTAGCATGTACAGATATTGCTTTATGGTAAGGGTAGTCAAAAGTCATACGCGAGTAAGACTTTAATGTACTTGCTACTGCTTTAGTAGACCAGTCTTCCCATAATGGGTTTCCTTCTTTACCATATAATGATACAGCCATAACATCTTTACCACCAATCTTAACACTCATCATATCCCAGATGTAACGTCTTGACGTTGCAAAACCAAAATCACGTACATTTTCTGCATATAACTTCCATGTTTTAGTCTTTGTCGATTTTGTACTTAACTTAGCAATTGCTTCGTCTTGTGTTACTATAACAACAGGCTCATCATAAGATTTTTTAGCTTGCTCATAACGTTTCATCATATCTTTTGAGAACACGTCTTTTCTATTTGTCAATTTACCTGTACCATCTAAAATATGATCTGCAGGTACAGTAATATTTACTTCAAAATTTCCGAAAGGTAATGCAAACTCATCACGTCCCCAGAATTGAGAATTTTGCCATCCTTCTACATCATTATATACTGCCATTCTTGGGTAGAATTGTGCAATAACATATGCTCTGTTATCATCTTCTGGAAAATACTCGTATCCAGAACGTCCTCTACCATTTACGTGATCATTGATGTTGTACCACCATTTGATAGAAAAAGAAAATGATTCTCCAGACTTTAATGCTGTTGGCATTTCAACACGCATCATTGTGCGGTTAATCATATGCGGTAAAGCACGACCTTTAGAATCTTTTACTTCTTGGATATTAAATCCACCGTCAAAAGCTTCTGTCAAATAGCTATTTGCAAAACTACCTGGTGTTGTTGCAGGCTGTGCAGAATCATCACTAATTAATGGTGTTTTTGAATCTTTAGCACGCATATTTTGGTCTAACTGAACCCATAAATAACTTAGGTTATCTGGCGAGTTGTTAGTATACGTAATAGTTTCGTAACCTGATAATTTTGCATTAACATCATCAAGCTCTAAGTCCATCTTATAATCTGCTTGTTGCTGGTAGTAAGCAGCACCCGGAGCACCCGAAGCTGCTCTATACATATTAGGCGTTGAAAACTCTTCATACAACTGCTTGAACTTGTTGTTGTTTGTGTGACCTTGCTGAGGCTCTTTCTTATCTTCTTTTTGGTCTTGTGCAAAGGCACTTATAGACACAAAAAATGCTGAAAGAAATAAATACTTTAGTTTTTTCATTTGTGAGTGGTTGTTACTTTAAGGACGTGAATTTAACAAAAATTAACGTTGAATAAAATGTTTGTTAAAAGTTTAACAAACCTTTATCTTTCTGTGGTATCAAAATAAAAGTCTTGTTTTTACCATTAATATTGTTTCGAACAATATTTTTTTGATCTTCAAAAATATCAAATAAGACCTTGTTTTGAATCTCAAAACTTTTAATAGAGGCTACATTTTCAATTTCTAGATAACAGCGCATAATGTCATCATCATACTCTTTTCCTATAAATTTCAACATTGATGGTGTTCCGTTAATCTTGATAAACATCTTTTCTAAAAGATACTTCTTTATATAGCTATCAATTATTACCTCGTCCTGACCATCATTCAATGTCACCTTTTCATCATAACGTTTACGAATCAATTTTTCGATATCATCGACAAAAATTCGTGATATTATCTGTACCGATTGCTTCTCTTTTACATATTCGATTTGCGTAATACTAACATAGTATTTATGTATCCCTGAAAAAGAGAACAACGCAAACAAGCTAACTAATAAAATATATTTAAATGGCTTCATGAAGTTTAATTATAATTACAAATTTAATTGAATAATGACAAAAAGCATTCCAATTGTTATTTTATTCTTTTTCTGATAAATTTAACTTGTATTGCTCCAATTTTTTTTTGAGAAACGCAAAAGCATCTAAGTTATTCTTACTGCACTTACTTCTAAAATCTGGGTCTTCTTGTACAAAATAGAAAAACTCTACATGATGCTTTTCTTCTAGCGGATGAGTTTTAAAAAAATCAATCGACAAATCATCTTTTAACCTGGCCAATAAAGCATCGTCGTTTTCTAATTGTATTTGCGCCTTTAATCTTTTAGTCCGTCCTGATATTGCATTGATAATTGGATTTAAAGGAATTATTCCTCCACCTGTCGTGGCTTCAAACAAACGCCTCTCGGATTGTGTTTTTTGCTTGCCTTTATAACCAGGAATTCCGACGTCGTAAAAATTAATTTTAGGTTTAGCTGTAGAAGTTAGGACATCATCCGTTAAGTTTCCAGATAACGATCTAGCTAGGTAAACCTCGTCCAATTCGTTAACAAAAACCTCTAATTTTACTTGTAAAGATTTTAACGCTATATCACTATCAGTAACTACCCTAAACAACGTTTTGTATTGTATTGCGGTAAATATTATAGTGTCATTTACTTTTGCAGATATGGTAAAGGCACCTTTAACGTCCGATGTTGCATTGGTCAGGGATGTTTTATTTAAAATATGTACCCCCTCAACATCATCGTCCCCATCTATTAATCCAGACAACTCAACTTTTTGAGCATGGACTGTAGAGATAATAAAAAAACAAACTAACCTTAAAATTAGCTTAGTCCTTTTCAATGGTTGTCTTTAAAAATTTTTTACTTTCTGAGTTAAGATGCTCAATTAGCTCCATCTCTTTTCCATTATCTAAAAGCGTACTATCAAAATCACTAGTTTCCACAAAAGCTATAAAAGCTTCTACCTGATCTTCTGGTATTTTAAAATTTAGAGTATAATAATCGTGATTATAAACATCAGACAATGCTAAAACCTCTATTGGTTCTGTACTATTATTATTTCTATTCTTCTTGTCTTTCTTTTTAAAAATCAAACCAACCAAACCACCTAGAATAGCCATACCATCTGCTTGGTATCTTATTCTTTCGTTTTGACTCATTGCAGCTAAGTTATCAACCTTACTATACGAGTCATCTGCAAATTCGTACAAACTAATATCATCAACACCAAAGTAAATAGCATCCATATTAGCGTTAAATGTTTTTACACTTGACACATCTTCCTTTAAAATACCTGTTAAATTATAAGGTAAAATAACAACTTCATCTAACTTATTAACTTGCTCTACTAAGTAGACATTCATTTGCTTAAAATCTATAACTTCTTGTGCTACCACAACATTAAAATCTTTAAACTGAAGTGCTGCCACACTAATTTTATCATTCAACATGGCTTTTATAGTAAATTCACCTTTTTCATCAGTAATAGTCCCTCTATTAGAAGATGAATTGTACACCGTGATACCTTCTACGTCGGGAGAATCAATAATAATTTTACCTTTTATTTCTACTCGTGTAGAATCTTGAGCTGACGCAAAACTAAAGGTTAATAATAAAAATGCAATTAAATATGATTTCATGTTGGTTGATTTTACGTAAATTAAAAACTTTTACTCTTAATGTTAATGTAAAGCCTCTATAATCTTTTGTTAAAAGCTTCTAATAACTAAATTTACAAAAACTATATTTATGAAACAATTATTAATAGCAAGTACTTCAACCTTGCATTCAGGTGCCTATCTTGATTATTTACTTGACGCTTTAAAAATTCACTTTAAAGATATAAAAGACATTATTTTTATTCCCTACGCACGTCCAAGTGGTATATCTCATGATGATTACACAAAAAAAGCAGCAGAAGCTTTTGCTAAAATTGATATAAAAGTTACAGGTTTACACACCTTTAAAAATCCAGCTGAAGCTATTGCCAATGCAAAAGGGATATTTACAGGTGGTGGAAACACGTTTGTCTTAGTTAGCGCATTGTATCAATACAAATTGTTGGAGCCATTAAAAAGCGCTATCAATAGCGGAACACCCTATTTAGGAACTAGCGCTGGAAGCAACATTTGTGGATTAAATATCCGTACCACTAATGATATGCCAATTGTGTATCCTCCAAGCTTTAAAACTTTAGGGTTCGTGCCTTTTAATATTAATCCTCATTATTTGGATCCCGACACCAACAGTACACACATGGGAGAAACTAGAGAAACTAGAATAAAAGAGTTTCATCAATTTAATACACAACCAGTCGTTGGATTACGTGAAGGTAGTTGGCTAAAAGTAAATGGGCAGTCAATAGAACTTAAAGGCACATTAACTGCAAGAATTTTTGAATATGATAGCGAACCTTATGAAGTAGAAACAGGAACTTTCTTAAATGAATTGAAATAAAAAAAGCTTCATCGTTATGATGAAGCTTTTAGAGCGAGAGACCAGGTTCGAACTGGCGACATTCAGCTTGGAAGGCTGACGCTCTACCAACTGAGCTACTCTCGCATTTCCGATGGCAAAAATAGAACTTATTTCCAATATACAAACAATTATTTCAATTATTTTTTATGTTTTTCAACCGATTTATTTGCTTTTAGTCGATTGTAGCCGAATAAATAGAGCTATTTTAGTTAAAAAACAAGGAATCATTCTTATTTTCGGTTTAAAATCCCGAATTAATGAAAAAGTTTTTACTAGTACTATCCTTTTTTTTGACAACAAACTTATTTGCCCAAGTCAAAATAGGTGACAATCCACAAACTATTGACCAAAATTCTATCTTAGAATTGGAAAGCTCAGACAAGGCTTTAGTCGTAACACGAATTTCTGATGCAGAAATGAATGCTATCACACCTTTAAACGGAGCTATAGTTTACAATACAGATGCAAATTGCTTATTTCAGTTTAACAATAACACTTGGACTAGTCTTTGTGTTGATGTTATGGCTAACGAAACCATTACACAACTTGTAGATAACAATGATGGTACAATTAGCTACGTCAGTGAAGATGGCGCGATTACTACTATTACAAAATCTGCTCTGATTGATAATGGCGATGGCACATATACTTTTGATAATGGGAATGGGACGCCTATAACATTAGATGTATCCGCATTAGAAACAGTAACAACACTTATAAACAACGCAGATGGGACGTTTACCTACACCTCTGAAGACGGAACGATTACTACTGTTGATACAAATAGCGCAGAAACATTAACAACAATAGTACTTAATCCTGACAACACTAATATTGATTATACCGATGAAGATGGTGTAGTAACACAATTAAACCTGTCAGCTATTGTTGCAAACTTAGAAGCATTAACAACTATCGTTGATAATAACGACGGAACTTTTACTTATACTGATGAAGATGGTGTAACAACAACTTTAGATGTTGCTAACTTAGAGACATTAACAACTATTGCGCTTAATCCAGATAATACTAATATAGATTACACAGATGAAGATGGTGTAGTTACGCAATTAGATTTATCAGCTATTGTTGCAAACCTAGAAGCATTAACAACTATCGTTGATAACAACGACGGAACTTTTACTTATACAGACGAAGACGGTGTAACAACAACTTTAGATGTTGCTAACTTAGAGACATTAACAACCATTGCGCTTAATCCGGACAATACTAACATAGATTACACAGATGAAGATGGTGTAGTTACTCAATTAGATCTATCAGCTATCGTTGCAAACCTAGAAGCTTTAACAACTATCGTAGATAACAACGACGGGACTTTTACTTATACAGACGAAGACGGTGTAACAACGACTCTAGATGTTGCTAACTTAGAGACACTAACAACTATTGCGCTTAATCCAGATAATACTAATATAGATTACACAGATGAAGATGGTGTCGTTACGCAATTAGATTTATCAGCTATCGTTGCAAACTTAGAAGCATTAACAACTATCGTTGATAATAACGATGGAACTTTTACTTATACAGACGAAGACGGTGTAACAACTACTCTAGATGTTGCTAACTTAGAGACACTAACCACTATTGCGCTTAATCCAGATAATACTAATATAGATTACACTGATGAAGATGGTGTCGTTACGCAATTAGATTTATCAGCTATCGTTGCAAACTTAGAAGCTTTAACAACTATCGTTGATAACAACGACGGAACTTTTACTTATACAGACGAAGACGGTGTAACAACGACTTTAGATGTTGCTAACTTAGAAACATTAACCACTATTGCGCTTAATCCTGACAATACTAATATAGATTACACGGATGAAGATGGTGTCGTTACGCAATTAGATTTATCAGCTATCGTTGCAAACTTAGAAGCATTAACAACTATCGTTGATAACAACGACGGAACTTTTACTTATACAGATGAAGACGGTGTAACAACAACTTTAGATGTTGCTAACTTAGAAACACTAACAACTATTGCGCTTAATCCTGACAATACTAATATAGATTACACGGATGAAGATGGTGTCGTTACGCAATTAGATTTATCAGCGATCGTTGCAAACCTTGAAGCATTAACAACTATCGTAGATAACAACGACGGAACTTTTACTTATACAGACGAAGACGGTGTAACAACGACTTTAGATGTTGCTAACTTAGAGACATTAACAACCATTGCGCTTAATCCCGACAATACTAACATTGACTATACAGATGAAGATGGTGTCGTTACGCAATTAGATTTATCAGCTATCGTTGCAAACCTTGAAGCATTAACAACTATCGTTGATAATAACGATGGAACTTTTACTTATACTGATGAAGACGGTGTAACAACGACTTTAGATGTTGCAAACTTAGAGACATTAACAACCATTGCGCTTAATCCTGATGATGCTAGTATTGACTATACAGATGAAGATGGTGTTATAACTAATGTGAATTTTGCTGCAATAGTAGCAAATTTAGAAACAGTTACTACTTTAGTAGATAACGCTGATGGTACTTTTACTTACACTTCGGAAGATGGTACTGAAACGACTTATGACGAAACAACAACTATCATCGCTTTAAATGCTGATGATACTAATATTGATTATACTGACGAAAATGGTTTAGTAACGCAATTAGATCTAACTGATTTAGTAGATAACTTAGAAACGGTTACTTCTTTAACGTTCAATACAACAACTAATCAATTAGAATATATTGACGAAGATGGTACAAC
>NZ_FORM01000016.1 GCF_900114005.1 Olleya namhaensis
GGATTTGATTTACATTTATTGTGGTAGAAAAGAAAAAAAGAAACGGAATTAATAACGTAGCCTAACACCGCGTATAATTAATTGCTTGTTTTAAGACTACTTACGAACATTCCTGCGGAATATTCTATCTGTGATTTATTTACTAACTTTAGTACCTAATTCACGCAACTAACCATACACAATCACGTTGTGCACAATAAGACTATGACAAGAAACATCAAGTTAATTTTGGGGATTTTGATAACTTCAATGTTATTTACGAATTGCTCATCCGATAAAAAAAAGAATAGAAATATACTTATTAATTCTATTGCCGAAATTAAATCAGTGCTTTCCCCAACAACAGAAAGTTTCGAAATTCAAGTAAATAAGGAAACTATTTTAAAAGGAAAAAAGGGAACATCTATTTATATTCCTGCTAATGCTTTTCAATTTGAGAATGGAACAGAACCAAATGAACCTATTACAATTGAACTTAAAGAGTGTTTTAGTCTTACTGATATGATTTTTGAAAATCTACAAACCATTTCTGGAGATAGAATCCTAGAAACAAATGGAATGATATATGTCAATGCAGAAGTGAATGGTAAAAGTCTTTTCGTAAAAAAAGGAAAAGCGTTTGTTGTTGGATTTCCAAAAAACGGATTAGATAAAGAAATGGATTTATTCTATGAGTTAAAATTAAATGACAGTATAAAAACTTGGATGCCTGACTATAAATTCTTTGAAACAAAATCGGCACAAGAAAGCATAGCCGAAATTGATAGTTTAGATATAATTGGTGATGACATAGGATATGAAATTGAATATCCTATAGAAATGACTGATGATTTATATGATTATGGTTTTAGGTCTTCAGGTAGCACAGCAACCTTTTTTTATTTAAAGTTAAAAGGCAGTGACGAAACAATTATAGAATATATTGAGAACCCATCAAACGTAGATAGTATAACTGCTCATAAATTTAACAAAAACAATTGGACTGCTGGTTTCGATTTTAATATCAATAAGAAAGGTATAATGTATAATTTTCGACCTGAAAGTCATTCTGAAAGAAAACAAAATGATGAAGCTTTAAAACTCGCAAAAGAATTTTTAAAATCTGCACCTACTTTTGATATTGAATCTTACGATAGAGAAGTGAAAAATGACTGGGATTATTATTTAAGTATTTCGGGAAGTCGTTCCATCAATTGGAATCGATTTAAGCAAAAATTCAGAAACCAATATTCCAATATTACAGATACTGCTATTCAAAAAATTGACCCGAATGCATTGGAATATTATATGTTTTCAGCAACAGAAATGGGTTGGATAAACTGTGATAAGATTTGGGATATTGAAGACAGTGAAAAAACAGATTTTATTGTTAAAACTAATAATCCTTCAGAAACCAAAATTCAAATAATATTCAAGGATATTAAAAGCATAATGACTGGAACTTATGAAAACGGAGTTTTAGTCTTTAAGAACATTCCAAAAGGCAAAGAAATAAAGGTTATTGGAATAAGTTATTCAAATGGAAAACCGACACTTGCAGTTGGAGAATCAATGACTGATTCTAAAGATTTTGAACTTAAAGAGTTTAAAGAATTTACTCTTGACCAATTGGAAACTGAATTGAATAAATTGAATTAAAATTACTGTGCACAACACCGTGTATAATTAATGGCTAGTTTTAGCTTGCTTACGAAAATCCTCGCGGATTTTCTATTCGGTTTTTATTTGCTAAATTAGGTGCTGAAACACGCCACTAACCATACACAACAACGTTGTGCATAATACCCGAATGACGAACCACGAATTGACATTTAGCAAAATAAAAGAGTTTTTGGAATCTCATTTTCCTGAAAGAATTTCTGAATATGAAGACGGAACTCATCTGACTTTGGATTCGAAAAACGATGAAGAATCGTCTATTTGGATTGAACTTGACGAAGATGGACAGCTGACTGTTGGTTTCGGAATTAGTCACTTACATTATGACCCGAAATATGACGACTTGAATAAAGGGTTTAATGACTTTTTGCGATTTCTGACCTGTAAAAAAAGGAGGATAGATTATTACAAAGGAAAATTCCCATTCAAAAACGAGTATGAATTTGAGAATGAAAACGGAACTTGGGAAAATTATGGAACTTCCTTAACTTGGGCTTTTCCTTTTTGGAAAAAAACGACAAAAAAAACAACCAATCAAAACGGATTTATAAACATTACGAAAATTGAATCTGAAATTGAAAAAATAAAAAGTACTATGCACAACACCGTATAAAAATAATGCTTAGTTTAGTGCTTAATCCAGAGTTCGTGCACTTTTGTTACGTCTGATTTTCCTGCGGAAAATCCTCGCACACAAAACCGCACTATTCTTATACAATCACGTTGTGTGCAAGCTGAAAAATGAACTACGCAAGGAACAAAATAGAACTTAATGAAAATGGATTTTCCGTTTTAACTGACTTGTATTCGGATAACGAAATAAGCGGAATTTTAGCTTGTATCGAAAATGCTGAACAGGATGGAAATTCGTTTATGAAAACAAAGGATTTGTTTGCGATTAGACAATTAGTCAAAAACGTACCTGAATTAAGTGATTTGTTGTTTAACAAAAAACTGACTGAATTAATTTCTGACCTTTCGGAATCAGAATATTTCCTGACCAAAGCCATTTATTTTGACAAACCAAGCGAATCGAATTGGTTTGTAGCTTATCACCAAGATTTGAGTATTTCAGTTGACAAAAAAGCTGATTTGGAAAATTATGTGAACTGGACTTTTAAAAAAGGACAAAACGGAGTTCAACCACCAATTAAAATTTTACAAGACACAATTACAATCCGAATTCATTTAGACAAAACGGATAAAAATAATGGAGCTTTAAAAGTCATTCCAAAATCTCACTTGAACGGAATTGTTCGAGTGGACTCAAAAGATTGGAATACGGATAACGAATTTATCTGTGAAGTAGAAAAAGGCGGAGCAATGTTAATGAAACCTTTGACTTTACACGCTTCCAACAGAACGACAAACGGAAAAAAAAGAAGAGTAATACATTTAGAATTTAATAAACATAATCTGACTGAACCGTTGGCTTGGTTGGAACATTATGGAATAAAAAAGCCAGCACACAACAACGTATAAAATTAATTGCTTGTGACTTGCCTACTTGGAAATTCCTGCGGAATTTCCAATGGTTCGTTTAATTTTTATTAAGTTAGTTGCTAAACCACGCAACTAATCTTATACAAGACCGTTGCCAAGCATAGCGGAATTCCACTCAAACTGAAAAAACAGGGCTTTAAAATAACCGAATTTCTGCCGACTAAAACTCCGAAAAACTTACTGTAAACTGAATTTCACTCTTGCGGAATTCTGATCAAACAGAATTTATATAGTTTACGGAATTTAAACAGTTTTGTGTGAAATTCAGACTGTTGAACCTCACTCAAAACCGAATTGAAAGCGGATGAATCTATTGTTGAATTCCAACTGTTGTGTTGAATTTCACTCAAACGGAATGACATTGATTATGTGAAATAATTAGCGAAATTCCACGCCTGGCAACAACGTGCATAATTAATATGCTTGTTTTATGCGTATCGTGAAATTCTGCCGAATTTCACTAATGGGTAGTTTTTATTTATTAATTTAGTTGACTTAATAACGCATACTAAGTCATGCACAAGCACGTTAGCAAACATTTAAAGAAAACCGTGAAATACATTAATATTCTCATATTATTATTAATATTTAGTTGTTCGAATAACAAAACCAAATCGAATGACGAAAAGAATGTTATCCCGAATATTGACACGTTGAGATATTCCTACAACGGATTTAATAACGGTTTAAAACTTGATTTGCTAAGCAACGGAACTTTTATAAACGAAGATTACTTATTCGGTTGTACTGGTGGTGGAGAAAGGAAAAAAGTTTTCGGAACTTATAAAATGGATAGCGTAAACCTAAAATTAATTCCTAATAAGGTAGAGTTTACCGAATATCCTATGGATATGGAATCAAAACCAATAACAACTAATGTTAATTACGGAATTGACTCGCTTAAAATTAAAACTGAATTTCAAATCGTTAGTTGGGAAAATAAAAAATACCTTCTTTCAGATTTCTATGATTTTGGTTGGAGTTTAGACAAAGAAAACGATTACATAAGATTTGCAGATTATCTTAATTCTGGATTGGAACCTAAATCGAGTGGAAGATATTTAGCAACTGAAATAAAAGATACTATAAAAACAGAATTTGATTTAAAACAAATACCTGAAAAATGGCAAAGTTATTTTCTAAAAGAACCTGTTTCAGCCAAAATCAGAAAGATTAAAAAAATAACTGACCCAAAAGATATAGAAAACATTTCTTGGCTAATAGAGTTAGATAAAGGAAAAAAAGACCGAATGAATAACCGACTAACATTAGAAACTAAAGATGGAGATTTTTTTATTGAGGTAGATTCAGTTTTGACTAACAGAAGTTTCGGTAAATATTATATGCCAGATTTTACAACAGAAAAATATCCAATTGGAACTGAATTAAGAACAAAGTGGGAATAAAAACGATTTGCTAACACCGTATATAATTTATTGCTAGTTATAGCTTACTTACGAAAATCCTCGCGGATTTTCTATCCGTTTTTTTTTGTTAACTTAGTTGCTTAACCACGCAACAAACCATATACAAACACGTTGGCAACAAGCAAAAAACGAAACCTATGAATAAAATTTTAGTAGTTTTTTTAATATTAGGATTTTACTCTTGTGGCGAAAAACAAAAAGCTGAAAAAAAAACGGAAAGTTTAGAAATCGAAAAAACTGTTTTTAAACTTAAAGGCTTTGAATTACTTAAAGATTTTGAGAAAAATAAGGCAGAATTCGGAACAGACACTTTTGAACTTTTTGGACATTCTTCTGAAGGTGGAGAATTGAAAGTATTTCATAACAAAATATTCGATTATGTTGTTTATGATTTTTGGCTTTATGGAGAAACTGGAAAACTGAACTATACTTATTGGGCGGAAAAAAATGGAAAACTGAATTTTAAACTAATTAAGAAGTTAGAATATAATTATAACAAACCATTTTACGAAAACGGATATAAAACGGATTCTATAATTCGTTATTTATCTTATTCTAATTCAAAAGTAAAACTGTATGACTTAAACAAAACGGAAATAAAAGAATCGGAAAAGGTTCAAAAAACAAAATTAGAATTGGAATCATTTTTTAAAGATTTAACAAAAGAAATTGAAATAATTAAATAAAGCCAGTTGCCAACACCGTGTATAATTAATTGCTTGGTTTTAGCCAATTTACGAAAGTCCTCGCGGACTTTCTATCTGTGTTTTATTTGCTAACTTTAGTGCTTAAAACACGCAACTAATCATACACAAACACGTTGTGCAACATTTGACAAATGACTAAAATAGAATTTCTTTTTCACTTACAAGGAGTAAGTTTTCAAGCACTTAAGTTTGCTGAAAACTATGTGAAAACTGAATTAAAAACCAACTTTCGATATAATGTTATTTTTTCAGAATCCACAAATGATACTAATCATTCGGAATTTGATATTTACGAAGAGGATTGCGGAAAAATGAAGTTGGACTTGAGCGACAATGAAGTTATTGAACTTTTATATAGAAAAGGTAAAGTTCCAATTTGGATTGACATTAATGTTCTAAAGTCAAGTAGAAAAAGTACGACCTTCAATTTATTGTGTGCTGGTAGATATTCCGATGACAAAGAAAAATTTTATTATAATCACAATGGTTCAGGACCTTTTGGAGTGAAAAGCCCAAAACTACCTATTGATTATAAAGAAGGAAAGAAATTTAAATTATAAGAAAAATGGATTTCGAAATAAAAAGAACTACTACTGTCGAATTTCCCGACACTTATTTCAAGGTCGATTTAAATGACTTAGAAAGTTTCATATCAGAAAAACTGACTGAAAAAGATTATGGAAATTCAGTTACAAAATATTTCTGGGGTTTTGAATTATTCAAATTTGACGGAGGTTTTGCACAGTTTTTTAGAAATGACATTGAAAGTTGGAAACATTCTGTGAAGTGGTTTGTGACTAATTCAAATTTTGACTGGAATATAATAAAGGATTTGACAGAATTACAAACGCTTGAATTGATAAAAAAGGAAATGCTTATATCAATTGGTCGAATTAATAATATGAAAAGAAAACCCAAAGATTTCGATTACAAAAAGTTAATACAAGACCTTGAATTGATTCTAAATGATTTTATAAAAATAAAAAAAAACGTTGCACAACACCGTATATAATTTATTGCTGGCTTCTCGCCTACTTATGAAAGTCCTCGCGGACTTTCTTGGTCGGTAATTATTTACTAAATTAGTTACTTGAAACACGCAACAAACCATATACAAACACGTTGTGCGCCATTACCCAGCACACTAAAAAAATAATTATGAAAGGAAATTTAATCAGAATAATTTTAATCTTATTGACCCTGACTTCTTGCAATAATCGAGTAATTGCAGATTTTGAAATAATAAATAGTACTGGAATTAAAATTGACTCGCTGAAAATTGAACCAATGGTTGTTTCTGAAGGGAAATTTATTTCACTAAAACCAAATGAAAAAGCGGAATATAAAGCTGATATGACTGGAATTGCGAAAGTGGATGGCTCTTATATGCTTTCCTATCAACAGAACGGAGAAACTTTTATTAAAAACTTCGGATATTACTCTAACGGTTATCCTTCAGACTATTTAACTCGAATTGAAATTGAAAAAGACACATTGAAATTCGAAGCGGAATTTGAGAAATATTAAAAGAAAAAAACGGACGCACAACACCGCGTATAATTAATTGCTTGTTTTAAGTCTACTTACGAACATTCCTGCGGAATATTCTATCTGTGATTTATTTGCTAACTTAGTGCCTAAATCACGCAACTAACCATACACAATCACGTTAGCTGTAATATTGGCTCTGAATTTTCCTGAAATAGGTTGACTAAAAATTAAGCAATTAATTACAGTCACTTATGAAAACAAAAAATGAACACTGGCTAAAAAAAAGCTATCAAAAAGCTA
>NZ_FORM01000034.1 GCF_900114005.1 Olleya namhaensis
CGCCTACTTACGAATATCCTCGCGGATATTCTATTCGGTTTTTATTTGCTAAATTACGTTCTAAACCACGCAACAAACCATATACAACAACGTTGCCAACAATTAAAAAACGACATTAAACCTGAACTGAAATCATTAAATATGTTTAAAAAGAAAGTCATAATAATTACTATCATTTATTTGATAATTAACGCTGTGACATTTTGGTTGATTGGAAATGGAAAACTTCCAATACACGGAAGTATTAATGTTTTGCTGTCTTTAATGATTTCGAACATAACTGGAATTGAAAACTTTTTAATTATGTCCTTGATTTATATAATAGGAACTTCAATTGTAATTTATGGACTTTCAGAATCCGCAAAAAGAAAATATGAAATAATAATTTTGTTAGTTTTAATAATTGGAATATCATTTCCT
Source organism: Olleya namhaensis (assembly GCF_900114005.1). Classification (GTDB taxonomy): domain Bacteria; phylum Bacteroidota; class Bacteroidia; order Flavobacteriales; family Flavobacteriaceae; genus Olleya; species Olleya namhaensis. The sequence continues at coordinate 421 of NZ_FORM01000034.1, forward strand.
TTTTTAAATTTAAATGGTTTGTAAGCGTAATGTGAATTAAGAATAAAACGTAATATATAAATGTTTCTAAAAACCGAACTGAATGTGAAAAATACTCTTGTGGAATTTAACAAGTTTGCGGAAATAAAAACTTGATGAAAATTATAATCGGAATTTTTAAAAATTGTAAGTAAGTAGAAAATGAAAATAACTGTTGGCAACACCGTATATAATTTATTGCTGGCTTCTAGCCTACTTGCGAAAGTCCTCGCGGACTTTCTTGGTCGGTAATTATTTATTAAATTAGTTGCTTAAAACACGCAACAAACCATATACATCAACGTTAGGCAACATCAGAAAAATGAAACAAACATTAATACTTCTTATTGGAATTTTAGTTTCCACAACAGCTTTTTCACAGAATAAAGCAACTGAATTATATACTTCTGGAAACTCGAATTTCAAATCGGGAAATTTTCAAGAAGCCATTTCAAATTATACTGAATTGATGGAAATAGTCGACGAAAAAAGTGTCCGAAAAACTTGTTTCATAAATCGTGGACTTTCCTACGATCGAATTAAAAAATATGATTTAGCAATTACGGACTTTACAGAAGCAATTAAACTAGACAGTACTGATATGGCTTCATTCATTGACAGAGGACTTTCTTTAATGCACGCTGGAAAATTAGAAAGAGC
>NZ_FORM01000018.1 GCF_900114005.1 Olleya namhaensis
GACTACTTACGAACATTCCTGCGGAATATTCTATCTGTGATTTATTTACTAACTTTAGTACCTAATTCACGCAACTAACCATACACAATCACGTTAGGCAAAATTAAAAAAAACTATGAACGAAGATGAAAATTGGATTGAAGAATTAACATCTTCGATTATTGAGGAAAGTGATAAAATTCTATTTGAGGAAACAGCTGGATGTTTTTTAACAGATAATTTAAGAGCATCTTATATAATGTCTTGGATTAGTATTATTGAATCATTGAAAAGAAAAATAAAATTATTTTCGAATCTAGGAGATTCTAGAGCGACTAGTGCATATGAAAAAATAGAAGATTATGAAGATAAAAAGAAATCAACCGATAGATTAATTTTTGAGGAGTCGAAAAATTGTGGAATAATTGATAATACAGATCTAAGCACAATCAATTACTTATGGGAACAAAGATGTTTATTTGCTCATCCTTACAATAAAAAACCAGAGAAAGACGAAGTCAAACATATAATACGCCAATCTATAAAACTTGTTCTAGGTAAAGAACTATTGTACAATAAGGACTACTTAACAGAATTAGCAGAAAACATAACTAACAAACCTTTTTTTCTACCAACAGAAACAGATAGAATAAGAAATTTTGCAAAAACTACAATAGCAAGAACACCAAAAGAACTTCATCCGTTTCTCTTTAAAACTTTACTTTTCAAAATAAGTCAAGTCTCTAAAAACGAAGATAAAACTAGTGAATTAAAAAAATTACATTATTACTTAGTAGAATTATTTATTTCAACGCCTTTATCTATTGAAGATGCAAGTTGGTCTTTAGAAAATAGAGTTACAAAATTTCCTTATGAATGTTTTATTGGTTTTGTTCACACAGAAACTTGGGAGAAATTTCCATTAAGGATTCAAGAAATGCTAATCTCTTATTTAGATAATGAAAAGGATGAAACAAGACTAAATAAACTAAAATCTATTACAGTAAAATTAATTGAAGACAACAAATTAGAAAGCGTTCTAAAATTAAAATATTTCGAAAAGCTTGACAACACTTATTTTGATTCTGCAATTAATTCTTATGGAGAAACTAATGCTATGTTCTCAAGAGTTAAGTCTGAATTAGAAAGTTGGCAATATGAGCAACAAGGGCCTGTAGCTGATTATTTAAAAGAAGAAATAGGTCGGAATTTTGTAAATTCATTAAATCCCGATAATCAATTTTATTTAGGGAGATTGATAAAAGCTTGTGCTTCTTCTGGAAGCTGGAAAACTCAATATTTATTATCAAGTATATCTAATAATTCAGACAGTTATCCAAACAATATTTTAGCAGGAATAGCATATACATCTTTTGTTGCTTTTAATGATAGCTTTAGATTGGACAACGATTCGTTATTAAAAGCTATAAAACTGTTAGATAAAATTAAAATTGATATACAAAACTCAACTTATGAAAAAATTAAAACTGTAGTTAATGAGTATAATCCTGATGAATTTGACAAGATGGTTTATAGCGAGCAATCTATAATAAGTTTAACCACTAAAATCAACGAATTGAATAAAGAATGGAATGGAAATCATAATGAAAGTTTCAATTCTACAATGGCATTAATTCAAGAAAACTTTGCCTAACACCGTGTATAATTAATTGCTGGTTTCAGCCAATTTACGAAAGTCCTCGCGGACTTTCTATCTGTGTTTTATTTACTAACTTTAGTGCTTAAAACACGCAACTAATCATACACAACAACGTTAGGCACAAGTTAAACAAACATCGTGAACAAAATATGGGGGAAGCATAACATAGGAGTAATGCGCCAAACCAGAAATGGATTGGAGATGATGGGTTCGATTCCCATTCCCCCCTCAAAATTAATTTATGACTGATCAAGAAATTTATGACTTATACGTTCTTCAAAGTAAGAACGTGCGTAAATTGAAAAAGGTTGAAAAAAGTGTAATTAGAACTATAAACACGTACATTAAAAAGAAAGATGAATTTCAAGTTGAGATAAACACGAAATTGTACGCTTTAGTTTACTGCACTTTATCGGAAGCTCAATTTATACAAATAGTAAACACGCCAAATGGTTTTTTGTATAGCGAAATTCAAAAAATAAAAAATGAAAAAGAACGAAAGGGTGTCGTAAAAGCTTGGGAATTACTATTTGATTTAGCTTTTGAAAAAGTTAATCCTAATTGGAAAAATATGGATGACTTATTAATACGCAGAAATGAAATTCAAAAAATAATTGACGATTATATAAAAAGTCCAAGCGAATTACGAAATAAAATAGCACACGGACAATGGGATTTTGCGTTGAATCGTGAAAACACAAAACTGAATTCTGACAAAACTAATGAATTGGGGGATTTAACTGTCATAAAGATAACTATTTGGAGTAAAGTTCATCAATATCTTGGTTTAATCACTAGAGATTTAATTCAGTCACCTAAAGTTGGATTTCATAATCAGTATTGGTTACACTTAACAGAACTAAATGAATTATTAATTAAAAGTACTAGTTGGACGATGACGAAAAGAAAAGATATTTTAAGACCTGTACCAAAAAAAACCAGTGCCTAACACCGTATAAAAATAATTGCGGTTTAGTGCTTAACCAATGGTCGTTGCGTGTTTGTAACGTCTGATTTTCCTTCGGAAAATCCTCGCATACAAACCCGCAACTATTCTTATACATAAACGTTAGGGTTAATATGGGCAACCAATAGTATGAAGCGAAAAATTAAGAATTGGACAATTTAAAAGGAAAAGATAAAAATGCTGAATGGAAATATTTTCCGTTCATTTTGCTTTCGAAAATTTACATCAAATTTTACAACGGAAAAAATGACTTTTGGCTAATTTTTCCTTCAATTATTTTGAGTTTGATTATTAATCTGAATGTTTATGTTTTAGTAAACCTGATATACGATATCAATATTTACTGGATAATTGGACTATATTTTCTATTATATTTTTTGTTGTCCTTTATTTTTAATAGAAAATTTCCAAAATACGAATCAGTTCTAAAAATTAAAATGAACAGAACGGAAATAGGACTAACTATGACTATAATTATTATAGTTATCATTAATTCTTTTGTCATATTGAACATTTTAAGAAATAACAATATCTGAATTTAAAATAATGAGAGTCGAATGAAAAAAAAGAAATACTAACCCTAACACCGTATAAAAATAATTGCGGTTTATTGCTTAATCAAAAGGTCGTTGCGTGTTTGTAACGTCTGATTTTCCTTCGGAAAATCCTCGCATACAAACCCGCAACTATTCTTATACATAAACGTTGGCAACTATTTCAAGCAGAAACAGAACAATTGTAATAAAAAAAACTATATTTGAAAAGTGATAATCATAGACTACGAAGTGGCAATGGTGTAATGGAAACACATTTATTCATTCGAGTAGAAGTCTAGTCAGGTTCGATTCCTGGCGGTCAGATTCAATCATTGATTAAATTTGACCGTCAGGTTATCACTAATAAATTATAGATGTATAGAGAACATTGTAAAAATCTTTCCGAGGTAGAAAATGGAATCAAACGAATTGAATTAGAATTGCGTAAATATATTTCTATTAACGATGTTAAAAACGAGTATACTTTTACGAAAATTTTATCCCAATTAATAGTTTGTTGGTCTGAAGTAAGAATTCTAAAATTAATTTATGAAAATAATGCTTTTACAGAAGCTGAAATAAACTCAATTTTATTAACAAACAACAGAGCAAATTCATTAGAAACAAAATGGAAAAAAGCTCTAAATATTTCAATTTGTAAAGCTTATAATATAACTGACATAGGAAACATTCAAAATGAGCTTTCTGCCGATATTTATTATAAGTATAATGAAATTTTTTCATCAATTACAAATGATTTTCTTCCTTCAATTCAAATTAGGAATCGAATTGCTCACGGTCAATGGAAAGTTGCTTTCACAAGTAAACTACAATCTATTTCACCTGATTTAACGAATAAAATATCCATTGAAAATATAGTATCTCTTCAATTAAAAAAGAAAATATTAAATGGTTTAGCTCTACTCATACACGATTTAGCAGTATCACCACCTACATTTGAACGAGATTTTATGTCTAATTACGCTAAAATTAAAAATAATAAAAACAATCTTCATAAGCGTTCATATATTAAATATAAAAATCAAATGATTGCTAAATATCAGAGAGGGAAAATTAAAAGGAAAGAACTTCCAATTAAATTAACTTTTTTCGAGAAAATTAAGTTTGTATTTTCAAAAAAACAGTAGCCAACACCGTATATAATTTATTGCTGGCTTCTTGCTTACTTGCGAAAGTCCTCGCGGACTTTCTTGGTCGGTAATTATTTACTAAATTAGGTGCTTAAACCACGCAACAAACCATATACAACAACGTTGTAGCCAATTTGAGAAAATGACAATCCGAGAGATATTAAATACGACTGAACACAGACCTTGGAAAATGCCGACTGAAAAATGGAAATTTTATCAGGAGTGGAATAATGCAATATTTCTTCATTGGCAAGTGGAATTATCTGAATTGAAAAAGTTTGTTCCAAAGGAGCTTGAAATTGACCTTTTTGACGGAAAACCTTGGATTTCTGTTGTTGCTTTTACAATGGAAAAGATAAGACCGAAAAATCTACCTTCTTTTCCACCAATTTCGGATTTTGATGAAATTAATATCCGAACTTATGTAAAATCAAATAATAAAACTGGTGTCTATTTCTTGAGTATTGAAGGCGGAAAAAGTTTGTCTTGTAAAGTTGCAAAAGGAATGTCTGAACTTCCATATAGATTATCAGAAATCAAACGAACTGAAAATCAATACGAATCCAATAACTCGGAATTTAATGACAAATTAAATATTCAGTTTGCGATTGGAAAAGGAATTACAGAGAAAACGGAATTGGATAAATGGCTGACTGAAAGGTATGCTCTTTTCCAAGACACAGAAAAGTCAATTAACGAGTTTGAGATTCATCATTTAGAATGGCCAATTAATGAAATTGACTTGAAAAATTTAGAATTTAATTATCCAAGATTTAACAAACTAATTAAAAACGAACCGAACAAAATTCAATACTCAAATGGAGTAAAAGTAATTGCTTGGGGAAAGTGTAAAAAAGAAAAAACTGGCTACAACACCGTATAAAAATAATTGCGATTTAGTGCTAAAACAAAGGTAGTTGCGTGTTTGCTACATCTGATTTTCCTGCGGAAAATCCTCGCACGTAAACCCGCAACTATTCTTATACATAAACGTTGTCTGTAATTTAATAAAACTATGAGTAAAGCTTGTCTGAAAATATTATTTTTTGTTGTTTCACTTCTGATTTTAGGATGTAAAGTTGATACAGAAAAGACAATAGTAGGTTCTAAATCGAATAACTGCGAAAGCCCATCTGATGCAATTGTAAAATTCAATACAGTAAAAGAAAGTGATGTTTCTGAAAGAATTTTGAAATATACTAAAAGTCAATCTATTGAATTTAGTAATTTAGAGGAAAAAGAAATTTCCGAATGGATTAATAATAATGTATTCAGCGAAAAAAGAGGTTATTCTGGTATTAAAGAATGGAATATTAATGATAATGACATTTGCTTTACACAAAAAACAAGAATTAAATCTACTTCAGATTCAACACAAGCTTCCGCAGTTGATATCAAAATATGCAATTCCATTTTGACTGAAGATGTTTCTGCTGGGAATTATTGGGAATTTGAATCAGAAAATTTTGAAATCAACTTAAGCTACTGCTTCGATTCAATAGAATTTATTAAACCTGTTGGGTATTATGAAATTGTCGATAACAATGGAAAATTGGAACGTTCATTAACAACAGACTTAAGAAAATATACCTCTTTAGTAAATATTAACTTGACCTTTCTCGATAAAAGAAGCAATACAGAATATAATAAATTGATATTATATGATAATGGATTTTTATATACTGATTTTAGAAACTGGAAATAAAAAACTACAGACAACACCGTGTATAATTAATTGCTTGCTTCTAGCCTACTTACGAACATTCCTGCGGAATATTCTATCTGTGATTTATTTGCTAACTTAGTTCCTTAAATCACGCAACTAACCATACACAATCACGTTGTCTGTAATTTAATAAATGAATTTTCCTGAAATAGGTTGACTAAAAATTAAGCAATTAATTACAGTCACTTATGAAAACAAAAAATGAACACTGGCTAAAAAAAAGCTATCA
>NZ_FORM01000019.1 GCF_900114005.1 Olleya namhaensis
AAAAAAGATTCAAATCTTTTTAAATAAAGCTTGTGGGATTTAAAAAAGCGAATTATATTTGCACCCGCTTAAGGAAATAACATCTTAAGAGACAGAGAAAAAAGTTCATAAACATATTGAATTGACAGCGTAAGAATTTAATTGGAAACGATTAGGTTCAAACAAGAGAATAAGCCATTTTAGAGTACTAGATATTTCTTTAATTGTTAAGCATATTAGTCGAAAGACTTTAAAATTTAACGATGAAGAGTTTGATCCTGGCTCAGGATGAACGCTAGCGGCAGGCTTAACACATGCAAGTCGAGGGGTAACATTGTGCTTGCACAGATGACGACCGGCGAACGGGTGCGTAACGCGTATAGAATCTACCTCTTACTAAGGGATAGCCCAGAGAAATTTGGATTAATACCTTATAGTATGCAGACTTGGCATCAAGACTGCATTAAAGATTACGGTAGGAGATGACTATGCGTCCTATTAGCTAGATGGTGTGGTAACGGCACACCATGGCAACGATAGGTAGGGGCCCTGAGAGGGGGATCCCCCACACTGGTACTGAGACACGGACCAGACTCCTACGGGAGGCAGCAGTGAGGAATATTGGACAATGGAGGCAACTCTGATCCAGCCATGCCGCGTGCAGGAAGACTGCCCTATGGGTTGTAAACTGCTTTTATACAGGAAGAAACACTGCTACGTGTAGCAGCTTGACGGTACTGTAAGAATAAGGATCGGCTAACTCCGTGCCAGCAGCCGCGGTAATACGGAGGATCCAAGCGTTATCCGGAATCATTGGGTTTAAAGGGTCCGTAGGTGGATAATTAAGTCAGAGGTGAAATCCTGCAGCTCAACTGTAGAATTGCCTTTGATACTGGTTATCTTGAGTTATTATGAAGTAGTTAGAATATGTAGTGTAGCGGTGAAATGCATAGATATTACATAGAATACCAATTGCGAAGGCAGATTACTAATAATATACTGACACTGATGGACGAAAGCGTGGGGAGCGAACAGGATTAGATACCCTGGTAGTCCACGCCGTAAACGATGGTCACTAGCTGTTCGAACTTCGGTTTGAGTGGCTAAGCGAAAGTGATAAGTGACCCACCTGGGGAGTACGTTCGCAAGAATGAAACTCAAAGGAATTGACGGGGGCCCGCACAAGCGGTGGAGCATGTGGTTTAATTCGATGATACGCGAGGAACCTTACCAGGGCTTAAATGTAGATTGACAGGACTAGAGATAGTTTTTTCTTCGGACAATTTACAAGGTGCTGCATGGTTGTCGTCAGCTCGTGCCGTGAGGTGTCAGGTTAAGTCCTATAACGAGCGCAACCCCTGTTGTTAGTTGCCAGCGAGTCATGTCGGGAACTCTAACAAGACTGCCAGTGCAAACTGTGAGGAAGGTGGGGATGACGTCAAATCATCACGGCCCTTACGTCCTGGGCTACACACGTGCTACAATGGTAGGGACAGAGAGCAGCCACTGGGCGACCAGGAGCGAATCTATAAACCCTATCACAGTTCGGATCGGAGTCTGCAACTCGACTCCGTGAAGCTGGAATCGCTAGTAATCGCATATCAGCCATGATGCGGTGAATACGTTCCCGGGCCTTGTACACACCGCCCGTCAAGCCATGGAAGCTGGGAGTGCCTGAAGTCCGTCGCCGTAAGGAGCGGCCTAGGGTAAAATCGGTAACTAGGGCTAAGTCGTAACAAGGTAGCCGTACCGGAAGGTGCGGCTGGAACACCTCCTTTCTAGAGAAAGACGATTAAAGAGTATTAAAGTAATTAAGATAGTTTATTCTCCTGCTGTTAATTTAAAATCTATTATAGTAGAGTCTCATAGCTCAGCTGGTTAGAGCGCTACACTGATAATGTAGAGGTCGGCAGTTCGAGTCTGCCTGAGACTACTAACTACTATAATTAAAGGAAATTCTAGAAGTTGTCAATTCTAAATAAGTAATTCTGAATAGAACATTCGGGATTCCTATATGGGGGATTAGCTCAGCTGGCTAGAGCGCCTGCCTTGCACGCAGGAGGTCATCGGTTCGACTCCGATATTCTCCACGATCAGTTTAGATACTGGAAACGTTCATTGACATATTGAAAAAAGATACATGAAAAATAATATGAAATTTATTTCATAATTATATATAATATTAAGGATATTAATTTATTAATATTTTTAGTAGAACTCATTAAAAAGCAAATAGTACAATAAGCTAAATAAGAGCGTATGGGGAATGCCTAGGCTCTCAGAGGCGATGAAGGACGTGATAAGCTGCGAAAAGCTGCGAGGATTGGCACATACAATTTGATCCGCAGATATCCGAATGGGGCAACCCAGCATGTTGAAGACATGTTACACCGTAAGGTGAGCAAACCCGGAGAACTGAAACATCTAAGTACCCGGAGGAGAAGAAAACAATAGTGATTCCGTTAGTAGTGGCGAGCGAACGCGGATTAGCCCAAACCATAAATGTTACGGCATTTGTGGGGTTGTAGGACTGCAATATTTGAGCTGTAATGAATTAGAATAGTTTGGAAAGACTAACCAAAGAGGGTGATAGTCCCGTATAAGTAAAGAGCAGTAAGATAGCAGTATCCTGAGTAGTGCGGGACACGAGTAATCCTGTATGAATCAGTCGGGACCATCCGATAAGGCTAAATACTCCTGAGAGACCGATAGTGAACTAGTACCGTGAGGGAAAGGTGAAAAGAACCCTGAATAAGGGAGTGAAATAGATCCTGAAACCATACGCTTACAAGCGGTCGGAGCCCTTTGGGGTGACGGCGTGCCTTTTGCATAATGAGCCTACGAGTTACCGTTGCTAGCAAGGTTAAGTGATTAAGTCACGGATCCGTAGCGAAAGCGAGTCTGAATAGGGCGCTTTAGTTAGTAGTGGTAGACGCGAAACCGTGTGATCTACCCATGGGCAGGTTGAAGCTATAGTAACATATAGTGGAGGACCGAACCGGTTGACGTTGAAAAGTCTTCGGATGACCTGTGGGTAGGGGTGAAAGGCCAATCAAACTCGGAAATAGCTCGTACTCCCCGAAATGCATTTAGGTGCAGCGTTGATTTATAGTTTTATAGAGGTAGAGCTACTGATTGGATGCGGGGGCTTCACCGCCTACCAATTCCTGACAAACTCCGAATGCTATAAAATGTTAATCAGCAGTGAGGGCATGGGTGCTAAGGTCCATGTCCGAAAGGGAAAGAACCCAGACCATCAGCTAAGGTCCCAAAATATATGTTAAGTTGAAAAAACGAGGTTGAACTGCTTAGACAGCTAGGATGTTGGCTTGGAAGCAGCCATTCATTTAAAGAGTGCGTAACAGCTCACTAGTCGAGCGGTTCGGCATGGATAATAATCGGGCATAAACATATTACCGAAGCTATGGACTTGTAAAAGTGGTAGGGGAGCATTGTAGTGGCGTTGAAGGTGTTCTGTGAGGGATGCTGGAGTAGCTACAAAAGAAAATGTAGGCATAAGTAACGATAATGCGGGCGAGAAACCCGCACTCCGAAAGACTAAGGTTTCCTCAGCTATGCTAATCAGCTGAGGGTTAGTCGGGACCTAACGCGAACCCGAAAGGGGTAGTGGATGGACAACAGGTTAATATTCCTGTACCTGCTCTCATTAAAAGTGACGGAGGCGAAAAGTTAGTGCGCACAGACGGAATTGTGCGTTGAAGGGAGGGGTAACCCCCCGATAGTACACTAAGACTACGGTCGCGGTGATAATCTAGCAAATCGACTTCCAAGAAAAGCGAGAGAAGCAGCCCGTACCCTAAACCGACACAGGTAGTTGGGATGAGAATTCTAAGGAGCTCGAGAGATTCATGGCTAAGGAACTAGGCAAAATAGACCTGTAACTTCGGGAGAAAGGTCGCCACCCTTCGGGGTGGCCGCAGTGAAAAGGTCCAGGCGACTGTTTATCAAAAACACAGGGCTATGCTAAATTGAAAGATGACGTATATGGCCTGACACCTGCCCGGTGCTGGAAGGTTAAGTGGAGGGTTTAGCTTCGGCGAAGATCTCAAATGAAGCCCCAGTAAACGGCGGCCGTAACTATAACGGTCCTAAGGTAGCGAAATTCCTTGTCGGGTAAGTTCCGACCTGCACGAATGGTGCAACGATCTGGACACTGTCTCAGCCATGAGCTCGGTGAAATTGTAGTATCGGTGAAGATGCCGATTACCCGCTGTGGGACGAAAAGACCCCGTGCACCTTTACTATAGCTTAGTATTGGTTTTGGATAAGTAATGTGTAGGATAGGTGGGAGACTTTGAAGCGGCGTCGCTAGGCGTTGTGGAGTCATTGTTGAAATACCACCCTTTGCTTGTCTAGAGTCTAACCTTCAATGAAGGGACAGTGCTTGGTGGGTAGTTTGACTGGGGTGGTCGCCTCCAAAAGAGTAACGGAGGCTTCTAAAGGTACCCTCAGCACGGTTGGTAATCGTGCGTAGAGTGCAATGGCATAAGGGTGCTTGACTGAGAGACCTACAAGTCGATCAGGTTGGAAACAAGAGCATAGTGATCCGGTGGTTCCGTATGGAAGGGCCATCGCTCAAAGGATAAAAGGTACGCCGGGGATAACAGGCTGATCTCCCCCAAGAGCTCATATCGACGGGGGGGTTTGGCACCTCGATGTCGGCTCGTCACATCCTGGGGCTGGAGAAGGTCCCAAGGGTTGGGCTGTTCGCCCATTAAAGTGGCACGCGAGCTGGGTTCAGAACGTCGTGAGACAGTTCGGTCTCTATCTACAGTGGGCGTTAGAAATTTGAGTGGATCTGACTCTAGTACGAGAGGACCGAGTTGGACTAACCTCTGGTGTATCTGTTGTTCCGCCAGGAGCATTGCAGAGTAGCTACGTTGGGAAGGGATAAGCGCTGAAAGCATATAAGCGCGAAACCCACCACAAGATGAGATTTCTTTAAAGGGTCGTAGGAGATGACTACGTTGATAGGTCATAGGTGTAAAGGCAGTAATGTCATAGCCGAGTGATACTAATAACCCATAGGCTTATTGTACGCCTGTTTTTTATAAAGTTCAATACAGATTTTCATGAATCATTTTTTCAATATGTTATTTTATACGGTTAAGTAGTTACTACTACATACACCGAAAGATTTAAGGTGATTATAGCGATGGGGCTCACCTCTTACCATTCCGAACAGAGAAGTTAAGCCCATTTGCGCCGATGGTACTACATTGTGGGAGAGTAGGTCGTCGCCTTTTTAGAGAACCCTTCATATTTATTTATGAAGGGTTTTTTTGTGCCTTATACTCAAATAAAT
>NZ_FORM01000021.1 GCF_900114005.1 Olleya namhaensis
TGTTATGAAACTGCAACATTCAACAACACAACGTGTACATGGGATGTTTCTGGATCTAAACCTGCGGAACCAACAACACAATGTTACGAAACTGCGACATTCAACAACACGACTTGTACTTGGGATCTAACGGGAACACAACCTGTGGAACCAACTACGGAATGCTACGAAACTGCAACATTCAATAACACAACTTGTACTTGGGACGTAACAGGAACAAAACCTGCGGAACCAACTACGGAATGTTACGAAACTGCAACATTCAACAACACAACGTGTACATGGGATGTTTCTGGAACAAAACCTACGGAACCAACAACAGAATGTTACGAAACTGCAACGTTCAACAACACGACTTGTACTTGGGATGTTTCTGGAACAAAACCTACGGAACCAACAACAGAATGTTATGAAACTGCAACATTTAACAATACAACTTGTACTTGGAATGTTTCTGGAACGCAACCTGCGGAACCAACTACAGAATGTTATGAAACTGCAACATTCAACAACACAACTTGTACTTGGAATGTAACAGGAACAAAACCTGCGGAACCAACAACAGAATGTTATGAAACTGCAACATTCAACAGTACAACTTGTTCTTGGGATGTTTCTGGATCTAAACCTGCGGAACCAACAACACAATGTTACGAAACTGCAACGTTCAACAACACAACTTGTACTTGGGATGTTTCTGGATCTAAACCTACAGAACCAACAACAGAATGTTATGAAACTGCAACGTTTAATAATACAACATGTACTTGGGACGTAACAGGAACACAACCTGCTGAACCAACTACGGAATGTTACGAAACTGCAACGTTTAATAATACAACATGTACTTGGGACGTAACGGGAACGCAACCTACGGAACCTTCAACAGAATGTTACGAAACTGCAACATTCAATAATACAACTTGTACTTGGAGTGTAACAGGAACAAAACCTGCGGAACCAACTACGGAATGTTATAAAACTGCAACGTTCAATAATACAACTTGTACTTGGGATGTTTCTGGATCTAAACCTGCCGAACCAACTACGGAATGTTACGAAAGTGCAACCTTCAACAACACTACTTGTACTTGGGATGTTTCTGGATCTAAACCTGCGGAACCAACAACAGAATGCTATGAAACTGCAACGTTCAACAACACGACTTGTACTTGGGATGTTTCTGGAACGCAACCTGCGGAACCAACTACGGAATGTTATGAAACTGCGACATTTAATAATAATACATGTACTTGGGATGTAACAGGAACACAACCTTCAGAACCAACAACAGAATGTTATGAAACTGCAACGTTCAACAACACGACTTGTACTTGGGATGTTTCTGGAACAAAACCTACGGAACCAACAACAGAATGTTATGAAACTGCAACATTCAACAACACAACGTGTACATGGGATGTTTCTGGATCTAAACCTGCAGAACCTACAACAGAATGTTACGAAACTGCAACATTCAACAACACAACGTGTACATGGGATGTTTCTGGAACACAACCTGCGGAACCAACAACAGAATGTTATGAAACTGCAACATTTAATAATAATACATGTACATGGGATGTTTCTGGAACACAACCTGCGGAACCAACTACGGAATGTTACGAAACTGCAACGTTTAATAATACAACATGTACTTGGGACGTAACGGGAACACAACCTGCGGAACCAACTACGGAATGTTACGAAACTGCAACGTTTAATAATACAACATGTACTTGGGACGTAACGGGAACGCAACCTGCGGAGCCAACAACAGAATGTTATGAAACTGCAACATTTAATAATAATACATGTACTTGGGATGTAACAGGAACACAACCTTCAGAACCAACAACAGAATGTTACGAAACTGCAACGTTCAACAACACGACTTGTACTTGGGATGTTTCTGGAACAAAACCTACGGAACCAACAACAGAATGTTATGAAACTGCAACATTTAACAATACAACTTGTACTTGGAATGTTTCTGGAACAAAACCTGCGGAACCAACAACGGAATGTTATGAGACTACAACATTCAACAATACAACTTGCACTTGGGATATTTCTGGAACACAACCTGCAGAACCAACAACAGAATGTTACGAAACTGCAACATTCAACAACACAACGTGTACATGGGATGTTTCTGGAACACAACCTGCAGAACCTACAACAGAATGTTACGAAACTGCAACATTCAACAACACAACGTGTACATGGAATGTTTCTGGAACACAACCTGCAGAACCTACAACAGAATGTTACGAAACTACAACATTCAACAACACAACGTGTACATGGGATGTTTCTGGAACACAACCTGCAGAACCTACAACAGAATGTTACGAAACTGCAACATTCAACAACACAACGTGTACATGGAATGTTTCTGGAACACAACCTGCAGAACCTACAACAGAATGTTACGAAACTACAACATTCAACAACACAACGTGTACATGGGATGTTTCTGGAACACAACCTGCAGAACCTACAACAGAATGTTACGAAACTGCAACATTCAACAACACAACGTGTACATGGAATGTTTCTGGATCTAAACCTGCAGAACCAACAACAGAATGTTACGAAACTGCAACATTCAACAACACAACGTGTACATGGAATGTTTCTGGATCTAAACCTGCAGAACCAACAACAGAATGTTACGAAACTGCAACATTTAATAATAATACATGTACTTGGGATGTAACAGGAACACAACCTGCGGAACCAACAACAGAATGTTACGAAACTGCAACGTTCAACAACACGACTTGTACTTGGGATGTTTCTGGATCTAAACCTACGGAACCAACAACAGAATGTTATGAGACTGCAACATTCAACAATACAACGTGTTCTTGGGATGTTTCTGGATCTAAACCTGCGGAACCAACTACGGAATGTTATGAAACTGCAACATTCAATAACACAACTTGTACTTGGGACGTAATAGGAACAAAACCTGCGGAACCAACTACGGAATGTTACGAAACTGCAACATTCAATAACACAACTTGTACTTGGGACGTAACAGGAACAAAACCTGCGGAACC